>CBDCKB010000001.1:0-12900 GCA_965217995.1 Rhodobacterales bacterium
AACTGCTTTAAACAATTATGACTGTTTCTTTCCTTTCATTGCTGACTGTACACTACATGAATGCAGATGGTAAGTTGCAGGAACTCTTGCTATTGTTGACCAGAGCTTTTTAAAGAATTGTGACTATTTCTTTCCTTTCATTGCTGACTGTACACTATACATGAATGCAGATGGTAAGTTACAGGAACTCTTGATATTGTTTCAGAGAGCTCTTTAAACAATTGTGACTGTTTCTTTCCTTTCATTGCTGGCTGTACACTACATGAATGCAGGAGGTAAGTTACAGGAACTCTTGATAATGTTTCACAGAGCTCTTTAAACAATTGTGACCATTTCTTTCCTTTCATTGCTGGCTGTACACTATATGAATGCAGCGGGTAGGTTACAGGAACTCTTGATACTGTTGCTCACAACTGCTTTAAACAATTATGACTGTTTCTTTCATTTCATTGCTGACTGTCCACTGCATAAATGCAGATGGTAAGTTACGGGAACTCTTGCTATTGTTGATCACAATTGTGACTGTTTCTTTCCTTTCATTGCTAACTGTATGCTACATGAATGCAGGAGGTAAGTTACAGGAACTCTTGATATTGTTGCTCAGAGCTCTTTAAAAATTATGACTGTTTCTTTCCTTTCATTGCTGACTGTACACCACATGAATGCAGATGGTAAGTTGCAGGAACTCTTGCTATTGTTGACCAGAGCTCTTTAAACAATTGTGACTGTTTCTTTCCTTTCATTGCTGACTGTACACTACATGAATGCAGCCGGTAAGTTACAGGAACTCTTGATATTGTTTTTACAGAGCTCTTTAAACATTTGTGACTGTTTCTTTCCTTTCATTGCTGACTGTACACTACATGAATGCAGGAGGTAAGTTACAAGAACTCTTGATATTGTTTCACAGAGCTCTTTAAACAATTGTGACCGTTTCTTTCCTTTCATTGCTGGCTGTACACTATATGAATGCAGCGGGTAGGTTACAGGAACTCTTGATACTGTTGCTCACAACTGCTTTAAACAATTATGACTGTTTCTTTCATTTCATTGCTGACTGTACACTGCATAAATGCAGATGGTAAGTTACAGGAACTCTTGCTATTGTTGATCACAATTGTGACTGTTTCTTTCCTTTCATTGCTGACTGTACACTATATGAACGCAGCGGGTAAGTAACAGAAACTCTTTGATATTGTTGCTCAGAGCTCTTTAAATAATTATGACTGTTTCTTTCCTTTCATTGCTGACTGTACACTACATGAATGCAGATGGTAAGTTGCAGGAACTCTTGTTATTGTTGACCAGAGCTTTTTAAACAATTGTGACTGTTTCTTTCCTTTCATTGCTGACCGTACACTACATGAATGCAGATGGTAAGTTACAGGAACTCTTGATATTGTTTCACAGAGCTCTTTAAACAATTGTGACTGTTTCTTTCCTTTCATTGCTGACTGTACACTACATGAATGCAGGAGGTAAGTTTCAGGAACTCTTGATATTGTTTCACAGAGCTCTTTAAACAATTGTGACCGTTTCTTTCCTTTCATTGCTGGCTGTACACTATATGAATGCAGCGGGTAAGTTACAGGAACTCTTGACACTGTTGCTCACAACTGCTTTAAACAATTATGACTGTTTCTTTTATTTCATTGCTGACTGTACACTGCATGAATGCAGATGGTAAGTTACAGGAACTCTTGCTATTGTTGATCAGAGCTCTTTAAACAATTGTGACTGTTTCTTTCCTTTCATTGCTGCCTGTACACTACATGAATGCAGCGGGTAAGTTACAGGAACTCTTGATACTGTTGCTCACAACTGCTTTAAACAATTATGACTGTTTCTTTCATTTCATTGCTGACTGTACACTGCATAAATGCAGATGGTAAGTTACAGGAACTCTTGCTATTGTTGATCAGAGCTCTTTAAACAATTGTGACTGTTTCTTTCCTTTCATTGCTGACTGTACACTATATGAACGCAGCGGGTAAGTTACAGAAACTCTTTGATATTGTTGCTCAGAGCTCTTTAAATAATTATGACTGTATCTTTCCTTTCATTGCTGACTGTACACTACATGAATGCAGATGGTAAGTTGCAGGAACTCTTGTTATTGTTGACCAGAGCTTTTTAAACAATTGTGACTGTTTCTTTCCTTTCATTGCTGACCGTACACTACATGAATGCAGATGGTAAGTTGCAGGAACTCTTGATATTGTTTCACAGAGCTCTTTAAACAATTGTGACCGTTTCTTTCCTTTCATTGCTGGCTGTACACTATATGAATGCAGCGGGTAAGTTACAGGAACTCTTGATACTGGTGCTCACAACTGCTTTAAACAATTATGACTGTTTCTTTTATTTCATTGCTGACTGTACACTGCATGAATGCAGATGGTAAGTTACAGGAACTCTTGCTATTGTTGATCAGAGCTCTTTAAACAATTGTGACTGTTTCTTTCCTTTCATTGCTGCCTGTACACTACATGAATGCAGCGGGTAAGTTACAGGAACTCTTGATACTGTTGCTCACAACTGCTTTAAACAATTATGACTGTTTCTTTCCTTTCATTGCTGACTGTACACTACATGAATGCAGCCGGTAAGTTACAGGAGCTCTTGCTATTGTTGATCAGAGCTCTTTAAAGAATTGTGACGGTTTCTTTCCTTTCATTGCTGACTGTACACTACATGAATGCAGGAGGTAAGTTGCAGGAACTCTTGCTATTGTTGACCAGAGCTTTTAAAGAATTGTGACTGTTTCTTTCCTTTCATTGCTGACTGTACACTACATGAATGCAGATGGTAAGTTGCAGGAACTCTTGCTATTGTTGACCAGAGCTCTTTAAACAATTGTGACTGTTTCTTTCCTTTCATTGCTGACTGTACACTACATGAATGCAGCCGGTAAGTTACAGGAGCTCTTGCTATTGTTGATCAGAGCTCTTTAAAGAATTGTGACGGTTTCTTTCCTTTCATTGCTGACTGTACACTACATGAATGCAGGAGGTAAGTTACAAGAACTCTTGATATTGTTTCACAGAGCTCTTTAAACAATTATGACTGTTTCTTTTATTTCATTGCTGACTGTACACTGCTTGAATGCAGATGGTAAGTTACAGGAACTCTTGCTATTGTTGATCAGAGCTCTTTAAACAATTGTGACTGTTTCTTTCCTTTCATTGCTGACTGTACACTACATCAATGCAGATGGTAAGTTGCAGGAACTCTTGATGTTGTTGCTCAGAGCTCTTTAAAGAATTGTGACTGTTTCTTTCCTTTCATTGCTGACTGTACACTACATGAATGCAGGAGGTAAGTTACAGCAACTCTTGATATTGTTTCACAGAGCTCTTTAAACATTTGTGACTGTATCTTTCCTTTCATTGCTGAATGTACTCTACATGAATGCAGATGGTAAGTTACAGGAACTCTTGATATTGTTGCTCACAACTGCTTTAAGCAATTATGACTATTTCTTTCCTTTCATTGCTGACTGTACACTACATGAATGCAGATGGTAAGTTACAGGAACTCTTGATATTGTTTCACAGAGCTCTTTAAACAATTGTGACTGTTTCTTTCCTTTCATTGCTGGCTGTACACTACATGAATGCAGGAGGTAAGTTACAGGAACTCTTGATAATGTTTCACAGAGCTCTTTAAAAATTATGACTGTTTCTTTCCTTTCATTGCTGACTGTACACCACATGAATGCAGATGGTAAGTTGCAGGAACTCTTGCTATTGTTGACCAGAGCTCTTTAAACAATTGTGACTGTTTCTTTCCTTTCATTGCTGACTGTACACTGCATGAATGCAGATGGTAAGTTACAGGAACTCTTGCTATTGTTGATCACAATTGTGACTGTTTCTTTCCTTTCATTGCTGACTGTCCACTGCATGAATGCAGATGGTAAGTTACAGGAACTCTTGCTATTGTTGATCACAATTGTGACTGTTTCTTTCCTTTCATTGCTAACTGTACGCTACATGAATGCAGGAGGTAAGTCACAGGAACACTTGATATTGTTGCTCAGAGCTCTTTAAAAATTATGACTGTTTCTTTCCTTTCATTGCTGACTGTACACCACATGAATGCAGATGGTAAGTTGCAGGAACTCTTGCTATTGTTGACCAGAGCTCTTTAAACAATTGTGACTGTTTCTTTCCTTTCATTGCTGACTGTACACTACATGAATGCAGCCGGTAAGTTACAGGAACTCTTGATATTGTTTCACAGAGCTCTATAAACAATTGTGACTGTTTCTTTCCTTTCATTGCTGACTGTACACTGCATGAATGCAGATGGTAAGTTACGGGAACTCTTGCTATTGTTGATCACAATTGTGACTGTTTCTTTCCTTTCATTGCTAACTGTACGCTACATGAATGCAGGAGGTAAGTTACAGGAACTCTTGATATTGTTGCTCAGAGCTCTTTAAAAATTATGACTGTTTCTTTCCTTTCATTGCTGACTGTACACCTCATGAATGCAGATGGTAAGTTGCAGGAACTCTTGCTATTGTTGACCAGAGCTCTTTAAACAATTGTGACTGTTTCTTTCCTTTCATTGCTGACTGTACACTACATGAATGCAGCCGGTAAGTTACAGGAACTCTTGTTATTGTTGACCAGAGCTTTTTAAACAATTGTGACTGTTTCTTTCCTTTCATTTCTGACTGTACACTACATGAATGCAGATGGTAAGTTACAGGAACTCTTGATATTGTTTCACAGAGCTCTTTAAACAATTGTGACTGTTTCTTTCCTTTCATTGCTGACTGTACACTACATGAATGCAGGAGGTAAGTTACAGGAACTCTTGATACTGTTGCTCACAACTGCTTTAAACAATTATGACTGTTTCTTTTATTTCATTGCTGACTGTACACTGCATGAGTGCAGATGGTAAGTTACAGGAACTCTTGCTATTGTTGATCAGAGCTCTTTAAACAATTGTGACTGTTTCTTTCCTTTCATTGCTGCCTGTACACTACATGAATGCAGCGGGTAAGTTACAGGAACTCTTGATATTGTTGCTCACAACTGCTTTAAACAATTGTGACTGTTTCTTTCCTTTCATTGCTGCCTGTACACTACATGAATGCAGTGGGTAAGTTACAGGAACTCTTGATATTGTTGCTCACAACTGCTTTAAACAATTGTGACTGTTTCTTTCCTTTCATTGCTGCCTGTACACTACATGAATGCAGCGGGTAAGTTACAGGAACTCTTGATATTGTTTCACAGAGCTCTTTAAACAATTGTGACCATTTCTTTCCTTTCAATGCTGGCTGTACACTACATGAATGCAGCGGGTAAGTTACAGGAACTCTTGATATTGTTTCACAGAGCTCTTTAAACAATTGTGACCATTTCTTTCCTTTCAATGCTGGCTGTACACTACATGAATGCAGATGGTAAGTTGCAGGAACTCTTGCTATTGTTGACCAGAACTTTTTAAAGAATTGTGACTGTTTCTTTCCTTTCATTGCTGACTGTACACTACATGAATGCAGCGGGTAAGTTGCAGGAACTCTTGCTATTGTTGACCAGAGCTCTTTAAACAATTGTGACTGTTTCTTTCCTTTCATTGCTGCCTGTACACTACATGAATGCAGCGGGTAAGTTACAGGAACTCTTGATATTGTTGCTCACAACTGCTTTAAACAATTATGACTGTTTCTTTCCTTTCATTGCTGACTGTACACTACATGAATGCAGATGGTAAGTTGCAGGAACTCTTGCTATTGTTGACCAGAGCTTTTTAAAGAATTGTGACTGTTTCTTTCCTTTCATTGCTGACTGTACACTACATGAATGCAGATGGTAAGTTGCAGGAACTCTTGCTATTGTTGACCAGAGCTCTTTAAACAATTGTGACTGTTTCTTTCCTTTCATTGCTGCCTGTACACTACATGAATGCAGCGGGTAAGTTACAGGAACTCTTGATATTGTTGCTCACAACTGCTTTAAACAATTATGACTGTTTCTTTCCTTTCATTGCTGACTGTACACTACATGAATGCAGATGGTAAGTTGCAGGAACTCTTGCTATTGTTGACCAGAGCTTTTTAAAGAATTGTGACTGTTTCTTTCCTTTCATTGCTGACTGTACACTACATGAATGCAGATGGTAAGTTGCAGGAACTCTTGCTATTGTTGACCAGAGCTCTTTAAACAATTGTGACTGTTTCTTTCCTTTCATTGCTGACTGTACACTACATGAATGCAGCCGGTAAGTTACAGGAGCTCTTGCTATTGTTGATCAGAGCTCTTTAAACAATTGTGACTGTTTCTTTCCTTTCATTGCTGCCTGTACACTACATGAATGCAGCGGGTAAGTTACAGGAACTTCTTGATATTGTTGCTCACAACTGCTTTAAACAATTGTGACCATTTCTTTCCTTTCAATGCTGGCTGTACACTACATGAATGCAGCGGGTAAGTTACAGGAACTCTTGCTATTGTTTCACAGAGCTCTTTAAACAATTGTGACCATTTCTTTCCTTTCAATGCTGGCTGTACACTATATGAATGCAGATGGTAAGTTGCAGGAACTCTTGCTGTTGTTGACCAGAGCTTTTTAAAGAATTGTGACTATTTCTTTCCTTTCATTGCTGACTGTACACTACATGAATGCAGATGGTAAGTTACAGGAACTCTTGATATTGTTTCACAGAGCTCTTTAAACAATTGTGACTGTTTCTTTCCTTTCATTGCTGGCTGTACACTACATGAATGCAGGAGGTAAGTTACAGGAACTTCTGATATTATTTCACAGAGCTCTTTAAACAATTGTGACTGTTTCTTTCCTTTCATTGCTGGCTGTACACTACATGAATGCAGGAGGTAAGTTACAGGAACTCTTGCTATTGTTTCACAGAGCTCTTTAAACAATTGTGACCATTTCTTTCCTTTCAATGCTGGCTGTACACTATATGAATGCAGATGGTAAGTTGCAGGAACTCTTGCTGTTGTTGACCAGAGCTTTTTAAAGAATTGTGACTATTTCTTTCCTTTCATTGCTGACTGTACACTACATGAATGCAGATGGTAAGTTACAGGAACTCTTGATATTGTTTCACAGAGCTCTTTAAACAATTGTGACTGTTTCTTTCCTTTCATTGCTGGCTGTACACTACATGAATGCAGGAGGTAAGTTACAGGAACTTCTGATATTATTTCACAGAGCTCTTTAAACAATTGTGACTGTTTCTTTCCTTTCATTGCTGGCTGTACACTACATGAATGCAGGAGGTAAGTTACAGGAACTCTTGATATTGTTTCACAGAGCTCTTTAAACAATTGTGACCATTTCTTTCCTTTCAATGCTGGCTGTACACTATATGAATGCAGATGGTAAGTTGCAGGAACTCTTGCTATTGTTGACCAGAGATTTTTTAAGAATTGTGACTATTTCTTTCCTTTCATTGCTGACTGTACACTATATGAATGCAGAAGGTAAGTTGCAGGAACTCTTGCTATTGTTGACCAGAGATTTTTTAAGAATTGTGACTATTTCTTTCCTTTCATTGCTGACTGTACACTACATGAATGCAGATGGTAAGTTACAGGAACTCTTGATATTGTTTCACAGAGCTCTTTAAACAATTGTGACTGTTTCTTTCCTTTCATTGCTGGCTGTACACTACATGAATGCAGGAGGTAAGTTACAGGAACTCTTGATATTGTTTCACAGAGCTCTTTAAACATTTGTGACTGTTTCTTTCCTTTCATTGCTGACTGTACACTACATGAATGCAGATGGTAAGTTACAGGAACTCTTGATATTGTTTCACAGAGCTCTTTAAACATTTGTGACTTTCTTTCCTTTCATTGCTGACTGTACACTACATGAATGCAGTGGGTAAGTTACAGGAACTCTTGATATTGTTTCACAGAGCTCTTTAAACAATTGTGACCATTTCTTTCCTTTCAATGCTGACTGTACACTACATGAATGCAGATGGTAAGTTGCAGGAACTCTTGCTATTGTTGACCAGAGCTTTTTAAAGAATTGTGACTATTTCTTTCATTTCATTGCTGACTGTCCACTGCATGAATGCAGATGGTAAGTTACAGGAACTCTTGATATTGTTGCTCAGAGCTCTTTGAATAATTATGACTGTTTCTTTCCTTTCATTGCTGACTGTACACTACATGAATGCAGATGGTAAGTTGCAGGAACTCTTGATATTGTTTCACAGAGCTCTTTAAACAAGTGTGACTGTTTCTTTCCTTTCATTGCTGGCTGTACACTATATGAATGCAGCCGGTAGGTTACAGGAACTCTTGATATTGTTGCTCACAACTGCTTTAAACAATTATGACTGTTTCTTTCCTTTCATTGCTGACTGTACACTACATGAATGCAGATGGTAAGTTGCAGGAACTCTTGCTATTGTTGACCAGAGCTTTTTAAAGAATTGTGACTATTTCTTTCATTTCATTGCTGACTGTCCACTGCATGAATGCAGATGGTAAGTTACAGGAACTCTTGATATTGTTGCTCAGAGCTCTTTGAATAATTATGACTGTTTCTTTCCTTTCATTGCTGACTGTACACTACATGAATGCAGATGGTAAGTTGCAGGAACTCTTGATATTGTTTCACAGAGCTCTTTAAACAAGTGTGACTGTTTCTTTCCTTTCATTGCTGACTGTACACTACATGAATGCAGCGGGTAAGTTACAGGAACACTTGGTATTGTTTCACAGAGCTCTTTAAACAATTGTGACTGTTTCTTTCCTTTCATTGTTGACTGTACACTACATGAATGCAGCCGGTAAGTTACAGGAACTCTTGATATTGTTGATCAGAACTGCTTTAAGCAATTGTTACCGTTTCTCTTTCATTGGTGACTGAATGGTCACGATTGTTTAATGGAACTTTCTATATTGATGTAGTCTGCAGCTACTGTTGGTCAGAACTGCTCTTTGCCTTAGAATTATGACTCTGTTATCCTATCTGCTGTCCGTACATTACTTGAATGTAGGAAATGGACATGTCCTCATCACAATCTACTGAAGTGGTAAGCTACAGTTGTACGTAGCTATCATCATAGTCAAATGCTGTTCTCAATGCAGGTGCCACATGAAAGGTCCAGTGCTCCAGACTTCGTAAGAAAGAGGTCACCAACTTGTCCTGTAAGACTCTAATATTATACATATGTTCTGCAAAATCTAGAAATTTGCACAATCTCCAGATTGCGCAAATTCCAAAATTGCGCTGAACTTATACATTGAAACTAGTGTAATACATTTGACTCCAAATTGATGTTCCACTGCCTTACAGTCTCCTCCATTGAAAAGTGCAAATGTTCCATTTGTGGACCAAACTCAAGTGCTCAAGTGTGATTCGAATGGGAAGGAGTTCACTAACAATGACCATGACATCACTCTGAGGGTTCCACCAGGTGCCATCCCAGATGGAGTCACTGTCCACATCGAGGCTGGTGTTTCTCTACATGGTCCCTTCCAGTTCCCACCAGGCACAAGACCCATCTCTCCTATCATCTGGTTCTGCACACAAGAAGGCATTCTCTTCCTGAAGCCAGTAGAAGTGATCCTACCACACTTCCTACATCATTGGGAGGATCTTGAGCTTGGTTTTCTCAAGGCTGACCACAGCAACTTCACAGTTGCTGATGACGGTCAGAAGAAGTACACGTTCCAGCATTCGAATGACCCAGTCACATTCTACTCCGAGGATGGCAGAGGTTATGGGATTCTCTACACAAAACATTTCTGCTTCTCCTGCATCCAGTCCAACATCACTCGTGATCAACTCCCCTCAAACGCTCAGTACTGTCTAACAAAAGTGATTCCGGAGCCATGGCCACTCGAGCAGACAAATGTTCCCCTACACTTCTGTGTCACATTCTCCTTGAAGACATGCTTTAAAGTAAGTAACCATAGGAATGGATATAGGTAATGTGTGATATGGGAATAACTTCCATCTTTCTTATATTACTGTAGACACTAGGGAAGCAATTTTCTTCCTCTGTTACCTTTTCACGAAGACCATTCACATTTCAAACCACTGATGATTCTGAAGCAAGGCTACAAATTGAAGCAGATGCCCCCCAATGTGGGTGGATTCTTGCACGGGAAAATGAAGAGGTAATTAATGCCAATAGTTCCTGGAGCTACAGCTGACAATTATTGATTTCCTCAGATCAGAGCAGTAGATGTTGATTACTGGGGCATAGAACATCCTCAGTTACAGCTGATGGAGGAGGAGAAGATGTATCCTCCACGGTTCACCATTCTAGCATGTGGTAGTAATGCAACAGGGAGCTCCGTAGCTTGTCTGAGGTTTAGAGGAAGCTGCGAGAATCTGTCCTCAGAAGTCCCACTACCATATCATCAACCAACTAGTATGTTTTCTATACGTACTGTATGATTGGAAGATTCACCATGTCGTGCATGGACTTTATTTAACAGCATTTCCAGGGAGCCCTACTGTACCATCATCTGTTGGACGTAGTCTTTCGCTGCCAGTGGGAGGGGATATATCTCCAAGTGGGTCTTGGGATGGAAGGAAGTGCCGTCTTGAAGGTTAGTCTCCCACTGAATTGCAACAGAGACTGACAGTATACATTCATGCACCTTTCTTCTGACCAGATATGAGGCCTTCCCTGCTAGTCTTGCTTAAGTTTCCAGTCAAAAAGGGAGATATGAGTGTCCTAGAACGAATAGGAACACACTACAATACATTTGGCATACACTTACTAAATGATGAGACTGGAGTAATTGTTGATGGAATTGTTAAGGATCATCGAGGGGATGACATCAACTTGGCAATTCTCAAGAAGTGGTTACAGGGTCAAGGCAAACAGCCAGTCACATGGAAAACACTGGTCGAGGTGTTACGAGATGCAAAATTGACTGTTCTTGCTGATGAAGTATATGAAAACCTCAGTAGGCTCTCTTGACTAGATATTGTACTGTTTGATATGTTTCTTTACACTTTATATATCACTTTATAGTTCTACATGTGTTTGCAATAGTTGATTCCAATTCTTGTTAACACTTACTATAATTATTATAGGCCATATGATCAAGAGTATGTATATATTAATTAGTCTTGCATAACAAAAGTTACAGGAAGCAACTTTCCATATTATGTGACCTCTATACATGTATATACAGCCCAACAAACCTGTCTGGACTCATGCACCCTTAGGCCTATATAGCTGGAATGAAGAAATCTCCACATCCCTAGCTCTGTTGCCTTTACAGCCTTGTCTACTTTCACAGAAACCTTTTGATTAATAGCACCACAAATGCTCCTATCTAATTTTACAGAGACGTAAATTTTGTGCTTCGCTATGTATACTAACAAACCCTTCACATGACTTATTACATCCAGGTACTTGGGGCATTAAATGCATGCATAATACAAAGGGATTACATTATGAGTCAATCAGTTTCCTACATGGGGCATTAATGCATGCCACAACACATGATATGAAACCCACTTGCCAGCTGAGCAAAATAATTAACTTACCCTAGTTGCTATTATATGATAACTATAGGGTTCATTTGAGAAAAGATATAAAGTAAACTGTTATATATAAAGAACATCTATCTCAACAGTCAAACGTACAAAGTATACCATAATTACACCGTAAACAAAAGAATCAATGAGGTAAAAATAACATTACATACAAAAATGTCGACACTAATTAGATTCCTCCAGCATTGACTCACGAAGTTCAGACAGGCAAACGGTTGTTATAGTTCGTGAGGAAAGAGTTACCTCTGATTCAATGTCGTATCTCTGTTTCGGTTGCAAAATTTGGGCAATTTGGGCAAGATTTTCTCCTTCCATAGGTTCACATTCCTCACTCTTTGGTAGATCTGAAAGCCAACGATCCCAATGAAGACCACAAAGTCAAGAGAAACCATTGCATTCACTAGTGCAGCCTGGTTCCCATCACTGACTGTCACGTAGTACGTAGCTGCAGTAAGCACAATGAGCTTCAAGACAATGAACGACTCGAGTAAATTGAGATACCACTTCCTGTACACTCCACCCACAATCCAAGCAAGAAATGCGATCCATGTGCCAGCGACTGCTGTGGCAAGGAGGTCCGCACTAGAATCACCAAGGGAATCGATGGAAAATACGACCAGAAGAATGAAACGAATCACTAGCAAGTGTCCCGTCCAATAGCGATGTTTGTCCTTATAAGGGGCATAATACGCATCAAGGAGAGGTTTGAATCTGGGATGGTTGATCCAAGAGAACGGCTTCTTGTTCGATATCTTCTGAATCCATTGTCCTGCTAGTAGAATGGTGGTGTATGGGAGAAAGAAAGCAAGGAACGCTACCACAGCCATGAGGAATAACGGGATGTGTTTGCCTTCAAGGTATATATCCTATGTTTCCATCATAGGTCCACACAGCCTCGTTCCTGTCAGGATCAAGTGGTGAACGAGAACATCGTTCCTTTAACTGGCGATGGGTAATTGTTGTAAGAACAACTCATTCCTGATAGCAGGCTTCCCTAAATTCCCATACACATCTATTGATTATAATGCCAAGGGGGGGGGGGGGGACTGGGTATGAGGCTTTACTCACCCTTGTGAGAGGAGTGAGACTGGTGAGAAGGCTACTGAGTATGCTCAGTAGGACCACCTCGTCCTGGAAACCAGACCAGATCTGAGACAGTGCTATGAACAGCGGCTGTAAGAACAAACAATCAGAGAACTCAATATATACTATGTTACCATGGAAACATGTGCAATCCGCCTATATGCCTGATAATACACCTGTCTATGTTTGGAGGTTCATGGTGATATATCAGGCATATACACCTCTTGGCCGATGGGAAATATCGCCATAAACCTCCTCACAAGCAGGTGTATATCAGGCATATGTGTA
>CBDCKB010000002.1:0-106804 GCA_965217995.1 Rhodobacterales bacterium
GGCCTGACACCCACAGAGACTTGTAATTCTGGTCCTAAAGACGCTGTTTTGCATGCAAAAAACAAAATTGAGGGTGGGACCCATAGAGACTAGTTATTCTGATGCTAATCACGTTGTTTTGCATGCACAATAAGACAGGTGAGGTCTGGGACCCATGGATAGTCGTATTTCTGAAGCTAATCACTCTGTTTTGTATGTACAAAACGACAGGTGAGGTATGGGACCCATAGAGACTATTAATTCTGGTCATAATGTCGCCGTTGTGAATGCACAAAACCACAGATGAGGGCTGGGACCCATTGAGACTTGTATATTCTGGTGCTAAAGACGCTGTTTTGAATGCAAAAAACCATAGGTGAGGTCTGGCACCCATAGAGACTACTATTTCAGATGTTAATGTCGCTGTTGTGAATGCAAAAAACCATAGGTGAGATCTGGGACCAATAGAGACTTGTGAATCCTGTCCTAAAGTCGCTCTTTTACCTGCAAAAGCCACAAATGAGGGCTGGGACCCATAGAGACTAGTAATTCTGATGTTAAAGTCGCTGTTTTAAGTGCACAAAACCACAGATGAAGGCTGGGACCAATAGAGAAGCGTCATTCTGGATCTAAGCACGCTGTTTTGCATTCACAAATCAACAGGCGATGTCTGGGACCCATAGAGACTTGCAATTCTGGTGCTATAGTCGCTCTTTTGAATGCAAAAAACCATAGGTGAGGTCTGGGACCCATAGAGACTTGTGGTTCTGGTCCTCATGTCGCTTTTTTGAAGGCACAAAACCGCAGATCAGGGCTGGCACCCATAGTGACTAGTTATTCTGTTGCTAATCACGATGTTTTGAACGCACAAAACCACAGATGAAGGCTGGGAGCAATAGCCAAGCGTCATTCTGGATCTAAGCACGCTGTTTTGCATTCACAAAACGACAGGTGAGGTCTGGGACCCAAGGAGACTAGTAATTCTGGTGCTAATCACGCTGTTTTTCATGCACAAAACGACAGATGAAGGCTGGGACCAATAGACAAGCGTCATTCTGGATCTAAGCACGCTGTTTTACATTCACAAATGAACAGGCGAAATCTGGGAACCATAGAGACTTGTAATTGTGATCCAAAAGACGCAGTTTTGCATGCAAAAACCACAAATGATGGATGGGACCCATAGAGACCAAGGATAATCACGCTGTTTAGCATGCATAAAAGAACAGGTGAGGTCTGGGACCCATGGAGACTAGTAATTCTGGAACTAAGCACGCTGTTTTGCATTCACAAATCAACAGGCGAAGTCTGGGACTTATACAGACTTGTAATTCAGATCCAAAAGTCGCTATTTTGCATGCAAAAACCACAGATGAGTGATGGGACCCATACAGACTAGTAATTCTGATGCTAATCACGTTGTTTTGACGGCACAAAACGACAGGTGAGGTCTGGGAGCAATAGGAAAGCGTCATTCTCGATCTAAGCACGCTGTTTTGCATTCACAAATCAACAGGCGAAGTCTGGGACCCATAGAGACTTGCAATTCTGGTGCTATAGTCGCTCTTTTGAATGCAAAAAACCATAGGTGAGGTCTGGGACCCATAGAGACTTGTGGTTCTGGTCCTCAAGCCGCTGTTTTGCATGCAAAAACCGCAGATGAGGGCTGGGACCCATACAGACTAGTATTTCTGATGCTAAAGTCGCTGTCTTGAATGCACAAAACCACAGATGAAGGCTGGGAGCAATAGGCAAGCGTCATTCTGGATCTAAGCACGCTGTTTTGCATTCACAAATCAACAGGCGAAGTCTGGGACCCATAGAGACTTGTAATTGTGATCCAAAAGTCGCTGTTTTGCATGCAAAAACCACAAATGAGGGCTGGGACCCATAGAGGCTTGCAATTCTGGTGCTAAAGTCGCCGTTTTGAATGCAAAAAACCATAGGTGAAGTCTGGGACTTAAAGAGACTTGTATTTCTGGTCTTAAAGTCGTTGTTTTGCATGCACAAAACGACAGGTGAGGTCTGGGACCCATGGAGACTAGTAATTCTGGTGCTAATCACGATGTGTTGCATGCATAAAATGACAGGTGAGGTCTGGGACCCATAGAGACTATTAATTCAGGTCATAATGTCGCTGTTGTGAATGCACAAATCCACAGATGAGGGCTGGGACCCATAGAGACTTGAATATTCTGGTGCTAAAGTCGCTGTTATTAATGCAAAAAACCATAGGTGAGGTCTGGGACCCATACAGACTAGTAATTCTGATGCTAATCACGTTGTTTTGACGGCACAAAACGACAGGTGAGGTCTGGGAGCAATAGGAAAGCGTCATTCTCGATCTAAGCACGCTGTTTTGCATTCACAAATCAACAGGTGAAGTCTGGGACCCATAGAGACTTGCAATTCTGGTGCTATAGTCGCTCTTTTGAATGCAAAAAACCATAGGTGAGGTCTGGGACCCATAGAGACTTGTGGTTCTGGTCCTCAAGCCGCTGTTTTGCATGCAAAAACCGCAGATGAGGGCTGGGACCCATAGAGACTAGTATTTCTGATGCTAAAGTCGCTGTCTTGAATGCACAAAACCACAGATGAAGGCTGGGAGCAATAGGCAAGCGTCATTCTGGATCTAGGCACGCTGTTTTGCATTCACAAATCAACAGGCGAAGTCTGGGACCAATAGAGACTTGCAATTCTGGTGCTATAGTCGCTCTTTTGAATGCAAAAAACCATAGGTGAGGTCTGGGACCCATAGAGACTTGTGGTTCTGGTCCCCAAGCTGCTGTTTTGCATGCAAAAACCGCAGATGAGGGCTGGGACCCATAGAGACTAGTTATTCTGATGCTAAAGTCGCTGTTTTGAACGCACAAAACCACAGATGAAGGCTGGGAGCAATAGGCAAGCGTCATTCTGGATCTAAGCACGCTGTTTTGCATTCACAAATCAACAGGCGAATTCTGGGACCCATAGAGAATTGCAATTCTGGAGCTATAGTCGCTGTTTTGAATGCAAAAAACCATAGGTGAGGTCTGGGACCCATAGAAACTTGTAATTCTGGTCCTAAAGTCGCTGTCTTGCATGCCAAAGCCACAAATGAGGGCTGGGACAGATAGAGACTAGTAATTCTAATGCTAATCATTTTGTTTTGCATGCACAAGACGACAGGTGAGGTCTGGGACACACGAAGACCAGTTTTTCTGGTGCTAATCACACTGTTTAGCATGCAAAAACCACAGATGAGGGCTGGGATCAATAGAGACTAGTTATTCTAATGCTAATCTCGTTGTTTTGCATCCACAAAATGGCAGGTAAAGTCTGGGACCCATTGAGACTAGTATTTCTGGTGCTAATGTCGCTGTTGTGAATGCACAAACCACAGATGAGGGCTGGGACCCATGGAGACTAGTAATTCCGGTGATAATCACGCTGTTTTGAATACACAAAACGACAGGTGAGGTCTGGGACCCATAGAGACTATTAATTCTGGTCATAATGTCGCTATTGTGAATGCACAACAACACAGATGAGAGCTGGGACACATAGACACTTGCAATTCTGGTGCTATAGTCGCTGTTTTGAATGCAAAGAACATAGGTGAGGTCTGGAACCCATAGAGACTTGTAATTCTGGTCCTAAAGTCGCTGTTTTGCATGCAAAATCACAAATGAAGGCTGGGACCAATAGAGACTAGTATTTCTGATGCTAATCACGTTGTTTGCATGCACAAAACGACAGGTGAGGTCTGGGACACATGGAGACTATTAATTCTGGTCAGAATGACGCTGTTGTGAATGCACAAAACCACAGATGAGGGCTGGGACACATAGAGACTGGTAATTCTGATCCAAAAGCCGCGGTTTTGCATGCAAAAACCACAGATGAAAGCAGGGACCCATAGTGACTTGCACTTCTGGTGCTAAAGTCGCTGTTTTGAAAGCAAAGAACGTAGGTGAGGTCTGGGACCCATAGAGAGTTGTAATTCTGGTCCTAAAGACGCTGTTTTGCATGCAAAAATCACAAATGAATGCTGGGACCCATAGAGACTAGTATTTCTGATGCTAATCACGTTGTTTTGCATGCACAAAACGACAGGTGAGGTCTGGGATACATGGAGACTATTAATTCTGGTCAGAATGTCGCTGTTGTGAATGCACAAAACCACAGATGAGGGCTGGGACACATAGAGACTGGTAATTCTGATCCAAAAGCCGCGGTTTTGCATGCGAAAACCACAGATGAAAGCTGGGACCCATAGTGACTTGCACTTCTGGTTCTAAAGTGGCAGTTTTGAATGCAAAAAACGATAGGAGAGGTCTGGGACCCATAGAGACTTGTAATTCTGGTGCTAATCAGGCTGTTTTGCATTCGCAAATCAACAGGCGAAGTCTGGGACCCATAGAGACTAGCAATTCTGATGCTAATCACGTTGTTTTGCATGCACAAAACGACAGGTGATGCCTGGGACCCATAGAGACTATTAAATCTGGTCATAATGTGGCAGTTGTGAATGCACAAAACCACAGATGAAGGCTGGGACCCATAGAGACTTGCAATTCTGGTGCTAAAGACGCTGTTTTGAATTCAAAAAACATAGGTGAGGCCTGACACCCACAGAGACTTGTAATTCTGGTCCTATAGACGCTGTTTTGCATGCAAAAATCAAAATTGAGGGCTGGGACCCATAGAGACTAGTTATTCTGATGCTAATCAAGTTGTTTGCATGCACAAAACGACAGGTGAGGTCTGGGACACATGGAGACTATTAATTCTGGTCAGAATGACGCTGTTGTGAATGCACAAAACCACAGATGAGGGCTGGGACACATAGAGACTGGTAATTCTGATCCAAAAGCCGCGGTTTTGCATGCAAAAACCACAGATGAAAGCAGGGACCCATAGTGACTTGCACTTCTGGTGCTAAAGTCGCTGTTTTGAAAGCAAAGAACGTAGGTGAGGTCTGGGACCCATAGAGAGTTGTAATTCTGGTCCTAAAGACGCTGTTTTGCATGCAAAAATCACAAATGAATGCTGGGACCCATAGAGACTAGTATTTCTGATGCTAATCACGTTGTTTTGCATGCACAAAACGACAGGTGAGGTCTGGGATACATGGAGACTATTAATTCTGGTCAGAATGTCGCTGTTGTGAATGCACAAAACCACAGATGAGGGCTGGGACACATAGAGACTGGTAATTCTGATCCAAAAGCCGCGGTTTTGCATGCGAAAACCACAGATGAAAGCTGGGACCCATAGTGACTTGCACTTCTGGTTCTAAAGTGGCAGTTTTGAATGCAAAAAACGATAGGAGAGGTCTGGGACCCATAGAGACTTGTAATTCTGGTGCTAATCAGGCTGTTTTGCATTCGCAAATCAACAGGCGAAGTCTGGGACCCATAGAGACTAGCAATTCTGATGCTAATCACGTTGTTTTGCATGCACAAAACGACAGGTGAGGTCTGGGACCCATGGAGAATAGTAATTCTGGTGCTAATCACGCCGTTTAGCATGCACAAAACGACAGGTGAGGTCTGGGACCCATAGAGACTAGTTATTCTGGTCGTTATGTCGATGTTGTGAATGCACAAAACCACAGATAAGGGCAGGGACCCATAGAGAATTGCAATTCTGGTGCTAAAGGCGCTGGTTTGAATGCAAAAACCATAGGTGAGGTCTAGGACTCATAGAGACTTGTGGTTCTGGTCCTCAAGCCGCTGTTTTGCATGCAAAAACCGCAGATGAGGGCTGGGACACAGAGAGACTAGTAATTTTGATGCTAATCACGTTGTTTTGCATGCACAAAACGACATCTGATGTCTGGGACCCATGGAGAATAGTAATTCTTGTGCTAATCGCACTGTTTCGCATGCACTAATCAACAGGCGAAGTCTGGGATCCATAGAGACTTTTATTTCTGATTCAAAAGGCGCTGTTTTGTATGCAAAAAAACACAGATGAGGGCTGGGACCCATAGAGACTAGTAATTCTGATGCTAATCACGCTGTATTACATGTACAAAACAACAGGTGAGGTCTGGGACCAATGGAGACTTGTAATTCTGGTGCTAATCACTCTGTTTTGCATGCACAAAACGACAGGTGAGGTATGGGACCCATAGAGACTCTTAATTCTGGTCGAAATGTCGCTGTTGTGAATGCACAAAACCACAGATGAGGGCTAGGACCCTATGAGACTTGTAATTCTGGTGCAAAAGGCGCTGTTTTTAATCCAAAAAAAGACATAGGTGAGGTCTGGGACCCATTGACTTGTAATTCTGGTCCTAAAGTCGCTGTTTTGCACGCAAAAACTACAAATGAGGGCTGGGACCCGTAGAGACTAGTAATTCTGATGCTAATAACGTTGTTTTGCATGCACAAGACGACAGGTGAGGTCTGTGACTCACAGAGACTAGTAATTCTGGTGCTAATCACGCTGTTTTGCATGCTAAAACCACAGATGAGGGCTGGGATCAATAGAGACTAGGATTTCTGATGCTAATCACGTTGTTTTCCATGTACAAAACGGTAGGTAAAGTCTGGGACCCATAGAGACTTGTAATTCTGGTCCTAAAAACGCTGTTTTGCATGCAAAAACCACAAATGAGGGCTGGGTCGCATAAAGACTAGTAATTGGGATGCTAAAGTCGCTGTTTTGAATGCACTAAACCACTGATGAAGGCTGGGACTAATAGACAAGCGTCATTCTGGATCTAAGCACGCTATTTTGCATTCACAAAACAACATGCGAAGTCAGGGACCAATAGAGACTATTAATTCTGGTCATAATGTCGCTGTTGTGAATGCACAAAACCATAGGTGAGGTCTGGGACGCTTAGAGACATGTAATTCTGGTCCTAAAGTCGCTGTTTTGCATGCAAAAAACACAAATGAGGGCTGGGTCGCATAGAGACTACTAATTGTGATGCTAAAGACGCTGTTTGGAATGCACTAAACCACTGATGAAGGCTGGGACCAATAGACAAGCGTCATTCTGGATCTAAGCATGCTGTTTAGCATTCACAAATCAACAGGCGAAGTCTGGGACCAATAGAGACTATTAATTCTGGTCATAATGTCGCAGTTGTGAATGTAACCACTCGGTAACCTGCTGTAACCTGCTGTAACCTACTGTAACCACTCTGTAACTTGCTGTAACCTGTTCTAACCTACTGTAACCACTCGATAACCTACTGTAACCTGCTGTAACCCACTGTAACCACTCGGTAACCTACTGTAACCTGCTGTAACCCTCTGTAACCACTCGGTAACCTGCTGTAACCTGCTGTAACCCACTATAACCACTTGGTAACGTCCTGTAACCTGCTGTAACACACTGTAACAATACGGTAATCTGCTGTAATCCACTGTAACCACTCGGTACCCTACTGTAACCTGTAACCCACTGTAACCACTCGGTAACATGCTGTAACCTGCTGTAACCCACTGTAACCACTCGGTAACCTGCTGCAACCTGCTGTAACCCACTGTAACCACTCTGTAACCTGCTGTAACAAGCTGTAACCCACTGTAACCACTAGGTAACCTGCTGTAACCTGCTGTAACCTGCTGTAACCCACTGTAAACACTCGGTAACCTGCTCTAACCTGCTGTAACCCACTGTAACAACTCGGTACCCTGCTGTAACCCACTGCAACCTTTCTGTAACCTGCTGTAACCCACTGTAACCACTCGGTAACTTGCTATAACCCACTGTAACCACTCGGTAACCTGCTGTAACCTGCTGTAACCCGCTGTAACCATTCTGTAACTTGTTCTAACCTGCTCTAACCCACTGTAACCACTCGGTAACCTCCTGTAACCTGCTGTAACCCACTGTAACCACTCGGTAACATGCTGTAACCTGCTGTAACCCACTTTAACCACTCGGTACCTGCTGTAACCTGCTGTAACTCACTGTAACCACTCGGTAACCTGCTGTAACCTGCTGTAACCCACTGTAAACAATCGGTAACCTCCTGTAACCCACTGTAACCACTCGGTAAACTGCTGTAACCTGCAGTAACCCACTGCAACCACTCGGTAACCTGCTGTAACCTGCTGTAACCCACTGTAACCACTCGATAACCAGCTGTAACATGCTGAAACCCACTGTAACCACTCGGTAACCTGCTGCAACCTGCAGTAACCTGCTGTAACCCACTGTACCCTCTCCGCAACCTGCTATAACCTGCTGTAACCCACTGTAACCACTTGGTAAACTGCTGTAACCTTCTGTAACCCACTGTAACAACTCGGTAACCTAATGTAACCTGCTCTAACCCACTGTAACCACTCGGTAACCTGCTGTAACCTGCTATAACCTGATGTAACCCTCAGTAACCACTCGGTAACCTGCTGTAAACTGCTGTAACCCACTCGGTAACCACTCGGAAACCTGCTGTAACCTGCTGTAACCCACTGTAACCACTCGGTAACCTGCTGTAACCTGCTGTAACCCACTATAACCACTCGGTAACCTGCTGTAACCTGATGTAACCCACTGTAACCACTCGGTAACCTGCTGTAACCTTCTGTAACACACTGTAACCACTCGGTAACCAGCTGTAACCTGCTGTAACCCACTGTAACCACTCGGTACCCTGCTGTAATCTGCTGTAACCCACTGTAACCCACTGTAACCACTCGGTAACCTGCTGTAACCTGCTGTAACCCACTGTAACCACTCGGTAACCTGCTATAACCCACTGTAACCACTCGTTAACCTTCTCTAACCATGCTGTAACCCACTGTAACCACTCGGAAACCTGCTGTAACATGCTGTAACCAGCTGTAACCCCCTGTAACCACTCGGTAACCCACTGTAATCACTCGGTAACCTGCTGTAACCTTCTGTAACCCTCTGTAACCACTTGATAACCTGCTGTAACCTGCTGTACACCATTGTAACCACTCGGTAACCTGCTGTAACCTGCTGTAACCCACTGTAACCACTCGGTGACCTACTGTAACCAGCTGTAACCCACTGTAACTATTCGGTCACCTGTTGTAACCTGCTGTAACCCCCTATAATCACTCGGTAACCTACTGTAACCTGCTGTAACCCACTGTAACCACTCGGTAAACTGCTGTAACCCACTGTAACCACTCGCTAACCTGCTGTAACCTGCTGTAACCCACTGTAACCACTCGGTAACCTGCTGTGACTTGCTGTAACCCGCTGTAACAACTCGGTAACCTGCTGTAACCTGCTGTAACCCACTGTAACCACTCAGTAACCTGCTGTAACCACTCGGTAACCTGCTGTAACCTGCTGTAACCCACTGCAACCACTCGTTAACCTACTGCAACCTGCTGTAACCCACTGTAACCACTCGGTGACCTGCTGTAACCATGCTGTATCCCACTGTAACCATTCGGTAACCTGCTGTAACCTGCTGTAACCTACTGTAACCACTCTGTAACCTGCTTTAACCTGCTGTAACCCACTGTAACCACTCGGTAACTTGCTGTAACCTGCTGTAACCCACTGTAACCACTCGGTAACCTGCTGTAACCAACTGTAACCACTCGGTAACCTGCTGTAACCTGATGTAACCCAGTGCAACCACTCGGTAACCTACTGTAACCTGCTGTAACCCACTGTAACCACTCGGTAACCTGCTGTAACCTGCGGAATCCCACTGTAAACACTCGGAAACCTGCTGTAACCTGCTCTAACACACTGTAACAACTCGGTATCCTGCAGTAACCTGCTGTAACCCACTGTAACCACTCGGTAACCTACTGTAACCTGCTGTAACCCACTGTAACCACTCGGTAACCTATTGTAACCTGCTGCAACCCACTGTAACAACTCAGTAACTTGCTGTAACCTGTTGCAACCCACTGTAACCACTCGGTAACCTGCTGTAACCCACTGTAACCACTCTTTAACCTGCTGTAACCTGCTGTAACCCACTGTAACCACTCGGTAACCTGCTGTAACCCACTGTAACCACTCGGGTAAACTGCAGTAACCTGCTGTAACCCACTGTAACCACTCTGTAACCTGCTGTAGGCTGCTGTAACCCACTGTAACAACTTGGTAACGTGCTGTAACCTGCTGTAACCCACTGTAACCACTCGGTAACCTGCTGTAACCCACTGTAACCACCCGGTTTCCTGCTGTAACCGGCTGTAACCCACTGTAACCACTCGGTAACCTGCTGTAACCTGCTCTAACACACTGTAACAACTCGGTAATCTGCAGTAACCTGCTGTAACCCACTGTAACCACTCGGTAACCTGCTTTAACCTGCTGTAACCCACTGTAACCACTCGGTAACCTGCTGTAACCTGCTCTAACATACTGTAACAACTCGGTAATCTGCAGTAACCTGCTGTAACCCACTGTAACCACTCGGTAACCTGCTGTAACCTGCTGTAACACACTGTAACAACTCGGTACCCTGCTGTAACCCACTGCAACCTTTCGGTAACCAGCTGTAACCCACTGTAACCACTCGGTAACTTGCTATAACCCACTGTAACCACTCGGTAACCTGCTGTAACATGCTGTAACCCGCTGTAACCACTCTGTAACTTGTACTAACCTGCTCTAACCCACTGTAACCACTCGGTAACCTGCTGTAACCTGCTGTAACCCACTGTAACCTCTCTGTAACATGTTGTAACCTGCTGTAACTCACTGGAACCACTCGGTAAACTGCTGTAACCTGCAGTAACCTACTGCAACCACTCGGTAACCTGCTGTAACCTGCTGTAACCTACTGTAACCACTCTATAACCAGCTGTAACAAGCTGAAACCCACTGTAAACACTCGGTAACCTGCTGCAATCTGCAGTAACCTGCTGTAACACACTGTACCCTCTCCGTAACCTGCTATAACCTGCTGTAACCCACTGTAACCACTTGGTAAACTGCTGTAACCTGCTGTAACCCACTGTAACAACTCGGTAACCTAATGTAACCTGCTCTAACCCTCTGTAACCACTCGGTACCCTACTTTAACCTGCTATAACCCACTGTAACCACTCGGTAACCTGCTGCAACCTGCATTAACGCACTGTAACCACTCGTTAACATGCTGTAACCTGTTGTAACCCACTGTAAACACTCGGGTAACCTGCTGTAACCTGCTTTAACCAACTGTAACCACTCGGTAACCTGCTGTAACCTGCTGTAACCCACTGTAACCACTTGGTAACGTGCTGTAACCTGCTGTAACCTGCTGTAACCCACTGTAACCACTCGGTAATCTGCTGTAACCACTCGGTAACCTACTGTAACCAGCTGTAACCTACTGTAACTACTCGGTCACCTGTTGTAACCTGCTGTAACTCCCTGTAACCACTCGGTAACCTGCTGTAACCCACTGTAACCACTCGGTAAACTGCTGTAACCCACTGTAACCACTCGCTAACATGCTGTAACCTGCTGTAACCCACTGTAACCACTCGGTAACCTGCTGTGACCTGCTGTGAACCGCTGTAACAACTCGGTAACCTGCTGTAACCTGCTGTAACCCACTGTAACCACTCGGTAACCTGCTGTAACCTGCTGTAACCCATTGTAACTACTCGGTAACCTGCTGTAACCTGCTGTAACCCACTGTAACCACTCGATAACCTGCTGTAACCCACTGTAACCACTCAGTAACCCGCTGTAACCACTCTGTAACCTGCTTTAACCTGCTGTAACCCACTGTAACAACTCGGTAACTTGCTGTAACCTGCTGTAACCCACTGTAACCACTCGGTAACCTGCTGTAACCAACTGTAACCACTCGGTAACCTGCTGTAACCTGCTGCAACCCTGTGCAACCACTCGGTAACCTGCTGTAACCTGCTGTAATCCACTGTAACCACTCGGTAACCTGCTGTAACCTGCTGTAACCCACTGTAACCACTCGGTAAACTGCTGTAACCCACTGTAACCACTCGCTAACCTGCTGTAACCTGCTGTAACCCACTGTAACCACTCGGTAACCTGCTGTGACCTGCTGTAACCCGCTGTAACAACTCGGTAACCTGCTGTAACCTGCTGTAACCCTCTGTAACCATTCGGTAACCTGCTGTAACCTGCTGTAACCCATTGTAACTACTCTGTAACCTGCTTTAACCTGCTGTACCCCACTGTAACCACTCGGTAACTTGCTGTAACCTGCTGTAACCCACTGTAACCACTCGGTAACCTGCTGTAACCAACTGTAACCACTCGGTAACCTGCTGTAACCTGCTGTAACCCTGTGCAACCACTCGGTAACCTGCTGTAACCTGCTGTAATCCACTGTAACCACTCGGTAACCTGCTGTAACCTGTTGAAACCCACTGTAACCACTCGGTAACTTGCTGTAACCTACTCTAACACACTGTAACAACTCGGTACCCTGCAGTAACCTGCTGTAACCCACTGTAACCACTCGGTAACCTTCTGTAACGTGCTGTAACCCACTGTAACCACTCGGTAACCTGCTGTAACCCACTGTAACCACTCGGTAACCTGCTGTAACCATGCTGTAACCCACTGTAACCTCTCGGTAACCTGCTGTAAGCTTATGTAACCCACTGTAACCACTCGGTAACCTGCTGTAACCTGCTGTAACCAACTGTAACCACTCGGTAACCTGCTGTAACCTGCTGTAACCAACTGTAACCACTCGGTGACCTGCTGTAACCTGCTGTAACCCATTGTAACCACTCGGTACCCTGCGGTAATCACTCGGTAAACTGCTGTAACCTACTGTAACCCACTGTAAACACTCGGTAACCTGTTGTAACCCACTGTAACCACTCGGTAACCACTCGGTAACCTACTCTAACCTGCTGTAACCCACTGTAACCACTCTGTAACTTGCTGTAACCTATTGTAATCCACTGTACCTACTTGGTGACCTGCTGTAACCTGCTGTAACCTGCTGTAACCCACAGTAACCATTCGGTAACCTGCTGTAACCTGCTGTAACCCACTGTAACCACTCGGTTACCTGCTGTAACCTGCTGTAACCCACTGTAACCACTCGGTTACCTGCTGTAACCTGCTGTAATCCACTGTAAGCAATCGGTAACCTTCTGTAACCTGCTGTAACTCACTGTAACCAGTCGATAACTTTCTGTAACCTGCTGTAACCCAGTGTAACCACTCGGTAACCTGCTGTAACCTGCTTTAACCTGCTGTAACCTCCTGTAACCCACCGTAACCAATCGGTAACTTGCTGTAACCTTCTGTAACCCAATGTAACCACTCAGTAACCTGTTGTAACCACTCGATAACCTGCTGTAAACTGCTGTAACCCACTGTAACCACTCGGTAACTTGCTGTTACCTGCTGTAACCCACTGTAACCACTCGGTAACCTGCTATAACCATGCTGTAACCGACTGTAACCACTCGGTGACCTGCTGTGACCTGCTGTAACCCACTGTAACCACTCGGTAACCTGCTTTAACCTGCTGTAACCCACTGTAACCACTCGGTGACTTGTTGTAACCTGCTGTAACCAAATGTAACCACTCTGTAACCTGCTGTAACCCACTGTAACCACTCGGTAACCTGCTGTAATCTGCTGTAACCCACTGCATCTACTCGGTAACCTGCTGTGACGTGCTGTAACCCACTGTACCTACTCGGTAACCTGTTGTAACCTGCTGTAACCCACTGTAACCACTCGGTAACCTGCTGTAACCTGCTGTAACCCACTGTAACCACTCGGTAACCTGCTGTAACCTGCTGTAACCCTCTCTAACTACTCGGTAACCTGCTGTAACCTGCTGTAACCCACTGTAACCACTAGGTAACCTACTGTAACCCCTGTAACCACTTTTTAACGTGCTGTAACCTGCTGTAACCTGCTGTAACCCACTGTAACCACTCGTTAACCTGCTGTAACTTGCTGTAACCCACTGTAACCACTCGGTAACCTACTGTAACCACTCGGTAACCTTCTGTAACCTACTGTAACCCACTGTAACCACTCGGTAACCTGCTGTAACCCACTGTAACCACTCGGTAACCTACTCTAAGCTGCTGTAACCCACTGTAACTACTCTGTAATTTACTTTAACCTGCTGTAACCCACTGTACCCACTCGGTAACCTGCTGTAACCCTCTGTAACCACTCGGTAACCAGCTGTAACCCACTGTAACCCACTGTAACCACTCGGTAACCTGCTGTAACCCCCTGAAACCTTTCGGTAACCTGCTGTAACCCACTGTAACCACTCGGTAACCTGATATAACCCACTGTAACCACTCGGTAACCTGCTGTAACCTGCTGTAACCCGCTGTAACCACACTGTAACTTGCTGTAACCTGCTCTAACCCACTGTAACCACTCGGTAACCTGCTGTAACCTGCTGTAACCCACTGTAACCACTCGGTAACCTGCTGTAACCTGCTGTAACCTGCTGTAACCCACTGTAACCACTCGGTACCAGCTGTAACCTGCTGTATCTCACTGTAACCACTCGGTAACCTGCTGTAACCTGTTGTACCCCACTGTAAACACTCGGTAACCTGCTGTAACCCACTGTAACCACTCGGTAAACTGCAGTAACCCACTGCAACCACTCGGTAACCTGCTGTAACCTGCTGTAAGCTGCTGTCACCCACTGTAACCACTCGATAACCAGCTGTAACCTGCTGAAAACGAGTGTAACCACTCGGTAACCTGCAGTAACCTTCAGTAACCTGCTGTAACCCACTCTACCCTCTCGGTAACCTGCTGTAACCTGCTTTAACCCACTGTAACTACTCGGTAAACTGCTGTAACCTGCTGTAACCTGCTGTAACCTACTGTAACAACTCAGTAACCTACTGTAACCTGCTGTAACCCACTGTAACCACTCTTTAACCTGCTGTAACCTGCTGTAACCCACTGTAGCCATTCAGTAACCTGCTGTAACCCACTGTAACCCACTGTAACCACTCGGTACCTGCTGTGACCTGCTGTAACTCACTGTAACCACTCGGTAACCTGCTGTAACCTGTTGTACCCCACTGTAAACACTCGGTAACCTGCTGTAACCCACTGTAACCACTCGGTCAACTGCTGTAACCTGCAGTAACCCACTGCAACCACTCGCTAACCTGCTGTAACCTGCTGTAACCCACTGTAGCTATTCAGTAACCTGCTGTAACCTACTGTAACCAACTGTAACCACTCGGTACCTGCTGTGACCTGCTGTAACTCGCTGTAACCACTCTGTAAACTGCTTTAACCTGCTGTAACCCACTGTAACCACTCGGTAACTTGCTGTAACCTGCTGTAACCCACTGTAACCACTCGGTAACCTGCTGTAACCAACTGTAACCACTCGGTAACCTGCTGTAACCTGCTGTAACCCAGTGCAACCACTCGGTAACCCACTGTAACCACTCGGTAACCTTCTGTAACCTGTGGAAACCCACTGTAACCACTCGGTAACCTGCTGTAAACTGCTCTAACACACTGTAACAACTCCGTAACCTGCAGTAACCTGCTGTAACCCACTGTAACAACTCGGTAACCTGCTGTAACGCGCTGTAACCCACTGTAACCACTCGGTAACCTGCTGTAACCCACAGTAACCACTCGGTAACCTGCTGTAACCATGCTGTAACCCACTGTAACTACTCGGTAACCTGCTGTAAGCTGCTGTAACCCACTGTAACCACTCGGTGACCTGCTGTAACCTGCTGTAACCATGCTGTAACCCACTGTAACCACTCGGTAACTTGCTGTAACCTGCTGTAACCCACTTTACCCACTCGGTAACCTGCTGTAACCTGCTGTAACCCACTGTAACCACTCGGTAACCTGCTGTAACCTGCTGTAACCCACTGTAACCACTCTGTAACCTGCTGTAACCTGCTGTAACCCACTGTAACCATTCGGTTACCTGCTGTAACTTGCTGTAACACACTGTAACCACTTGGTAACCTGCTGTAACCTGCTCTAACCCACTGTAACCACTCGATAACCAGCTGTAACCTGCTGAAACCCAGTGTAACCACTCGGTAACCTGCTGTAACCTGCAGTAACCTGCTGTAATCCACTGTACCCTCTCAGTAACCTGCTGTAACCTGCTTTAACCCTCTGTAACTACTCGGTAAACTGCTGTAACCTGCTGTAACCCGCTGTAACCACTCGGTAACCTACTGTAACCTGCTGTAACCCACTGTAACCACTCTTTAACCTACTGTAACCTGCTGTAACCCACTGTAGCCATTCAGTAACCTGCTGTAACCTACTGTAACCCACTGTAACCACTCGGTACCTGCTGTGACTTGCTGTAACTCACTGTAACCACTCGGTAACCTGCTGTATCCTGTTGTACCCCACTGTAAACACTCGGTAACCTGCTGTAACCCACTGTAACCACTCGGTAAACTGCTGTAACCTGCAGTAACCCACTGCAACCACTCGATAACCAGCTGTAACCTGCTGAAACCCAGTGTAACCACTCGGTAACCTGCTGTAACCTGCAGTAACCTGCTGTAACCCACTGTACCCTCTCAGTAACCTGCTGTAACCTGCTGTAACCCACTGTAACCACTCGGTAAACTGCAGTAACCTGCTGTAACCCTCTGTAACCATTCGGTAACCTACTGTAACCTGCTGTAACCCACTGTAACCACTCTTTAACCTTCTGTAACCTGCTGTAACCCACTGTATCCATTCAGTAACCTGTTGTAACCTACTGTAACCCACTGTAACCCCTCGTTAACCTACTGTAACCTGCTCTAACCCACTGTAACCACTCGGTAACCTGCTGTAACCTGCTGTAACCCACTGTAACCACTCGGTAACCTGCTGCAACCTGCCGTAACCCACTGTAACCATTCGGTACCCTACTCTAACCTGTAACCCACTGTAACCACTCAGTGACATGCTGTAACCTGCTGTAACCCACTGCAACCACTCGGTAACCTGCTGTAAAATGCTGTAACCCACTGTAACCACTCGGTAACCTGCTGTAACCTGCTGTAACCCACTGTAACCACTCGGTAACCTGCTGTAACCTACTGTAACCCACTGTAACCACTCGGTAACCTGCTGTAACCTTCTGTAACACACTGTAACCACTCGGTAACCAGCTGTAACCTGCTGTAACCCACTGTAACCACTCAGTAACCTGCTATAATCTGCTGTAACCCACTGTAACCACTAGGTACCTGCTGTAACCTGCTGTATCCCACTGTAACCACTCGGTGACCTGCTGTGACCTGCTCTAACCCACTGTAATCACTCGGTAACCTGCTGTAATCTGCTGTAACCCCCTGTAACCACTCGGTAACCCACTGTAATCACTCGGTAACCTGCTGTAACCTGCTGTAACCCACTGTAACCACTCGGTAACCTGCTGTAACCTGCTGTACACCACTGTAATCACTTGGTAACCTGCTGTAACCTGCTGTAACCCACTGTAACCACTCGGTAACCTGCTGTAACCTGCTGTAACCCACTGTAACCACTCGGTAACCTGCTGTAACCTGCTGTAACCCACTGTAACCACTCGGTAACCTGCTGTAACCTGCTGTAACCCACTGTAACCACTCGGTAACCTGCTGTAACCTGCTGTAACCCACTGTGACCACTCGGTAACCTGCTGTAACCTTCTGTAACACACTGTAACCACTCGGTAACCAGCTGTAACCTGCTGTAACCCACTTTAACCTCTCGGTAACCTGCTGCAATCTGCTGTAACCCACTGTAACCACTAGGTACCTGCTGTAACCTGCTGTAACCTGCTGTATCCCACTGTAACCACTCGGTGACCTGCTGTGACCTGCTCTAACCCACTGTAATCACTCGGTAACCTGCTGTAACCCACTGTACCCACTGGTTAACCTTCTCTAACAATGCTGTAACCCACTGTAACCGCTCGGTAATTTGTTGTAACCTCCTGTAACCTGCTGTAACCCCCTGTAACCACTCGGTAACCCACTGTAATCACTCGGTAACCTGCTGTAACCTGCTGTAACCCACTGTAACCACTCGGTAACATGCTGTAACCTGCTGTAACCTACTGTAACCACTCTGTAACCTGCTTTAACCTGCTGTAACCCACTGTAACCACTCGGTAACTTGCTGTAACCTGCTGTAACCCACTGTAACCACTCGGTAACCTGCTGTAACCAACTGTAACCACTCGGTAACCTGCTGAAACCTGCTGCAACCCTGTGCAACCACTCGGTAACCTGCTGTAACCTGCTGTAATCCACTGTAACCACTCGGTAACCTGCTGTAACCTGCTGTAACCCACTGTAACCACTCGGTAAACTGCTGTAACCCACTGTAACCACTCGCTAACCTGCTGTAACCTGCTGTAACCCACTGTAACCACTCGGTAACCTGCTGTGACCTGCTGTAACCCGCTGTAACAACTCGGTAACCTGCTGTAACCTGCTGTAACCCACTGTAACCATTCGGTAACCTGCTGTAACCTGCTGTAACCCATTGTAACTACTCCGTAACCTGCTGTAACCCACTGTAACCACTCGGTAACCTGCTCTAACCTGCTCTAACCTGTTTTAACCACCTGTAACCCACTGAAATCACTCGTAAACCTGCTGTAACCCACTGTAACGACTCAGTAACCTGCTGTAACCACTCGGTAACCTGCTGTAACCTGCTGTAACCCACTGTAACCACTCGGTAACCTGCTGCAACCTGCTGTAACCCACTGTAACCACTCAGTGACCTGCTGTAACCATGCTGTAACCCACTGTAACCACTCGGTAACCTGCTGTAACCTGCTGTAACCTACTGTAACCACTCTGTAACCTGCTTTAACCTGCTGTAACCCACTGTAACCACTCGGTAATCTGCTGTAACCACTCGGTAACCTTCTGTAACCTACTGTAACCCACTGTAACCACTCGGTAACCTGCTGTAACCCACTGTAACCACTCGGTAACCTACTCTAAGCTGCTGTAACCCACTGTAACTACTCTGTAATTTACTTTAACCTGCTGTAACCCACTGTACCCACTCGGTAACCTGCTGTAACCCTCTGTAACCACTCGGTAACCAGCTGTAACCCACTTTAATCCACTGTAACCACTCGGTAACCTGCTGTAACCCCCTGAAACCTTTCGGTAACCTGCTGTAACGCACTGTAACCACTCGGTAACCTGATATAACCCACTGTAACCACTCGGTAACCTGCTGTAACCTGCTGTAACCCGCTGTAACCACACTGTAACTTGCTGTAACCTGCTCTAACCCACTGTAACCACTCGGTAACCTGCTGTAACCTGCTGTAACCCACTGTAACCACTCGGTAACCTGCTGTAACCTGCTGTAACCTGCTGTAACCCACTGTAACCACTCGGTACCAGCTGTAACCTGCTGTATCTCACTGTAACCACTCGGTAACCTGCTGTAACCTGTTGTACCCCACTGTAAACACTCGGTAACCTGCTGTAACCCACTGTAACCACTCGGTAAACTGCAGTAACCTACTGCAACCACTCGGTAACCTGCTGTAACCTGCTGTAAGCTGCTGTCACCCACTGTAACCACTCGATAACCAGCTGTAACCTGCTGAAAACGAGTGTAACCACTCGGTAACCTGCAGTAACCTTCAGTAACCTGCTGTAACCCACTCTACCCTCTCGGTAACCTGCTGTAACCTGCTTTAACCCACTGTAACTACTCGGTACCTGCTGTGACCTGCTGTAACTCACTGTAACCACTCGGTAACCTGCTGTAACCTGTTGTACCCCACTGTAAACACTCGGTAACCTGCTGTAACCCACTGTAACCACTCGGTCAACTGCTGTAACCTGCAGTAACCCACTGCAACCACTCGCTAACCTGCTGTAACCTGCTGTAACCCACTGTAGCTATTCAGTAACCTGCTGTAACCTACTGTAACCAACTGTAACCACTCGGTACCTGCTGTGACCTGCTGTAACTCGCTGTAACCACTCTGTAAACTGCTTTAACCTGCTGTAACCCACTGTAACCACTCGGTAACTTGCTGTAACCTGCTGTAACCCACTGTAACCACTCGGTAACCTGCTGTAACCAACTGTAACCACTCGGTAACCTGCTGTAACCTGCTGTAAGCTGCTGTCACCCACTGTAACCACTCGATAACCAGCTGTAACCTGCTGAAAACGAGTGTAACCACTCGGTAACCTGCAGTAACCTTCAGTAACCTGCTGTAACCCACTCTACCCTCTCGGTAACCTGCTGTAACCTGCTTTAACCCACTGTAACTACTCGGTACCTGCTGTGACCTGCTGTAACTCACTGTAACCACTCGGTAACCTGCTGTAACCTGTTGTACCCCACTGTAAACACTCGGTAACCTGCTGTAACCCACTGTAACCACTCGGTCAACTGCTGTAACCTGCAGTAACCCACTGCAACCACTCGCTAACCTGCTGTAACCTGCTGTAACCCACTGTAGCTATTCAGTAACCTGCTGTAACCTACTGTAACCAACTGTAACCACTCGGTACCTGCTGTGACCTGCTGTAACTCGCTGTAACCACTCTGTAAACTGCTTTAACCTGCTGTAACCCACTGTAACCACTCGGTAACTTGCTGTAACCTGCTGTAACCCACTGTAACCACTCGGTAACCTGCTGTAACCAACTGTAACCACTCGGTAACCTGCTGTAACCTGCTGTAACCCAGTGCAACCACTCGGTAACCCACTGTAACCACTCGGTAACCTTCTGTAACCTGTGGAAACCCACTGTAACCACTCGGTAACCTGCTGTAAACTGCTCTAACACACTGTAACAACTCCGTAACCTGCAGTAACCTGCTGTAACCCACTGTAACAACTCGGTAACCTGCTGTAACGCGCTGTAACCCACTGTAACCACTCGGTAACCTGCTGTAACCCACAGTAACCACTCGGTAACCTGCTGTAACCATGCTGTAACCCACTGTAACTAATCGGTAACCTGCTGTAAGCTGCTGTAACCCACTGTAACCACTCGGTGACCTGCTGTAACCTGCTGTAACCATGCTGTAACCCACTGTAACCACTCGGTAACTTGCTGTAACCTGCTGTAACCCACTTTACCCACTCGGTAACCTGCTGTAACCTGCTGTAACCCACTGTAACCACTCGGTAACCTGCTGTAACCTGCTGTAACCCACTGTAACCACTCTGTAACCTGCTGTAACCTGCTGTAACCCACTGTAACCATTCGGTTACCTGCTGTAACTTGCTGTAACACACTGTAACCACTTGGTAACCTGCTGTAACCTGCTCTAACCCACTGTAACCACTCGATAACCAGCTGTAACCTGCTGAAACCCAGTGTAACCACTCGGTAACCTGCTGTAACCTGCAGTAACCTGCTGTAATCCACTGTACCCTCTCAGTAACCTGCTGTAACCTGCTTTAACCCTCTGTAACTACTCGGTAAACTGCTGTAACCTGCTGTAACCCGCTGTAACCACTCGGTAACCTAATGTAACCTGCTGTAACCCACTGTAACCACTCTTTAACCTACTGTAACCTGCTGTAACCCACTGTAGCCATTCAGTAACCTGCTGTAACCTACTGTAACCCACTGTAACCACTCGGTACCTGCTGTGACCTGCTGTAACTCACTGTAACCACTCGGTAACCTGCTGTATCCTGTTGTACCCCACTGTAAACACTCGGTAACCTGCTGTAACCCACTGTAACCACTCGGTAAACTGCTGTAACCTGCAGTAACCCACTGCAACCACTCGATAACCAGCTGTAACCTGCTGAAACCCAGTGTAACCACTCGGTAACCTGCTGTAACCTGCAGTAACCTGCTGTAACCCACTGTACCCTCTCAGTAACCTGCTGTAACCTGCTGTAACCCACTGTAACCACTCGGTAAACTGCAGTAACCTGCTGTAACCCTCTGTAACCATTCGGTAACCTACTGTAATCTGCTGTAACCCACTGTAACCACTCTTTAACCTTCTGTAACCTGCTGTAACCCACTGTATCCATTCAGTAACCTGTTGTAACCTACTGTAACCCACTGTAACCCCTCGTTAACCTACTGTAACCTGCTCTAACCCACTGTAACCACTCGGTAACCTGCTGTAACCTGCTGTAACCCACTGTAACCACTCGGTAACCTGCTGCAACCTGCCGTAACCCACTGTAACCATTCGGTACCCTACTCTAACCTGTAACCCACTGTAACCACTCAGTGACATGCTGTAACCTGCTGTAACCCACTGCAACCACTCGGTAACCTGCTGTAAAATGCTGTAACCCACTGTAACCACTCGGTAACCTGCTGTAACCTGCTGTAACCCACTGTAACCACTCGGTAACCTGCTGTAACCTGCTGTAACCCACTGTAACCACTCGGTAACCTGCTGTAACCTGCTGTACCCCACTGTAAACACTCGGTAACCTGCTGTAACCCACTGTAACCACTCGGTAAACTGCTGTAACCTGCAGTAACCCACTGCAACCACTCGATAACCAGCTGTAACCTGCTGAAACCCAGTGTAACCACTCGGTAACCTGCTGTAACCTGCAGTAACCTGCTGTAACCCACTGTACCCTCTCAGTAACCTGCTGTAACCTGCTGTAACCCACTGTAACCACTCGGTAAACTGCAGTAACCTGCTGTAACCCTCTGTAACCATTCGGTAACCTACTGTAATCTGCTGTAACCCACTGTAACCACTCTTTAACCTTCTGTAACCTGCTGTAACCCACTGTATCCATTCAGTAACCTGTTGTAACCTACTGTAACCCACTGTAACCCCTCGTTAACCTACTGTAACCTGCTCTAACCCACTGTAACCACTCGGTAACCTGCTGTAACCTGCTGTAACCCACTGTAACCACTCGGTAACCTGCTGCAACCTGCCGTAACCCACTGTAACCATTCGGTACCCTACTCTAACCTGTAACCCACTGTAACCACTCAGTGACATGCTGTAACCTGCTGTAACCCACTGCAACCACTCGGTAACCTGCTGTAAAATGCTGTAACCCACTGTAACCACTCGGTAACCTGCTGTAACCTGCTGTAACCCACTGTAACCACTCGGTAACCTGCTGTAACCTGCTGTAACCCACTGTAACCACTCGGTAACCTGCTGTAACCTTCTGTAACACACTGTAACCACTCGGTAACCAGCTATAACCTGCTGTAACCCACTGTAACCACTCAGTAACCTGCTATAATCTGCTGTAACCCACTGTAACCACTAGGAACCTGCTGTAACCTGCTGTATCCCACTGTAACAACTCGGTGACCTGCTGTGACCTGCTCTAAACCACTGTAATCACTCGGTAACCTGCTGTAATCTGCTGTAACCCCCTGTAACCACTCGGTAACCCACTGTAATCACTCGGTAACCTGCTGTAACCTGCTGTAACCCACTGTAACCACTCGGTAACCTGCTGTAACCTGCTGTACACCACTGTAATCACTTGGTAACCTGCTGTAACCTGCTGTAACCCACTGTAACCACTCGGTAACCTGCTGTAACCTGCTGTAACCCACTGTAACCACTCGGTAACCTGCTGTAACCTGCTGTAACCCACTGTAACCACTCGGTAACCTGCTGTAACCTGCTGTAACCCACTGTAACCACTCGGTAACCTGCTGTAACCTGCTGTAACCCACTGTGACCACTCGGTAACCTGCTGTAACCTTCTGTAACACACTGTAACCACTCGGTAACCAGCTGTAACCTGCTGTAACCCACTTTAACCTCTCGGTAACCTGCTGCAATCTGCTGTAACCCACTGTAACCACTAGGTACCTGCTGTAACCTGCTGTAACCTGCTGTATCCCACTGTAACCACTCGGTGACCTGCTGTGACCTGCTCTAACCCACTGTAATCACTCGGTAACCTGCTGTAACCCACTGTACCCACTGGTTAACCTTCTCTAACAATGCTGTAACCCACTGTAACCGCTCGGTAATTTGTTGTAACCTCCTGTAACCTGCTGTAACCCCCTGTAACCACTCGGTAACCCACTGTAATCACTCGGTAACCTGCTGTAACCTGCTGTAACCCACTGTAACCACTCGGTAACATGCTGTAACCTGCTGTAACCTACTGTAACCACTCTGTAACCTGCTTTAACCTGCTGTAACCCACTGTAACCACTCGGTAACTTGCTGTAACCTGCTGTAACCCACTGTAACCACTCGGTAACCTGCTGTAACCAACTGTAACCACTCGGTAACCTGCTGAAACCTGCTGCAACCCTGTGCAACCACTCGGTAACCTGCTGTAACCTGCTGTAATCCACTGTAACCACTCGGTAACCTGCTGTAACCTGCTGTAACCCACTGTAACCACTCGGTAAACTGCTGTAACCCACTGTAACCACTCGCTAACCTGCTGTAACCTGCTGTAACCCACTGTAACCACTCGGTAACCTGCTGTGACCTGCTGTAACCCGCTGTAACAACTCGGTAACCTGCTGTAACCTGCTGTAACCCACTGTAACCATTCGGTAACCTGCTGTAACCTGCTGTAACCCATTGTAACTACTCCGTAACCTGCTGTAACCCACTGTAACCACTCGGTAACCTGCTCTAACCTGCTCTAACCTGTTTTAACCTCCTGTAACCCACTGAAATCACTCGTAAACCTGCTGTAACCCACTGTAACCACTCAGTAACCTGCTGTAACCACTCGGTAACCTGCTGTAACCTGCTGTAACCCACTGTAACCACTCGGTAACCTGCTGCAACCTGCTGTAACCCACTGTAACCACTCAGTGACCTGCTGTAACCATGCTGTAACCCACTGTAACCACTCGGTAACCTGCTGTAACCTACTGTAACCACTCTGTAACCTGCTTTAACCTGCTGTAACCCACTGTAACCACTCGGTAATCTGCTGTAACCACTCGGTAACCTTCTGTAACCTACTGTAACCCACTGTAACCACTCGGTAACCTGCTGTAACCCACTGTAACCACTCGGTAACCTACTCTAAGCTGCTGTAACCCACTGTAACTACTCTGTAATTTACTTTAACCTGCTGTAACCCACTGTACCCACTCGGTAACCTGCTGTAACCCTCTGTAACCACTCGGTAACCAGCTGTAACCCACTTTAACCCACTGTAACCACTCGGTAACCTGCTGTAACCCCCTGAAACCTTTCGGTAACCTGCTGTAACCCACTGTAACCACTCGGTAACCTGATATAACCCACTGTAACCACTCGGTAACCTGCTGTAACCTGCTGTAACCCGCTGTAACCACACTGTAACTTGCTGTAACCTGCTCTAACCCACTGTAACCACTCGGTAACCTGCTGTAACCTGCTGTAACCCACTGTAACCACTCGGTAACCTGCTGTAACCTGCTGTAACCTGCTGTAACCCACTGTAACCACTCGGTACCAGCTGTAACCTGCTGTATCTCACTGTAACCACTCGGTAACCTGCTGTAACCTGTTGTACCCCACTGTAAACACTCGGTAACCTGCTGTAACCCACTGTAACCACTCGGTAAACTGCAGTAACCCACTGCAACCACTCGGTAACCTGCTGTAACCTGCTGTAAGCTGCTGTCACCCACTGTAACCACTCGATAACCAGCTGTAACCTGCTGAAAACGAGTGTAACCACTCGGTAACCTGCAGTAACCTTCAGTAACCTGCTGTAACCCACTCTACCCTCTCGGTAACCTGCTGTAACCTGCTTTAACCCACTGTAACTACTCGGTAAACTGCTGTAACCTGCTGTAACCTACTGTAACAACTCGGTAACCTACTGTAACCTGCTGTAACCCACTGTAACCACTCTTTAACCTGCTGTAACCTGCTGTAACCCACTGTAGCCATTCAGTAACCTGCTGTAACCCACTGTAACCCACTGTAACCACTCGGTACCTGCTGTGACCTGCTGTAACTCACTGTAACCACTCGGTAACCTGCTGTAACCTGTTGTACCCCACTGTAAACACTCGGTAACCTGCTGTAACCCACTGTAACCACTCGGTCAACTGCTGTAACCTGCAGTAACCCACTGCAACCACTCGCTAACCTGCTGTAACCTGCTGTAACCCACTGTAGCTATTCAGTAACCTGCTGTAACCTACTGTAACCAACTGTAACCACTCGGTACCTGCTGTGACCTGCTGTAACTCGCTGTAACCACTCTGTAAACTGCTTTAACCTGCTGTAACCCACTGTAACCACTCGGTAACTTGCTGTAACCTGCTGTAACCCACTGTAACCACTCGGTAACCTGCTGTAACCAACTGTAACCACTCGGTAACCTGCTGTAACCTGCTGTAACCCTGTGCAACCACTCGGTAACCCACTGTAACCACTCGGTAACCTTCTGTAACCTGTGGAAACCCACTGTAACCACTCGGTAACCTGCTGTAAACTGCTCTAACACACTGTAACAACTCCGTAACCTGCAGTAACCTGCTGTAACCCACTGTAACAACTCGGTAACCTGCTGTAACGCGCTGTAACCCACTGTAACCACTCGGTAACCTGCTGTAACTCACAGTAACCACTCGGTAACCTGCTGTAACCATGCTGTAACCCACTGTAACTACTCGGTAACCTGCTGTAAGCTGCTGTAACCCACTGTAACCACTCGGTGACCTGCTGTAACCTGCTGTAACCATGCTGTAACCCACTGTAACCACTCGGTAACTTGCTGTAACCTGCTGTAACCCACTTTACCCAGTCGGTAACCTGCTGTAACCTGCTGTAACCCACTGTAACCACTCGGTAACCTGCTGTAACATGCTGTAACCCACTGTAACCACTCTGTAACCTGCTGTAACCTGCTGTAACCCACTGTAACCATTCGGTTACCTGCTGTAACTTGCTGTAACACACTGTAACCACTTGGTAACCTGCTGTAACCTGCTCTAACCCACTGTAACCACTCGATAACCAGCTGTAACCTGCTGAAACCCAGTGTAACCACTCGGTAACCTGCTGTAACCTGCAGTAACCTGCTGTAATCCACTGTACCCTCTCAGTAACCTGCTGTAACCTGCTTTAACCCTCTGTAACTACTCGGTAAACTGCTGTAACCTGCTGTAACCCGCTGTAACCACTCGGTAACCTACTGTAACCTGCTGTAACCCACTGTAACCACTCTTTAACCTACTGTAACCTGCTGTAACCCACTGTAGCCATTCAGTAACCTGCTGTAACCTACTGTAACCCACTGTAACCACTCGGTACCTGCTGTGACCTGCTGTAACTCACTGTAACCACTCGGTAACCTGCTGTATCCTGTTGTACCCCACTGTAAACACTCGGTAACCTGCTGTAACCCACTGTAACCACTCGGTAAACTGCTGTAACCTGCAGTAACCCACTGCAACCACTCGATAACCAGCTGTAACCTGCTGAAACACACTGTAACCACTCGGTAACCTGCTGTAACCTGCAGTAACCTGCTGTAACCCACTGTACCCTCTCAGTAACCTGCTGTAACCTGCTGTAACCCACTGTAACCACTCGGTAAACTGCAGTAACCTGCTGTAACCCTCTGTAACCATTCGGTAACCTACTGTAACCTGCTGTAACCCACTGTAACCACTCTTTAACCTTCTGTAACCTGCTGTAACCCACTGTATCCATTCAGTAACCTGTTGTAACCTACTGTAACCCACTGTAACTCCTCGTTAACCTACTGTAACCTGCTCTAACCCACTGTAACCACTCGGTAACCTGCTGTAACCTGCTGTAACCCACTGTAACCACTCGGTAACCTGCTGCAACCTGCCGTAACCCACTGTAACCATTCGGTACCCTACTCTAACCTGTAACCCACTGTAACCACTCAGTGACATGCTGTAACCTGCTGTAACCCACTGCAACCACTCGGTAACCTGCTGTAAAATGCTGTAACCCACTGTAACCACTCGGTAACCTGCTGTAACCTTCTGTAACCCACTGTAACCACTCGGTAACCTGCTGTAACCTGCTGTAACCCACTGTAACCACTCGGTAACCTGCTGTAACCTTCTGTAACACACTGTAACCACTCGGTAACCAGCTGTAACCTGCTGTAACCCACTGTAACCACTCAGTAACCTGCTATAATCTGCTGTAACCCACTGTAACCACTAGGTACCTGCTGTAACCTGCTGTATCCCACTGTAACCACTCGGTGACCTGCTGTGACCTGCTCTAACCCACTGTAATCACTCGGTAACCTGCTGTAATCTGCTGTAACCCCCTGTAACCACTCGGTAACCCACTGTAATCACTCGGTAACCTGCTGTAACCTGCTGTAACCCACTGTAACCACTCGGTAACCTGCTGTAACCTGCTGTACACCACTGTAATCACTTGGTAACCTGCTGTAACCTGCTGTAACCCACTGTAACCACTCGGTAACCTGCTGTAACCTGCTGTAACCCACTGTAACCACTCGGTAACCTGCTGTAACCTGCTGTAACCCACTGTAACCACTCGGTAACCTGCTGTAACCTGCTGTAACCCACTGTAACCACTCGGTAACCTGCTGTAACCTGCTGTAACCCACTGTGACCACTCGGTAACCTGCTGTAACCTTCTGTAACACACTGTAACCACTCGGTAACCAGCTGTAACCTGCTGTAACCCACTTTAACCACTCGGTAACCTGCTGCAATCTGCTGTAACCCACTGTAACCACTAGGTACCTGCTGTAACCTGCTGTAACCTGCTGTATCCCACTGTAACCACTCGGTGACCTGCTGTGACCTGCTCTAACCCACTGTAATCACTCGGTAACCTGCTGTAACCCACTGTACCCACTGGTTAACCTTCTCTAACAATGCTGTAACCCACTGTAACCGCTCGGTAATTTGTTGTAACCTCCTGTAACCTGCTGTAACCCCCTGTAACCACTCGGTAACCCACTGTAATCACTCGGTAACCTGCTGTAACCTGCTGTAACCCACTGTAACCACTCGGTAACATGCTGTAACCTGCTGTAACCTACTGTAACCACTCGGTAACCTGCTTTAACCTGCTGTAACCCACTGTAACCACTCGGTAACTTGCTGTAACCTGCTGTAACCCACTGTAACCACTCGGTAACCTGCTGAAACCAACTGTAACCACTCGGTAACCTGCTGAAACCTGCTGCAACCCTGTGCAACCACTCGGTAACCTGCTGTAACCTGCTGTAATCCACTGTAACCACTCGGTAACCTGCTGTAACCTGCTGTAACCCACTGTAACCACTCGGTAAACTGCTGTAACCCACTGTAACCACTCGCTAACCTGCTGTAACCTGCTGTAACCCACTGTAACCACTCGGTAACCTGCTGTGACCTGCTGTAACCCGCTGTAACAACTCGGTAACCTGCTGTAACCTGCTGTAATCCAATGTAACCATTCGGTAACCTGCTGTAACCTGCTGTAACCCATTGTAACTACTCCGTAACCTGCTGTAACCCACTGTAACCACTCGGTAACCTGCTCTAACCTGCTCTAACCTGTTTTAACCTCCTGTAACCCACTGAAATCACTCGTAAACCTGCTGTAACCCACTGTAACCACTCAGTAACCTGCTGTAACCACTCGGTAACCTGCTCTAACCTGCTGTAACCCACTGTATCCACTCGGTAACCTGCTGCAACCTGCTGTAACCCACTGTATCCACTCAGTGACCTGCTGTAACCATGCTGTAACCCACTGTAACCACTCGGTAACCTGCTGTAACCTGCTGTAACCTACTGTAACCACTCTGTAACCTGCTTTAACCTGCTGTAAACCACTGTAACCACTCGGTAACTTGCTGTAACCTGCTGTAACCCACTGTAACCACTCGGTAACCTGCTGTAAACAACTGTAACCACTCGGTAACCTGCTGTAACCTGCTGTAACCCTGTGCAACCACTCGGTAACCTGCTGTAACCTGCTGTAATCCACTGTAACCACTCGGTAACCTGCTGTAACCTGTAGAAACCCACTGTAACCACTCGGTAACCTGCTGTAACCTGCTCTAACACACTGTAACAACTCGGTAACCTGCAGTAACCTGCTGTAACCCACTGTAACCACTCGGTAACCTTCTGTAACGTGCTGTAACCCACTGTAACCACTCGGTAACCTGCTGTAACCCACTGTAACCACTCGGTAACCTGTTGTAACCATGCTGTAACCCACTGTAACCTCTCGGTAACCTGCTGTAAGCTAATGTAACCCACTGTAACCACTCGGTAACCTGCTGTAACCTGCTGTAACCCACTGTAACCACTCGGTGACCTGCTGTAACCTGCTGTAACCCACTGTAACCACTCGGTAACCTGCAGTAATCACTCGGTAAACTTCTGTAACCTACTGTAATCCACTGTAAACACTCGGTAACCTGTTGTAACCCACTGTAACCACTCCGTAACCTACTCTAACCTGCTGTAACCCACTGTAACCACTCTGTAACTTGCTGTAACCTATTGTAATCCACTGTACCCACTTGGTGACCTGCTGTAACCTGCTGTAACCTGCTGTAACCCACAGTAACCATTCGGTAACCTGCTGTAACCTGCTGTAACCCACTGTAACCACTCGGTTACCTGCTGTAACCTGCTGTAACCCACTGTAACCACTCGGTTACCTGCTGTAACCTGCTGTAACCCACTGTAAGCAATCGGTAACCTTCTGTAACCTGCTGTAACTCACTGTAACCAGTCGATAACCTTCTGTAACCTGCTGTAACCCAGTGTAACCACTCGGTAAACTGCTGTACCCTCCTTTAACCTGCTGTAACCTCCTGTAACCCACCGTAACCAATCGGTAACTTGCTGTAACCTTCTGTAACCCAATGTAACCACTCAGTAACCTGTTGTAACCACTCGGTAACCTGCTGTAAACTGCTGTAACCCACTGTAACCACTCGGTAACTTTCTGTTACCTGCTGTAACCCACTGTAACCACTCGGTAACCTGCTATAACCATGCTGTAACCCACTGTAACCACTCGGTAAGCTGCTATAACCATGCTGTAACCCACTGTAACCACTCGGTAACCTGCTGTAACCCACTGTAACCACTCGGTAACCTACTCTAAGCTGCTGTAACCCACTGTAACTACTCTGTAATTTACTTTAACCTGCTGTAACCCACTGTACCCACTCGGTAACCTGCTGTAACCCTCTGTAACCACTCGGTAACCTGCTGTAACCTGCTGTAACCCACTGTAACCACTCGGTAACCTACTGTAACCCCCTGAAACCTTTCGGTAACCTGCTGTAACCCACTGTAACCACTCGGTAACCTGATATAACCCACTGTAACCACTCGGTAACCTGCTGTAACCTGCTGTAACCCGCTGTAACCACACTGTAACTTGCTGTAACCTGCTCTAACCCACTGTAAACACTCGGTAACCTGCTGTAACCTGCTGTAACCTGCTGTAACCCACTGTAACCACTCGGTAACCTGCTGTAACCTGCTGTAACCCACTGTAACCACTCGGTACCTGCTGTACCCTGCTGTATCCCACTGTAACCACTCGGTAACCTGCTGTAACCTGTTGTACCCCACTGTAAACACTCGGTAACCTGCTGTAACCACTCGGTAAACTGCAGTAACCCACTGCAACCACTCGGTAACCTGCTGTAACCTGCTGTAACCTGCTGTAACCCACTGTAACCACTCAATAACCAGCTGTAACCTGCTGAAATCGAGTGTAACCACTCGGTAACCTGCAGTAACCTGCAGTAACCTGCAGTAACCTGCTGTAACCCACTCTACCCTCTCGGTAACCTGCTGTAACCTGCTTTAACCCACTGTAACTACTCGGTAAACTGCTGTAACCTGCTGTAACCCACTGTAACCACTCGGTAACCTACTGTAACCTGCTGTAACCCACTGTAACCACTCTTTAACCTGCTGTAACCCACTGTAGCCATTCAGTAACCTGCTGTAACCTACTGTAACCCACTGTAACCACTCGGTACCTGCTGTGACCTGCTGTAACTCACTGTAACCACTCGGTAACTTGCTGTAACCTGTTGTACCCCACTGTAAACACTCGGTAACCTGCTGTAACCCACTGTAACCACTCGGTAAACTGCTGTAACTTGCAGTAACCCACTGCAACCACTCGCTAACCTGCTGTAACCTGCTGTAACCCACTGTAGCTATTCAGTAACCTGCTGTAACCTACTGTAACCAACTGTAACCACTCGGTACCTGCTGTGACCTGCTGTAACTCGCTGTAACCACTCTGTAAACTGCTTTAACCTGCTGTAACCCACTGTAACCACTCGGTAACTTGCTGTAACCTGCTGTAACCCACTGTAACCACTCGGTAACATGCTGTAACCAACTGTAACCACTCGGTAACCTGCTGTAACCTGCTGTAACCCAGTGCAACCACTCGGTAACCCACTGTAACCACTCGGTAACCTTCTGTAACCTGTGGAAACCCACTGTAACCACTCGGTAACCTGCTGTAAACTGCTCTAACACACTGTAACAACTCCGTAACCTGCTGTAACCCACTGTAACCACTCGGTAACCTGCTGTAACTCGCTGTAACCCACTGTAACCACTCGGTAACCTGCTGTAACCCACAGTAACCACTCGGTAACCTGCTGTAACCATGCTGTAACCCACTGTAACCACTCGGTAACCTGCTGTAAGCTGCTGTAACCCACTGTAACCACTCGGTGACCTGCTGTAACCTGCTGTAACCATGCTGTAACCCACTGTAACCACTCGGTAACCTGCTGTAACCTGCTGTAACCTACTGTAACCACTCTGTAACCTGCTTTAAACTGCTGTAACCCACTGTAACCACTCGGTAACTTGCTGTAACCTGCTGTAACCCACTTTACCCACTCGGTAACCTGCTGTGACCTGCTGTAACCCACTGTAACCACTCGGTAACCTGCTGTAACCTGCTGTAACCCACTGTAACCAGTCTGTATCCTGCTGTAACCCACTGTAGCAATTCAGTAACCTGCTGTAACCTACTGTAACCAACTGTAACCACTCGGTACCTGCTGTGACCTGCTGTAACTCGCTGTAACCACTCTGTAAACTGCTTTAACCTGCTGTAACCCACTGTAACCACTCGGTAACTTGCTGTAACCTGCTGTAACCCACTGTAACCACTCGGTAACATCCTGTAACCAACTGTAACAACTCGGTGACCTGCTGTAACCTGCTGTAACCCAGTGCAACCACTCGGTGACCCACTGTAACCACTCGGTAACCTTCTGTAAACTGTGGAAACCCACTGTAACCACTCGGTAACCTGCTGTAAACTGCTCTAACACACTGTAACAACTCCGCAACCTGCAGTAACCTGCTGTAACCCACTGTAACCACTCGGTAACCTGCTGTAACGCGCTGTACCCCACTGTAACCACTCGGTAACCTGCTGTAACCCACAGTAACCACTCGGTAACCTGCTGTAACCATGCTGTAACCCACTGTAACCACTCGGTAACCTGCTGTAAGCTGCTGTAACCCACTGTAACCACTGGGTAACCTGCTGTAACCCACAGTAACCACTCGGTAACCTGCTGTAACCATGCTGTAACCCACTGTAACCACTCGGTAACCTGCTGTAAGCTGCTGTAACCCACTGTAACCACTCGGTGACCTGCTGTAACCTGCTGTAACCATGCTGTAACCTACTGTAACCACTCGGTAACCTGCTGTAACCTGCTGTAACCTACTGTAACCACTCTGTAACCTGCTTTAAACTGCTGTAACCCACTGTAACCACTCGGTAACTTGCAGTAACCTGCTGTAACCCACTTTACCCACTCGGTAACCTGCTGTAACCTGCTGTAACCTGCTGTAACCACTCGGTAACCTGCTGTAACCTGCTGTAACCCACTGTAACCACTCTGTAACCTGCTGTAACCTGGTGTAACCCACTGTAACCACTCGGTAACCTGCTGTAACTTGCTGTAACCCACTGTAACCACTTGGTAACCTGCTGTAACCTGCTCTAACCCACTGTAACCACTCGGTAACCTGCTGTAACCCTCTGCAACCTTTCGGTAACCTGCTGTAACCCACTGTAACCACTCGGTAACCTTATATAACCCACTGTAACCACTCGGTAACCTGCTGTAACCTGCTGTAACCCGCTGTAACCACACTGTAACTTGCTGTAACCTGCTCTAACCCAATGTAACCACTCGTTAACCTGCTGTAACCCACTGTAACCACTCGGTGACTTGCTGTAACCTGCTCTAACTCACTGTAACCACTCGGTAACATAATGTAACCTGTTGTACCCCACTGTAAACACTCGGTAACCTGCTGTAACCCACTGTAACCACTCGGTAAACTGCAGTAACCCACTGCAACCACTCGGTGACCTGCTGTAACCTGCTGTAACCCACTGTAACCACTCGGTAACTTGCTGTAACCTGCTGTAACCCACTTTACCCACTCGGTAACCTGCTGTAACCTGCTGTAACCCACTGTAACCACTCGGTAACCTGCTGTAACCTGCTGTAACCCACTGTAACCACTCTGTAACCTGCTGTAACCTGCTGTAACCCACTGTAACCATTCGGTTACCTGCTGTAACTTGCTGTAACACACTGTAACCACTTGGTAACCTGCTGTAACCTGCTCTAACCCACTGTAACCACTCGATAACCAGCTGTAACCTGCTGAAACCCAGTGTAACCACTCGGTAACCTGCTGTAACCTGCAGTAACCTGCTGTAATCCACTGTACCCTCTCAGTAACCTGCTGTAACCTGCTTTAACCCTCTGTAACTACTCGGTAAACTGCTGTAACCTGCTGTAACCTGCTGTAACCACTCGGTAACCTACTGTAACCTGCTGTAACCCACTGTAACCACTCTTTAACCTGTTGTAACCTTCTGTAACCCACTGTAGCCATTCAGTAACCTGCTGTAACCTACTGTAACCCACTGTAACCACTCGGTACCTGCTGTGACCTGCTGTAACTCACTGTAACCACTCGGGAACCTGCTGTATCCTGTTGTACCCCACTGTAAACACTCGGTAACCTGCTGTAACCCACTGTAACCACTCGGTAAACTGCTGTAACCTGCAGTAACCCACTGCAACCACTCGATAACCAGCTGTAACCTGCTGAAACCCAGTGTAACCACTCGGTAACCTGCTGTAACCTGCAGTAACCTGCTGTAACCCACTGTACCCTCTCAGTAACCTGCTGTAACCTGCTGTAACCCACTGTAACCACTCGGTAAACTGCTGTAACCTGCTGTAACCCTCTGTAACCACTCGGTAACCTACTGTAACCTGCTGTAACCCACTGTAACCACTCTTTAACCTTCTGTAACCTGCTGTAACCCTCTGTATCCATTCAGTAACCTGTTGTAACCTACTGTAACTCACTGTAACCCCTCGTTAACCTACTGTAACCTGCTCTAACCCACTGTAACCACTCGGTAACCTGCTGTAACCTGCTGTAACCCACTGTAACCACTCGGTAACCTGCTGCAACCTGCCATAACCCACTGTAACCATTCGTTACCCTACTATAACCTGTAACCCACTGTAACCACTCAGTGACATGCTGTAACCTGCTGTAACCCACTGCAACCGCTCGGTAACCTGCTGTAAAATGCTGTAACCCACTGTAACCACTCGGTAACCTGCTGTAACCTGCTGTAACCCACTGTAACCACTCGGTAACCTGCTGTAACCTGCTGTAACCAACTGTAACCACTCGGTAACCTGCTGTAACCTTCTGTAACACACTGTAACCACTCGGTAACCAGCTGTAACCTGCTGTAACCCACTGTAACCACTCGGTAACCTGCTGTAACCTGCTGTAACCAACTGTAACCACTCGGTAACCTGCTGTAACCTTCTGTAACACACTGTAACTACTCGGTAACCAGCTGTAACCTGCTGTAACCCACTGTAACCACTCGGTAACCTGCTGTAACCTGCTGTAACCCACTGTAACCACTCGGTCAACTGCTGTAACCTGCAGTAACCCACTGCAAACACTCGCTAACCTGCTGTAACCTGCTGTAACCCACTGTAGCTATTCAGTAACCTGCTGTAACCTACTGTAACCCACTGTAACCACTCGGTACCTGCTGTGACCTGCTGTAACTCACTGTAACCACTCGGTAATCTGCTGTATCCTGTTGTACCCCACTGTAAACACTCGGTAACCTGCTGTAACCCACTGTAACCACTCGGTAAACTGCTGTAACCTGCAGTAACCCACTGCAACCACTCGATAACCAGCTGTAACCTGCTGAAACCCAGTGTAACCACTCGGTAACCTGCTGTAACCTGCAGTAACCTGCTGTAACCCACTGTACCCTCTCAGTAACCTGCTGTAACCTGCTGTAACCCACTGTAACCACTCGGTAAACTGCTGTAACCTGCTGTAACCCTCTGTAACCACTCGGTAACCTACTGTAACCTGCTGTAACCCACTGTAACCACTCTTTAACCTTCTGTAACCTGCTGTAACCCTCTGTATCCATTCAGTAACCTGTTGTAACCTACTGTAACTCACTGTAACCCCTCGTTAACCTACTGTAACCTGCTCTAACCCACTGTAACCACTCGGTAACCTGCTGTAAACTGCTCTAACACACTGTAACAACTCCGTAACCTGCTGTAACCCACTGTAACCACTCGGTAACCTGCTGTAACGCGCTGTAACCCACTGTAACCACTCGGTAACCTGCAGTAACCCACAGTAACCACTCGGTAACCTGCTGTAACCAACTGTAACCACTCGGTAACCTGCTGTAACCTGCTGTAACCTGCTGTAACCCAGTGCAACCACTCGGTAACCCACTGTAACCACTCGGTAACCTTCTGTAACCTGTGGAAACCCACTGTAACCACTCGGGAACCTGCTGTAAACTGCTCTAACACACTGTAACAACTCCGTAACCTGCAGTAATCTGCTGTAACCCACTGTAACCACTCGGTAACCTGCTGTAACGCGCTGTAACCCACTGTAACCACTCGGTAACCTGCTGTAACCCACAGTAACCACTCAGTAACCTGCTGTAACCATGCTGTAACCCACTGTAACCACTCGGTAACCTGCTGTAAGCTGCTGTAACCCACTGTAACCACTCGGTGACCTGCTGTAACCTGCTGTAACCATGCTGTAACCCACTGTAACCACTCGGTAACCTGCTGTAACCTGCTGTAACCTACTGTAACCACTCTGTAACCTGCTTTAAACTGCTGTAACCCACTGTAACCACTCGGTAACTTGCTGTAACCTGCTGTAACCCACTATACCCACTCGGTAACCTGCTGTAACCTGCTGTAACCCACTGTAACCACTCGGTAACCTGCTGTAACCTGCTGTAACCCACTGTAACCACTCTGTAACCTGCTGTAACCTGCTGTAACCCACTGTAACCAGTCGGTTACCTGCTGTAACTTGCTGTAACACACTGTAACCACTTGGTAACCTGCTGTAACCTGCTCTAACCCACTGTAACCACTCGGTAACCTGCTGTAACCCTCTGCAACCTTTCGGTAACCTGCTGTAACCCACTGTAACCACTCGGTAACCTTATATAACCCACTGTAACCACTCGGTAACCTGCTGTAACCTGCTGTAACCCGCTGTAACCACACTGTAACTTGCTGTAATCTGCTCTAACCCAATGTGACCACTCGGTAACCTTCTGTAACCCACTGTAACCACTCGGTGACTTGCTGTAACCTGCTCTAACCCACTGTAACCACTCGGTAACATAATGTAACCTGTTGTACCCCACTGTAAACACTCGGTAACCTGCTGTAACCCACTGTAACCACTCGGTGAACTGCAGTAACCCACTGCAACCACTCGGTAACCTGCTGTAACCTGCTGTAACCCACTGTAACCACTCGATAACCAGCTGTAACCTGCTGAAACCCAGTGTAACCACTCGGTAACCTGCTGTAACCTGCAGTAACCTGCTGTAATCCACTGTACCCTCTCAGTAACCTGCTGTAACCTGCTTTAACCCTCTGTAACTACTCGGTAAACTGCTGTAACCTGCTGTAACCCGCTGTAACCACTCGGTAACCTACTGTAACCTGCTGTAACCCACTGTAACCACTCTTTAACCTACTGTAACATGCTGTAACCCACTGTAGCCATTCAGTAACCTGCTGTAACCTACTGTAACCCACTGTAACCACTCGGTACCTGCTGTGACCTGCTGTAACTCACTGTAACCACTCGGTAACCTGCTGTATCCTGTTGTACCTCACTGTAAACACTCGGTAACCTGCTGTAACCCACTGTAACTACTCGGTAAACTGCTGTAACCTGCAGTAACCCACTGCAACCACTCGATAACCAGCTGTAACCTGCTGAAACCCAGTGTAACCACTCGGTAACCTGCTGTAACCTGCAGTAACCTGCTGTAACCCACTGTACCCTCTCAGTAACCTGCTGTAACCTGCTGTAACCCACTGTAACCACTCGGTAAACTGCAGTAACCTGCTGTAACCCTCTGTAACCATTCGGTAACCTACTGTAACCTGCTGTAACCCACTGTAACCACTCTTTAACCTTCTGTAACCTTCTGTAACCCACTGTATCCATTCAGTAACCTGTTGTAACCTACTGTAACCCACTGTAACCCCTCGTTAACCTACTGTAACCAGCTCTAACCCACTGTAACCACTCGGTAACCTGCTGTAACCTGCTGTAACCCACTGTAACCACTCGGTAACCTGCTGCAACCTGCCGTAACCCACTGTAACCATTCGGTACCCTACTCTAACCTGTAACCCACTGTAACCACTCAGTGACATGCTGTAACCCACTGCAACCACTCGGTAACCTGCTGTAAAATGCTGTAACCCACTGTAACCACTCGGTAACCTGCTGTAACCTGCTGTAACCCACTGTAACCACTCGGTAACCTGCTGTAACCTGCTGTAACCCACTGTAACCACTCGGTAACCTGCTGTAACTTTTCTGTAACACACTGTAACCACTCGGTAACCAGCTGTAACCTGCTGTAACCCACTGTAACCACTCGGTAACCTGCTGTAATCTGCTGTAACCCACTGTAACCACTAGGTACCTGCTGTAACCTGCTGTATCCCTCTGTAACCACTCGGTGACCTGCTGTGACCTGCTCTAACCCACTGTAATCACTCGGTAACCTGCTGTAATCTGCTGTAACCCCCTGTAACCACTCGGTAACCCACTGTAATCACTCGGTAACCTGCTGTAACCTGCTGTAACCCACTGTAACCACTCGGTAACCTGCTGTACACCACTGTAATCACTTGGTAACCTGCTGTAACCTGCTGTAACCCACTGTAACCACTCGGTAACCTGCTGTAACCTGCTGTAACCCACTGTAACCACTCGGTAACCTGCTGTAACCTGCTGTAACCCACTGTAACCACTCGGTAACCTGCTGTAACCTTCTGTAACACACTGTAACCACTCGGTAACCAACTGTAACCTGCTGTAACCCACTGTAATCACTCGGTAACCTGCTGTAATCTGCTGTACACCACTGTAATCACTTGGTAACCTGCTGTAACCTGCTGTAACCCACTGTAACCACTCGGTAACCTGCTGTAACCTGCTGTAACCCACTGTAACCACTCGGTAACCTGCTGTAACCTGCTGTAACCCACTGTAACCACTCGGTAACCAGCCGTAACCTGCTGTAACCCACTGTAACCACTCGGTAACCTGCTGTAACCTGCTGTAACCCACTGTGACCACTCGGTAACCTGCTGTAACCTTCTGTAACACACTGTAACCACTCGGTAACCAGCTGTAACCTGCTGTAACCCACTTTAACCACTCGGTAACCTGCTGCAATCTGCTGTAACCTACTGTAACCACTAGGTACCTGCTGTAACCTGCTGTAACCTGCTGTAACCTGCTGTATCCCACTGTAACCACTCGGTGACCTGCTGTGACCTGCTCTAACCCACTGTAATCACTCGGTAACCTGCTGTAACCCACTGTACCCACTGGTTAACCTTCTCTAACAATGCTGTAACCCACTGTAACCGCTCGGTAATTTGTTGTAACCTCCTGTAACCTGCTGTAACCCCCTGTAACCACTCGGTAACCCACTGTAATCACTCGGTAACCTGCTGTAACCTGCTGTAACCCACTGTAACCACTCGGTAACCTGCTGTAACCTGCTGTAACCTACTGTAACCACTCTGTAACCTGCTTTAACCTGCTGTAACCCACTGTAACCACTCGGTAACTTGCTATAACCTGCTGTAACCCACTGTAACCACTCGGTAACCTGCTGTAACCAACTGTAACCACTCGGTAACCTGCTGAAACCTGCTGCAACACTGTGCAACCACTCGGTAACCTGCTGTAACCTGCTGTAATCCACTGTAACCACTCGGTAACCTGCTGTAACCTGCTGTAACCCACTGTAACCACTCGGTAAACTGCTGTAACCCACTGTAACCACTCGCTAACCTGCTGTAACCTGCTGTAACCCACTGTAACCACTCGGTAACCTGCTGTGACCTGCTGTAACCCGCTGTAACAACTCGGTAACCTGCTGTAACCTGCTGTAACCCACTGTAACCATTCGGTAACCTGCTGTAACCTGCTGTAACCCATTGTAACTACTCCGTAACCTGCTGTAACCCACTGTAACCACTCGGTAACCTGCTCTAACCTGCTCTAACCTGTTTTAACCTCCTGTAACCCACTGAAATCACTCGTAAACCTGCTGTAACCCACTGTAACCACTCAGTAACCTGCTGTAACCACTCGGTAACCTGCTGTAACCTGCTGTAACCCACTGTAACCACTCGGTAACCTGCTGCAACCTGCTGTAACCCACTGTAACCACTCGGTGACCTGCTGTAACCATGCTGTAACCCACTGTAACCACTCGGTAACCTGCTGTAACCTGCTGTAACCTACTGTAACCACTCTGTAACCTGCTTTAACCTGCTGTAATCCACTGTAACCACTCGGTAACCTGCTGTAACCTGCTGTAACCCACTGTAACCACTCGGTAACCTGCTGTAACCAACTGTAACCACTCGGTAACCTGCTGTAACCTGCTGCAACCCTGTGCAACCACTCGGTAACCTGCTGTAACCTGCTGTAATCCACTGTAACCACTCGGTAACCTGCTGTACCCTGCTGTAACCCACTGTAACCACTCGGTAACCTGCTGTAACCTGCAGTAACCTGCTGTAACCCACTGTACCCTCTCAGTAACCTGCTGTAACCTGCTGTAACCCACTGTAACCACTCGGTAAACTGCAGTAACCTGCTGTAACCCTCTGTAACCATTCGGTAACCTACTGTAACCTGCTGTAACCCACTGTAACCACTCTTTAACCTTCTGTAACCTTCTGTAACCCACTGTATCCATTCAGTAACCTGTTGTAACCTACTGTAACCCACTGTAACCCCTCGTTAACCTACTGTAACCAGCTCTAACCCACTGTAACCACTCGGTAACCTGCTGTAACCTGCTGTAACCCACTGTAACCACTCGGTAACCTGCTGCAACCTGCCGTAACCCACTGTAACCATTCGGTACCCTACTCTAACCTGTAACCCACTGTAACCACTCAGTGACATGCTGTAACCCACTGCAACCACTCGGTAACCTGCTGTAAAATGCTGTAACCCACTGTAACCACTCGGTAACCTGCTGTAACCTGCTGTAACCCACTGTAACCACTCGGTAACCTGCTGTAACCTGCTGTAACCCACTGTAACCACTCGGTAACCTGCTGTAACTTTTCTGTAACACACTGTAACCACTCGGTAACCAGCTGTAACCTGCTGTAACCCACTGTAACCACTCGGTAACCTGCTGTAATCTGCTGTAACCCACTGTAACCACTAGGTACCTGCTGTAACCTGCTGTATCCCTCTGTAACCACTCGGTGACCTGCTGTGACCTGCTCTAACCCACTGTAATCACTCGGTAACCTGCTGTAATCTGCTGTAACCCCCTGTAACCACTCGGTAACCCACTGTAATCACTCGGTAACCTGCTGTAACCTGCTGTAACCCACTGTAACCACTCGGTAACCTGCTGTACACCACTGTAATCACTTGGTAACCTGCTGTAACCTGCTGTAACCCACTGTAACCACTCGGTAACCTGCTGTAACCTGCTGTAACCCACTGTAACCACTCGGTAACCTGCTGTAACCTGCTGTAACCCACTGTAACCACTCGGTAACCTGCTGTAACCTTCTGTAACACACTGTAACCACTCGGTAACCAACTGTAACCTGCTGTAACCCACTGTAATCACTCGGTAACCTGCTGTAATCTGCTGTACACCACTGTAATCACTTGGTAACCTGCTGTAACCTGCTGTAACCCACTGTAACCACTCGGTAACCTGCTGTAACCTGCTGTAACCCACTGTAACCACTCGGTAACCTGCTGTAACCTGCTGTAACCCACTGTAACCACTCGGTAACCTGCCGTAACCTGCTGTAACCCACTGTAACCACTCGGTAACCTGCTGTAACCTGCTGTAACCCACTGTGACCACTCGGTAACCTGCTGTAACCTTCTGTAACACACTGTAACCACTCGGTAACCAGCTGTAACCTGCTGTAACCCACTTTAACCACTCGGTAACCTGCTGCAATCTGCTGTAACCTACTGTAACCACTAGGTACCTGCTGTAACCTGCTGTAACCTGCTGTAACCTGCTGTATCCCACTGTAACCACTCGGTGACCTGCTGTGACCTGCTCTAACCCACTGTAATCACTCGGTAACCTGCTGTAACCCACTGTACCCACTGGTTAACCTTCTCTAACAATGCTGTAACCCACTGTAACCGCTCGGTAATTTGTTGTAACCTCCTGTAACCTGCTGTAACCCCCTGTAACCACTCGGTAACCCACTGTAATCACTCGGTAACCTGCTGTAACCTGCTGTAACCCACTGTAACCACTCGGTAACCTGCTGTAACCTGCTGTAACCTACTGTAACCACTCTGTAACCTGCTTTAACCTGCTGTAACCCACTGTAACCACTCGGTAACTTGCTATAACCTGCTGTAACCCACTGTAACCACTCGGTAACCTGCTGTAACCAACTGTAACCACTCGGTAACCTGCTGAAACCTGCTGCAACACTGTGCAACCACTCGGTAACCTGCTGTAACCTGCTGTAATCCACTGTAACCACTCGGTAACCTGCTGTAACCTGCTGTAACCCACTGTAACCACTCGGTAAACTGCTGTAACCCACTGTAACCACTCGCTAACCTGCTGTAACCTGCTGTAACCCACTGTAACCACTCGGTAACCTGCTGTGACCTGCTGTAACCCGCTGTAACAACTCGGTAACCTGCTGTAACCTGCTGTAACCCACTGTAACCATTCGGTAACCTGCTGTAACCTGCTGTAACCCATTGTAACTACTCCGTAACCTGCTGTAACCCACTGTAACCACTCGGTAACCTGCTCTAACCTGCTCTAACCTGTTTTAACCTCCTGTAACCCACTGAAATCACTCGTAAACCTGCTGTAACCCACTGTAACCACTCAGTAACCTGCTGTAACCACTCGGTAACCTGCTGTAACCTGCTGTAACCCACTGTAACCACTCGGTAACCTGCTGCAACCTGCTGTAACCCCCTGTAACCACTCGGTGACCTGCTGTAACCATGCTGTAACCCACTGTAACCACTCGGTAACCTGCTGTAACCTGCTGTAACCTACTGTAACCACTCTGTAACCTGCTTTAACCTGCTGTAATCCACTGTAACCACTCGGTAACCTGCTGTAACCTGTAGAAATCCACTGTAACCACTCGGTAACCTGCTGTAACCTGCTCTAACACACTGTAACAACTCGGTAACCTGTAGTAACCTGCTGTAACCCACTGTAACCACTCGGTAACCTTCTGTAACGTGCTGTAACCCACTGTAACCACTCGGTAACCTGCTGTAACCCACTGTAACCACTCGGTAACCTGCTGTAACCATGCTGTAACCCACTGTAACCTCTCGGTAACCTGCTGTAAGCTTATGTAACCCACTGTAACCACTCGGTAACCTGCTGTAACCTGCTGTAACCCACTGTAACCACTCGGTGACCTGCTGTAACCTGCTGTAACCCACTGTAACCACTCGGTATCCTGCGGTAATCACTCGGTAAACTTCTGTAACCTACTGTAATCCACTGTAAACACTCGGTAACCTGTTGTAACCCACTGTAACCACTCGGTAACCTACTCTAACCTGCTGTAACCCACTGTAACCACTCTGTAACCTGCTGTAACCTGCTGTAACCCACTGTAACCACTCGGTGACCTGCTGTAACCTGCTGTAACCCACTGTAACCACTCGGTAACCTGCGGTAATCACTCGGTAAACTTCTGTAACCTACTGTAATCCACTGTAAACACTCGGTAACCTGTTGTAACCCACTGTAACCACTCTGTAAACTGCTTTAACCTGCTGTAACCCACTGTAACCACTCGGTAACTTGCTGCAACCTGCTGTAACCCACTGTAACCACTCGGTAACATGCTGTAACCAACTGTAACCACTCGGTAACCTGCTGTAACCTGCTGTAACCCAGTGCAACCACTCGGTAACCCACTGTAACCACTCGGTCACCTTCTGTAACCTGTGCAAACCCACTGTAACCACTCAGTAACCTGCTGTAACCACTCGGTAACCTGCTGTAACCTGCTGTAACCCACTGTAACCACTCGGTAACCTGCTGCAACCTGCTGTAACCCACTGTAACCACTCGGTGACCTGCTGTAACCATGCTGTAACCCACTGTAACCACTCGGTAACCTGCTGTAACCTGCTGTAACCTACTGTAACCACTCTGTAACCTGCTTTAACCTGCTGTAACCCACTGTAACCACTCGGTGACTTGCTGTAACCTGCTGTAACCCACTGTAACCACTCGGTAACCTGCTGTAACCAACTGTAACCACTCAGTAACCTGCTGTAACCTGCTGTAACTCTGTGCAACCACTCGGTAGCTTGCTGTAACCTGCTGTAATCCACTGTAACCACTCGGTAACCTGCTGTAACCTGTATAAATCCACTGTAACCACTCGGTAACCTGCTGTAACCTGCTCTAACACACTGTAACAACTCGGTAACCTGCAGTAACCTGCTGTAACCCACTGTAACCACTCGGCAACCTTCTGTAACGTGCTGTAACCCACTGTAACCACTCGGTAACCTGCTGTAACCCACTGTAACCACTCGGTAACCTGCTGTAACCATGCTGTAACCCACTGTAACCTCTCAGTAACCTGCTGTAAGCTTATGTAACCCACTGTAACCACTCGGTAACCTGCTGTAACCTGCTGTAACCCACTGTAACCACTCGGTGACCTGCTGTAACCTGCTGTAACCCACTGTAACCACTCGGTAACCTGCGGTAATCACTCGGTAAACTTCTGTAACCTACTGTAATCCACTGTAAACACTCGGTAACCTGTTGTAACCCACTGTAACCACTCGGTAACCTACTCTAACCTGCTGTAACCCACTGTAACCACTCTGTAACTTGCTGTAACCTATTGTAATCCACTGTACCTACTTGGTGACCTGCTGTAACATGCTGTAACCTGCTGTAACCCACAGTAACCATTCGGTAACCTGCTGTAACCTGCTGTAACCCACTGTAACCACTCGGTTACCTGCTGTAACCTGCTGTAACCCACTGTAACCACTCGGTTACCTGCTGTAACCTGCTGTAACCCACTGTAAGCAATCGGTAACCTTCTGTAACCTGCTGTAACTCACTGTAACCAGTCGATAACCTTCTGTAACCTGCTGTAACCCAGTGTAACCACTCGGTAACCTGCTGTAACCTGCTTTAACCTGATGTAACCTCCTGTAACCCACCGTAACCAATCGGTAACTTGCTGTAACCTTCTGTAACCCAATGTAACCACTCAGTAACCTGTTGTAACCACTCGGTAACCTGCTGTAAACTGCTGTAACCCACTGTAACCACTCGGTAACTTGCTGTTACCTGCTGTAACCCACTGTAACCACTCGGTAACCTGCTATAACCATGCTGTAACCCACTGTAACCACTCGGTAACCTGCTATAACCATGCTGTAACCCACTGTAACCACTCGGTAACCTGCTGTAACCCACTGTAACCACTCGGAAACCTACTCTAAGCTGCTGTAACCCACTGTAACTACTCTGTAATTTACTTTAACCTGCTGTAACCCACTGTACCCACTCGGTAACCTGCTGTAACCCTCTGTAACCACTCGGTAACCTGCTGTAACCTGCTGTAACCCACTGTAACCACTCGGTAACCTGCTGTAACCCCCTGAAACCTTTCGGTAACCTGCTGTAACCCACTGTAACCACTCGGTAACCTGATATAACCCACTGTAACCACTCGGTAACCTGCAGTAACCTGCAGTAACCTGCTGTAACCCACTCTACCCTTTCGGTAACCTGCTGTAACCTGCTTTAACCCACTATAACTACTCGGTAAACTGCTGTAACCTGCTGTAACCCACTGTAACCACTCGGTAACCTACTGTAACCTGCTGTAACCCATTGTAACCACTCTTTAACCTTCTGTAACCTGCTGTAACCCACTGTAGCCATTCAGTAACCTGCTGTAACCTACTGTAACCCACTGTAACCACTCGGTACCTGCTGTGACCTGCTGTAACTCACTGTAACCACTCGGTAACTTGCTGTAACCTGTTGTACCCCACTGTAAACACTCGGTAACCTGCTGTAACCCACTGTAACCACTCGGTAAACTGCTGTAACCTGCAGTAACCCACTGCAACCACTCGCTAACCTGCTGTAACCTGCTGTAACCCACTGTAGCTATTCAGTAACCTGCTGTAACCTACTGTAACCAACTGTAACCACTCGGTACCTGCTGTGACCTGCTGTAACTCGCTGTAACCACTCTGTAAACTGCTTTAACCTGCTGTAACCCACTGTAACCACTCGGTAACTTGCTGTAACCTGCTGTAACCCACTGTAACCACTCGGTAACATGCTGTAACCAACTGTAACCACTCGGTAACCTGCTGTAACCTGCTGTAACCCAGTGCAACCACTCGGTAACCCACTGTAACCACTCGGTAACCTTCTGTAACCTGTGGAAACCCACTGTAACCACTCGGTAACCTGCTGTAAACTGCTCTAACACACTGTAACAACTCCGTAACCTGCTGTAACCCACTGTAACCACTCGGTAACCTGCTGTAACGCGCTGTAACCCACTGTAACCACTCGGTAACCTGCTGTAACCCACAGTAACCACTCGGTAACCTGCTGTAACCATGCTGTAACCCACTGTAACCACTCGGTAACCTGCTGTAAGCTGCTGTAACCCACTGTAACCACTCGGTGACCTGCTGTAACCTGCTGTAACCATGCTGTAACCCACTGTAACCACTCGGTAACCTGCTGTAACCTGCTTTAACCTACTGTAACCACTCTGTAACCTGCTTTAAACTGCTGTAACCCACTGTAACCACTCGGTAACTTGCTGTAACCTGCTGTAACCCACTTTACCCACTCGGTAACCTGCTGTAACCTGCTGTAACCCACTGCAACCACTCGGTAACCTACTGTAACCTGCTGTAACCCACTGTAACCAGTCTGTAACCTGCTGTAACCTGCTGTAACCCACTGTAACCACTCGGTAACCTGCTGTAACTTGCTGTAACCCACTGTAACCACTTGGTAACCTGCTGTAACCTGCTCTAACCCACTGTAACCACTCGGTAACTTGCTGTAACCCTCTGCAACCTTTCGGTAACCTGCTGTAACCCACTGTAACCACTCGGTAACCTTATATAACCCACTGTAACCACTCGGTAACCTGCTGTAACCTGCTGTAACCCGCTGTAACCACTCGGTAACCTGATATAACCCACTGTAACCACTCGGTAACCTGCAGTAACCTGCAGTAACCTGCTGTAACCCACTCTACCCTTTCGGTAACCTGCTGTAACCTGCTTTAACCCACTATAACTACTCGGTAAACTGCTGTAACCTGCTGTAACCCACTGTAACCACTCGGTAACCTACTGTAACCTGCTGTAACCCACTGTAACCACTCTTTAACCTGCTGTAACCCACTGTAACCACTCGGTAAACTGCTGTAACCTGCAGTAACCCAGTGCAACCACTCGCTAACCTGCTGTAACCTGCTGTAACCCACTGTAGCTATTCAGTAACCTGCTGTAACCTACTGTAACCAACTGTAACCACTCGGTACCTGCTGTGACCTGCTGTAACTCGCTGTAACCACTATGTAAACTGCTTTAACCTGCTGTAACCCACTGTAACCACTCGGTAACTTGCTGTAACCTGCTGTAACCCACTGTAACCACTCGGTAACATGCTGTAACCAACTGTAACCACTCGGTAACCTGCTGTAACCTGCTGTAACCCAGTGCAACCACTCGGTAACCCACTGTAACCACTCGGTAACCTTCTGTAACGTGTGGAAACCCACTGTAACCACTCGGTAACCTGCTGTAAACTGCTCTAACACACTGTAACAACTCCGTAACCTGCTGTAACCCACTGTAACCACTCGGTAACCTGCTGTAACGCGCTGTAACCCACTGTAACCACTCGGTAACCTGCTGTAACCCACAGTAACCACTCGGTAACCTGCTGTAACCATGCTGTAACCCACTGTAACCACTCGGTAACCTGCTGTAAGCTGCTGTAACCCACTGTAACCACTCGGTGACCTGCTGTAACCTGCTGTAACCATGCTGTAACCCACTGTAACCACTCGGTAACCTGCTGTAACCTGCTGTAACCTACTGTAACCACTCTGTAACCTGCTTTAAACTGCTGTAACCCACTGTAACCACTCGGTAACTTGCTGTAACCTGCTGTAACCCACTTTACCCACTCGGTAACCTGCTGTAACCCACTGTAACCACTCGGTAACCTACTGTAACCTGCTGTAACCCACTGTAACCAGTCTGTAACCTGCTGTAACCTGCTGTAACCCACTGTAACCACTCGGTAACCTGCTGTAACTTGCTGTAACCCACTGTAACCACTTGGTAACCTGCTGTAACCTGCTCTAACCCATTGTAACCACTCGGTAACTTGCTGTAACCCTCTGCAACCTTTCGGTAACCTGCTGTAACCCACTGTAACCACTCGGTAACCTTATATAACCCACTGTAACCACTCGGTAACCTGCTGTAACCTGCTGTAACCCGCTGTAACCACACTGTAACTTGCTGTAACCTGCTCTAACCCAATGTAACCACTCGGTAACCTGCTGTAACCCACTGTAACCACTCGGTGACTTGCTGTAACCTGCTCTAACTCACTGTAACCACTCGGTAACATAATGTAACCTGTTGTACCCCACTGTAAACACTCGGTAACCTGCTGTAACCCACTGTAACCACTCGGTAAACTGCAGTAACCCACTGCAACCACTCGGTAACCTACTGTAACCTGCTGTAACCCACTGTAACCACTCGGTAACCTGCTGTAACTTGCTGTAACCCACTGTAACCACTTGGTAACCTGCTGTAACCTGCTCTAACCCATTGTAACCACTCGGTAACTTGCTGTAACCCTCTGCAACCTTTCGGTAACCTGCTGTAACCCACTGTAACCACTCGGTAACCTTATATAACCCACTGTAACCACTCGGTAACCTGCTGTAACCTGCTGTAACCCGCTGTAACCACACTGTAACTTGCTGTAACCTGCTCTAACCCAATGTAACCACTCGGTAACCTGCTGTAACCCACTGTAACCACTCGGTGACTTGCTGTAACCTGCTCTAACTCACTGTAACCACTCGGTAACATAATGTAACCTGTTGTACCCCACTGTAAACACTCGGTAACCTGCTGTAACCTGCTGTAACCCACTGTAACCACTCGGTAACCTGCTGTAACCTGCTGTAACCCACTGTAACAACTCGGTACCTGCTGTACCCTGCTGTATCCCACTGTAACCACTCGGTAACCTGCTGTAACCTGTTGTACCCCACTGTAAACACTCGGTAACCTGCTGTAACCACTCGGTAAACTGCAGTAACCCACAGCAACCACTCGGTAACCTGCTGTAACCTGCTCTAACCCACTGTAACCACTCGGTAACCTGCTGTAACCCTCTGCAACCTTTCGGTAACCTGCTGTAACCCACTGTAACCACTCGGTAACTTTATATAACCCACTGTAACCACTCGGTAACCTGCTGTAACCTGCTGTAACCCGCTGTAACCACACTGTAACTTGCTGTAACCTGCTCTAACCCAATGTAACCACTCGGTAACCTGCTGTAACCCACTGTAACCACTCGGTGACTTGCTGTAACCTGCTCTAACTCACTGTAACCACTCGGTAACATAATGTAACCTGTTGTACCCCACTGTAAACACTCGGTAACCTGCTGTAACCCACTGTAACCACTCGGTAAACTGCAGTAACCCACTGCAACCACTCGGTAACCTACTGTAACCTGCTGTAACCCACTGTAACCACTCGATAACCAGCTGTAACCTGCTGAAACCCAGTGTAACCACTCGGTAACCTGCTGTAACCTGCAGTAACCTGCTGTAATCCACTGTACCCTCTCAGTAACCTGCTGTAACCTGCTTTAACCCTCTGTAACTACTCGGTAAACTGCTGTAACCTGCTGTAACCCGCTGTAACCACTCGGTAACCTACTGTAACCTGCTGTAACCCACTGTAACCACTCTTTAACCTGCTGTAACCTGCTGTAACCCACTGTAGCCATTCAGTAACCTGCTGTAACCTACTGTAACCAACTGTAACCACTCGGTACCTGCTGTGACCTGCTGTAACTCGCTGTAACCACTCTGTAAACTGCTTTAACCTGCTGTAACCCACTGTAACCACTCGGTAACTTGCTGTAACCTGCTGTAACCCACTGTAACCACTCGGTAACATGCTGTAACCAACTGTAACCACTCGGTAACCTGCTGTAACCTGCTGTAACCCAGTGCAACCACTCGGTAACCCACTGTAACCACTCGGTAACCTTCTGTAACCTGTGGAAACCCACTGTAACCACTCGGTAACCTGCTGTAAACTGCTCTAACACACTGTAACAACTCCGTAACCTGCTGTAACCCACTGTAACCACTCGGTAACCTGCTGTAACGCGCTGTAACCCACTGTAACCACTCGGTAACCTGCAGTAACCCACAGTAACCACTCGGTAACCTGCTGTAACCATGCTGTAACCCACTGTAACCACTCGGTAACCTGCTGTAAGCTGCTGTAACCCACTGTAACCACTCGGTGACCTGCTGTAACCTGCTGTAACCATGCTGTAACCCACTGTAACCACTCGGTAACCTGCTGTAACCTGCTGTAACCTACTGTAACCACTCTGTAACCTGCTTTAAACTGCTGTAACCCACTGTAACCACTCGGTAACTTGCTGTAACCTGCTGTAACCCACTTTACCCACTCGGTAACCTGCTGTAACCTGCTGTAACCCACTGTAACCACTCGGTAACCTGCTGTAACCTGCTGTAACCCACTGTAACCACTCTGTAACCTGCTGTAACCTGCTGTAACCCACTGTAACCACTCGGTAACCTGCTGTAACTTGCTGTAACCCACTGTAACCACTTGGTAACCTGCTGTAACCTGCTCTAACCCACTGTAACCACTCGGTAACCTGCTGTAACCCTCTGCAACCTTTCGGTAACCTGCTGTAACCCACTGTAACCACTCGGTAACCTTATATAACCCACTGTAACCACTCGGTAACCTGCTGTAACCTGCTGTAACCCGCTGTAACCACACTGTAACTTGCTGTAACCTGCTCTAACCCAATGTAACCACTCGGTAACCTGCTGTAACCCACTGTAACCACTCGGTGACTTGCTGTAACCTGCTCTAACTCACTGTAACCACTCGGTAACATAATGTAACCTGTTGTACCCCACTGTAAACACTCGGTAACCTGCTGTAACCTGCTGTAACCCACTGTAACCACTCGGTAACCTGCTGTAACCTGCTGTAACCCACTGTAACAACTCGGTACCTGCTGTACCCTGCTGTATCCCACTGTAACCACTCGGTAACCTGCTGTAACCTGTTGTACCCCACTGTAAACACTCGGTAACCTGCTGTAACCACTCGGTAAACTGCAGTAACCCACTGCAACCACTCGGTAACCTGCTGTAACCTGCTGTAACCTGCTGTAACCCACTGTAACCACTCAATAACCAGCTGTAACCTGCTGAAATCGAGTGTAACCACTCGGTAACCTGCAGTAACCTGCAGTAACCTGCTGTAACCCACTCTACCCTTTCGGTAACCTGCTGTAACCTGCTTTAACCCACTATAACTACTCGGTAAACTGCTGTAACCTGCTGTAACCCACTGTAACCACTCGGTAACCTACTGTAACCTGCTGTAACCCACTGTAACCACTCTTTAACCTGCTGTAACCTGCTGTAACCCACTGTAGCCATTCAGTAACCTGCTGTAACCTACTGTAACCCACTGTAACCACTCGGTACCTGCTGTGACCTGCTGTAACTCACTGTAACCACTCGGTAACTTGCTGTAACCTTTTGTACCCCACTGTAAACACTCGGTAACCTGCTGTAACCCACTGTAACCACTCGATAAACTGCTGTAACCTGCAGTAACCCACTGCAACCACTCGCTAACCTGCTGTAACCTGCTGTAACCCACTGTAGCTATTCAGTAACCTGCTGTAACCTACTGTAACCAACTGTAACCACTCGGTACCTGCTGTGACCTGCTGTAACTCGCTGTAACCACTCTGTAAACTGCTTTAACCTGCTGTAACCCACTGTAACCACTCGGTAACTTGCTGTAACCTGCTGTAACCCACTGTAACCACTCGGTAACATGCTGTAACCAACTGTAACCACTCGGTAACCTGCTGTAACCTGCTGTAACCCAGTGCAACCACTCGGTAACCCACTGTAACCACTCGGTAACCTTCTGTAACCTGTGGAAACCCACTGTAACCACTCGGTAACCTGCTGTAAACTGCTCTAACACACTGTAACAACTCCGTAACCTGCTGTAACCCACTGTAACCACTCGGTAACCTGCTGTAACGCGCTGTAACCCACTGTAACCACTCGGTAACCTGCTGTAACCCACAGTAACCACTCGGTAACCTGCTGTAACCATGCTGTAACCCACTGTAACCACTCGGTAACCTGCTGTAAGCTGCTGTAACCCACTGTAACCACTCGGTGACCTGCTGTAACCTGCTGTAACCATGCTGTAACCCACTGTAACCACTCGGTAACCTACTGTAACCTGCTGTAACCTACTGTAACCACTCTGTAACCTGCTTTAAACTGCTGTAACCCACTGTAACCACTCGGTAACTTGCTGTAACCTGCTGTAACCCACTTTACCCACTCGGTAACCTGCTGTAACCTGCTGTAACCCACTGTAACCACTCGGTAACCTACTGTAACCTGCTGTAACCCACTGTAACCAGTCTGTAACCTGCTGTAACCTGCTGTAACCCACTGTAACCACTCGGTAACCTGCTGTAACTTGCTGTAACCCACTGTAACCACTTGGTAACCTGCTGTAACCTGCTCTAACCCACTGTAACCACTCGGTAACCTGCTGTAACCCTCTGCAACCTTTCGGTAACCTGCTGTAACCCACTGTAACCACTCGGTAACCTTATATAACCCACTGTAACCACTCGGTAACCTGCTGTAACCTGGTGTAACCCGCTGTAACCACACTGTAACTTGCTGTAACCTGCTCTAACCCAATGTAACCACTCGGTAACCTGCTGTAACCCACTGTAACCACTCGGTGACTTGCTGTAACGTGCTCTAACTCACTGTAACCACTCGGTAACATAATGTAACCTGTTGTACCCCACTGTAAACACTCGGTAACCTGCTGTAACCCACTGTAACCACTCGGTAAACTGCAGTAACCCACTGCAACCACTCGGTAACCTGCTGTAACCTGCTGTAACCCACTGTAACCACTCGATAACCAGCTGTAACCTGCTGAAACCCAGTGTAACCACTCGGTAACCTGCTGTAACCTGCAGTAACCTGCTGTAATCCACTGTACCCTCTCAGTAACCTGCTGTAACCTGCTTTAACCCTCTGTAACTACTCGGTAAACTGCTGTAACCTGCTGTAACCCGCTGTAACCACTCGGTAATCTACTGTAACCTGCTGTAACCCACTGTAACCACTCTTTAACCTGCTGTAACCTGCTGTAACCCACTGTAGCCATTCAGTAACCTGCTGTAACCTACTGTAACCAACTGTAACCACTCGGTACCTGCTGTGACCTGCTGTAACTCGCTGTAACCACTCTGTAAACTGCTTTAACCTGCTGTAACCCACTGTAACCACTCGGTAACTTGCTGTAACCTGCTGTAACCCACTGTAACCACTCGGTAACATGCTGTAACCAACTGTAACCACTCGGTAACCTGCTGTAACCTGCTGTAACCCAGTGCAACCACTCGGTAACCCACTGTAACCACTCGGTAACCTTCTGTAACCTGTGGAAACCCACTGTAACCACTCGGTAGCCTGCTGTAAACTGCTCTAACACACTGTAACAACTCCGTAACCTGCTGTAACCCACTGTAACCACTCGGTAACCTGCTGTAACGCGCTGTAACCCACTGTAACCACTCGGTAACCTGCAGTAACCCACAGTAACCACTCGGTAACCTGCTGTATCCATGCTGTAACCCACTGTAACCACTCGGTAACCTGCTGTAAGCTGCTGTAACCTACTGTAACCACTCTGTAACCTGTTTTAAACTGCTGTAACCTACTGTAACCACTCGGTAACTTGCTGTAACCTGCTGTAACCCACTTTACCCACTCGGTAACCTGCTGTAACCTGCTGTAACCCACTGTAACCACTCGGTAACCTGCTGTAACCTGCTGTAACCCACTGTAACCACTCTGTAACCTGCTGTAACCTGCTGTAACCCACTGTAACCACTCGGTAACCTGCTGTAACTTGCTGTAACCCACTGTAACCACTTGGTAACCTGCTGTAACCTACTGTAACCCACTGTAACCACTCGGTAACCTGCTGTAACTTGCTGTAACCCACTGTAACCACTTGGTAACCTGCTGTAACCTGCTCTAACCCACTGTAACCACTCGGTAACCTGCTGTAACCCTCTGCAACCTTTCGGTAACCTGCTGTAACCCACTGTAACCACTCGGTAACCTTATATAACCCACTGTAACCACTCGGTAACCTGCTGTAACCTGCTGTAACCTGCTGTAACCCGCTGTAACCACACTGTAACTTGCTGTAACCTGCTCTAACCCAATGTAACCACTCGGTAAACTGCAGTAACCCACTGCAACCACTCGGTAACCTGCTGTAACCTGCTGTAACCCACTGTAACCACTCGATAACCAGCTGTAACCTGCTGAAACCCAGTGTAACCACTCGGTAACCTGCTGTAACCTGCAGTAACCTGCTGTAATCCACTGTACCCTCTCAGTAACCTGCTGTAACCTGCTTTAACCCTCTGTAACTACTCGGTAAACTGCTGTAACCTGCTGTAACCCGCTGTAACCACTCGGTAACCTACTGTAACCTGCTGTAACCCACTGTAACCACTCTTTAACCTGCTGTAACCTGCTGTAACCCACTGTAGCCATTCAGTAACCTGCTGTAACCTACTGTAACCAACTGTAACCACTCGGTACCTGCTGTGACCTGCTGTAACTCGCTGTAACCACTCTGTAAACTGCTTTAACCTGCTGTAACCCACTGTAACCACTCGGTAACTTGCTGTAACCTGCTGTAACCCACTGTAACCACTCGGTAACATGCTGTAACCAACTGTAACCACTCGGTAACCTGCTGTAACCTGCTGTAACCCAGTGCAACCACTCGGTAACCCACTGTAACCACTCGGTAACCTTCTGTAACCTGTGGAAACCCACTGTAACCACTCGGTAACCTGCTGTAAACTGCTCTAACACACTGTAACAACTCCGTAACCTGCTGTAACCCACTGTAACCACTCGGTAACCTGCTGTAACGCGCTGTAACCCACTGTAACCACTCGGTAACCTGCTGTAACCCACAGTAACCACTCGGTAACCTGCTGTAACCATGCTGTAACCCACTGTAACCACTCGGTAACCTGCTGTAAGCTGCTGTAACCCACTGTAACCACTCGGTGACCTGCTGTAACCTGCTGTAACCATGCTGTAACCCACTGTAACCACTCGGTAACCTACTGTAACCTGCTGTAACCTACTGTAACCACTCTGTAACCTGCTTTAAACTGCTGTAACCCACTGTAACCACTCGGTAACTTGCTGTAACCTGCTGTAACCCACTTTACCCACTCGGTAACCTGCTGTAACCTGCTGTAACCTACTGTAACCACTCGGTAACCTGCTGTAACCAGCTGTGACCCACTGTAACTACTCGGTAACCTGTTGTAACCAACTGTAACTACTCGGTAACCTGCTGTAACCATGCTGTAACCCACTGTAATCACTCGGTAACCTGCTGTAAGCTGCTGTAACCCACTGTAACCACTCGGTGACCTGCTGTAACCTGCTGTAACCATGCTGTAACCCACTGTAACCACTCGGTAACCTGCTGTAACCTGCTGTAACCTACTGTAACCACTCTGTAACCTGCTTTAAACTGCTGTAACCCACTGTAACCACTCGGTAACTTGCTGTAACCTGCTGTAACCCACTTTACCCACTCGGTAACCTGCTGTAACCTGCTGTAACCCACTGTAACCACTCGGTAACCTGCTGTAACCTGCTGTAACCCACTGTAACCACTCTGTAACCTGCTGTAACCTGCTGTAACCCACTGTAACCATTCGGTAACCTGCTGTAACTTGCTGTAACCCACTGTAACCACTTGGTAATCTGCTGTAACCTGCTCTAACCCACTGTAACCACTCGGTAACCTGCTGTAACCCTCTGCAAACTTTCGGTAACCTGCTGTAACCCACTGTAACCACTCGGTAACCTTATATAACCCACTGTAACCACTCGGTAACCTGCTGTAACCTGCTGTAACCCGCTGTAACCACACTGTAACTTGCTGTAACCTGCTCTAACCCAATGTAACCACTCGGTAACCTGCTGTAACCCACTGTAACCACTCGGTGACTTGCTGTAACCTGCTCTAACTCACTGTAACCACTCGGTAACATAATGTAACCTGTTGTACCCCACTGTAAACACTCGGTAACCTGCTGTAACCCACTGTAACCACTCGGTAAACTGCAGTAACCCACTGCAACCACTCGGTAACCTGCTGTAACCTGCTGTAACCCACTGTAACCACTCGATAACCAGCTGTAACCTGCTGAAACCCAGTGTAACCACTCGGTAACCTGCTGTAACCTGCAGTAACCTGCTGTAATCCACTGTACCCTCTCAGTAACCTGCTGTAACCTGCTTTAACCCTCTGTAACTACTCGGTAAACTGCTGTAACCTGCTGTAACCCGCTGTAACCACTCGGTAACCTACTGTAACCTGCTGTAACCCACTTTAACCACTCTTTAACCTGCTGTAACCTTCTGTAACCCACTGTAGCCATTCAGTAACCTGCTGTAACCTACTGTAACCCACTGTAACCACTCGGTACCTGCTGTGACCTGCTGTAACTCACTGTAACCACTCGGTAACCTGCTGTATCCTGTTGTACCCCACTGTAAACACTCGGTAACCTGCTGTAACCCACTGTAACCACTCGGTAAACTGCTGTAACCTGCAGTAACCCACTGCAACCACTCGATAACCAGCTGTAACCTGCTGAAACCCAGTGTAACCACTCGGTAACCTGCTGTAACCTGCAGTAACCTGCTGTAACCCACTGTACCCTCTCAGTAACCTGCTGTAACCTGCTGTAACCCACTGTAACCACTCGGTAAACTGCTGTAACCTGCTGTAACCCTCTGTAACCACTCGGTAACCTACTGTAACCTGCTGTAACCCACTGTAACCACTCTTTAACCTTCTGTAACCTGCTGTAACCCTCTGTATCCATTCAGTAACCTGTTGTAACCTACTGTAACCCACTGTAACCCCTCGTTAACCTACTGTAACCTGCTCTAACCCACTGTAACCACTCGGTAACCTGCTGTAACCTGCTGTAACCCACTGTAATCACTCGGTAACCTGCTGCAACCTGCCATAACCCACTGTAACCATTCGGTACCCTACTATAACCTGTAACCCACTGTAACCACTCAGTGACATGCTGTAACCTGCTGTAACCCACTGCAACCACTCGGTAACCTGCTATAAAATGCTGTAACCCACTGTAACCACTCGGTAACCTGCTGTAACCTGCTGTAACCCACTGTAACCACTCGGTAACCTGCTGTAACCTGCTGTAACCAACTGTAACCACTCGGTAACCTGCTGTAACCTTCTGTAACACACTGTAACCTCTCGGTAACCAGCTGTAACCTGCTGTAACCCACTGTAACCACTCGGTAACCTGCTGTAATCTGCTGTAACCCACTGTAACCACTAGGTACCTGCTGTAACCTGCTGTAACCTGCTGTATCCCACTGTAACCACTCGGTGACCTGCTGTGACCTGCTCTAACCCACTGTAATCACTCGGTAACCTGCTGTAATCTGCTGTAACCCCCTGTAACCACTCGGTAACCCACTGTAATCACTCGGTAACCTGCTGTAACCTGCTGTAACCCACTGTAACCACTCGGTAACCTGCTGTAACCTGCTGTACACCACTGTAATCACTTGCTAACCTGCTGTAACCTGCTGTAACCCACTGTAACCACTCGGTAACCTGCTATAAACTGCTGTAACACACTGTAACAACTCGGTACCCTGCTGTAACCCACTGCAACCTTTCGGTAACCTGCTGTAACCCACTGTAACCACTCGGTAACTTGCTATAACCCACTGTAACCACTCGGTAACCTACTGTAACCTGCTCTAACCCACTGTAACCACTCGGTAACCAGCTGTAACCTACTGTAACCCACTGTAACCACTCGGTAACCTGCTGCAACCTGCCGTAACCCACTGTAACCATTCGGTACCCCACTCTAACCTGTAACCCACTGTAACCACTCAGTAACATGCTGTAACCTGCTGTAACCCACTGAAACCACTCGGTAACCTGCTGTAAAATGCTGTAACCCACTGTAAACACTCGGTAACCTGCTGTAACCTGCTGTAACCCACTGTAACCACTCGGTAACCTGCTGTAACCTGCTGTAACCCACTGTAACCACTCGGTAACCTGCTGTAACCTTCTGTAACACACTGTAACCACTCGGTCACCAGCTGTAACCTGCTGTAATCCACTTTAACCACTCGGTAAACTGCTGCAATCTGCTGTAACCCACTGTAACCACTAGGTACCTGCTGTAACCTGCTGTAACCTGCTGTATCCCACTGTAACCACTCGGTGACCTGCTGTGACCTGCTCTAACCCACTGTAATCACTCGGTAACCTGCTGTAACCCACTGTACCCACTCGTTAACCTTCTCTAACAATGCTGTAACCCACTGTAACCGCTTGGTAATTTGTTGTAACCTCCTGTAACCTTCTGTAACCCCCTGTAACCACTTGGTAACCCACTGTAATCACTCGGTAACCTACTGTAACCTGCTGTAACCTGCTGTAACCCACGGTAACCACTCAATAACCTGCTGTAACCTGCTGTACACCACTGTAACCACTCGGTAACCTGTTGTAACCTGCAGTAACCCCCTGTAACCACTCGGTAACCTGCTGTAACCCACTGTAACCACTCGGTAACCTGCTGTAACCCACTGTAACGACTCGGTAACCTGCTGTAACCTGCTGTAACCCACTGTAACCACTCGGTAACATGCTGTGACCTGCTGTAACCCGCTGTAACAACTCGGTAACCTGCTGTAACATTCTGTAACCCACTGTAACCACTCGGTAACCTGCTGTAACCTGCTGTAACCCATTGTAACCACTCGGTAACCTGCTGTAACCAGCTGTAACCCACTGTAACCACTCGGTAACCTGCTGTAACCTGATATAACCCTCTGTAACCACTCGGTAACCTGCTGTAACCTTCTGTAACACACTGTAACCACTCGGTAACCAACTGTAACCTGCTGTAACCCACTGTAACCACTCGGTAACCTGCTGTAACCTGCTGTAACCCATTGTAACCACTCGGTAACCTGCTCTAACCAGCTGTAACCCACTGTAACCACTCGGTAACCTGCTGTAACCTGATTTAATCCTCTGTAACCACTCGGTAACCTGCTGTAACCTGCTGTAATCCACTCGGTAACCACTCGGTAACCTGTTGTAACCTGCTGTAACCCACTGTAACCACTCGGTAACCTGCTGTAACCTGCTGTAACCCACTGTAACCACTCGGTAACCTGCTGTAACCTGCTGTAACCCACTGTAACAACTCGGTAACCTGCTGTAACCTTCTGTAACACACTGTAATCACTCGGTAACCAACTGTAACCTGCTGTAACCCACTGTAACCACTAGGTAACCAGCTGTAACCCACTGTAACCACTCGGTAACCTGCTGTAACCCACTGTAACCACTCGGTAACCTGCTGCGACCTGCTCTAACCCACTGTAATCACTCGGTAACCTGCTGTAACCCACTGTAACCTCTCGTTAACCTTCTCTAACCATGCTGTAACCCACTGTAACCATTCGGAAACCTGCTGTAACCTGCTGTAACCCCCTCAAACAACTCGGTAACCCACTGTAATCACTCGGTAACCTGCTGTAACCTGCTGTAACCCACTGTAACCACTCGGTAACCTGTTGCAACCTGCTGTAACCCACTGTAACCACTCTGTAACCTGCTGTAACCCACTGTAACAACTCGGTAACCTGCAGTAACCTTTTGTAACCCACTGTAACCACTCGGTAACCTGCTGTAACCTGCAGTAACCCACTGTAATCACTCGGTAACCTGCTGTAACCTGCTGTAACCCACTGCAACCACTCGGTAACCTGCTGTAACCCACTGTAACCACTCGGTAACCTTCTGTAACCCACTGTAACCACTCGGTAACCTGCTGTAACCATGCTGTAACCCACTGTAACCACTCGGTAACCAGCTGTAAGCTGCTGTAACCCACTGTAACCACTCGGTAACCTGCTGTAACCTGCTGTAACCCACTGTAACCACTCGGTGACCTGCTGTAATCTGCTGTAACCCACTGTAACCACTCGGTAATCTGCTGTAACCACTCGGTAAACTGCTGTAACCTACTGTAACCCACTATAACCACTCGGTAACCTGTTGTAACCCACTGTAACCACTCGGTAACCTACTCTAACCTGCTGTAAACCACTGTAACCACTCTGTAAATTGCTGTAACCTATTGTAATCCAATGTACCCACTTGGTAACCTACAGTAACCTGCTGTAACCTGCTGTAACCCACAGTAACCATTCGGTAACCTGCTGTAACCTGCTGTAACCCACTGTAACCACTCGGTAACCTGCTGTAACCTGATATAACCCTCTGTAACCACTCGGTAACCTGCTGTAACCTGCTGTAATCCACTCGGTAACCACTCGGTAACCTGCTGTAACCTGCTGTAACCCACTGTAACCACTCGGTAACCTTCTGTAACCTGCTGTAACCCACTGTAACCACTCGGTAACCTGCTGTAACATTCTGTAACACACTGTAACCTGCTGTAACCCACTGTAACCACTCGGTAACCTGCTGTAACCCACTGTAACAACTCGGTAACCTGCTGTAACCTACTGTAACACACTGTAACCACTCGGTAACCAACTGTAACCTGCTGTAACCCACTGTAACCACTAGGTAACCAGCTGTAATCTGCTGTAACCCACTGTAACCACTCGGTAACCTGCTGTAACCCACTGTAACCACTCGGTAACCTGCTGCGACCTGCTCTAACCCACTGTAATCACTCGGTAACCTGCTGTAACCCACTGTAACCTCTCGTTAACCTTCTCTAACCATGCTGTAACCCACTGTAACCATTCGGAAACCTGCTGTAACCTGATATAACCCCCTCAAACAACTCGGTAACCCACTGTAATCACTCGGTAACCTGCTGTAACCTGCTGTAACCCACTGTAACCTATCGGTAACCTGTTGCAACCTGCTGTAACCCACTGTAACCACTCTGTAACCTGCTGTAACCCACTGTAACAATTCGGTAACCTGCAGTAACCTTTTGTAACCCACTGTAACTACTCGGTAACCTGCTGTAACCTGCAGTAACCCACTGTAATCACTCGGTAACCTGCTGTAACCTGCTGTAACCCACTGCAACCACTCGGTAACCTGCTGTAACCCACTGTAACCACTCGGTAACCTTCTGTAACCCACTGTAACCACTCGGTAACCTGCTGTAACCATGCTGTAACCGACTGTAACCACTCGGTAACCAGCTGTAAGCTGCTGTAACCCACTGTAACCACTAGGTAACCTGCTGTAACCTGCTTTAACCCACTGTAACCACTCGGTGACCTGCTGTAATCTGCTGTAACCCACTGTAACCACTCGGTAATCTGCTGTAACCACTCGGTAAACTGCTGTAACCAACTGTAACCCACTATAACCACTCGGTAACCTGTTGTAACCCACTGTAACCACTCGGTAACCTACTCTAACCTGCTGTAAACCACTGTAACCACTCTGTAAATTGCTGTAACCTATTGTAATCCAATGTACCCACTTGGTAACCTACAGTAACCTGCTGTAACCTGCTGTAACCCACAGTAACCATTCGGTAACCTGCTGTAACCTGCTGTAACCCACTGTAACCACTCGGTAACCTGCTGTAACCTGATATAACCCTCTGTAACCACTCGGTAACCTGCTGTAACCTGCTGTAATCCACTCGGTAACCTGCTGTAACCATGCTGTAACCCACTGTAACCACTCGGTAACCAGCTGTAAGCTGCTGTAACCCACTGTAACTACTCGGTGACCTGCTGTAATCTGCTGTAACCCACTGTAACCACTCGGTAATCTGCTGTAACCACTCGGTTAACTGCTGTAACCTACTGTAACCCACTATAACCACTCGGTAACCTGTTGTAACCCACTGTAACCACTCGGTAACCTACTCTAACCTGCTGTAAACCACTGTAACCACTCTGTAAATTGCTGTAACCTATTGTAATCCAATGTACCCACTTGGTAACCTACAGTAACCTGCTGTAACCTGCTGTAACCCACAGTAACCATTCGGTAACCTGCTGTAACCTGCTGTAACCCACTGTAACCACTCGGTAACCTGCAGTAACCTGCTGTAACCCACTGTAACCACTCGGTTACCTGCTGTAACCTGCTGTAACCCACTGTAACCACACGGTAACCTGCTCTAACCTGCTGTAACCCACTGTAACAACTCGGTAACCTGTTGTAACCATGCTGTAACACAATGTAACCACTTGGTGACCTGCTGTGACCTGCTGTAACCCACTGTAACCACTCGGTAACCTGCTGTAACCTGCTGTAACCCACTGTAACCACTCGGTGACCTGCTGTAATCTGCTGTAACCCACTGTAACCACTCGGTAATCTGCTGTAACCACTCGGTAAACTGCTGTAACCTACTGTAACCCACTATAACCACTCGGTAACCTGTTGTAACCCACTGTAACCACTCGGTAACCTACTCTAACCTGCTGTAAACCACTGTAACCACTCTGTAAATTGCTGTAACCTATTGTAATCCAATGTACCCACTTGGTAACCTACAGTAAACTGCTGTAACCTGCTGTAACCCACAGTAACCATTCGGTAACCTGCTGTAACCTGCTGTAACCCACTGTAACCACTCGGTAACCTGCTGTAACCTGATATAACCCTCTGTAACCACTCGGTAACCTGCTGTAACCTGCTGTAATCCACTCGGTAACCACTCGGTAACCTGCTGTAACCTGCTGTAACCCACTGTAACCACTCGGTAACCTTCTGTAACCTGCTGTAACCCACTGTAACCACTCGGTAACCTGCTGTAACATTCTGTAACACACTGTAACCTGCTGTAACCCACTGTAACCACTCGGTAACCTGCTGTAACCCACTGTAACAACTCGGTAACCTGCTGTAACCTTCTGTAACACACTGTAACCACTCGGTAACCAACTGTAACCTGCTGTAACCCACTGTAACCACTAGGTAACCAGCTGTAATCTGCTGTAACCCACTGTAACCACTCGGTAACCTGCTGTAACCCACTGTAACCACTCGGTAACCTGCTGCGACCTGCTCTAACCCACTGTAATCACTCGGTAACCTGCTGTAACCCACTGTAACCTCTCGTTAACCTTCTCTAACCATGCTGTAACCCACTGTAACCATTCGGAAACCTGCTGTAACCTGATATAACCCCCTCAAACAACTCGGTAACCCACTGTAATCACTCGGTAACCTGCTGTAACCTGCTGTAACCCACTGTAACCTATCGGTAACCTGTTGCAACCTGCTGTAACCCACTGTAACCACTCTGTAACCTGCTGTAACCCACTGTAACAATTCGGTAACCTGCAGTAACCTTTTGTAACCCACTGTAACTACTCGGTAACCTGCTGTAACCTGCAGTAACCCACTGTAATCACTCGGTAACCTGCTGTAACCTGCTGTAACCCACTGCAACCACTCGGTAACCTGCTGTAACCCACTGTAACCACTCGGTAACCTTCTGTAGCCCACTGTAACCACTCGGTAACCTGCTGTAACCATGCTGTAACCGACTGTAACCACTCGGTAACCAGCTGTAAGCTGCTGTAACCCACTGTAACCACTAGGTAACCTGCTGTAACCTGCTGTAACCCACTGTAACCACTCGGTGACCTGCTGTAATCTGCTGTAACCCACTGTAACCACTCGGTAATCTGCTGTAACCACTCGGTAAACTGCTGTAACCAACTGTAACCCACTATAACCACTCGGTAACCTGTTGTAACCCACTGTAACCACTCGGTAACCTACTCTAACCTGCTGTAAACCACTGTAACCACTCTGTAAATTGCTGTAACCTATTGTAATGCAATGTACCCACTTGGTAACCTACAGTAACCTGCTGTAACCTGCTGTAACCCACAGTAACCATTCGGTAACCTGCTGTAACCTGCTGTAACCCACTGTAACCACTCGGTAACCTGCTGTAACCTGATATAACCCTCTGTAACCACTCGGTAACCTGCTGTAACCTGCTGTAATCCACTCGGTGACCTGCTGTAACCATGCTGTAACCCACTGTAACCACTCGGTAACCAGCTGTAAGCTGCTGTAACCCACTGTAACTACTCGGTGACCTGCTGTAATCTGCTGTAACCCACTGTAACCACTCGGTAATCTGCTGTAACCACTCGGTTAACTGCTGTAACCTACTGTAACCCACTATAACCACTCGGTAACCTGTTGTAACCCACTGTAACCACTCGGTAACCTACTCTAACCTGCTGTAAACCACTGTAACCACTCTGTAAATTGCTGTAACCTATTGTAATCCAATGTACCCACTTGGTAACCTACAGTAACCTGCTGTAACCTGCTGTAACCCACAGTAACCATTCGGTAACCTGCTGTAACCTGCTGTAACCCACTGTAACCACTCGGTAACCTGCAGTAACCTGCTGTAACCCACTGTAACCACTCGGTTACCTGCTGTAACCTGCTGTAACCCACTGTAACCACACGGTAACCTGCTCTAACCTGCTGTAACCCACTGTAACAACTCGGTAACCTGTTGTAACCATGCTGTAACACAATGTAACCACTTGGTGACCTGCTGTGACCTGCTGTAACCCACTGTAACCACTCGGTAACCTGCTTTAACCTGCTATAATCCACTGTAACCACTCGGTGACTTGCTGTAACCTGCTGTAACCAACTGTAACCATTCGGTAACCTGCTGTAACCCGCTGTAACCACTCAGTAACCTGCTGTAAACTGCAGTAACCCACTGCAACTACTCGGTAACCTGCTGTGACGTGCTGTAACTCACTGTAACCACTCGGTAACCTGCTGTAACCTGCTGTAACCCACTGTAACCACACGGTAACTTGCTGTAACCTGCTGTAACCCACTGTAACAACTAGGTAACCTGTTGTAACCATGCTGTAACCCAATGTAACCACTCGGTGACCTGCTGTGACCTGCTGTAACCCACTGTAACCACTCGGTAACCTGCTTTAACCTGCTGTAATCCACTGTAACCACTCGGTGACTTGCTGTAACCTGCTGTAACCAAATGTAACCACTCGGTAACCTGCTGTAACTCGCTGTAACCACTCAGTAACCTGCTGTAAACTGCAGTAACCCACTGCAACTACTCGGTAACCTGCTGTGACGTGCTGTAACTCACTGTAACCACTCGGTAACCTATTGTAACCTGCTGTAACCCACTGTAACCACTCGGTAACCTGCTGTAACCTGCTGTAACCCACTGTAACCACACGGTAACCTGCTGTAACCTGTTGTAACCCTCTCTAACCACTCGGTAACCAGCTGTAACCTGCTGTAACCTGCCGTAACCCACTGTAACCACTCGGTTACCTGTTGTAACCTGCTGTAACCCACTGTAACCACTCGGTAACCTGCTGTAACCTGCTGTAACCCACTGTAACCTCTCGGTAACCTGCTGTAACCTGCTGTAACCCACTGTAACCACTCGGTAACCTACTGTAAACTGCTATAACCCACTGTAACCATTCGGTAACCAGTTGTAACCTGCTGTAACCCCCAGTAACCACTCGGTAACCTGCTGTAACCTGCTGTAACCAACAGTAACCACTCGGTAAACTGCTGTAACCTGCTGTAACTCACTGTAACAACTCGGTAACCTGCTGTAACCTTCTGTAACCCACTGTAACCACTCGGTAACCTGCTGTAACCTACTGTAACCCACTGCAACCACTCGGTAACCTGCTGTAACCCACTGTAACCACTCGGTAACCAGCTGTAACCCGCTGTAACCACTCGGTAAACTGCTGAAACCTGCTGTAACCCTCTGTAACCACTCGGTCACCTGCTGTAACCTGCTGTAACCTGCTGTTACCTGCTGTAACCCACTATAACCATTAGGTAACCTGCTGTAACCTGCTATAACCCACTGTAACCACTCGTTAATCTGCTTTTACCTGCTGTAACCCACTGTAACCACTCGGTAACCTGTTGTAACCTGCTGTAACTCAGTGTAATCACTCGGTAACCTGCTGTAACCTGTTGTAACCCACTGTAACCATTAGGTAACCTGCTGTAACATTCTCTAACCCACTGTAACCACTCGGTAACCTACTGTAACCCACTGTAACCACTCGGTAACTTGCTGTGACCTGCTATAACCCACTGCAATTACTCGGTAACCTGCTGTAAACTGCTGTAACCTGCTGTAACCCACTGTAACCACTCGATAACCTACTGTAAACTGCTGTAACCCACTGTTACCACTCGGTAACCTGCTGTAACGAGCTGATATCACTCGGCAACCTGCTATAACCTGCTGTATCCCACTGTAATCTCTCGGTAACCTGCTGTAACCTGCTGTAACCTTCTGTAACCCACTGTAACCACTCGGTAACCTGCTGTAACCAGCTGTGACCCACTGTAACTACTCGGTAACCTGTTGTAACCAACTGTAACCACTCGGTAACCTGCTGTAACCTGCTGTAACCGACTGTAACCACTCGGAAACCTGCTGTAACCTGCTGTATCCCACTGTAATCTCTCGGTAACCTGCTGTAACCTGCTGTAACCTTCTGTAACCCACTGTAACCACTCGGTAACCTGTTGTAACCTGCTGTAACCCACTGTAACCACTCGGTAACCTGCTGTAACCTGCTGTAACCCACTGTAACAACTCGGTAACCTGCTGTAACCATGCTGTAACCCAATGTAACCACTCGGTGACCTGCTGCGAACTGCTGTAACCTACTGTAACCACTCGGTAACCTGCTTTAACTTGCTGTAACCCACTTTAACCACTCGGTGACTTGCTGTAACCTGCTGTAATCAACTGTAATCAACTGTAACGACTCGGTAACCTGCTGTAACCAGCTGTAACCACTCAGTAACCTGCTGTAAACTGCTGTAACCCACTGCAACTACTCGGTAACCTGCTGTGACTTGCTGTAACTCACTGTAACCACTCGGTAACCTGTTGTAACCTGCTGTAACCCACTGTAACCACTCGGTCACCTGCTGTAACCTGCTGTAACCCTCTGTAACCACTCGGTAACCTGCTGTAACCCTCTCTAACCACACGGTAAACTGCTGTAACCTGCTGTAACCTGCCGTAACCCACTGTAACCACTCGGTAACCTGCTGTAACCTGCTGTAACCCTCTGTAACCACTCGGTAACCTGCTGTAACCCTCTCTAACCACACGGTAAACTGCTGTAACCTGCTGTAACCTGCCGTAACCCACTGTAACCACTCGGTAACCTGTTGTAACCTGCTGTAATCCACTGTAACCACTCGGTAACCTGCTGTAACCTGCTGTAACCCACTGTAACCTCTCGGTAACCTGCTGTAACCTGCTGTAACCCACTGTAACAACTCGGTAACCTACTGTAAACTGCTATAACCCACTGTAACCATTCGGTAACCTGTTGTAACTTGCTGTAACCCCCTGTAACCACTCGGTTACATGCTGTAACCTGCTGTAACCCATTGTAACCACTCGGTAACCTGCTGTAACCTGCTGTAACCCACTTTAACAACTCGGTAACCTGCTGTAACCCTCTGTAACCCACTGTAACCACTCGGTAACCTACTGTAACCTGCTGTAACCTACTGTAACCTACTGTAACCTCTCGGTAACCTGCTGTAACCTGCTGTAACCCACTGCAACCACTCGGTAACCTGCTGTAACCCACTGTAACCACTCGGTAACCAGCTGTATCCCGCTGTAACCACTCGGTAAACTGCTGAAACCTGCTCTAAACCTCTGTAACCACTCGGTAACCTGCTGTAACCTGCTGTAACCTGCTGTTACCTGCTGTAACCCACTGTAACCATTCGGTAACCTGCTGTAACATTCTGTAACCCACTGTAACCACTCGGTAACCCACTGTAACCCACTGTAACCACTCGGTAACTTGCTGTGACCTGCTATAACCCACTGCAACTACTCGGTAACCTGCTGTAAACTGCTGTAACCTGCTGTAACCCACTGTAACCACTCGATAACCTACTGTAAACTGCTGTAACCCACTGTTACCACTCGGTAACCTGCTGTAACGAGCTGATACAACTCGGCAACCTGCTGTAACCTGCCGTAACCTAATGCAAACACTCTGTAACCAGTTGTAACCTGCTGTAACCCGCAATAACCACTCGGTAACCTGCTGTAACCTGCTGTATCCCACTGTAATCTCTCGGTAACCTGCTGTAACCTACTGTAACCTGCAGTAACCCACTGTAACCACTCGGTAACTTGCTGTAACCAGCTGTGACCCACTGTAACTACTCGGTAACCTGTTGTAACCAACTGAAACCACTCGGTAACCTGCTGTAACCTGCTGTAACCGACTGTAACCACTCGGAAACTTGCTGTAACCTGCTGTAACCAACTGTAACCACTCGGTAACCTGCGGGCACTTGCTGTAACACACTGTAACCACTCGGTAAACTGCTGTAATCTGCTGTAACGCACTGTAACCTCTTAGTAACCTCCTGTAATCTGCTGTAACCCACTGTAACTACTCGGTAATCTGCTTCAACCTGCTGTAACCCTCTGTAACCACTCGGTAACCTGCTGTAACCTGCTGTAACCCACTGTAAACTCGGTAACCTGCTGTAACCAACTGTAACCCACTGTAACCACTCAGTAACCTGCTGTAACCTGATGTAACCCACTGTAACCACTCGGTAACCTGTTGTAAGCTGCTGTAACCCACAGTAACCACTCGGTAACCTGTAGTAACCTGCTGTAACCCACTGTAACCACTCGATAACCTGTTCTAAACTGCTGTAACCCACTGTAACCTCTCGGTAACCTGCTGTAGTCTGCTGTAACCCATTGTAACCACTCGGTAACCTGCTGTAACCTGCTGTGACCCATTGTAACCACTCGGAAACCTGCTGTAACCCACTGTAACCCCTCGGTAACCTGCTGTAACCTGCTGTAACCCACTGTAACCACTCGGTAACCTGCTGTAACCTGATGTAACCCACTGTAACCAGTCGGTATTCTGTTGTAAGCTGCTGTAACCCACAGTAACCACTCGGTAACCTGTAGTAACCTGCTGTAACCCACTGTAACCACTCGATAACCTGTTCTAAACTGCTGTAACCCACTGTAACCTCTCGGTAACCTGCTGTAGTCTGCTGTAACCCATTGTAACCACTCGGTAACCTGCTGTAACCTGCTGTGACCCATTGTAACCACTCGGAAACCTGCTGTAACCCACTGTAACCCCTCGGTAACCTGCTGTAACCTGCTGTAACCCACTGTAACCACTCGGTAACCTGCTGTAACCTGATGTAACCCACTGTAACCACTCGGTATTCTGTTGTAAGCTGCTGTAACCCACAGTAACCACTCGGTAACCTGTTGTAACCTGCTGTAACCCACTGTAAACACTCGATAACCTGTTCTAACCTGCTGTAACCCACTGTAACCTCTCGGTAACCTGCTGTAGTCTGCTGTAACCGATTGTAACCACTCGGTAACCTGCTGTAACCTGCTGTGACCCATTGTAACCACTCAGAAACCTGCTGTAACCCACTGTAACCCCTCGGTAACCTGCTGTAACCTGCTGTAACCCACTGTAACCACTCGGTAACCTGCTGTAACCCACTGTAAACACTCGGTAACCTGCTGTAGCCCACTGTAACCACTCGGTAACCTGCTGTAACCAGCTGTAACCCACTGTAACCACTCGGTAACCTGCTGTAACCCACTGTAACCACTCTGTAACTTGCTGTAACCTGCTGTAACGCACTGTAACTACTCGGTAACCTGCTGTAACCCACTCTAACCACTCGGTAACCTGAAGTAATCTTCTGTGACCCACTGTAACCACTCGGTAACCTGCTGTAACCTGCCACTGTTACCAATCGGTAACCTGCTGTAACCTGCTGTAACCCACTGTAACCACTCGGTAACCTGCTGTGTAAGCACTCGGTAACCTGCTGTAACCCACTGTAACTTCTCGGTAACCTCTCGGTAACCTGCTGTAACCCACTGTAACAACTCGGTAACCTACTGTAAACCTGCTGTAACCTGCTGTAACTCAATGTAATCACTCGGTAACCTGCTGTAACCTGCTGTAACCAACTGTAACCATTCGGTAACCTGCTGTAACATTCTGTAACCCACTGTAACCACTCGGTAACCTGCTGTAACCCACTGTAACCACTCGGTAACTTGCTGTGACCTGCTATAACCCACTGCAACTACTCGGTAACCTGCTGTAAACTGCTGTAACCTGCTGTAACCCACTGTAACCACTCGATAACCTACTGTAACCCACTGTAACCACTCGGTAACCTGCTGTAACCCAATGTAACCACTCGGAAACCTGCTGTAACCTGCTGTAGCCCACTGTAACCATTAGGTAACCCACTGTAACCACTCGGTAACCTGCTGTAACCCATTGTAAACACTCTGTAACTTGCTGTAACCTGTTGTAACCCACTGTACACACGCAGTAACCTGCTGTAACCTGCTGTAACGCACTGTAACCTCTCGGTAACCTGCTGTAACATTCTGTAACCCACTGTAACTTGCTGTAACCCACTGTAACCACTCGATAACCTGCAATAACCTTCTGTAACCCACTGTAACCAATCGGTAACCTGCTGTAACCTGCTGTAACCCACTGTAACCACTCGGTGACCTGCTGTAACCTGCCACTGTAACCAATTGGTAAACTGCTGTAACCAGCTGTAACCCACTGTAACCACTCGGTAACCTGCTGTAACCCACTGTAACCCCTCGGTAACCTGCTATAACCTGCTGTAACCCACTGTAACCACTCGGTCACCTGCTGTAACCCACTGTAACCACTCGGTAACCTGCTGTAACCTGCTGTAGCTCACTGTAACCACTCGGTAACCTGCTGTAACCAGCTGTAACCCACTGTAACCACTCGGTAACCTGCTGTAACCCACTGTAACCACTCTGTAACTTGCTGTAACCTGCTGTAACACACTGTAACCACTCGGTAACCTGCTGTAACCCACTGTAACCACTCGGTAACCTGCAGTAATCTTCTGTGACCCACTGTAACCACTCGGTAACCTGCTGTAACCTGCCACTTTTACCAATCGGTAACCTGCTGTAACCTGCTGTAACCCACTGTAACCACTCGGTAACCTGCTGTAACCTGCTGTGTAAGCACTCGGTAACCTGCTGTAACCCACTGTAACCTCTCGGTAACCTGCTGTAACCTACTGTAATCCACTGTAACCACTCGGTAACCTGCTGTAACCTGCTGTAACCCACTGTAACCACTCGGTGACCTATTGTAACCTGCTGTAACCCACTGTAACCACTCGGTAACCTGCTGTAACCTGCTGTAACCCACTGTAACCTCTCGGTAACCTGCTGTAACCTGCTGTAACCCACTGTAACCACTCGGTAACCTGCTGTGACCTGTTATAACCCACTGTAATCACTCGGTAACCTGCTGTATCCTTCTGTAATACACTGTAACCAATCGGTAACCTGCTGTAACCTGCTGTAACCCACTGTAACCACTCGGTAACCTGCTGTTACCTGCTGTGTAAGCACTCGGTGACCTGCTGTAACCCTCTGTAACCTCTCGGTAACCTGCTGTAACCTACTGTAACCTACTGTAACCACTCGGTAACCTGCTGTAACCTGCTGTAACCCACTGTAACCACTCGATGACCTATTGTAACATGCTGTAACCCACTGTAACCACTCGGTAACCTGCTGTAACCTGCTGTAACCCACTGTAACCACTCGGTAAACTGCTGTAACCTGCTGTAACCGGCTGTAACCACTCGGTAACCTGCTGCAACCTGCTGTAACCCACTGTAACAACTCGGTTACCAGCTGTAACCTGCCGTAACCCACTGTAACCACTAGTTTACCTGCTGTAACCTGCCTTAACCTGCTGTAACCTACCGTAACCACTCGGTAACATGCTGTAACTTGCTGTAACCCACCGTAACCACTCGGTAACCTGCTGTAACCCACTGTAACCTCTCGGTAACCTACAGTATCCTTCTGTAACCCACTGTAACAACTCGGTAACCTGCTGTAACTTGCTGTAACCCACTGTAACCACTCGGTAACCTTCTGTAACCTGCTGTAACCCACTGTAACAACTCGGTATCCTGCTGTAACCTGCTATAACCCGTTGTAACCACTCGGTAACCTGCTGTAACCTGATGTAACCCACTGTAACCACTCGGTAACCTGCTGTAACTATCTGTAACCACTCGGTAATCTGCTGTAACCTGCTGTAACCCATTGTAACCATTCGGTAAACTGCTGTAACCTGATGTAACCCACTGTAACCACACGGAAACCTTCTGTAACCCACTATAACCCACTGTAACCACTCGGTAACCTGCTGTAACCCACTGTAACCACTCGGTAACCTGCTGTAACCCACTGTAACCACTCGGTAACCTGCTGTAACCCACTGTAACCACTCGGAAACCTGCTGTAACCTGCTGTAGCCCACTGTAACCATTAGGTAACCCACTGTAACCACTCGGTAACCTGCTGTAACCCACTGTAAACACTCTGTAACTTGCTGTAACCTGTTGTAACCCACTGTACACACGCAGTAACCTGCTGTAACCTGCTGTAACGCACTGTAACCTCTCGGTAACCTGCTGTAACATTCTGTAACCCACTGTAACCTGCTGTAACCCACTGTAACCACTCGATAACCTGCAGTAACCTTCTGTAACCCACTGTAACCAATCGGTAACCTGCTGTAACCTGCTGTAACCCACTGTAACCACTCGGTGACCTGCTGTAACCTGCCACTGTAACCAATTGGTAACCTGCTGTAACCAGCTGTAACCCACTGTAACCACTCGGTAACCTGCTGTAACCTGCTGTGTAAGTACTCGGTTTCCTGCTGTAACCCACTGTAACCACTCGGAAACCTGCTGTAACCTTCTGTAGCCCACTGTAACCATTAGGTAACCCACTGTAACCACTCGGTAACCTGCTGTAACCCACTGTAAACACTCTGTAACTTCCTGTAACCTGTTGTAACCCACTGTACACACGCAGTAACCTTCTGTAACCTGCTGTAACCCACTGTAACCACTCGGTAACCTGCTGTAACCTGCTGTAACCCACTGTAACCACTCGGTAAACTGCTGTAACCTGCTGTAACCGGCTGTAACCACTCGGTAACCTGCTGCAACCTGCTGTAACCCACTGTAACAACTCGGTTACCAGCTGTAACCTGCCGTAACCCACTGTAACCACTAGTTTACCTTCTGTAACCTGCCTTAACCTGCTGTAACCTACCGTAACCACTCGGTAACATGCTGTAACTTGCTGTAACCCACCGTAACCACTCGGTAACCTGCTGTAACCCACTGTAACCTCTCGGTAACCTACTGTATCCTTCTGTAACCCACTGTAACAACTCGGTAACCTGCTGTAACTTGCTGTAACCCACTGTAACCACTCGGTAACCTTCTGTAACCTGCTGTAACCCACTGTAACAACTCGGTATCCTGCTGTAACCTGCTATAACCCGTTGTAACCACTCGGTAACCTGCTGTAACCTGATGTAACCCACTGTAACCACTCGGTAAACTGCTGTAACCCACTGTAACCACTCTGTAACTTGCTGTAACCTGCTGTAACACACTGTAACCACTCGGTAACCTGCTGTAACCCACTGTAACCACTCGGTAACCTGCAGTAATCTTCTGTGACCCACTGTAACCACTCGGTAACCTGCTGTAACCTGCCACTTTTACCAATCGGTAACCTGCTGTAACCTGCTGTAACCCACTGTAACCACTCGGTAACCTGCTGTAACCTGCTGTGTAAGCACTCGGTAACCTGCTGTAACCCACTGTAACCTCTCGGTAACCTGCTGTAACCTACTGTAATCCACTGTAACCACTCGGTAACCTGCTGTAACCTGCTGTAACCCACTGTAACCACTCGGTGACCTATTGTAACCTGCTGTAACCCACTGTAACCACTCGGTAACCTGCTGTAACCTGCTGTAACCCACTGTAACCTCTCGGTAACCTGCTGTAACCTGCTGTAACCCACTGTAACCACTCGGTAACCTGCTGTGACCTGTTATAACCCACTGTAATCACTCGGTAACCTGCTGTATCCTTCTGTAATACACTGTAACCAATCGGTAACCTGCTGTAACCTGCTGTAACCCACTGTAACCACTCGGTAACCTGCTGTTACCTGCTGTGTAAGCACTCGGTGACCTGCTGTAACCCTCTGTAACCTCTCGGTAACCTGCTGTAACCTACTGTAACCTACTGTAACCACTCGGTAACCTGCTGTAACCTGCTGTAACCCACTGTAACCACTCGATGACCTATTGTAACATGCTGTAACCCACTGTAACCACTCGGTAACCTGCTGTAACCTGCTGTAACCCACTGTAACCACTCGGTAAACTGCTGTAACCTGCTGTAACCGGCTGTAACCACTCGGTAACCTGCTGCAACCTGCTGTAACCCACTGTAACAACTCGGTTACCAGCTGTAACCTGCCGTAACCCACTGTAACCACTAGTTTACCTGCTGTAACCTGCCTTAACCTGCTGTAACCTACCGTAACCACTCGGTAACATGCTGTAACTTGCTGTAACCCACCGTAACCACTCGGTAACCTGCTGTAACCCACTGTAACCTCTCGGTAACCTACAGTATCCTTCTGTAACCCACTGTAACAACTCGGTAACCTGCTGTAACTTGCTGTAACCCACTGTAACCACTCGGTAACCTTCTGTAACCTGCTGTAACCTGCTGTAACAACTCGGTATCCTGCTGTAACCTGCTATAACCCGTTGTAACCACTCGGTAACCTGCTGTAACCTGATGTAACCCACTGTAACCACTCGGTAACCTGCTGTAACTATCTGTAACCACTCGGTAATCTGCTGTAACCTGCTGTAACCCATTGTAACCATTCGGTAAACTGCTGTAACCTGATGTAACCCACTGTAACCACACGGAAACCTTCTGTAACCCACTATAACCCACTGTAACCACTCGGTAACCTGCTGTAACCCACTGTAACCACTCGGTAACCTGCTGTAACCCACTGTAACCACTCGGTAACCTGCTGTAACCCACTGTAACCACTCGGAAACCTGCTGTAACCTGCTGTAGCCCACTGTAACCATTAGGTAACCCACTGTAACCACTCGGTAACCTGCTGTAACCCACTGTAAACACTCTGTAACTTGCTGTAACCTGTTGTAACCCACTGTACACACGCAGTAACCTGCTGTAACCTGCTGTAACGCACTGTAACCTCTCGGTAACCTACTGTAACATTCTGTAACCCACTGTAACCTGCTGTAACCCACTGTAACCACTCGATAACCTGCAGTAACCTTCTGTAACCCACTGTAACCAATCGGTAACCTGCTGTAACCTGCTGTAACCCACTGTAACCACTCGGTGACCTGCTGTAACCTGCCACTGTAACCAATTGGTAACCTGCTGTAACCAGCTGTAACCCACTGTAACCACTCGGTAACCTGCTGTAACCTGCTGTGTAAGTACTCGGTTTCCTGCTGTAACCCACTGTAACCACTCGGAAACCTGCTGTAACCTTCTGTAGCCCACTGTAACCATTAGGTAACCCACTGTAACCACTCGGTAACCTGCTGTAACCCACTGTAAACACTCTGTAACTTCCTGTAACCTGTTGTAACCCACTGTACACACGCAGTAACCTTCTGTAACCTGCTGTAACCCACTGTAACCACTCGGTAACCTGCTGTAACCTGCTGTAACCCACTGTAACCACTCGGTAAACTGCTGTAACCTGCTGTAACCGGCTGTAACCACTCGGTAACCTGCTGCAACCTGCTGTAACCCACTGTAACAACTCGGTTACCAGCTGTAACCTGCCGTAACCCACTGTAACCACTAGTTTACCTTCTGTAACCTGCCTTAACCTGCTGTAACCTACCGTAACCACTCGGTAACATGCTGTAACTTGCTGTAACCCACCGTAACCACTCGGTAACCTGCTGTAACCCACTGTAACCTCTCGGTAACCTACTGTATCCTTCTGTAACCCACTGTAACAACTCGGTAACCTGCTGTAACTTGCTGTAACCCACTGTAACCACTCGGTAACCTTCTGTAACCTGCTGTAACCCACTGTAACAACTCGGTATCCTGCTGTAACCTGCTATAACCCGTTGTAACCACTCGGTAACCTGCTGTAACCTGATGTAACCCACTGTAACCACTCGGTAACCTGCTGTAACTATCTGTAACCACTCGGTAATCTGCTGTAACCTGCTGTAACCCATTGTAACCATTCGGTAAACTGCTGTAACCTGATGTAACCCACTGTAACCACACGGAAACCTTCTGTAACCCACTGTAATCCACTGTAACCACTCGGTAACCTGCTGTAACCCACTGTAACCACTCGATAACCTGCAGTAACCTTCTGTAACCCACTGTAACCAATCGGTAACCTGCTGTAACCTGCTGTAACCCACTGTAACCACTCGGTGACCTGCTGTAACCTGCCACTGTAACCAATTGGTAACCTGCTGTAACCAGCTGTAACCCACTGTAACCACTCGGTAACCTGCTGTAACCTGCTGTGTAAGTACTCGGTTTCCTGCTGTAACCCACTGTAACCACTCGGAAACCTGCTGTAACCTGCTGTAGCCCACTGTAACCATTAGGTAACCCACTGTAACCACTCGGTAACCTGCTGTAACCCACTGTAAACACTCTGTAACTTCCTGTAACCTGTTGTAACCCACTGTACACACGCAGTAACCTTGTGTAACCTGCTGTAACCCACTGTAACCACTCGGTAACCTGCTGTAACCTGCTGTAACCCACTGTAACCACTCGGTAAACTGCTGTAACCTGCTGTAACCGGCTGTAACCACTCGGTAACCTGCTGCAACCTGCTGTAACCCACTGTAACAACTCGGTTACCAGCTGTAACCTGCCGTAACCCACTGTAACCACTAGTTTACCTTCTGTAACCTGCCTTAACCTGCTGTAACCTACCGTAACCACTCGGTAACATTCTGTAACTTGCTGTAACCCACCGTAACCACTCGGTAACCTGCTGTAACCCACTGTAACCTCTCGGTAACCTACTGTATCCTTCTGTAACCCACTGTAACAACTCGGTAACCTGCTGTAACTTGCTGTAACCCACTGTAACCACTCGGTAACCTTCTGTAACCTGCTGTAACCCACTGTAACAACTCGGTATCCTGCTGTAACCTGCTATAACCCGTTGTAACCACTCGGTAACCTGCTGTAACCTGATGTAACCCACTGTAACCACTCGGTAACCTGCTGTAACTATCTGTAACCACTCGGTAATCTGCTGTAACCTGCTGTAACCCATTGTAACCATTCGGTAAACTGCTGTAACCTGATGTAACCCACTGTAACCACACGGAAACCTTCTGTAACCCACTGTAATCCACTGTAACCACTCGGTAACCTGCTGTAACCCACTGTAACCACTCGGTAACCTGCTGTAACCCACTGTAACCACTAGGAAACCTGCTGTAACCTGCTGTAGCCCACTGTAACCATTAGGTAACCCACTGTAACCACTCGGTAACCTGCTGTAACCCACTGTAAACACTCTGTAACTTGCTGTAACCTGTTGTAACCCACTGTACACACGCAGTAACCTTCTGTAACCTGCTGTAACCCACTGTAACAACTCGGTATCCTGCTGTAACCTGCTATAACCCGTTGTAACCACTCGGTAACCTGCTGTAACCAGCTGTAACCCACTGTAACCACTCGGTAACCTGCTGTAACCCACTGTAACCCCTCGGTAACCTGCTATAACCTGCTGTAACCCACTGTAACCACTCGGTTACCTGCTGTAACCCACTGTAACCACTCGGTAACCTGCTGTAACCTGCTGTAACCCACTGTAACCACTCGGTAAACTGCTGTAACCTGCTGTAACCCACTGTAACCACTCTGTAACTTGCTGTAACCTGCTGTAACACACTGTAACCACTCGGTAACCTGCTGTAACCCACTGTAACCACTCGGTAACCTGCAGTAATCTTCTGTGACCCACTGTAACCACTCGGTAACCTGCTGTAACCTGCCACTTTTACCAATCGGTAACCTGCTGTAACCTGCTGTAACCCACTGTAACCACTCGGTAACCTGCTGTAACCTGCTGTGTAAGCACTCGGTAACCTGCTGTAACCCACTGTAACCTCTCGGTAACCTGCTGTAACCTACTGTAATCCACTGTAACCACTCGGTAACCTGCTGTAACCTGCTGTAACCCACTGTAACCACTCGGTGACCTATTGTAACCTGCTGTAACCCACTGTAACCACTCGGTAACCTGCTGTAACCTGCTGTAACCCACTGTAACCTCTCGGTAACCTGCTGTAACCTGCTGTAACCCACTGTAACCACTCGGTAACCTGCTGTGACCTGTTATAACCCACTGTAATCACTCGGTAACCTGCTGTATCCTTCTGTAATACACTGTAACCAATCGGTAACCTGCTGTAACCTGCTGTAACCCACTGTAACCACTCGGTAACCTGCTGTTACCTGCTGTGTAAGCACTCGGTGACCTGCTGTAACCCTCTGTAACCTCTCGGTAACCTGCTGTAACCTACTGTAAACTACTGTATCCACTCGGTAACCTGCTGTAACCTGCTGTAACCCACTGTAACCACTCGATGACCTATTGTAACATGCTGTAACCCACTGTAACCACTCGGTAACCTGCTGTAACCTGCTGTAACCCACTGTAACCATTCGGTAAACTGCTGTAACCTGCTGTAACCGGCTGTAACCACTCGGTAACCTGCTGCAACCTGCTGTAACCCACTGTAACAACTCGGTTACCAGCTGTAACCTGCCGTAACCCACTGTAACCACTAGTTTACCTGATGTAACCTGCCTTAACCTGCTGTAACCTACCGTAACCACTCGGTAACATGCTGTAACTTGCTGTAACCCACCGTAACCACTCGGTAACCTGCTGTAACCCACTGTAACCTCTCGGTAACCTACAGTATCCTTCTGTAACCCACTGTAACAACTCGGTAACCTGCTGTAACTTGCTGTAACCCACTGTAACCACTCGGTAACCTTCTGTAACCTGCTGTAACCCACTGTAACAACTCGGTATCCTGCTGTAACCTGCTATAACCCGTTGTAACCACTCGGTAACCTGCTGTAACCTGATGTAACCCACTGTAACCACTCGGTAACCTGCTGTAACTATCTGTAACCACTCGGTAATCTGCTGTAACCTGCTGTAACCCATTGTAACCATTCGGTAAACTGCTGTAACCTGATGTAACCCACTGTAACCACACGGAAACCTTCTGTAACCCACTGTAATCCACTGTAACCACTCGGTAACCTGCTGTAACCCACTGTAACCACTCGGTAACCTGCTGTAACCCACTGTAACCACTCGAAAACCTGCTGTAACCTGCTGTAGCCCACTGTAACCATTAGGTAACCCACTGTAACCACTCGGTAACCTGCTGTAACCCACTGTAAACACTCTGTAACTTGCTGTAACCTGTTGTAACCCACTGTACACACGCAGTAACCTTCTGTAACCTGCTGTAACCCACTGTAACAACTCGGTATCCTGCTGTAACCTGATATAACCCGTTGTAACCACTCGGTAACCTGCTGTAACCTGATGTAACCCACTGTAACCACTCGGTAACCTTCTGTAACTATCTGTAACCACTCGGTAATCTGCTGTAACCTGCTGTAACCCATTGTAACCATTCGGTAAACTGCTGTAACCTGATGTAACCCACTGTAACCACACGGAAACCTTCTGTAACCCACTGTAACCCACTGTAACCACTCGGTAACCTGCTGTAACCCACTGTAACCACTCGGTAACCTGCTGTAACCCACTGTAACCACTCGGAAACCTGCTGTAACCTGCTGTAGCCCACTGTAACCATTAGGTAACCCACTGTAACCACTCGGTAACCTGCTGTAACCCACTGTAAACACTCTGTAACTTGCTGTAACCTGTTGTAACCCACTGTACACACGCAGTAACCTGCTGTAACCTGCTGTAACGCACTGTAACCTCTCGGTAACCTGCTGTAACATTCTGTAACCCACTGTAACCTGCTGTAACCCACTGTAACCACTCGATAACCTGCAGTAACCTTCTGTAACCTACTGTAACCAATCGGTAACCTGCTGTAACCTGCTGTAACCCACTGTAACCACTCGGTGACCTGCTGTAACCTGTAAATGTAACCAATTGGTAACCTGCTGTAACCAGCTGTAACCCACTGTAACCACTCGGTAACCTGCTGTAACCTGCTGTGTAAGTACTCGGTTTCCTGCTGTAACCCACTGTAACCACTCGGAAACCTGCTGTAACCTGCTGTAGCCCACTGTAACCATTAGGTAACCCACTGTAACCACTCGGTAACCTGCTGTAACCCACTGTAAACACTCTGTAACTTCCTGTAACCTGTTGTAACCCACTGTACACACGCAGTAACCTGCTGTAACCTGCTGTAACCCACTGTAACCACTCAGTAACCTGCTGTAACCTGCTGTAACCCACTGTAACCACTCGGTAAACTGCTGTAACCTGCTGTAACCGGCTGTAACCACTCGGTAACCTGCTGCAACCTGCTGTACCCCACTGTAACAACTCGGTTACCAGCTGTAACCTGCCGTAACCCACTGTAACCACTAGTTTACCTGCTGTAACCTGCCTTAACCTGCTGTAACCTACCGTAACCTCTCGGTAACATGCTGTAACTTGCTGTAACCCACCGTAACCACTCGGTAACATGCTGTAACCCACTGTAACCTCTCGGTAACCTACTGTATCCTTCTGTAATCCACTGTAACAACTCGGTAACCTGCTGTAACTTGCTGTAACCCACTGTAACCACTCGGTAACCTTCTGTAACCTGCTATAACCCACTGTAACAACTCGGTATCCTGCTGTAACCTGCTATAACCCGTTGTAACCACTCAGTAACCTGCTGTAACCTGATGTAACCCACTGTAACCACTCGGTAACCTTCTGTAACTATCTGTAACCACTCGGTAATCTGCTGTAACCTGCTGTAACCCATTGTAACCATTCGGTAAACTGCTGTAACCTGATGTAACCCACTGTAACCACACGGAAACCTTCTGTAACCCACTGTAACCCACTGTAACCACTCGGTAACCTGATGTAACCCACTGTAACCACTCGGTAACCTGCTGTAACCCACTGTAACCACTCGGAAACCTGCTGTAACCTGCTGTAGCCCACTGTAACCATTAGGTAACCCACTGTAACCACTCGGTAACCTGCTGTAACCCACTGTAAATACTCTGTAACTTGCTGTAACCTGTTGTAACCCACTGTACACACGCAGTAACCTGCTGTAACCTGCTGTAACGCACTGTAACCTCTCGGTAACCTGCTGTAACATTCTGTAACCCACTGTAACCTGCTGTAACCCACTGTAACCACTCGATAACCTGCAGTAACCTTCTGTAACCCACTGTAACCAATCGGTAACCTGCTGTAACCTGCTGTAACCCACTGTAACCACTCGGTGAGCTGCTGTAACCTGCCACTGTAACCAATTGGTAACCTGCTGTAACCAGCTGTAACCCACTGTAACCACTCGGTAACCTGCTGTAACCTGCTGTGTAAGTACACGGATTCCTGCTGTAACCCACTGTAACCACTCGGAAACCTGCTGTAACCTGCTGTAGCCCACTGTAACCATTAGGTAACCCACTGTAACCACTCGGTAACCTGCTGTAACCCACTGTAAACACTCTGTAACTTCCTGTAACCTGTTGTAACCCACTGTACACACGCAGTAACCTGCTGTAACCTGCTGTAACGCACTGTAACCACTCGGTAACCTGCTGTAACCTTCTGTAACCCACTGTAACCTGCTGTAACCCACTGTAACCACTCTGTAACCTGCAGTAACCTTCTGTAACCCACTGTAACCCACTGTAACCAATCGGTAACCTGCTGTAACCTGCTGTAACACACTGTAACCACTCGGTGACCTGCTGTAACCTGCCACTGTAACCAATTGGTAACCTGCTGTAACCAGCTGTAACCCACTGTAACCACTCGGTAACCTGCTGTAACCTGCTGTGTAAGTACTCGGTATCCTCCTGTAACCCACTGTAACCTCTCGGTAACCAGCTGTAACCTGATGTAGCCCACTGTAACCACTTGGTAACCTGCTGTAACCTGCTGTAACCCACTGTAACCACTCGGTGACCTATTGTAACCTGTTGTAACCCACTGTAACCACTCGGTTACCTGCTGTAACCCACTGTAACCACTCGGAAACCTGCTGTAACCTGCTGTAGCCCACTGTAACCATTAGGTAACCCACTGTAACCACTCGGTAACCTGCTGTAACCCACTGTAAACACTCTGTAACTTGCTGTAACCTGTTGTAACCCACTGTACACACGCAGTAACCTGCTGTAACCTGCTGTAACGCACTGTAACCCCTAGGTAACATGCTGTAACCTACTGTAACCACTCGGTAACATGCTGTAACCTGCTGTAACCCACTGTACACACGCAGTAACCTGCTGTAACCTGCTGTAACGCACTGTAACCCCTAGGTAACCTGCTGTAACCTACTGTAACCACTCGGTAACATGCTGTAACCTGCTGTAACCCACTGTAACCCCTAGGTAACCTGCTGTAACCTACTGTAACCACTCGGTAACATGCTGTAACCTGCTGTAACCCACTGTAACCACTCGGTAACCTGCTGTAACCTGCTGCAACCCCCTGTAACCACTCGGTCACCTGCTGTCACCCACTGTAACCTCTCGGTAACCTACTGTATCCTTCTTTAACCCACAGTAACCACTCGGTAACCTACTGTAACTTGCTGTAACCCACTGTAACCACACGGCAACCTGATGTAACCTGATGTAACCTGCTGTAATCCGCTGTAACCACTCGGTAACCTCCTGTAACCTGATGTAACCCACTGTAACCACTCGGTAACCTACTGTAACCTGCTGTAACCCACTGTAACCACTAGGTAACTTGCTGTAAGTTGCTGTAACTCACTGTAACCACTCGGTAACCTGCTGTAACGTGCTGTAACCCACTGTAACCACTCGGTAACCTGCTGTAACCTGCTGTAACCCACTGTAAGCACTCGGTAACCTGCTGTAACCCACTGTAACCACTCGGTGACCGCTGTAATCTGCAGTAACCCACTGTACCCACTCGGTACCCTGCTGTAACCTACTGTAACCCACTGTACCCACTAGGTTCCCCGCTGTAACCTGTTGTAACCCACTGTTACCACTCGGTAACCTGCTGTAACCTAATGTAACCCACTGTAACCACTCAGTAACAAGCTGTAACCTGCTGTAACCCACTGTAACCACTCGGTAACCTGTTGTAACCTGCTGTAACCCACTGTAACCACTCGGTAACCTGCTATAACCTGCTGTAACCTGCTGTAACCCACTGTAAACACTCGGTAACGTGCTGTAACCTGCTGTAACCCACTGTAACAACTCGGTACCTGCTGTAACCTGCTCTAACCCACCACAACCACTCGTTAACCTGCAGTAACCTGCTGTAACCCACTGTAACCACTCGGTAACCTGCTGTAACCTCCTGTAACCCACTGTAACCACTTGTTAACCTGCTGTAACCTGCTGTAACCCACTGTAACCACTCGGTGACCTGCTGTAACCATGCTGTAACCCACTGTAACCATTCGGTAACCTTCTGTAACCAGCTGTAACCCACTGTAACCACTCGGTAACCTGCTGTAACCTGCTGTAACCCACTGTAACCACTCGGTAACCTGCTGTGACCTGCTCTAAACCACTGTAATCACTCGGTAACCTGCTGTAACCCACTGTAACCTCTCGTTAACCTTCTCTAACCATGCTGTAACCCACTGTAACCACTCTGTAACCTGCTGTAACCTGCTGTAACCCATTGTAACCACTCGGTGACCTGCTGTAACCAGCTGTAACCCACTGTAACCACTCGGTAACCTGCTGTAACCTGATATAACCCTCTGTAACCACTCGGTAACCTGCTGTAACCTGCTGTAATCCACTCGGTAACCTGCTGTAACCTGCTGTAACCCACTGTAACCACTCGGTACCCTGCTGTAACCTGCTGTAATCCATTGTAACCACTCGGTAACCTGCTGTAATCCACTGTAACCACTCGGTAACCTGATGTAACCTGCTGTAACCAGCTGTAACCCTCTGTAACCACTCTGTAACTTGCTGTAACCTGATGTAACCCACTGCAACCACTCTGTAACCTGCTGTAACCTGCTGTAACCACTCGGTAACCTGCTGTAACCGGCTTTAACCCGCTGTAACCACTCGGTAACCTGCTGTAATCCACTGTAACCACTCGGTAACCTGCTGTAACCTGCTGTAACCTGCTGTAACCCACTGTAACCACTCTGTAACTTGCTGTAACCTGCTCTAACCCACTGTAACCTTCGGTAACCTGCTGTAACCTGCTGTAACCCACTGTAACCATTCGGTAACCTGCTGTAACCACTTGTTAACCTGCTGTAACCCACTGTAACCACTCGGTGACCTGCTGTAACCATGCTGTAACCCACTGTAACCATTCGGTAACCTTCTGTAACCTGCTGTAACCCACTGTAACCACTCGGTAACCTGCTGTAACCTGCTGTAACCCACTGTAACCACTCGGTAACCTGCTGTGACCTGCTCTAACCCACTGTAATCACTCGGTAACCTGCTGTAACCCACTGTAACCTCTCGTTAACCTTCTCTAACCATGCTGTAACCCACTGTAACCACTCTGTAACCTGCTGTAACCTGCTGTAACCCATTGTAACCACTCGGTAACCTGCTGTAACCAGCTGTAACCCACTGTAACCACTCGGTAACCTGCTGTAACCTGATATAACCCTCTGTAACCACTCGGTAACCTGCTGTAACCTGCTGTAATCCACTCGGTAACCACTCGGTAACCTGCTGTAACCTGCTGTAACCCACTGTAACCACTCGGTAACCTGCTGTAACCTGCTGTAACCCATTGTAACCACTCGGTAACCTGCTGTAATCCACTGTAACCACTCGGTAACCTGATGTAACCTGCTGTAACCAGCTGTGACCCACTGTAACCACTCTGTAACTTGCTGTAACCTGATGTAACCCACTGCAACCACTCTGTAACCTGCTGTAACCTGCTGTAACCACTCGGTAACCTGCTGTAACCGGCTTTAACCCGCTGTAACCACTCGGTAACCTGCTGTAATCCACTGTAAACACTCGGTAACCTGCTGTAACCTGCTGTAACCTGCTGTAACCTGCTGTAACCCACTGTAACCACTCTGTAACCCACTGTAACCTTCGGTAACCTGCTGTAACCTGCTGTAACCTGCTGTAACCCACTGTAACCATTCGGTAACCTGCTGTAACCTCCTGTAACCCACTGTAACCACTTGGTAACCTGCTGTAACCTGCTGTAACCCACTGTAACCACTCGGTAACCTGCTGTAACCATGCTGTAACCCACTGTAACCATTCGGTAACCTTCTGTAACCTGCTGTAACCCACTGTAACCACTCGGTAACCTGCTGTAACCAGCTGTAACCTGCTGTAACCCACTGTAACCACTCGGTAACCTGCTGTCATCTGCTCTAACCCACTGTAATCACTCGGTAACCTGCTGTAACCCACTGTAACCTCTCGTTAACCTTCTCTAACCATGCTGTAACCCACTGTAACCACTCTGTAACCTGCTGTAACCTGCTGTAACCCATTGTAACCACTCGGTAACCTGCTGTAACCAGCTGTAACCCACTGTAACCACTCGGTAACCTGCTGTAACCTGATATAACCCTCTGTAACCACTCGGTAACCTGCTGTAACCTGCTGTAATCCACTCGGTAACCACTCGGTAACCTGCTGTAACCTGCTGTAACCCACTGTAACCACTCGGTAACCTGCTGTAACCTGCTGTAACCCATTGTAACCACTCGGTAACCTGCTGTAATCCACTGTAACCACTCGGTAACCTGATGTAACCTGCTGTAACCAGCTGTAACCCACTGTAACCACTCTGTAACTTGCTGTAACCTGATGTAACCCACTGCAACCACTCTGTAACCTGCTGTAACCTGCTGTAACCACTCGGTAACCTGCTGTAACCGGCTTTAACCCGCTGTAACCACTCGGTAACCTGCTGTAATCCACTGTAACCACTCGGTAACCTGCTGTAACCTGCTGTAACCTGCTGTAACCTGCTGTAACCCACTGTAACCACTCTGTAACCCACTGTAACCTTCGGTAACCTGCTGTAATCTGCTGTAACCCACTGTAACCATTTGGTAACCTGCTGTAACCTCCTGTAACCCACTGTAACCACTTGGTAACCTGCTGTAACCTGCTGTAACCCACTGTAACCACTCGGTAACCTGCTGTAACCATGCTGTAACCCACTGTAACCATTCGGTAACCTTCTGTAACCTGCTGTAACCCACAGTAACCACTCGGTAACCTGCTGTAAACTGCTGTAACCCACTGTAACCACTCGGTTACATGCTGTAACCTGCTGTAACCCACTGTAACCACTCGGTAACATGTGGTAACCCACTGTAACTACTCGGTTTCCTGCTGTAACCTGATGTAACCCACTGCAACCACTCTGTAACATGCTGTAACCTGCTGTAACACACTGTAACCACTCGGTAACCTGCAGTAACCCACTGTAACCACTCGGTACCCTGCGGTAACCTGCTGTAACCTGCTGTAACCCACTGTAACCACTCGGTAACCTGATGTAACCATGCTGTAACCCACTGTAACCACTCGGTAACCAGCTGTAAGCTGCTGTAACCCACTGTAACCACTCGGTAACCTGCTGTAACCGGCTCTAACCCACTGTAATCACTCGGTAACCTGCTGTAACCCACTGTAACCTCTCGTTAACCTTCTCTAACCATGCTGTAACCCACTGTAACCACTCTGTAACCTGCTGTAACCTGCTGTAACCCATTGTAACCACTCGGTAACCTGCTGTAACCAGCTGTAACCCACTGTAACCACTCGGTAACCTGCTGTAACCTGATATAACCCTCTGTAACCACTCGGTAACCTGCTGTAACCTGCTGTAATCCACTCGGTAACCACTCGGTAACCTGCTGTAACCTGCTGTAACCCACTGTAACCACTCGGTAACCTGCTGTAACCTGCTGTAACCCATTGTAACCACTCGGTAACCTGCTGTAATCCACTGTAACCACTCGGTAACCTGATGTAACCTGCTGTAACCAGTTGTGACCCACTGTAACCACTCTGTAACTTGCTGTAACCTGATGTAACCCACTGCAACCACTCTGTAACCTGCTGTAACCTGCTGTAACCACTCGGTAACCTGCTGTAACCGGCTTTAACCCGCTGTAACCACTCGGTAACCTGCTGTAATCCACTGTAAACACTCGGTAACCTGCTGTAACCTGCTGTAACCTGCTGTAACCTGCTGTAACCCACTGTAACCACTCTGTAACCCACTGTAACCTTCGGTAACCTGCTGTAACCTGCTGTAACCTGCTGTAACCCACTGTAACCATTCGGTAACCTGCTGTAACCTCCTGTAACCCACTGTAACCACTTGGTAACCTGCTGTAACCTGCTGTAACCCACTGTAACCACTCGGTAACCTGCTGTAACCATGCTGTAACCCACTGTAACCATTCGGTAACCTTCTGTAACCTGCTGTAACCCACTGTAACCACTCGGTAACCTGCTGTAACCAGCTGTAACCTGCTGTAACCCACTGTAACCACTCGGTAACCTGCTGTCATCTGCTCTAACCCACTGTAATCACTCGGTAACCTGCTGTAACCCACTGTAACCTCTCGTTAACCTTCTCTAACCATGCTGTAACCCACTGTAACCACTCTGTAACCTGCTGTAACCTGCTGTAACCCATTGTAACCACTCGGTAACCTGCTGTAACCAGCTGTAACCCACTGTAACCACTCGGTAACCTGCTGTAACCTGATATAACCCTCTGTAACCACTCGGTAACCTGCTGTAACCTGCTGTAATCCACTCGGTAACCACTCGGTAACCTGCTGTAACCTGCTGTAACCCACTGTAACCACTCGGTAACCTGCTGTAACCTGCTGTAACCCATTGTAACCACTCGGTAACCTGCTGTAATCCACTGTAACCACTCGGTAACCTGATGTAACCTGCTGTAACCAGCTGTAACCCACTGTAACCACTCTGTAACTTGCTGTAACCTGATGTAACCCACTGCAACCACTCTGTAACCTGCTGTAACCTGCTGTAACCACTCGGTAACCTGCTGTAACCGGCTTTAACCCGCTGTAACCACTCGGTAACCTGCTGTAATCCACTGTAACCACTCGGTAACCTGCTGTAACCTGCTGTAACCTGCTGTAACCTGCTGTAACCCACTGTAACCACTCTGTAACCCACTGTAACCTTCGGTAACCTGCTGTAATCTGCTGTAACCCACTGTAACCATTTGGTAACCTGCTGTAACCTCCTGTAACCCACTGTAACCACTTGGTAACCTGCTGTAACCTGCTGTAACCCACTGTAACCACTCGGTAACCTGCTGTAACCATGCTGTAACCCACTGTAACCATTCGGTAACCTTCTGTAACCTGCTGTAACCCACAGTAACCACTCGGTAACCTGCTGTAAACTGCTGTAACCCACTGTAACCACTCGGTTACATGCTGTAACCTGCTGTAACCCACTGTAACCACTCGGTAACATGTGGTAACCCACTGTAACTACTCGGTTTCCTGCTGTAACCTGATGTAACCCACTGCAACCACTCTGTAACATGCTGTAACCTGCTGTAACACACTGTAACCACTCGGTAACCTGCAGTAACCCACTGTAACCACTCGGTACCCTGCGGTAACCTGCTGTAACCTGCTGTAACCCACTGTAACCACTCGGTAACCTGATGTAACCATGCTGTAACCCACTCTAACCACTCGGTAATCTGCTGTAACCTGTTGTATCCACTCGTTATCTTGCTGTAACCTGCTGTAACCCACTGTAACCACGCGGTAACCTGCTGTAACCCACTGTAACCACTCGATAACCTGCTGTAACCTGCTGTAACCCACTGCAACCACTCCGTAAACTGCTGTAAACTGCTGTAACCTGCTGTACTCACTGTAACCACTCGGTAACATGCTGTAACCTGCTGTAACCCCTTGTAACCACTCGATAACATGCTGTAACCCGCTGTAACCTCTCGGTGACCTGCTGTATCTTGTTGTAACCCACTGTAACCACTCGTTAACCTGCGGTAACCTGCTGTAACCCACTGTCACCACTCGGTATCCTGCTGTAACTTGCTGTAACTCACAGTGTGACCACACGGTAACCTGCTGTAACACACTGTAACCACTCGGTACCTGCTGTAACCTGCTGTAACCCACTGTAACCACTCGGTAACCTGCGGTAACCTGCTGTAACCTGCTGTAACCCACTGTAACAACTCGGTGACGTGCAGTAACCTGCAGTAACCTGCTGTAACCCACTGTAGCCAATCGGTTGCCTGCTGTAACCTGCTGTAAGCCACTGTAACCACTCGGTAACTTGCTGTAACTTGCTGTTGCCCACTGTAACCTGCTGTAACCAGCTGTAACCCACTGTAACCACTCTGTTACCTGCGGTAACTTGCTGTAACCTGCTGTAACCCACTGTAACCACTCGGTGTCCTGTAGCAACCTGCAGTAAACTGCTGTAACCCACTGTAACCAATCGGTTACCTGCTGTAACTCACTGTAACCACTCGGTAACTTGCTGAACTTGCTGTTGCCCACTGTAACCTGCTGTAACCCACTGTAACCTGCTGTAACCTACTGTAACCCACTGTAACCAATCGGTAACCTGCTGTAACCTCCTGTAACCCACTGTTCCCACTTGGTAACCTTCTGTAACCTACTGTAACCCACTGTAACCACTCAATAACCTGCTGTAACCTGCTGTAACCCATTGTAATCACTCGGTAACCTGCTGTAACCTGTAACCCACTGTAACCACTCGGTAACCTGCTGTAACCCATTGTAACCACTCGGTAACCACGCAGAGAAACGCTAAAATAGTGGTTATTGAGCAACCATAAACACAAAAATGGGTTGTTACTTCGTGTAAGAGTCACGAAATATGCTTAGTCAGCTTAGATATGCAACTAATTGGCCTAATGGTGTGTGAGGGGGCCTACACGTGTCTGAGGGTGCTTAATGGTATCTACTAGTGTCTGAGGGTGCCTACTGGTGCCTGAGGGTGCCTAGTGGTGTCTGTGGGTGGCTATGGGTATCTGTGGGTGACAACGGATGTCTGAGGGTGCCTACTGGTGACTGTAGGTGCCTAAGGGTATCTGAGGGTGCCTACTGGTGTCTGTGGGTGCCTACTCGTGTCTGAGAGTACCTACCGGTACCTACTACTGTCTGAGAGTGCCTACTGGTGTCTGAGGGTGCCTACTTGTGCCTAAGGGAGCCTACTGGTGTCTGTGGGTGCCTAACGGTGTCTGTGGGTGTGGACAGGTGTGTGAGAATGCCTACTCGTGTCTGTGGGCACCTACGGGTGTCTGAGGGTGCCTACTGGGATCTGTGGGTGCCTACTGGTGTCTGAGGGTGCCTATGGGTATCTGTGGGTGCTTATTTGTGCTTGTGGGTGCCTACTGGTGTCTGACAGTACCTACTGGTATCTCAGTGTGCCTACTGGTGTCTGTGCGTGCCCACTGGTGTCTGAGTGTACCTACTGGTATCTGTGAGTGCCTACTGGTGTGTAAGAGTGCCTATTGGTGCCTAAGGGTGACTACTGGTGTCTGTGGGAGCTCACGGGTGTCTGTGGGTGCCTACTGGTGCCTGAGGGTGCCTACTAGTGTTTCAGGGTGCCTACGGTTGTCTGAGGGTACCTACTGGTGTCTGAGGGCGCCTATGGGTGTCTGTGTATGCCAACTAGGGACTGTGGGTGCCTCCTGGTGTCTGAGGGTGCCTACCGGTGTCTGAGTGTGCCTAATGGTGTCTGAGGGTACCTAATAGTGTGTTAGGGTACCTACATGTGTCTGAGGGTGCCCACTGGTGTTTGAGGGTGCCTTCTAGTGTCTGAGAATGCCTACTTGTGCCTGAGGGTGCCTACTGGTGTCTGAGGGTGCCTACTGGTGTCTGAGGGTGTCTACGGGTGTCTGTGGGTACCTACTGGTGTCTGAGGGTGCTTACTGATGTCTGAGGGTGCCTACGGGTGTCTGAGGGTGCCTAGTGTTGTCTGAGGGTTCCCACTGGTGTATGAGTGTGCCTAATGGTGTCTGAGGGAACGTAATGGTGTCTTAGGGCTCCTACATGTGTTTGATGGTGCCCACTGGTGTCTGAGGGTGCCTTCTGGTGTCTGAGGATGACTACTGGTATCTGTGGGCGCCTACTGGTGCCTGAGGGTACCTACTGGTGCCTTCTGGTATCTGAGGGTGCCTACTGGTATCTGATGGTCCCTATTTGTGCCTGAGGGAGCCAATGGATGTCAGTTGGTACCTACTGGTGACTGTAGGTGCCTGCTGGCGTCTGAGGGTGCCTACTGGGGTCTGTTGGTACCTAATGGTGGTGCACACAGGTGTCTGAGAGTTCCTATTGGTATCTGAGGATGCCTACTTGTGCCTAAGGGTGCCTACTGGTGCCTTCTGGTGTCTGAAGTCGCCTACTGGCATCTGTGGGTGTCTACTGGTATCTGAGGGTGCCTACTGGTGTCTGAGCGTGCCTACTGGTGTTTTAGGATGCCTACTGGTGCCTGTAGGTGCCTACTGGTATCTGAGGGTGCCTATGGGTGTCTGTGGAAGCCTACTGGTGTCTGAGAATGGCCAATGGTGGTACACATAGTTGTCTGAGAATGCCCATTGGTATCTGAGGAAACCTACTGGTGCCTAAGGGTGCCTACTGGTGCCTTCTGGAATCTGAAGGCGCCTACTGGCATCTGTGGATGCCTACTGGTGCCTGGGGTGCCTACTGATGTCTGAGCGTGCCTACTGGTGTCTGAAGGGGCCTACTGGTATCTGTGGGTGCTTACTGTTGCTTAAGGGTGTCTACTGGTGTCTACTGGTATCTGAGGTTTCCTACTGGTGTCTGAGAATGCCTAGTGGTATCTGTGGTTGCCTACTGGTATCTAAAGGTGCCTATTGGTTCTAACTGTGCCTACACGTGTCTGAGAGTTCCTATTGGTTCTAACTGTGCCTACTGGTCTCTGAGGGTGCCTACAGGTGCCTGAGGCTACCTACTACTGTCTGAGGGTTCCTACTGGTGTTCGAGTGTGGATACTGGTGTCTGAGTGTGCCTACTGGTTTCTACTGCTGTGTGAGGGAGCCTACTGGAGTCTGTGGGTGCCTACTTGTGCCTGAGGGTAACTACTGTTGTCTGACGGTACCTACTGGAGTCTGAGGGTGTCTAATGGTGTGTGAAGGTGTCTGAGGGTTCCTACTGGTGCCTGAGATTGCCCACTGGTAACTTCCGGTGACTGAGGGTGCCTACTGGTGTCTGTGGTTAGCTACTGGTGCCTGATGGTGCCTACTTGTGTCTGTGGGTGCCTACTGGTGTCTGAGGGTTCCTACTGGTATCTGAGGATGTCTACTGGCATCTGTGCGTGCGCACTTGTGTCTAAGGATGCCTCATGGTGTCTGAGGGTTCCTATTGGTGTCTGAGAGGGCCTGTGGGTGCCTACTATTTTCGGAAGCTGTCTACAGCAGACTGAGCAGGCCTGCTGGTGTCTGTGGGTAGCTACTGTTGTCTGAGGGTGCTTACTGGTGTCTGAGGATGCCTACAGGTGCCTGAGGGTGCCTACTGGTGCCTTCTGCTGTCTGAGGATGCCTACTGGTGCCTGAGGGTGCCTAATGGAGTCTCAGGGGGCCTACTGGTGTCTGTGGATGCGTACTTGTGACTGAGGTTGCCTCATGGCGTCTGAGTGTTCCTGCTGTTGTTTGAGAGGGCCTATAGGTGCCTACTAGTGTCTGAAGGTACCTGCGGATGTCTGTGAGTACCTGCTGTTGTCTGTGGGGATCTACTGGTGTCTGAGGGTACCTACTGGTAACCGTGGGTGCCTGCTGGTGTATGTGGGTACCTACTGGTGTCTGAGGGTAACTAATGGTGTCTGCGGGTATCTGAAGTTTCATACTGGTGTCTGAAGGTGCCTACTGTTGCCTTCTAGTGTCTGAGGGTGCCTACTTGTATCTGTGGGTGCCTACTTGTGCCTGACGGTTCATACTGGCGTCTGAGGGTGCCTACTGGTGCCTGTGAGTGCGTACTTGTGTCTGAGAATGCCTCATTGTGTCTGAGTGTACCTACTGGTATCTGAGAGGGCCTATGGGTGCCTACTAGTATCTGAACGTACCACAGGTGTCTGTGAGTACCTGCTGTTTTCTGTGGATGCCTACTGGTCTCTGAGGATGCCTACAGGTACATTACGGTGCCTACTGCGGTCTGAGGAGATCTACGGGTATCTGTGAGAACCTACAGGTATCTAAGAGGACCTATTCGTTTCTGAGGATTCCTACTGGTACCTGAGGGTGCCTACTGGTGCCTTCTCGTATCTAAGGGTGTGTCTATGGGTGCCAACTGATGCCTGAGAGTGCCAACTGGTATCTGAGAGTGCCTAATGGTATCTAACTGTGCCTACAGGTCTCTGAGAGTGCCTATTGGTATCTGAGGGTGCCTACTGGCTTCTGAGGACACCTACTGGTGCCTTAGGGTGCCTACTGTTGTCTCAGAGTGTGTACTGGTCTCTGAGTGTGGCTACTGGTGTGTGAGGGTGCCCACTGGTATCTGAGGATGCTTACCGGTGGCCTTCTGGTTTCTGAGGGAGCCTACTGGTGTCTGTGGATCCCTACTGGTACCTTAGGGTGCCTACTGGTGTCTGAGGATGCCTACTGGTGCCTTCTTGTGTCTGAGGGTGGCACCAGTAGGCAACCTCAGACAACAGTAGGCACCCTCTGAAAGCAGTAGGCACCATCAGACACCAGAAGTCACCAGTATGCACCCTTAGAGAACAGTAGGCACCCTCAGGGACCAGTAGGCACCCACAGATATCTGTAGACACTGTCAGACAATAGAAGGCACCAGTAAGCATCCTCAGGCAACAGTAGGCATTCTCAGACACCAGTAGGCACCGTCAGACACCAATAGACATTCTCAGACAACAGTAGGTACCCTCAGATACTAGTAGGTACCCACAGGCCCCACTAGGCAACCACAGACACCAGTAGGTACCCTCAGATACCAATAGGTACAAGTAGGGGAACTCAGACACCAGTACGCACCCACAGATACCGGTAGGCACTCACAGGCAACAGTACGCCCTCTCAGATACCAGTAGGCACTCTCAGACACCCAAACGAACTCTCAGACAGCAGTAAGCGCCCACAGGCACCGGTGGGCACCCTCAGATACCAGTAGGTAACTACAGACATCAGTAGGCATCCTCAGATACCACTAGGTACCCTCAGATACCAGTAGGCACCTGTAGGCACGTTCAGACACCCATAGGCACCCACAGACACCAGTAGGTACCCTCAGATACTAGTAAGTTCACTAAGACACCAGAAGGCACCAGTATGCACGCTCAGACAACGGTAGGCACCCTCAGGCACCAGTAGGTACCCACAGACACCAGTAGGCATACTCAGATACCAGTAGGTACCCTCAGACACTAGGAGGTACCAGTATATACCATCCAACAACAGGAGGCACCCTCAGATACCGGTAGGCACGCACACATACCTGTAGGCATCCTCAGACACCAGAAGGCACCAGTAGGCACCCTCAGGCAACCGTAGGCATCCTCAGACACCAGTAGGTACCCTCAGACACCAGTAGGTACCCTAAGAGACATGTAGGCCATCTAAGACACCATTAGGTACCCTCAGACACTAGTAGGCATTCTCAGACACCAATATGCACCCACAGATACCAGTAGGCAGTCACAGACACCAGTAGTCATCCTCAGACACCAGTAGGCACCAGTAGGTGTGCTCAGATACCAGTACGCACCCACAGACACCAGTAGTCATCCACAGGAACCAGTACGCACTCTCAGATACCAGTAGGCACCCACAGATACCAGTAGGCACACTCAGACACCAGTAGGCACACTCAGACACCAGGAGGTACCAGTATACACCCATAGACACCAGTAGGCACACTCAGACACCGGTAGGCACCCAAAGATACCAGCAATTACCTACAGACACCAGTAGGCACCCTCAGATACCAGTAGGCACCCTCAGATACCAGTAGGCACCCACAGACTCCAGCATGTCTCCTCAGACACCAGTAGGTATTCTCAGATACCAATAGGCATCAATAGACCCCTCAGACACCAGTAGGCTCCCTTAGACACCAGCACGCACCCTCAGATACAGTTAAGCAACCACAGTAACCACCAGGCACCCACACATATCAGTAGCCAACCACAGACACCAGTAGGCAAACTCAGTCACCAGAAGGCAGCCTCAGACACAAGTAGGCACCCTCAGACACCAGTAGACTCCCTCAGACACCAGTAGGTTACCAGAGACACCAGTAGGTACCCACAGATACCAGTAGGAACCCTCAGACACCAGTAGGCATCCACAGACACCAGTACGCACCCTCAGACTCCAGCAGACACCCTGAGACACCAGTAGGTACACTCAGACACCCATAGGTTCCCTCACACACTAGTAGGCACGATCAGATATCAGTTGACACACTCAGACACCGGTAGGTACCCACAGATACCAGCAGGTACCCACAGACACCAGTAGCCAACCAGACATAACAGAAGGCAACCTCAGGCTCCAGTAGGCACCCTGAGAAACCAGTAGGCACCCTCAGACGCCAGTAGGCAATCTCAGTCACCAGTAGGCACACTCAGACACCTGAAGGCACCCTCAGACACCAGTAGCCACTCACCGACACTCATAGGTTCCTTCAGAGACCAGTAGACACCCTTAGACAGCAGTAGCCACCAACCGACACCCATAAGTACCATCAGACACCAGCAGGAATCCACAGATACCAGTACGCACACTCAGACTCCAGTAGACACCCTCAGACGCCAGTAGGTACTCTCAGATACCTATGGGTACCCTCACACACTAGTAGGTACGCTCAGATACCAGTTGGCACCCTCATACACCGGTAGATTCCCACAGACACTGGCAGGCACCCTCAGACATCAGTAGCCATCCAGAGATACCAGAAGGCAACCTCAGGTTCCAGTAGGCACCCTGAGAAACCAATAGTCACCCTCAGAAGCCAGTAGGCAGTCTCAGTCACCAGTAGGCACACACAGGCACCTGAAGGCACCCTCAGACACCAGTAGCCATCCACCTACACCCATAGGTACCCGCAGAGAACAGTAGGCACCTTTAGACACCAGTAGCCATCCACCGACACCCATAGGTACCCTCAGACTCCAGCAGGAATTCACAGACACCAGTAGGCACCCTGAGATACCAGTAGGTACCGTCAGGCACCAGTAGGTACGCACAGACACCTGTACGCTCCCTCAGACACCAATAGGCACCCTCAGATACCAGTAGATATAGACACACACAAGTACGGACCCTCAGACACCAGTAGGTATCCTCAGACACCAGTAGGCACCCACAAAAACTTGTAGGCACCCTTAGACACCAGTAGCCATCCACCGACAACCATAGGTACCCTCAGACACCAGTAGGTACCCTTAGACACCAGTAGCCACCCACCGACACCCGTAGGTATCCTCAGATACCAGTAGATTCCCACAGACTCCAGTACGCACACTCAGATACCAGTAGGCATCATCAGATACCAGTAGATACCAGAAGGCAACCTCAGACACCAGTAGGCACCCTGAGACACCAGTATGCTCCTTCAGAGGCCATTAGACACTCTCAGTCACAAGTAGGTACCCACAGACATTAGTAGGTGCCCTCAGACACCAGTAAGCACCCACAGACACCAGTAGGCAACCTCAGGTACCAGTAGGCACCCTCAAACACCAGTAGGCATCCACAGTTACCAGTACGCACCCTCAGAGACCAATAAGTACCATTAGACACCAGTAGGCACCCTTAGATACCCATAGGAACCCTCATACACCAGTAAGTATACTCTGACACCAGTAGGCATCCACAGACACCAGTACGCACCCTCAGACTCTAGTACATACCCTCAGACATCAGTAGGTACACTCAGACACCAATAGGCCCCCTCACACACCAGTAGGTACCCTCAGACACCAGTTGGCACTCTCAGATACCGGTAGGCACTCACAGACACTAGCAGGCACCCACAGACACCAGTAGCCATCCACAGATACCAGAAGACAACCTCAGGCACCGGTAGGCACACTGAGATACCAGAAGTCACCCTGAGATCCCAGTAGTCACCCTCAGTCACCAGCGGGCACACTCAGACACCTGAAGGCACCCTAAGACACCAAAAAGTACACTCAGGCACTAGTAGGCACCAACAGACATAAGTAGACACCCTCAGATACCAGTGGGCCCCCTTAGATACCAGTAGGAACCCTCAAACACCCTTAGGAACCTACAAGCACCAGTTGGTACCTTTAGACACCAGTACGCACCCTTAGATACCTCCAGACACCATTAGGAACACTCAGACACCAGTACGCACTAGTAGGCACACTCCTGCACCAGTAGTCACCCTCAGACAAACATAGGCACCCTATCACACCAGTAGGCACCCTCAGACACCATTTAGCACCCTCAGATACCAGTAGTCATCCACAGACACCAGTGGGCAACCTCAGTCACCAGTAGGCACCAACAGACACCAGTAGGCATACTAAGATACCAGTAGGCATCCACAGATACCAGCAGGCACCCACAGACACCAGTAGCCACCCACAGACACCAGTAGGCAACCTCAGTCACCAGTAGGCACCAACAGACACCAGTAGGCACACTAAGATACCAGTAGGCATCCACAGAGACCAGTAGGCGCCTACAGACACCAGTAGTCACCCTCAGACACCTGAAGGCACACTAAGACACCAAAAGGCACACTCAGGCAACAGTACGCACCAACAGATATAAATAGGCACCTTCAGACACCAGTAGGCCCCCTTAGATACCAGTAGGAACCCTCAAACACTCTTACGAACACTCAGACACCAGTAGGAACTAGTAGGCACCCTCCTGCACCAGTAGTCACCCTCAGACACACATAGGCACCCTTACTCACCAGTAGGCACCCTCAGACACCATTTAGTACCCTCAGACACCAGTAGGAACCCACAGAAACCAGCAGGCACCCACAGACACCAGTAGACATCCACAGACACCAGTAGGCAACCTCAGTTACCAGTAGGCAACCTCAGTCACCAGTAGGCACCATCAGACACCAGTAGGCACCCTAAGATACCAGTAGGCACCCACAGAAACCAGTAAGCTCCTACAGACACCAGCAGGATTCCACAGTCACCAGTGGGCACCCTGAGATACCAGTAGGTACCGTCAGACACCAGTAGGCAGGCACAGACACCTGTACGCTCCCTCAGACACTAATAGGCACCCTCAGATACCAGTAGGCATCCTCAGACACCAGTAGGCACTCAGACACCAGTAGGTACCCTCAGACACCAGTAGGCACCCTCAGGCTCCAGTAGGCCCCCACAGATACTAGTACTCACCGTAGGACAACACTAGGCGCCAGTAGGCACCCTCAGACACAAACGCAGACAAAAGCTAAAGGAGTGCTTATAGAGCTACTAAAAGCGAACAAACATGTACAATCAGCGAAAGGGTGTCCAATAAGCTGGAAAACGCAGACAAACACTTAAGCAGTACTTATTGTGCAATGAATAGTACAACAATGTTCTCAACCAGACAAAGTCGGGCAAAAATCAAGCAAAAATACAGACAAACGCTAAAAGAGTGTTTACTGAGCAACCAAGAGCACAAAAAACATGCACACCAGCTAAGGGTTGGTCAACAAACAGTTGCTTAGTGAGCAACCTTAAATCACCAAAACATTCCCAACTAACAAAACTGTGGTCAACAAACAAGCAAAGACGAAGAGAAATGCTAAAGGAGTGCTTATTGAGCAACTAAAAGCGCAAAAACATTCGCAACCAGATAAAGGGTGTACAACAAACTTGCAAAAACGTACAGAAACGCTAAAGGAGTGCTTACAAACCACCTGCATAAGGATGGTCAACAAACAAGTAAAAGTCGGAGAAATGCTAACGGATAGCTCATTGAACAACCTATTGCGAAGAAACATGCTCAACCTGTCAAAGGATGGCCAATAAACAAGTAAAGGCAAGAGAAACGCTAAAGGTTTGCTTAGTGAGCCATAACGCAGAGAAATGCGAAAGGAGTGATTATTGAGCAACAATATGCACACAAATGTGCTCAACCAGCCAAAGGCAGATTAATGAACTAGCAAAAATATAGACGAACGCTAAAGGAGCTGTTATTGAGCAGCCAAAAGTACAAAAACATTCACACCTGCTAAAGGATGGTCAACAAGAAAGCAAAAGTGTAGAGAAACGCTAAAGGAATGCTTACTGAGCAAAAACGCAGGGAAACGGTGAAAGGAGTGGTTATTGAGCAACCATGGGCACAAAAGTGTGCTCAACCAGCCAAAGGCAGGTCAATAAACAAGCATAAATGTAAACAAATGTAAATGACGACTTATTGAGGAACCAAGAGTAGAAAATGCCCTGCACCAGCTAAAGGATTGCCAATAAAAAGCAAAAATGCACAGAAATGCTACAGGAGTGCTTGTAAACAAACAACCAGCATGAGGATGGCCAATAAACAAACAAAAACGCAGTAAAACGCTAAAGGAGTGGTTATTGAGCAAACAATAGCACAAAAACATGCTCTCCTGCTAAGGGATGGTCAACAAACAGGCAAAAATACGGAGAAATACTAAAGGGGTGCTTATTGTGCGAAAAAACATCTACAACCAGCCAAAGTCAGCCAAAGCACTAAAAAATACAAAACAAGCAAAACGACGGCCAATAAACAAGCAAAAACGCTGACAAAACCTAAATGAGTGCTTATAGAGCTACCAAATGCGAACAAACATGTACAAACAGCGAAAGAGTATCCAATAAGCTGGAAATCGCAGACAAACACTAAAGCGGTACTTATTGTGCAATGAATAATACAACAATGTTCTCAACCAGACAAAGGGTGTACAACAAACTTGCAAAAACGTACAGAAACGCTAAAGGAATGCTTACACAACCAGCTTAAGGATGGTCAACAAATAAGCAAAAGTCGGAGAAACGCTAACGGATAGCTCATTGAACAACAAAATGCGAAGAAACATGCTCAACCTGGCAAAGGATGGCCAATAAGCAAGCAAAAGCGAGAGAAAGGCTAAATGTTTGCTTATCGAGCAAAAATGTAGAGAAACGCGAAAGGAGTGATTATTGAGCAACAGTATGGGCAAAAATGTTCTCAACCAGCCAAAGGCAGGTCGATAAACAAGCAAAAATATAGACGAACTATAAAGGAGCGCTTATTGAGCAGCCAAACGTACAAAAACATTCACACCAGCTAAAGGATGGTCAACAAGAAAGCAAAAGTGCAGAGAAACGCTAAAGGATTGCTTACTGAGCAAAAACGTAGGAAATGCTAAAAGGAGTGGTTATTGAGCAACCATAGGCACAAAAATGTGTTCAACCAGCCAAAGGCAGGTCGATAAACAAGCAAAAATAAAGACGAACGCTAAAGGAGCGCTTATTGAGCAGCCAAACGTACAAAAACATGCACACCAGCTAAACTATGGTCAACAAGAAAGCAAAAGTGCAGAGAAACGCTAAATGATTGCTTACTGAGCAAAAATGCAGGGAAATGCTAAAAGGAGTGGTTATTGAGCAACCATAGGCACAAAAATGTGTTCAACCAGCCAAAGGCAGGTCAATCAAGAAGCATAAATGTATACAAATGCAAATGAGGACTTATTGAGGAACCAAGAGCAGAAAATGCGCTGCACCAGCTAAAGGATTGCCAATAAAAAGCAAAAATGCACGGAAATGCTACAGGAGTGCTTGTAAACAACCAGCAAGAGGATGGCCAATAAACAAACAAAAACGCAGTGAAACGCCAAAGGATTGCTTATTGTGTTGCTAAAAGTGCAAGTGCTCTAGGAGCGTTCGTTTAGCGTTTGTGTTGGTTTTTGCTAGTATAATGGCCATCCTTCAGCTGGTTGAGCTCATTTTCGCACTTGGTTGCTCAATAAGCCCTCTTTTTCATTTGTCTTTAATTTTCTTTTACATTGACCTGCCTTGGGATGGTTACATTCTTGAGTTGTTACTTCATGTAAGAGTCACGAAATATGCTGAGTCGGCTAAGACAAGCAACTATTTGGCCAAATGGTATCTGTGGCTGCCTATTGGTGTCTGAGGGTGCCTAATGGTGCCTAATGATGCCTACAGGTATCTCAGGATACCTACTGGCGTCTGATGGTTCCTACTAGTTTCTGAGGGTGCCTACTGGGGTCTATGGGCGCCTACTGGTGTCTGAGTTTGCCTAATTATCCTTACTGGTGTCTGAGTGTGCCTAATTATCCTTGCTGGTACCTGAGGGTGCCTATGGGTGCCTACTGGTGTCTGAGAGTGCCTACTGGTGTCTGTGTGTGCCTGCTGGTGTCTGAGGATGCCTACTGGTGTCAAAGGGTGCCTAGTGGTGTCTGAGGGTGCCCACTGGTTTCTGTGGATGCCTACTGGTGTCACAGGGTGCCTACTTGTGTCTGAGGATGGCTACTGGTGTCTGTGGGTGCCTGCTGGTATCTGTGGATGCCTACTGGTGTCTGAGGATGCTAAATGTTGTCTGAAGATGCCTACTGGTGTGTGAGAGTGCCTATGTTTGTCTGAGGGTGACTACTGGAGCAGGAGGGTGCCTACTGGTGTCTGAGTGTGCCTAATTATCCTCACTGGTATCTGACGGTGCGTATGGGTGCCTACTGGTGTCTGAGTGTGCCTACTGGAGTCTGTGTGTGCCTGCTGGTGTCTGAGGAAGCCTACTGGTGTCAGAGGGTGCCTACTTGTGTCTGAGGGTGCCCACTGGTTTCTGAGGATGCCTACTGGTGTCCCAGGGTATTTACTTGTGTCTGAGGATGGCTACTGGTATCTATGGGTGCCTGCTGGTATCTGTGGGTGCCTGCTGGTATCTGTGGGTGCCTACTGGTATCAGAGGCTTCTAAATGGTGTCTGAGGATTCCTACTGGTGTGTGAGGGTACCTATGTGTGTCTGAGGGTGACTACTGGTGCAGGAGGGTGCCTATTGGTGTCTGAGTGTGCCTACTGGTGTCTGAGGGTGCTAAATGGTGCCTGAGAATGCGTGCTGGTGTGTGAGGGTGCCTATGTGTGTTTGAGGGTAACTACTGGTGCAGGAGGGTACCTACTGTTGTCTGAGTGTGCCTAATTATCCTTACTGGTGTCTGAGGGTACCTATGGGTGCCTTCTGGTATCTGAGTGTGCCTACTGGTGTCTGTATGTGCCTGCTGTTGTCTGAAGAAGCCTACTGGTGTCAGAGGGTACCTACTGGTGTCCGAGGGTGCCCACAGGTTTCTGAGGATGCCTACTGGTGTCACAGGGTGCCTACTGCTGTCTTAGGGCACCTACTCGTGTCCGAGGGGGCCTAAAGGTACTTCAGGGCACCTACTGGTGCCTGTGGGTGGCTACTTGTATCTGAGGGTGACTACTGGTGCAGGAGGGTACCTACTGGTGTCTGAGTATGCCTAATTATCCTTACTGGTATCTGAGGGTGCCTATGGGTGCCTACTAGTGTCTGAGTGTGCCTACTGGTGTCTGTGTGTGCCTGCTGGTGATTGAAGAAGCCTACTGGTGTCAGAGGGTACCTACTGGTGTCCAAGAGTGCCCACTGGTTTCTGAGGATGCCTACTGGTGTCACAGGGTGACTACTTGTGTCTGAGGATGCCTACTGATGTCAGAGGGTACCTACTGGTATCTGAGGGTGCCCACTAGTGTCTTAGGGTGCCTACTGGATTCTGTGGGTGCCTTCTGGTGTCTGAGGATGCCTACTGGTGTCACAGGGTGACTACTTGTGTCTGTGGATACCTACTGTTGTCTTAGGGTGCGTACTGGTGTCTGTGGGTGCCTACTCGAGTCTGAGGGTACCTACTCGTATCTGAGGGTGCCTACAGGTGTTTCAGGGCACCTACTTGTGCCTGAGGTGCCTACTGGTGCCTGTGGGTGGTTACTGGTGTGTGAGGTGCCTACAGCTGCCTGTGGGTGCCTACTGGTGTCTGAAAGTGCCTACTGGCGCCTACTAGTGTCTGAAGTGACCTATGGGTGCCTACTGTTATCTGAGGATGCCTACTGGTGTCTGTGGGTACCTACTGGTGTCTTAGGGTGCGTACTGGTGTCTGTGGGTGCCTACAGGTGTTTCAGGGCATCTACTGGTGCCTGAGGTTGCCTACTTGTGCCTGTGGATGGCTACTGGTGTCTGAGGGTGCCTACAGCTGCCTGTGTGTGCCTACTGTTCTCTGACAGTGCCTACTGGTGCTTACTAGTTTCTGAAGGGGCCTATGGGCACCTACTGGTGTCTGAGGATATCTACTGGTGTCTGAGGATATCTACTGGTGTCTGTGGGTATCTACTGGAGCCTGAGGGTGCCTTCTGGTGTCTGTGGGTGCCTGTACAGGTGTCTCAGGGTGCCTACTGGAGCCTGAATATACCTACTGGCGCCTGTTGATGGCTACTGGTATCTGAAGGTGCCTACTGCTGCCTGTGAGTGCCTACTGGTGTCTGACAGTGCCTACTTGTGCCTACTAGTGTCTGAAGCGGCCTATGGGTGCCTACTGGTGTCTGAGTGTAGCTACTGGTATGTGAGGGTGCCTACTGGTATCTTAGGGTGCCTACTGGTGTCTTATGTTGCGTACTGGTGTCTGTGGGTGTCTACTCGAGTCTGAGGGTGCCTACTGGTGCCTGAGGGTGCCTACTGGTGCCTGTGGGTGGCTACTGGTATCTGAGGGTGCCCACGGCTGCCTGTGGGTGCCTACTTGTGTCTGACAGTGCCTACTGGTGCCTACTAGGTTCTGAAGGGGCCTATGGGTACCTACTGATGTGTGAGGATGCCTACTGATGTCTGTAGGTGCCTACTGGAGCCTGAGGGTGCCTACTGGTGTCTGAGTGTGGCTACTGGTAACTAAGAGTGCCTACTGGTGTCTGTGGGTGCCTACTGGTGTCTTAGTGTGCGTACTGGTGTCTGTGGTTGCCTACTCGAGTCTGAGGATGCATACTGTTGTCTGAGGGTACCTACTCGTATCTGGGGGGGCCTACAGGTGTTTCAGGGCACCTACTGGTGGCTGTGGGTTGCTACTTGTATCTGAGGGTGCCTACAGCTGCCTGTGGGTGCCTACTGGTGTCTGACAGTGCCTACTGGTGCTTACTAGTTTCTGAAGGGGCCTATGGGTGCCTACTGGTATCTGAGGATATCTACTGGTGTCTGTGGGTGTGTACTGGAGACTTAGGGTGCCTACTGGTGTCTGAGGGTACCTGTACATGTGTCTCAGGGTGCCTATTGGAGCCTGAATGGACCTACTGGCGCCTGTGGATGGCTACTTGTGTTTGAAGGTGCCTACGGCTGCTTGTGAGTACCTACTGGTATCTGACAGTACCTACTGGTGCCTACTAGTGTCTGAAGCGGCGTATGGGTGCCTACTGGTGTCTGAGTGTGGCTACGGGTATGTGAGGGTGCCTACTGGTGTCTTAAGGTGCCTACTGTTGTCTTATGGTGCGTACTGGTGTTTGTGAGTGCTTACTCGAGTCTGATGGTGCCTACTGGTGTTTCAGGGCACCTACTGGTGCCTGAAGGTGCCTACTGGAGCCTGAGGGTGCCTACTGGTGTCTGAGTGTGACTACTGGTATCTGAGGGTGCACACTGGTATCTGTGGGTGCCTACTGATGTCTTAGGGTGCATACTGGTGTCTGTGGTTGCCTACTCGAGTCCGAGGTTGCCTACTGTTGTCTGAGGGTTCCTACTCGTGTCTGAGGGGGCCTACAGGTGTTTCAGGGCACCTACTGGTGCCTGTGGATGGCTACTTGTATCTGAGGGTGCGTACGGCTGCCTGTCGGTGCCTACTGGGGTCTGACAGTGCCTACTGGTGCCTACTGGTGCCTACTAGGTTCTGAAGGGGCCTATGGGTGCCAACTGGTGTCTGAGGATACCTACTGATGTCTGTGGGTATCTACTGGAACCTTAGGGTGCTTACTGGTATCTATAGGTGCCTACTGGAGCCTGAGGGTGCCTACTGGTGTCTGAGTGTAGCTACTGGTATCTGAGGGTGCCTACTGGTGTCTGTGGGTGCATACTGGTGTCTTAGGGTGCGTACTGGTGTCTGTGGTTGCCTACTCGAGTCTGGGGGTGCCTACTGTTGTCTGAGTGAATCTACTCGTGTCTGAGGGGGCCTACAGGTGTTTCAGGGCACCTACTGTTGCCTGTGGGTGGCTACTTGAATCTGAGGGTGCCTACGGCTGCATGTGGGTGCCTACTGTGGTCTGACAGTGCCTACTGGTGCCTAATAGTTTCTGAAGGGGCCTATGGGTACCTACTTGTGTCTGAGTGTGCCAACTGTTGTCTGTGGGTGCCTGCTAGTGAATGTGGTTTCCAACTGGTATCAGAGGGTGCCTACTGGTGTCAGATGGTGCCTACTGATGTCTGAGGATTCCCTCTGGTTTCTGTGGGTGCCTTCTGATGTCTGAGCGTACCAATGGGTGTCTGTGTGCGTGCCTACTGGAGCCTGTGGGCACCTACTGGTGTCTAAGGATGCCTACTGGTGTCAGAGAGT
>CBDCKB010000003.1:0-13887 GCA_965217995.1 Rhodobacterales bacterium
TGATACACAGCTTCCACTCGTTCGGGCCATACTCCTGTTCTTGCTCCTTCACCGCCTTTCGATCGCCCTTCCTGTGAAATAGCTGTCCATTCTCGATCTTGAAGTTCTCGCGACACTTTCGACGCCAGTTTCGCTTGCTGTCTTTCGATAGTCCTTCTGGATACTTGTTGCTTTCTAGATATGAATAGACATCTACATACTCCTCCATGTCCAGAGCAGTAGTAGCTAGCTACAAGCTGGTCTATGAGCTCTAAAGAGTAGAAGAGTGTGGCTAGCTAGAACTGACACGTGCTTGACTTTGCCGCGGTTTGCGACTTCACACTCGATTCTGGCGGGTTATAGACATGCGAGCGCGCATGTGCAAAAAGTACGCATGGAGGTCCATTTATCCGGGAGGGGGTCCATCTATCCGGCAGGATGAATGGACCCCCGTTCCAACCATCCTAGTATAGTTGGACCGGGGGTCCAACTGTCCAGGGGGTCCAACCATCCTCCGACACCGTAGCTCTCCGTTTGGCCAAACTAGAGCCATTTTATTGGCCTCCAGTCTCCTCCAGTACTGAAATTCGGCTGCTGGCTGTCTTGTTTTCTGTGTTTTCGAGCCAAATACAGGATATTAGCCAAGGGTTGTGAGTTCTTTGTGCCGAAATGGGTGTAGCTTGGCATATCGTAGGTGTGGGAGAGGTTTCAGAGCCATAGCTCTCTGTTTAGTCAAAATAGAGCCATTTTATTGGCCATGAGACTCCTCCAGTTCTGAAATTCGGCTAATGGCTGTCTTGCTCTCTGTGTTTTCGAGCCAAATGCAGGCCCTTAGCCAAGGGTTGTGAGTTCTTTGTGCCGAAATGGGTGTGGCTAGGTGCGGGAGAAATTTAAGAACCGTAGCTCTCTGTGTAGCCAAAATAGAGCCATTTTATTGGCCTCCAGTCTCCTCCAGTACTGAAATTCGGCTAATAGCTGTCTTGCTCTCGGTGATTTCCAGCCAAATGCAGGTTATTAGCCAAGGGTTGTGAGTTCTTTTGGGTGTAGCTTAGCATGTCCTTGGTGCGAGAGAGGTTTCAGAGCCGTTGCTCTCTGTTTAGCCAAACTAGAGCCATTTTATTGGCCTCCTGTCTCCTCCGGTACTGAAATTCGGCTAATAGCTGTCTTGCTCTCGGTGATTTCCAGCCAAATGCAGGTTATTATCCAAGTGTTGTGAGTTCTTTTGGGTGTAGCTTAGCATGTCCTAGGTGCGGGAGAGGTTTCAGAGCCGTAGCTCTCTGTTTAGCCAAACTAGAGCCATTTTATTGGCCTCCAGTCTCCTCCAGTACTGAAATTCGGCTGCAGGCTATCTTGTTTTCTGTGTTTTCGAGCCAAACGCAGACTCTTAGCCAAGGGTTGTGAGTTCTTTGTGCCGAAATGGGTGTAGCTTGGCATATCGTAGGTGCGGGAGAGGTTTCAGAGCGGTAGCTCTCTGTTTAGTCAAAATAGAGCCATTTCATTGGCCTTGAGACTCCTCCAGTTCTGAAATTCGGCTACTGGCTCTCTTGCTCTCTATGTTTTCGAGCCAAATGCAGGCTATTAGCCAAGGGTTGTGAGTTCTTTGTGCCGAAATGGGTGTAGCTTGGCATATCCTTGGTGCAGGAGAGGTTTCAGAGCCGTAGCTCTCTGTTTAGCCAAAATAGAGCTTTTATTGGCCTTCAGACTCTTCCAGTACTAAAATACGGCTACTGGCTGTGTTGCTCTCTGTGTTTTCGAGCCAAATGCAGGCTATTAGCCAAGGGTTGCGAGTTCTTTGTGCCGAAATGGGTGTAGCTTGGCATATCCTAGGTGCGGGAGAGGTTTCAGAGCCGTACCTCACTGTTTAGTCAAAATAGAGCCATTTAATTGGCCTAGAGACTCCCCCAGTTCTGAAATTCGGCTACTGGCTCTCTTGCTCTCGGTGATTTCCAGCCAAATGCAGGTTATTAGCCAAGGGTTGTGAGTTCTTTGTGCCGTAATGGGTGTAGCTTGGCATATCCTAGGTGCGGGAGAGGTTTCAGAGCCGTAGATCTCTGTTTAGTCAAAATATAGCCATATTATTGGCCTTGAGACTCCTCCAGTTCTGAAATTCGGCTACTGGCTGTCTTTTTCTCTGTGTTTTCGAGCCAAATGCAGGCTCTTAGGCAAGAGTTGTGAGTTCTTTGTGCCGAAATGGGTGTAGCTTGGCATATCGTAGGTGCGGGAGAGGTTTCAGAGCCGTAGCTCGCTATTTAGTCAAAATAGAGCCATTTTATTGGCCTTGAGACTCCCCCAGTTCTGAAATTCGGCTACTGGCTGTCTTGCTCTCGGTGAATTCCAGCCTAATGCAGGTTATTAGCCAAGGGTTGTGAGTTCTTTTGGGTGTAGCTTGGCATGTCCTATGTGCAGGAGAGGTTTCAGAGCCGTAGCTCTCTGTATAGCCAAAATAGAGCCTTTTTATTGGCCTTCAGACTACTCCAGTACTGAAAATCGGCAACTGGCTGTCTTCCTCTCTGTGTTTTTGAGCCAAATGCAGGCTCTTAGGCCAGGGTTGTGAGTTCTTTGTGCCCAAATGGGTGTAGCTTGGCATATCGTAGGTCCCGGAGAGGTTTCAGAGCTGTAGCTCTCTGTTTAGTCAAAATAGAGCCATTTTATTGGCCAGGAGACTCCTCCAGTTCTGAAATTCGGCCCCTGGCTGTCTTGCTCTCTGTGTTTTCGAGCCAAATACAGGATATTAGCCAAGGGTTGTGAGTTCTTTGTGCCGAAATGGGTGTAGCTTGGCATATCCTAGGTGCGTGAGAGGTTTCAGAGCCGTAGATCTCTGTTTAGCCAAAATAGAGCCATTTTATTGGCCTCCAGACTCCTCCAGTACTGAAATTCGGCTGCTGGCTGTCTTGCTCTCTGTGTTTTCGTGCCAAATGCAGGCCCTTAGCCAAGGGTTGTGAGTTCTTTATGCCGAAATGGGTGTAGCTTGGCATATCCTAGGTGCGAGAGAGGTTTCAGAGCCGTAGCTCTCTGTTTAGCCAAAATAGAGCCATTTTATTGGCCTCCAGACTCCTCCAGTACTGAAATTCGGCTGATGGCTGTCTTGCTCTCTGTGTTTTCGAGCCAAATGCAGGCCCTTAGCCAAGGGTTGTGAGTTCTTTGTGCCGAAATGTGTGTAGCTTGGCATATCCTAGGTGCGGGAGAGGTTTCAGAGCCGTAGCTCTCTGTTTAGCCAAACTAGAACCATTTTATTGGCCTCCAATCTCCTCCAGTACTGAAATTCGGCTGCTGGCTGTCTTACTTTCTGTGTTTTCGAGCCAAACGCAGGCTCTTAGCCAAGGGTTGTGAGTCCTTTGTGCCGAAATGGGTGTAGCTTGGCATATCGTAGGTGCGGGAGATGTTTCAGAGCCGTAGCTCTCTGTTTAGTCAAAATAGAGCCATTTTATTGGCCTTGAGACACTTCCAGTTCCGAAATTCGGCTACTGGCTATCTTGCTCTCTGTGTTTTCGAGCCAAATGCAGGCTATTAGCCAAGGGTTGTGAGTTCTTTGTGCCGAAATGGGTGTAGCTTGGCATATCCTTGGTGCAGGAGAGGTTTCAGAGCCGTAGCTCTCTGTTTAGCCAAAATAGAGCCATTTTATTGGACTTCAGACTCCTCCAGTACTAAAATTCGGCTACTGGCTGTCTTGCTCTCTTTGTTTTCGAGCCTAATGCAGGCTATTAGCCAAGGGTTGTGGGTTCTTTGTGCCGAAATGGGTGTAACTTGGCATATCCTATAGGTGCGGGAGAGGTTTCAGAACCGTAGCTCTCTGTTTAGCCAAAATAGAGCCATTTTATTGGCTGCCAGACTCCTCCAGTACTGAAATTCAGCTAATGGCTGCTTTGCTCTCGTTGATTTCCAGCCAAATGCAGGTTATTAGCCAATGGTTGTGAGTTCTTTTGGGTGTAGCTTGGCATGTCCTAGGTGCGGGAGAGGCTTCAGAGCCGTAGCTCTCTGTTTAGCCAAAATAGAGCCATTTTATTGGCCTCCAGACTCCTCCAGTACTGAAATTCGGCTGCTGGCTGTCTTGCTCTCTGTGTTTTCGAGCCAAATGCAGGCCCTTAGCCAAGGGTTGTGAGTTCTTTGTGCCGAAATGGGTGTAGCTTGGCATATCCTAGGTGCGAGAGAGGTTTCAGAGCCGTAGCTCTCTGTTTAGCCAAAATAGAGCCATTTTATTGGCCTCCAGACTCCTACAGTACTGAAATTCGGCTACTGGCTGTCTTGCTCTCGGTGATTTCCAGCCTAATGTAGGCTATTAGCCAAAGGTTGTGAGTTCTTTGTGTCGAAATGGGTGTATCTTGGCATATCGTACGAGCGGGAGAGGTTTCAGAGCCGTAGCTCTCTGTTTAGTCACAATAGAGCCATTTTATTGGCCTTGAGACGCCTGCAGTTTTGAAATTCGGCTACTAGCTGTCTTGCTCTCTGTGTTTTCGAGCCAAATGCAGGCTATTAGCCAATGGTTGTGAGTTCTTTGTGCCGAAATGGGTTTAGCTTGGCATATCCTAGGTGCGGGAGAGGTTTCAGAGCCGTAGCTCTCTGTTTAGTCAAAATAGAGCCATTTTATTGGCCTTGAGACTTCTCCAGTTCTGAAATTCGGCTACTGGCTGTCTTGCACTCTGTGTTTTCGAGCCAAATGCAGGCTATTAGCCAAGGGTTGTGAGTTCTTTGTGTCGAAATGGGTGTAGGTTGGCATATCTTAGGTGCGGGAGAGGTTTCAGAGCAGTAAATCTCTGTTTAGCCAAAATAGAGCCATTTTATTGGCCTTCAGACATCTCCAGTACTGAAATGCGGCTACTGGCTCTCTTGTTCTCTGTGATTTCGAGCCAAATGTAGGCTATTAGCCAAGGTTTGTGAGTTCTTTGTGCCGAAATGGGTGTAGCTTGGCATACCCTAGGTGCGGGAGAGGTTTCAGAGCCGTAGCTCTCTGTTTAGTCAAAATAGAGCCATTTTATTGGCCTTGAGACTTCTCCAGTTCTGAAATTCGGCTACTGGCTGTCTTGCTCTCTGTGTTTTCGAGCCAAATGCAGGCCCTTAGCCAAGGGTTGTGAGTTCTTTGTGCCGAAATGGGTGTAGCTTGGCATATCCTAGGTGCGAGAGAGGTTTCAGAGCCGTAGCTCTCTGTTTAGCCAAAATAGAGCCATTTTATTGGCCTCCAGACTCCTACAGTACTGAAATTCGGCTACTGGCTGTCTTGCTCTCGGTGATTTCCAGCCTAATGTAGGCTATTAGCCAAAGGTTGTGAGTTCTTTGTGTCGAAATGGGTGTATCTTGGCATATCGTACGAGCGGGAGAGGTTTCAGAGCCGTAGCTCTCTGTTTAGTCACAATAGAGCCATTTTATTGGCCTTGAGACGCCTGCAGTTTTGAAATTCGGCTACTAGCTGTCTTGCTCTCTGTGTTTTCGAGCCAAATGCAGGCTATTAGCCAATGGTTGTGAGTTCTTTGTGCCGAAATGGGTTTAGCTTGGCATATCCTAGGTGCGGGAGAGGTTTCAGAGCCGTAGCTCTCTGTTTAGTCAAAATAGAGCCATTTTATTGGCCTTGAGACTTCTCCAGTTCTGAAATTCGGCTACTGGCTGTCTTGCACTCTGTGTTTTCGAGCCAAATGCAGGCTATTAGCCAAGGGTTGTGAGTTCTTTGTGTCGAAATGGGTGTAGGTTGGCATATCTTAGGTGCGGGAGAGGTTTCAGAGCAGTAAATCTCTGTTTAGCCAAAATAGAGCCATTTTATTGGCCTTCAGACATCTCCAGTACTGAAATGCGGCTACTGGCTCTCTTGTTCTCTGTGATTTCGAGCCAAATGTAGGCTATTAGCCAAGGTTTGTGAGTTCTTTGTGCCGAAATGGGTGTAGCTTGGCATACCCTAGGTGCGGGAGAGGTTTCAGAGCCGTAGCTCTCTGTTTAGTCAAAATAGAGCCATTTTATTGGCCTTGAGACTTCTCCAGTTCTGAAATTCGGCTACTGGCTGTCTTGCTCTCTGTGTTTTCGAGCCAAATGCAGGCCCTTAGCCAAGGGTTGTGAGTTCTTTGTGCCGAAATGGGTGTGGCTAGGTGCGGGAGAGGTTTCAGAGCCGTAGCTCTCTGTTTAGCCAAAATAGAGCCATTTTATTGGCCTCCAGTCTCCTCCAGTACTGAAATTCGGCTAATGGCTGTCTTGGTCTCGGTAATTTTCAGCCAAATGCAGGTTATTAAACAAGGGTTGTGAGTTCTTTTGGGTGTAGCTTGGCATGTCCTAGGTGCGGGAGAGGTTTCAGAGCAGTAGCTCTCTGTTTAGCCATAATAGAGCCATTTTATTGGCCTCCAGTCTCCTCCAGTACTGAAATTCGGCTACTGGCTGTCTTGCTTTCTGTGTTTTCGAGCCAAACGCAGGCTCTTAGACAAGGGTTGTGAGTTCTTTGTGCCGAAATGGGTGTAGCTTGGCATAACCCAGGTGCGGGAGAGGTTTCAGAACCGTAGCTCTCTGTTTAGTCAAAATAGAGCCATTTTATTGGCCTTGAGACTCCTCCAGTTCTGAAATTCGGCTACTGGCTGTCTTGCTCTCTGTGTTTTCGAGCCAAATGCAGGCCCTTAGCCAAGGGTTGTGAGGTCTTTGTGCCGAAATGGGTGTAGCTTGGCATATCCTAGGTGCGAGAGAGGTTTCAGAGCCGTAGCTCTCTGTTTAGTCAAAATAGAGCCATTTTATTGGCCTTGAGACTTCTCCAGTTCTGAAATTCGGCTACTGGCTGTCTTGCTCTCTGTGTTTTCGAGCCAAATGCAGGCCCTTAGCCAAGGGTTGTGAGTTCTTTGTGCCGAAATGGGTGTGGCTAGGTGCGGGAGAGGTTTCAGAGCCGTAGCTCTCTGTTTAGCCAAAATAGAGCCATTTTATTGGCCTCCAGTCTCCTCCATTACTGAAATTCGGCTAATGGCTGTCTTGGTCTCGGTAATTTCCAGCCAAATGCAGGTTATTAAACAAGGGTTGTGAGTTCTTTTGGGTGTAGTTTGGCATGTCCTAGGTGCGGGAGAGGTTTCAGAGCAGTAGCTCTCTGTTTAGCCATAATAGAGCCATTTTATTAGCCTCCAGTCTCCTCCAGTACTGAAATTCGGCTGCTGGCTGTCTTGCTTTCTGTGTTTTCGAGCCAAACGCAGGCTCTTAGCCAAGGGTTGTGAGTTCTTTGTGCCGAAATGGGTGTAGCTTGGCATAACCCAGGTGCGGGAGAGGTTTCAGAACCGTAGCTCTCTGTTTAGTCAAAATAGAGCCATTTTATTGGCCTTGAGACTCCTCCAGTTCTGAAATTCGGCTACTGGCTGTCTTGCTCTCTGTGTTTTCGAGCCAAATGCAGGCTATTAGCCAAGGGTTGTGAGTTCTTTGTGCCGAAATGGGTGTAGCTTGGCATATCCTTGGTGCAGGAGAGGTTTCAGAGCCGTAGCTCTCTGTTTAGCCAAAATAGAGCCATTTTATTGGCCTCCAGTCTCCTCCAGTACTGAAATTCGGCTGCTGGCTGTCTTGCTTTCTGTGTTTTCGAGCCAAACGCAGGCTCTTAGCCAAGGGTTGTGAGTTCTTTGTGCCGAAATGTGTGTAGCTTGGCATATCCCAGGTGCGGGAGAGGTTTCAGAGCCTTAGCTCTCTGTTTAGTCAAAATAGAGCCATTTTATTGGCCTTGAGACTCCTCCAGTACTGAAATTCGGCTACTGGCTGTCTTGCTCTCTGTGTTTTCGAGCCAAATGCAGGCTATTAGCCAAGGGTTGTGAGTTCTTTGTGCCGAAATGGGTGTAGCTTGGCATATCCTTGGTGCAGGAGAGGTTTCGGAGCCGTAGCTCTCTGTTTAACCAAAGTAGAGCCATTTTATTGGCCTTCAGACTCCTCAATTACTAAAATTCGTCTACTGGCTGTGTTGCTCTCTTTGTTTTCGAGCCTAATGCAGGCTATTAGCCAAGGGTTGTGAGTTCTTTGTGCCGAAATGGGTGTAGCTTGGCATATCCTAGGTGCAGGAGAGGTTTCAGAGCCGTAGCTCTCTGTTTAGCCAAAATAGAGCCATTTTATTGGCCTCCAGTCTCCTCCATTACTGAAATTCGGCTAATGGCTGTCTTGGTCTCGGTAATTTCCAGCCAAATGCAGGTTATTAAACAAGGGTTGTGAGTTCTTTTGGGTGTAGTTTGGCATGTCCTAGGTGCGGGAGAGGTTTCAGAGCAGTAGCTCTCTGTTTAGCCATAATAGAGCCATTTTATTAGCCTCCAGTCTCCTCCAGTACTGAAATTCGGCTGCTGGCTGTCTTGCTTTCTGTGTTTTCGAGCCAAACGCAGGCTCTTAGCCAAGGGTTGTGAGTTCTTTGTGCCGAAATGGGTGTAGCTTGGCATAACCCAGGTGCGGGAGAGGTTTCAGAACCGTAGCTCTCTGTTTAGTCAAAATAGAGCCATTTTATTGGCCTTGAGACTCCTCCAGTTCTGAAATTCGGCTACTGGCTGTCTTGCTCTCTGTGTTTTCGAGCCAAATGCAGGCTATTAGCCAAGGGTTGTGAGTTCTTTGTGCCGAAATGGGTGTAGCTTGGCATATCCTAGGTGCGGGAGAGGTTTCAGAGCCGTAGCTCTCTGTTTAGCCAAAATAGAGCCATTTTATTGGCCACTAGTCTCCTCCAGTACTGAAATTCGGCTGCTGGCTGTCTTGCTCTCTGTGTTTTCGAGCCAAACGCAGGCTGTTAGCCAAGGGTTGTGAGTTCTTTGTGCCGCAATGGGTGTAGCTTGGCATATCCTAGGTGCAGGAGAGGTTTCAGAGCCGTAGCTCTCTGTTTAGCCAAAATAGAGCCATTTTATTGGCCTTGAGACTCCTCCAGTTCTGAAATTCGGCTACTGGCTGTCTTGCTCTCTGTGTTTTCGAGCCAAATGCAGGCTATTAGCCAAGGGTTGTGAGTTCTTTGTGCCGAAATGGGTGTAGCTTGGCATATCCTTGGTGCAGGAGAGGTTTCAGAGCCGTAGCTCTCTGTTTAGCCAAAATAGAGCCATTTTATTGGCCTCCAGTCTCCTCCAGTACTGAAATTCGGCTGCTGGCTGTCTTGCTTTCTGTGTTTTCGAGCCAAACGCAGGCTCTTAGCCAAGGGTTGTGAGTTCTTTGTGCCGCAATGGGTGTAGCTTGGCATATCCTAGGTGCAGGAGAGGTTTCAGAGCCGTAGCTCTCTGTTTAGCCAAAATAGAGCCATTTTATTGGCCTTCAGACATCTCCAGTACTGAAATGCGGCTACTGGCTGTCTTGTTCTCTGTGTTTTCGAGCCAAATGTAGGCTATTAGCCAAGGTTTGTGAGTTCTTTGTGCCGAAATGGGTGTAGCTTGGCATATCCTAGGTGCGGGAGAGGTTTCAGAGCCGTAGCTCTCTGTTTAGTCAAAATAGAGCCATTTAATTGGCCTTGAGACTTCTCCAGTTCTGAAATTCGGCCACTGGCTGTCTTGCACTCTGTGTTTTCGAGCCAAATGCAGGCTATTAGCCAAGGGTTGTGAGTTCTTTGTGCCGAAATGGGTGTAGCTTGGCATATCCTAGGTGCGGGAGAGGTTTCAGAGCCGTTGCTCTCTGTTTAGTCAAAATAGAGCCATTTTATTGGCCTTGAGACTTCTCCAGTTCTGAAATTCGGCTACTGGCTGTCTTGCTCTCTGTGTTTTCGAGCCAAATGCAGGCCCTTAGCCAAGGGTTGTGAGTTCTTTGTGCCGAAATGGGTGTGGCTAGGTGCGGGAGAGGTTTCAGAGCCGTAGCTCTCTGTTTAGCCAAAATAGAGCCATTTTATTGGCCTCCAGTCTCCTCCAGTACTGAAATTCGGCTAATGGCTGTCTTGGTCTCGGTAATTTCCAGCCAAATGCAGGTTATTAAACAAGGGTTGTGAGTTCTTTTGGGTGTAGTTTGGCATGTCCTAGGTGCGGGAGAGGTTTCAGAGCAGTAGCTCTCTGTTTAGCCAAAATAGAGCCATTTTATTGGCCTTCAGACTCTTCCAGTACTAAAATACGGCTGCTGGCTGTCTTGCTCTCTGTGTTTTCGAGCCAAATGCAGGCCCTTAGCCAAGGGTTGTGAGTTCTTTGTGCCGAAATGGGTGTGCCTAGGTGCGGGAGAGGTTTCAGAGCCGTAGCTCTCTGTTTAGCCAAAATAGAGCCATTTTATTGGCCACTAGTCTCCTCCAGTACTGAAATTCGGCTGCTGGCTGTCTTGCTCTCTGTGTTTTCGAGCCAAACGCAGGCTGTTAGCCAAGGGTTGTGAGTTCTTTGTGCCGCAATGGGTGTAGCTTGGCATATCCTAGGTGCAGGAGAGGTTTCAGAGCCGTAGCTCTCTGTTTAGCCAAAATAGAGCCTTTTTATTGGCCTTCAGACTACTCCAGTACTGAAAATCGGCTACTGGCTGTCTTTCTCTCTGTGTTTTTGAGCCAAATGCAGGTTCTTAGGCAAGAGTTGTGAGTTCTTTGTGCCCAAATGGGTGTAGCTTGACCTATCGTAGATGCTGGAGAGGTTTCAGAGCCGTAGCTCTCTGTTTATTCAAAAGAGAGCCATTTTATTGGCCTTGAGACTCCTCCAGTTCTGAAATTCGGCCCCTCGCTGTCTTGCTCTCTGTGTTTTCGAGCCAAATACAGGATATTAGGCCAGGGTTGTGAGTTCTTTGTGCCCAAATGGGTGTAGCTTGACATATCGTAGGTGCTGGAGAGGTTTCAGAGCCGTAGCTCTCTGTTCAGTCAAAATATAGAGCCATTTTATTGGCCATGAGACTCCTCCAGTTCTGAAATTCGGCCCCTAGCTGTCTTGCTCTCTGTGTTTTCTATCCAAATACAGGATATTAGCCAAGGGTTGTGAGTTCTTTTGTGCCGAAATGGGTGTAGCTTGACCTATCGTAGGTGCTGGAGAGGTTTCAGAGCCGTAGCTCTCTGTTTATTCAAAAGAGAGCCATTTTATTGGCCATGAGACTCCTCCAGTTCTGAAATTCGGCTCCTCGCTGTCTTGCTCTCTGTGTTTTCGAGCCAAATACAGGATATTAGGCCAGGGTTGTGAGTTCTTTGTGCCCAAATGGGTGTAGCTTGACATATCGTAGGTGCTGGAGAGGTTTCAGAGCCGTAGCTCTCTGTTCAGTCAAAATATAGAGCCATTTTATTGGCCATGAGACTCCTCCAGTTCTGAAATTCGGCCCCTAGCTGTCTTGCTCTCTGTGTTTTCTATCCAAATACAGGATATTAGCCAAGGGTTGTGAGTTCTTTTGTGCCGAAATGGGTGTAGCTTGACCTATCGTAGGTGCTGGAGAGGTTTCAGAGCCGTAGCTCTCTGTTTATTCAAAAGAGAGCCATTTTATTGGCCATGAGACTCCTCCAGTTCTGAAATTCGGCTCCTCGCTGTCTTGCTCTCTGTGTTTTCGAGCCAAATACAGGATATTAGGCCAGGGTTGTGAGTTCTTTGTGCCCAAATGGGTGTAGCTTGGCATATCGTAGGTGCGGGAGAGGTTTCAGAGCCGTAGCTCTCTGTTTAGTCAAATTAGAGCCATTTTATTGGCCATGAGACTCCTCCAGTTCTGAAAATCGGCAACTGGCTGTCTTCCTCTCTGTGTTTTCGAGCCAAATGCAGGCTCTTAGGCCAGGGTTGTGGGTTCTTTGTGCCCAAATGGGTGTAGCTTGACATAACGTTGGTGCTGGAGAGGTTTCAGAGCCGTAGCTCTCTGTTTAGTCAAAATATAGAGCCATTTTATTGGCCATGAGACTCCTCCAGTTCTGAAATTCGGCCCCTGGCTGTCTTGCTCTCTGTGTTTTCTATCCAAATACAGGATATTAGCCAAGGGTTGTGAGTTCTTTGTGCCGAAATGGGTGTAGCTTGGCATATCCTAGGTGCGGGAGAGGTTTCAGAGCCGTAGCTCTCTGTTTAGTCAAAATAGAGCCATTTTATTGACTTTGAGACTCTTTCAGTTCTGAAATTCGGCTACTGGCTGTCTTGCTCTCTGTGTTTTCGAGCCAAATGCAGGCTATTAGCCAAGGGTTGTGAGTTCTTTGTGCCGAAATGGGTGTAGCTTGGCATATCCTAGGTGCGGGAGAGGTTTCAGAGCCGTAGATCTCTGTTTAGCCAAAATAGAGCCATTTTATTGGCCTCCAGACTCCTCCAGTACTGAAATTCGGCTGCTGGCTTTCATGCTCTCTGTGTTTTCGAGCCAAATGCAGGCCCTTAGCCAAGGGTTGTGAGTTCTTTGTGCCGAAATGGGTGTGGCTAGGTGTGGGAGAGGTTTCAAAAACCGTAGCTCTCTGTTTAGCCAAAATAGAGCCATTTTATTGGCCACTAGTCTCCTCCAGTACTGAAATTCGGCAGCTGGCTGTCTTGCTCTCTGTGTTTTCGAACCAAATGCAGGCTGTTAGCCAAGGGTTGTAAGTTCTTTGTGCCGCAATGGGTGTAGCTTGGCATATCCTAGGTGCAGGAGAGGTTTCAGAGCCGTAGCTCTCTGTTTAGCCAAAATAGAGGCTTTTTATTGGCCTTCAGACTACTCCAGTACTGAAAATCGGCTACTGGCTGTCTTGCTCACTGTGTTTTCGAGCCAAATGCAGGCTCTTAGGCAAGAGTTGTGAGTTCTTTGTGCCGAAATGGGTGTAGCTTGGCCTATCGTAGGTGCGGGAGAGGTTTCAGAGCCGTTGCTCTCTGTTTATTCAAAATAGAGCCATTTTATTGGCTTTGAGACTCCTCCAGTACTGAAATTCGACGGCTGGCTGTTTGGCTCTCTGTGTTTTCGAGCCAAATGCAGGCCCTTAGCCAAGGGTTGTGAGTTCTTTTTGCCGAAATGGATGTGGCTAGGTGCGGGAGAGATTTCAGAACCGTAGCTCTCTGTGTAGCCAAAATAGAGCCATTTTATTGGCCTCCAGTCTCCTCCAGTACTGAAATTCGGCTAATGGCTGTCTTGCTCTCGGTGATTTCCAGCCAAATGCAGGTTATTAGCCAAGGGTTGTGAGTTCTTTTGGGTGTAGCTTAGCATGTCCTAGGTGCGAGAGAGGTTTCAGAGCCATAGCTCTCTGTTTAGCCAAACTAGAGCCATTTTATTGGCCTCCTGTCTCCTCCAGTACTGAAATTCGGCTAATGGCTGTCTTGCTCTCGGTGATTACCAGCCAAATGCAGGTTATTAGCCAAGGGTTATGAGTTCTTTTGGGTGTAGCTTGGCATGTCCTAGGTGCGGGAGAGGTTTCAGTGCCGTAGCTCTCTGTTTAGCCAAAATAGAGTCATTTTATTGGCCTCCAGTGTCCTCCAGTACTGAAATTCGGCTGCTGGGTGTCTTGCTCTCTGTGTTTTCGAGCCAAATACAGGATATTAGCCAAGGGTTGTGAGTTCTTTGTGCCGAAATGGGTGTGGCTAGGTGCGGGAGAGATTTCAGAACCGTAGCTCTCTGTGTAGCCAAAATAGAGCCATTTTGTTGGCCTTCAGTCTCCTCCAGTACTGAAATTCGGCTAATGGCTGTCTTGCTCTCGGTGATTTCCAGCCAAATGCAGGTTATTAACCAAAGGTTGTGAGTTCTTTTGGGTGTAGCTTAGCATGTCCTAGGTGCGAGAGAGGTTTCAGTGCCGTAGCTCTCTGTTTAGCCAAACTAGAGCCATTTTATTGGCCTCCTGTCTCCTCCAGTACTGAAATTCGGCTAATGGCTGTCTTGCTCTCGGTGATTTCCAGCCAAATGCAGGCCCTTAGCCAAGGGTTGTGAGTTCTTTGTGCCGAAATGGGTGTAGCTTGGCATATCCTAGGTGCGAGAGAGGTTTCAGAGCCGTAGCTCTCTGTTTAGCCAAAATAGAGCCATTTTATTGGCCTCCAGACTCCTACAGTACTGAAATTCGGCTACTGGCTGTCTTGCTCTCGGTGATTTCCAGCCTAATGTAGGCTATTAGCCAAAGGTTGTGAGTTCTTTGTGTCGAAATGGGTGTATCTTGGCATATCGTACGAGCGG
>CBDCKB010000004.1:0-2369850 GCA_965217995.1 Rhodobacterales bacterium
CCACCGACACCGGCACCACGCCAGTCGCCCGCCGCACTCCCTTCCCATGACACTGCCGTCGAGCGGACCGACCGGCCAAAGCCCGCGGCTCCGGCCGTGACCGCCGCCCTCTCCTCACCCACATCCGGTTCCGCCAACCGGCAGAAAAAACCCTGGGCGGTGCAGGTCGGCGCGTTTCACAAGGAAACCCAGGCACGCGCCCTGCTCGACTCGCTAGCGAAGCGCCAGTCTGAAATCATCGCCGGTTCGGAGCCCTGGGTGTTCCACCGAGGCAAGTTCCATCTCGCCCGGCTGCGCGGCTTTGACCAGACCGGGGCGCAATCCGCCTGTGCCCGTCTGAAGGCAGCCAGCATCGACTGCTTCACCATCCCGGCCCCGGCCCCGGCCGCCCGCACCACGACCGCGGTCCGCACGGCCATACTCAATTCCGGAAGCGGTGGCTGGGCCGTGCAGGTCGGCCGCTACAGCCTCGCCACGCATGCCCGCGCCCGCCTCGACAAGATTCGTGCCTCCGGCTTCAAATGGCTCAAGGACCGCCCCATCCGTGTCCCGCGGTCGGAGGACCAGCACTATCTCGCCTGGTTTGCGGGGTTCGACGAGGCCAGCGCCCGGATCGCCTGCGAAAAACTCACGGACCAGCGGATCGACTGCCTGCCCGTACAGGCCGCCTCCCCAACCTCCCAGACCGCTCCGACCGTCGCCGCGGCCAAGCGCGGGGGTGGATGGCAGTTGCAGGTCGGCTCCTTCCGGCGGGAGGGAGATGCGCGCAAGGAGCTGCGACGTGTGCAGAAGGCGAAGATTGCCGAATTGCGGGAGCACACCGCCCTGATCCGAAAACGGAAGCGCCACCATCTGATTCGCTTCCAGGGCTTCGGCCCGGAGGAAGCCCGGACCGCCTGCGAGGCAACCCGGCGGAAGGGATTCGAGTGCCTGGCGATCGCGCCTTCCACCCGGACGGCCTCCTCCAAAACCGGCACGGCCTCCTCCGCGAATCGGGTCGATTGGGCGATCCAGGTCGGTGCCTACGGAAAATCCTCGCAGGCCCTGGCGCAACTAAAGCGCGTCGAACAGGGCGGCCTCGGGGAACTCGCCCATGCCCGCCGCTGGGTGCCCAAACCCGGCCGCTACTACCTGGCACGATTCCGCAATCTGGACGAGACCGGTGCCTCGGCGGCCTGCAACCGGCTGCGCGCAAAGGGGGTTGACTGCCTGGCACTGTCTCCGAGAGCGAGCCCCTGAAACCTTCAGGCGGCGCTCTCCGCCTGATCCTGGTCGAGGTCGAGATTCAGGTTGCGGATCAGCCCGCGCAATTCCTGCCGTGCCGAAACATGCGACATGCTGAAACGGGCGGCGCTGGAGGATTTGTTGAGGTCGAGCAGCGTCAGCCCTTGCGGAAAGAGCTCGCGGAAAACCACCCGCTCACTCAGTCCGGTCACTGCCCGAAAACCGATTCGCTCGGAAAGCCTTGCCACTGACTGCTCGATGCGGCGCTTGTTGTGGGCATCGGTGGTGCTGATTCGGTTGCGCATCACGACCCAGTCGATCGGCGGGCGCCCGTGAGCGGCCCGCTCCTTGCGTGCATCCCAGACCGCCCGGGAATAGACCGCAGGGCCGAGAATCTCTCCGGTCGAACCATCGATTCGGGCGAGCATGTCGAAATCGACAAAACTGTCATTGATCGGCGTGATCAGCGTATCGGCCGCATCATGCGCCGCGATGGAAAAATTGGTGTGGGCCCCCGGACAGTCGATCACGATCATGTCGCATTCCCGGGCCAGCATCTGGATGGCATTCCCGACCGCGGCACGGTCCTCTTCCTCGGCCGCTTCCCGGTTGGGGTTGGTGCTCGGCTGCAGCTCGTTCACCTTGGGGATCACCATTCTGATATTTCGCTTCTCCTCGAATTGCTTGCGGTTCTCGACATAGCGGAGCAGTGAATGCTGGCGTACATCAAGGTCCAGAGCCGCGACCCGCTGTCCGGCCTGCCCCAGCCAGGCCAGCAGATGCATGGCTACCGTGGATTTGCCACAGCCGCCCTTTTCGTTGCCGAAAACGATCACATGGGCCATGCACCGCCCCTCTCCGGGCCGTCATGCACGGTTTTCAGAATTTGTCGGCGCCGAACCGCGCGCGGAATTTCGAAACACGCCCGCCCGTGTCGACCAGCTTCTGCCGGCCACCGGTCCATGCCGGATGCGACGCCGGATCGACATCGAGCGCAAGCGTGTCCCCCTCCGCTCCCCAAGTCGAGTGCATCTCGAGCTCCTCGCCGCTGGTCAGCCGGACCGTGATCCGATGATAGTCGGGATGAATGCCTGTCTTCATCTGATTTCTCCTGCTTGCTCTGCCACCCGTTTTTCAGGCGGCCTGCGCGGCCCCATACATCGGGGCCAGCGTGCTTTCATGGAACAGCGACGATACGGAAGTGTCGCGGGCCACATTCAGGATCGCCTGAGCGAACATCGGCGCGATCGAGACCGTGCGGATTTTGGATTCCCGCCGCATCGCGGCGGTGGCAGCGATCGAGTCGGTCAACACCAGACTCACGAGTGCCGATTCGGAAATGCGGTCGATCGCCGGGCCGGACAGCACGCCGTGGGAAACATAGGCATGCACCGAGCTCGCCCCCCTCTCCTTGAGACGCATCGCGGCCTCGCACAGCGTCCCGGCCGTGTCGCAGATATCATCGATGAGAAGGCAGTCACGATCCTCGACGGAACCGATCAGGTTCATCGCCTCAGCCCGGTTGGGAGTCGAGCGGCGCTTGTCGACCACCGCAATTTCGGCCCCGAGCCGGGTGGCAAGATCGCGGGCGCGGAGGACGCCGCCCACATCCGGCGAGACCACCACCAGGCGCGGACTGCCGGGAAACTGCGCCTGGATGTCGAGGGCAAAAACAGGAACCGCGCTGAGATTGTCGGTCGGGATGTCGAAGAAGCCCTGGATCTGCCCGGAATGCAGATCCATGGTCAGTACCCGGTCCGCCCCGGCATGGGTGATCAGATTGGCCACCAGCTTGGCCGAGATCGGCGTCCGTGCCGCAGTCTTCCGGTCCTGCCTTGCGTAGCCGTAATACGGCAGCACCGCGGTGATGCGGCGGGCCGAGGAGCGCCGGAGCGCGTCGATGATGATCAGCAGCTCCATCACATTGTCATTGGCGGGGCAGGAGGTCGGCTGGATCACGAAGACATCGGCCCCCCGGATGTTGTCGTAGATCTCGACAAACACCTCGCGGTCGCTGAAAGTCTCGATGCGCGCATTGGCAAGCGGATCGGCGGAGCCGAGTGCCGAGGCAATGCGCCGCCCGATCGCCTCCGAGAGGGGGCGGTTGGCGTTGCCGCTCACCAGCCGGATCGCGCCGCTGTCATTCATCCGAATGCACCAACCGCGGGCTGAGCTCAGTTTTTCGCGTAGTACTCAACCACAAGATTGGGTTCCATCCGCACATTGTAGGGAACCTCGCTGAGTTCGGGAGCGCGCAGGAATTTGGCGCTCAGAACCTCATGATCGACCTCGAGATAGCTGGGCAGCGGGCGCATATCCTCGGAATCAATCGCTTCCTGTATAAGCCCCATCTGCCGGGAGCTCTTGCGGACCTCGATCAGATCCCCGTCCCGAACCCGGTAGGACGGAATATTCACGCGGCGTCCGTTTACCGTCACATGACCATGATTCACGAACTGGCGGGCGGCAAAAATCGTGGGAACGAATTTCGCCCGGTAGACCACCGCATCCAGACGCCGCTCCAGCAGTTCGATCAGATTGGCACCGGTATCCCCCCGACGCCGCTGGGCTTCTGCATAGATCAGGCGAAACTGCCGCTCGACGAGATCGCCGTAACTCCCCTTCAGCTTCTGCTTCGCGCGCAGATGCAGGCCGAAATCGGACATTTTCCGGCGCCGGCTGCGCGGGGATTCCGCGGACTGGCCCGGAGGGCCGGAACGGCGGCGCCCGCTCAGCGGGGATTTGGCCCGCCCCCAGATGTTCTCGCCCATCCGGCGATCGATCTTGTGTTTGGCCGCTGTACGTTTGGTCATCTTTCCCTCCTGCGACACCCGCCGGGTCACGCCGTACGGATTCCGGCGGCGCACAACACGCTCTGGTGCCCAGTCTGTAGCGATTCCGGACGCAACTCTCCGAAACGACATCGGGGTGCGACCGCCATTAGATACAATCGCGCCCGCGCGTCAAGTTTCCAGGCACCGCCGGATGGAAAAATTCCTGTTCCTGCCCGAGGCTGCCAAGCACCCGACCCCGGCAGAAACCCCAGCCCCGGCAAGGCCCGTCGGGAATGCCGGGTGGCGGATGGCGAGCGGCTTCTTGCAATTCGTGCAGACCCGCCTATAACCGTTCCGCGCGTCGGCTGTGAGTTGATTCAGTCTGTACGGTGGCATTTGGTGGCGCGGGGTGGAGCAGCCCGGTAGCTCGTCAGGCTCATAACCTGAAGGTCGCAGGTTCGAATCCTGTCCCCGCAACCAAAACCTTCCCGACATACCGACCAAGACCCGCTAGGCGAAACTCCGTTCTAGGAAGGGTTTCTGCGTTTCTGCGGACCCCCGCGGCCAAACGCCCGAAATCCGTGCCTGACCGTAGCGTTCTGGCAGATGCAGTCCACCGCCCTCCCGGGAAACCCGGGCACCATGCCCCTGCCCCGACGGCCTTCCCGGCCAGAGTCGGTCGACCCTCTGCCTGCAAGCCGGAACTAATCCCGCGCATCCTCCGCCCCGTGCTCGAAAACCATGCAGCGGTCGCGACGGAGTGACAGCCAGATCGGTGCCTCGGGATCCGGCAGGAACGTACCCGGCACGCTTGCTTTCAGGACGGAACCGTCATGATCCATCCGCACCTGCAGCTGGCTCTCGACCCCCATATAGCGCGCTTCCACCACGGTGCCGCGGGCAGCAGGGATGCCCGTCTCCGGGGCGGATGAGGGAGCCGGAGATTCCGTGTCCCGGGCCAGGGTCAGATGCTGCGGCCGGATGACGATCTCAAGCTCGGCACCATCCGGGTGTCCGACCGCGAGAAACGGTCCGAAAGGCGTATCGATCTGCTGCGACACGACCCTGCCGCGGATGACATTCACGTCGGAGAAGAATGACGCGGCGCGCCGGTCGGTCGGGTGGTTGTAGATATGATACGGCTCGCCCGTCTGCACCAGCCGCCCGTCGCGCATCAAGGCGATGCGATCCGCCATCCGCAACGCTTCCCCGGGCTCGTGGGTGACCAGCAACACCGCGGCACCCTCCTTCTTGAGGATCTGCAACGCCTCGTCGCGGATGTCATCCCGCAGCCGGGTATCGAGACCGGAAAAAGGCTCGTCCATCAACAGCACCTTCGGGCGCGGGGCCAGGGCGCGGGCCAGGGCCACCCGTTGCTGCTCGCCGCTCGAGAGCTGGTGCGGATGCTTTCCGGCATGCCCCGCCATCCCGACCCGCTGCAGAAACTCCCCGGCATCGCCGCCCTCCCCGCGCCGGAATCCGAAGGCGACGTTCTCGATCACCGTCAGATGCGGGAACAGGGCGAATTCCTGGAACATCAGCCCCACCGAGCGGGTCTCGGGGGGATGGTGCAGCGGCCCTTCCGAGACCGTGCGGTCATCCACCCGCACCGCTCCCGAATCCTGCCGCTCCAAGCCCGCCGCCACCCGAAGCGTGGTGGTCTTGCCGCAACCAGACGGGCCGAGCAGGCATACGAGCTCCCCAGCCTCGACTTCGAGCGACAGCCCGTTCACGGCAAACGCGCCGTTGAAACTGTGCCGGATGTCTTGGAGCTCGAGGCGTGGCATGGCAACCCGCAATCTTGGGGGACGAATTTCCGAGTGTACGCCTAGGAATTTGGCGCATGTAGCAATTCTATAGCCTCGCAGGCATTTATGCTGAAGATTTCGATAAATTTTTATTTCACCTATAAAAGTAGTGGTATAAAATTTCCTGTTGTTTGAAAATGATAAATAGGTTATTCAGGGCACACCCGCGGCCCCTTCCCGGTGGCACGCAACAGAACATCGCGACCGGGCCGCACCCGAACCAGGACACAAAGCGGAGGACCCCCCAATGAGCCACACATCCCAGAGACCGGAAACCGTCGTGCTGCACGCGGGCTACCGGGCCGATCCAGCCACCGGATCGGTGGCGGTTCCGATCTACCAGACCACCTCCTACCAATTCGACAGCACGCAGCACGCCGAGAATCTGTTCGCGCTGAAGGAGCTCGGCAACATCTACACGCGGATCATGAATCCAACCACGGATGTGCTCGAGAAGCGGGTCGCGGCCCTTGAAGGCGGAGTGGCTGCTCTCGCCCTCGCCTCCGGCCAGGCCGCCAGTGCCGTTGCGATCCAGAATCTTGCAGTCGCCGGCGACAATGTGGTGAGTTCCACAGATCTCTATGGCGGGACCTGGAACCTCTTCAACAACACGTTGCGCCAGCAGGGCATCGATGTGCGTTTCGCCGACCCGACCGACCCGGAGAGCTTCCGCGCGGCCACCGACGAGCGCACCCGCGTCTATTACGCCGAGACACTCCCCAATCCCAAGCTTCAGGTGTTCCCGATCCGGGAAGTGGCGGAAATCGGCCGGCCGCTCGGCATCCCGCTGGTGGTCGACAACACCGCCGCACCGGTCATCTGCCGGCCGCTCGATCATGGGGCCGCCATCGTCCTCTACTCGACCACCAAATACATCGGCGGCCACGGCAACTCGATCGGCGGAATGCTGGTGGATGGCGGGAATTTCGATTGGGCCGCACATCCCGAACGCCAGCCGCTTCTGAACCAGCCGGATCCGAGCTACCACGGAGCCGTGTGGACGGAGGCCGTGAAGCCACTTGGCCCGATCGCCTACATCCTCAAGGCACGGGTAACGCTGCTGCGCGATCTCGGCGCGGCACAGAGCCCGTTCAACGCCTTCCTGACCCTGCAGGGGCTCGAGACGCTGCCCCTGCGCATCCGCGAGCATTCCCGCAATGCCGCCCAGGTTGCCGACTTCCTGGCCGGCCAGCCGGAAGTCGCGAAAGTGATCTATCCGGGGCTACAGGAAGGTGAGAACAAGCGCCGTGCGGATGCGGTGCTGCAGGATGGTTATTACGGTGCCCTGGTCGGTATCGAACTGCATGGCGGAAAGGAAGCCGGGCGCAGATTCATCGACAATCTCAATCTGCTCTATCACGTCGCCAATATCGGCGACGCGCGGAGCCTTGCCATCCATCCCGCGAGCACGACGCACTCGCAGCTGTCACCAAAGGAACTGGCGGCGACGGGCGTCTCCGAAGGCTATGTCCGCCTCTCGGTCGGCATCGAGCATATCGACGATATCCTCGCCGATTTGGGGCAGGCGCTGGAAGCATCCGGAGAAGTGCACAAACTCGCTGCCTGATTGGGTCGCATGCCTGCACTAGGGCCATGCCACCAGGCACGGCCCCAGTGCAGGCTGCGCCTCCCCGGCTTGCATCTCATGCCCCCACTCGGGGTTACGTACGCTGGGTTTGCGGCTAACATTCCACGAATGTTACTTTTTGGCTGGCATTGTATCTAGCGGCTGTTCTTTTTTTTAACCAATACATTTTGCAAAGCAGAATCACACCGGATCCAACTAACAGCCGCAGTGTTGTTTCTAAACTTAATTTCGTTGTTTTGAAAGAAATCTCGAACACCCCGATGCACGTGACCGCCAAAGGCAGCAACCGGACGAAATTCAAAATCCACTCCAGATTTCAAATTGGATGGAATTAGACGTTCTGCGACTTTTGCACCAGCCTGCAGTTGCTCGAAACTGTTTCTATCGAGATCACCTCTCTTCAACTCCAGCGGCACAACCCATTCTAAATCATTCCTTTGGGTCAAGCCAACTAAAAGATAATCACACTTCTTGCTATCTGCCGAAATTGGTGCATCCTCGTGATCCATATCGATCAAGATGTACGATTGAACACCGGTCAATCGAATTCTACAGCCTTTCTTTAAAGCTCTGCGCACACAGCAGCTCGGCTGAACAGAGCTGCTGACCACCGGCACTACTTTACACATTAGGTAATTTATCTGCTTTTCTGTGGAGATTCTTGTTAGCACGTCGATTGCTAAGTTCCGCCCATTCGTTATAGATGTTCACCGCCGTGTTCTCAAATTCAGTAGAAAATCCTCCCCCATCAGGATCAAACTTTATCTTCTGAACGATCGAACCCTTAGGTCGCTTCTTAGGCACAACTGACCAGAGACCAACTTCTTGCATAGAAAGCACAGCACCCGAGCCATTGTCGCTTGGTCCATCAACCTCGGACGATAAAACTAGATTGGCCACCGCATCCAGCACCCACTCGCTATGCGTAGTCAGGATAATCCGAACGTCGGCCTTAACAATTTCTGCCAGTACGTTGACAAACTTTACTTGCAAACTCGGGTGCAGGAGAGCCTCCGGTTCTTCGATAATCAGAACATCCCCTGGGGCCACTATGTGGCGCAAATACAATACAATGGAAGACAACTCTGATACCATAGATGACGCATGCATTAGCGGCAAAGGATCACTCCATCCACGCGGTGTGTAAGAAAAAACAGGGTAGGAGATGATCGAATCATTGGGTCCTTTGCTGCGCACATCACCTTCAAGGATTTTCAATTCAATGTCTCTGGCAATTTTTTTCAACAACCCACGGCGGTTACTACCCGTGGACATCTCGCGTCGCCCGGGTGAACGAGAGCGGCCATTTATTCCAATCAGCTGTTCCAAAAAATCGGCAAGAACACCCGACAAAATCGGCATGCCATGTGATCCACCAATGCCCCCCCTTGTTGCACGCTCCATCGCAGCATTAACAAATATTCGATGGGCATGCATCACCGCGGAACGATCCGCGGGAAAGTAATGTACGGGTCTCTTGATTAGATCAAGTGAGTTGTTGATCACTGCATTAACAAGATTTGTTCCAATTTCTCGAAGCAAATCATCTGTTGTAGATTCAAAATTACGTAAATCCTTGACACTTTCGTGATTAAACAAACTCTTGAAATCTTCGTGGTCAGACAAATTGTCATTAATATGACGCATTATATCTTGTATTCCATAACGTACAATAAGGTTATACATAGATACAGCACCACGAAGATCGGCTACACACGAATCATGTTCAGGGCCCCAAATATATAACGGCATTTCTGCTGAAATATCCACTGAACTGCTAGAGCTTTTTGCACTCAATTCAACATTATATGTAAGTGACTTTAAGGAATTTTTGGAAATTCTAGCGTTTCTTTTAAGTGTTACAGTTGCTTTGCTAGAAGCACTTGCTTGTTTGGATCCTGCACGACGTACTAATGGCTGAATTGACTCCGCGCCAAAGCACCTTTCGATCTCGTAATTAATAGCCATTGCACCCGATCCAGAATTGGAGTGGAGAACCGTGCAGATTAATTTTGAAATTTTTTTGGGTAATTCAAAATTCTCCCGCGCCAATGTGGGGTTACTTCCGACTGACGGAGCTTCCCGGGGGGTGTCAAAATTTTTGTTAAGCCAATCTCGTAATTCCTTAAAGTGCTCCTTCGGAAATTTCCAATACGTACGCCTTACCTCATGCGCACGCTCGTAATCTTTGTTCAATGCACGATGCAGCGCATATATCAAAACCGCAAGATAGGACTTACCTGAATTACTTGGACCTATAAACAGTGTAAGCGGTCGCAAATCAAACTTGGCCTCGGCTATCGGGCCAAAATTCTTTACTTCGACCTCGAGTTCGTCTATAGACGGTGATTTGGTCATGACGGTCTTCACCTCAAATGCTCTGTTCCAATGTCCAAAGCCCCTTTGCTTCCTATGGCTTAAGTGCCTCCCTTTAGAATGGCGACACAAGGCTCCACAGAAAATCCAACTCGTTGTTGTCACAAAGCTCATTATTCTCAGGGGGATATATTACAAACCATCCGACCAATAAGTCAAGACCATCTTCAATCTGCAAGCCTGCCGGATCTAGTGCAATTTTGTGGAATTTCGTGGTTTGTCCCTATAGCCAGCAGAATGAGCGCCACAACGGAACTTGCACCGTCGTGACCCCTGTCTCGAATTCCAGCCTGTATCAGCCTTCCCCGTCGGGGCTCCGGTGTATCGGGCCAGCACACTGACCGGCCGCAAAAGCAACCGGCAGATCCGACCTCCTGCCCGGTACCGCCCTGGCGGCGGGGGGATTGACGACCCGCAAGATCATGTCTATATTTGCGGCAGAACAACAAAATACCGTGCCGGGACCCCAAGGCCCGATACAGCACCAAGAGCAGGCATTGATGCAATTTTCAGATACAGGACTCTCCCCGGAGGTTCTGCAGGCCGTCGAGGCGACGGGCTATACCGAGCCCACACCGATTCAGGCAGCCGCCATCCCCCTCATCCTCTCGAAACGCGACCTTGTCGGAATCGCCCAGACCGGCACCGGCAAGACCGCCGCCTTCACACTGCCGATGATCAGCATGCTGTCGCAGGGACGGGCACGGGCGCGCATGCCCCGCTCGCTGATCCTCTGTCCGACCCGCGAACTGGCCGCCCAAGTCGCCGAAAGTTTCGAGACCTACGGACAGGGCGGACGGCTCAGCATGGCTTTGCTTATCGGCGGCGTATCCTTCGAAGCGCAGAATGTCCGGATCAGTCGCGGGGCCGACGTTCTCATTGCCACGCCCGGGCGTCTGCTTGACCATGTCGGACGCGGACGTGTGCTTCTGAACGGCGTCCAGATCGTCGTCCTCGACGAGGCCGACCGGATGCTCGATATGGGGTTCATTCCCGATGTCGAGAAGATATTCCGCCTCCTTCCCTTCACCCGCCAGACCTTGCTGTTCTCCGCCACCATGCCGCCGGAGATCGCCCGGCTTGCCAAGGAATTCCTCCAGGCACCCGAGACCATCGAAGTCACCAAGTCGGCCAGCACGGTCGACAGCGTCCGCCAATGGGCCATCCCCGCCCCGCGCGGAACCGCGGCCGACGGCCGTGCCCGACAGGATGCCCTTGTCGCGGCCCTGCGCGAGGAAGGCGACAGCCTCACCAACGCCATCGTGTTCTGCAACCGCAAGCGCACGCTCGATGCGGTCGTGCGTACCCTCCGGCGGGCGGGATTCGACGCCACCGCCCTGCATGGCGATCTCGACCAGCGCCTGCGCATGTCGACGCTGACTGCCTTCCGCAACAACGAGATCCGTGTCCTCGTCGCTTCCGACGTCGCCGCCCGCGGGCTCGACATCCCGATCGTAAGCCACATCTTCAACTACGATGTCCCACACACACCCGAGGACTATGTCCACCGCATCGGGCGTACGGCCCGCGCCGGACGTAGCGGCTCGGCCATCACCCTGTTCGACCCGAGTGAGTCCGGCAATCTGGCACGCATCGAAACTCTGGTGCGAAAGAAACTGCGCCCGGAGCAAACCCCGTCCGACGACGAGGAACCACCTGCCCCCAGGAGCCCGAAGCAGCGTAGTGCCCGTAGCAGGACACCTGCCCCCGCCGGAACAACCGGTCCATCGGAAGCCGAACGCCCCCAGCAACCCCGCCACCGCCGGGACGGCCGAAAACCGGCTCCCGCAGCAGAAACCCGAGAAGCCCCGCGTACCGAGCGGCCGCGCCGCTCGGCCACCAATGAAAGACCGGAGAGTGAACCCGAGATCGTAGCCGATCCACCGGAAGCCGAACGCTCCCAGCAACCCCGCCACCGCCGGGGCGGCCGAAAACCGGCTCCCGCGGCAGAAACCCGGGAAGCCCCGCGTACCGAGCGGCCGCGCCGCCCGGCCACCCGGGAAAGACCGGAGGGCGGACCCGAGATCGCAGCCGATCCGCCCGCCTTCCTTCTCCGCAAATCGCAGGGCGGAAATCCAACTGCCGACAACCCGGACTGACCCCGCGCAGATGCAGACCGCCGCCCTAGTGCTTGCCGCGGGCCGAGGCGAGCGGGCCGGGGGCCCTGTTCCCAAGCAATTCGCCCAGCTGTCCGGCGGCACCCCGATCGCCCGCTCGACCGCCGCCTTCCTCCGGCATGAACGGATTGATGCCGTCTGTGTTGTCATTGCGCCTGACAGCCAGGAACGAGCCCGGGAGACCCTGGCCGACCTCAACAGCCCGCAGCTGCTTCCCCTGGTCGAAGGCGGCAGCAACCGACAGGAATCCGCCCTCGCCGGACTCCGCGCACTCCGTCCCCATGCCCCGGCCCGGGTCCTGATCCATGATGCCGTGCGGCCCGACCTCAAACCCGCTCTCATCGACCGGATGCTCGACGCCCTGCAATCCGCCCCCGCCGCCGTGCCGGTGCTTCCCGTCACCGACTGCCTCTGGGAGACCGGCACCGGAGGGGAATGCCTCCGGCCACTGCCCCGGGAATCCCTGTGCGCCGCACAGACCCCGCAGGGCTTTGACTACGCAGCGATCCTTGCGGCCCACGAGGCCCATGCGGGCGCCAATCTCGCCGACGATGCCAGCGTCGCACGGCTGGCCGGTCTGCCGGTGGAAACCCTGGCCGGCGATCCCGCCAACCGCAAGCTCACCACCCCCGAAGACCTGGCCCGGCCCGCTGCGCTGCGGGTCGGCCAGGGCGTGGATGTGCACGCATTCGGCCCCGGAGACGGGCTGCAGCTTTGCGGCGTGCAGATCCCCTTCGAGCAGACCCTCGAGGGCCATTCGGATGCCGATCCCGGCCTGCATGCGCTGGCCGATGCCATCTATGGGGCCCTCGGCGACGCGGATATCGGCACCCATTTCCCGCCCGATGATCCGCGCTGGAAAGATTGCGATTCGTCTGTCTTCGTCCGGCATGCCGCCCGCCGGGCGACCGATGCCGGCTACCAGATCTTCCATGTCGATCTGACCCTGGTCTGCGAGCGTCCGACTGTGGCCCCCTATCGACAATCGATGCGTGATGCCGTCGCCGCCGCCCTCGACATCGACCCGTCACAGGTCTCGATCAAGGCCACCACCACGGAGCGCCTGGGATTCACCGGCCGCGGGGAAGGCATCGCCGCCTTCGCGCTGGCGACCCTGGCAGGCTGTGCATGATCACCCGCGGCGATATCGACGGGCTGGCCCGGGGGATCGCGCTGGGGGCCGGACTCGGCCGGCTGCCGGTCGCGCCGGGCAGCTGGGCCTCGCTCGCCTCCCTGCCCCTGGGCTGGGGGGCGTATTCGCTGGGGGGCTTCCCGGGCCTGGCCGGGCTGACGATCCTGCTGTTCCTTTCAGGTCTCTGGGCGGTCCGCCGGACGGTCGGCGACGGGGACCCCCCCGAGATCGTGATCGACGAGATCGCCGGGCAGCTCCTCGCCCTCTGGCCGGTCTCGCTTGCCCTCGTCACCACGGGAGCAGAGGTGCTGGAACTCTGGCCGGGCTGGGTGACCGCCTTCGTGCTCTTCCGCCTCTTCGACATTCTGAAACCCTGGCCTGTGGCCCTCGCCCACCGCCGTCACGGCCCGCTCTGGGTCATGCTCGATGATCTGATCGCCGGAGCCCTCGCCGCCACCGTCCTCTTTGCCGCAGGCTTCCTTGTCCATGGTTTCGGAAACTGAGATTGACCTCGCCCGCCGGGTGATCGCCGCCTGCCGCCAGCGCGGGCTGCAGGTGGTCACGGCCGAAAGCTGCACCGGCGGACTGACCGCCGCCGCCCTGACCGAGATCGCCGGCGCTTCGGAAGTGCTCGAGCGCGGATTCGTCACCTATTCCAACGAGGCCAAGACCGACCTTCTCGGTGTCCCGCCGGAGCTGATCGCCACCCATGGCGCGGTCTCGGAAGCGGTCGCCCGGCGCATGGCAGAGGGCGCGCTCGAGGCCTCCAGCGCCGGGCTTGCGGTCTCGGTGACCGGGGTCGCGGGCCCGGGCGGGAGCGAGGCCAAGCCCGAAGGGCTGGTGCATTTCGCCTCTGCCCTGCGCGACGGTCCCGTCCGCCACCAGTGCCGGGAATTCGGACCGCTCGGCCGCGGCCGCGTCCGGGCCGAGAGCGTGCGGCAGGCCCTGGCCATGCTGCTCGAAGCGGCCGGGGCGGGCGGGTAGGCGCATCCGCCCCGGGGCCGTGCGCTTCCGGACGGCCCTGCCCCCTGCCCGGGTCCTTCCGGCCCCCGTGTTCACTGCCCGGAACGGGTTGTTGTATACTGCGGGCAACCTACTCTGACGCGACTGGCTTTCGGGAGACCCATCATGAACGGAGCCGATACCGCATGGATTCTGGTCGCCACCGCGTTGGTGCTTTTCATGACCCTGCCCGGGCTGGCCCTGTTCTATGCCGGGCTGGCCCGCGCCCGCAACGCGCTCTCGGTGCTGATGCAGTGTTTTGCCATCGCCGCCACGATCTCCATTGCCTGGCTCGCGGTCGGCTACTCCATCGCTTTCAATGACGGGGGCATGCTGCAATCGATCTGGGGCGGGTTCGGCAAGTCCTTCCTGATCGGCGTCCATCCCGAAACCCTTGCCGGCACGCTTCCGGAGGTGTTGTTCTTCGCCTTCCAGATGACCTTTGCCATCATCACCCCGGCCCTGATTGTCGGGGCCTATATCGAGCGCATCCGCTTCGATTTCGTCATCCTGTTCTCGATTCTCTGGATGCTGGTCTGCTACGCGCCGGTCGCGCACTGGATCTGGGGCGGTGGTTGGCTGGCCGAACTCGGGGTGATGGATTTCGCCGGCGGCCTGGTGGTGCACGAGACGGCCGGCATCGCCGCACTCGTGATCGCGTGCATGCTTGGCGCCCGGCGCGGTTTTCCGACCCAGATCAAGCCCCCCCACAACCCCGGGATGGTGATGGTCGGGGCCGCCATGCTCTGGGTGGGATGGTTCGGCTTCAATGCCGGCAGCCAGCTGGCCGCCGATGGCGGGGCCGCCATGGCCCTGACCGTCACCCATATCGCCGCCGCTGCGGGAAGCATTTCCTGGGCCCTGCTGGAGCGCATCCGCTTCGGCAAATCCTCCCTGGTCGGAATCGTGACCGGCATGGTGGCGGGGCTGGCGACCGTCACCCCGGCCTCCGGCTTCATCGGCCCCATCGGCGGCCTCATCCTGGGCCTCATCGCCGGCGTGGTCTGCCAGTATATGTGCGCGGTCATCAAGACCCGCTTCCGGATCGACGACACGCTGGATGTGTTCGCGGTGCATGGAGTCGGCGGAATTCTCGGCGCCCTCATGGTCCCCGTCTTCGCCCTCGAATTTTTCGGCGGCGGCGGACTCGGCGGCACCCCGCTCCCCGAGCAGCTCACGACGCAGATCGTCGGGATCGCCGCCGTCTGCCTCTACACCCTGGCCGCCACCTGGCTGGTGGCCCGGCTGGTGGCCTTCCTCGTCCCGATGCGGGTCGATCCCGAGGCCGAATTCAGCGGCCTCGACTTCACCGAGCACGGCGAGAAATCCTACGATCTCACCTCATAGACGGTACAGCACCGCCGCCCGCTGCTCGAAGGCAGTGACCACCCGCCCCATCGCGCGCTGAAACACCGCCCCGACCAGACGTTCGAGAATGGCACTGCGAAACTCGAAACTGACCCGGAAATCGACCTCGCAGCGCCCCTCGCCGAGCGGCTGGAACCGCCAGTGGTTCTCCAGCTGGCGGAACGGTCCGTCGATATGGATCACATCAATGCGGCGAGTCTCCGGGGCCAGCGTGACCCGGGACGAGAACGTTTCACGAAACACCCGGAAGGCGATGACCAGATCCGCATCCAGCACCTCCCCGCTCGGCGTCCGCGGAGAGCGGCGGGTCACCCGCGACGCCGCGCACCAGGGCAGGAATTCGTGGTAGGCATCGATATCCGCGACCAGCGCGAACATCTGATCGGCACCGTAATCGAGCACACGGTGCTCGGCATGGTTCTGCATCAATCCGGTCAGCCGGCAGCCTGTGCCTGGCGGCGCTCCCGAAGGCGGGCGAAATCATCGCCGGCATGGTGCGAGGAACGGGTCAGCGGCGAGGCCGAGACCATCAGGAACCCCTTGGCGTAGGCCGACTGCTGGAGCCCGGCAAACTCATCCGGCGGAACGAAGCGGTCGATCCGGCGGTGCTTGGGACTCGGCTGCAGATACTGGCCGATGGTGAGGAAATCGACCCCGGCGGCGCGCATGTCGTCCATCACCTGCAGCACCTCTCCCCGGCTCTCGCCGAGGCCGACCATCAGCCCCGACTTGGTGAACATCTCCGGATCCTGCTCCTTGACCTGTGACAGAAGCCGCAGCGAGTGGAAGTAGCGGGCGCCCGGCCGGACCTCCGGATACAGCGCCGGCACCGTCTCGAGATTGTGGTTGAACACATCCGGCCGCGCCGCCAGCACCCGCTCGAGCGCCCCCTCCTTGCGCAGGAAATCCGGCGTCAGCACCTCGATCGTGGCCGTCGGATTGCGGCGCCGGATGGCGCGCACAGTCCGGGCGATGTGCTCGGCCCCTCCATCCTCGAGATCATCCCGGTCCACCGAGGTGATCACCACATGCCGCAGCTCGAGCTTGGACACCGCATGCGCCACCCGGGCCGGCTCGAACGGATCGAGGGCATCCGGCCGGCCGGTCGCCACATCGCAGAAGGAGCAGGCGCGGGTGCAGACCCGCCCCATGACCATGAAGGTCGCATGCCCCAGGCTCCAGCACTCCCCGATATTGGGGCAGCCGGCCTCCTGGCAGACCGTGGTCAGCCCATGCTCCTCGACCGTCTTGAGGGTCTTTGCGAAACCGGCCCCCTGCGGCAGGCGCGCCCGGATCCAGGACGGCTTCGGCGGCGACGGCTCGTCCGGACGGTGCGCCTTCTCGGGATGCCGCTGGCGCCGGTCGGACAGGTCGCGCGGAGGCGCGCCGCTCCTAGAGGTGGATCGCCCGGCCATACGCATCCAGCACGGATTCGTGCATTGCCTCCGATATTGTCGGGTGCGGAAAGATCGTGTGCATCAGCTCCGCCTCGGTCGCCTCCAGGGTGCGGGCCACAGCATAGCCCTGGATCATTTCCGTCACCTCGGGCCCGATCATATGCGCGCCCAGCAACTCGCCGCTATCCGCGTCAAACACCGTCTTCACCATTCCCCCGGAATCGCCGAGCGCGATCGCCTTGCCGTTGCCGACCAGCGAAAACCGCCCGACGCGCAATTTGTGCCCGGCGGCCAGCGCCGCCGCCTCCGTAAACCCCACCGAGGCCACCTGCGGATGGCAGTAGGTGCAGGCCGGAACCGCGGTCGCCGGGAACGGATGCACCGGCCGGCCGGCCGCCGCCTCGGCCGCCATGACGCCTTCATGCGAGGCCTTGTGCGCGAGCCAGGGGGGGCCGGCCACATCCCCGACCGCCCAGACCCCCTCGACCCCGGTGCGGCAGGTCGGATCGACCACGACATGGCCCCGCTCGATCCGGATGCCGCTCTTCTCGAGGCCCAGCCCCTCGGTATTGGCGGTGATGCCGGTGGCGGAGATCACCCGGTCGAAACTCATTTCCTCGCTCTTGCCGCCGACGGTGATCTCGGCCGTCACGCTGTCCTTCCGGCGGGTGAGTGGGCCCAGCTGCGCGCCGGTCCGGATATCCATGCCCGCCTTGCGGAAGGCACTCTCCGCGAAGGCCGAAATCTCGGCATCCTCGACGGGCAGAACACGGTCCTGGGCCTCCACGACCGTCACCGCCGATCCAAGAGCGCGGAAAAAATGCGCGAACTCGATCCCGATGGCGCCCGCGCCCACCACCAGCAACCGCTTCGGCAGCAGATCCGGCACCAGCGCATGGCGGTAGTTCCAGACCAGTTTCCCGTCCGCCTCCAGCCCCGGCAAATCCCGGGCCCGGGCGCCGGTGGCGATGACCACATGCTTGGCCTTCAGGGTGGAGGTGGTTCCATCGGCATGCCGGATCCCGATCTCGCCCGGCCCCTGCAGCTCCGCCTCGCCGATCGTGACGGCGACCTTGTTCTTTTTCAGCAGATGGCCGACGCCGCCTTCCAGCTGGGCCGCGACCTTGCGCGAACGGGCCACCATCCCCTCAAGAACCGCCTCCGGCTTGCCGACCCGAATCCCGTACTCCGCCGCATGCGTCACGAGTTCGAGCACCTCGGCCGAGCGCAGCAATGCCTTGGTCGGAATGCATCCCCAATTGAGGCAGATCCCGCCCAGATTCTCCCGCTCGACAATGGCCGTGCGCATGCCGAGCTGGGCAGCGCGGATCGCGGCCACATAGCCGCCCGGCCCGGCGCCGATCACGGCGAAGTCATAGGTCTCGGCTTTCATCCGCTCATTCCCGACACGCCCTGCCCCGTCCTACGGCGCGTAGCCGCCTTCGGCAAGAAAGCGCTCTTCCTCCGGTGTGCTGGTGCGCCCGAGCATCCGGTTGCGATGCGGGAAGCGGCCGAAGCGCCGGATCAGATCGTGATGCTCGCGGGCATGGTAGCTGCCGTTCTCGTTCTCCGGCATCGCCGCATAGAGTTCCACACATCGCTCCTGATCGGCGAGATCCTCGGAATGCATGAAGGGCAGATAGAACGAGGTCCGCCGGTCGGCCGCGGCCGCCCGGTCATGCCCGGCCGCGATCGCGGCCTCCGCCAGGTGACGGGCCCGGGCATCCGCCTCGAAGGCGCGGCCATCCTCGCGGAACAGGTTTCGGGAGAACTGGTCCAGCAGCACAATCAAGGCCAGTGCGCCCTCCGCCGAGGCGGCCCAATCGTCACACTCCCCCGCCAGGGCCTGTGCATGCACGGCCCCGAAACGGTCGCGGATCTCGCGGTCCAGCCCGGCATCCTTCTGGAAACGGCGCTCGGGGGTCACCTCGCCGAACCAGAAGTCGAGCACCTCCGCAGGCGTCACCCCGCCGGATCCATCCTGCTGGCCGCATCCCCGACCGCCACACGCCCGTCCCGGATCACCCGGCAGGTCACACCCCCCCGCCAGTCCGACTCCAGGGCGGCCCGCAGCCCTGTCTGCACCTCCTCCATGCGCTCGCAGGGCGCGCATTCTCCGGTCACTTCCAGTTCCACGCTCCCCAGCTGGAAGCGGATGCCCGCCTGCCGCGGATTCTCCAGATCCTCGACCAGGATGTTGGCCCGCCGCACCTTCCAGGGCAGCGACTGGCCGACCTCGGCGCAGGCAGCCCGCCATTGCGGTCCGAACAGCACCGTCACCTGCCGCTCGGGGGGCGATAGATGGCTGCGGCGATCGATCCCGATGCCGCCGGTGACGGAAATGTCAAATTCCGGCACCTCTTCCATCTCCGCGCGCGGTTTTTCCCGCCGCGCCAGTCCGACAACCCGCGCATCCGCCATGTATCCCTCCATGCCTTTCCGGCCTAGAGGCCGCATTCAAGGAAGATGATGCCCGACCCCCCACCCGGGGACAAGCCTGAACACCCCCGCCCGCCCGGAAACAACCTTGCCGAACCCCGCATCCGGGACAGAATTCAGCCGCTGACCGGCCCGGCCCCGCGCACCCCCGCTTCGACCTCGTCCTCAAAAGCCCCAAAATTTTCCCGGAACATGCCCGCAAGCCGATCCGCCATGGCGTCATAGCCCTCGGCGTCGCTCCACCGGGAACGGGGGTCGAGCAACTCCGCATCAATGCCGGGAACGGCGAGCGGAACCTCGAAACCGAACCGTGGATCGCGCCGGACCGGAGCTTCCGCCAGGGTCCCGGACAGCGCCGCGGCAATCAGCCCCCGGGTCACCCGGATGGGCATGCGCTCGCCGACCCCCACACCGCCCCCGGACCAGCCGGTGTTGACGAGCCAGCAATTCGGCTTCTGCCGCTCGATAGAGGCCCGGAACAGCCGGCCATAGGCGACCGGCGGCCGCGGCAGGAACGGAGCGCCGAAACAGGCCGAAAACGTTGGGGTGGGCTCCGTCAGCCCGCGCTCGGTGCCCGCCACCTTGGCGGTGAACCCGGACAGGAAATGATACACCGCCTGGTCGGGGGTCAGCCGCGAAATCGGCGGCAGGATGCCAAACGAATCGCAGGCAAGCATCACCACATTCCGGGGCTCGCCCGCCAGGCCGGTGGCGGAAGCGTTGGAGATCGCCTCCAGCGGATAGGCGCAACGTCCGTTCTCCGTGCGGGAGCCATCCATGAAATCCGGATTCCCGGTCGTCGGGTCGAGGACCACGTTCTCGAGCACCGATCCCATGCGGCCCGCCGCCCGATAGATCTCGGGTTCGCTTTCCTCCGAGAGGCGGTAGGTCTTGGCGTAGCAACCGCCCTCGAAGTTGAAGAGCACCCCCTCCCCCCAGCCATGCTCGTCATCGCCGATCAGGATCCGGTCCGGGGCCGCCGACAGCGTGGTCTTGCCGGTGCCGGAAAGACCGAAGAACACCGCCGAATCGCCGGGATCGGACGGCGCGTGGTTGGCCGAGCAGTGCATCGGCATGATGCCGCGCTCCGGAAGCAGGTAATTGAGCGCGGTGAACACCGATTTCTTCATCTCGCCCGCATATCGGGTGCCCCCGATCAGGGCCAGCCTTTCCGCAAAGGAGATCGCGATCACGGTCGCAGACCGGCAGCCGTGACGGTCCGGATCCACCCGGAAGCCCGGCAGGTCGACCACCGTGAAATCCGGCGCAAATCCGGTCAGCTCGCCGGCGGACGGACGGCGCAGCAGGTTCCGGATGAAGAGCGAATGCCAGGCGAACTCGGTCACGACCCGGACCCGCAGACGATAATCGGGAGCCGCACAGGCAAAAAGATCCTGCGTGAAATGCTCCCCGCCCTGCAGGCTGGCCAGCATATCCGCACGCAGCACCGCAAAATGCTCGGGCGACATGCCCTTGTTCCGTTCCCAGGAAATCGAATCGGCGTGGTCCGGATCCCGGACAATGAATTTGTCCGCCGCCGAGCGGCCGGTATGCGCCCCCGTGTCCACCGCCAGGGCACCACTGGGAAGCCAGACACCTTCCTCGCGCCGGAGCGCCTGCTCGACAAGCGCCGCCGCCTCCAGATTGCATCTCTTGCCCGAAGCGGGAGCCCCCGCGGAGGGTGAAAACAGATCCGCAGACAATTCAGGAATCCCCTACCGGCCGATACCCTACAGGAACACCGCAAAGCCCTTCAGGCAGAACCGCAGAAACCGATCGGCCCACACCGGCCCTGAAAGCGCACCGCGTTCCCATCATACGATCATACAGCGGCACGCGTGGCGGCTGCCGACAATCTTCCGGCGCAATCGACGGAGGGTGATTGCGAATTCCGGCCCGGGTGGCTCCGGCCATCTTCCGTCCCCTTCTTCCCGGCGCACCGCATGCAGGGATCCGGCCGGCCGACGGCCATTCACGCGGCTTCACGCAGCATCGACAGCATACGCAACTTTTCGCCCTGATCCCCGGAGTTCGAGAGCGCCGCGCCAAGCTCCTCCAGGGTCTCGATGTTGTAGACCCCCCGGAACGCATCGACATGCGGCAGCAAACCGGCCACCCCACGTGCCTTCGGCGCAAAATCCTTCCAGCGCAGCAAGGGGTTGAGCCACACCACCCGCCGCGCACTGCGCCGGAGCCGGGCGGCCTCCCGGGCGAGCAGTTCCGGATCGCCCCGGTCCAGGCCGTCGGTCAGCAGCAGCACTACGGCACCCTGCGACAGTGCCCGCCGAGACCAGTCCCGATTGAAGGCGTGGAGGGTGGATCCGATCCGGGTGCCGCCTTCCCAATCCGGCACGACCTCGCTGATTCGCGCCAGCGCCTCATCCCCGTCCCGCGCCCGGAGCCAGCGCGAAATGTCGGTCAGCCGGGTGCCGAAGGTGAAGCAGAAGACCCGCCCCCAATCCCGGTTCCGGGCATTGCTGACCGCATGCAGGAACACCAGCAGCATCCGTGCGTAGCTGGCCATCGATCCCGAAATGTCACACAGCGCGACGAGATCCGGCGGTCGCCGGTCCGGACCCCGGTGGCGGATCGCCACCGGCGTGCCGCCCGCCCGCATCATCGCCCGCATGGTCGCCCGCCAGTCCGGCCGGCGCCCGGCCGTCACCGGCCGCAGACGGCGCGAGACCAGCGGCGGCACCGGCATCCGCAGACGCTCGACCACCCGGCGGGCACGGCGCTCCTCCTCCGCGCTCATGCTCTCGAAGTCCTTCCGGCGCAGCCGCTCCTCCGAGGAGGCGGTCAGCCGGGCATCCACCTCGAAACCATCCTCGGCCCGCGGCGGGCTGGTCCTGGCCGGATCGCGAAGATTTCCGGCGATGGCCTCCGCCGCCCGCCGGGCTCCGGGCGGTTCCGCTTTTTCGCTCGGGGGGACCCGCAGCCCGGCCCGCACGATGGCGAGCGCCTCGGCAAGTGCCTCCGGGTCGCGCCAGAACATCCCGAAAGCGCGCTCGAACACCACCCGGTGTTCGGAACGGGAGACCAGGCAGGCATGCAGCGTCCAGAAGAAATCCTCTCTCCGCGTGAAGCCGGCCGCCCTGACGGCGCGCACCGCCTGCAGGATCCGGTCGGTTCCGACCGGCAGGCCCGCGGCCCGCAGCGCCCGCCCGAAATGGGCGATATTCTCGCCGAACCGGCCCGCGGAATCCGGTTCCACGCCCGCCCCTACGCCTCGGCGGCGCGCTGCGCCTCCGCCACCCGCCCCCCCAGATCGCCCCCCCGGATGCGGCTGAGGTCGTCCTCATATTTCAGCACCGCGCCCAGCGTCTGCGCGACCGATTCCGGATCGAGGCGATGAATGTCGAGGGCGGTCAGGGCCCGGGCCCAGTCGATGGTCTCGGCCACGCCCGGCTTCTTGAAGAGATCCTCCCCGCGGAGGGCGCCGACAAAGGCGACAATCTCCCTCGACAGGGACTCCATGGCCTCCGGAGCCCGGCGCTTCAGGATGGCCAGCTCGCGCGGCGCATCGGGATAGTCGATCCAGTGATAGAGGCACCGGCGCTTGAGCGCGTCATGCACCTCGCGGGTGCGGTTCGAGGTCAGCACCACCAGCGGCGGTACCTCCGCCCGCACCGTGCCAATTTCGGGAACGGTCACCTGGTAGGTCGAGAGTGCCTCCAGCAGGAACGCCTCGAACGGCTCGTCGGCGCGGTCGATCTCATCGATCAGCAACACCGGCGGGCCTTCTTCATGCGGGGAGAGTGCCTCGAGCAACGGCCGGCGGATCAGGAACCGCTCCGAGAAGATTCCCCGCCCGAGCTCGGCCCGGCGTTCCGCGTCACGAATCTCGCCCGAGGCCTCCCCCAGGCGGATCTCGATCATCTGCGCGGCGTAATTCCACTCGTAGATCGCCCCGGCGGCATCCAGCCCCTCATAGCATTGCAGGCGGATGAGCCGGCGGCCGAGCGCGGTGGCGAGGGCCACCGCGACTTCGGTCTTTCCGACCCCGGCCTCCCCTTCGAGAAACAGCGGCCGTTCGAGGGCGCGGGAGAGGAACACCACCGTCGCCAGGGCCCGGTCGGCGACATAGCCCGCACCGGCCAGCCACCGCTCCACCTCCTCAATCCCTTTATGCGGGCCGTCCGACACCATCGTTTCCCCCTCCCCCGACCATCCGTCCGACCTTACAGGATCAGCCATGACGCGAGGCCCAGAAATGCCGCGAAGCCCACGATATCCGTCACCGTGGTGACGAATGTGCCGGAAGCCAGCGCCGGGTCGGTGCCGAGCCGCTCGAAGCCGAGGGGCACCAAGATCCCCGCCAGGGCGGCCACCAGGAGATTTGCAATCATCGCCAGGCCCAGCACCACGCCGAGCGTCGCATCACCATACCAAGCATAGGCGGCACCGCCGGCGAGGACCGCAAACACCCCGGCATTGGCGCATCCGACCAGCACTTCGCGAAGCACCACCCGGCCGACATTGGCATGCGTGAGATCGCGGGTGGCCAGTGCCCGCACCGCCACGGTCAGGGACTGCGTGCCGGCATTGCCGCCCATCGAGGCCACAATCGGCATCAGGACGGCCAGAGCCACCAGCTGTTCGAGGGTGGTCTCAAAGACGGAAATCACCAGTGATGCCATCACCGCGGTCGCCAGATTGGCGAGCAGCCAGGGGAAGCGGCGCGCCGCCGTCTCCCCGACCGAATCCGAGATCTCCTCGTCGCCGACCCCTCCGAGACGGTGGATGTCCTCCTGCGCCTGCCCGTCCAGGACCTCCACCGCATCATCAAGGGTGATCACGCCGACCAGACGTCCGGAATCATTCACCACCGGTGCCGAAACCAGGTGATACTGGTTGAAGGCGTAGGCGACATCCTCCTCGCTTTCCTCGGCCCGGACCGACCGGAAATCGGCCTGCATGATCGATTCCAGCAGGACCTGCCGACGCGATCCCATCAGGCGGCCGAGCGGCACGATGCCGACCGGGTGATGGGTCGGGTCGACGACAATGACCTCATAGAATTTCTGCGGCAGATCCACCTCCAGCCGCATCATGTCGATCGCCTGCCCGACCGCCCAGAATTGCGGCGCGGTGACGACCTCCCTCTGCATCATGCGGCCGGCGCTGCCCTCCGGCCAGCGCAGCGACTCCTCGACCGCCACCCGGTCCGGCCGCTCCAGGGCCGCAAGCACCGCCCGCCGCCGCTCGGCGTCCAGATCCTCCAGCAGATACACGGCGTCGTCCGAGTCGAGTTCCGACACAGCCCGCACCAGCAGTTCCGGATCGAGATAGGCGAGCACCTCGTCGCGCACGCCCTCGCTGAGATCCGAGAACACGGCCGGATCAAGCTCGCGGCCATAGAGCTCGACCAGCCGCCGCCGATGGTCCGGCTTGATCTGCTCGATCAGATCGGCGAAGTCGGCCGCGTGGAAATCCTCGACCTGGGCGGCGAGTGCCGCGGAATCGCCGTCATCAAGGGCGGAGAGGACGGCTTCAACGGCCTGTCGGTCGATCGGGAATGCGGTGTCCTCACGCCCTGCCGGGCTGAGGATCGGCGTCGGGTCCACCATCGCAACGCCTCCCCCATGTCGAGGCGCCCAGCGGGGGCGACCTGAACACCTGCCCCAACTTTTATTCGGTGGCGGCGAAAATTCAAATTTCCAGCCGGGCATCCCCCACGGCGCGGGCCATGCGCCGATGCAGGCTGGCCGGAAAACGACCCCCGCCCGACCCGGAACAACCGGCCGACCGGTTGCCGGTGGACGTGCCAACCATCAAACACATAGGGCACTTCCGACAGGCGGGGGAAAGACGCGGGAAAGGGTTGCAGGCAGGAAGGAAGCGAGCGGTCCGTTCGGGGCGCCGGTCCCCCGCGCCGGTCTCGAAACCGATCGCAGCGGAACCCGTCACCACCCCTTCGGCGCGGAACAGGCGGGCGGCCTTCGAGAACATCCCGGGACCTTCCCGGTCGTCATCCGGGGGGCAGACCGACAACGGCTCCGGGTTCCGCAGCGTCTTCGAGGAACTCCTCCAGGAGCGCGGCATGGCCATGCAGACCATCCAGCCACACAGTCCCAAACAGAATGGCGATGTCGGGCGGTGCCGGCGCACCGGGCGCAAGGAGCTCCACGAAACCTCCTCCGTCGCAGCCACCCTCAACGAATAACGGCGGGATGCCCGGCGCATCGCGGTGCACCACCACCATGTCCGGTCCCATGCCGCACCGGGCGGAAGGACACCCATCGGGGACCTACGCGAACACCCGGGAGAGAGTCTCCGTCGCAACCTGACCGTCCCGGCGGGAAAACCAACATCGGTCAGGACCCGCCCGGAATGCCGGAGGTAGTGATTGCGTGCAGCTCCTTGAAGTGCAGTTTCTGGCAGGCTAGGGTTGCTTCACTTCGTAGCGTTGCTACAGCCGCCCGAGATCAGGAGTAATTTAGATGTCAGCGATTCATGTTCTGTCATGGTTCTTCACTCAAGGACCGAAGCGTGTTCCAGGTTCTTTGGGCGTTGCGAAAACCGCTCTGTCAGGCGACTCCGTAAAGATCGGGGGGGGGGGGGCGTCCTCCAGGGATAAGCTGGCCACGGCCAAATAAACCCGGAGAGATCGGAAACGGGCACAGCCCTGCGGATCGGTCCGGGTACTATAAATTCTGGCTCCGGCGGGGATGCCGCGCCGGATGCACGCTGATGTTTGCCCTGTTGCTGCTACCGGCAGCGGGAGAGTCCCTGGCGCAGGATGTCACGCTCGAGGTGAGTCTGACTTGCGGTGTTCCGAGTGTGCCTTGCCTTTACGTGCCCGAAGATGATGGCGTCACCACGAACGCCACCACCACCATTACGGTGACGGCGGCGTATCCGGCTGGAACCACGGCGCCGGCGACGGATACCGTGTTGACGATCACGGTGACCGGTGTCTCGGGGAACGGCGGCTCGATCGTGGGCACCGATTTCAATGCGGTCACGGCTTTCAACGTCACCATCCCCGCAAGCATGGGCATGGGCACGATGACCTTTGACTTTGAGGCTATAGCGGATACTGACGTTGAGGACGGTGGAGCCAGAGTGCTTGTCACTCCTACAACGAGTGCGACTGGCTTTGTCGCCCCTGCTGGCGTGTTCTTTACCATTACCGACAACGACGCGGATCCTACTACTCTCGTTTCAAGTCTGGATATAACCCGTGTGACCGAAGGCAGCGACCCCACGACCATCACGGTGACGGCGGGGTTTCCGCTGGGCAGCCGGGTGATCGGGAGCCCTGTTGATGTGCTGGTCACGGTGGGGGACAGCGGAGATTCGGCCACCGAAGGGACGGACTACACCATGGTGGATGATTTCACGATCACCATCGCCGCAGGGGATCTCGAGGCTACGGGCAGTTTTGTTCTGGCGGTGAATGACGATACTGTATTGGATACGATCCCTGAGACCATCATCCTCACGCCCGAAGCTCTCGGCTATACCGAGGTGCCTGCTACGTTGACGATAGAGATCGTAGACAACGAAGTGCAAGCGGACACAATTACGCTGAGTGTGGATCCAGCCAGTGTGACCGAAGGTGCGGTCACGCCCACTGCAATTACGGTGACGGCGAGCATTCCGGATGGCACTGCGACGGCAACGGATCTCGCGGTGACGCTCACGCTGGTGACGGGCACTGGCGCCGGCACCGCGACTGCCACGGATGATTTTACCGTGGGCACCATTTCCGTGATAACCATCCCGGCCGGAATGCTCACAGGGACGGAGACCTTCATGCTGACGGTGGTCGACGATGCGCTTCCGGAGGTAGATGAGACCCTGGTATTTTCCGCAACCGCGATTACAGACTATACCTTTGTGAATGCAACGCTGACGATCGAAGACAACGATATGCAGGCGGACACAATTACGCTGAGTCTGGATCCAGCCAGTGTGGGCGAAGGTGCAGTCACGCCCACTACAATTACGGTGACGGCGAGCATTCCGGATGGCACTGCGACGGGAGTGGATCTCCCTGTGACTGTCGCGCTGGTGACGACGGGCGATGACGCCGGCAGCGCGACTGCCACGGATGATTTTACCGCGATCACCGATTTCGTGGTAACCATCACGGCCGGCACGCTCACAGGGAGTGGGACCTTCATGCTGACGGTGGTCGACGATGTGCTTCCGGAGGGAGATGAGACCCTGGTATTCTCCGGCACACTCGATACGGCGGTGACAGGCTTTAGTGACATTACGAATGCACCGCTGACGATCGTGGATGACGAAGCACCGCAAGCGGACAGAATTACGCTGAGTCTGGATCCAACCAGTGTGCCCGAAGGTACAGACACAACTACCGAGACCCCAGAGGACGGCGTTGTGACCACGACCACTGAAATTATGGTGACTGCGAGTATTCCGGATGGCACTGCGACGGGAGAGAACCTCACTGTGACGGTCGCGCTGGTGACGACGGGCACTGGCGTTGGCAGCGCAACCCTAAGCCTAACCATGGATGATGACCCCGGGGATGGTAGCGTGAGCACCACCAGCACTTTGATAACCATCCCGGTTGGCGGCGCGCGCACAGCGACAGGGACCTTCATGCTGACGGTGATCGACGATGAGGATACGGAGGGAGATGAGACCCTGGTATTCTCCGGCACACTCGGTGCGGGGGTGGTGGCAACCTTTGATCCCATTGCGAATGTAACCCTGACGATCAACGACAACGACGGAGCACCGTCGATAGATGCCGTCCTGCCGGAGCTGACGCGGGTATCCGTGGCAAGTGTGATTGATGTCCTGTCCGGGCGGATCGAACAGGTGGCTTCCGGTGCTTCGGGCGGTGGTTCGGCCAGTTTTGCCGGCCATTCATCCCTCGCTCAAGCACTCGCGGCCAACCAGCAGAAGCTGAACGATGGCGACCTGTCCCTGCTGGAGGCTTTGGCGGGATCATCCATCGCCCTCGACTTTGATGGCACGGGCACGGCGGCACCGGCGGCCGGTGGCCAGGCGGGGTCGTCCGGGGGAATTGGGGTCTGGGCCTCGGCCGACTACGACCGCATATCGAGCAAAGCCCCCGGTGCGTTGGGCGAATGGGACGGCAGCCAGTTCAGTCTCTCTGTGGGGGTGGACGGACACGTTTCCAGGAGCACCCTGATTGGAGTGGCCGCTTCCTGGTCCAAAGGCAGCGCCGAGTTTGACAGCGACCCCACGCTCGAAACGGATACCAGTCTTCTCGGCCTGAATCCCTATATCGGCTGGCATTCAAGAGACGGCAAACAAACCGCTTGGGGGACGGTCGGCTACAGTTCGGGCGATTTCGAGCAGGATCAGAAGAACCTCAAGACAGATCTCAAGATGACCGTGCTGGCCGTAGGTGGAAGCACCCGTTTTGCCGAACGGTCGGGGTTCGATTACAACATCAAGGGGGATCTCTCGACGGCGGAGCTGACCACGGATGCCGTCGGCAGCCTGCCGGAGGTGAAGTCGAAGGCTCACCGTGCACGGGTGGCTGTGGAGGCCGGGGTTGACAAAGCATCCGACTCAGGTGGGCATGTGATGCGGTCCGTGGCTCTCGGTCTCCGCTATGACGGCGGCGACGGGGATACCGGCTCCGGGCTCGAGCTCGACGGCGAGCTGGGTTGGTCGGGCAGGAGCGTGTCGGTGTCCGGTGCCGCCAATGTGTTGCTGTTCCATACGGGGGATCTCAAGGAATGGGGCGTGGGAGGCCTGATCCGCTACGAACCCTCCCATGCGAAAGGGCGCAATCTGACCTTCCGGGCGCAACCGTCCTATGGCCGGGGAGAGAGCGGTTCCGGGCAGCTCTGGGACCGGCAGGTCAAGGATCTGGAGGATGGCGGGGAACCGGAAGCCCGGCTCGTCATGGATGCGGGCTGGGGTCTGGCAGCCCTGTCCGGACGCGGTCTGGTCACTCCCTATGGCGGTCTCGAACTGTCGGAGGGTGGATCCCGGGTCTACCGCCTGGGCAGTCGGGTTGCGGTCGATTCGGTCTTCAATATCGACCTTGCCGCCCATCGCACGGAGGATGGAGACAGCCCCGAGCACGGGATTGGCCTGCAGCTCGGGATGCAGTGGTAGAAGCTTCCGCAGGTTGCTCTGACAGCCGGAATGGGTCTGCGGAAGGTATTCTTCCGCAGCACCCGGCTGGTGTCGGCATGAAAATCCGGCCCGTCGGGCACTCCCGCCGCGGGGGAAGGATGCCCAGCGGGGATCTACGTGCCCCCCCCTGGAGAGAGCCTCCGTCGCAATCTGGCCGTCACCGATCCCGGCGGGAAACCCAACGCCAACAAGGCCCACCAGGAATGCCGCCCGCCCGGAATGCCGGATGTAATGATTGCGTACAGACGCTTGCGCGGCCGACCCCATCTTGCTAGATTCACCCTCGCATTTCTGGTCACAGGCCTGCGGCGGGACACCATGTCCGGCCGTGGCGCAGGGGCCGGAGGGCAACGGGCGCAACCTATGAGGAACCCGACCCAGGCAATTTCCGAGCGGACGGCACCACCTGTCGGTGCCCCCGCAAACCCGTGTTTTTCCAGCAGAGGGGCTACCCCCACGGATAGACATTCTGTCTTGAAAAAACACCAGATACAGGGGATACTGCTCCGGAACGGCCCTTGTAGAGCGTTCCGGAATTATCAAGGAGACCAAAATGGAACCCAAGATCTTATGGCTACTTGCATTCGTACTGCTCTATTGGGCGTACTGCATCTTTTGGGGCATCAAGAGTGCGATGACCGCCAAGACCGCCTCGGACTACTTCATCGCGGGGCGTCGCCTCTCGCTCTGGGTGTTCGTGCTGGCGGCGACCGCGACGTCGTTCTCTGGCTGGACCTTCATGGGCCATCCCGGACTTGTCTATCGTGACGGGTTCCAATACGCCTATGCCTCGTTCTACACCATCACCATCCCGTTCACCGGCGTTCTGTTCCTGAAGCGCCAGTGGATGCTGGGCAAACGCTTTGGCTATGTCACGCCGGGCGAGATGCTGTCGGACTATTTCCAGGGGGACGGCATCCGCGTGCTGACCGTGCTGGTCGCGTTGCTGTTCTCGATCCCCTATCTCGGGGTCCAGCTCGGTGCTTCCGGCTTCCTGTTCAACGTCCTGACCGACGGGCTGATGCCCCGCGAACTCGGGATGTGGATCCTGTCGCTGGTCGTGCTGATCTATGTCGCTTCCGGTGGATTGCGAGCGGTGGCCTATGTGGACACCCTGCAATGCATCCTGCTGGGACTCGGCATCGTCATCACCGGCCTGATCGCCCTTGATATTGCCGGCGGCTGGGGATCCCTGAACGAAGGATTCGGCAGACTCGCCGCCAGCGACATCGGCAGATGGGGCGTCACACCAGACGGCCACAACGCCTATTTCGCGATCCCGGGAGTGATCCAGTTCACGGCCGGGCTCGGCAAGGAGACCCCTGTCGGCGGCCTGTGGACCGGCATCATGGTGCTGACCTACATGTTCGCGCTGATGGGCATCCAGTCCTCACCCGCATTCACCATGTGGGCCTTCGGCAACAAGGACCCCAAGCCCTTCGCGCCGCAGCAGGTCTGGGCCTCCTCGTTCGCGATCGGTCTGATCCTGTTCTTCTTCACCGCCTTCCAGGGCATGGGAGCCCATCTGCTGGGCGCCAACCCGGCGGTGACGGAAGCGGGCAACATCGCCATCACGAATGTGCTCGACGGGGTGGCGATCGCCGCCAAACCGGACAGTCTGGTTCCGTATTACTTCAACTACATCGCGGATACCGCACCCTGGCTGGTCGGCCTCCTGGCTGTCTGTGCCCTTGCGGCGATGCAATCAACCGGCGCGGCCTATATGTCCACCGCCGGCGGAATGCTCACCCGCGATCTGTACAAGCGATACCTGAACCCGCAGGCCAGCCATGCCACGCAGAAACTGTTCGGACGGCTGGGCGTTGCCTTCATCGTCATCGCCGCATTGCTCGTCGCCACCTTCTCGTCGGACGCCCTCGTCCTGCTGGGAGGGCTGGCGGTGGCGTTCGGCTTCCAGATGTGGGTCCCGCTCTTGGCCATCTGCTGGATCCCATGGATCACCCGCGCGGGTGCCACCTGGGGCCTGGCTGCCGGACTGGTGGGCGTGATCCTGACCGAGACCATCGGCCAGACCCTCACCGGCGGGGCGCTGCCCTGGGGCAGATGGCCCTGGACGATCCACTCGGCCGGATGGGGCATGCTGCTCAATCTGACGGTCTGCGTCGTCCTTTCGGCCGCCACACAGAACGCCACGGCACGCGAGCATCGCATGAAGTTCCACAACTTCCTGAACGAGCACGCAGCACTTCCGGCCTCCAAGCGGCGCCTGAAGGTGGTCGCCTGGGTCGTCACCCTCGCCTGGATGTGCTTTGGCATCGGCCCGGGTGCGGTCATCGGCAATACCATCTTCGGAATCCCGAACGATGCCTCCACCTGGGTGTTCGGCATTCCGTCCATCTGGGCCTGGCAGATCCTGTTCTGGGTGCTCGGTGTCGGGATGATGTGGTTCCTGGCCTACAAGATGGAACTCTCCACCATGCCCCGACGGGAAATCGAGGCGCTCACCGACGACATCGGTGATGCTCCTGCGATGCCCGCCCAGCACGCCGCGGGTTCCTGATCCAGCCTCTGCATCGGGGGCGCGGCCTGTCCGCGTCCCCGATGCAACCGGATACGGTCGGGGGAGGACTTCCCCCGGCCGTATTTCCGCCGGGCCCGCACAGGAAAGCCCCCTTCAATGGAAACCCTGTTCTCACCGGAATACAACTGGGTATGGGCGACGATTCTCGCCCTCGCCCTGTATCTGCCTGTACGCCGTCTGATCTGGACCCTGCAGGTCCGCCGCGCGCAACGCCGCACCCAGATCGATGAAGCTGAAATCCAGCGGCTCCGGCGGCGGGCCGGCATCACGTCCGCGTTGCTCTGCCTCGTATTCGGCTATTTCTACGCCAGTTTTGTTCTGTCAAACTGACCCGTGAACACCCGCGTCCTTCGCCGCTTTATCATCATCGGTGCCATCGCCACCCTGGCGATGTTCAGCTTCTGGGTGTTCCTGCCCTGGTTCCGCCCGCCGCCCGGCGACTTCGAGACCCGCCAAGGCGACATCCATTTGCGCTCGAGCGAATGGGCCGACGCCGTCGACGATTTCGATGCCGCGCTCGATGCCGAACCGAGCCACCGCGGCGCCTGGATGGGACGTGCCATCGCCCTGCTCGAGCTCGGACAGAGCCGGGAAGCAGAGGCGGAATACACCCGCCTGATCCAGCATCTGACCCGCCATCTGGAGGAGGATGACACCACCGGCCGCGGCGTGCTCGCGGCGGCCTATGCAAACCGCGGCATCCTGCGGGACCGGGAACGGCGCTATGAGGAGGCGCTGGCGGATTACGTCGCCTCGCTCAATGTCGACGAGGGCGCGGTCAGCGGACCGGATATTTTCCACAAGATCCTGCATGACGCACGCCCGTCGACGGTGCGCGACCGGGCACTCTATATCAACGAGCAGCTTGCGCTACCGGAGGAGGAGCGCGTGCTCAGCATTCCGGAGATTGACGCCCGGCAGCGCATGCACAAGCCGTGATCAGCTGAAGCTGATCACTCCGAGGACATCCTGGAAAAGCACCAGGACAAAAAACACGGCCGCGATACAGCCAAACAGCAGCCGTACCGTATCCGTATTGCCCTCCTCGTCCCGATAGCGCAGGCCATTCCAGGCAATCATGCCGGTCACCGCGAGGAAGACCGCATTGACGGCCGGCTCCCAGTTGCCGGAAAACTCAAACATCCATCTGCCTATCCACGGGGCTGGAGTTCACTTTCGCTGAAATAGGGCGGCAGGACCGACGACACATCCTCCACCGAGAGGACGGTGACATAAAGCCCCCCACAGATCAGGAATGTGAGCGTGAGCACCACCCAGACGAACTTCCTCACCCCGTCCGGCACATAGGTCACGTAATTGTTGTCGTAGACATGAAAGGCGGGATCGCGGATCTCGAGCTGCCCCGCCGCTTCGAGCTGCAGGATGCGTCGGGCATAGGCGGTCGCCCAGGACGGCACCACACCCTGAACCATGAAACTTTCGAACAGCCGGCTTCCGCCCCGGCCCGTCAGTTCCCTGCCGAACCTCTCCCGGTAGGCCAGCTGCAGCAGCTGATACTCGCCAACTTCGAGGAGATTGGCAGCCTCGGCGATCAGGGCGCGCAACGGCTCCGACTCGTAATCCGGCTGCAGCAATGCATCGAAAAGCGTCGGCCCCTTCGACGCACCGGGACGTGGCTTCGACGGGCGGCCGAGCTGGTTCTCCATCGCAGGCATCCCCGCCGCTCTTCGAGCGGGCGCGTGTCGGATGTCAGACCCGCCATCCGGCCCTGACTCCCCTCGCTACAAGACTTCTATACTTGGCCCCACAAAGTGGTTCAAGCATTCCCGGACCGGCAAACACGGGCCAACACCCACCGCCACCGGCACGGAGGAGAAATTGATGCCCGCCACCGCACGCCCCCGCCGTTCGGTCCTGTATATGCCGGGGTCCAATCTCCGGGCCCTGGAGAAAGCCCGTTCCATTCCCGCCGACGCCCTGATTTTTGACCTTGAGGACGCGGTGGCACCGGCCAAAAAACCCGCCGCCCGGGATACCGTCTGCGCGGTCCTCGCCGAGGGAGGTTATGGCGGCCGCGAGCGCATCGTGCGAATCAACGGACTGGATACCGAATGGGGAGGGTCTGATATCGAGGCCGTCGCCGGCGCAGGACCGGATGCCATTCTGGTTCCCAAGGTCAATGCACCCGGCGATATCACAAGGACGGTGGCTGCGCTCCAAAAAGCCGGCGCAGATGAAACGGTGGCACTCTGGGCCATGATGGAGACCGCCGCCGGCATGCTCCATGCCGCTGACATCGCCTGCGCGGACCCCCGCCTCGCATGCTTCGTGATGGGCACCAACGACCTTGTCAAAGAGCTCCACGCTTCGCATACGCCGGAGCGCCTGCCGGTGCTCGCTTCACTCTCCTTCTGCCTGCTGGCCGCCCGCAGTGCGGGACTGGCCTGCATTGATGGTGTGCACAACGCAATCCGTGACGAAGAAGGACTCCGTATGGCCTGCCGGCAGGGGCGGAAAATGGGCTTCGACGGCAAGACCCTGATCCACCCCTCGCAGGTGCCGGCATGCAACGAGATCTTCGCTCCCTCGGAGGAAGATCTCGCGATCGCCGCGCGCCAGGTGGAGGCCTTCGAGGAGGCAACCCGCGAGGGCCGCGCGGTCGCCGTGATCGACGGACGCATTGTCGAGAAACTGCATGCCGAGAACGCCCGCCGCATGCTTGCGGAGGCTGAACAGATCCGGGCACTGGCGGCGGAAAGCTGATCCGGCAGCCCTGCAAGCCGAAAACCATGACCCTCTGTCAGACCCCCGACCGAAACCCCAGGCCGGCCTATCGGTCCGCGAGCTTGCTGTCCAGATATCGCGCCCGATCGCGAACGAGTTCCGAATAGGCATCCGATGCGGGGGAAGCGATCGCCCGCGCAAGGAGCTGGCGCGCCCGCTCGTTCTCCCCCAGTCCACTCCAGCCTCGGGCCATCGCGAACAGCAGCGCCACATCCTCTCCGGCCAGCGGTTCGGCACGTTCGAGAAGCTCTCGCCCGGTATCCGAATCGGCCCGGGTCAGCGTGCGGGCAAAGAACCCCCCCTCCCCCAGCAACCGTCCGTGCCAGCTGCCGAGCCCGCCGACCGCGGTGCCGAGATCAGGAGCCAGCGCCACCGCCTTCTCAAGCATCTCCCGGCCCCGACGGAACAGGTGCTGCTTCAGTGCCTCCCGGGGGCCGATCTCCTTGCCGTAGCGCCCGAGGATGGCGGCCGCGAGAACAAACAACTCCGGATCCTCCGGATAGATATCCAAAGCCGCCTCAAAGAGCTGGATGGCGCGTTCGTAGGTCGCAAGCCGCTGGCCTTCTTCCGCACGGTAGCGACCATGCACGAGCAGGCTGCGGATGGCGATCGCATAGCTTTCGGCCGTGCCGAGCGGTGCCGCCTTCTCGGCAGCGGCAAGAAAATCCCCGTCATGGAACAGCCGCTGCGCCGTTTCCAGATCGGCTGCAGGAGCCGGAACGGAGCCGAACCCGACCAGGGCGGCGAGAAGGACCCCCGGAGCCACCCGGTGGAAGCAAGCAGACACCCTGCTAAAAGGATGCCACGGAAACCGCCCGCAGGCAGAGGATCGGAAATGGCCGACAAGACCTCCCGTGGAAATTACTTTGAGGATTTCCATCTTGGGCAACAGATCGTACACGCAACACCCCGCACCATAACCGAGGGGGACCGGGCGGTCATCACCGCGATCTATCTGAACCCCTTTGCCTTGAACAGTTCCGACGCCTTTGCGCGCTCTTGCGGGTTGCCAAGGAGCCCGCTCGACCCGATCTCCACCTTTCATATCGTTTTCGGCAAGACGGTTCCCGACATCTCCCGGAACGCGATCGCCAATCTCGGCTATGCCGAATGCCGCTTTCTGCGCCCGGTATTCCCCGGCGACACGCTACGGGCGACCTCCGAAGTGATCGGTCTGCGCGAGAACACCAGCGGAAAGACCGGTGTCGTCTATGTGCGCAGTACCGGCCTCGATCAGGACGGGTGCTGCGTGCTCGAATACTGCCGCTGGGTGATGGTGCAGAAGCGCGATCCCGCAACACCCGCCCCCGATCCGGTCGTGCCGGAGCTGGCCGGGAGCGTCGGCCCCGAATCACTCGTCCTGCCCGAAGGCCTCACCGCAGGCGATTATGACTGCGGACTGGCGGGCGGACCGCATCTCTATGAAGACTACGAACCCGGTGAGCGGATCGACCATGTCGACGGAATCACGATCGAGGAGTCCGAGCACCAGATCGCCACCCGGCTGTGGCAGAACACCGCACGGGTGCATTTCGACCAGCGCATGGCCGAAGCCGGCCGGTTCGGCCGACGCATTGTCTATGGCGGGCACATCATCTCGCTCGCCCGCACCCTCAGTTTCAACGGCCTGCAGAACGCCCAGCTGGTCGCCGCGATCAACGCCGGCACACATACCGCACCCTGCTTCGCCGGAGATACGGTCTACGCCTGGAGCGAGGTGCTGACCCGGGCCGAAACCGCAAATCCGGAATTCGGAGCGCTGCGCTTGCGGACGGTCGCCTGCAAGAACCGCCCGGCATCCGACTGGCCCGGCACGGACCAGGACGGCAAATACGAGGAAGGGGTCATCCTGGATCTTGACTGGTGGGTGCTCATTCCGCGCACAAACCGGGCGTAAGGATCGGTTCACCACACCCGGAGAAATCCCTATTCATGCTGACGGGTCGCACCCTGTTACTGCGCAGGTCGGCTCGGATTGGAGATGCTGAAGCCTGAGCCAGCAACATCTCATAGGAGGCTCGAAGGGGAATCATACGAATGCACAAGTGACGCTGTATCGTCGAGTGTAACAGTGGCACTGCGTGTTCGAGGTTAAGGCCAACCTGAAGTTTTCAAATCCAGTACCTACGGCACACACTCGCACTAACCTCTCTAACAGCTAGCCACTGCTTGCCAATGACTGGCAAACTGCTTGATCACACACAGGTCCAACTTCGTTCCACTGCACACATTTCACCACTGCTCCGAGAGAGGATGCTACAAATACTATCTCTTAGTCTCTATCGACAGCACCTGTGACGCTTGACCGCAAGGAGATAATTGTTGCGTAAACAGCTCTTCAATGATGGTATACGTAATTTGGTTGAAAAATAGGACCCCTTAAGCAAGAGTCACTCGCACCTCACGCCATTGGCCGTCGCCGGCGTCTGTCGGCATGTGTGCGGCCATTTCGTTAACTGAAAGTTTAAGTAGCTCTTTGGTTTCTAGATTCCAAATGTGAAAGAGATGCAGATTCGGTTGCCTTAATGCTACATCCCACTCTGGGCGGCTCAAAATAAAACGAGTAGGAGAGTACGAGGTGGCCTTCACTTCAATGCGCAAATCTTCAATTTTTCCGCCTTCTGTACACTGAAAAGAGTGCACATCATATCCAGCACGATTGTCTTCCAGCGAAATCCAAATTGGTTGCTTCGGAATACCTTGATCGTTTAAACGCTGTGTCTCGTGCGCCATGGTAAGGCGCTCACCCTCGCGTCCGGTTTTAATTTTACGCTGTTCGTCTTCAGAGCGAAAAAACATACCCAATTCATCCCACCAAGCCACGCTTGCATTCGACAGTGGTGTGGCTAGAAGATCTGCAAAATCAAGGCACTGGAGCTGATCGTCGGAAGCCATCTGCAAGACGGACTTGCGCCCCAAATAGGATATACGAGCCCAAAAAGGTTTCAAACGTATAGCAAGGCGCTTGAGCGTTTCTTGCAGTTGCTCCTGACGTGTGCCATCAATGACAAACGCATCCCACCCGACTCGATGGCCTAATTGAATCACCCGCTCGTAGTCATAACCCGCAAGATAGGCCGGACCGTTCCGAAGCTGGCGAACCGCATCCTCGTTTGAATTCGAATGGTATTCCTGCTTATGGAGACGCAGGTTCAAAGCTCCATCAATCACGCTAATCCGGAAGAATTCATCCATCATCTCAAAACATCTCGTCTTCCCTAGGTATGGCGGCGGTACCTTCGAGCTCTTCAATTATGTCGAGAATGTCCTCTGGAGTGATATCAGGATCCTGACGCGTATCGCCTTCTTCTTCATCCAGAGCAAGTTGCCGAAGGTCGAAATCATCAAGTGCGTCGTGCATGATGCGCAGTTTCTGACTCATGCGTCGACTCACGGAACGATCGATCGAACCAACATTTCTAGGTACAACACTTTCCAGTCTATAAATGTGGGTCTCGGTTCCCTGCGGAATGCCTAATCGATGAATCCTGTCAACAGATTGGAGGTAATGGGCGGCGTTATAGCTACGGTCTACATAAATTGCATGGTGGCACGCTCTGTGCAAACTAATCCCTTCCGAACAGGCTGCCGGATTTGCAACCAGCACTTGGCACCCACTATCTGCCTCGTGAAATAACCGAATACGACCTTCCCGTGTGTTTGGATCATCGATATCACCGACGTCTACACCGCCGTAAATGTATGTCGCGCCGAGGTCTTCCAGTAACGTGGCAATACGCTTAACGTTTTCTATAAAGCTTGTCCAGATAACTGAGCGGTGCCCACGACGGGCGAGGTCGCGGGCGAGATCACAAGCTGTAGTTATTTTGGGCGAATCCATATCTTCAGCAATGCCCCGAAAAATCGCTTCAATTTTTGGGTCGTCATAAGGGTAGGAGTTCGGATTGTCTTGGGTTAATTTTCGAACAACAAGAATAGGGTTGGAGGAGACCTGAAGCAGCCGCATGATAGAGTGCCTAGCTGATCGTAGATCCACATTGCCGGTGAGGCGGATACCAGACAGGCGCTTGAGTGTTTCCTTGCGGATAATGCTGTACAGTGCCATTTGCGGCGCGGACATTTCCACCGGAATCAAATGTCTTTCAATGTCCGGTAGCCCCAACTCCCGTTTGGTCGTACGAACATACAAGTCACATAATTCCTTATGGGGGTGCATTGCATCAACTGCCCGCCACCCAAGTCTCTGACCGGGCCAAAGAAAATCAAGTTGAGGGCCGATATCCCTGATATGATGGGGAATGGGAGTACCGCTTAAGATATCTCGCCTGACAGGTAAGTGGGCAAGACGCAGAAGCGTACCACCGCGCTGTGAACGATCACCTGCCTTCATCGAGTGGCTTTCATCAACAATCATATGTGTTCTATAATCGTGGAGAAAGCGTGCGATCAAATCCCTTACAAGCGTCAGCTGGGTGTAGCCAATCATCATCCGCATAGGTGGATTTTGCAATACCGTACGGATGCTATCGTAGCCGCCGATCAGCCGTGTAATGCCCCACTGATCAACAATGGCCGGATCCATACAGTCCTCAATGACCTCATCCCAAGCGCTAAAAGCGTTCTTGGGCGCGACAATAAATAGGCGTGTGTCAGCATCTCTACTCAAAAGATGTGTGGCCAATGCCACTGTCGTTTTGCCTGCACCGGGTACTGAGAAATTTGCTCCGTTGGGCAGAGAAATAATTTTTGCAGTATCGCGCAGCTGAGCCGGCGTAAGATCTCGTCTAGTAAAGCCGCACGATCTGAGTCTCACTTGTACGTCTGGTACGTCAATCTGCGCGTGATCCGCCGCCATACGTCTTGCTAGCACCTCTTCACGGTGGCGTCGAAGATGCCTTTGGGCTGCATCGTTGTAGGAAGTGGTAAAACCAAATTCTTTTCGTGAGCGACCGAGAACTTCCGCAATGGTCAGGATTGTGCTCCACTCCAAGTGAATGTCAGTGCCAACAATCTTGGCATCACCCTGTGCGCCAATGACTAAGGCAAATATCTGATTCCATGCTGGGCGCGAAAAATCACTGGACGCGCTCAAGTGCCCATGCGGCTCTTCATCGAGATACTCAATTCTCAAATTCATTTACGAACCCTTGACATTTTTGGCTACCATCTCTTCAATCTTGATCATCCCGTCTTTGGAAATTGCTATAATGGCGTCGAGCTGGAATTTAATGCGCGTGAACGTTGCCGGATCTGCCGTAGATAGATCGATTTCGTGCAACGTTTGTTTTGCCTTCTCTGCTTTTTTAAGTGCCACTTGCTTGTGATCTTCTTCTTTGGTCTCGTCTTTTACGCTTTGAAGTGCACGAGATAGAGCCTCAACTATTTCCGTGCGCTTTGTCTGATCCTCGAAGATGGGCATGAGAGCCATATAAGAATGTTGCTCCCGCTCGCCAAGGTCGTCGAGAGGGTCTTCGCTATCAGATGGATCATCATAGCCCTCACTCACTCTCGTTGCCGTGAGAGCAATGCCTGCATGGAGAGCATAACGAGTCATTACCTTGTCAAAATCTCGCCCAAAAATATACCTGTAGTCGTAAACGCGGCTCTGGATATTCGGTGACTCTTTGGCAAACATGAAACCGACACGCTTCCGTAGCTTAGCATCCTCTCCCGATTTCCCGCGTACCGATTTTTCTATCTCCTTGAATATCTGCTCGCTTTGTGCTACTTCGTGGTAGGCATGAGGCTTGTTTAGATAATCCTCCAGATATTCTACGGCTAGTGCAAGTTGATGAAGTTCAACGTTGATTTCATCCTCGCGCTTGAAGCGATACATCTCCATGATCCGGTTGCGAGATATCTTCAGCACTTCGGCATGTCGTCGTATCTTCATACGACGTTCAATCCAACCATATGCAAGCTTCGTATCCGGGACCATTTGGCGTTCAACTTCTAATATCTCTAGGTCCTGCTCATTAGCTTCCTTCGGCAAGATACAGACATCTACGTGGCTAAAATTCCCGTAGGCTCCGGCATTATGCTCATACAGACTGCGCATAGCGGCAAGTCGGCGATTGCCATCAAGTACAACGCCATCAAAGGTCACTAGCAAAGTTTCGTGCTGTGGCACGCGCTCCAGCTCGCGGTAAATAGACCCTTTTTCGTCCTTAGCGAGCTTGAGCAATATTTCATGCTGTGCCCGTTGGACACTAGCGTTTTCTTCTCCATTTTCAAAAAAATCCTTAGGCCGCTGATTGGACTCCAAATAATGGTATTGTTCAACCTTCGTACGCCCATTATTCATACGATACATGAGCATGTCGATTGGCATACGGATAACCGGGAGTTCTGTCATATTACCTCGAAAATGTACCCGCTCCGAGCGCGTCAACAACTTTGCATCTGTCGCAATTTTTGTGATTCGATCGGCCTTATCCATGATCTTACTTGCCGTCATCAGCAATCTCCTTTAATCTCATCAATGCCGAGAACCAAACACGGCACAGTAATGATATGTCGAAACAACTCCAAATCGTTTGTCACACGAGTGAAATTGGCAATGTTTCTACCAAGGGCCCGTGCCACGCTAAACGTGGGTACAATCAGCACCACAGCATCAATAAGGTTATTTTTGTGCATCCCTTCAAACTTCATCAAATCGTAAAAAGAGCCTGTGATGTTCCCGGTCTGGATCGTAAGGCCCACACGGTTCTTCATGCCGTTTATATCCAGCTTAAACTTGGAATTCACACACACACCACGTACCCAGCCAGCGTTCGACAACCGCATTTTTACCACGTCGTTAATGTGCCTTGCATTGCCCCGTGCCATCCCTATTTCTGGAGCATCCACTAGAGTGCACACTTCATCGTGGCACTCTTTTTTCTCTAGGACCTCCAGTCCGTGCCGGTGTGAATACTCTTTAGCAATTTGCATCAGATATTAGGCTCGTAAATTAAGCGACCCATCGGACGGGTGCGCAACGCACCAGCGCGAAATGCATGCAGGCGCTCCCAAGCGATGTCTACATACTCTTGCACAACATCACAGCCATAGCCTTTTCGCTCATGCCTGATGGCAGCCACAACGGAAGATCCCACACCCATGTACGGATCAAATACGTTATCGCCCGCGTTGGTGAGGGACAAAACCAACCTTTCAACCAGCTCTATGGGAAATTGACACGGGTGTGGAGTCTTTTCGACATGATTGTGCTTGACGTTGGGAATGATCCACACATCACCAGGGTTCTTGCCAAGCGGGTTGGACGAAAACTGCCCAGCCTTTGGCCCTTTGTGATGCTTCTTCTTCGGATACTTTTGCGGCACACGAACCGGGTCTAAGTTGAAAGCGTAAGTATCTCCCTTCGTAAACCACAGAATCGTCTCGTGCCGACCTGACAGGCGCTTCTTGCAGTGCAGACCGTGCTCAAACTGCCACACGATTCGATTGCGTAGCTTTAGGTTATGATCTTTAAACAAGCGATAGAGGACGATATCAAGCGGGAAAACCTCGCCTTTATCAACGTGATTGCCCACCTGCCAGCAAATAGACCCTTCCGGATGCAGCAAGCGCACGCACTCGGCAATCACGCATGCCTGCTCCTGGATGTAGACTTCTAGCTTGGAACGGCGTTCATATTTCTTGCCGATGTTGTATGGCGGTGATGTGACAATCAATTTCATGCTGTCAGCGGGCAGAGGGCGCATGAACAAAAGATTGTCTTGGCAAGCCATGGTGGCAAATTTGTCCACCTCAAGTCGTTCAACCGGGCAAAACTGACCGTTAGTTTCTATGTTCTTGTTTAGCATTTGCTTCTACGCTGTCCGATCAAGAGGGAGTTCTAGCTTAATTTTGTTCCGATGCTTCTCAACAAATTCTGGAATTACCTAGCAGATAAACTTGGTCGCAAAGAGCTAGAACCATGACTGACCATTGATCTCGGTGTAGTCTTGCTCATCCAAGACAACCGACAACCCGACGACCTTCGAATGCCTTTCGGGCGGGCAATCAGCCTTTCCCTAACGAAACCTGCACCAATAGTGCCCCACAAAACCATCGGTGCCAATTTACTATTGAGCATAGCTTTCTCCCCGCACCCTACCTATTACCTATTTTCCGCAGTTGTGTAAACCCACCTAATTACGCGGGCAAGCCCAGACACGCAAGCACTGCTGCCAGGTGTGAAAGCTCATTAGGTTGCCTCCGTCTAGCCCCAATCGGCTGGTAGCTGTCGCTATTGAGGCTACCGTCAGATCGGTGCCCGTTGCAACGATGAAGCCGCCGCATCGGTCACTGCGGTTTTCGAGCAGACACAAAACGCCTTGTCACTGGCCAGCGCCCGCATCTCCAGTCAGTGCCGAACAGACAACCTGTCGATAGATCACCCCTGACCCGGGCCGCCAAGACTTTCCCGCAACCTGCCCAGCAATTCCTCCCGGTCGTGCCGGGCGGCCAGTGCCTGTTCCATACCCACGGACACGAACCGGACCGGCGTATGCGGTTGCAGCTGGCCGATCAGATCCATATCGGCCGAGATCACGGTCCCGACCATGAAATACCCCCCACCCGAAACCGCGTCCCGGTGCAGGATGATCGGCTCGGTGCCGCCGGGTATCTGGACCGAGCCATAGGGGTAGCAGCTGTCGACGATATTCGACGGGTCCGACCCGGCCCCGAACGGCTGTTCGCGCCCGACAAACTCCATCGGCCGGCCGCCCCGGAAGCGGTATCCCATCCGGTCGGCCTCAGGCGCCACCTTCCAGACATCCTCGAAGAATTGGTGCTGGGAATCCTCGGTGATGCGATGCCAGTAGAGGCCGGGCATCACGCGCAATTCGACCGGTGAGGACGGGCTGCGGCGCAGCTCCGCCGGAACGCTGCGCCCCTCGGTGGCGGTGGCCGGTGCGGAACCAACCGGCAGCACATCCCCGGCCTGCAGATTGCGGCCCTCCAGACCCCCGAGCGCACCGATCACATAGGTGGAGCGGCTGCCCAGGGCGACGGGAACGTCGATACCGCCACCCACCGCGATATAGGCCCGGGCTCCGGATCTCAGATAGTCGAAACTCAAAACATCTCCGGCCTTGACCGCAAACGCCGACCAGGTGTCGCGCGGATCGCCATTGAGTTTCGGCGGCAGTTCGGCACCGGTCACCGCGACCCGGAGGTCCTCGGTGAATTCCAGTTCCGGCCCCATGAAGACCGTTTCCAGCACCGCCGCTCCCTCCTCATTTCCGACCAGCAGATTGGCGGCGCGGAGGGCGTAGCGGTCCATGCCACCGGAGAGCGGAATGCCGAGATGGTAGTAGCCGGGCCGGCCCGTATCCTGCACGGATGTGCCCAGCCCGGGTGCCAGCACTCTAATCGCCATGGAGAATCTCCCCGATTTTTGTGTTGCAGCCGTCGATATCCTTCTGGAATTCCTCCAGGGAAAAGACAAACTCCCGAATCCGGGGCTCGAAGCGGTTCGCATCCACCTGCGCGACACTCTCGTCATAGGCAGCGCGGTCTACCGGCCGGAATTTTACGATGTCCCCGGGCTTGAAGAAAACCATGAAGTCGCTGAGATAGCTGATTTCCTGCTGGGGATCGAAAATCGGCATCGGCGTGATCCCGAACATCTGGTAGCCGCCGGCACCGCGCACCGAGTAGATGCAGGCGAAGCATCCGCCATAACCCACCGTCAGTTTCGGCGTATCGGTGCGCGGACGGAGGTATTTGGGCACCTCGATCTGCCGCTTCCGCTCGACCATCTGGTACATGAAGGGCAGACCCGCGACAAAACCGACCATGGTCACGAACCACGGGGCGCGGGAATACGCCTGGATGAATCCGTCGACCGAATCGAAATCGTTGATCCGCGCGGCATATTCGAGATCGGTGCTCTCCGGATCCTGGTGACGCTCGCGGAACCGCATCAAGGTTTCATGCGTCCAGGGGTCATTGAAAAACACCGGAATCTCGATGATCCGCGTCCGCAGAACGGCCGCGGTATCACCCGCGGCCGCTTCGAGATCCTTGAGCTCCTTCAGCAGATCGGCCGGCCGGATCCGGGTGGGGTCGAATTTGATCTGATAGGAGGCGTTGGCCGGGCAGATTTCGGTGACCCCCCGAATCCGGCTCTCGCGGACCGCATTGGTGATCGACAGACTCTGGAAGAACGCTTCCAGCGACATCTCCTCGCTGACCTCAACAAAAATATGGTCGTCCCCGCCATGGGCGTATCGTGCTGTCATCCTCCCTCCCCCTCGGGTGTCATCCCGAAATCAATGTGTTCTGCTGGAGCCAGTTCTCGAGGAACTCGGTGTGAACCTCCCCGCGACGGACATTCTCATCCGCCGCCAGTGCCTGATGCAGGGGTTTCGTGGTTTTCACCCCCGTGAGCTCGAATTCCGCCAGCGCCCCCTGCATGCGGCACAGCGCAGCTTCCCGCGACTCGTCCCAGACCACCAGCTTGCCGAGCAGGGAGTCATAGAAGGGAGGAATCGTGCATCCCGGGTAGAGCATACTGTCGAACCGCACCCCCGGCCCCCCGGGAGCCACAAAGGATTCCACCACACCGGGATTCGGCAGGAAGCCATTCGCGGGATCCTCGGCGTTGATCCGGCATTCGATGGCGTGCCCCCTGCAGGTGATCTCCTCCTGGCGCAGACGCAACCGCTCCCCGCCGGCGACCCGCAACATTTCCCGTACCAGATCGATGCCGGTGACCAGCTCGGTCACCGGATGCTCGACCTGGATGCGGGTGTTCATTTCCAGAAAATAAAACGCTTCCGTATCGCCGTCATAGAGAAACTCCAGGGTGCCCGCGCCGCGGTAGCGGACCGTGCGGGCGAGCGAAACGGCGGCATCACAAAGTCTGCCGCGCACGCGGTCGGATAGCGATGCGGCCGGAGCCTCCTCCCAGACTTTCTGACGGCGGCGCTGCAGCGAGCATTCGCGCTCGAAGCAATGCACAACATCCTCGCCATCGCCGAGCACCTGTACTTCGACATGCCGGGCCTTCTCGATGAACTTCTCGAGATAGACACCGCCATCGCCGAATGCGGCCCGTGCCTCGGTGCTGGCCTGGGGGACCAGCCGGTCGAGCTCCGCCGCATCATGCGCGATGCGAATTCCCCGCCCGCCACCCCCGGCCGCGGCCTTGATCAAAACCGGAAACCCGATCTCCGCCGCCAGCGCCGCGGCCGCCTGGGGGGAATCCATGCGACCCGCGCTTCCCGCCACCGTCGGCACCCCTGCCTTCGCCGCCACCTCGCGGGCGGCCACCTTGTCACCCATCAGCCGGATGGTCGCACCGGTCGGCCCGACAAAGACCCGGCCGGCCGCCTCCACAGCGTCCGCAAACTCTGCATTCTCGGCCAGAAATCCGTAGCCGGGATGCACGGCATCCGCTCCGGCCTCGGCTGCCGCCGCCAGCATCGCCTCGAGGTTCAGATAGGATTTCGATGCAGGAGGCAGCCCGATATCCACGGCATCATCGGCCAGCCGGACGGCCAGCGAATCGGCATCGGCCTGGCTGTGGGCAACGGTCACATGCATGCCGAGCTCGCGCGCCGCGCGGACAATCCGGACCGCAATCTCCCCGCGATTGGCGACGAGCAGACGGGCAATGGCCATACGCCGTCGCAGCTCCGGCTAGAGGTCGATCTCGACCAGCGGCTGTCCCGCCATGACCGGATCCTCGTTCTCGATCAGAAATTTCACCACCGTTCCGGCGGCGTCCGACTTGACCTCATGGAAGGATTTCATGACCTCCACCAGCCCGATGACATCGCCTTCGGCGACCGGATCCCCTGCCTCCTTGTAGGGCGGCTGGTCAGGCGCAGATCTCCGGTAGAAGGTCCCGGGCAGTGGTGACATTACTTGCTTGGTCGTCATCGATTTTCCCTTTCCGGCTTGCGGCAAACGCCATCATTCCTCGAAACGCGAAACGGCCGATCAGGCGGCTTCGGCAAGATAGGGCCGGACCGCCGCGTGCACGGCCTCGGCGACCTCGACCGCGTTCGGGGTGTCCGAATGCACGCAGATGCAATCCACTCCCACCGCTACGGGCACACCATTGACCGAATCGGTCACCCCTTCCCGGATCGCCCGCAGACAGCGCGCGGCCGCGATTTCGGGATCCATGGCTGCATGCTCGCGGGTGATGATCAGGCTTCCATCGTCGTTGTATTCGAGATCGGAGTAGAACTCGGCCACGAAGACGCGGCCGCGCTCGGTGTAGACCTTCTCGTGCAACGTGCCTTTCATGCCCAGCAGCGGGACGTCAAAAACATCCGCCGCATCGCAGATCGCATGTGCGACCTCCGCATCGCGGGCCGCCATGCCATAGATGGCACCATGCGGCTTGATGTAGCTGAGCTCCATGCCTTCGCAGCGCAGGAAGCCCGCGAGCGCACCGATCTGGTAGATCAGGATATTGGCGAGCTCCTCGCGGTCGACCGCCATGGCACGCCGTCCGAACCCCTGGAGATCCGGCAGCGACGGATGTGCGCCCACACGGACACCATGGGCCTTGGCCATCCGCACCGTGTTGCGCATGTGATTCGGATCCGATGCATGGAAGCCGCATGCGATATTGGCCATCGAAATCAACGGCATGAGGCGGGCGTCCTCCCCAATCTTGTAGATCCCGAAACCTTCGCCCATGTCGCAATTGATCGCAGTCGTCATGGTCTGTGTCCTCCCGTCTTTCTGAAATTCAATGCACGGCCACCGCGCTGTCCGGACGGATGCTCACCAAACCACCGGTCGCAGAAGCGTCGATCGCTTCCATGACGGCGACATTGTGGATCGCCTCCTCGGGCCGCACCCGGTAGATCCCCTCGCCCGCACAATGGGCGGCAAATTCCTCCAGCTCCGCCGCCAGTGTATCCACCGGAATGATTTCGCGAGACTCCGGCGTACCGCCGGGAAGCTGGATCTTCAGCGCATTGCCGTCAATGGCGGCAAACGCGTTGCCCTGGGTGCCGTACACGTTCAGGAAGGATGTGTAGGGGCAGGCCCCCAGGCTTCCCAGATAGCCGGTCGGGCCGGAAGCAAAATCGAGCAGCGCTGATGTCGTGTCATCGATGTCCACCGGGGCCGCGCGCCGGATCGACCGGGCGGTGAGCCGTTCGACCGGTCCGGCAAGCCAGCACAGCAGGTCGATCATGTGGATCCCAAGCCCCGCAAGCGCCCCCGCGGGACTCTCGATCCGGCTGGCGCGCCATTTTTCCGGCACGTAGGACATGGCGCTGGGAGCCGAGAAATTCGCCTCCAGATGCAGCACGGTTCCGAATTCTCCCGCCTCCCACATCGCCTTCAACTGCTGTGCCGGCGCCGAAAACCGGCGGTTGTGGCCGACCGCCAGAACGACCCCCGCCGCTTCACAGGCCGCCGCCGCCCGCCGCCCGCTTTCTGCCGTCAAGGTGAACGGCTTCTCCACGAAAACATGCTTTCCGGCCCCGGCCGCCTGCACGACATGCTCCGCATGCAGCGAATGCGGCGTGGTCAGGATCACGGCATCCACCTCCGGATCCCCCAGCACCGCTTCGTAGGATTCATGGGTACCGGTTCCGAATCTGCCGGCAAATGCCTTCCGTTTTTCTGCCGATCTCGAATAGCAGGTCACGATCTGGAGCCGGTCCGCGACATTCCGCGCCGCACCCGCGAGCTCGTCGGACCACCAGCCCAGACCCACAGATGCCGCACGCAGCATGCCGTCAGTCCCGCAGGCTGGCGACGTAGCGCAGCCGGAACGGGTCCGCGACCACGGCAAAGATCCGCAAGGCGCCGATGACGACGATCTGAAGACAGGATTCGATCCGGGCCAGGTTCATCCCGTTCTGGGCCCGCCCGATAAACAGGGCTCCCAGCACAACATTTTCCAACCGACCTGTGCCACCGCGCAGGCTGACACCGGCGATCACGCAGGCCGCGATCGACTCGAGCGGCATGGTCGCGCCGATATTGGTCTCGCCCATGTCAAGACGCGCGGTCAGCAAAATGCCCGCGACCGCCGACAACTAATTGTTGAGCACTGACTGATAGTGCATCCACCCGCAACCGGCAATCCGCACCTCCCTGTCGCCGGTCCTGCGAACGGAGGGCCGCCGCTTCGGCGCCAATTTCCGCCCGCGTCAGTCTACCGTGAAGGTGGGCTTGAAGCCCTCCGGTGCTAGGGAGGAATCCCGGTCAAATGTCGCGACGTTTTCGGAATCGATCACATAGAGAACCGGCCCGACATGCTTCTCGTAGGGTTTGCCCTCAAGGATGCGCACCGCCTGGTCGATCGCCACCCGGCCCTGGATGACCGCCGAATCCGTCGCGGCCGCCAGAATCTGCCCGCGCTGGATGCCCCGGAAGACGCCCGGCGTGAAGTAGTAGGCCAGAACCTTGATCTTGTCCGCCAGTCCGCGCGCCCGCAGCAGGCTGACCGCCGCCTCGGTGGTTGGCGAATTGCCCACGATATACTGGATCTCGGGATGCGCCTCCAAGGTGTCCTCGACCAGCCGGGTCTGTACTTCCGTGCTGGTATCGCCGTATTTCGTCTCGACCACCTCGATATCCGAGCCGGCGACAGCTTTCTGGAAACCCTGGTTGCCGGCCTCGACCCAGCTCGCACCCCGAGGGCCCGGAAACCAGGCGACCTTGACCTTGCCCGAGCCTCTGGGATGCGCCTTGGCGATGTACTGGCCGGTCTTGAAACCCATATCCCCGAAGGAGATGAGCGATTTGGCGGAAAGTTCGGGCGAAGAGATGTCATTGACCAGATCGATCACCGGGATCCCCTTGCCGCGAACCTCACCGACAAGATCGTTCATGCCATCGTAGGAGGTCGCACCGATCACCACGGCATCCGCTCCGCGGGCCACACAGTCCTTGATTTGCGATATCTGCCTGTCGAGATTGGTGAAGCCACCCGCCTCGACGAGCTGCATCCTGACCCCAAGGCGCTCCGACTCGGCGACGACACCATAGTTGACGGCCAGCCAGTAGGCTTCATACGCGGAAACGTAGCTGTCCTTCAGATGCGGAAACGAGACACAGATATCCCAGGGCTGGGCGGCGGCGGGGAGAGGAACATAATCGACCGTCCGGCGCGGGCTTTCCATGTTGAAGGGCGGATTCCAGACCTCAACCGGGAAGGGAAACCAGTTTTCCATCGCCCGGGCTCCGGGGGCCAGCGCGACCATCACGGCCGTGGCGGCGGCCAGAAGCGAAATCCGCTTCCACGGCTTCATGCTCGGAATTTTCATCTTCCCATCCTCCCGATTCTTGGCCACCGGCGAACCGTAAATCCGCCGGCAATCAATGGCTGGCCACTGGCTGATAACGCCCCCACCAGCCCCCGGCAATCCGCACCCCCCTGCCGCCGGTGCTGCATTCGTAGCCTTCCATCACGGTTTCGAGACCTGAATTCCGCACCGTGCACCGACCGGGGACCGGAGCTGTGTCATGCCACGGCCACCGCCTGCAGATCGGCCAGTGGATGCTCCAGACGGTCCACCATCTCTTTCGGACAGACCTGCCAGAACCGCTCCCGCGCCTCCTCCCAATTCGGCAGGAGGCGCTCCGCCAGCGGCGAGCCGGTGGTCTCGGCATGCGCCTCGACCAGCTCCCGTAGCCGCCGCTCCCAATACGCGGAAGCAATGCGCAGAGCGGTCACGGAATCGTCATTCAGATGCTGGAGGAACATCCCCGCCTCGTCATACACATACGCCATGCCCCCGGTCATTCCGGCGCCAAAATTATCCCCGACCGGGCCGAGCAGCACCGCCGTGCCGCCGGTCATGTATTCGCAGCCATTCGCACCACAGCCTTCGACGACGGTATCGGCTCCGGAATTCCGCACCGCAAACCGTTCGCCGGCCTGGCCGCTCGCAAACAGCCGCCCGCCGGTGGCCCCGTAGAGCACCGTGTTGCCGATGATCACGTTCCGGTGCGGCTCGAGTCGTGACCCCCGCGGCGGGCGCAGGATGAGGGTCGCCCCCGACAGGCCCTTGCCGACATAGTCATTGGCATCGCCCCTCACCTCGATGCGAAGCCCGCGCACGGCAAAGGCACCGAGCGACTGGCCGGCCGAGCCTTCCAGCCGCAGCGTCAGATGCCCCTCCTCCAGGGCCCCGCCGTCCCCGAACCGGTCCGCGATATGCCACGAGATCCGCGTGCCGACGGCCCGCTGGATGTTCCGGATGACATAGGACAGCTCCATCTTCTTGCCATCGCGGAAGAACGGCTCCGCGTCCCGCAGGATCTCGGCATCGAGCGTGTCCAGCACCTCCACCCGGCCGACATGCCGGTCGCGGGCGAGAGGGGCGGCATCCGGCTCCTCGACCCGGGCGAGCAGAGGATTGAGGTCCAGATCATCGAGATGCGGCGCGCCCCGGTTCACCTGGGCGAGCAGATCGGTGCGCCCGACAATCTCGTCGAGCGAGCGGACGCCCAGTCCGGCCAGGATCTCCCGCACCTCCCCGGCCAGGAGGGTGAAGAAGTTGACGACCTTTTCCGGGCTGCCGGTGAACTTCTCCCGCAATTTCGGATCCTGGGTGCAGATGCCCACCGGGCAGGTGTTCGAATGGCACTGGCGCACCATGAGGCAGCCCATCGCGACGAGCGAGGCGGTGCCCACCCCGTATTCCTCAGCCCCCATCATCGCCGCCATCACGATGTCGCGGCCGTTGCGCATCGAGCCGTCCGCCCGCAGGATCACCCGCTCGCGAAGGCGGTTGAGGGTCAGCACCTGGTGCGCCTCGGTCAGCCCCATCTCCCAAGGCAGTCCGGCATATTTGATCGAGGTCTGTGCCGAGGCCCCGGTGCCCCCATTGTGGCCGGCGATCAGGATCACATCGGCCTTGGCCTTGGTGACCCCGGCCGCGATGGTGCCGACACCGGTCGCCGCCACCAGTTTGACCGTCACCCGGGCCTTCGGATTGGCCTGCTTGAGGTCGTAGATCAACTGCGCCAGATCCTCGATCGAATAGATGTCATGGTGCGGCGGCGGCGAAATCAACGTCACCCCCGGCGTCGAGTGGCGGAGCCGGGCGATCATGTCGGTGACCTTGAAACCCGGCAGCTGCCCGCCCTCGCCGGGCTTGGCCCCCTGCGCGACCTTGATCTCCAGCTCGTCGCAGGCACTGAGATAGCGCATGGTGACGCCGAACCGGCCCGAGGCCACCTGCTTGATCCGCGCCATCCGGTTGTCGCCGCCGGGCCCCGGAAGCGCGCTCTCCGGATCCTCGCCGCCCTCGCCGGAATCCGACTTCGCGCCGATCCGGTTCATCGCCACATTCAGGGTCTGATGCGCCTCCGGCCCCAGCGCCCCCAGCGACATGCCCGGAGTGACGAAGCGCCGCCGGATGGAGGTCACCGATTCGACCTCGCTCAGCGGCACCGGCTTGCCGGCCGGGCAGAAATCCAGGAGATCGCGCAGATGGACCGGCGGCCGGGCGCGGAGAGCCTCCGAATAGCGCCGCCAGAGATCGGCATCGCCGTCGGCGCAGGCGGCCTGCAGCAGATGGATGTTCTGCGCGTCCCAGGCATGGGTCTCGCCGCTCGCACGCGCCTTGTAGAGGCCGCCGATCGGCAGCACCGCCACCTCCTCGCGGAAGGCGCGGGCATGGAGCGCAAGCGCGTTGCGCTCGATTCCCGCCAGCCCGATGCCGGAAATCCGGCTGACCATGCCGGGAAAATATTCGGCAACCAGTGCCCGCGACAGGCCGATGGCCTCGAAATTGTAGCCGCCGCGATAGGACGACACCACCGAGATGCCCATCTTCGACATCGTCTTCAGCAGCCCCACCTCCATCGCCTCGCGGAAACGCTCGAGACACACGCCGAGTGGACGCTCCCCGAACAGCCCCCGCCGGTGCCGGCCGGCGACACTCTCATGGGCGAGATGGGGGTTCACGGTGGTGGCACCGCAGCCGACCAGCACCGCAAGATGATGGGGGTCAAGGCATTCCGCCGAGCGGACGCTGATCGAGCAGAAGGTGCGCAGCCCCTTGCGCACGAGCCAGCTGTGCACGGCGCTGGTGGCCAGAATCGCCGGAATGCCCGCCCGCTCCGGCCCCAGCCGCTCGTCCGTCAGCACGATATGCCCGATGCCGGCGCGGACCGCTTCCTCGGCCTGGGCGCGGAGTTCTTCGAGCGCCTCGCGGAGCGCGCCGGGCTCCCGACCGGCCGGAAACAGATAATCGAGCTCCTGCGCATCCTCGCCAAAAGCCCGCCGCAACTCCTCGAACTGGCCGTTCAGCAGAACCGGGCTGTCCAGCAGCAGGTTCTCGCTCTGCGACACATCCTCGTCGAGCACGTTCTTGAGATTGCCGAAACGGGTGTTCAGGCTCATCACCCTCCGCTCGCGCAGCGGGTCGATCGGCGGGTTGGTGACCTGCGAGAAATTCTGCCGGAAAAAATGGCTGAGCGAACGGCACCCGTCCGAGATCACGGCCAGCGGCGTATCATCCCCCATCGAACCGACCGCCTCCTTCGCCTCCTCGACCATCGGGTGGAGAAGGCTCTCGAGATCCTCGATCGTGTAGCCGGCCGCGAGCTGCCACCGGCGCAGTTCCGCATCCCCGAATTCTGCCCGCTCGCGCACCCCGCGCACCCGTGCGCTGAGATCGATGATGCGCCGGGTCCATTCGCCATAGGGATGCGTCGCGGCCAGCCGGTCCTTGATTTCGGCGTCATGGTGCAGCCCGCCGCCCTCGAGATCGACGCCGAGGATCTGCCCGGGTCCGAGGCGGCCGCTCTCGAGCACCTCCTCCGGCAGCAATTGGACCATGCCGGTCTCGGAACCCGCCACCACCAGACCATCCGCGGTCTGCTGGTAGCGCATCGGCCGCAGACCGTTCCGGTCCATCCCGGCGATCACCCAGCGCCCGTCGGTGGCCACCAGCGCCGCCGGCCCGTCCCAGGGTTCCATGATCGCGTTCGAGTAGCTGTACAGCTCCCGCCAGGCCTCCGGCATGACCGACGTCTTTTGCGACCAGGCCTCCGGAATCAGCAGGGTCTTCGCCATCGGCGCGTCCCGCCCAGCCCGCACCAGCAATTCGAAGACGGCATCGAGCCCGCCGGAATCGGAGGCCCCATCCGGAATCACCGGCTTGATGGCCTCCACATGCCCGGCGAAGCCTTCATGGGCGAGACGGATCTCATGCGAGCGCATCCAGTTGGCGTTGCCGCGAAACGTGTTGATCTCCCCGTTATGGGCCAGCGCGCGGAAGGGTTGGGCCAGCCACCATTGCGGAAAGGTGTTGGTCGAGTAGCGCTGGTGGTAGAGCACATAGGAGGATTCGAAGCGTGGATCCCGCAGGTCCGGGTAGAACGCCGCCACCTGCTCGGCCAGCATCATTCCCTTGTAGACCACCGACCGGCAGGAGAGCGAGCAGACATAGAAGCCGCTGATCCCGGCGGTGCCCTTCTCGATCCGCCGGCGCACCAGATAGAGTTCGCGCTCGAAGGTCTCGCTGTCGGTCTCGCGGGGATTGGCGATCAGGATCTGGGTGATCTCGGGCCGCGTGGCATTGGCCCTCTCCCCGAGCACCGTCGCATCCACCGGCACATGCCGCCAGCCATACAGCGCATAGCCGGCCGCCAGGAGCTCCGACTCCACGACCGACCGGCAGGTTTCCTGGGCGGCAAAATCGGCGCGGGGCAGGAAGATCTGACCGACCGCGAGGCGTCCGAGATCGGGCTGGTGGCCGGTCTTGAGAATCTCGCCGTCAAAAAACGCGGTCGGGATCCCGAGATGCAGCCCGGCACCGTCCCCGGTTTTGCCGTCGGCGTCCACCGCCCCCCGGTGCCAGACATTGCCGAGTGCCTCAATGCCCTTCTCGACCACATCGCGTCGGGGGCGGCCGTCAAGGGCGGCGACAAAGCCCACCCCGCAGGCATCGTGCTCGGTCGACGGCAGATACATGCCTTCCGCCGCCAGCCGGCGGGCGGTCCGGCTCCAGCAGCCTCCGTCCGACCGGCTCTTCATGCGGCCAGCCTCTCTTGCGCGGCCGCCAGCCTTGCATGGATGGCGGCAGCGGCATCCCGGCCATCGCGGATCGCCCAGACCACCAGCGAGGCGCCCCGCACCACATCGCCCGCCGCATAGACGCCCTCCTCGCTGGTCGCACCGGTGCGGGGGTCGGCGCGGACGGTGCCCCAGCCGGTCAGTTCCGGCACATCCTCGCCCCAGAGGTCCGCAAAATCCTCGGGATCGAAGCCGAGCGCCTCGACCACCAGCCCTGCGGGGAGATCGAAGGTCGAGCCCTTGACCTCTTCGGGGGCCCGGCGCCCGGTATCGTCGGGAGCGCCCAGGCGCATGCGCGTGGCAAGCACCGCCCGCACCGTCTCCTCCCCCCGGAAAGCCTGCGGCGCGGACAGCCACCGGAAGACGACCCCCTCCTCCTCGGCATTCGCCACTTCCCGCCGCGAGCCCGGCATGTTGGCGCGATCGCGGCGGTAGAGGCAGGACACCGAATGCGCGCCCTGGCGCAGGGCCGTCCGCACGCAGTCCATCGCGGTGTCACCCCCGCCGACCACGACGACATCGCGGCCACGGGCATCCAGCTCGCCGCTGTCAAAACAGGGCACGGCATCGCCGAGTCCCTTCCGGTTGGAGGCGACCAGATAGTCGAGTCCCGACACGATGCCGCCAAGACCGGAACCCGGAGCGCCCAAACAACGGGAACGATAGGTGCCGACCGCGAGCAGGACCGCGTCATGGCGCGCCCGCAGGACGCCCAGCGGCAGGTCGGGGCCGATCTCGCAATTGAGTTCGATGCGGACGCCGCCGGCCTCGATCTGCTCCACGCGGCGGAACACCGCCGCCTTGTCGAGCTTGAAGTTGGGAATGCCATAGGTCATCAGGCCGCCGGCGCGGTCATGGCGGTCATAGACCGTGACCGAGTATCCCCGCCGGCGCAGCCAGTCCGCCGCAGCAAGGCCGGCCGGGCCCGCACCGACAATGCCCACGCTTTCGGGACGTTCGAAGGTGGGACGGGAAGGCTTCACCCAGCCCTTCTCCCAGGCGGTCTCGGTGATGTAGCGTTCGATGGCACCGATGGTGACGGATCCATGGCCGGATTTCTCGATGACACAATTGCCCTCGCAAAGCCGGTCCTGCGGGCAGATCCGGCCGCAGATCTCCGGGAATGTGTTGGTGGCCTGGCTGAGTTCGTAGGCTTCCTCCAGCCGCCCCTCGGCGGCGAGTTTCAGCCAGTCGGGAATGTTGTTGTGGAGCGGGCAGTGGGTCTGGCAGGAGGGCACGCCGCATTGCGAGCAGCGGGCGGCCTGCCGGGCGGCACCGGGGGCGGTGTATTCGGCGTAGATCTCGTCAAAATCCGCCGACCGGATCTCCTGGCCCCGCTTGTCGGGCATATGGGCCCCGAGTTCGACGAAGGCCAGCATGCGATCGGTCATCGGGAACTCTCCGGATGCGGGACAGGGCAGCTCCGTCACAGGCAGGAACGGGTACCGAAACCAGGAAATAGGCGAAATCCGGGAATATATAAAGCAGTTTCGTTGCTATAAACCTGCAAAAAATGCCAAAACGCCTGTTCCGCCCACGAAATCCTGTCAAATAATAGCATTTATGCTGTTATAAATAAGTTGCAAACCTGCAACATCCACGTCACCCGGCGGTCCAGCCCCCATCCACCCGCAAGGCCGTGCCGGTCACCAAGGCCGAGGCATCGCTCGCCAGATACACGACCGCCCCCATCACATCCGCCACCTCCCCCACCCGGCCCAGCTTGATCATCCGCTCGATCCAGCGAATCTGTTCGGGATTCTCAAAGGTGGGCTCGGTGAGCGGGGTTCTCACAAAAGTCGGGCAGATCGTGTTGACCCGGATCCGGTGCGGACCGAGCTCGATCGCCATGGCCTTGGTGAACCCCTCGACCGCATGCTTGCTGGCGCAGTAGACCGCGCGGTCAGCCCCACCGACCAGGCCCATCTGCGAAGACAGGTTGATCAGCGAGCCGGGGCGCCCGGCAGCGACCAGGCCCCGGGCCACCGCGGCCGTCAGAAAATAGGCCCCCCGCAGATTGACGCCCATCACCTCGTCAAAACTCTCGGGCACCACCTCCAGAGCCGGCCCGTGCCGGGCGATCCCGGCACTGTTGACCAGAATATCGAACGGGCCGTGCCGGTCGACGGCCGCAGCCATCGCCGGGATGTCCGCGACATCAAGCGGCAGCGCCTCCGCCCGCCCGCCTGCAGCCTGGATGGCGTCCACCGCTTCCGCGAGCCGGTCGCCGCCGCGGGCGGCCATCACGACCTCCGCACCAGTCTCCGCCAGTGCCGCGGCCGCTCCCAGCCCAAGTCCGGAAGAAGCCCCGGTCACCAATGCGCGCCGGCCCTCGACACGGAAACTCGGCAGTTCGGGAAGCTGGATCATGCGCTTCTTCCTGCGACCGACAGAACGGCCCCCGGGACCGCAAAACAATATGGTAGCGTCAGTGGCTGAGCCCTGCCGTCCGGGACGGGCCGACCCAACCTGCGCAGAGCGGGGAGGTGGACCATCCACATCACCCATATCCTCCTTGCCTCACTGGTCCAGGGAATCACCGAATTCGCGCCGGTCAGCTCCTCGGCACATCTTTTCCTGCTCGCATCGCTCACCGGTGCGGCGGATTCCGGGCTGCTCGTCAGCATCGCCGCACATGCCGGCACACTGGTCGCGGTCATGGGGTATTTCTGGCGCGACATGCTCCGCATCCTGCGGGGCAGTGTCCGGCTCGCCATCGGCCCCCGGAACGGGCCGGAGGCCCGATTCGCCGCCCTGCTGGCCGTCGCCACCCTGCCGGGCGTGCTGGCCGGCCTCGCCTTCTGGACCTCCGGACTGGCGGAGAGCCTGCACAACATCCAGGTGATCGCCTGGGCCACGATCGGATTCGGCATCCTGCTCTACCTCACCGACCGGTTCGGAAATTCCCGCCGGAAGCTTGCGGAAATGACCCCGCTGCAGGCCCTGTTTGTCGGCTGCGTGCAAATCTGTGCCTTTGTGCCCGGGGCGAGCCGGGCCGGAATGGCGATCACGGCCGGACGCGCACTCGGACTGGGCCGCGAAGACGCTGCCCGTTTTGCCTTCCTGCTCGCCATCCCGACGATCGGGGCGACCACGGTGCTCGGAACGTTCGAGATCGCACGCACCGGCGACACCCTTTTGTGGGGCACCGCGGCGACGGTGCTGTTCCTCTCCGCCGCGGTGGCCTGGCTGGCGCTCTGGGGGTTGCTGCGCATGATGCGCCGCTGGAGCTTCACCCCGTTCGTGATCTACCGGCTGGCTCTCGGCGCCGGACTTCTGTGGTATGCCGGTGGCTGAAAAGCCGGGCCGCGTCAGACCCGGGCGATGATGTCGGAATACTGGCCGCCGGGCCGATAGGGAACCAGATACGAACCGATCACGCTTTCCAGGGAAGTCGGGGAAATGCCGAGATCGGCAAACCCCGGCATACCGGCCGCGACAATGTTGTCGGTCCGGAGCAACGCCACCTGGTCGGCGGTGAGCGGAGGGTTCGGCAGCAGACTGAGAACCCTCCCCAGGACCCGCGCGACCGGGAACGGAACCGAAACCACCAGGCGCCGGCGACGGATCTCACCCAGCATGATCTCCATCAGCTCGCGGAAGGTATAGATCAGGGGGCCGCCGAGCTCGTAGATGCCGGCTTCCGCCCGGCCCGAGACGGCCTGTACGACCGCCGCGGCCACATCGTCCACATGGGCCGGCTGGAACCGGGTTCCGCCGCCGACCACCGGCAGCACCGGCGAGAGTTCCGCCATCCGCGCGAATCGGTTGAAGAATTGGTCGCCCTCGCCGAACAGGACCGAGGGACGCAGGATCACGGCCGCGGGATGCGCAGCCGCGCCCCGCTCGCCCTCCGCCTTGCTGCGTGCATAGAGAGACAGGGAGTCGGGATCCGCGCCGATCGCCGAAACCTGCACGAGCTGCCGGACACCGAGCTCGGCCGCAAGGGCCGCGATCCGGCCGGCTCCCTCCGCATGCACGGATTCGAAGCGCTGGCGCCCGCCCTCATGGAGGATGCCGACGAGGTTGACCGCCGCATCGGCCCCGATGAGAGCCGCGCGCACCGATCTCTCATGCCGGACATCCACCGCCACCGGTTCGACCTGGCCGACATCGCCATGCACCCGCACCGATCCCGCCAGATCGGGGTTGCGCGTGCCGACGCGCACCCGCCAGCCGCTCCGCGCGAGCCGGGGCACCGCATAGCGGCCGAGAAACCCCGTGCCTCCAAAAACGACAACCAATTCCATGGCGACACAATTCCTGCAGATGCCGATCGAATTCCAGTACCGATGCTACCTGTCCGCCGGGCACGGGCAAGCCGACAGGAATCCCCCCGGATGACATCGCCCGCCGGATGGATGACCATGCAGGAGGCTGGCGGAGGAAATCCCGCCTCCACACCGGGAGGATCCAGAGCATGCGCGTGACCGTCCTTCAGATGCAGTCCGGGACCGACAAGGCACAAAATCTTCGCGAGGCCCGCCGACTCTGCGCCGAGGCCGTGGCCGAGGACGGACCGGACCTACTGGTCCTGCCAGAAATGTTCTCCTTTCAGGGCGGCGGCGAGACCGGCAAGCGGGCCGCGGCCGAGCCGGTCCCGCAGGGCGACACCTGCCGGAGCCTGCAGGAGATCGCGGCCCTCCACCGCGTGATCGTGCACGGGGGGAGTTTCTTCGAACTCGACCCGGCAACCGGCAGGATTTTCAACACGACCGTCACATTCGACCGGGACGGCAGCCTGCTCGCGCAGTACCGCAAGATCCACCGCTTCGATGTGACCACCCCCGACGGCACTGCCTACCGCGAATCCGACCTGATCAGTGCCGGGCAGGAGGTGGTGACCTATTCCGCCGAGGACGTCACCGTGGGCTGCACCATCTGCTACGACCTGCGCTTCGGGGAGCTGTTCCGCATGCTGGCCGCACGCGGGGCGATGCTGATCGCCGTGCCCTCCGCCTTCACCCACCGGACCGGACGCGACCACTGGAAAGTGCTGCTGCGGGCCCGGGCCATCGAGACGCAATGCTATATCGCCGCCGCCGCGCAATGCGGCAGTTTCCCGAGCTCCCCCCGGGAGCGCCGGAATTGGGGCCATGCGATGATTCTCGACCCGTGGGGCGAGGTGATGGTGGAACTGGGCGAGGAGACCGGCTTCGCGACCGCCGAGATCGACCGCGAACAGATCGCCGAGACACGGCAGCGAATGCCGGTCGCCCACCATCGGGTGCTGGAAGGCTGAATCCGGACCGATTCCGCCCGCACCGATCACGCGAAAACCATCCCGCTGCCGGTTGCCGGCATCCCCGGTGCTTGCGTGCGGTTCCGGGTTTGGTTATGGATTCGGGGGCTACAGGCAGTCTGACGCGGAGATCCTCGGATGGGGGCTGCAAAGGAACACGACTACCACATCATCGAGCCGAGCCCATGGCCGGTACTGGCCGGTCTCGGCGGCTTCCTGCTGCTCGGCGGAACGGTGCTCGCGCTGCATACCGGCACCTTCTGGGGAGTCGGCGTCGGTGCCCTGCTCATCCTCTACTGCATGTGGGTCTGGTGGCGGGATGTGATCCGCGAGGGCAACGGAACCGACCACACGCCGGTGGTGCGCATCGGATTGCGCTACGGGATGCTCTTCTTCATCGCCTCGGAGGTGATGTTCTTTGTCGCCTGGTTCTGGGCCTACTTCTCAAGTGCGCTGTTTCCCGCCGGAGGGGTCTGGCCGCCGGCCAACATCGAGACATTCGATCCCTGGCACCTGCCTCTGATCAACACGCTGATCCTGCTGACCTCGGGGGCGACGGTCACCTGGGCACACCATGCCCTGCTCCAGGGTGACCGGAAGGGGCTGATCAACGGCCTGGCCGTCACCTGCGTTCTCGGTGTCCTGTTCACCGCCTGCCAGGCCTATGAATACTCGCATGCGGCCTTCAACTATTCCGGCAATATCTACGGGGCCACCTTCTTCATGGCGACCGGATTCCATGGTGCCCATGTCATCATCGGCACCTTGTTCCTGTTCGTCTGCCTGGTCCGCGCGATCCGCGGAGACTTCACCCCGGAGCGGCATATCGGCTTCGAGGCAGCGGCCTGGTACTGGCACTTCGTCGACGTCGTCTGGCTGTTCCTGTTTTGCTGCATCTATATCTGGGGCCGCTGACCCGGACAGCGCCATGTCGTACGGTTTCGCCGCCGGATTCCTGCTCGGAGCCGCCACCCTCGCCGGCCTGACCACCTGGCAATGCATCCGCGGCTGGGACCGGCAGGAACGGATCCACATCGCCGCCGAACGCCTCGCCGCCGCCCCGGTCCCGCTGCCCCCGGTTCCCGGCCGCACGCTCCATACTTCGCTCCCGGTCGAGATCCGGGGCCGTTTCGATCATCCGGCAGAGCAGCGGATCTTCGCGGCGCGCCCCGAATGGGGCATCGGAGCGCGGCTGGTCACGCCCTTCGATCTCGAGCCCGGCCGCCGCATCCTCGTCGACCGCGGCTTCCTCCCCGACTCCCTCCCAGAGAGCCAGACCCCGGAAGAGCTGCGCCCCCCCGGAACCACCGTCATCACCGGTGCCCTGGCCTGGCCCCGGGAGCGGGGGATCTTTACGCCGGAGCCGGAACCCGATCTCTGGTTCGCGCGGGATGTCCCGGCCCTCGCCGCCGCAACCGGGGCCGAACCGGTTCTGGTCATCGCCTGGCCGACCGGTGCCCGGGCCTGGCCCCATGCCGACCCCCCCGCCCTCGACCGCACCAACATCCATGTCGGATACGCGCTGACCTGGGCGGGATTGCTGATCGCCTGGCTCGTCATCGGAGGCTTGCTGGCACGCCAGAACCGCCGCCCGGCGGGCCCCGGCTGAGCGAGAGAATGGCGAGCTTCGGGATCACACCGGCCGGCCTCGATCTTGCCCCGCAGCCACGCTCCGTGTACGGAAATCCGTAGAGGGGCGCATCGGCATCCGCATGACATCCCCGGGAGATCCCTGCTTGCGGTATATCAGCACGCGCGGACGGTCCGAGCCGCTCGATTTCGAGGAATCGGTGCTGACCGGGCTCGCCCCGGATGGCGGCCTCTACATCCCCGAATCCTGGCCGCGACTGGACCCCGGTGACCTCACCCGGATGGCCGGTCTCTCCTATGAGGAGACGGCGTTCCACATCCTGCACCCCTTCCTCGGCGGCATGCTCGCCGAGGCGGAACTGCGCCAACTGATCTCTGCCGCCTATGGCGGGTTCGACCATCCCGACCGCACCCCGCTCCTCCCGCTCGGAAACCGGCGCTGGCTTCTCGAATTGCATCACGGGCCGACCCTGGCCTTCAAGGACCTGGCGATGCAGTTCCTCGCCCGGATCATGGATCAAGCCCTGGCACGGCGCGGAGGCCGGGCCACGGTGATCTGCGCCACCTCCGGCGATACCGGCTCGGCCGCACTCGAAGCGTATGGCGGCCGCGCGCGGATGACTGCCTTCGCGCTGTTCCCGGCGGGACGGATCTCGGAAGCGCAGCGCCGGCAGATGACCACCCTCGAGACCCCGAACACGCATGCGATCGAGGTCGACGGCACCTTCGACGACATCCAGGCACTCGTGAAGAGAATGTTCGACGACCGGGCGTTCCGGGACCGGTTGGCCCTGGCCGCCGTGAATTCCATCAATTGGGCACGGATCCTTGCCCAGGTGGTCTACTATTTCTATGCCGGGCTGCGGGCCGGAGCACCGGAGCAGCCCGTCGCCTTCACGGTGCCGAGCGGAAATTTCGGCAATGCGTTCGCCGGCTATGTGGCCGCCCGGATGGGGCTGCCGGTCGCCCGCATCCTGATCGCCACCAACGCCAACGACATCCTCCACCGCACGCTCTCCACCGGCCGCGGCACCCTCGCGACCGTCACCCCGACCTCCTCCCCCTCCATGGACATCCAGGTGGCCTCGAATTTCGAACGCGCCCTGTTCGAGGCAAGCGGACGCGACGCAGACCGGGTGCAGGACGCGATGGCAACCTTCTCCCGAACCGGTACCCTCGAACTCGCCGCGGGCGAACGCACCGCCCTCGACCGGATCTTTGCCTCCGCGGCCGTATCCGAGTCCGAGACAGGCGAGACGATTGCCCGGACGGCCCGGGACCACGGACGTCTCGTCGACCCGCACACGGCGGTCGGGCTCCAGGCCGCCGACATCACGGCGATCGATGCGCCGATGATCGTGCTGGCCACCGCCCATCCGGCGAAATTCCCGGAAGCGGTGGAGGCCGCCGCCGGGCGCCGGCCGGAAGTGCCGGAGCGGCTTGCGGCCGTGATGCACCGCCCGGAGCGGAAGGAAACCGCCGCGGCTGATCTTGCCGCGCTGCAGACGCTGATCGAGGAAAAGGCAGAACCATGACCGCCACCCTGAGCGAACTCCCGAATGGCTTCCGGGTGGCCACCGACCGCATGGAAGGTCTTGCCTCGGTCGCGCTCGGCGTATGGGTGCTGGCCGGCGGACGGCACGAGACCGAGCAGGAAACCGGCCTGTCGCATTTCCTGGAGCACATGGCCTTCAAGGGCACCGCCCGGCGCAGCGCCTTCAACATCGTCGCCGAGATCGAATCGGTGGGCGGCGCGCTCAATGCCTACACCTCCTATGAGGCCACCGCCTACCACGCCCGGGTGCTGGCGGAAGACACCCCTCTCGCGGTGGACATCCTCGCCGACATCCTGCGGGCTCCGGTCCTCGCCAAGGATGATGTCGAGGTCGAGCGGACGGTCATTCTCCAGGAAATCGGCCAGTCCCTGGACTCCCCCGACGAGGTGGTCCATGACCGACTCCTCGAACGCGCCTATCCCGACCAGCCGCTGGGACGCAACCTTCTGGGCCCCGCCGAGCTGGTCAGCGGATTCAGCACCGACAACCTGCGCACCTATCTCGATTCGCTCTACCGGCCGGAATCGATGCTCCTGATCGCCGCCGGGGCGGTCGAGCATGACGCGCTGGTTGCCCAGGCCGAAGCCCTGTTCGGCGATCTCGAGCCGTCCCGCCCGATCCGCGCGGCATCGCCGGCGCAGTATTGCGGCGGTGAATTCCGCGAGGAGAAGGACCTCGAACAGGCCCATCTCGCCTTTGCCCTGGAAGCACCGGACTATCATGACCCCGACCGGCATGCGGCCCGGACCTTTGCGGCCATGCTCGGCGGGGGCATGTCGTCGCGGCTGTTCCAGGAGGCCCGCGAGCGGCGCGGTCTGTGCTACGGAATCTACGCCCAATACGCCAGTTTCGCCGACAGCGGCCTGCTGGAGATCCACACCGGCACCGGCGCGGAAAGCGCCGGCGAACTGGCCGAACTGGCCATCGACGAGACCCGCCGCCTGGCCGATTCGGCCTCCGAGGAGGAGACCCGCCGGGTGCGGGCGCAGATCCGGGCCGGCCTGCTGATGGCCCTCGAATCCCCCATGGCCCGCTGCGAACGCATGGCGAGCTCGATCGCCATCTGGCAGCGACCGGTCGAGATCGAGGAAACCCTGGCCGAGGTGGATGCGGTGGATGCGGCGCGTGCCCGCGCCGCGGGCCAGCGCATGCTGGCGCAAAGCACCCTCAGCTGCGCGTATTACGGAAAGATCGGCGGTGCCCCCGGAGTGGCCGATCTCAACCGCCGCCTCACGGCATAGCCCGATGCTCTTCGATCGCGACCCGACAAACCCGGTGCTGGAGGGCCAACGCGTCCGCCTGCGCCCGCCCTGCATGAAGGATTATCCCGTCTGGTGCGACCTCCGCCGCGAAAGCGCGAAATTCCTCCGACCCTGGGAGCCGCGCTGGAACGACAACCATCTGGAGCGCGGTGCCTTCCGCCGGCGGGTGCGCTGGACAAGCCGGGCGGCCAAGGAAGGACGGGCCCTCGCCTATCTGCTGTTCTGCGCCTCCCGGAACACCCTGCTGGGCGGCATCACGCTGGAGAACATCCGCGACTGGCCGGCACTGACCGGAACCTTCGGCTACTGGATCGGCGCGCCCCATGCCCGCCGCGGCTACATGACCGAAGGGCTGGGCCTCCTGATCGCGCACGCCTTTGACGCGCTCGGCCTCTCCCGGCTGGAGGCGGCCTGCCTGCCCGAAAACACCGCCTCGCGGGGGTTGCTGCTGGGTTGCGGGTTTGTCCGCGAGGGATCGACGCGCGCCTATCTGGAGATCAACGGCCGCTGGCGGAATCACGAGCGCTATATCCGGCTGCACCCGGAGCGCCGCGACCCGGGGGAAGCGGAACCCTCCGGAGGCTGAAACGCCCCCTGCTCCGGTTCAGGCCTGGCCGCCGGTCACCGCAAGGGTCGACGGGGTCGCGCCCACACCGCGGAGCGCCACCTCCCATTTCTCGTTGGCTTCCTCGCTTCCGAAGACCAGGCCGGAATCGCCGTCGCAGCAGATCCACATATTGCGCTGGAGTTCCGATTCCAGCTGGCCGGGTGCCCAGCCCGCATACCCCATCGCGAACAGATACTCCGACGGGCCGCGTCCCTTCGCCATGTCCTGAAGGATGGTCTGGGCGATGGTGACCCGCACATCCGGAAGGACGCCCTTGGTGCCTTCGCAGGAATAATCGGCGCTGTGCAGGACAAAGCCGCGCCCGGTCTCGACCGGACCGCCGAAATGCACCCCGACACCTTCCCCCGGGGGAGGGCCCTCGATTCCGAATTCCTTGAACAGGTCACCGACGGTCGGGCGCGAGATCTGGCTGTTGACAATCAGCCCCATCGCACCTTCGTCGGAGTGCTCGCACAACAGCACGACGGCACGGTCGAAAGGCTCCCCGCCATCCCTGCGTGACAGCGAGATCAAAAACTTGCCCTCAAGGCTCTCCGGGTCCTCGGGCTCGGTTGCTTCGGTTTCTTCTTCCACCATGGTTCCGCCCATCCGGCATGGTGCCCGCTGCCGGACTCGAACCGGCACTCCTAGAGGAAACGGATTTTAAGTCCGTTGCGTCTGCCAATTCCGCCAAGCGGGCGTTTCCACCTGATTCTGGCCATCTTGCGCGCATCACGCAACGCCCGATATCAGCTCATCAGAATATCGTCTGCGCCCAGGCGCTCAAATATCTCCCGCACGCGTTCGGCGCAATGCCCCACTTCCGCCTCATCGGTGCCCCGAATCACGATGGTCGTGCCGACCCGGCCGCCGCGGGCAAACGGGTAGCTGCCGATCCGCACGCCTTTCGCCGTGCCCGCAAGCTCCCGGAGCTCCTCCGCATGGGCCCCCTCGGGCACGGCCGCGGTGATATTGCGCGAAACAAGCCTTGGGCCGCCCCCCAGCTCGGCCGTGATCCCCTCGACCATGACCCGGAAGATGGCCGGCACCCCGGCAAGCACATAGACATTGCCGATCCGGAACCCCGGTGCGGCACTCACCGGGTTCTCGACCAGCGTCGCGCCTTCGGGAATCCGCGCCATCCGCAGGCGGCTCTCATTCAGCATGCCGGGCGGATAGAAGGCCTCAAGAATGGCGCGGGCATCCTCGCGCACGCCAATGGGCGTGCCAAACGCCGCCGCCACCGCATCGGCGGTGATGTCGTCATGTGTCGGCCCGATACCCCCGGATGTGAACACATGGTCATGCCCGGCGCGAAGCTCGTTCACGGTGGCAATGATGGTCTCTGTCTCGTCCGGCACGAACCGCGCCTGGCGGAGCGCAATCCCGACGCCCTCAAGGGTTTCGGCAAGAACGGCAAGATTGGAATCGCGGGTGCGCCCGGACAGGATCTCGTCACCGATGATGAGCGCGGCCGCGGTCGGAAAGCGGGGCTGGTTCATGCGGGGGAATCCTTGCCGACTATCCATGCGCCGTGGGATGCGGGGCAATACTACTTCTACGCAGCACACCGGCACAGTTCCACCGGCATGTCCGGACCGACGCCGCAGGACCGTCCAAAGGGTGGCCCGGAAAGCGGCAGAGGCCCGGAAGTGCTATATGTCGTGCCGGGGCAAGGGGCTGGAGCTTTTTGCGCGGCCCGCGGCGCTTGATTGGGACGCAGGAATGCCGCGGAACCGGAAAACACAGGCAACGGTGAATGCAGTGACCGGAACCGCTCTGCCGGGTTTTGCTGTCGGAATCGCACAGCGGCCGGATCCGGGCTGCCCGTTGGAGAAGGCATGCTGAAATCAAACCAGGTCCCGCTCTATACAGAGACCGATTTCGCCTGCATGCGGCGGGCCGGACAACTTGCCGCCGAGTGTCTCGACGAGGTCGGCACGCATGTACAGCCGGGCATTACGACTGGGGCACTGGACCAGATCTGCGAAAGCTTCATCCGCGATCACAACGCCATTCCCGCACCGCTTGGCTACCGCGGCTACCCGAAAGCGACCTGCATCTCGCTCAACCACGTCGTCTGCCACGGCATTCCGGGCACGCGACGGCTGCGCGAGGGCGACATACTCAACATCGATGTCACCGTGAATCTTGATGGCTGGTTCGGCGACAGTTCGCGGATGCACGCAGCCGGAACGATCCGTCCCGAAGCACGGCGGCTCATTGACGTGGTCTACGCCGCGCTCGAACGCGGTGTGGCGGAAGTCGGGCCGGGAAAACATCTCGGCGATCTCGGCGCGGCGATCCAGTCCTATGTGCGCCAGCAGAACTGCTCGGTCGTTCGGGATTATTGCGGTCACGGAATCGGACGCGTGTTCCACGATGCCCCGAGTGTTCTGCATTACGGAGTCGAAGGCACCGGGGTCGAGCTGCAGCCAGGGATGATTTTCACCATCGAGCCGATGGTGAATCTCGGCCGACACGAGACCCGGACGCTCGGAGACGGCTGGACGGCCGTAACCCGCGACCGATCACTTTCCGCACAGGTCGAACACACGGTTGGGGTCACCCCAACCGGCGTTGAAGTGTTTACCCTGTCATCAGCCGGACGCTTCCACCCGTTCGAGCGTACAGAACCCCACCCGCGGACCGACAACGACGGCGACGAAAACCCGGCGGCATAGACCGGCACACCCCCCGATGGGTCGGCGTTCGGTGTGATCGACCGGCAGACCACCCATTCGGCCCGGACCGTGATGGTCGGGGTTCACTTTTGATTCGATCCAGCCACACATCTGCCCCGACTGCCGGGAAGGAGCATCCGATAATCTATGACCGGTTTTTGAGACATTTGAGAAGCGCGGCACAGGTTGCGCCTTCGTGGATCTTCCCGGAAATCTCCAACAGCCGCTCCGGATCGGATACCTGATCCAGATGCTTGGTCAGCCGGCCGACCGTTTCCGGATCAAATCTCGACCCGGCCTGAAGGTACAGACTCTTCCGAATTGCCCCCAGCACTTCCGTCCGGCCTTTTTCAATCCCTTCCTCGATCCCTTCCGTCCGGCCTTCCGTCCGGCCTTCCGTCCGGCCTTTCGCAAGCCCTTCCTCAAGCCATCCCTGCGCCCATTCCGGGGCTTCCCAATCCATCACGAGGTTCTCTATCTGCTCCAGCTGATCCAACGGGTCAAGACTGGGGTCAATTTTGTCTTCCATTGTCAGATACTCCCCAAACCAGTTGCTGAACGTCCTGGCGAGACTCTGCCGGGTGAAATCATCCTCATGGGCCGCAAAGGAGCATCCGATCGACTATGATCTGTTTTTGAGACATTTGAGAAGCGCGGCACAGGTTGCGCCTTCGTGGATCTTCCCGGAAATCTCCAACAGCCGCTCCGGATCGGATACCTGATCCAGATGCTTGGTCAGCCGGCCGACCGTTTCCGGATCAAATCTCGACCCGGCCTGAAGGTACAGACTCTTCCGAATTGCCCCCAGCACTTCCGTCCGGCCTTTTTCGATCCCTTCCTCGATCCCTTCCGTCCGGCCTTTCGCAAGCCCTTCCTCAAGCCATCCCTGAGCCCATTCCGGGGCTTCCCAATCCATCACGAGGTTCTCTATCTGCTCCAGCTGATCCAACGGGTCAAGACTGGGGTCAATTTTGCTTTCCATTTTCAGATACTCCTTGAACCAGTTGCTGAGCACCCTGGCGAGACTCTGCCGGGTGAAATCATCCTTGTCAAACTTCCGCAACCATGCCCTGATATCACGCATCAGTCGGCGCATCGGTGCGCCGGACGGGGGTATTCGTTCCAGCCTGATCAGGAACGATACAACATTGTCCGGCTGCAAATTGTCCAACGGATACTCCCGCGGGCGGAACAAAAGACACTCCAGGAACAGTCGATACTGGCGCCCTTCGTCCCTGCTCTTCTGCTCGATAATGAGCGGCCCAGTCCACTTCATACCGCCGTTGAAGAGAACAATCGGCCATATCTCCGGAAGTTCGCCCCGCGGCCCGAGATTCGCCTTGTTCCGGCAAATATCCTCATACAGCAGCCCGATATAGGTCAGCATGCGCACCGCCATGAGCCGGTCGTCCGTGGACTGGAATTCCAGCATGATGTACAGCCACCGGCCGCTGCCACGAAGGCGGACGCGCCAGACCCGGTCGATGTGACGCTGCTTCAGGTCGCTGCTTACGAAAGAGGACGGGACTTTTTCCAGTGTGGGAAAATCAAGCTCATCACTCAGATGCGGAGCTATGAATCCGGAGATCAGATCCTGGACCACCGCCGCATGGTCAAAGAGCTGCTTGTAACAGGCATCATGCCGGGGTTTGTGCCGAAAGGCTGCGTGAGATTGCTGTCCTGAGCCCATGGGAAATACCATCTGTTTGGGTGTCGCTGCGTTTGGGCGGGCCTGTTGCGGGCAGAAACACCTGCACCAGCCGCTTGTCCGAAATCCGCCGACCCTGGTGGGAGCAGGCGGTCCCGGACGACCGGCGATGGTTCCGGTACGGGAGGTGCTGCCGATGCATGCAGCAAGCCGCACGCCCGCTGTGCTGCGGGAGTGAGGACAGGGTGGGGTTTGCGGGCGGACAGACCGTCCATGCGCGATTCCCCGGGGCTCGGTGCATCAGTCATGGCGGGGAAATTACAAACTTCCCCCGGCGTGTCAAACCCGCCGCTCCGGAGCGGTTCGGGCTGGTGCCGCCTTGATGCCCGGTGCTGGAGGATGCCCGGCGAACCTGCCTGAACTACAACGCCTTTCTCGAAACTGTGACCGCCGGCTGTCCGAATCTCGACATCCCCCTGCGCGTCTCATGGCCGGTGACGGGCCCGGCTGTATCGCCTGGGTCAGCCGCGACGCTGCGCCGATCACGACGACATCCGCCCCACCCATGATCCGGCTTTGCAAGGCGGGAATCCACGGCAAGGCCGGGTGCTGCATACAGATCGCCTTGAGGGAATGGGCTATGCGGTCGCCCGCCAGATCTCCACACAACGATGCGACCGGCTTCATCGCTGCAACTGGCACCGACCTGACAGCAGCCGAAAAAAGGAACCATCCATCAGCCGACCAGGCTCTTGGACGGGACAGCCGAATGAAACTTCCACACCGGCGCAGTGCCACAGGCATGTCCTGGCCGATGCCGCAGGAGCGCGGCGGTGCTATATGTTGTGCCAAGGCAAGAGGCTGGAGCTTTTTGCACGATCTGCGGCACTTGATCTGGACACGGAAATGCCGCGGAATCGACAAACACAGGCGAGGTGAAGGCTGTTACCGGAATCGCTGTACCGGGTTTTGCAACCAGGATTGCAAAGCGGCTGGATCCGGGCTGTCCGCTGGAGAAGGCATGCTGAAGTGAAACCAGATCCGCTCCATACGGAGGCCGATTTCGCCTGCCTGTCCCTTCGACCCTGATCGGGAAGGCTGATGTTTTCCAGCAACCCCACTTCCAGGAGGACTGGATGAGCGTTCGCAAAAATGCCCGATTGGCGCCGCCGGGTCGAGCCGGGTGGGTGCGCCGCGTGCTGGAGGGCAGGCCTTGAGTGCCCCGGTGGTCATCGACGCCCGGGATATTTCCCTGACCTTCGACACCAAGGACGGGCCGGTTAATGCGCTGAGCAACGTCACCCTCACGATCCACCAAGGCGAGTTCGTCAGCTTCATCGGCCCGTCGGGATGCGGCAAGACAACCTTCCTCCGTGTCCTGGCCGATCTCGAGACGCCGATTTCAGGAGAAATCACCATCAACGGCATCTCGCCCGCCGAAGCGCGCCAGAAACGCGCCTATGGCTATGTCTTCCAGGCCCCCGGTCTTTATCCATGGCGCACCATCAGCGGCAATATCCGCCTGCCGCTGGAGATCATGGGATATGACAAGGCCGAACAGAAGCGGCGTGTCGGGCATGTGCTGGAGCTGGTCGAACTGGAGGGCTTCGGACAGAAATTCCCCTGGCAGCTTTCCGGCGGCATGCAGCAGCGGGCCAGCATCGCGCGGGCACTGGCCTTCGACGCGGATATCCTGCTGATGGACGAGCCCTTCGGTGCGCTCGACGAGATCGTCCGCGACCACCTCAACGAGCAGCTTCTGAAGCTCTGGGCCCGCACCAACAAGACCATCACCTTCGTTACCCATTCGATCCCGGAGGCGGTGTATCTGAGCACCCGCATCGTGGTGATGAGCCCGCGCCCCGGGCGCATCACCCGCGTGATCGAAAACCCGCTGCCCCGCGAGCGCCCGCTCGACATGCGCGACTCCCCGGAATTTTTTGAAGTTGCGCAACGCGTCCGGGAAGGACTGAGAGCCGGACACGCCTATGAATAGGCCCCGCCCGGACCGCGCGGACCGGTTTTCCGGCGCCGGGCGGCTCCGAAGCCGCCCTCCGCGCCCGCACCCGCAGGACGGCCGGAGAAGGAATGCAGCCGCATGATCCGGTCCGTCGTGCCCATCCTGACGGTCGTCCTGGCCATCTTCACGCTCTGGTATCTGGCCGCCATCCTCCTCAACACCGCCTGGGCCGAGGACAAGGCCTCGCGTGCGGGGGAAACGCTGTCCTTCCCGGCACTGGTCGCCGACACCTGGTCCCAGGAGAAGCCGCGGCTGCCGGCACCGCACCAGGTCGCCGCGGAAATCTGGAAGACGACCGCAGAGAAAAAGATCACCTCGAAGCGGTCGCTGGTCTATCACAGCTGGATCACGCTCTCCTCGACCCTGCTGGGCTTCTTCCTGGGAACGGCCCTGGGCGTCACCCTGGCGGTCGGCATCCTCCACAACCGAACCATGGATATGGGCGTCATGCCCTGGGCGGTCGCTTCCCAGACCATTCCGATCCTGGCCATCGCCCCGATGATCATCGTGATTCTCAATGCGATCGGGATTTCCGGGCTGCTGCCCAAGGCCATGATCTCGATGTATCTCTCCTTCTTCCCCGTGGTGGTGGGGATGGTGAAGGGGCTGCGCAGCCCCAACCCCATTGAACTCGACCAGATGCGCACCTGGAACGCCTCGCGCACGGCGACCCTCCTCAAACTCCGCCTGCCCGCCTCGATGCCCTATTTCTTCACCTCCATGAAAATCGCCGTGGCCGCCTCCCTGGTCGGAGCGATCGTCGGAGAGCTGCCGACCGGAGCCGTCGCCGGGCTGGGCGCACGGTTGCTGGCGGGAAGCTATTACGGCCAGACCATCCAGATCTGGGGGGCGCTGATCATGGCCGCGACCCTGGCGGCGGCCCTGGTCGGGCTGATCGGACTGCTCCAGCGCCTGACCCTCCGAAGGATGGGGATGGCATGACGGGCTGGATTGCCTTCGGGGTTCTGGCCTGGCTGGCCGGCTGGTGGCTCAATGTCCGGCTGGCCCGGCGGGCGCGCAGCCGCTTCACGGTCGTCGCGGTTCCGGTGATTTTCAGCCTGACGGCGATCCTGATCTGGGAAAGCTTCGTGCACGGCTTCGAGATCCAGCCCGTGCTGCTGCCGGCTCCGAGCGTGATCGCCAGCCGCTTCATCGCCTCGATCCCGATTCTCTGGCAGGATTTCGTCCAGACGGCCCTCAAAAGCGCCCTCAGCGGCTATGTGCTGGGATGTAGCGCCGCGTTCCTGACCGCCGTCCTGATCGACCGTTCCCCGTTCCTGCAGCGCGGCCTGCTGCCGGTCGGAAATTTCGTTGCGGCACTGCCGATCATCGGCATGGCCCCGATCCTGGTCATGTGGTTCGGGTTCGACTGGCACTCCAAGGCGGCCGTCGTGGTCGTCATGGTGTTCTTTCCGGTGCTGGTCAACACGGTCCAGGGCCTGCAGGCCGCCAGCACCATCGATCGCGACCTGATGCGCACCTATGCCGCGAACTATTGGCAGTCCCTGTTCAAATTGCGGTTGCCGGCGGCCATGCCCTTTGTATTCAACGGCCTGAAAATCGCCACGACCCTGTCGCTGATCGGCGCCATCGTGGCAGAGTTCTTCGGCTCCCCCATCAAGGGAATGGGCTTCCGCATCTCCACCGCGATCGGCCGGCTCGCGCTGGATCTGGTCTGGGCCGAAATCGTCATCGCCGCGCTGGCGGGATCGGTCTTCTACGGCAGCATCGTCCTGGTGGAAAAGGCGGTCACTTTCTGGCATCCTTCCTGGCGACGTAGCTGAGAATCCTCAGCACCAATTCCAACAAGGGGAATATCGTGAAAGCACTCAAACTAATTTTGGTCGCCGGATTGCTCGGTGGCTGGGCCTCCACCACCCAGGCGGCCGATGATGTCACGTTGCAGCTGAAATGGGTCACCCAGGCCCAGTTCGCAGGCTACTATGTGGCGCTCGACAAGGGATTCTACAAAGACGAGGATCTCGACGTCACCATCAAGCCGGGCGGTCCCGACATTGCCCCGACGCAGGTGCTTGCCGGCGGCGGTGCCGATGTCGTCGTGGAGTGGATGCCCGCGGCCCTGTCGGCGCGCGAAAAGGGTCTGCCGCTGGTCAATATCGCACAGCCCTTCAAGTCGTCGGGCATGATGCTGACCTGCCGCAAGGATGCCGGAATCAAGACCACCGACGATTTTCGGGGCAAAACGCTGGGCGTGTGGTTCTTCGGCAATGAATACCCCTTCCTGAACTGGATGGGCCGTCTGGGCATTCCCACGGATGGTTCCGCCGAGGGCGTGACCGTTCTCAAGCAGGGTTTCAATGTCGATCCCCTGCTCCAGAAACAGGCGGTCTGCATTTCAACCATGACCTACAACGAATACTGGCAGGTGATCGATGCCGGGCTGAAGCCGAGCGAGCTGACCGTGTTCAAATACGAGGATGAAGGCGTCGCCACGCTGGAGGACGGGCTCTATGTATCGGAGGACCGCCTGCAGGATCCGAAATTCGTCGACAAGATGGTCCGCTTCGTGCGCGCGTCGATGAAAGGCTGGAAGTATGCGGAGGAGAACCCGGATGAAGCCGCGGATATCATCCTCGAAAACGATTCCACCGGGGCGCAGACCCTCAAGCACCAGAGACGCATGATGGACGAGATCGCCAAGCTCACCGCGGGCTCGGACGGCTCTCTGCAGGAGGGGGATTACAACCGCACGGTCGACGCGCTGCTGGCCGGCGGCTCGGATCCGGTGATCACGCGGAAGCCCGAGGGTGCCTGGACGGATCAGATTTCCAAGAAGGCGCTCCGATAGGCCGCTACCGGACCCCGGCCGCAAGGCCGGGGTCCACCGCTAGCCGCGGGTTGCCAGGGATTTCTTGATCTCGGCGATCGCCTTGGCCGGGTTCAGCCCTTTCGGGCAGGCCTTGGTGCAATTCATGATCGTGTGACAGCGGTAGAGACGGAACGAATCCTCGAGCGCATCAAGACGCTGGTCGGTCGCGCCATCGCGGCTGTCGGCCAGCCAGCGTCTTGCCTGCAGCAAGGCCGCCGGGCCGAGATAGCGTTCGCTGTTCCACCAGTAGCTCGGACAGCTCGTCGAGCAGCAGGCGCAGAGCACGCATTCATAGAGCCCGTCCAGTTTCCGCCGCTCCTCGACCGACTGCCGGTGCTCCTGCTTGGGATCCTCGGCCTCCGCCTCCAGCCAAGGCTGCATCGCGGCATGCTGGGCATAGAATTGCTTCAGATCCGGGACCAGATCCTTGACCACCGGCAGATGCGGTAGCGGGTAGACGCGGACCTCGCTCTTCACCTCCGCGATCGGCTTGATGCAGGCGAGGGTGTTGGTGCCATCGATATTCATGGCGCAGGATCCGCAGACCCCCTCCCGGCAGGAGCGGCGGAGGGTCAGGGTCGGATCGATCTCGTTCTTGATGGCCAGAAGTCCGTCGAGCACCATCGGCCCGCAGCAGTCGAGATCGATCGTGTAATTGTCGACACGCGGATTGGCTTCATCGTCCGGATCCCAGCGATAGACACGAAACACCTTCGGGCGCGTCGCGGCCGCGGGGGCCGGCCAGGACTTTCCTTGCCGGATGCGAGAGTTTTTGGGCAGGCGGAAGGCAACCATGAGCAGTCCTTAATTCAATACACCCGGGGCTTTGGCGGAACCGTCTCAACATCATCGCTGAGCGGTTTCAAATGCACCGGCCGGTAGTCGATCCTCACTTCGCCCGAATCCTCCACCCAGGCAAGCGAGTGCTTCATCCACTCCTGGTCATCGCGCGCGGGATGATCCTCGCGGGCATGGGCCCCGCGGCTTTCGGTCCGCGCCCGGGCCGAATGCACCGTGGCCAGCGCATTGGCGAGCAGATTCTCGAGTTCGAAACTTTCCATCAGATCGGAATTCCAGATCATCGAACGGTCATGCACCCGCAGGTCCGACAGGCTGGCATGGATCTCGCCGATCCGGCTGCACGCCAACTCCAGCGTGCTCTGGTCGCGGAACACGGCCGCGTCCTCCTGCATCGCGTGCTGCATGGCCAGCCGGATCTCGGCGGTCGGCGTGCCGCCGGCGGCATGGCGGATGCGGTCAAACCGGGACAGCACCCGATCCACGGCACCCGGTTTCGGGTCGGGGGGCGGGCCGTTGCGCTCGACGGTACGGGCGACACGAAGGCCGGCGGCGCGGCCGAACACCACCAGATCGGTCAGCGAATTCGAGCCAAGCCGGTTGGCCCCATGGACCGAGACACAGGCCGCCTCGCCGACCGCCATCAACCCGCGCACCGGCGCATCCGCATCTCCGGAGGCCGGCGAAACCGCATCCCCCCAATAGGTGCAGGGCACACCGCCCATGTTGTAGTGCACGGTCGGAAGAACGGGGATCGGGATCCGGGTCAGGTCGACCCCAGCAAAGATCTGCGCGCTTTCGGTGATCCCCGGCAGGCGCTCGGCGAGCACCTCGGCCGGCAGATGGTCGAGATGCAGGTAGATATGGTCGGACTTCTCGCCGACCCCCCGTCCCTCGCGGATCTCCAGGGTCATGGCCCGCGAGACCACATCGCGGGAGGCAAGATCCTTGGCCGTCGGCGCGTACCGCTCCATGAAGCGTTCGCCTTCCGAATTGGTGAGATATCCCCCCTCCCCGCGCGCACCTTCCGTGATCAGCACGCCGGCACCGTAGATTCCGGTCGGGTGGAACTGGATGAATTCCATGTCCTGCAGCGGCAGCCCGGCCCGCGCCACCATGCCGCCTCCATCCCCCGTGCAGGAATGTGCGGAGGTGGCGGAGAAATAGGCCCGCCCGTAGCCACCGGTGGCAAGAATGACGCTCTTGGCATGAAACACGTGCAACGACCCGTCATCGAGATTCCAGGCCACCACACCGCAACAGGCACCATCCTCGGTCATGAGCAGATCAAGGGCGAAATACTCGATGAAAAACTTCGTGTTGTGCTTCAGCGACTGCCCGTAGAGCGTGTGCAGGATGGCATGGCCGGTGCGGTCGGCGGCAGCGCAGGTGCGCTGCACGGGCGGACCCTCACCGTAATTCTGCATATGGCCGCCGAAGGGACGCTGGTAGATGCGTCCGTCCTTGGAGCGTGAAAACGGCACGCCGTAATGTTCGAGTTCGTAGACCGCCTGCGGGGCTTCGCGGCACAGATATTCGATGGCGTCCTGGTCCCCAAGCCAGTCCGAACCCTTGACGGTGTCATACATGTGCCAGCGCCAGTCGTCGCTGCCCATATTGCCGAGGGACGCGGCGATGCCGCCCTGGGCGGCAACGGTGTGGGAGCGGGTCGGAAAGACCTTGGTCACGCAGGCGGTCTTGAGGCCCGCCTCCGAGGCGCCGAGCGCCGCGCGCAGTCCGGAGCCGCCGGCTCCGACCACCACCACATCGTAATGGTGCTCAATGGGTTCGTAGGCGGACATGATCAGACGTCAGACCAGGCCGGCCAGCCGGGCGACGGCCAGGATGCCGGCCACGGCCAGAACGGTACAGCCCAGCGCGTTGGTGATCAGGAGCATGGCGCGCCAGGCGTGATGCTGGACGTAATCCTCGACGACCACGCGCAGTCCGAGACAGAGATGATAGGAGCAGACGGCCAGAAACAGCGCCGCCACCAGCGCATGCCAAAAATCCCCGTAGAGCTGCGCCATCGCAGCATGTTCGCCTCCCGCAACCCCCGCGAAGGGAACCAGAAACAGCCCGCCGAGTGGCAGCAGGGCGATGGCGGTCAGACGCTGCGCCCACCAGTGGTGGAGACCCCCCCGCACCGGATCGGGAACGGTGCTGCCGGACTCCTCGGTGCCCATCACCATCTCAGACCAGCAACACCGAGGCCCAGAGGCCGAGGGTCAGCAAGACGGAGACCACCAGGACCAGCCAGCCGGACAGGGTGACCGTGCCGAGTTCGAACCCCCAGCCCGCATCCCAGACAAGATGCCGGATCCCGTTGCATGCGTGGAAGAAGAACACGCCGCTGAAAGCGAACAGAACCAACGCACCGAGCGTGCTGTTGACCGCCGCAGCCACGCAGGTGGCCCAGACCGGCCCGACCGCCGCGGCCAGAAACCAGCCCACCAGAAACACGAGCCCGCCGGCCAGCGCAATCCCGCTCAGCCGGTGGAAGATCGACAGTACCGAAGTGATTTGCGGGCGGTAGATCTGCAGATGGGGTGAGAGCGGGCGCCGCGCAGAACCAGCCATATCAAACTCTTGACCCGCCAAATACCGCCGGGAGCCTAGCGCAATCCGGACAGGTGTGCCACAGCCTGCACGCAATCAAAAAGATCCGGCCCTCCCTGCCCGGAGCAGTCGGTATCGTGATGGCGTCCATCCCCTTGACGAATGATTGCCTGCATCTACTATCCGGACCGTCCGGTGGATCAGATTTTCTGTCCTCCGGCACATGCCGCACCACAAGGAAACAGCGATGTCCCGCCGTTGTGAACTGACCGGAAAAAGCGTCCAGTCCGGCAACAATGTAAGCCACTCGAACGTAAAGACCCGGCGTCGTTTTCTGCCCAACCTGCACCCCGCTTCGCTGCACAGCGACGTGCTCGGGCGCAGTTTCCGTCTTCGGGTATCCAGCCATGCGCTGCGCTCGGTCGACCATCGCGGCGGGCTCGACGCATTTCTCGCCAAGGCCCGGGATTCCGAGCTCTCCGAACGCGCCCGCGAGCTGAAGAAAAAAATCCAGGAGGCGCAGGTCGGCGAAACCGCGTGATGCCGTTTCCGGCCACATCCCACCGTGCCTGGCTGTACGGTGTGGGTGCGCTTCTCATCCTCGCTTCCCCCGCCGGCGCGTTCGAGATCCATGACGCATACGCGCGGGTCTCTCCCGGCGGCAGGTCCGCCGCGGCCTATCTGACCGTCACCCACCACGGACCGCAGCCGGACCGGATCCTCGCCATCCACACCGAGATCGCCGCCCGGGCCGAGCTCCACGAACAGGTCACAACGGATGGAATCGTCCGGATGCGGCATCTTGCCGAAGGGGTTCCGGTCGGCGTCCACGAGACCCTTGTCTTCGAACCCGGTGGGCTGCACATGATGCTGATGGGGCTGGAAACGGTCCCGGAACCCGGCGAGAGTTTCGACCTCACCCTGGAATTGATGCACGGAAACAGGATGACGGTGCCCGTCACGGTCGTGGAGCGGCATGCCCGCCCCCCGAAAGCCGGACACAATCACTGATCCGGCCTCCCCCGTCCCCCGCAGAACCGACCGACCGGACCCCGCTCCGCCCAACCGAAAGTACCGCCATGACACATCTCACCAACGCCCAGACACGCGACATCGAAAACCTCATCCACCCGATGACCGACCTCGCCGGGCATCGCAAGATCGGACCTCTGATGATCGAGCGGGGCGAAGGCATCCACCTCTATGGCAACGATGGAAAGCGCTATGTCGATGCGCTGGCCGGCCTCTGGTGCACCGGTCTCGGCTTTGGCAACCAGGAGATGGCCGAGGCCGCGCGGCAGCAGGTGGAAACCCTTTCCTACTCCACGCTCTTCGGCGGACGCTCCTATGACGGTGCCGTCGAACTCGCCGAAAAGATCAAGGAGCTGCTCCCAACCCCGATGGCGCGGGTGTTCTTCGCCTGCTCCGGGTCCGAGGCCAACGACACCCAGATCAAGCTTGCCTGGTATGTGGCCAATGCCAAAGGCCAAACCCGGCGCAAGAAGGTCCTGGCGCGGACCACCGCCTATCATGGCATCACGATGCTCGCCGGCAGCGCCACCGGAATTCCGCGGTTCCATTCGGATTTTGACCTGCCGGTGCAGGGCTTCTTCCATCTCACCACCCCGCATTACTGGCGCGAAGGACAGGACGGCGAAAGCGAAAGCGAATTCACCGCCCGGCTCGTCCGGGAGCTGGAAGACACCCTCGAGCGCGAGGATCCGGAAACCATCTGCGCCTTCATCGCGGAACCGATTCTGGGTGCGGGCGGCGTCATCCCGCCGCCGGTCGGCTATTTCAAGGCCGTCGGCGAGACCCTCTCGAAACACGGAATCCTCCTGATCGACGACGAGGTGATCTGCGGCTTCGGGCGCACCGGCAACTGGTTCGGGGCCGAAACCTACGGCATGCAGCCCACCTCTTTCTCGATGGCCAAGCAGCTGACCAGCGGCTATGCGCCGCTCTCTGCGGTGGCCATCAACCAGGAGACCCTGGACATCATGGAAGACCAGAGCAGCAAACTGGGAATGTTCGCGCACGGCTTCACCTATGGCGGCCACCCTCTCTCCACCGCTCTCGGCATCAAGGCCATCGAGATCTATCAGCGCGACGGCGTGCTCGAGAATGTCCGCCGCCAGGCCCCCCACTTCCAGAAACGCGCCCAGGCCTTCGCCGACCACCCGCTGGTCGGAGAGGTGCGCGCGGACGGAAACGGCCTGCTGGCCGGCATCGAGCTGGTCGCCGACCCCGCCACCAAACGTCGGTTCACACCGCCCGGCAAGGTCGGGGGCTGGGCAACCAAGGCAGCCGAACGGAACGGCATCCTCACCCGCGCCGCCGGCGACGCTCTCGTCTTCTGCCCCCCCATGATCATCGACGAGGACGGCATCAACGAGATTTTCGACAGCGTGCAGACGGTGCTCGACGAAACCGAGGTCTGGGTGGCAAAGGAGGGGCTGCGCGACTGAACAGCGGGCGGCACCGGTTCCATCAGAATCGTGCCCGACCGCATCGCCGCAGCCGCGCTTCGGGCCCTGCCGCCCGAGGCGGCGCATGATCTGGCACTGGCCGCGCTGTCGAAAATCCCGCCCGGACAGGCCGGAAGTTTTCCTCCCAGCCTGCAGACCTCGGTCTTCGGCATCACCTTCACGCACCCGGTCGGACTGGCCGCCGGCTTTGACAAAAATGCCCGTGTGATCTCCGCCTTCAACCGGCTGGGTTGGGGATTCACGGAAATCGGCGGCGTGACCCCACTTCCACAGCCGGGCAATCCCAAGCCCCGCCTGTTCCGGCTGCCCGGCCGCGCCCTGGTCAACCATATGGGTTTCAACAGCGAGGGGCTGGACCGCATCCGGGCGCGACTGGCCGCACGGCCGACCGGGATTCCGGTATTCGCCAATCTCGGCACCAACCGGAACACGGTCAACCCTGTGGATGACAGCGAAACCCTGCTCGACGGCCTGTACGGTCTCACCGACGGATTCACCCTCAACGTCTCCTCCCCCAACACCCCGGGTCTTGCCACGATGCAGCGTCCGGAAAATCTGGCGGCCGGGATCACACGGCTTCGCGGGCTCCGGGACCGTCTCGCCGCCGGCCATGTCGGCCCCCCTGCCCCGCTCCTCATCAAAGTCTCCCCCGATCTGAGTGAAGGCGAAATCGGCGAGATTGCGGAGGTCTGCATGGCGCAGCGGATCGACGGGGTCATCGCCACCAACACATCACAGATCCTGCGCCGCGAACTCGCATCCGGGCCGGCCGCCCGGGCGGGAGGTCTGTCCGGCCCGCCACTCCGGTCGCGTGCAACCGCCGTGCTCCGCGCACTCGACGCCCGATTTGCCGGAACCGTGCCGTTGATTGCCGTCGGCGGGATCGACACTGCCGGGGAGGCCTATGCACGCATCCGCGCCGGTGCCTCGCTGGTGCAGATCTACTCGGCCATGATCTGGAAAGGGCCGCGCATCGGCCCGCGGATCGCCCGCGGGCTGGCCCGGTTGCTCGCCCGAGACGGATATGGATCGATCGCCGAAGCGGTCGGAGCGGAACGCCGCCCCTGATCGGATTGACGCAAGGCGAGATAGTTCCGGATTCCGCCGGCACGAAGACCGCCCGCAGCGCACGTCCTGAAAGCCGCCGGACGAAATACGCCAAGCCACCGGATCTCCTGCAAGAAGGGGCGGCACGTATCGGAAATGCCTGGAAAATCAGAGCGTGCACCGCTTTCACCGGCACCTGTTTACGGACCCTTGATAAACTCTCCCGCTGTGCCTATTTTGCTCTTGGGCTGGGGGTTGTCCCGGCTGGCGGCTGGTTTCGGGCTTTCTCGACGCCAGCCGTTTCTGGGCTGGGGGTTGTTCCCGGTTGGCGACTGGCCTCGGGCTTTCTCGAGGCCTTTCGTTTTTAAGGGAACACCTTCAATCCCCATCCTTCTATTTCCCCTGTCGGACTGCGACGGAGTCTGGATTTGATGAGATTCCAGCTCCGGTCGGGTTGCCTGGAGCGGATGACACGCAAACCGATGGGACGGGCCGTTTGGGACTCGCAACTACCGGCCGGAAAATGTTTCGACCAACGCGGCGGCGGCCGCCTCACGATCCTCACGGCGGACATACAGTCTTACCTGCCGATGCGGCGCCAGACCCTTCACGGGTGGTGAAATATCCGACAGCATGCAGGTGGCGCGATTCTCCACCCGCACGGGAACATCATACGGTTCGGGCTGGTGCCAGGATGATTTCTTGGCCGTCAGCCGGGTGACGACCCACGGTTCAAGCACCGCTTCTGCCTCCACGAGCCGATCCTCTGCCTCCTTATCCGGAGCCTCCGGGGTGTGATAGATCTGCGCATGTGGCCTGCGGGCGCGGATGCGTTCGCCGTCCTCACCCCCGGCACCGACCGCAAGCGCACCACAGACCCGCCAGTCATCCCATGCCAGATAGGCATCGATTCCGTCTTCCTCCAGGGCCGGATAGCAGCAGCCGGGCAGGATGGTCTTCAGTGCTTCCACCATGTGGTGTTCAAAGATCGCCGTGATCTGGTGGAAATAGACCTGGGTGAAAATCGCGTAACGCGCGAGCACCATCGCCTCCACCGCATGCCAGCCTCCCTCCTCGACCCCGATCGCCAGGCCCCCATCTGCGATTTCTGCCGCCGTCACCGTGATCATGATCCGCGATCGGTCATAGCGGCCATAATCGACACCCAGATGGTGGGAATCACGCAGGAGATAGTCCATGCGATCGGCATCCATCTGCCCGACGATCAGTCCGCGCCAGAAGGACGTCATCGCGTCGAGGGATTCCCCGAGCAGAAAGGCGGCCACCTCATTGGTCGAGATCGCAAAATCCCGATTGGCGGGATGGTTGTCGATGACATCCGCAAACTTCCCGCGGATCACCGCCGCGGAGTATTCCTCATGGCTGCGACGCTGACCGTCGGGAGCCGTCGGCAGCAGGGGTTCGCTGACATGCGAGAACGGCGCATGGCCGATATCGTGCAACAGTGCCGCCGCCTGTACCAGCCGCCGGGCCCGCTCAAAATCATCGCGGCCGATTCCGTATACCGATTCAATACGCCCGCCGGCACGGAGGCGAATGCTGTCAAACAGTTCCGTCGCGATCTGAAAGGTGCCCAGCGAATGCTCGAAGCGGGTGTGCACCGCACCGGGATAAACCAGATCGGCCATCCCGAGTTGGCGGATCCGGCGCAGGCGCTGGTAGTCCGGCTGCGAGACAATCTCCCGCTGCCAGTCCTCCAGGGAAACAAATCCGTGGATCGGACAGCGAAAATGCGTCAGCCCGTCCGCCGCTGGTCGCATGCCCTGTGCTCCATTTCCGCCACCCGGCGGCACGGTCTGCTAGCCAGCCCCGGCGGCGGGGTCCAGATCCCGCCAGTGGGGCCGGTCCAGCACCTTCCAGATCCCGCTCGCCCGCATCACGAGCCGGTCCTGGGACCAGATTTCGGATTCCATGAACACCAGTTTCTTGACCGCCCGCACCAGCCGCGACCGGCCATGGGCGCGGTTTCCGGGTCTGGCGGCAGCCACGAATTGTGATTCCAGCGAAATGGTGGCCACAGGACTCATGTCGCTCACCCGAAAGGCGGCCGCCCCCATGCCGATATCCACAAGGGTGAGCAGGGCACCGCCATGGCAGACACCACCGATATTGGCGTGCCGGGCCTCAATATCGAGATAGAACCGCCATTCCTCGGCGGAAAGCTCCCCGAAACCGACTTCGCCGAGCATCGCGTTGAACCCATCCATCTTGATGGTGCGATAGGCAAGCGTATCGTCAAAAACAAGAATTTCCGGCACGGAATTCCTCCAGCTCCGACAGGGTTGCGGATGGCAGTGAGACAGACGCGTTTCATCCACCTTATAAGGCAACGCCGCCCGCCATGCATCCGGAGCGTCGTTGCCAGCCGGGCCCCGTCATGCCGGGTGCCGTTTTACCGACCCGGCAGAACGTGTAATTTGTACCGTAAATATCCTTGCGGTCGGATCAGGGCCGCCCATGCCTGCGGATCTCCACCATGACAACCAAACTTCATCTGGTGTTCGGAGGCGAGCTCAAGGATCCGGACGGGACCACGTTCCGCGATCCGGAAAATATCGACATCATCGGCATCTTCCCTTCCTACGCAAAAGCCTACGAGGCCTGGCGGGCGGCATCACAGCGTTGCGTCGACAACGCGCAGACCCGCTACTTCATCGCCCATCTGCACCGGCTGCGGGACGAAACCCGGGAAGACAGCGTTCCGCCGGAGCCCTCCACATGATTCCCGATCCGCTGTGAGACATCCGCCGGCCTTCTGGAGCGATCCCCCCGACCATCCCCACCCCCTCGCACGGTTGCTCTCCCCGCTCGCGGCAGTGACCGGCAGGGTCGCCGCGCGCCGCAGCCGCCGCGCACAGCCGCTGCGGATAGCGATCCCCGTCATCTCGATCGGCAACATTGCCATCGGCGGCCAGGGGAAAACCCCTCTCGCAATCGCGATCGCCAGCCATCTGCACGACCGCGGGATCGCGGCGCATCTCGTGACACGCGGCTATGGCGGATCCGAAACCGGCCCCCATCGGGTGGACCCCGCGAAGGATTCCTACCAGCGCACCGGCGACGAAGCGCTCCTGCTCGCCCAGGCCGCCCCCACCTGGGTAGCGCGTGACCGCGCGGCCGGCGCACGGGCTGCCATGGAAGAGGGTGCCGAAGCCATCATCCTCGATGACGGGCACCAGAATTTCTCGCTGGCCAAGGATGTGTCGCTGGTCGCCGTGGATGCCGGTTCCGGATTCGGCAACGAACGCATCCTGCCGGCCGGTCCCTTGCGTGAATCGATCCCGGCAGGACTGGCCCGCGCCAATGCCGTCGTCCTGACCGGCAAGGGCGATTACACCCCCGCGACCGGACTGCCGGTTTTACGGACCCGATACCGTTTTCCGGCGGCAGGGTTTTCGCTGATGGGTTCCCGGGTGGTGGCCTTCGCCGGAATCGCCCGACCGGAGAGGTTCTTCGATACCTTGCGCAATATCGGGGCCACCCTGATCCGGGCGGAAGCCTTCCCGGATCACCATCCCTATCATCCGCTCACCCTGATCCGCCTGATCCGCGATGCAACCGCACAGCGCGGTGTCCTGGTCACGACGGAAAAGGACGCGGTCCGCATCCCACGACGATTCAGAACCTCGGTGATGGTGCAAAAAATCGCTTTCACCTTCGAGGATGAGGCGGCCCTGGACACCGTGCTCACGCCCGTTCTGGAACGCTGACAGAACTCCGTCAGACGCTCCACCCTCGCCGCAAAGCTACGCGACGAGATCCTGCCCGACCTCCCCGACCCTGGTGTTGGGCAGCCGCTGGGTGCCCTGCCCACCGGTTCGCGTCCGTGTATCCCGACAGGGCGGTTTTGAGGATCGCATGGGCGTCAGGCATCAACCCGGCCGTGGCCAGCGAGCAACCGGCGAATGTCATGCATGCCGATGTGACAGCAAGGGTACGCCGCCAGAGGGGAGGATTCTCGCCCGTCGATCCCACCAAGGCATCTGGCTGCCGTGTGCTCTTATGCTTCTTGATACAGGGACGACTCCGTGGACCTCTTGGAAAAACTCATAGAGAAAAAAGCGGAGGCAGGGAGGAGAAGCCTCCGCTTTAAGTTCGGTTGCCCATGCGATTCCATCCCACTCGCCTACGAACAGCCAGTGGTGGTGCCGCATGTGTTGCATTTCAGGCAGGTGCCATTCCGCACCAGTGTAAAATTCCCGCAATCATTGCAGGCACTTCCTTCAAAGCCCCTGCTGCGGGCCACCTCGCCCTGATCGAGCGTGGCCCAGGTCGCCGCATCGCTGCCCGGCTCCTCGGGCACGATGGGTTCGGGCTTTGGATTTTGATCTTCGTTCTCATCCAGCCTCCGCGCCGTGGCTCCAGGACCCCTGGCGACAACCTGTAGGCGCTGGCGCTGAAAACCTAGCGATGCGGTGCCGCGCCGATCCGCCGAGGGTGCGTTCTGATCCTGCGGACCGTCCCGGCCGCCGTTAAACCGCGACGGATCCGGCTTCACATGCGCGAGATCGTCTCGTCCGAGATACGAAATCGCAAGCTCACGAAAGACATAGTCGAGGACCGAAGTAGCGTTCTTGATCGTATCATTGCCCTGCACGATTCCGGCCGGCTCAAAACGCGTGAAGGTGAACGCATCGACGAATTCATCAAGCGGCACGCCGTATTGCAGACCGATCGAGACCGCGATGGCAAAATTGTTCATCACCGAGCGGAACGCCGCCCCCTCCTTGTGCATGTCGATGAAGATCTCGCCGATCTCGCCGGTCGTGTATTCCCCGGTGCGCAGATAGATCTTGTGTCCGGCAACCGTCGCCTTCTGCGTGTACCCCTTGCGGCGCCCCGGCAGACGGCGGCGCTCATGCGGAGCCCGCTTTTCGCGCTTTTCAAGAATCTGGTGGACGTTCGCGAGCTCTTCGACCGATTCGGACGCGATGGATTCGGGCTTTGGATTTTGATCTTCGTCCTCATCCAGCACCCGCGCCACGGTTACAGGCCCCCCCGCGACAACCTGCGGGCGCTGAAAGCCTCGAGATGCGGTGTCGCGCCGGTCCGCCGAGGGTACGTTCTGATCCTGCGGGCCGTCCCGGCCGCCGTTAAACCGTAACGGAACCGGCTCCACATCCGCGAGATCGTCTCGTTCGAGGTGCGAAATCGCCAACTCGCGAAAGACATAGTCGAGGATCGAAGTAGCCTTCTTGATCGCATCATTGCCCTGCACGGTTCCGGCCGGCTCAAAGCGCGTGGAGGTGAACGCATCCACGAATTCATCAAGCGGGACGTCGTATTGCAGGCCGATCGAGACCGCAATGGCAAAATTGTTCATTACCGCGCGGAACGCCGCTCCCTCCTTGTGCATGTCAATGAATATTTCGCCAAGCTCGCCGGTGTCATATTCGCCGGTACGCAGATAGATCTTGTGCCCGGCAAGCGTCGACTTCTGCGTGTACCCCTTGCGGCGCGCCGGCAGACGGCGGCGCTCATGCGGAACCCGCTTTTCGCGCTTTTCGGGAATCTGGTGGACGTTCGCAGGCTCTTCGACCGATGCGGATTCCGGCTCCTCCTCGGCCACCGTCAGCATCTGCGTCGAAAGCGGCTGGCTGAGCTTGGAGCCGTCCCGGTAGAGTGCCGTTGCCTTCAGACCGAGGCGCCAGGACGTCAGATATGCTTTCCGGCAGTCCTCGATCGTGGCCCTATTGGGCATGTTGATGGTCTTCGAGATCGCCCCCGAAATGAACGGCTGCGCCGCTGCCATCATGCGGATATGGCTCTCGTTCGACAATGCCCGCACACCGCGCCCGCAGGGATTGGCGCAGTCGAACACCGACAGATGCTCCTCCTTCAGCCCCGGGGCACCTTCCAGTGTCATGGAACCGCAGACATAGGCATTCGTGGCTTCGATCTCACCGGTGGTGAAGCCGAGCTCCGCAAGCATGTCAAAATTCGGTGCCACCAGCCGCTCGGGCAAAATCTTCAGCACGTCACGGCAGAACCCCTCGCCTAGAGTGTGGACGCTGAACAGGTTGCGGATGTCAAACGCGCTGGCCAGGCCGTGCTCGATCTTCTCCAGCACCTCGTCATCAAAGCCCAGTTCGCCCAGGCGCCGGATGGTAACCCCGGGGCCGTCACGAAGCGTGCCCCGCCCGGTCGCATGGGCGGTGATTCTTTCAGCCGCCGCCTTGTCATAACCGAGCCGCGCAAGTGCCGCCGGCACGCTTCGATTGATGATCTTGAAATAGCCTCCACCCGCGAGTTTCTTGGATTTCACCAACGCAAAATCGGGCTCGATACCGGTGGTGTCACAATCCATCACCAGTCCGATCGTGCCGGTCGGCGCGATGCAGGTGGCCTGGGCATTGCGGTAGCCATGCGCCTCGCCGAGTTCCAGCGCCCGGTCCCAATTCCGCTGCACCGCCTCGACCAGACCGTCATCCGGGCACAGCTCCGCATTGAACGGCACCGGGGGGGTGCGCACGGATTCGTATCCGTCACGCTTGCCCAGGGCCGCGCGGCGGTGGTTGCGCATCACCCGCAGCATCGGCTCCCGGTTCTCTTCAAACCGGGGGAACGGTCCGACCTCCATGGCCATTTCCGCGGAAGCGGCATAAGAAGCCGCGGTAAGAACGGCACTGAGTGCCGCGCAGAGGGCACGACCTTCCTCCGAATCGTAACTCCAGCCGAGCACCATCAGCAGGGCCCCCAGATTGGCGTAGCCGAGGCCGAGCGTGCGGAACTCGTATGAGCGCATTGCGATGGCCGCACTCGGAAATTGCGCCATCGCCACCGAAATCTCGAGCGCGACAGTCCAGAGACGGATGGCATGCTCATAGCTCTCAACGTCGAACGTGCCATCCTCGCGCAGGAACCGCAGGACGTTCAGCGAGGCAAGATTGCAGGCCGTGTCATCGAGGAACATGTATTCGCTGCACGGGTTGGAGCCACGGATCTCGCCCGAAGCCGGACAGGTATGCCAGTCATTGATGGTGTCGTGGAACTGCACGCCCGGATCGGCACTGGCCCAGGCCGCCTCGGCGACCGAATTCCACAGATCGGATGCGCGGATCGTCTTGGCGACGCCCCCGTCCGTCCGGCGGATCAGATTCCACTCCTTGTTGTCCAGCGCGGCGCGCAGGAAATCGTCGGTCACCCGCACCGAATTGTTGGCGTTCTGACCGGAAACAGTGAGATACGCATCCGAATCCCAGTCGACGCTGTAGGTCGGAAAGGAGATCGAGTCGTAGTTCTGCTCGGCATAGCGGATGACGGTGTAGATGCAGGAATCCGGAATATGTGACCGCAGCGCATCCTGCACCGCGGTAGCAAGGGCGGTGTTGGTTTTCGGATCCGTTGCCTGCTCGACCGGACCGTCCCAGCTGCGGCATGCCGCCAGCACGACATCAAGTTTCTCGCGGTGAATTTTCGATCCCGCCACCAGTGCCGCGACCTTCTGCTCCTCGACCACTTTCCATCGGATGAAGGTTTCGATATCCGGATGATCGGCATCGACGATCACCATCTTGGCGGCGCGCCGGGTCGTGCCGCCCGATTTGATCGCACCGGCCGCACGGTCACCGATCCGGAGGAAGGACATCAGCCCCGAGGACCCCCCGCCGCCCGCCAGCGGCTCCGATTCACCCCGCAAGGTCGAGAAATTGGTGCCCGTGCCGGAGCCGTATTTGAACAGGCGCGCCTCGCGGACCCAGGCATCCATGATGCCGCCCTCATTCACCAGATTATCCCGGATCGACTGGATGAAGCAGGCATGCGGCTGCGGCCGCGCATAGGCCGAATCGGAGGCGACCACCTCGCCCTTTGCCTCATCGAAATAGAAATGCCCCTGGCTCGGGCCATCGATGCCATAGGCCCAATGCAGCCCGGTGTTGAACCACTGCGGAGAATTGGGAGCTGCCATCTGGGTCGCGAGCATGTAGCGGATCTCATCGAAATACGCCTGCGCATCCTCCTCGTCCGAAAAATACCCCCCCTTCCAGCCCCAATAGGTCCAGGTTCCGGCAAGCCGACCGAAGACCTGTTTGGCCGAAGTCTCGCTCGTCTCGCGTTCCTCCTCGGGCAGCACGGCAAGCGCATCTTCATCGGCAACGGAGGGGTACAGGAATTCCGGCACACCCGGTTCCTCGACCCGCCGGAGCACCGTCGGCACCCCCGCCCGGCGCAGATATTTGCGGGCGAGAATATCCGCCGCGACCTGGCTCCAGCCTTCCGGTACCTCAATGTCTTCTCGTCGAAAAATGACTGCGCCGTCGGGGTTGGAAATTTCACTGGTGGTGGTTCGGAAGGAAATCCCTGCATAGGGATCCTGTCCTGCCGAGGTGTAATGTCTGGAAATCTGCAACGGCTGAGCCTCCTTCACTCTAGGCCTCTTTGGCTATCTCTATTTTTTGCCTCGGGTCCTTCCCTTGCCTCCTCCCCCTTAAGGGGGAGGAGGCAAGGGAAGGACCCGAGGGAGAAAATAAGAATAGCGAACAGGAGCCCCTGCCCCGTAGCTTTTGGGTTCGCCATCCCGAGACCTGTCTGCCGGTCCGCAATCCGCCCCGTTTTCAGGTAGCGAAAAACAATCGGCAAGGTATGCCTTTTCTCCCCGACATTGCCACACGAACTTTCAAATTCGTGAAAGAATGGCTGGGAATCCTACTATATAAGGTGGTATAACACTAGGTCAACCACCATATAAAGTAAGGGTTAATCGCTAACGACTGACGCCTGCAAGGATCCTATCCACCCGCAGCCGGCCGGAAAATTCCGTCGGCCGGGAGCAGACCGCCGCCCCCCGAATCACCCTATCTCCACGGAATTTATGCCCCACCCTTACCGCGATTTGGCATTGGGGAAGAACAGCTGCTGGCCGCTGATTCGATAATTCGCGATGGCTTCCTGGCCTTCGACCGACAAAATCCAGTCGACGAATTTCTGCCCGGCCGCCGCCCGGACATGCGGGTGCTTCTCCGGGTTCACCAGGATAATCCCGTACTGGTTGAAGAGCCGGGGGTCGCCCTCGACCAGGATCGCATGGGTGCCCTTGTTGCCGAACGCGATCCAGGTGCCGCGGTCCGTCATGATGTAGGCCCCGATCCCGATGCCTGTATTCAGCGTCGCCCCCATGCCGGTTCCGGTCTCGTGATACCAGTCTCCGGAAGCGGCCTCGACATCGACCCCGAGCTCCTCCCAGAACCGCATCTCCGCCTGGTGGGTGCCGCTGTCATCGCCGCGCGAGGCGAACACCGCTTCGGCCGCAGCGATCTTTGCAAAACTCGCCACCACATCCCTCGAACCGGCGATGCCGGCAGGGTCGGAGGGCGGACCGACGATCACGAAATCGTTGTACATGACGTTGAAGCGGGCAACGCCATGTCCCTTGGCCACGAAATTCTCCTCCGCCTCCCGGGCATGGACCAGCAACACATCACCGTCGCCATTCCGGGCGTTCCGGATCGCCTGTCCGGTGCCGACCGCCACGACCCGCACATCGATTCCGGTCACCGCCGTGAACCGGGGAAGAATCCGCTCGAACAGACCGGAATTCTCCGTGGAGGTGCTCGATTGCACCAGGATGTAGTCCTGCCCGGCCGCGACGGGAGCCGCACAGACCGCAACCCATGCCGCCGCCACCAGCCCCCGGATCACCTGTCCGTGCATGTTCCGTCCGTCCACATGACCGGCACCGAATCCTCCCCCGGGGGCCGGGTGTACAGGCGGCCCTCCATCCAGGCCCGCGCCGCCTCGGAGCGGGGCGCATCCAGCACCTTCCCGGCGGGACCGAACTCCACAATCTTCCCGGCATGCAGGAACGCGATGTCGTCGGCGAGGCGGCGGGCCTGGCCGCGATCATGGGTCACCAGCACCACCGACACGCCCCGCGCATGGGCGGCACCGACCAGAGTCTCGATCGCCTCGACGGAGACCGGATCCAGACTGGCCGTCGGTTCGTCGAGAAGCAGGAGTTCCGGCTGGCAGGCCAGGGCACGCACCACTGCCAGCCGCTGCTGTTCCCCCCCGGAGAGGACACGGGCCGGATGCCGGGCGAGATCCGCAAGACGCGCATGCGCGAGTGCCTCCCGCACCCGTGCCTCCCGGTCCGCCGGATCGAGCCCGCGCACCCCCAGCGCAAAGCGCAGGTTGGAGAGCACGGAGCGGCGCAGGAGCACCGGCCGCTGGAACACCATCGCCTGCCGGCTCCGCGCCACCCGGTCGAGTGCCTGCCCCTTCCAGAGCACACGGCCGGAAGTCGGATGCAGCAACCCATGCAGAAGTCTCAGCAGCACGCTCTTGCCGGCACCGTTCGCGCCCATCAGGGCCAGCCGCCGACCGGTCTGCACCGCCAGATCGACCCCGTCGATCAGACACCGTCCGCCGGTCTCGTAGGCGAGGCCGCGGACCTCCATGACCGGGCCGGAGGATTCGCTCACGGCCTCATGCATAGGCCGCGCGCACCGCCGAGGCCCGCAGTGCCATGACGGTGCCGTTCACGACGAGCGCGATGCTGAGCAGCACCATGCCCAGCGCCAGTGCCAGATGCAGGTTTCCCCTTGAGGTTTCGAGGGCGATCGTCGTGGTCATGACCCGGGTGACGTGGTTGATGTTGCCGCCGACGATCAGCACCGCCCCGACCTCCGCCACGGCCCGGCCGAAGCCGGCCAGCGCGACCGTCAGCAGGCTGTATCGCGCATCCCACAGAAGGGCCCCGACCCGGTGCCACGCCCCGACCCCCAGCGACTCGAACTGCTCGGCGTATTCGCGGTGCAGATCCTCCACGACCTGCTTGGTGAGCGCGGCCACAATGGGCGTGACCAGAATCGCCTGCGCGATGATCATCGCGGTCGGCGTGTAGAGCAGGCCGAGAACGCCGAGGGGACCCGAGGCGGACAGGATCAGGAACACGATCAGCCCCACCACGACGGGCGGCAGACCCATCAGCGAATTGAGGATCACCGTGACCAGGACGCGGCCCGGAAAGCGGAACGCGCCCACCACCGCGCCCACCGGCAGACCGATCACACAGGCGAGCGCGACCGCCGTCAGCGTCACCCGCATCGACAATCCGATGATCTCCAGCAGATCCCGATCGCCGGAAAGAACCAGCCCGAAGGCCTCCGCCAGCGTCGATGCAAAACCGTCCATATTCCCGTCTCCCCCGATTTTCTGACAAGACCCGCCGCGGATCTGCCCCGCTCGTCGAAGGCCGGAAGCCCGAGGGGGGCGCGACATCGCCGACCGCACGGCCCGGTCCCGTCCGACCTCCCTTCCCCGACCCCTACCCGCTCCAGCCCTCGCTCCCCGGCCACCGCTGCCGCGTCTCGCTCCGCACCCGCCGGAACCCCATCCGCTGATACAGCCCCAGGGCGGCCGGATGGTCGAGCGTGCAGGTGTTGACGTCCACCCGCCGGATCCCGTTCCGCCAGGCGCTTCGCAGCGCCTGGTCGAGAGCCCATCCGCCGATCCCCCGCCCGCGATGCCCCGGGAGCAATCCGAAAAACGCGATTTCCGCCACGCCCTCCACCGCGGAGTCCCGGAAATCCAGCTGGAAAAATCCCGCCCGGCCGCCGGTGGCATGCTCGATCAGATGAATCTCCGTCTCCGGATCCCGGACATAATCCTCCAGCTCCGCCGCCGGCACCCGGTGCAGATCCGTCCAATGATAGTCGGCCCCCACCCCGTCATAGAGCTCCCGGAACAGATCCGGCCCCGCATCCTCGATCATGCGCAGGCGGAAACCTTCCGGGGCCGGCCGGGCGGGGCCGGACGGCGGGGCCGTCATCTCCAGGAATGTGACGATGTACTGGAGCTTCCGGCCCATGCCTGCCCGCCCGGATCAGCCGGTGCCGGAGATACGCATCACGGGCCGGTCCGCGGCCTGCCCCCACTCCGCCCAGGAGCCGTCATAGAGTGCGTTGGCGGCATGGCCGAGCTGGTGGAGGCCGAGACTCAGGATCGCGGCGGTCACCCCCGACCCGCAGGTCGTGATGACCGGCCTCGACAGATCGACCCCCGCCGCCTCGAACTCCGCCCGGAGCTCTTCGGGCGGGCGCATCCTGCCCTCCCCGTCCAGCAGCCGGCCATAGGGAAGGTTGCCCGACGAGGGGATATGCCCGCGCCGCAGGCCGGGCCGGGGCTCCTCCTCCTCGCCCGCGAAGCGGCCGGGCGGGCGGGCATCCAGAATCTGCTCCCGGCCATCGGCCGAGGCCTGCGCGACCTGCTCCAGATCCCGGACCAGCAGCCAGTTGCGCCGGGCCGTGTAGTGGCGCTCCCGCAGCACGGGCGGCAGATCCTCCACCGGGTGGCCCTCGGCCTGCCATCTCGGCAGCCCGCCATCGAGCACGGCGACATCCCCATGGCCGAAATACCGGAACATCCACCAGACCCGGGCGGCGCTGTAGATCCCGATCGAGTCATAGACCACGATGCGGTTGCCGTCGCCAAGACCGAGCTTGCGCACCCGGGAGACAAATTTCTCCACCGGCGGGAGCATATGCGGCAGGTCGATCGAATGGTCGGCGATCTCGTCGATGTCAAAGAACGCCGCCCCCGGGATGTGACAGGAACCATACTCGGCCCGCGGATCCCGCCCCGCCGTCGGCAGGTGCCAGCTCGCATCGACGACGCGCAGATCCGGAGCCGACAGATTTCCGGCCAGCCACTCCGTGGAGACGAGACCGTCCCGCATGCCCACCTCTACCGGCCCTGAAAACGGGGCGGCCGCTTTTCAAGAAACGCCGACACGCCCTCCAGAAAATCCTGCGTGCCGGCCGCCTCGCTCTGCAGCCGCGCCTCCAGATCCAGCTGGCTGTTCAGATCGTTGGAAACACTCGCGCGCAGGGCCTGGCGGGCAAGACGGAGAGCCACCGTCGGCCCTTCGGCCAGCTGGCGGGCCAGGGCCATCGACTCCTCCTCGAGCCGGTCATCCTCCACCACGGACCAGATCAGCCCCCATTCGGCCGCGGTGGCGGCATCCACCTCCTTGGCGAGCAGACACATCGCCATCGCCCGCGGCAGCCCCACCAGACGCGGCAGCCAGTAGGTGCCCCCCGCATCCGGCAGGAGGCCGATGCGCGCAAACGCCTCCACGAAACTGGCCGAGCGGGCGGCCAGGACAATATCCGCCGACAGCGCGAGATTGGCGCCGGCCCCGGCGGCGATGCCGTTGACCGCGCAGACCACCGGCACGGGCGAGTCGCAGATCGCCCGGACGATGGGTTCGTATTCCTGCCGGAGAATCCCCTCGAGATCGGCCCCGCGGGACGGATCGACATCGCCAAGATCCTGTCCGGCACAGAACGCTCGCCCGTTTCCGGTCAGCAGGATGGCGCGCGCGTCCTGGGTCGCATGGTAGAGCGCGGCCCGGAGTTCGGACCGCATCGCGGTGTTCATGCTGTTGAGGCGGGTCGGCCGGTTGAGGCGCAGCACCGCCACCTCTTCCTCGACGGCGTATTCGATCGTCTCGTCCATCGCCTCCCCCTCCCCGGCCGGAATGAAGATACCGCACGGCATCGGATGATACAGGGATTTGCCGATTTGACCCGCAGGCGGAGCGGATCTTCCCGGCGCGAACGGGCCGCCTCCCCGCGGAGCCCGATGGAGCGTCTTCAGGACCCTGCCCCCGTGACCGGCATCCTCCCAGGCCCGCGCGGGGGGCCGCATGCCGGAAGCGGGCCGCGGCTGGATTCAGTCGGCACGACTCCCATCGGCAACCATCTGACGCGCATGGGCACGGGCCTTGTCGGTCACCTCCGACCCCGAGAACATCCGCGCGATCTCCTCCACCCGCTGCTCCGGATCGAGCACCGTGACCGAAGCGGTGCCCTCCGCATCCCGCCCGGCCCGCAGATGGCACGCGCCGAGGGCCGCGACCTGCGGCGCATGGGTCACACAGATCACCTGGGTCCGACCGGCGAGCCGGCGCAGGATGCGCCCGACACTGTCCGCGGTCACACCGCCGATGCCGATATCGGCCTCATCGAGCACCAGGCTGGGCAGCGCACTGCGCTCGGCCGCCACAATGGCGATGGCCAGAGCGATGCGGGCCCGCTCGCCGCCGGAGGCCACCCGCCCGAGCGGCGCCGGCGGATGGTCGGGATGGGTGGAGACATGGAATTCCACCCCCTCCAGCCCGTGCTCGGTCTCGGCCCCGGCAAACACGACCTCCAGCCTGCCATCACTGATGCCCAGCGCCCGCATCCGCTCGCCCACCACCTCCGCGAACGGCTTTGCCGCCTTGCGCCGCCGCCGGCCCAGCGCCGCCGCCGCCTTGCGCCAGGCGGCTTCCCGCTCCGCCCGCTGCGCCTGCAGTTCCGCCAGCCGCTCGGAGCGGCCTTCCCGCTGCCGGGTCGCCTCGGTCAGCCCGGCGCGCAATTCCGGCAGGGTCGAGGGCTCCACCCGATGTTTGCGGGCCACATCATGCAGACGCCCGAGGCGGGCATCGAGGAATTCGAGACGGGCCGAATCGGGCACCAGCCGGTCGGCATAGCGACGCAGATCGGCCGCCGCATCGTCGAGCAGCGAGAGCGACGTATCGAGACTGTCCCGCGCCGCCACCAGCCGGGCCTCGTCATCGTTGATTCCGGCGAGACTGCCAGCCGCGCTGCGAAGCGGATCCGCGCCTTCAAGGGCGGCCAGGGCGGAGGCAACGGTCTCCCGGCACTGTTCGGCCCCGGCAAGGCGCCGGTGCTCGGCCTCGATCTCGGCATACTCCCCCGGCTGGGGATCGAGCTCGTCGAGTTCCTCGAGCTGGTAGGCCAGAAGCGCGAGACGCTCCGGGTTGCCGCCGTCCTCCTCAAGCGCCTCGATCTCCGACAGCGCCTCGCGCCACGCCCGCCAGGCTTCCCCGGTCCGTGCCAGATCCCCACCGGCCTTGCCGTAATCGTCGAGCATCGACCTCTGCACATGACGCTGGGTGAGGCGCATGCTTCCGTCCTGCGCATGGATGTCGACCAGGGTCTCGCCCAGCAGGGCCAGGGTCCGGCGGGTGACCGGGATGTCATTGACATAGGCCCGCGAGCGGCCCTCCCGGTCGAGCGTGCGGCGGGTCACACAGCGGCCGGGTTCCTCCTCATCCAGAATCCCGTGTTCGCGCAGGAGGCCGGCCGTCTCTCCATCCGCCTCGATCGCAAACTCCGCATGCGCCTCGGCGCGGGAGGCCCCCGGGCGGATCCGGTCGGAGGAGGCGCGGGCTCCGAGCGCGAGGCCGAGCGCGTCGAGCATCACCGATTTGCCGGCACCGGATTCCCCGGTGATCACCGTCAGCCCCGGCCCGAACCCGATTTCGAGTTCTGGAATCACCACCAGATCGCGGACCGCCAGGCGTACCAGCATGGATTCGACCTCTTCCTGCCCGGTCAGTGCAGACGGCAGACACCGCCCCGACGCGGGTCTCCATACGCTTCCACCGTGCCCCCGCCAACCACCACCGTATGGGTGCCACCAAAGAACATGCTCGGCTGGTGCCAGACACGGTGGTCGGGCCAGCGCTCCAGAGTGCCCGCAAGGCTTTCCGGGTCAAATCCGTATTCGACGCTGAGCCGGTCGCCCTCCACATGCAGCCGCGGCGTCTCCACCGCCTGCGCGGCATCCATGCCATGGGCGACAAGGTTGACGAGCACCTGCAGCACCGCCGAGCGGATCCGGTTCGATCCCCCCGAGCCGGTGGCCGCGATCCGGCCGTCCGGCCAGCGGACCGCGCTCGGGGCCATCATCGAGGTCAGCCGGCGGGAAGGCGGCCAGCGATGGAAGCCGTCCGGATTGAGATCCGCCTCGCCGAGCATGTTGTTGACGGCGATGCCGGTGCCCGGGATCACGCAGCCCGAACCGGAGCCATTGGAGATCGAGAGGGCCGCAACATTGCCATCCGCATCGGCCACCGTGATCTGGGTGGTGCCGTTGCGGGCGGGGGTGAGCGGCGCCACCTGTTCGCGCCAGGTCTGGAGAAATTCCGGCGAAAGCATGCGTCCGGTTCCGTCTCCTCCATCCACTGCGGCCGCAGCCACCCGCGCCGCGCCGGTGCTGCCCAGAACCGCGGCGAGCAGCGAGGCATGGGCGTCCCCCGTGGGCGGCAGATCCCCGATGCCGGAACCTTCGAGCAGGGCGAGCCCGAACGCCACCAGCAGACCGCCGGAAGCGGGCGGAGGATTGCCCTCGACCACAGCCCCCCCGAAAGGGATCTCGAGCGGCTCCCGGATCACCGTCTCATAGGCCTCGAAATCCGCCGCCGCGAGAACGCCGGCCGACCCGGCCGCATCCAGCAATGCCGCCGCCATCTCGCCCCGATAGAAGAGATCGGGCCCCTCATGGGCGAGCGCATCCAGCGCATCCGCGAGTTCCGGCTGCCGGTGCGGCTCGCCCTCCTGCAGGATGCTTCCCGGCAGGCGGGAACTTCCGTAGAGGGCGCGGCTCGGCTCGGTGGCCAGCAGCAGGGGAGAGACGAGTTCGAGATAGCCGGCCTGGACGGGATTGATCCGGACCCCCTCCCCGGCATGGCGGATGGCGGGTGCCAGCAATTCGGCGACCGGCATGCGCGCGAGATCGCGGTGGATGGCGAAATACCCCGCCGGCAGGCCGGGCACCGCCGTCGATCCCCAGCCGATATGGAATTCCTGGATCTCGGAGCCGAAATGCACATCGACCGGGCGGAAATCCAGCTCGTCAGGCGCGGCCGGAAGGCGCCCCGGAGTCTGGACGAAGAAGTCATAGACCCGTGACCGGCCGCCGGCCGGCACCGCGAGCAGGAAGCCGCCGCCCCCGAAGGAAGCCAGCACCGGCTCACAGACGCAGGCCACCGCCATGCCGGCGAGGGCGGCGTCATAGGCGTTACCGCCGGCCGCCAGAACCTCCACCGCCGCCTCGGCGACCAGATCATGCCCCGCCGCCACCGCTCCATGCCGTTTGCTCATATTCTGCGCCCGGAGAAAGCCGGGCCCTGCCGTATCCGCAATGCTGAACCCGCCTCCGCGATGCGGGATCCGGGCGAAACCCGCCCGCCCTCAGAGCGGAATGTTGTCGTGCTTCTTCCAGGGGTTGGAGAGTTTTTTCCCGCGCAGGAAATTGAACGCATTGCTCACCCGCCGGCGTGTGTTCCGCGGCAGGATCACCTCGTCGATGAAGCCCCGCTCGGCGACCGCAAACGGATTGGCGAAGCGGGCCTCGTATTCCTTGGCGCGCTCGGCGATCTTGTCCTCATCCCCGAGCTCGGAGCGGTAGAGAATCTCGACCGCCCCCTTCGGCCCCATCACCGCGATTTCCGCCGTTGGCCAGGCGTAATTGACATCGCCCCGGATGTGCTTCGAGCTCATGACGTCATAGGCGCCGCCATAGGCCTTCCGGATGATGACCGTGACCTTGGGCACGGTCGCCTCGGCAAAGGCGAAGAGCAGTTTGGCCCCGTGCTTGATCACCCCGCCATGCTCCTGGGCGGTGCCCGGCAGGAAGCCCGGAACATCGACCAGGGTGAGGATCGGAATCCCGAAAGCGTCGCAGAAGCGCACGAACCGCCCGGCCTTGCGGCTGGAATTGATATCGAGACAGCCAGCCAGCACCAGCGGCTGGTTGGCGACGACGCCGATCGTCTGCCCGTCGATGCGGATGAAGGCGGTGATGATATTGCGGGCGAAGGCCTCCTGGATCTCAAATACCTCTCCCTCATCGGCGATGCGGCGGATGGCCTCCTTGATGTCATAGGGTTTGTTCGGATTCGCGGGAACCAGCGTGTCGAGGGATTCCTCCACCCGGTCGGCCGGATCTTCGGTCGCCAGGGCCGGCGGCGGCACCCGGTTCGAGAGCGGCAGGAAGCCGAACAGCCGACGCACCTCGTGCAGGGCCTCCATATCGTTCGGATAGGCACCGTCGGCGACCGAGCTCCGCTCGGAATGGGTCTTGGCTCCTCCGAGTTCCTCGGCGCTGACCACCTCGTTGGTCACGGTCTTCACCACATCGGGCCCGGTCACGAACATATAGGAGGTGCCGCGCACCATGAAGATGAAATCGGTCATGGCCGGGGAGTAGACGGCACCGCCGGCGCAGGGCCCCATGATCACCGAGATCTGCGGCACCACGCCCGAAGCCAAGACATTGCGCTGGAACACCTCGGCATAGCCGGCGAGCGAGGCCACCCCTTCCTGGATGCGGGCGCCGCCCGAATCGTTCAGCCCGATCACCGGCGCGCCATTGCGCATCGCCATATCCATGATCTTGCAGATCTTCTGGGCGTGGGTCTCGGAGAGCGAACCCCCGAAGACCGTGAAATCCTGGCTGAACACATAGACCGGACGGCCATGGATGCGGCCCCAGCCGGTCACCACGCCATCGCCCGGCACACGGCGCTCGGCCATGCCGAAATCGGTGCAGCGATGGGTGACATAGGTGTCGAATTCCTCGAAGGAATCCTCGTCGAGAAGCGCCTCGATACGCTCCCGCGCGGTGAGCTTGCCGCGCGCATGCTGCTGCTCGATCCGTTCGACCCCACCGCCGAGACAAGCCGCCTCCCGGCGGCGCTGAAGGTCTTCAAGAACAGCTTTCATGATGGGCCTCCGCAGGACACGAAGGCCCTGCTCCGCGCAAGATCGCGGGGAGTATACACCCGGCCGACCGGATCCTGAGATATCTCAAAAAAAGAGTTTACCACCAACAGCCCCACCATAAGCGATCCACGGCGCGTCCCCACGCAACCCGTTGGCAGAAGGGCAGTCGCCCCCACCAATCCGGAGAAATGGTGCAGGCCGACACCCTGTTTCTGCGATCCCTCCGGTCGCTGGATCTAGCAACTGACAATCTGCGATCCGATCGCGAAACTGACCGCAGTGGAACTCGTCGCCACCCCTTCGGCGCGCAACATGCGGGCGGTCTTCGAACGCATCTTCGAGATCATCCCGGTGTCATCCGGGAGCCAGACCGATAACGGCTCCGAGGGCCGCGGCGTCTTCGAGGAACTCCTACAGGAGCGCGGCATTGCCATGCAGATCATCCAGCCACGCAGGCCCAAACAGAATGGTGCGTCGAGCGGTACCAGCGCAACTTGCACAAGAAAGCTCTACGAAACCTCCTTCGTCGCAGCCACCCTCGATGCGTGCAGGTGCGATGCCCGGTTCACCACAACTATGTCCGGCCCCATGCCGCACTTGGCGGAATGACACCCATCGAGTATCTACACGAACATCCTAGAAAGAGTCTCCGCCGCAACCTGACCGCCACCAATCCCGGTGGGAAAACCAACGTCGACAAAGCTTGCAGGAATGCCGGATGTAGTGATTGCGTACAGCGACTTGACTATACGGTGCCAATCATGTATCCTTGTGAGCGTTGTAGCGGCCCTCACATAGGATCTGACTTGTTGGGAAACACCAGAACCTTCAGTCAGGTTCGAATGAACAACCTGGTTACAGTTCACATCTAGGCCTGAATATGCCTGACCAAAAACAACCCGCCGGATGGAGGCACAAAGTACGAGTTGGCTCCTACAAGCCCAGCCAGTCCGAAATGCTAAAGGACGGTAAGATCAAAAAACTAGAAGATCAAATCAAGGAACTAAAGAAGGGCGAGATCAAAACACCAGAAAAAAATAAAATCAAAAAACTAGAAGATCAAATCAAGGAACTAAAGAAGGGTGAGATCAAAACACCAGAAGAAGATGAAGTCAAAACACTAGAAGATCAAATCAAGGAACTAAAGAAGGGCGAAATCAAAACACCAGAAAAGAATGAGATCAAAGAACTAGAAGATCGAATCAAAAAGCTAACGGAAGAAGATATCGAAGCACTAGAAGGTCAAATCGAAAAGCATCGGGAACATATTGAACCATGGCTTGGAGCATTGCTTCAGGCAGATAATCTCAATCTCCTGATTGGGAATGGTCTGACAATGGCAATTGCAAAGCACATGGATATAAAGAACCCGATTTGCATGTCTACCCCCGAACTAGTGGACGAAGGTAGCAATGCCGTTCAAGAAGCGGCAAAAAGATATGCAAACTCTAACGGTCACGCAGAACCAAATATCGAACATGTAATTCATGTAGTACATGAATTAATTCACGGTCTTCGAGTAGTTTCGATGGATCCAGGTAATCGCGGCGAGTCTATAGACAAGACCTTTGTAGACAAGGCCAAAGATCTTAAGCACCAGTGGTCTGGAAAATTGGACACCATACTTGAGGAATTCTTCCGCGAGATTCTGAAGACCGAAGAAGGAATCCGTTGCAAGCTTATGAAAGACACTAACGAAGCAGAATCAGGGCAACGCCTGCTTGAGTCTTTCCTGCTGACTTTTGCAAACCGTACAGCGACCCGCGAGAGATTGCATGTCTTCACCACAAACTATGATCGCTTGATTGAATTTGGAGCGGACCTTCTAGGTTTAAGAATCATTGATCGTTTTGTCGGTGAACTCGAGCCTGCATTTCGTGCTTCTCGTCTTGGAATTGATATGTATTACAATCCGCCAGGCATCCGCGGGGAACCTAGACACCTTGAGGGAGTCATGCGTATAACAAAACTTCATGGTTCTATCGACTGGAAGCATGTCGACAATGCTAGACAGCGCACTCAAATTGTTCGTGTAGCACTCCCGTTTGGTGCTGCACAGGATCACTCCGGTGTGCCTGCTAATAACGCGTTAGACAGATTGATGATCTACCCAAATGCGGCAAAAGATATCGAAACAGTTGCATATCCCTATGCTGAGCTGTTCCGGGATTTTGCAATGGCAGTTTGTCAGCCGAACACAGTTCTTGTTACCTACGGATATGGATTCGGTGACGATCACATCAATCGGATTCTACAAGATATGTTAACGATTCCGTCGACGCACATCGTAATCGTCTCGTTTGACAATGTGGAAGGAAGGATATCAAAATTCTGCCGTCGTGTAGGACACGACGAACAAATTTCTCTACTAATTGGTGCGCATTTCGGCGACCTCCAGACACTTGTCGACCATTATCTACCCAAGCCAATAACTGACCGTATAAACCAGAAACGTGTCGAACTCCTCAACAGACGCGAACTACATGGTCAAAAGCACAGGGACGTCAATAAATCGGAAAACCCATCAGAGGGCGCATAACGATGAGCTCACCCATCGAAGCATTGGCAAGCCGCGTAGTTGGAGCTGTAGAAAGTGTCAACACAGACGTGATCAACGTGCGAGTAGATTCATTTGCTCCGCACACCACAGCATTGAACACGGGAACACCTATCGGCTTTCCACGAATCAACGGGTACCTGCTAGTACCCAACGAATTGGGCGCAACAGTTTGTGTAATCACGGCGGTACAAATCGAGAGGCAGCCATATCCAAAACACGAAAGAAAGCAGAACGCTGACCTCGTTGATTTGACCGTCCAAGTACGGTTAGCAAAGCTGACACCTCTTGGTACTCTTACATCAACTTACCGAGGCGAGCTCGGTGACCAAGATTTTAAATTGCAACGGGGTGTTGATGTCTTTCCATCAGTCGGTGACCCCGTTCTACTGCCTACCGATGCACAACTGCGAGCAGTAGTTGAGGGTGAGAACAGCAGTTCCGAAGGTAAGAACAGCAATCCCGATGGACGAATCCAGATTGGCATATGCCCGACAGCGAACGGTGCGCCGGTTCACATCAATCCGAACAAGCTGTTTGGCCGACACCTTGCAATCCTCGGCAATACCGGAGCAGGAAAATCTTGCACCGTAGCAGGATTGATTCGTTGGTCCCTTGAAGCCGCCCGAAATGCGTGTAATAACAGCGAGCCAAATGCCAGATTCATCATACTAGACCCCAACGGCGAATATGCTCAGGCATTCAGCGATCTTGATCCGACAATTTTTCGGGTAGAAGGAAGTGACCCTGCAAAGGCACTAAAGGTGCCTGCGTGGTTATGGAATGGAGAAGAATGGTCTGCGTTTACAGATGCAGCACCAAAGATCCAACAACCGATTCTGTTTGATGCGATTCGAAAATTACGATCTGAGACTACCCCACCAGATATGTTCAACGCGAAGGTTCGAATGCAAGTAGAAGGTTACCGTGAGGAGCTTTCATACGCAAATCACCCCAACCAACGTCATCAACCTAGCGCGAAACACGATGTAGCTTCTTTACTAAATAGAATAGCGGACGATTTCGATATTCTTTCCGAAAAGGCAGAAAACATTCTTTCCGAAAAGGCAGAAAACTTACTGCTGTCAGCGTTACAGGAAGCTGCTCAAACCTCCCGCGAAATGGAAGAATCCACAAAAGATGGCCAGTGGCGCACTGAATTGAACAATGCAGATTTTGAAGCCATCGACCATGCTTTAGAAAAAATCCTGCCACATACGGCATCGGCTAACGAGAACTTCACAATCGATGAAAATACGCCTAAATTCTTTCCTGTTAAAAGGCTTCCTGATGCTATAACTGAAATCGCTTCAAGACGCAATTCCGTTCAACACGTCGATTCACTGGTACACAGAATAAAGAGCCTGTTTGCGGCAGGGCCGCTCGAATCAATCACAGACTCTAACAGCAGCACCAAATCACCATCAATGTTGGAAAACTGGCTAGAAAACTACCTGAACACTAACCAAAATTCGAACAGCACACTTTCTGTGCTAGACCTTTCGCTTGTCCCATCCGAGGTCGTGCATATTGTAGTGGCTGTATTGGCACGCATGCTCTTCGAAGCCGTTCAACGCCACAAAAAATACATTGACTCCGACACTGGACTTCCCACGGTATTGATACTTGATGAAGCCCACACATTTGTTCGCCGGGAATTCACATACGACTCCGCTACCAATGCCGAAAAGACATGCTGTCGAACGTTTGAACGAATTGCCCGGGAAGGTAGGAAATTCGGATTCGGATTGGTGATAGCGTCTCAACGCCCGTCGGAGATATCACCTACGGTTTTGTCCCAATGCAACACTTTCCTGTTGCACCGCATTGTCAATGACGAGGACCAGAAGCTGGTGAGGAGCGCCGTACCAGACGGATTGAGTGGTTTCCTCCGAGAACTACCTAGTTTGCCTTCCAGACGGGCCGTTCTGCTCGGCTGGGGAGCACCGACCCCACTTCTTACGGAAATACAGGAGCTCCCCGAAAATCACCGCCCGAATTCGTCCGATCCAGATTTCTGGAGTGTCTGGACCAGGATTAAGAAATGCACCGCCGACTGGCCCGAGGTTCGCAAACACTGGATTTCACCTCCTAAATCGGTTGCTACAGTGCCCGAATCAGAAAATCTTGACAAGTCATCGGAGTCTTTTTGACACGTCACCGGAGCTTTGAAGATCGCTGCATGAAACTTGGGTGTATAATGCCCCGTGAGCCTCCAATCATATTCAGCAATACACTGGGACGGTTGATAGGCGCGATGACCTGCCTCTATCAGAACAGAACCCGCTATTTGGTACTCAACGCACCTACCGTTACGAAGCACCGCAAGACCGTACTGAGCAACTGAAGCGGAGCCTGATGCCGACCCCGAGCCGACCTCCGAAGCACCGGTACCTTCAAACGTGGCCACCTCCCGCAGTCTAGTCAATATCTATCCGACGGCTTCAACACACGACTCGTAGTTCTGGGCATAGTCAGCTTTGCAAGCAACTGCCTGCCCAGAATGATGGCCCAATGCTGAAAATGCTGAAGCAACACCGTGGAGAAAGCTGCATCTCCCTCATCGCGAAAAAGATCAGCCATACACAACCCGACTCGAGCTGTGCTTTGCAGAGCTCGAAGCCGCTGAGGAGTTCCGTGTGACTGGCTGATTTCATTGCTGCAGCCCTCGACATGCCGCGAAAAGACGGCTACGGTGCCGTGTGGGATGAAACCATCCATCCAACCACCGGAGGAGGGGTGGCCGAGCGGTCTAAGGCGCACGCCTGGAAAGCGTGTATACCGTGTTGAGCGGTATCGAGGGTTCGAATCCCTCTCCCTCCGCCAGCCTTACGCGTGATCCGGCCACGGGCATCGAACAATCACCACATGGGCTGGATGCGCCCGATCAACAGCGCCACCCCCTCCACCGTCATCTGTGGGTTATGGGTCCGCGCCCTAGTCCTCGTCTCTGGATAGCCTGTTCCGGGTCCAGTCAAACCCGCCCTGATCGCGCTCCTCTACGGCCTGCTTCCAGCCAACCTCTTCCGCACGTGCCTTGAAGTTCATCCCCTCGGGCGAATGCCGGGTAATCCCGTCAAAGACCGTGGCTCCACAGCGGGTGGCATAGAAGCGCGCATTGTTGACCAGTCCCCGGTGACTCAGGACGGCCCCCTTGGGAAAACCGGTGGTGCCGGAGGTGTACTGGATCATCGCCGCATCCCCCGGCCCCACTTCGGGCAGGCACGCGGGGTTCCCGCCATGGACCCAAAGCGCCCCGCTTTCCATGTCGGTGACCTCCCGCAGGGCGGGAATTCCGGCCGCTACTTCGGCTCCCATCCAGGCCATCGGGTTGCCCCGATATTCCTCCACAAGAAACAGCCCGACCGCCCCGGACCGCTCCAGGACATAGGCCAGCTCCCTGGCCTGGAGGGCGGGATTCGCGGTGACCAGAACCAGGCCGGCCAGCCCGCAGGCATATTCCGCCAGCACCCATTCCGGACTGTTGGGCGACCAGACCACCACCCGCTCGCCCGGAGCGAACCGCGTCGAAAGCGCGAGGGCCAGCCGCTCGCTGTCGGCCAGCAACCCGGCATAGGTCCAGCACCTCCCGGTGCTGCAGTCCTGCCGCACATCGACCACCGCCTCGGCTTCTCCACGCGCCATCACAATCTCGCGCAAGAGCCCGCCAATGGTGATCTCCCGAATTTCCGCATCCGGCTGCGCCGGAAACCAGGACTCGGTCAGGCAGATGTCATACATGCTTATTCCGCTGCGATGGGATCGGTCGGAATGTCCACCAGCTTGCCGCGCGGAATCAGGCGGTTTTCGTCGTACATCGGAAAGGTGCAAAGCTCGCCCGACAGCAGACTCCCATCGAGTGCCTGCACTTCAATCCGGGTGCCCGGCCCATGCGCTGCGTCATCCATCCGCACAATACAGACTCCACAACCCTGATAGGGAGACCAGCCGCTCGAGCAGACGAGGCCGGAAACCTGTCCGCCGATCGTGATCATCCGGCCCAAAGCCGCAACGCCGCCCTGAACCCGCATCCCCCATGTCCGGCAGGCGCGGTCCGCCTGCTCCAGTGCCGCACGACCGGTAAAGTCGCGGTGGTCGAATTCGACCATATGGCCCAGCCCAGCCTCGAACGGTGTGGTGTCGGCTCCGAAATCCGAACCTGCATTGAAAATCCCTGCCTCAATCCGCCGGGCCTGGAAGACGGGTGTGCCGGTGATGATCATGCCGAAGCGCTCGCCGGTTTTCAGGATGTGGTCGCCGATCGCAACCATGTCCGTGTCTGGCAGCAGGTAGAGCTCCCAACCCAGTTCATTGCTGAAGCCGGTGCGGCTGATAATGCAGGGCTGCCCCGCGATGCTGGTTTCGGTCCAGTCGAAATAGCGGAAGGGCTCCGACATCGGGCCGTCCAGGACAGCCTCCAGCACCTCAAGCGAACGCGGCCCCTGGATCTGGCTCACAAAGACATCCGGATCGTCAATCCTGACATCCAGCCCCAACGCATGGGCTGTGTACCAGTTGAACAGATCGCCATCGGCCTGCACCATCCAGAACCGATCCCCGGCCAGCCGCAGAAGCACGCCGTCATTGATCATGCCGCCATCGTGATAGCAGGCGAACTGATAGGAACAGCGCCCCACTTTCATCTTGCTGACATCCCGCGTGAAAACACGGTTCAGAAGTGTCCCGGCCTCCGGCCCGCTGATTTCGATCGGCAATTCGCCGGTATGGCGGAGGATGACCTCGGTGCGGAGCTTCCAGTACATCTCGTCATCGGTGGCATGCGACAGTGCTTCAGGCGTCAGGCGGCCGTTGTAGAGTGTGTATTCGGGATCATAGAGGAGCTCCTGATAGCTCAGCGGGTGCGGCCGCATGGTGAGTGCAAGCGCCCGCGGGCGGGCTCCTTTGCCGGGCAGGGCTTTCGCAACAAAGCGGAAATCTGACAGGTTGGTCGACATGATCTATCTGGCTCCTTCAGGTTGCTGGACACTTGCAGGCCGCCACTCAGGGCCGGCGAATATACGTGCAGTGCATCAAGATAACACCGGGTCTTGCAATATGGCATTTTGCGGTGAATAAGGCTATAATCTCCGCAAATTCTGAGGCGAATAGAGCATCCAATCGCTGCAATATTTGCGGTGAATGAAGGGACAATCGCCGCAAATATTGCGGTGATTGGGGGCTATAATCGCTACAAATGCTACGGTGATTGATATGTGGATACACGAACAACCGAATTGGCCCGACTTCACCTGGGATCAAAGAAGAATACTTTTTAAGGTTGCCAAAGCTGCTGCTTACCAGGGGCTCGTGCTTGGCATGATGGACGGATTGGGCTTTGACCTCAAGCTCACAGCCTGTCTCCGTGCATTGACAGATGACGTGGTGAAATCCTCGGCTATCGAGGGAGAGCATATCAACCCTGAAGAAGTGCGTTCCTCCATCGCACGCCGTCTAGGAATGAATGTTGACGGGCTTGTGCCGACCAGCCGTGATGTTGAAGGTATCGTTGAGGTAACGCTTGATGCCACCGAAAAATCTTCAGACCCGCTTACTAAAGAGCGCCTGTTTGCCTGGCATGCAGCCCTGTTCCCGGAAGGGCACAGTGGCATGCGCCGAATTACAGTCGGGAACTGGCGCACTATGGAGATCGGCCCCATGCAGGTTGTCTCCGTACCTGTCGACAAGGAGAAAATTCACTTTGAAGCACCAAACGCAGACAGGCTTGATGAGGAGATGGCAGCATTTCTTTCATGGTTTAACTGCGAAGAAAAAGCCTATCCTATTGTACACGCTGGAATTGCCCATCTATGGTTTGTTGCGATTCATCCGTTCGAAGATGGCAACGGTCGTATTGCCCGGGCGATTTCGGATATGGCCTTGGCACGTGCCGAGGGCTTTTCTGAACGCTTTTACAGCCTCTCCGCGCAAATTGAATCGGAGCGAAAAAACTACTACAAACAGTTGGAAAGACAGTCGCGCGACACACTGGAAATCACAGACTGGCTAGAATGGTTTTTGGATTGCCTTGTGCATGCCATTTCCCGCGCGGGAAAGACGATAGAGAATGCGCAGTTCAAAGCGCAATTCTGGAACGAAATTAATCAGAAACCCGTCAATGAACGGCAGCGGTTGATTATCAACCGCATGTTTGAGATTGACTTCAAAGGACATATGAACACTTCAAAATACGCGAAACTTGCAAAATGCTCCCCGGATACAGCGTCGAGGGATATTCAGGATCTAAAATCTCGAGGGGCATTCATACAAAACTCCGGTGGCGGGCGCAGTACAAGCTACCGTTTGCCTGAAAATGATGTCCCAAGTATATTTCCGACAGTGCCAAAAATGGGTTGAAGCCTGCGGTATTTTCTCGCAAAAAACATCTTCTCTTCCTGCGGTCCCAGAATTGGATCCCACGCAGTCCAATTCTACCCGCCCATTCATCGGGTGCCCTCGCAGGGAAGACCCCAGAAGCCTTTACTGCCGGGGCTGCATGCGCCCAGCCAGCACCAGAAACGCCTCCGCGGCCAGAAACGCATCCCGCCTGTGTGCCGCGGCAAAGGTCGCCTCCTCGTCCTGCCCCCAGTGCTCTTCCTGCCAGGCTTCATCAAGCACCGACAACTCCCATGCTGCTGTTGCGGCCAGATGCCCGCGCAACACCGCCAGCCCCAGAACCAACGAACCGGAGAGCGCGACCATGTCCCAAAGCGCGGCAAGGGCAAAGAGGTCCTCTTCCCCCACCACCGCCTCCAGCGCCGCCAGCACCTCCGGTGGCTGGTCCACCGGCGTGACTCCGACGGCCACCTGAAGTTCCGCTCCCAATTCGCGGCGCGCCCAGTCGAGAACCGGATCCCACCGCCCCGCCTGCCGGGCCACCAGTTCCGGAGGTGCCTCCGCGCGGTGGACAAGCAGCTCGGCCTTTCCGTATGCAGCCACCCCGGCGACCACGCCGGTGCGGTCCGGTAGCACCCGGTCCAGTGCCGTGAAGGCCAGCCTCGTCAGCGGCGGAAGCGGTGCAGGCTTGCGTGGCTTGAGGGCGTTCTGCTCCCGGGTGATCTCCCTCGCAAGCGCGGCCGTCGGCACCACCAGTGCCGCGCCGCCCGGCGTGCGGAGCGGCTGATCCTTCCGCAGCACCGCATGGCCGTCCCCTGCCGGCCCGACATCAATCATTCCGCCCCAAACGGATCGGCTTCCGCATCCTTCGGATTCCAGTCCAGCAAATTCCAGGTACGTTCCATATGGGGCGGCAGGGGTGCCTCGATGATCAGCTCGGCGCCCGTTTCCGGATGCGCCAGGGCCAGGCTGCGGGCATGCAGATGCAGTCCCACCCCGGCATCCTCTCCAAGCGAATCGCCCCGCTCCCCGTAACGCCGGTCGCCGAGAATTGCCGCTCCCGCCTCGGCCATATGGACCCGCAATTGATGCGTGCGCCCCGTCTCGGGGCACAGCGCGACCCAGCTCACCCGGTCGCCGGCCGTCAGGATCGTCGCGTATCGCGTGCGCGCATGGCGCATATCCGCTCCACCCCTACCTCCCATGCGACGCCGTGCACCTTCCGGCATCCGCCCGATTCCCCCCGTGATCAGACCCGTCCGCGGCGTCAACCGTCCGGCGATCGCGGCCCAGTAGACCTTGCGGACGGCACGTTCCCGAAACGCCGCCGCCAGAGCCGCCGTCGCCCGCCGGCTGCACCCAAGCAGCAACACGCCCGTGGTCTCCCGATCAAGACGATGCGCAAGCCGAGGTCGCTCTGCGTCTTCCGCCACCAGCCCTGCGGCCATCGCATCGACACTCTGCGACTGTCCGGTGCCGCCCTGGGCGGCAAGTCCGGCCGGCTTGTCGATCGCGATCAGACTCTCATCTTCGTAGAGCACGCGCCCGTGCAGGATGCCGCTTGCCACCCGGACCGCGGGCCTGGATGTACGCTGCTGGTCCTCCTCCCGGAGCGGCGGCATGCGCACCACCTCCCCCGGCGCCAGCCTCCGGGACGCACGCACCCGACCGCCATCGACGCGGATCTGCCCGCTACGGAGCAGTTTTTCGATCCGACCCTGACCGAGACCGGGAAACCGGCTCCGCAGCCAGCGGTCGAGCCGGAGACCCTCATCCCCTTCCTCGACCGGAATCTGCCGGACCCCCGCCGCCGGACCCCCGCCTGCCTCCTCCATCATCCCGGAAGCACCTGGCGCACGACCCAGAGTCCGGTCAGGAAGGCTGCCAGCGCCAGCACCGGAGAACCAAACAAATACAGCCCCGCCGCCACATGGCGGCCCTCGACCAACATCCGGTAGCCATCGAGCGCATAGCTCGAGAAGGTCGTGTAGCCGCCGCACAGCCCGACCAGGAAGAAAAGGGGCAGCCGCTCGGCATGCGGGACCCGCCCGAGCAACAGCGCCGCGCCAACGCCCATCAGCAACGAGCCTCCGAGATTGACGATCGCGGTTCCATACGGGAACTCCTGCCCCAGCACCCGAACCGCCGCCAGCCCTGTCAGGTAACGGAGCGCGGAGCCGAGCGCACCACCGGCGGCCACCAGCAACAGGTTGACGATCACGCTCCGCCCTCCGTGTCCCGTTTCGCGCGCAGCTTCTCCCAATAGCGCAGCCGCCGGGCAATCTCGCGCTCGAAGCCCCGCTCCGGCGGCCGGTAATAGACCTGCCGCCCGATTTCTTCCGGAAAATAGTCCTGTCCCGAGAACGCATCCTTCCGGTCATGGTCATAGATATAGCCGGCGCCGTATCCCTCCTGCTTCATCAGCCCGGTCGGTGCATTCAGGATCTGCTTCGGAGGAGGCAGCGAGCCGGCCGCATTGACCGCATCGATCGCCGCCTTGGATGCCATGTAGACCGCATTCGATTTCGGTGCCGTCGCGCAATAGACCACTGCCTGCACGAGTGCCAGTTCCCCCTCCGGAGAGCCCAGGAACTCGTAGGCCTCCTTCGCCGCGAGGGCCTGGTGGATCGCTTCCGGATCGGCCAGGCCGATATCCTCAAGCGCCATCCGCACCACCCGGCGGGTGATGTAGAGCGGATCCTCGCCGGCCCCCAGCATCCGGTGCAGCCAGTAGAGCGCCGCATCCGGATCCGAGCCCCGCACGCTCTTGTGGAGCGCCGAGATCAGATTGAAATGCTCGTCGCGACCCTTGTCATACACCGCCGCCCGGCGCGCCAGCCGCTCGGCAAGCGCGGTCGGGTCGAGCGGCTCCTCCGGGGCTTCCGCAAACAGCTGCTCGGCGAGATTGAGCACCGCCCGGCCGTCGCCATCCGCCATCGACAGCATCGCCTCGCGACCCTCTGCGGTCACCGCCAGACTGCGGCCCTCCACCGCCTCGGCGCGACAGAGCAGTGCCTCCAGATCGGCCGCCCCCAGCCGACGCAGGGTCAGCACCTGCAGCCTCGAAAGCAACGCGGCGTTGAGCTCGAACGACGGGTTTTCGGTCGTGGCACCGGCCAGCAGGATGGTGCCGTCCTCGACCGGGGGCAGAAAAGCATCCTGCTGGGCGCGGTTGAAACGATGGATCTCGTCCACGAACAGAAAGGTTCCGACACCGCCGAGCTTGCGCTTCTCCGCCTCCGCGAAAATCTTGCGCAGATCGGCAACGCCGCTGAATACCGCGCTCAGCGCGACATAGACCTGACCGCTCGCCTCCGCCAGAAGCCGCGCGATGGTGGTCTTTCCGATCCCGGGTGCCCCCCAGAGCACGAATGACGACCAGGCCCCGGTCCGCACCATCCGCCCGAGCGGTGCATCCGCTGCCAGCAGATGGCTCTGGCCGACCACCTCATCAAACGACCTCGGCCGCAACCGCTCGGCGAGCGGCGCCTCACCCCCGGTGGTAAAGAGCCCGGTCATTTCGCTCCCGCAATCACCGGAACGAGGCCGAGAGCCGACGCCCGCCGCGCTCGATCGTCACATTCCAGTCCCGGCGGTTGGCCTGGATCACGGAGCGAAGCATATACACATCGACGATCTCGATGCCGTTCACCCTGCGCACGAAATCCCCCGGACGGAGCCAACGTCGTGCACTGTGGCGGCCTGCATCGGTCACCACGACACCGGTGATGTTGACCGAGGGAACCGCCATCTCTTCAGCAAGCGCAGGATTGGCGTTGGCGATCTCGGCACCGGCGAAAGGCCCGGCCCGGCCTCCAAAACGGTACGGCTCGGCGGCCGGCTCCGCCGGGGCCGAAGCCAGCGTGACACGGGTGGTTTGCCGGGTCCCGTCCCGGAAATACACCAGCTCCACCACCCGCTCCAACCCGGCTACCGCCAGGCGGTATTTGATCTCATGGAACGAATTCACCTCTTTCCCGTCGAGTGCCAGAATCGCATCGCCGGTCTGCAGCCCGGCCTCCGCAAAACCACTGCGCGCGTCGATCACCCCCAAGATCACCCCCCGCGGCCGGTCCAGACCGAGCGCATCGGCGAGGTCCGAGGTCACTTCCTGGCCCTCAAAACCGGTCCAGGGATAGGACAGGGACCGGGCCCCGGCGCGGGCATCCTCGAGTGCCCGGGCCGCCAGATTCGAGGGAACCGCAAACCCGATGCCGTCGGAGCCGCCACTGCGGGTGACGATCGCGGTATTGATCCCGACCAGCCGTCCGCTGCTGTCGATCAGGGCGCCGCCGGAATTGCCGACATTGATGGCCGCATCGGTCTGCACGAAATGCCGCCCCTTGCCGCCGCTGCGGGCCAGCGCCGAGACGATCCCGGAAGTGACCGTCTGCCCGACCCCCAGCGGGTTGCCGATGGCCAGCACGATGTCTCCCACCTCCAGCTCGTCGGCGTCACGAATCTCCACCACCGGCAGATCCTGTGCACCTTCGAGCCGCAGGACCGCCAGATCGGAAGCGACATCAGCCAGCAGGATCTCGGCCGCGTATTCACGCCGGTCGGCAAGAACCACCCGAATCTCGAGAGCGCCGCTGATCACATGCTCTGCCGTGACCACGATCCCGTCGGCACCGACCAGCACCCCGGAGCCGAGGGCGTTCTGCAGCCGCTGGCGCCTCGGGCCAGAGTTGAAATTGCGAAAGAACTCGCGGAAGAACGGATGCGCCTCGAACGGGCTGACACGCTCCTGGACCAGCCGCCGGGCATAGATGTTGACCACCGCCGGCGCGGCCCGGCGTACCGCGGGCGCGAGGCTGAGCTGCAGATCGAGGGCATCGGCCGGCACCCGCCGGTTGTCGCTGGCGGCCAGGTATGGGACGCCATGCGGAGACGTGGATTCCACCGGGAGAGGAGGGGACGGGAGCCGGGAGGCGGAGGCAAGGGTTGCGGCCGGACTGCCCGGACTCCATCCGGCCACCGACAGCAGCAACCCGGCCCCGAACCCTCGGGCGCAGCGTCCGATCTTTGTCACCGCAGCACTCCGCATTTGGCGTCCGCCTGCCTCTGCTCCCGGGCGTAATTCTCGGGCGAATCCAGCACCCGATGCCGGCTCTCGGCCCAGTCATCCATCTCCCCGTAGACCCGCTTGGTGATCTCCTGCACCTCCCGGGAGAAACGGTTGGTGGCGACCGCGGTGCCCGCCCGGGTGGTCCTCACCGGCACCTGCACCCCCAAGGCCTGGGTGAGCCGTTTCCGGGTTTCCGCGATCCCCCAATTTTCCGCCTCGACCCAGAACGCGGCATGCGTCAATTCATGCAGATACACCTCCACCTGGTGGCAGGCATTTCCCTTCAGATCCGGATTGAGCAGGATCCGGCCCGAGCTGTAGCCAATGGAGACCTGGATATCCCCCGGACAGACTTCGCAGCGGTTCCCGCGGCATGAGATGGCGGCGTTGGTCTCCATCTGATAGCCGCCCTCGGTCTCGATATGACCGAGTTCGGTCTGATACCCGTCGCTCTCGAATTGACCCGGCGCAGCCCAGGCATAGCCCTCGGGATCCTTCCACTTCCCTTCCACACGGATCGAAGGCGACTCGCAGATGGTGGCGGCCCGGGCGGAAACCGCCGCAAGAGCAGATGCCGCAAAGACGGCCGGGACGGCGGACCGCCGGAGCGGACCGGCCAGCGCGAAAATCTGCCGGACCGGAAATGGACGGGACTGCATCCGTCTGCGTCGCGTGCAGACCGGCGGCAGCGGCCGGGATTCACTCCCCGGCATCCGCCTCCACGGTAGCGGCCTGGCGCGCATGGTCGCCGGCCCCGCGCGCCTCCGGGTTGCGGTCGACCAGCTCGATCACGGCCATCGGCGCGTTGTCCCCGTAGCGCCGACCGTTCCGCAGCACCCTTGTGTAGCCGCCGACACGCTCCTGGTAGCGCGGCCCGAGCACCTCGAAGAGTTTCCGTACCGCCGGGATCTGGCGCATCCGCGCCACCGCCAGCCGCCGGGCATGCAGATCCCCGCGCTTGGCCAGTGTGACCAGCCGGTCGAAATAGGGTCTGAGCTCCTTCGCCTTCGGCAGCGTCGTTCGGATCTGCTCGTGCTCGACCAGCGAGCAGGCCATATTGGCCAGCAGTGCCCGGCGATGGGCCGGGGTCCGGTTGAGCTTCCGGTGCGCCTTTGCGTGTCGCATGTTCCTTCCCCGTCTACCCCGCCTCGCCTTCGAGCGGCATCAGCAACTCGTCGGGCGGCCAGCCCGGAACCGTGCTGCCAAGCTCGAGTTCCATATGCGCGAGGGCCCCCTTGATCTCGTCCAGCGATTTCCGGCCGAAATTGGGGGTTCTCATCAGATCGTTTTCGGTCTTCTGCAGCAGATCGCCAATATAGACGATGTTCTCGTTCTTCAGGCAATTGATGGCACGCACCGAAAGCTCGAGATCATCCACCCGCCGCCGCAGCCGCATATCCTGGGCAAGATCCACCCCTTCGGCTTCGTCTATCGGAGCCCTCGTCTCCTCGAAATTCACAAACACCGCCAGCTGGTCCTGCAGGATGCGTGCCGCGTAGGCGACCGCGTCCTCGGGAGTGATGGCCCCGTTGGTTTCGACGTCGAGGATCAGCCTGTCATAGTCGAGCACCTGCCCTTCCCGGGCCTGCTCGATATGGTACGAAACCCGCCGGACCGGTGTGTAGATGGCATCGACGACAATCGCGTTCACGGGGGTCTTCTCGGTCCGGTTCTTCTCCGCCGGCACATAGCCGCAGCCGCTGTTGATGGTGATCTCCATGTGGAAATCGACGCCCGCATCCAGGTGGCAGATGATGTGATCGGGGTTGAGAATGTTGATATCCGCCAGTTCCCGGATGTCGCCGGCCGTGACTTCCCGCGGGCCGGTGACCGAAAGCACCAGTCTCCGCGGACCACAATCCACCGGTGCCCGGATGGCCAGGCGCTTGACATTGAGGATGATATCCGTGATGTCCTCCCGCACGCCCTTGATGGAGGAGAATTCGTGCAGCACGCCGTCGATCTGCACCTCCGTCACCGCCGCGCCGCGCAGGCTCGACAACAAAACCCGGCGCAGCGCATTGCCCAGCGTCAGGCCAAAGCCGCGCTCGAGAGGCTCGACCGTCAGGGTCGCGAAGCGTAGCGGATCGCTCTTCTCCGCAATCTTGCTCCGGACCTCCTTCGGGCGGTTCAGGGCCATCCAGTGCTGTTGAATATCTTGCTCGATCACTCTTGTGTGCTCCTATTGCTGGCCGCCACGCAGGCGGCTTGATTCCGCTAGACGCGGCGGCGTTTGGGCGGCCGGCAGCCATTGTGCGGGATGGGTGTCACCTCACGAATCGACGTGATGATGAAGCCCAGTGCCTGCAATGCCCGGAGAGCGGATTCCCGACCCGATCCCGGGCCGAGTACCTCGACCTCCAGGGTCCGCATTCCGTGCTCCTGTGCCTTGCGCCCGGCATCCTCCGCCGCCATCTGCGCCGCGAAAGGGGTCGATTTGCGCGACCCCTTGAACCCCACCAACCCGGACGAGGACCACGCAATGGTGTTCCCCTGCGCATCGGTGATGTTGATCATCGTGTTGTTGAACGTCGCCCGCACATGCGCGACGCCTGCAGTAATATTCTTGCGCGCCTTCTTGCGCAAGTGGCTTTTTTCGGCCATGCCGCGATCCTTCCGTTATTTCTTCTTGCCGGCGATCGGCCGGGCCGGACCCTTGCGGGTGCGGGCGTTGGTGTGGGTGCGCTGGCCGCGCACCGGCAGGCCGCGCCGGTGGCGAATCCCGCGATAGCAGCCGAGATCCATCAGCCGCTTCACATTGACCGCCATTTCCCGCCGCCGGTCGCCCTCCACGGTGTCCTCCCGGTCGATGATCTCGCGCAGGCGCGCAAGTTCCGCATCGGCAAGTGCATGCACCCGCCGCTCCGGCGGGATCTCCGCCTTCTTGCAGATGGCCTGCGCCCGTGTGCGGCCGATCCCGTAGATATAGGTGAGCGCGATCTCGCACCGTTTCCCGGTGGGCACGTTCACTCCTGCTATGCGAGCCAATTTCGTCTCCCTTCGCCTAGGCGACCGTCTGTTCGAGAACGGTGCCGATCTCTGCCGCGACTTCGTGGATCCCCAGCATGCCATTGACCGATCGGCCCTTGCCGTCCGCCATGTAATAGGCCAGTACCGGCGCCGTCTCGACGCGATAGGCCTCCAGCCGGTTGCGCACGGTGTCGGCATTGTCATCGCTGCGGCGCTGGAACGAGGTCCCGCCGCATTTGTCGCAAACCCCCTCGGAACGAGGACGTTTGTGGGTTTCGTGGTAGCCCTCCCCGCAGGTCTCGCAGGTGAAGCGACCGACGATACGCTCCATCAGCGCAACGTCCTCCGCCCGGATCTCGATCATCGCCGCGACCGAACGGTCGCGTTTGGCGAGCAGCGCGTCCAGAGTCCCGGCTTGGGGGACGGTACGCGGAAACCCGTCAAAGACAGCCCCGGGAATCGTGTCGCTCGCTTCGAGCCTCTCGTCCACCACCCCCGAAACCACCTCATCGGGCACCAGCGCCCCCGACTCCATGATCGCCTTCGCCCGCAAGCCGACCCCGCTCCCGGCCGCAACCGCATCGCGGAGCATGTCGCCCGTGGAGAGCTGCGGCACGCCAAGCCTCTCGGCGAGCATGCGCGCCTGGGTTCCCTTGCCTGCACCGGGAGGGCCGATCAGAACCACATTCATCTCCGCCGCCTCGGCCGCTTCTGCGCCGTGTTGCGCCGCAGGGTGGATTGGTACTGGTGGGCGATGAGATGACCCTGCACCTGGGAGAACGTGTCCATGGTCACGCTGACCACAATCAGCAACGAAGTGCCGCCAAAATAGAACGGCACCCCGACCTTGGAGATCAGGAATTCGGGCAGCAGGCAGACCGCGACAAGATAGGCCGAGCCCACGGTGGTCAGCCGGGTCAGGACATGGTCAATATATTCGGCGGTGCGCCGGCCCGGGCGGATGCCGGGGACGAAGCCGCCCTGCTTGCGGAGATTGTCGGCCACATCGTCCGGGTTGAAGACCACCGCCGTGTAGAAAAAGGCGAAAAACACGACCAGGATCACAAACACTGCGAAATAGAGCGGTTGCCCGCGCCCGAGCAGGCTCGTCACGCTGGTCAGCCATTCCGGCCCGCCCTCGGCCGAGAAACTGGCCACCGTCACCGGCAGCAGGAGCAGCGAAAAGGCAAAGATCGGAGGAATGACGCCGGCGGTGTTGACCTTGAGCGGCAGGTGCGAACTCTGCTCCTGTGCGACGCGGTTCCCCACCTGCCGGCGCGGATATTGCACGCGGATCCGGCGCTGCGCGCGTTCGACAAAAACCACGAACGCAACCACCCCAACGGCGAGCAGCACCACGCCGATGATGATCGCCGCCGAAAGCTGGCCGGTACGGCCGAATTCGAAAAGGCGCGCCAGCGCTCCCGGCAGTTCCGCGATGATGCCGGCAAAAATGAGCAACGAGATGCCGTTGCCGACCCCGCGGGCCGTGATCTGCTCGCCAAGCCACATCATGAAAACCGTACCCCCGACCAGCGCGATCGTCGCCGAGGCCCGGAAGAACAGCCCCGGCTCGCTGGCCAGGCCCTGGCCCTCCAGCCCGGAGGCAATGCCCCAGGCCTGCAGGGTGGCGAGCAGCACGGTTCCGTAGCGGGTGTATTGATTGATCCGCTTGCGGCCCTGCTCGCCCTCCTTCTTCAGCCGCTCCAGCTCCGGCACCATCGAGGTGAGGAGCTGCATGATGATCGAGGCCGAGATATACGGCATGATCCCCAGCGCGAAGAGCGCGAGCCGACCCACCGCGCCGCCGGCAAACACATTGAAGACGCCGAGCAACCCGCTCTGGGTCTGCTCCACAAAACGCGCCAGTTGATCCGGGTCAATGCCCGGCATCGGCACATAGGTGCCCAGGCGGTAGACGACCAGCAGGCCGAGCGTGAACCAGATCCGCTGCTGCAACTCCTTGGCGCGGCCGAAGGCCGCCCAACTGATATTGCTGGCGAATTGCTCGGCCGCCGCGGTCACGCAGAATCCTCTCCGCCGCCGCGCTTCCGCTCGATCTTCTCGAAACTGCCCCCCGCTGCCGTGATCGCCGCGACCGCGGTCTTCGAGGCACCGGCCACCCGGATCTGCAGTTTCGCCTTCAGCTGGCCGCGGCCGAGAATGCGCACCCCGTCCGGTGCCCGGCGCACGATGCCGGTCGCAAGCAGGATCGCATCATCGACCGGAACCTCCGGGTCGAGGCGGCCTGCATCCACGGCCTGCTGCAGACGGTCGAGATTGACGCTCGCCGGCCGCACCCGGAACATGGTATTGCGGAAGCCCCGCTTCGGCAGACGACGGTGGAGCGGTGTCTGGCCGCCCTCGAATTCCCCAAGCGCGACGCCGGCACGCGCTTTCTGGCCCTTCATGCCGCGACCGCAGGTCTTGCCACGTCCGGAACCCGGACCGCGCCCGACCCGGCGGCGCGGGCGGCCGGTTTTCGGAAAACCGGACAGCAGGGCAGGTTCTGCCGGAGTGTCCTGGCCGGCCACCATCCCGCCATCCCCGTCTGCGTCGCTCACCGGTCTTCTCCAACAATTTCAACCATATGCGCGACCTTGCGGATCATGCCGCGGATCGCGGGCGTGTCTTCAAGCGTGCGCACGCGACCGATCCTGCCGAGACCGAGTCCGCGCAGCGTTGCATGCTGGTCTTTCGGACGCCGGATCGGACTGCCCGTCTGGCGCACGGTGACCCGGCCGGTGGAATTCACGACGAGCTCCTCTCCCGACGACGCCGTGTATCCCGATGGGCGACGATATCGGACTGTTTCTTGCCGCGCCGGGCAGCGATCTCCCGGGGCGCATCCTGCCGCTTCAGCGCATCGAAAGTGGCCCGCACCATATTGTAGGGATTGTTGCTACCGATCGATTTGGCGACGATGTCCTGGATCCCCAGTGCCTTGAACACCGCCCGCAGCGGTCCGCCGGCAATAATGCCAGTGCCCGGCGGCGCGGGACGAAGCACCACCCGGCCTGCGCCATGCCGACCCTCGATGTCATGATGGAGGGTGCGACCGTCGCGCAGCGGCACATGGATCATCTGCGACCGGGCCCGATCGGTGGCCTTGCGGACCGCCTCCGGAACCTCCCGGGCCTTGCCCTTGCCGAATCCGACCCGACCCTGCTCGTCACCCGCGACCACCAGAGCCGCGAATCCGAACCGGCGGCCGCCCTTGACGACCTTGGCCACACGGTTGATATGCACCAACGGCGGCTCGGGTCCGGAATCTCCCTTCCCCTGATCGCTTCGTTCTCCACGCGCCATCATATTCTCCCTAAAATTCCAGCCCGCCTTCGCGTGCCGCTTCGGCCAGCTGCCGGACACGGCCGTGATAGTGGTACCCGCCGCGGTCGAAGACCACCTGCCCGATTCCCGCGGCCCGGGCCCGTTCGGCGAGGGCCGCACCGATCCGGCCTGCGGATTCGCGTGTGCAGCGCCCGCGAAGGCCGAGCCCAGGCTCCAGCGTGGAAGCCGCCGCCAGGGTCCGCCCGGCATCGTCGTCGATCACCTGGGCATAGATGTTCTTCGAGGAGCAGAACACGGTCAGCCGACAGCGCTCGCTTCCACCCCGCCGGATCCGCCCCCGCGCCCGCCGGCTCCGGCGGATATGACGCTCTCGCTTGCTCGCAGCCATCTTCTATGCTCCTGACTGCGCCCGGCGCGGCGCCTTGCGATACACATACTCGCCCCGATGCTTGATTCCCTTGTCCTTGTAGACTTCCGGCGGGCGGTAGCTGCGGATCACGGCCGCCGCCTGCCCGACCGCCTGGCGATCGATGCCGGTAATCCGTATCTCGACCGGCCGCGGCGTCTCGACGAGCACACCTTCGGGCGCCTGGTAGACGACCTCATGGGAAAGACCCAGCGAGAGCCGGAGCTTGGGGCCATCGAGCTGGGCCCGGTAGCCGACCCCACTGAGATCGAGGAAGCGCTCGTACCCCTCGGTCACGCCGGTGACCAGATTCTGGATCCGGGTGCGGGCCATCCCCCACATCTGCCGGGCCCGCTTGGTTTCGCTGCGGGCGCGGATGGCGATCCTGCCTTCCGCATGCAAGACCTCGACCTCCTTGGGAAAATCGAAGCCCAGCGTGCCCTTCGGTCCGGTCACCTCAATGCGGTTTCCCGCAAGAGTCACCCTGACCCCGTCCGGCACCATCACCGGTGCCCTGCCGATTCGTGACATCTCTCCCGCTCCCGTCTCAGAACACCCGACAGAGGACTTCGCCACCGATATTCGCCCGCTGCGCTTCCGCGTCGGTCATCAGACCCTGGGGAGTGGAGACGATGGCGATCCCCAGCCCCGAACGGACGATCGGAATCCGGCCGGCCTTGACATAGACCCGCCGACCCGGACGCGAGATGCGGGCGACCTCGCGGATCGTCGGCTTCCCGTTGTGATATTTGAGGCCGACCTCAAGCTCCGGAAAACCGCGCTCTCCCTCGATCTGCTGGAAACCTCGGATATAGCCCTCCTTCTCCAGGGTGCCCAGCACCGCGATACGCAGTTTCGAGGAGGGTGAGCGCACGGTCGCGCGGCCGCGCATCAGCGCATTGCGAATGCGGGCGAGCAGATCGCCGACTGGATCGTTCACAACCATCTTGCGTGCCCTACCAGCTTGACTTGACGACGCCCGGCACCAGCCCGGCAGAGGCGAGTTCGCGGAGCGCGATCCGCGACATGCGGAATTTGCGGTAATAGCCCCGCGGCCGACCGGTGATGCCGCAACGATTGCGCAGCCGGGTGCGGGCGGAATTGCGCGGCAGTTTGGCCAGGGCCAGACGCGCCTTGAACCGCTCCTCGATCGGCAGCTCGCGGTTGTCGGCGCGAGTCTTCAGAGCCGCCCGTCGGGCTGCGAATTTTGCCACCAGACGCTCGCGCTTCTTCTGGATCTCAATGGCTCCAACTTTTGCCATGCGTGGTCTCCGTCTCTGTCTGTTACGCCACGAAGGGCAGGTTGAAGCGGCCGAGCAAGGCCCGCGCCTCACCATCCGTCCGCGCCGAGGTGGCGAGAGTCACATCCAGACCCCGAACCGCATCCACCTTGTCGTAGTCGATCTCCGGGAATGCGATATGCTCACGCACCCCCAGGGAATAATTCCCACGACCGTCAAAACTGTTCGGGGACAGACCGTGGAAATCCCGCACGCGCGGAAGCGCGACGGTGATCAGACGGTCGAGGAATTCATACATCCGGCGGCGGCGGAGCGTCACCTTGACGCCGATCGGCTGTCCCTCCCGCAGACGAAACGCGGCGATGCCCTTGCGGGCCAGCGTGATCACCGGCCGCTGGCCGGCAATCAGACCCAGTTCCGTCTGCGCCGCCTCGGCCCGCCGGCCACGCTCGGCCTCGATCGACTTGATGTCGCCGGCACGCATGCTGAGCCCCATATTGAGCACAATTTTTTCAAGCCGAGGAGCCATCATCCGGTTGCTGTAGCCGAATTCCGCGCACAATCCCGGCACGATCTCGTCCCGATAGAGCACCTGCAGCCGCGGCATGGAATTCCCCTCAGCCACCGAGCTTCTCCCCGGAGCGCTTGGCGAACCGTACCCGGACCGGGTCCTCCCCCTCTTCCCCCTCAAGGCGGAACCCGACCCGCGTCGGCCGGGAGTCCTTCGGATCGGCCAGGGCCAGATTCGAGATATGGATCGGTGCCTCCCGACGGATGCGCCCGCCCGGCCGCTCCGCGGTGTCGCGCTGGTGGCGAACGATCATGTTGACGCCGGCGACGACCGCGCGCTCCTCCTTGCGGAGGATGCGCTGGATCTCACCGGACTTTCCCTTGTCCCGACCGGCAATGACCACCACCGTGTCACCGGATCTCAGTTTCGCGGCCATGGTTCAGAGCACCTCCGGAGCCAGCGACACGATCCGCATCAGCCGCCGGGCGCGCAGTTCGCGCACCACCGGCCCGAAGATGCGGGTGCCGATCGGCTCGAGATTGTTGTTCAGCAGCACCGCCGCGTTGTGGTCGAAGCGGATGGCCGTGCCGTCGTTCCGCCGCACTTCCTTGGCGGTGCGCACGATCACCGCCTTGCGCACCTCGCCCTTGCGGACCCGGCCGCGTGGAATCGCCTCCTTCACGGAGACGACAATGATATCACCAACACCGGCGAAGCGCCGGCCGGAACCCCCCAGCACCTTGATGCACTGCACGCGCCGGGCACCGGAATTGTCCGCCACGTCAAGCTGTGTTTGCATCTGGATCATGACATCACCCCTGGGCCTCTACGTCCGGGACCAATTCCCAGAACTTGCTGCGCGAAATCGGCGGACATTCGCGGATCCGCACCATGTCGCCCACCTTCGCGGTTCCTTCCGGATCATGGGCGCGGTATTTCTTGTTGCTGCGCACGACTTTCTGCTGCGCGGGATGGCGGTAGCGCCGCTCCACATTGACCGTGATGGTCTTTTCATTGGCCGCGCTCACCACCCGGCCCTGCAGAATCCGCTTTGGCATCCGGCCCTCCTATTCCTGCGCCGGGGTCCGGCGCTTTTCAGCCAGCACGGTCAGGGCGCGGGCCGCATCGCGCCGCGCCAGCCGCCTGCGCCCCGTGCTCCCGGTCTCGCCCTGGGCGGCCTGGAAGCGCAGATTCATCTGCTCGCGCTTGAGACGGCGGACCTCGCTGACCAGCTCGTCCTCGCTCATGCGACGAAAATCCTCGACCTGCATCTCCGTCCCCTACTCAATGCGCTCGATGATCCGGCAGCGCACCGGCAGCTTCATCGATGCCTTGCGCAGCGCTTCGCGGGCCATCACAACAGAGACACCATCGACCTCGAACATCACCCGCCCCGGCTTCACCCGGGCGACCCAGAATTCGACCGCTCCCTTGCCCTTGCCCATCCGCACCTCGGTCGGTTTCTTCGACACCGGCACGTCCGGGAAGATCCGGATCCAGACCCGGCCCTGGCGGCGCATATGGTGGTTGATGGCCCGACGCGCGGCTTCGATCTGCCGGGACGTGATCCGGTTCGGCTGCACCGCCTTGAGGCCGACCGCGCCGAAATTCAGCGTCGTGCCCCCCTTGGCGACCCCGCGGATCCGGCCCTTGTGGGCCTTGCGGTATTTCGGTTTCTTCGGCGAAAGCATGGCCGCGCCCTACTAGCTCTGCCCCGGACGCCGCTCGGTCATCTCATTGATCCGGCGGTCGCGGGCGGAGGGGTCGTGCTCCATGATCTCCCCCTTGAAGATCCAGACCTTGACCCCGCAAACTCCATAGGCGGTGCGTGCATCGACGGCCGCGTAGTCAATATCGGCGCGCAAGGTATGCAGCGGAACGCGTCCCTCGCGGTGCCACTCCACACGGGCGATCTCGACACCGCCCAGGCGGCCCGCCAGGGTCACCCGGACCCCTTCGACGCCCATGCGCATCGCATTCTGTACCGCCCGCCGCATCGCCCGGCGGAACGAGCTCCGCGCCTCGAGTTGCTGGGCCACATTCTCGGCCACCAGCCGGGCGTCGGTTTCCGGCCGACGCACCTCCACCAGATCGAGATGGGTCTCGGCGTTGGTCAGCCGGGCGAGCTTGCGGCGCAGCAGCTCAATGGACTCGCCGCCCTGGCCGATGATGATGCCCGGCCGCGCGGTGTGGATGATCACCCGACATTTCTTGTGCGGGCGTTCGATGACAATACGCGAGATGGCCGGATCCCGGCTGCCGCGACGGGCCGACCCCCGCCCGCCCCTGCGACCGCCATCGCCTCCCTCGCCACGACCGGACGGCCCTTTCACCATGTGCTCGCGCACCATCCGGCGGATCTGCAGATCCTCGTGCAGGAGCACACCATACTCCCTCGAACCCGCATACCAGCGCGACTCCCAGGTGCGGTTGATCCCGAGGCGGAACCCGATCGGATTGACTTTCTGACCCATCAGGTATCTCCCGGACCAGCCCGCTCGCGCAAGGCAATGGTGATCTGGCTGAACGGCTTCTGGATGGCCGCATAACGGCCGCGGGCACGCGGGCGGCCGCGGCGCAGCACGAGATTCTTGCCGACCCAGGCACCATCCACCACCAGCTGGTCGATATCGAGGCCGAGATTGCTCTCCGCATTCGCGACCGCCGAATTCAGCACCTTCCGCACATACAGCGCGGCGCGTTTCTCCGACCCCGACAATTTCGCGAACGCCTGTTCGGCCGAAAGACCGCGGATCCCGCGGGCCACGAGGTTGAGCTTCTGCGGACTCACCCGCAACATCCGCCCGATCGCCCGCGCCATGCGGACCTCTCCGGCCATGTGAACTGCATTTGCCACGGGACTATTTCCGCTTTGCCTTCTTGTCGGCCGCATGCCCCCCGAAAGTGCGGGTCGGGGCGAACTCACCAAATTTGTGACCGATCATCTCCTCGGTGACATTCACCGGAATATGCCGACGTCCGTTATGGACCCCAAAGGTGAGGCCCACGAATTGCGGCAGGATGGTCGAGCGGCGCGACCAGATCGGGATCACCTGCCGACGACCCTCAGCATGCGCCTTTTCGGCCTTCTTCAGGACATAGCCGTCCACGAACGGCCCCTTCCAGACAGAGCGTGCCATCCCGACCCCCTTACTTCCGCCGCCGGCGCCGCTGGTGGCGGCTGCGCAGGATCAGCTTGTCGGAAGGCTTGGCGCCGCGGGTGCGGCGGCCCTTGGTCGGCTTGCCCCAGGGCGTCACCGGATGCCGGCCGCCGGAGGTGCGACCCTCCCCGCCCCCATGCGGGTGATCGACCGGATTCATGGCCACGCCGCGGACTTCCGGCCGCTGGCCCTTGTGGCGCGCGCGACCGGCCTTGCCGAGTTTGGTGTTGGCGTTGTCCGGATTGGACACCGCACCGACCGTGGCCATGCATTCCTGGCGCACGGCGCGCATCTCGCCGGAAGTGAGACGCAGCTGCGCGTAACCGCCATCACGGCCCACATACTGGGCGTAGGTGCCGCCGGCGCGGGCGATCTTGCCCCCGCCCTCGGGCTTGAGTTCGACGTTGTGTACGATCGTCCCTACCGGCATCGCCTGAAGCGGCATGGCATTGCCGGGTTTCGCATCGACCCGGGCGCCGGCCAGGACGACATCGCCGACCTGCAGCCGCTGCGGTGCGATGATGTAGGAGGGGGTGCCGTCGGGATACTCGATCAGGGCCAGAAATGCCGTCCGCACAGGGTCGTATTCGAAGCGCACGACCGTCGCCGGTTCATCCCAGCGCCGACGGCGGAAATCGACGAGGCGGTAGAGCCGCTTGGCCCCACCGCCACGGCGGCGGGCGGTGATGCGGCCGAGGTTGTTGCGTCCGCCCTTCGAGGGCAGGCCCTCGGTCAGCTGCTTCACGGAGCGGCCGGACCAGAGATCCGAGCGATCGATCGACACCAGGCCGCGTTGGCTCGGGCTGGTCGGACGATGAGTGCGAAGTGCCACCGGATCCTCCTAGCTGCTGCCGCTCGGGGCCAGATCGATGGAGTGGCCCTCCTCGAGAGTCACCACCGCCAGTTTGATGTCGCGCCGCCGGCCACGCCGACCGCGCCAGCGTTTGGTCTTGCCCTTGCGGATCGAGGTATTGACACTTTTGACCTTGACCCCGAACACCTTCTCGACCGCCTCGCGCACGGCAGGTTTGTCGGCCGCGATCATGACCTCGAAGACATGCGCGTTGTGCGCCGAGAGGACCGTCGACTTCTCGGTGACGATCGGCCGGCGCAGGATATCGTAATGGCGGAAATCGCTGCTCATTTCAGCCGCGCCTCCAATTCGTCCACCGCCTCACGGGTCAGGACCAGCTCGGAGCGGCGGAGAATGTCATAGACATTGGCCGCCCGGCTCGGCAGCACATCCAGCCCGGGCAGGTTCCGGGCCGCGCGGCAGAAATTCGGATCGAGCTCGCTGCCACCGATCACCAGGACACTGCCCTGGCGTGGCACCAACGAACTGCCGCGCAGCGTCCGAGTGCGGGCATCCTCAAGGGCGAGACTGTCGAGCACCACCAGCTTGCCTCTGCGCACCTTGTCAGAAAGCGCCATGCAGAGACCGAGTCGGCGCACCCGCTTGGGAAGTCCGTGCGCATGCGAGCGCGGCTTCGGCCCCCCGGCGACAGCACCCTGGCGGAAGATTCCGGCCGAACGGGTGCCGTGGCGGGCGCGGCCGGTGCGTTTCTGGTTCTGGATCTTGCGCTTCGAATAGGAGACCTCGCCCCGCGATTGGGTGCTGTGGGTGCCGGCCTGGCGCCCGGCCAGCTGCCAGCGCACCACCCGCTGCAGCACGGCCGGACGGATTTCGACGCCGAACACGGCATCATCAAGCTCGACGGCAACCTCCTCCTGGGGCGTGCCGGTCAGGGTCTGGAGCGGGAGTTTCATGACTCTGCCCCTTTCGGGTCCCCACTCTCCGCAGCTGCGGCGGGGACCGGTTTCTTGATCGCATCGGCGAGCGATACCCAGCAGCCACGGCTTCCCGGCACTGCGCCCTTGACCAGGACCAGATTGCGCTCCAGATCGGTTCGGACCACTTCGAGATTCTGCACGGTCACCCGACATCCTCCCATCCGGCCCGCCATCTTCTTGCCCTTGAACACCTTGCCCGGATCCTGGCACTGGCCGGTGGAACCGTGGGAACGGTGCGAGACCGAGACGCCATGCGTGGCGCGCAGCCCCTTAAAACCATGACGCTTCATGGCGCCAGCAAATCCCTTGCCGATCGAAGTGCCGGAGACGTCGACAAACTGGCCGACAGAAAAATGCCCGGCGCCCAGCACGGTGCCGGGATCGAGCAGGTTCTCCTCCGAGACCCGAAACTCCGCGAACTGCTGCTTGGGCTCCACACCGGCCTTGCCGCAATGCCCCAGCATCGGCTTGCTCGTATTGCGGGTGGAAGCGGCCCCGGCCCCGATCTGCACGGCCGTATAGCCGTCCCGCTCGGTCTCCCTGCGAGCGACGACCTGCACATCCGCCATCTGCAGCACCGTTACCGGTATCGCGCGGCCGCTGTCGACAAACACACGGCTCATGCCGAGTTTCCGGGCGAGAGTACCGCTGCGCATCACAACCCCCGTCTCTAGGCCTTGATCTGCACGTCGACACCGGCGGCAAGATCAAGATGCATCAGCGCGTCGACCGTCTGCGGCGACGGATCGATGATGTCGAGCAGCCGCTTGTGGGTCCGGATCTCGAATTGCTCACGGCTCTTCTTGTCGATATGCGGCCCCCGCAGCACCGTGTACCGTTCGATCCGGGTTGGCAGCGGAATCGGCCCGCGCACCACGGCTCCGGTCCGCCGCGCCGTCTCGATGATCTCGCGCGCAGAACTGTCAAGCACACGGTGATCGTATGCCTTGAGGCGGATCCGAATATTCTGTTGGCTCTGCATGGCTGTGTTCCGATCCGCTCCGCCCGTCAGTCCAAAATCTTGGTGACGACGCCCGCACCGACGGTTCGACCGCCTTCCCGAATGGCGAAGCGGAGCTGCTCCTCCATTGCGATCGGATAGATCAACTCGACCTGCATGGTGACGCTGTCGCCCGGCATGACCATGTCGATGCCTTCAGGAAGGGTGATCATGCCGGTGACGTCGGTGGTGCGGAAGTAGAATTGCGGCCGGTAATTATTGATGAACGAGGTGTGCCGGCCCCCCTCGTCCTTCCTGAGGATATAGGCATTGGCCTCGAATTTCGTATGCGGCTTGACCGATCCCGGCTTGGCGAGCACCTGGCCGCGTTCGATCCCGTCCTTGTCCACACCGCGCAAAAGCGCCCCGACATTGTCCCCCGCCTCGCCCTGGTCCAGCAGCTTGCGGAACATCTCGACGCCGGTCACGGTCGTCTTGGAGGTGGGGCGGACCCCGACGATCTCGACCTCCTCGCCCACCTTGACGATGCCGCGCTCGATGCGGCCGGTGGCCACCGTGCCGCGGCCGGAGATCGAGAACACATCCTCGACCGGCATCAGGAACGGCTGGTCTTTCGGACGCTCCGGAATCGGAATGTATTCATCAATCTTTGCCATCAGCTCGATCACCGCGTCCCGGCCGATCTCTTCATCGCGGCCCTCGACGGCGGCCAGGGCCGATCCCTTGATGATCGGAATCTCGTCCCCCGGGAACTGGTAGGAGCTGAGCATCTCGCGGATCTCGACCTCCACCAGCTCGATCATCTCGGGGTCATTCATGCTGTCGATCTTGTTCATGAAGACGACAAGGGCCGGAACACCGACCTGCCGGGCAAGCAGAATGTGCTCGCGGGTCTGCGGCATCGGACCATCGGCGGCCGAGACCACCAGGATGGCGCCGTCCATCTGCGCCGCGCCGGTGATCATGTTCTTGACGTAGTCGGCATGCCCCGGGCAGTCGACATGCGCGTAGTGGCGGTTGTCGGTCTCATATTCGACATGCGCCGTCGCGATGGTGATGCCGCGCGCCCGCTCTTCGGGAGCATTGTCGATCGAATCATAGCTGCGGACCTCGCCCTGCCCCTTGTCGGCCATCACCATGGTGATCGCCGCGGTCAGCGTGGTCTTGCCGTGATCGACATGTCCGATCGTGCCGACATTCACATGCGGCTTCGAGCGATCGAATTTCTCCTTTGCCATTTTTGTTCTCCTGTCTGGTCGGTCGGCTTAGGCGTAGCGCGCCTGGATCTCATCCGCGACGTTCTGCGGAACGCGCGCGTAATGATCGAAATGCATCGTGAACAGCGCCCGCCCCTGGGACATCGAGCGCAGTGTGTTCACATAGCCAAACATGTTGGCGAGCGGCACGAAGGCGTTCACCACAGCACTGGCGGGACGCAAATCGGAACCGGAGATCTGTCCCCTGCGGGCATTCAGATCGCCGATGATCTCACCCATATGTTCGTCGGGGGTGACGACCTCAACGCGCATCACCGGCTCGAGCAACTGTCCGCCGGCCTTGCGCAACACCTCGCGCATGGCCGCGCGGCTGGCGATCTCGAAGGCGAGCACGGAGGAGTCGACATCGTGATAGGCACCGTCGACCAGCACCGCCTTGACGTCGATGACCGGGAAACCGGCCAGCACACCTGCTTCCATGACCGAGCGAATGCCCTTCTCGACACCAGGGATGTATTCCTTCGGCACCGAGCCTCCGACGACCTTGCTATCGAAGGAAAATCCCTCGCCGGGTTCCGTCGGCGAGACCCGGATCTTGATGCGGGCAAACTGCCCGGCCCCGCCCGTCTGCTTCTTGTGGGTGTAGTCGATCTCGGCCTCACCGCTGATGGTCTCGCGATAGGCGACCTGCGGCGCGCCGATATTGGCGTCCACATTGAACTCCCGGCGCAGCCGGTCGACCAGAATGTCGAGATGCAGCTCGCCCATTCCCTTCATCACCGTCTGGCCCGATTCGTGGTCGATCGCGACCTGGAAGGACGGGTCCTCCATCGCCAGGCGCTGCAGGCCCGCGGACATCTTCTCCTGGTCGCTTTTGGTCTTCGGCTCGATCGCGATCTCGATGACCGGATCCGGCAGGTCGATGGTCTCCAGCACGATCAGAGCCGCCGGGTCGCAGAGCGTGTCACCGGTGGTCGTGTCCTTGAGCCCGGCGAGAGCCACGATGTCGCCGGCATAGGCAGCCTCGATCTCCTCCCGGGCATTGGCGTGCATCATCAGCATGCGGCCGATGCGATCGCGCTTGCTGCGGCCCGCATTCTGCACCCCGTCCCCACGCTTGATGGAACCGGAATAGATCCGGGCGAATGTGAGCGTCCCCACGAAGGGATCGTTCATGATCTTGAAGGCAAGGGCTGAAAACGGCTCGTCATCATCGGGCCTGCGGTAGATGGCGGCCTCGTTGGGTTTGCCCGGCGCGGTTCCTTCCATGGCCCCGACGTCGAGCGGACCAGGGAGAAAATCGATCACCCCATCCAGCACCGGCTGGACGCCCTTGTTCTTGAAGGCCGAGCCCGCCAACACGGGCACGAAAGCCATCTCCAGCGTGCCCTTGCGGATCAACCGGCGGAGGGAATCCTCGTCCGGATCATCGCCGTCGAGATACGCTTCGAGGGCCGTCTCATCCTGCTCCACGGCCAGTTCGACCATCCGGCGCCGCGCCGCCTGCGCGGCCTCCTCGAGATCAGCCGGAATCTCGCGGGTTTCATATTTGGCCCCGAGTTCCTCATCCAGCCAGATCACCGCCTTCATCGCCACCAGATCGACGATGCCGGCGAACGTGGTCTCCGCGCCGATCGGCAGTTGCACCGGCAGGGGTATGGCCCCGGTGCGGTCGCGGATCATCTTCACGCACTGGTCGAAATCGGCGCCGATCTTGTCCATCTTGTTGACGAAGACGATGCGGGGCACCCGGTAGCGATCGGCCTGCCGCCAGACGGTTTCGGTCTGCGGCTCCACCCCCGCATTCGCATCCAGCACGCAGACGGCGCCATCCAGTACCCGCAGCGAACGCTCCACCTCGATGGTGAAATCGACATGCCCGGGCGTGTCGATGATGTTGAGGCGGTAGGGATTGCTGTCGCGGCCTTCCCAGAAGCAGGTCGTCGCGGCCGAGGTGATGGTGATCCCGCGCTCCTGCTCCTGCGCCATCCAGTCCATGGTCGCGGCACCGTCATGCACCTCGCCCATCTTGTGGGAGCGGCCCGTGTAGTACAGCACCCGCTCGGTAGTCGTGGTCTTGCCGGCGTCGATATGCGCCATGATCCCGAAATTCCGGTAGTGCTCGAGTGGAAACTCCCGTGGCATGACCTGGTCTCCCCTGCCCTACCAGCGGTAATGCGCAAAGGCGCGGTTGGCCTCGGCCATCTTGTGCGTGTCTTCACGCTTCTTGACGGCCGCACCCCGCCCGTCGGAGGCGTCGATCAGCTCACCCGCAAGGCGGTCCCGCATGGTGTTTTCGCTGCGCGCCCGGGCCGCAACGATCAGCCAGCGGATGCCGAGTGCATCCCGCCGCTCGGCCCGTACCTCCGTCGGAATCTGGTAGGTGGCACCGCCGACGCGGCGCGATCGCACCTCGAGGCTTGGCTTGATGTTCTCAAGCGCGCGGTGGAACACATCGACCGGATCGCGACGAATGCGCTCCTCGACCACCTCGAGTGCGCCATAGACAATCCGCTCGGCACCGGACCTCTTGCCGTCGCGCATCAGGTTGTTGACGAATTTCGTCAATATGCGGTCACCAAAACGCGGGTCGGGATGGACCTCACGCTTCTCGGCGCGGCGGCGGCGGGACATGGCGCAATCTCTCCAGGCTACATCGGCCGCTTGGCGCCGTATTTCGAACGGCGCTGGCGGCGGGAGGCGATGCCCTCGGTGTCGAGAGCTCCACGAACGATATGGTAACGGACGCCGGGCAGATCCTTGACGCGGCCCCCCCGGACAAGCACGACCTTGTGCTCCTGCAGATTGTGACCCTCGCCGGGGATGTAGCAGATCACCTCATGGCCGTTGGTGAGGCGCACCTTGGCGACCTTGCGCAGGGCGGAATTCGGCTTCTTGGGGGTCGTCGTGTAGACGCGCGTGCAGACACCCCGCTTCTGCGGGCAGGCCGCAAGATGCACAACCTTGTTCCGCCGCGCCTTGCTCTTGCGCGGATTGCGGATCAGCTGCTGCACTGTAGGCATCGCTGCCTCCATCATCCCGCTTCCGGTCACCCGACAGCGGCCAAAACTTTCCACCACGCGCAACACGGACGCGCATCCTGGGTTTCAGACCCGGATGGAGTCCGCCATCACGCTTGGCAATCAAAACCCCTGCGGGATGCGAATCGCTCCCGCAAGGGACGAAGAGGCTTCTACCCGAACCCCCGATCTCCGTCAAGCCGACATGACGGCTCCCGGCCACCGTCCCCCCAACCGGAACGGAAGCATCTGTTCGGCCGACCGGGGAGGGAGTGCCCCCGAAGCCGTTGAACCTATACGGCTTCCACGGGTTTTTCCGCATCGGCGGCAAACGCCGCCTGGGCGGCCCGACTGACCTCAAGCCGACGCTGCGATTCCTCACGTTCACGTCGGCGGTCATCCTCGATCTTGCGGTCCCGGCTCATCGCCACGCGGCGGATTTCCCGCGACATCAGACCAGTGCCGGCGGGAATCAGGCGCCCGGCCATGACGTTCTCCTTCAATCCGAGCAATTCGTCGACCTCGCTTTCGGACGCAGCCCGGGTCAGCACCCGCTGGGTCTCCACGAAAGACGCCTCGGCGATGAAGGAACTCGTATCCCGGCGCAGTTCATCAAAATACCGGCGGACCACCGGCTGGCCAACGGCCGGCTGACGTCCGTCGGCGATGGCCTCGGCGTTGATCTCGGCCAGCGTGCCGCGATCGACGCGCGCATCCTCGAGCAGATGGGTATCGCCGGGATCGATAATCTTCACCTTGCGCAGCATCTGCCGGACGATCACCTCGATATGCTTGTCATTGATCTCGACACCCTGGGCACGATAGATCTTGTGGCTCTCGTCCATCAGATAGCGGGCGAGCCGACGCTGGCCCTCCTCCTCGCCATAGACATCAAGAATGTCCTGCGGGGCGGGGTCGCCGTCGATCAGATATTCGCCGCGACGGACAAAGGTGCCTTCACCCACCGAGATATGCCGGTCCTTCAGCACGATGTATTCGATCGGCTCCTCGGACGGATCGCGAGGATCGACAATCAGACGGCGATTGTTGCCGCGCACCGGACCAAACCGCACATGCCCGTCGGCACGCACGATGATCGCCTTCGATCCCTCTTTGGAACCGTGCACGTTGAACAAGGCTTCGAGGCGCGGCAGGCCGCCGGTGATGTCGGTCGAAGTCGCGCTGCGTCGGGGAATCTGCGCCAGGATCCGACCGGCCTCCACCTTCTCGCCATCCTCGACCAGGATCATCGCACCGATGGAGAGCAGGTGCCGGGCCTCGACACTGCCCTCGAGGCCCTCGAGTTTGAGGGGGGACCCGCGGCCGTCCTGGAGCACCAGGGAAGGTTTCAGCTCCGAACGACTGGTCTCCTTGATGGATTCGCTGGACCCATAATTGCCGATCCACTCGGTCACCACCCGGCGCTGGCCGCCCGTCGCCTCGTCGATGTCCTCGCGATAGGACACCCCCTTCTCCAGGTGCTCGTAGGCCACGGTGCCGGTGCGCTGCGCGATCACCACATGGTTGTAGGGATCCCACTCGACCACACGCTCGCCGGACTGGATCTTCCCTTCCGGCTTCTTCGCGCTGGTGATCCCGGCGATCAGGCGAGCGCCGTTGGGCAGGCTTTCGAGCGCGCATTCACGTTCGTGATCGTCGAAGATCGCAATCTTGGCATGGCGTCCGACCACTAGTGCCTGGCCCTCGCTGTCGACCACGACATTGGCATCGCGGATCTGGAACGTGCCATCGACCGGGGAATCGAGCGAGGCGCGCTCGGACACCGCCACCGCACCCCCGGAGTGGAATGTGCGCATGGTAAGCTGGGTACCGGGCTCGCCGATCGACTGGGCGGCGATGATGCCGACCGCCTCGCCGATGGTGGCGAGTTCGCCGCGGGCGAGGTCGCGCCCATAGCACTGCACGCAGACCCCCTGGGAACTCTCGCAGGTCAGCGCCGAACGGACCCGCACCCGCGGCACGCCCGATTCCTCGATGCGCACAGCATCGCGCTCCTCGATCAGACCGCCGGCAGGGACCAGGGTCTTGCCGCCGGCGATATCCTCCACCGCCTCCAGACACACCCGCCCGAGCAGCCGGCCGGAGAACGGGACCGGATTCCGCTCGCCCGGAACCACGGAGTCGATATCGATCCCCTTGGTGGTGCCGCAATCCTCTTCCTCGACCACGCAACTATGGGCCAGATACACCAGCCGCCGCGTCAGATAGCCCGAGCGCGCGGTCTTCAGCGCGGTGTCGGTCTGGCCCTTGCGGGCCCCATGGGTCGAGTAGAAATACTCGCGGACGGAAAGCCCCTCCATGAAATTAGCCAGGATCGGGGTGTCGATGATCTCGCCGCTCGGCTTCGACATCAGCCCGCGCATCCCGGCGATCTGCTTCATCTGGTCCTTCGAGCCGCGCGCCCCGGAATGCATCATCATGTAGACCGAATTCGGAACCAGCCGACCGCTCTCCTCCGATCGGACGGGCGTCGAGGTCTCGCGCACCACGGCATCAGAGATCGCATCGGTGCAGCGGGTCCAGGCCTCCACGGCGCGGTTGTATTTGTCGGCCTCGGTGATCAGGTGATCCCGGCACTGGCGCTCCAGCTCGTCGACCCGGGTCTGGGTATCGCGCACCAGCTCCCCCTTCTCGTGCGGAATCACCATGTCCCCCATGCCGACCGAGATGCCGGCCTGGCAGGCAATGCCAAATCCGAGCTGCATCATCTGGTCGCAGAAAATCACCGTCTCCTTCTGTCCGCAATGCCGGTAGACGGTGTCGATCAGCCCCCGCACCTCGCCCTTGCGGAGCACGCGGTTGACGATGTCGAAGGAAATCCGCGGATGCTTCGGAAGAACAGCGGCCAGCCGCACGCGACCGAGGGTGGTGTGGTAGCGGCGCACGACCGGTTCGCCCTCCTCGTCAAAGGTCTCGACCCGGACATGGATCCGCGAATGCGGGGAAATGCGGCCGGCGAAGGCGGCATGCTCCGCCTCGGCGGGGCCGGAGAAGTACATCCCTTCGCCGGGTTCGCCCTCGAGCTCCAGCGACAGATAGTAGAGTCCGAGAATGATGTCCTGCGAGGGGACAATCACCGGCTTGCCGTCAGCCGGGCTCAGGATGTTGTTGGTCGACATCATCAGAACCCGGGCCTCCAGCTGGGCTTCGATCGACAGCGGCACATGCACCGCCATCTGGTCGCCATCGAAATCGGCATTGAAGGCCGCGCAGACCAGCGGGTGGAGCTGGATCGCCTTGCCCTCGATCAGCACCGGCTCGAAGGCCTGGATGCCGAGACGGTGCAGGGTCGGAGCCCGGTTGAGGAGCACCGGATGCTCGCGGATCACATCGGCCAGCGCATCCCAGATCATCGGCGTCTCTTCCTCGACCAGACGCTTGGATTCCTTGATGGTCTTCGAATGGCCCTGCATCTGGAGCTTGCCGAAGATGAACGGCTTGAACAGTTCCAGGGCCATCCGCTTGGGGATGCCGCACTGGTGCAGTTTGAGTTCGGGACCGACCACGATCACCGAGCGGCCGGAGAAGTCGACCCGCTTGCCGAGCAGATTCTGCCGGAACCGGCCCTGCTTCCCGAACAGCAGGTCCGAGAAGGATTTCAGCGGCCGCTTGTTGGCATCCAGCGACGGTTCGCCGATCGAGCCATTGGCCAGCAGGGCATCCACCGAACGCTGCAGCATGCGCTTCTCGTTGCGGACGATGATCTCGGGTGCATGCTGGTCGTTGAGCTTGCGCAGACGGTTGTTGCGGTTGATCACCCGCCGGTAGAGTTCGTTCAGGTCCGAGGTCGCGAAGCGGCCGCCATCGAGCTGTACCAGCGGCCGCAGATCCGGCGGAATCACCGGCAGGACGGTCAGCACCATCCATTCCGGACGGTTGCCGGAGGCGATGAACTTGATCAGGAACCGACGGCGCCGGTTGACATCCTCCAGCTTCTGCTTGAGTTCCTTGTCGCTCACACCCTCGCCGGGAAGCACGCCGGGACTGTCCTTGGAGAGCCGCAGGATCCGGTCGACCCACCCGATCTGCCAGGCGGCCGCCACCGCCTTGGCCTTCTTGCTGAGCCGGGTGGCGGCGATCAGCCGGCAGACCGCGCCCGCACCGGTCTCGCCCGGGTTCGGCGCCGCCTCAAGCGGCAGGATCTGCCGGCTCACCCGTCCCGATTCACCGGGCATCGCGATGCAGGCACGTCCGGCGACCAGATTGGAAAATTCCTCGATCTCGAAACCGAGCACCCCGGCGAGCTCCTCTTCGCTCTCGGTGAGGGTGAGTCCTTCCTCCGTTGCCGCATCCGTTTCAAGCGACTCCTCCTCGCCCTTGAGCAAAGGCTCCAGAATGGCGACCAGCTCCCCGAACAGCCCGTCATCGGTCACCGACCGGTCGGCAATCCGGGAGGCGAACCAGTCCCGCAGCCCGGACGGGCCCGCCAGAAAGACCGCGCCCTTCTCGGCATAGCCCGCGCCGACCCGGCGCATGCGCTCGAGGGTGATCAGCTGGCCGACCTTGACCCGCGCGGATTCCCCGGCATCCAGCACGAGTGCAGATCGCCAGGTGATGAGTTTCACGAGATCCCTCTGGCTGAGACCCAGCAGCCGGGAGACGCGGCCGAGAAGCTTGCGCGTCCGCAGCTCATGCTTCAGCCGCTCGAAATACTCGCCCAGCTGGTCCGTCTCCTCTTCAAGATTGGTTCCGTTCAGCTTCTCGAGCAGGGTGTGGATCGCCTCGGCTCCCATGCCGACCCGGAATTCCCCGGGGCCGTATTGGTCACAGGCCTTCTCATACTCCTCTTCCGAGAGCAGCTGCCGGGGGCGCAGATCGGTCGAGCCGGGCTCGAGCACGACATAGCGCTCGAAATAGACGACCTGCTTGACCTCGGAGAATTTCATGTCGAGCATCAGCCCGATGCTCGAGGAGCTCGACTTCAGAAACCAGACATGCGCCACCGGTGCCGCGAGTTCGATATGCCCCATGCGCTCGCGGCGCACCTTCTTGAGCACCACATCCACACCGCATTTCTCGCAGACGACGCCCTGGAACTTCATCCGCTTGTAGCGCCCGCAGAGACATTCGTAGTCCTTCACCGGGCCGAAGATCTTCGCGCAGAACAACCCGTCCCGCTCCGGCTTGAAACTGCGATGATTGATCGTCTCCGGCTTCTTGACCTCGCCAAAGGACCACTGGTTCCGGATCACTTCCGGATCGGCAATGGATATCCGGATGCGGTCGAACCCGCTGTTGTCGGCGCCGGGCCGGCGGAAGACGGTATGAAAATCATCATGCATGGCGTGGATTCCTGGCTTGAAAGGTCGGCTACTGCGGCAGCCGGGCTGAAATCGGGGCGGTGGGCACGCCCGAGATCTCGTCGGTGGCGGTCTCGTCGCTCAGGGTCTCGACATTCATTCCCAATGCCTTGAGCTCATGGATCAGAACCTTGAAGCTTTCGGGACAATTGGCCTCGAGGACGGTTTCGCCCTTGACGATCGCCTCATACGCCTTGGCGCGCCCGATCACATCGTCGGATTTGTAGGTCAGCATCTCCCGCAAGGTGTGCGCAGCGCCATAGGCCTGCAGGGCCCACACCTCCATCTCACCCACCCGCTGGCCGCCAAAACGGGCCTTGCCGCGCACCGGCTGCTGGGTGACGAGGCTGTAGGGGCCGGTCGAGCGGGCGTGGATCTTGTCATCGACCAGGTGGTGCAGTTTCATCAGATATTTGTAGCCAACGGTCACCTTGCGGGCGAACGCCTCGCCGGTGCGCCCGTCATACAGGGTCTCCTGGCCGGAACGGTCGAGCCCGGCCGCCTCGAGCAGGGTCGCGATCTCCTCGGCGCGGGTACCGTCAAACACCGGGGTCGCAAAATGCACGCCGCTCCGGGCGCGCTCGCAGAGTTCGTGGAAAGCGGCCGCCCCCAGGGGCGTGAGCGTCTCCTTGCCGTAGAGGCGGTCCATCAGCCGACGCAGCTCGGTGTTCCGGTTCGCATCCAGCAGCTCTCCGATCGTCCGCCCGAGGCCACGCGCGGCCCAGCCAAGATGCGTCTCGAGAATCTGGCCCACATTCATGCGCGACGGCACGCCGAGCGGATTGAGAACGACATCGACCGAAGTGCCATCGGCCAGATAGGGCATGTCCTCGATCGGCAGAACCCGGCTGATCACGCCCTTGTTGCCATGCCGCCCGGACATCTTGTCACCGGCCTGAAGCTTCCGCTTCACGGCCACAAACACCTTCACCGTCTTGATCAGCCCGGCCTGCAGCTCGTCGCCGCTGCGCACCTTGACGCATTTGTCATCGAACCGCGTGCTGATCCGCTCGTAATCGGCCTTGTGCTTGGCATGCAGCTGCTCGAGCTGGTCCATCGCGGCTGCCTCGCTGACCGCGACCCGGAAAAGGGCGGCGCAGTCCAGATCGCTGAGATCCTTGGCATCCAGCACGGAACCGACTGGTCGGCCGGCCACCTCCTTGGTGAGGGTCTGCCCGGCCAGCAGGCCGCGCAGGCGGGCGGAGATGTTGCGCTCGAGAATCGCCTCCTCATCCGCACGGTCGCGACCGAGACGCTCGATCTCCTCCTCCTCGATCTGCCGGGCCCGCTCATCCTTGTCGACCCCGTGCCGGGTAAACACCCGGACCTCGACGACGGTGCCGGCATCGCCCGGCGGCAGGCGCAGGGAGGTGTCGCGCACGGTGGCGGCCTTCTCGCCGAAGATGGCCCGCAGAAGCTTCTCTTCCGGCGTCATCGGCGTCTCGCCCTTGGGCGTGATCTTGCCCACCAGAATGTCCCCGGCCCTCACCTCCGCGCCGATATAGACCATGCCGGCCTCATCAAGATTGCGAAGGCCGTCCTCGCCCACATTCGGCAGGTCGCGGGTGACCTCCTCCGGACCGAGCTTGGTGTCGCGCACCACGATGACATGCTCCTCGATATTGATCGAGGTGAACACGTCCTCGCGCACGATGCGCTCGCTGACCAGGATGGAATCCTCGAAATTGTACCCCTCCCACGGCATGAAGGCGACCAGAACATTGCGGCCGAGGGCGAGTTCGCCGAGATCGGTCGACGGACCGTCGGCAATCACATCGCCCTTCGCGACCCGCTCCCCGACCTTCACCAGCGGCCGCTGGTTGATGGAGGTGTTCTGGTTGGAGCGCTGGAATTTCCGCAGCCGGTAGATGTCGACTCCCAGATCCCCGGGATCGATTCGATCGGTGACACGGATGACGATGCGGCTGGCATCGACCTGGTCGATCACGCCGCCGCGGCGGGCGGCGAACGCCGAGCCGGAGTCCCCGGCCACCTTCTCCTCCATGCCCGTGCCGACGAGCGGTGCCTCGGGCTCGATCAGCGGAACCGCCTGGCGCTGCATGTTGGATCCCATCAGGGCGCGGTTGGCGTCATCGTTCTCGAGGAACGGGATCAGGGCCGCCGACACCGAGACCACCTGCTTGGGCGACACGTCGATCAGATCGACCTCGTCGCGCTGCGTATAGCGGAATGTCTCGCTCTCGCCGTTGTCCTGGCGGATCAGCACCTCGTCATTCTTCAGCCGGTTGTTGCGCCCGATCGGCTCGTTGGCCTGGGCGATGCAGTGGTCGATCTCCTCGGTCGCCGAAAGATAGACCACCTCATCGGTGACCAGCCCCTTCTTGACCTTGCGGAACGGGGTCTCGATGAAGCCGAGGCGGTCGACCCGCGCGAAGGTGGCAAACGAATTGACGAGGCCGATATTGCCACCCTCCGGGGTCTCGATCGGGCAGATCCGCCCGTAATGCGTGCGGTGCACGTCGCGCACCTCGAAACTGGCATTGCGCCGGTTCAGCCCGCGGGGGCCGAGGGCCGAGATCCGCCGCTTGTGGGCCATCTCCGAGAGCGGATTGGTCTGGTCCATGAATTGCGACAGTTCCGAGCCGGAGATGAATTCGCGCACCACCGAAACCACGGTACGGGCGTTGATCAGATCTTCGGGCTTCATGGTCTCGAGATCGGCCGGGTTGACCCGCTTGATCCGCTCGCGAATGGACCGCTCCATGCGCACCAGGCCGGTGCGGTATTGCTGCAGAAAGAGCTCGCCCACCGAACGCACCCGACGGTTGCCGAGATGGTCGATATCATCCACCGGCCGCTGGCCGTGCCGCAGATTCTCGAGTTCCCGCACCACCGCGAGCACATCCTCGCTGCGCAGCGTGCGCATCGTCTCCGGCACCTTGAAACCGAGCCGCCGGTTCATCTTCGCGCGTCCGACCCGGGACAGGTCGTAGAAAGCCGGCCGGCAGAACTTGCCGAGGAAGAAATCCTCCGCAGCCTGGGCCGAGGGGGGATGACTCGAGCGGGCCTCGCAGTAGATCGCCGTCCGGGCCGAATCGACGCTGTCGCCCCGCACCTCCCGGTTCCGGGTTTCCTCCTCGATCTCCCCGAGAATCATCCGGTGCACGAAGCCGCCGCCCTCGGGCACATCCAGAACCTCAAGATCCGCATCCCCGACCCCCGCGAGCGCCTCCGGGGTGAGGGGCGCACCGGCATCGACCAGCACGACCCCGGTTTTCGGATCCACGATCTCCTGTGCCGAAGGGAGGCCCACCAGCTCCCCGGTCGTCACCAGCTGGTTGCGGATTCCCGTCGCCGTGAGATCCCGCAGAACCCGGGCGCTGATCCGCTTGTTCTTTTTGGCCACCACCTCGCCCGTATCGGCGTCGACCAGATCGCGGTTCGGAGTGGTTCCGTGCAGCGAATCCAGCGCGACCGGGGTGAACCAGGTCCCCTCCCCCTTGCGGGTGAAGAGGCGGATCCCGTAGAGCGCCCGGCAGATCTCCTCGCGGTTCCTGTCGAACGCGTAGAGCAGCACGGTCACCGGCAGTTTGACCTCGCGGTCCACCCGGAAGAAGACGCGGTCACGGATATCGAATTCGAATTCCAGCCAGGATCCCCGATACGGGATGATCCGGGCCGAATAGCGCAGTTTGCGCGAGGTGCTCTTCCTGCCCTTGTCATGGTCGAAGAAGACACCGGGGCTGCGATGCAGCTGCGAGACGACGACCCGCTCGGCCCCGTTGACCACGAAGGTGCCGCTGTCGGTCATCACCGGCACATCGCCGAGATGGACGTCCTGCTCCTTGCTGTGCTTGAACGGCCGGGCACCGGTCTCGCTGTCAACGTCATAGGCGTTGAGGCGGAATTTGACTTTCAGAGGCCGGCCGAAGGTCAGGCCCCGTAGCCGGCACTCCTCGGCATCGAAGCGCGGCTCGCCGAGTTCATAGTCGAGGAATTCCAGCTCCGCGGAACCGTCCGGGCTGATGATCGGAAACACATCGAAAGCACTGCGCAAACCCTCATCACTGGTCTTCGACCCGATGAACGCATCGAATGACTTCTTCTGGATCTCCAGCAGGTTTGGAATCTTCTCGATCTCGTTGATCTTGCCGAATTTGCACCGCAACCGCCTGTGCCTGGTCTGCCGCTTAACCATCTTTACCTCCGCTACAGCTGCCCGGCAGCCGGCCCCGCCTGGACCGGCTGCAGATCGCTCCCGTGGTTCATTACTCGAGCTCGACTTCGGCCCCCGCCTCCTCCAGCTTCTGCTTGAGCTCCTCGGCTTCCTGCTTGCCGATATTCTCCTTGATCGGTTTCGGCGCGGCCTCCACCAGATCCTTGGCCTCCTTGAGGCCGAGGCCGGTCGCTGCCCGCACCTCCTTGATGACGCTGATCTTCTTGCTGCCGAACGCCTTCAGAAGAACCGTGAACGAGTCCTTCTCCTCGACCGGGGCCGCGACCTCGCCGCCGCTCGGAGCCGCAACCGCCACCGCGGCGGCGGCCGAAACTCCCCATTTCTCTTCCAGCAGTTTCGCCAGCTCGGCCGCTTCAAGAACGGTCAGCCCCGAAAGATCCTCCGCAATTTGTTCCAGATTCGTCATTGTTTTTTTCTCCTTAACTCTGTTAGCGCTGCCGCCGGATGACCGGTCAGGACGCAGCCCGTGCCCCGAGTGCCCGGGCTACCCGGGCACCGGGTTCTGCAATCGTGCGCACAACCTTCGTGGCCGGTGCAGACAGCAGGCCGACAATCTGGCCGCGCAGCCCGTCGAGAGACGGGAGGGTGGCCAGCCGGCTGATGCCGGCCGCATCCAGGACCGTGCCATCCATGGCTCCACCAAGGATCACGAGCTTCCCGTGCTCCCTGGCGAAATTGTGGACGGCCTTGGCCACACCCACCGGCTCGTTCGAATACGCCACCGCCGTCGGGCCCTCGAACAGCGGAGCGATCGATTCGGAGGGAGTCCCCCGCAGCGCGATCTTCACCAGCCGGTTCTTGGCCACCCGCAGCGATGCGCCTGCCTCCCGCAGCCGCACCCGAAATCCGGTCATGGCGGCCACGTTCAGTCCACGATAATGAACCACGATGACCATGCCGGATTCGGAGAACGCTTCCCCGAGTTCCTGCACCACACGTTGTTTGCCCGCTCTGTCCACTGCAACGCCTCATTTGCCCCGGCCTGCGGACAGCCTGTGCCCGCCGACCGATTCCAATGCCGACCCGAAGGCCGGCGCCCAGTATCCTGTCCCGACACGCCGCACCGGCCGGCCCGTTCGCACGGAGCCGTCCGTCGCTTCCCGTCTGTGGCAGGCGGCCGATCCAGGATCGCCCATTAAGCGGAGAACCCTCCGCACCTCACCGTCTCGGACCGGATGAAGAAGGACGTCCGCCGGACGCCCCGCCATTCCTGCCCGGGCCTCGAACAAGGCCCGGTACCATTGCTTGCCTTCCGACCGATCAGCCGGAAATTGTTGAAAGATCGACGCTCACTCCCGGCCCCATGGTCGAGGACACCGACAGTTTGCGAAGATAGGTTCCCTTGGTTCCGGCCGGCCTGGCGCGGGTGACCGCCCCCACCAGAGCCCGCAGATTTTCCGCTAGGGCCGGAGTCTCGAAACTTGCCCGCCCGATCCCGGCATGCACCAGCCCGCCCTTCTCGGCCCGGAACTGGATCTCGCCCGCCTTGGCCTTGCGCACCGCCTCCCCGACGGCGGGAGTGACCGTGCCCACCTTCGGATTCGGCATCAGGCCGCGCGGGCCGAGCACCCGTGCCACCTTGCCGACCAGCATCATCATGTCCGGAGCCGCCACGCATCGGTCGAAATTGATCTCGCCCTTCTCCACCGCCTCGATCAGATCCTCGGCTCCGACAATGTCGGCACCCGCCGCGGTAGCCTCTTCGGCCTTCGATCCCCGCGCGAACACCGCCACCCGAATCTGCTTGCCGGAGCCGCGCGGTAGTTCGCAGGCCCCGCGCACGGACTGGTCGGATTTGCGCGCATCGATGCCGAGATTGATCGCCACCTCGACCGTCTCGTCGAATTTCGCGCGCGCATTCTCCTTGACCAGGTCCAGCGCCTGCTCCAGCGGCATCGCACCGGCGGCGGTCGCCTTCGCCCGCGCATCGCGGATTCGTTTTCCGTGCCCGGCCATGACGGTTACCCCCGCACCTCGATGCCCATGGAGCGGGCCGACCCCGCCACGATGCGCATCGCCGCGTCGATATCGCTGGCATTGAGCTCCGCCTGCTTGGCTTCGGCGATCTCACGGACCTGCCGGGCGGTGACAGCACCGACGGGTTTCCGGCCGGGCGTCGGAGCCCCCTTGGGAAGGCCGGCGGCACGTTTCAGGAAATAGCTGACCGGCGGCTTGCGGATCTCGAAATCGAATGCGTGGCCCGCGTAATAGGAGATGACCGTGCGGCAGGGAATGCCGGCTTCCAGATTCTTGCTCGCCTCATTGAAGCGCTTGCAGAATTCGATGATGTTGAGCCGATGCTGGCCGAGGGCCGGTCCGACCGGCGGCCCCGGCTGTGCCTGTCCGGCCGGGATCTCGAGCTTGATCTCGCCCATCGCTTTTCTTGCCGCCACGATCCGCCTCCCTGAATGCCTCAGCCGGCCTTCTGCACCTGGCCGAATTCGAGTTCGACCGGCGTCGGCCGGCCGAAGATCAACACCGTCACCTTGAGCCGGGCAAGATCCTCGTTCACCTCCTCCACCTGGCCGGTGAAGGATTCGAACGGACCGTCGATCACGCGGACCTCCTCCCCCTCGATAAAGGTCACGGAGGGGCGCGGACGCTCGACACCGGCGGAGACCTGGTTCTGCACGCGCAGCACCTCGCCAGGCGGGAGCGGCGTGGGATCCCCTTCGGGACCCAGAAAACCGATCACATGGGCCTGCTCGATGACTTCGTGATAGCTCACCCTGTCCATCTCCATGCGCACGAGCACATAGCCCGGCATGAAGCGGCGCTCGACCTCGCGGCGCTGGCCGCGGCGCATCTCGACGACCTTCTCTGTCGGAATCAGCACCTCCTTGATGGCCCCCTCGCCGGTACCGATGGCAGCCTGAAGCGCCTCGGCCACACGCGATTCGTAATTGGACAGCGCGTGCACCACGTACCACCTTCCGTCCTGCTCCCCGGCCGGGGCGGAAGGATCGGCGCTGTCTGTAGCCTGCTTGTCCATCTCGCCCCACCGCGGTACGAAACCAGACTGCGGCCGAGGCCGCTTTCGCTTTGACGCGAAAAGCCGCAGGGCGTGTCCCGCGAATCGGCACACGCTGCGACGGTCGTCATGGCTGTTTTGTCGAGACTAGCACCCCGGGCGCGGGGGCGCAACTACCCCCCGAGCCGAACCACCCATTCGATGCCGACCCGCAGCACCTGGTCCACCAGAAACAGGAAAACCATCGCCAGAGAGGCCAGCACGAACACCATCCCGGTGGTCAGGCCGGTTTCGCGGCGGGACGGCCAGACCACCCGCGCCGTCTCCGAGCGGACCTCCTGGACAAATTGTGCCGGCGAGATGCGGCGGCGGGTTGATTCGGACATGGGTACCGACTCCAGCGGCATATCGACGGGACTGTCTGGCGAGATTGCCCGGCACCTGGCAGGGGTGGCAGGGCTCGAACCCGCGACCCTCGGTTTTGGAGACCGATGCTCTACCGACTGAGCTACACCCCTTCGGTGCCGCCGTGCGATGCTACGCGGGAGACGGGCAAGCCGCAAGTCCGCGCATGCGATCCGAACATCCGGACCGGACGGTCACGAAACCAGCCAGTAGGCCAGCACCGCGACGGCCGCCGCCGCAAGGGCGGCAGCCGGGACGAGCCACCGGGGACGGGAGGCCGGTTTCGGATCGGGTGCGTCCGGCGCGGGTGGATGCGCGGCCTCCGCGCCCGCCCCCCCGGAAGCGGCCGCGCTTCCCTCCGGGCCGGCCGCCCTGTCCTGCTCGACGATGGAGCCGAAGGTATCGAAGAATTCGCCGGCCAGCTTGCGGGAGGTGGCCTCCATCAGCCGGGCGCCAAACTGGGCGATCTTGCCGCTCATGGAGACATCCACCTCATAGCTGAGCAGCGTCGCATCGCCGTCCTCTTCGAGCCGCACCCGCGCCGAGCCCCGAGCGAGTCCCGCCGCCGGGGCCCGGCCCTCGCCGGTGATCGTGTAGCCGGCCGGAGGGTCAAGATCCTCAAGCCGGACCGACCCCGTGAATTTGGCCTTCATGGGACCCACCTTGAGAACCACCACGGCTTCCATCTCGGTGTCGGAGAGTTTGGTCACGCTCTCACAGCCGGGAATGCAGCGGGCGAGAATGTCGGGCTCGTTGAGCGCCTCATAGACCCGGCTGCGGGGGGCAGCGATGCGCTTGGTGTCAGCGAGTTTCATGACTTTCTCCTAAACTCCCGGCCGGACCGCCGGGTGGGTGGTTTCGGGAATCCGGCACGGACCCTCCCTAGCATGCGGATTTTTGCGCACCGGGTCTGGAAGATGCGTCTTCCGCTCCAGCGGAGGATGGAAGACCGCCACCCCCTGCCCCAAGATCCGGCAGCGGTCATGCGGGCCGGTTGCCACCGAACCGAACATAGGACACTCTCCCCCGCCGCCAAGGGAGCGCGCAGCATCCGGACCGATCGATATATGGGCAGAGAAGGCGCAGGGCAAGGACGGGACGGCGGCCGCAGGCCGCAGACACCCGCGCCGGCATCCCGCATCCGACGGCAGTCCCTCCCGGGGGCCGGATTTCCATCCGCCCGGCGGAGTGCAGCCATCGCGATCCTCTTCCTGGCCCTGATGCCCTCCGCGACTTCCGCGCAGGAAGACCCGTTTGTCGACCCGTTCCGCGCCATCAACCAGCCGATCCACGATTTCAACATCGGCGCCGACCAACGGGTGTGGCGGCCGGTCACCGTGGTCTACCGGGAAACGGTTCCCGTGCCGGTCCGCAACGGCCTGCACAATGTCCTTTCCAACCTGGCGCTGCCGGCAGACTTCCTCAACCATCTCCTGCAGGGCAATGTCGAATCTGCCGGACGCACCGCGATACGGTTCGGGTTCAACACCCTGTTCGGCGTCGGCGGGATCCATGACCTTGCCACCGCCGAGGGACTGCCGCGGGTCCCGACTGATTTCGGACTGACCCTCGCCTATTACGGAATCGGCGAAGGCGGATATCTCACGGTTCCCCTGATCGGCCCCACGACCCTTCGGGATCTGACAGGATTTGCCGTCGATATCTATGCCGGTCCGACCCAGCTCGGGGATGCTGACACCCTGGCCACTGTCGGCTACACCGCCTTCCGTGCCGTGGACCTGCGCGACCGGAGATTCACCACCATCGACCAGCTGCTCTATGAAACCGGGGACAGCTACACCTCCCTCCGCAACGCCTTCCTGCAGAACCGCCGGTTCCAGGCATCCGGAAACATCACGGATCCCGACAATCTGCCGGATCTGTATGAAGACTATGATGATGAGGAGACCGATCCATGACCCGTTTTCGTGCCGGGGCCGTGATGGGCCTCGCCTTCCTGGCCGCCCTGCCGACGGGAACCGCTGAGGCGGACAGCGCACAGGCCACCGCCTTCGTGGAGGAGGTGGGGCAGGAATTCTTCACCTTCGCCAAGACGGCTCCGGAGGACATCGACGCCCGCACTGATCTGCTCGTCTCCTTCCTCGAACGCCGGGCGGCACTGCCGCTCATCGCCCGCTTCACCGCGGGCCAGAACTGGCGCCGGATGAGCGATGCCCAGAAGACCGCCTATCAGATCGCACTCCGGAATCTTGCGGCACGATTCTTTGCCGCCCGGCTCGCCGAGATCGAGGGGGGCAGTTTCGAGACCATCCGGACCAATGAAATCCCGGACCGCAAGGGCCGCCCGGAGCGGACCCAATATCTCGTCACGACGAAGGTCACCCTGGCGGAGCTGGATCCGGTCATGATCGAATGGCGGGTCGGCCACTACAGGGACGAGCTCCGGATTGTGGATTTCACGGCCGAAGGCGTCTCCTTGCTGGTTTCCTACCGGGGCGAGATGGCCGCGCTGTTCGAAGCGGCGAGCGGGGATGCCAACGCGGTCATCGAAACCCTCACCACCCGCGCCGGCAATTAGGAGCCGCGACCCTGCCCGCCCCGGTCGAGCGGTTTGCGCCCAGCCCGACCGGCCGCCTGCATCTCGGTCACGCCTATTCCGCCCTGCTGGCCTGGGACTGCGCCCGGCGCGCCGGCGGCAGTTTCCGGCTCCGCATCGAAGATCTCGATCCCACACGCGCGCGCCCCGAACATGAGGATGCCATCCGGGAGGATCTGCACTGGCTCGGCATCCGGTGGGAGCTCCCGGTCCTGCGGCAGCGCGAGCGGCGGAGTGCCTATGCGGACGCGCTCGCCCGGCTCGAAACCCGGGGACTGCTCTATCCCTGCCTCTGCACCCGGCGCGAGATCGAGACCGCGCTCGCCGCGCCGCATGCCCGGATGTCGGAGGGCGTCTATCCCGGCACCTGCCGGCACCGCCGAGGCCAAGCCGCGCCCCCGACCGACCGGCCCTATGCGCTGCGCCTCGACCTTCCCGCCGCCCTGGAGCGGCTGGAGGGCCGCGAACTGGTCTTCGAGGAGCTCGGTGCGGCACCGGAGGGCAGCCACGGCACGATCCCGGTCACGGCCGAGGCACTCCTCGCCCGATGCGGCGATGTCGTGCTGGCCCGAAAGGATTTTCCGGCCAGCTACCACCTGGCCGTGGTGGTCGATGATGCCGCGCAGGGGGTGACCCATGTCACCCGCGGCGAGGATCTGTTCGAGGCCACCCTGATCCACCGCCTCCTGCAGGCGCTGCTGGAATTGCCGGTGCCGGTCTACCGCCATCACCGGCTGATCCGGTACGCGAACGGAAAGAGGCTGGCCAAGCGGGACGGATCCGAATCGCTCGCCACCCTCCGCGCCGGGGGCATGACCCCCGGAGGGATCCGGGAGCGGACGGGGCTCGGCCCGGAGGGTGCATTGCCCGATTCGGGACAGTAGGTAGAATGCCGCCGTGCGATGGATTTCCGTTTTTTCCGGATCCGGTCTCCCTGACTGCGACCGCTTGCCAGGCGCGCATCCACCCGCCCGAACGCCATGAAACAGACCCAGACCGTTCGCCACTTTGTCCGCAGCCTGCCGGACCGCGTCCGGGGCTGGCTTCTTTCCTTGCGCTCCCGCCCGGGTCTGGCTCCCGCCCTGGACCGTCTGCGCCGTCTCCGTCCCGGCCGCAAGGGGGGCAATGCCGCGCTCGGAGCCCTGCTCGCAGGAGCCGCAGCCCTGTGGATTCTCACCGGGGACGACCCGCCGCCACCGCCACCGGCGGAACCGACAGCACCCGCCCGGTCCGCCCCTCCGGAAGTGGGCACCATCCACAGCACGGCCGAAGAGCTGGTCTATGCGCTGCCGCTGCGGGGATACACCGAAGCCTCGCGCCGGGTGGACATCCGGGCGGAGACCGGCGGCCTGGTCATCGGCAGCGGGGTCCCCAAGGGCACGGTGGTCACGAAGGGCGACGCCCTCTGCCGCATCGCACCGGGCGAGCGCCCGGCCCTTCTCGCCCAGACGAAGGCACGCATCACCCAGGCGGAGGCCGAAGCGCTCTCCGCCCGCACCCTGGCCGCGGAAGGCTACGGTGCGGAGACACTCGCCACCGCCGCCGATGCCTCGCTCGCGGCCGCCCGCGCCGAGGTGGAGCGCATGGAGCTCGACATCACGCGGACCGTCATCGCGGCGCCGTTTGACGGCATTCTCGAAACCGACAGTGCCGAACCCGGCTCGCTGCTGCAGCCCGGGGCGCTCTGCGCCACCCTCCTCGATCTCGATCCGGCGCGGATCGTCGGTTTCGCCCCCGAGCGGGTCATCGACTCCTTCATCGTCGGAACCCCCGCCCGCGCGACCCTCGCCACGGGCCACCAGGTGGCCGGAAACATCTCCTTTGTGGCCCGGTCCGCCGAGTCCCGCACCCGCACCTTCCGCATCGAGATCACCGTGCCGAATCCGGACGGCCGGGTGCGGGACGGCCTGGGGGCCGAGATCCTGGTGGCGGTGCGGCATCCCGAGGCGCATCGGGTCCCGCAATCCGCGCTCACCCTCTCGAGCGAGGGGGATATCGGCCTGCGCACCGTCGTGGAGGGCCGGGCACGCTTTGCCGCTGTCCAATTGCTGCGCGACGATTCCAACGGGGTGTGGGTCAGCGGATTGCCGACCCACACGGAGGTGATTGTCGTCGGGCAGGAATTCGTCACCGACGGAACCGAGGTCACCGCCCGGCCGGCCCCGGACCTGTCCCGCCCATGAGCGGGCTCATCGACTGGGCCTTCGCCCGCGCCCGGACCATCTACGTCCTCATCGCCCTCGCCGTCGGAGGCGGCATCTACGCCTACACCACCATTCCGCGCGAGGGCACCCCGAATATCGACATTCCGATCCTCTACGTCTCCGTGCCCTTCCCCGGTGTTTCCGTGACCGACGGCGAAAACCTGGTCGCCAAGCCGCTCGAGGACGAACTGTCGGATCTCTCGGGTCTGAAGGAGATGACGACCTACGTCACCGAGGGCCATGTCGGGGTCCTGCTCGAATTCGACATTGATTTCGACAAGGACGAAGCCATCAGCGAGGTGCGTGCCCGGCTGGATGACGTGCGGCCGGAACTGCCGGAGGACATCGCGGAACCGAAACTGCACGAGCAGAATCTCGCGGAGTTTCCGGTCATCTCGATCGCCCTCACCGGCAATGTTCCGGAGCGGCCGCTGGCCGAGGCGGCGGAGGATCTCGCGCGGGCGCTCCTCAACCTGCGGCGGGTCCAGGAGGTGGAGGTCTTCGGAGTGCGGGAGGAGGTGGTCGAGGTTCTCATCGATCCCCTGCGGCTCGAAAGCTACGACGTCACCATCGAACAGCTCCTCCGCGCCGTCTCCGAGAACAACACCCTCGTCCAGGCCGGATCGGTGGAACAGGACCGCGGCTCGTTCTCGGTCAAGCTCGACGGCACCTACAGCACGGTCGAAGAGATCTACGGAACCCCGTTCCTGACCGTCAACGAGCGGACCGTCACGTTCCGCGACATCGCCGAGATCCGGCGCAACTATGTCGATCGCAAAAACCGGGCACGCATCAACGGCCAGCCGGCCATCATCCTGCAGGTGGTCAAGGCCCTCGGCGAGAACGTCTTCGATACCGTGGAGGATGTCCGGCGGACGATGCAGGAGGAGACCGCGCGCTGGCCGCCGGAACTGCGCGCCGCGGCACAGGCGATTCCGGCCCTTGACGAATCGATCCCCGCCGGACGTCTGATCACCCAGCTCGAGAACAGCGTCGCCACCGCCGTCGCCGTGATCCTGATCCTCGCCGTGATCCTGCTGGGTCTCCGGCCGGCCCTGCTGATCAGCACCGCGATTCCGTGCTCGTTCATGATGACGTTCTGCCTGCTGTCGATCTTCGGCCTGAGCCTCAACAACATGGTGATGTTCGGGCTGACGCTTTCGGTCGGCATGCTGATCGACGGGGCCATCGTCATCGTGGAATACGCCGACCGGCGCCGGACCGAGGGGGCCCATGGGGCCCGGGCCTATCGCGACGCCGCCAAGCGCATGTTCTGGCCGATCACCACCTCCACCGCGACCACGCTCTGCGCCTTCCTGCCGATGCTGCTCTGGCCGGGCATCCCGGGACAGTTCATGCGCCAGCTTCCGATCACCCTGATCTTTGTCCTGTGCTCCGCCCTCGTCGTGGCGCTGATTTTCCTGCCGGTGGTCGGCGCGGTCGTGCAGCGGGGCTACAGCACAGACCGGAGAGGACAGGCGCTGCAGGCGAGCGGGGCCGCCCTCGACCGGGGCCCCCTGGCAAGCTTTGCCAAATTCCTGGTCTGCCGGCCGTTCCGCCCGTTTGTCTGTCTTGCGGTCGTTCTGGCGGTCATCGTCGGCATTGTGGTCACCTATGCCGGCAACAACCGCGGCGTCGAATTCTTTGTGGACACCGAGCCGGAACGGACGGTGGCCTATGTCCGCGCCCGCGGCAACCTGTCCTTCCAGGAGACCGACCGTCTGGTCGAGGAGGTGGAGCGCCGGATGGAAGGAATCACCGGCGTGCAGACCCGGGTCGCCACCGCCGGCGGGAGGCTCAGTGTCGGAGGCCCCGGCCAGGGCGGGCCGCGGGACGCCATCGGACAGATCTACATCGAATTCGATGAATGGGGCACCCGCCCCCCGGGGAATGACATCATCGACGAGATCACCCGGCGCACGGCCAACATCCCCGGCATCATCGTCGAGGTGAAGACACCCGAGGAGGGGCCGCGGCAGGGCAAGCCGGTGGTGGTCGAGGTCCGCGGGCAGAACTGGAATCAATTGCTGGCCGAAACCGCCCGCATCCGGGCACAATTCGAGATCACCGAGGGGCTGACCAATATCGAGGACACGCGGCCGCTTCCGGGAATCGAGTGGAATCTGGTGGTGGACCGCGGCCGGGCCAATGCCCTCGGGGCCAGCATCATTGAGGCGGGCACCCTGGTCCGCCTCCTCACATCCGGGGTTGAAATCGGCACCTACCGCCCCGACGACACCGATGACGAGCTCGAGATCCAGGCCCGTTTTCTGAAGCACTACCGCACCCTGGACACGCTGGACCAGATCCGCCTGCGCACCCCGAGCGGACTGGTGCCGCTGTCGAGCTTTATCGAACGCCAGCCGGCGCCCGCGGTCGGCAGCGTGACGCGCCGTCATCGGGAGCGGATGATCCGCATCGCCGCCGATGTCGACCCGGCCTACAACACCACCGAGCGGATTCTGGCGATGCAGGCCTGGCTGGACACGGCGGAGTTTCCACCGAAGATCGATGTCAGTTTCCGCGGCGAGCTCGAGGAGCAGCAGGAGAGCCAGACTTTCCTGCTCGGTGCCTTCGCACTCGCGCTGTGTCTGATGTTTGCGTTGCTGCTGCTTCAGTTCAACAGTTTCTTCTCCGTGTTCCTGATCCTGCTTTCCGTGATCCTGTCGGTCAACGGGGTGCTGCTCGGAATGCTGGTGATGGGCCAGACCTTCTCGGTGATCATGACCGGCATCGGGGTGGTCGCACTGGCCGGGATTGTGGTGAACAACAACATCATCCTCCTCGACACCTATCACAGCCTGCGCCGGCAGATGCGGGAGCTCGACGCCATCGCAGGGGCCGTCGCACGCCGCACGCGGCCGGTGCTTCTGACCACGGTGACCACCATGGCCGGGCTCTGCCCGATGATGTTCGCGGTCACGGTCGATTTTCTGGGGCGGGAGGTGTATCAGGGCCAGCCTGCGGCAGTCTGGTGGGTCCAGCTGGCCACCGCGATTGTCTTCGGCCTCGGCTTCTCGACCGCGCTGACGCTGGTGGTCACACCGTCCATGCTGGCAGCGCGTTACTGGATCATCCGCGGATTCCGCCATCTCCTGCGCTCGATCTCCGCACGCATCCACCGGCAGCAAGAGGGGGTTCCTGCCAGCCGGAACCCTCATGAAGTCTGGACCGCCTACAACGAAAGCGGTGCCGAGCTGCTCTGGAAACGAGGTTGAACCTGCTGCAATCGTAGGGCTAGTATGCGGGAGGGAAGAACTCACATTCGATGTGAGAAGCGTTTTGGGATGGCACAGATGAAAAGCAGAATTTCTTGGTACGGCCCAGCGGTGGGCCGGATTGTCGGGTTGATCTTCATGATCCCCCTGCTGTCGGCCTGCGAGAAGCCGGTCCTTGCGATATCCTCGCCAGCCAGCCAGGAGGTTCGGTCAGCACGAGCCATCCTGACCCGGTCCGCTGTGCCCGCCAACGCCACACCAACCATATCGTATACCGACGCAGTGAACCGGATCGCGCGCGTCCAGTCTCTCATCACTCCGGCGGCACTCCGGGTCTGCTCGCAAATCTGGGCTCACAGCTACTGCCGGGACAAGATTGGATCCATCCAGGTCAGCCTCGACTGGGAGCAGGAGAGCGTCAACGCCTATGCGGACCAGAATGACCAGATCGGCTTCTACGGCGGCATCATGCATCTGCTGCAAAGGGACAATGAAATTGCCGGAGTGATGGCCCACGAGATCAGCCATGTGCTCCTGCAGCACAATCGGAAGGCCGCGGCCAATGCCGCGCGCGGCGAGATCGCAGGCACCTTACTGGGTGTCCTGATCGCCGGAACATACGGGGGCAACTGCACCACCTCGTCCTGCCAGGAGGGCCAACAAAATCTGGTCCGGAATACAGGGGCGATCGGCCAGAAAATCGGAGCCGTCGCCTATAGCCCTTCAATGGAACTCGAGGCCGACCACCTGGGGGCGTTTATCCTTGACGAGGCGGGCTATAACCTGGGCTCAAGTATCATCGGTTTTGTACGCATGGAGCGCAACAGGCAACGTTTGGGGACCTCCGGGCGGAGCTATAGCAGCTATTTCAAGACACATCCGCTGTCGGATGAACGGATTGCCTACTACCTTCGAACCCAGAAAGATATAGCGAACGGCAAAACGACCCCAAAATTGCTGGATGACAACTGAGCCCGCCAACTGCGGGGCGAAGCCGGGCATGGCTGAGAGCGAAAACCATATCCAATAGCACTACGTGCATGATCAACCGGCAGTCGGACGAGCGGAAATTTCGTAGCGGGTGCTTCTTTCGGACCCAACCGGGCGGGTAAGCGCTCCACCGCCTCAGGATTTCGGCACCATGGTGCACATATTGGCAGAAGAGGCAGAACCCGCAGGATTCAGATCAGACCATCGGTTACGCTCACTAAGCATAACATCATCCAACGACCCATCGCCGACGAGCATCCCGCAGTCTTAATCAGATTGAAATTTGATGCTTTCCGAGACGAACAGAAAAACGAAAATTTACCTCCTTGTTATACAACGCACATCCCTAATTTCTAACCACAGGATGTTCAGAATTCAGCCCTGCCGAGGCTGGTCCAACAAAGCCATATTTACCCAACTAAATCAGGGAGTTTCCTATCTGCTCTCTGCGATTCCGGGAACAAATTCCGAATGTCCGAGAGTAGTGAGTCTCGACTCTCTAAACTCATAACTTCACCTGCCATGTAAGCGATAAGTCTTGATGCAATTTTTCGATTCGGTTCTTTGGGTATAATTTTCCCACCCACGCCCCCTCCCCAGAGCACATTCAACCATACCTGGCTGATATTTTCGGGAGTAATTTCCCACGGGATGAGATTCAGTTTTTCGCATGCCGTTTTGTGACTTAAATTGGTAGGGGGAGACCTAAGTGTCATATATGCACGAACAAGGCAATCCTGAACAGCCGGTTTGCCAAGTAGGTTCCTTTTTCGAATTTCTGCTCTCAACTTATCTCCATCTTCCTCCCTGTTTGTCAATGCATCAGCGAATATATTGATATCTACGCATAGCCTCCCCCACACTTTTTCTACAACTGAAGTCCATAATTCGATGAGATCATCGCTCACTTTAGTCTTGATATCGCGTGGATGATTCACTGGAAAACTTCCTAATATAATTGTTGCGCAGCAATTATAGACAGTTGCCAAGGTGGTGAAATGAGGGGCAGAAGCCCCTAGAGTGTTTCCACCACTGAATCTCACCAATCGTCCGCCAATGATTTTGTTGGCTACAGATCGAGCAATTATTGCGCAGGGATCATCGTCATCAGTAATTATAACCTGTCCACTACTTGGCTTCCGTGCATAACGATTCACGTTTGTAAATATTCTTCGAGCTCTCGTGCCGTCATACCGCATGATAATTACACACACGTCTTCTCCTGCCAAAGCAGGGTTGCTGTTGATGCCCTCTATATCTCTCTCTTTCTCATCTTTTCCGGAAATTGCAAATTTTAAAGCCGCTAGTCTGTGCTGTCCGTCTAATGGAACCAATGTGACACCGCCTGGAATTGTAAGGAAGCCAATCATATTGGCGGCCTCTTTTACACTCGGACTTGCACGGAATTTTGTATCGGCTACCGTCAATTGCTGGAATTCAATAGATTCAAAACTTTGAGCGGCCACAATAAGCGAACCAAAAAATCTCTCCTCATTATTGGCAAGATAGGGAACAATTTGGGTTCTAACGCGTGAATATTGAATATCTCGTTGGTATATTTCATCAATACTCAAATTGTTCCAACCTTCCATATCCTTTGGAATAGTTACGGAGTTAACAAGCTCACCAGCCTTCATTGATGTGATGTAGTATTCTGTATTTCCCATTTTGCACAAAAGTGCCGGAAGTGTCCATGACATTATCTTTCTCCTTGCTTTTAACTAGGTAACGCATTGCCTGAAGATTGATTGGCTTGAGGGTCCCAACGATAAATCAATCGGCGCTCTATTCGTCTTAAAGTAGTTCTTGATGGGTTTTGAATTTTTACATAACAGATTTCGATATCTCCAGTATAATTGCTAATCCAGCATTTAAGGCGCGAATTATGTGATTCATGCAAATGCCGCATCAATCTTGCTCTAATATCTGTTGATTCGCCGACATATACACATATATTCTTAGTTCTTGACCAGAATGTATACACGCCTGCTATACCACGAGGAATCTTATATATGCCATCGCAATAGCTGCATGGGATTTTCTTCTCTCTCACAGATTGCCCCCCCGAGAAAAACTCCAAACCGAAGCGGCCTGATGCGCGAGTGCTCTGGAGCGGTTTTGAATTGCCCTAGGATTCCACTGTCTCCATTTGCGTCCCACTTCTGTCGTCATTTGAATAGTGCTGTTCTTCAAAATTTTTCTTTTCTCAACAAAACTGGAATTAAATTTTCCGCTGGGGAGGTTTTCCCCGCTTGTAAGCAAAACAAAATTACCTGCCTTACGAGTCCAATCTCCCGGGCTGCAGGACTTGAAACCAGGCCAACCTTCCCAATGCCTAAAAGATGTTGGCAGGATGTGTTCAAGGGTCAATTTTTCACTTTGCAACGCCTCGGCCCCTACTTGATTTTGTTCAACAATTCCAAAGAGATAACGCCGTGCTTTTGCGGGTGCAAAATCAATGTTTGTTATATTTTCAATAAACTTTTCGTTTTTGATAATTCCGAGAGTATCCATATTCCTAAGAGATGCCTGAATACGCAAAGACTCTAGTTCAGATCCATTGCTCACTTGATGTGCACAGTTTGCCAAACTACTCTCAACTCGAGACGATTCAAACTTGGACGTTACAAGTACAGTTCTAGTGATAAAGGAGGCAAGATCGCAAAGACTTTGAGCACAAATTTTTCCAACCTCCCTTTTCGTTTGTTTTTCCTCTTCCTGAATATAGCAACGAAGTAATGCAAAAGTTAATGGGTGCGCGACCCGGTAACCTTGCAACTCTCTAAGTAGCGTTTCAAATTTTCGCTTGTTCCGCCCCATAAGTGATGAAAAATTAGCCAAAAGATCCGCTGATGGATTTTTTACATTGATTGTTCGGAAAAGTTCAACATTTTCGCCGGCACACAACTGCTGTATTAGCTCGTACAGGCCATCAATTCCGTGATTTTGAAAGAAAATGTATAATTTTGCCTTGGCCTCTCGATAAAATCGTTTTTGAGGAATGAATCCAAATTCACATTCAAAAAAGCATCGGAAATATTCATCAGCTTTTGGCCCGAGAGTTTCTCGAGCTCGCTCCAAATTGTCGTGAATGGTATCTCGGCGAGAGCTTTCACTCCGATCAGAAAAATAGGAGTAAAAATGATTGCGCATCAGATCAAGGTCGTCGAGTCGCTTGCCTCGACAATTCAGAGATTCAAAAACAGCATTGGCATTTGCATTCTGGGGAACAAAGAGAACTGCCAGCTCAACTTGATCATGTAAAAATTCGAAAAATTCCCCTGCTCTCTTAGCATCCATTCCTGCCGCAAAGGTGTTTATTGTCCTCCACGCTAGAATTAACTTGCTTTGTGTTCCTACATCCTGTCCACGAATCAATTGAAAGAAATCACATTTGTCGTTTTTTGGTGGAATCAGTCGTGGATCATACTTTGAGGAATCATCAAGTTTTGAATTTTTATTTTCTACCCTCTTGAATAGTAAGCGAACTGCTAGAGCTTCACGAACAGGATCGGCCTGATTTGGGTTCTTAAACCGGCGGGCAAACACCGCAACAAGCAAGCACAAAGTGACAAGACGCTGCTGCCCATCGTTAATTTCGTACCGATCTTCAGATTTTCGTTCGACTAACATAATCGAACCCAAAAAATAAGAGGTTCTCTTCCTATCGCAGGCATCCTTCAAATCGTCAAGCAGCTCCTCGACGTGCTCCACTCCCCAATCATAATCTCGCTGATGCCATGGCACCTCAAAGAGGTGTTTACTGAGTATATCGTAAACCCGCATCACTTGAGATCTGACCTGAGTTTCAATCATGTTATACAATCTTCCGGTTGTATCCGAGTGCGCTGCAAAAGCTTTTTCCGACTATCTTCTCGAATTTCGTCCCGCCACCAGATATCCTGGATACATTCCAACTCGCCCGGCTGGAGAAGGGGCTCATTGACTTCGTGCTCAAGATCGCGCAAGCGCCTTAGAATTTGTTTTCGAATCTGCAATGAAAAAGGCCCAAATACCCTTGATCCGTTCTTTCGAGTTTGTGGATTTCCGTTCCTGCGAACCGGCAACCGATTGGCGTCATCCTCGCGCAGAGATACCAGCCATTCCCGAAACTCGGCAAGCCTTTCCATTTTTGCGGTTTCTCCGTGACCGGAATCAATTAAGCCGCGTAGGCTTTTGTCCTTTTGGACAACCGTGCAGGTCCAACACCCAAATCTTGGCGAAGAACTTCCACACGACGGTGCCTGCTGTTTGGTTGTCACCAGCGGGCATTCTCCTCCGCCGGCATTGCGATAGAGAGTAATTAGATCCCGGTGGGTACCGCCCCATGGTGGTGGTCGTTGGATAAGAGTCATCCACACGTCGTCGTCGACCAAATCAGAAATGGGAGAAAATACCTGGCAACCAACGAGAGAATCGTGGGGGTTAAGGCGTGTTGCAGAGACACCACGCCGGTCCATGTTGCGACGTCGGTGCTGCGACTCGCTACGGCGAGTTCCGATCAGAAGAACAGCACCTTTCCACTCTCGAACAATTTGTTCTAGCAACCGTGTGGTAGGAAGGATCTTCATACGGTCCGTGCACCAACGGAAATTCCGCGTGGGCGGGATGTATCCGCGCCCGATAACATTTACCCAGAAGGTTTGATCAATGCAGGGCTTGGTGATCTGTACTGCGACCGGAATATCCGCTTTTGCCGCAGCTCGACCAATGTTCTTCAAGGACTCATACAGATGTCGGATTACTAGGGGAGATTCGACCAATGTGTCGTTGCCGACCACGCGAATTTCTCTCTTCCGTTTTTCGGGGCTGAGACCGTCGAGCATTTCCCAGACCAGCTGCAGGAGAAGAGTGGAATCCTTCCCTCCGGAATACGCAACGATCCAAGGATATCGGTGCTTTTTGGAATACTCGGTACGGAGAGCTTTCTTCACATCTGCAAGACGCTTTGCCAAACTCAGCACCTTATCGTGACTCTTGTTGGAAGCAGTCGTCATGCCGCAAGGCTCCGAAGTGCCAATGCGGACTCCTGGATTCTCATTCCCGCCCGGTCTATTTCTTCCTCGGTTGAAAACCGGCCGATGCTGATCCGTAGCGACGAAAGTGCCCGATCCTCACCAAGACCGAGCGCGAGCAGAACATGGGATGGCTCAACCGCGTGCGAAGTACACGCCGACCCTGCGGAAACGGCAATGTCACCAAGTGCAAGCATCAGCGACTCGGCCTGCACACCAGCGAAGTAGACATTGAGAATGCCAGGAACCCGCCGATCGGGTTTCCCGTTAATCAGGACAGTGCCAGATCTAAGAAGATGGCCTAAAAGCCGTTCATCCAGGTATTGTATCCAACGACAGTCTTCTGCCTGCCGCTTCCAAACCAGTTCTGCGGCAATACCCATTCCCACGACCTGGTGTGTGGGAGTGGTACCGGTACGCAGATCGCCCCCCCCCCCCCCCCCCCCCCCCCCATGGATTTGAGGTACTACCTCCGAGCGAATCTCGCGCCGGATGTAGAGTGCACCCACACCTTTGGGGCCGTAAATCTTGTGTCCACTGAAAGAAGCCAAATCGATCCCCAAGGATGTAACATCAAAGGGCAGACGGGCGATGCTCTGCGATGCGTCAATATGTAACCAACTTCCGGTTTGCCGGACAACCTCAGCAATGGCTGCAATATCCGTCACTGTTCCGACTTCGTTGTTTACATGCATGAGAGAGACCAGCGTCGTATCGCCTCTAAGCTTGTCGCGAACACCGTTTGGCGTAATGAGACCTTCATGATCGGGATTGACATAGGAAACTTCAAAGCCCTGGTTTCGGAGCCACTCAACCGAATCCAAAACAGCATGGTGCTCAAGACAGGAAGTCACGATATGCCGACCGCGTTCTCTCCGTGCGATGGCTGCTCCCTTGATAGCCAGATTAACTGATTCCGTAGCTCCTGAAGTCCATATAATCTCATCAGGGTGTGCACCAACAAGGTATGCAATGCTTTGCCGGGCATCTTCCACCGCGCTCGCCGCGGCTCGGCCGAAGCAGTGCGTATGCGAGGCCGGATTGCCAAAGACCCCCTCAATAGTTAGATAGCGCGTCATGGCTACGGCTACGTTTGGGTCGACAGGCGTTGTCGCGGCATAATCCAGATACACAGGCTGATCTGTGGCACACCCAGGCCTGTTGGGCGTTGCCTTCGCAGTCCGCTTCATGCCAGTACCGCCAGAGCAACATCACACATGAGCCCGCCCGAGTTCATCAAAAACGTGCTCCCAATGATCGGTGTCATCGTCTGCCCCCTAGACAGTGCCGTTTCCGCGTTGATAGCTGGATCAGCACAACACCACCCATGCAGGTTTACAGTATGCGCCATATATGTCTGACTGTCTACAATTGCAGAGTGGAATCTTCACTGTCCCTCGGCCTTCGGCATTTCCAGAACCTGCCCCGGATAGATCAGATTGGGATCCTCGATCTTTGCCAGATTGGCACTGTAGATCAGATGGAAGCGGATGCCCTCCCCATACACGCTCCGGGCGATCCGCCACAGGCTGTTGCCGCGCCGGACAACAACCGATCCGTCGGCACGAATCTCGAGATCTGGATCTTGTCGTTCGCGGAGGAAGGGAACCTCGACACCGGGAGAGGTCGGGGCGCGGCCGAGCACCGCGCGGACCGTATAGGAAACCCCTTCCGGCACCTCGTCCTTGATGATCCCGCTCCACTGCCCGTCGGCATCCACCTTGGTCCGGAGTAACAATTGGAATTCACCTCCCGAGGTGGGCCGCATGAATACGGATACTTCGCTGCCCGGGGTTCCGCGACCGGAGATCCTCGTCTTGCCACCGGTCCCGTAGCTGACACTGTCCACCGTGATGCCCGCCTTGGGGGCAGGAGCCTGAAGCACCACGACGCCTCCCGAAGCAAACTTGGCGATGATCGGGTCACCGGCCCGATCCGGAATCAGGATCAGAACTGGATCAGTACCCTTGCGCACCTCACCGGAGGGCGTGATCTCTTCCAAGGTCACCACATACTCACCCGGCACCACCGACAGATCGGCCACTGCCGCCCAGGTCCCGTCGGCCCCCGCCACTGCCTCGGCCACCTGCTTCCCGTCGATGAAGACCCGCACGGTCGCACCCGGAGTGCCGCTGCCGGCGAAAACCGCTGGCCCTTCGGCAGAAAACTGGATCCCTTTGGTAGAAAACCGGAGAATGTCAAAGTTCGGCACTGGCTCCGGAGAAACGGCCGGAGTGGGGGGTGTTTCGGGAACCGGTGCCACCGCGGTTTCGACCGGAGGTGAATCCGTCGTCTCGGAGGTGACAATGAAATAGATCGCGATCGCGAACACGACCGCCGCCACCACTCCGATCGCGGCCAGAATTCTTCTGTCTTCCATCAACCCGCCACCTTCCCTAATGCGCGATCATAGATTAGCACAAGGACTTCCCCCGGTGGCAATACGGTGTCCCGGAAGTGGCGGGGTGAATCCTGCCCTCCTTTCCGGTAGGTTGCGCCCTACCGTGCCCGGTTCTTCCTCCGGATCCTGCTGACTGCCTATGCCCGTGAAAACACAAGACCTCACCCGCCACCACCCGCCTGGAGTCACCGTGTTCTGCGGGGCCCGGCCCGGCAGCGACCCCATCTATCTCGAGGAGGCCCGGGGTCTCGGGCAGGGTCTGGCCAGACGGGGGCTGCGGCTGGTCTATGGCGGCGGCACTACCGGACTGATGGGCGCCCTCGCCAACGCGCTGCACGCGAACGGAGGCACCTCTCTCGGCGTGGTTCCGGCGGGTCTGTTCGCGACCGGGGTGGCCAGCGGCGCCCACAGTCTTGTGACCGCACCCAATCTGCGCGAGCGCAAGGCGCTGATGCGCGCCAATGCGGACGTCATCCTCGCCCTTCCCGGCGGCCTCGGCACGCTCGACGAAGTCGTGGAATCCGCGGTCGAGCGCCAGCTCGGCATACATCAGAAGCCGGTGGTCCTGATCGACACCAACGGATATTGGGACCGGTTTTTCGACGCCCTCATCCACATGGTGGACAAAGGCTTCCTGGAAGCGGCCCTGCCGCCGGTGCTGATTCTCGCCAGCAGTGCCGAGGACGGGCTGCAACGGATCGACGGGCTGCTCGGAACGGCGGCGGGGATGCCGGAGACAGACTAACCGCCGGCGGCGGCCAGCCGCTCCGCGACATTCTCCCAATTGACCAGCCGGTCCAGGAAATTCTGGAGATAGACGGGGCGCTTGTTGCGGAAATCGATGTAGTAGGAATGCTCCCAGACATCGCAGCCCAGCAGGGCCGTCTGGCCGGGGAAGCAGAGCGGATTGACGCCGTTGGGTGTCTTGGTGACCTGGAGCGACCCGCCTTCGACCACCAGCCAGCACCAGCCCGATCCGAACTGGCCGACTCCGGCCTGCACAAAAGCCTGCTTGAACGCATCCACCGAACCGAACGCATCCTGGATGCGGGATTCCAGGCCCGAGGGCATGCCGCCGCCGCCCGGCCCCATCATCTGCCAGAACTGGAGGTGGTTCCAGTGCTGCGAGGCATTGTTGAACAGCCCCGCCTTGGCCCCGTCCCCATGGGTGGCGCGGACGATCTCCTCCAGAGACTGGCCTTCCAGGCCCGACCCTTCCAGCAGTTTGTTTCCGTTGTCGACATACGCCTTGTGGTGGAGGTCGTGATGGAACTGGAGGGTCTCCTCCGACATCCCGCCCGCGGCAAGAGCGTCGTGGGCATAGGGAAGGTCAGGAAGTTCAAAGGCCATGGCGTGGCTCCCGATGGTTGATGGAACGAACAGACCGCGAGTCTAGCCCCGCCGGGGCGGCCACCGCAAGCCGACCGGACCTCCGTCCCCGCCGGGCGTCTGGATGTCCGCCGGTTCGGGCCTGGATCAGTCCTCGTCCCGCAGGCTGACCTGCGTTCCGGCCAGCCCGTCCTCGTCGGGCCGCTCCCAGTCCCGGCGGATGTCGAGCCAGTGCAGCACGGGCGAGGCGATGAAGATCGAGGAATAGGTGCCGACCACCACCCCCCAGATCATGGCGAAGGTGAATCCCCGGATCACCTCGCCGGCCAGCAGATAGAGCGCGATCAGAGCCAGCAGCGTGGTCACCGAGGTCATCAGGGTGCGCGAAAGCGTGTCGTTGATGGCCAGGTTGAGCACTTCGGGAAGCGGTTTCTTCCGGTAGCGCCGGAGCGACTCGCGCACCCGGTCGAACACCACCACCGTGTCGTTCAGCGAGTAGCCGACAATGGTCAGGATGGCGGCGACGATCGACAGGTTGAATTCCAGCTGCAGGACCGAAAACACGCCCACCGTCACGAGCACGTCATGCACCAGCGCCGCCACTGCGCCGATCGAGAACTGCCACTCAAACCGGATCCAGATGTAGAAAAGCACCGCCGCCACCGCCAGCCCGACCGCCAGCAGGCCGCGGACCACCAGCTCCTTCGAGACCTTCGGCCCGACCACCTCCACCCGCCGGATCTCGATGTCCGGAGCATCGGCCAGCAATGCCGCCCGCAGACGCTCGACCGCACGGACCTGCTCGTCGCCGCCGCCCGGCTGCCGCTCGATCCGGATCAGCACATCGCTCGGCCGGCCGAATTCCTGCACCGCCACGTCCCCGAGATCCAGCCCACCCGCGACGCTGCGCACATGGCCGATATCGGCCGCCGCCGGAAACCGCGCCTCGAGCAGCGTGCCGCCCCGGAAATCGATCCCGAAATTGAGTCCGAGAACCAGCCAGGCCACCAGCGAGAACAGGACGGCCAGCAGCGAGGCGCCGACACTGAACCGCCGGAGGCCGAGAAAATCGACCGCCGTGTTCGCGGAAATCAACCTCAAGCGCATCCTGCAGACCCTAGAGCCGGATCGTCTTCGGGTGCCGGGCGGCAAACCACAGCGCGATAAAGAGCCGGGTGACCATGAAGGCCGTGAAGACCGAGGTGACGATGCCGATGCCGAGCGTGATGGCAAACCCCTTGACCGGACCGGAGCCCATCGCGAACAGGATCGCCGCGGCAATGAACGTGGTGACATTGGCGTCGACGATCGCCGTCAGGGCCCGCTCGTAGCCGGTCTCGATCGCCCGCACCGGTCCCCGCCCGGCCCGCAGCTCCTCGCGGATGCGCTCGAAGACCAGCACATTGGCGTCCACCGCCATGCCGATGGTCAGCACGATGCCGGCAATCCCCGGCAGCGTCAGCGCCGCCCCCAGCCCGGACAGCACCCCGAAAATCATCGCGACATTGATCAGCAGCGCGAGATCGGCGAACAGGCCGAACAGGCCGTAGGCCAGCACCATGAACACCAGCACCGCGGCGAGCGCGATGAGGCAGGCGATCCGCCCGGCGGCCACCGAATCGGCCCCCAGCTCCGGCCCGACCTGGCTGGACTCCTCGATGGTGATGCTCGCCGGCAGGGCGCCGGCCCGCAGCAGGGCCGAGAGTTCCTGGGTCTCGAGGACCGAGAAATTGCCGCTGATCTGGCCGGAACCGCCGAGAATGGCCTCCCGGATCACCGGCGCCGAAATGACCTCCCCATCCAGCACGATGGCGAAGGGCCGCCCGACATTCTTCTTGGTGACATCCGCGAAACGCTTGCCGCCGCGGCTGTCGAAGCGGAAGCTCACGATCGGCTCGCTGCTGCGGCTGTCAAAACCGGGCTGGGCGTCCTTGAGCTGCTCGCCAGTCACAATGGCCCGCCGCTCGACCGCATAGAGATAGCCCGGCCGCTCCGCATCCGGCAGCGCGATCCGGCCGGTGCCGATCCGCCCGTCGGCGATCTCCGCCTGCGAACGCGACTCGTCCACCAGATGGAAGGTGAGTTTGGCGGTCTTGCCGATGATGTCGGGATTGACGCTGTCCGCACCCGGCAGCTGGACCAGGATCCGCCGCTGTCCCTGGGCCTGGATGGTCGGCTCCCGGGTGCCGAGCTCGTCCACCCGGCGGCGGATCACCTCGAGAGACTGTTCCAGGGTGCTGCGGGCGATCTGCGCCTTGGCCGCCTTGGTCAGGACCATCTCATAGACCTGTCCATCGACCAGGCGGATCTCGATATCCGGGCCGCCGCCGCTGACCAGGGTCTCCACCAGCGGGGTGGCCAGATCCCGCAGCAATTCCCCGGCGAGCTCGACATCCTCGCTCCGGGTGATGCGGACGCGGGCACTGTCGGTCGAGGCCCGCAGCCCCGTGAAACGGCGCACGCCTCCCTGCCGGAGTGCCCGGCGGGCCTCGTCGACCAACCCCTCCATGCGCTCGCGATACACCTCCTCGACCTGCACCTCGACCAGGAAATGCGCCCCGCCCTGCAGATCGAGACCGAGATTGACCACATCGGCCGGCAGCCAGGAGGGCAGCGCGCGGCGCAGGTCTTCAGGAAGGAGATTGGGAGACGCGAAGAGCAGGCCGATCAGACAGAGGCCGAGAACCAGGTTCCTCTTCCAGGCGGCAAACTCCAGCATGGCGGCCGCTCGGCGGCAGCGGGATCAGCGTTCGGCCGGGGCCGGAGCCGGCTCCGATTTGGTGATCACCCGGGCGACATTCGACCGGACCAGAGTCACCTCCACGCCCTTGGCGATTTCCGCGATGACATACTCGTCCCCCTCCCGCACCCGCACGATCCGGGCCACCAGGCCGCCGGCGGTCTCCACCGAATCCCCGCGGCGAAGAGAGGCCACCATCTGGCGGTGCAGTTTGGCCTTCTTCTGCTGCGGACGGATCAGCAGGAAATACATGATGGCCATGATGCCGACGAACGGAATCAGCGAGCCGAACGCGCCGAGCCCGCCCTCTCCGGTCTGCGCAAAAGCCTCGGTGACGAACATCGCAAGCCCACCTTTGCAGGGAATGGAACACCCGCCGCACCCTGCCGGCAGGATGCCGACCGGTCTCTGCGGGACCCCCGACTATAAGCAGAGGCGGGGCCGGTGCAAGAGAACAGGACGGCGGAATCCCGGCAGGCAGGCCAACGAAGGCGGAACGGGGCCGTATATAGGGACAGACCGGGTGCCCGCGCGGCACCCGGTTCCGATTACCCGGGGGGCAGACCGATGACCGAAGCAGGCTGGCGGATCTGGATCGACCGCGGCGGCACGTTCACGGATCTCGTGGCCCGGCGGCCGGACGGCACGCTCGTGACCGGCAAACTCCTCTCCGAAAACCCCGGCCTCTACGAGGATGCGGCGATCGAGGGCATCCGCCGGCTGCTGGGTCTGGCGCCCGATGCCCCGATCCCCCCCGGGGCCATCGAAGAGGTCAAGATGGGCACCACGGTCGCCACCAACGCGCTGCTCGAGCGGGCCGGCGAGCGGACGCTGTTCGTCACCACCCAAGGCCTCGGGGACCTGCCCCGGATCGGCTACCAGAACCGGCCGCGGCTGTTCGATCTCGAGGTCATCGTCCCCGAGCCGCTCTTCGAGCGGGCGGTGGAGGTCCCCGAGCGGGTGGGGGCCGACGGCGAGGTGCTGGTCCCGCTCGACGAGGCGGTGGTGCGGGCACGCCTCGAGGAGGCCCATGCCGAGGGCATCCGCTCGGTGGCGATCGCCTTCCTCCACGGGCACCGGTTTCCGGCCCATGAGCAGCGGGCCGCGGCCCTCGCCGGCGAGGCCGGCTTCAGCCAGATTTCGGCCAGCCACGAGGTCAGCCCGCTGGTCCGGCTGGTCTCGCGCGGCGATACCGCGACCGTCGACGCCTATCTCTCCCCCGTCCTGCGCCATTACGTCAGCCGGGTCGCCCGGGCCCTCGGGGCCGGTGCGGAGGGCGGCCCCCGACTCCTCTTCATGCAGTCCAATGGCGGCCTCACCGGGGCGGGCCGCTTCCGGGGCAAGGATGCGATCCTGTCGGGGCCGGCCGGCGGCGTGGTCGGCATGGCCCGGGTCGGCACCGGGGCCGGCCATGAAAAACTGATCGGCTTCGATATGGGCGGCACCTCGACGGATGTGACGCATTTCGACGGGGAGTTCGAGCGCACCTATGAGAGCGTCGTGGCCGGCGTGCGCATGCGGGCCCCGATGATGCGGATCCACACGGTGGCGGCCGGCGGCGGCTCGATCCTCGCCTTTGACGGCGCCCGGTTCCGCGTCGGCCCCCGCTCGGCCGGAGCCGATCCCGGCCCGGCCTGCTACCGGCGCGGAGGGCCACTGACGGTCACCGACTGCAACGCCGCGCTCGGCAAGATCCAGCCCGGCCGCTTCCCGAAAGTGTTCGGTCCCGGGGGCGACCAGCCGCTCGATGCCGACGCCTCGCGCGAGGGTTTCGCCCGCTTGGCCCGGGAGGTCGCCGAGGCGACCGGCGAGGCGGAGCGCCCGCCGGAGGCGATCGCGGAAGGGTTCCTGCGGATCGCGGTCGAGAACATGGCCAATGCCATCAAGACCATCTCGGTCCAGCGCGGCTACGACGTCACCGAATACACCCTCAACGCCTTCGGCGGAGCGGCCGGACAGCATGCCTGCCTGGTGGCCGACGCGCTCGGCATCCGCACGGTGCTGGCCCATCCCCTGGCGGGCGTGCTCTCCGCCTATGGCATGGGGCTGGCGGAGATCCGTGCGCTCCACACCCGCCAGGTCGGGGCCGCGCTGGAGGCGGAGGCCGCCGGCCTCCGGATGGAGGAGGCCGCGGAGACGGCCCGGCACGAGATCCTCGAACAGGGGGTCGCGCCCGAACAGGTCCGGATCGAGCGGAGTGCGCTCCTCCGCTACGAGGGCAGCGACAGCACCCTGCAGATCCCCTTCGCTCCACCGGAGGAGATGGCGGCCGGGTTTGATGCGATCCACCGGCGGCGTTTCGGGTTTTCGGTGCCGGAACGGCCGCTGGCCATCGAATCGGTCACCGCCGAGGCGATCGGGGAGACCGGCAGGATCGGGGAACCCGCGCGCAACGCCCAGGTCACGGAGCCGGCCCCGCCGGAACTGGTCTGCCGCACCTTCGCCAACGGGTCCTGGCGCGACACCCCGCTCTTCGACCGCGCCGACCTGATGCCGGGCCAGCGCATCGACGGGCCGGCGATCCTCGCCGAGGACACCGCCACGGTGGTTGTGGAACCCGGCTGGCGGGCGGAGACCGATTCCTGCGGCCGGATCCGGATCACCCGCTACGAGGCACGGGCGGGCGAGCTCGGGGCCGGCACCGAGGTCGACCCGGTGATGCTGGAGGTGTTCAACAACCTCTTCATGTCGGTCGCCGAGCAGATGGGCGCGACGCTGCAGAACACCGCCTACTCGGTGAACATGAAGGAGCGGCTGGATTTCTCCTGCGCGCTGTTTGATCCCGAGGGCAATCTCATCGCCAACGCCCCGCATGTGCCCGTGCATCTCGGCTCGATGAGCGAATCGGTGCGCACCGTGCTGCGCAACCGGCAGGACAGTCTGCGCCCCGGTCAGGCCTGTGTGCTGAATGCCCCCTATGACGGCGGCACCCATCTGCCGGATGTGACGGTGGTGACCCCGATCTTCGATGACGCCGGCGAACGAATCGTGTTCCTGGTCGCCTCCCGCGGACACCATGCCGATATCGGTGGCCGGACCCCGGGTTCGGCCCCTCCCGACAGCCGCTCGATCCATGAGGAAGGGGTGCTGATCGAGGATTTCCTGCTGGTCGAGGACGGCCGGCTGCGCGAGCGGGAGATTCTCGAATTGCTGTCCTCCGGCCCCTGGCCGTGCCGCAACCCCGCCCACAACCTGGCCGATCTCACCGCCCAGATCGCCGCCAACGAGACCGGGGCGAATGAGGTGCGCCGGATGATCGGGCATTTCGGGCTGGAGGCGGTGCACGCCTATATGCGCCATGTCCAGGACAACGCCGAGGAATCCGTCCGCCGCGTCCTGGACGTGCTGCATGACGGATCGTTCGAATATCGCCTCGATCATGGGGCGGTGATCCGGGTCGCGGTGACGGTCGACCGGAAGCGGCGCGAGGCGCAGCTGGATTTCACCGGCACCTCGGAACAGCATGAGGGGAATTTCAACGCCCCGCTCGCCGTCTGCCGGGCCGCCGCACTCTATGTGTTCCGGACCTTGGTCGAGGACGACATCCCGCTCAATGAAGGCTGCCTGAAACCGCTCCGCCTGGTGGTGCCGGAAGGCACCATGCTGAACCCGCGCTACCCGGCCGCGGTCATCTCCGGAAACACCGAGGTCTCGCAATGCGTGGCCGACTCCCTGTTCGCGGCCCTCGGCGTGCTCGCCTCCTCGCAAGGGACGATGAACAACTTTGTCTATGGCAACGACACCTACCAGAACTACGAAACCATCTGCGGCGGGATCGGGGCCGGCCCGGATCATGACGGTTGCGACGCCATCCACAGCCATATGACCAATACCCGGATGACCGACCCGGAAGTGCTGGAGGAGCGGTTCCCGGTGCGGCTGGAGGAATTTTCGATCCGCCGCGGCTCCGGCGGCCGGGGCCGGCACCGGGGCGGAAATGGCGCGGTCCGCTGCCTGCGCTTCCTCGCGCCGATGACCGTGACCACGCTCTCACTGCACCGGAGCACGGACCCCTACGGTCTTGCCGGTGGTGAGGCCGGTGCCCGTGGGCGGAACCGGATTGAACGCGCTGACGGCAGCATCGAGGAGCTGGCCGGCACCGACGGCGCGGAGATGGCCCCCGGCGATCTCTTCCGGATGGAAACTCCGGGCGGCGGCGGCTACGGCCCGGTTTCCGGGGAGAAATAGAGGCCGATCCGGACAGCCTGGCCCAGGTCCGAAAAACACGATCACATAGGACGGTGGATAGGAAAACCCTGCCAGTATATGGATTTTCCCCCAAACAGCGCAAAGAGCAATGATGTAACATTTCTGGCTGACTTGGATAAAATATCTTATGGAATTTGCTCGGATACGGGTGAAAGCCGGATGCTGACCCATTGAAATGGCCACTAGCCTTCGTTGCACGACCCCGAAATCTAGCGTAGAATCGCTTGAAGGAACGGATACAGGGAGCACAGCAATGAGCCCTCTAACGCACTCAGAAACAGCGGAAGCGCATTCCACAACAACAGGAGAAACGTTCGTGTCGGATGATGTAATAAGGCGCCATGAGTCTATTCGAAATGCAATTTCCGTAATTACAGCGCTTGCGGTGATGCTTTTTAGCTCCATATCTATCGTGTACCTGATTGCCCGTAACCTGGGTTAAGGTACGATTTGTCATACGCTTCCGTAATAACAGTGATGACAACGGCCGTATGGGGGCCGTTTACGACAACCACACGACAGAAATGATATCAAAATAGCCCTGTCCGGCTCCATGCCGCACCTAGCGGAATGACATCCATCGAGTATATCTACTCGAGCACCATCAAGAAAGGCCATGTTGCAACTAATGGCGGACCGAGGGGTGCAGGCCAACCGGCTCGATCGGATAGGCACCGATCAGATGGATGCAATTGAAATACTGGCCCAGACGAAGGAAATTGCAGTAGTCCTTGCGGTGTTCACAGTCTTTTGCGCAGCATATCAATCAGGTGTTTTGCACGTGGAGATGCTTTACGAACAAGTTCGGGGTCTAGCATTTGAAGTATTTTGAAAGAATCGTTCCCCTTGTGATATGCCTTGCCGTTCCTCGTTTTTTGGGTGGCAGATTTAATCCCGTCACGCAGATCCTTCTTGGAAATAGCCTCCACATTGCCTTCCTTCGGAAGAGCGTTGGCAGAAAAATTACGCCCAAAATAATTCTCCAGAGACTTAGGATCCGCCAAAAACCACGCTTCCATGCATTGAACCATCAGATGTACCTGTTCATCGTGCGCGGCAGTAAGCTTATCCCATCCTGCCTGCCTAAGATAGGACCAACTCGCGACGTTCGGGTCGACGGCTTCCTCAGAATCAACCAGCAAAATCGCAAAATCTATCTTTTTGTCAGTAAGAGCCGCGCAGAAATCACCATAAGCTTCATTGCGGGAACCACTGGCAACAACGTCCGGCAGGGGTCCCTGCAAACCCGCCTTCTCAAAAAAGGCCCGAAAGGCTTTTCTACATTGGGTCTTCTGTATCCCCATCCCCTTGCCCCCACCCTCAACATACAACTGAACCCTTACCATCGATTTCCTCCGAGTGATCCTCTTGTCCAGAGTTCGCCAAGGCTGTACTTTTCAAGCCAAATCTCCAAATCTGCCTTGCTTAATCGCTCGATCGTGGTCTGCCCATCATGCTTTTCAGTTACAAAAACCGACTCGGGAACATCTGTAAGCGCATCTACAAGCCTGTCCGAGTGAGTGGTTACAATGATCTGCACGCGCTCAGACGCATCGCGCAACACATCAGCCAAAGACGGCAAAATGTCGGGGTGCAAACCTAGTTCTGGCTCTTCAATGCATATAAGCGTTGAATTTTCTGCCGAATGTTCCGGATGACACAGGATTGCCAGCAAATAGAGATATCGTAGCGTACCGTCCGACAGGCGAGTGGCCGGAACTGTAATATCCCCTTCTTCAAGAAAGACCTGAATTGCATTTCCTTCAATGTGCACACCAAAATCGCTAATTCCTTCGTAGAGATTACACAGAAACTCCAGGAACTTCTTTTTGGAGCTCGGATCCCTCTGAAGATCATTTAGCACCAAGCCAAGGTTGCTTGCATTTTCTTCCACACGTTTGTTAGGAAGATCCGGTCTCTGCGGCAATCTCGTTGGCGCATTCCGGCCAAACGACCAATCCCGATAGATTCGTATACCGCCAAAGGCACGACCAAGATAAGTTAGTTCTGGAAATTGGTCGGGGTCCTTTCTTTGAGACAAAATCGATTGTCCCACATCAATTTTATCAGTTTTCAATCTACGACGCCTTGCATCATCTCCTTCCCAAATATTGATTATCACTTGATCGGCATAGTTTATAAAAAATACACTTGATCCATCAGATTCCGGATCAGGAACCACAATTTTGATACGCTCGTAAAAAACACGAAGTCGTCCAGATTCTTCCCTGAATCCAAGATCATACTGCAAGGGCATTGCGTTATGCCATTTGGGGTCATTCTCAACGATTGCCATGATAAAAGCATCGGGATCTCCTTTGCCTCCCTTCCAAATCGACTCCCTAGCTCCACCTAGTTCACGGATTGGCTTGGCCAAATCCGTGGGGGCGGCTTGAAGTAAATTAATTGCTTCAATCAAATTGGATTTACCCGAACCATTTGGCCCGATGATCACATTCAGGCGACCCAACTCCAAATTTACGCCTTTCAGGCCAAATGATAGAAAATTTATTAACCTCAGTTGTTTAATTAACATTGTCAGAATCTCCAAACACACCCAATGCTATCACATGAGGTCAGAGCTATTCCATGCACCCAGCCTGGCACGATTCTAATAGAAAAACACCGTTTTGCCAGCCACCATACGCAATCAGGGCATTTAACATTCTTGGTGAGCCTTGCCAGTTCGCTTCAAGGCCGGTGCAGGAACGGACTGACGCTGCCGGGCGGCGTGGAAGTTCTCATTCTGCGGGTACCCGAGCCTATAGGAGGAGAAAACCCCCAATGAGACCATACCACCAGTCCCGTCCGGTTCCACCGCCCGCGTCCTGCAGGTCCGGGCCGGGCTCCCGGGAGGTGTCCTCGGAGAAATGGAATCTCCTCCGCGATGAGGAAGCCCGCCTGTGCGCGCTGAACCCGTGATGGGAGATCCGCCGGCACGATGTGTCGGCCGATGCGGCCGTGAAGATTGTCGGCACCTCCCTGCGGACCCCGTTCCACGGGCAGAAGCTCCATGGGAAGGGGCAGCTCGGTCCGAACCCCCGACGGCCCCGACGGCTGCGCCGTCCTGCAGGGTCCCACGAGCTGAAGCAGGCAATCCCCGACATTCTTTCAGCCCCCCTGCAGCGCACCTGGAGCCCGGCAAGATTGCGATCGTTTTGCGGGGCGTGGGCCTCCCAACCTCCGAAGCGACGGTCGGGCGGAACCCGAGATATCCCAAGAAAAACAAGAGTTTCCCGCCTCAGGCCCGCCCGGAACACCCGATGTAGTGATTGCATATATTGGTTTGCGTTCTTGCCCTGCTTTGGGCAAACTGATTCTTTGCGACACAAATGCGCACTGCCAGCCGGGACCTAGGTACTTCTCGTGCCAAGGGTTCCTGCGGGCGGCAGACCCGTAGGGAGGAAACTACAATGACTACCACTCGACGCGACACCATCAAGGCGGCTGTAGGGATTGGCGCGCTCGCCTCGGTCCCAAGCCTGATTTCCGTCACCGCAAATGCCCAGGCGGCCACCATCAACATGCAGCTCGGCTGGCTCGCCAGCAACGGCGTCCTCGGTGAGGTGGTTGCGCAGAAAAAGGGGTTCTACAAGGACCTCGATATCACTCTCGAGATCACCCCCGGAGGGCCGGGTGTGGACGGCGTGGCTTCGGTCGCGGCCGGCCGGGCGGAAGCCGGCCAGCTGTCCTCAAGCCCATCGCTGATGCTGGCCCGCTCGGCGGGCGTGCCCGTCAAGGCGTTCGCGGCTGGCTACCAGCAGCACCCGTTCACCTATTTCTCGCTGGCCAACAATCCGATCCGCTCCCCGCAGGACATGATCGGCAAGACCATCGCCACCCAGCCCACCGCGCAGATCCTGATGCGGGCACTTCTCGCCAAAAACGGGATTTCCGAGGACCAGGTCGAGGTCGTCAATATGGGCAGCGACATGAACCAGCTGATGACCGGCCAGGTCGCGGCAGTCACCGGGTGGTCGACCAACACCAACGCCCTCAAGATCCTGGGCGAGGACCGCGTGGACCTGATGCTGTGGGATACGGGCATCCAGCTCTACGCCAATGTCTACTACGCGACCGACAAAACCCTGGATGCCGACCGCGATGCGCTGGCACGGTATCTGACCGGATCGGCAATGGGCTGGGGCTATGCGCGCAAATATCCCCAGGAGGCCGCCGACATGCTCGTGGATGCCTATCCCAATCTGGATCGGGCAGCCGAAAGAGAGGCCGCCGGGCCGGTGCTGGGCTTCGGGTTCAACTCGACCACGGCCGCTGAAGGTTGGGGAACCATGAACCGGAGCAACTGGCAGGCGCAGATCGACATCTACAGTTCCCTGGACCAGTTCAAGGGCACCACGCCGACCGTCAATGATGTCATGACGACCGCCATTCTCGAGGCCACGGAAAAGGTCCGCAAAGACGTCGGCTGACCGCCACCTGTTGCGTGGCAGGTCCAAGGCAAGATCTGTCGGCGGCGGATAGTCCATGGCCACCGTACCGGTGCCAGAGCCTTCGGGGAACATTGCCGCCCCTGCGGTCGAGATTCACGGCCTCACGGTACGTTTCGAGACGGAGGGCGGCCCCGTCACGGCCCTGGATCAGGTGTCGGTGGCCATTCCCGAGGGCGGGATTTTCACCATGCTCGGCCCCTCGGGCTGCGGCAAATCGACCCTGCTGCGCGCCATTGCGGACCTCGTCCCGATGGCGGAAGGCTCGATCTCGGTGCATGCCCGCCCCCCTTCCGAGGCGCGGCGCGAGCGGGATTTTGGCTTCGTCTTCCAGGATTCCACGCTGCTGCCGTGGCGTACGGCGATCGACAATGTGAGGCTGCCCCTGGAAATCGGCGGCGGCAGCAGCGCCGCCGCCTCCCCGGAGGAGCTGCTCGCTCTGGTCGGCCTCAGCGGCCGGGAGGGGGCCTATCCCGGCGAGCTCTCCGGCGGCATGCGGCAGCGCGTGGCCATCGCGCGGGCGCTGGTCTGCCAGCCGCGGATCCTCCTGATGGACGAGCCCTTCGGGGCGCTGGACGAGATCACCCGCGACAAGCTGAACGAGGAGCTGCTGCGGATCTGGGAGGAGACGGGAACGACCATCCTGTTTGTCACCCATTCCATCCCGGAGGCCGCCTATCTCGGGCAGAGCGTGCTGATGCTGGCCGCATCGCCGGGACGGGTGCGCGATCTGGTGCCGGTGGATCTGCCCTTCCCGCGTCGGCTGGCCATGCGGGACACGATGGAGTTCGTCCAGGTGACCGCGCATCTCCGCCAGATTCTTGAGACCTGCTGATGCGCGCGGCTCGTTCGGGTGGAATTTGGGGGCGGTGGCCGCCCGTCGCGGCCGCGCTCAGCCTGGTGCTGCTCTGGCATGGCGCGGTCAGCCTCTTCGACATTCCGACCTACATCGCGCCCGGGCCGCTGGATGTGATCCAGACCTTTCGCGAGGACGGTGCACTGCTGCTGAAGAATTTCTGGCCGACCCTGTTCGAATCCCTGATGGGGTTTGTGGCCGGCAACGGCATCGCGCTGCTGCTCGCGATCTGGTTCATCCATGCCCGTTCCGCCGAGCGGGCGTTCTATCCGATCTTCGTCTTCATCAACACGATTCCCATTCTCGCCATTGCGCCGATCCTGGTGCTGATCCTCGGCAACGGCTATGCGCCCAAGATCGTCATCGCCGGGTTGATCTGCTTCTTTCCGACCCTCGTCAACATGGTGCGCGGGCTGCGGGCCGTCGCGCCGGCGACGCTGGATCTGATGCGCGTCCTGTCAGCCACGAAGGGCGAGGTCTTCTGGAAGGTCCGGCTACAGAGCTCGCTGCCGTTTCTGTTTGCCGCCCTGAAGATCGCCAGCACGACCTGCGTCATCGGGGCGATCGTCAGCGAGTGGATCGGCTCCAATTTCGGCCTCGGCGCGCTGATCATCGAGGCGACCTACAATTTCCGCTCACCGCTGCTGTATGCCACGGTGTTCGTCTGCGCCGGCATGGCCGTCACGCTGTTCAGCATCGTCAGCCTGGTGGAGAAGCGGGCCATACGCTGGAGTCCGCCGTCGGTCCACTGACCGCATGGCACAAAGGAGTAAACCCATGACAGAGCCCGAGACAATCCAGGCAGATCCCGGTCCGGCCGCGGTCGTCGCCCGGAGCGATGTGGTGGTGGTCGGAGGCGGCCCGGCCGGGATTTCCGCCGCCGTGTCGGCGGCCCGCAACGGCGCCAGTGTGACGCTCCTCGAGCGCTACCCCTATCTCGGCGGCCTGGCCAGCGGCGGCATGGTTCTCCTCCTCGACGACATGCACAACGAGCTCGAGGTCACCGTGCAGGGGATCGGGATGGAGATCATCGACCGGATGCAGAAATGGAAGCTGGCCGTGGCGCCCGACGAGGGGGCCCTGCATCCGGACCACCGCCAGTCCGACGAAATGTGGCAAAAATGGTCGCGCTGGGGCGTGTTCGATTTCCGGACCCGGAGCAAGCCGCATCCGATCGTGTTCTCCGCCGCCTTCGACCCGGACGGATTCAAGCGGGCGTCCTATGAAATGACCCGTGAAGCCGGGGTCGGGCTCCGGATGCACAGCTGGTTCGCCTCCGCGCTCGTGGAGGACAACGAGATGCGCGGCGTCATCTGCCAGACCAAGGCAGGAAGGCAGGCGGTGCTGGGCAAGGTGGTGATCGACGCCACCGGAGATCTGGATGTCGCGGCCGCGGCCGGCGCCGACAGCCAGACCGGCTCCTACATCCTCACCACCGTCTCGCGCTGGGGAAATGTCGACACGGATGCCGCCATCCGGTTTGAATTCGAGGAGCCGGAGGCCTTCAAGGCCGCCGACAAGGAAGCCAAGCGAATCATCGGGGGATGCTGGAACTACTGGTGGCTGAAAACCCCGCTGCCGGGCGTCGTCTGGCTCAACTGCCCGCATATGACCGGGCTCGACGGCCTCACGGTCGAGGATCTGACGGGCGCCGAGCTGGAGGGCCGCGGCCGCATCGAGGAGCTGCTCGAATACGCCCGCGCCCACCTGCCGGGCTTTGCGGATGCCGTCATTGTCGACTTCGCGCCCCAGACCGGGGTCCGGCAGACGCGGATGCTGGACGGCGAATATGTCGTCACCAAGGAGGATGTGATGAAGCGGCGCCACTTCGCGGACACGGTCTGCCGCGGCCGCGACTACTACACGCCCTATCGTGCGATGCTTCCCCGGAAGATCGACCAGCTGCTGGTGGCGGGGCGGCATTATTCGGCGACGCCGCAGGCGCAGAAGTTGAGCCGTGAGATTCCACCCTGCATGGCCATGGGCGAAGCGGCCGGTGTGGCGGCCGCCCTGGCCGTCGAAAGCGGCCTTCGGGTGCGGGATGTCGATCCGGCCGCCATCCAGAAGGCCATGCGCCGTCAGGGGGCGGATCCGGGAGATCGACCGGCGGACAACGCCTGGCTCCCCGCAGACACCCCCCGGGTCCCCGTGGAGGAAGCCCAATGAACGACCGGTCCCTGCCGCTGAGCGGTGTGCGCGTCATCGATTTCACCCAGGTCATGCTCGGCCCGTCCTGCACGCAGATGCTGGGGGATTACGGGGCCGAGGTGATCAAGGTCGAGAAGGAGAAGATCGGCGACCTGTCGCGCTGGTCGCTGGGCGACGACCCGGACCACCTGAACAACCCGGTGTTCTGCTCGCTCAACCGCAACAAGAAAAGCCTGGCCGTGGATCTCAAGGCCGAGGCGGGAAAACAGGCCATCCTGCGGCTGATCGACCGGGCCGATGTGGTCGTCAACAATTTCCGCCCCGGGGTCATGGACCGGATCGGTTTCGGTTACGAGACCCTGCGCCAGCGCAACGCGCGGCTGGTCTTTGCCGAGGGCACGGGCTACGGGAACGAGGGGCCGTATGTCCACAAGGGCGGCCAGGACGTTCTGGCCCAGGCCATGAGCGGCGTGATGGACCGGCGCGCCGACGGATCCGTGCCGCTGTCGATCTACCCGACGGCGCTGTGCGACTACTCGGCCGGCATGCATCTCGTGCAGGGCATCCTGCTTGCCCTGATGCAGCGGGAAAAGACGGGCCGGGGCCAGCGGGTGACAGTGAGCCTGTACAACTCCATGCTGGCCATGCAGATGCAGGAAGCGGCCATGCGCATGATGCGCGACAAGGAACTCAACTGGGCCGCCATGCCGCTCACCGGCGTGTTCGAGACCACGGATGGTGCCCTCACCATGGTCGGTGCCTTCAAGCCGAATCCGCTGCGCGATATCTGCGAGGCCCTGGGGCTGGAGGATCTGTCCCAGCAGCCCCGCCTGTCGACGCTCGACCAGCAGCGTGAACATCGGCCCGAGCTGCAGGAGACCTTCCGCAAGCGCTTTCGCGAGGAGTCCACGGCCCACTGGCTGGAGCGGCTGGAAGCGGTCGACATCCTGTGCGCGCCGGTCCGGACGCTGGCCGAAGCGCTCGAAGACGAGCAGACGCGCGTCAACGGCATGGTGGTCGAGGCCGGAAGCACGGAGGCCGGGCCGGTGCGGCTGGTCGGCACGCCGATCCACATGTCGGACGCGCCGTTCGAGATTCGGGTCCCGCCGCCCCGGCTGGGCGAGCACAACGAGGCTCTGCTCGCGGAGGCGGGCATGCCGCCCGGCACCGGACCGGAGCCGGCCCCTTGAGCGTGCGGTTCGAGGTCGATGGCCGGGTCGGACGGATCACCCTCGACCGGCCGGATCGGCTGAACGCGATCGACCCGGCGACCGAGCGCCGGCTGCTGGAATGCTGGGACGAAATCGAGAACAACCCCGATATCTGGTGCGTGGTGCTGACCGGCGCGGGGGAGCGGGCATTTTGTGTCGGTGCGGACATGAAGAGCGACAGTGCCTCCGGCCTCGAATACTGGGCCGAATCCCGCCCCCACGGTTTTGGCGGAATCGCGCTCCGCAGGACGCTGGATGTTCCGGTGATCGCGCGGGTCAACGGCTTTGCCCTCGGCGGAGGGTTCGAGATGGTGCTGGGCTGTGACATCGTCGTGGCCTGCGAGGATGCGGAAATGGGCCTGCCGGAGCCGAGGGTCGGACGGATTCCGCTTGATGGCGGCGTCATCCGGCTGGCGCGGAAACTGCCGCACAATCTGGCCATGGGGATGCTGATGACCGCACGCCGGGTTCCGGCCCGTGTCCTGGCGCAATGGGGCGTGGTCAACCAGGCCGTGCCGCGCGACGAACTGGATGCGGCGGTGGATTCCTGGCTGGCCGAGATTCTCGCCTGTGCGCCGCTGAGCCTGCGGGCGGTCAAGCAGATCGTGCAGCGCACGTCGCATCTCGCTCTGGACGAAGCCCAGGCGCTGAAGCTTCCGGCGGTGGTCACCGCTCTGCAGAGCGAGGACGGCGAGGAGGGGGTGCGCGCGTTCAACGAAAAGCGCCCCCCCGTCTGGCACGGACGCTGAACCCGGGCGGCGGGGAATGGCTTTCGTAATCGGCGAGACCTGCATCGACGTCAAGGACGGCGAATGCACCAAGGTCTGCCCGGTCGACTGCATCTACGAGGGCGGGCGGATGTTCTACATCCAGCCGGACGAGTGCATCAATTGTGCGCTGTGCGTCTCGGTGTGTCCCGTCGACGCGATCTACGACGAGGATGATCTGCCGGCGGAGTGGAAAACATTCACCGCCATCAACCGGGATTTTTTCGGACCGGAGGTCACCGGCTGGGATTCGCCGGGCGGATGCAGTGAGGAATACCGGACGGATCTCGACCATCCGGAGGTGACCGGTCGGCCGGTGACCGACACCGGCTGAACCGGCCGTCCCGGAGGGTGGCAAAGGAAAAAACTGTCCCCGCGTCCTTCGCATTTTCCCGCCTGCAGGAGCGGCTCGGGGATCACACTCCGCTCTGCGATGTCGTGATCGAGATCGAGGACGGGCGGATCACCCGAATCGAGGACGGCCGCACAGGGCTTGAGGGAAACGCAACCCTGGCCGTACCGGCCCTGGTCAACGCGCATGATCATGGGTACGGAATCCGCCCGCTCGATTTCGGCGTCGCCGACGACGCGCTCGAGCCGTTCATCGCGGGCTGGGGCATGCGGCCGCGGACCGATGCCTATCTTGAGACCCTGGTCGCCTTCGGCCGCATGGCACAGGCCGGGATTGGATCGACGGTTCATCTGATCAATTCGCACCGGGTCGGGGAGCTGTTCGACGAGGCCGCTTCCATCGCCCGGGCCGCGGCCGATATCGGCCTGCAACTGGGCCTCTCCTGCCCGATCCTGGATCGCAACAGCTGGGTCTATGGCGGGCCGCAGGCACTCCGGCCCTATCTCGCGGATGAGAACGACTGGCGCGCGCTCATGGATTCAACACCGTGTTTTCCATCCGCCACGGAACAGGTCGCGCAGGTTGACCGGATCGCCGCCGCCCTCTCGTCGGAAAAGGTCTCCGTCCAATACGGTCCGATCGGGCCGCAATGGTGCGAGGACAGCACGCTGGCGCGGATCGCCGAAGCGTCGCACGAGAATTCCCGGCGTGTGCACATGCACCTGCTGGAATCGCGACGCCAGCGGGAGTGGCTGGACGCGGCCTATCCCGATGGAATCATCCGCTTTCTGGATGAAATCGGCCTCCTGTCACCGCGCCTGGCCGTCGCCCATGGGGTGCAGCTGCGCGAGGCGGAAGCGGAACTGCTGGCGGAACGGGGGGTCACGGTCGTCTCCAACCCCTCCAGCAACCTGCGCTACCGATCCGGCGTTGCACCGCTCCCGATGCTGCGGGCGAAAGGCGTTCGGGTTGCGTTCGGAATGGACGGCGCGGCCCTCGACGACGATCAGGATATGTGGCGGGAGCTGCGCCTGGCGTTCCATCTGCATGGCGGAAACGGCCTTGCCCCGGATCTGCCGCATGGAGAATTGCTTGATCTCGCATTGCTGGAGGGCGGACGGGTGGTCGGTCTCGACGGACAGTGCGGCGCGTTGCAGACGGGTGGGGCGGCTGATTTCGCTGTCCTTGATCTGGACGCACTGCTCGAAGACACGCTCTACGACACTGCAGATATGGGGCGATTGCTGATCGATCGCATGACGGCGGGACGGGTGCAGGGGCTTGTGGTGGCGGGCGTGCCGGTGCTGGCCGAGGGCAAACTGGTCGGAGTGGATTACCCCGCGGCCTGTGCGGAATTTCGTGAACAGTGCCGCCGGGGTGCGCGGGACATGCCCCAGCGCCAATTTGCGACCCGGATCCAGGACGCCGTGCGCCGGTACTATGCCTCGGACACACATCTCACGATCCCGCCAAAATCCTGAAGGCGGTGCCAGGGCCTGTCCGCCCGAATCCGGGTTCGGTGTTTGTTTTCCGCGTATAGTGCCGCCGAAAACAGCCCCTGAATCCGGGCCGGAGCAAAGAGGCATGGAATGACCCGGCCCTGCCGCCACGCGGGGGATGGCCGGTGCGGGAGCGCAAATGGCGAACCAGAAAAATCCAGGTCAGTCCGATTCTCGATCCGGGGTGGCATTCCAGGGCATCCCCGGGGCCTACAGCCACCAGGCATGCCAGGAAATGTTCCCGGAAATGGAACCCTACCCCTGCGCAAGTTTCGAGGAGGCCATCGAGACGGTACGAGCCGGAGAGGCCGGACGCGCCATGTTGCCGGTCGACAACTCGCTCTACGGACGGATCGCGGATATCCACCACCTGCTCCCCAAATCGGGCCTGCATATCGTCGCCGAGCACTTTCTGCCTGTGCGGCTGAATCTGCTTGGTGCGAAAGGTTCCAACCTGGAAGGAATCCGCACCGCCACCAGCCATCCGGTGGCCCTCGGCCAGTGTCGGCAGTTCCTGAGAGAACACCGCATCGTGCCGCAGGCGGGGGCCGACACCGCCGGTGCCGCCCGAGCCGTGGCGGAAGCCGCCGACCCATCGGTCGCCGCCATCGGCTCCAGCCTCGCGGCCGAGATCTACGGACTCGATACGCTCGCCACGGGAATCGAGGATGCCCCCCACAACACCACCCGCTTCCTGGTCATGGCGAGCGAGCGGATCGAGGCCGGGCACGGCACGGCAGATACGGTCACGAGTTTCGTGTTTGCGGTGCGCAACGTGCCAGCCGCGCTCTACAAGGCCCTCGGCGGTTTTGCGACCAACGGTGTCAACATGGTCAAGCTCGAGAGCTACATGGTCGGCGGGTCCTTCACCGCCACCGAATTCTATGCCGATATCGAGGGGCATCCGGAGGACCGGATGGTACGCCTTGCCCTGGAAGAACTAGGGTTTTTCACCAGTCGCATGAAGATACTCGGCGTCTATCCAGCACATCCCTACCGCAAGAAGGCAAATGGGTAAGGATCACTGGAAAGAGCGAGTCCCTGCCGTTGGCTCGTTGACGCTTCAGTGCGCACCATCCCGTAGCAAGTGGAAAATCTTGGTGCTGATCTCCTCGCCGCTTCTGGATGCAGAAAAATCCTTCCCCATAAAAACCCTTTCAGAAGAAATCAGCATCGAAAACGGAGATTTCTGAAATGATCCAACACAGGAAAACGGTGGGCATCCAAACATTGCCTGACCGGACTGAGATGAAACAGCGGTCCGCAAAGAAACTGCTGACCTACAGCAAGAGAATCACCGAGCGAACAATTCTGAATGAACTCAGCCATCTGCTACGATTGCTAGGAATCACCGACATCGAATCCGAGATTACTGTTTCAACCGGAAGAATGGATATTCTCTGCCACCAGTTTCGAACCATCATCGAGACCAAAAAAGTGGGAAAAGCCAGCAAAGAAGTCCTGAGCCAATTGGAACCCTATATCCACGCAAAAATTCTGGAAGATTCCAACGAACTGCCATTTAAAATTCCTGAAGAGCAAAACCGACCCTGGACCGGCATCATCACCGACGGACAGATCTGGCATGTCTGGAAATACCGCAATGCCAACAACACCCCCTCCGCCGAAAAGCACACGCTTGACTATCGCCCTAGAACACCGAATGACTTACTGGAATTTCTTTCTCAAAAGATATTCGCGGACAAACCTTTGGGAAAACCCAGAATTCCCCAGAATCCCTATGATCTGTTTGTCGATGACCACCAGAAACTGGTGAAAATCTATGGCGGTCTGAAAGGCAGGTCTCTGAAGGAGACCGAAACCAAATTTGATCTCTGGAGAGACATGCTACGAGCTTCCGGAATGGAACCGGAATCCAAGTCCGAATCTCAGAAAATGTTCGTAAAGCATTCTTTTCTGGTCAGCGTAGCCCGAAATGTAAGCCAGATCCTGGCCTCTCCGGAACCGGAGAAGGAACCCCACTCGGTTCTAGCCGACGGTTTCGTGTCCTGGATCGTGCAGGACCCGGACGGAGAGGATTGGCAGAAAGCCTTCCTGAGGAAGATCAACGAATATGACTGGCGTCGCCAGAAAGGAGATGTGCTCCGGTCCGTCTATGAAGGGTTTATCTCCTCCACGGACAGGAAGATCTTCGGCGAGTACTACACGCCGGATTGGCTCGCGGAACTGCTGGTCAATGAGACCTTGGACCCCGAATGGCTGGAGCAGAGCATCACGGCAGCGAATTCACAACTTCCCCTGAAGGGAATCGGCGTTCTGGATCCCGCCTGTGGATCAGGAACTTTCCTTTATCATTCAGCCCAAAAAATTCTTCAATCCGATGCGATGAAATCCCTGCATCTTCCGCTATCCAGACAGGCGGAGATTGCAGTCCGGCTGGTCAATGGAATCGACATCCACCCCATAGCAACGGAGATCTCCAGAGCCACGCTCCTCCGGGCACTGCCGGCACCGCCACCAGACGGAACCAAATCCATCAATGTCTTTCAGGGAGATTCCCTGATGACCTTCCAGGACAAGGAGGATGAGGATCGGAAGCTTTTGAACCAGATGACCCACGAAATCCGGGAAAAGAACCTTGTCTTCCAGATTCCGGGAACCCGGTCCAAGGAGATCCTAATTCCGCTGTCCTTCTGTGAATCTCGGAATTTTAACTCCGAGATGGACCGGCTGATTGCATTCGCCAAGCAGAAGAAGATCCCGCAGGACATTCTGGAAAGCATTCCGGAACCGGACCGGGCCACTCTGGAACAGTGCTGCAAGAATTTCGCGGACATCATCTCCGAGAAGGGCAACTCTGTCTGGGCTTGGTATGTGACCAACATCACTGCTCCTGCATTTCTGTCCAGAAGGAAGGTCAATCGGATTGTGGCAAATCCACCATGGGTCAGAATGGGAGATATACAGGTAGAATACCGGAAACGGGAATTGGAACAAACATTCCTCTCGGAAGGTCTCTGGCAAGGAGGAAAGCACGCTTCCAATAACGACATCGCCCAGCTGTTTCTGAAAATGGGAAGACAGATATATCTCCAAAATCCAAAAACTGACCCAGCTTCGTGGATTGTCAAAAAATCATATGTCAAATCACCCCAATGGGAAAATTTTAGGAATTGGTATAAGGACAGAAAAATTGAAAAATACATACTGGACCTCCAGAAGATAGCACCATTCGGCGGAGGTGACGCAAAAATATCATGTGTTCTCTTCGATTTAAATTCCGGTTTCAAAACCCGAAAACTGGATCAATTTCAGAAAACGACGATTCTGAGCGCAAACAAAATCACAAAAAGGGTAAAAATTCTACCATCCATTAAATTGAATGATGCTCTGAATTTGATTGAATTCAGTTCTGCATCAAACAAGGTTTCAAAGAAACCTTCTTTTTATCAAAATTCAAAATGGAAATCAGGAGCGGCAACAAGACCCCAAGTGCTGGTAGTGATAGACAAAATAGAAGAGATATTCAATGATCCCCAAAATGCGGAAATAACAACTACAAAATCCACACATGTTCCATGGCGTGCATTAGATGCTCAAAAAGGCATAGTTCCAACGAGCTATATCCACAAACTATGCAAAAGTCAAGATTTCTACCCCTTCATGATTTCCAAAAATATATCGAACGTAATAATTCCTACTGATAATCAGGGAATTCTGGAAGAGTGCCCTGTTCAAAGCTCAGATTTATGGAAACGACTAGACAAGATATACAGAAAGAGAAAAGGGCGTAAATCGCCCAAAACATTGCTGGGCTGCATAAATTACCAGAGAAAGATTTCCACCCAGTTGGAATCCATGGATAATCTGCAGGTTCAGGTCATCTATTCAGCTGCAGGAGATCACATGAGAAGCACCCGATATTTCCCATCCAGAGATAACCCCATCATTCTGGGAGAAGGATGCTATTTCGGAAGATTCCTCTCTGATCAGGAAGCTGCATACATTGTATCTATCCTGAATTCTCCCTGTCTGGAAAACGCCTTCGTGGAAAGCCGCCGATCGAACAGACACTTCCATACTCACATATGGGAGTACTTGCCAATTCCACAATTTGACCGACAAAACTCAGACCACAATCGGCTCGCGGAACTCTGCGAAGAAGCCGAGACTGCTGTCCGGGAATGGTATGATTCCAATTCAGAGCATTCTACCTACAGCCAGATCACAGCCTCAAAACGCATTCGAAAACTTCTGAAGAACAATAAAATCTTCGATCAGATAGATGAAATCGTGAGAAGAATGCTTCCGAACCAAGCAACCTCACAACAAGAAGAAACTTCTTATAATCCATAACCTCGCAACACATTATCGACTTCATCCACCCCGGAGTAGCATAGCCCCAAAGGCTACATCACGCCGGTGCCCGCCATACGATCGCATTCGGCCAGTGCCGACAGCTCCGGGAGGAACACGGCATCACACCGCAGTGGGAACCGACGTCGCCCGGGCCATAATGGACGCCGTCTATCCCTTGCTCAACGCCACCGGCCCCAACCCCACGACCTATGTATGCGGGACTGGAGGCGCTTGCCACAGATATCGGAGGTGCCGCCATCCGCTTCCTATTATGGCGCACTAGGGGTTGCAAATGCGCGAGAGCATAGTATATTCTCAGTGCTTCTTACGGAGCTATGGCGATAAACGGGCACGAAATAAGCGGACCGGACCCGGGGGCGGTACCCGGCGGCTCCACCTGAACCCTCCGGACACGGTTGGTTCATATGGGGCCGAAATAGGATCGACGGACGTGTAAAGGTGTTTCTTTCGCCCGGTGGGATTCGCCGTTATCGGATCGTACGCACAATTGCCAATGACAATCGTGCTCCAGTGGCGATTGCTGCATAAGCAGCAGTCATACTGGACTTGATCCCCGGGCGGTAGCACGTTCGGGTGGGGCCCGGAGGCGCCTAGCAACAGAAGCCTCCACCCCGCCCACTCACGCATTGCCGATCAGGATGCCGGCGGCAAAGACCAGCGCTCCGCCGAGCACGATCTGAAACGTCGCCGACAGGAACGGCGTGTCCATGTATTTCCAGCGGATCCAGGCGATCACGACCAGTTCGATGACGACCACGACGATCGCGAGCACCGTGGCGGTCAGAAAATCCGAAATCAGATAGGGGAGCGTGTGCCCCACCCCACCGATCATGGTCATCATGCCGGTGACCACCCCCCGGATGATCGGCGAGCCCCGCCCGGTGAGTGCGCCATCATCCGACAGCGCCTCGGCAAACCCCATGGAGATGCCGGCCCCGATCGAGGCCGCGAGGCCGACAAGAAATGCACTCCAGCTGCTCTGAGTCGCGAAGGCGGCCGCAAACAGCGGCGCCAGGGTCGACACCGAGCCGTCCATCAGGCCGGCCAGTCCGGGTTGCACATATTGCAGCAGGAACCGTCGGCGGTGCCGTTCTTCCTCTGCCACATGCGCGACCTGCCGACCCGACACCTCCAGAGCGGCAAATTCCTGTTCGTGGCCGGCCTCCTCAAGGGCCAGCTCCGTCAGCAATTCGCGGGTGCGCAGATCGGTGCTCAAGGAAGCGGCGCGCTCATAGAACGCCCGCGCCTGCACCTCCAGCGCCCCGGCCTGGTCCCGGACCGCTTTCGGTCCGCGCGGCAGGAGCGCCCAGAGCGGCCGGACCAACTGGAAGCCTGCCACATCCTCACGCCGGATGAGCGGGATCTCCTCGCCGAACCGTTCGTAGAAACGGGTGACCAGCCTCTGCCGGTGCTGATCCTCGATCCCCGCCATCGCCTCCAGCGTGCGGGCGGAATCCGGTGCCAGTTCGCGCAGCGCGCGGGCGTAGTCGAGATACCGCCGCCGGTCCTCTTCCTCGCCGGCGATGGCCATGGCCAGCACCTCCCGCTCGTCGAGTTCGGAGAGCCGACGCTTGCGGAGCGGCCGTGAAAACATCAGTCCTCGCCGACCGTGGCAATCCGTAGCGTGTTGGTGGTTCCAGGAGTCCCGAAAGGCACCCCGGCGGTGATCACCAGCCGGTCGCCGTCCACCGCCAGCCCCTCCCGGGCGGCGATCCGGCAGGCCGCCTCCACCGTTGCCCGGAAGGACGTGACATTGCTGGTATAGACGCAATGCGTCCCCCACAGGATCTGCATCCGGCGGGCCGTGTCAGGGTTGTTGGTGAGGGTCAGAATCGGTACATCCGGGCGCTCGCGCGCCATCCGCGCGGCCGTCGAGCCGCTAGCGGTGTAGGTCACGATCAGGGCCGCGGACACGGTGCGCGCGACCTGCGCCACCGCCGCCGAGATGGCATCCGCCGCGGTCGGTCGCGGGGTGGGATGCAGGGCATCGATGATCGGCCGGTAGCTTGCCTCCCGCTCGGTGCGCTCGATGATCCGGTTCATCATCGCCACCGCCTCCACCGGATAGTCGCCCACCGCCGATTCGGCCGAGAGCATCACCGCATCGGCACCGTCATAGATCGCGGTCGCCACATCGGAGGCCTCGGCCCGGGTCGGCACCGGCGCATGCACCATCGAATCCAGCATCTGCGTGGCCACCACCACCGGTCGGCCGGCAAGCCGGCAGAGCCGCACCAGCTCCTTCTGCCGGCCCGGAACATCCTCCGGGGGGAGTTCCACGCCCAGATCGCCACGGGCCACCATGAGCCCATCGGCGACCTCAAGGATCTCATCGATGCAGCTGAGCGCCGCCGGTTTCTCGATCTTGGCCATCACCGCCGCCCGGCCCGCGACCAGCTCGGACACTTCCGACACATCCTCGGCCCGCTGCACGAAGGAGAGTGCCACCCAGTCCACGCCCAGCGAAAGGCCGAATTCGAGATCCTCCCGATCCTTCTCGGTCAGTGCCCGCAGCGGCAACACGGCCCCCGGGAGGTTCAGTCCCTTGTGGTTGCTGAGCTCGCCCCCGACCAGGATTTCGGCATCAATGAAATCGGAACCGTGGTCGCGCACCTGCAGCCGCAGATTGCCGTCATCCAGAAGAAGCGGCGTTCCCCACGAGGCCGCCGCATAGACCTCCGGATGGTTGAGAAAGACGCGCCCGGCACCGCCCGGGGACGGATCGAGATCGAGCCGGAAGGTATCCCCGGCCGCAAGATGCACCGCCCCGCCCTCGAATTCGCCGATCCGGAGTTTCGGTCCCTGCAGATCCTGGAGCACGACCACCGTCCGCCCGGCATCCCCCTCAAGGGCGCGAAGGGCATGGTAGGTGCGGGCATGGCTCTCGCGGTCGCCATGGCTGAAATTCAGCCGAAAGACATCGGCGCCAGCCTCGAAGAGTTTGCGAAGAATCGCCGGATCCGTGCTCGCGGGACCGAGGGTGGCGACGATCTTCGCCTTCCGCTTCCGATGCATCCGTTCTGCCCCGTCACCGACCGGCGACAATGATAGCCCGAAAGTCGTTGATGTTGGTAAGCGTCGGGCCGGTGGTCACCGAATCCCCCAGGGCCTCGAAAAACCGGTGCGCGTCATTGTCCGCCAGCGCCGCCCGGGGATCGAGGCCGAGGGAGGCGGCCCGGGCCAGCGTGTCGGGTCCCACCACCGCCCCCGCAGGCGGGCCGCAGCCGTCAATGCCGTCGGTGTCGCAGGCGATCGCATGGACACCGGAACGCCCGTCCAGTTCCAAAGCGAGAGCGAGAGCGAATTCCGCATTCGGGCCGCCCACCCCCTTGCCGCGAATCGTGACCGTGGCCTCGCCTCCCGAAAGCAGCACCACCCCCCGACTGGCGCGGCCGGCCTGCACGGCATGCTCCCGGGCCAGTTCCCGCGCCTCGCCTTCCAGCGCATCCCCGAGCAGCACCGGTTCATAGCCCGCGCTCCGGGCAGCTTCCGCCGCCGCCGCCAGCCCGTCTGCCGGTCTCGCGAGAAGCCGGAATTCGGAACGGGCCAGGCGCGGATCCCCCGGCTTCGGAGTCTCCTCCCCCGCCTCCTGCAGATGCGCCGCCACCCGCGCCGGTGCCTCAACGCCGAACCGGGTCAGCACCTCCCGCGCCTCCGCAAAATCCGTCGGGTCGGCGACGGTCGGACCGGAGGCGATGGTCGCCGGACTGTCTCCCGGCACGTCGGAGACCGCCAGCGCCAGCACCCGCGCCGGCCAGGCCGCCAGGGCCAGCCTTCCCCCCTTGACGGCGGAGAGATGCTTGCGGACGGCGTTGAGATCCGAGATCGGTGCCCCCCCCCGCATCAGCTCGCCCGCCACGGCACGCTTGTCGTCCAGAACCAGCCCCGCCGCCGGCACCGCGAGCAGGGCCGAGCCACCGCCCGAGACCAGCACCACCAGCAGATCCCCCTCCCCCAGCGTGCCGGCCAGATCGAGAATCCGCCGCGCCGCGGTCTCCCCTTGAGAATCGGGATCCGGATGCCCGGCCTCGACCACCTCGATCCCGCCGCAGGGCACGGCATGGCCGCGCGGCACGATCACGATGCCCTCCAGTGCCGCATCCCGATGCCCGGCAAGGGCCCGCGCCATTGCCGCCGAGGCCTTGCCCGCCCCGACCACCGCGACCCGCCCGGTGCAGTCGGGAAACGGTGTGGCGGCCACCAGACGCTGCGGGTCGGCGGCCGCAAGCGCGGCATCAAAGAGGCTTCGCAGGAGCGGACGCAGGGAAGTCTGCGGACTGGACGGCATTTTGCGGACTCCCGAACCCTCTGAAAATTCTGCTACCCCGGAACTGCGGGTTGCGCTAGGCTTGACCCTGCCCCCTGAGGCAGGAGATCTGTCGTGGATGACGACGCCATCGACTACAGCAGTTTTATGGACCGCGCCTTCCGCCGTGTGATCGCCTCCGCGCTGGCCCATGCCGCCGAGCACGGTCTTCCGGGGGACCATCATTTCTATATCACCATCCGCACGGACCATCCCGACGTCGAGATCCCCGACTGGCTGCGCGAACAGCATCCGGTGAGCCTCTCGATCATCCTGCAGCATGAATTCGACGGGCTCGAAGTCGACGAGGAGTCCTTTTCCGTGCGGCTGTCTTTCCGCAACCGGTCGGCCCGGATCCGGATTCCGCTGGAGGCCATCGACATCTTTGCCGACCCGGCCGTCCAGTTCGGCCTCCGCTTCACCCACCCGGAGGAGGAGACCGAGGCCGAGCCCCCGCTCCACAAGACCGCCCCGTCCGTGGAGGCACTGGAGGGCACCAACGTCGTCCAGCTCGACGCATTCCGGCACTGAACGGAGACTCCCACATGGCCACGCGCACCGAAACCGATTCCTTCGGCCCCCTCGAGGTACCCGCAGACCGCTACTGGGGAGCGCAGACCCAGCGCTCGCTGGGCAATTTTCCCATCGGCGGCGAACGCCAGCCGCCCGCGGTGGTCCATGCCCTCGGAACCATCAAGCAGGCCGCGGCGGAGGTGAATGTCGAGGCCGGCGATCTCGACCCGACCCTCGGGCAGACCATCGCCCAGGCCGCCGGCGAGGTTGCGGCGGGGAAATGGGACGACCACTTCCCGCTCGTGGTCTGGCAGACCGGTTCCGGCACGCAGTCCAACATGAATGCCAACGAGGTGATCGCCAACCGGGCCATCGAGCTCCTCGGCGGCAGCATCGGCAGCAAGGATCCGGTGCATCCGAATGACCATGTCAACCGCTCGCAATCCTCGAACGACACCTATCCGACGGCGATGCACATCGCCGCGATCACCGAAATCGAGGCCCGGCTGCTTCCCGGCCTCCGCCGCCTGCAGGCGGCCCTCGCCGCCCGGGCCGAAGCGTTCCACGACATCATCAAGATCGGACGCACCCACACCCAGGACGCCACCCCCCTGACCCTGGGCCAGGAATTCAGCGGCTATGCCCGCCAGGCCGAACTCGGCATCGCCCGGGTCGAGGCGGCGCGCGGCAATCTCTACCGCCTCGCACAGGGAGGCACCGCGGTCGGCACCGGACTCAACACCCGGCGCGGCTTTGACGAGCGGATCGCCGCCCGCATCGCCGCGCTCACCGGTCAGCCCTTCGTCACCGCCGAGAACAAGTTCGAGGCCCTCGCCGCGCATGACGCGATTGTCGAGGCCTCCGGGGCCGCCCGCATCGTGGCCGTGTCCCTGCACAAGATCGCCAATGACATCCGCTTCCTCGGTTCCGGCCCGCGCAGCGGACTCGGCGAGCTTTCGCTGCCGGAGAACGAGCCGGGATCCTCGATCATGCCCGGCAAGGTCAATCCCACCCAATGCGAGGCACTCACCCAGGTCTGCGCCCATGTGATGGGCAACGACACCGCGACCGGCTTCGCCGGCAGCCAGGGGCATTTCGAGCTCAACGTCTACAAGCCGATGATGATCTACAACCTGCTGCAGTCGGTGGTCCTGCTGGGCGATGCGGCGGCCAGTTTCGCCGAGCGCTGTGTGGAGGGCATCCAGGCGAACGAGGCGACCATCACCCGCAAGATGCAGGAATCACTGATGCTGGTCACCGCCCTGGCCCCCGAGATCGGCTATGACAACGCCACCAAGATCGCCAAGACCGCGCATGCCAACGGCACCACGCTGCGCGAGGAGGGAATCCAGCTCGGCCTCGTGGACGGAGAGACCTTTGACCGTGTGGTGCGCCCGGCAGCGATGATCGGCCCGAGCGGCTGATCCGTGCCCGCGCCCGAGTGGCTGTTGCTGCTACGGCATGCAAAGTCGAGCTGGCAGAATCCCGAACGGGACGATCATGACCGACCGCTGAACGGGCGCGGCCGGGAGGCCGCCCGCCGGATGGGCCAGGTGCTGCAGAGCCGCGGCCTCGAGCCGGACCATGCGCTGGTCTCCAGCAGCCTGCGCACCTGCGAGACCTGGGCGCTGCTGTCGGAAGCCTTCGCGGAGCCGCCCGCCCCGCGCTATCTGGAACAACTCTATGGGGCGCCGCCCGGTGCCATGCTGGAGCTCGCCCGGCAGGCCCCGGAGGGGGTCTCGTGCCTGCTCCTGCTCGGCCACAATCCCGGCACCTCCGCGCTGGCGCGGTATCTGGCCGATGGCGGTGGGGCCGCGCACCGCAGGGATGGGAGATTCCTGAAATTCCCGACCGCCGCGGCCGCGGTCTTCCGGGTCACGGCATCGGACTGGAGCGGGACCGGCCCCGACACGGTGAGGCTCGAAAGTTTTCTGGACCCGCGAAACCTCAAATAGCCCGACGGATCCTGCCGCCCTCTCCGTCTTCAGCGCGGCGCGGATTCCCCCGTCCCCAGCCGGGCGGCGGTCCGGACCACCTGTTCCACGACCTCCCCGGCTCCGCGCATCTGCGCCGCAACCGTGAGACGGCCGGCCTCGTCAAAGGCCTGCCCCGCGCCATGGAGGGCAAACTGGGCCGGCACCACATGCACCCCAATCCCGGAGAGGATCCGCCGCAGCTCCGTCAGCATGCGGATGCCGCCCAGCCGGCCCGGGGAAGCGGCCAGCAGACCGGCCACCTTGTTCCGGTACGGGAGCATGGGCTCCGGATCCTCGCCCTGACGCGACATCCAGTCGAGGGTGTTTTTCAGCAGCGGCGGCAGGGAGCCGTTGTATTCCGGCGAGGCGAGAATGAATCCGCTCCGCTCGGCGAAGATGCGCTTGAGTTCCACCACCGCCGCCGGCAGGCCGGAATCGGCCTCCAGCCCGGCATCGTAGATCGGCAGCGGATAGTCGCGCAGATCCAGATGGAGGACCGCGGCCCCCCTCTCCCCGGCCAGACGCGCGGCCTCCGCGGCCAGGGACCGGTTGTAGCTGCCCTGCCTCAGACTGCCGGCCACGACCACCAGCTCCACCCCGCCTGCACTCATGGCCCGCCCTCCCGTGCCCGCCACTGACGCCAGTCCCCGATGGTATCCAGATCGACGAGCGCTTCCCCGTCCACCGGAAGATCCACCACACAGGCCGCGTTCTCCGCCACCGCATCGCGGGCACCGCGATCGCCCGAAAGCCCCTGCAATGTCTCAAAAAACCGCCGCCCGAACAGCACCGGATGGCCAGGGGTGCCGTCCGGACCGGTGGTGCGGCAGATCGCGCGTCCGGCCTCGGGATCATAGGCATCGATCAGACGGTCCACCTGGGACGCCTGCATCCCGGGCATATCGGCAAGCGCGATGACCACGGCATCCGCTTCGGCCGACAGGGCCGCCATTCCGGCCCGCAGCGAAGCGCCCATCCCCTCGGCATAGGCGGGGTTGCGGACAAAGCGCAGCCCGGGAGGGCCGCTGGCGGCCAGCGCCACCTCCACCTGCTCCGCCTCCGCGCCGGTCACCACCAGGATCTCCTCGGCCCGGCTGGCGGCGAGGGCGGACACGGCCCGGGCGGCAAGAGGTCGGCCACCGGCCTCCATCAGCAGCTTGTTGCTGTCGCCCATCCGCCGTGACATCCCGGCCGCCAGCAGCAAGGCCGACACCCGCACCCGCTCCGGCCGACGGGCACCGCCGACACGCGGCTGCGGCCGCAGCGGCACCTCGTGCAGGAGACCGCCCACCCCCATGGCGGCAATATCCGCCCCGGTGACCTCAACGCCGCTGGCGATCCGCGCCAGCACCCAATCCGCGCCGTTGAGTTTGGGGGAGCGGACGCAACCGGGCAGCACCATGACGCGGCGGGGACCGAGATGGCCGAGAAGAAGGAGATTTCCGGGGTCGACGGGCATGCCGAAACGAAGGATCTCACCCCCCGCGGCCAGGATCGCAGCCGGCGCGACATCGCCCCGATCGGCCGTCGCCGCATCACCCAGCACGAGAATGAGATCCGCATCGGCCGCGGTGAGCGCGGCCGCCAGCGGCCCGATCTCATGGGGCACCGTCCGCGTCTCCACCCGCGGCACGCCGAGCGCGGCCAGCCGGTCGCGCACCGTCCGCTCGCCCTTCCCCGTGCGTGGTTTGGGCGATCCCTCCCGATGCGTGAGAATCAGCACCACGCTCTCCAGCGAGACCGGCAGCACCTCGAGTGCGGACGGAAATCCAGCCAGAACGCGCACAGCCTCTTCGACCGCCGCACCGCCGACCGCATACGGCATGATCTTGACGGTCGCCACCATCCTTCGGGGGGCGGTCGGCGCGAAATCCGGAAGGGTGGCGGTGGTGATCGCCTCGTCGATCTGGTTGAGTGCGGCCACGGCCCCGCCATCCACCCGGAGCAGTCCGACAGAGGTTGCCAGCAGATTGACCCGGCCGGTCGCCGCCCGCGCGATCTCGATCCGCTGGCCGCCCGGATCCGGGACCAGGGCCGCGGCGATGCGCGCGGCGGCCTCGTCTTCGAGAATGTCGCCTTCCTCGGGGCGCGCGGCCATGATGGTCTCGAAACCGGCTTCGCGGAGTGCGGAAACCTGCCCGGCATTCAGGATCGAACCCTTGCGCAGAAAACCGCCTTCCCAGCGGATGGAATGGGCCAGGACGGTGCCGGTGGCCTCCGCGAGAGGGGTCGGGCCGAATTTCAAGAGGCGACCGCCTTTTCGCTGCGGCCGCGCAGCCGGGCGGTGATCTCGGCCAGAATCGAGAGCGCGATCTCGGAGGGGGTCCGGGCCCCGATGCCCAGACCGACCGGAGCATGGATCCGGGCGATCGCCTCCTCGCCGATCCCCTGCTCCCGGAGCCGCCGCACGCGCTTGGCGTGGGTCTTCGCCGAGCCCAGACAACCGAGATAGAACGCTTCCGAAGCGAGCGTCTCCAGGATGGCCGGATCGTCGAGTTTCGGATCATGGGTGAGCGTGACGACCGCCACCCGCGGATCCAGCCCGTGCCCGCGCAGCGCCTCATCCGGCCAGCTGCGAAGGATGCGCAGGCCCGGAAAACGTTCCTCCGTCGCAAACGCATCCCGCGGATCGACCAGCGTCACGTCATAGCCCGCGAGAACCGCCATGCCGGTCAGCGGCTGCGCGATATGCGAACCGCCCACCACCACCAGGCGGAGGGGAGGATTGTGGACCGCCAGGAACCAGCGCCGGCCATCGGCCTCGGTGAAGCCGGAGCGGTCCGTGCGGAGGCCGGTCTCGACCGCCCCGGCCAGCGCACCGCCCTCGCCCGGACGCAGGAGCCGGTGGTCGGATGATCCCTCGGCCGAGGCCAGCACCACGCCTTCGCGGGCCGCCCGCGCCGTGACCAGCCCCTCGATGATGGCGGCGGGCAGCCCGTCGCCGATACCGACCGGAGTCACCGAAATGCGGATGTCGCCGCCGCAGGCCAGGCCCACCGCGAACGCCTCATCGTCGGATACCCCGAAATGCAGATTCCGGATGGTTCCGTCGGCCAGCGACTCCAGCGCCTCGGCGACCACGGCCCCCTCGACACAGCCGCCCGAGACAGAACCGACGATCTCCGAGGCCCCGGAAACAGCCAGCACGGACCCCACGGGCCGGGGGGCCGAACCCCAGGTCTCGACGACCGTGGCGAGCGCTACCCCCCGTCCCTCCCGATGCCAGGCGAGGGCCGTCTCGGGAACGCGGTCATACGCTGCGAAAAGGGCGGGATCGGGGGCCGGCACGGTCAGATCCTGCGGCGGCTGCGCAAACAGCGATCGAGGCACATGGTTCCGCTCCGCAGGCCGGTCACGACCCGGCGCGGTCGAGGCCGAAGGCCGTGTGCAGAGCCCGGGCCGCGAGTTCCAGATAGCGGCGGCGGACCAGCACGCTGGTCTTGATCTCGGAGGTGCTGATCACCTCGATATTGACACCCTCGGCAGCGAGAGCCGAGAACATCTTCCTCGCCACGTCAGCATGGCTGCGCATGCCCAGCCCGACGATGGAAACCTTGGCAACGTCGTCATCGACCAGCATCTCCTCGAAGCCGATCTCCTCACGCACCGATTCAAGACCGGCCCGGGAAGCCGGAACATCCACACTCGCGACCGTAAAGGTCATATCGGTGCGGCCGTCCTCGCCGACATTCTGCACGATCATATCGACGTTGACGCCGGCCTCCGCGAGCGGCACGAGCATCGCCGCGGCCACCCCCGGCCGGTCGGCCACCCGACGGACCGTGATCTTGGCCTCGTCGCGCGAGGTGGCGACCCCGGTCACGATGTTCTCCTCCACAATCTCCTCCTCTCCGCAGATCAGGGTTCCCGCCCCCTCCTCAAAACTCGAGAGCACCCGGACCGGCATGTTGTGCCGTGCCGCCAGGGCCACCGCACGACTCATCATCACCTTGGCACCCAGAGAAGCCAATTCCAGCATCTCCTCAAAGGAAAGCCGGTCCAGACGCCGCGCCTGCGGCACGATCCGGGGGTCGGCGGTATGGACACCGGGGACATCTGTATAGATGTCGCAGCGCTCGGCACCGAGGGCGGCGGCCAGGGCCACGGCGGTGACATCGGAGCCGCCACGGCCGAGCGTGGTGATGCGGTTGCTCGGGCCGACCCCCTGAAACCCGGCCACCACCGCATGCAGGCCTTCGGCGAATTTTTCCTCGATCGCTTCGACCCCAACCGACCGGATCCGCGCCGCGCCATGCCCGTCATCGGTACGGATCGGCAGCTGCCAGCCGAGCCAGGAGCGGGCCGGAACCCCTTCCTGCGCCTGCAGCACCAGGGCCATCAGACCGGCGGTGACCTGTTCGCCACTGGCAATCACCGTGTCGTATTCACGGACATCACTGAGCATGCCCTCGGCCCGCACCGCCGCGATATGGCGGTCGGTCTCGCCAGCCATGGCGGAGACCACGACCGCAACCTCGAAACCCTGCTCGACTTCCCGCCGGACATGGCCGGCCGCCCGCCGCAGACAGTCGATATCGGCCACCGAAGTGCCGCCGAATTTCATCACCAAGCGAGGCATGCCACGAGTCTCCGGAAAGGCGCGACCCGCAGGAGGCGGGGCGCAGAGGGATCAGTCGACCCGACGCGGCGACCAGGGCAGCGGCAGACAGGGAACGCCGTTCTGGCACAGGGTGCCGATCTCGGCCAGGTTTGCTTCCCCGTAGATCGGTTTCGTCTCGATCTCGCCGTCATGCATCCGTTGCGCCTCTTCGGGAAATTTCCGCCCCACATCGGTGGCCTCGGCCTCGACCCGCTCGCGCAGTTCCCGGATCGCGCCGGTCAGGCGTTCGGAATCCGTGCGCGGCCGCGGCCCGTCGATCTCGCGATTCCGGCGGGAGGCGACCCCCGGGGCCATGGGTGCCTTCTCGACCCGGGTATTGCCACAAATCGGGCATTCGACCCGCCGGGCCTTTTCCTCGCGGGTGTAGGCCCGGGAATCCCGGAACCACGCCTCAAAACTGTGCCCCTTCGAACAGGCGAGCTGATAGCAAATCATCTCCGTTCCCCGAGACCGCTGCCGGTGGAATCATACCAGTTTGTCCGGCAAAAGGGTAAGGCACACGCAAAATCAGGACATCCGGCACTCCGAGGGAGGGGCCAGATCGGGGGGTTGTACCGACCTACGCGGGCGGCGGCAGACTGTCCTACCAGTCCATCCGGACGAGAAGGTCGATTCCGTGTTCCGGGCCTTCGGCTCCCGTTTCCGTGCGATCTCCCCCAAACTCGATGTGGGTGGTCGAACCGATCTCAAACCGGCCGCCCAGACGGTAGACCCGTCCGCCACCCTCCGACAGTTCCAGACCGCTATAGGGCGTGACCAGACCGCGCCCGGACAGTGCTGGCAGGCCCCAACCGATATCGGTGACGAGCCGGGCTTCCGGTGCATCGTCATCCTCCGACTCCAGCTCCGCGACCCGATGTTCCCAAAGCTGCCCGGGGGTAATTTCCGCCCGGCCCCAGGACGGCTGCATCCGGAGCGACAACCCGCGCCCTTCTGCCTGGGCGGGGGCGTAACGGATCAGGCCTCCTGCACCCCATTCCTCGAGATCCCCCGCATGTGCCAGAAGCACATGGCCGGTGGCTCTCAGGGTGACGCCTGAAGCCGGATCCGACCAGTCCAACTCGCCGTCGAGCTCGGCCCCCAGACCGGTATCCCCGTCGCCACCGTCATGGCGGATGCCGAGTGCCACGGACCGGGCCAGATGCGCCCCCGACTCCTGCTCGGTCGAACTCCCCGCCTCCAGAGCCAGCCGCAGGCGGCGCACGTCCGCGGTCGTGGCCACAAAATCGCCGCTGGCCTCGGTCTTCAACTGCGCCACCGAGGCCTCTCCCCGGATGTCCAAGTCCCACTCAGCGTCTGCGACGATCCTCCGGTTTCCGCCTGCGGCCACCATCGCCATCGTGAGATCCCGTTTCGAGTCCACCAGATTTTCCTGCTCGACCTCTCCCCTGCCATGACCGACCGACACCCACAGGCCCGCACCGTCCCCAAAGTTCCAGCCGAAATACGGGCTGAGGGCCACCTGTCGGGAATCCGTCTTGAGCGACTCGTCGTCATCAAACTCAAAACTGCCCTTGGACCAGGAGACGGCCAGACCGGCCAGAAAACTCTCGGAAAACTGCCGGTCGATACCCAGATGGGCACTGAGCAGATCGCCCTCCCATTCGCCCAGCCCGGCATCCTTGCTGGATATGCGCTCGTAATCACCCGACGCCCAGATCCCGATCGCCCCGTCCGATGCCGCCTGGCCGCTCGCGGCCGGTGTTTCCGTGTCGCCGACAATCAGATCGAAGGATGACCCCCCCAAAAACTCCTGCCAGTCCAGACCTCCCTCGTTCAGCACCTGCTCGTTGGCCGCCAGTGCCGTGGCAACCGACGAATGACCGTCGAAACTGACCCGGGGGCCGGAAATGCCGGCCGCCACCCGCCCGATGCGATCTGCCACCGCGTCCACCACACTGCGCTCCGACAGCTGCGCAAGCTCCGGCGCGACGACTTCCAGCGCCACCGCGCGGTACAGATCGTTGATCGTCAGCGTCAGGTCCGTGATCGTAAACCCACCCGCCGCGCCAGAAACCGTCACGGTCTCAGGAGGGTCTTCGGTCTCCACATCCTCCGTCACCGTCAGAACGAAGCTGCCCGTGCCACTGGCCGCGCCCGCCTTGATGGTGACTGTGAAATCCGCGACCGGGGTGTAGTCCGTCCCTTCGGTGGCCGAATCCTCGCTGTCCCCCACCGCGACCGACACCGTGGTATCCACCGCAAGCGTAACGCTGGCGGGCGAAAGCGTCGCGGTCACCGTGACCGTCGGACTGGCACCTTCGTTCGCATCGGCCTGGCTGAGACCCAGCACAATCACCGTCGGAGCGGTGTCGGTGTCGGTGATCGCCAGCGTCAGGTCCGTGATCTTAAACCCGCCCGCCGCGCCGGAAACCGTCACGGTTTCGTTGGGGTCATCGACCGCATCGTCCGTCGGCGCAAACTGGAAAGTGCCCGTGCCACTGGTCGCGCCCGCCTCGATGGTGACTGTGAAATCCGCGACCGTGGTGTAGTCCGTCCCTTCGGTGGCTGAATCCTTGCTGTCCCCCACCGCGACCGACACCTTGGTATCCGCCGCAAGCGTAACGCTGGTGGGCGAAAGCGTCGCGGTCACCGTGACCGTCGGACTGGCACCTTCGTCCGCATCGGCCTGGCTGAGACCCAGCACAATCACCGTCGGGACGGTGTCATAGTCGGTGATCGTGACCGTAGCAGTGGAGCTGATATCAACCGCCACCGCATTGCCGCTCAGGCCGGACAGCGAGACCGTGAAGGTCTCATCCCCATCGGCAGCGCTGTCGGAAAGGATATTCACCGTCAACGTCTGCTCCTCCCCGGCATTCCCTTTGAAACTCAGCAGCTTCCCGGTGACTGCCGTGTAGTCCTCGCCCGCGGTCGCGCTGCCGTCCGCGGTCGAGGCCCGCACGGTGAAGCCTCCCTGAACCGCGGCATCCAGCGTCGCCGTGACCGTCACACTGCTGAGATCTTTGGATACCGAGGCGGTCCCCAGGGTGACCGTCACAAAATCATTGTCGATGATCGTAACTGTCGCCTCTGTCTGATGAACCCCCCTCGGACCAGCGCCGGGCTCCCCGGTCAGCGTGACTGTAAATGTCTCATCCCCCTCGACATCGCTGTCTTCGAGAATTGTCACTTCGAACATCTGCTGCTCCCCCGCAGTGCCGGCGAAAGTCAGCATCTCCCCAATGAGCGGGGCGTAGTCGCTCCCCGCTTCCGCCGTGCCGTCGCGGCCGCTCACGGCTTGAACTGTGAAGCCCCCCTGTGTCTGCCTGTCCAGCGTCGCCGTGATCGTCACCGTGCCGGCGCCCTCTCCCACCGTCCCGGCGGAGATCAGGGTGACCGTCGCGCTGTCGCTGTCGCGGATCACCAGCGTCGCTGCCGCAACCGACAGGTACTCCCCTGAGCCGGTGATCGTCAGGGTGTCATCCGCTTCCACCAGCGTGTCATCGATCACCTCCAGGTCAAGAGTGGCCGTGCCTCGGCGGTCGTTCGCGGCGATGGTGACCGTGATGGTGCCGCCGATCTCGTTGTAGTCCGTTCCCTTGATGGCCGAATCCGTGTCTGCGCCCACCGAGAGCACAACCTCGACCGGGCTGGACAGGTTGGGACTGCTCCACCAACGCGACGCCGTGACCGTAACTTGGGTCGTGCCGCTGCCTGTTCTTTCCCACACAAGGGGCGGGTAGACCGACAGGGTGATCTCCGTCGTGGGGATGCCATCGCGAATCACCAGCGTCGCCGACTCAACAGGCAGATCCTCCCCTGAGCCGGAGACCGTCAGGATCTCATCCCCTTCCACCAGCGTGTCGGCGATCGCCTCCAGAGCAAAAGTGCCCGTACCGCTGGTCGCGCCCGCCGCGATGGTGACCGTGAAATCAGCAACCGTGGTGTAATCCGTTCCTTCGGTGGCCGAATCTGTGCCGGCACCCACCGTGACCGACACCGGGGTCGCATCGGGCAGCGTGATGCTGTCGGGCGAAAGCGTCGCGGTCACCGTAACCGTCGGGCTGGCACCTTCGTCCGCGTCGGCCTGGCTCAGACCCAGCACAATCGCCGTCGGGGCCGTGTCGTTGTCGGTGATCGCCAGCACCGTGTCCGTAAAGGAAAACCCGCCCGCGGTGCCGGAGACCGTCACGGTCTCGTCAGGGTCGGCGACGGCATCGTCCGTGACCGCAAACAGGAAAGTACCCGTGCCGCTGGTCGCGCCCGCCGCGATGGTGATCGTGAGGTCCGCGACCGTGGTGTAGTCCGTCCCTTCGATGGCCGAATCCTCGCTGTCCCCCACCGTGACCGACACCGGGGTATCCGCCAACAGCGTGATGCTGGCAGGCGAAAGCGTCGCGGTCACCGTGACCGTCGGGCTGGCACCTTCGTCCGCGCCGGCCTGACTGAGGCTCAGCACAATCGCCGTCGGAGCGATATCGGTGTCGGTGATCGCCAGCACCGCGTTCGTAAAGGTAAACCCAACCGCCGAGCCAGAGACCGATACGGTCTCGTCAGGGTCGGCGACCGCATCATCCGTCGGCGCAAACTGGAAAATGCCCGTGCCACTGGTCGCGCCCGCCGCGATGGTGACCGTGAGATCAGCGACCGTGGCGTAGTCCGTCCCTTCGGTGGCCGAATCCCCGCTGTCACCCACCGCGACCGTCACTACGGTTGCATCCGTCAGCGTGATACTGTCGGGCGAAAGCGTCGCAGTCACCGTGACCGTCGGGCTGGCACCTTCGTCCGCGCCGGCCTGGCTGAGACCCAGCACAATCACCGTCGGAGCGGTGTCGGTGTCGTTGATCGCCAGCGTCAGGTCCGTGATCGCAAACCCGCCCGCCGAGCCGGAGACCGTCACGGTCTCGCCGGGGTCGGCGACCTCATCGTCCGTGATCGCAAACTCGAAAGTGCCCGTGCCGCTGGTCGCGCCCGCCGCAATGGTGACCGTGAGATCCGCGACCGTGGTGTAGTCCGTCCCTTCGGTGGCCGAATCCCCGCCGGCCCCCACCGTGACCGACACCGTGGTCACATCGGGCAGCGTGATGCTGTCGGGCGAAAGCGTCGCGGTCACCGTGACCGTCGGGCTGGCACCTTCGTCCGCGTCGGCCTGGCTGAGACCCAGCACAATCACCGTCGGGGCCGTGTCGGTGTCGTTGATCGCCAGCGTCAGATCCGTGATCGCAAACCCGCCCGCCGAGCCGGAGACCGTCACGGTCTCGCCGGGGTCGGCGACCTCATCGTCCGTGACCGCAAACTCGAAAGTGACCGTGCCGCTGGTCGCGCCCGCCTCGATGGTGAGCGTGAGACCCGCGACCGTGGTGTAGTCCGTCCCTTCGGGGGCCGTATCTCCACCTCGCACTTGGAATAACCTCATCATATACATCATCACACTGTCGTAGTTCGTCCCTTCGGTGGCCGTATCTGTGTCGGCACCCACCGCGACCGTCACCGTGGTATCCGTCGGCAGCGTGATGCTGGCGGGCGAAAGCGTTGCGGTCACCGTGATCGTCGGGCTGGCACCCTCGTCCGCGCCGGCCTGGCTGAGGCTCAGCACGATCGCCGTCGGGGCCGTGTCGTTGTCGTTGATCGCCAGCGTCAAGTCCGTGATCGTAAACACGCCCGCGGTACCGGAGACCGTGACGGTCTCGCCGGGGTCGGCGACCACATCGTCCGTGACCGCAAACTGGAAAGTGCCCTCGACGCTGCTCTCGCCCGCCGGGATGGTGACCGTGAGATCTGCGACCGTGTCATAGTCCGTCCCTTCGGTGGCCGAATCCCCGCCGGCCCCCACCGCGACCGTCACCACGGTTGCATCCGTCAGCGTGACACTGCCTGGAAACGCCGCCGTCACCGTGACCGTCGCGCTGGCACCTTCATCCGCGTCGTCCTGGCTGAGGCTCAGCACAATCGCCGTCGGGGCCGTGTCGGTGTCGGTAATCGCCAGCGTCAGGTCCGTGATCGCAAACCCGCCCGCCGAGCCGGAGACCGTCACGGTCTCGCCAGGGTCGGCGACCTCATCGTCCGTGACCACAAACTCGAAAGTGACCGTGCCGCTGGTCGCGCCCGCCGCAATGGTGACCGTGAGATCCGCAACCGTGGTGTAGTCCGTCCCTTCGGTGGCCGAATCCCCGCTGTCCCCCACCGTGACCGACACCGGGGTATCCGTCGGCAGCGTGATGCTGTCGGGCGAAAGCGTGGCGGTCACCGTGACCGTCGGGCTGGCACCTTCGTCCGCGCCGACCTGGCTCATACCCAGCACAATCGCCGTCGGGGCCGTGTCGCTGTCGTTGATCGCCAGCGTCAGGTCCGTGATCGCAAACCCGCCCGCCGAGCCGGAGACCGTCACGGTCTCGCCGGGGTCGGCGACCTCATCGTCCGTGACCGCAAACTCGAAAGTGCCCGTGCCGCTGGTCGCGCCCGCCGCAATGGTCACCGTGAGATCTGCGACCGGGGTGTAGTCCGTCCCTTCGGTGGCCGAATCCCCGCTGTCCCCCACCGTGACCGACACCTTGGTATCCGCCGCAAGCGTAACGCTGGCGGGCGAAAGCGTCGCGGTCACCGTGACCGTCGGGCTGGCACCTTCGTCCGCGCCGGCCTGGCTCATACCCAGCACAATCGCCGTCGGGGCCGTGTCGGTGTCGTTGATCGCCAGCGTCAGGTCCGTGATCGCAAACCCGCCCGCCGAGCCGGAGACCGTCACGGTCTCGCCGGGGTCGGCGACCTCATCGTCCGTGACCGCAAACTCGAAAGTGACCGTGCCGCTGGTCGCGCCCGCCGCAATGGTGACCGTGAGATCCGCGACCGTGGTGTAGTCCGTCCCTTCGGTGGCCAAATCCCCGCTGTCCCCCACCGTGACCGACACCGGGGTATCCGTCGGCAACGTGATGCTGTCGGGCGAAAGCGTGGCGGTCACCGTGACCGTCGGGCTGGCACCTTCGTCCGCGCCGACCTGGCTCATACCCAGCACAATTGCCGTCGGGGCCGTGTCGGTGTCGGTGATCGCCAGCGTCAGGTCCGTGATCGCAAACCCGCCCGCCGAGCCGGAGACCGTCACGGTTTCGCCGGGGTCGGCGACCTCATCGTCCGTGACCGCAAACTCGAAAGTGACCGTGCCGCTGGTCGTACCCGCCGCAATGGTGACCGTGAGATCTGCGACCGTGGTGTAGTCCGTCCCTTCGGTGGCCGAATCCCCGCTGTCCCCCACCGTGACCGACACCGGGGTATCCGCCGGCAGTGTGATGCTGGCGGGCGAAAGCGTCGCGGTCACCGTGACCGTCGGGCTCGCACCTTCGTCCGCGCCGGCCTGGCTCATACCCAGCACAATCGCCGTCGGGGCCGTGTCGGTGTCGTTGATCGCCAGCGTCAGGTCCGTGATCGCAAACCCGCCCGCCGAGCCGGAGACCGTGACGGTCTCGCCGGGGTCGGCGACCTCATCGTCCGTGACCGCAAACTCGAAAGTGCCCGTGCCGCTGGTCGCGCCCGCCGCGATGGTGAGCGTGAGATCCGCGACCGTGGTGTAGTCCGTCCCTTCGGGGGCCGTATCTCCACCTCGCACTTGGAATAACCTCATCATATACATCATCACACTGTCGTAGCCCGTCCCTTCGGTGGCCGTATCTGTGTCGGCACCCACCGCGACCGTCACCGTGATATCCGCCGGCAGCGTGATGCTGGCGGGCGAAAGCGTCGCGGTCACCGTGACCGTCGGGCTGGCACCTTCGTCCGCGCCGGCCTGGCTGAGGCTCAGTACAATCGCCGTCGGAGCGACGTCGGTGTCGGTGATCGCCAGCGTCAGGTCCGTGATCGCAAACCCGCCCGCCGTGCCGGAGACCGTCACGGCCTCGCCAGGGTCGACGACCGCATCATCCATCGGCGCAAACTCGAAAGTGCCCGTGCCGCTGGTCGTGCCCGCCGCGATGGTGACCGTGAGATCATCGACCGTGGTGTAGTCCGTCCCTTCAGTGGCCGTATCTCCGCTGTCCCCCACCGTGACCGCCACCACGGTTGCATCGGTCAGCGTGACACTGGCAGGCGAAAGCGTCGCGGTCACCGTGACCGTCGGGCTCGCACCCTCGTCCGCGCCAACCTCGCTGAGACTCAGCACAATCGCCGTCGGGGCCGTGTCGGTGTCGTTGATCGTCAGTGCCGCGTTCGTAAAGGAAAATTCGCCCACCGTGCCGGAGACCGACACGGTCTCGCCGAGGTCGGCAACCGCATCGTTCGTCACCGCAAACTGGAAAGTGCCCGTGCCGCTGGTCGCACCCGCCACGATGATGACCGGGAGATCACCGACCGGGGTGTAGTCCGTCCCTTCGGTGGCCGTATCTGTGCCGGCACCCACCGCGACCGTCACCGTGGTATCCGCCGTCAGCGTGACACTGGCGGGCGAAAGCGTCGCGGTCACCGTGACCGTCGGGCTGGCACCTTCGTCCGCGCCGACCTGGCTGAGGCTCAGCACAATCGCCGTCGGAGCGATGTCGGTGTCGGTGATCGTCAGTGCCGCGTTCGTAAAGGAAAACCCGACCGCCGTACCGGAGACCGACACGGTCTCGCCAGGGTCCTCAACCGCATCGTCCGTGACCGGAAACAGGAACGTGCCCTCGACACTGCTCTCGCCCGCCGGGATGGTGAGCGTAAGACCCGCGACCGTGTCGTAGTCCGTCCCTTCAGTGGCCGCATCTCCGCTGTCACCCACCGCGACCGTCACCACGGTTGCATCGGTCAGCGTGACACTGGCAGGCGAAAGCGTCGCGGTCACCGTGACCGTCGGGCTCGCACCCTCGTCCGCGCCGACCTCGCTGAGACTCAGCACAATCGCCGTCGGGGCCGTGTCGGTGTCGGTGATCGTCAGTGCCGCGTTCGTAAAGGAAAACCCGACCGCCGTGCCGAAGACCGACACGGTCTCGCCGGGGTCCTCAACCACATCGTCCGTCGGCGCAAACTGGGAAGTGGCCGTGCCGCTGGTCGCGCCCACCTCGATGGTGATCGTAAGATCAGCGACCGGGGTGTAGTCCGTCCCTTCGGTGGCCGTATCTGTGTCGGCACCCACCGCGACCGTCACCACGGTTGCCTCGGTCAGCGTGACACCGGCAGGCGAAAGCGTCGCGGTCACCGTGACCGTCGGGCTCGCACCTTCGTCCGCGCCGGCTTGGCTGAGGCTCAGCACAATCGCCGTCGGCGCGATGTCGGTGTCGGTGACCGCCAGCGTCAGGTCCGTAATCGCAAACCCGCCCGCCGTGCCGGAGACCGTCACGACCTCGCCAGCATCGGCGACCGCATCATCCGTCGGTGCAAACTGGAAAGTGCCCGTGCCGCTGGTCGCGCCCGCCTCAATGGTGATCGTGAGATCATCGACCGTGGTGTAGTCCGTCCCTTCGATGGCCGAATCTGTGCCAGCACCCACCGCGACCGTCACCACGGTTGCATCGGTCAACGTGACACTGGCAGGCGAAAGCGTCGCGGTCACCGTGACCGTCGGGCTCGCACCTTCGTCTGCGTTAGCCTGGCTGAGACTCAGCACAATCGCCGTCGGAGCGATGTCGGTGTCGGTGATCGCCAGCGTCGCATTCGTAAAGCTAAACCCGACCGCCGAGCCAGAAACCGACACGGTCTCGTTGGGGTCAGCGATCGCATCGTCCGCCGGCGCAAACTGGAAAGTACCCTCGACGCTACTCTCGCCCGCCGGGATGGTGAGCGTGAGACCCGCGACCGTGTCGTAGTCCGTCCCTTCCGTGGCCGTATCTGTGCTGTCCCCCACTGCGACCGTCACCACGGTTGCATCGGTCAACGTGACACTGCCTGGAAACGCCGCCGTCACCGTGACCGTCGGGCTCGCACCTTCATCCGCACCGACCTCGCCGAGACTCAGCACAATCGTCGTCGGAGCGATGTCGGTGTCGGTGACCGCCAGCGTGAGGTCCGTAATCGCAAACCCGCCCGCCGTGCCGGAGACCGTCACGGCCTCGCCGGGGTCGGCGACCGCATCATCCGTCGGCGCAAACTGGAAAGTGCCCGTGCCGCTGGTCGCGCCCGCCTCAATGGTGACCGTGAGATCATTGACCGTGGTGTAGTCCGTCCCTTCGATGGCCGAATCTGTGCCAGCACCCACTGCGACCGTCACCACGGTTGCATCGGTCAACGTGACACTGGCAGGCGAAAGCGTCGCGGTCACCGTGACCGTCGGGCTCGCACCTTCGTCCGCGTCAGCCTGGCTGAGACTCAGCGCAATCGCCGTCGGAGCGATGTCGGTGTCGGTGATCGCCAGCGTCGCATTCGTAAAGCTAAACCCGACCGCCGAGCCAGAGACCGACACGGTCTCGTTGGGGTCAGCGACCGCATCGTCCGCCGACGCAAACTGGAAAGTACCCGTGCCACTGGCCGCGCCCGCCTCGATGGTGATCGTGAGATCATCAACCCTGTCGTAGTCCGTCCCTTCGGTGGCCGTATCTTCGCTGTCACCCACCGCGACCGTCACCACGGTTGCATCGGGCAACGTGACGCTGGTCGGCGAAAGCGTCGCGGTCACCGTGACCGTCGGGCTCGCACCCTCGTCCGCGCCGGCCTGGCTGAGGCTCAGCACAATCGCCGTCGGGGCCGTGTCGTTGTCGGTGATCGCCAGCGCCGTGTTCGTAAAGGAAAACCCGCCCGCCGAACCGGAGACTGTCACGGTCTCGCCGGGGTCGGCGACCGTATCGTCCGTGGCCGCAAACAGGAAAGTACCCGTGCCGCTGGTCGCGCCCGCCGCGATGGTGATCGTGAGATCATCGACCCTGTCGTAGTCCGTCCCTTCGGGGGCCGTATCTCCACCTCGCACTTGGAATAACCTCATCATATACATCATCACACTGTCGTAGAGTGCCCCTTCGGTGGCCGTATCTGTGCCAGCACCCACCGCGACCGTCACCGTGGTATCCGCCGTCAGCGTGACGCTGGCGGGCGAAAGCGTGGCGGTCACCGTGACCGTCGGGCTGGCACCTTCGTCCGCGCCGGCCTGGCTGAGACCCAGCACAATCGCCGTCGGGGCCGTGTCGGTGTCGGTGATCGCTAGCTCCGCGTCCGTAAAGGAAAATCCGCCCGCTAAGCCGGAGACCGACATGGTCTTGCCGGGGTCGGCGACTTCTCGGCTCACATACCACCAGCCGATGTAGCCGGAGACCGACACGGTCTCGCCGGGGTCGGCGACCGCATCGTCCGTGACCGCAAACTGGAAAGTGCCCGTGCCTCTGGTCGTGCCCGCCGCGATGATGATCGTGAGATCCGCGACCGTGTCGTAGTCCGTTCCTTCGGTGGCCGTATCTCCGCTGTCACCCACCGCGACCGCCACCACGGTTGCATCGGTCAGCGTGACAGTGGCAGGCGAAAGTGTCGCGGTCACCGTGACCGTCGGGCTCGCACCCTCGTCCGCGCCAACCTCGCTGAGACTCAGCACAATCGCCGTCGGGGCCGTGTCGATCTCGGTGATCGCTAGCTCTGCGTCCGTAAAGGAAAACCCGCCCGCTAAGTCGGAGACCGACATGGTCTTGCCGGGGTGGGCGACTTCTCGGCGCACATACCGCCAGCCGATGCAGCCGGAGACCGACACGGTCTCGCCGGGGTCGGCGACCCCATCGTCCGTGACCGCAAACTGGAAAGTGCCCGTGCCGCTGGTCGTGCCCGCCGCGATGATGATCGTGAGATCCGCGACCGTGTCGTAGTCCGTTCCTTCGGTGGCCGTATCTCCGCTGTCACCCACCGCGACCGCCACCACGGTTGCATCGGTCAGCGTGACAGTGGCAGGCGAAAGTGTCGCGGTCACCGTGACCGTCGGGCTCGCACCCTCGTTCGCGCCAACCTCGCTGAGACTCAGCACAATCGCCGTCGGGGCCGTGTCGGTGTCGGTGATCGCCAGCACCGCGTTCGTAAAGGAAAACCCACCCGCCGTGCCGGAGACCGTCACGGCCTCGCCGGGGTCGGCGACCGCATCATCCGTCGGCGCAAACTGGAAAGTGCCCGTGCCGCTGGTCGCGCCCGCCTCAATGGTGACCGTGAGATCAGCGACCGGGGTGTAGTCCGTCCCTTCGGTGGCCGTATCTCCGCTGTCCCCCACCGCGACCGTCACCACGGTTGCCTCGGTCAACGTGACACCGGCAGGCGAAAGCGTCGCGGTCACCGTGACCGTCGGGCTCGCACCTTCGTCCGCGCCAGCCTGGCTCAGACCCAGCACAATCGCCGTCGGGGCCGTGTCGTTGTCGTTGATCGCCAGCACCGCGTTCGTAAAGGAAAACCCGCCCGCGGTGCCGGAGACCGTCACGGTCTCGCCAGGGTCGGCGGCCGCATCGTCTGTCACCGCAAATTGGAAAGTGGCCGTGCCGCTGGCCGCACCCGCCGCGATGGTGACCGGGAGATCCTCGACCGTCGTGTAGTCCGTCCCTTCGATGGCCGTATCTCCACTGTCCCCCACCGCGACCGTCACCACGGTTGCACCGGTCAGCGGGACACTGCCCTCCGGAAACGACGCCGTCACGGTAACGGTAGCGCTAGTGCCTTCGATCACAGACGTTGGATTGAGACTCAGGGCGATCGCCCTAGGGACGGGGTCGTCCTCGATGATCGTCAGGGTCGTCGGCGTAACTATAAACCCACCCGCCGAGCCTCTAATTTTCGTGATCCTATCCCCTTCCACGAGCGTGTTCTGGGGCACCACCGCGGGGAAGCTGCCCGTGCCGCTGGTGGCCCCCGCCGCAATGGTGACCGTGAAAGAATATCCCGGGCCCAGCGTGATCCTAACCTCGGTCGCGCTGGTCAGGGTGCCGCTGCCCTCCGGAAACGACGCCGTCACGGTAACGGTAGCGCTAGTGCCTTCGGGCAGAGACGTTGGATTGAGACTCAGGGCGATCGTCCTAGGGACGGGGTCGTTGTCGTTGATCGCCAGCGCCGCGTTCGTAAAGGAAAACCCGCCCGCGGTGCCGGAGACCGTCACGGTCTCGCCGGGGTCGGCGACCGTATCGTCCGTTACCGCAAACTGGAAAGTGCCCGTGCCGCTGGTCGCGCCCGCCTCAATAGTGACCGTGAGATCATCGACCGTGGTGTAGTCCGCCCCTTCGCTGGCCGTATCTCCGCTGTCACCCACCGCGACCGTCACCACGGTCGCTTCGGTCAGCGTGACACTGCCTGGAAACGCCGCCGTCACCGTGACCGTCGGGCTCGCACCTTCGTCCGCGCCGGCCTCACTGAAACTCAGCACAATCGCCGTCGGCGCAGAGTCGTCATCGGTGATGGTCACCGTGGCCGTGTCGGTGATATCGACCGATGCCGTAGTGCCGACCAGGGTGCCCAGCAAGACCGTGAAGGTCTCAGGCCCCTCGGCCGTGTTGTCGTCCACGATCGGCACCGTGAACGTCTGCACCTCCCCCGCCGTCCCGCCAAACGACAGCGTCTGCTCGGTGGGCGTGATGTAGTCCCCGGGCGCCTCCGCCGTGCCGTCAGTGGTCATGACATCGACGGTGAAGCCACCCGGAACCGCAACATCCACCGTCGCCGTGACCGTCACCGTGCCAGCGTCCTCATCCACCGTCTCGTTCCCCAAGGTGACCGTCGGCGGCGGCGGCTCATCATTGTCGGTGATCGTCAACGTCGCGGCCACTACGGTATACCCGAGCGCATCAGGCAGATTCTTAATATTGAGCGTCAAGAACTCGTCGTCATCATCCACCGCATCGTCGACTATTCTGATCGCTAGAAGATGTCTCGAGGAAAACAGACGCCTATCGCGGACCTCAAAAACGGGTCGAATGTTGGGTGGGTTGCAGAAATGATAATCCTCGGGCGGCGTCGCCGAATCGAGCGGACCACCTGCCCCGAAGCGAAACTTAAACCAATGCGGAACGGGTGGATCAAACAATACATAATACGCACTCGGCGGCAGCCCGGCACCGTATTTGCTGACCGCGCGCTCGTGCGGAATGGGTCGGTACCGAGCCAACACACCAGGCCCAACACCGTATACCGCGCGCGCGTTCGGAATGGGTGGATCAAACACTACATGATACGCAAGATATTGACATGTATCGTCATCACCTTCGGCCAGATGGGTTCGTATTGAAGCACTAGCAGAAAGGCTGTCTCTGAAGCTGACAGTCGCCGTTTTCTCCTGTGCCGGCGGCGGCGGCTCGTCATTGTCAGTGATCGTGACCGTGGCCGTGTCGGTGATATCGACTGATGCCGTAGTGCCGCCCAGGTTGCCCAGCAAGACCGTGAAGGTCTCAGGCCCCTCGACCGTGTTGTCGTCCACGATCGGCACCGTGAACGTCTGCGTCTCCCCCGCCGTCGTCCCGCCAAACGACAGCGTCTGCCCGGTGGGCCTGGTGTAGTCGCCGGGCACCTCCGCCGTGCCGTCAGTGGTCATGACATCGACGGTGAAGCCACCCGGAACCGCAACATCCACCGTCGCCGTGACCGTCACCGTGCCAGCGTCCTCATCCACCGTCTCGTTCCCCAGGGTGACCGTCGGCGGCGGCGGCGGCTCGTCATTGTCGGTGATCGTCAACGTCGCGGCCACTACGGTATACCCGAGCGCATCAGGCAAATTATTTATACCGAGCGTCAAGAACTCGTCGTCATCATCCACCGCATCGTCGACTATTCTGATCGCTAGAAGATGTCTCGAGGAAAACAGATGCCTATCGCGGATCTCAAAAACGGGTCGAATGTTGGGTGGGCCGCAGAAATGATAATCCTCGGGCGGTGTCGCCGTATCAAGCGGACCATCTGACCAGAAGCGAAACTTAAACCAATGCGGAACGGGTGGATTAAACAATACCTGATACGCATTCAACGGCCACCTGGAGTATTCCGCGCGCGCGTTCGGAATGGGTGGATCAAACACTACATGATACGCAAGATATTGACATGTATCGCCATCACCTTCGGCCAGATGGGTTCGTATTGAAGCACTAGCAGAAAGGCTGTCTCTGAAGCTGACAGTCGCCGTTTTCTCCTGTGCCGGCGGCGGCGGCTCGTCATTGTCAGTGATCGTGACCGTGGCCGTGTCGGTGATATCGACCGATGCCGTAGTGCCGCCCAGGTTGCCCAGCAAGACCGTGAAGGTCTCAGGCCCCTCGACCGTGTTGTCGTCCACGATCGGCACCGTGAACGTCTGCGTCTCCCCCGCCGTTGTCCCGCCAAACGACAGCGTCTGCCCGGTGGGCGTGGTGTAGTCGCCGGGCACCTCCGCCGTGCCGTCAGTGGTCATGACATCGACAGTGAAGCCACCCGGAACCGCAACATCCACCGTCGCCGTGACCGTCACCGTGCCAGCGTCCTCATCCACCGTCTCGTTCCCCAGGGTGACCGTCGCCGGCCCGTCATCGTCGGTGATCGTCAACGTCGCGGCCACTACGGTATACCCGAGCGCATCAGGCAGGCTGCCATGGAACGTCAAGAACTCGTCGTCATCATCCACCGCATCGTCGACTATTGTTATAGCTAGAAGATGTCTCCAAGAGGCAAGAGCAGTTCCCTGTGCCGTAGAAGTCAAAACCGGGTTTGTTCCAAATGGGGGGCAGCGATGATAATCCTCTGGCGACGTCGCCGAATCGAGCGGACCACCCAGCCGGAAAGCAGGCCTAGTCCCATGCGGCACGGGTGGATCAAACACTACGTGATACGAAAGATACCGACATATGTCGCCATCAGCTTCGGCCATATGGGTTCGTATTGGAGCATTAGCAAAAAGGTTGTCTCTGAAGATGATAGTCGCCGTTTTCTCCTGTGCCCAAGATTCACCGGATACCGGCAACAGCAACCAAGCAAGCACCAGCGCACATCCGATGCGGCACCCCCGCCAGAACCGGAATTTTCGGCTGCAGGCCCGGCCTCCTCCGAGCCGCAACCGGCTCCGGCTCCCCCGGAGCGAGATGACAAGGAACAAGGGCGAAGAGGTCATGGCACCCAAGAAGATACTGTCGCTAGGGATATCGTAGCGATTCGGCTGCAAGAGAGCAAAGCACGCGGGGAATATAACACCCCTAATTTAAAGCTATCCGAGGATAGCTATACGGGTATGACAATGATCGGGCATCCTGATCCTTCAGAATAACAACAAGCACCCCTATAGACACGTACGGAAGCATTTATGGTGCTCTTTTATGATGTTCTATAGTACATTTGCAAATTTATGGTATTTTATAGTACATCTGCAAACAATCAGACACATATGCACGCAATCACGGCATTTAGCACTCCGAACGGGCCTTGCCGGTGTTGGTTTTCCCGCCGAGATCCGTGGCGATCAGGTTGCAACGGAGGCTCTCTCCATGGTGTTCGCGTAAATACCCGATGGGCGTCCTTCCGCCAGGGGCGGCATGGGACCGGACATGGTGGTGGTGAACCGCGAAGCACCGGGCTTCTACGCCGACCCCGGCCGAGGGCTGTGCAGGATCCCTTCCGCAGACCCGGTTGGAGCGGCAGCAACGCCGAACCAGACCGCGACGGCTCCTACCACTGCATCCGGAGGTGCAGGTCGATGCCGTGCTCGGGACGACCTCCCTTCTCCGTACGATCGCCCGCAAGATCGATGTGGAAGACCGAACCGATCCCGACCCGGCTGCCCAGGCGATAGACCGGGGATCCGTCCTCTGACAGTTCCAGACCGCTATAGGGAGTGACCAGACCGCGCCCGGACAGTGCCGACAGACCCCAACCGACATCGGTGACGAGCCGGGCTTCCGGTGCATCACCATCCTCCGACTCCAGCTCCGCGACCCGATGCTCCCAAAGCTGCCCGGGGGCGCTTTCCGCCTGGCCCCAGGACGGCTGCATCCGGAGCGACAGCCCGCGTCCTTTTTGCTGGACGGCGGCGTAGTGGATCAGGCCCCCCGCGCCCCATTCCTTGAGATCCCCCGCATGTGCCAGCAGCACATGGCCGGTGGCTCTCAGGGTCACGCCTGAGACCGGAAACGACCAGCCCAACCCGCCGTCGAGCTCGGCCCCCAGACCGGTATCCCCGTCGCCGCCGTCATGGCGGATGCCGAGTGCCACGGACCCGACCAGATCGCCCCCAAGTTCCCGGGTCGAACTCCCCGCCTCCAGAGCCAGCCGCAGGCGGCGCACATCCGCAAAACTGCCGCCGCTCCCGATCTCCATCTGCGCCGCCGAGACCTCTCCCCGGATGTCCAGCTCCCACACAGAGTCTGCGCTGATCCTCTGGTTTCCGCCTGCGGCCACCATCACCATCGAGAGATCCTCTTTCGAGCCCAGACCTTCCTGTTCGATCTCTCCCCGGCCATGGCCGACCGTGGCCCACAGACCCGCACCGTCCCCCGAGTTCCAGCCCAAATACGGGCTGAGGGCCATCAGTCGGGAATCCGTGTTGTTCCTTGGGTCATCAAACTCAAAACTGCCCTTGGACCAGGAGACGGCCAGACCGACCAGAACACTCTCGGAAAGGTGCTGGTCGATACCCAGATGGGCACTGAACAGATCGCCCTCCCATTCGCCCAGCCCGCCGACATCCTTGCTTGAGATGCGCAGATAATCACCCGACGCCCAGAACCCGACCGCTCCGCCCGATGCCGCCTGGCCGCCTGCGGCCGGTGCCGCTGTCTCCGTGCCGGCGAGAGTCAGATCGAAGGACGAACCCCCCAAAAACTCCTGCCAGTCCAGACCGCCCTCGTTCAGCACCTGTTCGTTGGCCGCCAGTGCCGTGGCCGCCGACGGATGACCGGCAAAACTGACCCGGGGGGCCCCCGCCGAAACGCCGGCCACCACCCGCCCGATGCGACCCGCCACCGCATCCACCACACTGTTCACCGACAGCTGCGCCAGCTCCGGCACAATGGCTTCCTGCACATCTGCGGGGTCCACCTCGGTGATCGTCAGCGTCGCGGAAGAAGTGAAGTCAATTCCGAACGCCGCAGCGGAAACCGTCACGGTCTCATTGGGGTCGTCCTCCTCATCCTCCGTCACCATCAGAACAAAACTGCCCGTGCCACGGGTCGCGCCCGCCGCAAGGATAAATGTGAAAGGAGCGACCGCAGTGAAATCCGTCCCCGCAGTCGCCGTGCCGCCGGCCACCGTGACCGTCACTTCGGTCGCCGACTCCACCGACATGCCTCCTGCAATCGTCGCCGTCACCGTGATGGTCGTGGGGTCGCTACCTTCGGTCACGCTGGCGGGGCTGAGAACCAACCCGGCCGACAGCGGGGGCGTGTCATCATCGGTGATCGTGACCGTGGCAGGGTTGATATCGGTCGGCACCGAGGTGTTGGTCAGTGCAACACTGAACATCTCCTCCATTTCAAAATCCTCGTCGTCGAGGATCGGCACCGTGAACTCCTGCGTCTCGCCCGCCGTCCCGCCGAACGTCAGCATCGTGGTGGTCGTGGTGTAGTCGCTCCCGGCGGTCGCCGTGTCGTCCGTGGTCGAGACATCGGCCGTGAGCCCCCCGGAGACCGCGATATCCAGCGTCGCGGTGACCGTTACCGTCATCGGGTCGTCGCCTTCTGTCACCGTCACGTCGCCCAAGGTGATCGTCGGCCTGTCATCATCCTCGATCGTGACCGTGGCGGTGGAGCTGGTACCCACCGTCACCGTAGTGCCGGCCAGGGTGCCCAGCGAGACGGTGAACGTCTCATCCTCCTCGATATCGGTGTCGCTGCTGATCGTCACCACGACCGTCTGCATCTCCCCCGCCGTCCCGGCAAAAGTCAGCGTCTCCCCGCTGACCGTGGTGTAGTCCGTCCCCGCGGTCGCCCCATTTGTGGTGCCATCCGCAGTCGAGGCATCCACCGTGAATCCCCCGGAGACCGCCATATCCAGCGTCGCGGTGACCGTCACCGTGCCGGCCTCCTCGCCCACCGTCACATCGGCCAGCGTGACATTCGGTACATCATCATCACTGATCGTGACCGTGGCGGTGGAGGTGATATCGACCGTCAGCGTAGTGCCGGTCAGGGTGCTCAGCGAAACGGTGAACATCTCATCCCCCTCGGCCTCTGCGTCGTTGGTGACCGCCACCGTGAATGTCTCGGTCTCGCCCGCCATCCCGGCGAACGTCAGCATCGTGGTGATCGTGGTGTAGTCGCCCCCGGCGGTGGTCGCCGTGCCGTCCGTGGTCGAGACCGTGACCGTGAAGCCAGTCCCCTGGACCGCGTTGTCCAGCGTCGCCGTGACCGTCACCATGCCGCCGGCGACATCTTCATCCACCCTCTCGTTCCCCAAGGTGACCGCCGCCGTGTCATTGTCGGTGATCATGACCGTCGCGGTGTCGGTGATAACGACCGGCACCGTCGTTCCGGCCAGGCCGCTCAGCGAGACGGTGAAGGTCTCATCCCCCTCGACAATGCTGTCGTCGGTGACCGCCACCGTGAATGTCACGGTCTCGCCCTCCGTCCCGGCGAACATCAGCATCGTGGTGGTCTCGGTGTAGTCGCCCGCGGCGGTGGTCGCCGTGCCGTCCGTGGTCGAGACCATGACCGAGAAAGTCCCCTCGACCACTTCGTCCAGCGTCGCCGTGATCGTCACCATGCCGCCTTCAGCCACCGTCTCGTCCCCCAGGGTGACCGTCGCCGTGTCATCGTCGGTGATCGTGATCGTGGCATCAGTGAGATTGACCGTCTCCGTAGTGCCGGTCAGCCCGGACAGCGCGACGGTGAACGTCTCACCCCCCTCGGCAATGTCGTCAGCGGTGATCGTCACCGTGAATGTCTCGGTCTCGTCCGCCGTCCCGTCGAATATCAGCACATCCCCGCTGACCGCGGTGTAGTCCTCCCCTGCGGTCGCCGTCCCGTCCATGGTCGAGACCGTGACCGTCAAGCCTCCCGATACCGCGGAAGACAGCCTCGCCGTGACCGTCAGTGTGCTATCGCTCTCACCCACCGTCGCAGCATCGAAGCTGACCGTCGGTCCTTCATTGTCGGTGATCGTGACCGTGGCAGTGTCGGTGATAACGACCGGCACCGCATTGCCGGTCAGCCCGGACAGCGCGACGGTAAACATCTCATCCCCCTCGGCATCGTCGTCTTCGAGGATCGGCACCGTGAACTCCTGTGTTTCGCCCGTTGCCCCAGCGAACGTCAGCGCCGTGGTGGTCGTGGTGTAGTCGCTCCCTGTGGTCGCCGTTCCGTCTGTGGTCGAGACATTGACTGTGAAGCCACCCGCAACCGCAACATCCAGTGTCGCCGTGACTGTCACACTTCCGTCGCCTTCACCCACCGTCTCGGGCCCCAGGGTGACCGCCGAATCGTCATTGTCCACGATTTCCAGCAAAATCCCTACCGGATCAGTACTAGTGCCACCTACCAAACGGGCAGTAATTCCTATGAACTCAGATTCTTCCGCGAAATCATCGTCGATCACCGTCAAGTCGAATCTTACCAGCTCAAGAATAGAGGAATTACGCGTAGTTGTATGCGTAAATGTGCTCATTGCCACAGAGAAGTCCGCTCCGGCGGTCGCGCTAGCGGAGGTTAGGCCTACCGTGATTTCAAGCAAGCTCCCCATGGGAACATTATTATCAAAGCCCACTAGAATAAGTATCTCCCTAGTACCCGCGCTCTCGGGCAGGGCAAGGGTGAGACCCCCCCCAAACTCCAGAGTGGTCACCGCCGAGGTACCCTGCGCCGAAGATTCGTCGGATACCGGCAGCAGCAACAAGGCAAGCACCAGCGCACACCCGATGCGGCATCCCCGCCAGAGTCGGAATCTCCGGCTGCAGAACCCACCCGCTAGAGCCGCAACCCGGCCCGGCTTCCCCGAGAGATGGCCGGGGAGAGGTGAAGGCGCTCGGAGAACATGTATCCCCGAGGTTGAACGGCGTGTCGTATGTATGTTCATAGCTGGCAGGTCAGCCCCCCGAATTAGAATTAATGGATATGTAATACGCTGGATGCGGTTTTGCTGTCATTGTAGCATACACCCAAGAATCTGCAATTCATATTGTCCGCGATCGTAGCGTTTGGCACTCCGGGCGGGCCTTGCCGGTCTGATTTTCCTGGCGGAACCGGGAGAGGCCGGTCGCACCGAAGACCTGAAAAGAACTTTTGCGGCCGCCCATTTCAGGGGCGGCCTGCCGACAGTGACCTGACAGATCCAGTGTCCGGAAAGATGTATCAAATACAGGATTCGATCATGACACCCTTCGTGGTCGTGCCCAGGCTCGGATAGCAACCGATGGCCGCCTGGAAGACGGCGGTCGCGCTGCGAGCGGTTGGGTCGGGCATCAACCTGACGAAGTCGGCTCCCCTTCCCCGCCCGATGGCAGGCCCCAAGGGTCGCCCTTCGGACGTTCCTGATCAAGATGCGTTCCTTTGACCACGTAATACGTCATCTCCGCGAGGAAGGTCGCATGGTCGCCGACGCGCTCGAGACTCCTCGCCATGGCGAGCATCAGAGCGCCGCTCTCCGCCGCACCGGCGGTCTGCTCCATATGCACCACGACTTCCTCGAACACTTTTTTGTACGCATTGTCGATCGCGACATCCCGGTCGCGAACCCTGACCGCCGCTTCCGGATCCCGCTCCTTGTAGGCGACCAGTGCATCCGCAAGCAGTTGACGTGCCTCGCGCCCCATCTGCAGCAGGGAGTCCCGCATCGGCAGTTCCGGGCTGGCCGCCAGACCGGGGGCCCGTCGGGCGACGTTCTTGGCAAGATCCCCGATCCGTTCGATCACCCCCGCGGTCCGCAGGGCGGCAACGGTCTCACGCAGATCCTGCGCCATGGGCTGGCGGAGGGCCAGGATGCGGACCGCGGCATCCACAAGTTCCTGGTCGGCGATATCAAGGCGCATATCCGCATCCACGACCCGGGCGGCGACCTCCTGGTCCCCGCTTTCGAGCGCATCCAGCGCGTCCTCGAGCTGGCGCCCGGCGAACGCACCCATTTCGGCAAGACGTTGGGAGAGATCCTGCAGCTCCGCATCAAAATCGGAAACGATATGAGGGTTGGAGGAGGGAATGTTCATGTCAGTTTTCCTTCCGGCGGTCAGCCGACCCTGCCGGTGATGTAGTCCTGGGTCCGGGGATCGGACGGATCCACAAATATCTTGCCGGTGTCACCCTCCTCGACCAGCTCCCCGAGATGGAAGAACGCCGCCCGCTGCGACACGCGCGCCGCCTGCTGCATGGAGTGGGTGACGATGACGATGGCATAGTCCTGCCGCATGCGGTCGATGAGTTCCTCGACCCGGGCGGTCGCGATCGGGTCGAGGGACGAACAGGGTTCGTCCATCAGCAGCACCTCGGGCGAGGTGGCGATGGCCCGGGCGATGCAGAGCCGTTGCTGCTGGCCGCCGGAAAGACCGGTGGCCGGATCGCGGAGACGGTCCTTCACCTCGTCCCACAGCCCCGCATCCCGGAGCGAGTCCTCGACGATCCCGTCAAGTTCGGCGCGCAGCTCGCCAAAACCGTGGATGCGCGGGCCGTAGGAGACATTGTCGTAGATCGATTTCGGAAACGGATTCGGTTTCTGGAAGACCATCCCGACCCGGGCCCGGATCTGGGCCGGATCGATCTCCTCGCCATAGATATCCACCCCATCGAGCAAAACCTCTCCCTCCACCTTGCAGCCAGGGATCGGGTCGTTCATCCGGTTCAGGCAGCGCAGAAACGTGGTCTTGCCACAGCCCGACGGGCCGATGAAGGCGGTCACTCCACGGTCGAGAATATCGACCGTCACATCGTGGATGCCGAGTTTCTCGCCGTAGCGCACCCGGCAGCCCCGGGCGGCGATCTTGACACCGGGCGGAACCATCTCCATCGGCCCGACCCCTACCACCGCCGCTCGAAGCGGCGGCGCATATAGCCGGCGGCGGCGGTCAGAATGGCGAGTCCCAGAACGAGGATCAGAATCGCGGCCGCGGCACGGTTCTGGAAGGCCGGCTCCGGGAACTGGGCCCACTGGAAAATCAGCGCCGGCAGGGCCGCGGCCGGGTCGAACGGCCCTTCCGGCGAGTCGGCGATGAAGGCAACCATGCCGATCAGCAGCAGCGGTGCCGTCTCGCCGAGGGCCCGGGCCAGGCCGAGCACCGCACCCGTGACGATTCCCGGCATCGCCGCCGGCAGCACATGGTGGAAGGCGGTCTGCACCTGTGTGGCACCGACGCCATAGGCCGCATCCCGGATCGAGGGCGGCACCGCCCGGATCGAAGCCCGGCCGGAGATGATCACCACCGGCAGGGTCATCAGTGCCAGGGTCATGCCGCCGACCACCGGGGCCGAACGCGGCAGGCCGAAAAACTGCAGGAACACCGCCAGCCCGAGAAGGCCGAACACGATCGAGGGCACCGCCCCCAGATTGTTGATATTGACCTCGACGAGGGAGGTGAAGCGGTTGCGCGGCGCAAATTCCTCCAGATAGAGCGCGGCCAGAACCCCGAGCGGGAAAGCCAGCAGGAACGTCACCAGCAAGGTCCAGGCGGTGCCCAGCAACGCCCCGCGGATGCCGGCGAGTTCCGGCTCCCGGCTGTCCCCGGCCGTGAACAGCCGCCAGTTGGCCCGCGATTCGGTGCGGCCGGCCGCGCGAAGCCATTCCAGCCAGCCGATCTGGTCGTCGGCGAGACTCCGGCGCTCCTCCGGTTCCGAATGAAGCAGCAGGCTCCACTCCCCGACCGCAAAATTCCCCGGGCCCGACGGCTCCCGGACCGCCACGGCATCGATCCGGCCGGCCGAGATCCCGGTCGCCTTCAGCACCCCCCCGGCGATCACCACCAGCACGCTGGGCCATTCCTCGGAGGCCTCGACAGCCAGATCGCGCCGGGCCGCGCGCTGCCGCAGCGCCGCCGCCTCCGCCGACAGCGCCTCCGCCTTTTCGCTCCGGACCCGCATCTTCTCCTGCATCACGCTGCGGGCGGCCGAATCCGGTTCCGACTCCGCCCGCCCGGCAAAGACCTCAGCCCCCCGGCGCTGGCGCCCGGCCTCCGCCTCCCTCCGCACCGCCATCGCTTTCAAGGCTTCCCGGAACGGCACCAGCACCTCCTCGAAGGATCCCGGGCCGGTGGGGGTCAGGAGATATTCCCCGCCCACCCCGGACAGAGCCACCTCCATCGCACCCGGGTGCCGTTCGGGCGGGAAGAGCAGACCCTTGAGATAGAGATCGGCGTCATCCGAGGCGAGGAACGTCACCGGCAGGATCCGGGGACGCGGGAACGGAGCCGCCGCCAGCGCGGCTTCGATATCCCGCCCGGCCTCGTCGCTGACCAGCCCGTAGACCCGGCGCTGCGCCCGCCGCCCCTCCGCCTCCGGAAACGCCGCCCGCAGACCGCGCCGTGCCAGCCCCCCGAAATCCCCGGCCGCGACCGCCGCGTCCGGCAGCTCGAGATCGATGACCAGATGGTGCTCGGTGAAGGCATGGAAGGCCCGCCCGCAGACCGACAGGAACAGCAGAAGCAGCATGGCCGCCGGCAGGGCCACCGCGAGCCGGCCCCAATTTTCCATCCGGCGCTCGGCCCGGCGGCGCCGCACCAGCCGGGCGGCCGCGGCCGCCGGATCCGGGATCCCCCTGCCCCGGGTCATTCATACTGCTCCCGATAGCGGCGCACGATGCGCAGGGCCCAGATATTCAGTGCCAGGGTGGCGCAGAACAGGGTGAAGCCAAGCGCGAAGGCCGGCCCGCTGGCGGTCTCGGCCTCGGTGTCGCCGGTGATCAGGGAGACGATCTGCACGGTCACCGTGGTCACCGCCTCAAACGGATTGGCGGTGAGGTTGGCCCCCTGCCCGGCCGCCATCACCACGATCATCGTCTCGCCGACGGCCCGCGACACCCCCAGCAGAAACGCCGAGGCGATTCCCGGCAGCGCCGCCGGCAGCAGGACCTGGCGCACCGTCTCGGCGCGGGTGGCTCCCAGTGCCAGGGCCCCGTCGCGAAGCGACTGCGGCACGGCATGAATCACATCATCGCTCAGCGAGGAGATCGACGGGATGATCATGATTCCCATCACCAGCCCGGCCGCGAGAGCGCTGTCGGAGGCGACCTCAAGGCCGATCACACCGCCGGCATCGCGCAGGAACGGGGCCACCGTGAGGGCCGCAAAGAACCCGTACACCACCGTCGGCACGCCGGCGAGAATCTCCAGCATCGGCTTGGCCCAGGCCCGGACGCGGGGATCGGCGAATTCGGACAGATACACCGCCGCCATCAGGCCGATCGGCCCGGCCACCAGCATCGCGATGCCGGTGATCATGGCGGTGCCGGCAAACAGCGGCACGGCCCCCACCCGCTCCGGGTCGTGCACCCCCGCAAAGACGCCGGCCAGCGGCGACCAGTCGAGACCGAACAGAAAGGCGGCCGCCGGGACCTGGGAGAAAAAGCGGAAGGTCTCGCCGGCCAGGGCAAAGACGATCCCGATGGTGGCCAGCAGGGCGGCCGCCGCCGACAGCCAGAGCACCGCCCGCACCAGGGTCTCAACCCGGTCGCGGGCCCGCCATTTGGGGGTGATCCGCCGCCAGGCGAAGAGGCCGGCCGCACCGGCCGCGAGCAGGATCACAGCCGCCAGCACCCTCCGGCCCGGAATCAGGGCCCGGTAGCGCTCCGCGATCCCCTCCTGCCCCGGGGTGGCAGCCCCTCCGGTCTCGGCCCACTCGATGGCCTGCAAGACCGCACGCTGGATCTCGATCCGGGAGACCTCGCCGAGAGCGGCGCGGGCCGCGGATTCCAGCTCGCGGTTGAGGATGAATTCAAATCCCGCAGTCCCCAGGATCAGGATCCCGAACCCCGCCATCCCCGCATAGAGGGCGCAGGCAGCCCCGTAATAGACCGGCCGCGAATGCAGACTCCGCGGATGGCCGCCGGCCAGGGCGTAGGCCTTCCTCCGCCCCGCGACATAGGCCACCAGGCAGAGGGCGGCGACCGCCGCGGCGACCGGACCGTACAAACCCGGATCCCGCGGTCAGACCCGGGGCTGCCTAATGGAGTTCGTCCCGCGTGACCGGAGTCAGGGCTGTCACGTGCTCAAGGACGGCCGCACACTCCGCCTTGGAGAGCGGAACCAGTCCCTTGTCGAGCAGATAGCCATCCTCCCCGACCGCCTCGGGCGAGACAAAGGCCTGCAGATACCCTTCCAGACCCGGAACCACGCCGATATGGGCCTTCTTGATATAGAAATACAGCGACCGTGACAGCGGATAGCGACCGCTGGAAATATCCTCCAAATCCGGCTCGACGCCACCGATCCGCGCCCCCTGGATGGTGCCGGCATTCTGCTCGAGGAACGAGTAGCCGAAAACCCCGAGCGCATTCCGGTTGGCGGTCAGTTTCGAGACGATCAGATTGTCGTTTTCGCTGGCATCGGTCCAGACGCCGTCAGCACGGATCTCTACCGCCTTGCAGTCGATCCCCGCCTCCCCGGCCCCCGCCTCCTGGCAGCCCACCTGCAGCGCCAGCTCCTCGAACGCATCCCGCGTGCCGGAGGTCGGCGGCGGGCCGAGTACCTCGATCCGGGTGTCCGGCAGAGACGGATCCACATCCGACCAGCGCCGGTGCGGATTCGGAACCACCTGGCCGCCGGACGGAATCTCGCGGGCCAGGGCCAGATAGAGGATCTCGCGGGTGAGGCTGTACTCCTCGGCGGTACGGGCATTCGCCACGGCGATCCCGTCAGACCCGATCTTGGCCTCGACGATCTCAGCCACCCCGTTGTCGAGGCAGTTCTGCAGCTCCCGCGGCTTGATCCGCCGCGAAGCGTTGGTGATGTCGGGATAGCCGACCCCGATGCCGGAACAGAACAATTTCAGCCCACCGCCCGATCCGGTCGATTCCACCACCGGCACCTTGAAACCGGTCGCTCGCCCGAATCGCTCCGCCACCGAGGTCGAGAACGGGAACACCGTCGAGGAACCGACGATGCGGATCTGGTCGCGGGCCAGGCTCGGGCCAGCAACAAGCACCACCAGGGCCGCCACGGCCAGGCGGAAGCCGATTTTTCCTGTCTGGGTCATATTGAGATTGCTCCTTGAATGAATACTTTGAATAGTTCGAATGGTTCGAATGGTTTGAACTGCCCTGACGGGCCCCATCTCTCCGCAACACCCCGGCGTCCGGACGGTTCGCGTTTCCGCCTCTCTCCTGCCCGTCGCTGCCGGGGGTGGTTACAGAAAACTGTTTTTGCATCTTCGTCTCGCCCGCCCCGATTCGAAAAAGGATGAAGCCGCGCTCAGCGGTTTCGTGCGCGGTCCCGGTCCCGACGCGAAGTAGGGGGCTGAAAAGCAAGCTCCACATGCACGGCGCAATACGGCCGGCTCGGAACCGCCGGCAGGCCGCAGAATCCGAAGGGCTCCACCCCCGGATCGCCGATCGGCCACCGGCAGGAGCTGTAATTGAGTTCGGCCAGCGAAACCATGAGAGGTTCGGATGTCACGGTCCCGACGGCCGGCCCCGTCGGCGCGGCAGGCTTCCCCCCCCGAACCTTCCGGTCCGGGGCCTTCGCCGCAGCCTTCCCCTTGGGGGCCACTTTGAGAGCGGAACGGGAGCGGGGTTTGGGCGGTTCCGGCTTGCGGGGGGCGGTTTTCCGGCTGCCGCCCGACGGGGAGGGGGAGGCCGGAGATTTCTTCCGGGGGCTGGCGGCTTTCGAGGAAGCGCGGGATTTCGCACCACCCGTCGGTTTTGCCGCGGCGGCTTTTTTGGGGGAGGCCGATGCCTTCGATTTCGTGGCGGCGGCTTTTTTGGGCGAGGGCGATGCCTTCGATTTCGTGGTTGCGGCTTTTCCGGAGGTGGTTTTCGACGGAGACGATGCCTTCGATTTCGGGGCTGCGGTTTTTCTGGAGGCGGCTTTCGACGGAGACGATGCCTTCGATTTCGGGGTTGCGGTTTTTCCGGAGGCGGCTTTCGGCGGGGACGCTGCCTTCGATTTCGGGGCTGCGGTTTTTTTGGAGGCGGCTTTCGACGGAGACGGTGCCTTCGATTTCGGGGCCGCGGCTTTTCCGGAGGCGGCTTTCGACGGAGACGGTGCCTTCGATTTCGTGGCTGCGGTTTTTCCGGAGGCGGCTTTCGACGGAGACGGTGCCTTCGATTTCGTGGCTGCGGTTTTTCCGGAGGCGGCTTTCGACGGAGACGCTGCCTTCGATTTCGGGGCTGCGGCTTTTCCGGAGGCGGCTTTCGGCACCGTCCGGGATTGCGTGGCAACCGCCTTGGGCGTGGCGGGTTTCGATGGGGTGCGGGAGGTCGGGGCCGCCGCGGATTTCGACCCGCCACGTGGTTCGGCCGGTTTTCCGGCAGACCGCGGCTTCGCCGGGGTTCCGGGTTGCGATTTCGGGGCCGGTTTTCTCGCCACCACCCGGCCTGCAGACCGCCTCCCGGCCGGGCTCTTGCCCCTGCGCAAACCGAGCTGTTTTGACCGGGCTTCGACCTGGTTCTGCGTCACGCCCCCGCCGATCTTGCGGGCGATCTCGGAAGCCTCCAGACCGGCGGCCCAGAATTTCTTCAGCTGCTCGATCCGGGTCCGCGACCAGTCGGCCGAACGCTTGAGTCCGAGGCGGTGGATCTTGCCGATCACGGCGTTTCGGGTGATGGGGCCACCGCCTAGACGGGAGACGATATCGGATGCCGTAAAGCCGTCCTTGTACAGCGCTTCCAGCTGTGCAACACGGTCCGCGGTCCAGTAGGTTGAGGCCACGACGATCCTTGCAGAAATGTGATGGCTCGCCGTGAGGTACGCTACGCATGTAGCATACCTTGTTCGTTTCGCGATATCAAGGGCAGGCCGTAGTGTTAAGGATTACGGATGCTTCCAGGGGGAGCCGGGCCGTGATTCGCAGACCGGCCGACCCCGCCCGGAATAGTAAAGACACGGCCGAGCGGAGTGCCGAAAGACCCCTGCCGGCACCGGGACCGGGTCAAGCCTCCGGGGGCGAATCCGCCGGGATCGTCACGGTCGCCCTGAGGCCGCCGAGATCCGCGCTCTCGCCCAGCCAGAGCTCGCCTCCATGCAGCCGCGCGACATCCCGGGCGATGGCAAGACCGAGTCCCATGCCGGAGAGTTTGCGGGAGCTCCGGCCCCCCTCGAACTGGCGGAACGGATCCGTGGCCTCCTGGCGCCGGGCCTCGGGAATGCCGGGGCCGTCATCCTCCACGGCGAACATGACGTTGCCCTCCATGCGGGCCACCGAGATCCGGATTTTCAGGCCGTAGTGGGCGGCATTCTCGGTGAGGTTCCCCAGACAGCGCCGCATCGCACCGGGTCGCATCCGCACCTCCGTCCGGCCGGGCGGCAGACCGAGATCGATCTCCACCTCACGGTCCCGGATGCCGGCGGCGACCAGCCGGACCAGCTCATGCGCGTCGCTTACCTCCCCGTCACCCCGCCATTCCGCCCGCGCGAATTCCAGGAAGTCCCGCACCACCCCCTCCATCTCGTCGAGCGAGCTGCGGATCTCCTCGATATCCACCTCGGTCTCCAGCGCCAGCCGCATGCGCGTGATCGGCGTTCCGAGATCGTGGCTCAAGGCCATCGGAATCAGGGTGCGCTGCTCGATATGCCGCTGGATCCGGCGGCGCATATCCATGAAGGACAGGAAGGCCTGGCGGACCTCCCGGGCGCCGCGCGGACGCAGCGCGACATCCTGTCCGACCCCGAACGCCTCGGCCGCCTCGGCGAGTTCGCGGATCGGACGGATCTGGTTGATCAGAAACAGCAGCGAGATCACGACCAGCAGGACACCGGCACCGGTCGACCAGGTGAGCACAAGATACGGGTTGTCAGCGACCAGCCGCCGCCGGGAGACCGTGGCGAACAACGCCCCGTGCGGCGTGCCGAGCTGGATTTCGGTCACCCCGCTATCGGCCGACAGCACGACCCGGACCGGAGCCGCAAACGCCGCATCCAGCACCTCGGCCGCGATCCCGCCCGTTAGATCGTAGAACCGCTTCTCAACGCCCGGCTCCACCTGCCGGCCCGGCATGAGGCGGAACACGGACCTCGCCCCGAGCAGCTCCGAAATCTCGTCGATCCGCCGGTGGGCCTCCGCCGGCGTGCCGGACCCGGCAACCGCGGCCGCGATGGTTCCGAGCTCGATCGTGAACACTTCGGTCAGCTGACGGGTGACGCGGTCGTAATGCCGCTGGAGAAGCACCAGGGCGACCACCGTCTGCAGCAGGAGCACCGGCAGGACAACGATCAGCACCGAGCGGCCGAGCAGGCCTCGCGGCCTCGAAAATCGCATGTATAAATCCGTTGGCTGGGCGGAAACCCCGAAGCCGGAGCCTACCAATTTGTCCAAGACCTACCAATTCGACCTCCGCGAGGACGCGCAGCCCGGCCGGCCCGAGATCCTGGCACCCGGCATCCGGCGGATCGTCGCCCCCAACCCCTCGCCGATGACCTTCACGGGAACCGCGACCTATCTCGTCGGCGAAGGGGCGGTCGCCCTGATCGATCCCGGCCCCGACGACCCGGCGCATCTGGGCCGGGTTCTCGCCTCGCTCGCGCCCGGAGAATCGGTCGAGGCGATCTTCGTGACCCACCGCCATGTCGATCATGCCCCGGGCGCCCGACCCGCCGAAGCGCGCACCGGGGCACCGGTCTACGCAGCCCGCGCGCAGCCGAACCCAACCGGGCCGGAAATCGCGGCTCTCCTCGCCGCCGATCCAGGCGGCGGAGGCGAGGGAATCCACCCGGGATTCGAACCGGACCGGGTGCTGGCGGATGGCGACCTCGTCACCTCAAGCCAGACCCGTCCGGACGGGCAGCCTGCCTGGACCCTCGGCGCCGTACACACGCCGGGACATCTCGACGACCATCTCTGCTTCGCCCTCGAAGAAGCCGGCGCGCTCTTCACCGGCGATCATGTCATGGGCTGGTCGAGTTCGATGCTGTCTCCCCCCGAGGGCAGCCATGGCGACTACATGCAGAGTCTGGAGCGGCTCTCCGACCGCGTCGAGGCCGGCGCGGACCGCATCTACTATCCGGGTCATGGCAACCCGGTTCCGGATCCCGGATCCCTGGTGCGGCATCTGGCGGAACGGAGGTGGAAGCGGGAAGCGGGTCTGCTGGAGATGCTGGACGGGTGGACGGCGAGCCTCGCACAGCTTCTCGCCCGGGCCTATCCGGGTTTCACCGGAACGCGGGCCCATGCCGCCCGGCGCAATCTCCTGGCGCATCTGATCGACATGCGAAGGCGGGGATTCCTGAAAGTCGAGGAAGGAGGCGGCGAGCCGCGTTTCACGCGGGCGGAAACCTAGCTGTGGGGTACGGCAAGGTTGTTTTCACTTAAGCCAGGTCTGCTGGTGGGTGCCCTGCCCTTGATGCTGCTATGAGATCGGTGCCCGCTGCCCGGCCGGAGATGGGGAACCCGACCCCGGCAAGACACCGGCGCGGTCCCCCTCCGGCTGGCCAGAACCCGCCCGTGCGCAGGAGCCAACAGCCGCTGTCCCGGTCTCCCGCTTCTCGGCCCCCGCCCGGATGGGGTGCGGACCGGCACGCATTCCGGAAACCGCCGCAACCCCCCGGCCGCTGCCGGCATCTGCATGCGCCGGGCCCGGTTGCGGTCTCCCGTCCCCCGATGAACCGGGGGCGGGAGAGGCGCGAGGATCAGAACCGGATTTTGCCCTTGAGCAGAATCCTGTGTGCGACCGGGGGGCCTCTGCGCTTGCCTGCCAGATTCCAGGAATTGCTGAATCCCCGGTGTTTTCCCGGCCCGTGACGGCCGACCTTCGCAACCCGGTTCTTGTGGCCCCACACTCCGGAAGCATGCCTGTGCCGGGCAGGCCCGAGGGCCGCCCCCGAAGCAGGTAATTGTAATTTTGCTGGAGCGAGGCGAAGATAGGTTCCAGTACTGATTCGGTTCCAATCCTTGGGGAGGATCGATTATGGCCACCATCGCTTTCGACACGCTCAAGGCAAAAGAGACTCTCACCCGTTTCGGCTTCCAGGAGGAGCAAGCCACAGGGGTTGTCACTATGACACGCGACGCCGTTTCGGAAAGCACTGCGACAAAGGAAGACATCGCTGACCTGGAAGTAAAAATCGACCGCCTGAAAATCGGCCTGGTGTTTGGATTATTTGCAACTGTGGGCATCATGTTTGTCGCGTTGGGCTTCCTTATAAATTAGAGTCAAGCAATCCCAGGCGCAGGGCACCGCCACCGGCGTATCCGTGATTGATAGACGAATGGCGCGATGGGTGCCTAATTGTAGAAGTTCAATAGATTGTTCCCGTCCCAGCCCAATTGGCTGATGGGTGCCTTGCCCTTGATACTGCTATGAGGTCGGTGCCAGCTGCCGAGCCGGAGATGGGGAGTTCGATTCAGGCAGATACCGGTACGGCCCCCTCCGGCTGGCCAGAACCCGCCCGTGCGCAGGAGCCGACAGCCGCCATCCCGGTCCCCTGCTTCCGGAGCCCCCGCCCGGATGTGGAGTGCAGACCGGTATGAATTCAAGAACCCCCCGCACCCCCCCGGCCGCTGCCGGCATCTGCATGCGCCGGGCCCGGTTGCGGTCTCCCGTCCCCTGGATGAACCGGGGGCGGGAGAGGCGCGAGGATCAGAACCGGATTTCGCCCTTGAGCAGAATCCTGTGCGTGACCGGGGTGCCTCTGCGCTTGCCTGCCAGATTCCAGGAATTGCTGAATCCCCGATGTTTTTCCGGCCCGTGACGGCCGGCCTTCGCAAACCGGTTCTTGTGGCCCCACACTCCGGAAGCATGCCTGTGCCGGGCAGGCCCGAGGGCCGCCCCCGAAGCAGGTAATTGCAATTTTGCTGGAACGAGGCGAAAATAGATCCCAGCAATGATTCGGTTCCAATCCTTGGGAGGATCGATTATGAGCACCACTCCTCTCGACACGCTCAAGGCAAAAGAGACTCCCACCAGTTCCGACTTCCAGGAGAAGCGAGCCACAGAGGTTGCCGCTAGGACACCCGCAAGCGTCTTGAAAAGCGTTGCGACCAAGCCAAACATCGCCAACCTGGCAACGAATGTCGCCGGCCTGAAAGTGGAAATCTCCAACCTGAAAGCAAATGTCGCCAACCTGAAAGCGAATGTCGCCGACCTGAAAGCGAATGTCGCCGACCTGAAAGTAGGCATCACACGCTTGGAAACCCGCCTGATGATAGAATTAGTTGTAGCCTCGAGCATCATCATTGCCATATTAAGCTTCATATTTAGAAATTAGAGTCAAGCAATCATCTAGGCGCAAGGCACCATCACCGGCGCATCCGTGATTGATAGACGAATGGCACAGTGGGTGCATAAATGTGGAAGTTCAATAGATTGTTCCCGTTCCAGCCCAATCGGCTGATGGGTGCCTTGTCCTTGATGCTGCTATGAGGTCGGTGCCTCCTGCCGAGCCGGAGATGGGGAGTTCAATTCAGGCAGATACCGGTGCGGCCCCCCATCCGGCTGGCCAGAACCCACCCGTGCGCAGGAGCCGACAGCCGCTGTCCCGGTCTCCCGCTTCCGGGGAAACCCCCGCCCGGACGGGGTGCGGACCGGCACGCATTCCGAAAACCGCCGCGACCTCCCGCCCGCTGCCGGCATCTGCATGGCCGGGCCCGGTTGCGGTCTCCCGTCCCCCGAATGAACCGGGGCGTGAGAGGTGCGAGGATCAGAACCGGATTTCGCCCTTGAGCAGGATCTTGTGCACGACCGGGGTGCCACTGCGCTCGCCGACCAGGTTCAGGCCCAGGACCGAGCCGGCATCCCACTGCACGCCCAGGCGATAGGTGTTGGTGTTGTTGAAGGTCATCTCACTGTAGGGCGTAAGCAGTCCCTGTCCGGCGAGTGAGGACAGGCCATAGCCAATGCGGATGTCCACCCGCATGCTGGCATCTTCCGCGTTTTCGTCCGGCTCGATCACATCCTGCTGCCAGATCTTCTGCAGGCCGCTGTGGCTGTTGCCGTAGCCTGGGCTCAGTCGGAGTGACAGCCCCCGTCCGGCTCTGCCCGCGGCCACCCGAAGCTGGCCATGAACGCCCCATTCCTCATAATTGTCCCGTCCGAACAGCGTATACACTCCCCCTTCCAGGGTGACGCCGCTGGACGGGCTGAAGTGGCTCACACCGGCATTGAGCTCGACCCCGCTACCGGTATTGCCATCGCCCCCATCACTGCGGATACCTGCCTCCAACGACGGTTCCAGCCACGTACCGCTGTCCAGGGCCATCGGCCGGGAGGCCTGCACGGGCAACCCGCAGGCGGTTGGCATCCATCGTATCGGCCGGGAGTTCGGCCCCGTTGCCATCCACCTCGATCTCGGTCTGCAGGGCATCGCCCTTGAGGCGCACGATACTCCCCGCCTCGGTCTCCAGCACCTTGCCGCTCACCCCGGCGGCGATGGTGCGCATCTCGATGTCGCTCGATTCCTGCAGGAGGGTGGCGCCGTTGTCGATTTCCACCTCGCCCGTGCCAAGGCTGACGCTGCCCCACAGATCCAGATGCTTCATGCCCCAGCCCACATAGGAGCTGACATGGATCACGGTCAGATCATGGGTGCCTTCCGGGGTGGTATCGCCCCGGCAATTTCCTTGTATTCCACATCGCTCCGGCTTCGGCTCGCGACGGATTGATCCCGCAACCCCTCGTGGAATCCCTCACCGTGCCGCCAGAAACACTCCGGGCCGAATGAACGGCAACCTGGCTGCAGTTCACACCTATGCGCTTGCCGCCCGGCTCCAGGAATTGTTGAATCCCCGGTGTTTTCCCGCCCGTAACGGCCGGCCTTCGCAAACCGGTTCGCACGCGTGCCTCCGGAAGCATGCCTGTGCCGGCCAGGCCCGAGGGCCGCTCTCGAAACAAGTTGTTGCAATTTTGCTGGAACGAGGCGAAAATAGATCCCAGCGATGATTCGGTTCCAATCCCTAGGAGGATCGATTATGAGTGCCACTCCTTTCGACACGCTCAAGGCAAAAAAAAGAATCTCACCGATGCCGGCGTTGAGGACAGGCAAACCACAGCGATTGTCGATATGACGACACCCGAAAGCGTCTTGGAAAGCGTTGCGACCAAGCAAGACATCGCCGACCTGGAAACGAATGTCGCCGAGCTGAACGCGAATGTCGCCGAGCTGAACGCGAATGTCGCCGACCTGAAAGTGGAAATCGCCATCCTGAAAGTAGGCATCACACGCTTGGAAACCCACCTGATGATAGGATTAGTTGTAGCCTCGAGCACCATCATTATCGTATTAAGCTTCATACTTAGAAATTAGAGTCAAGCAATCCTAGGCGCAGGGCACCGCCACCGGCGTATCCGTGATTGATAGACGAATGGCGCGATGGGTGCCTAATTGTAGAAGTTCAATAGATTGTTCCCGTCCCAGCCCAATTGGCTGATGGGTGCCTTGCCCTTGATACTGCTATGAGGTCGGTGCCAGCTGCCGAGCCGGAGATGGGGAGTTCGATTCAGGCAGATACCGGTACGGCCCCCTCCGGCTGGCCAGAACCCGCCCGTGCGCAGGAGCCGACAGCCGCCATCCCGGTCCCCTGCTTCCGGAGCCCCCGCCCGGATGGGATGCGGACCGGCACGCATTCCGAAAACCGCCGCGACCTCCCGCCCGCTGCCGGCATCTGCATGCGCCGGGCCCGGTTGCGGTCTCCCGTCCCCTGGATGAACCGGGGGCGGGAGAGGCGCGAGGATCAGAACCGGATTTCGCCCTTGAGCAGAATCCTGTGCGTGACCGGGGTGCCTCTGCGCTTGCCTGCCAGATTCCAGGAATTGCTGAATCCCCGGTGTTTTTCCGGCCCGTGACGGCCGGCCTTCGCAAACCGGTTCTTGTGGCCCCACACTCCGGAAGCATGCCTGTGCCGGGCAGGCCCGAGGGCCGCCCCCGAAGCAGGTAATTGCAATTTTGCTGGAACGAGGCGAAGATAGGTTCCAGTAATGATTCGATTCCAATCCCTAGGAGGATCGATTGTGGCCACCACTCCTTTCGACACGCTCAAGGCAAAAGAGACTCTCACCAGTTCCGGCTTCCAGGAGAGGCAAGCCACAGGGGTTGTCACTATGACACGCGATGCCATCTTGGAAAGCGTTGCGACAAAGGAAGACATCGCCGACCTGAAAGCCAACCAGAAAGCGGACATCTCCGACCTGAAAGCCAACCAGAAAGCGGACATCTCCGACCTGAAAGTGGAAATCGCACACGTGGAAACCCGCCTGATGGGGGAATTAACTAAAAATTTGGGCAGGACTATTGCCGCAACAGGCGTCATGATGGCCGTATTTAGTACCATGATCTACCTAATTATGAAGATTTAAGATTCATACTTAGAAAATTAGAGTCGAACAATCCCTTAGGTGTGATCTGTCGGCAGGTTGTCCCCGTCGAGACCCCATCGGCTGATGGGTGCCTTGCCCTTGATGCTGCTATGAGATCGGTGCCCGCTGCCGAACCGGAGATGGGGAGTTCGATTCAGGCAGATACCGGTGCGGCCCCCCATCCGGCTGGCCAGAACCCGCCCGTGCGCAGGAGCCGACAGCCGCTGTCCCGGTCTCCCGCTTCCGGGGAAACCCCCGCCCGGACGGGGTGCGGACCGGCACGCATTCCGAAAACCGCCGCGACCTCCCGCCCGCTGCCGGCATCTGCATGGCCGGGCCCGGTTGCGGTCTCCCGTCCCCGGGATGAACCGGGGGCGGGAGAGGTGCGAGGATCAGAACCGGATTTCGCCCTTGAGCAGAATCTTGTGCACGACCGGGGGGCCTCTGCGCTCGCCGACCAGGTTCAGGCCCAGGACCAAGCCGACATCCCACTGCACACCCAGACGATAGGTGTTGGTGTTGTTGAAGGTCATCTCACTGTAGAGCGTAAGCAGTCCCTGTCCGGCCAGTGAGGGCAGGCCATAGCCGATGTGCGGGTGTCCACCCGCATGCTGGCATCTTCCGCGTTTTCGTCCGGCTCGATCACATCCTGCTGCCAGATCTTCTGCAGGCCGCTGTGGCTGTTGCCGTAGCCGAGGCTCAGCCGGAGTGACAGCCCCCGTCCGGCTCCGAACGCGGAACCGTCCAACACAGGAACGACCGGTCGGGGCAGATCGCAAGCCGCAATCCGGAGAGCAGCGATCTCCGTGGACCGATCCCGCAGCCCCCTCACAAAATCCCTCACGGCACCGCCCGAAACACCCCGGACCGGAGGACACCCGCCTGGCGGCAGTTCACCCCTGGCCGGATCCGGATTCCAGCATCCTGCGGAGCACATTCTTGGCGATTTTCCGCGTCGCGGTGTGCGGAATCTCGTCGATGAAAATCACCTCATCCGGCACCTGCCAGCGGGCCAGCTCCCGGCCAACCTGTTCCAGGATCTCCTCCGCCCCGGGATCGGTGCCCGGAGCGCGGACCACAAACAGGACCGGGCGCTCGCCCCAGCGCTCATCCGGCCGGGCCACCGCTGCCGCCTCGGCCACCGCCGGATGCCCGACGGCGGCGTTCTCGATGTCGATCGAGCTGATCCATTCCCCTCCCGATTTGATGACATCCTTGGCCCGGTCGGCAATCCGCAGATACGCGCGGGCATCAAGACTGGCGATATCACCGGTATCGAACCAGCCCTCTGCCTCGGTCGCGTCCCGGTCGGCCCCGTAATAGCGCCCGACCACGGCGGGACCCCGGATCTGCAGTCCGCCGGCGGTGACCCCGTCCCAGCACGCCTCGTCTCCCGCCTCGCCGAGAATGCGCAGATCGACCGTGAAGAACGGGTGCCCGCAACGCAGCTGGGTCTCCATCTGCTCCTCCTCGGACAGCTCCAGGACCTCCGGCTTCGTCGTGCCCAGCGTGCCGAGCGGCGAGGTCTCGGTCATGCCCCAGGCATGGATCACCCTCACCCCATAGCGATTCTGGAATTTCTCGATCACCGAAGCCGGACAGGCGGAGCCGCCGATCACCACCCGCTGCAGGCCGGGAACGGTCTCCCCCCGGGCCTCAAGCCAGGCCAGATAGTCGAGCCACACGGTCGGCACGGCCAGCGCCACCGTGGCACCGCAACCGGCGATCTCGTGCAGCGCCGCCGGCGAAAGGTCGCGGCCGCACAGCGCCATGCCGGCCCCCGCCATCGGTGCGCTATAGGGCGTGGTCCAGCCATTGGCATGGAAGAACGGCACCACCGGCATGACCCGGTCCCGGGAGGAGAAACCCAGCACATCGGGCTGCAGACAGGCCAGCGCATGCAACGTGATGGAGCGGTGCGTGTAGAGCACCCCCTTGGGGTTGCCGGTGGTGCCGGAGGTGTAGCAGAGCCCGCAGGGTGCATCCTCCGGCACCGCCACCCAGACAAAATCGCCATCCGGTTCTTCGGTCAGCTCGGTGAAGGAGAGTGCGTTCGGCAGCGAGGTCTCCGGCATGCCGGCCGGGCCGTCGATCACCACATAGCCCTCCACGCAATCCAGCCGGTCGGCGATCGGCTCGAGGACCGGAAGCAGATCCGCATCCAGCACCAGCCAGCGGTCGGCGGCATGGCCGATGATGTAGACGAGCTGTTCCGCGAAGAGCCGCGGGTTGAGACTGTGGACCACGCAGCCGGCTCCCTGGATGCCGTACCACGCCTGCAGATGCGGTGCCGTGTTCCAGGCCATCACCCCGATCCGGTCGCCGGGCGCGGCCCCCATCCGTGCCAGCGCCTGCGCGAAACGGAGGGCCCGGTCCCGGACCGTGCCCCAATCCGTGGTCTCGATGCCGCCCTCCGGGGTGCGCGAGAAGATTTTCCGCGTGCGGTGATAGCGCGCCGCGTGGTCAAGAATCCGGCCGGTCCGCAACGGCCAGTCCTGGGGTCCCCCCGCCAGGATCTGCCTGGTGTCCACCCCGATCTCCTAGCCGGAGGCCGCCTGACGCGAGTAGAAACCGCTGCAGCCGCGGGCGATCTCCCGCAGCAGTTCCGGCGGCGCAAAACGCCCGCCCTCGGTCGCCGCCAGCTCCTCGCAGAGTTCCACCGCCCGGCCGGCACCGATCATGTCGAGCCAGGAGAACGGCCCCCCCGACCAGGGTGCAAACCCCCAACCCAGCACCGCTCCGACATCCCCCTCCCGGACATCCTCGAGCACCCCCTCCTCCAGGGCGCGCACCGCCTCGACCGACTGGATCACCAGAAGCCGGTCCTTGAGGCGGTCGAGGGAGGGCTGGTTCTCCGCCACCGGCCAGATCCCGGCGAGGCCGGGCCAGAGCCGCTGCCGCCGGCCGCCGTCATAGTCATAGAAACCGGCCCCGGCCTTGCGTCCGAGCCGGGACTCGACCTCGACCATGCGCTGCAGCACCGCATCGGCCGGGCCGGGCCGGTAGCTGTCGCCAAGCGCCGCCCGGGTGGCCGAAAGAATCTGGTGGCTGAGATCGAGCGAGGTCTCGTCGACCAGCTGCAGGCAGCCGACCGGCATGCCGGCCGCAAGGGCCGCGTGTTCGATCCGGGCGGGACTGACCCCCTCCGCGACCATCCCGATGGCCTCGACGGTATAGGGGATGATGCAGCGGTTGGCGTAGAAAAACCGTGCGTCCCTGACCACGATCGGCGTCTTGCCGATCCGGGCAACCAGATCGAGCACCACCCCCACCGCCCGATCCCCGCTCTCCCGGCCGCGGATGATCTCGACCAGACGCATGCGCTCGACCGGAGAGAAGAAATGTAGCCCGAGAAACCGGGCCGGGTCCGGAACCGCCGCGGCAAGCCCGGTAATCGGCAGGGTCGAGGTGTTGGAGGCGATCACCGTCCCGGGAGGGACCGCCTCCACGATCCGCGACAGCACCCCGGCCTTGACGGCCGGATCCTCGAAGACCGCCTCGATGACCAGTCCGCAGCCGGCCAGCGGGTCATAGGAGGTGCCCGCCTTGACGCGGCCGACGACCGTCTCCGCCGCCGCCGGATCCATCCGGCCGCGCTTGACCGCATCCTCGGCCCGCCGGCGGACCGCCTCGAGGCCGCGGGCCACACTCTCCCCATCGCGGTCGAGAAGCGTGACCGGAATCCCGGCCGAGGCCGCCACATAGGCGATGCCGCTCCCCATCATGCCGGCCCCCACAATGCCGACCGGTCCGGGCTCGGCCGCCGGGTCGGCCGCGGCCGGCCGCCGGGCCCCCCGCTCGAGGGCACGCTTGGAGATAAAATTGGTCCGCATCATGGCCCGGGAACGCGGGTCCCGGAGCACCGAGGTGATCCAGCGCGCCTCGATCCGGAGTGCGGTATCCATGTCCACCAGCGCGCCCTCATAGATGGCAGCAAGCAGCGCTTCGATGGCCGGGTAATTGCCCCGCGACCGGGCATGGGCGATCGTGACCGCACCCATGAAATCCGGAAATCCCTGCGGCGTGTAGGGAGCCCCGCCCGGAATCCGGAAACCCCGGCTGTCCCAGGGCTTCCGGGCCTCCTCCGCCCCGGCCTGCCGGGCCCAGGCGACGGCCCGGCCGCGCAATTCCCCGGCCGGCACGACCTCATCAACCAGCCCCGCCGTCCGCGCCGCCTCGGGCGCCAGCATCCGGCCGGCCAGCAGCAGGGGCCCGGCCGCGCGGAGGCCGAGCATGCGCACCAGCCGGGTGGCACCGCCAGCCCCCGGGAACAGGCCGATGAGAATTTCCGGCAGCCCGATCTGGGCTTTCGGATGGTCCGCGGCAAAGCGCCGGTGGCAGGCAAGCATCATCTCGAACACACCGCCGACGGCGGTGCCGGGGGTGGCGGCCGCAAACGGCTTGCCGCAGGTCTCGATGCGGCGGAACAGCGCATGCAGCCGGCTGACGAGCCGGTAGACCCCCTCCGCACCGCCCTCCGTCGAGGCGAGAAGCTGGAGATCGACCCCGCCCCCGAGATCGGGCCGCGAGGAGGTGATCACGGCACCGTGCACGCCGTCATCGCCGACAGCCCGCTCGACCGCAGCCTCCAGGCTGGCGATGCCGGCAAGATCAAGCAGGTTGAGGGCGCGGGTTTCCACCCCCTGCCAGTCCAGGATGGCGACCTCCTCCTCGACGCTGTACGCAAAAGGCTCGGTCACGGTGGCTTCAGGTGCGCTCGAGGATCGTGGCAACGCCCATGCCCGAGCCGATGCAGAGCGTGACCAGGGCGGTCGTCGCATCCGTCCGCTCCATCTCGTCGAGGGCCGTGCCGAGGATCATCGCGCCGGTCGCACCGATCGGATGGCCCATGGCGATCGCGCCGCCATTGATGTTGACCTTCTCCGGATCGAGGTCGAAGGCCTGCAGATAGCGCAGGGTCACCGCGGCGAAAGCCTCGTTGACCTCGAAGAGGTCGATGTCCCGAATCTCCATGCCGGCGGCCGCCAGGACGCGCTCGGTGGCCGGCACCGGCCCGGTCAGCATGATGGTGGGCTCGGAGCCGACCTTGGCGGTGGCGCGGATCCGGGCCCGGGGTTTCAGGCCGGCGGCCTCGCCCGCCTCCCCGGATCCGACCAGCACCGCACCGGCCCCGTCGCAGATGCCGGAGGAATTGCCGGCATGATGGACATGCTCGATCCGTTCGAGATCCGGGTAGCGCATGGTGGCGATGGCATCGAAGCCCGGCATCCCCTCGCCGATCTCGCGGAAGGAAGGCTCGAGCGCGCCGAGGGCCTGCATGTCGGTGCCGGGCCGCATATGCTCGTCGCGCTCCAGAACCGGCATGCCGTTGCGGTCTTCGACCGGGATGATGGAATCCGCGAAGCGGCCTTCCTCCCAGGCCTGCGCGGCCCGCTTCTGGCTTTCCACGGCATAGAGATCGCAATCGTCGCGGGAGAAACCGTACAGGGTCGCGATGATGTCGGCCGAGATGCCCTGGGGGACAAAATGCGTCCGGATCGCAAGCCGGGCGTCGACCGCCATCGGAAACCCGTCGGAGCCCATCGGCACGCGCCCCATCGACTCCACACCCCCCGCCACATAGAGCGAACCGCAGCCGCCGCGGATCTGGCCGGCGGCAAGATTGACGGCCTCCAGGCCGGAGGCGCAGAAGCGGTTGATCTGCAGGCCGGGAACGGAGTCGCCGTAACCGGCATGCAACGAGGCGGCCCGGGCGATATTGCCCCCCTGCTCGCCGACCGCGCTGACGCAGCCCAGAATGACATCGTCGACCCGGGATGTGTCGAGGTGGTTCCGCTCGCGGAGTGCCCGCAGCACCGCGGCCGCGAGATCGACGGCCGGCACTTCGTGAAGCGCGCCATCCCGACGGCCCTTCCCGCGCGGGGTACGCACCGTGTCAAAAACGTAGGCCTCAGGCACACTACCTCCCCCCGCAAGTAACAAAACATATATCCGCCACGGAAGGTGCAGACAAGGCAGCCGCCGGAGATGCGGGAGACGGGCCGGACACGGAGCCCAGAAAATCCCCGACCAGACCGGGCCGCATCTGTCTGCATCCTCCCGGCAAGAGACCCCACGAGACGGTGCCCGGGCCGCAACGGCACCCGCCCGCCAGCGTGCAGGAATCCGCAGGATACGCTATGAAACCGGGGGTATGGTTCAACCGGGAGGAACCCAGAATGACAGGCGAGACGGAGATCTACCCGGTATCGGAAGCGGGCGCCGGGACGGCCCATGTGGACGCCGGACGCTATCAGAAGATGTATCAGGCATCGGTGACGGATCCGGAATCCTTCTGGGCCGGACAGACCGAAAATCTGGACTGGATCACGCAGCCGACGAAGATCAAGAACACCCGCTTCGAATACCCCGACATATCGATCAAATGGTTCGAGGACGGCGTATTGAACGCCTGTGCCAATTGCGTCGACCGGCATCTCGAACAGCGGGGCGACCAGGCCGCCATCATCTGGGAGCGTGACGAGCCCGGCCAGTCCCGCACCATCACCTATCGGGAACTGCACACGCATGTCTGCCGGATGGCGAATACCATCAAGGCGACGGGCATCGGCAAAGGAGACCGCGTAGCCCTCTATCTGCCGATGATCCCCGAAGCGGTCTATGCGATGCTGGCCTGCGCGCGGATCGGAGCCGTCCATTCCGTGGTCTTTGGCGGATTCTCGCCGGACGCCCTGGCCGACCGCATCTCGAACAGCGGTGCCAAGCTCCTGATCACCGCCGATGAAGGACTCCGGGCCGGCCGCAAGGTGCCGCTCAAGGCCAACGGGGACAAGGCCCTCGACCGGCTTGGCGGCGACGTGAAGATGCTGGTGGTGCGCTGCACCGGCAATGAGACCGCGATGCAGGACGGGCGCGACTGGTGGTATGACGAGCTCGCAAAGACGGTTCCGGCAGACTGCCCGCCCGAGCCGATGAAGGCCGAGGACCCGCTGTTCATCCTCTATACGTCCGGTTCCACCGGCAAACCGAAGGGCGTGCTCCACACCACCGGCGGCTATCTGCTCTACGCGGCGATGACCCACCGCTATGTCTTCGACTACCGCGACGGCGAGGTGTACTGGTGCACCGCGGATGTCGGCTGGGTGACCGGGCACAGCTATATCGTCTACGGACCGCTCGCCAACGGCGCGACCACCCTCCTGTTCGAGGGGGTGCCGACCTACCCCTCCCCTTCCCGCTTCTGGGAGGTCTGCGAAACGCACAAGGTCAGCATCTTCTACACCGCCCCGACCGCCCTGCGGGCGCTGATGAAACTCGGTGACGGACATGTCGAAAAATGCGACCGGTCTTCGTTGCGGGTGCTCGGAACGGTGGGCGAGCCGATCAACCCGGAGGCCTGGCGCTGGTACCACACGGTGGTCGGCGACAAACGCTGCCCGGTGATCGATACCTGGTGGCAGACCGAGACCGGCGGCATCCTGATCACACCGCTCCCCGGAGCGACCGCGCTGAAACCGGGCTCCGCGACGCTGCCGTTTTTTGGCATACAGCCGGCCATCCTGGACTCCGACGGCCGGGAGATCGAAACCATGGAAGCCGACGGAGCGCTCTGCATCAAGGAGAGCTGGCCGGGCCAGATGCGCACGGTGTTCGGCGACCACGAGCGATTCGTCCAGACCTATTTCGAGACCTTCAAGGGCTACTACTTCACTGGGGACGGCTGCCGGCGGGATGCCGACGGCTATTACTGGATCACCGGGCGGATGGACGATGTGCTGAACGTCTCCGGCCATCGGATGGGAACCGCAGAAATTGAATCGGCCCTCGTCCTCCATCCCCAAGTGGCCGAGGCGGCGGTGGTTGGATATCCCCACGACATCAAGGGCCAGGGGATCTACTGCTATGTCACGCTGATGGGCGGTGTGGAATCAAGCGAGGAGCTGCAGAGCGAGCTGGTCAAATGGGTGCGGAAGGAAATCGGCTCCTTCGCCGGCCCGGACCTGATCCAGTTCGCGCCCGATCTTCCGAAAACCCGCTCCGGAAAGATCATGCGCCGGATTCTCCGGAAGATCGCCGAAAACAATTTCGACAACCTCGGCGACACCTCGACACTGGCCGAACCGGCCGTGGTCGACAATCTGATCGAGAACCGGCAGAACCGGTAGGAGGCCGAAGGGGCCGTCAGGCCTTCAGCGCACGGACCTTCGCGTTCAGGCGGGAGGTTTTCCGGGCGGCCGTCTTGCGGTGGACAAGACCCCGCCGACCGGCCTGCGCGAGTTCGGACTCGGCAGCCGACAGCGCTGTTGTCGCCGTGTCCACGTCGCCCGCCGCTACGGCCTCATCCACCTTGCGGATGCGCGAGCGCATGCGTGAATTGTGTGCGGTATTGCGCGCACCGCGCTTCACCGCCTGTTTTGCGCGTTTTTTTGCAATAGCGATTTTTGCCATGCGGGATGCCCTTTTGCCAACTGGTTTGCTCTGGGTGACGCTCCCCTATACGCCCGCCACCCGCACGCGTCAATCCACCCATCGAGATTTCTTGACAGGATCGCAAGGTTCGGGAAACTCCACTGCTTGATCCAGGGAGCACCTCGGCCCGGAAGGTGGAAACGTGAGCACGGGAATCTTCCTGTCGAACTGGCCTAACCGGCCAGTATTGTGTAACAGGCTCGTTGCATGTTGCCCCGATTACATATTGCCCTTCCAAATCATGAAAAACTCGTTAGCGTCAATGGCACAGAGCGGGATATCCCGATGGCCGGTGCTCCGCACCCACTCGATGACATGAAAATGGAAGCGCTATAACGAAACCTGCACCCCGTTCACCCCCGACGTAGCAAAGACCGGAGACATTTCCATGCCCCGATTGAATAAATTCGAAGACGTGAATTTTCCTGTTAAAATCTATCCTATGTTTGCAACCATCGATGACCGGTCTACGGAGCGGCAGAAGTCAACCGTACAGATACCTGGCAGAAACGCTGTCGTCAACACGACCAACGGCCGTGTAATCGGTGTTGTAAGCTCCGGATACAAACTAATAACCAACTGCGACGCATTTGAGGCAGCGCGACAGTGCTGCATGCAGATGTTCCCGGAAACCGGCCTCGGCGAATGGGATGTGAGTGCTGTGGACGGCCCGTCCACCGGAAGCTCCTGCAGCATCGACCTGATTCACAACACAGCCAAACTCGATTTCAATTTCGTGTTGACTGGCACCCGACCTGATGTCCCGGAGACGTTCGGGCCCTTCATTCGTGTGATTAACAGCTACAATGGCCAGCATGCGCTGAAATTCAGCATCGGATTTTACAGAAAGACCTGCGCCAACGGCCTGATTGGATCTGAAGTAATCATTCGATTTCAGTTTGACCATACCCGCAATGATCTTGGCAAGGGGATCAAATTTGATATTGAGCACGATCGCTTTGATAAAATGAAAAAAGATTTTTTGAACTGCTTCCGGGATTTGCACCAATGTAACCTCGAACAACAGCAGTTCCGATCTCTGGTTGCAGGTGTTCTTAATCTCAAAGAACCAAAGAAACTTCAAGAATCAACCCAACCCGCAAACATAGCCAGAGAACCAAAAGAATGGCGTGAACTGCAGGGCGGCATTGAGGAGTTAAATAAGCGTTACATGAAAGAGTTGGGGGGAAACGCCTATGCAGCCCTTAATGCCCTTACTGAGTTTGCATCACACCCACCAGAAAACCGATATGTTCGCCGAAGCCGACACAGCTTCCAGAAATTGGTTGGCGAATGGCTAGTTTCTTTTCGCAAGGAATGCCGCCAACCATCCTTTTCAGTGGATGATTATCTTGCAAAACTGACACAAAACAAGCAGGCTAAATCCGCAATCTATGAGAGATCCCCTGCCTGACCCGACAGGTTTGATATAGCGAATTTCTTTCTGCGACCTGCGCGATCGCCCCCCACAGCCCCCTGCCGGGGTGAAGTAGCCTCTGGAAACTCCCCACCCGAGAATTCAGAACATCCTACCGATACTGCCGATGTCGCAGCTCATGCCCGTGTCGGTGACAACGAACACTGACGCGTTCGGGGTTAGCCTCGACTTGAAGATGAAGACGCTAGGAAAGATTGTCGGCCCCGTCAATAAAGCTCTCTGTCTAGGGAACCATCATTAAGCCCTCTGAAGCAAACCCACATGATCCATTGTGCGTAGTTGCTCACAACGGGGCATCTGACGCACAAAGGCTTCCAACCCTCTTGGCAGGCCGCTTGAAAAAGCCAGTTCCCGCAGATCTACAGCAACGACATTGATACAGGCTGGTTCTGGAATTTGCAGGTTGAAACCGGTTGCGAAACCTGCGGGGCAATCTTTCGTTTCCGGAAAGATCAGTGCCAACCGGCTGCATCGATACCGACTCGCATAGACGGTCATCTGATATACATCGGAACTTGAAACGCCCATGTGGGCTTTGTTTTTGTCCAACCGTTTCCACTTGGTATCCAGAATCGAAACAATCTGCCCTTCATCCCAGACCGTAATGTCGGGCCGGAGTTGAAAAATGTTGGGCCGGAGCTGAAAATCTGATTTTGCCAGAAACTCCTGCGGTCCCTGCAATTTGATTTGCCAACGATTCCCGCGACTCACCCGCGCCAGGCGACGGCCGATTGCTTCTTCAAACAGCCTCTCCATGTTAAAAATTAATGACGAGCCCTGAACGGAACCAAGACGCAGACTCGGGAACAAGCCCTTCGCCAACCAACCGGCCTGCCGGAAAACCGGACACCAATGTTCGTTCGTCCGATCAAAAATCAGACCATCGATATCTGCGGCAGCCCTAGGATGGTAACCGACCTCATCAAACTGATGGAGCAGTGTGGCAACTGCGGATTTTGCATCCGCCCCGACACTGTGCGCAAAAAGCATGCGCAGAACCGCCTTGAGAGCACGGTTGAAAGGGTTGTCCACCATGCGCTCGTCGAAACGGCAGTATAATTTCGATTGGTCGAATACATTCTGGCGCAAATGCTCTGTCAGATGAAGCCGACCACGGATAGCGGACAGGTTCTCAGCGCGCTCCGCATAGCGAAAAATGGCCCCGCGCTGCAACGCAGCCCGAACCTCGGCACAGAAATCAAGAATAAATATGTCGAGAAGATGCCTCTTCTGGTGACCCAGCGGGGCACGCCCGGTTTTTGCCGGGCGAACTTTACCAGCCGCCCACAGCAGGCCTGCCAGCAAGCCCCGCGCATCCTCATCCGTGTCATATCCGGCATCAATCTTCGGAAGCAGCTCGACCATGACATCCTGTGCACGCAGCACACCACAGAACGGACCGAACCGGATCGCCTTGTGCTCCCAATTGAGAACGCCCTTGGGCAAATCCGGTTCAATCTCCGCAAACGCGGATGCTTCATCTTCTGTGATCTTGCCACCACGTCCATAGAACAACACATCTCGCTCGCGAAGCGTAATCCGCTTCACCCGGAAGCATCCTCTTCATAAATCTTCCGAATAGCATCCGGCGTGATCTCATCCTTGCGAACCATTTCAAATGTAACACCATCTCCAATTTCGCTGGATGTTCCTCTCGGGAACAGATCTTCCACTTTCTGATTCCGGATCCGAACTAATTGAAACTCCTCGTCCACGGCCTGATCCGCAAGCACGAGCCTGATCCGCTCCCAGTCATTATAGAAAGCCTCCTGCAGGAGAGGCAATATCTCTTCCGCAAACACTTGCTTCAAATCTTCGAAATCCTGGACCTTGAAAAAATAACTGTGCCCGATTGTTTGGTCCCGGTGAAGCAGGTTCGTGAGTCGTAAGTTGAGAGTTTCAAGCAAACTCGCCAAATCAATCTCTCCACTCTCACCATCTGGAATGCTTTTCAAAAGATTGGGCTCCGGCATCAGCTCTTCGAACCGAAACCGCCTTCTCAGTGCTGCATCAAGCAAGGCTATTGAGCGATCGGAAGTGTTCATGGTCCCGATGATATCGACATTAATGGGCACGCCGAAGTGCTCCCCGGAATAGGGCAGTGTCACCTCACTGCCCGTGCAGTCGGCAGCCCGATCCCCGGAGGCATCGAACCGGATTCGCTTGTCGGGTTCCACAAGCGTAATCAGCTCGCCGAAAATCTTGGCGATATTGCCCCTGTTGATTTCGTCAATCAGCAGGGCAAACCGCTTGGCGGGTGCTTTTCTGGCACGTTCGCAGATCCGCCTCAGGACGCCAGGCCGCACCTCGTAGTTAACGACACCCTTATGAACAACCGGCCTGATTCCCTCGACAAAATCTTCATACGCATAGTTCTGATGGAATGTAACAAGATCGTAGCGATGCTCCTTGCCGTCCGTGTAATGGGGTAGGTGGTCACGAATCAGCCTGTAGGTCTTTCCGGTACCCGGAGGTCCGTACAGGATCAAATTCTGGCAGGAAAGAACCCGGGACGAAATTGGCTTGGGAGGAAGTTTCTTCCAAAGCCGTTGAAGCGTCCGAGCCGGCTTGCTCGCGATCGCGATTATCGCGGATTGTGGGTTCCACTGCTGTTTGGATTCCTGCTTTTTCAAACCCGCAAGGCCGACGATGACATCTTGTTCGCCAATGCGTGATTCGTTCAGCTCGACGCCGATGAAGCGAGCCGTGTCACCCGCTTCCGCTTTGCGTGGATCCCAGTGCGGAGCGTCGTAAGGCGCCCGCGCAACAGCTCCGGTAGCGACAACGCCCTCCGGCTTCTGGCCTGTCCTTACAACGAATACCCGGTCGCCGAGTTTCGGCTTTTCCAGGTCACAGGGCCAGACATTGGGAAGAGTTCCGTCGAGCGCGGCTGAGTCCCATCTCAGAAGCCAGAAACCAGCCTGTCTATCCCAAATCTCTTTAAAATCCTCATCATAAAAATCAATTTTCTCTCCACGTTCCTTCTCGAGACTTTTGCGCAATTCAAAAAGCCTGCGATCAACCTCTATCCGATCCTGAGCCCATTCGGATCCTTTCTCATCGGAAAACCCTCCCAAAGCTACAAGAATCTTCCACTTGGGCCTGCCCGCACTGATGCGCTCGAAAGTATCGGGAAACAAAAGATGTGGAAGGATATGCCGAAGCTGCCGCCAGCCCTCGTCGGGAATACCGTTCAACCAGCGGGAAAAATCCCACGGATCGCTGATCAACTTTTGTCGATCTATCTTGTCCCGTGCCTTGAAATCACTAACCGCAGTAATAAGGAACCGATTCTCTCTCCAACGATGCGTTCTATACGCGGTACCAGGAGAGCCAATTCCGATAAGAGCCTCGTCTGACAGTAAAGGCTGATTATCGGGCAGCTCCTCGCCCGACCACGACCAGATATCCTGGATCTTCGTGCGTTTTGTTGGTGGAAGTGTGTTTGACGGAAACAACATCAAGAGCCAGAGAACTTCCGACATCAATTGATTACTCTCGGAAGACAGGTCAGAAAGCTGGGATTTTAATTTTTCGTAGAATGTTCCCGGGCCTTCATCCAGAACCTCAATTCCCGATTTCAGTTCTTCAATCCGCTCACGTGTCCAAAGAGAACGATCCTCACGAAACATCGATTCATCGCCTACAAGACAACGATCGCGCCAAATCTTTGCCGCTTCGTATATAGGTTCAGGATCGCGATGCGGGTTGTATCGTGACAATTTTGATTCTCCTTTTCATCCGTCGATCTGCCGACCGCATCCGGGTCTGTGTGCCTTCAACCGATGCCGGTGCCAAGCCTTGCAGAATGGCTCCCGCCCGGAAGACGCCGCTCTCTTTATGCCGCCGTCGACATCCGTCCCGGCGACAGCGAGCACTGGCCACGCTCAGGATTGGCCTCGATTTCAAGATGCAGACGCTCCGAGAGGTCGTCGGCCCCGCCCACATATCTCCCGTCCAGCCAGATCTGCGGCACGGTCACAGGCGTCTTGCCGCCGATGACGGGTTTCACCCGGCCGAGCATCTCGTAGAGCGCCCGCGGGTCGCGCACGACATCGTGATAGGTGTATTCGACGCCAGCTTTCTCGAGATAGCCTTTGGCGCGCACGCAATGCGGACAGGTCACCTTGCCAAACAGGTGGTTGCCCTGCACGGAGCCGCGCTTTGTATGGGCCTCGATCACCGCCTCGGTCAGCATGCCCCGATTGAGCGCATGTCCCTGGCTGACCATCCTCCCCTCGACCAGGACGATGGGCGCATGCCAGCCGCCGGAGGGCAGCGGCCGCCACCATTCACTGAGCCATTCGCGGGTATCCAGCACCACAGGGATGCCGGTCAGCTCATGCGCGAAAGTGTCCTCGATCACATCCACGGTGAGCGAGCATTCCCCGCAGGGAACTTTGACCTTGAACGGTCCCCATCGCCCCGCCCAGCGGAACAGTGTGACCTTGACCGGAACATCCGTCATCTCATCGACCTCCCCATACAACCACTGCTTCTGCAGCACCCAGTCCCGTCACTCTCGCTGACACGAACCACCCATCCGATAGTAGACAGGTCTGCGGGCATTAGCCGTCCGATTCCCGTAGCACGCCCCGGATCACCCCGAGCGCGTGGTCGACATCCTCGCGGCCGATCCCCAGCCGTGTCACGGCCCGGAAGTTCTGTGCGCCGATCGGAATCAGCCGCAACCCCGCCTCCCCGCAGCGGGCAAGAAATTCCCCGGCCGGCATCGAGACCGTGCCAAAGCGGACGATGTTTGTCTGCACCAGTTCCGGATCAATCTCGATCCCCGGGATCTGTGCGAGACCGGCGGCAAACCGCTCCGCGTTCTCATGATCCTCGGCCAGCCGCTCGCGCTGCTGCGTCAGCGCGTAGAGTGCCGCCGCCGCGATGACCCCGGCCTGGCGCATTCCGCCACCGAATGCCTGCCGGTACCGGCGGGCGCGGTGGATGAATTCCTTCGAGCCGGCCAGGGCCGATCCGACCGGCGCACCCAGTCCTTTCGAAAAACACACGCTCACACTGTCGAAGCCACGCGCATAATCGGCTTCCGCCACCCCCGTCCGGATGGAGGCGTTCCAGAGCCGTGCCCCGTCGAGATGCGCCGCCAGTCCCCGGCTGCGGGCTTCGTGCAGCACCGCCTCGAGAGTCTCGATCGGCCACACCGTGCCGCCGGCCATGTTGTGCGTGTTCTCAAGACAGATCAGCCGGGTCGGCGCAACCACCGTGTCCACCATATAGGGGGGCAGATCCGGCAGTGCGATCGCCAGCTCTGCGGTTCCGAAAATTCCGTTACTGCCCGTGATCGGACGGAGAGCAACACCGGAGATCAATGCCGGCGCTCCACCTTCGAGCATGAAGATATGCGCCGACGCCTCCGCCAGCACCTGGTCCCCCGGCTCCGTCAGAACCCGGAGGCCGAGCTGGTTGCCCATCGTCCCGCTGGAGACGAACAGCGCCTTCTCCTTGCCCAGCAGATCTGCCACCGTCTCCTCAAGAGCGCGCACGGTGGGATCCTCGCCGTAAAAATCATCGCCGAGTTCTGCCTCCGCCATGGCCGCACGCATGCCCTGCGTCGGCAGGGTCAGCGTGTCGCTGCGAAGATCGACCGCTCGTGCTACCGGCATGGTCGCTTTCCTTTTCGGCCCTTGCGGGCCGCCCGGATCGTTGCCTGTGCCGCCGCCAGGCGGGCGACCGGCAGGCGCAGGGGCGAGCAGGATACATAGTCAAAGCCGAGCCGTTCGCAGAATTCGACCGAGGCCGGATCGGCCCCGTGTTCCCCACAGAGACCGAGTCCGATATCGGCGCAGCGGGCGCGGGCGCGGGCCGTCGCAAGTCCGATCAGCTCCCCGACCCCCTCGGCGTCGATCGTATCGAACGGATCGACCTCGAACACACCCTGGCGCAGATAATCCGGCATAAAGCGGCCGGCATCATCGCGTGACATGCCGAAAGTCATCTGGGTCAGGTCGTTGGTGCCAAAACTCAGGAAGTCGGCCGATTCGGCGATCGCGCCGGCGCGGAGGGCAGCCCGCGGTGTCTCGATCATGGCACCCACCCGGTATTCGATCTCACTTCCGGATTCGGCCACGACCTCGGCGGCCACGGCGTCGATCCGCCGCTTCAGGATCTCGATCTCGCGCTTCGTCGAAACCAGCGGGATCATGATTTCCGGGATTGGGGGCTCACCGGTCTGCCACCCGGCATCGATGGCTGCCTCGATGATGGCACGGGTCTGCATCTCGTAGATTTCCGGATAGGCGATCCCCAGCCGACAGCCGCGATTGCCGAGCATCGGATTGAACTCCGCAAGCGAGGCGGCACGCACCATGACCCGATCGACCGGCATGTTCATGGATTCCGCGAGTTCCAGCATTTCGCGCTCGCCGCGGGGGAGAAACTCGTGCAGCGGCGGATCGAGCAGGCGCACCACCACCGGCCGGCCGCGCATGGCAACAAACAGTTCACAAAAATCCCCATGCTGCATCGGCTGCAGGACTTCCAGTGCCCGGCGGCGCTCCTCCTCCGACTCGGCCAGAATCATCTCGCGCATCGCATTGATCCGGCCCCGGGCAAAAAACATGTGCTCGGTCCGGCACAGCCCGACACCCTCGGCCCGGTAGGCGAGTGCCTGCTCCGCATCCTTGGCCGTGTCCGCATTCGCGCGCACGCTCATGCGGCGGATTTCATCGGCCCATTCGAGCAGCACCTCCACGGGTCGGCCGAAATCCGGCGGCCGGGTCGGCACCACACCGGCATGCACGATGCCGGCCGAGCCATCCACCGTGACCGCATCCCCCTCCTTGAACAGGCGCCCGTCGGCAACCCGGAGCCCACGGCCACCGGCCGCAATATCCGCATCCCCGATGCCGGTGACGCAGGGCCGACCCAGCCCCCGCGCCACCACCGCGGCATGGCTGGTCGCACCGCCGCGCAATGTCAGCACCCCCACCGCCGCATGCATCGCCCCGACATCCGCCGGATTGGTCTCGACCCGTGCCAGCACCGGCGCACCACCCTGTGCGGCAACGCGCTCGACCTCGCCGGCAGAAAAAGCCAGCGTCCCTGATGCCGCCCCCGGCGAAGCGGCAATCCCCCGGCAGATCCCGTCACCGGCAGCATCGGGATCGATCTGCGCATGCAGCATGCCTTCCAGATGGAGCGGATCGAGACGCAGGACCGCAGCCTCGCGCGTGAGAATGCCCTGCTCGACAAAATCGAGTGCCACCGCCACTTCGGCCCGCCCTTCCAGATGGAGCGGGTTGACGTCGACGATGTGCAATGCGTCCTCCTCGATCACAAAACCAATCTCCAGCGCCTCCCCGAGACACACCTCGGCCGCCTGCGCCGCCTCGCGCAACTGCTTCCACAATGCCGGGTAGCGGCGCGCGAGGTTTCTGGCGATGGCGGGAGTTGGATGGGTGCGCGCCTGCGGATGATCACCCCGGGCACCCTTGAGAAACGCGGCCGACTCCTCGAGGGAACCATCCGTCAGAGACCGCAGCCGCATCACACCGGTGCCGGAGCGACCACCCGCCAGGGCCTGTGCCATCTCCTGGACCAGAATCGCATGCCCTTCCTCTGTGGAGCGCACGCCGGGCATCCGGGGCCGGGCGAGATGCCGCAGGGCCAGCATCAGCTGGGTTCGGGGAGATGCCTCGATCAGCGAATTTCTTTCGTCCTCCGCAGATTTCTCTGCTCGGTCAAAATCTCCGGAGCAGTTTTCACTGCCGCAGGGAGCCGCCGCCGCATAGCTCTGTACAAACCCGTCGCAAATTTCTGCCGCGGCCGACCGGCCATAACGGTTGGCAAGACTGTCCAGCGCCTTCTGCGTCAGTCCGAAGCCGAGTACCGAGGGATACAGGCCTAGACGGGAGCCGGCCGGACTCGTCCGCGCAGCAAGCAGCAACGGTGTGCGCCCACCTCCGAAGCGACGGCCCGTGCGCCGCTCGAGCCGCGCAAGAGCGGACACCACCTTTTCTTCTGCCGCTTTCCGCCCAGATGCAGTTTTGTGGGTGAATTTCCTGACCAGGGAAGGCTCAAGAACAAAACCGTCCGGAACCGGCAATCCGGCCTGCTTCAAGATACGAAGGCGGGTGCCGAGAGCGCCGAGATGGCGGGGATCGCTAGGAACATCACCCATCCTTCCGCCGAGATCGAAAATCCCCCCAGCCATCAGTCCTCAATCGCTCCAAAATCGGCCACCTGTTCCATCACGAAGCGTACTCGTGCTAGCAGATGCAGACGATTTAAGCGCAACTTGGGGTCAGGATCATTAACATGCACCTTTTCAAAAAAACGATGTACCGGATCGCCTAGCTTTAGCAGAGCCTCCAGTGCAGCCCGAGGATTCTTGTCCACCTTCCCCTTTACTTCTTTCTCAACTAAATCGAGCACTTTCGCCAGAGAAAGCTCTTCCTGTTCGCGGTAAAGCTCAGGATCCGGATCCAGCACTTCCCCGTTTTCCTCCGCATCAAGAATGCTTGCAACTCTGCGATATGCAGCGAGCAAATCAGTCATCGCCGGTTGTCGAAATGCCGGACGAACCAGCTGATCAAGGTGAAAGACCAGGCGCGCAAATCGATGCGGATTATCTTCATCACCCCTACGCGCAGCGGCGGCAACAAAATCATGACGGTATCCCGCCCTAAGCCCACCCTCGCGCAAATACACGCGCAGTCGCTCCAGCATAAATTTGACCACGGCGTCGTGCGCATCCTCTCGAGCCGGTAGGGACATCTTCTTCCGGGCCAATAGAGGCATATTTGCATACTGTTGCTCCGCCAGAGAAATCAGCGTGCGAAGAGAAAAATAAATATTCTTTTCGATCAGTGTCCGTAATATGGCCAAGGCCGCACGCCGGAGGGCGTAGGGGTCACTCGACCCTGTGGGCCGCTCGCCGGCCGCAAAAAATCCCCACAGCATGTCAGCACGGTCCGCAAGAACCAGCGCGACTGGCCCCCGGGCTGGCACGTCATATCGGCCAGCCGGGCGGTATTGCCTAGCCACTACATCGCAAACTTCCGGATCTTCGCCTGCCTCCCTAGCCAGAAGTCCCCCGGCAATACCCTGCAATTCTGGAAACTCACGCACCGTTTCCGAACAAAGATCCGCCTTGGCAATTTCGCCGGCACGACGCATCATTTTTGAAGAAAGGTTGTCAATCTTTTTGGCAATTTCTTCAGCTAGTCTGGAAATGCGCCCGGTACGCGCCTCCATGTCGCCCAGTGCAGAGTGAAAGAGCATCCCTGACAACCCACGGCGCATATCTTCTATCCCTGTGCGCTTATCGTTCTCCCAGAAGAACAGCGTGTCCTTGAGCCGCGCACGAAGCACGCGCCCATAGCCCGCCTGGATCTGCGCACCGTCATCTGCGGCCTTGATATCCGCCACAGCCACAAACCCCTCAATCCGCTTACTCGTCTCATTAAAAAGGGATATAAATTTCTGATGCTTGTTCATGGAGGCATTCAACACATCGTTCGGAATGTCAGAAAACGCATCATCGATCGAGCCTATATGAACCACCGGCCATTCGACCAACCCGACGATCTCATCAAGCAATTCGGGCTTGTATACCGATTTTAACCCAACGCCCTCAGCTTTCTCATCAACTTTCCCGCGGATCTCTTCACGACGATCTTCAGCTCGGAGCATCACCTTCGCCTTTCTAAGCTGGGATTTATAACTATCCACGCTTTCGACGGTGAATTCCTTCGGAGCCAGCTGCGGATGCCCCCGCGTAACTGCGCCGCAGGGAATACCCTCGATATCCAATGCCACCGGACGACTCGTGTCACCATCACCGACAATGCAGAGAATCCCGCGCAACGGCCGCACCCAGTAAAAATTGCCGCGCCCCCAGCGCATCGACTTCGGCCAGCGGACCGCCCGTATCGCCTCGGGCAGGATCTCGGCGAGCACCTCATCGAGTGTCCGGGCTAGAATCTCCCGGGTCGCGAACCAGGCGGCCTTCGCGCCTTCTCCCCGCTTCTCGAGCGCATCGCGCGCAACACCCGTTGAGCGCAAGAATCCTTCCACTGCCTCATACGGTGCACTGACCCGGGGACCGCGTACCTCCTCCCGGATCGGCGGAATCCCGTCCGGCAGCCCGCGGATGATCAGTGCCAGCCGACGCGGAGTCGCGAATACCTCGGCCTTGCCCTTGCTCCGTACCTGCGCCAGTAGCCGGTTTTGTACCTCGCGGCGGAGTGACTCTGCGCCGGCTGCCTGCATGCGGGCCGGAATCTCCTCGGAGCGGAGCTCAAGCAGCAGATCAGGCATGGTTTCTGCCTAGGTAGCGGCGGCTTCGGTGGAGAGAAACGCATCGGCACAGGCCGATGCCAAGCTACGCACCCGCTCGATATAGGCTTGCCGCTCGGTGACCCCGACAGCGCCCCGCGCATCCAGAAGATTCAGGAGGTGCGACGCCTTGATGCACTGGTCATAGGCAGGATGCGCCATCACCGTAGCGATGCCAGTGCGTGGATCAACCGGATCAGCGGCAAGAATCCGCTTGCATTCAGCCTCGGTGGCCTCGAATTGGGCAACCAAGGTATCAATATCAGCGACATCAAAATTCCAGCGCGAATACTCGCGTTCGGTCTGCCGGAAGAGATCGCCATAGGTGACGCCGCCCGTGCCATAGGGAAGATCGAAGACATTCTCGATGTCAAGCACATACATCGCGAGCCGCTCCAGCCCGTAGGTGATCTCCCCGGCCACCGGATCGCAATCCCGCCCCGCAACCTGCTGGAAATAGGTGAACTGGCTCACTTCCATACCGTCGCACCAGACCTCCCAGCCCAGACCCCAGGCCCCCAGCGTCTGGCTCTCCCAGTCATCCTCGACAAAGCGCACATCATGATTGGCCAGATCGATCCCGATGGCCTTCAATGACGCAAGATAGTCGTCGCGGAACTCGTCCGGACAGGGCTTCCGGATGACCTGATACTGGTAGTAGTGCTGCAGACGGTTCGGATTCTCGCCATAGCGGCCGTCGGTCGGGCGGCGCGAGGACTGCACATAGGCAGCAGACCAGGGTCGGCGGCCGAGCGTGCGCAATGCGGTGGCGGGATGGAAGGTGCCAGCCCCGACTTCCATGTCATAGGGCTGCAGGATGACGCAACCCCGGTCCGCCCAGAAGCGATGCAAAGTCAGGACGATGTCCTGAAAATTCTTCGGCGCAGCAGCGCACGAAACCTGACCGGCGGTCATTCTGGTGCATCCTGCTTTCTGCCCCACTGACGCTTCTAGCGACAAGCATGCCCTGCGACAAACCCGCCCGGGCCGTTTCCGGCAACCGCGCGGCATCGCTAGACTGCAAATGCGCACAGCCCGCTCGGAACAATCTTGGCCAAATCCTTCTACGGCAGAAGCCTCCGCCTGCCTTCCATCGATCGCTGGGCACTGGCGGCCCTGCTTGCAACAACGGTGCTGCTGGCCCCGATCGCCTCCGTGTTGTGGATTGCGCTGCTGCCGGAAGAGAACCTCTGGCCGCATCTGCTGCGCACCGCGCTGCCGGGCTATCTGCGCAACACCCTGCTGCTGATGACCCTGGTCGCGGTCGGCACGGCGGTGGTTGGCACCGGCACCGCCTGGCTGGTGGCCCGTTACCGGTTTCCGGGCCGGAGCCTGTTTGAATGGGCGCTGCTGGCACCGCTGGCGGTACCGGCCTACATCGCCGCCTACACGCTGGTCGATTTCCTTGAATATGCCGGCCCCGTACAGACCGCCCTGCGGGGTGCCTTCGGCTGGCACGATGCCCGCGACTACTGGTTCCCGGAGATCCGCTCCCTCGGCAGTGCCGCGGTCGCGATGACCTTCGCGTTCTACCCCTATGTCTACCTGCTGGCGCGGACCGCGTTCCGGGCCCAGTCGGCCACCGCCAGCGAGGTCGCCCGCTCACTGGGGCGCGGTCCCTGGGGAGCGATGATATCGGTGGCCCTGCCGCTGGCGCGACCCGCGGTGGTGGCAGGGGTGGCCCTGGCACTGATGGAGACGCTGAACGATTTCGGCACGGTCGATTATTTTGCGGTGCCCACGCTGACCACCGGCGTGTTCGGCATCTGGTTCGAGGCCTATGATCTCGGCAGCGCAGCCCAGATCGCACTGGCACTCCTGGTCCTGGTGTTCGGACTCCTTGCCATCGAACGAGCGGCACGGCGGGGTGCGAAATTCCACGATACCTCGACCCAGTTCCATCCAACCCGCCTGCAGACACTGACCGGCAGGACGGGGCGGGTGGCCTGCGCCGCCTGCCTGGCACCGATCGCGATCGGCTTCCTGCTGCCGGTGGGTGTGCTGGCCCGGCGGGTGCTGCCGCATCTCGATCAATTCCGGGAGCCGGATTTTCTCGCCGCGATGTGGCACACCGCCGCTCTCGCCGCTGTCGCCGCGACCCTGGCAACGGCCCTCGGCCTGTTCCTGATCTACGGCGCCCGCGCCTCACGCTCCTCCCTTCCGCGCCAGATCACGCGTCTCGCCTCACTCGGTTATGCGGTGCCCGGGGTGCTGCTGGCCGTCGGCATCCTGATCCCCCTGCTCGCCATCGATCGTCTCCTCGCCGCCCTCGGTTGGATCGACGGCCTGCTATTCGGGGGATCGGTGGCCGCGCTGGGCTTCGCCTATCTGGTCCGTTTCGCAGCGATCCCGCATGGTGCCATCGAGGCCGGCTTCGCACAGGTCACACCGAGCATGGAGATGGTCGCGCGCAGTCTCGGTGAAACCCGTGCCGGTACGCTCTGGCGTGTGCATCTGCCGCTGATCCAGGGAAGCCTGCTCGCATCCTGGCTGCTGGTGTTTGTGGAATCTGCCAAGGAACTGCCCGCCACACTGATCCTGCGGCCCTTCAACTACGAGACCCTGGCCACGCATGTCTATGTCCATGCCTCGCTCGAGCAGCTGGAAGCGGCGGCCCCGGCGGCGCTGGCGGTGATCACGGTCGGGCTGGCCCCGGCGGTGCTGTTCCGGTTCATGCTCCGGCCACCCCCCTGGACGCGACACGCGCGGAGGGCCAAGACGCACGAGGCAGGGGACGGGAAACAGTCTGCTCCGGAAATCCGGCCCGCATGACGGGACGCGGCTGTTGCTGCGTCAGATTCCGCACCGATGTGGGGAAATTCTACCTTGCCTTTGACATGCGGTTTTATACAACCCAGTCATGCCGTATTTCTTGGCCCCCCGTGGATGACTGCAAGAGCACCTGATCACCCCATCCGAACGGTTGTGCATCAGCATGCATCCACGCATGAAATCGATACTTGTGCCTCTTGTTCACAGTTTTTGGCGCAACACATCAATCAGGCGGCACGCATGTGGAGATGCACTACAAACGAGTTCGGGGTCCAGCATTTCAAGTATCTTGAAAGAATCTGCTCCCTTGTCATATTCACGCTTCGCTGTGTTTCGGGTGGCATTTTTAAGACTGGCAAACAGATCTTTCTTAGGAATAGCCTCCACATCGCTTCGCCTCGGAAGAGCTCTAGTATTAAAATCCCGCCCAAAATAAGTCTCCAGACACTTCCGATCCGCCAAAAACCATGCCTCCATGCATTGAACCATCAGATGTGCCTGGTCATCGTCCACACCGACGGGCCGAGCCCATCCATCTTCCCCCCTAAGATGGTCCCAACTGGTGACATCCGGGTTGACGGATATCTCGGCATCAACCAGTAAAACTACAAAATCGTCATCTCCTGCTCGTTTGAGGGTTGCGCAAAAAAATTTATAAGCGTTCTCTCGGGAGCCCCTTGGAAGAACGCGCAACAACCGCACCTGCACGTTAGCTTTCTCAAAAAAGGCTTTGAAAGCTCTTTTGAGCTCTCTCTGCTGACGTGAATTGGCCCCGCCCTCAACACACAACGTGACACTTACCATCGATTCCCTCCGAGTATTCCGGTCGACCAGAGCCCGCCTAGGCTATCTTCCTCAAGCCAGATATCTAATCCTGCCCTGCTTAATCGTTTGATTGTGGTCCGCCCGTCATGCTTTTCGGTTACAAAAACTGCTTCGGGAGAATCTGTAAGCGCATCTACAAGATTCTCCGAATGAGTGGTTACAATAATCTGCATGCGCTCGGACGCATCGCGCAACACATCCGTCAACGGTGATATGATGTCAGGGTGCAAACCCCGCTCCGGTTCTTCAATGCACACAAGTCCTGAATTTGCCGGGTGGCACAGGATTGCCAACAAACAGAGATACCGTAGCGTACCTGCCGACAGGCAAGTGACCGGAACTGTAATATCCCCTTCTTTAAGAACGACTTGTACCTTCTTGTCTTCAAAATGCACATCAAAATCAGTAACTCCTTCATGGATCATGCCCAGAAACTTCAAGAGCTTCTCTTTTGCATCCGGAATCGACCGAATGTAATTGAGCACCAAACCAAGATTGCTTGCATCTTCCTCCAGCGGATTTGTAGGCAATTCCGATTTTTGCATCCACCGCTGTGGCATAGACCGTACAGACGGCCAATCCCGATAGATCCGTATGCTACCGAAGGCATCACCAAGATAGGCTATTTCTGGATATCTGTCGGGATACCTGATTTGACCCAGAATCGAGCTCTGCATATCAAAACGGCCGGTCTCCATCTTGTGTATTTTTTCCTTTTTGTCCCAACCACTGATTTTCGCCGACTGGGAATCGGTGGAACCGGTTGCGAAATACAAGCATGGTTTCTTACGTCCCGGGAGAGGCACCGAGTCTTCAATACGCTCGTCGACAGTACTAAGATTAAACTGGCTGGCCCCAATTGCCCTCAATCCAAGATGATAGCGTAATGGTATTAATTGAGATTGACGCTTGCTTCGAACCCTCTCGATGATTGCATCGATTGAAGCTTCGGAACCTCCTTTGCCGCCCTTCCATATCCACTCCTCAATTCTGCCCAGCTTGCGAATTGGACTAGCCAAGTCATTGGGAGCGGCCTGAAGTAAATGAACCGCTTCGATCAAATTGGATTTTCCCGAGCCATTCGGCCCAATAAAGACATTCAGTGGGCCTAGCTCCAGATTCTGACCTTCCGGACCGAATGAGAGGAAATTTTTTAATTTCAGCTGCTTAATTAGCATTGTCAGAACCTCCAAACATCCCCCATGCCATTACGTAGGACAGAGATATTCCATGCAACCCGGCTTGGCAAGATTTTAATGAAAAAATACCATTTTGCCAATCACCGTTCCCAAGTGGGCCGTTCGACACTCTGAGGGCCTTGCGCTTCGCCTTGAGATCGGCGCGGAAGTGGGCTGATTTTTTCGTGTGGCGTGTAGGTTTTCATCCTACAGGTAACTGAGCCTGCACAGAAATCCTTATACGTGTTTTCCCGGGAACGATCTGCGACAATGCGCGGCAAACGTCCTCGCAAGCCAGCATTCTCGGAAGAAGCTCTGAAAGCATGCCTCAGTGCCTGGTCACCACTCCGGTTGCCCCCGCCCTCAATATACAGCCTGTTTCTTACCATCGATTCCCTCCGATTTCTCCTTTTGTCCAAAGTTCGCCAAGGCTGTACTCCTCAAACCAGATATCTAATTCTGCTCTGCTTAATTGTTCAATCGTGGTCTGCCCGTCATGCTTTTCGGTTACAAAAACTGATTCGGGAACACCTGTAAGTGCATCGACAAGAATATCCGAATGAGTGGTTACAATGATCTGCATGCGTTCGGACGCATCGCGCAACACATCGGTCAACGGTGATATGATGTCAGGGTGCAAACCCCGATCCGGTTCTTCAATGCATACAAGTCCTGAATTTACCGGGTGGCACAGGATTGCCAACAAACAGAGATACCGTAGCGTACCTGCCGACAGGCAAGTGATCGGAACTGTAATATCCCCTTCTTTAAGAACGACTTGTACCTTATTGTCTTCAAAATGCACATCAAAATCAGTAACCCCTTCATAGATCATGTCCAGAAACTTCAAGAGCTTCTCTTTTGCATCCGGAACCGACCGAATGTAATTGAGTACCAAACCAAGATTGCTTGCATCTTCCTCCAGCGGATTTGTAGGCAATTCCGATTTTTGCATCCACCGCTGCGGCATAGACCGTACAGACGGCCAATCCCGATAGATCCGTATGCTACCGAAGGCATCACCAAGATAGGCTATTTCTGGATATCTGTCGGGATACCTGATTTGGCCCAGAATCGAGTTCTGCATATCAAAACGGCCAGTCTCCATCTTGTGTATTTTTTCCTTTTTGTCCCAACCACTGATTTTCGCCGACTGGGAATCGGTGGAACCGGTTGCGAAATACAAGCATGGTTTCTTACGCCCCGGGAGAGGCACCGAGTCTTCAATACGCTCGTCGACAGTACTAAGATTAAACTGACTGACCCCAATTGCCCTCAATCCAAGATGATAGCGTAATGGTATTAATTGAGATTGACGCTTGCTTCGAACCCTCTCGATAATTGCATCGATTGAAGCTTCGGAACCTCCTTTGTCACCCTTCCATACCCACTCCTCAATTCTGCCTAGTTTGCGAATTGGACCAGCCAAGTCATTAGGAGCGGCCTGAAGCAAATGAATCGCTTCGATCAAATTGGATTTTCCCGAGCCATTCGGCCCAATAAAGACATTCAGTGGGCCCAGTTCCAGATTCTGACCTTCCGGACCGAATGAGAGAAAATTTCTTAACTTGAGTTCTTTAATCAGCATTGCCAGAATCTCCAAACATCCCCAATGCCACCACGTGGGATCAGAGATATTCCATGCAACCCAACTTGGCAAGAGTTTAATGGAAAAATTCCGTTTTGCCAATCACCGCCCCCAAGCAAGGCCTCAACACTCCGAGGGCCCTGCGGGAGTGGGGAACCCTGGCCGAAGAGGAGCATCCGGAAGCCCAGCTCTATCTCGGCAGCATGCATGAATACGGCCATGGTGTCCCGAAGGCCCGCGACTAGGCTGCGTTCTGGTATGAAAAATCCGCCAACCATGGAAACGCACTGGCGCAATTGTATATCGGGCGCATGTACCTTTCCGGGAGAAAGTTTGCGAAAGACCCTGGGCAGGCCGTGTTCTGGCTCCGGCAGTCGGCTGGGCTGGGCCACGCACTGGCACAAGAGGATCTGGGGGACCTGTATCACGTCGGCGGCCGTGTTGCCCAAGACAGCCATGAGGCCGCATTCTGGTATCGGAAAGCGGCCGAGCAAGGGAATACAAAGGCACAGCACCGTCTTGGTGAGCTGCTTCTCGTGGGCGATGCTGAGCGGGAGCGGCACGACAACGCCGCTCGATGGTGAGCAAAGTGTTCGAAAACCGACTGGTCTCCAGTACAGTATCCGGATATGCCAGGGAAAACACAGGATCCCTGTCCTCCTCGCCATCAGGTTCCAATCTGGAGACCCTCTATTTCGGAGAGCCGGCCAAATTCCGCTACGATTACACCGTCTACGCTTCCAGCCTCAAAGCCGGTCGGGCTATCGATCCCGTTCGGGTCTATCGGGATGATCGGTCCACCATCATTGATTTTGGCAAGAATTCCGTCCATCGCACCTTGCCTTCCCCAACCTTGCTGGTCAGCGAGACAGAACAGCCTGTCAGTTTCCGGGCCCTGGAAGAAGGCCGCTTTCTGGTTGTGCACGCGGCCGGAGACATTGTGCTTCGAAATGCCCGGCACGTGATCTGCCTAGTAATCGCCAAGCCCAGAATCAACGATCCGGTGAACATCCGTCTGGTCAACAACGAGGTTCCGGCCCAGCAACAGCCTAGCACCACAGCACCTGCCGCACGAGCCTGAACCAAGCCTTCTATGCCCTGCGAAAGCACTAGCTGGATATTGAAGCCTTTGTCCAAGGCGGAATGAAGGGAAAGATCGGAAAACCCCGCGAAACTGGCTGAAATACAGCTTGCAGACAAATCGAACACCGGCTAGAAGTAATGGCAGAAGACCAACAGAAGTAATGTCATGCGAAAAAAATCAATATCTGCCACAATCCTAATTCTAGGATTTGCCTTGTTTTCAGAAAGTGGGATTGCTCAGAGCAAGTGGACAACTATCGATTCCCATACCCCTGTGGAATCCGGCACTTTAGAAATATGTAAAGCGACAGCAGAAGTCATGATGGCAACGAAATTTTCTAACTACGAACGACATCTGCTAGAAGACAATGACAATCTCTACGTTGTTAGCGGCATTCTGCCTGAAAGTATATCTCGCGGAACTATTGTGGGAAGAGTCCTAATGTCCTGCGATTCGCTAGGTAATCTGTTAATGAAGGCTCAGGTTAAGAAATAGAAACTGAGATTTGTATATTGTAAAGATACAGATCTTGGCCAAGAGTCCTTGGAAATAACCAGAAGGGAAAATGAAATGGCTTGGAAACTGACAGGAATAATTTTAATTTTAGGTCTGGTTTTATTTCCGGGCAATGGACTTGCCCAGAATACTTGGGTTACCACCCAAAAATCTGACCCTATCGAATTTAACGATATTAAATCGTGCCGGCTGGGAACAGATATTGCAATATTGTCAAAATATGCAGGGCACGAAATAGATATTTTGGAGAACAATCCCAGATCTTATCTTGTCACTGTCACTGCAGATGATACCTCGGACAAAGGTAAAATCAGAATGCTGTTTTCTTGCGATCGAAGAGGCATATTGTCTATGCGATCACAGGTAAAAGGTAAATACTGATTGAATTAGTAGGTTCAGTCTTTGTGTTGAAAAAACTTCCTTCCAAGACTGACGCCTGCTAGAATACTTTCCTATGCTGTCGTAGCTCAGTGGTAGAGCACTAGTTTGTGGAACCAGGTGTCGGCAGTTCGATCCTGCCCGGCGATACCAATATCCAAAAAACATCTCCACAGCCCCAGAATCCCAAAAGGAGAATGCCCATGCTTGTCATCGAACGACCCCAAGCCGGAGAACCCATTTCCAGAGAGGAATGGGATCGGGAACTTGAGGAATACAACCGGAAGGTCAAACGGGACGACCGGATCACTTTTGCGATTCTTGGAGCCGTTGCCATCGCACTAGCCGGAATGCTGTTCGATATTTTGGTTGTGGGAGCAGAATTTGAACCTGCGACCCTCAGGTCATGAGACACCTATGCGCCATTGTCCTCGCGGCCTGGACCTTCGCTCCATCTTTCGCCGGGGCTGCAGATTTCTATATCGGCCTGATAGCCTACCAGGAAGGAGACAACGAAACGGCCCTGCGGGAGTGGGGAACCCTGGCCGAAGAGGAGCATCCGGAAGCCCAGCTCTATCTCGGCAGCATGCATGAATATGGCCATGGTGTCCCGAAAGACCTCGGCCAGGCTGCGTTCTGGTATGAAAAATCCGCCAACCATGGAAACGCGTTGGCACAATTGTATATCGGGCGCATGCACCTTTACGGGAGAGGGGTTGAGCAAGACCCCGAGCAGGCCGTGTTCTGGCTCCGGGAGGCGGCCGGGCAGGGCCACGCACTGGCACAAGAGGATCTGGGGGACCTGTATCGCGTCGGCGGCCGTGTTGCCCAGGACAGCCATGAGGCCGCATTCTGGTATCGGAAAGCGGCCGAGCTAGGAAACGCAAAGGCACAGCACCGTCTTGGCGAGCTGCTTCTCGCAGGCGATGGTGTCCCGGAAGATTCCAGCGAGGCCACATCCTGGTTCCGCAAGTCCGCGACCCAGGGGAACCCCGACGGACGATACAGCCTGGCGATGATGTTGCTGTCACAGACGGATGCAGATACCGCCAAGAACAAGATCCGCGCCCTTGCCTGGCTGGGCCTCGCCACCGCACAAGGTCATGTACAGGCACGGCAACAACAGGCAATGCTCATTAAGAACATGACCGTCGAGCAGATCGAAGCCAGCAAAGCAGTGAGATACAAGCTGGCAAATCGGATCAAACTCGACCCCTGAACCGACCGCATCATCACCTCGCAGCATGAATGCCCGGCACTTCGTGGTTCACCACAACCATGTCCAGCCCCATGCCGCACCTAGCAGAAGGACACCCATCGGGAATCTACGCGAACACCATGGAGAGAGCCTTCGGCGCAACCTGATCGCCACCAGTCCCGGCGGGAAACCAACGCCGGCAATGCCCGCCAGGAATGCCATATGTAGTGATTGCGTATGTCACCTTGACCGGGAACATTTCTGCGTGTAGTTTCCCCCCCCCCCCCCCCCCCCCCCCGGAAGAGCTCTGACGGGACTGACGGACATCAGAGGCACCGGATCTATATGAAATCAGACGAGAATGAAGCTACTCCGGGAGGCAATGCCCGAGGGGGCGCAAGGAAACGAAGGCACATAGCCATGGAATGTGGCTGAATCGATGACCCCCGATAAAAACCCCGTTGTCAATCCACCTTACGCACCCCCTTCCCGCCATTGGGAACTTGACGATCACGGCAAGGCAACATCGAATCTTATCAAGCACCGGCGTCCCAGCGCAGCTTACGAATCGGTTCCGGTCGCACGCAGAACCCGTGGCCGCCAAGGATCTGCACAGGAAGAGCGCGAGCAACTGCCGCCACATCCGCGCATCAATCGTATCCGAAAAGTGGTAACAGAGTGGCGTGAAGCAGGATATCCCGGTGCCAACCGCATCACCAGGCAACTCTTGGAATACTGGGCTAGCGAGGAGATCAAGCAAAAGCCATTTTTTGCCCAGCGCGAAGCCGTTGAAACGATCATCTGGCTAAACGAGGCAGGACCGCGCTGCAACGCCAGCGAGCACAAGAAGATTACCGACGAGCTAGAAAAAGAAACCGCCAAATGGAGTGACGGTCTTCCCCGGCAAGCCATCAAGATGGCAACGGGCACGGGCAAGACACGCGTAATGGCAATGCTGATTCTCTGGCTAGCCCTGCGAGACAAAAACCAGCGTACAGATGTCCTGGTCCTAGCACCAAATTTAACGGTGAAAGACAGGCTGAAAGAATTGGACACTCGTAAGAACGTCCGCGAACAAAGAGAACTCTATCAAGGCCTCCTGCCCACCGGACAAAGTATGCCCGGCCGGTTATATGTGACGATCTCGAATTTTCACAAATTCCAACCACGAAGCACGCTTGCCGTCGCAGGGCCCGGTGATGCGCCCAGCGGTACAGAAAAGGCACTACTCAGCCGCCATGGAACGATCGATCTCGACGCAAAGAAGGAAAGTTCTGAGGAGATGCTAGACCGCACTCTGCACCGCCACAGGACCCAGCGTCTTTGGGTCTTCAACGACGAAGCTCATCACTGCTATCCGCGCTACGAAACTAAGGAGAAGAAGACCCGCGAGATTAAAGAGGACGAAGAAAACGCCGGAATTTGGTTCAAAGCCCTGAAAACTCTTCATGACCAAAAACGACTGCATTCTATTTTTGACCTATCCGCCACCCCGATGTTTCTGCTTCGACCGGTGGACTTTGAGGGGGAAATCTTTCCTTGGACTGTTTCTGATTACCCGCTAATTGACGCCGCCGAAGCGGGCCTCGTGAAAATTCCGTATGTGCCCACAGATGACACAGCTGACGAAGACGACCCAGTTTATCGAAATACCTATAAATACACGACGCCCAAGAAAAATTTTACTTCCACCAGCATTCCAGATCGGCCGAAAAAGTTGCTCGATTATATGTGCAGAAATTATATCAATACTCTCAACGCATACACCGAGGCTGAATATACAACCCCTCCGGTGCTGGCTGTTGTTACGCACGACATCCCGACGGCGAATGCTTTTTATGGCTATCTCGCCGGCCGCAAAGAAGCCGAAAAATGGATCCCGGGCGAGCACCATGTTTTTTCCAACGTGAACCCGGACGGCACACCTAAAATCAATAACATCCAAACTTTACTCGTGCATTCGAAAATGGACGACAAACAAGAAGAAATTGCCGGAATGCAGGCTGAATTTCTGATTGACGAAGAGGGTCAGCCCCTCAAGGGTCAGAATTTGGAACGTGCTATTCGTGAAATTTTTCTGACCGTTGGCCAAGAGGGCGAACCAGGCGAACACATCCGCTGCATTATCTCTGTCGCAATGCTTACAGAAGGCTGGGACGCCCGCACGGTAACCGACATTTTTGGTTTTCGCGCTTTCAAGAGCCAGTTGCTCTGCGAGCAAGTCACGGGGCGTGCCCTACGTCGCACAAGTTTTGTCGAAGCTAGCCCCGAAACGGGCCTGCTGCTTCCGGAATATGCACGCGTCTTCGGTGTGCCATTCTCCTTTATGAACGCAGGCGACGCACCTCCCCCGACGCCACAGAAAAACTATCTCGTAAGATCCGTAGAAACTCAAACAATCTACCGCATTGAATTTCCAAACATCGTGAACTATCTCATTGAAATGCCATCACGCTACGTCGAACTAGCCCCATCCAGTGTGGAGTCATTCACTCCGGAGATCAATCAAATTCCAAAAAATACGCTCATTGAAGGTGCCGTGGGAGAAAATAAAATTATCTACATCGCACCCGACCGCAATCAATCAATTCTGTGGAAGTTGGCGAAGATAGCTAGCGACAGATTTCGTGAGATCGACGACCCCACCAACGGCAAGCGGTTGCTCTTTGCGAGTATGGTCCAAGCTGTACAGGACTGGCTAGCGCATCCTGCCGTAAAAGTAAAAAGCCTGAGCGCGCTAGAGCATGCTCCGAACACTGAAAACGCTGCACTCGCCATTGCCAAATCCTGCAAGGGAATTGACACGGGAAGAACGATTACCCCGGTATTTGAGAACGAAATCGACCGCACAAAACCGCGTTTTCTGCACACAGGAAACACAGAATTTTGGACAGGACTGAAGCACCGCTACCCAAAACATAAAAAGGCGACTCTGAAAAAGAGCGAGCTAAACATCGCGGCCTGCCACTCAGATCCAGAAACGCAAGTGGCAGAAGTGCTGGACACGCATCCAGCAATTCATGCATGGGCACGCAATTTTCGCTTGGGATGGAGTATCCCTTGGCTAGACACCAAGACCGGAGACTGGCACAACTATGAACCGGATTTCGTTGTGAGCGCAAGTGGAACAAAAACACCCTTGCGCCTGGTAATCGAATTCAAAGGCCTAACCGATCGCCAGGCGATTGAAAAAGGAAAATTCACTGAAGAATGGTGGTGCGAAGCACTGAACGGCCAACGCCAACCGAATGATCCGGAATGGAGGTATGTCTTCATCGAAAACAGGAATCAGATACGAAAAGCTATCGATGAAGCCTTGAACCATTGACCCAAAATAGAACAACAAGCAGATAGAGGAAAAAATGCCCCCACGCAAAACTCCTAAAAAGCGGAAGCCATCCTCCAAGGCCGTCAAAAATTTCACGCATAAAGCAGCAACGCGAAAGAATTTGCCGACCCCGGAGACCGCCGGCTACATGAAAGACCCGGATCGTACACCGACGCAATATAAACCTACAATTCGAAACCCCGGCGGTGCCGCACGGCTGTCCTGGCGGCGCGGGACCGAACTAGACAACATCAAAACCCTCGCAACCCCACTCTATATTCAGGAAAAGATCCATCCGTCGGCTTTCGTGAAATCACTCGAGAAGTACTGGACGAGCGATCAACCAACGTTATTCAAAGATTTCAACAACCTACCAAAAGACGCAGCTTGGAAATGGTATGAATACGATGGAAACTGGCAAAACCGAATCATCCGTGGCGCGGCATGCAACGTGATGGCAAGCCTGCTTGAAAAGGAGCACATGGCAGGCGGGGTACAGATGATCTACTGCGATCCACCTTACGGGATCGGCTTTAAATCAAACATGCAAGTGGCCACAAACAAGCGGAGTTCGAATTCAAACAAGTCAGGACTTCCCAACGATCCCGGTATGATTCGCGCATTCCGTGACCAGTATGAGGACGGACTGCATTCGTATCTAGACAATATCTACCGAATTGCAACGCACGCGCGAGAACTGATGGCAGAGAGCGGGAGCTTCTTTCTTCAAATCGGCCCGGCAAATGTTCACAAACTGGCAGTGGTGTTAGACGAAATATTCGGAGACGAGAACCACGTGGCGACAATTCCATTCCTGAAGAGCGGTGGCTCAGAAGCAAAATTGATTCCACAATCGCATGACTATTTGTTGTGGTACGCAAAAGACAAAGAGCACACAAAGTTCTACAACATTTATCTGGAGCTCAAGACAACGGCGGAGATCCTCGCGCATATGGGATGGACTGCACGCATCGAAAAGGAGAACGGAAAAACTCGCAAGCTGACGCTTGATGAAAAGAAAAATCCCGACACAGCTATTCCAGCAAAGGCCCGGCTTTTCATGCGAAAAGATATCACATCGCAAAACCCGTCCAACACAGGCCGTTCGGAACCCTATATCTGTGAAGACGCAACTTATCCTTGTCCACCGCATCGGCAGTGGTCTGTGGACCATAAAGGACTCGACAAGCTGAGGAAGAAGAACCGCTTGGATGGCGAACCCGGAGGCCGGTTGTACTGGAAATTGTACGCCGACGAAATTCCTGGGAGCCGTGTAAATGCCCTGTGGGCCAAGCAAATGAAGCCTAGTGACATGCACTACGTCGTAGAGACGGCCGAATCCGTTATCGAACGCTGCATCCTCATGACCACAGATCCTGGTGATCTCGTCCTTGACACCACATGCGGGTCGGGGACTACCGCCTATGTCTCAGAAAAATGGGGCCGCAGATGGATCACATGCGATGCAGGTGCGGTCGCAATTTCTCTCGCTCGCCAACGCCTCGTATCTGGAGTTTTCGACTGGCAGCTCCTCCAAGATTCGCCAGAAGGAGCACAGCGCGAAGCAGAACTCACGAATAGACTGTCTAGAAAGCCGGGATCTATTACCCCCCCCCCCCCCCCCCCCCCATCGGCAGCACTTACAGTCATGACCCCGCCAAGGGTTTTGTCTATCGCCGTTTCTCCCATGTAACCTCAAAAACTCTTGCTTATGACGAAGAAAAAGACCCTATACTGCTCGTCAACCAACCTGAAATCATCAGGAATATCGTCCGCGTCTGCTCACCATTTACCGTGGAGAGTCACTCGCCTCATCGCCATTTAGCCCCGGCTGCAATTTTTGACAAAAAAAACACCAAAGAAGCCAAAGCACAAACACAGAATTTTCATGAAAAAATCGTTTCCACTCTTGAAACGGCAGGTGTACGCACCGGCACATCCGATGATGGCGATCGGATCCGCCTGTCCGACATTCAGCCGCATCTCGCCGAACCGATCACCCATACCGCATGGGCCGATGAGCTCGGTTTCAAGGTTGCCATTTCGGTTGCGCAGGAAGACTGCACCGTCCCAGCCCTTTTGATCGATCGCGCAGCGGAAATTGTTGCAAAAATGCCCAGCATCCAAATGCTGATTATCATCGCCTTTGCCTATGAGGCAGATGCCAACCCGGAGACACCGGAATCCCGTGGCCGGTTCAAGATCGTGAAGGCGCAGGCGCATCGCGATCTGCAGATCGAAAATCTAAAAGACAATGCCATGGATCATGCTTTTATTCAGGTGGCGGAGCCGGATGTCCGAATCGAACCTGTAAAAGGCCGACCCGATGAATTTACCGTGGAGATACTAGGTTACGATACTTATGACCCTGTCCAAGGCAACTTGCGGAGCGGAAAGCCCGAAGATGTCGATTGCTGGATGATCGACACGAATTACAACGACAGAGAATTTTTTGCCCACCGCATTCACTTCCCGAACAAAAAGGACGACAATCAGCTGAAGCGACTTCAAAGAGCCCTTGCAACCCAGATCGATCCAAAACTCTGGAAAAGCATGCTGTCGCTGAAATCCGCCCCGTTCCTGCGTCCAGAATCAGGCCGAATCGCCGTACGGATCGTGCTGAACACACTGGGCGAGATGATGACCGTGCGCGATATCCCATAGATTGCGCCTGCCGGAAAACCTGCCGGAAACTGCCCCCAAGCCGCGCCTGGCCGAGGGCGGTCCCCCGAAAATCTCCCGCACCAGAAATCCCCCGCACAGCAGGAAAATCTGCTACCCTGACGGAACCGACGGTAGCGCGAGGCGCATCCGGGGATTATGCAGTTTTCTGATCTGACTATCCTCGACGGGGCCATCGCCTTCGTCTTCCTGGCCTCCATCCTGCGCGGCATGCGCTACGGCGCGGTACGGCAGATGTCGACGCTCCTCGCCTGGATTTCGGCCTTCGCGGCCGGCTTCCTGTTCGGCCCGACCATCCGACCCCTGATGCCGGAGATCGGCCTCTTCGGCGACTATGCAGATGTCTGCCTGGTCAGTTCCTTTCTCGCCTTCGCATCCGCCTTCCTGCTCACCCTGGTCGGCTTCTCCCTGCTGACGCCATTCGCTTCCCGTCTGGCGCCCGGCGTCTTCGGGCCGCTCGACCAGGTGATGGGCATCGCCTTTGGCATCGGCCGCGGCTTTGTGCTGGTGCTCGGTGGCTTCCTCATCTATGACATCTTCCTCGTCGACGGGTCCCCGCATGAATGGGTCACCGCCGCCGCCAGCTACCCGATCCTCGACTCCACCTCCGACTTCCTGCGTGAATCCGCCTCGACACAGGTGCCGAGCTGGCTCGGCGGCCGCCTTGAGGCACTCACCGAGGGTTGCCGGCTTGTCATCGAAAATCCGCTTCCGGCGATCGAGGAGCTTCCGGCGATCGAGGAGCTCCCGGCGATCGAGGAGCTTCCGGTGATCCAGGAATAGACATGAAAGATCCCCACCCCATCTTGCCTCCTGACCCTGACAAATTTCGAGAAGAGTGCGGCATCTTCGGGGTGATCGGCCCGCGCGACGCCGCACAATTCACCGCCCTCGGCCTGCATGCGCTCCAGCATCGCGGCCAGGAGGCCTGCGGGATCGTCGCCTTCGACTCCGCCGAGAGCACGTTCAACAATGTCCGTCGGATCGGCTATGTCCGTGACCATTTCACACGCCGGGGGGTGATGGATCTGCTGCCCGGCACGACGGCACTCGGTCATGTGCGCTACTCGACCGTCGGCAGCAAGGGTGCCGCGGCGATCCGCGACGTACAGCCATTGTTCGCCGAATTCTCGCAGGGCGGTGTGGCCATCGCCCATAACGGCAATCTGACCAACGCCGAATCCCTCCGCGCCCGACTCATCCAGGCGGGGTCCATCTTCCAGTCGAACTCCGACACCGAATGCATCCTCCACCTGATGGCGCGCTCCAAACACGACCGCGTGGCCGAACGCATGAAGGAGGCGCTCCGCCAGCTCGAAGGGGCGTTTTCGGTCGTCGCCATGACCCGTACCAAGCTCATCGGCGTGCGCGATCCGCTCGGCTTCCGCCCTCTGGTTCTCGGGCGCCTCGACAACGGCTACGCCTTCGCCTCCGAAACCTGCGCACTGGATGCGATCGGCGCCCGCTTCGAGCGGGAGGTGGAACCCGGCGAGATGCTGGTGGTCGACCGGAACGGAATCGAGTCCCAGCGTCCTTTCCCTGCCGCCCGGAGTCGGTTCTGCGTCTTCGAGCATGTGTATTTCTCGCGCCCGGACAGCATCCATGCCGGACGCAGTGTCTACGAGACGCGCCGCCGGATCGGAGTCGAGCTCGCCAAGGAAGCACCGGTCGATGCGGATGTCGTCTGCTCGGTGCCGGACAGCGGAACCCCGGCCGCCATCGGCTATTCGCACCAATCGGGCATCCCCTTTGCCTTAGGAGTGATCCGCAGTGCCTTTGTCGGCCGCACCTTCATCGAGCCGACCGAACATATCCGCAATATGGGCGTGCGCCTGAAACTCAACATCAACCGCCCCGTCGTCGAGGGCCGCCGCGTCGTGCTGGTGGACGATTCCGTCGTCCGCGGCACCACCGTGCGCAAGATCGCCGAGATGATCCAGGAAGCCGGGGCCCGGGAAGTGCATTTCCGGGTGGCGAGCCCGCCCACCCGCTGGCCCTGCTACTACGGCGTCGACACGCCGGAGCGAGGGGATCTGCTCGCCGCGCAGATGGACGAACAGACGATGGCCGAGCATGTCGGCGTCGACAGCCTCCGCTTCGTCTCGATCGCGGGACTCTACCGGGCATGCGGCGAAGAAGCGGGGCGCGATGACGAAACCCCCCAATACTGCGATGCCTGCTTTACCGGCGACTATCCGGTCAAGGTCGGCGCCAATGCCGGAGCTCCCACCCTGCCGCTGGAGGTTCCGCACTGACGGACAGCACTCCGCCGGCCCGCAGCATCGCCCTGGTCACGGGGGCTTCGCGCGGGCTGGGCCGTGCGGCGGCCGTCGAACTCGCGCGGACCGGCGCGCATGTGATCGCCACCGCCCGCACCCAGGGCGCCCTCGAAGAGCTGGATGACGAAATCCGCCAGGCCGGATCCTCGGCGACTCTGGTCCCGCTCGACCTCACCGATGCGGCCGGCATCCAGCGACTCGCCACCGCCCTGACGGAGCGCTGGGGACATCTGGATCTGCTGCTGCATGCGGCCGCACAGAACGCCCCCTTCACCCCGGTCATCTCCATCGATCCGGATGAATTCCGTTCCCTGCTGGCCGTCAATGTGGAAGCCGCACGGATCCTGATCGCTGCCCTGGACGGCCTGCTCCGCGCGGCACCGCAGGCACGGGCGGTGTTTGTCGACGACCCGGAAGGCGCGGGCGCGTTCCACGGTGCCTATGCCGCCTCGAAGGCGGCCATGGCCCGGCTGGTCGATGCCTATGCGGCTGAAACCCGAAGCAGCGGGCCGTATGTCCTGCGCGTCCTGCCACCGCCGATGGCCACCGCACTCCGCCGCCGCGGCCGGCCCGGCGAAGACCGCACGGCACTCGCATCCCCCCACGACATCGCAGGGCGGCTGGTGAAAGCGGCAGGATCGGCACGGGCCAGTGGCATCCTCGATCTGCGGAACGACTCCCCGCTCCCCGGAAACGCGGAACGCACCGCAACCCCGCCGGAACCGAAGCGCGACTCCCCGCCTCAGCGCGATTTCGATGCATAGGGATTGTCGGCACCGCGCAGCATGATCCGGATCGGGACACCGGCAAAACCGAACCTCCGCCGCAACCCGTTGGCGATGTACCGCCGGTAGGCACCGTCGAGTTCCTTGGGCCGGGAGGCGAACAACGCAAAAGTCGGCGGCCGGGTATTGGTCTGGGCGATGTAGCGGAGCCGGATCCGGCGTCCCTGGACTGCACGGGGCGGATGGCGCTCGACCTCCTGGGCGAGCCAGCGGTTGAGCTCGCCGGTGGGAACCCGTTTTTCCCAGATGGTCCGGGCCCCGACCACCGAATCGAGCAGCCCGTCGAGCCCCTCCCCCTGCAGGGCCGAGACCGGCACCAGGGGCGCGCCGACCAGATTCGGCAGAAATCTCGCCAGCCGCTGTTCCAGTTCCCCGAGGCGGCGGTCGGGATCCTCCACGAGATCCCATTTGTTGATGGCGATCACCAGCGCCCTTCCCTCCTCCTCGACCATCCGCGCAAGACGGCGGTCCTGCTGCTCGAAAGCGTCGGCCGCATCCAGCAACAGCAGGGCGACCTCGCAGAACCGGACCGAGCGGAGCGCATCGTCGGCGGCCAGCTGCTCCTCGGCACCCCGGGCACCGGCACTGCGGCGGAGTCCGGCCGTGTCGGCGATCCGGAACTCGCGCCCGCCGCGCTGGAACGTGACCGAAACCGAATCCCGCGTCAGTCCCGCCTCCGGCCCGGCAAGCAATCGCTCCGCGCCCAGCAGACGGTTGATTAGTGTGGATTTGCCGACATTGGGCCGGCCCAGCACGGCAGCCCGGACCGGCGTCTCCGCCACCGCGGCCGCTTCCTCGCCCTCCCCGACAGCACCGGGCGCCAGAGGCACAAGGGCGCGGCGCAGATCCTCCATGCCGAGACGGTGTGCCGCCGACACCGCCACCGCTTCGCCGAATCCCAATTCCCAGCATTCGAGCAGGCCGGAATCCCCGGCCCGTCCCTCGGTCTTGTTGGCGACGAGCACGACCGGGATTCCCGAGCGGCGCAGAACGCCCGCCAGTTCCCGGTCGGCCGGCAGCACCCCGGACCTGGCATCGATCACGAACAGGCAGGCATGCGCGCCGGCCAGGGCCGCTTCGGTCAGCACCCGCATGCGCGCCAGCAGCGTCCCCGCCTCTCCCTCCTCATGCCCGGCCGTGTCGAGCGCAAGGAACTCGAGATCCCCGAGCCGGGCCCGCCCCTCCCGAACATCCCGGGTCATGCCGGGCTGCGCACTCTCCAGTGCCTCGCGACGGCCGACCAGACGGTTGAAGAGGGTCGACTTCCCGACATTGGGACGGCCGAGGATGGCAACGGTAAAACTCATGGATCCAGACAAAGGACGGACGGCCGCCACAGGCGGCGGTCAGCGCAGCGCAACCAGAACCCCGTCATCCCGGAACACATAGACGGTGCCGTCGGCCACCACCGGCACCACCCGGGCCGGAGCGCCGATATCCAGCACCTCTCCCGGCTCGCCGGTATCGGCATCGAAACTCAGCAATTCCTCCAGCGACGAGACCAGCAGCAGCCGCCCCCCGGCCACCACCGGCCCGGCATAGAAAATCGGATCCTCCCGGTCCTCCGGATCCTCGTAGATCGGCAGGGCCCGACGCCAGAAAGCGGTGCCGTCGACCTTCGACAGGCGCATCAGATTGCCGGCGACATCGATCAGGAAGATGGAATCTCCCAGTGCCCAGGCACGGCCGCCCACCCCGATCTCCCGGCGCCAGGCCTCGATCCCTTGGAGCCAATCGACGGCAATGAATTCACCGCGGCGCGTTCCCGCGAACACATAGCGCTCGTCCAGCACCGGCGCGGCCGAAATATCGGCGAGTGCCGCCAGCGGCGAATCCCGGACCCCTCCCGCCAGAATCTCCGACCACAGCTTGCTGCCATCCCCGCCGGCATAACCCACCAGCTCCCCCGAACCATAGGGGGCCACCATCACATCTCCGCGGATCGCGGGAGAGGCGGCATACAGAAACGTGGTGCTCGCACCCGCCCCGCGGGCTTCCCATTTCGGGTCCCCGGTAGCCGCATCGAACACCCGGAGAACATCATCGCGGGCCAGAACGGCCACCTGCCCCTGTGAGACGACCGGGGCGGCCCGAACCGGCGCATCCAACAAAATGCGCCACAAAATCTCTCCCCCTTCGGCCGCCAGGGCCACGAGTTCGCCGAACCCCGTGGACACATAGATGCGCCCCGCCGAAGCGGCGAGGCCGCCGCCCACACCGTCATCATCCGATTCCTCCGGCGGCACGATCCGCGTCGTCCAGGCCTGCCTGCCCCCGTCGACCTCGACCGCGTGGACGGTGCCGTCCCCATCCAGCAGGATGACCCGCCCGTCGCTGACGATCGGCTCGGCGACATAGCTCCATTGCGAATCGATGCCCCCGCCGGTGCCGTAGCTCCAAAGGATCGACAGTTCGGATTCGATATCGGGATGCAGCCCTGCATGGGCCGGGTTGCCACCCGCCTGCGGCCAGGAATCATTGCGGGCCGGGGCCGGCAGAGGCACGGCGCGGTTTGCTTCCGCGTCCGGCACGAATTGCGCGATCTGGCGGACCGGAATCCGCTCCCCGTCAAGACTCTCCTCATCCGACTCGCAGGCCGACAGCCCCAGCACGAGCACAGCCCCGATGCATGCGGCCGAACCGCGCATCCCCCACTGCCCGCGTCTAGCCGGCACGGTCGAGTTCGGTCTGTGCGGCCTCCTGGAGCGGTTCGATCCGAAAGCGCATCGACGGAGAAGTCTCCGGCGCGTCCAAAAGTGTGTCGTACAGTTCCAGGGCCGCCGCTGCATCTCCGCTCTCCAGCAAGGCGCCGGCCAGGAGTTCCTGCGCCAGGGAGCGATAGAGGTTGGTGCCTTCGGCCAGCGGCCGCAGGGTGGTGATTCGCGCGCTGGCCTCCATCTCGGTGGTGGCCACAAGTGCACTCTGGAGCGCCGCCAGATCCCGATACACCGCCGGAAGACTCGGCTCGTCGGCAAGGCTGCGATAGATTTCCGCCGCCCGCTCGCTTTCGCCCGCTTCGAGATGCGCGGCCGCAGCCCGGAATTTCGCCAGCAGCGCATAGCCGTCATCGGATTCGGCGGCAAAGGATTCGAGCGCGGCGGTGGATTCCTCATCGGCCCCGCCCTCAGCGATGGCGAGATACTCCCCCATCCGCGCCTGCGCCTGCTCTTCCTGGTTGCGCTCGTACCAGGCCCGGAAGGCACCGGCGGCGACCACCAGAACGATGGCCCCGACAACATAGGCACCATAACGACGCCAGAGCCGGAACATCCGGTCGCGCCGGACCTCCTCGGTGACTTCCTGGATAAACGAATCCGATTGGCTCACGCCTGCACTCCTTCACAGCCGTCGCGTCCGGACTGCCGCCAGCCGGCGGGCCCGAACAAACCGGCCTCCGCAGGCAACGGCACGGCTTGATTCCTAATTCGGTCAAGCCGGGGGATTGTCAAGGCGCAACAGAGCCACGCCAGAGCGGATTCCCGCCCGGCGGGCGGAATTCTCCGCCCCACATCCACCCGGAAACCGGCCTGCGACCGTCGCATGGGGCTGGCCGGGGAGTATACACCTGTTTTCCCGGAAATTCGGCCGGGCCCGCACACAGGCCTTGCGGTAAGTGCCCGGGCGCAAAACCACCGCCTTGGTATAGACTCCGGGCCATGGAAACCGACGAGATCCGAATCGATGCCCTCCAGGCAGGCGCCTGGGACCGGGATCTGTTTCTCGAATTGCGGGCCGGCGGCCTGACGGCTGTCCATGTCACGCTGGCTTTCTGGGAAGACGCCCGCGCAACGCTCAGCCAGATCGGAAACTGGCACCGGCGGTTCGAAGCCCACAGCGATCTCGTGATGCCGGTGCGGACGGGCCGCGATATCGAGACCGCCCGGCAGCTGGGCAAGACCGGCATCATTTTCGGATTTCAGAACGCCAGCCCCATCGAGGATGACCTGGCACTGGTCCAGGTGTTCCACGAGCTCGGTGTCCGCATCATGCAACTCACCTACAACAACCAGAGCCTGATCGGCGCAGGCTGCTACGAAACCTCCGATGGCGGCATCAGCCGGTTCGGACGGGAGGTCATCCGCGAAATGAACCGGGTCGGCATGATCATCGACCTCAGCCATTCGGGAGAGCGAACCTCCCTGGAGGCCATCGAGGCGTCGGAACGGCCGGTCGCCATCACCCACGCCAATCCGCAATCATTCCACAACAGCCTCCGCAACAAGTCCGATGCTCTTCTCCACGCCCTGGCCGGTGCCGACGGCATGCTGGGATTCTCCGCCTATCCCCTTCACATCGGCGGCGCAGGCACGACGCTCGAATCCTTCTGCCGCATGATCGCGGACACCGTGGAGATCATGGGCATCGATCGCGTGGGGCTGGGAACGGATCTGTGCCGCAATCTTTCCGCCGACTATCTCGACTGGATGCGGAGCGGCCGCTGGACCAAGGAGATCGATCCCGGCGAGGCCGCGACCCCGTCCGGGGGCTGGCCGGAATGGCCGGAATGGTACGGCACGGCAGCGGACTTCCCGAATTTTGCCCGGGGGCTGGCGGCCGTCGGGTTCGATGAGACGGCGACCGGAAAGATCCTGGGCGGGAACTGGATGCGATTCTTTTCCGACGGGTTTGCCCCGCGCGACCCGGCGGAACGCCGGACCGGAAAGCCGGGACCGGCCTGATCGGACCGGACGGGAAGATGACACCACCGAAGACCGCCCAGGAGGCACCGGCGGGCGCAGACACATCACACACCGGATCGACGGACCCCAGATCTGCCCCCATGGCAGAACTTCGCCCGCCCGCACAGGTCATGCGACTGGAGCGGATGGGATGCTCCTTTCCGACCCGGATCAGTTTCGCGCGAACGCTGATCCGGCGGCTGCACGCCGAAGCGGCGGAGGTGACCAGGCCGGTCTGGAGGATCGATGCGGAAGGATACGGCCGCGCGGTCTATGCCGTCACCCTCGGCGGATGCACCTACAGTCTGGTCGCCTTTTCGCAGCCGCTGGATGCGACGGACCGGACCGACCGGGTGATCGCGGAGGCCTGGGACACGTCCTATATCCTGTTCGACGGCATCCCGACGGAAGCGGAGATCGACCGGCTCGAAGCGGAGGCACCCCGACAGGAGGCCGGGCGGTACCGGGCGAAGGATCTGGTCATCAGCCGAGCCAACAAGAGCGTGCGCATGTTCGAGCACGTCGTGGACCGGCTGTCCCGGGGACAGCAGCCGGACGCGGACCGGGTGACCCGGATCGGCTACCTCATGCGCACCACGGCGGTGTACGGAAACGGCAAGTTCGGTGCCGCGGACCGTGCGCGCCTGGCCGACCGGCCGGCCCTGGCCGGCCCGTTCCAGGTCGAACTGCTGGCCGTCTGGCTCATCCGCGGCTTCACCCACGACCTGGCCGAGCATATTGCCTTCACCCGCGACCCGGCACGATTCCAGCCCCTCGATCCGGATCTCAAGCGGCATCTCGGGGTCGGCAACGCCACCGGACTCGGCATGGCTCCCTTCCTGACCAACCACCCGGTGCTGATCCACCACTGGGCGGCGGCGCGGGAAACCGCCCTCGCCCGGGTGCGCGGCATCCGAATGGCCTCGACGGAGACCTCCCTGCAATTCCGGAGGCTGGTCGAACGCACCCAGGCGCATCTCGCGGAATGGAACATCGACGACGAACCGCAGATGAAGCGGATCGAGCATCTGCGCCAGGAGGTCGCGGCGCTGGACCGGCTCGCAACCCTGGACTGGCTTGCGGAGCCCCGCCCATGGGACCGGCTGATCGCCGATTCCGGCCGCGGCTCGCTGGAGTATCAGGAACTGGTGGCCGCACTCGTCCTCGAGCCCCATGGGGATCTGGTGGACGGGATCGAACACTGCATGGCGACCGATATCCACCAGGTCTGGAAACCGGAGATGCGTCTTGACGAGCTCCGCTCGATCGTGGAACAGGCGTTCGACTGGGCGCTGGAGATCGACTTCACCTCCCGCCCGGCCGAGCGCTGGTTCTGGTACGTCTCGAAGGAAAAGCTGGAGCCGCGGCTGGGGGACCGCTTCGACGAACCGGGCGCGGACCGGGAACTGCCGCTGGATGTGGCGCGTTGCATCCAGGCGATGGCCGCCGACCTGCAGTCCGGAGACGCCGGCGAGACGGTCGCGGAATTTGTCATGCGCCACCCGGAGCATCGCTATGCCGCCAAGCGCGCCCAGACACTTGCCCGCTACCTGTATGCTGAAATCCGCGACAATCTGATCGGCGAAACCTGCCTTCCCATCGACATCCTGCGCTGGAAACTGGCCTTCTTCGGGGCCACGAAATTCGATCCCAAATCCGATCGCTGGACGCGGATCACCCTGTTCCAGGGAGCGCCGGTGCGCGAGACCGTCGGCGACCCGGACGCGGATGACTGGCTCTTCCCGGCCCTGGCTGGACGCGGATGATCGTCTCCCGGGGCGAGATCGTCATGACCCTGTGGAAGGCCGCGCGCAGCTATGGATGGCCTCCCGGTCTCGCGGAGGACATCGCCGGGGCCGGGGCCGCACTGGCGCAGCATGGATTCGATGGCGTGGGGGTGGCGGTCGAGGCGATGGGCAGCGGATATGCCCCGGCACAGGCGGAAAAAACTTCCGACGGATGGATCTTCCGGAACGCGCGGGTCTGTGCCGCGGGGCCTTCCGCGCTCGATCTGCTCGCGGCAGCTGGGAAAGCCTCCCGGATCACACTCGCCGGAACGGACCCGCCCTTCCTGCTCGCAGGGTTTGCCGCTGCCGCCGCGGACACGCACGGGGAAGCCTACGAACTCCGCTTCGCGGGCGGGAGTCATGCAAGAATCGGCACCACCATCTTCCTGAGCGGACCCCTGCCCGCTGCGGGGGAAGAGTCGGTTCTCACCCGCGCCGGGCCCGCGGAGACAGCCCGGCCAATGGCGGATGAAATCGAGGTGGCGGATCCGGTCTGGACGGCGGCGATGGACGCCGCGGCGCGGACCCTGGTGGCGGCGACCGAGGCATCCCACGCGCGGGGGGCGGGCGCGGGGCTGATCGACAACGACTGACCCGCAGCGGGGCTTTCGCCACGACCTGACCGCCACCGATCCCGGCGGGAAAACCAACGCCGACAGGGCCCGCCGGGAATGCCAGAGGTAGTGATTTCATACAGGATCTTGATTCTGCATATTCCAAACCCATATGTGTACAGGTCAATATTGAGTACAGCATTTGGACGGATGCTGGACCCGGTGCGTGATTGACTGAAGTTCGAGTCGGCCGGACGAAGGAGAAAACTACGGTGTCCAAGACAACCGCGACCGTGTTTGATGTGGCAGCATACATCTATCGTAAATACGCTCCCATGGCCGAGGACCATGGCCCCATGACCCCGATGAAGCTCCAGAAGCTCGTTTACTACTCTCAGGCGTGGTCCCTGGTATTCGACGATGAGCCGCTTTTCGAAGAGCCTATTGAGGCTTGGAAGCACGGGCCGGTTGTGCGCAAGCTGTTCAGCATGCATCGTGGAAAATACAAACTGTGCGAGACCTTACTTGGCGAAGGCAATCCGAAAAAACTGAACGCGGAACAACGGAAGACAATTAACTTCGTCGTCAGAAATTATGGATCGTTAAAGCCGGAAGCACTTGAAAAACGCGCACATCGAGCACCGCCATGGAAAAATGCCCGTGAGCGGGCCGGCCTTGGACCTTCCGAGCGCCGCAGTGAGAGAATCCGACACGAAGACATGGTGGAGTACTACGCATCTCTCGCGTGACAGGCTGCCCGGGCAGGAAAGGAAACACTCCACCCAAATCTGGAGATCGACATCCTGCGCTGGAAACTGGCCTTCTTCGGAGCCACGAAATTCGATCCCAAATCCGATCGCTGGACACGGATGACTGGCTCTTCCCGACCCTGGCCGGACGCGGATGATCGTCTCCCGGGGCAAGATCGTCATGACCCTGTGGAAGGCCGCGCACAGCTATGGATGGCCTCCCAGCCTCGCGGAGGACATCGCCGGGGCCAGGGCCGCGCTGGCGTAGCATGGATTCGATGGCGTGGGGGTGGCGGTCGAGGCGATGGGCAGCGGATACGTCCCGGCACAGGCGGAAAAAACTTCCGACGGATGGATCTTCCGGGATGCGCGGGTCTGTGCCGCGGGGCCTTCCGCGCTCGATCTGCTCGCGGCAGCTGGAGAAGCCTCCCGGATCACACTCGCCGGAACCGACCCGCCCTTCCTGCTCGCAGGGTTTGCCGCTGCCGCCGCGGACACGCACGGGGAAGCCCACGAACTCCGCTTCGCGGGCGGGAGCCATGCAACAATCGGTGCCACCATCTTCCTGAGCGGACCCCTGCCCGCTGCGGGGGAAGAGTCGGTTCTCACCCGCACCGGGCCCGCGGAGGCGGCCCGGCCAATGGCGGATGAAATCGAGGTGGCGGATCCGGTCTGGGCGGCGGCGATGAACGCGGCGGCGCGGACCCTGGTGGCGGCGACCGAAGCATCCCACGCGGGGGGCGGGCGCGGGGCTGATCGACAACGACTGACCCGCAGCGGGGCTTTCGCCACGACCTGACCGCCATCAATCCCGATGGGAATTCCCGATGTAGTGATTGCGTACAGCCGCCTGCAAATACCCCGGCAATCCGGTAGAATGCATCTCGAAATGTGACCGATTTCCGGTCTGATGCCGCGAGCCCGTCATGGCACCCTTTATCTGGCTGTTCGACCTTCTGCTGAACACCGCCATCTCTGTGATTGTGGTGCAGGCGATCATGAGCTGGCTGATCAGCTTCAACATCCTCAACCTGCAGCAGCGTCTTGTCCGCCTTCTCTGGGAAGCCCTCAACCGGCTGACCGAACCGGTCTACCGTCCTGTGCGGCGCTTCATGCCGAATCTCGGCGGTCTCGATATCACCCCGATGGTGATCATCGTCGCCCTGCTGTTCCTCCAGCGGATGGCCTACGCCTATCTCTTCTTACCGTCCTGACCGGACGGGTCACCCCCCGAAGAGTCCTGCCGTCAGGACCGGTTGAGCCGGTTGCGGCGCGCCAGCAGGCGCAGGCGCAGGGAATTGAGACGGATGAACCCGGTGGCGTCGGCATGGTCATAGACATCCCCGCCATCCTCGAAGGTCACATGTTCCTCAGAATAGAGTGACATCGGCGATTCCCGCCCGACCACCTGCACGGATCCCTTGTAGAGGCGCAGCCGGGTGCTTCCCGTGACATGGTGCTGGCTGTGGTCGATGGCCGCCTGCAGCATCTCCCGCTCCGGGCTGTACCAGTAGCCGAAATAGATCAGCTCGGCATAGCGCGGCATCAACTCGTCCTTCAGATGCGCCGCCCCCCGGTCCAGGGTCAGCTGCTCGATCCCGCGATGCGCCGCCAGCAGGATGGTTCCCCCCGGCGTTTCATAGATGCCGCGAGACTTCATGCCGACATACCGCCCCTCGACAAAATCAAGACGGCCGACTCCGTGACAGCCACCGAGCTCGTTGAGCCGGGTGAGCAGTTCGGCCGGGGCCAGCGATTCGCCATTGACCGATACGGCGTCCCCCTGCTCGAACCCGACCGTCACATATTCCGCCTGATCGGGTGCCTCTTCGGGGGGCCGGGTGCACTGGTAGACATGTTCGGGGGCCTCCATGGCCGGATCCTCCAGCAGTTTCCCCTCCGAGGAAGTGTGCAGCAGGTTGGCATCGACCGAGAACGGAGCCTCGCCGTGCTTGTCCGTCGGCACCGGAACATCATGGCACCCGGCCCAGGCAATCAGTTCGGCGCGGGAGGCAAGATCCCATTCGCGCCAGGGAGCAATCACCCGGATATCCGGATCGATGGCGCAGGCAGAGAGTTCGAAGCGTACCTGGTCATTGCCCTTGCCGGTCGCACCATGGGCGATGGCGTCGGCGCCGGTCTCATGCGCCAGTGCCACCAGATGCCGGGCGATCAGCGGCCGGGCGATGGCGGTGCCGAGCAGGTAGCTTCCCTCATAGACGGCATTGGCGCGAAACATCGGAAAGACGAAATCCCGGACGAACTCCTCCCGCAGGTCCCGGATATGCAGATCCTCGGGCGCGATTCCGATCCGCAGGGCGTTGGCGCGGACCTGCTCCAGATCCTCGCCCTGGCCGAGATCGGCGGTGAAGCCGATGACCCGCAGCCCACGCTCGACCTGCAGCCATTTTGCGATGATGGAAGTATCGAGGCCGCCCGAATAGGCCAGCACCACCTTGCCCGACATCGGTGTCAGTCGTCCCGCGTGACCGGCCCGCCCGCCGCCACCCAGGCACCAAATCCCCCGACGATATGCATGACCGGCGAGAGTCCCATATCCTGCGCGATCTTGGTGGCGAGGGCCGAGCGCAGACCGCCGGCACAGAACAGTACATAGCTCCGTCCGGATTCCGCAAACACCTCCCGATGATAGGAACTGTCGGGGTCGATCCAGAATTCCAGCAATCCGCGCGGACAGTGCAGGGCACCTTCGATCCGACCGTCGCGGGCCAGCTCGCGGACATCCCGGATATCGACCAGCAGATGGTCCTCCCGCTCATGCAGGGAAATCGCCTCTTCGGCCGGAATTTCGTGGATGGCGGCGCGGGCCTCCTCCAGCATCTGCTGGAGCCTCCGGCCTCCGGACTCAATCATGGCATCCTCCCCCTCAGACCCGCTCGACGGCCACCGCCATCGCCTCGCCTCCGCCGATGCAGATCGCGGCCATGCCGCGCATCGCACCGCGCGCTTCCAGGGCGTGCAGAAGCGTGACCAGTATCCGCGCACCGGAGGCACCGATCGGATGGCCGAGCGCACAGGCTCCACCATTCACATTCAGCCGCTCGCGCGGAATCCCGAGCTCCGTCATAGCAACCATCGGCACCACCGCAAACGCCTCGTTGATCTCCCAGAGATCGACCTCTCCGACACTCCATCCGGCCCGCTCAAGGGCGGTGCGGATGGCGGGCACCGGAGCGCTGGTGAACAGCGCCGGCTCCTGTGCATGCGAGGCATGCGCACGGATCACCGCCCGCGCGGTCAGGCCGAGCGATGCGAGTTCGGCCGCGCGGGCGAGAACCAGGGCGGCGGCGCCGTCCGAAACGGCCGAGGAATTGGCCGCGGTAACGGTACCACCGTCCCGAAAGACCGGTTTGAGGGAGGGAACCCGCTCCGGATCCACGCTGCGCGGGAGCTCGTCAGAACCCATCTCGACGCTGCCGCTGCCGGGGATGGAAGCGAGCGGGACGATCTCCGCATCCAGGCGGCCCTCTGCACCCGCGGCACGCGCGTTGTCGAGGGACTCCAGGGCATACCGGTCCTGCGCCTCGCGGGTGAACTGGTAGAGACCGGCGCAATCCTCGGCATAGGTGCCCATCAGCCGACCCGGCTCATAGGCATCCTCGAGACCGTCGAGAAACATGTGATCGGCCTGCGGACGATCGGGATCGGGCTTGCCGGTTGCAGGGTTGCGCCAGACCAGAAACGGGGCGTTGGTCATCGACTCCATGCCGCCCGCCACCGCGACCCGGCCGTCACCCGCCCGGAGCTGATCGGCCGCCAGGGCAACCGCCTTCATGCCGGAACCGCACATCTTGTTGACGGTGGTGCAGCGCACCGCAAGAGGCAGTCCGGCACCGAGAGCTGCCTGGCGTGCCGGGGCCTGCCCCTGCCCGGCCGGGAGGACGCAACCCATCAGACACTCATCCACCTGATCGGGGGCCAGACCGGCACCGGCGGTTGCCGCACCGATCGCCGCGGCCCCGAGATCCGGCGCCTGCCAGGCGCGCAACTCCCCCCGGTAGCGCCCCATCGGCGTGCGTGCCGCACCAACAATGGCGATGGCATCATCCATCGAAATTCTCCTGCCCCGGCACTATAGGCACCGCCCTGCGCCGTGCCACTTCACCCCAAAAGGATATCCCCGCCACGGCCGATCCGGATCGCGGGAAGCGGGTTCCGGTCAGATTCCCCAGCGCCAGAATTCCGCACCCCGCTCCCGGCGCGCCCGGTAGAGCACCATCCGGTGGACCGCATCCGCCCCGTCCACGAGCCGTGCCTGCGGCGCATAGCGATACACCCATTCCAGGATCGTGTCGCGGGAATAGCCCCGCGCGCCGCAGATCTGGACGCAAGCCGCCGCCGTCCGGTTGAGGATCTCGGCGACATGGATCTTGGCCATCGAGATCTCGGACTTGGCACGATCGCCCTGATCGAGCAGCCAGGCCGCGCGCATCACCAGCAACCGGCCGACCTCGATTTCATGCGCCAGCGTGCCGAGCTGGATCTGCACCGATTCCCGGTCCGCGAGTTTCACCCCGAACCCCATGCGCTCGGCGGCATAGGCCTCGGCGATCTCGACACAGCGCTTGGCCAGGCCAAGCCAGCGCATGCAATGGGTCAGCCGCGCCGGACCAAGGCGGATCTGGGTGATCTTGAGACCGTCGCCGATTTCGAGCAGCCGGTTGGTGTCGTCGATCTCCAGCCCGTCAAAGACCAGCTCGCAATGCCCGCCATGCTCCTCCGGTCCCATGATCGGCACCCGACGCTCGATCTCCCAGCCCGGCTGCGCCGCATCGTAGAGAAACGCCGTCAGCCCCTTGCGGGAATCCTCGCCGGTGCGCGCCACCAGGATGAAACGCTCCGCGCCGTCGGCACCGGTGATGAACCATTTGCGCCCGTGCACCACCCACTTGTCGCCCCGCCGCTCGGCTTGGGTGCGCATCATGGTCGGATCGGAACCCGATCCGGGATGCGGCTCGGTCATGGCGAAGGCCGAGCGCATCTCACCGGCCACCACCGGCCGCAGCCACCATTCGCGCTGGGCATCGGTGCCGATCTGGGCAAGCAGGCGCATATTTCCGTCTTCGGGCGCGGCGGCGTTGAAGCAGCAGGGACCGAAGATCGAGCGGTTCATCTCCTCATAGGCGGCGGCCAGCGCGACAAAGGACAGACCGAGACCGCCCTCCCCGCGCGGCACGGCCGGAGCCCACATGCCCTCGGCGCGGACCTCGGCCCGGACCCGGTCGCGAAGTGCCGGATCGATATTCTCATGCTCGTCATAACTCGTCGGATCCGCCTCAAGCGGCAGGATCGTCTCGGCCACAAAAGCCTGTACCTTCTGCCGGAAAGCCTCTGCCTCCGGCGGCAGCGAAAAATCCACCCGCCTCTCCGCGTCAGCGCCAGAGACGCTTGCCGAACTGCTCCTCCATCCCCTCATAAAGGGAGGCGACCTGCTCGCCATAGCCGTTGAAAAGCAGCGTCGGCACGCGCTCGTCGGTGCCGAGCATCCTCTCGCTCGCCTGGCTCCAGCGCGGATGTGCGACCTCGGGATTGACATTGGCCCAGAAGCCATATTCGCCGCGGGCAGTATCCTCCCAGTAACCGACCGGCCGCTCCTCGACAAATTCGATACTGGCGATCGACTTGATCGATTTGAAACCGTATTTCCAGGGCAGATGCAGCCGGATCGGAGCACCGAACTGCTTGTGCAACACCTTGCCATAGGCACCCACCACCAGAAAGGCGAGATCGTTGGCTGCCTCCTCCATGGAGATCCCCTCGGTATAGGGCCATGGCTGCCAGCGCTGCCGCTGTCCCCGGGCGACTTCCGGATCGTAGAAGGTCTGGAGGCGCATGAAGCGCGCCCCCGAGAGCGGCTTCGCCAGGGCCAGCAAATCCTTCACCGGAAAGCCGATCCACGGAACCACCATCGCCCAGGCCTCGACGCAGCGATGCCGGTAGATCCGCTCCTCGACCGTGACCCGCTTCAGCAGATCGTCCACCGCCAGCGTCATCGGCTGCTCGACCATCCCGCCGATCTCCAGGGTCCAGTCGTCGGTCTGCAGAGCCTGGGCCTTGCGCGCAATGTTCTTGTGGGAGCCGAACTCATAGAAATTGTTGTAGGAGGCGTTCACCTCCTCCGCGGTCACCGGCCGCCCGGCATCGGCATAGGCCGGGTTGCGCGCCGGGACCGGTATATAGGGATCCTCCGGCACCGCCGCCTGCACGCCCGAAGGCGTGCCGAGGGCGAGCACCGCACCCCCCGTCGCCGCCGAAGCGGCCAGAAACCGCCGCCGGTTCAGGAACACCGCTTCCGGTGTGACTTCCCGCTCGGGGATGGCCCAGCTGGGCCTGTGGATCACATTCACCCTCGATCTTCCCGCTATCTATTCCCACTATCTAGATATACGGCGGCGATTATACCACATTTCTGCTGCCGCTGTCAGCCCCTGTGCCCAACCACGACATCTGGCATTTTTGGCGAGTTTTGCCGGCATTGGTTTTCCCACCAAGGTCGGGGCAGTCAGGTTGCGACGGAGGCTCCCTCCAAGGTATTCGCGCAGACACCCGACGGGCGTCTTTCTGCCAGGTGCGGCATGGGGCGGACAGGGTTGTGGTGAGCCACGAAGCGCCGGGCATCGTAGCTGTACCCGTCAAGGGTGATCGCGACGGAAGAGGCTTCGTGGAGCTCCTTGCGCCCAGTGCGCTGGCACCGCTCGGCGCAGCCATTCGGTTTGGGACTGCGTGGCTACTGGATGGCCTGCATGGCCATGCCGCGCTCCCGGAGGAGTTCCCTCGAAGACGCCGCGAAACCCGGAGCCGTCGTCGGTCTGGCCCCCCCGGGGATGACGATCGGGGAGGTCTCGAGGATGCGCCCGAAGGCCGCCCGCATGTTGCGCGCCGAAGGGGGGACGGGTTCGGCGGCGGTCAGTTTCAAGACCGGGTCGCAGACCGTCAGCTGATAGAGCCAGCGACCGGAGAGATCGCGCAGAAACAGGGTGTCGGCTTGCACCATCTCCCCGGATTGGTGGGGCCGACTGCCCTTCTGCCGGCGGGTTGCGCGGGGACGCGTCGTGACTCGCCTGTTTGCGCGCATGGGACCATGCAAACGACGCAGCCGTCGGGGCCGTCGGGAGTTCGAACCGAGCCGCCCCTCCCCCATGGAGTTTCTGCCACCGGAACAGGGTCCGCAGAGAGATTCCTACAATCTTCGCGGCCGCATCGGCCGACACATCGTGCCGGTGGGGCTCCCACCACGGGTTTGGCGCGCACAGGCGGGCTTCCTCATCGCGAAGAAGATTCCATTTCTCCGATGACGCCTCCCGGGAGCCCGGCCCGGGTCTGCAGGACGCGGGCGGTGGAACCGGACGGGACCGGTGGTCATGGTTTCATCGGGGTTCTCTCCTTTTATAGGTTCCTACCCATAGAATGAGAGCCTCCACCCCACTCAACAAGGTCAGTCCATCCCCCGCGCCGGCCACGAAGCACTACGCGTTTCGTGGCCGGCGCGGGGGACCGGCACCCCGAACGGACAGCTCGCTTCCTTCCTGCCTTCAGCCTTTTCCTGCGTCTTTCACCCGCCTGTCGGGAGTGCCATATGTGTTTGATTGCTTACGGAAAAGGTGTCCAATAATCTGACCGTAGCGGCTTGCTTTTGAGCAAGCCCCCGCCGTCCAGAACATGCCCTACGGTCACAGTTCACAGCCGACCGTGACCATTTATTTGGCTTGGAGACGGTATTGAATTTTGGCGCCGCTAGCGAACCGCCTATGCGCTATAACTCAATTTCGAACTCAAAAAGGGGTCGGAAATTGATAATCAATAGGCAAAGAAAAATCTACTTCAAGAGCATTTATTTTTACAAGAATATTTTGATATTCTGGGCACATCAGGGGATCTTCACAAAAGCTTTGATTTAGAGTTTCCTTTTTTTCTAATTCTAAAGGGAGAACTTTTTCAGAAAAATTCTTTATATACTCACAGTTTCCTTTAGCAGCAGTGAACGCTTTTTCATTCCAATACTGTTTTCTTGACAAAGCAAGGCATATTTTTGCAAAATGAATAGTCTTTTTTAAGCTGTCTATAACATAAGGGCTGTATTCAGGGTAAGTCTCTAAATTTTGATCCCCGTCATAGCTTGGAGACAACATTGATATTTCATTTTTGTGCCCCTCACGCCCGAGAGCATACTTCTCAAGATGCAGCGCAACAAGAACGAAATGAGTTTTAAGTTCTATGTCATATTTACGCTCGTACATCGAATATCTGGGATTCGGGTATCCATGGTCTAGACCAATAAAAAATTTAACCAATTTGTGGTCCTCAATAATTTCTCTAAGATGTTTTTTATAATCACCATTCCTCAATACATCACAAGCAATTAAAAAAGCAGCATAAACATTATTGGATTGACGAGCCACTCCCTGAAGTATTCTTAAAGCTTCTGGACGGCGTTCTCCTCTTTCATTCGCAAGAAGACAACGAGCATAGCCTGTCTTAACATGGTCTGTATAATTTTCATAGTCACGAGGAGTCTCTTTGTAGAGCTGTTCTTCTGCTTCACAACTACTTTGAGCAAAAGCCACCGGGCTTGAAAAAAGCAGAAAAACTAGAAGAAAGTGTCCTAAAAGCATACCTACTCCAAGTGCCCGCCACGGAATGAAATTTTTTGTCTCCCCTTCCCCGCGCTCGTGCAAATCAACTTTTGCAAGCTTCCCAAGATGTTTGTCTTCCATTTTGTTACTCCTTGACTCGTCTCCCATCCAAGAATTGCGGGTGAATTTTCCTGCGGAGTTTTTTACAGCACAAAAAGTCTGGAGCACAAAAACTCCTGATTCAAGCCTCCACGCCCAATATCCACCCCTCCGCCTCCGCACTACAACCCTCTCGCAATCCGTCATGGAAGGCCCGATCTTCTTGGCCATCTGGCGCAGGCCGGTCCCCCGCGCCTTCCGCTTGCGGCGGGTGAACACTCCAAATTTTTGTCCCCCGATGGTCATGGCTCCCGTCTCCGTTTTCTGCTTAGCGGTCACTTTAATGCCGATTTTAATGCCGATTCGATATTCTTGTCAACCATCTGTACGAAATCACTACATCTGGCATTCCTGGCGGGCCTTGCCGGCGTTGGTTTTCCTGCCGGGACCGGTGGCGGTCAGGTTACGACGGAGGCTCTCTCCATGGTGTTCGCGTAGCTCCCCGATAGGCGTTCCTCCCCCAGGTGCAGCATGGGGCCGGACATGGTTGTGGTGAACGCGAAGCGCCGGGCATCGCGCCTGTACCCGTCGAGGGTGGCTGCGACGGAGGAGGTTTCGTAGAGCTCCTTGCGCCAGGTGCGCTGGCACCGCTCAACGCAACCATTCTGTTTGGGACTGCGTGGCTGCTGGATGACCTGCATGGCCATGCCGCGCTCCTGGAGGAGTTCCTCGAAGGCACCGCGAAACTCGGCGCCGTTGTCGGTCTGGCCTCCCGGATGGCAACCGGGAAGGTCTCAAGGATGCGCCCGAAGGCCGCCCGCATGTTGCGCACCGAATGGGTGGTGACGGGTTCGGCGGCGGTCAGTTTCGAGACCGGATCGCAGACCGCCAGCTGATAGAGCCAGCGACCAGAGGGATCGCGCAGAAACAGGGTGCCGGCCTGCGCCATCTCCCCGGATGGGTGGGGCGCCTGCCCTGCTGTCGGCGGGCTACGCGGGGACGTGCCGTGAATCACTCAGGGTGGGTCTGTTGGCGGCGAGCTCTTGTTTTTCTTGGGATCTCTCAGGATCCGCCCGACCGTCGCTTCGGAGATTTGGAGGCCCACGCCCCACAAAACGATCACAATCTTGCCGGACCCCGGGTGCGCTGCATGGAGGCCGAACGAATGTCGAGGATCGCCTGTTTGAGCTCGTAGGACCCTGCCGACCGACGCAGCCCCGCACAGCCGTCGGGAGTTCGGACCGAGCCGCCCCTCCCCCATGAAGCTTCTGCCAGCGGAACAGGGGCCGCAGGGAGACGTCGGCAATCTTCGCGGCCGGATCGGCCGACACATCGTGCCGGCGGGTCTCCCCCCACGGGTTCAGCGCGCATAGGCGGGCTTCCTCATCGCGGAGAAGATTCCATTTCTCCGGAGACACCTCCCGGGAGCCCGGCCCGGACCTGCAGGACGCGGGCGGTGGAACCGGACGGGACTGGTGGTCATGGTTTCATCGGGGGTTCTCTCCTCTACAAGTTCGATTACCCACAAAATGAGAACCTCCACCCGGCAAGGTCAGTCCATCCCCCGTGCCCCGAACGGACAGCCCGCTTCCTGTCTGCCTTCAGCCTTTCCCTGCGTCTTTCATCCGCCTGTCGGGAGTGCCATATGGGTTTGATGGTTTGCAGCCCCGGAGACATGCGCGCTCGAAGGCAGGCCCTGCAGATACAGCACCGCCTCCAGCCCCGATCGTTCCAGAACCGCATCCGCCACCGCCCGCAGCACCGGTTTCGGCCGCCAGGCCACCCCCAATCCGGCCGCCTGGACCATCGCCGCATCATTGGCCCCATCGCCTACCGCCAAGGCCTCGACGGGGCTGACCCCCTTTTCCCGGCAGGCCGCGGCTGGAACCGTGCGCCTGGCCTCGTGGCAGAAAACCGCCAATCCGCAGAATCGCAATAATCAACCGGATTTTGCGGCCGCCCGCCCGCCGCCAGACCAGGTTCCGCACGGCCATTCCAAATTTCAGCCCGGATGGCACCGACCGAGTCGAGGACATCAACAGAGGGTCTGAGGTCGGCCATCACCAGGACTCCGGATCAAAATGCTCGAAGATCCATGCATCCGCATATGGGCGGACCCGGGCGGCGCTGCCTTTGTCCGTCACCGTCCAGCAAAGATCGGGCAGCCGACCCGCACGCATCCTCTCCACCACCTCTGCGGGCAGCTCATCCGCAGGCCAGGCCGCAAAATCGCCCTCCGGATCCTCCACCCGGCCCACCGCCAGATCCGCCGCATCCGCATAAAAGATATTGTCCAGAAGGCGTTCAAACAAATCGCAGATGATACGCAAGAGAGCAAATCTTCAGAAGCAGGAGTAATCGCTCAAAAATAATTCGGAAGTATCCAAAGAATCCCTTCAATAGATGCCATATAAATTCCAGCACTCTTTCCAAATACGATTTTACAAAGTCGGAAACAGGGTGAACGCAGCCCGTTCCGGCAAATCCGTGCTCCTCGACGGGATCGAAAAACCGTCTGAACCCGCAACCAGCGGCCGCGAACCGTCCGAGCAACCCTAGAATTGCTGCACGAATGACAGCATGGTGCGGTTGCGTCTGTAGTCATATCCCTGTGCGTTGGACTTGCGCACATCTTTCACCTGCGAGAGCTGCGGACTGAACCCGAATATCGTGAAACCGCGGTTGAACACCGAAACGCTCAAGCTGCGAGACCGGTCTTTGCGCCTGGATGTGCCGTCGAGCACAAGCAACCCCCACGGGCCTTTGTATCGCACCCAGCGGAATTCGCTGCTGGCTCCCAATGTGAAGCCCCACGGCAGGGCAACAGACATTTTCGCCTGCAGCGAGCGGGTGGCATTGCGCCAGGTGATTGATTCCGGACGCTCGCGCCCGTAACCGATGGTTGCGCCGGCTTGCAAGGTCGATGTCACAAGCCGGGTCACACCCAGGGAAAGTGCAATGTGGTGCCCGTCCAGAAATTTACTTCGGGCAAAGGTGCGCCGATGCCAGGATCCCCGCCCTGTCACCAAAAGTCTGCGGCCAATTCTCCGCTGGGCCTCGGAACGGATTCCAACTTCGCGATCGTTGGGTTTGCCTGCGACATAGCGCCTTCGGACGCTGGCAAGCAAGCTGAGATCTGTGTTCCCACTGATCACCCAGCGCGGCCCCGCATGTCCGGACAGACCAATCTGGTCGTACTGCTTCCCGGGATATTCCTGATCGCTGAGATCGGCACCCGTCCGGAGCCATACCCGCTCGCCCAGAGGATATTGGTATTCGCCACCCCCCCAGGCGGAAATACCACGTCCCGATCTGGAACCTGAATCGTCGCCGAAGCGAAACGGCAAACCGCCCAGATAGATAACCTCTATATCCGAAGCGGAATTGATGTTGCTGTCCGGTGTAATTGCGGCACCAAAATACCCGCTCCAACGCCGGCGTGCCCGAATCCCGTTCAAAAACCTGTTGATATTGGCCGCTGCCCGTGGATCGGGATCTCCCGCCAGCGCGCGCTCGAAATGCTCACGCGACAACCTGTCCTCCCCCTTGAGAAAAAAGGCCCGTGCCAGTTCCAGACGTACCCGAACAAGATCCGGGTGTTCGATCAGAATGGACCGCAGTGCAGCGATGGCCTCATCCAAAAAGGCGTTTTTTTCCTCTTCGCTCTCCGCCTGGCTGGATGCGCCCATAGCTGCCAAGCCCACAAGAAACCGGACATCAATGCTGTCCGGATGCCCGGGTGCCAGCGGGCGAAGGATGCCCAGAGCCTCCTCGAACTGATCGTCTGCAAGCAGGGCCCGTGCATGGACGACCTGGGGGTCGGACGAAAGATGGGATTGGCTGTCTGACTGGGCGAAAGCCGGGACAGCAAGCAGAGCGAAAACCGCCGCCACAAAGGTTCTGAACATCAGGAACCCGAAACGCCTGCCGTCCGGAATTCCTGGATAGAGTATGCCGAAAACACTGGATGCTCCGATGGCTGCCAGGCCCACAGGAAGCCGGACATCAATACTGTCTGGTTGTGGCTCGGAGGTCAGCGGCAAGGGATGCCTGGTGCCTCATCCAAATGACCGCTGGCAGGCGCAGGGCCTGTGCAGGGGTGATCTGAAGATCGGACGAAAGATGGGATGGACTGTCGGTTCGGTGAAAGTCGAAGCAACCAGAAGGACGCAGGCGCAAAACCCCAAGGTCAGGAGTCCGGGGCGCCTGGCGTCCCGGACTCCTGGATGGAGAATTCAGAGAAATACATGCCCAACTGGAATTCTCTGATGGCCTCATTACGAATTCGTGACGGGTCTGGGAATTGCCACCACCAGGGGTCAGCAGCAGGCTACGGCACGTCCGCCCAGTATATTCCCAGCAAAGCTCTTCGATTCATCCGCGTAGCATCATCCGGGTCCTCATTCGCTCCCTGAAGACCGAACGTTCCGGCAACCGTTCCGGGATGATCCGTGTCGCTCCTCGAGGGGTCAGTGTTCTCATAGAACTTGCCGCCCCAAGTTCCAGCAAGGTCTCTCGACTCGCCATCCAATGTCAGAGTCGCGCTCGTGGCGGCGTTAAAAAAGCCACCGTCACCAGCTGTGAGAGCGGTAGACACCAGCGCTACTTCCAGATCAGCAAACTCAGTGGGAAGACCGACAAAACTAGTGATAGTACCTGCAACGGTTCCCAGCTCGGTCGCGTTCCCGAAGTCGGCGGTTAAGGACGCATCCGCTGTGAACGTCCTGAAGTCGGACTCGCCCGCGACCTCCTCGTGATACAGGCCCTCCGCGTCGCCTGCATAAGTTGCCGTTCCGGCCAGGGCGAGCACATTGGCACCAGGGAAGCCAGTCGCAGGGCTGTCCACAAAGACTCCTATTGCGGGGATGTCGCCGGCTGCGGTCCCAACCGGATCATGAATCCAGAATCCGTATGCCAGATAGTCCGTATCGTCTCCAATACTGTCGGGTATGTCGGTCCTCAGATACACATACAACCTTCCCGTTCCGTCAGGGGCACTCACCGCGTCGACCGGTGGCTGTGGTTCATTGAAAGTCACAACGTCGCCGACTCCTGCAGTTCTTTGTGGCGTGAAAGTCGCAGTGGCGCCACCCCCTTCCTGCAGAAATTCTGCCTGCACCAAATGCTCATTGCCCCCAACTCCGGCGAGAGCTGTTGTGGTGGTGAGGATTAAGAGTGTGGAGTGGGCGGAGTGGGGTAGACTTACCCTAAAGGTTCGATCCGCGCCAGCATTCTCAGTGACGACGACCCTTGGGCTGCCAATGCCGGCTATATCACCCGATATCTGACCGACACCGCCATTAGCGCTGGCACCTCCTATCGGTGGATTGTTTGCTGCACCAAGCGTTTGCAGGACTATGTTTCGATCTGGATGGTCAAGGGGGCCCATCGCACTTGGCGTCGCAAGCAAACTTTGCAGTGTGGTCAGTGCGCTTTGAGGAGCAGGAGCGGGATCATCAGGAGCGGGATCATCAGGAGCAGGATCATCAGGAGCAGGATCGGGGGCAGGAGCAGGAGTAGTAGTCCCACCTCCGCCGCTGCCGCCGCATGCGGCCACAAAGAACAGAGCCCCAATTAACGGAACTACAAATCTCAGAGCACGAATTTCCAGGAGCATTTTGTCTTCTCCATTGTATTTACCATGTCGTCTGTTGCGTCGAGGAGCCCACCAACCATGGTGATTGTTGGGACTCCGCCACAAGCCTCCGAACACTACCCCCCCCCCCCCCCCGAGTCAAGGGGCTGTACGCAATCATTTCATCTGGCATTCCCTGGCGGCCCTGCCGACGGTGGTTTTCCCGCCAGTACCGATGGCGGTCAGGTTGCAACGGAGGCTCTCTCCTGGGTGTTCGCGTAGACCCCCGATGGGCGTCCTCCGCCAAGGTGCGGCATGGGCCGGACAGGGTTGTGGGAAACCACGAAATGCCGGGCATCCCGCCGGCACTCGTCGAGAGTGGCTGCGACGGAGGAGGTTTCGTAGAGCTCCTTGCGCCAGGTGCGCTGGCACCACTCGACGCAGCCATTCTGTTTGACCTTCCGTGGTTGGATGATCGGCATGGCCATGTCGCGCTCTTGGAGGAATTCTTCGAAACGCTGCGGAACCCGGCACCGTTGTCGGTCTGGCCCCCGGATGATGACCGGGAAGGTCTCGAGGATGCGCTCGAAGGCCGCCCGCATGTTGCGCGCCGAAGGGGTGGCGACGAGCTCGGTGGCAGTCGGTTTCGAGACCGGACGCAAACCGTCAGCCGATAGATCCAGCGACCGGAAGGATCGCGCAGAAACAGAGTGCCGGCGGGTCTCCCCCCACGGGTTCAGCGCGCACAGGCGGGCTTCCTCATCGCGGAGAAGATTCCATTTCTCCGGAGACACCTCCCGGGGCCCGACCCGGATCTGCAGGGCGCGGGCGGTGGAACCGGACGGGACCGGTGGTCATGGTTTCATCGGGGGTTCTCTCCTCTACAAGTTCGATTACCCACAAAATGAGAACCTCCACCCGGCAAGGTCAGCCCATCCCCCGTGCCCCGAACGGACAGCCCGCTTCCCGCCTGCCTTCAGCCTTTCCCTGCGTCTTTCACCCGCCTGTCGGGAATGCCATATGGGTTTGATCGTTTGCAGCCCCGGAAACATGCGCGCTTGAAGGCAGGCCCTGCAGATACAGCACCGCCTCCAGCCCCGATCGTTCCAGAACCGCATCCGCCACCGCCCGCAGCACTGGTTTCGGCCGCCAGGCCACCCCCAATCCGGCCGCCTGGACCATCGCCGCATCATTGGCCCCATCGCCTACCGCCAGGGCCTCGACGGGGCTGACCCCCTTTTTCCGGCAGGCCGCGACAAGAGCCCTGCGCTTGGCCTCGCGGCCGAGAACCGGCGGCACGACCCGCCCGGTGAGCCGGCCGTCAAGGATCTCCAGGGTATTGGCATGGATCCGGGCAAACCCCGCCGCCCGGGCAACCCGCTCGGCGAACCAGCTGTATCCGCCCGAGACCAGCACCGTCTCCGCCCCGCGCGCGGCCATGGTCCGGACCAGCATCCGGGCCCCGGAGGTGAGCCGCACGCGCTCGCGCCAGACCGCCTCAAGTTCGCTCTCCGGCAGGCCGCGGCAGAGCGCAAGACGGGCTTCGAGCGCCTCCTCGAACGGCATCTCCCCCCGCATCGCGCGGTCGGTGATCGCCGCCACCTGCGCACCGATGCCGGCCCGGGCCGCCAGCTCATCCAGACTCTCGACCGTGATGATGGTGGCATCCATGTCGCAGACGAGGACGCGTTTTTCACGCCCCTCCACCGGCACCAGATTGGCGTCGGCCCCGACCTCCGCGGCGGCAGGACGGATCGCTTCCATCGCACCGGCGGGGGCGGCCGCCCCGCAGGCAAACTCCCCACCGCCCGGGCCGAGTTCCCGATAGGGGCCGGGGGCCAGACCGGCACCGGCGGCCGCGCGGCGGCAGACCTCCACCGCGTCGGCCGCCAGCGCATCGCGGGAAGTGATGACGAGTGCCCGGCCCCGTTCCGCCATGGGCGTGGCCGGATCAGCCGCCGGCGACAGCCGGGGGAGTTTCCATCTCCTCGGCGGCGAGGAAGGCAAGTTCCAGGGCCTGGCTCTGGTTGAGGCGCGGATCACAGGCGGTGTGGTAGCGGTCCGAAAGATCCTCCTCCCGCAGATCCTGGCGGCCGCCGATGCATTCGGTGACGTCCTGCCCGGTCAGTTCGAAATGCACGCCGCCAGCATGGGTGCCTTCGGCCTTGTGGATGTCAAAGAAACCCCGCATCTCCGCCAGGATCCGGTCGAAGGGGCGGGTCTTGTAGCCGTTCGAGGATTTCACCGTATTGCCGTGCATCGGATCGCAGCACCAGACCACCGCCCGGCCCTCGCGCGTGACCGCACGCAGCAGCTCCGGCAGGTGCCGGCCGATCCCGTCGGCCCCATGGCGCACGATCAGCGTCAGCCGCCCGGGTTCGTTCTCCGGGTTGAGAAGGTCGACGAGCCGGAGCAGCCCGTCGCCCTTGAGATCCGGGCCGCATTTGAGACCGATCGGGTTCAGCACCCCCCGGCAGAATTCGACATGCGCGCCCTCCGGCTGGCGGGTGCGGTCCCCGATCCAGAGCATGTGGCCGGACCCGGCGACCATCTCTCCGGTCAGCGAATCCTGCCGCACCAGCGGCTCCTCATAGGGCAGCAGCAAGGCCTCATGCGAGGTGAAGAAATCCACATCGCGGAGCGAGCGCGAATTCTCCGGACGGATGTTGCAGGCCTGCATGAAGGCGATCGCATCCAGCACCCGCAGGGCCATCTCCTCGTATCGGGAGGAGGCTTTCGGCACCTGCGCAAAGCCGAGATTCCAGGAGGCGACATTGCGCAGATCCGCAAAGCCGCCGGTGGCGAAGGCGCGCAACAGGTTCAGACAGGCGGCGGCCTGTGAATACGCCTCCAGCATGCGCTCGGGCTTCGGGGCCCGCGCCTCCGCCTCGAACTCGATGGCGTTGACGATGTCCCCCCGATAGACCGGCAATTCGACTCCGTCCTGGGTCTCGACCGGCGAGGAGCGCGGCTTGGCGAACTGCCCGGCCATCCGCCCGACCTTGATCACCGGCCGCTTGGCGGCATAGGTCAGCACCACCGCCATCTGCAGGAGAACCCGGAACGTGTCCCGGATGTTGTTGGCCGAGAATTCCGCAAAACTCTCGGCGCAGTCGCCCCCCTGCAGCAGAAACGCCTCGCCATCGACCGCCGCCGCCAGCTGTCGCTTCAATCGGCGGCACTCGCCGGCGAAGACCAGCGGCGGGAACCCCCGCAATCGTGCCTCGACCGCCGCGAGGGCGGCCGGGTCCGCATAGTCCGGCATCTGCTCGGCGCGGCAGGCGCGCCAGCTGTCCGGTGTCCAGGGTTGGTTCATGGCTTGCTCCCGGGGTCAGAGACGGCGGAACGGGGTATACTCCAGTTGCGCTGCCTGCGTTATTGTAGCCATGGTCCGGTTCCGCCTGCCGGCAGCCAGGACCCGCCCCAGCCGAGGACGCGGACTTGACCAGAAAGACGACGGCACAGACCCCGGCAACCGCGCCTCCCCGGCGCTTTGCATTCTACCTCGCGCCCAATCTTTCGATGATCGGCTTCGCCGCCGCCCTCGAGCCGCTCCGCATCGCCAACCGAATCACCCTTTCCAAATGCTACGCCTGGACGCTGCACTCCGCCGATGGCGGTCCCGTGCGCTGTTCCAACGGCGTCGAGATGAGTGTCGATGCCGGACTTGAGGATCTGCCGGTCCGGACCACCATCCTCGTCTGCAGCGGCATCGATGCGCTGGCAGCCGTCACCCGGCCGGTGCTGAACTGGCTGCGCCGCAATGACCGGCGCGGCGTGGAGCTGGGCGCGGTCTGCACCGGAGCCCATATCCTGGCCAAGGCCGGGCTGCTCGAAGGGCGGCGCTGCACCATCCACTGGGAGAGTCTGCCAGCCGTGGCCGAGGAGTTTCCGGAGATCGCCTTCACCAGCCGGGTCTACGAGATCGACGGCAACCGCTACACCTGCGCCGGCGGCACCGCCGCCTCGGACATGATGCTGCAGATCATCGCCGACGACCATGGGGAGGATCTCGCCAGCCTCGCCGCCGAGCAATTGCTCTATGCCGGCCGCAACCAGCGTGACGAGCAGCGGCTCTCGGTCGCCGGCCGCTACGGCATCCGCCATCCGCGCCTCATCGACATCATCCGCTCCATGGAAGGCACGATCGAGAATCCGGTGCGCCTCTCCTCCCTGGCCGAGCAGGCCGGCATGTCGACCCGGCAGCTGGAGCGGCTGTTCCGGCGCTATCTCCGGCGCTCGCCCAAGCGCTACTACATGGAACTGCGCCTGCAGCGCGCGCGGAATCTGCTGCTGCAGACCGAGATGTCGGTGATCAATGTCGCCCTCGCCTGCGGCTTCGCGTCCGCCTCGCATTTCTCGCGCTGCTACCGGAGCTATTTCGACCGCACCCCCTATCGCGACCGGAGCGCGCCCCAATCCCGCAACCCGGTGAGCCAGTTCGCATGATCCCTGCCCAGGCCGCGCGCTATCCGGCGCTGCGCCTCCGCCGTCTCCGCCAGGCCCCCTGGATCCGCAACCTGGTGCGCGAGACCCGGCTCGGTCCGGAGGACCTGATCTGGCCGGTGTTCCTGGTCGACGGAGAGGGCCGCCGGGAGCCGATCGAAACCCTGCCCGGCATCGAGCGGCTGAGTACCGATCTGGCCATCCCGCGGATCCGCGAGGCGGCCGCCCTGGGCATCCCGGCCGTGGCGCTGTTCCCGAATGTCGAGCCGGGGCTGCGCAGCGAGGATTGCGCCGAAGCCTGGAACCCGAACAGTCTGATCTGCCGCGCCACCCGCCGGATCCGCAAGGAGGTCCCCGGGATCGGCATCATGCATGATGTCGCCCTCGACCCGTACAACGCGCTCGGCCATGACGGGCTGGTGCGGGACGGCATCATCCAGAATGACGAATCGGTCGAGGCGCTGGTGCGGCAGGCGCTCTGCCAGGCGGAGGCCGGGGCCGACATCCTCGCCCCCTCGGACATGATGGACGGGCGGGTCGGTGCGATCCGCACGGCCCTCGAACAGGCCGGTCACCCAAACATCCTCATCCTCTCCTATGCGGTGAAATACGCCTCCGCCCTCTACGGTCCGTTCCGGGATGCGATCGGCACCAAGGGGCTGCTGGTCGGTGACAAGCGCACCTACCAGATGGATGACGCCAATCTCGACGAGGCCCTGCGCGAGACCGCCCTCGATCTCAGCGAGGGGGCCGATATGGTGATCGTCAAGCCGGGGCTGTTCTACCTGGATGTCTGTCGGCGGGTGAAGGACAGCTTCGGCTGTCCGGTCTTCGCCTATCAGGTGTCCGGCGAATACGCGATGATCGAGGCCGCGGCCCGGGCCGGCGCCCTCGACGGCCGGGCGGTGATGCTGGAGAGTCTGCGCGCCTTCCGGCGGGCCGGCTGCGACGGGATCATCACCTATTTCGCCCTCGAGGCAGCCAGGGCCCTGGCCGAGGCCTGAACCCGGCTCACCGCCAGCCGGCCAGCTCGCGCCCGACCAGATCGGCGATCAGCTGCAGATGCGGCCCGGAGATGTTGAGGCAGGGGATATAGGTGAACCGCTCGCCGCCGGCGGCCAGAAACGCCTCCCGGATCTCGCCGTTGATCTCGCCCAGGGTCTCCACACAGTCGGAGGAAAATCCGGGCGCGAGCACGGCGATGTCGCGCACCCCCTCGCCGGCCAGCCGTGCCACCTCCTCGACCGTATAGGGCTGCAGCCAGGGCTCCGAGCCAAAGCGCGACTGAAAGCTGGTGTGGAGCGGAGGCGCCCTCCCGACCAGCATCTCCCCAAGCAGCCGCGATGTCTTCTGGCAATGGCAGTGATAGGGGTCGCCGGCCTCGAGATAGCGCACCGGCAGACCGTGATACGAGACGACGATCGCGCCGGGCCGGCTGCCCCGGGACTGGAGATGCGCCCGGATCGAGCCCGCCAGGGCGGCGATGTAGTCGGGGTGATCGTGATAGGGCGGCGCCGTGCGCAGGGCCGGCTGCCAGCGGAGCTCCATCAGGGTCCGAAACACCTGGTCATAGGCGGTGGCCGTGGTCGCGGCCGCGTATTGCGGATAGAGCGCGACGCAGGCGAGACGCCGACAGCCCCGTTTCTGCAACCGCCGGATGCGGGAGGCGATAGAGGGATTGCCGTAGCGCATCGCGAAATCGACCTCGATGCCCTCAAAACCGCGCCGGGCCAGGATCCGCGTGACCGCCCGGGCCTGCTCGCGGGTGAGGGTCAGGAGGGGCGACTCATCGCGCTCGCGATTCCAGATCCTGCGGTATTCCACCCCGGAGGTGAACGGCCGCTTGATGAGAATGATCGCGTGAAGAATCAGCCACCAGACCCAGCGCCGCGGCGGCGGCTCGATGACCCGACGATCCCAGAGAAACTCCCGGAGATAGCGGCGCATGGACGCGTAATCGGTGCCGTCGGGGGTGCCGAGATTCAGAAGCAGCACCCCGATCCGGTCCGGGGGAAGCGCGGGATGGCCGGCGGGCGCATGGGCGGGCGGACGGAGATCGGACATACAGGCGCTCCCGGCTCCCCGGCCGGAAGGCGGGGGAAGCTCCGGCAACCGGGTCTCCCGGTCCCGGTGGCGGGTTTTCCGATCCGGACCCGGATCGGGCTTTAGTGATTCTCGTCCAGCGCAGCCTCAAAGGCCGGCACCGCCTCGAAGAGATCCGCCACCAGACCGTAATCCGCCACCTGGAAGATCGGTGCCTCCGGATCCTTGTTGATGGCGACGATCACCTTCGAGTCCTTCATGCCTGCGAGGTGCTGGATCGCGCCGGAGATGCCGACCGCGATATAGAGGTCGGGGGCGACCACCTTGCCGGTCTGTCCGACCTGCATGTCGTTGGGGGCATAGCCGGCATCGACCGCCGCCCGCGAGGCTCCGACGGCGGCGTTGAGCTTGTCCGCGACCGATTCGAGGATCGCGAAATTCTCCCGCGAGGCCATCCCGCGCCCGCCCGAGATCACCACCCGCGCGGAAGCGAGTTCGGGCCGGCCGGTGGCCTGCGATTCCTCGCCGGTATGGATCGCAAGGCCGGGATCCCCAGTTGAGGCCACCGATTCGACGGGGGCCGTCCCCCCGGCTTCGGCCGCCTCGAACGCCGTGGCCCGAACGGTCACCACCTTCCGCTCATCGACCGAGCGCACGGTCTGCACCGCGTTGCCGGCATAGATCGGCCGTTCGAACGTATCGGGCGCCACCACCCGGGTGATGTCGGCGATGACCATCGCATCGAGCAGGCCGGCCACCCGGGCCATGATATTCCTGCCGCTGGCAGTGGCCGCGGCCACCAGATGGGTGTAGTCCCCGGCGAGCGAGACCACCAGGGCGGCGACCGGCTCGGCCATGGCATGCTGGTAGCAGGCATCCTCGGCGCAGAGCACCCGCTCGACACCCTCGAGTTCGGAGGCCTGCCGGGCGACCTCGCCGCAGCCCTCGCCCGCGCAGAGCACGGTCACCGGCCCGCCCATCTCGCGGGCTGCGACAAGGCTGCGCGCGGTCGCCTCGTTGAGCGAGTGGTTGTCGTGTTCGGCCAGCAGCAGCACCGCCATGGTCAGAGCACCCCCGCTTCTTCGCGAAGCTTGGTGACCAGCTCGCGGCTGTCGGCCACCATCTCCCCGGCCTTGCGCTCGGGGGGCGGCCCGACCTTCAGCACTTCGAGCCGGGGCGAGATATCGATTCCGTACTCTTCCGGGGTCTTCTCGAGCATCGGCTTCTTCTTGGCATTGATGATGTTGGGAAGCGTCGGAAAGCGCGGCTCGTTGAGGCGCAGATCCGCGCTCACCACCGCCGGCAGGGGAATCGCGACCGTCTGCAGCCCGCCATCCACCTCCCGGGTGACCTTCGCCTGGCCGTCCGCAATCTCGAAACCGGACGCAAAGGTCGCCTGGCCCCAGCCGAGAATGGCCGCGAGCATCTGCCCGGTCGCATTGCAGTCGTTGTCGATCGCCTGCTTGCCGAGGATCACGAGGGAGGCACCTTCCTCGCCCACGATCTTGGCCAGGAGTTTCGCGACCGCCAGCGGCTCGATGTCTTCAGAGGGATCCTCGGTGCCGATCACCAGGATCGCGCGGTCCGCGCCCATCGCGAGCGCCACACGCAGCGTCTCCTGCGCCTTCCGGACACCGATGCTGACGGCGATCACCTCCTCGGCGAGACCGGCCTCGCGCAGGCGCAGGGCCTGCTCGACGGCGACCTCATCGAACGGGTTCATCGACATCTTGACATTGTCGAGGTCAACGCCGGTGCAGTCGGCTTTGATCCGCACCTTCACATTGTAGTCGATGACCCGTTTCACGGGCACGATCACCTTCATAGGAACACCCCGAAGCATGCAGGCGGGCGTGGCGGCAAGGTCCCTCCTGCCTTCACGAACGGCACTATCCGCCGCTCCGCACCGATGTCAATTGGCCCTGCCCGCAGCCTGCCGCGACCGGGTTTTCCGGTCGGCCGGCCCCTGCGCGGAACCGCTGGGGCGGCTACAATGGGCACTCTATCCGAGGCCGCGAATCCGCCGCCTGCGATCCTGGATCTGAACCGTGCACGAACCCTCCGACTCCGGTTCCGATACGCCGGAGGCCCAGCCCACGCCGACCGTCTCCATCGTCTCGGAGATGCGGCGGAGTTTCCTCGACTACGCGATGAGCGTGATCGTGAGCCGTGCGATTCCCGATCTGCGCGACGGCCTCAAGCCGGTCCACCGGCGCATCCTCTACGCGATGCAGGATGGCGGCTATCTGTGGAACCGCCCCTACCGGAAATCCGCCCGCGTGGTCGGCGACGTCATCGGCCGCTACCACCCGCATGGCGACACCGCGGTCTACGACGCCCTGGTCCGCATGGCGCAGGATTTCTCGATGCGCCTGCCGCTGATCGACGGGCAGGGAAATTTCGGCTCGGTCGACGGCGACTCGCCGGCGGCGATGCGCTACACCGAAGTGCGGATGGCGCGCGCCGCCCAGGACATGCTCGCCGATATCGACAAGAACACGGTCGATTTCCAGGCCAACTACGACGACCAGGACCGGGAGCCGGTGGTGCTGCCGGCGCGAATTCCGAATCTGCTGGCCAACGGTGCCGAAGGCATCGCCGTCGGCATGGCGACCCGCATCCCACCGCACAATCTCGGCGAGCTGGTCGATGCCGCCCTCGCGCTGAGCCGGAACCCGGAGCTGAGCATCGACGAGCTGATCCAGATCGTCCCGGGGCCCGACTTCCCGACCGGCGGCCTCATCATCGGCCGGGCCGGAATCCGGAACGTCTACCATCTCGGCCAGGGTTCCATCGTCATGCGGGCACGCTCGGAGATCGGTCAGACGCGGGGCGGGCGCGCGGCCATCCTGATCGAGGAAATCCCCTACCAGGTGAACAAGGCGAATCTGGTCGAGCTGATCGCGCAGCTGGCACGCAGCCGGCAGATCGACGGAGTGGCCGAGGTCCGGGATGAATCCGACCGGCACGGGATGCGGGTGGTGGTCGGCCTGAAGCGCGATGCCGACCCGGAAGTGGTCCGCAACCAGCTCCACCGCCGCACCCCGCTGCAGACCGCCTTCAGCGCCAACATGGTGACCCTGATCAGCGGCCGGCCGATACGCTTCGATCTCAAGACCTATCTCACCGAGTTCCTGGCTTTCCGCGAATCCGTCATCCGCCGCCGGGCCGCGTATGAGCTGACCGAGGCCCGCGACCGCGCGCATGTCCTGTGCGGTCTCGCCATCGCCGTCGAGAATCTCGATGAAATGGTCGTCCTCATCCGCAATGCCGCCAACCCGCAGGCGGCCCGCGAGGCACTGCGCATCAAGCAATGGGAGACCGGCAAGATCAAGGGCTATCTGCGTCTCATCGACGACCCCGAGCAGCAGAGCCTGATCGACGAGCCGGAGGGACGGATCACCCTCAGCGAGCCGCAGATCAAGGCGATTCTCGAACTCCGCCTGCAGCGCCTGACCGGACTCGGACGCGGGGAGATCGCCGAAGAGCTGCGGGAACTCGGCAGCCGGATCGAGGGCCTTCTCACCCTGCTGGCCTCGCAGGCAGACCGGCGCAAGATCGTCGAGGCGGAGCTGGAGGAGGTCCGCAAGGCGCATGCCACCCCGCGCCGGACCGAAATTCTGGAGGTCGCGGATGAGGTCGAGGACGAGGCGCTGATCAAGCGCGAGGAGATGTTCGTCACGGTCACCCATAGCGGCTACATCATGCGCACCGCGGCCGATGACTACCGGGCGCAAAAACGCGGCGGCAAGGGGGTGGCCGGCATGGTCACCAAGGACGAGGATTTCGTCACCCACCTGATGGCCGCCGATACCCATACCCAGATCCTTCTCTTCACCAGCAGCGGGATCGTGTTCAAGATGAAGGTGTGGCGCCTGCCGCTCGGCAAGCGCACCGGCCGGGGCAAGGCGATCGTCAACCTGCTTCCGGTCGAGAGCGGTGTCAGCCTCAGCTCGATGCTGCCGGTCCGCATCCCCGAAGAGGAGTGGGACCAGCTGCAGATCGTGTTTGTGACCTCCACCGGCAAGGTCCGCCGCAACAAGCTCTCCGACTTCGCGAATGTGCATGCCGGCGGCAAGATCGCCATCAAACTCGATCCCGAGGCGCGGCTGGCCGCCACCGTTCTCTGCACCCCGGAGGATGATCTCCTGCTGACCACCGCCGGCGGCAAATCGATCCGGTTCCCGGCCCGCGAAGTGCGGCTCTTCTTCAGCCGCTCATCGCAGGGGGTGCGCGGGATGCGCCTCGCCCCGGGAGACGAGATCGTCTCCATGTCCGCGATCCCCGATCCCGGACGGACGGAGACGGTGGGGATCGAAGAGCCGGGAGGCGGCCAGACCCTGCTGTTTGTCGATTCCGTCGGAGCCGGCAAGCGCGTGGCCAGTGCCGGGTTCCCGACCAAGCATCGCGGCGGCCGCGGCGTCATCGCCATGACCCTGCCCAAACGCGCCGACGGCACCGCCCGGCGGATTGTCTACTCGCTGCAGGTCGAGGAAACCGACCAGATCATGCTGGCGACCGATGCCGGCCAGACGATCCGCTGTCCCGTGGACCAGGTGCCGTTCCGGAGCCGCATGGCCGGAGGCGTACGGCTGCTGCGGGTCCGGCCTGGGGAGCGGGTGATCGCGATCACCCGAATCCCGCAGACCGGCGAGGAGGAAGAACTGCCGGAGGGCGGAGACGACGGGATGATGGCGGACGGAGTTCTGCCGGAAGACGAGCACCACAATCTGCCGGAAGATCTGCCGGAAGAAGAGGACCATGGCGGATCCGCCGACCCCGAAAGCGAAGAGAGTCCCCCATCCGACGGGGATGCGGCCGCCTGACCGGTCCCCCGCTCACCGCCGCCCGGTCGGCTCAAGCGGGATTTCCTTGACTCCAAGCACGGAAGAATGCTGAAAAAGGTATGATTCAGGAAACTTTCCGCAGCATTTCCACAAGAGAACAAAACCATGGAAGATTTCAGCACCCTTGAGGGCCTGTCCGTAGGATTCCTTCTGGCCAGCTATGTGATCGCGATTATCTCCATCTGCATGGCCCAGAAGCCCCTGTCCAGACCCGGCTATGTCGGAAGGTTCTTTATCCTGATCGGCGTGCTCGTCATAGCCGTGATAATCCTGGGCTCAGGAGGCATAGCCTTGGGTCTGGTACTTATCGGTCTGACCAACATCCTTCAGCTCCATTTCAACGCCCGCCGGTTTGTGGATCTGGATTGGTCGAAATGGTGGTTTTTGACCATCATCACCGGAATAGGCACGATCGTCGTCACCTTCCTGCCGTTCTTTTTCGCATCCCGCAGATCGGTGGGACTGGAACCCGAGCATATTGTGAAAGTCATGATTGTGGAAAACCCGGAACAGGCAACCCAGAAGGCCCAGACACCCCAGGCAGACGGAAACGAGCCGGAGGCACCAAGACCCAATACGGAATAGACCCGTATTCCGAATGGGCGGCTTTCCAAGACATCAACACGCTTTTTTGGCGCGCTTGAGCCTTCCAGTCCCCGGAGCCGGCACCGGCCTTACATCCCTTCCAGCCAAGGCCTTCCCAGCATCACCCCGTAGCAAAGACATGGCGGATCCGCCGACCCCGAAAGCGAAGAGAGTCCCCCATCCGACGAAGATGCGGCCCCCTGACCGACCCCACGCTCACCGCCGCCCAGTCGGCTCAAGCGGGATTTCCTCGGCTCCCAGCGCGTCCGCAAGCCGGGTCTCGGCCTGGCCCGGACGGAGGGGCTGCTGCTGGTCCGGATGCGGCGCCCACCCCGTCAGATACGCGATCTCGAAGGTCGCCGCGATGCCGCCCTCGGGATGCGGGTGGCGCTCGCTGTAGATCTCGCCCGCGCGCGCGAGCAGCGCCCGGGTCAGCCCGCCGCCCCGCATCCGCATCACATTGGTCTCGCCCATCCCGCGCAGCTGTCGCATGAGCGTCACCGGATCGGCGAATCCGAACCGGTAGCGGTCAATATCGGCAACCGGGAGCGCAAAACCCGCCCGTTGCAGCAGACCCCCGAGATCGCGCAATTCGCCCATCGGGGCCACGCGGGGACTGAGCCCGCCCGTCACCTCGATTTCGGCCGCCGCCAGACTGTCCCGAAGCTCCCAGAGCGTCTCGCCGGCAAACATCGCCCCCAGAAAGAGCCCGTCCGGACGGAGCGCGCGGCGAAGCTGCACCAGCACCCCCACCGGGTCGTTCGCCCAATGCAGGGTGAGGCCGGCAACCGCGAGATCAAAAGACCCGGCGGCGAAGGGCAGTGCCTCCTCATCCACGACCAGCGCGGCCGCTTCGGGGACCTCCACCGAGGCGCGCGCCGCCATGGCCTCGCTGGCATCTGCCTGGACAAGGAACCGGATCCCGAACCGCCCGCGCAATGCCGCCGAAAAGCAGCCGCGTCCCGTACCGAGCACCAGCCCCGCGGGATGCGTGCGCTGGATCTCCCCAAGCCGCTCGCCCAGGCTGTCGCAGACCTCGCGGTGCAGCCACCCGAACTCCTCCCCGCCGGCCGCCGCGCGATCGCGCCGCCGCCGCCAGAGTGCGCGGTCGAACACAAGCCTGTCATCCGCGGACATGCGCCGACCTCAGCGGACGCCGATCTCGTCGAGCGCGGCGCGCATATCCTGTGGGAGCCGTCCGAACGCGCTCCTGTCCCCGGCCCCGGCAAGATCGGCAGGGGCATCCGCCCCCGGAAAATACCGCCAGCCCTGGAAAGGGCGGCGCGGCACCGGCAGGGTCAGCACGAGAGCGGGATCCAGCACCAGCTCCGCCAGGGCGCGGCCGGTGGCGTCCTCCTCGCGGTTGATCTCGACGATCCGCTGGCGGACCACGATCCGGCGCCGGACAACCCAGTAGAGCGAGCCGCCGGCGAGCAGCTCCTCCCGCCGGCGCGGCATGTTGCGGGTGCAGTGCCGGGGGCGCGGATCGAGTCCCTCGCCCCGCCGTTCGGCCGCGCGTTTCCGCTGCCATGCCTGCAGCTGGCTGACCGTATCAATGCCGACACAAAGTTTGACGAGATGGAGCACGCCGCCCAGTTCTCCCCCCTGCCACCGGCGGGCAGGGTATTCGCTCCGTGCCGCGGGCGCAGCCCCCGGGCCCTCGCGGAAGGCCGCAGAACGGGACTGTCTGGGAGCCGCATGGTTGCACTGGACCGCACAAGCCGGTCAATTGCCGTCAGCTAGGAGGGATGGCCGATCGAATGCTGCATGTGGAGAACCTGGCGAAGCACTTCGGGGGTGTGCACGCACTCGATGGCTGCACCCTCAACCTTCCCCGCCAGCGCATCACCGGACTGATCGGTCCCAACGGAGCCGGCAAGACCACCCTCTTCAACATCATCGCCGGGGCCCACAGGCCGGATTCCGGACGGGTCCTGTTCAACGGGACCGATGTCACCGGCCTGCCCGCCCATGCCCTCTTTCACAGGGGGCTGGTGCGCACCTTTCAGATTCCGCAGGAATTCGGCCGCCTGACCGTCACCGAGAATCTGATGGCGGTACCTCCCGGCCAGCTCGGCGAACAGCTGCGCCATACCTGGCTGGCGCGACGCGCCGTGCGACGGCAGGAGCAGGCGGTGCGCGGCCGGGTACGGGATACCTTGCGGTTTCTCGGTCTCGACCCGGTCCGCCACGACCTTGCCCGCACCCTTTCGGGCGGCCAGAAAAAACTGCTCGAACTGGGCCGGGCGATGATGGCGGATCCGCATCTGCTATTGCTCGACGAGCCGGGAGCCGGCGTCAACCCGACCCTGCTGCAGGCGCTCGGCGACCGGATCCGGCGCCTCAATGAGGAACGCGGCTACACGATCTGCATCATCGAGCACAACATCAATTTCCTCGGCGGTCTCTGCGACCGGGTGATCGCGCTCGCCGAGGGCCGGGTGCTGGCGGAGGGTTCGATCGACGAGCTCCGCACCAACCGGGCGGTCCTCGACGCCTATCTGGGATACGACGAGCAGGCCGCGTGACACCGGTTCTGGAACTCGAGGGCGTGTCCGGCGGCTACGGAGATGCCGACATCATCCACGGCATCGACCTGCGGGTGGGGCCGGGCGAGATTGTCGCCATCATCGGCCCGAATGGTAGCGGCAAGTCCACCACGATCCGTTCGATCTTCGGCCTCCTGCGTCTCAGTGCCGGCACCATCCACCTGGAGGGCGAGGATATCGCGCCGCTGCGCACCTCCGAGATCGTGCGCCGGGGCATCTGCTACGTCCCCCAGGTCGCCAATGTATTCCCGTCGCTGGCCGTCGAGGAGAATCTCGAGATGGGGGGCTATGTGCTGCGCGACGGCATCGCCGCCCGGATCGAGAAAATCTACCAGATGTTCCCGGACCTCCGCGGCAAACGCCGCCAGCCCGCCGGTACGCTCTCCGGCGGCCAGCGGCAGATGGTCGCCATCGGCAAGGCGCTGATGCCCGAACCGAAGATCCTGCTGCTCGACGAACCGACCGCGGGACTGGCGCCGAACCTGCAGGCGCAGGTCTTTGAGACCGTCCGCCGCATCAACGCCGAGGGCACGCCGGTCCTGATGGTCGAGCAGAACGCACGGCGGGCGCTCGAGATCGCGGACCGGGGCTATGTGCTGGTGGCCGGGCGCAAGCGCACCGAGGGCACGGGTCCGGAACTGGCCGCCGATCCGGAGATCGAACAAATGTTCCTGGGCGGCTGACAGATGGTGGAGCTGGTCAATTTCTATCTGCTGCCGGGCATTGTCCTCGGCTGCATCTACGCATTGGGAGCGTCCGGGGTCTCGCTGGTATACGGGAACCTGCGCTTCGCGAATTTTGCCCATGGCGCGATCATCACCCTCGGCGCGTATCTGACCCTGACCCTCTCCAGCGAGACCGGAATCCATCCCGTGGCGGTGCTGCCGGTTGCGATGCTGGCCACCGGGGTGGCGGCGGTGGGCCTCGACCGCGCCTTCCTGAAGCCCTTCCGTGCCAGCGAACCGGTGATCCTGCTGATCGCGTCGCTCGGAATCGCGCTGATGCTGCGCTCGACCATCCAGCTCGTCTGGGGGGTGGAGCTGCGCTCCTTCACGACCGGCGAGATCCAGCGGCCGCTGGTCCTGTTCGACACGATCCGGATCCTGCCGCGCCATCTGCTGATCGTCGGCACCGCCTTCACCCTGATGGCCGCCCTGCACTGGCTTATCGCCCACACCCGCACCGGCAAGGCGATGCGGGCGATGAGCGACTCGCCCGAACTGGCGCGCCTCTCCGGCATCGATACCGAGCGCGTGATCCTGGCCACCTGGATGGTGGCAGGCGGGCTGGCCGCCGCCGCCGGGACCCTGCTCGCCATAGACACCCATCTGCACCCGACCCTGGGATTTCATTCGTTGCTGCCGATATTTGCCGCCGCCATCCTCGGGGGCATCGGACGGCCCTATGGCGCCATGGCCGGGGGGCTGGTGCTCGGCCTGACCCAGGAACTCATCGCCTATCCCTGGATCGGGGACGCGCCACTGGTCTCACCGAGCTACAAGGAGGCGGTCGCCTTCACCCTGATGGTGGTGATGCTGATCTGGCGTCCCACCGGACTGTTCGCGGGCAGGCAGTTCTGATGGAGACGCTCTACGGTCTCAGCCTCTACGGAGTCTCGCTGCTGACCATGGGCGGGATCTACGCCATCCTCTGCCTGGGGCTGAACCTGCAATGGGGGGTGACCGGAATCCTCAATGTCGGGGTGGCATCCTCCTTCGCGATCGGGGCCTATACCACCGCCATCCTCTCCACCCCCGAATCCCCCTACCATCTCGGCGGCTACGGGCTGCCCGTGACCTTCGGGCTGGTGGCGGCCATGCTGCTGAGCGCGGCCATCGCCTGGGTGGTCGGCCGGATCTGCATCCGGCTGCGCAGCGACTATCTGGCCATCGCCACCCTCGGCATCGCCGAGAGCATCCGCCTCGTCCTCAAGGTGGAGACCTGGGCCACCAACGGGCCGCGCGGCGTGGCCCTGGTGCCGCGGCCGTTCGAGTCACTGCCGGAACCCTACGGGCAGCTGGCTTTCATGGCCCTGGTGCTCTCCGTGGTCGGGATCACCTATCTGCTGCTCGAACGGGCGGTGAATTCCCCCTGGGGCCGCGTCATGGCGGCGATCCGCGACAATGAGAGCACGGCCCGCTCGATCGGCAAGAATGTCGACCGGCTGCGCCTGCAGGCCTTCGTAATCGGCTCCGCGGTCATGGGGCTGGCCGGAGGGCTGACGGCGCACTACCTGAAATTCATCGACCCCCAGGTCGCCGAGCCGCTGGCCACCACCTTCCTGGTCTGGGTCATGCTTATCGCCGGCGGCAGCGGCAACAACCGGGGAGCGGTGCTCGGTGCGCTGGTTCTCTGGGCCATCTGGTCGGGCACCGAGATTGTGGCGGGCTTCCTGCCGGGGGACCTCTCGCTGCGGGTGGCCTATATCCGTGTGTTTCTGATCGGGCTGCTGCTGCAGATCGTCCTGCGGCGCTTCCCGGGCGGAATGCTGCCGGAGCGCCGCCGTCGGCAGAGCGACAGCAGTCCCCCAACGGATGCCTGACGGCAGGACCGGCTTGCAAACCCCGAAGGCGGCAGTATCGTCCAAGCATTTCCCGGGCGGAGAATGCACATGCGACTGGCGATAGCGCTGGCGGTAGCGTTTGGAGCCGCGGGGACGGGTCCGGTTTATGCTGACGGCCACGGCGCACCCCACCCGTGGCAGTTCGACCTGCCCGAACCGGTCACCGAAGTGGCGCACGAAATTGTCTGGTTCCATGACATCGTTCTGGTCCTGAGCGCGGCCATCACGATATTCGTGGTGGGGCTGGTGATCTGGACCGCCATCGCCTACCGCGCTTCGGTCCACCCGACCCCCAGCCGACGGACCCACCATGTCGCGCTCGAAATCATCTGGACGCTGGTCCCGGCCGTGATCCTCATCGCGCTCGTCATCCCGTCGCTGCGGCTCCTGTATCTGGAGGAGGTGCCGCCCGAGGCCGACCTCACCATCAAGGCCACCGGGCACCAATGGTATTGGAGCTACGAGTATACGGATGAAGGGTTCGAGTTCGACGCGGTGATGCTGGACCGCGAGGAGGTCGCGGAGGCGGGACTTCCGGACAGTCTCTGGAAACTCGCCACCGACAACGTGGTCGTGGTGCCCGTCAATTACACCGTGCTCGTCCAGGTCACCGCAAGCGATGTCATCCATGCCTGGACCATCCCGAATTTCGGCTCCAAGGTCGACGCCGTGCCGGGACGTCTGAACGAGACCTGGTTCCGGGCCGAGAAAGAGGGGACGTATTTCGGGCAGTGCTCGGAACTCTGCGGCCGGAACCACGCCTATATGCCGATCATGGTCCGGGTGGTGTCCGAATCCGACTATGCGCGCTGGCTCGAACAGGCCCGTGAGGAATTCGCGAGCACCCCGGACACAAAAACCGCCGCCATCTCCGGAAGTTGAGCAGCATGACCGCTGTTTCCGGCAACCGATCCACGGTCGCCTACACCGAACCACCGCTTGCGGACTACATCCAGATCCTGAAGCCCCGGGTGATGGCACTGGCCGTGTTCACGGCACTGGTCGGCATGATCGCCGCCCCCGGCCCGCTGCATCCGGCCATCGCGATCGCCTCCATGCTGTGCATCGCGGCCGGCGCCGGCGCGGCCGGAGCCCTCAATATGTGGTGGGATGCCGATATCGACCGGCGCATGGCGCGCACCGCCCGCCGCCCGACAGCCACCGAGCGGATCGCGCCGAAGACCGCCCGCGAACTCGGCATCGGGCTCGCCGCGTTTTCCTGCGGGCTTCTCGCGCTTTTCGCCAATCCGCTGGCCGGCGGACTGCTCGCACTCACCATCCTGCATTACGCAGTGGTCTACACCATGTTGCTGAAGCGGCGCACACCGTACAACGTCCCGGTCGGCGGAATCGCCGGGGCCCTGCCGCCGGTGATCGGATGGGCCGCCGCGACCGGCACGATCGGCTGGGAAGCGGTCCTGATGTTTGTAGTGATCTTTCTCTGGACGCCGCCGCATTCCTGGGCACTGGCCATGGTGCGCCGCACCGAATACGAACGCGTGGGCGTGCCGATGCTTCCGGTCGTCGCCAGCGATGCCACCACCGCCCGGCAGATCCTCATCTACACCCTGATGCTGGCTCCGGCCGGCGCGGCACTGGCACTGACGTCGGCGGGCGGGCCGCTCTCGTTCGGGCTGGCCTCCGTGTTCGGCATCGGCATGCTCCTGACGGCCCGGGCCGTCGGCCGGGAGGGGGCCGGGCGCCGTGAACAGCGACGGCTGTTCGGATTTTCCATCCTCTATCTCTTCGCCCTGTTCTGCGTGATCCTGGTCGAGTCCGTGCTCCGGTCCACGATCACCGGCTATGGCTGGCCCGGTCTCTGAACGATGAACCTGTCGGACCACGAAACACGCAACCGGCGCGGCCGGAATTATGCCATGGGCGCCATCCTGCTCCTGCTGGTCGCACTCATCTTCGCGGTCACCATGGCCAAACTGGCCGGGCTCGGTGCCCCGGGGTGATGGAACCCTTCCGGAAAACCGCCCGCCACCGCCGGACCGGCCTGATCCTGACCGCCACCGCGGCCGGAATGCTGGGACTCTCCTTCGCGGCGGTCCCGCTCTACGACCTCCTCTGCCGGGTGACCGGTTATGGCGGCGAGACCGTACGGGCCGAAGTCGCCCCCGACGAGATCCTCGACGATGCCGTCACCATCCGATTCGATGCGAGCACCGCCCGCGGCATGCCGTGGAATTTCCGCCCGCTGCAGCGGGAGATGACGGTCCGTCTCGGCGAGACGGGACTCGCCTTCTATCGCGCCCACAACCCCACCCACGAGCCTGTGACCGGAATCGCGAGCTACAATGTCGTGCCACATTCGGCGGGCGAGCATTTCACCAAAATCGAGTGCTTCTGCTTCACGGAGCAGACCCTCGCCCCGGGGCAGTCGATCGACATGCCGGTGTCGTTCTTCGTCGACCCGACCATCCGGGAGGACCCCAACGCCCGGCACGTCGAGACCATCACACTGTCCTATACATTTTTCACGGAAGAGGAATGAACCGGGCGTAGGGATTTGCGGCTCCGACAGAACTCCCCATTCCGCACCGTCGGCCCCCGGACCCGCGCATAAGCACAGAATCCGGTCCGGCCCGCCCGGGCCTCAGACGGAATCCACCAACCGCCCGGCAATCTCCCGGAAACGTTCGGCCTGCGGGCTCTCGGGGTTCGCCACGACGATGGGCGCACCCGCATCCGAAGCCTTGCGGATCTCGATATCGATCGGCAGGGAACCCAGAAACGGCACCTCCAGGCGTCCGGCCTCGCGTTCGGCCCCACCCCGATCGAAGATGTCCGCCTCCTCTCCGCATTTCGGGCATACATAGCCGGACATGTTCTCGATGATTCCGAGAATCGGCGTCTCCAGTTTGCGGAACATGTCGATCGCCTTGCGGGCATCAAGCAGCGCCACTTCCTGCGGCGTCGAAACGACAATGGCACCATCGACCTTGGCCTGCTGGCAGAGCGTGAGATGGACGTCGCCGGTGCCGGGCGGCAGATCGACGATCAGATCGTCGAGCTCGCCCCATCGGACCTGACGGAGCATCTGCTGGAGTGCAGACATCAGCATCGGCCCGCGCCAGACCACCGACTGGCCCTCCTCGACAAGAAACCCCATCGACATGACCGTGACACCATAATTCTGCAGCGGCAGGATGGTCTTCCCGTCTGGCGTCGACGGCCGTCCGGACACCCCGAGCATGCGCGGCTGCGAGGGACCGTAGACATCGGCGTCAAGCAACCCGACCTTGCGGCCGAGCCCCCCCAGGGCCAGAGCCAGGTTGGAGGCGACGGTGGATTTGCCGACACCGCCCTTGCCGGAACCGATCGCGAGAATCCGCCCAACTCCCTCGATCGGCCCGGATGCCCGGGCGGCAGACGGCAACGGCCGGTCGGCCCCCTGGAGGTCCGGCGGCGGGCCACGATCCTTGGATATGCGGGGGGAGCCCCCAGGTGTGTCGGAATGCGCGGTCAGTACGACCCGGGCGGATTTCACACCCGGCACGGCAAGGGTGGTGGCCTCCGCCGTCTTGCGCAGCGACTCGAGTGCGGCACCGCGAGCCGGATCGACCTCAAGGGAAAACCGGACGGCCGCATCATCGGTGACCGTGAGCCCCTGCACCATACCGGCCGAAACAATGTCGGAGCCCTGCCCCGAATCAATGACCCCGGCAAGTGCCTGGAGAACGGCTTCCCGGATCGTCGCTACGCCGGTCATGCTGGGAAGAGATCAGCTCTCCGGGTCGGCGTGAATTTCGCCGTCGACCACATGTTCCAGGCCCACCGCGTCGATCCGGATGCTTCCCCGGACTGCCAGCCGCGCACCCTTCTCGATTTTCCCGGCAGCCTCCGCCTCGCGCACGGCCCGCTCGATCTCCTGCTGGCCGGTCACCCCGAGACGCTTGAGAAATTTGCGCATCGACATGTTCAACCCGTCATCCATCAAGAGGCTTCCCCGGCCCGCTCATGGCCGTGCGGCCCGGGAACAAACCCGGGCCTCCGGAACCCGACCGCGTGCCGCCGCCTAATACGGTGTGGAGTCGGAACGACCGCCGCGACGCGGTGGGGGACGGCGACCGCGGCGGGGACGGTCAACGGGCTGATCGTCAAAATCATCGAATCCCCCATCGCGGAATCCCCCCCCCTCGCGACGGTCGGAACGATCCGAATGCCGGTCCTCCGCCTGCTGACGCTCCCCGGTCACCTGATCGACCGCCTTCATCGACAGTTTGTTGCGACCGCGTACATCAAAACCGAGATGAAGCACCTTCACCCGATCGCCATCCGTGCAGATCTCCGAGGGGGTGCCGATACGCCGGTTGGCCATCTGCGAGATGTGCACGAGTCCGTCCTTCTGGCCGCCGATATTCACGATGACGCCAAAATCCATCACCTTGCTGACCGTGCCGTCATAGACCCGTCCGGGTTCCGCCGGCGGGGAGTCGTCATGATGGCTCGACGGGGAATGCGAACGCCCGCCGCGGTCGCCTCGATCTCCTCGATCGCCACGATCGCCGCGATCGCCTCGATGGTCACCGCCGCCACCCATGCCAGCGCCGCCCTCGACCACCTCACCGGTGTCCTGGTTGACCGCCTTCATCGACAGTTTGGCCCGCCCGCGGTCATCGGTGCCCATGAAGAGCACCTTGACCTTGTCATTCTCGGAGACGAGCTCCGAGGGGTCGCCCACCCGGTGATTGGCCATCTGCGAGACATGCACCAGCCCGTCTTTGGGGCCGAAGAAGTTCACGAACGCGCCGAATTCCATCAGCTTGACGACCTTGCCCTCATAGACCGTGCCCGGTGTCGCCTCTGCCGTGATCCCGAGCACGCGCTGCCGGGCGGCCTCGATCTTGGCCGCATCGGAAGAAGCGATCTTGACCACCCCGTCGTCATTGACGTCGATCTTGGCGCCCGTCTCCTCAACGATGCTGCGAATCACCTTGCCTCCGGTACCGATCACATCCCGGATCTTTTCGGGCGGGATGGTGATCACCTCGACGCGCGGCGCGTGCGGCGAGAATTCCGCGCGGCCTTCCGAGAGTGCCTTGGCCATCTCTCCCAGGATCCCCATGCGTGCGTCCTGAGCCTGGGCGAGGGCGGTGCGCATGATCGCTTCGGTGATGCCGGCAACCTTGATGTCCATCTGCAGAGCGGTCACCCCCTCCGCCGTTCCGGCCACCTTGAAATCCATGTCCCCGAGATGATCCTCATCTCCCAGAATGTCGGTGAGCACCGCATGCCGTTCCCCTTCGAGAATCAGCCCCATAGCCACTCCGGCCACCGGCCGACGCAGCGGCACGCCCGCATCCATCATGGAAAGCGAACTTCCGCACACCGTGGCCATGGAGGAAGAACCGTTGGATTCCAGCACCTCCGAAACCAGCCGAATCGTGTAGGGGAACTCGTCGGCCGCCGGCACCACCGCGCGCAAGGCCCGCCAGGCGAGCTTGCCATGCCCGATCTCGCGTCGGCCCGGCGGAATCATCCGGCGCGCCTCGCCCACCGAGTAGGGCGGGAAGTTGTAGTGCAACATGAACCGCTCCCGGTAATTGGCATAGAGCGTGTCCATGACCTGCGAATCCTCGCCGGTGCCGAGGGTCGTAACCACCAGCGCCTGGGTCTCGCCGCGGGTGAAGAGCGCCGAACCGTGCGGACGCGGCAGATCCCCCACCGCGCATTCGATCGGACGGACGGTGACCAGATCGCGCCCGTCCACGCGTTGGCCGCTGTCCAGAACATTCATGCGCAGGATATTCTTCTCCAGTGCCTTGAAGCAGTCGGTGACGGCGGACGAACTCGATTCGATCTCCCCGACCAGCCCGGCCCGTGCCTCTTCCTGGACGGCGGCGATCCGCGACCGCCGGGTTTTCTTGTCGGTCTCAAGGAGTGCTTCCCGGAAACCGGCCTCGGCAAGACCGCGTACCTTGTCCATCAGGGCCCCGTGGTCCGGTGCCGCATGCTCCCGGGTCTCGGCCCCGGCGTCGCGGGCCAGTTCCTCGATCATGGCGATGACCGGCTGCATCTCGCGATGCCCGAACATCACCGCGCCGAGCATCTGCTCCTCGGTGAGTTCGCGCGCCTCCGATTCGACCATCATCACCGCATCGCGGGTGCCGGCAACGATCAGGTCGAGAGTCTCGTCCCGCTCGCCTTCGGGCATGACCGGGTTGAGGACGTAATTGCCGTCCTCAAAACCGACCCGGGCCCCGCCGATCGGGCCGCCAAAGGGCAGCCCGGCCACAGCCAGTGCCGCCGAGCAGCCGACCATGGCGACGATGTCGGGATCGTTCTCGAGATCATGGCTGAGGACGGTGGCGACAATCTGTGTCTCATGGCGCCAGCCCGCAGCAAACAGCGGCCGGATCGGCCGGTCGATCAGACGTGAGGTCAGGACCTCCTTTTCCGTCGGACGCGCCTCGCGTTTGAAAAAACCGCCAGGGATCTTGCCGGCGGCAAAATATTTTTCCTGGTAGTTGACGGTGAGCGGAAGAAAATCCACTTCCGAGCGAGCGTGTTTCGCCGCGACCACGGTCGCGAGCACAACAGTCTCGCCATAGGTCACGAGCACCGCCCCATCTGCCTGGCGTGCCATCCGGCCCGTTTCCAGGGTAAGTTGCCTGCCGCCCCAGTCGAGCGACTTCTTGCTGATATCGAACATTCGTTTTCCTTATCCTTAATTGCGCACCGACATCCGGTCGGCGTGCGGTTGTACGCGAAGGCTGCGCAGCCGGGTTGGCTGCGTCTGTAAGCCTGCGCGCCTAGCGGCGAAGACCGAGTCGTTCGAGGATCGCCCGGTAGCGTCCCTCGTCCCGGCTTCGCATGTAGTCCAGCAGGCGCCTGCGCCTCGAGACCATTTTGAGCAACCCACGGCGCGAATGGTTATCCTTTGCGTGGATCTTGAAATGCCCAGTGAGATTGGTGATGCGCTCCGTAAGAATGGCCACCTGGATCGCTGACGATCCCGTATCCGTCTTGCTCGAAGCGAATTCCTCAATGAGCGCACTCCGGCGCTCTGCCTGTATCGACATCCATCACTCCCCCGGCCTGTCCGGCAGGCCGAAAACGCGGGAGGGGCGCAATTGCCCCTCTCCAATGTGGCAAACAGCGACCGGCCTTCCCTTCCGGGAAGCCCATACTGCCGCACCGCCGGGTAACCCGACAGCAGCCGGAATGGCCTGTCCTTGCCGAAGAAGGCGCGCCTCTGATTCGGTGATCTCCGCGGCCGGGATGTCGACCAGCCCTGCAGATACCGGTAGCAGTATGGCGCACCGGTCGGCAGTATCGCAGATTTTTTCGATCTTGTCTAGTGCCCATGCCTGCGATTCGTCAAACGGCCCGCTCCGCACCCGCCGCAACCGTACCGCATGGCCGAAACAACCCAGCCTCTCGCCGAGATCGCGGATGATGGAACGCACATAGACCCCCTTGCCGCAGGTCATCTCGAACTCCGTCTCCGCCCCGTCCCCGGCCAGCAGGCGGAGCGCATCCACCCGCACCCTGCGCGCCGGGATCTGCAGCTCCACCCCCCGCCGTGCCAGGCTGTGGGCCCGCTCGCCGCCGACATGCACCGCCGAGTAGTCCGGCGGCCGCTGCAGGATCTCGCCGGTAAATCCGGACAGTGCAGCCTCGATCTCGGCGCGGGACGGGCGGTGCGGGGAAACGGCCGTCACCCGGCCGGTGACATCGTCGGTGTCGCGCGCCTCCCCCCAGGCGGCCGTGAACCGGTAGACCTTCGTGCCCCCCATCACATAGGGAACCGTCTTGGTCGCTTCGCCGAAAGCGACCGGCAGCACGCCCTCCGCAAACGGGTCCAGCGTGCCGGCATGCCCGGCCTTGCGGCAGTCGAAGAGACGGCGCAGGCGCGAGACCGCGGTCGTCGATCCCATGCCTTCCGGCTTGTCGAGGACCAGCCAGCCATGGCAGGACACGGAGTCAGCCGCCACGGGTCCCCTCGATGAGCCGGTCGATCCGGGCCGAGTGATCGAACGAGCCGTCGACAGCGAAGCGCAGATGGGGGGCGAATTTCAGGGATGCCGCCCGCTGGAGCTGGCCACGATGGCGCTCGAGGGCAGCGCAGGCGGCCTCGGGATCCCCGCCCCCGAGCGGCAGGAAATAGACGGTCGCCTCCCGCAGATCGGGACTGACCTGCACCTCGGTCACGGTGATTGAGGCCATGTCGAACCCGGGATCCGGAATCTCGCGCCGGATCAACATATCGCCGAGGGTGCGGCGGATGAACTCGCCGACCCTCCGCTGCCGGCGGGTGCTCCCGGCCTCACGCCTGCCGCTTCCAACCATTCGGGGAACTCCGGCCCGCGCCCGTCAACCCGCCCATCGTGCCGCAAAACGCCGCCGCCGCAACCGGACGCGGATCTGGCGCGGACCGGGCACTGCCTCCCCGCGCCGGAAACCGAAAGGACCCGGAACCGCAACCCGCCCGGAGGGGCGGCCGGCCGGACTCCGCACCGGTTGCCTGCGGGACGGTTCCGGTGCTAGGATTGCGGCAACCGGCGGAGGGTCTTCATGACGCCACGGGCATGCAGCTCGGACAGTGTGGAGGCGGTGGGACCGCAGCCCCCTGGACCGATTGCGGGACCGGTCCCGACCGACCGGTTCCTGCTGCAGCCATCCGTATCCGTACGGCACGCGCGGTGGTAGCTCAGTTGGTTAGAGTACCGGCCTGTCACGCCGGGGGTCGCGGGTTCGAGTCCCGTCCACCGCGCCAAATACCTTCCGCCCGGAAGGCCCGTCCCTGACTCCGACGGGTGTTCCGGCGGCAACCACAACCATCCCGGCATTCCGCCCGGGAACCACAGAAGGAACTCTATAGATGCGCAACACCCTCATGATTGCGGCCGCGGCCGCGGTCGCGCTGTGGGCCGGACCGGCCCGCGCGAATTGCGACGATGGCGAGCTGGTCATCAAATTCAGCCACGTCACCAATACCGACAAGCATCCGAAGGGCATCGCCGCCACCCTCCTCGCCAAGCGGGTGAACGCCGAGATGAACGGTCAGGCCTGCATGGAGGTCTATCCGAGCTCCAGTCTCTACGACGACAACAAGGTTCTCGAAGCGCTGCTGCTGGGGGACGTCCAGCTGGCGGCCCCGTCGCTGTCGAAATTCGAGAAATTCACCAAGAAGTTCCGCATCTTCGATCTTCCCTTTGTGTTCACCGATATCCAGGCGGTCGACCGCTTCCAGAATTCCGATTCCGGCCAGGGACTGAAGAATTCCATGCAGCACCGCGGCCTTCAGGGACTCGCTTTCTGGCATAACGGCATGAAGCAGCTCTCGGCCAACCGGCCGCTGGTTGCACCCGAGGACGCCCGAGACCTCAAATTCCGGGTCCAGGCCTCCGATGTGCTGGTGGCCCAGTTCCAGCAGCTCGGCGCCAACCCGCAGAAGATGGCCTTCAAGGAGGTCTATGGCGCCCTGCAGACCGGGGTGGTCGACGGGCAGGAAAACACCTGGTCCAACATCTCCGGCAAGAAATTCTTCGAGGTCCAGGACGGTGTCACCGAAACCAACCACGGCATCATCGACTATCTCGTGGTCACCTCCACCGACTGGTGGGAGGGGCTGCCGGGGGATGTGCGCTCCGACCTCGCAAAAATCCTCAAGGAGGTCACGCAGCTGCGCAACCAGGAATCCTTCGCGACCAACCAGGCCGCGCGGCAGAACATCCTGGATGCCGGCGGCACCATCCGCACGCTCACCCCGGCCCAGCGCCAGAAATGGGCGGAGGCGATGAAGCCGGTCTGGAGCCAGTTCGAGGACGATATCGGTGCCGAGCTGATCGAGAGAGCCCTGGCCGCCAATACCGGCAACTGATCCCGAAAACCACGAAGCCCTGCCCTGGCGATGGAGACGGGCACCAAGCCCTCGCCGGGCAGGGCGCCGGGCCGGTTCGCCGAATCCCTTGAAGAAACCCTGATCGCGGTCCTGCTGGGCGTGATGACGCTGGTCACCTTTGCCAATGTCATCGCCCGCTACGTGTTCAACTCCAACATTCTCTGGGCTCTGGAGACCACCGTTTTCCTGTTCGCCTGGCTGGTGCTCCTGGGCGCCAGCTACGGGGTCAAGAAAACCGAGCATCTCGGCGTCGACATCATCACCGCCCGCCTGCCCGCGGTCTGGCGGCGCGCCGTCGCGCTGTTTGCGACCGCCGCCTGCCTGGCTTTCAGCATCCTGCTTCTGATCGGCAGCTGGAGCTACTGGTTCCCGTTCGCGACCGAGCGGGCCTTTCTCGAGGTCAATGACATCCCCATGCCGGGCTTCCTGCAATTTCTCGCCGACTGGCTGAATGAGGGCGAACCCTACGAGAAGATGCCGAAATTCATTCCCTATGCGGTCCTGCCGATCAGCATGACGCTGCTCGTCTGGCGGTTCCTGCAGACGGGGTGGCGGATCCTGCGCGGTGAGGCCGACCGGATCATCACCTCGCATGATGCCGAGGAGCAGATGGCGGAGCGCGACGCGGCCTAGCCGGCGGCGGGTGTCAGGGCATGGCAGTCGCCTTCCTCTTCGTGATGGTCATCGGCCTGATGCTGGCCGGCGTCCCGGTCGCCATCTCGCTGGGACTGTCCAGCGTCATCTTCATGCTGACCTATTCGGACAGCTCGCTGGCCTCGATCGCCCAGACCCTGTTCTCCGCTTTCGACGGCCATTTCACGCTGCTGGCCATCCCCTTCTTCATCCTCGCCTCGCGCTTCATGTCCACCGGGGGGGTGGCGCGCCGGATCATCCGCTTCGCGATCGCCGTCGTCGGCCATGTGCACGGCGGCATGCCCATCGCCGGGGTTTTCGCCTGCATGATGTTCGCGGCGCTCTCCGGCTCGTCGCCGGCCACCGTGATCGCGATCGGCTCCATCGCCATCGCCGGCATGCGCCAGGTCGGCTACTCCCGGGAATTCGCGGCCGGGGTGATCTGCAATGCGGGCACCCTCGGCATCCTGATCCCGCCCTCCATCGTGATGGTGGTCTACGCGGCCGCGACCGATGTGTCGGTGGGACGGATGTTCATCGCCGGGGTGATCCCGGGCCTGATCGCCGGGTTGATGCTGATGACCGGCATCTACATCACCGCCCGGGTCCGCGGCATGCCGCGCCAGGCCTGGACCGGCTGGAACGAGCTCCTTGCCTCCGGTTTTGATGCGTTCTGGGGGCTGCTGCTGATCATCATCATCCTCGGCGGAATCTATGGCGGAATCTTCACCCCGACCGAGGCGGCTGCGGTGGCCGCTGTCTACGCCTTCCTGATCGCGAATTTCATCTATCGGGATATGGGGCCGTTCGCTTCCCCGGGGCCGGGCGGGGGCGGCCTCCGGATCCTTTCCCGGGCGCTCTCCGCGCTCTGGCATCCCGACACCCGCCGGACGCTGTTCGAGGCCGGAAAGCTGACCTTCATGCTGATGTTCATCATCGCCAACGCGCTGATCCTCAAGCATGTGCTGACCGAAGAGCGGATCCCCCAGGAAATCGCCGAGGCGATGCTCGCCGCCGGCCTCGGCCCGGTGATGTTCCTGGTGGTGGTCAACCTGCTGCTGCTGATCGGCGGCCAGTTCATGGAACCCTCGGGCCTGCTGATCATTGTCGCGCCGCTGGTCTTCCCGATCGCGATCGAGCTCGGAATCGACCCCATCCATCTCGGCATCATCATGGTCGTGAACATGGAGATCGGCATGATCACCCCGCCCGTGGGCCTCAACCTCTTCGTGACCGCCGGGGTCGCCTCGATGTCGGTGGCGGCCGTGGTCCGGGCCGCCCTGCCCTGGGTCGGCATCCTGTTCCTGTTCCTGATCCTCGTCACCTATGTCCCCTGGATCTCCACCTGGCTGCCGACCCTGCTGATGGGGCCGGAGATCATCACCCGATAATCCTCCCGCACTTGTTTCTCGAGAAAGCTCCCCGCACACTCTCCAGAATCGCGACCCACTCCCCGAGGCTCCCCGGCATGCACTATCAAGCTCCCACCACCCTCACAGAAGCCGTAGCCCTCCTGGCGGCCTCGCCGGGGCCTGCCCGCCTGCTCGCCGGTGGCACCGACCTGCTTGTGCAATTGCGCACCGGTCGGGTCGCCCCGGAACTGGTGGTCGACCTCAAGCGGATTCCGGCACTCGGTGCCATCGAGCCCCGAGACGGCGGCTTCCGCATCGGCGGCGCGGTCGCCTCGGCCCGCCTTTCCGAACACGCAGAGCTGCGCGCCCTCTGGCCCGGCGTGGTGGAGGCGATGGCACTGGTCGGATCCGACCAGATCCAGGAACGCGCGACCCTGGCCGGCAATCTCTGCAACGCCTCTCCGGCGGCCGATTCCGTGCCGGCGCTGATGGCCGCCGGGGCCACAGTCTCCATCCAGGGGCCGGAAGGTGCCCGCGAATGCCCGGTCGGAGAGATCGTGACCGGACCCGGCCGGACCTCGCTCGGCGACGGCGAGATTGTCGAATGGCTGTACCTGCCGCCCCGCCCCGCCCGGGCGGGCGACGCCTATCTGCGGTTCATCCCGCGAACCGAGATGGACATCGCGGTGGCCGGAGCGGCCGTGAACCTGGAACTCGGGCCGGACGGCACATGCCGGGCCGCGCAGATCGTGCTCGGTGCCGTGGCCCCCACTCCGATCCGGGTTCCGGAGGCGGAGGCGGCACTGGTCGGGACGGCACTCGACGCCACCGCCCTCGCGAAAGCCGCCGATGCCTGCGCGGCGGCCTGCGATCCGATCGACGACAAGCGCGGCACGGCAACCTATCGTCGGCGGATTGCCGGGGTGCTGGTGCGGCGGGCGGCGGGAATTGCCCGACAACGGGCGGAGGAACGGGCATGAGCCGGATCCATGTGACCACCACGGTGAATGGAGACCGGACGGAATTCCTGTGCGAGCCGGAGGAGACCCTGCTCGACGTGCTCCGCAACCGGCTGAGCCTCACCGGTGCCAAGGAAGGCTGCGGCACCGGCGATTGCGGAGCCTGCAGCGTCGTGCTCGACGGTCGGCTGGTCTGCGCCTGCCTGGTGCTCGGCGCCGAAGCCGAAGGCCGCACGGTCGGAACCGTCGAGGGCATGGCGGAGGGCGATCAACTGCATCCGCTGCAGGAACAATTCCTGGAGCATGCGGCACTGCAATGTGGCATCTGCACGCCGGGCTTCCTGATTGCCGCCCGGTCACTGCTGGAGCGGAACCCGGATCCGGACGAAACCGAAATCCGCTACGGGCTGGCCGGCAATCTCTGCCGGTGCACCGGCTACGACAAGATCGTGCGCGCCGTGCAGGCCGCGGCGCAGCAAATGCAGGAGGCGAAGAAATGAGCACCCGGATGCCGGAATTCCGCGTCGTTGGAACCCGCCCGCTGCGCCCGGACGGCGTCGACAAGGTGACCGGACGGGCGCGCTTCGGGGCCGACACATTCGCGCCGGGCATGCTGGTCGGCAAGATCCTGCGCAGCCCCCATCCCCATGCCCGGATCCGCTCGATCACCACCCACCGGGCGGCGGCGGCCCCCGGCGTCAAGGCGGTGATCACACGGGCGGATTTCGACTCCGACCCGGGCCGCGATCTGGCCGATGTGCTCGACAATGTGATGGCCGGTGACCGGGCCTTCTATGACGGACATGCCATCGCGGCGGTGGCGGCAATCGGCGAACGCGAGGCACGCGAAGCGCTCGAGCTGATCGATGTCGACTACGAGCCCCTGCCGCATGTCACCGATGTCGATGCCGCCCTGATGCCGGATGCGCCGGTGCTGCGGGAGGGTGTCGCGGATGATTCGGTGCCCGCGGGCAGCCCAGGAAATCTCACCCGCCGCTATCAATTCGGCCATGGCGATGTCGAGGCCGGATTCGCGGAAGCGGATGAGATCCTCGAGCGGTCCTTCCGCACCGAGGCCGCACATCAGGGTTACATCGAGCCGCATGCCTGTCTGGCAACCCTCGGGCCGGATGGAAGGGGCGAACTCTGGTGCTGCACGCAGGGGCATTTCATGGTCCGCAACGCCTGTGCCGCCCTGCTCGGCATCAATGCCAGCCAGCTGCGGGTGACCGCCTCCGAGATCGGTGGCGGGTTCGGCGGCAAGACCGTCGTATTCATCGAGCCGGTGGCACTGGCACTGGCCCGCAAATCCGGGCGGCCGGTAAAAATCGTCATGACCCGCGAGGAGGTGTTCCGGGCGACGGGGCCGACTTCCTCGACCAGCATGGATATCAAAATCGGGATGCGGCGCGACGGCACCCTCACCGCCGGGCAGGCCGAACTGCGCTATCAGGGCGGTGCCTGGCCGGGCGCGCGGGTGCATCTCGGGGCCATGGCGGGATTCGCGCCCTACGATCTGTCGAATGTGAAGACCATCGGCTGGGACGTGATCTGCAACCGGCCGAGGGAGGCCGCCTATCGGGCGCCGGGGGCACCGATGGCCGCATTCGCCATCGAGAGCACGATCGACGAGCTCTGCACACGGCTGGGCCTGGACCCACTGGAAGTCCGGATCCGCAACGCCGCCCGGGACGGGACGCGGGCGACCTACGGCCCGAAATTCGGGACCATCGGTCTGCTCGCAACACTGGAGGCGGCCCGGGATCATCCCCATCACCAGGCGCCGCTCGGCCCGAACCAGGGACGGGGAATCGCCTGCGGCTTCTGGTTCAATTTTGGCGGCGAAACCTGCGTCTCGCTCAATGTCAATGCTGACGGAACCGTCGGACTGTCCGTCGGCACACCGGATATCGGGGGTTCGCGGGCTTCCCTCTCGCAAATCGCGGCGGAGGAGCTCGGCATCCCCTATCACCAGATCCGCACCATCGTCGCCGACACCGCCTCCCTCGGCTACAACGACGTCACCGAAGGTTCCCGCGCCACTTTCGCGAGCGGCCTCGCGGCCATCGAAGCCGCGCGCATGGCGGTCACCAAACTCTGCGCCCGCGCCGCCCGGATCTGGGGAATCCCGGAGGATGCCGTCGAATGGGTCGACGGCCATGCCCGCCCGGCCGGTGCCAATGCCGGCGACCACCCGCCGATGTCGCTTGCCGAGATCGCGGCCGAGACATCGCGCACCGGAGGCCCGGTTGCCGGCCACCACGAGATCAACGCCGACGGCGCCGGAGTGAGTTTTGCGACCCACATGGCCGATGTCGAGGTCGACCCCGAAACCGGGGCCGTCAAGGTCCTGCGCTACACCGTCTTCCAGGATGCCGGCAAGGCCGTGCATCCGAGCTATGTGGAGGGGCAGTATCAGGGGGGAGCCGTACAGGGCATCGGCTGGGCGCTGAACGAAGGCTATGTCTACGGGGAAGACGGCCGGTTGCAGAATCCGGGCTTTCTGGACTACCGGATCCCGGTGGCCTCCGACCTGCCGATGATTGATGCGGTGATCGTTGAAGTGCCGAATCCGGGCCATCCCTACGGGGTGCGCGGGGTGGGCGAGACCTCCATCGTGCCTCCGCTGGCCACGATCGGAAACGCAATATCTGCGGCTGTGGGGGTGCGTCTGACCGAAGTGCCGATGTCCCCGCCGCGAATCCTGGCCGCGCTGGAAGCTGCAGCACAGTAGGCATGGCGAAGGTACTGATCTGGGGATCGCTCCAGGAAGCCGCCGGCAGCGGGGCGGAGACCGAAATCGAGGCCCGGAACGTCCGGGAATTGCTCGAACGGTTGGTGAAGGCCCATCCCGGACTGAAACCGCAGATCGAGCGGGGGATATCGATCTCGGTGGACGGCACGATCTACCATGATTCATGCCTGGCCCCGGTCGGACCCGAGAGCGAGGTTGTTCTGCTGCCGCGCCTGGCGGGCGGGTGAACCCGCCAGAAACAGAGGTTGCCATCTGAACCCGGGGTGTGGCCAGCGGCTATGCCGGCCCGGGCGGGGTCACGCAGTCCAGGAGCACCGTCGGCAGACCGACAGAAATTGTTCTCAAGTGCCGGATTTCGGTTCAAGCCAGCATCCGAGCCAAAACGAAACTCTGGCTGCGGCCGACGCCGGTTGCGATCTCGCGCATATCAGCTTTCCGGTCCGTGGATACCGAACCGGACTGCCGCCTGGAAGTCAGGGGTGAGGTGCCGGAGAAATGCAATCCTGCCGCTGGCAATTTCGACATCTTCGGGAATGGGGCCGCGGTTCCGGTCCACCCCCGAAACGCTCCGGGCCGTATCCGGCTCAGAACGAGAAGTGATAGCCGGCCATCAGCGCAAGCTCCGGGCTCCGGCCCGCCTCATGCCCCGGCTCGAGCGACAGCGCGGCTCCCAGCCGCAGCTCGCCGCCTTCCACCCCCACCGGCTGGCGCCATTTTGCACCGAGGTCCAGCTGCCGCCCGGAGGGCACGAGCGAGGTGTCGACTGTTTCATGCTGGACATTGCGCTGCTTGTCGCGACTGGTTGCCACTTTGAGCTGCAACCGGCCGCGCTCGACGCGCAAGGGCCATGCCGCCGACAGATGGAGCTGCCCGCCGCCCTTGAAACTGCGCTCGCCAGAGACGGAAAAGGCCGAGCTGGCAAGCCCCGAGACCTCCTGCACCGAACCCGGGGAGGCCTGGGGCGTGGAACGCCCCAATTCGGCGGCGGCCGACCATTCCCAGCCTCCCGCCTCGGCACGCAACCCGACCCCGGCGAAGGCAAGATCGGATGCGAACTCTCCAAACGCTCCCGTCGCCTCCATGCCGAGCGAACCTCCGAACTCGTGGAGCGCCCCAACGCGGAAGCCAAGCGGACCGTTTGCCGGATTCCAGGACAGCATGGCACCTGCCGTCTGTGGGGGGCCCTGTCCGGCATCGGCAAATTTTGGCGATGTCGCAAAAGCGGAAAAATGAAGCGCACTGTTCCCGAAGGTCAGTGAGGCGCCGCCATCGGAAAGCGGGATGAGCGAGGCATGCCCGGTGGCCCATGCGGAATCCGGGCCTTCCCAGCTGGAATGGTTGATGCCGAAGCGCAGACGCGCAGATGCCAACGGCATGTCGACAAGGCCTCCGGGCGTGCCCGGTTTGACCGCCACGCGGACACCGCCCCCGGTTTCATAAAATTCGGTTTCCGGCTCCAGGAAGCGGACCAGCCGATAGCCGATGGCCGGCATCGCCGCCGGCGCAACGAACCGGTCCAGATCAACCCGAAATGGAAAATCGAATTCATCAAATACGGTGATTGCGCGCCCCCGAAGACCGGCAGTCAGGGCATTTCCGAAGGCCGCCCCGCCCCGAAAGCCGCTTGATGCGGCCGGCACCCGCAGGTCGTAAAGAGTATCTCCGAGTGCGATCGTCATCGGCCCATCCGGCCGGGTGGCCGCATCGAGATCCATCCGCCCCCTCCCAAAAACCGAGGACAGTTCACAATCGTCCAGGTCACCGTCCGTGTCGAGATGATCCGGGCATTGTCCGCCCGTAGCGGCCGGATCATCCGGGGCGGCGGCACCGGACTGGTCGGCAGTCCTGTAGAGAAGCATCAGAATGTCATGATTTCCCACGGTGGGGAAACGTTGCATCAGCAACGCGAGCCCGCCCGCTACATACGGTGCCGAGAAGGATGTCCCGCGGACCTTCAGGTAGGAACGATCCCCTAATGAACCCAACAGCATCCCGGGACTAAACCGAGCGACCAGGATATCCTCGCCTGGAGCTGCAATGCACCATTTTGCGGCAATGCCACAGCGGTTCGAGAAGATGGCGATGTTGCCGTTTCTCTGCGTTGCGACGACCGCGACCACATGGCTTTTGAGATCATCAAAAAACACCTGGAGGGCGGCATCGACGGCCGGCGAGGTCGCATCAAGTCGCCCATCTATGCCGCAACTGGCACTTCCCGGCGTGCATTGATGGTTGTGATCGTTTCCGGCGGCAATCACGATAAGTGTCTTGTCCCTGTCCATCTTGCCAGTTTGCGCGCGGAGATCGATGTCATCCGCCAGTGCCGTTGTGATCTGGGTCCTATCGTAATTCTCGGCCAGCCCCGGCCCGCCGAAACTTATACTGATAATGTCGGGTTCCTCAGTCGGATCTGTAAGTACCGTGTCAATCCATTCATCAGTCTGGCTTTGTGATGCCTCCAACTCGTCTATGGAAAACGGGCTATAGGGGGAGGTTGCGCGGATGTCTCCTACAGGCGCCAAAATTGCCCCCACATTCGCTGAAAAAAATCTCATCCTGGCCCGCCAGGCGATGCCATGAAAATTATGATCGCGCGTGTCCTTCATTTTCGTCATGCTGTCTAGAAGAGGACCGCCGCTACTGCCACGCTGGGCCAGAATGATGCTCGCAACCGCAGTTCCATGACTGCTTTCGTCAGCGGTGGCCCCGCCCCCCGGCCCATCTCCATTTCCTCCGAAAGCTGTTGGTATTTCCTCCGTAACATCAGCCCCCGTAAACTCCCAATGATCCAGATCAATGCCGGAGTCGATGACAGCAATCGTGACCCCCTCGCCGGGAGCCAGGTCAGCGGCCGAGTCCCCCTCCTCCTGCGCAATTCGGGCATAGGCCGCCGCCGTGCCTGTGGCGTCCAAGGCCCAATTCTCAGCGTTGCCCAAAGCATCCCGGAGGCCGTGATATTCCTCAGCGTCCTCAAACTCTTCAGTCAACTCTGCAACCGTGGGCCCCGATGGTGATGGAGTGGGTGGTGGAGTGGGTGGTGGAGTGGATGGTGGAGCAGGCGGTGGAGTGGATGGAGGATTGCCGCCACCAGAACCGCCGCCCCCGCCACCACATGAGGCAAGTGCCAAAAACCCGGCACAGCACACAGCAAGGATAAAACCGGAGGTGCGCAACGGGCCGCATCCCATACGAAACCGGCTCAAGGGAGTCATGTCCGCCTTCGGTTCCGGGGACGGCATGTGCCACCCGCCCGGATCCTGCAATTTCCCAGCAACCGCATGCAACCAACTCCCTCTATGACCCTCTCGCCGGCCACCGCAAGAACAACACCCATGACGCCGGAACGAATTTCGTAGCCCAAATCCTTGCAATCCACATGGCCGATGTCGAGTCGGCTCTGACGGATGCTGCGTTCTCTTGCAGCAACACGCGGCCCCCCTCTATGCCCGATCGCGGCCCGCAAAACCCTGATTCCGGCATTCCCCTATCATTTTCTGGCCTCCGACGGATCTTCCGCTGTGTCCAGGATCGGTTTGCGCAACCAGTCCAGAATTCTGTCCTCTCCCGCAATCGCCAGGTGAACCCGGGCCCTCGACATGGCTACATAGGGAAGTTCCCTTTTGTCCACCAGACTCTGGTCGGCGGCAAGCAGCACCACAGGACGCTCGAGACCCTTGAATCTCCGGATGCTGTCCACCACGATCGCGCCCTCGCACGGCTTCTCGCATCGGGTCGTTTCGCACCCGCCAAAGCGACCGTCCGATGTGAGGGCCTCGATGGCTTTCTCGCTGGGGACGAGAACGGCAATATCACCCGGCGGCACCCCCTGATCCGCAATCAGGCGACCGGCATATTCGGAAAGCACACGCCCGGTTGCCGCAAGCCCCTCCGCAGGCACCGGAAGCCATTCCACCTCGGTGCCCTCGGTGCCGGATGCCTCAATTTCGGAACCGACATAGAACCGGTGGACGGCGGCGTGGATCTGCAGCGTATTGCGCAGGTTCTTCACAAGACGAAAGCTGGATGCCTCCACATCTTTCGGCAGTTCTCCCGCCTCCTGATGGACCTGCTGGTTGCTGTCGTAGAACACCCGCAGGACACCCCCCGATTTGAGTCCGGTGTCGAGCGCAATCCACCAGAGTTTCCGGAAATCCTGTCCCTCATCCACGATGATCGCGTCATACCGCACATCCGGCAGGCGTTCGAACGCGGTCATCAGCACGTCCGGAGCCTGGTCGTACCATTCCCGGGACACCCGGGCGGGGTCATCCGGCGGCGTCCGGGACGTGGCATCCGACGGCGGATCGAGCCCGGCGCACTTTTTCATATATGCGCACAGACTGTGGAAGGTTCTGACCTCGAAGGCCGCATCTTCCCCCAGCCCCCGCTGCGCCCAGGCCGAAAGCGCGCGGTTGAAGCAGACAAACAGCACCCGCCGCCCCCCTTCGGCCTGTCTCGCCGCCTCCTCGAGGGCCAGCATGGTCTTGCCCGTGCCGGCCGCGCCGCTGATGGCCACCCGCGATTGCTCCCGGATCGACTCCAGGACCCAGAACTGGTTCCGGGTCAGAACCTCCAGCCTGCGGTCATCCGCCGACAGCAAATTCTGCAGCGGCATCCGGAAATGCACCGGGTTCGCCAGAATCTTCTCCAGCGCACGAATGCCGTCATTGCCCAGCGCCTTCTCCCGGTCTTCCGCTTTCGGCGCCACGCCCATGCGGTTCCCGATCCACTCCCCGCTCCCGTCGCGACGGAAATCCTCACAGCTCCAGAAGATCTCCCGCGGCCTGTCCGCCCCCAGAACCCCCTCGGGCAGGGAAGCGTCCGGCAGGACGACACCGTGCCGCATCCGGATATACCGCTGGTGCCAATCCGGGGTTGCCTTCAGCTTCGCAAGCAACTGATGCTTCGACGACCGCGCCTGCGAGACGGGATCCTTGATCCGATGCTCGACCCCGGCCCGGTCCCGGCTGGTCCACTGGTCGCTTTCCGGATCAAACGCAACCGCGCCACCCTTGACCTCCAGGACAAGAATCCCCCGCCGGGGATGCGCGACCACAAAATCACATTCGCCGTCGACTTCTCCGCCATCCGGGCCGACCCCGAGCCACGGACACGCATAAAACACATGGAACGAACCGTCCAGAATCTGCTTCAGCCGCTCATAGACCTCGCATTCCGCCCGCCGCAGCGGGTCCCCCGCGACCTCCTGCGGCAACGATCTCGGCCACATGTTCGCCATTGCACCCGCCCCTTCCTGTTGCGCATGGCAGCCGGTCCCGACCCGCCACCTGCCGCCGCGCAGCCCTGCCGGGTACCGATATCCTGCTGATCGGAGGGCAGTATAGGATGGGCAGTGTGGTATACAGCCCGAACGGCAACGACCCGTCATCCGCGGGTCGTGCGACCCCGGATTTCCGGCCAACCTCTTGCGCCGTTTCGGGCTATGGTATGCCGCTTTTATCGTGCGACGGGAGGAACCATGCCGAGACCAGCCCGCAACCGACAGAGACAGGGCGGCCATGGTGCCAACACCCGCGCCGCGGGGCCGGCTGTCGTGCAGCGCCCCTGGGGGCAGCCCGTCAACAACGACCGGTGCATCGAACCCCTCGACGAAGAGGGCGTGCACACCATCCATGACGGTGCCATGCGGATGCTCGAGGAGGTCGGCCTCGAAATCCTCCATGACGAGGCACTCGGTCTCCTGCGGGATGCCGGCGCCATCGTCGATGCCGACCGCCATCACGTGCGCATCGGCCGCGACATTATCGAGAGCGCGATCGCGGATGCCCCCGAGGCGTTCGATGTCGTGCCCCGCAACCCCGAGCGCAAGATCCGGATCGGCGACCGGCATCTCGCCTTCTCGCCGGTCGGCAGCGCACCCAACGTGCAGGACATCGACCGCGGACGGCGCACCGGCAACCGGGAGGACTATCGCAACCTCATCCGCCTCGGCCAGTATTTCAACTGCATCCACCTGATCGGCGGCTATCCGGTCGAGCCCATCGACCTGCACCCCTCCACCCGCCATCTCGAGGCGCATCTCGACAAGATGCTGATCTCCGACAAGGTCACCCACGCCTACAGTCTCGGCAAGGAGCGCGTGGCCGATGTGATCGAGATGGTGCGCATCGGCTCGCAGGTCAGCGAAACGGAATTCGAAGAGACCGCCCGGATGTTCACCAACATCAACACCAACTCGCCCATGAAGATCGACGGGCCGATGATGGACGGTGCCATGCGCTGCGCCGAGCGCGGCCAGGCGGTGGTGGTGACCCCCTTCACGCTGGCCGGCGCGATGGCGCCGATCACCCTCGCCGGGGCGGTGACCCAGCAGACCGCCGAGGGGCTCGCCGGAATCACGGTCTGCCAGCTGCTCCGCCCCGGCGCGCGCTGCGTCTATGGAGGGTTCGTCTCCAATGTCGACATGAAGTCCGGGGCCCCGGCCTTCGGCACGCCGGAATACATGCGCGGCGCGCAGATGGGCGGACAGATGGCCCGCTTCTACGGCCTGCCCTACCGGGCCTCGAACGTCAATGCCTCGAACATCCCGGACACGCAGAGTGTCTGGGAGTCGGCCTTCGCCCTCTGGGGGGTGGTCACGGGCGGCGTCAACATGATGTTCCATGCCGCCGGCTGGCTCGAGGGCGGGCTGTCGGCGAGCTATGAAAAATACGTGATCGACGTCGAGATGCTGAACTGGATCGGAGCCTATTTCGACCCGATCGAGATCAGCGAGGATGCCCTCGGCATCGAGGCCGTTCGGGAAGTCGGGCCGGGCGGGCATTTCTTCGGTTGCGAGCATACCCAGGCGCGCTACGAAAACGCCTTCCACGCGCCGTTTCTCAGCGACTGGCGGAACTACGAGACCTGGGCCGAGGACGGGGCCGCCGACGCGACCCAGCGCGCCAATGGAATCTGGAAGAAAATCCTCCGGGAATTCGAGCCGGCGCCGATCGACCCGGCCGTGCGTGAGGAGCTCGAGGCCTTCGTCGCCCGACGGATCGAAGAAGGCGGCGCACCGACCGACTTCTGAAGCCAACCCAAAAGGAGAGCAGGAATGAAGACACATGCGCAGGTAGTGGTCATCGGGGGCGGCGTGGTCGGCTGCTCGGTTCTCTACCATCTCGCCAAGAAAGGCTGCACGGACTCCCTTCTGATCGAGCGGCGGGAGCTGACCGCCGGCTCCTCCTGGCATGCCGCCGGGGGCATGCACATGCTCAACGGCGATCCGAATGTCGCCGGGCTGCAGAAATACACCATGGATGTGATGGCCGAGATCGAGGAACTCTCGGGGCAGAGCTGCGGCGTCCACAAGACCGGCGGCGTGCTGCTGGCCGGGGACGAGAACCGCCTCGACTGGCTGCGGATGATGGCCGCCCGGGCGCGCTTCCACGGGGTCGAGCACCGCATCATCACCCCGGCCGAGGCGAAGGAACTGTTTCCGCTCGTCGACCCCTCGCATTTCGTAGGCGCCCTGCACGACACCACCACCGGCCATGTCGACCCGTCGGGAACGACCATCGCCTACGCCAAGGCCGCCCAGAAACTCGGGGCCGACATCGTGCTCCGCAACCCGGTGGTCGATCTCCAGCCCCGCAGCGATGGCAGCTGGGATGTGGTCACCGAAGAAGGCACCGTCATCGCCGGGGCCGTGGTCAATGCCGGCGGGCTGTGGGCGCGTGAGATCGGCCGCATGACCGGGCTGGAACTGCCGATCCTGGCCATGGAACACCACTACATCCTGACCGACACCATGCCGGAGGTTGTCGAACACACCGAAAAAACCGGCCGGGAGCTGCTCCACGCGACCGATTTCAGCGGCAACCTCTATCTGCGCCAGGAGCGCGACGGAATGCTGCTCGGCACCTACGAACAGGCCTGCGTGCCCTGGTCGCCGCAGGAGACCCCGGCGGATTTCGGCCCCGAACTGCTGCCCCCCGATATGGAACGCATCGCCCCCTCGCTCGAGGTCGGCTTCGAGCACTTCCCGGCCTTCGCCGGGGCCGGCATCCGGGAGGCGATCAACGGCCCCTTCACCTTTGCCCCGGACGGCAACCCGCTGATCGGGCCGGTGCGGGGGTTGCGCAATTACTGGTGCGCGGTCGGGGTGATGGCCGGGTTCTCGCAGGGCGGCGGGGTCGGCTTCGCACTCGCCAACTGGATGCTTGATGGAGATCCGGGCGCCGATATCTGGGGCATGGATATCGCCCGCTACGGCGACTGGACGACCATGGCCTACACCAACGCCAAGGTCCGGGAGAATTATTCGCGGCGCTTCCAGATCCGCTTCCCGAACGAGGAACTGCCCGCCGCCCGCATGCTGAGAACCAGCCCGCTCCACGACCGGCTGGAAGCGGCCGGGGCGGTCATGGGGGTCTCGGCCGGCATGGAGACCGCGCTGTGGTATGCGCCCGAGGGGGTGGAGGATGTCCTCTCCTTCCACCGTTCGACGGATTTCGAGCATGTCGGCGCGGAATGCCGGGCCGTGCGGGAATCGGTCGGCCTCGCGGACATCTCGATGTTCGCCAAATACGAGGTCACCGGCGAGGGCGCGCGCGGCTGGCTCGACCGGATGCTGGCCGGCCGCCTGCCGGAGCCCGGCCGGATGGCCCTGACGCCGATGCTCGACCGGCGCGGCAAGCTGATCGGCGACTTCACCACCGCCAATCTCGGCGGCGAGCGGTATTTCCTGGTCGGATCGGGTGCCGCCGAGGAATACCACATGCGCTGGTTCACCGACCATGTGCCGCAGCAGGAAGACGCGCAGATCACCTCCCTCGGCCTCGGCCTCACCGGGCTCTCCATTGCCGGGCCGAAGTCACGCGCCGTGCTGGAGGCGCTGGTCACCGAGGATGTTTCCTCCAAGGCCTTCCGCTTCTTCGATATCCGCGAGATGGCGGTGGGGACCGCACCCTGCCGCGTCGGCCGGGTCAGTTTCACCGGCGATCTCGGCTTCGAGATCTGGTGCCAGGCCGAGTTCCACCGCAACCTCCACCTCCAATTGCTCGAGGCCGGCGCGGAGCAGGACATCCAGCACTATGGTCTGCGGGCACTCAACGCGCTCCGGCTCGAGAAGGGTTTTGGCTCCTGGGCGACCGAATACCGGCCGCTCTACGGGCCCGTCGAAGCCGGACTCGACCGCTTCGTCGCCTACGACAAGAACGCCGATTTCATCGGCCGCGAAGGAGCCCTGGCCGAGCGCGAAAACGGCGGAAGCCAGCGGCTGAAGCTGTTTGTCATCGATGCCGCCAATACCGACGTGCTCGGCGACGAGCCGATCTGGCGAGACGGGAAGGTGTGCGGGCGGGTGACCTCCGGCGGCTACGCCCATGCCTCCGGAAAATCCGTGGCGCTTGGATACATTCCGAAGGAACTCGCGGATCAGGAAGAGGGCTGGCAGATCGAGATTCTCGACGATCTGCGCCCGGCCAGCATCCAGCAGAAGCCGCTCTTCGACCCGAAAAGCGAGCGCATGCTCGGCTGACGGGCGAACCGCTCCCCAGCCTGCCCGCCCAGACACCCATGTCCTGCCATCCCCGCACCGGGAGCGCGGCCGCACGCGCCTGCGGAACGACCGGGTTTTCTGCCGGAACCCGCCGCAAAGACAGACCCGCCCGGAGTCACCCCCCTTCGGAAGCGGAGACACCGACGCGTCCGGAGATTGGATCCAGGACCACATGAAATTCGGAATCGGTCAGAGCGTGCGGCGCTTCGAGGACCCGCGTCTGCTCCGCGGCGAAGGAGCCTATCTCGACGATGCGAAGATTGGCGGTGCCTTGCGGGCTGTCTTCCTGCGCTCGCCCGTCGCGCATGCGCGGATCCGCGGGATTGACGCCGAAGCCGCACGGACGGCACCGGGGGTCGCGGCGGTGATTCTGGGGGCGGAGCTTGACGAGGCCGGAGTCAATGACCTCGGCGCGATGACCGTCCCCGACCGCAACGGCACACCCGGCTCTCGTCCCCCGCACCCGGTCATCGCCAGCGACCGGGTCCGCTATGTCGGCGACCCCGTCGCCCTGGTGCTGGCCGAATCCCTCGCCGAAGCCCGGGACGCCGCCGAGCGGATCGAGGTCGATTACGAGGAACTGCCGGCCATCGCCGACACCGCCCGGGCGGAACAGGGCCCGGTGCTGCATGACGAGATGCCGGGAAACCTCGCCTTCCACTGGGTTCTCGGCGACGAGAACGCCGTCGGGAAGCAGCTCGCAACGGCCGCGCACCGGGTCGAGCTGGAACTCATCAACAACCGCGTCGCCGCCTGCGCGCTCGAGCCGCGCTCCGCCATCGGAGAGTGGGACGCAGCGGCGGGAAAACTGCATCTCGAGGTCGGCACCCAGAATGCCTGGCGCGTGCAGGCGGAGCTGGCCGAGCGTTTTGGCCTGGCCGCGGAGCAGGTGCGCATCACCACCGGCGATGTCGGCGGCGGCTTCGGCTCCAAGGCCATGGCCCATCCGGAATACACCGCGATCGCCTTCGCCGCCCGCCGGACCGGACGCCCGGTGCGCTGGGTCTCGGACCGGTCGGAAGCCTTCCTGTCGGATGTGATGGGGCGCGATCATGTCACCCGGGCCGTGGCCGGTTTCGACGCCGAACTCCGCCTGCTCGCGCTCCGCGTCGACAACATCGCGGCGATGGGGGCCTATCTCTCCCCGCTGGGTGCCAGCATCCCCTCGGTGCTCATGGCCAAGATCCTGCCCGGGGCCTACGATTTCGAGCATCTGTTCTTCTCGGTCCGGGGGGTCTACACCAACACCCCGCCCGTCGATGCCTATCGCGGGGCCGGCCGACCGGAGGGGATCTACGTCATCGAACGCGTCATGGATCTCGCCGCACGGCAACTGGGCACCGATCCGTTCACACTCCGCGAACGCAATTTCATCCCCCCGGACCGGTTTCCATATCGTTCCGCCTCCGGTGAGGTGATCGATATCGGCAATTTCCCGCAGGTGCTGGCACGGGCCCGGAAAGAAGCCGACACCGACGGCTTCCCGGCCCGGAGGGAGGAATCCGCCCGCCGCGGGCGGCTGCGCGGACTCGGCGTCAGCTACTACACAGAGATCATCCTCGGCGCGATGGACGAGCGCGCGGTGCTGATGCCCGCCGGTGGCGGCATGTGGGAGCTGCGGGTGGGCACCCAGGCCCAGGGCCAGGGGCACGAGACCGCCTACCGGCAGATCCTGCACGGGCAGACCGGGTTGCCGCCGGACCGGATCCGCATCGTGCACGGCGATACCGATCTCATCCCCAAAGGCGGTGGCACCGGCGGGTCGCGGTCGGTGACGGCCCAGGGAACCGCCATCCGTGCCGCCGGCGACCGCCTGATCGAGCGGTTGCGGGAGGATGCCGGGGACGCCCTTGAGGCCGGAACCGCGGACATCGAATTCGAAGCCGGCAGCTTCCGGATTGTCGGCACCGACCGCGCCATCGATCTCCCGTCGCTCGCCGATACAGTTCTCGCCCGCGGGGATGGAGAAAAGCTGAAGGTGGACGCGCACACCACCCTTCCGGGACGCTCCTTCCCGAATGGCTGCCATGTCTGCGAGATCGAGATCGACCCCGAAACCGGAGCGGCGGCCGTACTCCGCTACACGGCGGTCGATGATTTCGGCGTGCTCATCAACCCGATGCTTGTCGAAGGCCAAGTCCAGGGCGGGGTCGCGCAGGGCATCGGCCAGGCCATCCTCGAACACGCCACCTATGACGATGCCGGGCAGCCGCAGGCGGGATCCTTCATGGACTACGCGCTGCCACGCGCAACCGACATTCCGCCGGTGGCCTTCCACAGCGAGCCACTGCCCTCGACCGCCAACCAAATCGGCATGAAAGGCTGCGGAGAGGCTGGCACTGTGGGCGCCCTGCCCTCTGTTGCCAACGCTGCGCTCGACGCACTCTGGCCGTTAGGGGTCCGCCGGGTTGACATGCCGCTGACTCCAGCCCGGATCTGGGGCTGGATTGAGGGTGCCCGAAAACGGGGTACGGATTAGCTGCCGGCAAAATCTCCTGTTCGCAGACCACTCTATCCCGCACAGGCGACAGACAGGCAGTTGCGGTTCCTCTCTCGAAACGCTCCGAACCGTAGAAGATGGGCGGATGCAAAAAGGGCGATGATGTCGAGATGCTGATGAAGATCACCGTACCGAAGGGAACCCCGATAGTCGTTCATAATGCCGAGGAAATGGAACTACTGCTGAAGCAAGGCTTCCGATGGCGGATCGACCGGATCGATCCCGATGTTCGGCTACACGAGTATGACAAGGAGCAGGGGATAGTTTGTAAGGTCATCCAGGCACGGTCCTTCTGGGAAAGAGCAAGTAAAACCTGCCCCAGAAAAGATTGGGATTCTACGATGACATTGAGCATAATCACGCCATGATGGCGGACCTCCCGAACTTCCCTCGTGCACCCGGCGATACCCGCACAGACGAAGAACGAGCGGCCGTCGCCGAGCGATTCTCGTATGATCCTTCCAGGGGATTGGTAGCCTTCAATCCCGATGGCTCGTTCGACTGGCCGAGTGGCTGGTCTCTCGACCGGAAAGTTCGCGCAATCGATCTCTCTCGTCGCGGTGGCGACCCGAACGAGCCAGCCGCACCACTTGGGGAGGGCGATCTCGTCGATAGAATGGTCGAGAAGCTTCGAGCAGAATTCGGCAACCGGATTGATGCAGAGATCGAAGCCATGAAACGAAAGAACGATGCGGAGATCGAAGACTTTCTCGAGTGGGAAACCAACGAAATGGAGATGCTCGAGACAAAAATTACTTCTTAATCACCTCGTTCGTTGGGATCTCGCTCGCCGTGGCTACGTGTGAACTGCAGATAGGTTGTTGTCCATTCGGCCCGGATCTGGGGCTGGATTGAGGATGCCCGCAAACGGGGTGCGGATTAGCTGTCGGCGAAATCTCCTATTCGCAGACCACTCCATCGCCATCGCCATCCCGCATGAACCGATAGGCCGGATGGCTGCGCGATACAGGCGCAATGCCATGGTGCCTCGCTTCACGACAGGTAATCCGGCCATTGCCGTCATCGTCCCAGAGGCCGAGAGCACCACCGGCTTCGGATCCTGCGGGTGCTGCAGGCGCAGTGGGAACCGGGGCTGCCCCAGCCTGAAAGACCATCTCGGTGGAATCGCACCCCGAAAGCACGTGCTCCAAGGCATCAGCCTCGCGACGATCAACGGTCAGGCGGTAGTGGCGGCGCACTTCGACACTCCGGGCGGCGAACCAGCAGCGGTTGATTGTCGGCATCCATTCGGCGGCATCCTTGCCGCATTTGCCCGACCGGCCACAGCGGTTCACCTGCGGGCTGGCCAGGGTGATGTTGAGCAGGTCGCCGGCAAACTGGCGCCGGGTTGATACGGAGGCAGCACAGAGCCCGCTGTCATGGGCTTCGGAGCGGGCGACAATGTGCTCGATATCAGTCTGGCGCGGGCTGGCAAAACTGCTCCCGGTATAAGGGCCGTAGATCCTGCCACCCATGGCCGCCACGGCCCGCGTCTCAAGCGACTGCGAATAGCGGTAGTCCCGGCTGCTATAGGGCGAGCAGCGATACTCGGGAGCGACGACGAGGCCCCGCCATTCCTCGGCGGCAGCCGACGAAAGGCCTCCGGAAAACGTAAGAATCACGCAGATCAAAACGAACCGGGCCCCGAGCCGGGCCGTTCGTTCAATCAGGTGGGTCTTGCTGGTTTCCATACCGAATCCTGCCACGGTTACAGTCTGCAAATTTCACGGGCCGCATCTGGGAGGATTTCTGCACATCAGCCTCCACCGGACAGTCCCAACCATCAAATATTCTTTCTACAAATACACTATTCGGGGCAACAGCACGGCAAGGTCACCCGATAATTGCCAAAATCTGGCACCCACAAAACCCGAAACGATCTAGCAAAACCGGAGTCGCTGTCCGATCCCGAGGCGGGCCGCCTTCCCGAGCATCGCATGGCCGAGGGCGATGTCGGAGAGCGACATGCCGCGGTGCCAGAACAGGATCGTCTCTTCCTCGCGCTCGCGGCCAGACTTGCGACCGGCGGCGATCTCGCCAAGCTCCGCATGCAGGGTCTCCTCGCTGAGCCGACCCGAATCGACATGGGCGCGGAGTGCCCCGAGACTTCCGGCCCGCGCCTGCCCCCAGTCATCGACCACGATCTTGTCCATGATGTCGGTGAGGTCGTCCTCCAGCGCGCTCTTGGTCCCATAGGGGATCACCAGCGCCCCTTTCCGGATCCAGGCGGTCTTCAGAAGCGGCTCCGGCCGGGCGAGACGCGACGCCTCGACCACGATATCGGCACCCTCCACACAGCTCCGCCAGTCCTCCGTCACCGCAACCGGTTTGCCGAGATCGGCTTCAAGGCGGGCGGCAAATGCCTCCCGGCTCTCCGCACGACGGGAATGCACGCGAATCTCCTCAAAACCGAACAGCCCGTCGAGGAGACGGACATTCCAGTAGCTTGAGCCGCGTGCGCCGATATGGCCGAGAATTTTTGCCCCCCGCGGTGCCAGATACCGGGCCCCGAGTGCGGTCACCGCGCCGGTGCGCATATCGGTGATGCCGGAAGCGTCGAGCACCGCCCGGGGAGCGCCCGTGCGCGGGTCGAACAGGGCCAGCAGACCGTATTCCGACGGCCGGTTCTCCCGGTAATTGTCGTAGAAATCGCCGACCACCTTTACACCGGCCTGGGCCACATCACCACCGAGCCAGCCACGCAGCACGTTGAAATGGCCCTCAACCCCGGCCTCCGGATGCAGATGCGTGCGTTCCCCGATGACGCTCCGGCCCTCGCCCTGCATGACCAGTGCTTCGCCGACCGCATCAAGGATTTCGCTGTCGGTCAGTGCCAGTTTTTCGATATCGGACCGGTTCAGAAAATCGATATGGACCGCCGGCCGCTCCGGGCGTGGTTTTTCTGTCTCCATCCTGTCGCTCCCGGACTCGACCCGTCTAGACGGTAGCCGTGTCGATCAGGCCCTGGCCGGCGAGCGTCTGGAATGCCTCGATGGTGATCCGCACGCCTTCGCCCAGGGGCACATGCGGCCAGTCACCGACCCGTGCCCGCAGGGAAGTGTCGTCCTGGTCGAGCGGAAATACCACCGTCTGGTCGCCGATCCCGATTTCGGCATCGGGCAGGACAGCGCGGATCGCTTCTGCGATTTCGTCTGACGTGGCCCTGGATCCTGCAAGATCATGCACATGGGCGCCGTCGAAACCGGCTCCGGCACAGGCGATAAAGGCATCCGCCACTTCGTGCACATGCTGCATCATGAATGTGCTGTTGAGGGAGATGGTGCAGGGCCTGCCCAAGGCCGCATCGCGCATCGCGGCCGTCGGAGCGGAGGTCAGACCCTGGTCGCGGCCGGGTCCATAGACCGTGTGCGGACGCACGCCGATACTCGCCACCCCCCAATCCTGCCAGTAGATCCGTGCCACACCCTCATCGGCATATTTGAAGATGCCGTAGAGCGTATCGGGACCGGGACGCCCCGGGACTGCCTGGGCCGCGGCCGAACTCGCATAGATCACGCGGCCGATGCCCGCCTGGCGGGCCGCTTCCAGCACATGCACATGGCCGACGACATTGACCCGTGCTCCGGCGGAAGGATCAGCGGCACAGAACGGTATCTGCAAAGCCGCCAGATGGATGATTCCGCCGATGCCGCAACGCCCGACAATCTCCGCCACCGATGCCGGCTCCGTGATATCGGCGATCTCCCAGGGAACCGCCCCAGCGGCTTCCGCTCCCGCCGCCAGAACCAGCCGCCGGCGGTCCGGCGTGCGGTCCAGCGCAACCACCGCCTGCCCGCGCGCCATCAGGCGCGCGACCACCCAGGCACCGATACATCCCCCGGCTCCGGTCACGAGAATCGGTTGCTGCGAATCGACCATGATTTTCTCCCCCGGCAATGGCGGAGAAGCCTCCACCACCATGTAAACCGAATCGCTTCTTAAGCGTGATCCAGCCTGTCGAGAAGTGCCGGGAGGTCGGCCACGGTGTCGATCACATGACCGACACCGGCCATCCGCAACCGGTCCGCCGCTCCGGCACGCAATGCTTCGACTTCGCCCGCCGACATCGCCGCCAGCTCCTCGACCGTCCGGCCGACATAATTGCCGGAGAGTGCAACCCCAACGGTGACGCAACCGACGGCCACACCCTCGCCGATTCCGGGTGCCGTGTCATCCACCTTGATCACCGCTGAGGGATCATCCACACCCAGCTCCTGGAAACACCGCTGCATCGCGGCCGGATTGGGCCGCGCCCGGGGAACGTCATCCGCACAGACTAGGCAGTCGGGTTCAAGACCCTGGGCAGCGGCGGCCGGAAGGACGCGCTCCATCACCGCGCGCGGATAGCCCGTGGTGGAGCCGATTTTGAGGCCCCGGGTGCGTAATTCCGTCACCATCTCCGCCGTCCCGGGGACCAGGCACGCCGCCTCCGCCGCGGCCTCCGCGCTCAGAGGAATGAAAATCTGCAGGATCTCGTCGATTTCGGCATCGCCCGCCTCCGCGCCATGCGCAGCACTCCACTGCCCGGCGATCCGGGGCATCTGCAGTATGGCCCGGATATGGTCCCGCTTGCCCAGTCCCATAGGTGCCCGCGCTTCCTCGATCGTGACCTCGACACCCGATGCGGCAAAAGCCTTTACAAACGCAACGGTCGGCGCGAAAGATCCGAAATCCACAAGGGTGCCCGCCCAGTCGAACACCACCATCCTGAATTTGCTCATCCGGTCACCTTCAGCCTTGCAACCTGTCCGTTCGCACGAGAATGCACCTGATTTTCGTCCATGCCATGCACCCCGGTCAGTCTACCTTTCCTGCCAGTATTGCGCCCGTCGCGGCTGCGGATGCCCGTGGCAGGGCGGTGGCCAAGAACGGGGAGAACGCTCGGGGCAATGAAATTGGACCGACGCCCAGACCGATGTGCATGTGGTCGGCAGTGCCGCCTGAAGCGGTATGGATGCACCGGAACTGGCCCCCTTCGAAAACTGCGCTATGGCCAAAACGCTCCAGGCATAGATCGGCGAATTCTGGTGCGTCTGCGGAAATTCCACCGGCAACGGTACTAAGGTAACCTAAGATAGCCCCGGACGAGAAGAAAACTGATCATGCTCGGTCATTGGCCAGCACATGCTCGTTACCACCTAATAGAATTGTCACCAAAAATACACCAATTCTGACTTCCAGATAGGTGTTTACCTTTCTCACGTGCTATATTACGCTCTGGTGTTTCTATACTCTCATTGCATTGATGAAAGGCAGGATCTCGTGCGATATCTTCAGCAGATTATCTCCTTTGCAGCTCGCATTTTTTCGCCGAAATCGGTCATTGTCGATCGTGACACAAATTTTGAAACCGAGTTGGATGCATATAAGCAAGGCCGCTACGAAGTAGCCAAAAATATATGGAAAGCAGTCGCTGAGCAAGGACATGCTAGAGCCCAATTTCAATTGGGGATGATGTACCACAACGGTAAAGGTGCACCCCAAAACTACAAAGAGGCCGCAAAATGGTACCAAAAAGCGGCCGAGCAAGGGAACCCAAAAGCGCAAAACAACCTAGGACTAATGTACGGTAGCGGCGAAGGCGTTCCCAAAAATTGCACAGAAGCCAAAGAGTGGCTTCTAAAAGCGGCCGAGCAAGGGAACCCTGAAGCTCAATATAACCTAGGGACGATGTACCGCAACGGTGAAGGTATACCCACAAACTACAAAGAAGCCAAAAAATGGTACCAAAAAGCGGCTGAACAAGGAATCGCAAACGCTCAATATAACTTGGGAGTGATGTACACAAACGGAAAAGGCGTACCCCAAAACTGTACAAAAGCTGCAGAATGGTACCGAAAAGCGGCCGAGCAAGGAGATTCATCAGCTCAATATAACTTGGGGCTGGTGTATCACAGAGGTGAAGGCATACCCCAAAACTACCTAGAAGCCGAAAAATGGTATCGAAAAGCGATCGAACAAGGGCACATAAAAGCTCAAAACAACCTGGGAGTGATGTACAAAAACGGTGAAGGTGTAACTCAAAACTACGCAATGGCCGAAAAATGGTACCGAAAAGCGGCCGAGCAAGGGCTCGCAGGAGCTCAATTTAACCTAGGATTGATATACACAAGTGGTGAAAGCGTAACTCCAAACCACACAGAAGCCGCAACATGGTTCCAAAAAGCGGCCAAACAAGGGCACATAAAAGCCCAAAACAACCTAGGAGTAATGCACAACAACGGTGAAGGCGTAACTCAAAACTACGCAGAAGCCGAAGCGTGGTTTCTAAAAGCCGTCAAGCAAGGACTTGCAGAAGCTCAAAACAACCTGGGGATGATGTACAAAAACGGCGAAGGTGTGGCCCAAAACCACGCAGACGCCGAAGCGTGGCTTTTAAAAGCAGCCGAGCAAGGACTTGCAGAAGCTCAAAACAACCTGGGGATGATGTGCAAAAACGGCGAAGGTGTGACCCAAAGCCACGCAAACGCCGAAGTGTGGTTTCTAAAAGCGGCCGAGCAAGGATTCGCAGAAGCTCAAAGCAACCTAGGGATGATGTACAAAAACGGTGAAGGTGTGACCCAAAGCCACGCAGACGCCGTAGAATGGATCCGAAAAGCGGCCGAGCAAGGATTCGCAGAAGCTCAAAGCAACCTAGGGATGATGTACAAAAACGGTGAAGGTGTGACCCAAAGCCACGCAGACGCCGTAGAATGGATCCGAAAAGCGGCCGAGCAAGGGTTCGCAGAAGCTCAAAGCAACCTAGGGATGATGTACAAAAACGGTGAAGGTGTGACCCAAAGCCACGCAGACGCCGTAGAATGGATCCGAAAAGCAGCCGATCAAGGACTCGCAGAAGCTCAATTTAACTTGGGACGGATGTACGAAGACGGTGACGGCGTACCCAGAAACTACATCAAAGCCGCATCATGGTACCAAAAAGCGGCCGAGCAAAGGCATACAGAAGCTCAATTTCTATTATCACATATATATGCCAAACACCACGTTGTGCTGAAGGCCAAGCACCGCGCTGTGCGCGCTTTATCCCCACTACTTTGGATAGGCGGTATAATCGGCACTCAAGTTGTATTAAGATATATGAAAAAACCCCCTAAATTCCTTCAAAATCAATTATCTATGTATGCCAAGGGCCATAACCCTAGAAACTACATACGCGCCTATGCGTGGTGCAATCTCGCGGCCGCTGACAACTACGAAGATGCAAAAATACGCCTGTCAAAAATGGAAAAACGCATGACATCTGCCCAGATTGAAAAAGGCCAGGAGTCTAGCGAAGAAATGCTCACGCAAACCTCGCGTAAATAATTATAGCCGCTTGATTTCAAATTTGATTGCATGCAGTCATTCCTATTATTACCCCGCCCGCTTTTGCACCCCCACATCCAAGCGAAGCATATTTCGATAGACTCAGCCGCATTTCATATTCCTACGCGTGGAAATCCATCAAATTGCCCCATCCAGGGCCAATCGCCTGACGGGTGTCTGTTTTTCAGAACTGCTGTAAGCTCAGTGCCTATTGTGGCATCTGCCACAAGGTCCGGACCATTTCCCGCCTACCGAGTTCCGTCGGTGCCCGCGCTTCCCTGATCGTGACCTCGACACCGGAGACAACACCGGCCTTCACAAATGCACCACCCAGCGCGAGCGACCCGAAATCCACGAGAGCCCCCACCCCGTCAAAACCCGTGACCTGAAACCGCCCCATCTTTCCCTTCTGGATCTCCGCGACCCGCCCGTCATCGCAGAGTTCACTTGACCATTGTCAATGCCCTGCGGCCCGGCCCACCTACCGTCTCTGTTGGTGTTGCACCCGAAAGCCGGCCGCAAATGGAACTCCGATGCCTGTGATGTCCGACATCCTGCGCCGTTCCGCCTGGTGCGCTGCCGCGCTGGCAGCCTGCATCGGCCTTGCCGCCAGCTCCGCCCCCGCCCAGCCAACCGGCCTCAACGCCTCCTAGCTTGCCCGCTACCTGCCGGAGGTCGAACCCGGCGAGCTGGTCCCCGAAGCCGATGCCTATGGCGCCATCCGCGAGGATCTGCCGGTCGCACCGGTCCTGCGCGGTGGCAGGATCATCGCCTGGGCGTTCCTCACCTCCGATCTCGTCGGCACGGTCGGCTATTCGGGCAAGCCCATCCATGTACTTGCCGCCGTCAGTCCCGATGCCCGCCTGGCGGGTGCCCGGCTGGTCGGCCATTCCGAGCCCATTGTCCTGGTCGGTATTCCGGAATCGAAAATCCAAGCCCTAACCGCACGCTATACCGGCTTCGACCTAACCCAAGCGAATGCCGAACGCGAACCCGACATCATCTCCGGAGCGACCGTCACGGTCGTGGTGATCGACGATTCGATCCTGCGCTCCGGCATCCGGGTCGCCCGGCTACTCGGTCTCGGCGGCATGGCACCCGAAGCCGATGCGGAGAGCGGGCCGGGCTATCGGCTGGCTTCCGATTCCGGCGCGGTGGAAAGCTGGATGGATCTGCTCGGCGACGGATCCATCCGCCGTCTCCATCTCGATCTCGAGCAGATCAACTCGGCTTTCGCTACCTCCAGAGATGCGCAGGCTGCGGCCCGGCCGGAACGGGGCGCGCCGGAAGAGACCTTCATCGACCTCTGTGCAACCCTAGTCACCGCCCCCGCCATCGGTCGCAGCCTTGTAAACCATCAAACACATATGGCACTCCCGACAGGCGGGTGAAAGGCGCAAGAAAAGGCTGAAGGCAGGAAGGAAGCGAGCTGTCCGTTCGGGACACGGGGGATGGACTGACCTTGTCGGGTAGGTCAGCTGACGGTCTGCTACCCGGTCTCGAGACTGACCGCTACCGAACTCGTCACCACCCCTTCGGTGCGCAACATGCGGGCGGCCTTCGAGCGCATCCTCAAGACCTTCCCAGTCGTCATCCGAGGGACCAGACCGACACCGGCTCCGAGTTCCGCAGTGCCTTCAAGGAACTCCTCTAAGAGCGCGGTATGGCCATGCAGGTCATCCCGCCACGCAGTCCCAAACAGAATGGCTGCGTCGAGTGGCACCGGCGCACCTAGCGCAAAGGGCTCTACGAAATCCCTCCATCGCAACCACCCTTGACGAGTACAGGCGAGATGCTCGGCACTTCGTGGTTCACCACAACCGTGTCCGGCCCCATGCCGTACTTGGCAAAAGGGCACCCATCGGGTATCTACGCGAACATCACGGAGAGAGCAGAGCCTCCGCCGCAACCTGACCGCCACCGACCCCGGTGGAAAAACCAACGCCGACAAGGCCCGCTAGGAATGCTAGATGTAGTGATTGCGTGCAGGGGATTGGCCTTGCTCGCATGCTATATTATACATCGGTTTCCGTTTGCACTGATGAAAGGCAATATCTCATGCGATATTTTCAGATCATAGCCCTTGTGGCCTGCATTTTGCTTCCGGCATCGGCCCTTGCCGGTGATGATGCAGATTATGAGACCGGCTTAAATGCATATAAGCAAGGCCACTACAAAACAGCCAAGGATATATGGCAAGCAGTAGCCGGCAAGGGGCATGCCGGAGCTCAATTTCACCTAGGGGTGATATACGACAAAGGCGAAGGCGTGCCCCAAGACTATGCAGAAGCCGCAGCATGGTTCCAAAAGGCGGCCGAGCAAGGACACGCAGAAGCTCAAAATTACCTAGGTGCGATGTACCTCATAGGTCAAGGCGTGCCCCAAAACTATGCAAAAGCCACAGCATGGTTCCAAAAAGCGACCGAGCAAGGACACGCAGAAGCTCAACTTAACCGCGGAATAATGTACCTCACAGGTCAAGGTATGCCCCAAGACTATGCAGAAGCCGCAGCATGGTTCCGAAAAGCGGCCGAGCAAGGGCAGCCACAAGCTCAACTTAACCTAGGGGTGAGGTACGAAAAAGGCGAAGGCGTACCCCAAGACTATGCAGAAGCCGCAGCATGGTACCGAAAAGCGGCCAAGCAAGGGCGCCCACAAGCTCAACTTAACCTAGGGATGAGGTACGAAAAAGGCGAAGGCGCACCCCAAGATTATGCAAAAGCCGTAGCATGGTACCGAAAAGCGGCCGAGCAAAGACACCCAAAATCTCAATTTTACCTAGGGCTGATGTACTACAAAGGCGACGGCGTACCCCAAAACTATGCAGAAGCCACAGCGTGGTTCCGAAAAGCGGCCGAGCAAGAATACTCAGAATCTCAATTTTACCTAGGGTTGATATACGACGAAGGCGAAGGCAGGCCCCAAGACTATGCAGAAGCCGCAGCATGGTACCGAAAAGCGGCCGAGCAAGGGCACCCACAATCTCAACTTAACCTAGGGCTGATGTACCACAACGGTAAAGGCGTGACCCAGGACCATACAGAAGCCGCAGCATGGTTCCGAAAAGCGGCCGAGCAAAGGCACCCACAAGCTCAACTTAACCTAGGGGTGATGTACGATAACGGCGAAGGCGTTCCCCAAAATTATGCAAAAGCCGCAGCATGGTTCCGAAAAGCGGCCGAGCAAGGAGATCCTGACGGTCAATTTAACTTAGGGGTGAGGTACGAAAAAGGCAAAGGCGTGACCCAAGATCACAAAGAAGCCACGGTATGGTACCAAAAAGCGGCCAAGCAAGGGAACCCTAACGGTCAACTTAACCTAGGGGTGATGTACTACTACGGTTACGGCAGGCCCCAAGACTATGCAGAAGCCGCAGCATGGTTCCGAAAAGCGGCCGAGCAAAGACACCCAAAATCTCAACTTTACCTAGGGGTGATGTACTGCAAAGGCGAAGGCGTGGCCCAAAGTTACATCAAAGCAGCAGAATGGCACCGAAAAGCGGCCGAACAAGGATATGCAGAAGCTCAATCTGAACTAGGGCTGATGTACTACAACAGTAAAGGTGTGACCCAAAATTATATCAAAGCGGCAGAATGGTTCCAAAAAGCGGCAGGGCAAGGACATGCCAAAGCTCAATATCTCCTAGGAACGGCGTACTACCACGGTGAAGGCGTACCCCAGAGCAACATCTCCGCATATGCGTGGTGCAATCTCGCTGCTGATCAAAACCACGAGCACGCAAAAGAATGCCGCTCAAGCATTCAGAAGCGCATGACACCTGCCCAGATTGCTGAGGGGAAAGTTCTTAGTGAAGAGCTTTTTCGACAAATCCTACGCGATAATTAAACCATCTGGTTACAGATTTTAATCGAGCTCAACCGATCCCATTGTTCTCCGCCCGCTTTTGTACATTTCGCCCAAGGCAGGTATATTTCGGTGAACCCAACCGCGTTTCACATTCCTATGTGTGGAAGTTTATTTGGTTGCCCCCGCCCAGAGTCCAGCCGACTGACGAGAATCTGCTTTTTTTTGAAATCGCTGTAAGACCGGTGCCCATTGTGGCACCTGCCGCAAAGTCCGGACCGGTTCCCGCCTGCCCATTCCCGTCGGTGCCCGCACTTCCCCGATTGTGACCTCGACGCCGGAGACAACATCGGCCTTCACAAACGCACCGCCCAGCGCGAACGACTCGAAATCCACGAGAATCCCCGCCCCATCAAAACCCGCGATCTGAAACTGCCCCATCCTTCCCTTCTGGATCTCCGCGACCCGCTGTCATCGCCGAATTCACTTGACCATTGTCAATGCCCTGCGGCCCGGCCTGTCTACCGTCCCTGTCGGTGTTGCGCCCGAAAGCCGGCCGCAAATGGAACTCCGATGCCTGTGATGTCCGACATCCTGCGTCGTTCCGCCTGGTGCGCTGCCGCGCTGGCAGCCTGCATCGGTCTTATCGCCAGCTCCGCCTCCGCCCAGCCAACCGGCCTCAACGCTTCCTGGCTTGCCCGCTACCTGCCGGAGGTCGAGCCCGGCGAGCTAGTCCCCGGGGCAGATGCCTATGGCGCCATCCACGAGGACCTGCCGGTCGCGCCGGTGCTACGCGGTAGCAAGACCATCGCCTGAGCGTTCCTCACCTTCGATCTCGTCGGCACCGTCGGCTATTCGGGCAAACCCATCCATGTGCTTGCCGCCGTCAGTCCCGATGCCCGCTTTGCGGGTGTCCAGCTGCTCGGCCATTCCGAGCCCATTGTCCTAGTCGGCATTCCGAAATCAAAAATCCAGGCCCTGACCGCACGCTATACTGGCTTCGACCTGACCCAAGCGAATGCCGAACGCGAACCCGACATCATCTCCGGAGCGACCGCCACGGTCGTGGTGATCGACGATTCGATCCTGCGCTCCGGCATCCGGGTCGCCCGGCTGCTCGGTCTCGGCGACATGGCACCCGAAGCCGATGCGGGAAGCGGACCGGGCTACCGACTGGCTCCCGATTCCAGCACGGCGGAAAGCTGGATGGATCTGCTCGGCGATAGATCCATCCAAGGGGTTGGCCTTGCTCGCATGTTATATTATACTTTGGCTTCCGTTTGGTCGATGAAGGGTAGCGAATCATGCGATATTTTCAAATTATAGCCCTTGCGGCTTGCATTTTGCTTCCGGCATCGGCCATTGCCGGTGATGATGCAGATTATGAGGTCGGCTTGGATGCATATGGGCAAGGCTACTACAACACAGCCAAGGATATATGGCAACCAATAGCCGACAAGGGGCATGCCGGAGCTCAATTTCACTTGGGGGGGATGTACTACTACGGTTACGGTGTGCCCCAAGACTATGCACAAGCCGCAAAATGGATCGGAAAAGCGGCCGAACAAGAGTTCGTAAAAGCTCAATATAGCCTGGGGCTGATGTACTACCACGGTTACGGTGTGCCCCAAGACTATGCAGAAGCCGCAAAATGGTACCGAAAAGCGGACGAGCAAGGGTCCGCAAAAGCTCAATATAGCCTAGGGGTGATGTACTCCGAAGGCGACGGCGTGCCCCAAGACTATGCACAAGCCGTAGCATGGTACCGAAAAGCGGCCGAGCAAGGGTTCGCAAAAGCTCAATATAACCTGGGGGTGATGTCCTACCACGGTTACGGTGTGCCCCAAGACTATGCACAAGCCGCAAAATGGTACCGAAAAGCGGCCGGGCAGAAGCACGCAGAAGCTCAATATAGCCTGGGGGTGATATACGACTACGGTCGGGGCATGCCCCAAGACTATGCACAAGCCGCAAAATGGTACCGAAAAGCGGCCGAGCAAGGGTACGGGGAAGCACAACTGAACCTCGGATGGATGTACGCCACAGGTCGAGGCGTGCCCCCGAGCATCAAACACGCCTATGCGTGGTGTGATCTCGCTACTGCTTATAACTACAACCTCGCACAAGAATGCCATTCAGGCTTTCGGAAGCTCCTGACACCTGCCATCATTGCCGAAGGACAAGCTCTTAGTAAAAAGCTTTCGGAAGAAATTTCACGTAAACAATTAAAACCATCTGGTTTGAAATTTGATTGAGTGCCGCCAACCCCACTACCTCTCCACCTGCTTTTGTACCCTGCACTCAAGGCAGGTATATTTCGGCGGACCCAACCGTGTTTCACATTCCTATGTGTGAAAATCCATTAAATTGCCCCCGTTTAGGTCCAATCGGCTGATGGGTGTCTATTTTTAAAGACTGCTATAAGATCGATGCTCGTTGTGGCGTCTACCTCAGAGCCCGAACCGCTGACCGCCTGCCCATTTCCGTCGGTGCCCGCACTGCCCCGATCGTGACCTCGATGCCATAAGCGGCAACGGCCTTTCACAAATGCATTACCCGGCGCGAACGACCCGAAATCCACGACAGTCCCACCCCGTCAAATACCCTGACCTGAAACCGCCCCATTCCGTCCTCCATAGATCTCCGCGACCCGCCCGTCATCGCAGAATTCACTTGACCATTGTCAATGCCTGCGGCCCGGCCCGTCTACCGTCCCTGTCGGTGTTGCGCCCGAAAGCCGGCCGCAAATGGAACTCCGAAGCCTGTGATGTCCGACATCCTGCGCCGTTCCGCCTGGTGCGTTGCTGTGCTGGCAGCCTGCATCGGTCTTGCCGCCAGCTCTCCGCCCCCGCCCAACCAACCGGCCTCAACGCTTCCTGGCTTGCCCGCTACCTGCCGGAGGTTGAGCCCGGCGAGCTGGTCCCCGAGGCCGAGGCCGATGGCGCCATTCGCGAGGATCTGCCGGTCGCGCCGGTGCTGCGCGGTGGCAGGATCATCGCCTGAGCGTTCCTCACCTCCGATCTCGTCAGCACGGTCGGCTATTCGGGCAAGCCCATCCATGTGCTTGCCGCCGTCAGTCCCGATGCCCGCCTGGCAGGTGTCCGGCTGGTCGGCCATTCCGAGCCCATTGTCCTGGTCGGCATTCCGGAATCGAAAATCCAGGCCCTGACCGCACGCTATACCGGCTTCGACCTGACCCAGGCGAATGCCGAACGCGAACCCGACATCATCTCCGGAGCGATCGTCACGGTCGTGGTGATCGACGATTCGATCCTCCGCTCCAGCATCCGAGTCGCTCGGCTGCTCGGTCTCGGCGGCATGGCTCCCGAAGCCGATGCGGAGAGCGGGCCGGGCTATCGGCGGGCTCTCGATTCCGGCGCGGCGGAAAGCGGGATGGAACTGCTCGGCGACGGATCCATCCGCCGCCTCCATCTCGATCTCGAGCAGGTCAACTCGGCTTTCGCTACCTCCAGCGATGCCCGGGCCGCGCGCGGCCCGGCCGGAACGGGGCGCGCCGGAAGAGACCTTCATCGACCTCTATGCAACCCTCGCCACCGCTCCTGCCATCGGCTGTAGCCTGCTTGGCCAAGCCGAGCTCGATCGCCTCGATTCCTGGCTTGAGCCCAGCGAGCACGCGCTCCTAATCGCCGCTCGGGGCCGCTACTCCTTCAAGGGATCCGGCTATGTGCGGGGGGGGGTATTTTCGATCGCATCCATCTCGTCCAGGGAGACCGCAGTGTGCGCTTCCGCGACCGCCAGCACCGGCGGCTGGGCGCCCTAGCCACAGCGGATTCGCCACGCCTCTCCGAAATCGACCTGTTCCGGATTCCTCCTGATTCGGGCTTCGACCCGGCCCTGGCGGTCTCCGTGTCTCTCGGCACGCGTTTCAGCGAATCCGGAGAACAGGGGTATATCCTCGACCCCCGCAGCGGTCGCCCGGGTGGAAAATGGCGGCAGGTTGCAGTCATGGCACCGGGGGCGGCCTTAGCCGACGCGCTCTCGACCGCGCTCTGCCTGCTTCCGGAAGAGAAAATCTTACATATCCGGCAGGTCTGGCCGGATGCCAAAAATCGGCTACTGCCGGTCGTATAGGGACCCACCCGAGAGCACGCAGCACCTCCCTGGTCCAGCAAACGCAACCCCTTTCACCGGACTGAGAGGTCGGGCGGGCCGCCGATGGCTTTGGATTTCCGAAATCTTGTTGCAAATTGCCTATGGTGTTCGATATTCAAACAGCATGCTGAAATCACTTTCAATATTCATGATATATGCTGAAATTACTTTCAATTTTCAGGCTATACCATGAAATTGCTTTCAATATTCATAGTATAAATGGCACACTTTCAATATTCAGACTATATACTGAAATTACTTTCAATATTCACTATACAGGTAAAACCATGATCCCCCGCAACAACTTTATCAAGCGGCTGAATGCGGCTCTAGAACGGAACCGGGTGGTGGTCCTCACCGGCCCGCGCCAAAGCGGCAAGACCACGCTCGCACGCCAACTGGTCCAAAAAAATACGCCCAACTACTTCGACCTGGAGGATCCGATCAGCCTAGATCGGCTGGATCAACCGATGACCGCGCTGGCACCGCTACGCGGACTCGTCGTGGTGGACGAGGTGCAGCGACGGCCGGATCTGTTCCCCATCCTCCGGGTGCTTGCGGACCGTGAGAACGAGCCCGCCAAATTCCTTATCCTCGGAAGTGCGTCGGGAGACCTGCTGCGCCAATCCTCCGAAAGCCTGGCGGGACGGGCCGCGCGCCTGACACTGAACGGCTTTCATCTGAGCGAAGTTGGTACTGAGCAGAGCACGACCCTATGGCTTCGTGGCGGGTTACCGCAGTCACATCTGGCACGGGATGATGACGAAAGCTTCCTGTGGCGCGAGCAGTATGTGCAGGATCTGCTGGAACGCGATTTCCCCCAATGGGGCGTGCGCACTTCCGCGACCGCTCTACGCCGCTTCTGGAACATGCTCGCCCACTATCACGGACAGGTCTGGAACGCCTCCCCGCCGGCCCGGGCAATGGAGGTGAGCCCGCCTACCATACGCCGCTATCTGGATCTTCTGACCGATGCGTTCATGATCCGGCAACTGCCGCCCTACCATACAAATCTCGGGAAGCGGCAGATCAAGTCGCCGAAAATCTACATCCGGGACAGTGGAATCCTGCACCAGCTTCTCACCATCAAAACCGAGGGCGACCTGCTCACCCATCCCGCTCTGGGGGTATCATGGGAAGGATTTGTCATCGAACAACTGCTTGCGCAACTCGAACCGGATGAGGCGTATTTCTGGGGCATCCATCAGGGCGCCGAAATCGATCTCGTGCTCCATAGGGGGGGCCGCTGGATTGGCGTGGAATGCAAGCGCAAGGATGCACCGCGCATAACGCGCTCCATCCAAACCGCCCTCGATGATCTGGGCCTCGAACGTGTCGTGATCGTGTATCCCGGTGAGAAGTCGTACCCCCTGAACGAACAGGTCCATGTCATGCCGTTCCACATGCTGGGGTCGGCGCAGGAAACCTTCGCACAATTCAGATTCTGATTCACATGCTGCCGCCCGGTAGAGCTTATGACGGATCACCAGAACTAGCGGCAAGGCCGAGTGCTGCATACAAGCTACCATCGGAGAATGGGCTTATGTGGTCACCCACAGGTCACCACGCAATAAATAATGCGGTCAGTTTTCAACCTAGCTTCATCGCCACAATTGGCACCGACCTCACGGTGGTCTAAAAAAGCAGACACCCATCAGCCGGTTGGGCATCGACAGAAACAACCTATTAAGCTTCCACAACCAAGAAATACCGCTCCGATGTTCCTGGCCTCATGATGCCCAATCAGATTGTCGATACACAGACCCTCGGCAGGAAATTTTCTGCGAACTTTCTGCGAACGTAGAGGTCGGTCACCAACCCACACCTTATTCTATCCGAGGCCTTGCTTTGCTGACTGTTTTCGCCTATACGGGATCATACAGCACACTGCATGGCAGTGATTCGAGGTAGCATCACATGCGGTATTCCCATATAACCGCCCGTGCCGACCGGGTTTCTTCCCCGAAACCCGTGATGGCCTGCTATGATGCAGATATTGAAGCAGGTTTGATTGCAATGAGCCGACCATTGGATATCCACAACAAATGCATGGCGAACAGCCGTCATGCAAAGAAAGGAAATAACTCAATTTAACCCGGAGGTGGATATACTCCAATGCGTAAGAATAGAAAACACAGAATAAAAAAAGCCCGCGACAAACTCGTCACGGCAATCGTAGCACACTACCGAACAGGTGCCGAGCAAGGGGAAGCAGAAGCTCAACTTCACCTTGGGGCGCTGTACTGTGTCGGGGAGGGTGTCCCCAAAGATTACAAAAAAGCCGCGATATGGCTTCGAAAATCGGCCGAGCAAGGAGAGCCGCAAGCTCAATCTCGCCTGGGGTCGCTGTACCTTTATGGAAACGGTGTCCCCCAGGACCATGCGGAAGCCTTGGCATGGTTCCGAAAATCGGCCGAGCAAGGGGAGCCTGACGGCCAACATGGCCTGGCGGGGATGTACCTTGCCGGGGTGGGTGTCCCCCGGGACCCTGCAAAAGCCATCGCGTGGCTCCGAAAAGCGGCCGAGCAAGGGCACCCCAACTCTCAATGTGGTTTAGGGGTCCTGTTCAATTTCGGTGAGGGCGTGCCCCAAGACCATGCAGAAGCCGCAATATGGCTCCGGAAAGCGGCCGAGCAAGGACATCCCGAAGCTCAAACTCGCCTGGCGGAGATGTACCATCTCGGTAACGGCGTGCCCCAAGATGACGCAGAAGTCACAGCATGGCTCCGAAAAGCGGCCCAGCAAGGGCACCCCGAGGCTCAAACTCGCTTGAGAGAGATGAACCATCCCGGTAACGGTGTACCCCCCCAAGATCACGCAGCAGCCGTAGCACGATGCCGAACAGCGGCCAAGCTAGGAGACCCTGACGGTCAACATAACCTGGCGAAGATGTACCTTTTCGGACAGGGTGTTCCCGAAGACCCCGCAAAAGCCATAGCATGGTTCCAAAAAGCGGCAGAGCAAGGACACCCCGAAGCTCAGTCTCACTTGGGGGAGATATACTATTTCGGTAGGGGCGTGCCTCAAGACTACGCAAAAGCCCTGACATGGGTCCGAAAAGCGGCCGAACAAAATCTGCCGGCAGCTCAAGGTGTCTTGGCGGCGATGTACGGTAACGGTGAGGGCGTGCCCCAAGACCTGGCAAAAGCCGTGGCATGGGCACAAAAAGCGGCCAGCCAGGGGAACTGCGAATCCCAATACAACCTGGGGCAGACATACAGGAACGGTAATGGCGTCCCTCAGGACCCCGCAAAAGCCGCGGCATGGTTCCGGAAAGCGGCCGAGCAAGGGCACCCCCAAGCTCAAGGTATCCTGTCGGCGATGTACCATGTCGGCGAAGGCGTGCCCCAGGATTACGGAGAAGCCATGGCATGGTGCAAAAAATCAGCCGAGCAAGGGGATCCACAAGCTCAATTCAACATGGGGGTGATGTACTACAAAGGTGAGGGCGTGCTCCAGGATTACGAAACAGCCACAGTATGGTTCAAAAAAGCGGCCCAGCAGGGGCATTCCCAGGCGCAAGAGACTCTGACTTTCGTCAGCAGTGGATACCGCTAGAATTGCATACACCCTGTGCTTTCCGGATGTTCATGGCTGTTCGCAAAGACGGCCACACAGAGAATTCCTTTTGGATATCCGGAAAGCCAGGGCATCCGCGTGGATTGCTGAGGGGCAATATCTTGGCAATAACCCCTGAGCATCCTGCAAGTGGCAATTGCAGCTATCGTTTTTAAATTTTGTCGGGTCCAACCCAGGCCACTGCTTTGTTCACTTGATTTCATGCATTTTTTCGATGCAGGTATATTGTGGCTGACTCAATTGTTCATCGTGTTACCGGGCGTGATCCAAATCAAGCTGCCCAACCCTCAGACTGCTGCCCAAGAAACATTTCCGGAAATCCCCATACGCTCTGCAGGCAACCCAGGCCTTGAAATTTCCCCGGAGAGCCGACCGTCGCCCTCGCCCGCACGAAAGCGCCCATGCAGATCCATCGCCGGTCTGCCGGGATACAGGCTTCCCGGCCAGACGGTGGTTTCGTGCGTTCCCCTGCCGGATGGCGTAAAACCCTGCCATGGCCGCCCGCTGCACCGACATTCCGTTACGCACCGTCTCTGGCGGCCATTCCGCATCGTTCCCCGGAAAGGCACAGTCATGACCGACTCTTCCGAGCAGGCACGCAAGATGCTGGCCGATCATGCGCATTCACTCGCCGACCGCACACTCCGCCAGCTCTTCGACAACGATCCGGGCCGGTTTGCCGACCTCTCCCTGACACAGGACGACATGCTGCTCGATTTCTCGCGCAACCGACTCACCACGGAAACGCTTGACCTGTTTGTCGATCTCGCCCGCGCCTGCAATCTCGAGAAAGCCCGCGATGCGATGTTTGTCGGCATGCCGGTCAACAGCACCGAGAGGCAACCTGCCCTGCACACATCGCTGCGCCATCCCGAAGGCGGGAACACGAAATATGCGGGGGCAATTCGTGATGCACGCGAGCGCATGCTCGATTTTGCCGAAGGGGTGCGAACCGGTGCTTTTACCACCGTCGAGGGCAGCCCCTATACGGATGTCATAAATATCGGCATCGGCGGCTCTGCCCTGGGCCCGGCGATGGCAATTCGTGCCCTTGCACCCCGGCATGACGGCCCCCGCATCCACATCCTCTCGAATATCGACAGCGCAGAAGCTGTGGATGTGCTCACCGGGCTTGACCCCGCACGCACGCTGGCGGTTGTGATCTCAAAGACATTCACCACTCCGGAGACCCTGGCAAACGCCCACGCCACCCGTGCCTGGCTCACAAAATCTCTGGGAGAAGACGGTGCGCGGCGACAGATGGTGGCGGCGACTGCCTATCCGGACCGGGCCGCCGGTTGGGGAATTCAAGAATCACAGATTTTTACGTTCAGCGAATGGGTCAGCGGCCGGCTGTCGGTCTGGTCGGCAGCCGGGCTGACGCTCGCCATCGCCATCGGCCGCACAGACTTCGAGTCGATGCTGGCGGGTGCCGCCGAGATGGACCGGCATTTCTGCTCCGCCCCCTTGCCCGAAAACCTTCCTGTAATTCTTGGCCTCACCGGAATATGGAACCGTGACTTCTGCGGCCATGCCGCACGTGCGGTGTTTCCCTATGGCCGGCGCCTTGCATTGCTCCCCGACTACCTCCAGCAACTCGAGATGGAGTCCAACGGAAAATCGGTGACCGCCGAAGGCATCCCGCTCACCGGACCGAGTGCCCCACTAGTCTGGGGTGGTGTCGGCACCGACGCACAGCACGCGGTTTTCCAGTTTCTCCACCAGGGAAGCGACCCGATGCTCTGTGAATTCCTGATTGCCGCAAACGGCGACGACACCGGCCCCGAACAGCATCACTCCATGCTCATCGCCAATTGCCTGGCGCAATGTGAAGCGCTGGCGCGCGGACGCACCCTCCAGGAAGCCCGCGACTCACTCCTCTCCGAAGGCGCCGACGAAGAGACCGCCGATCGCCTTGCGCCGCACAAGATCATGCCCGGCAACCGCCCTTCAACGCTGATTGCCTACCAACAACTTGATCCGTTCACACTAGGGCGAATTCTTGCGCTCTACGAGCACCGGGTATTCGTTGAAGCCACAATTCGGGGCACCAATCCGTTTGACCAGATGGGTGTGGAACTCGGCAAGGAGCTCGCGCATGCACTCCTGCCCGTGCTCAAAGTCGGTGGAGAGGGTTCTACGATGATTTCCGGTGCATTAGCGCATCTTTTTTGTCTCCAAAAATGATACGTAATTTCTACATTTCCACATATCACCTCAGGCCTTCTCCCATCAAAACTATATCACTGCATATTGTGATTTCACTGCGCTAGATCGGTATTGTGATGCGCGCAAAATTGTCAGGAACTAACCATCCGAAAACTTCGCATCTTAGCATTCTATCAGAGATAGGCCATCGTCAGAAATCGCAAAATAGCAGAATCGAAACGCTCCATCAAATTTGAATCACACCTATCGAACTCACTCCAATTGATACGTCACCGCCGAACCCATGAGTCAAATGTTAAGCATAATTGCCAGTTGTCGATTTCCAAGAGTACAAAAATCATACTAAGTTATGCTGTTTTTGTTATCTAATTTTAGCATATTTTTGTATAACAGCAGTAATATCACGCTAATAATACCTTCGTGCATCGTTAAATTTTGATCAATAAATATTGATCACAAATAATAATAAAATAGCTATTCGGAGATTCTTTTAATCAACAAATTCCGCAGTCCACACCACAAAATAACCATGCAATATCCACAGGTATGTTCACGCTTGATCGCCACATATATTACGTGCCGTGTAATAGAGAAGAAAAAAATCCTATTTCCGGTTGGTCCGGCAATCCCACTAATACAGATCTATCCAAGAACTGATTATACTGCTCGCAAGCTGTCTCAGGGGCGAAAACACAGGCATGGCATGCCGCAAGGGACAGTCTGTCGGAATCGTCAACTCCATAATTTTCCAAGATGCACAAGGGATCCGATGAGCACCATTGCATCATCTGTATAGCCGATTTGATTACCTGTTGAATGCGAGTAGCTTCGCCCTGCCTTTGCAACCCCCCGAGTGTTCCGTCCGAGTCAGAGGTTGCAGTATAGATCAGAAGCCCCGCCATGTCAAGGTTCCCATTGCACACATATAGACGCTCACGTAAGGAGGCCGTCGAGTATCCACATTCCAGTGCAAGTCGGCGCATGAGTGCGTGTGCAAATGTGTGGACTAGCAAATAGCGGGCGGTTATCTTCTGCGCGGGCTTGCCTTCTTTATAGCGTCGCGCCCACTCTCTTTGCCACGCTTGGTCAACACCATCTGCGCGTTTCTTAATGTCACTGTTCGTTTCCCAAACGTGCAGCTGGTCATGATTAAATTCCAAGAAAATTCCTTCGCCACGAACTTCAATCGCCGGAAGCCAATTACGCCGAGAGGACGAAAGCGGAGCCATATACAAACTCTCTTCATCACCCGGGGGATTTATTCTAGTAAAACCCACCAATGCACGCACTTCACGCAACCGCACAACACGCACCACGCGGCTTAAGAAAGGTTGCAGGCTACTAGGCAAGTTTTTTTCTACTCGTATTTCAAATTCGCCATGCGATGTTTTTCCTTCCGTATCAGTGGTATTCTCTACTAGCTTGCGGTACTCTTCTTCGCGGATACTCAAACTAACTCTATCATTTTCCCTCTTAATTTGGTTTTCGATACGTTCTACAAGCTGTTCCGTAGTAGAAATACCATACTTTAAATATATCAATTCAATTTTTTTCTTTTGGTCGCCTTCTGCAAGCATAGAAATGATTATTGCTCGATTTTCCGGTTTAACACTGACGATTGATGACCAAGAATCTCCGAGATCTTCCTTGAGCGTATCTGACCAAGGTGGAATGCTTAGAGCCGACCGGATCACCGGAAAATATAAATTCGAAGCGGCGCGTTGCAACACACGCGGCTCTGAGTTACAGCTTTCATTCTTTGAAATTAACCATGGCCGCCGCCCTCTGCATGTGATTTTCCGTAAGATCAAAGCCTCGGCGCCAAAAATACCTTCCATGGATTGCTGTGCGCGACATTCACGACATTCTAGAATCAATCCAGCCAACCCAGCGCCTTTTGATATAAGATAAAGACTGCCTTGCTCCCCATTGTTATTGCAATCGGGCTTGTGCCTCACCCACCAATGCCACGGAAACTCATCCAAATGTCCCTTTTCGCATGCAACTACAAAGGGGCACGGGACTACAAAAACGTTACGCTTACCCGGAGCTCGATACGTGCATTGTGGGCAGAGCCGATAGGCATGGCTGGAGGATTTATCCCATTCGGATGCAAGTGCAATGCGTTTGCATTCCGGACATTGTAACCATTCTGGAAATCGTACAGCAACGAGTGATCTGTCATCAGACTTACCATCTTTATGGTCCCACTTGCGCTCATACACGACGGGCGGCAGGCGAAATCCTTGTACTGACAATTGCTTCTCCAAACGAGGTTCACTAATTTTTTGTGGATTGTTTAGCCCCGCCGGAGGAAAAGCTGTGTCCCATTGCTCAAGCCCCGATACAACGGCAGACACGGGGCCGTCATCAACACGAAAGTCTACCACCGACCCTGGACCTCCCGTCATGATCACAGTGCTTCTGCGTAGTTTGCCCAAATTGTTATCTACCATTATCGTTCCTGCAGTAACCTTTCTTAAAGAATTCACTTGTTAAGTTTAAAACGCGTTGAAGCCTCAACGTCGCGCATGCTGTTCAATGTTGGCCAAGCCTCCCCTATGCTACGTCCCATCGCGCTAAGCGTAGCGGCCCTTTCTGCATCTTGGAGCAGTGAATCTGTTTTTGCCATCTTCCAATAACTTTGAGGATTACGAGTCTTCCAGTTGTCTAGGAGATCATTCAATTTTTCTCGTACAGACTCTCCTTCCTGTGAATCAATTTCTTTAGATCTTTCAACAATGTAGTTGATGATATTCTCGGTATCTTTAATAGCTTTATTGTTTAGTACCGGACGATCAAGCATTCCGGGCACTAAATGCCGCACTAGTGCTACTAACACGGCGTGTAGCGCTTTGTCTAGTGCCCTCGGCGCAAACGGAGTAACGCTAGCCGGCTCAACATCTCGATACAGCGTCTCATGCCACGCCGGGAAGGTTTCATAGTGTGAGCGGTCGCGTGCTTTCGCATTGTTAAATACGGTAACCACCAAACCCGGGTCCTCGCCACGTCCGACACGACTTGTTGCTTGGATATATTCAGCAATTCCCTTTGGCTGACCAAACACCAGCATTAAACCAAGGCGAGGAATATCTACCCCAACACTCAGCATGTTGGTCGCGAGAACAACATCAAGTGCGTTTTGCTTATCATCCACAGGAATTGAGAGCTTGTCCAGCATCTCCCTAACTTCGGCTTGTGTACGTCGAGATGTCAACTCTGCTATCCATTTAGGCTTCCGGCGTGCACATTCCTCGCCTCGCCGTTTTGCAAGCATTTCAATGCTACGGTTTACATCATCATGCATTAAAACAAGAGCACCACCTAACTCCCGTAATGAGTTGAAATAAGAAACTAGCGTCCAATAGGAATCTCGTATCTTATCATCAGTGGTAGCACCAGAGGCAGACTGGAGCAGTGACGCAGCCACTGCCTGGTATGTAAATTTTGCCGACCGGCCCGCTGTTGTTACACCCGTATAGCTTCTACCAGGATCCTTTCGGTCTACAACTGCAAAAGCAGAATCTTTAGCATCAATACCTGATGGAGGAAACTGTTCTGTCGTGCGGTTAAACAGAGATTTTACCTGTTCGGGTGCCCGCTTGATTGTTGCTGTGGACCCAATAATTTTGGGAACCGCACCTCCACATGAAAACATGCGATCGATCGCAACTTCGTAAAGACCAGCAACAGTTCCTAATGGCCCGGCAATAAGGTGAAGTTCATCTTGAAGAATAAGATCTGGTGGTTTTCGGTTACTTAGGTTAAACAGGTTGCTAATTTCTTTGCGCTTAACAATTTGTGCAAATTTATCAATTGTTCCAATCAGCAAGGTAGGCCTCTCCCGATATACGTCCTCGTCGACAGTCCAAACCGGAAGAGGATTTTCGTGACAAAATAGAAGGCATTCTTTATTATGACACCGCACATGAATGGCAGAAGGTGGGTTCTCGTAAGGATTGCAAGTCAACTCCTCATGACATGCAGGACAATTCACAAGTTGCTTTGGTGTCGGTCGATCAGGGGCAGAAGGCTGTCTCAAGGCTGCGGCCGCATCGCACACTTTGTTTGGCACTGCATCACTTCCAACCCAGAGACCTATAGAGAAGGGAGTACTACCTAATTCATCCCTAGAACTCGACACACCTGCTTCGCATATGCGCCCTCGGCGAATTGCCTCACAGGCGAGTATAACTGATGCAGCGCGTGAGAACTGTTGCGTGGTCAGCAACCGAAGTGTGTACCTCATTATCGCAGCAACGCCACCGCCTTCGTCAGGATCATCTCCGGCAGATAGCCTTCGATAGAAAGCAAGAAAGGCAATCAGTGCAAGATATGCCTCCGTCTTGCCACCGCCCGTAGGAAACCAAAGCAGATCCATAATCTCTCTATCGGGATGTTCTCGATCAACTACAGAAGCCGCCGCAAGAAGAATAAAGCCAAGCTGGAACGGTCTCCACTCAAGCGGCTCACGCACTCCCTTTTTTAGATGATCCCACCCATACTGCTTTTCCATGGCAAGATTGGCCAAACTAAAAGCTCGCAACATCGTATCATCATTAGCAATCCACTCCGCGCCACTGGTCATTCGTGAATGAACCCGCTCGCAGGTTTCTATGTTTTCTGCGGCCTGATTTTGAAAAAATTCGGGAAGGGACGCCATTTCAGTTTTCTTAGCTCCGATCCACTTCTTGTACGCCATCGGCAATTTTTGAAGGGCCTCTCCTAGTGCTGTCGGCTTTGCAGTCGCTAGCCATTGAGCTGAAAGTGGCTTATGCTTTGTAGAGTCACGCAATGCGTGAAAAACCTCATGCCCATGCCCGCTTGTCCTTGGAACCGCTGTGTTGGGAATCCAGCTCGTACCCACCATGCTGGCTATTCCTTGCTCTGAATTTGTTGCCTCCCACATGGCCGAGCAAGTATGCCCGGTTGCAAATTCATGAGCGTTTCGATACAATATATCTGCAATGGGACCGCTTTTATCCGACACAACATGCCGCACAGGTCGTGCAATTAGCTCCGTTCCTCCACCTCCGCTTGGCCAAATTTCTGTACAAACTTGAAACAACATCAACTTTTCTATATCATCACGCTTCCTACTGTCATTAAGTCCCAAGCTTGCATTCACCAGAGTAACCGTTCCAAACGTTCGCTTTATATCATCCAAACATGATACAGCACGGATATGCAGATTGACACCTGGAGGGCTCCCATGTTCTTCAAGATGAATATACCCTGAAGATTTCTTAAGTAGCACATCTTTTACGCTAATACTGTATGCGCGGCGTGTCCATTTCTTTTTTGCTTGTACATAACCATTGTTGCCCTCAGCGTGCTCAACTCTAGATACATCCGATTGGATATAGGTTGCGAAGCGAACCTTTACATCTATTTTGGCATCCCCCGTTGTCGATTTTGTAGCGAAAGAAACTCCCGCAGAGCATGGCCGATTCAAGTGTAAGAGAGAAACACCTTCTTCGTTGCCGCTGCTTGCTGCGCTATCACTCTCTCCTGAAAGGCCTATCTGATCATCTTCTTCAGCCCCCACGCTGATTCTGCCCGGCCACAACATGCCCGTCAGATACACATCCGATGGACGCCAGAACAAAATTTCGTTTTCTTCATATGGCCCCACCAAATCTTCTTTCAGACGGCTCAATACAATATCGCCAAAGGTCATAACTTCTGTCCTTTATATTGGTACTGAAAACACACCGCGCTGTACCCTAGCACTAGCGGTGCCAGCATGATACCGCTACTTCTCCATGGCTCGTGTAGATTTTGCCTTCTTTCTTCCGCCATATCCGATGGCACGACGATGGTGCGTACGCCCAACACATGCAAGTGGCAAATTTTGTTGGGCAAAGTTAATTTGTATCCAGAAAATTTCTTTTTATTGCTAATAATATCTTTTATACAGAACAAATCACTATTCACCTTCTTTGACAACACGGCAAGAAATTTACCTTGCCCTTCTTCTTTTAGTAAGTACGAAAAATTCATTTTACTATTAAGCTCGACAACCAAGGATACAACCTTTCCCGCGAAGCTGCTAATTCGCTCCTGGCTGACGTGTACATCACTCGAGTGCTCAAAAAAACCCTTTCCTGCCAAGCCGCCAACATTAATGTCACCGTCATGTCCGATTTCGACCTGTGCGCACAGATAGTTTCCCTTTCTCAAATTGTTGTCCTTTACATGGTGATAAGCTCGACCGGATTTTTTAACTTTCTTAAACAATGGGCTATTTCCCTCACCGATCAGTAGCTGCGACCGCCCACGTGTCGCACCAACGAATATAACCCGCGCCTCTTCATCCTGGTTGCTATCGTTGGGTCGCATTTTAGGTAGCACAAGATGTACAATATCTGCCTCACGCCCCTTAGATGCATGGATCGTGCCTATGATGAACCCACACTGCCCCATCTCAGCATGGCACAATTCCGGTGGCGGGTTCTTTCTGCCTAGGTGCTTTCGTAATTTATGCATATCCACGATTGTTGCCTCACAACCTGCAATACTAACTAGCTGCTCCCATGCGTGGTCACGTTCGCATGATAGAAAGGGCGAACCTTGTATTCTATCTTCCCATAATTCTCCAAATCTCTTCTCACTTAGAATGGATCCCGTGTGCTCCGCAAGTGCTGCGCCGATCCAAGGTGCAAGGCACACGGGCAGTCCCGACATTCGCACTCGATGCTGAATGCCTTCTCCCATCAGAAGCGAACTTCGAAGTAGCACATCGCCTCGCATGCGATACAAGATCAAGGCATCATTCTGATCGGGTGGTGTAAGAATTTCTTGTCCATTGTGACGCACCGCAATTTTGCCATGGGCGTGTCTTTTAATGTCTTCTCGAATTTCATCTAATTCTTTACTATCCGATTCCTTCGTAACGGTCAGCACTTTGCGACGAGTGCTTGAAAAAATTTCCTGCAATTGTGGAGAGTCAGTACGATGCACACAGGTTAAGTTACATTCGTTGAATTCACCTGCTTCCCTTCCACGAATTTTGTCAGAAAATGACAGCTTCCAAAATCTGTCTTCACCACGAATATACGGCACATCAATAAATCCATGAATGGCTTGGGCTTCATCTGAGAATATGGTCACGCCGCATTTCGAGGATAGTCTTAAAATAAACTCAACAACAAAATCCGCGCGCATTCCAACAAAATCCTGAGCTTCATCAACTATCAGATGTTCGATGTCTTTAAGATAATTGGAAACTCTTTGATTCTGGTCATCGCGAATTAGATCAAGTGCACTTTTAATATTTTCTTCATAGGACCTTTGTGCTTTTTCTTCATAGGACCTTTGTGCTTTTTCTTCCCCATCGAATCTTGAGCAAATGTCCCAAGCATGCGAATCTAGTGTGCCGATTTTTACCGCATAGGCAGCATATGTATCTTCAAGGTGGGTTCTAATTCGATTACGAATTTCTCGCACGGCAGCGCGCGTGAAACTTATCATCAAAATTCGATTAGGCTTAACCAATTTTTTGCCAATCAATTGAGACACACGACCACAAGCGACCGCTGTCTTGCCCGTCCCCGGCCCCGCATCAACTAACAAGCGTCCCTCGTGACAAGAATCAATAACACTTCTTTGCGATTGATCCCACTCAATGCGATTAGGAGATATGATTTCAGGCCCGTTCATGGATTGGTTCTCATACTTTCTACTGCTTGCCCTCATCATCGTTTTTCTGCTTCTCACAGCAGACACTGCATTGTCAATACACGCTTTACCAACACGGGTCAGCAGATTCGTGCGTGAAACAATTCCGTTCCTCTTTCCGTCCCCCTTGGCATGCCATACATGATGACCCCTGCGATTTTTTATAGCTACCCAAAATGACTCTCGTGTATCTTTTTCAACTAGCTAATTTTAATTTCCTTGCCTAGAGTGCTCATCAGCTGATTCAAATTTTTGCTTCAACCATGCTAGAGCTACCTGTTGGTCTGCACGCGTTGCGCGGCGCAACTGTGCCAGCAACCATGTCCATGAAGGAGGCTCGATTGCCAGATTTTTTGCACCCTGATTGCAAGTGCTGCACAATGCCCGCAAATTCGACTGCTCATCCTTCCCGCCATGGCTTCGGTCCACGATATGCCCAATATGTAAACGCACTTTACGACCCTCATCATCTTTGTCGCCGGCACCCATGCCACACATCTGACATGTACACCCGTTCCTTGTCAAAACTAGAGCCCGGAGGCGGTGAGATATAGGGGAAGCGAACTTATAAGCCTTTCCGGTCGGTGGTGATTTTTCGAGAATATATTGACCTGGTGCAAGATCCGCACGATCATTATGAGAGCTGATATCCCAGCCCTCTGCACGAAGGTCGCGCAAGCGCCGTGCCCACTCCACCGCACCATTTGCAGCTTTTTGCAGTTCACTACTGTTGACCACAATGCCCACCTTACCCTCCAAATACGCCGCAAGGGCGGCTTTTGAACCTACGCGAGGCATTTGGCAATGGCACGCGCCATGGCGTGCCCGAGATCAACAGGTAGGGCGTTTCCAACTTGCCTGTATCGTTGCGTTTTGCTTCCTGCCAATGTCCAATTCGTCGGCAGGCTCTGAAGGCGGGCTGCCATTTCGACGGTAAGCCTTGGTACACCAGAGAATTTTTTTGGAGGAGATGAATCCGCTATGCCAAGACCATCAACGCCAAGTGCTGCCCAAGCCGCACGCGCACGTGTAGGGCCAAGATCGGGGCCGCCATGCTTGCGCGAGCCACCTACAAGCGTCGGTGCCGGACGGTTTGCCTGTGCGGCCCAGTCCTTTGCTCGTTCCCATCCATTTTCCGCCATCAGTGATACCAAAGCCTCGCCAACCGTAGCGCCCTTCTTCCCGTTCGGCTTCGGCCACTCAAATGCCAACGAGCTATCAATGGCGACCAGAAATGAACGAGTGCGGTGTTGTGCTGCACCATAATCGTGAGCGTCCAGCATCCTCCAATCGACCCAATATCCCATATCCTCCAATTGGTGCCGAATGTCCTCCCGATATGTAGCAAACCGCTTCGTCATCAGGCCGCGCACATTTTCGATCAGCACCGCGCGGGGTTCGGTTTCCATAACGATCTGCAACAGAACCGGAAATAGATCGCGCTCATCGGCGGCTCCATGTTGCTTGCCTGCAACAGAGAACGGCGGGCACGGTAGTCCCGCCGCCACAACATCTACAGCTCCACGCCAATACGTAGCGTCGAACCGATTTAGATCTGCTTCGATAACATTCCAATAAGGACGGTTTATGCGCAATGTAGCGCAGGCGTGGGGATCGCTATCAATCAATGCCGCATGATCAAAGCCCGCCTGCTCAAAGCCAAGGGCCTGGCCACCAGCACCAGCGCAGAGTTCAAGGGTAGTCGGCATTAGACAATTAGATCTCGAGAGCACAACCGGTTGCCAATCATGCCCTCAAGCATGCCTGCCATTTCGCCGATGGTATCACGCAATCGATCATTGTGACAATAGACGAATTCGCCCGCATAGCGATCAAGGCACTTCTCGGGACAGTGACGAGAAGTATCCTGCGTCATCCGATCGCCTTGCGGCACAAACACAGCCCACAGCATCCCCTACCCCTCCAGCGGCAATCCCACCTCCACCGCGCCATTGCGATGCGTGGCAAAGAAATCCCGGATCCGCCCGTCCGCGCGAATCGAACTCCGCTGGATCGGCCGCCGTAGCCAGATCCCCTCGAAAGTCGTGCACCGGCTGAGCGCCACATAGGTCTGGCCGGCGGCAAAGGCACCCCGCTCGAGGTCTATCACCACCCGATCGAAGGTTTTCCCCTGGCTCTTGTGGATGGTCACCGCCCAGGCCAGGCGGAAGGGAAGCTGGGTGAACTCCCCGACAGGCTCGCTCACAATGCTGCCATCCACGAGGGAGAAGCGGATCACGTTCCAGGTATGGCGGCGCACCTCGACCGGATTTCCCACATCCCGCAGTCGTACCTGCAGATTGGCTCCGCCCCCCGCATCGGGTGCAACCGACTCGATCACGCCGATGCTGCCATTCACCCAGCGGCCGCCAGAATCGTTGTTGAGCATCATGATCTGCGCACCTTCCTTGAAGGTGAGCTGATCCGCGGTCGGATACTGCTCTCGCCCGAAATCCTTCGAGATTTCGGCTCGGGAAACCCATTTCTGGCCCGACAGCCCGGCAAGTTTCCGGTCATTGATCTGGTCGGCATTCCGGTTGGTCGCGGTCAGATGGATCGTGAAGCCGTCCTCCGGAGGTTCGAATTCCGGTGCCAGACGCTCGTTCAGGCGGTCGATATCCTCCTCCTTCACCGAGGCATCACGGACCCGGTTGAGGAGTTCGACAAAGCCGGCGTCCTGCTGCCGGTAGACCTTCTTCAATTCGACAATCTCCAGCCCGATGCGGTTCAGCGCCTTGGCACTGAAAAAATACGGGGTCTCGTAGACACTGCTAAAGATCTCACGCTCATCCTTGGTAACCACCGGTGGGAGCTGGTAGAGATCGCCGACAAACACCATCCGCACGCCACCGAACGGCACCTTGCCCCGCGGCCCGTACCTGCGCAGAAAGATGTCCACGCAATCGAGCAGATCAGCCCGCAGCATCGAGACCTCATCGATGATGACGGTCGAAAGCCGCTTGTAGAGATCCGGATCCCGCGGCTTGCGCCCGCTATTGCGCACCCGGTCCGGTGTCACCTCGATGCCAAAACCGAAAAACCGGTGCACCGTCTGCCCGTGCACGTTCAGTGCCGCCACTCCGGTGGGTGCGAGAATCACCGGCGAATCCTTCGCGGTTTCCCGGAAATGCTCGAGCAGCGTCGACTTCCCGGTACCCGCCTTGCCGGTCACGAACAACGAGCCCCAGCCGGATGCCATCAGATCCAGGGCACGACGGAATTCGGGGTTGATCTCGATCTCGGCCATGGATCCCGTCCCCTGCCGGGCCGGCTCCGGCACAGGATGGCGGAAGCCCGAAGCGGCACCGGCAAATATACACTGCCTTCCAGACCCGACACGGCATTGCGGCCTCCCGCCGCTCCCCGTATTCCTGCCCGTGGTCACACCGGCCGACAGGGAAGCAGCGCATGGATTCCACCCCCGTCGACCTCGCGATCATCGGTGGCGGTGTGAACGGATGCGGAATCGCGCGCGACGCGGCCGGCCGGGGCCTCTCGGTGCTGCTGGTCGAACGCGGGGATCTCGGCGGCGGCACGTCCTCGGCCTCCACCAAACTCGTCCATGGCGGGCTTCGCTATCTCGAAAGCCTGGAATTCCGCCTGGTCCGCGAATCCCTGCGCGAGCGCAGGATCCTCCGGCGCATCGCGCCCCATATCATCCGCCCGCTCCGCTTCATCCTGCCCTGCCAGAAGGACGGACGCCCGGAGTTCATGATCCGTGCCGGTCTCTGGCTCTATGACCGGCTCGACGGACACAGGGACCTGCCACCCACCCGATCCCTCGACCTCCGCCACGACGAAGCGGGCCCCCCCCTGCAGCCGGGATACCGGCGCGGCTACGAATACTCCGATTGCTGGGTGGACGACGCCCGGCTCGTGGTCCTCAACGCCCTGGACGCCGCCGGTCACGGTGCTCGCATCCACACGCGCACCGAATTGATGACCGCCACCCCGGCCGGCGATCACTGGCAGCTGCAATTCCGTGACCTTCGCAGCGGCCGCACCGATCAGGCCTCCGCGCGGATCCTGGTCAACGCAACCGGCCCCTGGATCGGAGAAGTGATCCGCGACCGCCTCCACCGCCCGGAACCCCGCCAGACCCGCCTCGTCCGGGGCAGCCATATCGTCCTGCCCCGCCTCTTCGATCACGACCGGGCCTATATCTTCCAGAACCCCGACCGCCGGATTCTTTTCGCCCTTCCCTATGAGCGGGATTTCACCCTGATCGGCACCACCGAGAGTGAATTCACCGGCGACCCCGCCACCGCCACGGCGGATCCAGCAGAGATTGCCTATCTCTGTGACATGGCCAGCCGCCACTTCGCCCGCCCCGTGCGCCCCGAGGAGGTGACCGCCACCTTCTCCGGCGTGCGGCCTCTCCATGAAAAAGCCGACGTCCCGGCACGGGAGGCGAGTCGGGGCTACACGCTCGAACACGAAACCGTCGGCGAGGCCGCTCTCCTGCATGTGTTCGGAGGCAAGATCACCACCTACCGGCAGCTCGCCGAAACCGCCCTCGACCGGCTGGCCGGTCTTCTCCCGCAGACGGGCGGGGCCTGGACGGCGGATGCGCCCCTGCCCGGCGGCGATCTGCCGGAAGGCGGCATTCCGGCACTCGCGGGCGAACTCCGGAACGCGTCGGTCGATCCGCCCCTCGCGCTGCGCCTCGCCCAGGCCTACGGGACCCGGGCCCGGGAGATCGCCACCGCCCTCACCGGCCCCACGGGCCCGGGCCAGTGTTTCGGTGCCGGTTTCCACGAGCGGGAAGCCGAATATCTGGTACAGCATGAATGGGCCGAAACCGCAGAGGACATCCTCTGGCGGCGGACCAAGCTCGGCCTCCATATGGACGAAGCCGGCCGCGACCGGCTGCAGCAATGGCTGCAACACAGGAGCGCATGACATGGCCGGCTACGCTCTGGCACTGGATCAGGGAACGACCTCCTCCCGGGCCATCCTCTTCGACTCCGAAGCCCGGATCGCGGCCGTCGCGCAGGAGGAATTTCCCCAGCATTTTCCGCGCTCGGGCTGGGTCGAGCATGACCCCGAGGATATCTGGCAGAGCACCCTGGCGACGGCCCGGGAGGCCATCGCCCGGGCCGGGATCGATGCCGGCGGGATCGCGGCCATCGGCATCGCCAACCAGCGCGAGACCACCGTGCTCTGGGAGCGGGCCACCGGCCGCCCGGTGCATCGCGCGATCGTCTGGCAGGACCGGCGCACCGCGGAGGCCTGCGCCGGACTCCGCGCCGCCGGCCTCGAGCCGCAGGTGCGCGAACGCACCGGCCTGCTGCTTGATCCGTATTTTTCGGCCACCAAGATCGGCTGGATCCTCGATGCGGTGGAGGGGGCCCGCGAAGCCGCCGAGCGCGGCGAACTCGCCTTCGGGACGATCGACAGTTTCCTGCTCTGGCGCCTGACCGGAGGCCGGGTGCATGCCACCGACGCCACCAATGCCAGCCGGACCCTGCTCTGCGACCTCCGCACCGGCGACTGGTGCGACGAGATGCTCGACGCCTTCCGCGTGCCCCGGGCGTTGCTGCCGGAAATCCGCGACTGCTCGACCGGATACGGCACCACCGATCCCGCCCTGCTGGGAGCCGCGATCCCGATCGCCGGCATCGCCGGCGACCAGCAGGCGGCGGCCATCGGCCAGGCCTGCTTCCACCCCGGCATGATCAAGGCCACCTACGGGACCGGCGGCTTTGCCCTCCTCCATACCGGCAGCGAACCGGTGCAGTCGGAAAACCGCCTGCTGGCCACCATCGCCTGCCAGCTCGACGGCCGGCGCAGCTACGCGCTCGAAGGCTCCATCTTCACCGCCGGGGCCGCCGTGCAGTGGCTCCGGGACGGTCTCGGAATCCTCGACTCGGCGGCCGAATCCGGTCCCCTCGCCGCCGAGGCCGATCCCGGCCAGCAGGTCTATCTGGTGCCGGCCTTCACCGGCCTCGGGGCCCCCCATTGGGATGCCGACTGCCGGGGTGCGCTCTACGGCCTGACCCGCGCCACCTCACCCCGGGAGCTCGCCCGGGCCGCCCTCGAAAGCGTCTGCTACCAGACCCGGGACCTGCTCGAGGCGATGCGCGGGGACTGGCCGGGCGGGGATGATTTCGTGCTGCGGGTGGATGGCGGCATGGTCGCCTCGGACTGGACCCTGCAACGCCTCGCCGACCTCCTCGACACCCCCATCGACCGGCCTGCCATCCTCGAGACCACGGCACTCGGAGCGGCCTATCTCGCCGGTTTGCATGCCGGCCTCTACCCGGCCCCGGAGGTCTTCGCCGACAGCTGGGCCCTGGAGCGGCGCTTCACCCCAAACCTGGAGGCGGCCACCCGCGAGGCACTCTGCGCCGGCTGGAAGGATGCCGTGCGGCGCACGCTGAGCGCATGATTCCGGAGGACGCCGGAAGCGGGCCTGCCTACCCTGCTGTCTGTGAATCCGACCGCCCGAGCCCTCCCCATGCGCCACAGTATCGACCTCATCAGCTGGCTCCTGCTGCTCACCCTCGCCGCACTCTGGTCGATGAGTTTTCTCTTCAACGAGATCGCGCTGGAGGAGCTGGACCCGTTCACCATCGTCCTCGGCCGGGTGGCGACCGGCGCGGTGGCGATCTGGCTCTATGTGCTCGTCCGGGGCATCCGGGTTCCCACCGGATTCCGCATCTGGGCCGGCTTCGCCCTGATCGGCCTCCTCAACAACGTGCTCCCCTTCTCGCTGATTGTCTGGGGACAGAGCCATATCCTGGGCGGTGAGGCCGCGATCCTGCACGCCACCACGCCGATCTTCGCGGTCATGATCGGCCATTTTGTGACCCAGGATGACCGTCTGACCCGCAACCGCGCCATCGGCATCCTGCTCGGCATCCTCGGCGCTGCCGTGATGGTCGGCGTCGAGACGGCCGATCTCGGAGCCCGGGTCAGCTGGGGCTATCTGGCAGTGATCGGCGCGTCGGTCGCCTACGCCTGCGCGGTGCATTCCACACGCCGGGTGACGGTCGGCATCCCCGGCCCGGTGGCGGCCGCCGGGATGCTGAGCATGAGCACACTGTGGATGATCCCTGTGGCCGTGCTGCTCGGCGACCCGCTGCCCGTCTCGGTCCGACCCTCCACCCTCGGCGCGGTGCTCATCCTCGGCGTATTTGGCTCGGCGATCGCGTATATCGCCTATTTCGCCATCCTGAAGCGGGCGGGTCCCACCAACCTGACGCTGGTGGCGATGATGATTCCACCGAGCGCGCTGATCCTCGGAGCGGTGTTTCTGGGCGAGCGGTTCGGGGCCAATGATTTTGCCGGCCTCGCCCTGATCGTCGCGGCACTGGCCATCCTTGACGGACGCATCCTGCATCTATATCCCGGCCGCAGGAACGCCAAGCCACCGACCCGATCCTGAACCCTCCCCCATGCGCCACAGTATCGACCTCATCAGCTGGCTCCTGCTGCTCACCCTCGCCTCACTCTGGTCGCTGAGTTTCATCTTCCAGGAGGTCGCGCTGGAGGAGCTGGACCCGTTCACCACCGTCCTCGGCCGGGTGGGATGCGGGGCGGTTGTGATCTGGCTCTATGTGCTCGCCCGCGGCCTGCCCGTCCCTTCCAGTGCCCGCATCTGGGCCCGCTTCGCCCTGCTCGGCCTCCTCACCAATGTGATCCCCTTCTCGCTGATTGTCTGGGGACAGAGCCACATCCTGGGCGGCGAGGCCGCAATCCTGAATGCCACCACGCCAATCTTCACCGTGCTGATCGGCCATTTTGCAACCCAGGATGACCGCCTGACCCGCAACCGCGCCATCGGCATCCTGCTCGGCATCCTCGGCGCTGCCGTGATGGTCGGCGTCGAGACGGCCGGGGTCGGAGCCCGGGTCAGCTGGGGCTATCTCGCGATCATCGGAGCCTCGATCTCCTACGGCTTCGCCGCGCATGCGGCCCGCCGGGTGGCCGCAGATATCCCCGGTCCGGTCGCAGCCGCCTGCATGCTGACCATGAGCAGCATGTGGATGATCCCGATCGTATTGCTGCTCGGCGACCCGCTGCCCGTCTCGCCCCGGATCTCCACCCTCACCGCCATCCTCATCCTCGGAGCCCTGTGCTCGGCGCTGGCCTATATCGTCTATTTCGCCATCCTGCGGCGGGCGGGTGCCACAACCCTGATGCTGGTGACGATGATCATTCCACCCGGCACGCTGATCCTCGGAGCGGTGTTTCTGGGCGAGCGGTTCGGGGCCAATGATTTTGCCGGCCTCGCCCTGATCATCGCGGCACTGGCCATCATTGACGGACGCATCCTGCATCTATACCCCGGTCGCAGGAACGCCAAGCCACGGACCCGATCATGAACCCTCCCCCTCCCGAAGATCCGATGCGTTACGCCTTCATCGGCCTCGGCCATCTCGGCAAGTATCTCGCAGCCAACCTCCTTCGCGGCGGCTTCCCGCTCGCGGTCCATGATCTCGATCCCGCCGCCTGCGAGAGGCTCGCCGCGGCCGGAGCCCGGGTCGCCGACAGCGCCGCCGATGCCGCCCGGGGCGCGGATGCCGCGATCACCTGCCTCCCCTCGCCCGCCGCGACGCGGGAGGTGCTGGAAAGCGGAGACGGCGTGCTTGCCGGACTTGCGGAAGGCACCACCTGGATCGAGATGAGCACCAACGACCCGGCCGAGATCCAGTCCCTGGCCGAGATCGCGGGCCGGGCCGGAATCCGCACCCTGGAGGCGCCGGTCACCGGCGGCGTGCACCGGGCCGCGACCGGCGAGATCACCGTGCTGGCCGGCGGTCCGCAGGAACTGTTCGAGGCACACCGCCCGGCCCTCGCCGCGATGGGCGGTCTGGTGTTCCATATCGGAGAGCTCGGCAAGGCGTCGGTGATCAAGGTGATCACCAACATGCTTGCCTTCCTGCATCTGGTCGGGGCCGGGGAAGCGCTGGCCCTGGCAAAACAATCCGGAATCGATCTGGGGATTGCCTTCGAGGCGATCCGGGCGAGTTCCGGCAACAGCTTTGTCCACGAGACCGAAAGCCAGGTGATCCTCAACGGCAGCTACGATATCGGCTTCACCCTGGACCTGGCCTGCAAGGATGCCGGGCTCGCAGCCATGATCGGCGAACGCAGCGGCGTGCCGCTGGTCCTCGCCAGCAAGGTCCGGGAGCTTCTCGAGGAAGCGCGCCGGTGCTATGGCGGGGATGCGTGGTCGCCGGAGGTGGTGCGGCTCCTCGAGGAGAAAATCGGCGCCGAATTGCGGGCACCGGGATTTCCGGCGACCCTGGAAGAAGAATAGCTGTCTGCAGGAATTCCCGCCCGGCGTTTCTGACGGGCGCGGATTGCCCCCCGGATCTCAGATGCCGCCGGCCGCCTCCAGCGTGTCATCCCAGGTGCGCAACCCGGTGGTCGGGGCCGAGACCAGCACCGCCATATTGCCTGGCTTGTGCACATTCTCGAGCATTTTCATATGTGCCCGGGGGATGTCGGTCCATGGGAAGACCTCCGACATGCAGGGGTCGATCCGGCGCTCGAGCATCAGCTGGTTGGCCTGGCTCGCCTGCTTGAGATTGGCGAAATGGGATCCCTGGATCCGCTTCTGGTGCATCCAGACATAGCGTGCATCGAAGGTGAGGTTGTAGCCCGTCGTGCCGGCACAGAAGACCACCATGCCGCCGCGCTTGACCACAAAGGTCGAGACGGGGAAGGTCGCCTCCCCCGGATGCTCGAACACCACATCGACATTCACACCCTTGCCGGTGATCTCCCAGATCGCCTTGCCGAAACGGCGCGCATCGGCAAACCATTTTGTGTATTCGGGTGTGTTGACCGTCGGCAGCCGGCCCCAGCATTCGAATTCGGTGCGGTTGATCACCCCCTTGGCGCCGAGTTCCAGCACGAAGTCGCGCTTGCCCTCGTCGGAGATCACACCGATCGCATTGGCCCCGGCGGTGTTGACCAGCTGGATCGCGAAAGAACCCAGCCCGCCGGACGCGCCCCATACCAGCACATTGTGGCCGGGACGCAGGATGTGCGGCCGGTGGCCGAACAGCATCCGGTAGGCGGTCGCCAGGGTCAGCGTGTAGCAGGCTGATTCCTCCCAGGTCAGATGCGGCGGCCGACGCATCAATTGCTGGGCCTGGACACGGGCGAACTGCGCGAAAGACCCGTCCGGCGTCTCATAGCCCCAGATCCGCTGCGAGGCGGAAAACATCGGGTCGCCGCCATTGCATTCCTCGTCATCGCCATCGTCCTGGTTGCAATGCACGACGACCTCGTCGCCGACCCGGAAGCGGCGCACCTTCTCACCGACCTTCCAGACAATTCCGGCCGCGTCCGAGCCTGCGACATGGTAGGGGGCGCCATGCACGTCGAACGGGGAGATGGGCTTGCCGAGCGCGGCCCAGACGCCGTTGTAGTTCACCCCCGCCGCCATCACGAGCACCAGCACCTCCCCGGAAGCGATCTCCGGGACATCCACCACCTCGAGCTGCATCGCGGAGTCGGGATTGCCATGCCGCTCGCGGCGGATCGCCCAGGCATACATCTGTTTCGGAACATGCCCGAGAGGCGGAAACCGTCCGACCTCATACAGGTCCTCGCCTGGCGGCGGCGGTGCCTCGGCGGCGGCGGCAATGGCGGCCATCCTCAAGCTCCCATTCTCTGTGGAATTTGTGCATTGCAAGATATCGGCCCGACCGACCGGCGGCAAATAATGATTTATGATGCACTGCGGCAACTGGCGCGGACCCCCCTATGAACACGAGCCCTGCGAACCGGGAGCGCGACCGGCCCTGGATTTTCCGCACCTATGCCGGGCATTCCAGCGCCGCGGAGTCGAACGCGCTCTACCGGGCCAATCTCGCCAAGGGACAGACCGGCCTGTCGGTGGCCTTCGACCTGCCGACCCAGACCGGCTACGACCCCGATCATCCCCTCGCCGCCGGCGAGGTCGGACGCGTGGGAGTGCCGGTGGCGCATCTGGGCGACATGCGGGTGCTGCTCGAAGGCATCCCGCTCGACCGCATGAACACCTCGATGACCATCAATGCCACCGCCCCCTGGCTGCTGGCGCTCTACACCGCGCTCGCCGATGAGGCCGGAATCTCCCGGACCGAATTGCGGGGCACGACGCAGAACGACATCCTCAAGGAGTATCTCTCGCGGGGCACCTACATCCTGCCCCCGGCGGCGTCGCTCCGGCTCGCCGCCGACATCGCCGCCTGGACGGCGGTGGAGATGCCGCACTGGAATCCGACCAATGTCTGCTCGTACCACCTGCAGGAAGCCGGCGCGACGCCGGCCCAGGAGATCGCCTACGCCCTCGCCACCGCCACCGCGATGCTGGACGAGATCCGCCGGCGGCCGGAGGCGGACGGGGAGGCCTTCCCCGGCATGGTCGGGCAGATGTCCTTTTTCATGAATGCCGGGATCCGCTTCATCGAGGAGATGTGCAAATTGCGGGCCTTCGCCGAGATCTGGGACGAAATCTGCCACACCCGCTACGGCGTCGAGGACCCCAAACTGCGTCGCTTCCGCTACGGCGTGCAGGTCAACTCCCTCGGCCTCACCGAACAGCAGCCCGAGAACAACATCGCCCGCATCCTTCTCGAGATGCTGGCCGTCACCCTCTCGAAGCGCGCCCGCGCCCGCGCCGTGCAGCTCCCGGCCTGGAACGAGGCGCTCGGCCTGCCGACCCGTTGGGACCAGCAATGGTCGCTCCGCCTGCAGCAGATTCTGGCCCATGAGACCGACCTGCTCGAATACGAGGATCTGTTCGACGGCTCCCCGGTGGTCGATGCCCGGGTCGCCGAGATCCGGGCCGCGGCGGAAGCCGAATTCCGCGAGGTCGAAGCTGAGGGCGGTGCGGTCGCGGCCATCGAATACATGAAATCCCGACTGGTCGCCTCCAACGCCGAGCGGATGGCCGAAATCGAATCGGGCGAACGGACCGTCGTCGGCGTGAACGCCTACACCGAGGCCGAGCCGAGTCCGCTGGCCAGCGGGGATGCCGGCATCGTCGCGGTCGACCCCGCGGTCGAGGAAAAGGCCCGGGCCGGCATCCGCGCCTGGCGCAAGGCGCGCGACAGCGCGGAAACCGCAAAGGCCCTCGCCGCGCTCGAAGCCGACGCACAGGCCGGGCGCAACATCATGCCGGCATCGGTGACGGCGGCCCGGGCCGGGGCCACCACCGGCGAATGGGCGGCCGCCCTCCGACGGGTGTTCGGCGAATACCGGGCGCCCACCGGCATCAGCCAGGCACCGGTCCGGACCGACCCGGAGACCGAGGTGCTGCGTGCCGAAGTGGAAGCGGTCTCCCGGCGGCTGGGGCGGCCGGTGACCTTCCTGCTCGGCAAGCCGGGACTCGACGGCCATTCCAACGGCGTCGAGCAGATCGCCGTGCGGGCGCGGGATTGCGGCATGCGCGTCATCTATGAGGGCATCCGTTTCGGGCCGGAGGAAATCGCCGGCCGGGCGCGCGACGAGGGCGCGCATCTGGTCGGGCTGTCGGTCCTTTCCGGCTCGCATCTGCCCCTGGCACGGGCCGTGCTGGCGGAGCTCGAGAAGGCGGGGCGGGGGGACGTGCCGGTGGTCGTCGGCGGCATCATCCCGCCCGAGGATGCGGCAGATCTCAAGCAGGCAGGCATCGCACGGGTCTATACGCCGAAGGATTTCCGGCTGAACCGGATCATGACCGAACTGGTCGAGCTGGTCGCCGGGAACACGCCCGCCTGACCCCATCCCTCTCCCCCAAACGGCCTTCCGGACATCCCCCGACAGGGGCCGTTTGACCGATATTCCCCGACAGGATCATTACTGACTGGTTTATGGGGTTATTATCCCAACCGAAGAATTCCCTGTGTCAGGAACTCCATGATTCGCCGCCTTTCCCTTCTGCTGCTTGCGCTTGCGCTTGTCGGCCTCATGCCGACGGCCGCTACGGCCGACGAAGAGGTCAATGTCTACTCCTACCGGCAGCCGGATCTGATCGAGCCGCTGCTGGAGCGCTTCACTGCCGAGACCGGAATCAAGCCCAACATCCTCAGCATCCCGAGGGGGCTGCTGGCGCGGATCAAGGAAGAGGGCGAACTCAGCCCCGCGGATGTCCTCCTGGTCGTCGATATCGGACGGCTCTCGAACGCCGTCACGCAGGGCATCACGCAGCCGGTGCACGATCCGGAGATCGAGGCCCGCGTGCCCGCCAGCCTCCGCGACCCGGAGGGCCATTGGACCGCCCTGACCACGCGGGCCCGGATTGTCTACACCTCGAGGCAGCGTGTAACCCCGGGCGAAATCACCACCTATGAGGACCTCGCCGACCCCCGCTGGAAGGGGCGCATCTGCACCCGCTCCGGACGCCACCAGTACAACATCGCCCTGCTCGCGGCGATGATCCACCATCACGGCAGCGGGAAGGCGGAGGCATGGCTGCGCGGCATCAAGGCCAATCTCGCGCGCCGACCGCAGGGCAACGACCGCGCCCAGATCAAGGCCATCTGGGCCGGCGAATGCGACATCTCGATCGGCAACACCTACTACATGGGGAAGATGCTCGAAAACGCCGAGCAGCGTCCCTGGGCTGATTCGGTGCGCGTCACCTTCCCGAAATTCGAGAGCGGCGGCACCCATATCAACGTGTCCGGCGTTGCCATGGCGAAGCATGCCCCCAACCCGGAAAACGCCCGCCGGCTGATTCGCTTCCTGGTCTCCGACGCCGCGCAACAGATCTACGCCGAGGACAATTTCGAATATCCCGTCAACCCCGACGTGCCGGCCTCGGCACGCGTCCGGGCCTGGGGTTCTTTCGACCCCGACCCGATCGCGATGGCCGAGATCGCCCGCCGTCGGGCCGAGGCGTTGCGGATTGTTGACCGGGTCGGGTTCGACAACTGAACCCACGCGAAATCAGACCACCCGATCCTCACCGCGCTAGCGGTTGCTTTTTTGATACGACCCCCGACACCGTCCGCCATACGCGTGCAGATCTGCGTTGCTGCAACCGCTGAGTAGCTTCTGTCGGTGTGCATCCTCAAGCGGCAGAAACAGAAGGGTCCCGTTGTTGCGGTGCGTGACCTCCCGCATGAGGGTCACAAACCGGGCCGATGAGGCATTTCCGGAATGCAGACCGATCGCGTGCACGCGGACCTCGGCCTTGGGATGCTTTGCCCGCCAGCTATCCAAGGTCTGGATCACGACATCATAGCTAAGGCCCGTGTAGTCATCCCCAAATATGTAGATCGCCACCCGATCTCCCCGGGTGCCGTAGGTCTGTAGCGCGGCTCTAAGACCCTCGATCGGGCTGCTGTTGGAGGCCGCGGTCCAGCCACGCAATGCTCCCAGCACGTTCCGCCGCAGCCGCGGGGTATCGGGAATCCATTTTCCCTTGTAGGCCGCCAGCAGGTGTTGGCCATTGTCGTTGATGATCTGGAATCCCTTGACCGTCGGGTGGACATCCAGGACATTCTCCATCTCCGCCAGCACCCGGTCCCAGATCACCTTCATGCTGCCGGACGTATCAAGCAGAAAGATCACATATTCGCTGTCGACCGGAATCCCGCCGACCTCGAGATCCCGCTCCTCGGCCGTGTCCGCCTGCAACGAGGCCTGGTCGAGTGTTTTTTTGACTAGCTCAAGACCCCGGGAATCCGCCTTCAGCCGCTCGCTCTCGGCCTGCAATTTCTGGAGCTCCTCCGCCTGTGCCGCCGCCGCCGCCTGCTGCTCGGCAGTCTTCGTCCCCTGGCCGACAGCCTCAAGAGCCAGCTGCTGGAGTGCGGTGCCCAGACTCTTGATCTCGCGTTCTGCCTCGAAAACCTGGGAGATCAAGGCGCTGGCATCGCTGAAATCGGCTTCCCCCGCCTCCGGCTCCTCCACCCCCGTCTTCGAGATCAGCAGAAGGAGGATCATCGCCCCGAAGCCACAGGAGATCGTGTCGAGAAATGCCATCCCCGACCCGCCGACCTCTTCCCGCCGGGGCCTCATGGCCAACGCGGCGCCGGTGCCAGCATCAGCCCCCCCGTGATGCTGGTCCAGACGCCGTATTCATAAACCGCTTGCGGATCTCCCTCGAGCGGCAGCAGCACAACATTCGCCCGCGTGGTCGAAAGATCCGGCCCCGCCGCCGCCATCGAATTCCAGAACAGCTGGAGTCGGCAATCCCCCGAAATAGTCTGACTCCGGTTCGAACAGCCCGATCCGAATTGAAAACTGGCCTTCGCCTGGGTCGGCAATCCGTCGGTGACAAGATAGAGATCCGTCACGTTGGGGCGGAGCTTCCCCAGTTCGACCAGGCCTGCCTGGAGATTGGTTGGCCCGGACGGAACCAGGGTTCTAAGATCGCGAACCAGTGTGTTAATCTGACCCGAGCTGCCTCCTTTCAGCCATCCGCCCGGCCCCAGCTGCCGCGCCTCAGCGCTGAATGCGATGACAGAGACCTGGCTTCCCTCAGGAACCCGATTGAGCAGCCAGCGCACAGTTCTTTGTGTCCGCTTCCATTTCGGTCCGTCCTTCTTGTGGGCGTCCGACCGGATCTTGCGGAAAATAATGTCACGCAGTTTCTCATCGGTCATCGAGGCACTGTGATCGACGAGGATGGCGATCCTTTTCCCCTCCACCCGCAGACCGAGCAGATATTCCTCCTCCCCGACCGAAGGATCCTCAATGACATCGGCGGTTTCTTTCTCCTTGATGCTTTCCACCGCCTTCTTCAATTCCGCGTTCCGCTGGCGAAGCCGATCGATCTCTTTCCGGAGCGCATCCTCCGCCTCCCGCGAAGCGGCCGACTGCTTCTCCCCTCTTGCCTCTGCCACAGTCTGTTCGGCCTTGCGCCTCACAGCCTCGACGGTTTGCTCCTCGAGACTCCGCCTCTGCTCTTGAAGGGCTTCCAGCTCCTCCTCCAGCCGCTGTGTCTCGACCACGGGAGATTCTTTTTCCGTCTCCACATTGTGCTTGATGACCAGAAACAGAAGAATGGTCGCGCCCAGCCCGCAGGCCATGACATCCAGGAAGGCGAGGTTGAATCCTTCAGCGCGGCGGCGGCGGAGCAAGAGTCGGCCCACTTGTCTCGTTGTTCTCGTCTTTCTTGCCTGTCTTGCTGATGCGCCTCAGCAGGTGCTCCTCGCAATATTCCTGGATCTTGATCAGCTCCTTGTCCTGCAAATGCTGCAATCTGTGCAGAAACATCATCAGAACGATGCTGGCGAACAGGGCGATGAAGGTCGAATTGAAGGCAGTCCCGAGATTGGCCGTCATTGAAGCGATATCCCCGGCCAGCGCCTCATCGGCCTCCGACAGGGCTTGGCCGATGCCGCGTACGGTGCCGATAAATCCGATCGAAGGGATGGCCCAGATCATGTAGCGGATCATCGCGTTATCCGCCTCCACGCGCATTCCCAGCGCCTCGACGCTGGAATTGACCGCATCGGAAGTGTTCTGCACGTCATCGGTGATCTGGTAGCGCCGGATGCTTGCCCTGAGCGTATTCGCCAGAGGCGTGTCGCGTTCGGAGGGCTCCAGATTCTCCAGATCCTCCAAGGCGCTGGACAAAGCGTCCTTGTTGTCCTCCACCTTGTGCAGGAGGTCCACACCATACATGTACCGCCGGGAACGCAGGCTGCGGATCTTGGCCACGATCATCCAGGCGCAGCACAGAGTGAGGATCACGCAGAACTCCTGCTCCCAATCCTTGAGGATGACCACCAGATCCCGCGGCGCGGACTCCCCCGCCAGACGCGCGGCTTCGACAGCCCGCTCGGCGGACGGCCGGATGAATAAGTAATAGACCACATGGACCGGAACCGCGATGGACACAACGGTGATGGCATTGCGGAGCCAGTCGACCCTCTCAATTATCCGCGTGAAAAATTTGGCCATCTCAAATATCCACGGGAAAACTTGTCGGGGAATTCAGGCCGATGCCCGGGGATGCGTTCTGCGCGACACTCTCCCGCCGGAAATGCAGGAATACCGCCGCCAGAACCAGGAGGACCAGCATCATGGCAAGGAGGCCGCGGGGGCCGCGGGTGCGGATTCGGCTACCGGTAAGCCGCATTTTCATCGCCATACAGATATCTTACCACCCGAAAGCCGAGATCGTCGCCAGACCCCTCTGATGAATTACGATACGCTGCGCGCAGCTCCCGAAGTGTTGCCGACCGCCAGCTGGAACCCTTGACGATATGGGCACTAGCCGGCTCGTCCCTTCGCGGGTCGATCTCCTCACCTCCCCCCGCAGGAGGAATCGCGAAATAGGCATCATGCGTCCATTCGTGGACATTCCCTGCCAGATCGTGGATCCCGGCCCGATTCGGATTGAAACGGCCGACCGGTGCCAGCTCGGGAAACCCGTCTATATAATTCGGAATGTAGGAGTTGACTTTTCCCTTTCCCTTTACCGATTCATCGGCCAGGTTTCCAGTCCGGCTTGGAACTTTTTCGTCGTCTCCCCAAGGGAACCGGATCTGGTTCCTGTGCCCGGACTCCTTCCCGGACTTCCGCGCCAGCCATTCCCACTCGGCTTCGGTCGGCAGGCGATAGCCGTCGGCATCTCCATTGACACCAAGATAGCGGTCGCCGTCCAGCCTGTAGAACACGCCAAAGCCTTCGCGTTTGCTGAGCCAGTTGCAAAACTGGACAGCCTCGATCCAGGTCACATCCGTTGCCGGAAGATCACCAGAACCGGAAGCCTGTGCAACGCCCGGGAATTCGCCCCGCTGTTTCTGGGTCACCTCATGCACACCCACATAGAACGCCCGGACCAGCTGCACAGAGCGGAGAAACTCATTCGGGCCCCTGCCCTTCTCTCCGCGCGGCGAGCCCATCACAAACTTGCCCGGTTCGATGAACAGACGCAGGGGCATGCCGACGCTGTTTACAACCGTCTTGGGTGCATTCCGGATCCGGAACTCCTTCTCGGTTTCGAGTTGGAGATCCACCCGCGAAAGTTTGTCCGGCGTCGGCGTCAATTTCCGCTTGACAGCCTCATATCCCTTCCGGGTCACAACGATCTCATGTTCAACTGCGCTCAGTGTCAGCCGCAGCGGAGTCGTTCCGACTGGCTTCCCGTCAACCAACACATCGGCCGCAGGCTTGGAAACCACCTCCACCTCCCCGACAATCTCCTCCAGCGACATTTCCAGTGTGGTGCGTTCGCCCGGCTGCAGCTGAAATGTTGCTTCGACCCCGGTATGGCCGTCTTTTCGGTAGATTGCGCGGTGCGCCACCAGTGCCTGTACCGGTATTTCGTTGAAATTTTTCTGGATTCGTCCGCCTAGCAACAAAACTCCGCCTTCGGGCCGAAGCTGGAAAGTCACGAATGCATCCTCTTGCAACAAAACATAGTTCTTCTGGATTTCAGAATTTTCCTTCGTGACCTGCACGGTTTCGGAGACGCTCTTGTAACCCGGCAGGGTCACCTCGATTTCATGCGTGCCGATATCAATTTCCCATTTGCCCGGTGCCGGACCCTGCGCCAGGCCATTGACCGAGACTGTTGCGCCGGGCGGTTTGGTGATCACTTCCAGCTGGAAGTGCACCGGCACCAGATCCACCACCAGATCACTCTCCTTGCCGCGGAAAATTTCTATCTGGACCGATTCCGTCTGGTGCCGGGGGCTGTCGACAGTCAATGTGTAAGCCCCAGGTTCGAGCTCAATATCGAGGCGCGCCCCGACCACCACGGGTTTCCCGTCGACGGACCATTCAGCACCAGGGGCAGGCGGACGTGTCTCCGCCCGTAGCTGCCCCGGCAGTTCACGCAACGTCACCTCAATCGATTTTTCCTGCTGGTCAGGGGACAGATCCACTTCCTCGGGGTGGAAACCCTCCGATTCCACCCGCAGGACGGTCGGCCCCAAGACCCAAACCTGCCGGTCGGAAAACATAGGCATCTCCCAAGCCCATCCTTCAGTTTGCAGCTGCGCCATAGATTCTGCTTTGGGGGGCGAAACATGCACAGAGAACACGGCTAAAAAGTGCCCGACTGCAGCACTTACACCGACTACACCGACTACACCGACTACAACGATCACCCACTTTGGTACGCCGAAAACCCGTGACTGCCCGGCGTGACCCTTCTTGCCCTTATTGAGAGCAGCTTGTGCCTGATTAACTGGTTTCTTATTAGGAGAGGGCTCGGCGGGAATTTTAAATGCGCCGGTATCGTCAGAGTGGCTCATCACACACCACAATCACCTCCACCGGTGCTGTCCTTCCCGCTACGATCGAGAGTTCGACGAGCTTCGATCGATAGCCTTCCCGCTTTCCCTCGAAGACATAGGTTCCCGGCCGCAACTTGATGACCTTTTCGATGATACGCCCGACCGAGCCGACCCGACGCACGGTGATCTCAGTCATATTGTCGGAACGGACCAGCACCTCGATTTCGGTGTGGGCCTGACCGAGTGCAATTTCGAGCTCCTCCACATGTTTCGCAAGCTGCCTTGCTGAACCGAGCTGCGACAGGCGCGCATCGTCCAACGCATCTTTTGCATTGTCCAACACACCACGGGCGGCCTCTGCGACATTGTCCGATGACAGGCGATCGGGTCGTTGTAGATAAATAACGATTTGCTCATCTGTGTCAATGATCCGTCCGGCCACATCGGCACCATTCAAGGCATCGGCGTTGGAGGGATCGATTGCCAGCACCTTGCGGAACATAGCACGCGCCTGGTGCCAGTCATCCCCGATCGCCTGCGCGTTGGCTTCCGCCAGGAAATTGCGTGAGTCTACCTCCCTTTGCAGACGCTCAACCGCTACCTCCAGCACTTCGACCTCGTCCCGCCCCGGGGCCAGTTCCCGAGCCCGTTGCAGGGCCCGTCTGGCCACCGGCAGAGCCTGCTCATCAACGGCATCCAACCCCTCCATGATGATTTCCCCGAACTTCTGCCTGACCAGCTGCCGGTACCGGTCCACCATTTCGACCCGTAGCGAATCAAGACCCAGGACCCGCTCCAGGGCCGAAAGCTCGGCCCGGAAGTCCTTCTCTGTCCGTGCCCGGTCGGCATCCTTGATCGCCTGCAGAACTTCCGGCAGCACATCAATCCGGCCGCGCAGAGCCTGTCCCTCCGCATCCTCCGGTTTGATCCGCAATGCCTGGTTGATGTGCCGCTTGGCCAGTGCCGGGTCCGATGCCTCCAAGGCGTCCGATGCCTGATCTAGATGCTCCCGGAAGCGGGTCTCCCCGATCTCCAATGCTTTACGGGCTGATGCTTCGGCCGCCTCCAACAAATCGACTGCGGTTGCGTAGAGACCGGACGTGAATTCCCGCAAAGCACGATCCCGGTCCTCCTGGATTTCCTGTGCCAACTCCGGATCCCATTGCGCGAGAGAAATGGCTTCCAATGCCGGGTCGATCTCCTCTTCGAAGCGCTTTGCCCGTGCCAGATAGTCCGACCGCGCCTGCTGCGTGTTCTCTTCTTCCTCGACCGCCGTCAGAGCACCCTCAGAAGCTTCAGAACGAACTGGATCATCCAACTGCACCTGCTGCGTGTTCTCTTCTTCGACCGCCGTCGGGGCGCGGTCAGAGGCTTCCGAACGAACCGAATCATCCGACCCCGCCTCTGCGTGCTCCTTATCTCCCCCTACCCCCGTACGGACATGGTCAAAGTTTTCGGGAAGGAGCAGATAGTCCGCCCCCGCCTGCGGCGTGATCCCTCCTTCCCCGATCACCGTAGGGGTACGGTCAGAGGCTATAGAACCTGCATCTCTTTCGGTTTCCTCGGAAAGATACGTATAATTCTCCTCAGAGAACCAGTTGCAAAAACGGTTCCGCGGATCATTCCAAACCAGACAGGAGAATAATAACCAGACCACGTAGCCAGATATCATGAATAGCACGAAGAAGAGTAGGATTCGTAGTATGTTCCACTGCTTCTTACGCGAGTTTTTTTGTTTATCCTCCTCGGGGTCCTTAGCACTCCTCCCCCAAATCTCCTGAACAAAGGCGTAGAAAAAGCTGAAGGCAACGATGAGGGAAAGAACGAAAACTCCAAACAAAAATACCCTATGCTGGACCAGACCCCAAACCGTCGGAGCAACTAGCCCGACGCAAACCCCCGATATAAATGCCAGCACCACCGGATTCCGCAAGACCCGAAACACCATCTTGAGGACCCACATCAGCACCCACATCCCTCCTGCCCGCACCGCGAAGACCAAGACCGCGGAGCCAACCCCCGCCAAGGGATCCCGAGCACAAGCTTCCGGATCTCCCCGGCCTCCTTCAGATGCCTGGTTCCGTGGCTATCGGGCGATACCATTGCAGGCAGATGCCTCACTCCGCCGGTTCCCCGCCAGCCCAATCGTTCTCGTTTGCGGGGAGCGACCTACAACTCTTGATTCTGCGCCGTTTCCTTGTCGTGGATCACCTTGAGGAAATCCCTCCAACCTCGATATTGCTCGCTCGCATCACCGGTGAGCTTCCGACTCTCGCCTTCAAGCTCCACCACCGTCGGTTGAAATTGAAGATTATATGAATTGGCAAGCTCGCTGAGCGCATCGCGATGGACCCTCATCTCCTCCCGGCTCTGAAAGCTTTCACTGATCAGCACGCCCCCGGCGATCGCGGCGACGCTTCCGAGCCCCGTCTGCAAGCCCGAGCTGGAGTTGTCGCTTGCCGCAGCCGCTACACCTGCGATCAGTGCCAGCCCCCCTAAAATCCCCTTCTTCCAAGCCTGCCTCTCTGCTTCCCGCTGAGCCTTTGTCCACTCCAGGCTTTCCTTCTGCCACGTGGCGTAGCTTACGCCGGTGCGCGTCGCAAACTTCTCGTACTCCGCCTGCATACGCCCCAGATACTCCCCCTCCTGCACATGGAGTGCCCGCGTACTGACCAGGACACGATCTCCCCGATCCGGGAGTCCGACCAGCCGATAGACACCGTTTTCCCTCTGCAGGTATCCATCAAACTTTTCCGGTGAAAACGTGGCCGCCCAGCGCATCTCTTGGATTTCCCGAAGCTTTGTCAGATCCTCGCCGTCCTTCCTCTGCAACTCCCGGGCGATGTCCGCCGCCGCCTGCTCGAAGACCGGCGCATAGGAATAGAGTCCCTCGTTCCGCGGGTTTTGGTAAAAATACTCCTTCACGCGGTGGGAATAATTCTTCTGATGCCACCGTCGGCCGGAGATATCCACCACCTCGATCCGGATACTCACATCTTCACCATTCGACTCGAGGATCTTGCCGATCACATAGAGATCCCCGCTGGCGGTCGTATCGGGGGAAACAGCAACATCGCCGAACACACCGGTGTCTTGGAGAGCCGATTTCATGTCGACGGCAAACCGGTTGGCTTCGGTGCGGCGCAATTCGGGCCAGATGTTGTTTTCCTCGTAGTCGTCGGAGTCATCCGACAACCCCGGATCGAACACCGGAACGATCACGTCCAGTTTGGTGCCGGTATAGACCAACTGCTTCCCGCCAGTCTGCCGACTGTCGCTCTCCAGGTTCGGCCCTACCGATGCCACGCCGTTCGAACTCCCCCCCGTTGGCGAGCAGGCCGCCGCCAGGAATGCCAGGCCCACTAGGATCGGTATGCTTCTCATGCCAGTCATTTTTCCTCCCGTGAAATTTCTGCGCCGCGCTGGCCCGTTGGGTCATGGCGCCTGTGGTGAATTCTTATTCCTGTGGTAAATTCTTATATTTCCGGTATTCATTCCAGAGTTCGGCTTGTATTTCCGGATCCGTTTCGGTTTCGGCCGCCTGCCGGATCTGTGCTGCGATAATGTCGTCATTATCGGTCGGTGGAATATCGGCCGGGGGCTGGCCATTCCCTGCCGCAGAACCCGGCTTGGCAATATCGACATCGGTCTGACTCTCTGTCTTCTGCGGAGCCTCGGTCCCGGATATGGAACTCGACGCCACCGATTCCAGTTCCGCTCCCTCACTGCCCTTTGCGGCCTGCCCGGTCTGGCTCCCTGTCTCCTGCGGGGCCTCGGCCCCGGATATGGAACTCGACGCTACCGATTCCAGCTCCGCCCCCTCACTGTCCTTTGCGGCCTGCTCCGTCTCCGCCCCATTATCTCCCTCCACTGCTTGCTCCTCGCCCGATTCACTCTCCGCCGACGAGGCCGCGGGGGACGAACGGTTGAAGCAACGCTCATACCGGCCGATAGAAGCGTTAAGTGCTTTGTACATTTCCTCAATTTCTTCTTCCGGAGTCAGAACATCCCTGGATTCTTGGTGACGAACAGACTGGGCACAGCCTTCGTCTGAAGAAGAGCCGGTTTGGGCAAAACCCGGCACAGCCAGTAGCAACGCGGCCACCACCAAAGGGACAGGGGAGCGAAGTAGCAACATGATGCCGGTCCTCTTTTTCTGCAATAATCCGCCCGCTAACGGGATGTATGTTCGGACCACCGAAATCAGTGTATCACCGGAATGATCCCAGGGCAGGTGTATACAGCCGCCCGAGCCCAGTCTAGTGCCCGGCCTGCCGCCCGGGAGGTGAAACCCATTGTAGCAGAACCGGAACATCTGACAGGAACCCCGCTGAATGTACCCGCAACATATACGCATAATTCCAGCTGATCCTGCCGGGCCGGACGGATTCATGCTCGGAAATTGCCTCCTCCCCGTACCGACCCCGTCGACGGGAACCGCATCATGACGCAGGACATGCTCTGGGGGCCGAACGGATCCGACCCGCCCACCTCCGCCCGTTCCGAAATTCCCATGCCGTTCCGCTTCACCGGCCGCGCCGGCGAATTCTTTGGCATCTGGATTGCCAATCTGGCGCTCACCCTTGTCACGCTCGGCATTTTCTCGGCCTGGGCGAAGGTGCGGCAAAACCGCTACCTCCTCGGCCACACACGAATCCTCGGCCATCCCATGGAATACCGTGCCACGGGTCTGACCATCCTGGTGGGCCGGTTGCTCTCCCTCCTGGTGCTCGCCGGAATCGGCGGGCTGGGAACCGTCAGCCTGGCAGCGCAGGGGCTCTCCTTCCTGGGGTTGATCCTGGCGATTCCGTGGGTGATCAACCGCTCGCTCCGCTTCCGGGCCCGGGTGACCGCCTGGCGCAATATCCGCTTCGACTGGCACGGCACCTATTGGGGTGCCTTCACAGCCTTCATCCTCTGGCCGGCCGCCGGGATCTTCTCCCTCGGTCTCCTGGCCCCCCTGGCGGCACGGGCAAGCCGGCAGTATCTCGCCAGCCACCACTCCTTCGGAGGTACGCGCTTCACCGCCGCCACCACGGTCCTTCCGTATTACATCGCTGCGCTGTGGGCCCTCCTGTCGGCCGCGATGATCTCGCTCCTGGGCGCCGGGCTGGCCGTGCTGGTGCTGCTGTTCAGATACAGTCCCCGCGAATTGCGCGATTTGCAGAACGCCCCTGACCTGGCCGCCAGTGCTTCTCTGCCCCTGGGCCTGACCACCATCGTCGCCATCGCCGCGGCAGGGATCGTCTTCCTGGTGCTCGCCCGGAACATCCTCATCCGCAACCTCCGGCTCGGACAGGCCGCAGCCTTCCACTCGGATCTGTCGGCGCTCCGGTCGGTGTGGATCGTGCTCACCAACACCCTCCTCACGATCCTCTCCCTGGGATTGCTGTATCCATGGGCCCAAATCCGCTGGCGCCGCTACCAGGTGGAACGTCTGGCCGTCACTCGATTGATGCCGCTGAATTCCTTCGTGGATGCCGCGCGGAAAGCGGAAGGGGCGTTCGGAGAGGAATTCAGTGATTTCGAGGGCTTCGGACCCGCGATATGAAAGCCGCCGGCACGCTCTACGAACCGGAATCCTCGGCCTTCACCGAAGCCATCCTCGAACGGGACGGAAGCCGCTACCGGATCCGGCGCGCCGGGGACGCAATCGGGAGGGAGGTGGAGATCCGCCCGGACGGGCCGCGGCTGACCGGCGTGCCGCAGGCGGTCCTGCTGGCGACCGGACACCGCTTCCTTCCCCATGAGGAGCTTCCGGCCGGGTTTTTCGGCCGCGCGGAATCCGCCCCCAGCCGCTGGGTGGACTGGCTGGAACGGTTCTCGCCGCGCCGGATCGCCCTCCTTGTGCTGCTCGTGGCCCTCGGCCTGTTCGGGCTGCGTGCCCTCATTCCCCCCGCCGCCGATCTCGCCAGCCGGCTGGTCCCGAGACATCTGGAGGCGGCGGCCGGGGCGCAGACCTTTCGTGAACTCGACGCGCTGTTGCTGGAGCCCAGCCTCATCCCGGAAGCGCGGCAGATGCGGATCCGGCAGGCGGCCCGCCAGCTGGCCCACCGCGGCGGACTCGACCCGGTGCCGGAAATCCATTTCCGGGACGCGCCGAAGATCGGCGCCAATGCCTTCGCCCTGCCGGGCGGCCCGGTCCTCGTCACCGACGCGCTCGTCCGGGCCCTCAGCGATGACGAGATCGTCGCGGTGCTCGCCCATGAATTCGGCCATGTAGAGGAGCGCCATGCGCTACGCCGGGTGCTGCGAGTCGCCGGCCTGTTCCTGGTCGCATCGCTGGTCCTCGGCGGGGATGGGGGAGTGCTCGAGGAGATCGGCATTGTCGCAGCCGGAATTGCGACCTCCTCCTACACCCGCGGTTTCGAGCAGGCCGCCGATGATTTCGCCGCCCGTCTGCTGGCGGCCGGCGGGCGTCCGCCTCTTGATCTGGAGCGGGCGCTCCAGTCCCTGCAGAAAACCTGCGGCACGCCCTGCGAGGGAGAGTCCGGCTGGTTCTCCACCCACCCTTCCGTGTCCGAGCGGCTGCAGAAGCTGCGCAACCCGCCAGAAAGCCAATGACCCCCCTCCCGCCAGGCGCATTGAGATTCGGGCCGCAGCCCCCTATCCTTCCCGCAGATGCAGCGATCCGGGGACGGATGTGCCGCCCAAGGAACCTCCTGCGTCCGGCTCCCTCGGAGACCGGATCCGCAAGGCACGACAGACCGAAACTGAACTCCGGCACCCCCCCCAGAGGCATGGGGCGGGCGCGGGGGCGGCCGGACTCGCCTGGCGGATGTTCGCGGATCTGCTGGCAGGTGTTATGGTCGGGTTCGGCTTGGGCTGGAGCTTCGATCAGGTCTTCGGGACCACGCCGGTCTTTCTGACCACGGTGGGTCTGCTCGGGACCGCCGGCGGCATCCGGCTGGCAATGCGCACGGCGCGGGCAGCGGAAAGGAAACAGGACGGTGGCACAACCGACGGATAGCTCCAGCGGCATCCAGATCGACCCGATGCACCAGTTCGAGATCCACCCGGCTTTCGAGTCGGGCGGCGAGGTCGGACTGCTGACCTTCACCAACGCATCCCTGTACATGTGGGTCGTGGTGGCGGCGATCATGCTGTTCCTGATCCTCGGCACACGGGGCCGGAAACTGGTGCCGACGCGCCTGCAGGCGGCGGTCGAAATCCTGTTCAAGATGGTCAACGACATGATCCACAGCACGGTCGGGGAAGGCGGACTGCGCTATTTCCCCTATATCTTCACCCTCTTCACCTTTATCCTGTTCGCCAATCTGATCGGCATGGTGCCCTTCGCCTTCACCGTCACCAGTCATTTTGCGGTCACCGCAACCCTGGCCCTGGCGGTCTTCGCCACCGTGACCTGCATCGGGTTCTGGAAGCACGGATTGGGATTCCTGAAATTCTTCTGGCCGGAAACCGCGCCCCTCGCACTGCGGCCGGCGCTCTGCCTGATCGAGCTGATCTCGTATTTCATCCGCCCGGTCAGCCACTCCATCCGTCTTGGTGCCAACATGATCGCGGGGCACTCGATGCTCAAGGTGTTCGCCGGATTCGTGCCGGCCATGGGGGCCTTCGGGGTCCTTCCCATCGCCATGATGGTCGGCGTCACCGCCCTCGAATTTCTGGTAGCCTTCCTGCAGGCCTATGTCTTCGCGATCCTGACCTGCATCTATCTGAACGATGCGCTCCACATGCACTAGCATGCGCATGCGAACCGCAACCCCCTCTCCACAGCAAACCAACGGGAGTCATTAAACATGGAAGCTGAAGCCGCCGCTTTTCTCGGCAAATATATCGGCGCCGGCCTTGCCACCCTCACCATGGGTGGTGCGGCGATCGGTGTCGGTCACGTCGCCGGCAACTACCTCAACGGAGCGCTCCGCAATCCGGCCGCCGCCAAGGACCAGATCGGAATGTTCTTCATCGGCATCGCCTTCGCCGAGGCCCTCGGGCTGATCGGCTTCGTGGTGGCCATGATCCTGATCTTCGTCGTCTGATCCCCATGCCCGCCCTGTTCGTCACCGTTGCGCATGCAGCCGAAGGCGGGTCGTCGGGCATGCCGCAATTCAACGCGGCGACCTTCCCCTCGCAGATCTTCTGGCTCATCCTCGCGGTCGTGACCCTGCATTTCCTGCTCGCCAAGATTGCCCTGCCCCGGATCACCGACATTCTTTCGATCCGCGAGCAGTCCATTGATGGCGATCACCGACGGGCGGAAGAGCTGGACGGGCGGGCCAAGGCGCTGCGCGAGGAAATTGCCGCCCACCGCGCAGAGACCGAGGCCGGGATGCGGCGGATCCTGATCGAGAGCCGGGAGGAGACCGACCGCCGGATCAAGATCCAGCAGGCCCAGGCCGACGAGCAGCTCCAGAAGGCCGCCGAGGAGGGGGAGGCCCGGATCCGCACGATCCGTGAGGCCGCACGCGCGGATATCGAGATGGTCGCCCGTGAGGTCGCGGCCGAACTCACCGACCGGATCCTGCCCGGTGGTCCCGGCCGCGACGTGTCCGACGCCGCGGTCACCGCGCGCCTTTCCAGCTGAGCCCGAACATGTTGTCCACCCTGCTCCACGCACCGGAAACCTGGGTCATCCTGAGCCTGATCCTGTTCTTCGGTCTGCTGTTCCGTTTCGGCGCCTTCCGCATGATCGGTGCCTATCTCGACGCCCATGCCAAGAGGATCGAGAACCGAATCCAGGAAGCGGAGAACCTCTCCGACGAGGCCGAAAAAGAGCTCGAAAAATGCGCGCACCAGCTGCTCGAAGCAGAGCAGGCGAGGAAGTCCATCCTCGAGCGGGCCCGGAAAGACGCTGAATTATCCGCAAAGATGGCACTCGATGCCGTGGAAGCCACCCTGAAACGGCGCGTGGCGGCGGCCGAAGAGCGCATTGCCCAGGCCGAACTGACCGCCCGCAGGGAGATCCGGAACGAAGCGATCGGGATCGCGGTGGCCGTGGCCGGAGAGACCGTCGATGCGCATCTGACCGAAGCGGCCCGGGGCGCCCTGGTCCATCATGGAATCGAAACGGTCCGGGCCCGATTCCACGAACTGGAAAACGCCTGAACCCACCCGCCGCGAGGACGGGAGTGACGGTCCATCCGTCGGCAGGGTCTAGTGGCCGCGGCCCCGCAGCAGCCGCTGTTTCTGCCTCTGCCAGTCGCGCCGACGCTCGGTCTCCCGCTTGTCATGGGCCTTCTTGCCGCGGCCGACCCCGATCTCCAGCTTGGCTATGCCGCGCGGATTGAAGTACAGCCGCAGCGGCACCACGGTCATCCCCTTGCGCGTCACCTCCCCGGCCAGCCGGTCGATCTCGCGGCGGCGGAGCAGCAATTTGCGCGGACGCCGCTCTTCATGGCCGAACCGCCCGGATGGCTGGTAGGCCGGAATGCTGGCATTGACCAGCCGCGCCTCCCCCTGCTCGAACGCGACATAGGCCTCGGAGATGCTCACCCTGCCGGCACGCAGCGACTTGATCTCGGAGCCGACAAGCACGATGCCGGCCTCAAACGACTCGTTGATCTCATACAGATATCGGGCCCGCCGGTTTTCAGCGACCGATCCTCCCCGGGCCATGTTCCCGCCGACTCAGTTCAGCACCCCGGCCCGCCGCATCGCATCCGCCACCGCCTCCCGGGTCTCCGGCCGGATTCCGACCAGCGGCGTCCGCAATTCGGGCGTGCATCGATCCAGGAGCGAAAGCGCATATTTGACGGGGGCCGGGCTGGATTCGAGGAACAGCGCAAGATGCAGGGGCAGCAGCCGGTCCTGCCATTCGAGGGCGGCGGTGTAGTCGCCCGCACGGCAGCAGGCCTGAAAACTGGCGCAGGCGGACGGGGCCACATTGGCGGTGACCGAGATGCACCCCGATCCACCCTGGGCGTTGAAGCCGATCGCCGTCGCATCCTCCCCGGACAGCTGCAGGAAATCCGCCCCGCAGGCCTGGCGCTGGAGTGAGACCCGGGCGAGATCGCCGGTGGCATCCTTGACGCCGATGATCCGGGGCAGTTCCGAGAGACGTGCCATGGTGTCGACACTCATATCCACGCCGGAGCGGACGGGGATGTTGTAGATCAGAATCGGAATCTCCGCGCAGTCATGCAGCGCCGTGAAATGCGCGAGCAATCCTTCCTGGGTCGGCCGGTTGTAATACGGCACCACGGCGAGCGTGGCATCGGCCCCGACCGCGGCCGCATGCCGGGTGAATCGGACCGCCTCCGCCGTGCTGTTGGAGCCGGTCCCCGCAATGACCGGGAGCCGGCCGGCCGCGGCAGCCACGGTCCGCGCCACCACCTCCTCGTGCTCCTCATGGTCCAGGGTCGGGGACTCCCCGGTCGTTCCGACCGGAACCAGCCCCTCCGTGCCGCTCTCCACATGCCAGTCAACCAGGCGCTTGAGCGCGCCGAAATCGACATCGCCATCCCGGAACGGGGTTACCAATGCCACGATGGATCCGCTGAACATCGCCACCTCCGCCCGCTTCAGTCTGGAAAAGTTCTGGAACGCTACAGGCGACAGCCCGGACGGGCAAGGCACGGCAGACAATCCAGATATCCGGCACCGGGGAGGATACGGCTTCTTTGCCGCGTCTTCTCCCCGCCGGACGGAACCGGACGGGCCGTCCATTTCCGGTTTTTGCAAGCACCCTGCCGGTCCGGGTGGCCACTTGCCAGTTCCTTCAAAATATGGTCTTGTTTTTATGGACCATAAATACCGGAGGAACCATGCCAGATCACGCGGAGAACGGGCGCAGGATCGGAGTGACCGCCTTCAAGCCCCGCTGCCTCGCCCATATCGGCGATGTCGCCGGCGGCCGCGTCGCGCGGATCCTGCTGACCCGCCATGATCGTCCGATTGCCGAGATCGTGCCGGTGCGCGATGATGCACCGACCGAGGCATGGGGCGCGCTCCGCGGACGGGCCTTCCTGACACCTGGAAGTTTCGACCCGGACGCATGACCCTTCCCCTCCTCCTCGACAGTTTTGCGGCGTTGCGCCTGGTCAATGGCGACCGGATGCAGGCCGCAAGTCTCGCCGCCATCCGCGAAGCCGGCCAGCAGGGGCAGGCCGTGCTGGTATCGCCGGTCACGGCCTGGGAGACCGCCGAACTCGCCGCCCGCGGAAAACTGCGCCTGCTCCCCACTCCCCATGCCTGGTTCACCGCACTCCTCACGCTGCCGGGCATCGCCCTCGCGCCCATGCCGCCGGAGGTGCTGGTGGCATCGGCCGAACTTCCCGGCACCCCACCCACCAATCCGGCCCTGCGCATCGTCGCGGCCACGGCCCGGGAATTCGGCTGCCGCATCGTCACCCGCAGCCGGTCACTGCTCGCCTATGCACAGGCGGGGCACGCGGATGCCATTCCATGCTGAGAGGCGCCGGCCCGGCGGCCTTCGCCGGTTTCGCGGCCCTGCTCACCGGCATCGGGCTGGCACGTTTCGCCTACACGCCGCTGATCCCGGTCATCATCGAGGCCGGTTGGTATACGGAAGGCGAAGCGGCCTATCTCGGTGCCGCCAATTTCGCGGGCTATTTCCTCGGTGCCCTGGCCGGCGGCTGGGTCCGGGCCCGACATGTCGCCATCACACGGGCAGCGATGCTGGTGACCGCGATCTCGCTCCTCGCCTGCGCCGAACCGGTCTCCTTCACGTGGTTCGCGTTCTGGCGCCTGACCTCCGGCGTGACCGGCGGCATGCTCATGATCCTGGCACCGACCATCGTTCTCGCGGCCACGCCCGCCCGCCGCCGGGGTCTGGTCGGCGGGATCCTGTTCGCCGGCGTGGCTAGCGGCATCGTGGCTTCCGGCTCGCTGATTCCGTTCCTCCTCACATTCGACCTGCCGGTGACCTGGATCGCCCTCGGCCTTCTGGCCCTCGCCCTCACTCTCCTCGCCTGGTGGTGCTGGCCGGTGCCCAATGCGCAGGACCGCCTCCCGGACACCCCTTCCACCGGCCGGGCCTCACCCGCCTTGCTCGGCCTCTTCGCCGCCTATGGGCTGATCGCCTTCGCGCTGGTTCCGCACATGGCGTTCCTGGTCGACTGGGTCGCACGGGGACTCGATCGCGGCATCGCGACCGGCGCGGCCTGCTGGGTGGTGGTCGGAATCAGTGGCCTGGTCGGGCCGGGGCTGTTCGGTGCCCTCGCCGACCGGATCGGTCCGCGCCTTGCTTTCCGCACCGGGATGGTCGTGGTGCTCCTCGGGGATGTGCTCGTCGTGCTGTCGGATTCACTCGCCGCCATCGTGGTCTCAAGCGTGCTGATCGGAGCGATGATCCCGGCGGTGGCGATACTGACCCTCAACCGGGTCGGTGATCTGGTCGAGGAAACACGACCGGCACGGCTGCGGGCCTGGAGCCAAGCGACCGGCACCTTCGCCGCCTCGCAGGCCGCCGCCGCCTACGGATATTCCTATCTGTTCGCGGCCGGCAGCGGCTACGGGCTGCTGTTCACGCTCGGCCTCTGCGCCGCGGCGGCCGCGCTGCTGGCGGAGACAGTAACCGGCTCCCGATTGCGTCCCCCCGCCGGATAGCGGGCGCTCCGCATCTCATGCAGGCGGCTCCCGATTGCGTCCCCCCGCCGGATAGCGGGCGCTCCGCATCTCATGCAGGCGGCTCCCGATTGCGTTAACCCGCCGGATAGCCGGTGCTCCGCATCTCATGCAGGCGGCTCGCGGTGCGCGCGAAAGCACCGGCGCCGTCTCCGCCCGGATACAGCTGCTCGGGCTCGCCATCAGCGGAAACCACCAGTTTCCGGCTCCGCTCGTACAGTGCATCAATCAGAATCACGAGCCGCCGGGCGGGGTCGCGGCGTGCCGGAGGCAGGCGCGGAATCCGGTCGATGAACACGGTCTCGAACGCCTCGGCGATCGCGAGGCAGTCGGCCGGGCCGAGCGGGCCACCGCACAGCGTCTCGAAATCCACCCGCGCCGCGGGGCCGCAGCTCCGCGGAATCACAATCTCCCGTCCGAGCACAGACAACGACCGGACGGTCTCCGGCTGGCCGGCGGTCACCTCGATCCAGGCAGCCTCCATCGCCTCGTCCGCAGCGAAGCCGGCCGGCGCGAAATAGACCCCGCTCTCCGCCCCGCCGATCCGGTAGTCCCGAGGGCCGCAGAGATGGTGCAGATCGAGCCGCTGGGAAATCAGGTTCAGGAAGGGCAGGAACAGATCGCGGTTGAGGCCGTCCCGGTAGAGCTCCTCGGGGGGGCTGTTGGAGGTCGTGACGATGGTCACCCCGGCCGCAAAGAGCGACTCGAACAGCTGCCCCAGAATCATCGCATCGGTGATGTCTTCGACCTGGAACTCGTCAAAACAGAGCAACCGGGTCTCCCCTGAGATCCCGTCCGCCGCTTCCTGCACCGGGGTGCCGGTGCCGCGTCGGCGCACCGCCTGAACCGTCCGGTGGATTTCCTGCATGAATTCGTGGAAATGAACGCGGCGCTTGCCGTCCTCCGGCATCGTCTCGAAAAAAATGTCCATCAGCATGGACTTGCCGCGGCCGACACTGCCATAGATATAGAGGCCGCGGTCCCCAGGCTCCTCCCGGCGGCGGCGCAGCAGTTTTCCCAGGCTGGATGCGGACCGCGCCACCAGGAAGCGCGTACGGATCACCTGCAGCTTCTCGATCGCCGCACGCTGGCCGTCATCGTCGGAGACCGTGCCTTCCCGCACAAGCCGACGGTAGCGCCGGATGGCATCCTCATCGATTTGGATCTGCGTCATATCAGGAACAGCCTAGCCGTGAACGGCCGCCAGATTGTTGGTCATTCGATCCTGATCCCAAATTCTGATGCTTCCCGGAAACACATTCTAGGAGGGCCGCATCAATCCCCACAAGAATGCACGATTGACGCCGTGCAATCGAGGGGAGCGGATACACCGCGTGCTGCGGGAGAGAACGACAGCAAAAAATCCATCCGCAGCCTTTGTGTGACCGTGAAGGGTTCATGACCGACAATCGGTCCTGCCAGACCTCCCGCCCCTTCCGCGAGGCTTGTGCCATGCCGGACATCCGGAATATCCGCACCAGGCCGGGGCAGCCTTCGCAAAATCCTGGGGAACGCCCTTGCCGTCAGGGCACATCGCTCCCAGCATGGCCCGGGCTAGTGCCTTGCCTTGCTCGTCATCAAATCGGACCATCTCGCAACTTTTTCGGACTCTGTGAAAACGCCGTCACCGTCTGCGTACATCGCTCCCAGCATGCCCTGGGCCGGCGCGTATTCCTGCTCGGCGGCTTTTCGAAACCATTCGGCCGCTTTTGCGTAGTCCTGGGGGACGCCTTTGCCCTTATAATACATCGCTCCCAGCCCGCCCTGAGACTGTGCGTCTCCTTGCTCGGCACCTTTGCGGAACCATGCGACAGCTTGTTCGGGGTCTTCAGGAACACCATGGCCGCGATCATACGCCACCCCCATGTTGAACTGGGACGCTGCGTGTCCCTGTTCCGCAGCTTTTTCGAACCATTTGACAGATTCTGCGGGGTCTTCGGAAACGCCTTTGCCCAAAAGATACAGCAATGCCAGGTTGTACTGAGCCCTTGTGTCTCCCCGCCCGGCGGCCTTTCGCCACCATTCGGCAGCTTTTGCGTAGTCCTGGGGAACGCCTGTGCCTTCATGGTACATCAATCCCAGGCAGGACTGGGCCCCTGCGTCTCCTTGCCCGGCGGCTTTTCGGAACCATTCGACGGCCTTTTTGTGGTTTTGGGGAACACCTTTGCCGGTCGCGCACATCACGCCCAGATCGTGCTGGGCATCGACATGTCCTTTTCGAGCCAGAAACTTCATTCTTTTCAGAATTGTACTGGTAAGTACTATATTGGGTGTCATAATAGACGCTCCTTTGCTTTTTTTGTTGCAATATGTAGCAAATACATCATCGCAAAGCAAAAGAAAAGACCGTCGCGACAGGAATGAAGCAGGAGGATGCACGACTTCCCGCCTGCGAATACCGCTGTCTGCCATCCGAAGCGCACAAGCGCCGCCTCGAGGCAATACCGGGCCCGGACCCGGCAGTCCTGCAACACCGCACCCGAAACGGGAATGCTGTGCCGCAAGAAACCCGGCGCCGGACACGACACATCGCCGCGGAGTATCCGAATCGCCGCGCTCTGGGGCAGGCGGCCGCTCAAGCGGCATGCCCTGTATGCCCGGGGTTCCGCAAAATTGCCCCACCGCGACGGGCCGCGTATTAAGAGGCGGGACAGACCCCGGAGCCCGGCCATGGCGGTATCTTCAGAACCTCGCGCGGCCGCATCGGGATCGATTGCCAACGCCTATCCGATCATCCTGGGCGGCATGTTGGTGCTTGCCCTGTCTTTTGGGTTCCGCTCCAGTTTCGGCGTCTTCCTGCAGCCTCTCACTGAAGGGCTGGACTGGCCGCGGGAGACCTTCTCGCTGTCGCTGGCCATCCAGAACATCGCCTGGGGCGTCGGCGGCCCGCTGTTCGGAATCATCGCCGACCGCTTCGGGGCGCGGCGCGGCCTGTTGCTCGGTGCTCTCTGCTACACGCTCGGTCTTTTCCTGGCCGCCTACGGCGTCACCCCGACCGCCCAGCATGCCGGCTCCGGGTTGCTGGTCGGGCTCGGCTGTGCCGGCACCGGCTTCGGGATTGTGCTGGCCATTGTCGGCCGTTCGGTGCCGGAGGAAAAACGCAGCCGGGTGCTCGCCATCACCGCCGCGGCTGGATCCTTCGGCCAGTTCGCGATCGTGCCGCTGTCGCGGTGGCTCGAATCCAGCCAGGGATGGGATGGGGCCCTCTTCATCCTCGGCATCGCCAGCCTGGCCATCTTCGCCCTCATCCCCTTCATGCGCGTACAACCGCAGGCGGGGGAATCCACCCCCGGAGCCCGTCTCGGCCCCGCCGTCGCGGCCGCCGGAACGGACACCAGTTTCTGGCTGCTGACGCTCGGGTTTTTCACCTGCGGTTTCCATGTCGCATTCATCGGCGCGCATCTTCCTGCCTATGTCACGCAGCTCTGCGGGTCCGCGACCCTCGGCTCCTGGGCGCTCAGCATCATCGGGCTCGGCAATATCATCGGCGTCCTGTGTGCCGGCGAACTCAGCCTCCGCTGGCGCAAGAAGCATGTGCTCTCAGGCATCTACGCCGCCCGCGCCATCGTGATCCTGCTGTTCCTGGCCTCCCCGCCCACCCCGCTCTCGGTGATCGTGTTCGCGTCCGTGGCCGGCCTTCTCTGGCTCGCCACCGTGCCGCTGACCATGCATCTCGTCGCCGATCTGCACGGCACGCGGTTCGTCGCGACGCTCTACGGATTGGTGTTCCTCGGCCACCAGATGGGTGGCTTTCTCGGGGCCTGGCTCGGCGGCTTCATCTACGACCGCACCGGCACCTACGACATCGCCTGGTATATCGCGATCCTGCTCGGGGCACTCTCGGCAGTCGCCCATCTGCCGATCCGCGAAGCCGCCCCCCGACTCCGGACGACCTAGCGGTGGGCTGCAGCCCGGTTGTCGTTCATTCGGCCCTAGGTGTTTCTGGCGATGCAGTGAGGGATTTCGCGAAGGGCTGCGAGATCAATCCGTCGTGACCCGAAGCCGGAGCAATGTGGAGTACAAGGAAATTGCCGAGGGCGTTACCACCCAGAACGACACCCATGATCTGACCGTGACCAATGTCAGCCCCTATGTGGGCTGGAACATGAAGCGGCTGGATCTGTGGGGCAGCGTCGACCTTGGCAAGGGCGAGGTGGGAATCCACAACGACCAGCTTCCAGCCTGCCTTTCACCGCGGCCCTTGACGCCGACCTCATAGCAGCATCAAGGGCAAGGCACCCATCAGCAGACTTGGCTTAAGTGAAAACAACCTTGCCGAATCCCACACTTAAGCACCACCACACCGTTTGCATATCAACCACGGATGCGTCGGTGACGATGGCCCGTATCTGAGTGATTGTTCCACTTTAATTTCAAAAGAACTTGAGTACGGCAATGATGATTGCCGTAGCTACAAAAAATCCAATCAACATGCGATTTTCCAAGCGTGAGACATCCACTTTCAGGTCGGCGATGTCTCCCTTTGCCGCAACGTTTTCCAAGACGGCTGCAAACACTCCGACAAACGCTTCGGCTTGCTCCTCCCCTACACCGGCACTGGTGAGAGTCTTTTTTGCCTTGAGCGTGTCGAAAATGATGGGGGCCATAATTGATTCCTCCGGTAGTTGTGAGTCGAGTAGTTGCTAGGATCAATCTTCGCCTCGCTCCAGCAAAATTACAACGACTTGTTTCGGGAACGGCCCTCGGGCCTGCCCGATGCCGGCATGCTTCCGGAGTGAGGGGCAGAACCGGCTTGCGAAGGAAGGTCGGCCGTCACGGGCCGGAAAAACACCGAGGATTCAGCAATTCCTGGAACCCGACAGCAAGCGCATAGGTGTGAACTGCAGCCAGGTTGTTGTTCATTCGGTCCGGAGTGGTTCTGGCGGTGCAGTGAGAGATTCCGCGAGGGCTACAGGATCAATCCGTTGTGAGTCGAAGCCGGAGCGATGTGGAATACAAGAAAATTGCTGAGAGTATTACCGCCGAGAGCGGCACACATGATCTGACCGTGACCAATGTCAGCCCCTATGTAAGCTGGAGCACGAAGCGGTTAGAACCGTCGCTGGAGGCAGGCCTCCGCCATGATAGGGACGATGGCAATACCGATAGCGGGGTGGTCAATCTCAATGCCGGTGTGAGCCGCTCCAGCCCGACCGACCCGCGACGTCACCCTGGAAGGGGAAGTGTATACGTTGCCCGGACGGGACAATTATGAGGAATGGGGCGTTCATGGCCAGCTCCGAGACCCCCAGCCTCCTGCCGCACGGCAGCACCTGCACCGGACCCCGCGCCATGCCCGAATGCAGGGTCGCCCTATTCCCCGAGGACTCTCGGCTATAAAGAGACTCTGCAAGCTCCCCGGGTGGAACCGGCCCTCATGAATCTTTTCCCCCTCACAGACCTGATCGCGATCATCTGGCTCGATGTGATCCTCTCGGGCGACAACGCGCTCGTCATCGGCCTGGCCGCATCATCCCTGGCCCCGCATCTGCAACGCCGGGCGATCCTGTTCGGCATGACAATGGCGATCGTCATCCGCGTCGCCGCGGCGCTGGCCGCGACCTATCTCTACGAAATCACATGGGTCAAATTTCTCGGCGGAATCGCACTTCTCTGGGTGTCGTGGAAATTGTTCCACCTCGCCCGCCGCCGCACCCCGGATACGACGGAGGTGGCCGTTCCCGCCGACGCGCCCGGAGGCCGCAGCAACCGCGCCGCGATGCTGCGCGCGATGGGCCTCATCATCGTGGCCGATATCTCCATGTCGATCGACAATGTCCTTGCCGTCGCCGGCATCGCCCAGGGCAACCGCCTGCTTCTGATCATCGGCCTGTCGGTGTCGATCGCATTTATGGCATTCTTTGCCACGATCATCTGCAGGCTGCTGGTCCGCCATACATGGGTCAACTATATCGGCGTCGTCATCCTCATCTTCGTCGCCGGCAACATGCTGCATGACAGCTGGCGCGATATGGCCCGGTTGCTGGGAATTCCCCTATTCTGACCGGCACCGGTCGGTTCTCCCCAACGCCACCGGCCCCGTGCATCCGGGTCCCCGTCACCCCCGCTCCCCGGGTCCGTCACGCATCAGCCATTGCTCCGCCGTTGCCAGCCCCGCCGGCGTCCCGGCATCCATCCAGTCCCCATGCCCGAGGAGCGCACCCCGCGCGGTACCGCGGGCGATCAGCCGGTCCCAGAGCAGGTTGAACGACCAGGCACCCTCCGGCATTCCGGCAAATGCTTCCGGGGTCAGGATCTGCGCACCCGTATAGATCCCCGAGTCTGGATGCTTCGCATCCCGCCGGAGACGCCCTCCCTTCCATCCAAAGACAGAAAGATGTCCTCCATAATCTGGAAGCGAGGAGGGCCCGACCGGTTCCCGGACCCGCCCGTCCTCCTCCAGAAGAAAATCTCCCCCTCCCGGAACATCCGTACGCCCGTCCGTACCCCTGGGCCCGTTCGGCATGGGTTCCCCCGAATCCAGGCTCCACCACCTCATCTGTGCTTCCAGACTCGGTCGAAACTTCAGCAGCAGCACCACCTCTGCATCTCCGCTTTCCCACTCCCAGAACAGCGGGCCCAGCGGGGCGGGACCGAGCCAGACCGTATCGGAGTTGAGGACCAGAAACGGCCCCTCGCCCAGCAACGGCAGTGCCGCCATGACACCGCCGCCCGTCTCCAGAAGTTCCGGCTCTTCCGAGATCGCGATCTCGACGTCCTTTCTCGCCGCAAGGGCCTCCCGGATCTGGTCGGCCAGGTAATGGACATTGACCACAACCCGTTCGATATCGGCTCCCACCGCAACATCAATGGCACGATCAAGCAGCGTGCGGCCCCCAACCTTCACAAGCGGTTTGGGCAGCTTGTCGGTGATCGGGCCCATGCGTGTGCCAAGCCCGGCCGCGAGCACGAAGGCCGAGCGGGGCGCGAGCGAGCGGCTCATCCCCCGGTCCCCCCCGCACGGATCCGCGCCAGGATCTCCGGTGTCGGGGCCGGAACCCAGCGTCCGACCCAGGCGCGGAGCTCCGCGAGCCGTGGATGGGCGAGATCCCGCTGCAGATGCGCCCAGACCCGTGGAATCCGCTCGAGATAACCGGTCTTGCCGTCCCGCTGCCGGAGGCGGGTGAAAATTCCGACAATCTTGAGATTGCGCTGCGCACCGAGCACGGCATAGGCCGCCGAGAACGCCTCCCGCCCGGCCGCATCGAGCCCGAGCCTCTCCGCATGGCGGTCCACCATGGCGGACTGGAGCTCCAGGGAAGTGTCGCGCCGCGCATCCTCGAGCAGGGAGACCAGGTCATAGGCGGAATGCCCGGCCAGCGCGTCCTGGAAATCCAGCAATCCGACCCGCGCGATCCCGGCCCGACCCGGCATCCAGATCAGATTGGCGGCATGGCAGTCGCGGAGCACCAGGCAGGAAGCACAATCCCTCACCCCGGCACAGGCCTCGAGCAGCAGGGCGCGGTATTCGGCCGTCAGATCGGCACCGGTCTCAACCCCGGCGGCCGGCATCCACCATTCCGGGAGCAGCACGGCTTCCCGCCAGAGCGGCCCCTCGTCGTAAGGCGGGATCACCCGCACCCCGCCCGCAAACTCCACCTCTGCCGGCGGCGGGATCTCCGCCAGGGCGGCCAGCAGATCGACCGACGCCTCGTAAAACTCCACCTCCCGCGAGGGATCGCGTTCGAGCGTATCCCCGAAAAGCTCGTCGCCGAGATCCTCGAGCAACAGCAGCCCCCGGTCCAGATCACAGGCAAGAATCTCCGGCGCACTCAGCCCGAGGCCGCGCAGATGGAGGGCAAGACCCGCGAACCGCACCATGTCCTCCACCGCGCCGGGAGGCGAATCCATCAGCACCGCCGTCCGCCCCGTCTCCGCCCCGCCCAGGCGCTCGTAGCGACGGAAGGAGGCATCGCCGGGGACCGGCCGACGGGCGGTCCCCTTCCAGCCATTGCCGTCCAGAAAGGCCTCGATCTCGGCCGAGCGTTCCGGGGAAGGCGGAAGGCTCATGACAGGCCCTCCAGCACCCCGCGCAACCGCTGCCCGAGGCGGCCCGGAGCCGACAGCCTTGCCAGGCGCGCATCCTCCTCCCCGGCGGGAGCCAGCTCGACCCGTATGGGATCGGGAGGGGCATAGACCCCCAGCCGCTCCGGCCATTCGACGATCGCGAGCTCCCGCCCGAACGCATCCTCGACGCCGAGGCCGGCGCATTCGGCCGGGTCCTCAAGCCGGTAGAGGTCGTAGTGATGCACGGGACCGAGAGCCGTGTCATAGACCTGCACCAGCGTGTAGGTCGGGCTCGGAACTTCCAGCGTGGGGTCGCCCGCAAGCGCACGGATCACCGCCCGCGCGAACACCGTCTTCCCCGCCCCGAGACCCCCGAAAAGCAGCAGAACATCCTCCGCCACCAGCACCCCGGCGAGAGCCCGGCCGAGCGCTTCGGTCTGCCGTTCCGAGTCGAGCCGGATGCCGCCCTCCTTCCAGTCGGGAGTCACCGTTCAGTCTCCGGCGTATTCGAGCAGCAGGTCCTTGGCCTCCACATGCTGGCCGGTGGCGACATGCACGGCCGCAATGGTTCCGTCGCGCTCGGCATGGACGGCCGTCTCCATCTTCATCGCCTCGACGGTCAGCAGGAGATCCCCCGCCCGGACCTGCCGCCCCTCCGCGACCGCCAGCGAGGCCACCGCCCCGGGCATGGGCGCGGCGACGTGGAGCGGATTGCCGGGTTCCGCCCGCGGCCGGCGCTCGATCGTCGCGGCGGCCGCGTGATGCTCGATCTTGACGGTGCGGGGATGCCCGTTGAGTTCGAAGAACACGCGCACCGCCCCCTCCTCATCAATCTCGCCGATCGCGAGACAGCGGATCACCAGCGTCAGGCCGCGCTCCAGATCGACCAAAACCTCCCGGCCGGGGGCCAGGCCATAGAAACAGACATCCGTCGGCAGAACCGATACGGGACCGAAGGTCTCGCGACGCCCGGCATAATCGACAAACACCTTGGGATAGAGCAGATAGGAGAGCAGCTCCTCCTCGGTGATCTTCCAGCCCGTTTTCGCCTCCGCCTCGGCCCGCGCAGCCCCGAAATCGACCGGTGCCATCCCGGCGCCCGGCCGCCCGCGCAGAGGTGCCTCACCCTTCAGCACCTTCCTCGACAATGCCTCCGGGAAGCCCCCCGGCGGCTGGCCGAGCTCCCCCCGGAACAGACCGACCACCGAGGCCGGGAAAGCCACCTCCCGCGCCGGGTCCTCGATGTCAGCCCGCGTCAGCCCGCCCGAGACCATCGCCAGAGCCAGATCGCCCACCACTTTCGAGGTCGGTGTGACCTTGATGATGTCCCCGAACATGTCGTTCACCTCCGCATAGGCCGCCGCGACCTCGTGCCAGCGCCCGGCCAGGCCCAGGCTGCGTGCCTGCTCGCGGAGATTGGTGAACTGCCCGCCGGGCATCTCATGCAGATAGACCTCCGAAGCCGGGGCGGAGAGATCCGCCTCGAAGGCGGCATAGAGCCCCCGAACCCGCTCCCAGTAATCGGAAAGCTCGCGGATCCGCACCGGATCGAGGCCGGTGGCGCGGGGCTGCCCGCGGAGTGCCTCGACCACCGAGCCCAGCGGCGGCTGCGAGGTCAGCCCCGCGAGGCTGTCCATGGCGAGGTCGACCGCGTCCACGCCCGCGTCCACCGCCGCCATGACACTGGCCGCCGAGATGCCGCTGGTGTCATGCGTGTGGAAATGCACCGGCAGGCCGGTCTCCGCCTTCAGCGCCCGGACCAGATCCGCCGCCGCGGCCGGTTTCAGCAGCCCGGCCATGTCCTTGATCCCCAGCACCTGGGCACCGGCGGCACGCAGCTCGCGGGCCAGTCCCAGATAGTAGTCGAGGTTGTATTTGGCCCGGCGCGGATCGTGCAGGTCGCCGGTGTAGCAGATCGCCGCCTCGCAGATACGCCCGCTTTCCCGCACCGCGTCGATGGCGACGCGCATGTTCTCGACCCAGTTCAGCGGATCGAAAATCCGGAACAGGTCGATGCCCTGCACCGCCGCCCGCCGGATGAAGGCCTCCACGACATTGTCCGGGTAATTGGTGTAGCCGACCGCATTCGAGGACCGCAGCAACATCTGCAGCAGATGGTTCGGAATCCGCTTGCGCAGCTCTCCGAGCCGATCCCAGGGACACTCGTCGAGAAAGCGCATCGCCACATCAAACGTCGCCCCGCCCCAGCATTCGATCGAAAACAGTTCCGGCAGGTTGCGGGCATACGCGTCTGCCGGCTGCAGCAGGTCGTAGCTCCGCATGCGCGTCGCCAGCAGGGACTGCGGGGCATCCCGCATGGTGGTGTCGGTCACCAGCAGCCGGGTCTGGGCGAGCATCCATTCCGCCACGGCCTCCGCCCCCTGGGACTCCAGCAACGCCTTCGGCCCCGGCGGGGGCTCCTCCGCGACCGCCGCCGGCGGATGCGGCGATGCGATCGGGGTCGGGAGCGGCGGCCGGGTCCGGGTCTGCGGATGCCCGTTGACGGTGACTTCCGCGATGTAGCGCAGCAACCGCGTCGCACGGTCGCGCGGGCGCGGAAAATCCATCAGCTCCACATGGTCGTCGATGAAGCGCGTCGTGCAGGTGCCGGTGCGGAATGCGGGATGGGCCACGACCCGCTCGAGAAACGCGATATTGGTCGCCACCCCGCGGATGCGGAATTCCCGGAGAGCCCGGCGCATGCGCGCGACGGCCGCTTCCCGGGTCACCCCCCAGGCGGTGACCTTCTCGAGCAGGGAATCGTAGTGGCGCGTGATGACCGCCCCCGAATAGGCGGTGCCCCCATCGAGACGGATGCCAAATCCGGTCGCCCCCCGATAGGCCGTGATCCGGCCGTAATCGGGAATGAACCGATCAAGCGGATCCTCGGTGGTGATCCGGCACTGCACCGCATGGCCGCGGAGCTCGATGCGATCCTGCGTCGGACAGGCGTCGTCCGGATCGTCGCCGATCGCCGCACCTTCGGCGATCCGGATCTGGGCCCGCACCAGATCCACGCCGGTGACCTCCTCCGTGACCGTATGCTCGACCTGGATGCGCGGATTGACCTCGATGAAATACATCTCCCCGCGGTCCATGTCCTGAAGGAACTCGACCGTGCCGGCGTTGCGATATGCCGCCGCCCGCATGACCGCCAGGGCGCGGTCGCACAGTTCCACCCGGGCCGCCGCATCCAGATGGAGGGCCGGCGCGGTTTCGACAATTTTCTGATTGCGCCGCTGCACCGAACAGTCGCGCTCGAAGAGATGCACGAAATTGCCGTGCCGGTCGGCGAGCACCTGCACCTCGACATGCCGCGCCCGCAGAACCAGCCGCTCGAGAAAGATCTCCCCCTTGCCGAAAGCCGCCTCGGCCTCGCGGCGGGCGGCGGTGAACCCGTTGACAAATTCCTCTGCGTCATCGACCCGCCGCATGCCGCGGCCGCCCCCGCCCCAGCTCGCCTTCAGCATGGCCGGAAAACCGGCCGCCTCCGCGACCGTGCGGGCCGCCTCGGGATCCTCCGGCAGCACCCCGGTGGCCGGCAGCACCGGCACCCCGACCGATTCGGCGAGGGCGCGGGCCGACACCTTGTCCCCGAGACGCCGCAGGACCGCCGCGGGCGGGCCGATGAACACGAGGCCCGCCTCCTCGCAGGCATCGGCGAATTCGGGCGATTCGGACAGGAACCCGTATCCGGGATGGATGGCGTCGGCACCGGTTTCGCGGGCCACCCGCAGGATCTCCGGGATGTCGAGATAGGCCCCGACCGGACCGAGGCCTCCGCAGATCCGGTACGACTCATCCGCCTTGAAGCGGTGGAGCGAGAGCCGGTCCTCCTCGGCGAACACCGCCACCGTCGCCTTGCCGAGCTCGTTCGCCGCCCGCAGGACGCGGATGGCGATCTCGCCCCGATTGGCCACCAGTATCTTGCGGAAATCCTGGATCATGCGCGGGAGTCCGCCCGGACATCCCACGGCACAGCGGGCCTGATCAAGCGGCGCAGCAAAACAGCCGCAGGACGGGACGCAGGAAATGACAGTTGTCGGACCACGGTGATGCTCGAGCCCCTCCGCTCCCTGCGGATCCACAGGACCGGCACACTCTACACGCTGGGCCCCGCAGGAACCGGACCGGCCGCAGATGCTAGGCTCGTCGGATCTTCCGGCCATGCCGGAGGACAGACACCGGAAGAGGAACGCAACGTGGACCGGGACACCATACCGGGGATCATCCCGCCCGCCACCCTTCCGGGCTCCCCCCTCACACCGAAATGAGCGAGGCACGGGCGGGAACCCCCGGGGCTTCCGGGCCCGTGAGGCGGCTGATGCCGGAGGCGGCGCGGGAACTGGCGGCAGCGGTGCTCGCCGGCTGCCATGTGGCCGAGGGGAACGCGCAGAGTGTTGCCGCTGCCCTGGTCGCCGCCGAACTCATCGGCCAGACCGGCCACGGACTCCGGCGGCTTCCGACCTATGCCGCCCAGGCCCTTTCCGGCAAGGTGGACGGGCACGCAATCCCCACCGCCACGCAGACCCGGCCGGGCACGCTCGCCGTCGATGCGGCGGGAGGATTTGCCTATCCCGCTCTCGATCTTGCCCTCGACGCGCTGCCGGAGATGGCGCAGGCGAACGGCGTGGCCGTCGCGGCGATCCGGCATTCCCATCACGCCGGCGCACTGGGCCTGGTTGCCGAGCGCCTCGCCGACCGGGGATTCGCGGGTCTCGTCTTTGCCAATTCACCGGTCGCGATGGCCCCCTGGGGCGGGCGCGAGCCCTTGCTCGGCACCAACCCGATCGCCTTCGCGGCCCCCGCGGCCGGGGCCGAGCCGATCGTGGTCGATCTCTCCCTGTCCAAGGTCGCCCGCGGCCGGATCCTGGCGGCCAAGCAACGCGGCGAGCCCCTTCCCGATGGCTGGGCGTTCGACGCGGACGGCCAGCCCACCACGGATCCGGAGGCCGCACTCGCCGGCACGATGGCACCGCTCGGAGACGCCAAGGGCGCGGTGCTGGCGATCGCCGTCGAGGCGATCGCCGCCGGAATTGCCGGCGCCAATTTTGCCTGGGAAGCCTCGTCCTTCTTCACCGCCGAAGGCACGCCGCCGCATGTCGGACAGCTGATCCTCGCCATCGATCCCACCATCGGCGGGCCGACGGCCCTCGAACGGCTGGCGGTACTGGCCGGCCGGATCGAACACGCCGAAGGGGCCCGGCTTCCGGGCCGGCGCCGGCAGGAGCTCCGTCGGCGCCTGACCGTGGAGGGCATTCCGTTCGACGCCGAGCTGGAGGCCGAAATCGGTAGACTGCAGAAAGCAGACCCGCCCGCCCGCGACGCGAATTGCACGGATCGGTGATTCAGGCGAAGGTCATGCCCAGGCTTGCACAGGGAAAGGCACAAGAATGAGACTGAACGGAAAGGTTGCGCTGGTCACCGGTGCCGCTGCGGGTTTTGGCGCGGAGATCGCGCGCCTCTACATAGAGGAGGGGGCAAAGGTCGTGCTCGCCGACATCGATGCCGAAGGGGCGGAGGCGCAGGCGGCGGCACTCGGGGAAACCGCCGTTGCGGTCCGGGCCGATGTCGCGGTGCGGGCCGATTCCGAGGCCATGGTCCACACCGCGATCAAGCGGTTTGGCGGTCTGGACATCCTGGTCAACAACGCCGGCTACACCCACAAGAACCAGCCGATGCTGGAAGTCGGGGAGGAGGAATTCGACCGCGTCTATGCTGTCAACGTAAAATCCATCTATCTTTCAGCACTGGCTGCGGTGCCGCATTTCCGCAGTAGGGGCGGCGGCGTCATCCTCAACGTCGCTTCCACCGCCGGACTCCGGCCGCGCCCCGGACTCACCTGGTACAACGGCAGCAAGGGTGCGGCGGTTCTGCTGTCCAAATCCATGGCCGTCGAACTCGCCCCGGACCGCATCCGGGTCAACGCCCTATGTCCGGTGATGTCCGCCACCGGCATGCTCGAACGCTTCATGGGCACCCGCGACACGCCGGAGAACCGGGCGAAATTCGTTGCCACCATCCCGCTCGGTCGCATGGGCAAACCCCAGGACGTCGCCAGCGCGGCCCTGTTCCTCGCCTCCGACGAAGCCGAATTCCTGACCGGAGTCGCCCTCGAGGTGGACGGCGGACGCTGCATCTAGCCCCCGGCAGAGCGGGCGTGATTCCGGTCAGCCCGCCCCGCCGCCGACCAGGAAAATGGTCACCGATCCCGGGCCGTGCGCGCCCAGTTCCAGCTTCTGTTCGATATCGGCCGAGCGCGACGGGCCGGTGATCAGATTGACACTCCGCGGGTCCAGCCGGTCCTGGCGCATCCGCGCCCAGATCTCCTCGTAATTGCCCACCACATCCTCTTCGCGCAGCACCACGAAATGCGCCTCGCCGAGCAGCGCGAGGGTCACCGGATTGTCCGCGCCGGAGAAGAGCACCAGCGTCCCGGTCTCCGCAACGCCGAGTGCCGCCCGCGACAGGGTCGCCGGTTCCTCCGGCCGACCGGGACCGGTGCTGGCATCGATTCCGGCCCAGTCGAGTGCGGCGAAAACCGGTTCCTCCCCCATCCGTATGGAAGCCCCGATATTGCGCGCCCGCAATGCCTCCCCCAGCGCCGCCGGCAGGGCCTCCAGATCCGGGATGCGGAGGGTCGTGGCGGCCGCCGCTTCTGCCTTCTCGACAAACATCGCGACCCGTGCCGCCACCTCCGGCACCGGACCAGGGGGCGCACAGGCCCCAAGACGCTCCCTGACCGCGGCCGCCGCCACCCGGTCATCCCGCGACTCTTCCGCTCCCGCATGCCGCGCGGCACGGAGTTTTCCGAGGATGGATTCGCGTGCACTCACCGCCGGTCTCCATCCGCATATCCGGCCATCTCGGCAAGAAAGGTTCTTCCTTCCGGCACCGGCAGGTCGCGATGCCGGGTCCACCCCCCCGCGAACGGCATCCATCGCAGCGCGCCGCGCCGACCCGCCAGGAGCCGCAAAGCCCCGACCGCCAGCCCGGCAGCGAACCGGTAGAGCCGCGGGCGCCGCGCGAACCAGCTCCAGCCAAAAAGACCCGCACGCTGCATCCCGGGGGTGAACCCGGCCGCGAATTCCCGCGTGCGCCAGGCACGCATCAGACGCGGAAGCGGGATCCGCACCGGGCAGACCTCCTCACAGCGGCCGCAGAAACTCGACGCGTTCGGCAGATGGCGGGTATCCCGCAGACCGAACAGGCCCGGGGCCACCGCGGCCCCGATCGGCCCCGAATACGGCGTGCCGTATGCATGCCCCCCGACCGCCCGGTAGACCGGACAGTGGTTGAGGCAGGCACCGCAGCGGATGCAGCGCAGCACGTCACGAAACTCTCCGGCGAACATTTCGGAACGGCCGTTGTCGAGCAGAACGATGTGGCTTGCGCGCGGACCGTCCGGATCGCCCGCCCGGCGGGGTCCCCGGGAAAAGGTCGTGTAGACCGACATCTCCTGTCCGGTGGCCGACCGGGCCAGCACCCGGATCAGGGCGGCGGCATCCTCGAGGGTCGGCACCAGTTTTTCGATTCCGGTCAGGACGATGTGAACCCCGGCGAGATTCTGCGCGAGATCGCCATTGCCTTCGTTGGTGACCAGGCCGGCCTGCCCGGTTTCAGCGACCAGAAAATTGGCCCCGGTCATTCCGACCTCTGCCGTGAAATATTTTTCCCGCAATTCACTCCTCGCCTCGGCCAGCAGGGAGCGGGCATCAGGGAAGGTCCGGGCCGGGTCCCGCCGGTCATGCGCGGCGCGGAAACTCTTCTCGACCTCGGCCCGGGACACATGGATGGCCGGGGCGATGATGTGGCTCGGGCTCTCGCCCCGAAGCTGGATGATGTACTCCCCGAGATCCGTCTCGACCGGAGTGACCCCGGCCGCGGTGAGCGCCGCGTTGAGACCGATCTCCTCGCTGACCATGGACTTGCCCTTGACCATGCTCCGGGCACCGGCCTCGTGGCAGATCCCGAGGATGATGCGACATGCCTCGTCGGCATCGCGGGCCCAATGCACTTCGCTTCCCGCCGCGCGTGCGTTGGCTTCAAACCGCTCGAGATAGAGATCGAGATGCGCGAGCGTGTGGTCCTTCATGTCCCGGACCGCGTCGCGGATCGCATCGAATTCCGGCAAGGCATCCCGCGCCGCCGCCCGCTTGCCCACGAATCCCTCCTGCACATGCGCGAGGGCCTTCTGCAGCTGCACGTCGGCCACCGCGGCCCGCGCGTTGGCCGGGAAGTTCTGCGGTGCCGGACCGCTCATTCGCTCGGGCTCTCGCCGATCGCCGGACCGTCCGCCATGCCGGCCAGCACCTCGGCGACATGCCGCACGCGCACCGATGCGCCCCGGCGGCGCAGTTTGCCGGCGATGTTCAGCAGGCAGCCGAGATCCCCGCCCAGCACCAGCCCGGCCCCGCTCTCCTCCACGGACCGGGCCTTCGCCTCGACCATCTCGTTCGAGATCTCCGGGTATTTGACACAGAACAGCCCCCCGAACCCGCAACAGGATTCCGCATCCGGTAGCGGTCGCAACACCAGCCCGTCCACGGATCCGACAAGTTTGCGCGGCTGCGCATGCACCCCGAGTGCCCGCAGGCTCGAGCAGGAATCATGGTAGACCGCCGACGCTTCCACCCGCGCCTCGACCCGCTCCACGCCCATCACATCCACCAGGAACGATACCAGCTCGTGGCAGCGCGCCCCGAAGGCAGAAGCACGTTCGGCCCATTCGGGGTCGCTCGAGAACAGTTCCGGAAGATCCTTCGCAAGGGTGGCGGCGCAGGAACCCGAGGGGGCCACCACATAGTCGAACTCTTCGAATGCGCGCAGCACAGAGCGCGCGATGTCCGTGGCGCTGCGACGATCGCCGGAGTTCAGCGCCGGCTGTCCGCAACAGGTCTGCGCGCGCGGAATGCTCACACGACATCCGGAACGCTGCAGCAACGCGAGAGCGGCATGCCCGACCGCGGGACGCATCAGGTCGACAAGACAGGTCACGAACAACCCGACGTGCGGTGGGCGGCCGACATGACGGGACACGGGCATGACGGGACGATGACGCAACGCGCGCGCATGCGCAATCGGGGCGGACGAAATGCACGAGTGCGATCACGCGGATGCCCGGACCCGCGGCGCAAAATTTTCCGTGTGATTTTTTTCCGACAGAAATTTTTCTGTGCAAGATTTCTTGTTGCATTTGCGCGCGAACATGATTCCAATACGGCCAAGCAAATTCGGAAACGCCTGCGCGAAACCATGCGGAGGTATTCCGGATCACGACGTGAGTCAGAAACCAGAAACGGAAGGAGACCGACATGGCTGTTACGAAAAAAACACCAGCGCGCAAACCGCCCGCGAAGAAACCTGCCGCCAAGAAACCGGCAGCACGCAAACCGGCCGCGAAGAAACCCGCAGCGCGCAAGCCGGCCGTGAAAAAACCCGCGGCACGCAAACCGGCCGCGAAGAAACCCGCGGCGCGCAAGCCAGCTGCCAAGAAACCTGCAGCACGCAAGCCGGCCGTGAAAAAACCCGCGGCGCGCAAGCCAGCTGCCAAGAAACCTGCGGCACGCAAACCAGCCGTGAAAAAACCCGCGGCGCGCAAGCCGGCTGCCAAGAAACCCGCAGCACGCAAGCCGGCCGCGAAGAAGCCCGCCGCGCGCAAGCCGGCCGCCAAGAAACCCGCGGCACGCAAACCGGCCGCGAAGAAAACCGCAACGCGTCGCTGAATCCCGCAAAACAGAACCCAATTTGGAGGTCGCTGAACGACCTCTCCGCGCCGGTGCCGAGAGTGCCGGAGCGAAATGCAGCATCTTGGGGTGGAGGGTAAGAAACTCCACCCTACTTTCCTTTTGCACCCATATCTGCTAGGAATGGGACAGTCGAAGCCTCGGTCGGTGGCCGTTGCCCGGGATCGACCGCTCAGCAATATGTCCAAGGAGAACCGCCGTGGCGAGCTTGCCGACTCTGCCTGCCGAAATGCGCACCCGGTTTGGCAAGGGCGCAGCCCGCGCCACGCGCCGGGCCGGTTACGTGCCAGGCATCATCTATGGGGGAGATGAATCTCCCATCGGGGTGCAGCTGCGCGAGAACGTGCTGCACAAGGCAATGGGCCGCGGGCGGTTTTTTTCGACCCTCCTGGAACTCGATCTGAACGGCACGCAGGTGCGGGCCATCCCGCGCGACATGCAATACGACGTGGTGCGTGACCTGCCGATCCATGTCGACTTTCTACGATTGTCGCCCCGCGCGGAAATCAACGTCTTCGTTCCCGTCGCCTTCGTCAATGAAGAGCACTCGCCCGGCCTCCGGCGCGGCGGCGTGCTGAACGTCGTCCGCCACGAGGTCGAGATCAAGGTGCGCGCCGCCGACATCCCTTCCACCCTGGTCGTCGATGTGACCGGCACCGATATCGGCGGCGTGATCCACATCTCTGCTGTCCCGCTGCCGCCCGGGGCCAAGCTGGCCATCACCGACCGCGATTTCGCGGTGGCGACCATTGCCTCCCCCTCGGCACTCGCCGCCCAGATCCGCGAGGAGCAGGCCGCTGAGGCGGCGGCTGAGGCGGCCGAAGAGCGCGATCCGGAAGCGGCCGAAGGGGAAGCAAAACCCGAATCCAAGGAAACCTGATCCACCCCCGGATCTCGCCATGCATCTGCTGGCTGGCCTTGGAAATCCCGGAGCGGCCTATATCCAAAACCGGCACAATGTCGGTTTCCTTGCCATCGACCGGATCGTCGCCGAATACGGATGTGGCCCGTTCCGGGAGCGGTTTTCCGGCCTTTGCGCCGACGGCCGGATCGGCCCGCACCGGGTGCTCCTGCTGAAGCCCCAGACCTACATGAACGAATCCGGAAATTCTGTCAGCGCCGCAACCCACTACTACAAGATCCCCCCCGAAGCGGTGACGGTGATCCATGACGAAATCGACCTCGCCGTCGGCAGTCTGCGCGTCCGGTCCACCGGCGGGCTCGCCGGACATCGCGGCCTGCGCTCGGTGCGGGCGCATCTAGGAGACGACTTCCGGCGGGTGCGGATCGGCGTCGGCCATCCGGGAGCGGCCCGCCATGTCACGGACCATGTGCTCGGCGATTTCGGACCGGAGGACCGGGACTGGTTGGAGCCGCTGCTCGCGCGCCTGGCCGAATCGCTGCCTCTGCTGCTCGACGGAGAGGATGCCCGTTTCGCCGCTGCCGTCGCCGACAGCTGAGCGGAGGCCGAAACTTCAGCCGCCTCCCGCCCCCTCGCCGTAATAGAGTGAGACCGTGTGCGTCGCCTCGGCAAAGAAGAGCCAGCGTCCGATCGCGACGCCCGCGAGATGCAGCCCCGCGGCAGCGACCATCACCCCCGTACCTGCCCCCGCAGCCAGGACCAGCGCAATGAGCCCGGCCGGAAGCAGGCAGCCCGCGACCAGTGCGATCCGCCGCAAGGCCGAGGCCCGACGCCGCGCCACCACGAAGACCATCTCGCGGGTCAGATAATTCGGCCCCGTATGGGGAGGCTCCAGGAGCCGCACGGAGCCTTCCAGCCCGGTCGCCGTCCCGGCATCCGACTGGCCGGTGCCGATCCGGTCCAGCCGCCGCCACCAGAAGATCTTGGCCCCCCAGGCGGCAAGGCTGAAAAGCAGGGCCGCACCCGCCGGGACACTGTGCCCGCCACCGGCGGCGGTCGCGACACAGGCCCATAACATCGCTCCCCCGGCCACTGCAAAGAGCAGAAAGCAGACGACCGTCAGCCGGCCATACCAGGCAGGCACCGCCCGAAGCTGCGCATAGATCATGCCGGTCGCACCGACCGCGGCCAGGGCGACCGCGGCCGCGGCCCATCCGAGCACCCCGGGCGGCTGCACATCGATCAGGCCGGCGCCGCCATAGGCCGCCACCAGAAGGAGGGCCACGGGGGCCAGAATCCCTTCCCGGGAAAGCCAGGACGAGCGCCATTGCGACAGGGCCCGCCAGGCACGGTCCGGACGCCGCAGATGGAAGATCGAGCAGACCAGCCCGCCGCCTGCGCATGCCAGTGCCAGCACGGTGCCGAACACCAGGCCGCCGTCTGCGAGCGCCCCCAGCCCGACCAGCGCGGCCAGCCCCAGCCCGGCCCCCGAGAGCGTGGTGAAGGCGATGATCGAGACCGCCGGATGCATCGCGGTTCAGCCCATCCGTGCCAGGGCCTGATCCACCCAGGCGAGCAGGCCGCTCGGGGTTGGATCGGCCAGGGATGCCAGCTCGACCGGCTCCCCGGCAAGTGCCTCCGCCCCGGCCCGCCGGCGCGGCGGGAGATACTTGTTGACCGGCCGGGTCTCCTGCTCCGGCATCAGATCGAAACCACCCCGCTCGGCGACAAGCTGCGAGACTTCCGAATCCGGATCCGCCAGATCGCCAAAATGCCGCGCCCGCGCCGGACAGGTGCGCACGCAGGCCGGCTCGCGATCCTCCTCGGGCAGGTTCTCGTTGTAGATCCGGTCGACGCAGAGCGTGCATTTCTTCATCACACCCTCGGACGGATCCATCTCCCGGGCGCCATAGGGGCAGGCCCAGGCACAAAGCCCGCAACCCATGCAGCTGGATTCGTCGACCAGCACGATGCCATCCTCCACCCGCTTGAAGGAAGCCCCGGTCGGGCAGACGGTCACGCAGGGGGCATCCTCGCAATGCAGGCAGCTCTTGGGGAAGTGGACGATCTGCGCCTCCGCCCCCTTGCCGGTTTCAAAACCATGCACCCGGTTGAGCCAGGCCCCGGACGGGTCCGCGCCCCAGGGATCGGTGTCGGCAAGCGGCGAATCGGTATTGCCCGTGTTCCACGACTTGCAGCTGACCACACAGGCCTGGCACCCGACGCAGGTATCGAGGTCGATCACCAGCCCGAGTTTGTGCTCGGTCTGCTCCGGCAGCGAGGTCATCGGCTCCACTCCTGGCCATACCGCAGGAGGGCGGGCGTCGGAGCGAGACCGGGCGGGTCGGCCTGCGGCGGGAAGACGGGATCGGTGCCCGTCTCGCCGGGGGCGGCCTTGCGGATCCGCACCCGGAGGTCGTACCAGGCTGCCTGCCCAGTCACCGGATCGGCATTCGCCAGCCCCGGCCCGGTGGCATCCCCGGGCAGCCGCTCCGGGATCAGATGGTTGAGCAGGAAGCCCCGCCTCGCCTCGGGCGCGGCCGGATCCAGCCGCCAGGCACCCGCCCGCTTGCCGATCGCATTCCAGGTCCAGACCGTGGCATCGTTCACCGCTTCCATGCGACGCACCTGGACCCGCAACCGGGCATGCGGGGATTCGAGCCAGGCCCAATCTCCGTCCTCGAGGTTTTCGGCGTCACAGACCGGGCCGGGTACATAGAGTGGATTCTCGGAATGAATCTGGCGGAGCCACGGATTGTGTGATCCCCAGGAATGGTACATCGCCATCGGCCGCTGGGTGATGGCATGCAGTGGATAGGCCTCCGGATCCGGCACCGAAATGGGTGTCCAGTGCGGCAGCGGGGCGAACGCCTCGACAATCCGCGCCCGCAACCGCTCGGGGGGCTGACGGGCACCCTGGCCTTCGGCCGCGAGCTGGAAGCGGCGCAGCGGCTCCGAATAGATCTGCAGCAGATAGGGCTGCGGTGAATCACAAAACCCCATCCGCACCGACCAGTCCTGGTAGGCGGCGTTGACATGCTTGTGGTAGCGGGCCTCCTCCGGCACCGGCTCGCTCCAGAATCCCCCCGCCTCGACATAGCGCGCGAGCTGTTCCGAATTCGGCCCGCCGCGACCCGAACAGTTCCCCTCCTCCCCGCGCCAGCCCGCCAGCGGCCCGACGCCGGGGCGGCGCTCGTGGAGGGCCATGTATTCCGCGTAGCTGTCCCAGCGCGCCGTGCCGGATTCATCGACAAACCCCGGCAGGCCGAGCCGGCTGCCCAGATCGATCAGCACATCCTGGAAAGGCCGGACATCCCGGTCGAGCGCAACCACCGGATGGCGGATGGCATCTGCCACGAGATCCGGCTCGCCGATCGGCCGGTCGAGCAGGGAGATGCAGTCATGCCGCTCGAGATAGGTGGTGTCCGGGAGCACAAGATCGGCATAGGCGACCGTTTCCGAAACGAACGCGTCCGAGACGATCAGCCGCGGGATGCGATAGCCGCCCTTCCCGTCCCGCGCCGACAGCGCAGCCATCGCGCCGGACGTGTTCATCGAGGAATTCCACGCCATGTTGGCCATGTAGAGAAACATCACCTCGACCGGATACGGGTCCCCGGCCGCGGCGTTCGGAATGGCCATGTGCAGCATGCCATGGGCCGCGAGCGGGGCCTCCCAGGAAAATGCCTTGTCGAGCCGTTGGGCCCCGCCCTGCGCATCGACCAGCAGATCCTCGGGACCAAGCGGGTAGCCGAGCGGCGGCCCCGCCAGCGGCTGGCCCGGCCCGACGGGCCCGGCCGGACGCGGATGCGCCTCAACCGGCTTCGGATAGGGCGGCTTGAAACGCATGCCGCCCGGACAGTCGACCGTGCCGAGCAGGATCTGCAGCAGATGCAGCGCACGGCAGGTCTGAAAACCGTTGGCATGCGCCGAAACACCGCGCATCGCATGGATCGCCACCGGCCGCGCGATGGTCTTCGCATGGCGCCGGCCCCGCCAGTCGGTCCAGGGCGCATCGATCTCATAGGCCTCATCGAAGGCGACCTGGGCAAGTTCGACCGCCAGACCACGGATCACCGCCGCCGGAATTCCGGTCACCTCGGCCGCCACCTCCGGCGCATAGCGATCGTCGAGATACTGCTCCGCGACATGCGCGAAAACCGGCCTCCCCATCCCTCCATCCGGCAGCCGTGTCTCGCCGGAAAGTGCCGGAACCACATCGCTGCCGTCATGGGGAACGGCCGCCCCGCTCCGCGCGTCACGCACCAGCGGCCGACCGGATTCGTCGCGGCAGAAGAGACCGTCATCCTCGCGCACCAGCCAGGCCGCATTGGTCCGCTCCCGCAGTCCCTCCAGATCGACACGACCGGAACGCAGCAACTCGCGGACCAGCGACAGGACCAGCAACCCGTCGGTTCCCGGTGCAATGCCGAGCCAGGTATCGGCGATGGCCGAATAGCCGGTACGGACCGGATTGATCGAGACGATCCGGGCGCCGCGCTCCCGCATCCCGGCCAGCCCGAGTTTGATGGGATTGGAATCGTGGTCCTCGGCCACACCGACAAGCAGCAGGAGTCTGGCGCGCTCCCAATCCGGCTGTGCGAATTCCCAGAACGACCCGCCCAGCGTGTAGATGCCGGCTGCGGCCATGTTCACGGAGCAGAACCCGCCATGGGCGGCGTAGTTCGGTGTGCCGTATTGCTGCGCCCACCAGCCGGTCAGTGCCTGGCTCTGGTCGCGGCCGGTGAAGAACGCCAGTTTGCGCGGATCGCGCGCACGCGTTTCCGCCAGCCATCCGGTGGCACAGGCCAGCGCCTCCTCCCAGCTGATCTCCTCAAACCGACCCTCGCCACGCTCGCCCACGCGCCGGAGCGGCTTCCGCAGGCGGGCCGGGGATTGGTGATGGAGAATGCCGGCGGCGCCCTTGGCGCAGAGAACCCCCCGGTTGGTTGGATGGTCGCGGTTGCCCTCGATGAAGCGCACCCGCCCGTCGCGCAGATGCACGTCGATGCCGCAACGGCACGCGCACATGTAGCAGGTGGTCTTGCGGACCTCATCCGACACCACCGGCGAGAGATCGATCGCGGGTTCACCCATCCGTCACCCTCCGATGGCCGCCCTCGCCACCCGCACCACCGGAAAGGCGTTCACGGCCGCGCCCGGGCAGTGTCGGGGGAAATGCCTGTATGTGCAAGATCAAACAGGTTCCGGCACCGTCCGTATCCTGACCTGCCTGTCTGCAGGAAGGCCCCATATAGCAGGAAGTCCCCACTATAGCGGGGTGCATGTGCGGTCTTGACACGGTTCGGGCAGAAAATTAGCATACGCACCACAACCTAGCCTCATCTTCGGCCGCAAAGGCGGAAGTCATGAAGCCGGGCTTCTGTTTAAGGGGAGGAACCAACAGATGTTCAGACGCATTGCAATACTTGCCACAATGGCACCACTTGCCTTCGCCGCAATGTCGGCGCAAGCGCAAAATGTGACGATCGGCTTCCAGGGGATCTTCAACCCGTGGAAAGTGGCGATCGTCGACGAAGCTTTTGAGAAGGCGACCGGCGCAACAATCAACTGGAAGCAGTTTGATTCCGGGGGCAAGGTCATCACCGCGATGACTTCGGGCGACGTCCATATCGCGCTCGCGGGCTCGAGCCCGATCGCAGCCGGTGTCAGCCGCGGTCTGCCGGTCCAGCTGTTCTGGATCACAGAGGACATCGCTTCCGCGGAAGCGCTGGTGGTGCGCGATGGATCCGGCATCAACGCACCGAGTGACCTCAAGGGCAAGAAACTTGCCGTTCCGTTCGCTTCCACGACCCATTTCCACGCCCTCTTCGCACTCGAGCAATTCGGCATCGATCCCTCCGATGTAAAAATCCTGAACATGCAGCCGCCGAACATCGCGGCCGCATGGGAGCGCGGCGATATTGACGCGGCGTTCATCTGGGACCCGGCACTCGGCAGGATCAAGAAGAACGGAAAGGTGCTCATTACCTCGGGCATGCTGTCGAGCTGGGGCAAGGCAACCTTCGACGGCATGGTCGTGCTGACAGAGTTCGGCAAGGAAAACCCCGATTTCATGTGCAAATTCGTCAAGACGATCGCCGCGGCCGATGAGGTGTACCGGTCCGACCCGAATTCGTTCGGACCCGGATCCGAGAATGCCCAAAAGATCGTGAAACTCGTAGGCGGAGAAGCAGATGACGTGAAAGGCGTGCTCGACCTCTATGGGTTCCCGACCCTCGAAGAGCAGGGATCGGCCCGCTGGGTCGGTGGTGGCGGGGCTGGCGGCGCTGCCGTGGCCCTCCGTGCCACCTCGGAGTTCCTGCTGTCGGAAAAGAAGATCGACGCCTTGCTTCCCGACTATGGGGCAGTCGTCAACGACAGCTACATCAAAGCGGCCCTCGGCGGCTGCTGAACTAGAGCCTGACCGGATCGGCGGTCGGAATTCGGAGAGATCCGGGTTCCGGCTGCCGGTCTACAGGCCAATCATATGGGACTTGAAGTTCAACACGCCTCTGTGATCTATCCCGTCGAAGGCGGCGAAGGGATCCAGGCACTCTCCAATGTCGAGCTGCAGCTCGATGCGGGAGATTTCGTCGTCGCACTCGGTGCATCCGGTTGCGGCAAAACAACCCTCCTCAACCTCATGGCCGGTTTCATCCAGCCGAGCGACGGGGCCATCGTCCTGGACAACCATCCGGTGGCCGGCCCTGGAGTCGACCGCGGTGTCGTCTTCCAGAAGCATGCCTTGCTGCCCTGGCTGACGGTGAGCGAGAATGTCGGTTTCGGCCTGAAACTGCGCGGAGTGTCGAAACAGAAACGTCGTGAGACCTCGCAGAAATATCTGGCTCTTGTCGGGCTCGAGGAATTCGGCGACCGGGCGATCTACGAACTCTCGGGCGGAATGCAGCAGCGCGTCGGGCTGGCCCGTGCGCTCACCTCCGATCCAGAGGTGCTGCTGATGGACGAACCGCTGGGTGCGCTTGATGCGCTCACCCGCGAGACCATGCAGGAACTCATCCTGCGCGTGTGGGCGAAGACCGGCAAGAGCATCTTCTTCATCACCCACAGTGTCGAGGAGGCCCTGTTCCTCGCCACCCGGCTGATCGTCATGTCCCCACGTCCGGGACGCATCACCCACCGCTTCGACATCACTTTCTGCCGCGACTTCCTCTCCGGCACGCCGGCGCGCGACATCAAGTCGCGTCAGGAATTCATCCAGATGCGCGAGCAGATACTCGACATCATCCACGCGGATGAAACCTCGAATGGACAAGCGGATGGGGAACCCGTCAAAGAAGGAGCTCCCAGCCATGTCCACGCATGAACTAAACCCTCCCGCGCCGACCGCCTCCATCCTGGCCCGGCTCTTCCGGGCACCGCCCGCCAAACCCGGGGAGGCCTACGGAGCCCCGGGCGCGGGTAGCAGCACCCTGATCAGCATCGTCACAACGGTGCTGATCTTCTTCCTGTGGTGGCTGTCCACCTATCTCGGCTGGGTGAAGCCGCTGTTCCTGCCCTCGCCGGGTGCCGTGATCGGCCGTTTGTTCCAGTTCTGGAACGAGGAATTCTCGGGCGGGACGATCCTCCAGCACAGCCAATGGAGTCTCTATCGGGTCTTCACCGCGTTTTTCCTGGCATGCCTCACCGCGATTCCGATCGGAATCGCCATGGGCGTCAATCGGGTGATGCGCGGAATCTTCGATCCACCAATCGAGTTCTACCGACCGATCCCGCCGCTGGGCTACCTGCCGCTGACTATCATCTGGCTCGGCATCGACGACACCCAGAAGATCGTTCTCATCTTCCTGGCCATCTTCGCGCCCCTGGCACTGTCGGCCCGCTCCGGCGTCCGCTCGGTCGCCATCGAGCAGATCCACGCGGCCTATTCGCTGGGTGCCTCACGCTGGCAGGTGATCCGAGATGTCGTGCTTCCCGCAGCGATGCCTGAAATCCTTACCGGCATGCGGATCGGCATCGGCTTCGGATGGACCACGCTGGTCGCCGCCGAGATGGTTGCCGCCGAGAAAGGCCTCGGGCACATGGTTCTGTCAGCGGCTGAGTTCCTGGTCACCGACGTCGTGATCCTCGGAGTGGTGATCATCGGCCTGATCGCCTACGCATTCGATCTTCTGATGCGGTTCCTGGAGACCCGGCTGGTTCCCTGGAAAACCCGCGTCTAACCGGCACAGGCACCCGGCAGGGGCCGGAGATCCGCGCCCACTGATCTGACCGGCCGGTCCGGCCGGAGTTCAGCCCGGCACCGTCCGATCAACGCCTTATCCGGGCCGCCCGCACTCTGCGGGCGGCCCGGCACGCGCGTTTGGTTTCCTTCCGGATGCCCGATACCATCTGCAGTCCGTCACGAATTCAGGAGCCCCCACCATGGCAACGCCCGGAACCTTCATGTGGAACGAGCTGGTAACCCCCGATACCGCTGCCGCCCGCGATTTCTACACAAAGGTCTTCGGATGGAGCGCGGAGGAGATGCCTCTACCCAACCCTGCCGACGGCATCTACACGATTTTCCGTCACAACGGCGAACCCGTCGCCGGAATGCTGGATATCCGCAGCACAGGCGCGCCGGACGGCAAGCCTGCCCACTGGTTCAACTATCTCTGTGTGGAGGACGCCGGAGCCGCCTGCCGCGCCATCACCGAGGCGGGCGGAACCGTGTATCGTGATCCATTCGTCATCGCCGGTGCAGGCACCCTCGCCATCGTTGCGGATGCAGGCGGAAGTGCTTTCGGCATCATGCAACCCGAGTCGAAAGACCCCACCGGCTGAACGCGGTTCTCCTCTGGAAGCCTCGTGGATTGTCGTTCATCATTTTCTCCGCCAAGAGTTTTGAACCAAGACAGACCTATTGCAGCAAAACGGATGTCGGCAACTCCGCAAAAAGAGCCGCAAAGCCCGCATCCCGGTCCGAAATGATCTATGTGCGCTCCAGAACCGTCTGCAGAGCCGCCTGGTAGCCACGCTCCGCAAACTCCCGGGCGGCATGCCGTCCGTCGCGCACGACATGACGGCCGGCAGACCACAGATTCCGCACCAGCGGCCGGCCGGCCGCAAACAGCCACCCGTCCAGGATGTCGGCATCCTCCAGCCCCGCGAGCGCAGAATCCGTGCCGTCAATCGCCACCAGATCGGCGAACGCACCCGCCCCGATGATCCCGGAGTCCCGCCCGAGTGCCTGCGCGCCCCCCGCAAGGGCCTTCCGGTAGATCGACTCCCCCAGCGATCCGGTGGCCGGGGCCAGAACATTGCGGGCATGCAGTGCCTGGCGCTGGCTGTATTCGAGCTGGCGGAGCTCGCCGGCAGCAGACACGCAGACATTCGAGTCGGTGCCGATGCCGAACCGGCCTCCCGCGGAAAGAAAGGCACGGCCGGAAAAGGCGCCATCGCCGAGATCAGCCTCGGTGATCGGACAGAGTCCGGCCACCGCCCCGCTGGCCGCGAGCCCGGCCGTTTCCGATTCATTCATATGCGTGGCATGCACCACACACCAGCGCGGATCCAGCCCGACATCCCCGAGCAGGATCTCGACCGGCCTCCCTCCCAGCCAGGCCTGGATCTCCTCGACCTCCCGCATCTGTTCGGAAGCATGGATGTGAACCGGTCCCTCCGGCAGCAGCGCCACCGCCCGCAACATGTCCTCCGGTGCCACCGCCCGCAGGGAATGCAGGGCGATTCCGGTCCGGGCATCATCCCCCAGCGCACGGATGGCCGCCTGCACCCCCTCCAGGAGTCCGCCATAGCGTTCGAGATCACATCCAAACCGCAACGACCCTCCGGCCAGGGGTGCACCGTCCGCCCCGGCGCGGGAATACAGCACCGGCAGATGCGTGAGACCGATCCCCGTGGCGGAGGCGGCCGCGAAGATCCGCCCGGACATTTCCGCAGGGCTGGCATAGGCCGCACCGCCCGCCTGGTGATGCAGGTAGTGGAACTCACCCACCGCGGCGTATCCAGCCTCAAGCATTTCGACATAGGCGAGCATGGCAATGGCCTGCATCTGCTCCGGCCCGAGACGGTCCACAAACCGATGCATCCATGCCCGCCAGCTCCAGAAATCATCCTGTTCGCCGGAACGATGCCCGGTCCGTCCCGCCATGGCCCGCTGGAACGCGTGCGAGTGCAGGTTGCAGAGCGCAGGCAGCAGAATCTGGGTGCCAAGATCAAGATCGCCGGGCATGCGGGAAGCATCGACCCCGACCGACGCGATCCGTCCGTCGGCCGCGACCTCGACCCGCACATTGCCGGCCCATCCGTCCGGCAGGAGAGCGCTGCGGGCAAAAATACAGAAGGGGAACCCGGGGAAAGAAGCGGATTCCTGCTTCGCCTGATGCGAGCCAGTCCCGCTCTGCCCGTCGGAAGGCCTGCCGGAGACCGCCTCCTCCATCATCCCTCCGCCCGCTGCCACCGATGAAAACCCCATCATATTCCACCGGTCCGGGATGCGGAACGGGCACGGTCGCATCTTCCCGATCCGGCCTCCCCGCTTTCCCGCATAAGTCCGGATTTCATTGACAACCGCCGCCTGTATGGGAGCATCGGGACCGAAGCCGGAGCGACCGGACCGCGGAAAGATGGCGCGATGAAGACCGGTGATTTTGCCATCCGCAATGCGGTGATCGCAACGATGTCCGGTTCCGACACGCCCTACGGACTGATCGGGGACGGAGCACTGGTCGTGCGCGGCGGCCGGATCGCATGGGTGGGCGCGAGCGGCGACCTGCCAGAGGATGCCCCGGCACCGGAAGATCTCGCCGGCCGCCTGGTCACCCCGGCTCCCATCGACTGCCATACCCATGTCGTGTTCGGCGGCGACCGGGCGCGCGAATTCGAATTGCGTCTTGGCAAGGCGACCTATGAAGAGATCGCCCGGGCCGGCGGTGGCATTCTCTCCACCGTACAGGCCACGCGGGCGGCGGATGAGGAAACGCTTCTCCGGCAGGCCCTGACCCGGGTCGACGCGTTGCTGGCGGAAGGTGTGTCCGCGATCGAGATCAAATCCGGCTACGGGCTCGAGGCTGAAACCGAGCTCCGCATGCTCCGGGTTGCCCGCCGGATCGGCGCCGAACGTCCGCTGCGCGTACGGACCAGCTATCTCGCGGCGCACAGCGTGCCGCCGGAATATGCCGGACGGCCGGATGCCTATATCGACGAGGTCGTCCTGCCGGTTCTCGACCTGGCGCATGCCGCAGGGCTGGTCGATGCAGTGGACGCCTTCTGCGAAACCATCGCGTTCTCACCGGCGCAGGTGGCGCGGGTGTTCGACCGCGCGCAGGCGCTGGATCTGCCGGTCAAGCTCCACGCCGAGCAACTGTCCTGCCTCGGCGGAGCCCGGCTGGCCGCCTCCTACGGCGCGCTGTCGGCCGATCATCTCGAGCATCTCGATGATGACGGGGTGGCGGCCCTGGCGGAGGCAGACACCGTCGCGGTGCTTCTTCCCGGCGCGTTCTATACCCTCCACGAAACCCGCCGCCCGCCGGTGGAATCGTTCCGCGAGGCCGGCGTGACCATGGCAGTGGCGACCGACTGCAATCCCGGATCCTCGCCGCTGGCCTCGCTGCTCCTGGCCATGAACATGGCCTGCACGCTGTTCCGCCTCACTCCGGAGGAAGCCCTGGCCGGGATCACCCGCAACGCGGCCCGGGCCCTCGGCCTGGACGATACCGGTATCCTCGAGCCGGGCCGACGCGCCGACCTGGCCATCTGGGATGTCCGCCATCCGGCCGAACTGGCCTATCGCATCGGATTCAATCCGCTTCACCGGCGCATCTGTGGAGAACCGACATGAGCAGGCTGCATCCCGGCGCGATGACCTTGCCCGAACTGGAGTCGCTCTACTGGCGGGACGAGCCTGCCCGGCTGGATCCAGACTGCCGGAAGGCGGTCGAACGCGCGGCCGAAGCGGTGGCCAGGGCGGCGGCCGGCACCCAGCCGATCTATGGAATCAACACCGGCTTCGGCAAACTGGCAAGCATGCGCATCGCGCCCGAGGACACCCTGGCACTGCAGCGCAATCTGGTCCGCTCGCATTGCAGCGGAGTCGGCCCCGCGACCCCGGCACGCATCGTCCGACTGATGATGTCCCTCAAGCTTCTCTCCTTCGGGCGGGGTGCCTCGGGCGTGCGCTGGGAGCTGGTCGAGCTGCTGCAGAACCTCCTTGTCCGGCAGGTCACGCCGATCATTCCCGCCCAGGGATCGGTGGGCGCCTCCGGCGACCTCGCCCCGCTCGCACATATGGCCGCCGTTCTGATGGGAGAGGGAGAGGCGGAATTCGGCGGCCAACGCATGCCGGGGGCCGCCGCGCTGGAACAGGCCGGGCTCGCGCCCGTTGTCCTGGCCCCCAAGGAGGGACTCGCACTCCTGAACGGCACGCAATTCGCCTGCGCCCATGCGCTCGCGGGTTGTTTTGCCGGCTGGCGGGCGGTGGGAAATGCGCTGCTGGCCTCCGCCCTGACCACCGATGCTGTGATGGGTTCGCCGGCACCGTTCCGCCCGGAAATTCACGCCCTGCGCGGACATCGGGGCCAGGCCGAGACCGCGAAAGTGCTCCGCCGGCTCCTGGCCGGTTCGGAAATCCGCGACAGCCACCGCCATGGCGACTCCCGCGTGCAGGATCCGTATTGCATCCGCTGCCAGCCGCAGATCCTGGGCGCGGCCGTCGATCTTCTGCGGCAGGCGGGAGAGACACTCGAAATCGAGGCGAACGGAGTCACCGACAATCCGCTGGTGCTGGAGGACGGGAGCATTGTCTCGGGTGGCAATTTTCACGGCGAGTCGGTCGCTTTCGCCGCCGATCAGATCGCCCTGGCACTGGCCGAGGTCGGTGCCGTGTCGCAGAGACGGATCGCATTGATGGTCGATCCAGCGCTCAGCCATGGACTGCCGCCCTTCTTGGCCACCGATCCCGGGCTGAATTCCGGCTATATGCTGGCCGAAGTGACCAGCGCCGCGCTGATGAGCGAAAACAAGCAGCGCGCCAACCCGTGCTCGACAGATTCCATTCCGACCAGTGCCAACCAGGAAGACTTCGTGTCGATGGCCGCCCATGCCGCGCGCCGGCTCGGAGACATCAACGACAATCTCGCCCGGATCCTGGCGATCGAATATCTGTGCGCCGCGCAGGGCGTGGAATACCGGGCACCGCTGCAAACCTCTTCAACCCTGCAGAAGGTGATTGCACGCCTGCGCGAAGAAGTCCCGCGACTGGAAGCGGACCGGCCCCCGGCCCCCGACATCGAAAAACTCGCGGAGCTGGTCTGCGACGGAACCCTCACCGCCACCGCTGGCGACGCCGGGTTTCCCGGACCCGACGGGCGGGCGGAAGGAGGTGTCTGATGGTCCACGCCCGCCACAATCTGCGTGATGTGCGGTCGCCGACCGGTCCCGAGCTGAACGCCCGTTCGTGGCAGACCGAAGCCCCGCTCCGGATGCTGATGAACAACCTGCATCCCGAAGTCGCCGAAAACCCGCATGAGCTGGTGGTGTACGGGGGGATCGGCCGGGCCGCGCGGAGCTGGGAGGATTTCGACCGGATTGTCGCGACCCTCAAATCCCTCGAGGAGGAGGAGACGCTGCTGGTGCAGTCCGGTCGGCCGGTCGGTGTCTTCCGCACCCATCGCGACGCGCCGCGGGTGCTGATCGCGAATTCCAACCTGGTGCCCCGCTGGGCGACCTGGGAGCATTTTCGTGAACTCGACCGCAAGGGGCTCATGATGTACGGCCAGATGACGGCCGGATCCTGGATCTATATCGGCAGCCAGGGGATCATCCAGGGCACCTATGAGACGTTTGTCGAGGTCGCGCGGCAGCATTACGGCGGCAATTTCGGCGACCGGTGGATTCTCACCGCCGGGCTCGGAGGGATGGGCGGGGCCCAGCCTCTGGCCGCCACCATGGCCGGAGCCTGCTGTCTCGCGGTCGAGTGCGACCCGGAGCGGATCGAGTTCCGCCTGCGCACCGGCTATCTGGACGAGCGGGCGGAAACCCTCGAGGAGGCACTCGCCTGCATCGAGCGCTGGACCGGATCCGGCGAGACAAAATCGGTCGGACTCTGCGGCAACGCGGCGGAGGTGTTCCCCGAACTCGCCCGGCGCGGCGTCCGGCCGGGTCTTGTGACCGACCAGACATCGGCCCATGACCCGGCCAATGGCTATCTGCCGCAGGGCTGGAAACTGGCGGAATGGCGCGAACGGCGGGAGCGGGATCCCGACCGTGTGGAAGCGGCGGCGCGGAAATCGATCCGGACCCATGTCCAGTCGATGATCGAGTTCCAGGACAATGGCGTGCCGGTGCTCGACTACGGCAACAACATCCGCCAGATCGCGTTTGAGGAGGGGCTCGAGAACGCCTTCGCCTTCCCCGGCTTTGTCCCGGCCTGCATCCGGCCTCTGTTCTGCCGCGGCGTGGGACCCTTTCGCTGGGCGGCACTGTCCGGAGATCCGGAGGATATCTGGCGCACCGACGCCAAGGTCATGGAGCTGATTCCCGACGACCCGCATCTGCACAACTGGCTCAGGATGGCCCGCCAGCGGATCCAGTTCCAGGGCCTCCCGGCCCGGATCTGCTGGGTCGGGCTCGGAGTCCGCGACCGCCTCGGCCTTGCCTTCAACCAGATGGTCCGCACGGGGGAACTCACCGCCCCGGTGGTGATCGGCCGCGACCATCTCGACAGCGGATCCGTGGCCTCACCCAACCGGGAAACCGAAGCGATGAAAGACGGCTCGGATGCGGTTTCGGACTGGCCGCTTCTGAACGCGCTGCTCAACACCGCCTCCGGAGCGACCTGGGTCAGCCTCCATCATGGTGGCGGCGTGGGAATGGGATTCAGCCAGCATGCCGGCATGGTGATCTGCTGCGACGGAACCCAAGAGGCCGATGCCCGGATTGCGCGCGTCCTCTGGAATGACCCCGCATCGGGAGTCATGCGGCATGCGGATGCCGGCTATGAGGAAGCGATCGCATGCGCCCGCCAGCACGGGCTGAACCTGCCCGGCCTGCCGGCGTGAGATACGGGATCAGGAAAGCGATCGCACCCGCACACCTTCCGGATCAAAAGCGGCACCGGTCCGGACGGTGGCAGCATGCAGGGTGCCCGCAATGTCCAGGGTGACAGCCGCTCCGTCCGTCCGCGCGTCCGCCTCGGCAATATCGGCAATCGCAACCGGCCGCCCGATCCGGTAGCCAAAACCGGCGGAAGTCGTCCGGCCGATCATCCGGCCGTCCATCCAAACCGGTTCGCTGCCGAGCGGCACGGCTTCGGCATCATCCAGCACGACCGTCACCAGACGCGCGGCAGTGCCGGCATCCTGCTGCCGCAGCAGGGCATCGCGACCCAGGAACGGCTTCGCCCATGCGACACAGAACCCGATTCCGGCCTCCAGCGGAGTGGTGTCGGAATCGATGTCATGGCCATGGGCCAGAAAACGTTTCTCGATGCGCATCGAGGTCTGGGCAAACAGCCCTGCCGGACGGACACCGGCCTCCAGCAATACAGCGCAGATTTCCGGCGCATGTCCGGCTTCGCAGGTGATCTCCCAACCAGCCTCGCCGACATAGGACATCCGGACGGCATGCACCGGCAGGCCGACGATCTCGGCAGGCCCGGCCTCAAAATAGCGCAGACCCATCAGCTCCTCTGCGCCCACTCCGGCCGCAATTTCCGCCGCCTTCGGTCCCATCAGACCGAAAACCGCCAGATCCTCCGTTACGTCCCGCAGCTCCACCACCTCGTCCTCGAGATGCTCCCGCAGCCAGGCCAGGTCATGGCCGATGGCGGCGGTGCCGGTGGTGAGGCGGAAACTGTCCCCGGCCATCCGCACCGCGGTCATGTCACTCACGATGCCACCGCGCTCGTTGAGCAGGGTCGTGTAGCGGGCACGCCCGACAGCAACATCCATCCGGTTGGTGCAGACACGGTCGAGAAAGCCGCAGGCGCCCTTCCCCGTGACCGCGATCTTGCCGAGGGCCGACTGGTCGAAAACCGCCGCCCGCAGATGGGCCTGCTCGACCTCGCCTCCGACCTGGCCGAACCAGTCCGCCTGCCCGAGCGTCAGTTCCGGCTCCCGCTCCTTGCCGAAATACAGCGGCCGCTCGAATCCATGGAACTGTCCAAAATGCGCGCCCTCTGCGGTCCAGACCGCATGCAGGGGCATCGTCCGGAGCATGCGTGCCGAGCTCCGCTGGCGGCCGGGATAGGCGATTTCGTAATGCCCGCCGAGCACCTCCGGAGCCCGCGCGGCGAGAGCCGCGGCGGAATTGACGCAGGCCGGGAAACGTTTCGGATCCGCCTCGCCAAGATCGAAGGGAGGCCGGCCGCGATGGATGACCTGCGCAAGGGCCATGCCGGCGCCACCGGCGGTAGCGACACCGACCGAATTCATGCCGCAGCCCAGGAAGAGACCGCGCGTCTCCGCCACCTCGCCAAGCAGGAAATTGCCGTCAAAGGTGAAGGATTCGGGGCCGTTGAGGAGCGTCCGCACCGGCGCGGTCGCGAGGGCCGGCAGGCGGTGGAGTGCATGGGCCATCATGGGTTCGAAATGTTCCCAGTCCTCCGGCAGGAGCTGGAAGGCAAAATCATCGCCCAGGAGATCCGGGTCGATCGCTTTGCCCACCGGCTCGAAGCAGCCGACCAGCAACCCGCCTGAATCGTCCCGGATGTAGAGATGGCCGTCATGGTCCGACAGGGTGGGCAGATTCCCGGCCGCCCCCTCAACCGGACCGGTGAGGAGATAAAAATGCTCGCAGGGCCAGACCGGGGCCGCGGCACCGGCAAGGGCCGCCACCTTGCGACTCCACAGACCCGCGCAGAGCGCGATCGCATCACAGCCGATCGGGCCGCGATCCGTCTCGACACCGGTCACCCGTCCGGCCCGGGTGCGGATGCCGCGAACCCCGACCCCCTCGAAAATGCGGGCACCGCCGGATCGAGCCCCCCGGGCAAGGGCGGCACAAAGATCGGACGGGCTGACCCGTCCGTCATCCGGCGACCAGACCGCACCGATCACGTCCTCGGCATTCATCAGAGGCCAGCGTTCGAGCGCCTCACCACGGGAAACCGATTGCGCCCGCACCCCGAACAGGCCGGCCAGCGCCTCCTGGCGCCGGATATGGGTCAGCCGGTCCGGATGGGTCGCGATCGAGAGCGAACCCTTGCTGATCCATCCGGTCGCCTGGCCGGTCTCCTCCTCGAGAGACTGGTAGAGGGAGATGGAGTAGCGGATCAATTCGGTCAGGCTGCGGGTCGATCGCAGTGCCCGCACCTGCGCCGCCGAATGCCAGGTCGTCCCGGAGGCCAGCTGGTTGCGCTCGAGCAGGATCGCGTCCGGGACCCCCTCCCGGACAAGATGGTAGAGCGTCGAACACCCCATGATGCCGCCGCCGATCACGACGACCGGAACATGGGCAGGAAGGTCCATCGAAGGAGATGTCGCTTGCATGACCGCACGCTGCAGGGTTTCGGACATGCCGGCGCCGCGGCAAGGATAGCAGAACGGGACGGAGGCTGTGTTTGCCAAAGCCCTTTGCAACGGGTAGACAGAGGCTCAAACACAGAGCGTCGGCATCCTGTTTTGTCGATGCCCTAATTTCAAAAAATGGGGAGGAAACCATGAAGAACTGGCTGGTGGCCATTGTGTCATTTGCGGTGTTTCTGGCACCGACAGCAGTTTCTGCTGCCGAGTGCACGAACGACACCTGGAACAAGGTCATGCAACGCGGCAAGATCGTCGTCGGTGTCAAGGCGGACTACAAACCCTGGGGGTATCGCGACTCAAGCGGCGCCCTGATCGGGATGGAGCCCGACATGGCGCAGGATGTGGCCGATGCGATGGGCGTCGACCTTGAACTGGTCCCGGTCCAGTCCTCCAACCGCATGCAGTTTCTGGAGCAGGGCAAGACCGATCTGATGATCGCGACCATGTCCGACCGCGCGGACCGGCGCAAGCTCGTCGGCATTGTGGGACCGAACTACTACACCTCCGGCACCAATGTGATGTCCCCGAAGGGACTCAAACTGGCCGCCTGGGACGACCTTCGCGGCAAGCCGGTCTGCGGCAAGCAGGGCGCGTTCTACAACCAGAACGTCGAGGAGCGTTACGGGGCCACGATCGTGGCCTTCACCGGCAATGCCGAGGCCAAGCAGGCCCTCCGCGACAAGAAGTGCATCGCCTGGGTCTACGACGATTCCTCGATCATGTCGGACCTGTCTTCGGGCAATTACAACGACTTCGAGATGCCGCTGAACTCGGAGGATGACAACCCCTGGGCACTTGCGGTTCCCAAGGCTGAGGAGCACTGCGTCTTCGGCAAGTTCATGTCCGGAATGCAGTACAACTGGCACCGTTCCGGCCGGCTCGTGGAACTCGAGAATAAATGGGGCATCCAGCAGACCGCCTATCTGCAGGCGCAGCGCGAGCGGTTCAAGGACTGGCTCGCCGAGTAGCCTGAACACGGAGGGGGAGGCCGGAACCCCCAGCCTCCCCCTCCGCATCCGGCCCACCGGCCGGATGCTGCGTGCGGGCTCATGCTTGATCTCTTCTCGGAGTTTTTCCGCGAGCTGGCGCAGGACCAGCCGCGCTGGAATTTCATCTTTTTCCACGACCCGCGCCAATGGGCGCGGATTGTCGACGGCTTCCAGTACACGATCCTCCTTTCGGTTACCTGCGTAGTTTGCTCGGTCGTCATCGGAGTCGTGGGCGCATGGGCGCAAGGCTCCCCGTCGCGCCTCCTGCGCGCGGTCGTGCAGGGCTATATCCAGTTTTTCCGGAACACCCCGCCTTTCGTGCAGCTCCTCTTCTTCTACTTTGCGCTCGGCCAGTTCACCCCGACCTACTCGCCGGATGGATGGGTGGAGACACCGATCATCTCCAATGTCGGCTGGGCAATCATCTCCCTCTCGTTCTTTGCCGGTGCCTTCAATGTCGAGATCTTCCGCGCCGGCATCGAAGCGGTGCCGCAATCGACCCGGGAGGCAAGCCAGTCACTGGGTTTCAGCCGGCTCCAGACCTACGTGGAAATCGTTCTGCCACTGGCCTTCCGGGTCGCGCTGCCGGCACTCAACAACAATCTCATCAATCTCGTCAAAACCACCACCCAGGCTTTCGCGATCGCCGTTCCGGAATTGCTCTATCAGAGCATCATTATCTGGAATGACTATCCAAGTGCGCAGTATCCGACCATGCTGCTGCTCTTCGTGGTCTATGTCGGACTCGTCGGGATTCTTGTCCTCGGCATGCATCGCTGGGAGAAGACCATGACGATTCCCGGATACGGGAGCCGGAAATGAGCCCCTGGGCGATTCCCGGCCTGTCCGCTCCGGCCCGGACCGACCTGCCGGTCCTCAAGCCCTTCGACCCTGCCGGCCGCACCGCCATCCCGTCCCTTCTGATCTCGCGCTTTGTGGCCGGTTTCGGCTGGCGCGGCTTTGCCGCAATCCTCCTGGTCGCCACCCTGTGGTCCGCAGCCGGTTTTGCGCAGAGCAACTACAGCTATGCCAGCGCATTCAGCGCGCTCGTCAAATGGATTCCCTTCATCCTGCTCGACGGATTCCTGTTCAACGTGCTGATCAGTCTCTTCGCCATGGGCCTCGGAACCGCTTTCGGCATCCTCCTGGGGCTGATGCAGATCTCCCCCAACCGACCCACACGCGTGACGGCGATCACCATCACGCAGCTGTTCCGCAACACCCCCTGGCTGGTGCTGCTCTTTGTCGTGCTGCTCGCCTTTCCGTTCGAGGTCGAGATCTTCGGAGCGATCATCCCCTTGCCGGCCTGGATCAAGGCCGTCATCGGCCTGTCGCTGCCCGTCATGGCGAATATCGCCGAAGTGGTGCGCGGCGCGGTCCTGTCGGTGTCCTGGGGCCAGTGGGAGGCCTCCGAATCGCTCGCCTTCTCCCGCCGGCAGACCCTGTTCGAGATTATTCTGCCGCAGTGCTTCAAGCGGATGATCCCGCCCTGGATGAACTGGTATGCCATCCTGACCATGGCCACACCGCTGTGCTCGATCCTCGGCGTCGAGGAAATGATCAACCTTTCCCGGCAGGCGATCGAGGCGGAGGACAACCATCCGGAACTGCTGGTTCCGTTCTATAGCTTCGCGCTGCTGGCGTTCTTCGCCTATTGCTACCCTATCGCGCGCTGGACGATCGCTCTGGAGCGCCGCTACACCGTACAGTTGTGACCGAGGACCGCACCATGACGTGGAATTCCGACCAGCCGATCATCTCGATCCGCGACCTGCATAAATCCTTCGGCGATCTGGAGGTGCTGAAAGGGGTCTCGCTCGACGTCATGAAGGGCGAGGTCATCTGCATCATCGGCCCGTCCGGCTCCGGCAAATCGACCCTGATCCGCTGCATCAACGCCCTGAACGACATCCAGTCCGGCTCGATCCTGGTCGAGGGCCAGGAGGTGCATGATCCGAATCTGGACAGGCTGGCTCTCCGCAAGAAGGTCGGAATGGTGTTCCAGCAATACAACCTGTTCCCGCACAGAACCGCGCTCGAGAATGTCATGATGGCACCCATCAAGGTGCTCAAGGAGCCGCGCGCCGAAGTCGAGGAACGGGCCCGGGCCCTTCTCGCCAAGGTGCGGCTGGCCGACAAGGAAAATGGCTATCCGGGCGAGCTGTCCGGCGGCCAGCAGCAGCGCGTGGCGATCGCCCGCTCGCTGGCCATGCGGCCCGACATCATGCTGTTCGACGAGGTCACCGCCGCCCTCGATCCGGAAACCGTGAAGGAGGTGCTGGTGACCATCAAGGATCTGGCCCAGGAAGGCATGACCTGCCTCCTGGTCACCCATGAAATGGGCTTTGCCCGCGAGATCGCCGACCACATCTACTTCACCGACCGCGGCGTCATCGTCGAGCACGGCCCGCCGGCCACCTTTTTTGATCAGGCGAAAGATCCGAGAACGCGGGAATTTCTCAGCCAGATCCTGTGAGCCGGAGGCCCGGTGCCGCGGAAAAGCCCGGCCGGGCCTGAACCCCTATCCCCCGCTACAGCACCGCATCCAGGTCGCGGCAGATGTCTTCGGCATCCTCGAGACCGACCGAAAGCCGGAACACGCCATCGCCCGCAAAGCGGCGGTATTCCTCTTCGCCGGAGGCATCCAGACGATAGGACGTCTCCAGCAGGGAGGCGGTCGGCATCCAGACGATCAGGCTTCGATGATGGCCGAGCGAGACCGCGTAATGCACGATGGAGAGCCGCTCGGCCATCCGCTCGGCGGTGGCCGTACCCTCGGCTTCGGATCCCGCAACGCGGAAACTGAGCATCCCGGAAAAATTCTCCATCTGCGTCCTGGCCAGATTGTGCTGCGGGTGCGAGGCGATCCCGGGATAGTTGACCTGCCGGACCTTGGAGTGGGATTCGAGGAATTCCGCGACCTGGATGGCATTCTCCTCATGCGCCTTCATCCGGATCGACAGCGTCGCCATTCCCCGCGCGATCAACCAGGCGTTGAACGGGCTGAGCACTCCGCCGAGATGGACGCTGGCATTGCCCACCAGCCGCTGGATCAGCGAACGCGAGCCGACCACCGCACCGCCCATGGCATCCCCATGGCCGCACAGATATTTGGTCGCCGAATGCATCACCAGATCCACCCCGAGTTCCAGCGGCCGGGTGCCGACCGGCGTCGCGAAGGTGTTGTCCGCAGAGACCAGGATGCCGCCGGCATGGGCCCGCTCGCACACCATGGCGATGTCGGTCAGCCGCAGCAGCGGATTGACCGGTGTCTCGAGATGGATGAGCTTGGTATTCGGACGGATCGCGGCCTCCAGGGATTCCGGCTCCGAGAGATTGGCGCGGGAGACCTCGATTCCGAGGGCCGGAAGATGGTCATTAGCCAGCTCCGCAATCCCCGCATAGCTGACATCGGAAACGACCAGATGGTCCCCGGCCTTGAGCAGGGAAAGGAAAATCGCGCTCGCCGCCGCCATGCCCGTCGCGTAGCAGGCGCAGGCTTCCGCGCCCTCGACCATGGCGATCTTCTGCTCGAGCATGCGCACGGTCGGGTTGGCCCACCGCGTATAGGTGAAGGGCGAATCATCATCGAGCTCATGGGCCGAAAACCCGACCGGCTTCAGGGTCGAGAAGGTCGACGACATGACCAGGTTCGGACTCGAGGCATGATGGTCCGAATCAGGCGTCTCGCCCGCATGGATGGCGATGGTACGGGGTCCCGCTTTCCGGAGATCCCTGTCGGCATGGCTCATGAATATGTCTCCCGCGACCGCGCAGATGCAGGCAGGGCATCCGCAAAACAAAGTCCCGCACGACCCCTCAAGAAGCAGGGCCGGTTCCGGATTATACTAGCCACTGGTTGCGACCGACGTCGGCCAACCCCCTCGCAACCCAGGTTGGATGATGCCCCAGACCGCCGCCCAATTACTCGCCCGCTGTCTGGAGGCCAACGGCTTCCGGCGCGCATTCGGAGTGCCCGGCGAAAGCTATCTCGACCTGCTCGATGCGCTGTACGATTCGCCGATCGAATACGTCGTCTGCCGTCATGAGGGCGGAGCGGCGATGGCCGCATGTGCGCATGGCCAGCTCACGGGGTTTCCCGGTCTGTGCATGGTCACGCGCGGCCCCGGCGCGACCAATGCCAGTTCCGGCCTCCATATCGCCCACCAGGGCGGCGTCCCGATGCTGATGCTGGTCGGCCAGGTTCCCCGCCATAAGCGTCACCGAGAATCCTTCCAGGAGCTGGACTACGCCCGCTCCCTCGACGGCCTGAGCAAGTGGACCGCCGAAATTTCCGATCCGGACCGGATCCCCGAATACTGCGCCCGGGCGGTCCGGACAGCCTGCGCCGGACGGCCCGGCCCTGTGGTCCTGGTGCTTCCCGAAGACATGCTCGCCGACACCGCCCACACCGAGCCTGTCGCCTGTACCGCTCCGGTTCCGGCCCCGCTCCCTCCGGATTGCGGACGTGGCATCGAGGCGCTTCTGGAAAAATCGGAGCGGCCGTTCCTGGTCCTCGGCGGGATCGGCTGGACGGCCGAAGCCTCCGCGGCGACCGCCGCTTTCGCTGGGGCCAACCAGGTGCCGGTGGGATTCTCCTTTCGGGCCTATGACTGTCTCGACAACCATCATGAGTGCGCGGTCGGCCCGATCGGAATGGGTGGCTGCCCCGAGATCGGCGAATATCTGCGCGAAGCGGACCTCGTGATCCTGAACGGGGCCCGGGCCGGGGATGACACCGGCTATATCGACGCGGCCCTCCGCCATCCCAACCCGAACCGCAAACTCGTGCATCTGCATCCCGACAGCGAGGAACCCGGCCGGGTCTTCCCGCCGGACCTCGCCGCCATTGTCACGCCGGTGCAGGCGGCCCTCGGCCTCGCCCATCTCCGCACCGAGGCAAGCGCGACCCGGCGTGCCTGGCGCGAGTCCTGCCGGGCCGCCTATGAGCGGTTCTCGGCCATATGCAACGACCCGGACTGGTATCTGTCCCAGATCGTCTCAGCCCTGGAGCAATCCCTCCCCGCAAATGCCGTGATCTGCAATGGAGCCGGAAATTTTGCCGCCTGGCTGCACCGCTTCTACCGGTTCCGCCAGCCGGGCACCGCCCTGGGCCCGGTTTCGGGATCGATGGGATACGACGTGCCGGCCGGGATCGCCGCATCCCTCGAGCATCCCGGCACGCCTGTGATTGCCTGGGCCGGCGACGGTTCCTTCCTGATGACCTGCCAGGAACTGGCCACCGCGGTACAGACAGGCGCGAAACTGACCGTGATCGTCATCGACAACGGCCTCTACGGCACCATCCGCATGCACCAGGAAAAACGCTTTCCGGGCCGCGTTTCCGGCACCGAAATCACCAACCCCGATTTTGCCGCGCTGGCAGCCAGTTTCGGAATGCATGCCGAACGGGCCGACACGGTCGAAGCCTTCCAGTCCGCCCTGGAGCGGTGTCTTGCCGCGGACGGACCCTCGCTCATCCATCTGCCCGTTGACCCGCGCGTGCTCGCACCCGGCCTGGTCGTCGCCAACTGACCGTCCCGGAGGGACGGAAACAGGACAGAACCGCGCCGGCAGGATTCCCGGCCGCAGGAGATGCGGGTTGTTTTGCCCGTCAGTCGAGGGTGCGGTAGAGCCGGGCCAGCAGCGAGCTGCGGGGCACCAATGACGACACCAGCAGATGCTCCTCAAGCGTGTGGGCACCCGCGCCCTCGACGCCGAGCCCGTCGAGTGTGGGAATTCCCATCGCCGCCGTGAAATTGCCGTCGCTGCCGCCGCCGGTGAAACCGTCCCCGAGTTCCAGCCCGAGTTCCCGGCCCTCGGCCTGCGCACGCTCGAACAGTGCCTGCACCGCCGGAGTCTTCTCATAGGGTGGGCGACCGACCCCGCCGGTCACCTCGAGACGGACATCCGGATCCTGCGGCTTCAACCCCCGGACACGCTCCATCATCTCCCCGGCATCCGCGGAGTGCCGGATGCGGATGTCGATATCCGCCCTGCACTCGGCGGGCACGACATTGAGACCGCTGCCGCCACGCACCAGACCCACATTCACCGTGATCCCGCGCCCGTAATCGGTCATCGCCTCGAGGGCGATGATCTGCCGCGCGATTTCGAGAATCGCGCTCCGGCCCTCTTCATGCTGGACGCCGGAATGCGAAGGACGGCCATGGGCGGTCATCGCCATGCGCACCGTGCCCTTGCGGCCGGTGACCAGCTTGCCGCCGGGACGCGCGGGTTCGGCGACGAGCACGTATTTTGCCTTTTGCGCCGATTCCAGGATCACGGTGCGTGAGGCGGGGCTGCCGATCTCTTCCTCGGATACGAAGAGCAGCCGCACCGGCAGAGGCGTGGGGCCCTGTGCACGGGCCGAGGCGGAAGCCGCGATCGCGAGATAGGCCCCGCCCTTCATGTCAAAAATGCCCGGCCCATAGGCCCGGTCGCCTTCGGTGCGGATCGGATTTCGTGTCAGGGTTCCTTCGGGATGCACCGTGTCGAGATGGGAGAGAACCAGAATGCCCGGTGTCTCGCCGTCATCCCCTTCCGGTCGGGCCAGCACGCAATCGCCATATCCGTCCGGAAGCGGAATCCGTCCGCAGGCAAGCCCGGCCCGGGCGCATTCCTGCTCCGCCAGATCCATCATGCGATTGACCGACGCCGCATCCTCGGTCTTGCTCTCGACCGCGACCCAGTGATTGATGGTCTCGAGCATCTGCTCGGCGGACGGTAGGTTCATGGTGTCTGCTCCTCCATCTGTGTCGGCCTGTGATCTGCGGGAACCAGCCCCATCCTCCAGGCCGCCAAGCTATGAAATACCACATCGAAGACGCACCGTCGGGGGGTGGAAGCCCCCGCTGGCCGGGCTTCACGATTCTGCGACCGGCACCTCCCCCGCATCCCAGAACAGCCCCGCCATGATCGCGATCCCCTCACGAAAAACCGACAGCAGCCCGTGTTCGTCGGGCGCATGCTGCGAGCAGGCCGGATAGGAATGCGGAACATAGATCGTCGGCATGCCGAGCTCGTTGGCAAAAAATCCGTTCGGAAGCGATCCGCCGCTGTTGGGCACGACCACCGGCGCGTGACCGAGGGTGCGGCGCACCGACTCCGCGGCCCACACCACCCAGGGATCCTCCGTATGTGTGCGCGATGCCTCCCAGGCAACACGTCCCTCGGTTTCGCTGACGCAGACCGCACCAAAACCACATTCGTCAAGATGCCGACGGAGGGCAGGAATGAGATCGTCCTTCCGCAGATCCGCGGTGAACCGTATCTGGCAATGGGCGACCGCTTCGGCCGGAATCGCGTTGAGCGGATTCTCCGGCCGGCCGCAGGTGAAGGCCAGCACCTCGAACGTGTTCCATCCGTAGACCCGCTCGGCCGGCGTGAGATCGGGCTCCCCCCAGTCCGGATCGACCTCCGGTCCGCCGGGCGACGAATCCACGCACAGGCCGGCAAGTGCCCCGCGCACCCAGCCGGGGATCTCCGGAGGCAGGATGCCTCGGACGGCGACGCGGCCCCGGGGCCCCACGATCGAGGCGATGGCATGGGCCAGGACGATGCCGGGATTGGCGAGCAGGCCGCCCCAATTGCCCGAATGATGGTCGCCCGAGCGCAGCCGGAGCCGCAAGGTCAGATTCAGCGCCCCTCTCGAACCGAGCCAGAAGGTCGGTCGGGTGGCGGCGACCCTGGGCCCGTCGGAAGCGATCAGGACATCGGCGGTGAGTGTCTGCCGATTCGCCTCACAGACCTCCTGGAAGCCGGGAGAGCCGATCTCCTCACTGGTCTCCAGAAAAAACACGGAGTTGAAGCCGAGCGAACCGCGGGTGCGGAGCACGGCATCGAGGGCCATCAGGTTGAGCGTGTGCTGGCCCTTGTTGTCTGCGACCCCCCGACCGTAGATCCGGTCCCCCTCGAGATCGAGGGTCCAGGGATCCCGGTTCTTGGCCCATTGACCCTCAAGACCGGCCACCACATCGCCATGCCCGTAGGTCAGGATCGTCGGCAGATTCCCGGACTCCTCCCGCCGCGCGATCAGAAACGGGCCGCCCCCCGATACCGGATTGGCAATCCTGTCCAGGCGGTATCCCATCCGCTCAAGTTCGGGCCCGATCTCCCCTTCGAGATATTCCCCGAGATGGTGGTGGCTGGCAGGGATCTGACTCTCGGTGCGGATCGCGACCCGACGGCGCAGCGCATCGAGAAACGTGCCATCCTCCACCTGCCCGACCGCCCGTGCGATCGCTGCCCCGCGCGACACCGACTACAGAATTCCGGTCATCAAAAAGCCCTGCGCAGGGCCCCTGCCCTCATCGGACCGCACCCGACCCGCCTGCCATGCCCGCCCTGCGGGCCCGGCGCTGGATCCGTGCCTCGCGGTAGGCAATGTACAGGCTCGCTCCGACGATCATGAAACCGCCCGCCCAGGTGTAGATATCCGGCTTTTCCTCGAACAGGAGAAAGCCCAGCAATGCCGCCCAGATCAGCCGCGTGAAATCGGCCGGAATCGTCACCGTGACATCGGCATGCCGGAGCGCGTTGGTGAACACGACCTGACCGAGCGCAGATACAGCACCCAGCCCCAGCAACAGCCAGAGCACCTCACCGGAAGGCATCTTCCAGACCACCGCCGCAGGGAGGGCACTGAGCACCGCAACGAAGAAGGCGGTGTAGAGAACGATCGTCAGATTGCCGTCCTGGCGGGCAAGCCGCTTGACCAGCAGAACCGACACCGCCCAGAGTGCGCTGCCCAGCAGGGTCGCAAGAGACCCGGGCGAAATCTCGATCAGACCAGGCCGCAGGATGACCATGGCTCCCGCCAGCCCGGCAAAAACCGCGCTCCACCGCCGCGGTCCCACTTTTTCACCGAGGAACAGCGCGGCACCGATGGTTGTGAAAATGGCCGCCGAAAAACTCAGCGCCACGACCTGCACGAGCGGGATGGTGGCCAGACCGTAGAACCAGAAAAAAACCGCCGCGGCGGTGATAGCACCCCTGATCGCATGCATGCGCAAATTCCGGGTGCGCCACCCGCCGCGGTTGCTGCGCAGGAACAGCAGCGGGGCAAGAAAGGCACCCCCCAGCATCGAGCGGACAAAGGACACCTCGATGATCGGAAGCTCCTCGCCTGCGATCCGGACGAGAACATGAACCAGACTGGCAATCGCCGCGGCGGCAAGCATCGACAGGACCGCAAGGGTGACCCGGGGCTGCGCCCGGATGGAGTCCCCCGGAGAGGGAACAGGATGGAATTTCACCAGATGTCCGTTCGGATGGAGACGGTGCCCGTGTGCATCACAGGCAGTGCGTCAGTATGCGTTGTGCGCCCCCCCGGATACAGGGCAATATCTTCCAATTGCCGACAGGAACGCGGCAGGGTGTCCAGCCGCCCGGCCCTCCCCTCCCTGCATCTGTGACCTTGAGCGGCTCTTTGTCGGAGTCGCGATGCTCTCGATCCTTGGGGTGCTGCTGAGCTGGGCCATCGGCCAGGCCGAACGCCGGCTGCTGTCCGGGCGATAACGCCCGGTCCCTATTTCCGGGTTTCGGGCGGCGGGGAAGGCACCCGCGCCCACCCCGTATCCCGCCTTGCCGGCAGCTTTCGTATGGCCAAGGGCAACACAGCAAAAATCAACAGCAGCCGCCACAGATGGATGGCGGCAACAAATCCGGGATCAATGCCGAGCGCGACCGCGATGATTCCGATTTCGGCAATGCCGCCCGGCGCGAAGGCCAGCAACGCCGTCGCCAGAGGCAGTCCGGTAGCGAGATGGAGTCCTCCGGCGATCACCAGAGAGATCGCAAAGGTGATCATCGCCAGGACGAATGCGATTCCCAGCCATGCGCGGAACCGGGCCGGAGAGTCCGATCCGAAGCGGACGCCGATCTGCATGCCGAGCAGCACCTGTACGATGACCGCGAGTTCCAAGGGGGGCGGAAACCCGCCCGCGCCGGCAAACCGCGCCGCGGCGGCAATCAGAATTGAAAACAGAACCGGGCCGCCGGGAAAATTGACGAGCCGGGACACACCGAATCCGAGTGCCGCGATCAGCAGAAAGCCGCCAAGCTCCCCCCGGGGCATCGCCAGCACCGACGACGACATCGGCCTGACATCTCCCTCCACCCCCAAACCCCAGGAGGCCGCATACGGAACCGCCGCCACCAGAAGAGCCACCCGGACCGTGTGGAACAGGGCAATGCGCCGGGCCTTGCCGCCGGATTCCTCCAGCGCCCCGACGATCGAAAAAAATCCACCGGGCAGCACTCCAAGCGCACGCTCGGCCGGAGACATCCGGGTGACCCGCCGCAGAAAAGCCATCCCGCAGAACAACCCGGCGGCGACCTGCACCGGCACCAGGGCCGCGCTCACCCCGAGCTCCGGCAGGCGCACCAGCAGATCCGGATTGACGGAACTTCCGATCAACACACCAATGGTGACCCGCGTCAGGATGCTGAGGCTGGCCGGCGGAGGCACGAGGCCGGCCCCGGCAAAATTGGCCACCGCCACCACCAGCAGGGGGCCGAACACATAGGGCAACGGGGCCCCGATCAAATCGGCAGCGAATGCACCGGCTGCCGCGAGCGCGAGCCCGACCGCAAACCGGCGGACACTCACCGCGGCGGTTTCTTAGTCAGTTTGGCAACCACTTTCCGGCGTGCGGCCAGTCCCTCGGGATCATCCCGGGCAAGCAACATCTGGTCCACTTCCGGCTCGACGTCCCTGCGCAGTATGGCGTAGCGGTCAATTGCCCCGCGATTCATCTGCAGCGCGAGCGAAGGCAGGCCCGCGATCTCCGCGCCCATTTTGACTGCCGCCTTCACCGGATTTTCGGCGATCTCCTCGCACAGTCCCCACTCCAGTGCCTGGGGCGCATCGATCCGGCGACAGAGCGATGCAACCAGTTTGGCCCGTGCCGGGCCGACCAGAGCCACGAGACGGGGGAGCGTATTCCACCCCAGCGGCAGGCCGAGCGCGACTTCGGGCGCATGAAGCCAGGCATCCGGAGCAAGAATCCGGAAATCACAGGCCAGCGCGAGCGCGATGCCGCCGGCAATGGCACCCCCCTGCACGGCCGCGATCGTCGGCTGGGGCAGATCGGCATAGGCATCCGTGAACGCAGCCCCGAGGCGGAGCACCTGGCGCGCCTCGACTGCCTCCAGACCCTCGCCGAAAGGGGATTCCCCCGTCAGGTCGTTGCCGGCCGAAAAATACGGTCCCTCGCTGGCGAGCACCACAGCACGTATATCCGAGCGAACGGCAAGGGATTGGGCCGTAGCAAGCAGTGCGCGCTTCAGATCATCCGAAAGCGCATTCCGCTTCCACGCCCGGCACATCCAGACAACTGCAACTCCCGGATGCGGCTCCTCGATGCGGACCAGCTTGCCGGTGATGGTTGTGCCCGAGCCCGACTGCACGGCGGCAACTGCACGCGTCTCAACCGTGCTCTCCCCGTCCCTCTCCCGGGTGATCGAAATCTCGCCGTCACCGCCGCGGATGATCGTCATGCCCGTATCCTCCTCTGCGGCCGCCTCCTCCTCATGCTCACTTCGGTATTGATCGATGATGGCCTGGACGGCCGTCCTGTCCTTGATCTGCCCAAGAAGCTCGTTCGCCATCTGCTGCAGCATCTTCTCGAACGGCAAACCTGCCATCCTCGCTTCCTCCGCAATCACATCCAGATGAGGCCGAACTTTGTCGTAGAACCCGGGATCAATCGCTTGATCGCCTGTGGAGTCGTTTTCCATGGATTTATCCTTACCTGTCCTTGGGGCCGGACTCAGGCGGCCTGGCCCATCATGGCGGCAAAACCGGTCGAACAGACTGAAACTGTCCTGCGGACCGGAACTCGCCTCCGGGGGGAACTGTACCGAAAAGCCGGAAATTTTTCAGAACGGATGCCGCAATGGCTGCCGTCGAACAGCGAGACATGCGTCTCGGCGACATCGGCCGGCAGGGACTGCCGTCGGCAACGGCCAGGCAGCCTGTGGCTGCAGAACGGGGTTTCGTTATAGTTTCTGACCCTATTCTGACGGGCTGTGTCCGTTTTCAGAATCTTCTGACGGGTCTGCCGACTCCACTGGCTCTAATGGACCGGAATTCCGGGTGGCATAGAAAAAGGGCAGGATGGAGACCACCAGATTCGGAACGGGGATCACGCTCAGGATTGTCCACCATTTGTTCCATCCCAGATCGATGAATCTCCGGGCATTGGCATAGATGGCGAATATTCCCGCAACCGTGGAGATCAGGGCGAAAAAGTAGCTTTCCGACTGGATGGGAAGGTCCTGATCGTAGTTCTGGTAGTTGACCAGAATCGTAACCAGCATGACGGCCAGGACCCAGAGAACATGCTTGCTCCTTGAAACAGGCCGCCTGGTCAGGTGAATGGTCAGAGCACCTGTTCCCAGAAGCAGGATGATTATGAACAGAAGTTGCATGGTTCTTGCTTTCAGCTAGTGGGTGGATTGCTTTCGGCCGGTTTTTTGCTCCCCTTCTAAAAATTCAAACTTTTTGCATCATATTGGCAAACCGGTCGAACAGATGGAAATTACCCTGCGGACCGGGACTCGCCTCCGGGTGGAATTGTGCCGAAAAAGCCGGAAATGTTTCAGAACGGATGCCGCAATTGCTCCCGTCGAACAGCGAGACATGCGTCTCGACGACATCGGCCGGCAAGGTCTCGCGGTCGACCGCAGAATCGTGATTCATCGAGACCACCGAAATTCGCCCGGTGGCCAGACCCCGCACGGGATGGTTGGCACCGTGATGGCCGTGGTGCATCTTTACGGTGTTTGTGCCGAGAGCACTGGCCAGGAGCTGATGGCCGAAGCAGATGCGAAAAACTGGTCCGCCCGCTTCCAGGACTTCCTGCACCGCAAGTGCCACATAGATGACGGGACCGCGACCGCAGGGAACAGCCCGTGCTACAGATCACCCGAAAGCGCGTTCTGCTTTTTGGGTGCGGGACATTGTGACCCGCGCGACTCCGGGGTTCGGCTCTTCAATTCGCATCCATTTACCATCATCCCCGTGGGGCCGAACGGTCATCGGGCGGTTTTGGAATTAATCTTCCACGACCGTGAACCCAAGCTTCCTCAAATACCTCCTCGACTCCGCGGCGTTGAACCTCAAGCAAGATTTGTCCCCCGCATGGTCATGCGCCGCCCGGATGATCAGTTTCTGGTCGTAACGCCGACCCTTGAAACAGATATACCATGTCATCGACGGACCGCCTCCATACTTTGCAAGCATGGCCTCCCGTCCTATGCAATCAAATTCCTTGATTGCAGCACGCACATGCTCCTTGCCTATATGACCAAATTTTCCTATATGCTCAAATTTCATCTCTCTTCTCCCAAATTGCTTGTGCCCGAATTCAAACGGACCGGGCCCCCGGCGAAACTCCGTCCGGGCGTTCCATCATGGCCGAAAACCGGTCGAACAGACTGAAACTGTCCTGCGGACCGGGACTCGCCTCCGGATGGAACTGTACCGAAAAGCCGAAAATCTTTCAGAACGGATGCCGCAGTTGCTGCCGTCGAACAGCGAGACATGCGTCTCGGCGACATCGGTCGGCAGGGTCTCGCGGTCGACCGCAAAACCGTGATTCATTGAAACCACCGAAAGCCGCCCGGTGGCCAGATCCCGCACGAGATGGTTAGCGTTACGATGATGGCCGTGGTGCATCTTTACAGTGTTTGTGCCGAGGGCACTGGCCAGGAGCGGGTGGCCGAGGCAGATGCGAAAAACTGGTACACCCGCTTCCAGGACTTCCTGCACCGCAGTTGCCACATAGATGACGGGACCGCGACCGCAGCGAACAGCCCGTGCTGCCGATCATCCGAAAGCGCGTTCTGCTTTTGGGTGCAGAACATTGTGACCCGCGCGACTCCCGGCTGCGGCTCCTCGATTCGCATCCATTTACCATCATCCCCGTGGGGCCGAACGGTCATCGGGCGGTTTTGAAATTAATCTTTCTCGACAGTGAACCCAAGCCTCTCCAAATACCTCCTCGACTCCCCGGCTTTGAACACCAAGGTAGATGTGCCCCCCGCATGGGCATGCGCCGCCTGAAGGATCAGTTTCTGGTCGTAACGTCGATCCTGGAAACGGATATACCATTTAACCGACCCTCCACCTCCATGTTCTGTGATCATGTCCGTCAGTCCTTTGCTATTAAATTCTCGCATTGCAGCAAGCACATGCTCCATGCCTATATGCCGCAACTTGATCTCTGTGGAAAACCGGTCAAACAGACTGAAACTGTCCTGCGGACCGGGACTCGCCTCCGGGTGGAACTGCACCGAAAAGGCCCCGTATCTCTCGGACTGGATGCCGCAGTTGCTGCCGTCGAACAGCGAGACATGCGTCTCGGTGACATCGTCCGGCAGGGTCTCGCGGTCGACCGCAAAACCGTGATTCATGGAGACCACCGAAATCCGCCCGGTGGCCAGATCCCGCACGGGATGGTTGGCACCGTGATGGCCGTGGTGCATCTTTACGGTGTTCGCGCCGAGGGCACTGGCCAGGAGCTGGTGGCCGAGGCAGATGCCGAAAACCGGCACATCCGCTTCCAGCACTTCCTGCACCGCAAGCGCCGCATAGGTGACGATCCCCGCCGGATCGCCCGGCCCGTTCGACAGCAAAACGCCATCGGGCTGGGTGGCAAGGATTTCGGCACCGGTAGAGGTCGCCGGCAACAGGACGGAATCGCAATCGGCCACGGTCAGGCAGCGGAGAATGTTGCGCTTGGCACCGTAATCCAGGACCGCGACCCGGCACCGCTGTGCCTCCGAGCTTACGAAACCCCCGGCCGATAATGTAGAGGTGTCGTCGTCGCTGGGGGACCGGAACCGCTGTACCTCCGGGCTTGCGAACCCCCCGGGCCAGGCCCAGTGGCCCCTGTCCTCCCAGGATGCGGGTTTTTTACAGGTCACCTCTGCCGCCATATCCACTCCTTCGAGGCCGGCAAACCCCCGTGCTGCCTCCACCAGCGCATCCGCGTCGATTCCACCATTCCGGTCATGGCACAGTGCCACATGCGGCATTCCGGAATTGCGGATGCGCCGGGTCAGCTGCCGGGTGTCGATGCCGGCAAGACCGACGCACCCCCTGCACATCAGCCACTCGGTGAGCGGTTCCACGCTCCGCCAGTTGGAGGGCGCGGTCGGCATCTCCCGTACCACCAGCCCCGTTGCCGCCAGCTCCGGCGCTTCCTCGTCCTCGGGATTGACACCGACATTGCCGATATGGGGGAAGGTAAACAGCACCACCTGCCCGGCATAGGAGGGATCGGTCAGGATCTCCTGGTAGCCGGTCATCGCCGTGTTGAAGCAGAGTTCACCAACGGCGGTGCCTTCGGCGCCAAAGCCCATGCCGTGCAGAACCGTGCCGTCGGCAAGGGCCAGGCAGCCCGTAGGGGTGGAACAGGATTCGGTCATCTCCGAAACCGGTCAGCCTGCCTCGACCGTCGACTTCGGAGGTCGAGACCGTACGAAGCACAGCACCACAACCGCAAGCAACCCCACGAGCGGAACTACATTCATCGCCACGGCCCACCATTTCGGAACACCCACATCCAGAAGGCGCTGTGCCGTCCAGTGACAGACGCACAGGAAAAAGAAAACGCACCCGGCCAGGATCAGAGGGGCTGTACCGGTAAAGGTGAATGCCGGGTAAATGACGATAGCCAGATCCGTTATGGCCCAGACAAGGGCCACCGGCAGCACGAAGAGGGCCCGGCTCGCATATTCCTTCCGGGTCAACGGCGTCCGCGCCATATGGACGGACGCAATCATGGCCGCGACCGCCAGAACAGACAAAACCACAAGCAGTCCGATGCCAATCATGTGCAAGTTCCTTCCTTTTTCCGGGGATTCTGCCTGCCATCCCCCAGGACGCAAAAAATCGGCATCTACAAAGCGGCTGGTTTTCCTTTATAATCCATCTGCGAGATTCGCACCCCAATACCCTCCCGCTATTTGGAGACCGCAGAATATGCTGCGTGAGCAAATTGACGATGCCCTCCGGCACGCCACCAAAAGCCAGAATGACATCCGGCGTTCCACCCTCCGCCTGGTGACGGCGGCCATCAAGGACAGACAGATACAGCTCCGCGGCACAGGCGGGGCGGACGAGCTCGGTGATTCCGATATCACCTCCCTGCTCGACCGCATGATCCGGCAGCGCTGCGATTCGGCCGAAACGTTCGAGCAGGGCGGCCGCGAGGATCTTGCCCAGCGGGAACGAGCGGAAATCGAGGTCATCCAGGAATTCCTGCCCCCGCAACTCAGCGAGGAAGAGATGCAGGAGGCGATCCAGGCCGCCATCACCGAGACCGGGGCCGAAAGCATCCGCGATATGGGCCGCGCCATGGCGGCCCTGAAAGCCGCCTATCCCGGACAAATGGATTTCGCCAAAGCCAGTGCCGTCGTCAAGGCAATCCTGATCTGATCCCGGCGCCGCCACGGCGCCCGGAAAGCTGCCGATGGTCACCCACTCCGAACCCGCCGACCTGCCGAAGGCTGCACTTCCGCGCGGCATGCGCGATCTCACCGACACCGCAATCGCGCGACGCCGCGCCATCATCGACACCGTGGAGAGCATCTACCGGCTGCATGGTTTTGCACCCCTGGAGACGCCGGCCCTCGAACGCGCCGATGCGCTCGGTGCGCATCTTCCGGACGACACCCAGGGTGGCGGCGTTCTGACGCTGCGCGACAGCGACGGAGAAGCCCTCGCCCTCCGCTACGACATGACCGCGCCGCTCGCCCGCTATGCCGCCGAGCACCGCAAGACTCTGGCCTTCCCCTTCCGACGCTATGCGATCGGCCCGGTCTGGCGGGACGAAAAGCCCGGCCCCGGCCGCTACCGGGAATTCTGGCAGTGCGACGCCGACACCGTGGGCGCACCGGTCGGTGCCGCCGACGCCGAAATGTGCGGCATGCTGGCCGCGGTGCTCGAAGCCCTCGGACTGGCACGTCACCAGTATGAGATCCGCCTCAATGACCGGCGGGTGCTCGACGGGGTGATGGAAGAGGCCGGGCTGGGGAGCGAAAGCACCACCCGCCTCACGGTCTTCCGCGCCATCGACAAACTCGACCGCCTCGGCACCGAGGGCGTGACAGCCCTGCTCGGAGAGGGACGCCGGGACGAATCCGGCGATTTCACACCCGGTGCCGGACTGTCGGAGACCCAGCGCGCGCGCATCCTTGCTTTCCTGGAGGCCGGGAGCGGGGATCCGGCGACAACCCTGCAAAACCTGCGCGCGGCGGCCGGAAACTCCCCAACCGGCCAGCAGGGAGCCGACAGTCTCGAGGAGATTCTCACGCTGCTCGACGCGTTTCCCTGCGGCGCGGCGGCGGCGCGAATCGACCCGTCCATCGTGCGGGGCCTCGCCTACTACACCGGGCCGGTATTCGAGGCGGCGCTGACCTTCGAAATCCGGGATGCCAAAAACCGGGTCCGGCAATTCGGCTCGGTGGCAGGCGGCGGGCGCTATGACCGGCTGGTGCGCCGTTTCGGCGGCGAGGATCTGCCGGCCACGGGCATGTCGATCGGAGTCGACCGGCTGGCCGCCGCTCTCGATGCCGCGCAACCCGCACCCGCCCGGACGCTGCAGGGCCCGGTCCTGGTTCTCTCCATGGGCGACATGACCGCGCACCAGCGCATGGCAGCCGAACTCCGGGCGGCAGGGGTGCCGGCGGAGGTCTATTCCGGCGAGGGCGGCATGCGCCGGCAGATGCGCTACGCCGACCGGCGCGGCAGCCCGATTGTGGTGATCGAGGGCGAGAACGAGCGCGAGGCGGGCACGGTGGTGATCAAGGACCTCCTGCTCGGTGCCCGGCTCGCAGAGGGCATCGAGACCCATGAAAAATGGAAGGAGCATCCCGCCCAGATCGCGGCACCGCGTGACCGGCTGCTCGCAAACATACGCGAGATCCGGACGCGACAGTCGGGCGGAACCGGAGACGGACCGCAGTGATCGGCCGGCAGGGCACCGCCCTCGAAGCCCATGACCGGATCCGCGACGCTGTCCTTGCGGCCCTCGGCAACGACGCGACACGTGTGCAGCCCGCACTCCTGCAACCGGCCGCCGATCTGCTCGCGCATTACGGCGAGGCCCTCCGCGCCCGCGCCTGTACCTTCACCGATGCGCATGGCGGCGAACTGTTTCTGGTGCCCGACTACACCGTGCCGATCTGCCGCATGCATCTCGCCCGGGGCGGCGGCAGCGGCCGCTATGTCTATGCCGGGCCGGTATTCCGCCCCCCGGCACCGGGTGACAGCGAAGCGCCGGTCGAGGAATTCCAGGTCGGGTTGGAGATTTTCGGCGACCGGGACCCGTTGCGGGCCGAGGCCGAGATTCTCCGCCTTGCCGTCGACGCCATGGACCGGGCCGGATTGCGGATTTCCGGAATCGCGATCGGCGATACGGCGCTCGGCCCCGCGATCCTTGCCGCCTTGCCGGTTTCGGAGCACCGACGGATCCGGCTCGAACGCCGGCTTGGCCAACCCGCGCGCCTGCGCGCCCTGCTCGACCGGTTCACCCATACCAACCCCCGTCCGGTCACGCCCGAGCGGGACGCGACCCTCACCCGGTTTCACAGCGCCGAAAACCCGGAAGCGGAGACCCTGGCAGTTCTCGAAGAACAGGGAATCCCGCTGGTCGGACAGCGGCGCGCCAGCGAGATCGGCACCCGGATCCAGGAACTCGCCTCCGAGCGCGACGCAGCACCGATGTCGGCGGCCGATGCCACAAGGCTCGAATCCCTGCTCGCCGTCTCAATCCCCTATGCACGGGCAGCGGAAGAGTTGCGCGGGCTGGCCACGGAAGCCGGGATCGACATCGACCCCGCCCTGGACCAGCTCGCGGCCCGACGGGATGCGTTGATCAAGGCCGGGATCGATCTCGCCCCCGCCCGACTCAATGCCCGGCTCGGACATGATCTCGGCTACTACGACGGATTCGCCTTCGAGATTTTCGCCGATACACCGGAGGGGCCACGCAAGATCGCGGGCGGCGGACGCTATGACCGGCTGCCCCGAGCACTCGGGGGTGCCGTGCCCGCCATCGGTGTCGCCGTCTGGACCGGGCGGATTCTGGCCTGCACGGAGGCGGAAGCGTGACGCTGGTCCTTGCCATTCCTTCCAAGGGCCGCCTTCGGGCACCGACCGAAGCACGCCTCGAGAATGCCGGACATCCGGCCGCCGCACCCACCGCGCGCAGCTATGCGACCCGCCTTGAAGGTCTCCCCGGCGTACAGCTGCTGCTGGTCGAGGCGGCCGCGATCCCGGGCGTGCTCGCCCGCGGCGAGGCGCATGCCGGCATCACCGGGACGGATCTGGCGACAGAGTGGCTGCCCGACCCGAAGGCGGTGCTCGAGCCTCCCCTGCCGATGGGTTACGGACAGGCGCAGCTCGCACTGGCCGTTCCGGAGTGCTGGATTGATGTGGATGACGTCGCCGATCTCGACGACGCAGCCTTTGCCTTCCACCGCGATCATGGCCGACGGCTGCGGATCGCAACGGGTTTCCCTCGCCTGGCACAGAGATTCCTGATCGAGCGCGCCGGGGCCGAATACGAGATCGTGACCAGCCGCGGCCCGACCGAGGCAGCCCCGCTGGCCGGCCTCGCCGAAGCGGTCATTGATCTGGTCGCGACCGGGCAGACACTCCGCGCCAACCGGCTGAAACAACCGGAAGGGGGTGTGATTCTCAAATCAGAAGCCTGTTTCTGGGTGTCGCGGACGGCAGAATGGAGTGACCCCACGCAGGAAACACTGGCGATACTCCGCGCGAAACTCGCCGGATCCCAGACCCCGGCATGCTAGCCTGCATCCGCGCCTTGCTGATCCTTGCCGCTGGAGTGGCCGCCATGCCTGCAACCTCCGCAGAATCCCCCGCCGACCCGGTGTTGCAGAAAGCGTTTGCGCAGGCGCACGCGGCACTCGGCCCCGACTACCGGCCCAACACCCATCTGCTCGAAGAGGACGGCTCCCCCCGCTACACCAACCGGCTGATCCTCGAATCCTCCCCCTATCTGCTGCAGCACGCCCACAACCCGGTCGAGTGGCATCCCTGGGGTGAAGAGGCTCTTGCAGCTGCGCGGCGCGAGGACCGACCCGTCCTCCTCTCGATCGGATATGCCACCTGTCACTGGTGTCATGTCATGGAAGAGGAGAGTTTCGATAATGAGGAAGTGGCCCGGGCATTGAATGCGAACTTCATTGCCATCAAGATCGACCGCGAGGCACGTCCGGATCTCGACCACACCTACATGCTGACCACCCAGCTGCTGACCGGCCAGGGCGGCTGGCCGAACACCCTCCTCCTCCTGCCCGACGGGCGACCCTTCCATGCCGGGACCTATTATCCGAAGGCATCTTTTCTCCAGCTTCTTGCCGCGGTCACCGAAATCTGGAACAGCCCCCGCCGGGCCGAGCTCGCAGAGCAGGCCGAGCGCATCGCCGACACGGTGACCCGGATCACCACCCAGCGCGCACCGCCGACACCGATCGATGAAACCGTGTTTGGGAAGGCCGCTGCCGGCCTGTTGCACGCACATAACCGCACAGACGGGGGCTTCGGCCAGACGATGCAATTTCCGCAGGAAACCTATCTCCTGTTCCTGCTCGACCGGTGGCGGCGGACGGGAGATGACGGGGTGCTGGCGGCCGCGTGCAACACGCTCCGGGCCATCGCCGCAGGTGGCATCCACGATCATGCCGGTGGCGGCTTTCACCGCTACACGGTTGATCCGAACTGGCGCACGCCGCATTTTGAAAAGATGCTCTACAACCAGGCACTGCTCTCACGGGCCTTCCTGGATGCGCATGCCGCCACCGGCGAGCCGGGTTTTGCCCGCGCCGCCCGGCGCGCCTTCGACTATGTGATCCGGGATATGACCGCCCGCGACGGAGCCGCCGCCGGCGCGTTCTATGCCGCGGAGGACGCCGACAGCCTCACCCCCTCGGGCCGACGCGAAGAGGGGTATTTCTATGTCTGGACCTCCGGCACCCTGCGCGACGTTCTCGGCGAAAAGAACGGCACCCTTGCGGTTTCGATGCTGGGCATCGACCAGTCGGCAACCGTCGAGAGCGGATCCGTGGCACATCTCGACCCGAAGGCCGCGACAGATTTCGCCACCCTCGACCCGCTGCTCGACCAGCTCCGCGAGACGCGGGAGGCACGACCGCGCCCACGACGGGACGACAAGGTCATCGGCGACTGGAACGGATTGATGATCCGCGCCCTCGCCGAGGGCGCCATCCAGCTCGAAGCACCGCATTACGCCGAAACTGCCGGCCGGGCTGCCAACGCCATACGGGAATCACTGGCGGACGGGTCGGGTGGACTGCACCGCTTCCATGCGCATGGCCGTGCGGAAGGAGCCGCGCAGCTCAGCGACTACGCCTCCCTCGGTCTCGCCTTCCTTGCTCTTGAGACCGCGACAGGCGATGCAGACTGGCGGCAGCGGGCAGAGGAGATGGCGGCCAGCATCGAAAAGCGGTTCGACGACGGAGCGGGACGGTTCCGGCAGGCAGAGGCCAACGGCCCGCTCGGGCCGGTCTATGATTTCGACGATGGTGCCGTGCCCTCTAGTGAATCGGCCGCCCTGGAATTGCTGGCCCGCCTTGCAATGCGCAGCGAGAACCCGCACCACCGGGCCCGGGCGGAGGGGCTTCGCGACGCGGTTTCGGGACTCACCGCGGCCCATCCGCTGCAAAAGACCTCTGGCCTGATCGCGGCATCGATCCTCCAGTCGGGAGAGAGTGAACCCGCGCGTAGCGTCGCCCATGGCCATGGACGTGCCATGGCGCGGTTTGCGGACGGAATCCTGCACCTGCAGATCACCCTGGATCCGGACTGGCATGTAAATTCCAACCAGCCACTGGAGGAGGACCTGATCGCGACCGAGCTTGCCGTCATCGAGGGAACACCGCCGACCCGCATCACCTACCCGCAGCCGGTGGAACGCGAACTGGGTTTTTCCGACCGGCCGCTGGCGCTGTTCGAGGGGAGTTTTGCGATCCGCGCCGAATGGGACGGACCGGTGGAAGCCCCTCTGTCTGTGGCTCTGACATTGCAGCCCTGCTCAGACCGGATCTGCCTGCCGCCGGAGACTTATACGTTCCGTCTGCGTTAGACGCGCACGGAGCCGGAGTTGATTTTTATGGACACGAAAGCATGTTGTGGCAAACCTTCGAAGATTAAAAAATTGTTGTAAATACACAGCTTTCACCAAATAGACTACACTATGAAAATTCCGAACGGGCACTCAAGGCTTACTCCATGAGATTGATACACTACCTAGAAATCGAGAACTTCAAACGATTTTCTGACAAACAGCGAATCGAACTCGACCATCCGTCTGTTCTTATTGGTCCAAACAATTGCGGAAAAACGACTGCTATCGAAGCGATCGGACTTTGGTATCTAGCCATCCGGTCCTGGTCCTTACATGAAGCAACAGAAACTTCTTCGTCGAAACCGTGGCTAGCACCGTCGATCCAGCAATTACAATCCACCACGGAACCTATCTTGTATGCAGAACATTTCTGGCACAACGCCGCTGTGAGTATGGATAATCAGGATATCCTGATGACAATTACCGTAGGCCTGCAGCACGACAACAAGGTCGTGCCAGTGACAATGCACTTTCATAGTGGAGGAAAAAACCGGATTTACTTCTCCCCGGACCCCACCATCCTTGACAAACCGGAAGTTCTCGACGCAGTCGCAAAACTTAACATGGCCCTGCTGTACCCAATATCAAGGCTTGAAACTGAAGAGCATGTACTCGAGCCCAACCATATTAGGAAACTGGTAAGGAAAGGACAGACGGCACAAGTGCTCCGCAACATTTGCCTCTCTGTGCACGAAAATTTGCCCGAGGCGTGGAAAAAAATTGTTGACCAAATGCAACGCTTGTTTTCAATCGAACTTTACCAGCCGCTCAAAAATTCGCGAAAAACGATAGACCTGCTCTACAAACAAAATGGTATAACAGTACCACTCGACATATCCTTCGCAGGACAAGGCTTACAACAAACTCTGTTGATTTTGATCTGTCTCTATTCATATAACCGGGCCATATTCCTGATCGACGAACCGGACACGCATCTTGAAATTCTCCGGCAAAAGCAAATCTACATCCTTCTGCGGGACATTGCGAAAGAAGCCGAATCACAAGTTGTTCTGACCACACATTCGGAAACCCTTATCGATGAGGGGCTTCGCGATGGCAACCTAACTCTGCTTTTGGAGCGAAGTTCCGAAAACCTGGCTGACAAAAAAGATGTCCAAGACGCGCTCAAATATTACAATGCCCCGCATTATCTTCGGGCACGCCGATGCGGTCACATATTGTATTTGGAGGGAAATACAGATTTTGATATTTTGCATGCGTTCGCGAAGAAACTCGATCATCCGGTTGCACAAAACTGGAGTCAACTCACAAACTTATACTTTGTCAGAGACAACTATCCGGAACCCGACATGGATTCCGAACTGGAGCGCGTCGAAGGTGGATTTGGTATTACCCCCAAAAGGCACTTTTTTGCCCTGCGCAAACTTGTACTCGGGCTTCGCGGTCTCGTAATTCTGGATGGAGACGGAAAAGCCCGAAAAAACACAAAAAGCCATCTTCCTACCGTTTTTTGGAAACGCTACGAAATCGAAAATTACTTCATCACACGAGAACTGCTCACTGACTCAATTCAAAATCATTACAGAGAGCATCCGCTACTTGGCAATCACCAGAAACTCGCCTCCAAAATACTCGATTCGTTAATTCAAAAGCATGTTTTCGGCAACAAGCGGCGGGATTTCAATATTTGGAACGAATCTCCATCCGAAGTACAACAACTGTTGTGGGAAGAAAAAACAAAAACTTGCAAGTTAAGCGTCTTGGCTGAAGAATTTTACCGAAAGTTTGCGGCTGCAATCAAAAGCCCCATGATGTACAGGAAAGGCAAACTCTATCAGTTGATCGAACTCGTCGAACCTGAATCCATCCCGGAAGAAGTCACGGAGAAACTCGATCGGCTACAAGACCTCCTTGAGAATTCCGGCCCACAGGAGTGACGGTAGGCCCCACACACCCTCAACCCGACGGACGAAACTGTCAATTCCGCGAAAGCACCCTGCAACCGGCCAGCCTCTTCCGGCAGGAAGAGGAACCCCCTGCCCGCCATATCGGCGGTATCCGGGATCGCTGGACCCCGGCCGGAAATGCGCCGAGAAGTTATAAGCCCTTGCAACACAAGGGCTTATGCACCTCATTCCTCCGCCACCCCTTGCACTCCATCCCGCCAATCCCTAGACTCCTTCTGTGCCCCCAAGCCGGGGCGACCTACTGCATCAGAGGAGGGTGTTACGGCTGATGAACGCTACTGTGACCGCGCGTGCGCGCGGTGAGTGGCCGACTTGGTGTGCTTTGTTCGGCTGCTACTCTGGATGGATTCTTGCAACTTGGTTTCATGAAGCTCTCGGGCCCTGGTTTTTCGCAATCATCACTGTGCCCCTTGTCACCTTTCACTCAAGCCTGCAGCACGAAGCGTTACACGGGCACCCGACACGATCGCGGGCAGGTAACGAAGCGACCATTTATCCCTCCCTCGGCATCTTCGTTCCTTTCCGCCGGTTCCGGGACCTGCATCTGCGCCATCACAAAGATGTGCACCTCACCGATCCGTATGACGATCCGGAAAGCTGGTATCTCTACGAGATCGACTGGAGTGCGCTCTCCCTGCCGATGCGGCTCCTGCTGCAAGCCAACGGAACGCTCGCCGGTCGCCTCGTATTCGGGCCGGCACTTTCCATCTATGCTCTCTGGCGGGGAGACCTGCGTCTCGCACGAGCCGGTGATCTCGGTATCCGACAGGCCTATCTGCATCACCTCCTTGGCCTCGCGCCGGTGGTCCTCTGGATCTGGGCGGTCTGCGGTATCCACCCCGTCTTCTATGTCGCCGCCGTGGCCTATCCGGCGTATTCACTCCTGATGATCCGTACTTTTGCCGAGCATCGGGCCGCGGAGGCTGTCCCTGAACGGACCGCGATCATCGAAGCGAGCACGCCTCTGGCTCTGCTTTTCCTGAACAACAACCTGCATGCAGCCCATCACGAACAGCCGGCGCTGCCCTGGTACCGGCTGCCCGTTTTCTACCGGAAAAACCGGGAGCGGCTTCTCCGGCGCAATGGCGGCTACGCCTACAAGGGCTACGGCCAGGTCTTCCTCAAATTTTTCTTCCGCCGCCGGGAGCCGGTTCCGCATCCCTTTCTCCGCCGCGACATAGACTGACAGCCTGCGAACCGCATAATGCATACGGCACTGTCGATGTATGACTGGCCGCATCTGCGCCAGGAAACCGATGCGTTCTGGCGGCGCTGGGCACAAGCCCTCCGGGAACGCGAAATCAATGCACCCGATTCTCTGGACCGGGAGCGCTCTCCGGAAGAGATCCTGGACGACCCGGATCTGCTCGTCACACAAACCTGCGGCCTCCCCTATGTCAGCGGCCTGCGGGACCGAATGCAGCTCGTCGCCACACCGTGCTACCGGGCAACCGGATGCATGGGGGCCGACTATCGGAGCATGCTGGTGACCCGGAAGGATGCAGAGGGCGGGAGCCTCACCGCATTCGCCGGACGGGTCGTGGCGATCAACGGATGGCAGTCGCATTCCGGTCACACGGCTCTCTGGGCGGCGGTCCACGAAGCCGGTGGAACGTTTCCGTTTTTCTGCCGGGCGCATCTTTCCGGATCCCATGCCGGATCCATGGAGGCCGTGGCGGGCGGCACCGCAGATCTTGCTTCCATCGACTGCGTGACCTGGGCACATATCGCGGCCGCGGGCCATCCGGCCGTGCCGGCTCTCCGGAGCATCGGCATGACGCCGCCTGCACCCGGACTGCCTTTCGTCACCCCGCGCAGGAGACCGCCGGAATTTGTTGCTGCGCTCCGGGAATCGCTTGAGGAGACGTTCGCGGATCCGGCACTCGCTGGAGCGCGGAAGATGCTGCGGCTTGATGGCGTCCGGTTTCTGGGGGATCGGGACTACGAGCCGGTCGCAGAACTGCACGAGCAGGCACAGTCCGCACCGATCGCGGAAAGCATCGGAACCGGCCCCTAACCGCCCTCCCCGCGCGCCCGCGCACGCAGTTGGAATTTCTGGATTTTCCCGGTCACGGTTTTCGGCAATTCCCCAAACACCACCGAACGTGGGCATTTGAAGCCGGCGAGATACTCGCGGCACCAGTCGAGGATCGCGGCCTCGGTCACCTCCGCCCCCGGCACCGTCTCGACAAAGGCACAGGGCGTCTCGCCCCATTTCTCGTCAGGCCGGGCGACGACCGCCGAAAAGGCGACATCCGGATGCTTGTGGAGCACCTCCTCGATCTCGATCGAGGAAATATTCTCGCCTCCGGAGATGATGATGTCCTTGGCCCGGTCCTTGAGCTGCACATAGCCGTCCGGATGCATCACACCCAGATCGCCGGAATGGAACCAGCCGCCCCGGAACGCCGCCGCCGTCGCCTCCGGATTGTCGAGATAGCCCTTCATCACGATATTGCCGCGGAACATCGCCTCCCCCAGGGTCTTCCCGTCGCGCGGCACCGGTTCCATCGTCACTGGATCAAGCACGTCGAACGCCTCGAGCGCGGCATAACGCACCCCCTGGCGCGCGGCCAGGGCAGCCCGCTCCCCGCTGTCGAGCAACCGCCAGGCTTCCTGCCGCTCATTGACCACCGCCGGCCCGTAGGTCTCGGTGAGGCCGTAAAGATGCACGACATCGAAACCGGCCGCATCCATCGCCACGAGAATCGTTTCCGGGGGCGGAGCGGCGGCCGTGAAAAACGTAACCCGCTGCTCGAAACTGCGCCGTGCCGACGCTTCCGCATTCAGGATCGTGCTCATCACGATCGGTGCGCCGCACATATGCGTAACGCCGAGATCGGCCAGCGCGTCATAGATCGGCCGTTCGCGCACCTGGCGCAGACATACATGCAGTCCGGCACCCAGCGTCACGGTCCACGGGAAACACCAGCCATTGCAGTGAAACATCGGCAGTGTCCACAGATAGACCGGATGGTGCGGAATGGAGCCGGCGACAATATTTCCGGTGGCCAGCAGATGGGCCCCCCGGTGGTGGTAGACCACGCCCTTCGGCCGGGCTGTGGTGCCGGAGGTGTAGTTCAGGCTGATGGCATCCCACTCGTCCTCCGGCTGAAGCCAGGCAAAGCCGGGGTCTCCGGCAGCAAGCAGTGCCTCGTAATCGGGGCCGCCCGACTCCGCCGCCACGGGGCTGAGGGTCGGATCCCGGTATTCGATGACTTCCGGCCTCGCGCGCTCGGTCTGCGCCAGCGCCGCCTCGACCACCGGCACCAGTTCGCTGTCGACCAGGAGAAGCCGGCTCCCTCCGTGATCAAGGCAGTAGGCGATGGTCTCCGGGTCGAACCGGGTGTTGAGCGTGTTGAGCACCGCCCCGGCCATCGGCACGCCGTAATGTGCCTCGAGCATCGGCGGTGTGTTGAAGAGCATTGCGGAGACGACATCACCGCGCCCGATCCCCCGACCGGCCAGGGCGGAAGCCAGCCGGCGCGCACGCGCGTAGAACGTCGCATAGTCGGTACGGGCGGGACCGTAGGCGATGGCGATCCGGTCGGGAAACACCGTCGCCGAGCGTTCGAGGAAGCCGAGCGGAGTCAGCGGCTGGTAATTCGCCGGATTGCGCTCCAGACCCCGGTCAAACCGGTTCGTCGCTGCCATGGCTGGCCCCCTGCACCCCGGCACCTGACCTGTAATATAGGGAAGCGGCATCGCTACAAGGGGATGCAGGGGAGAGATCAATGCCTGGCTATCGCGCCGTATACGAAGCGTGGCAGAAAAACCCGGAAGCCTTCTGGCTGAAGGCGGCGGAAGAGGTCGACTGGATCCGCCCGCCCACCCGCGCGCTCGACGATTCCAACCCGCCGTTCTACCGCTGGTTTCCGGATGCCATCTGCAACACCTGCTGGAACGCCGTCGACCGGCATGTCGAGGCCGGCCATGGCGACCGCATCGCCATCATCCATGACAGCCCGGTCACCGATACGGTGCGCCGGATCAGCTATGCCGAATTCCGGGAGCAGGTGGCCCGCCTCGCCGGCGCCCTCCAGGAACGGGGCGTCGAGAAGGGCGAGCGGGTCATCATCTACATGCCGATGATCCCCGAGGCCCTGGTCGCCATGCTGGCCTGCGCGCGAATCGGTGCCGTGCATTCGGTGGTATTCGGCGGCTTCGCGGCCCCCGAACTCGCGATCCGGATCGACGATTCCCGGCCGAAGGCGATTCTCTCCGCCTCCTGCGGCATCGAGCCGTCCCGGACGGTGCATTACAAACCGCTGCTGGACAAGGCGATCGAAATCGCGACCCACAAGCCAGAATTCACGATCATCCACCAGCGGCCGCAGGAGATCGCGGAACTCGTCCCCGGCCGTGACTTCGACTGGGAGGAGGCACTCGCAACCGCCACCCCGGCCGACTGCACGCCGGTCGCCGCCACCGACCCGCTCTACATCCTCTACACCTCCGGCACGACCGGACAGCCCAAGGGCGTGCTGCGCGACCATGGCGGCCATCTCGTCGCCCTCAGCTGGACGATGGGGGCGATCTACAACATCGCCCCGGGCGAGGTCTGGTGGTCCGGATCGGATGTCGGCTGGGTCGTCGGCCACAGCTACTGCGTGTATGCGCCGCTGATCCGGGGCGCGACCACGGTGATCTTCGAGGGCAAACCGGTCGGAACCCCCGATGCCGGCACTTTCTGGCGGGTGATCCGGGACCACCAGGTCCGGGCGCTGTTCACCGCCCCGACCGCGTTCCGGGCGATCAAGCGGGCCGATCCCGAAGGTGCCTTCCTCCAGAAATACGACACTTCCTGCCTGCGGGCCCTGTTCCTCGCCGGCGAGCGGGCCGATCCCGACACCATCGAATGGGCCTCGACGAAACTCGGCGTGCCGGTCATCGACCACTGGTGGCAGACCGAGACCGGCTGGGCGATCGCCGCCAACCCGATCGGGATCGAGCAGCTGCCGGTGCGGGTCGGCTCCCCGGGGGTGGCGATGCCGGGCTACGACATCTCCATCCTCAATGCCGACAGCGGCGAGGAGGTCGCCCACGGAAATCTCGGCAGTGTCGCCATCCGCCTGCCGCTGCCGCCCGGCACGCTGCCGACCCTCTGGAACGCCGATGACCGCTACCGGTCCTCCTATCTGGACACGTTTCCCGGCTTCTACGAAAGCGGCGATGCCGGCTATCTCGACGAGGACGGCAATGTCTACATCATGGCCCGCACCGATGATGTCATCAACGTCGCCGGTCACCGGCTGTCGACCGGTGCCATCGAGGAAGTGCTCGCCGCCCATCCCGATGTGGCCGAATGCGCCGTGGTCGGCGTCGCCGACGCGCTCAAGGGGCAGCTCCCGCTCGGTCTCCTCTGCCTCAACGAAGGGTGCGGACGGCCGCATGAAGAGATCAGCCGGGAATGCATTGCCCGGGTGCGCGAAAAAATCGGCCCGGTGGCGGCGTTCTCCCTGGCCACGGTGGTCGACCGCCTGCCCAAGACGCGCTCGGGCAAAATCCTGCGCGGAACGGTGGCCAAGATCGCCGACGGGGTGGAATGGAAATTGCCGGCGACCATTGAGGACCCGGCAATTCTCGATGAAATCACCGATGCCTTGGGAGAGCTGGGCTACCCCAAATCCGACTGATCGGCCTGATTGGCCTGGCGCCGGGTGCGCCGGCGGACCCGGAGCAGGTTCAGCCCCTCGACCAGGGCCGCAAACGCCATCGCCGCGTAGATCGGTTCGCGCTGGAAGTGGATGTGGAAGCCGTCCGCGACCAGCGCGGCGCCGATGACCAGCAGGAAGGCCAGTGCCAGCATGCGGGTGGTGGGATTTTCGATCACGAATTTCGAGACCGGCGCGGCCAGCAACGCCATCACGCCGACCGCGATACAGACCGCGGCGATCATGATCTCGACCTGCTCGACCAGCCCGACAGCCACGATCACCGAATCGACGGAGAACACCACATCGATCAGGGCGATCTGGCCGACCACCCGAAGAAACGCCCCCGATCCCTCCCGGATCTCGCGTGGCGCATGCCCGCGCGTCACCTCGTCATGGATCTCCTGACTCGCCTTGACCAGAAGGAACGTGCCGCCGGAGAAGAGCAGGATGTCGCGCCAGCTGACGGCAAACCCGTTCACCTCAAAAACCGGCTCGGTCAGGCCGACGATCCAGACCACCGATGCCAGGAACCCGATGCGCAGGCCGAGCGCGAGCGAAAGGCCGATATTGCGCGCCTGGCGGCGCTGCGCTTCCGGCAACCGCCCCGCCACCACGGCGATGAAGAGAATGTTGTCGATCCCGAGAACGATCTCGAGCACGACCAGGGCGAAGAAACTCGCCCAGGCGGCCGGATCGGAAAGCATCTCGAGCATGACGGATCAGCTCTCCTCGCCACCGCTTGAGGGGAGGTTGAAGAGCGCGTCCGGATCCGTGGTCGGTGCCGGCACCGGATCCTTGGTCTCCAGCGGTCCGGCCTGGGTGAGGGAGAAATTCTCCAGCCCCTCGAAAGTCTTCACCGGCCGGATCGGATTCTTGGTCGGAGACAGCGATTCATCGCTCGACATCAGATTGCGCCGCTCCTCGTTCGAGAGCACCTTCTGGTCGGGTGACCGGGCCTTGCGCCGGCCCGCCTTTTCCACCACCTCATCCAGCTCGACCTGCTTGCACAGACCCAGCGCCACCGGATCGGCCGGGCGCAGATTGCGCATGTTCCAATGCGTGCGGTTGCGCACCGCATCGATGGTCGATTTGGTGGTGCCGATCAGTTTCCCGATCTGGTTGGTGGAAAGCTCGGGGTGATAGCGGAGCAGCCAGGCAATCGCGGCGGGACGGTTCTGCCGGATCGCCACCGGGGTGAACCGCCCCTTGCGGGATTTCGGCAACTCCTCCGGGACCGCATCCGGGTGCAGTTCCAGTCTTGCCTCCGGATCCTTCTCGCAGCGCGTGATCTCCTTGCGGTCCAGCTGCCGGGCCGTCACCGGATCGATGGCCTTGATGCCGGTGGCGATCTCGCCATCCGCGATCCCGTTGATCTCGAGCACATGCATGCCGGCAAAATCCGCGATCTGCTCGAAGGTGAGCGAAGTGTTGTCGACCAGCCAGACGGCGGTCGCCCTCGGCATCAGTGGGCGCGCAGGCTCCATGCTTCTTTCTCCGTGTTCGGGGGGGTGATTCGGCGGCCATGCGCAAGCAGGCCGCGCCGCCATCATAGCACGGGAGCTGCCGTCAGACCGCCTCGCCGGCCACTTCCAGGACCAGTTTGCCGATTATCTCGTCCCGCTCCATGCGGGCATGCGCGTCTGCCGCCTCCGCCAGCGGCAGGATTGTGTCCATCACCGGCACGATCCCGCCGCTCCCGATCCGCGGCCAGACCTGTGCCTCCAGGGCCGCCGCGATCTCCGCCTTGTCGGAATCCGGCCGGGCGCGCAGGGTGGAACCGCTCCAGGTAAGCCGTTTCAGCATGGCGGGGGCGAAATCAACGGCAATTTTCGACCCCTGCAGGAAGGCGATGCTGGCAATCCGCCCCTCAAGCGCGGCGGCGCGGAAATTGCGCTGCATGTAGTCGCCGCCCACCATGTCGAGAATCACATCAACGCCGCGGCCATCGGTCGCCGCCTTCACGACCTCCACGAAATCCTCCTCATGGCGGTCGATGGCCCGTTCGGCACCGAGCTCCAGGCAGCGCCGGCATTTTTCGGCCCCGCCTGCGGTGGCAAACACCCGCACCCCGAAGGCCCGGGCCAGCTGGATCGCGGTCGTGCCGATGCCGCTGGCGCCACCATGCACGAGGAAGCTCTCCCCCTCCCGCAGCCGCGCCCGGTTGAACACATTGGCCCAGACGGTGAAGAAGGTCTCCGGCAATGCCGCCGCTTCGGCAAGAGACAGCCGCTCCGGCACCGGCAGGGCGTGGTTCCCGGCGCAGACGGCAATCTCCGCATAGCCGCCGCCGGGCAGCAGCGCGGTGACGCGGTCGCCGATCTTCCAGCGCCCGGCATCGGGACCGAGCGCACAGACCACACCGGAGGCTTCCAGCCCGAGCAGATCACTGGCCCCGGGCGGCGGCGGATAGGCTCCGCTGCGCTGCAGCACATCCGGCCGGTTGACCCCGGCATAGGCGATGCGGATCGCAATCTGCCCGGCCGCGGGCTCCGGAGCGGGGCGCTCGCCCAGGCGCAGCACCTCCGGCCCGCCGGGGGCCGCGAATTCTATGCAGCGCACGGGCTGCCGTCCGGCGCCACCTGCGGGGAGGGCCGCGGCCGCCTCACGCGCTCGCTCTCCGAGCGGAGCTGGCCGCAGGCGGCAAGAATGTCCTGCCCGCGCGGCGTCCGCACCGGCGATGCGTAGCCGGCCCGGTTGACGATTGCGGCAAAGGCCTCGATCCGGTCCGGCTCGGAGCAGATATAGGGCGCGCCCGGCCACGGATTGAACGGAATCAGGTTGATCTTGGCCGGGATCCCCCGGATCCGCTCGACCAGCCGGCGGGCATCGGCATTCGAATCATTGATCTCCTTCAGCATCACATATTCGAACGTCACCCGTCGGGCATTGCCGATCCGGGGATAGTTGCGGCAGGCGGCGAGCAGCGTCTCGATGTTCCACTTGCGGTTGATCGGCACCAGCTGGTCGCGCAGCACGTCCGTCGTGGCATGGAGCGAGATCGCGAGCAGGGTGCCGATCTCCTCGCCGGCGCGCGGGATCATCGGGGCCACCCCGGCGGTCGACAGGGTGATGCGGCGGCGCGACAGCTTGATCCCCGCCGGGTCGCTGAACACGGCGCAGGCGTCCCGGACATTGTCGAAATTGTAGAGCGGCTCGCCCATGCCCATCAGGACGATGTTCGAGAGCATCCGCTCCGCCGGCTCCCGCTCGCCGGGCACGGGCCAGAGTCCGAGATCGTCCCGGCAGACCAGCAGCTGCGCGACGATCTCCCCGGCCGTGAGATTGCGCACGAGTTTCTGCGTTCCGGTGTGGCAGAAGGAGCAATTCAGCGTGCAGCCGACCTGCGAGGAGACGCAGAGGGTCCCCCGGCCCTCCCCCGGGATGAACACGGTCTCGGCCCGGGAGCCATCGCCGAATTCCAGCAGGTATTTGCGGGTGCCGTCCTCGGACAGCTGCCGCTGGGCCAGTTTCGGCCGGGTGATCCGGAACCGCTCGTCGAGGAAGGCCCGATAGGATCGGGCGATATCGGTCATGCCCGAAAAATCCGCCGCCCCGCGCCGGTAGAGCCAGCTCCAGACCTGGCTGGCGCGCATGCGCAGTTCCGATTCCGCGGTGCCGGCCTCCCGGAGCACCTCCTGCAGCCGCGGCGGGGTCAGGCCGACGAGATCCGTGCGGGGATCCGGCGGCAGGCCGCCGCCCGGTCCCGGACTCCCGGCCGCCCCGGCTACCGGGCGCAACTCTCCTTCACCTGTTGCAGGGTGGCCGTGAAGCCGATCAGGGAGAATGTGTCGGTGGTCTTCGTGCCCCGCGTGGAAACGGCCCGGATGGTGGCCGAGGCACCCTTGCGGAAGGCCTGCACGATCTCCCCGTCCTCCGCCGCCGAAGCCGACCAGGCATCCTCCCCATTCGAGACCATGTCGAATTTCCTGTCCCCGACAGAAAGGCTGACCGGCTTCCCTTCGGCCAGCGGATAGCCGGCCCTGAAATTGACCTCATCACTCACATTCCTGCCCGGCCGGTACGTTACCGCGAGCCCGATCCTGCCGCGACGCACCCCCTTGCGCGAAGCGACCCATTTCACCGGCTTGGAAGAGGTCCAGCAGATGCGCTCGCTCCCCTCGCTGACATAGGTGCTCCAGTGATTGACTGTCTCGACGACCTTCACCTGCGCGACCTGGACGGTTTCTGTCGCCCCGCCAGGAGCCGGGTCGGTACCCTGTGCCGACAGGGCCGCGACCATCATCAAACTCCCGAGGAGAGGCTCCATGATCCATCCGTTTCCGCCGCCCGGCCCGATCATCGCCGCCGGGACTTCCATTTGTAGCCTAATACGGGAAAATCCGCCGCCGGTGCAAGCGACCCCCGACCCAGCATAGACGTGGCAAACCGGCTGGGTTAGAAAATCCGCTACACTCGGTGGCGCACCGACCAGGAAAGTTCCCTCAACCAATGCCCCAGATCGACTACTACTTCGCCGTCCTTTCCCCCTTCACCTATCTCGCCGGGGACCGTCTGGAAACGATCGCCGCCCGGCATGGCGCAGAGATCGACTACCATGTGTTCGACATCGTCGAGGTCGGGGCCGAGACCGGATGGACCCCGCCCGGCAAGCGGCATCCGGCCCGGGCCTCCTACCGGTTGCAGGACCTCGCCCGCCTCGCCAAGCGCAACTCCGTGCCGATCAATCTCCACCCGGCACACTGGCCGACCGACTCGCTTCCCGCCTCGCGGGCCTTCAACGCCGCCCTGCTCGCCGGGGCCGATCCCGGACCGCTCGCCCGGAGCATTGTGCGGGCCGTATGGGCCGAGGAGCGGAACATCTCCGACCCGGAGACGGTCGCCGTGATTCTTTCGGAGAACGGCATCGACAGCGAAGCCGTCGCCCCGCATCTGCAGGCCGGAGAGGAGCGCTACCGCGCCGATAGCCGTGCGGCACCGGATCGCGGCATCTTCGGCGCGCCCTTCTACGCGGTCGGCGAAGAGCGTTTCTGGGGCCAGGACCGCCTCGAGGATCTCGACCGCCATCTCGCCGGGAATGCCTGAACGCAGACTTCCCTCCCTTCCCCCTCCCCCAACATTTTGAAAAACAGCACAAGGACCCCACTATGTTCCGAGCCCTGATTCTCGACCGTGCCGAGGATGGCACCGTCAGCCACGAGATCCGCAACCTTGAGGAATCCGAACTGCCCGCAGAGGGCGATGTCACCGTCGCGGTGTCGCATTCGACCCTCAATTACAAGGACGGGCTGTGCCTCACGGGCGGCGGCGGGCTGGTGCGCAACTATCCACATGTTCCGGGAGTCGATTTTGCCGGCACGGTCGAAACATCGAGCGACAGCCGCTACGCACCCGGGGATGGGGTGGTGCTGACCGGATGGCGGGTCGGAGAGGTCTGGTGGGGCGGCTATGCCGAAAAGGCCCGGGTGAAGGGGGACTGGCTGGTCCCGCTTCCCGCCGGCCTCAACGCCCGCCAGGCGATGGCGGTCGGCACCGCCGGCTTCACCTCGATGCTTGCGGTCATGGCGCTCGAGAAACACGAGATGAAACCGGGACAGGGACCGGTGCTGGTCACCGGCGCCGCGGGCGGGGTCGGCTCGGTCGCCACGGCCATCCTCGCCAAACTCGGCTACGAGGTGACGGCCCTCACCGGTCGGCCGGAGACGGAGCCCTATCTCCGCGGTCTCGGGGCCAGTGCCATCCTGCCGCGGTCGGAACTCGCCGAGCCGTCCAAGCGGCCCCTCGAATCCGAGACCTGGGCCGGCTGCGTGGATGCGGTTGGTGGAATCCCTCTGGCCCGGGCCCTCGCACAGATGAAACAGGGGGCCGCCGTGGCGGCGGTCGGGCTGGCGGCAGGGGTCAAACTCGAGGGAACGGTGATCCCGTTCCTGCTCCGTGGCGTCAGCCTGCTCGGGATCGATTCGGTGCTGCAGCCCTATGAACACCGGGTGCAGGCCTGGGAGCGAATCGCCAGGGAACTGCCGATGGACAAGCTCGAGGCGATGATCGAGCCGATCGGGCTGGCCGACCTGCCCGCACTCGGTCCGCGGATTCTCAAGGGTGATGTGCGCGGCCGGGTCGTGGTTGACGTAACCACCTGAAATGCGCGTCATCGCCGGACGCCTGCGCGGCCGGCCGATCCGCGGTGCCGGACGCGGAGGGGCCGACCTGCGCCCGACCTCCAGCCGCGCGCGCGAGGCGCTGTTCAATCTGCTCGGCAATGCCGGCTATGCGGACCCGCCGCCGCCCGTGAAGATGCGCGTGCTGGATCTGTTTGCCGGAACCGGTGCGCTTGGAATCGAGGCCCTGTCGAGGGGTGCGGTGCATTGCATGTTTGTGGAGTCCGACCCGCGGGCCGGAGCGGCGATCCGCGCCAATCTCGACGCTCTGGATCTGAACGAAGCCACGCAGGTCTGGCAGCGCGACGCGCGCAAACTCGGCACCGTCCGCAACGAGCCGTTCGACCTTGCCCTCCTCGACCCGCCCTACGGAACCGATGCCGGAACGCAGGCACTGCGCTCGGCACAGACGGGCGGCTGGCTTCGCCCCGGCGCATTGGCGGTGCTGGAAAAGGAAGCAACGGACGATGCAGCACCACCCGAAGGGTGGTGCGAACTCGACAGCCGCCGCTACGGCCGCGCGCGCATCCTGTTGCTCCGGCTAGCCGCCTGACCGGCGCACTTACTCCGAAATCTCGACCACCGCGGTCATCTCCGTATAGGTATCGGTAACGATCCTGACTGCGATCCTTCCGGTTTTTGGCCTAGGGAACGGTGCCGATTTGAGAGAAAGCATACTCTCCCATAGGGCGGAGTTGACCCGCTTGCCGAGTCTTTTCTTGAACCGTGTGATCTGTTTGTCTTTATTTCCGTTCGGAAAATGGATGCGATGCGCAAAGAATGACTTTTCGTCATAGGCGATATCGAGCATCCAACAATGAATGTCGTTTGCGTCAGCACTTACCTCAACCTGTCCCGTGCTGGGGTTGTAGGTGTCATAGCCGAGAACCTCGACGGTGATCTGCTCCGGGTCTCCCGGCACCTTCTCTATTTTGATTTCCGGTTCCCCAATTAAGACAAAAGCCCGATCGCTTTTTGAACCGGCAAGATTCATGATTCTGAGATCCTGGTTAGCCTGTGCCTTCATAATGGTCAGATGTCCCGGCTTCTCGATTCTAGACGAACGCGCATCTGGTTCGAAAGCGAACGCGATCACAATCAGCGTTTTTATACTTGACAGGGTAGCGGCTTGCTCGGCCGCAACATTGATCAATTCGGAAGGCACCGTGCAGTCATCGGGAGCAATGACGATGGCGGCCTCGCCACTCTCCGTCCGGCCCCGATGCGTGATAAGCGAAGTCAAGTCACCTTCGCTTGGGTAATCGGCAATATCTTCGACTAGGATCGTTTGATCACCGTCTCTGATACCGGAAATGGCAAGCGCATCGATAATCGCCCGATGGCTGTCAGTGTCGTGATCTTTCGCAGCGAGAACTGCTTTCGGATTGACTAGCCTGTAGGAAGAATGGCTTTCGACCGTAAACGATGAGCTTACGCGAAGCGTATTACGCTTTTTAAAGGGTCGATCAACCAGTAATGTAGGTGGCTCGTCAAGGTCATAGGCCAGAATCCTTGCGCTGACGGTTGGCACGCGCTCATAGACGAACCCTGCCGCGGGGTCGCACCCGCCACCCGAATTACCTTTCTTAGATTTGGTCGTAGCACGAAGAGTGGATTTTCCTTTGATTTTACTCTGCTCTTCCGCCTCCTTTTTGGCCCCTTCGGGAGAATCCTGGAGCAAGTAGTAATCGAAAACCCCCGTCGCGATGCGCTGGCGGGCGAGATTGATAGCGACGGCAGAGGAGTCTACCGTGATCCACCGGCGCCCCCATTTCTCGGCAACGAAAGCGGTGGTCCCTGAGCCGCAGGTCGGATCGAGAACGAGATCACCTGGGTCGGTGGTCATCAGAATACAGCGCTCGATAACCGATTCTGCCGTTTCCACGACATAGTGCAGATCGTTTGCTCTCATGGTCTGGTTCCAGAGATTGTGGATCAAACGCCCGGGAATTTCGTTTTCATATCGTTTCCAGGTCAACTGCTCGCTTTGATCACTGGCAGTAGCGAGCCGACCGAGTTCCGCCAGACGATCCATACCGGTCCGGCTGACACGCCATTGTTCTCCCGACGGACAGGAGTATGTTGTGTTTTTCCATTTGTAGGGGGTGGATCTTCCGGTTGTGGACACACCAGAAGATCCGAGAGGCATACGCTGATAAAGACGGGCGCCTTTCGGAAGACAGACATCCGGGTCGGCTCGTTCTTTGTCAATTAGTGCCCTCGATCGAGAGTCAGCAAGCTCTACCATTGCATAGGAACTCATATTCTCGATTTTTTCGACTCTCGTAAGGGGCTGGTAGATCTGCCGGTATTTGATGGCTTCGCGGTTTTTCGCATACCAGAGAAGGTAGTCAGCCACTTCCGGCAGTGTGCTTGACGAAGTTGCCCCGGACTTTGCGAAGGAAATGGTGGCGATTCGGTTGTCGGAGCCGAATATCTCATCGAGGATGACGGCCAGCAGATGTACATTGTCGGAACCCATCTGGAGAAAGAAACTACCCTCGTCAGCGAGCAACTCGCGTGCATAGGCTACTGTGCGATAAACAGCATCAAGATAAGAGTGGATACCATTTAGGTAGATATCGCGAAACGCTTTCCCCTGACGGAGGTCGTTCGGGATGTCCTCCGCTTTCCCATCGACTTTCCGGTCACCGGTTCTCGTTTGCATATTGGCCTTAAACCCGATGCCATAAGGTGGGTCGACGTAGATCATCTGGACCTTGCCGGCCATGACCTCCTTCTCAAGCAGGGATGCCATCACTTCGCAGCCCGGCCCGCGAATGACCCGGTTCTGCCACCTGCCCTGATGCTCATACCACTCATAGGCAGCGTTTTCGGGAAGATTGTTGAAATCGTCAAAGAGGGATGGCGGGACCTCCCCCCGATCACGCAAAGACTCCGCAAAGGCGGATGGATGAATTTTTTCGTGGATATAGAGAGGCGTTGCCTGGGTCGTCAGATCTTTCTTGTCCCTATCCCAAGAAAGCACCGGGCCCGTACGGGAGCGAACTGGTGGGGTGTAATCGACCGGCTGACGGGCGCCGTCCCCCATGTCGTGACTCGTCTGCTCCGTCGGAAGATTTGAACGCCCTTCGCTTTCATGGCTGTAGTTCTCAACCGGGCGGGGGGGGGGGGGGGGGGGGGGGGTGAAGAGCGTCTGCGGGGCATGGGCTAAGGCTTTTTAGCAGTCGGGGCCGACAAGACCTAACGGGCTCACACCCGTGGCCGCATCCAGCTCCCGAGAAATTGTGCTTCTACCACTGATAAGCACGTATTTCCAGGTTCCCGCACATGCAATGTCGTCGGAGCCGTCAACGGCAGGGATCCACCATCTCTCCACGGCGTCGGCTTTGGCTTCCGAATCTTCTCCTTCCTGCCCCTTGTATTCAATGATGAGGTATCGGGGACCTTGATCATCGTCCTTAAGACGAGCAACAAAGTCGGGTTCATAAAACCGCCAGATCCCTGTCTGGCGGTCGAGATAGGGTATCCGCCAGCCGAGGCGATAATTCCGCGCCCATGCGACGATCTCCTTTTTGCGCTGATCCAGTTCAGAGGCGACCACCACCTCCTCGCCACTGTGGCATCCGGCCGCATTGAGCTCCGAATGCAAGGTAATGTCCTTCAGGGATTCCGGATACCGATGCTTCAGGGTTGTCATGAAATTGATATCGGATGTATCCTGCTGTCGTGGCTGGGACGGGTCAAGGTCGGAGGCGAATACCGGTCGTATGCGCGGCTTGTCATTTGTTGCTTCGCTACATGCTTCTGCGATACGGCGGGGCACCTCTTCTGAATGTGGAGATTGCGCAAGGAGTCCTAAGTTGGTGCACTGAACAAGAGGATGGGCGAGCCAGTCATGCACGGCCTGCAACATCGAAGCGAACAGAACACGTCTCCGCTCGAAACGATCCCGGCCTGAATGCTGATCATGGAAATGTCCAACCGCGCGGGCAGCAAGTCTGTATATGATTTCGTTTTCGCGTTTTGTTCCTGTCCTTACTTGACCCTCTTCACCGACAATTCCCTGTGTAACAGTTTCGGTTGGATTTAATGCCCCGATAACTTGATATTTTTCCACCCTGTCTGGATCAAGTTTGCAACGGGTTTCCGGTGCCTCAACCCTGTAGGCAGCAATGTTAGGAAATGCGAGCCGACGGTCCTCCCGTTTCTTGACGGTAAAGACGGGCCACTCCGGCAAGGGGAGTGAAGGTGGATCCTCGCCCTCTCCCCGCATAAAGCTGAATGGCACCCCGAAGATCCGTGCATATTCGGCTTGAAGGAGCCCGTCGCCTGTGCCGTCCCAATAGGGAAATGATGTGCGCCTGAGCGCACGCCCGGCGACCTGCTCGCAAAGGAGCTGACTTTTGAAAGCCCGATATCCAAAAATATGTGTAACGGTGCGGACGTCCCATCCCTCGGTAAGCATTGACACGGAAATGATGCAGCGGATGTGCTCCCCGGGCTCCCCCGCCTCGCCGACCGTATTGAATGCCTTCCGGATAAAGGCAACGCTCTCCGCCTGGGTGGCATCCTGTCCGGGTGAGAAAAAGTGCTTCTGGGTTTTGGTAACGGCCACTGCCCCCTGTTCGTCTGCATTGTCGATTTCCGAATGGACAAGCAAGGTCGGCGGGTTTTTGCGAGGACCGGATCCGTCTTTTTCTACGTTGGAAAATTTCGCATAAGCACCCTTCTGCCAAACTTCGGACTTTTCATCGTAATAACCAGCAATGTGCTTGTAGAAGGCGTTGGCGTTTCGAACCGTATTGGCAACAACAATCATGACCGGGGTAATGCCAACACTCTGATACTGGTTGTCCAGCTTAATGTAATCCTCATGCATCTGACCTAAAAGATCGGTAATGACCGAATCAATATTTTCGGTATCGATGTTTTTGTGACGGACGTGATTGTAGACGTTCCGGTAGACCGGCATCGGATCGTCTCGAACGACGGCATCATCCTTGACGGGAACTCTCGGAATTTTGGTAAGACCTGCTTCGACGGCGTCGATCAGCGGATAATCGGAAACGGTCCATGGGAACAGGTCGTGCTGGAGATCAGCCGGGCGACGGAGATACATTGGAGTGGCCGACAGGTCGAAGACCTGTCCCAACCGACCCTGCTGCTCCAGGGTTCTCAGAACGTTGAACCAGAGGGCCGCCTGCTTCTCAAATCTTTTATCTTCCGGATCGGCTCCGGCGGTCACTGCGCCCGCCGGCTGGTAACAGTGATGAGCTTCGTCGTTCAGGACGACGATATTTTTGGCACCCCTGTGTCCAGACAGGAGGCGGGCAATCATTTTGTCGGCATCTTCTGTCCAGGATTCGGGCTCCTTGCTTCCGTGAGGGTTCAGGAGCTTCTTGACAACACCCGTAGGCGTATCTTTGGCACCTTTGATCGCAAGCTCGGTTCGTCTCTGAAATGCCTGGAAGTTCTTTACCGTCACGCGAATACGCCCGGCTGGGAAAACACGACCTGGCGGACACAGCGTTTCGTAAAGCCCGGTGCCATTCTTCGGGTCGAGTTCGTCGAGACGCTCCCGGACCGTCAGATTCGGTGTGATGATAAGGATGTCGGTCCGGCTCCGGCTGGTGAGCGCCAGCCACAGGATGATCATGGCCATAACCCGAGTTTTGCCCGTGCCGGTCGCCATCTTCACGGCAATCCGCCCGATTCCTTCGTTCCGTATCTCGTTGACCGACCGGAGTTCCTTGCAAATTTTTTCGCATGCCGGAGATTTTAAAGCTGGACCAGCTTCCAGAAGCCAGATCAGTGTCTCGAGTGCCTCGATCTGACAGAAAAACGGGCGCGGTTCGATATCAGTACCGCTCCAGTAATCGAGCAATTCGTGGGTGAGTCGACGCGCGCCCGGATAACCGGCGGCCTTCCAGTCCGAGACCTCTCCCCGGATTCTGTTGATTATCGGATGGGGCGCCGTTTTCTGTGCTGTTGCTTCCGCCGATATCAGTGGTTCAACATCCGTCTCTGTCTGCGGATTCGGTACGCTCAGATAGGCTCCGCTCGGCCGCCTCCCCAACAGCTTCTCGTCGATCGCCCGAAAATTCTTGTCGAGCCTCCAGTGGTGCTTCGGAAATTCGTAGGGGTTGTTCAGGATCGGGTGGGTGACAGGGCTGTCGGTTTTCTGCGGCATGTCGGCAGCCACCCCAAGAGAAATCACCCAAGATCGGAAGTTTCTACACCCACGATACGCAAAGCGTCAACCGGTGGGCACAACGGCACATTTCACGCATTGTCCGGTATAACCCGGCTGGATCCCTGATTCGGTCGGCCGGATGTGCCGGCCCCCCTTTCGAAAGGTCGCACATAAATGCAGATCGGAGCCTCTACACCGGCGGTCGTGACCGGCGGTGCTTCCGGACTTGGCGCGGCCGTGGTGCGGGAATTGCACCGCCGTGGCGCACCGGTTGCCATCCTCGATCTCGACACCGAGCGCGGCACCGCGCTGGCGAAGGAGATCGCCGGATTCTTCGCCCAAACCGATGTCACCAACAATTCGAGTGTCGATGCCGCACTCGAACAGGCCCGCCAGGCCCATGGGCAGGAGCGCATCTGCATCAACTGCGCCGGAATCGCCCCGGCCGCCCGCACCGTCGGCCGGGATGGTCCCCATGACATGGATGTCTTCGCGCGCGCCATCGCGATCAATCTCACCGGCACATTCCGGGTGATGTCACGTGCTGCCGCCGGCATGGCCGCAGCTGATCCACTGCCCGGCCCGGACGGCGAAAAAGGCGTGATCGTGAACACCGCTTCCATTGCCGCTTTTGACGGACAGATGGGCCAGGCCGCCTATGCCGCTTCGAAAGGCGGTGTGGCCGCCCTCACCCTGCCGACAGCCCGGGATCTCGCCGGCAGCCGGATCCGCGTGGTCACCCTGGCCCCCGGCATCTTCGATACTCCCATGCTGGCCGGTCTTCCGGAGTCGGCCCGCGACAGTCTCGGCAAGCAGGTGCCCCACCCCGCCCGGCTCGGCGATCCGGCGGAATTCGCCAATCTGGCCTGCACCGTGGTAGAAAACGCCTATATCAACGGTGAGACGATCCGGATCGACGGGGCGCTGCGAATGGCACCCCGATGAACCAACGCAACCCAAACCGAAAGGAACCCTGACATGACCCTTGCCGTAGGCGACCGCCTGCCGGATGCCACCTTCACCGTGATGGGGGATTCCGGCCCCGAGACCCGCACCACCGCCGAAACTTTCGGCGGCCGCAAAATCCTGCTGTTCGGCGTTCCCGGAGCCTTCACCCCGGCCTGCCACCGCAACCACATGCCCGGCTATGTCGAGCAGGCAGACACCCTGCGCGCCAGGGGTATCGATGCCGTGGCCTGCGTTGCGGTCAATGATGTCTTTGTTCTGGATCAATGGGCAAAGACCAGCCAGGCCGTCGGCAAGATCGAAATGCTGGCAGACGGAAATGCCGATTTCGCCCGCGCGGCCGGACTCGAGATCGATATCAGCGCCAAGGGGCTTGGCGTGCGCTCGAAGCGATTCGCCATGGTGGTCGAGGACGGTGTGGTGGCCGCACTCGAGATCGAGCCGGAAGCGGGCGCGGTTTCAAACTCTTCGGCCGCGGAGATGCTCGCCAAACTGTAGAAGCGGGCCCGGATCAGGACTCGTAGAGCCGGTCCATCCGCCGGGCGAGCGTCACATCGCGCTCCGTCAGCCCGCCCGCGTCATGGGAGGTCAGCACCACTTCCACACTTCGATATACGTTCTTCCATTCCGGATGGTGGTTTGCCTTCTCGGCCACCAGAGCCACGGCCGACATCCACCGCCAGGCTTCCACAAAATTCCGGAACTCATACGTCTTGCAGATCGCATCGCGGTCCTCCACCGGAGCCCATCCGCGCCCGACCAGCTCGGCAAGCGCCGTTTCCCGCTCCCCGCCCTGCAGTGCCGCACTCATGTCTTGACCGGCGGTTCTACCCCCCGCCGGTATGCACTGTGCCGCTGGTGCCACAACCGTTCGGCATCGACCAGGACACGCTCATGGGAAAGAAACCGGGCTACGCCCGCGCGTAAATTATCGTCGACGATCCAATGCAGCGAATGGGTGCGCACAGGCTCGTAGCCGCGCGCCGCCTTGTGCTCGCCGCCGGCACCGGCTTCGGCATAGGCGATCCCGTGCTCGATCGCATATTCGATTGCGCGGTAGTAGCAGAGTTCAAAATGCAAAAACGGCACCTCGCACAGACATCCCCAATAGCGTCCGAAGAGCGTGTCACGCCCCCGCACGTTCAGTGCCCCGGCGACATACTCGTTGCCATCGCGGGCAAGAAACAGCACCACGTTCTGGCGGAGGCTGCCCTGCGCGATCTCGAAAAACGTGCGGGTCAGATAGGGTATGCCCCATTTTCGGGCACCGGTGTTCTGGTAGAAGGCCCAGATGATGTCCCAGTGTTCGGGACGGATATCGTCCCCCTCAAGGGTTTCAATCACCAGGCCACTCTCCCGCACCGCCGCCCGCTCCCGACGTACCTGCTTGCGCTTGCGCGATGACAGCGCCGCCAGGAAACCGTCAAAATCCGCATACCCGTCATTCTTCCAGTGGAGCTGCTGGCTCTCACGTTTCAGCAGGCCGGTTTTACTGCCCTGAGACCATTCTTCTTCGGTGCAGAAGGGAATGTGCACCGAGGACAGATGGTTGAAATCTGCTATCGCATGCGCTCCCTTGACCAGTGCATTCATCACCTCCTTCCGGCTCCATCCGCAATCGTCACGGATCAGGAAGCGAGGTCCCGTGACGGGCGTAAACGGAATCCCTCCCTGAAGCTTGGGGTAGTAGCGGCCGCCGACCTGCGCGAAGGCCTCGGCCCAGCCATGGTCGAACACATATTCTCCCATGCTGTGGGATTTGACGTAGAGCGGCATCACGCCGATCACCTTCTTGGATTCATCCAGGACCTGCAAATGACAGGGGGCCCATCCGGTTTCCGCCACCGCCGAGCCACTCCTCTCCAAGGCATCGAACCATGCATGCATGACGAACGGATTTTGCGGCCGCCCGCCCGCCACCAGGCCAGGTTCCGCACAGCCATCCCAAATTTCGGCCCGGATGCCACCGATCGAGCCGAAGACCTCAACAAAGGGTGGGAGGTTGGCCATCACCAGAACTCCGGATGAAAATGTTCGAAGATCAATGCATCCGCATAGGGGCGGACCCGAGCGGCACTGTCCTCGTCCGTCACCGTCCAGGCGAAAATCGGGCAGCCGGCAGCACGCATCCTCTCCACCACCTCTGCTGGCAGCTCATCCGCACGCCAGGCCGCAAAATCGCCATCCGGATCCTCGACCCGGCCTTCCGCAAGCGCCGCCGCATCCGCATAGGTGACCCCGCGCAGAATTTCAGGTGCCAGCGCCCGCACCCGGTGCATGGTCGCGCCATCCAGACTCATCACACCGACATGCTCCGAGCAGGGCGCGACCCTCTCCACCACGCGCTCCGCCAGGGTCTGTGCCACTTCCGCCGCACCCGAAACCCGGTCCGCCGGATCGATCTTGATTTCGGCCAGCACGGAGCATCGCCCCGCCACCAGCGCCAGGGTCTCGGTGAGGGTCGGGATTCCCTCATCGGTGCCGAGCAGACGAAGACCGGAGCGGATCTCGGGCGGGCAGATCTCAATCCGACCCGCCGTTCCGGTCATCCGCTCCAGATCACCATCATGAAAAACCAGCACCTCGCCCTCGGCACCGAGCCGCAGATCGAGTTCGATCGCGTAGCCTGCCTCGATCGCATGGCGGAAGGCCGCCAGAGAATTCTCGGGGGCGCCGGTCTGCGGCCCGTGCAGCCCGCGATGCGCGAAATGCGCCGCCCCGAATCCGGCCGGTAGCCGGGCCATTACTCCGAGAGCTCGAAGGTTCCACTGACTTCCACAGCCACGCCGAGGGGCAGCGAACCCATGCCGACCGCCGCACGGGTATGCAGTCCCGCCTCGCCGAACACTTCCAGCATCAGCTCGGAAGCACCGTTGATCACCTGGGGGTGGTCCACAAAATCCGGCACCGCGTTGACATAGCCCACCAGCTGCAGACAGCCGGTCACCCGGTCAAGATCTCCGCCGCAATGGGCCCGAACTTGGGAGAGAAGGTTGATCCCGCAGACCCGCGCCGCCGCCTTGCCGGCCTCTACATCCATGTCGGCCCCGAGTTTTCCGGTGATCCTTCCCTCCGCAGAGAGGGAGACCTGCCCGGAGACAAACAGGATCCGTCCGCTCTGCCGACAGGGAACGTAGGCTCCCGCCGGCGAGGGTGCCTCAGGCAGTGTGATGCCGAGCTCGGCAAGCCTGCTTTCAATCTTTCCCGCCATATGTCTTCCTCCCGCTACTTCCTGACCGGTGATTGTATCAGGCGTGCTACGGGGTCGCATCGTGGCATACACGCCCGGGACATCCGGCACTCCGGACGGGGTCTGACAAACCTGTGCTCGATACAGATTTATTGGCAAGCTCGCGGCACTAAAGGCTGGATTCGGTGAATTGGGTTGGTGTTCTTTCTTCGACCAGAACCCCCATGATTGTGTGTGAATTCCGGCCCGTGCCGGAGGGGATCACGCCTCTTCGGCCTGCTCCTCTGTTTCCGCCTGCCCTTCCTCTTTCGCGGCAGCCACCGCCACGGCCGGACGTTCCAGCAGGCCCAGCGCTTTCAATTCCTTGATGCCGGGCAGATCGCGGGCGCTCTCCAGGCCGAAATGATCGAGAAACCCGTCCGTGACGATATAGGTGGTCGGCCGGCCCGGAGACCGGCGCCGACGGCCCAGCCCCACCCAGCCCATCTCCATCAGCGTGTTCACGGTCCCGCGCGAAACAGCCACACCGCGGATCTCCTCGATCTCCGCCCGGCTGACCGGCTGGTGGTAGGCGATGATCGCCAGCGTCTCCAACGCCGCCCGCGACAGCCGCCGCTCGCGGGTTTCGGCCCGCTCGAACAGCCATCCCAGATCCGGCGCGGTCCGAAACACCCAGCCTGCGCCGGCCCGGCGCAGATTCACACCCCGCCCGGCATACCGCTCCTGCAATGCCTCCAGCACCGCCCGCGTATCGCAACCGTCGGGCAGGGCCGATTCCAGCTCGCGGGTCGAGAGCGGTTCCGCGCTCGCGAACAGCAACGCCTCGACCATCCTCTCGAAATCCTCCGGGCCGGGCGCAGGCGCTGCCGAATCCCTGTCTTCGGAGACCAATACCGGATCCTCGGCCCCGGCCGGCACCTCCTGATCCTCGTTTCCGGAGGGCGGTTCCATCTCCCCGACCTCTAGCGCAAGCATCGAATCCTCATCCCGGATCGCAGACATCGAATCCTCATCCCGGATCGCCGGCACCGCATCCTGCTCCCCGGAGGGCGGCATCGAATCCTCGATCTCACCCCCCCGCGACATCAAATCCTCGTCTTCATCCTGCGGCGACGACATGTCCGGCTCCTTCTTCCCTGCGGGTCCGCCTGCGCAACTGCACCGGCGCGAAGGCCCGTTCCTGCTCGATCTCGAGATCTCCGATCCGGGTGAGTTCAAGTGCGCCCAGCAACAGGCTGCCGATGGCCGAGCGCAGCAATTCCTGCCTGCGCCAGCCCTCCGGCAGAAACTCCGTGAGCGGAAGCCAGCCGGAGGTTCCGGGCAGCATCTCCCGCAGCCGCGCGAGGGCCTCCTCGGCGGCGATCACCGGCGGCCGCTGCAGATGCAGCGGCGCGTAGCTGTCATGCGTACGCACCCGCGCATAGGCCCCGAGCAACTCGACGAGGCTCGCCTGCAGCACATGCTCGCGCCGGACCACAGAGACCTGCGGCATGCCGCGGGCAAAAACCTCCCGATGGAGCCGGGGCCGCTCGAACAGCAGCCGGCCCATCCGTCGCATCGCCTCGAGCCGTTCGAGACGGGCGGCGAGCAGGGCCGCGAGTTCGTCCGCATCCGCCCGCTCCTCCTCGTCCTTCGGCAGCAGCAGGCAGGATTTGAGATAGGCCAGCCAGGCCGCCATCGCGAGATAGTCCGCCGCCAGCTGCACCTCCAGCTGCCGGGCCCGGGCGATGAACGCCAGATACTGCTCCGCCAGTTGAAGCACCGAGACCGCGCGGAGATCCACCTTGTGCTTGCGGGCCATCTCGAGCAGCAGGTCCAGCGGCCCTTCATAGCTTTCCAGGCCCAGAAGAAATTCCTCACGCGCGGGAGGCGTATGGAACACCGGCCCGTCCTCCTCGAACCTGACCTCCGCCTCGGCAAAATCACTCGACTCAACCATGCCGCAATCCTTCCTCCAGCCCCTGCAACCGTTGCCGGCCAGCCTCCGCATCCCACGGTTCCGGGGTCCGGCGCGCCGCTTCGGCCCGCTGAATCCGCTCGCCCGACGCTCCGTCGAGCCCTCCAATCCCGTCCATCGTAGCCTGCATGTCCTCAAGGTCTCCACTGCAATGCAACACCACATCGCAACCGGCCGCCAGCGCCAGGGAAGCACGGCCGGAGGGGGTGCCGGTAAGGGCCCCCATGCAAATGTCATCGCTGAGCACCGCGCCCCGGAAACCGATCTCCTCCCGGACCACCTCCCCCATCACCCGAGAGGAGAGGGTTGCCGGATGTTCCGCATCGATCTCGGAATAGGCAACATGGGCGGTCATCGCCAGGGGCATGTCGGCAAGCGACCGGAACGGAACAAAATCCGTCTCCGCCAGTTCGGCGAGGGGCGTGTCCACCACCGGCAGCCCGGCATGGCTGTCGCAGCGCGCCCGCCCGTGGCCGGGCAGATGCTTGATCACCGGCAGCACGCCGCCGGCGAGAAGCGCCTCGCAGACAGCACGGCCGCGCCCGGCCACGCTCGCGGCTTCGGTGCCGAGCGCACGATCCCCGATCACCTCATGGGCCCCGGACACCGGCAGGTCGAGAACCGGCGCGCAATTCACGTCGATCCCCAGCTCCGCGAGCTCCTCCGCGACAAGCCTGTAGCGGAGCGCAAGCATTTCCCGGAGGACATCCTCGTCCCCGGCCGCCCGGGCGACGGTCTCTCCGACCGGAGGCCATTCACGCCAATGCGGGGCCCGCAGGCGGGCGACCCGGCCCCCCTCCTGGTCGACCAGCACGGGTGCCTGGCGGCCGACCGAATCTCGCAGCGAGGCGGTGAGTGCCCGCAGCTGGTCCGGATTCCCGACATTGCGGGCAAAGAGAATGAACCCCCAGGGGTCGGCCCCGGCAAAGAACCGCCGCTCGGCAGCCTCAAGCCGGTGCCCGGCGCAGCCGAAGACCACGGCCTTCGGCACATCAGGTGTCTTCCGGCCGCACGGCCGGCTCCGGAGCCGCCAGCGGTTCCTCCGGGACCGTGGCCGCAGCGGCCGGGGTCCGGTCGGGATCGGATGTGGATTCCGGAATGCCCTCCCGGGCATCCCCCCAGCGTTCGGCCGGTGAGGTGGAGGTGAACAGTTCGAAGACCTCGAGTTCCTGGTGGGGTACCGCCAGCCCGCCCGGCTTCGACGGTGCCCGGCGGTCCGGCCCGGAGGGGGCGGCGATCACCGGTATCTCGCGGAGGTTGGCGGAGGAAAAAACGAGATCGCTCTCCGTCGCGACCATCACCACCATGCCGGTGGCCACAGCCCCGACCAGAAAAAGCAGGACACCTGCTTCCAGCGGTTTCTCTGCGACGGGCTCCATGCCCATCTCCTGCCAACTGCCTCTCGCTTCCCCGGTCGATGCTGTTGCCCAGCACATCTCTTCCCGGAAAGCGATGCCGAGAATACCAAACCCGGAGGCGATTACAACGGCCGCGACCCGCATCCATGTGGGAGTTCATGCGGCTGTCCGCATCCCGCTCCCATCGGCCGATGGGTGTCCGCTTTTGGGGACGGCGCTGGGTCGGTGCCAAATACAGCGATGAAGCCGGTCTCATCCTTGCATGGAAGTCTGGCAGGCGGCCGCACCGGCCGGTTTGCAGAAAGCGTTCGGCCCTGCCGCCGGTTCGGAGTGCCGGGCCGGATGGGCGACCGGTTGGCAGATCACAACCCGACCTGCGCTCCAACAGGATTATGGTTGAAGCGTAGTATAAAAAATGCCAAGCACGGTTTGTGTGTTAAGCGGGTCCGCCAGACCGAATGTACCGGCTGCAATGCCCGGGGTGTCGGTCTGGATTGTTGTGTCTGTGTCAAAGAACTGACCACCCCATTCACCGGTAAACGGGACGGGCTCCTCCTCACCAATGTCTACCATTGCTGAAGTCTCACCGGTGAACGTATTGAAACCATCCATCAGATCGGCGGTATCCAGAGTGATGGTCGCAGATCCAAAAAGCGCATCCACATCAGCATTCCCGGTCTTGAAATTGTCGACAGTGCCCGAAATTTCTCCCAAAGTGGCAGAAGTTTCGAAATCAGCCGACAGTGCCACCTCGGCTGTAAAACTGAAGAAAGCGGTTTCGCTATCTTGCAGACCATAATACAGACCTTCGGCATCACCAGCATATTCTGCAGTGCCGGTAAGGGGCGGTACATGGGCAGGATCAAATATGAGGGTGCTGGCACTGTCAATAAATGCACCGACCGTGGGGGTCGCGCTCTCGGCAGCGGGGTCATGGATCCAAAACCCATAGGCCAGATAATTGGCCGCGCCATGGACATCGGGCAAAGCATCTGAATTCAAAAACAGATAGGTATTGCCTGCATTTTCTTCTTTGACGAAACGGACAATATTGCTCCCTGTTTCCGAATCATCCTCCGGGGCAAGAGCATCACCCGTGCCAAGCGGAAATCCACCTGTGCCTGGGGCGGATATCGGATTTGTGATCGTGTAGGTTCTACTTCCCTCAGTTCCTCCGATTTCCACATTAATCACCGAATTAGCTGCGCCCGAGGACTGGGTTACCCCACCATTTGAAACGTTGAATCGAGGTGTGGCCCTGGCAGCGAAAGCAGCTTGTGGGGGCGTGATATCAGGTTCCTCTTCAATCAAAAAATCCTCCAATGCAGCAGCGTTTACACCATCATTACCACCACCACCGGAATCACCGCCGTCACTGCAACCCGCAACCACAATCAAAATGGCTGGCAAGACATGCAGGTTTCTAAACATGGTTCCCACTTTTCGTTTTTGCGGAGAGGATGAATTGTGCAGGAAATTGAATGTTTCGCAAAAAATATTCATGGACAAAAATCCTTCTGTGGGACAGGATCCCGGCCTGGATTCTGGGCCTTTCCAGCTGGCCACGACCGGTTTGAAGACCGAAGCGATATCAATTCTAGCACATCTCTTCCCGGGGGGCGACACCCAGAATGCCAAACCCGGAAGCGATCACAATGGCGGCGGCCCGTACCAGGGCCAGCCGGGCCCGGCTTCCTTCGGGGTCCGCCTTGCGCACCAGCCGCAGCGAGTCGTCCGAGCGGCCGGCCGACCAGAGAGCATGCAGCTCGGCGGCCAGATCCTGCAGGTAGAAGGAGACCCGGTGCGGCTCATGGGCCCGGGCCGCGGCCGCCACCATGGCCGGCCAGGCGGCGATCCGGCGCATCAGGGCAAGAGCCGATTCCTGCGAGAGCTGTGACAGCTCCGCCCCGGCCAGACCCGCATCCGTGAGATCCACCCCCTCCAGCTCCTCCGCCGCATGGCGCAGGGCGGAGCAGGCCCTTGCATGGGCGTAGTGGACATAGAACACGGGGTTGTCGCGGCTCTGCTCGAGAACCTGCTCAAGATCGAAATCCAGCGGCGCGTCGTTCTTGCGGGTCAGGAGGGCAAAGCGCAGCACATCGCGGCCGACCTCATCAAGCACCTCCCGCAGGGTGACAAAATTGCCGGCCCGCTTCGACATCACCATCGGCTGGCCGCCGCGGGACAGCCGCACCATCCGGCAGAGCCGGACATCGAACCCGGCCGACTCCCCGGCGAGGGCCGTGACCGCGGCCGCCATCCGCCGGACATAGCCGCCATGATCCTCGCCCCACACATCGAGGAGCAGCTGGAACCCGCGGCTGAGCTTGTCGGCGTGATAGGCGAGATCGGGCGCGAAATACGCCCAGCTGCCATCCGCCTTGCGCAGCGGCCGGTCGGAATCATCGCCATATTCGGTAGCCCGGAACAGGGTCTGCCGGCGCGGCTCCCACTCCTCCGCCTTCACCCCCTTCGGGCGTTCGAGCACGCCCTCATAGACCAGGCCCCGCGCCTCCAGCTCGCCGACCGTCTGTTCGATCCGGCCGGAGGCTTCCAGCGCCCGCTCGGAGACGTAATTGTCCATCTCGACGCCGAGGGAAGCGAGATCGGCACGGATCTCCTCCATCATCGCCGCCACCGCGAATTCACGCACCGGCTCGAGCCAGTCCGCCTCTGCCGCGTCGCGCCAGACATCGCCGAATTTCTCCGCCAGCGCCTCGCCGACCGGCACCAGATAGGCTCCGGGATAGTATCCTTCCGGCGGCGATTCCATCTTCTCGCCCAGTGCCTCGCGGTAGCGCAGATGGGCGGAGCGGGCCAGCACCTCGACCTGGGTGCCGCCGTCATTGACATAGTATTCGCGGGTCACCTCATCGCCGCAATATTCCAGCAGCGAGGCGAGCGCGTCGCCATAGACGGCACCCCGGGCATGGCCGATATGGAGCGGCCCGGTCGGATTGGCCGAGACAAACTCGACATTGACCCGCATGCCGCCGCCCGAAGCCGGGCGGCCATAGTCGGTGCCGGCGCGAAGCGCGGCGCGGGTCGCTTCCTGCCAGCGGTCGGGAGGGAGGCGGAGATTGACAAACCCGGCTCCCGCGACTTCCGCCTGCTGCACCCCGGAGGTCTTCTGCAGGCGCGCGGCCAGGAGTTCGGCGATCTCGCGGGGCTTGCGGCCGGCGGGTTTCGCGAGGACCAGGGCGGCATTGGTCGCCATCTCGCCATGGGCCCCGTCGCGCGGCGGCAGCACGGTGACCGGTCCGGAGTCGAGGCCGGCCGGAAGCTCGCCATCGGCCGCCATCTGTTCCAGGGTGGCCAGCACTTCGGCGCGGATTTGTGCGAATATGTCCATGATTGATCGGCCTGTTCTATTCGAGATCTTCCGGTTCCGGTTCTACATGGTCGGGCAGAAGTCTTCTCGTTATCTTGTCAATCTCTGCGAAAATTCCGGATTCCTCAAGCCTCTTTCGTATGGCATTGGAAGCTTTTCGTTGCCCCCAAAGGGAATGCTCCGGCTTTTCCTGGTACCAGTTCGAAACTTCGGATTCTGCCCTTTCTGTAAGACCTGCCAGCCGGACATGGTTGGAATTATCTGGATTGAATTTTGTTATTGGGATGCAGGACCAGATATGGGTAGTAAAATGCCTGTCGGTTGTTTGGCTTTCTACAAAAGCCGATTGCAAACAAGGAGCGTTGAGAAGGGCTGTGAGATAGGCGGCTTCGTGTGCGGAAGAAAATTGGCACTTGATAATCGATTGATCTGCAATAAATTCTCTGACTGTAACCCTGCATGCTCTCATCCAACTTCCAGATAACGGATAAATAACCAATGTTTTTTCTGCGTTGCGTTCAAAATCCAGTTGACCAGAAAGCTTCCCATGAAAATCAATACAATTCAGCAATGTATTGCCAGAAGCTTTCCCTCGGGGCTTATGCTTTTTGTAAATTCTATCTAGTTTGTTCCAAAATTCACATGACGTTCCGGGGTTCGTATCGAGAGTTCCGTTTGCAGCAACAGGGATCAAAGCAATTGTCGGGTTTTCAGAGAGCATGAATGGAAGAAAATTGGCACTTTTGTATAATTTTTTTACCCACTGTTTTGGTACTGTTCCAGATTGAGACTTAATTCTTTTCCAGACACCATGCCGGGATAGTTCTGTGGTTACAACTGCATTTTTGTGACTCCCCGGGTCTTTCTTGACTTCCTGCAAGATTACAAGAACATTAGGATACATCGTAGCTCCATTTCTCCAATCTGAGTTCCGATAGAAAGAAGCTTTTTGAGGAAATTCCTTAGAAGGTATGGAAAATTTAAGCATTGGCATAACTTGTTCCAAATGCATAAAAGAAGCGGGTTTCTCGTCCTGATTTTTATTGTTGACAAGCACAAGTTTATCATTCTGAAACTTCACAAGTTCGGGCGATTGCGTACAAGCTCGCAGATCGAAGAGTGCACAAGGACTTCTGGAACCCCTAGCTCCAAAAGGCTCGGGAGCTTCCAAATCCAATATCTGCTTACCTATCTGCTGTCCAGATCCACTTGGCTGATACCAAGTGCGGAACTTCTTCCATTGTCTTGATTTGAGAACAGATTTTTTAACAATCCAGGATGCCATATCCAAACCTGGATCAGACAGATATGTCTCTCGGCAAACTTTTACAAATAACTGAGCGATATCGTTTTGGGGGGCTTGCTGCCCTCCACTCCAGAGCTTGTTTGCCATGAACGCGCGCTCCAGCTCATTTTTTCGATATTCCACCTGTATATGAGCCATTTTCACCCATGGTGGATTGGCAACAATTCGGTTGACTTTTTTTTCTGAAAGCAACAAGGGAGCGGTAATATTGGTAACAAACCAAGTCCAAATTGAATTGCCTTGGATTTCGATAATTTCTGTAAATGTTTTATAGCACTCCTTGAGGGCGGGCCTGTCTGCTTCTGGTATCTTGCTTACAATGTCCTTTGGAATTGGGCTTTTATTTTTTGCAGCACGAACCATGCGGTCCATGTTGACACTGAATTCAGGATTCCGACAGAAACTTAAAGGCATTTTTATTATTGTTCCATGGGGAGTTTTGAGCGAGCAAAATCCATCATTTGTATCCCAGTTGAATATCGGATAATCCTTGTCTGCATGGAAAGTCATTAGGGAATCACCCTGCCAGACATTAATAGATTTGGGCCCGTCGGGTGGAGGTGCGGGAAGAGCCCGGAGCAAGGTTGCCCGGGCGATTTCTGCCGCTACCGGATGAACATCGATTCCATTTACCAACTTGGTAGCTATTTCGGCCTGTCTTTGCGGAGTAAGATGAAGTTCCTGCATTGCTTCCGAGTCAATGATTTTCTTTACCGAGTGATAGAGAAAGGTTCCCGATCCGCAAGCAGGATCCAGAACACCGATTCCTTCCAAAGATTCCGAGTTCTGCACTGCTGATATTGCTTCCCTGCACCATTCCGGATCCAAGGTTTCGTTCACCAAAAGCTGTGCCAGCCAGTCCGGTGTGTAGTATTCGCCAAAAATTTTCCGGTCGGTGTCACTGATAAACCCTTCATAGACAGACCGGAGTACATCTCCCTTCTGGCGGCGCCAGTCATACGAATTTATCTTTTCCAGCAAATCGATCTGCCAGTCCTCTCCGTCTATATCTTGAGAAATCCAGGAAACAAAACCATCCTGCAAAATTTTCTGAACTTCCTCTCTATTTTCAGGATTCTGCGAGGTAAGAATATATACAACATTCCGAGCCACAGAAACCAGAAAAGAATGCCGAACAAACAGGTGATGAGCTTTCGAGTCCGATTCCGGCTCCATTCCGGAAGCTCGAAGCATGTCCTTCCAGAGGTTAAACTTGGTATCGGTTTCCTTTTTGACCTTACCGGACAGATTCCCGTAGATTTCTTCCAGCCTGTGTGAAAATTCTTCAAGAATTTCTTTCGGATTCTGGGGAATCCATTCTTTTTCGACAGGTTTCCTGTCAAGAACTTCGCGCAGCCAGTCCAGAAGATCTTTTTCATTTTTGGGCTTGAATTTGAATTTCATCCCCCGGGCCACAGAATCCATATGGTTTTCCCATTGCCAAAGATGCCAAATCTTCCCATCCGTCAAAATCCCGTTCCACGACAAATTAAGATCTTCCCCCTCCGGAAATAAGGTTCCTCTTCTTTGCACATCCTCGCTAACCAACCGACTTCTCTTCTCTTTCTGATCCCGAAAGATTTGGCTTTTTATATATTCCTCTATTTGCTGTTTCGGGGATTTTGAATCCCTCCCGGATTGTGGCTTTTCCGGATCTCCGGCTCTACCCCGTTTTTTGACTTCGATGACGGTTCGGATCCGGTAGCAAAACAGATCTATGTAGCCGCTTCCCGTCGGATGCTCGAGGGCACTTTGGATATTCATGGCAGAAAGCAGTTCCGCTAGATGCTGCTTGATGGTTGCTTCATTGCTACCCGAAGGAAGGACAACCAGAGCTTTTGCGGCTGTGACTGCGTTTTCCGTATATGGCGATTCTTGTGTCACTGCTATCCCTTCTGCTGTTTTCTCATCCACTATGTGTGACCCATATCCAATCTGCCGTAACCGGCCGTTGTTACGGATCGAGCCGGTTGATGCCGGAGATTAAGAGTAAGGCGTAGGTGTGCAAATCGGGTACCCCCAACGTTCCCCTCCTGTGCCCCCGGTTCCTCCAGATGTCCGGTCAGCACTTCGGCGCGGATCTCTGTACAAACACGTCCATGATCGAGACTCCGACAGCCCCGGGCACCGCACCTATCTTCAATGGCGCAGCCCCGCGCCGATTGCAACGGCCGGATGGACGGGGCCGAGGCAACAATGTACAATAATTCCAATCAGAAAAGCCCTGTCTCCCCACACCGGGAGCAGAAATCGGGGGGTGCCACTGATGACCGAGCCTTGTGTCACCGATGCGGTCTATGCCCGACTCGGCGCGATTCTGGCCGAGAAAGGCACCGATGGAATGCTGCGCGTCGGCGTGCTCGGGGGCGGCTGCTCCGGCTTCCAGTACACTTTCGAACTGGCCAGCGCCAGCGAGGAGGATGACATGGTCCTGGAGCGCGACGGCGTGCGCGTGCTGGTCGACCCGGTCTCGCTTCCCTTTCTCGAAGGGGCCACCATCGATTACCGCGACGAGCTGATCGGGGCCCGCTTCATGGTCGACAACCCCAATGTCCGCTCGACCTGCGGCTGCGGCACCAGTTTCTCTGTATAGGCCGGCATGCCGGAAGCCAGCGCGTTGCGGATCGCGACGTGGAACGTCAACGGGCTGCGGGCCCGCATCGTCAATGTGACCGAATGGCTCCGCCGCTCCGGCCCGGACATCGTGCTTCTCCAGGAGACCAAGGTTCCCGACGAGCAGTTCCCGCGGGAGTCGATCGAGGACGCGGGCTACAACATCGCCGCCCATGGCCAGAAGGGTTTTAACGGCGTCGCCATCCTCTCGAAATTCCGGCTGGAGGATGTCGAGACCGGCCTGCCCGGTGACGACAGCGACACCCAGGCGCGCTGGATGGCCGCCACCATCTTCGGAGACGGCCGCCCGGTCCGGGTCTGCAGCCTGTATGTGCCGAACGGCAACCCGGTCCCGAGCGAGAAATACGACTACAAGCTGGCCTGGATGGAGCGGCTGCGGATCCATGCCGGAGAGCTGCGGGCCACCGAAATGGCGGTCGTGATGGGCGGGGACTACAACGTCATCCCGGAGGCCGAGGATGCCTACTCTCCGGACTCCTGGCTCGAGGACGCGCTCTACCTGCCGGAAACCCGGGCCGCCTGGCGGCGCCTGGCCCATGCGGGCTGGACCGATGCGCTCCGGGCACTGCACCCGGAAGCGGGGGTGTACAGTTTCTGGGACTACAAGGGCAGCGCCTGGAAGCGGGACCACGGAATCCGCATCGACCATCTGATGCTGTCGCCGCAGGCGGCCGACCGGCTGCGGGAAGCCGAGGTCGAGCGTGAGGAGCGCGGCCGGCCGAAACCCTCCGACCACACACCCGTCTGGTGCACACTCGCACCATGAAGGCTGTCCGGGCCGGTGAATTCACGATCCTGTATGTATTGTTTCCGGTGGTCTTCGCGCTGGCCCTGCCCCCGGATGCGATCTGGCTGGTCCTGCTGGCACTGACCGCCGTCACCTTCATCCTGCTGACCCGGACCCCCGGCTTCGACTGGCGCCACCTGCGCATCGGAGGCCTGGCCGGGCAGCTGCCCGTCATCCTCGGGTTTTCCGCCGCCACCCTGGCCGTCTCCCTGGCCGTCACACTCCTCCTGCGCCCGGAGGCACTGTTCTGGCTGCCGCGCAACGAGCCCAAATTCTGGCTCCTGGTGATGGTGCTGTATCCGCTACTGTCGGTGCTCCCGCAGGAACTCGCCTGGCGGGTGCTGTTCTTCACCCGCTATGGCGGGCTGTTCCCGGACCGTCGGCTGGCTTATGCCGTCAACGGGGCCTGTTTTGCGCTCGCGCATCTCTTCCTGTGGAACGCGCCGGCATTGCTGCTGAGCGGCCTGGGCGGCATCGCCTTCGCCATGGCCTATCACGGACGGGGTTCCTTCGCGCTCGCCTGCATCCTGCACATGCTGGCCGGACAGATCCTGTTCACGGTCGGGGCCGGGGTGTTCTTCTACCACGGTGCCGTCGGCTGACGCGGGGCTGCGCTCAGGGATAGACCGGCAGCACCGGCAGGCCTTCGGTCTCCTCGAAACCGAGCACCAGATTTGCGTTCTGCAGCGCCTGCCCGGCCGCCCCCTTGATCAGGTTGTCGAGGGCCGAGACCACGATCGCGCGTCCGGGACGCCGGTCGGCGGCCACCCCGATGGCGATCAGATTCGAGCCCCGGACATCCTGCGTGCGCGGAACGCTGCCCGGCGCGAGCAGGCGGACGAACGGCTCGCCGCCATAGGCCTCCGCAAGACAGTCATGCACGGATTTGGGATCGCCGGCGACATAGGAGGTTGCCAGGATGCCGCGGTTGAAGGGCAGCAGATGCGGGGTGAAACTCACCCGCACCTCTTCGCCGGCAGCAAGGGTGAGTTCCTGCTCGATCTCCGCCATATGCCGGTGACGGCCGACCGCATAGGCGGTGCAGCCTTCGCCGACCTCGGCCGAGAGCAGTGATTCGCGTAAGGCCCGGCCGGCACCGCTCACCCCGGATTTGGCATCGACCACGATGTCATCGGCATCGATGACACCGGCGGCGACCAGCGGCACCAGCGGCGTGAGGGCGGTGGCGGCATAGCAGCCGGTGCAGGCCACCAGCCGGGCGGAGCGGATCGATTCGCGGTGGATTTCGGGCAGGCCGTAGACCGCCTCCCCGAGCCGCTCCGGTGCCTGGTGGGGCTTGCCGTACCAGAAGGCGTAGCGCTCCGCGTCATGCAGGCGGAAATCGGCCGAAAGGTCGATCACCGACATCTGCTCGGGAACCTTGCCGATCACGCTCTGCACGACACCGTGCGGCATGGCGCAGAACGCGACCCGGACGGACCCGAAATCCACCTCCTCGATGCGGACAAGATCCGGCAGGTCGTGGCCGGCCAGATGCGGATATACCTCCGCCGCCGCCCGGCCGGCATTGCGGTCTGCGGTCAGTGCATGGATCTGGATGCGCGGATGGCCGAGCAGGAGCCGGATGAGTTCGGCACCGGTATAGCCGCTGGCCCCGAGGACAGCCGCGTTGATGGTGGTGGAAGACATATCTGCCTCCGGGGCGCATCGCGCCGTCGGGGCACGTGTGCGCAGTCTAGCGTTTCGAGAACTGGAAGCTCCGGCGTGCCTTGCGGCGGCCGTATTTCTTGCGTTCGACGACCCGCGAGTCACGGGTCAGGAATCCCCCGCGTTTCAGCTCTCGTCGGAGCGAGGGCTCAAAGATCACCAGGGCCCGAGAGATGCCATGCCGCACCGCTCCGGCCTGCCCCGACAGACCGCCGCCGCGGACCGTGGCGACCACATCGAACTGGCCGTCCACTCCGGCCGCACGGAAGGGCTGGGCGACCAGCATGCGGAGGACCGGACGGGCGAAATAGGTCTCGAACTCGCGGCCATTGACCAGGATGCGGCCGGGGCCGGGCTTGACCCAGACCCGGGCCACGGCGTCCTTGCGGCGGCCGGTCGCATAGGAGCGCCCCTGCGCGTCCCGCACCGGATCCGGCAGCGGGATGGCCTCGGCCAGTGCTGTGCCGGTCGGCTCGACAGCCGTGTCTTCTTCCTGTTCCAGAACGGTCATTCGGCCCTCGCATTCTTGGGATTCGCGGCGCGCAGATCGAACGGTGCCGGTGCCTGCGCCTCATGCGGATGCGACGGCCCGGCATAGACCCGGAGCTTGGCGAATTGCTGGCGCGCCAGCGGTCCGTCCGGAAGCATGCGCTCCACGGCCATGCGCACCACCCGCTCCGGATGCTTGCCCTCGAGCACCTGCACGGCACGGCGTGACTTGATGCCGCCGGGATAGCCGGTGTGCCAGTAATAGATCTTGTCTTCCCGCTTGCGGCCGGTGAGTTGGATCTTGTCGGCGTTCACCACCACGACATGGTCTCCGCAATCGACATGCGGTGTGAAATACGGCCGGTGCTTGCCCCGCAGCCGCGACGCAACCGTGGCCGCAAGCCGCCCGAGCACGATGCCCTCGGCATCGATCAGCGTCCATGGATGTTCGACCGTCGCCGGCCGCGCTGAAAAAGTACGCATGGAATCCCCACCGCAGTGGTCTGTGCGGCATTGCCCCAGAAATGTGGAACCCGCGCGGCACCGAAGCACCCTGCGCGAGTCGGCGACAGAGTGGCGGCTTGGGGAGGGAATGTCAAGGGAGTGTACGCAATCACTACATCTGGCATTCCGGCGGGCCTTGTCGGCGCTAGTTTTCCCACCGGGATCGGTGGCGGTTAGGCTGGAACGGAGGCTCTCTCCATGGTGTTTGCGTAGATACCCGATGGGCGTCATTCCGCCAGGTGCGGCATGGGGCGGGGCATGGTTGCGGTGAACCACGAAGCGCCGGGCATCCCACCCACCTGTACTCGTCGAGAGTGGCCGCGACGAAAGAGGTTTCGTAGAGCTCCTTGCGCCAAGTGCGCTAGCACCGCTCGACGCAGCCATTCTGTGTGGGACTGCGTGGCTGGATGACCTGCATGGCAATGCCGTACTCTTGGAGGAGTTCATCGAAAACACCGCGAAACTCGGAGCCGTTGTCGGGCTGGCCCCCGGGGGATGACGGCCGGGAAGGTCTCGAGGATGCGCTCGAAGGCCGCCCGCATGTTGCGCGCCGAAGAGGAGGTCACGAGTTCGGTGGCGGTCAGTTTCGAGGCCGGGGCGCAGACCGTCAGCTGACAGATCCAGCAACTGGAGGGATCGCGCAGAAACAGGGTGGCGGCCTGCGTCATCTCTCCAGACTGGTGGGAACGACTACCCTTCTACCGGCTGATTGCGTGGGGCTGCGCCGTCGCCTATGGTGGGTCTGTTGGCGGACCTAAGGCGGCAAATTCTTGTTTGTTTTGAGATATCTTCAGGATCCGCCCGACCGTCGTTTCGGAGGTTTGGAGGCCCATGCCTCGCAGAACGATCACAATCTTGCCGAGCCCCTAGGTGCGTTGCATGGGGGCCGAACAAATTTCGAGGATCGCCTGTGTGACCTCATGGGACTCTGCCGGACAACGACGACGGGGGGCCGTCGGGAGTTCGACCGTAACCGTTCCCCCCATGGAGCTTCTGCCAGCGAAACAGAGTCCACAGAGAGGACACCGACAGTCTTCGCGGCCGCATCAGCCGACAAATTGTGCCGGTGGGTCTCCCATCACGGATTCAGCGCGCACAGGCGGGCTTCCTCATCGCGGGGAAGATTCCATGTCTCCGGGGACACCTCCCTAGAGCCCGGCGCGGGAGACCGGTGCCCCGCACGGACAGCTACTCTTGCAAGGATACTATTAAGGATATATAGACGGGTGGTCTATGTACGTTGTACAGGTTGCTGGAGGACACTTCTATGAAACGACCGCTAGGGGATTGCTTGGATAGACATCTAGAGGAGAACCATACTCTGCAGCACCATACTATTGTACGTAATCCTTGCCGGAATGGTTACAATCACGTGGTAGTTTCCGCTTTCAGTGCGGCTTTTTTTTGGCTTTTGTGGGATGGGTTTGTCTATTTGGATCTTTTTAAGCCTTTCGCTGAATATTTTAAAATTAAAAATGTTTGTTTTGTTTCTAAAAAATCCTATTGTAATCTCGAAATAGTAAAAATAGCGGTACTCGGACTTCTGGCATTACTTTTTGCAGTGCTAACCATTACACACCAGCAGCGTAGCGTATTAATAACAATCAGCAGTACTATTACAGAATATAAGGATAGGGAAATCTTATCCAGGTGCAAAAACGTGATGAAATCTATACGAGCTTTTGGGAAAATTGCAATAGGTTCAGGTTTAGTACTAACTTTGATGTATGCCGTTTTGGAGCTTTCAACTAAGATTGAGTATCTTCTGGCTCTGACCTTCTCTTTGATTATGATTTTCTTTGTAACACTATTTTTTGGAAGCACATACGTGATGAAGCCTACAAAAGGTTTTGACAAAATTTTTCATAAAACTGCAATGCTTATAACACTGTCATTTTTCACGCTGGTTGGTGTGGTAGTTTTTCTGCTTTTCTTTTCGGAGGCTGTGAATGAGAGCAAGCATTTTTCGAATCTGATCTTATTTTTGGTTCTGGTCCCCTATGTCATAACACTTGTAGCACTACTTGTACAATTACTTTTACAATTCATAAACTTGACAAAACTCATAATGGATTATTGGCAATTTGTATCATTTTCAAGTGTAACGCTAGTTGCTTTCATTCTTGCGTGTGTCGCTTGGGAGGTTTATGATATAGGTAATATCAAATACCTTCTGATTATGATTCTCCTTTCAACACTATTTTCACTTTTCATTGTGCCGGTCGCACACAACAATCAGGAGACATCTGCGATATGCCAATGCTTCATAGTAACACGGAACCTAAGTAACACGGAACCTAACCTAAAATTTCCACGGCCCTGGCGAAATTGGGGATTCTGAATGGATTAAGATTAATTAAACTAATATAGTGAAATCATAGATGATTCCGCGCCAGCAATTCTGTGGCTTGCACTGCATTCAGATCTGCTCCCTTGCAGAAATTGTGGGAGGCCGCCAAAGCCCTCCACGAGACTGTAGCATCCGTAGCCCGCCTGATTGGAGCCGATGCCGATGAGATAGTCTTCACTTCCGATGCCGCCGAAGCCAATAATCTCGCACTGAGTGGACTCGCAAGGAGTGCCCCCAAAGATCATCGGCGGATTCTCGTAGGAGCAACCGAGCACAAATGTGTCTTGGGAGCTGCCCGATTCCTCTTCCAACATGAGGGGTTTACGGTCAAAACCATTCCAGTGGACACAGCAAAAGCTAAATTGATCTAGACGCACTGCAAAAGAACCTTAATTCAAGAGTTCTGCTTGTATCGACCATGGCTGTAAACAACGAAATCGGAACCATCTAGGACATTCCGATGATCGCCAATCGGCTGGCGTTCTACAGGATTTCGTTTCACTGCGATGCGGCCAGGCGCCTTGCGCTATGGATATACGCGACCTAGCGACACATATAGACATGGCAAGCATCTCGGGGTATAAAATGTATGGCCCGCAAGGCATTGGGGCTCTGCACATCAATCGTAGCCTGCATACGCAAATTGAACCCATAATCCATGGTGGCAACCAACAAGGAAGACTCCGCTCCGGCACGGTGCCTGTGCCACTCATTATCGGCATGGCCGCAGCCGCAGAAATTTTGACCAATCCTGACGCCTCTCCGGCGGAACGCAGAAGAATAGCTCTCCAGCGCGATGCTTTCGTCCGCCTTCTGCGTGGCAGCCGGTTCCCGATTTCTGTAAATGGTCCGCCGGCTCCTGCTTTCCCGCAGCGGCACCCGGGCAATGCTAATCTCCGTTTTGATGGCTTTGACGCCCGGGATATTCTCGGAGCCCTGCAACCGCGGCTTGCCGCATCCACAGGAGCCGCCTGTTCATCCGGCATCCCCGAGCCATCCCATGTTCTGCGTGCGTTAAGTATGGACCCGGCCGAATGTAATGCTTCCATTCGCTTTAGTTTTGGCAGATTCAGTACCTACGAAGACATCAAAGCTGCTGCACAACTAGTGATAGAGGCCCTAGAGTCGTTTCCGTCAAAATTATAGACACATCCGCAGACGACCGATCCCGTGCTGGAATAGCATGGCTGACTGTTCATCACTGCCGGAAGCCCCGGCGCAAATGCACCTGCTTGCCAAGGTAGACGCTCTAACCAGGCAAATGATCCCGTGCCAGCAATTCCGCAATCTGCACCGCATTCAGTGCCGCGCCCTTGCGGAGATTGTCCGACACGCACCACAGGCTGATCCCGTGCTCCACCGTCGGGTCCTTGCGGATCCGGCTTACAAAAGTCCCATCCTTCCCGGCACAGTCGAGGGGGGTGGCGTAGCCTCCCACCTCTCGCCGGTCGACCAGCTCGACCCCGGGTGCGGCCGCTAGTAGCTCCCGCGCCTCTTCCACGCCCAGGGGTAACTTGAACTCGATATTGACCGCCTCGGCATGGCCGACAAACACCGGCACCCGCACACAGGTGGCCACCACCTCGATCGCCGGATCAAGGATCCGCTTGGTCTCGGCAACCATCTTCCATTCTTCGCGGGTCGAGCCGTCTTCCAGAAACACATCGATATGGGGAACCACATTGAAGGCGATCGGCACCCCGCCCGGTCCGGTTTCCGGCGGATGGCCGTCGAGAGCCGCTTCTGCCTGCGCCCGGAGCTCGTCCATCGGTGCCTTGCCCGCTCCCGAAACCGACTGGTAGGTGGCCACAACCACCCGCCGGATCCGGGCCCGGTCATGCAGCGGCTTCAGCGCCACCACCATCTGCATGGTCGAGCAATTCGGATTGGCGACGATGTTGCGCGCCCGGTAGCCGGCCAGGGCCGACGCGTTCACCTCGGAGACGACCAACGGCACATCCTCGTCGTATCGGTAGAGCGAGGAATTGTCGATCACGACACAGCCCGCTTCCGCCGCCCGCGGCACATGCCGCCGGGACACTTCCGAACCGGCCGCAAACAGCGCGATATCGGCCCCGGCAAAATCATGCTCTTCCAGCCCGGCGCAGGTCAGCACCGAGCCGCCGAAAGCGACCTCCTTGCCCACCGAACGGGGAGAGGCGAGCAGCGTGATCTCATCCGCCGGAAACCGCCGCTCCGCAAGGATGTCGAGAAGCTTCCTGCCGACATTGCCAGTGGCACCCACCACCACCACCCGGAATCCCATGGTGAACCCCGTCAGTCGGCGGAGGCGGCAAGCGCGGCAAGCACCGCGTCCGTCATCTCCGTGGTCGAGATCGTGCCGGCACCCGGGGGAGCGATATCGGCGGTGCGGGCTCCCTCCGCGAGAGCCGCAGCCACCGCATCCTCGATACGGCCCGCAACATCCGCCCGGTCCAGCGAATAACGCAGTGCCATCGCAAAACTCAGGATCATCGCCAGCGGGTTTGCCACCCCGCGCCCGGTGATGTCGGGAGCCGAGCCGTGCACCGGCTCGTAGAAAGCCGAGCCCGGAGACCCGTTCTGCTCGCCCAGCGAGGCCGAGGGCAGCATTCCCAGCGAGCCGGTCAGCATCGCCGCCTCATCGGAAAGCATGTCCCCGAAGAGATTGTCGGTGACGATGACATCAAACTGCTTCGGATCGCGCAGCAGCTGCATCGCGCAATTGTCGGCATAGAGATGCGAGAGCTCCACTTCAGGATATTCGCCGGCCAGCGCGCTCACCTCCTCGCGCCAGAGCACCCCCGACTCCATCACATTGGCCTTTTCCACAGAACAGAGCCGGCCGGAGCGCTGGCCCGCGAGCCGGAAGGCAACATGGGCCACCCGCTGGATCTGCCCGGTGGTATAGGACTGGGTGTTGATCCCCCGCCGCTGCCCGTCCGGCAGCGTCTCGATCCCGCGCGGCTCGCCGAAATACACCCCGGCGGTCAGCTCGCGCACGATCATCAGATCAAGACCGGTCACATATTCCCGTTTCAGCGAGGACGCATCCGCGAGCGCGTCAAAACAGATCGCCGGGCGCAGATTGGCGAACAGGTCGAGCTCCCGCCGGATGGCCAGAAGGCCGCGCTCCGGTTTCTGCTCGAACGGCAACCCGTCCCATTTCGGCCCGCCGCAGGCGCCATGCAGGATCACATCCGCCGCCCGCGCCCGAGCGAGAGTCTCATCCGTCAGCGGGACACCATGGGTGTCGATCGAAGCCCCGCCCACCAGCCCCTCGGAAATTTCGAATTCGATTCCGGCGGTCCGGGCGGTCCAGTCGATAATGCGGCGGATTTCAGCCGCGATCTCGACACCGATCCCGTCCCCCGGGAGCAACAGGAGGCTGTGCTTGCTCATCTCTACAGCCAGGAAAAATTCGCGCGATGCGTTTCCTCGAAGCGTTCGATGGCCGGATCATGGATCAGCGTCAGGCTGATATCATCGAGTCCCTCAAGAAGGCATTTGCGCCGAAAACCGTCCACCTCGAAGGAAATCGGTGCGTGCTCGTTTCCCGACCGCCGGATTTCCAGCGTCTCGAGATCGACGGAGAGCGTGGCGGTCTCCGCCGCCTGCGCGTCCTGCATCAGCGCATCGACCGTCTCCTTCGGCAGCACGACCGGAAGCATCCCGTTCTTGAAGCAATTGGCATGGAAGATGTCCGCAAAACTTGGCGCGATCACACAGCGGATGCCAAAATCCCGCAGCGCCCAGGGCGCATGCTCGCGTGAGGACCCGCAGCCGAAATTCTCGCCCGCGATCAGGATCTCGGCGTCCCGGTAGGGAGGCCGGTTGAGCACAAACTCCGCGATCTCGCCGCCGCTCTCCGGGTCGAAGCGCATCTCATCGAACAGATTCGCGCCAAGACCGGTGCGCTTCACCGTCTTCAGGAACTGCTTCGGGATGATCATGTCCGTGTCGACATTCATCATCGGCAGGGGCGCGACGATGCCGCGCAGACGCACGAACGGCTCCATCTGTCTGACTCCAGTCCGGTCCGCCCGGATTTCCAGCCCGCCTCCGGGCCGGATCCCTGTATATCCGGCTCAGGCGCAGTCCGCGACAGCGCGCATCGCCATGACCTTGATGAGATTGGCGCGGTAGGCCGGCGAACCATGCAGATCGCCGATCAGCCCGTCGGCCGAAACCTCCACACCCTCGACCGCCCCGGGGCTGAAGGAGGTGCCCAGCGCGGCTTCCAGTCCGGAATGGCGGAAGACCCCGTTTTCGCCCGCACCGGTGACCGCGACCCGGACACCGTCGGAGGTCCGCGCGACAAACACGCCGGTCAGCGCGAACCGCGAGGCGGGCTGGTCGAATTTTCGGTAGGCCGCGGCCTCCGGCCCCGGAAACCGCACCGCCTTGATCAGCTCGCCCGGCTCCAGTGCCGTCTCGAAGAGGCCCTGGAAATACTCCTCGGCATTGATCTCGCGCCGGCTGGTGACCACCACCGCTCCCAGGCCCAGCACCGCCGCCGGATAGTCGGATGCCGGATCGTTGTTGGCGATCGAGCCGCCCAGTGTGCCCAGATGCCGCACCTGCGGATCGCCGATGCAGCCGGCAAGGGCGGCAAGGGCCGGAATCGCACCCCGCACCGCATCCGAACCGGCGACCTCGTCATGCGGCGTGCCGGCCCCGATGGTGACCGTCCCGGCTTCCGCCTGGATGCCGCGAAGCTCCTTGATGTGCCGGATATCGACGACCGTGCCGGGAGCGGCAAGCCGCTGCTTCAGGGTCGGCAGCAGGGTCTGTCCCCCGGCGAGCACCGTCGCATCCTCATTGAGGAGCGCGGCCAGCGCCGCCTCCAGCGAATCCGGACGGACATAATCAAAAGCGTACATCTTGCTCCTCCTCCCCGGGCTTCAGGCCGCTGCCTGCAGCGCGCTCCACACCTGCAATGGTGTGGCCGGCATCTCGATATGGCGAACGCCGCGCGAAGCGAGTGCGTCATGCACGGCGTTCATCAGGGCCGCCGGCGAGCCGATCGCGCCGGCCTCCCCGCAGCCTTTCGCCCCGAGGGGGTTGTGGGTGCAGGGGGTGACGAAGGTATCGACCGTGTAGCTCGGCACATCGTCGGCCCGCGGCATCGCGTAGTCCATGAAGGAACCGCTCGTGAGCTGGCCGTTGGCGTCATAGACACAATTCTCGACCAGCGCCTGGCCGATGCCCTGGGTCAGGCCGCCATGCACCTGCCCCTCGACGATCATGGGATTGATGAGATTGCCGAAATCATCCGCCGCCGTGAACCGCTCGACGCTCACCGATCCGGTCTCGGGGTCGATCTCCACCTCGCAGATATAGGCCCCGGACGGGAAGGTGAAGTTCTTCGGATCGTAGAAGGAGGTCTCCTCGAGCCCCGGCTCCAGAGTCTCGTGCGGATAGTTGTGCGGCACATAGGCCGCCAGCGCGATCTCGGCGAACGCCTTCTCCTTGTCGGTGCCCGCGACCTTGAACACACCGTCCTCGAAAACCACATCGCCCTCCGACGCTTCCATCAGATGGGCGGCGATCTTCCTGGCCTTGGAGACGATCTTGTCCGTCGCATTGATCAGGGCCGAACCGCCGACCGCGATCGAACGCGAGCCGTAGGTGCCCATGCCAAACGGAATCTTGGCGGTGTCGCCATGGACGATATCGATCGAATCGATATCGATTCCCAGCCGGTCGGCGACCACCTGGGCGAAACTGGTCTCATGCCCCTGCCCGTGGCTGTGGGAACCGGTCAGCACCGACACCGAACCGGTCGGATTGACCCGGACGGTCGCCACCTCATAGAGGCCGGCACGGGCACCAAGGGCCCCGGCCAGCTCCGAGGGGGCGATCCCGCAGGCCTCGATATAGCAAGAGAGACCGATCCCGCGACAGCGCCCGCGGCTCTCGGCCTCCTTCCGCCGGGCCTCGAAACCGGCGTAGTCCGCCTGCTCCAGGGCCCGATTCAGCAGGGGCTCGAAATCGCCGATGTCATATTCGAGCGCCACCGGGGTCTGGTAGGGGAACTGATCGGGCTGGATGAAATTCCGCCGCCGGATCTCGACCCGGTCGATCCCGGCCGCCCGGGCCGCCTCCTCGACCAGCCGCTCGACGACATAGGTGGCCTCCGGCCGGCCGGCCCCCCGATAGGCGTCGACGGCGACCGTGTTGGTGAACACCGCCCGCACGCGGCAGAAGATCGCCGGGGTCGTGTACTGCCCGGCCAGCAGCGTCGCATGCAGATAGGTCGGAATCGCCGGTGCGAAGGTCGAGAGATACGCGCCCATATTGGCCAGCGTGTCGGCGCGCAGGCCGAGAAACTTGCCCTCCGCATCCATAGCCAGTTCGGCCGTGGTGACATGGTCGCGCGCATGGGCGTCGGAAAGGAAGGCCTCCGAACGGTCCGAGGTCCATTTCAGCGGCCGCCCGATCTCCTTCGCGGCCCAGGTCAGGAACGCCTCCTCGGCATAGTGGTAGATCTTCGAGCCGAAGCCGCCGCCGACATCGGGCGCGACCACCCGCAGCTTGTGCTCGGGGATCGAGAGCACGAAAGCGCCCATCAGCAGGCGGATCACATGCGGATTCTGGGAGGTGGTGTAGAGCGTGTATTCGCCGCTGGCCGGATCGTATTCGCCAATCCCGGCGCGGGGTTCGATGGCGTTCGGAACCAGGCGGTTGTTGGAGAACTCGATCCGGGTGACATGCGCGGCCTTCGCGAACGCCTCCTTGGTCGCCTCCTCCTCGCCGAACACCCAGTCGAAGCAGAGATTGTCGGCGACATCATCATGCACCGACGCCCCGCCCTGGAGGGCGGCGGCCATATTCACCACCGCCGGCAGTTCCTCGAGATCGAGATGGATCTTCTCGGCCGCGTCACGGGCCGCGGAAAGCGTCTCCGCGACCACGGCCGCCACCGGATCGCCGACATGGCGGACCTTGCCCGAAGCCAGGATCGGATGCAGCGGCTCACGCATCGGCTCGCCGTTGCGGTCGTTGACCTGCCAGCCGCAGGGAATGCCCCCGAGACTGGCAGCCTCGATATCGGCACCGGTGAAAACCCGCAGCACGCCGGGCATGGCCGCCGCGGCGGCCGTATCGACGGACCGGATCCGGCCGTTCGCGATGGGCGACCGGAAAAAGCAGACATGGGCCTGACCGTGGCGGTTGATGTCATCGGTATAGGTGCCGCGCCCGGTCAGGAAGCGGACATCCTCGCGTCGCTTGACCGCGACGCCAATCCCGTTCTTCTTTGCGCTCATTAGGTTTCCTCCCCGAAAACGGCGCTCAGGCGCGCATGGCGGTGGCCGCGGCCTGGATCGACTTGACGATGTTGTGGTAGCCGGTGCAGCGGCAGAAATTGCCGACCAGCCAGTGCCGGATTTCCTTTTCCGACGGATCCGGATTGCGCGACAGCAGATCGGCCGCGCTCATGACCATGCCCGGCGTGCAGAAGCCGCATTGCAGGCCGTGATTGTCCTGGAATGCCTGCTGGATCACCGACAGTGACCCGTCCGCATTGGCCATTCCCTCGATCGTGGTCACTTCCGAGCCATGGGCGCTCGCCGCCAGCATGGTGCAGGATTTCGCGCTGACCCCATCCACATGCACCACGCAGGCACCGCACTGGCTGGTGTCGCAGCCCACATGCGTGCCCGTGAGCCGCAGATGCTCGCGCAGAAATTCGACGAGAAGGGTGCGGCCTTCGACCTCCCCTTCGACGGTCTTGCCATTCACCTTCATAGAAATCTTCGGCATGGTCATCCTCCCTGACTGGCCATGAGCCGCATTCCCAGCATGATGGAAGAAAAGGAGGCAGAGTCAAGCGCGCCTGTGCGCAGGAGAACAGCCGGGCACCCGCGGCTTCCGGTCGGGACGGGCGGCGTGACTGTTTCGGGGGCCGATTCCCCATCCGGCTCTGGCTTTTCCCTGAAAAATGCCGCTGGATGTGGGCGTTCGCTGACATCCGTAGATGACTTTGTTCAACGACATTTTGGATTTTTGTATCTTGTTGCGTCCAGGAGGCATGCGGACGGAACCACGAAGATACAAACCCCTCTGGAGGTTGGCTTGGTAATGCGCGGAAGGCGGCGCGAGCTCAATCTGACCCAAGGCGAACTCGCCTGCAAAATCGGCGTCGGGCGGCAATGGGTCTCAGCCGTCGAGCGTGGAAAATCCCGTGCCGAACCGGGTCTCGTCCTCCGCACCTTCCGGGCCCTGGGTCTGGCCTTTTCGATCGATACCGGGAAACACCTTCGGACAGGCTGGCAGAGCTTTCCAGGATGGGGAGTTTTTCCCCTGGGGTGGATTGGGCTACTGGAACCAGGCCAGCGGGCGGGAGATGGGGTTCTGCTCTGGAATATACGAAAACGAGATTTTGGGGGTCTATACGCTAATTGATCTTCAGCTTGGCTTTCGGGCCTGTGATCCGGTTCAGTCTTTCACCGGTAGTCCGGCCAGCGGTCAGTTTGGCCAGCAATTCAAAGGTATTTTGGGGCTTGGGCAGATGGTCTTCCAGGAAGGGCTGGCCGGTTTTGATGGAACGGGCCTTCATCTCGTCCTGGATCCGGGCACTCATCTTGGAAATGGCTGGAAAGACATTGGCCATACAGGAGAGCATCTCAGGATGGTCTTGGGCTGTGTAGGTTTTTACCCGCATGACCGTAGGCGTGTCATATCCCGGTTTGATCTGCTTCACCAAGAGGGCCAAACTGGATTCTTCGTTTTCGGGCTTTTTCTGCCAGAAAAACAGGGAGTTCATGAGTCGGACCCATTTGAGGGTGAAGTGAGGAACTCTGGGAAAGGCATCGATGCCATGCAAGGTCTGGACCAGATGGCGGATCAGGATCTCGCGGTTCTGGTCAAGCTCCCTCAGGTTATTGGCCGAGATCCGGGTGATCCGGTGGTCTCTTTCCAGTTGGGTGGGGGTTTTGAGATCTGCGATCACCGAGACCTCAAAGGGAAATCGGGGGTCGTCCAACTCATTGCTGTATTCGATCCCATCGACCAGATCGCTTTCCAGTGGTTTAAAATCGGAAATTCGCATTACTTTCCTCTTTTGGCAGGTTCTAGATAGGTGATTCACTTCTTTCTGTGAGATCTGCCTGTTTGGACGACATATTGGCCATAGTTGTCCATCACCGGAGAATTGGCATTGGGGTGGAGTGTGTCGATGAATTCCGCTACCTCTCCACCCTCATAGGGAACGATCTTGTCTTGGTCAACACCTTGACCTGCGCCATAGAGGTCACGCATGGGGAGGTGGGGCATGAATGTGTAGGGGACGGTCTTTCTGCCATCTTCGATGCTGGTGGCAATCCGGTAGGCAGGCCGGCCTGGACTGGCATCGGATTGCAACCGGTAGATGTGGCAGTCCAGTCCACTATGGGTGCAGATATCGGTTTCTTTCCGAAGTAGATCATACTCCTTCAAGGTCAGTCCATTCCCCACACCAGCCACGAAGCGCTATGCGTTTCGTGGCCAACGCGGGAACCGGCGCTCCGAACGGGCAGCTCGCTGCCTGCCTGCCTTCAGCCTTTTCCTGCACCTTTCACCCGCCTGTCGGGAGTGCCATATGTGTGCTAATCGCGTACACGCGCCTGTGCGCAGGGGAACGGCCGGGCACCCGTGGCTTCCGGTCGGGACAAGCGGCGCGACTGTTTCGGGAGCCGACCCCCCATCCGGCTCTGGAATTTCCCTGAAAAATGCCCCTGGATGTCAGCATTCGGCGACATTTTGGAATGGCGCCGTTCGACAACATTCTGGATTTTTGTATCTTGTTACCTCCATGCGGCATGCGGACAGAGCCATGAAGATACGAACCCCTCTGGAAGTTGGCTTGGTGATTCGTGAAAGGCGGCGCGAACTCAATCTGACCCAGGCCGAGCTCGCCTACAAAATCGGCGTCGGGCGGCAATGGATCTCGGCCGTTGAGCGCGGCAAATCCGGTGCCGAACTGGGTCTTGTCCTCCGCGCCCTCCGGGCCCTAGATCTGGCCTTTTCGATCGATACCGGGAAACATCTTCCCCGTTCAGGCGACTCCATTCCCCCCATCGACATCGACGCCGTAATCCGTGCCACCACCCATCCAGCCGGCTAGGACCTCGACAATCTCGTCCACGATGCCACCCTTGTCACTTCTCCTCGGCTTCCGTTACCTAGCCTTGACCGCAACAATTTTTCCACTCCACCGCCCGTTCTGCTTCCTCCCAGCTACCGTGATCCGACTTAAGGCTGTGGCAATCCTGTTCCGCGCCACCACCCGAACGCCATGATATGAGCAAAATTCTTTTCGTCGTCGCCGATCGACAGATCATGGGCAAAATTCAGCGAGACCAGCACGGCCGTCTTACTTTCGCATATGACGATCACTGGCGGTCAATGGATGGGGCCTACCCGCTGTCTCTCTCGATGCCACTCAGTGTCGACAGGTATGAAAATTCCAAAATCGAACCCTGGCTGCGGGGCTTGCTTCCCGACAATCCGTACATCCTGGATAGCTGGGGAAAGCGGTTCCATGTATCCCCCCGCAACGCCTTCGCCCTGCTGGCTGAGATCGGCGAGGACTGCGCGGGTGCCGTGCAATTGATCCGCCCGGACCGGCTCGATGATATCCTCAAAGGCAGCGGTGACGATCTGCATGTTGACTGGCTCACCGAAAGCGACATTGCCGGGCGCCTGAGAGCCCTGCAGGAAAATCCGGCTGCCTGGCGCTCCGCCCGCGACACCGGCCAGTTCAGCCTCGCCGGGGCGCAACCGAAAACGGCTTTGTACTTCAACGACCAACACTGGGGCGTGCCTTCTAGCCCAACGCCGACCACCCACATTCTGAAGCCGCCGATCGCTGGATTGAACGGCCACGCCGAAAACGAACACCTCTGTCTTGCACTGACTCGCACACTGGGTTTGCCGACCGCACGATCGGAAATTCGCGGATACGAAGATCAGGTGGTCGTCGTTGTAGAAAGATACGATCGCATCCAATCGCCCGACGGCTCCATCCGGCGTCTCCACCAGGAAGACATGTGCCAGGTTATGAGCCTTCCACCGACGGAGAAATACCAGAACGAAGGCGGTCCCGGATGTGCGGCGATAAGCGAAACAATCTGGACGCATTCGAAAGAGCCGCTCGAAGATGTTCGGACGTTTGCGCGCGCCACCCTGCTGAACTGGATCATTGCCGGCACCGACGCACACGCAAAAAACTTCTCCATGCTGGTCGGCTCCGGAGGGCAGGCACGGCTTGCACCTCTCTACGACCTTGCGAGCGCACTACCTTATGATGATTCCGATCCCGAGAAACTGAAAATGGCGACCAAGATCGGTGGAAAATATCGGCTCAGAGATATTTCTGCACGGCACTGGATCAGGTTCGCCCGCGATATATCCTTCCCGTCCGACGAGGTTCTGGATATGGGTAAAACCCTAGCCAGGAATCTGCCCGAGGTTTTCAACGAGATCGTCGACCGGGCCCGGGCGGGTGGACTCGATCACCCGATTATGACGCGGATGGTTGATCGGCTGGGCGCCCGATCCAAGCAATGTGTCGATACTTTAGAAGCCGCAAAATGAGTGCCTTACTAGTGGGTTCAGATCTAGGCGTAGAGAACCCGCAGGTTCTCCTCACTCAAGCCGAGCCTGCTTATGGTCACCTTTCCCATCAAACTGCTATTACGATATCGGCTTGGTTGTCAGGCCGGTATCTCACCACCTAACATAGAACTATTCAGTTTCGGTGCGCGGTGTAATCGTGGCTTTGTCAAGACGACGATGGATTAGCGAGGCGAGCGACAACAGGTCCTTGGCGTCAGCTTTGCCCACTATCCGTTGTATGCGTGGCTCGTGGGCAACTGGGTTACGAAACATACTGAATGTACCTTTAACCAGATACAAAAATCCCCGCTGCTCGCTCTTGTCGCTGTCCGTTTCGAAAGCATTGATTTTTATCCTCGGTGGGCCGGATTCGGTGCCCAAAGCAAGTTCGGCCAACTTACCTCCATCGTTGTCAAGCCCGGTAAGCTTACGAAGTTTATCGACTATGCTTTTGGTTGCTTCTAGCATCGCATGGAAATAATTATTTTCTGCAAGTTCGGCACGGCAATGCTTCAGCACGTCAGGATGAACACCACGAAATTCCTGGGTTTTCTGGGGGGTGAGGGCGCGTTTTTTGGCGTCGCGCAAACTTTGAGCAGGCCTGGCCGATATAACATTGCCTGCATCATTAACCACGAGACCCGCGAATAAGAGAGCTTTATTGAGATTCTGGCACATAGTCTTATGCCGCAATGGTCTATCCACATAGCGACTGGGATCCATGGCATCCTCGATGAATTTTATTATTGCCGATTGATCGTTTCCCTTGCTCAAGTGCATTGTAAAAGATTTAAACAAACGCCACCATGGCTCACTCCTACTAGCAATATCTTCAATTCCACAACCTTGAAGTAAACGTCCGATTTCAGATTCGGTCAGACCATAATTAATATTTCCAAGCGCCTTTGCAATCCCCTCCAAATTTCCCTGAGAGAACATCTCCATGATTGTCGCTCCGCATTTAATTAAAACGAAAATTCATTATCACATATTTGCTGTATTAAGATCAAGTATATGAACCTCCATATCTAATACCTAGCGAATCCGGATCAGCAGCCTGCTGACAGGCTACAGCTAGGCCTTGCGTCCAGCCTTCGCGAGGGCCGTGATTTCTGCATATAGCTTTACTGGCAGTCGGATTCCCTCGACCGCCGTCTGCTCCCGATTGGCATAACGCCGACCCGCCGGCAGCCGCGCCCCCTCCATCGCCTCGATTCGGGCAAAAAGCTGCTCGGCATGGATCGCCCAGCCGGAGCCACCAATGCGCTCCGGATCCATCGCAAGAAGAAATTCTCCGCCCGAGGGCGGACCACCATCGGCGTTGTCGGCCGCCTTGGTCTCAAAACTCAGCGTCTCGCCAATCAGCGGCCCGGCCAGGAGCTCGACCATCAAGGCCAGTGCCGAACCCTTGTAACCACCGAATGCAAGCTGGGCACCGGCCAGGATGGCAGCTGGGTCGACACTCGGTTTGCCCTCCCGGTCGACACCGGTGCCGGGCGGCACTTCATGCCCTTCACGCTCGGCGATCATGATCTCGCCGCGCGCCATGGCTGCCGTGGCCATGTCAAAAATCATCGGCTGGCCATCCGGGCGCGGCCAGCCAAAAGCAAATGGGTTGGTCCCGAACAGGGTCTCGCCGGCACCAAAAGGTGCCACCACGGGGGTGTAGCTGGTACAAGCAAAAGCGGCCAGACCGGCCTCGGCCAGCACTTCGAGCTCGACCCAGAGGGCCGAAAAATGATGCACCCGTTGGATCGCGAGGCAGGCAACACCCTGCTTGTGAACCAGCTCCGCAAACGGCCCGAAGGCCGCGGCATGGGCCACCGGTGCCATGGCATGATCACCATCGACGCGAAGGACCGCCGGGATGGAGGTATCGAGCCGGGGACGGGCACGGCCGTTGATCTTGCCGCTCCGCAGGGAAGCCACATAGCCTGGCAGGCGAAAGAGGCCGTGGGACAGGCAGATATCACGCTCGGCGGCGACCATTGAGGCAGCCACCGGTTCCGCGTTCTCCTGATCGCAGCCATTGGCGAGCAGACAGTTCTCGGCGAGTTCACGGGCTTCTTCAAGGCTGAGTTGCTGGTGTTCCATGGCCTGTCCTCCTGCTGTCACGGGGTAATGTCCTCGTACGCGAACATACCCTACGGGAACGCTTCCCGCCGGACGTCCTGGATTATTTCAAAATCTGACCTTACAAAATATACGTGCTGTCATCCGATCGGAAAACAGAGATCACAGCGGCCATTCCATACTCGGGTCCCCGCCATCCATCCCTCTGCATCCCGAGCCACAATATATCCCACAAGAATATACACTGCAGTTCCAGGGTGTCACCAAGAGGTCGTATGGCTAAATGTTGCACGGATAGGCGTAACGTGTATAATATCAAACGGAGCTGTTGTGCTACTCGAGGGGATCAATGAGGCTAACATGTCTGGCAACGCAAAAATACGTTCTAACGTGAACAGAGGGGTCTTTGCGGATACAGAGCGGCTGGCAAAGCCTCCCCCAAACGGAACAATGAGCCAAGAAACCAACCCCATCACCGCAAGAGTCATAGAGACCCCCAACCTCCGTCACATGCAGCGTTATGTAAACAAGTTTATCACCCATCATGGCATCAGAAACAGGATACTATTGGCCAAACACAGCGCTGTTGCAGAATAAATCAGATGACGGATTGATATATTTCAACTCAAACACCATTAGAACAAGGAGGTTTATCTATGAGGCAAATGACGGGATTGAAAAGTGCAAAATCTTCAGCACTTTCAAAAACAATACTAAAGCCGACAGCTGACCCGGCACCATTCTCTCCGCTTCCAAATGATGAATTTGAAATCATATATGCAGATCCTCCATGGGATTATAAAGGCCAGCTACAGCATGCCGGCAAGGGAAGCGGGGATAGTGGTGGTGCCGTTCGTCATTATCAAACCATGACGTTGAGCGAATTGAAGAGGCTTGAAGTTTCCCGCATTGCCGCGGATAACAGTTTGCTTTTCATGTGGGCTACCAATCCGCATCTCGATCAGGCCATCGAGCTCGGAAAGGCATGGGGTTTCGCATGGGCGACGGTCGCGTTCGTATGGGACAAAATCAAAGCCAATCCCGGATTCTATACGATGAGCCAGTGCGAACTTTGTCTTGTCTTCAAGCGCGGAAAAATCCCTGGCCCGCGTGGTGCACGGAACATCCGCCAGTTGGTGAGTGAAAAACGCGACCGCCATTCACAAAAGCCAAAAGAAGTTCGTGCACGGATTGACGCGATGTTTCCGTCTCTGCGCAAAATTGAATTGTTCGCCCGTGATTGTGACAATGGCTGGCATGCGTGGGGGCTGGAAGTACATGGCACATAAACACTTGGCGAAACCAAACAACTGGCAAGTCAAAACGTAATTGCAGATCCTGAAAACCCGTTTCTTGAAATCTATGCCTTCGCTATAGGCGAAATCTATGACAGCAAGACACCATCGGCTGCGACCAGCGACGCGGCTGATAGCTCCACATTCTCCCGGTCGCACCCATTGGCGGGGAAGCAGTGCTCTGCAAGATCGTGGGCTTCACGAGGCTGAGTTGCTGGTGCTCCATAGCCTGTGTCTGCGTTGATGAATAACGGCAGAAACCATACAATAGTTCCGCCCGGGGGAAATTTTCCACCAATCGTGATCAATTGCGGCACTCCACACGCACTCAAGACATTTGGCACTCTGAGTAGATATTGCCGGGTTGCTCTTTTTGCCGAGATAAGATTAGGGGGATGACAGGTTGCGGCAAAGGCTCTCTCTATGACGGGCGTGTAGATTTCGATCGGTATCATTCCGCAAAGAGCAACATAGAGTCGAATATGATGGCAATGGTGCATGCAACACCGGCACAGGTCGATGGTGATGGCAAAAGGGAGGCGTAGGCTCCCGGGCCCCTGCTACCCTCGAAGAACGGCGTGCGTCCTGCTCTCCTTCACCCACTCGGCGAGAGTTCCGCATGTGTTCAGGTGTTCGCCCTGCGGGGGTATTCGTAAAGCCATACCCGCGCATGGAGAATGCGCTTTCGAAAAAGGCTCATTGGTGAGCTAGCGGCTTCGTTTCCGCCTTATTTCGTATCGAGTGGACATTGCACCGATGATCGGATACCCTGCAGAGAGATGCGCGCAAGCGTAAGCGACCCATACTGCTAACGATATGGTACGTTCTGATTTTTCGGGTAGCACCTCTCTAGCTACCACCGACTTCGATGCGGTGGAACCCGACAAGCGCATTGCCTCTGATTCATTGCCCGGTGCAGGTGATGAAGAGGATTTTTTTCTTGATCTTGCGTCTGCCGATTGGAATTTTCGTGGCGCAGAAACTAACCGAGTAACACACAGTTTTCACCCGTATCCCGCACGTTTCATTCCTCAAATTCCGGCCAAGCTAATTCAAGCATTAACCCAACCTGGTGAAGTTGTATACGATCCGTTTGTCGGTTGTGGGACGTCTTGTGTGGAAGCAAATATTGCCGGTCGTAATGCGTTGGGAAACGACGTCAATGAGCTTGCTGTCCTTATCTCAAATACGAAAGTGAATTCACTTCCAGAGGGCGCAGAGGATGAAATTTTAGAAACGACTGTGCGTGCTTGTGCTCGAGCTCAATCGTCAATTGGAAATTACAACTTATGCAACACTCCTGAATCTTCGCGTAATTGGTTTGAAGATTTTGTTGCCCACGAAGTGTCCATAATTATGGATGAAATTGGTAAATTAACGCATAGCGCATCGCGCGACTTTTGCCATGTTGCACTATCGGCAATTTTAGTTAGCATCTCACGGCAAGATAGTGATACGCGATATGTTCGTGTGCCAAAAAATTTGTCAAAATTGGATTCGGTACAACGGTACAAGCGGAAAATTATTAAAATGTTGCAATTAGCTCATGAATCGAGTGCAGCACTTTCCCGTGGAGTTGCTGATATTCGTTTCGGAGATAGTCGGGAAGTTGGAATTTTTCCTGACAATACAGCAGATCTAATTGTGACTTCACCGCCGTATCCCAATGCCTATGACTATCATCTATATCACCGTCACCGTTTGTTGTGGCTTGGAATGGATCCGAAGGAACTAAAGCGCCAGGAGATCGGCGCTCATGCACACTATTCGCGTAAAAACGGTTTGGATGAGAACGATTTTCGCCAGGACATGCAATTGGTTTTTCTTGCCACCAGGCGTGTTTTAAAACGCGGGCGGTATTTTGCTATCGTTGTGGGTGATTCTATTCTGAATGGTCGACAAATTCGAAACAAGGAAATTATTAAAGAAGCAGCAGGAGTAGCTGGATTTCGAACAGCTACAGAATTTCGTCGCCGAATAGATTCCCGGAAAAAATCTTTTAACCCGTCACACGGCAATGTTAATTGGGAAGACATTGTCGTCCTCAAAAACGAGAGACTTCCGTGATGCAACACTATGAATTGAAATTTCCTGACTATCCGCTTCGCCCCCATGAACGGACATTGGCGTTATTAGAGTTGCGTGGGCTACTGCCGGATGTTGAACTGAGTGAACCCGGAGAAGGAAGTTCAGTTTTTCTGGAAACTGCGGATTTGCAGGCCGATACAAAGTTGCAAAAATTAGCTTTTTTTTCTCAATTCCGCAAGCATGAAACCTGGACACCTACATTGCAATACAGCTTAGAAGCTGCTGACAGTGGCCGAAAGGGGGCCCGAAACATTCGTTATTTTGCTCATTCACTTCATGAGTACAAGGGACGCTTTTATCCGCAGCTGGGCAAAGCATTACTGAATGCTGTTGGTGGAGGCAGGGGTGTTACAATGGATCCTTTTTGTGGTTGTGGAACAGTATTGTTTGAATCGGCGCTTGCTGGTAATTCTGCAGTTGGTGTGGATATAAATCCAATTGGGTGGATGATTGCTCGGGCTAAAATTGCCAGCTTGCGCATCGGGGAAAAAACTATAACTAGGATGCATGATTTATTTTTAAAAAAACCTGGCATAATTTCTGTAAAATCCGCCAATAGAAACCCCGGCGAGCTCGATATGGATTATTTACGGCGGTGGTTTCCAGAAAACAACCTTAGAAAATTGATCCAATTAGAAACAACCATACAAGCGCATTTTTTCGGCGATGCATTATGCTTTTTGCGCATTGTTTTGAGTGAAATTTTGAAACGGCATTCGTGGCAAGCCCAAAATGAACAACGCATCCGGCGTAGAGATGATTTACCTCCCGATGATGTGTATACGTGTTTTCAAGATAGGCTTCTTTTTCATCTCGATAAAGTGACTACTCTCCGTAAAATTCGTAAACGGGTACCTTTTCAAGTAAAGGCATTACTAGGAGATGCCCGGCGCCTTCCTGTGGAAGCAAGAAGCATAGACTCTGTTGTTACGTCACCACCCTACGCAACCGCCTTACCTTACATTGATGCCGATCGGCTGTCTTTGTATTTTTTCTCACTTGCAAATCGCCGAATTTTTTGCGATCTCGAACGACGCTCCATAGGTAATCGCGAAATCGCTGTTGGTGAGAGAAAGCGATGGGAAACGCAGATACAAAAAGCACGTGAAAATCAAGAATTGCCGTGTGATGTTTTAGACCTTTTGGTGGAAATACATAACCGGAACTCGCGTGCAGATGTTGGCTTTCGGCGCAAGAACACAGCGGCGCTACTCTGCAAATATTTTGTGGATATGCGAGATTCTATGCGCGAAATGCACCGTGTACTAAAGCCTGACGGCAAAGTTGCTTTGGTGGTTGGCGATAACTTTACAATTGCAGGTGATGTTCGTGTAGAAATCCCAACAGCGCGCTTCATCAACATGATAGCTGAAAAAAGTGGCTTTCAATTGTTGCAATCAATTAACTCTATTGCACCGAAAGCACACAATATATATTCAAAAAATTCAATCAAAAATGAAGCAATTTCGCTTTTGATTAAGGCAGAACCGTGAAAACTGCCCTGCTATTCGAAGAAAACACTCAAACCACGGCACTATGCAGGTTATTGGATGATACAAGTTACCACGATTTCCGATTCGCTGTTGCATATGTAACAACATCAGGGGTTAAAATGTTGAATTCTTCCGTGCGTAGCCTCATTGATCGCGGTGGAAGTGCGCACGGTGTAGTGGGTGTGGACCAAGGCAGTACATCCTATCAAGGACTACTTGCCCTTACGGATCTCCTAGGGGACCAACTGTATTTGCGATGGGGGAAGAAGGGCCGAACGGTTTTCCACCCCAAAGTTTATATTTTGAAAAAATCATTTAAAAATTTGAAATTACTTTCAATCTTTGTTGGCTCTTCCAACATGACACACGGAGGACTGGCAAGGAATGAAGAATGTAACATTCTTTTTGAAGATATCCCTGAAGCTGATGCTTTTTCATTCACTGTAGAGAAATTTTGGAGTGACTTATGTAGAACTAATGAAAAATTTCAAACAATACGCTCGACTCCTGCACTTCTTAAGAAATTACTCGACAGTGATATGTTAGTTGACGAGGAAAAGACGATCCCTCTACAAAGACCATTGCCGGATCGAGATAGAGCAGAGCTGCTTGAAGAAATTGTACGGGAAGCTGCGCCACCACATCAGCATCAATACTTTGCGATGTTGATTAGCGGTTTTGACGTAAGCAGAAAAAGTGCGGACCCAGTAATTTTAATTCCCAAAACTGCTCGAAAAGAAAATCCCTCTTTTTGGTTCTGGCCTAATTGCTTTACATCCAGAGGAAAATATCCTGAATTATATCTGAATGTTAAGGTTCACATTGACGGCCAACAACACGAGGAGCGAGTACGGTTATATGACTATCCCGGCAAATCAGAATTTCGAATGAGCTCGAAATTGATAAAGCGCAACGGCACCGAGGATGATATTCTTGTTGTTGAGCGACACAAAACTACCATGACGCTTTCCTTGGTGAAAGCGAGTGATTCGGACTATTCAAATTTTTCCCAATACTTGCGCACTAAGATTCCGAATTCGCCAAAAAAGAGATACGGGTACTTTAACTTACAGTAATCTTGTAAATACCAATGTCGACCTCCGTTGGGTGTTTTTATAGCAACGGGCAAATTTAAACATGATTCGACCTCTATTTGCAAAACAGGCGCACATAACTTGTGCACTTAAACGAGCGATCCTGACGGACCATCCGTCCCTTACGGCCTAAACCGGATTTTGAAATATCTCAAGAAGCACATGTGCTTACCGCTCTACGCCCGCAGACGGATCCTTCGCCAGCGACTTGCAAAGTGCCCTTACACGACTCTTCGATCGAAAAATTATCGTGCCCGCCACCCTAGTGAGATGGTGCAGATCGGTATCTTGTATCTGAATGATCTCCTCGGGCCTCGAATGCACCAGATCACAATCTACGATCCAGTTTTGAAACTGACCTTTGCCGAAAGCATCTTCAGCACTTAGGTGCACGACACGCGGAAAGCTTTTTATTGCACCCTCAGCGTATTCCCGATTGCTATTTTCGGTGTCCAGGTCGACACGGGTCCGAGCTTCGAGATATCTTCGAGGAACACCCCCAAAACCCCGGCATTCCTATGCAAATGATCTAGCCACGCAATTTCAACCAAAACAGATGCGTCGAACACTGCCATGCAGCTGGTGCTAGGAGCTTTACGAAGTTTCCTCCTCAGCCCAACCAATCGACGAGTGCAGGCACGAAGCCCCGTGCTCCGTACATCACCTGGTGTGTTAACGCTCCCGCAAACTTCCGCTACGATAGAATGCAAGCAAACAACTGCCCGTCGGCCGGGGTAGGGTATTTTCATGTCCTGCGCCGGGCCCGTTGCGGGTGCACCCGAATTCCAAGATCCGGCAAGTCCGCCACAGGGTAAGAATCCCATGACCGTCATTCCCCAATTACGCTTCGACCACAGTGAGGAGATCGGCCTCCTGCGCGATACCGTCGCCGCCTTCGCCCGCGAGGAGATCGCCCCGCGCGCGGCCGAAATCGACGCCTCCGACCATTTCCCCGCCGATCTCTGGGAGAAATTCGGCTCTCTCGGACTGCTCGGCATCACCGTCCCCGAAGAGGAGGGTGGCTCCGGCATGGGCTATCTCGCCCATGTCATCGCCCTCGAGGAGATCAGCCGGGCCTCCGCCTCGGTCGGACTCTCCTACGGGGCCCATTCCAACATCACCGTGAACCAGGTCCGCCTGCACGCCACCCCGGAGCAGAAGGCGCGCTACCTCCCCGGGCTGATCGACGGCACCGCGGTCGGCGCCCTGGCCATGACCGAGCCGGGATCGGGCTCGGATGTGGTCTCGATGCAGCTCCGGGCCGAGAAGCACAACGACCGCTATCTCCTCAACGGCACCAAGCTCTGGATCACCAACGGCCCCGACGCCGACACCCTGGTGGTCTACGCCAAGACCGACCCGGAAGCGGGATCGCGCGGGATCACCGCCTTCCTGATCGAAAAATCCTTCACCGGCTTCCGCACCGGCCGCAAGCTCGACAAGCTCGGCATGCGCGGCTCGCATACCGGCGAGCTGATCTTCGAGGATTGCGAGGTCCCGATCGAGAATGTGCTCGGCGAGGAAAACCGCGGCGACCGGGTGCTGATGTCGGGACTCGATTTCGAGCGCACGGTGCTGGCCGGCGGTCCCCTCGGGATCATGGCCGCCTGCATGGATCTGGCCATTCCCTATCTGCATGAGCGCAAGCAATTCGGCAGCCCGATCGGTACCTTCCAGCTGATGCAGGGAAAACTCGCCGACATGTATGCCGCCTGGAGCCAGTCCCGCGCCTTCGCCTATGCGGTCGGCCAGGCCTGCGACCGGGGCGAGGTCACGCGCATGGATTCGGCCGCCGTCATCCTCCGCACCGCCGAATGCGCGACCTGGATGGCCGGCCAGACCATCCAGACCTTCGGCGCCATGGGCTATGTCACCGAATCCGCCGCCGGCCGTCTCTGGCGCGACGCCAAACTGTATGAGATCGGCGCCGGCACCTCCGAAATCCGCCGCTGGCTGATCGGCCGCGAACTCTTCGACCTGACCGCCTGACCGGAAACGTTTCATGGGCGTCATCCATTCGAAAATCTCCACCCGGTCGCCGGAATTCCTCGCCAATGCGAAAGCCCACCAGGAGGAGGTCAAGGAACTCCGTGACCGCCTGGATGCGGTTTTCGAAGGCGGATCCAAGGAAGCCCGCGAACGGCATCAATCGCGCGGCAAACTCCCGGCCCGCACCCGCATTCGTGCGCTGATCGATCCCGGAAGCCCCTTCCTGGAGGTCGGAGCCCTCGCCGCCGACGGGCTCTATGACGGCGGCGCGCCTTCCGCCGGGATTGTCACCGGCATCGGCTGCATCGCCGGACGCGAATGCGCGATCATTGCCAATGATGCCACGATCAAGGGCGGCTCCTATTTCCCGGCCACCGTGAAGAAGCACCTGCGTGCCCAGGAGATCGCGCAGGAGAACGCCCTTCCCTGCATCTATCTGGTGGATTCGGGCGGTGCCAATCTCCCCTATCAGGACAATGTCTTTCCCGACCGCGAGCATTTCGGCCGCATTTTCTACAACCAGGCCCGGATGTCCGCCGCCGGCATCCCCCAGGTCGCGGTCGTTCTCGGATCCTGCACGGCCGGGGGAGCCTATGTGCCGGCGATGTCGGACGAGACCGTGATCGTGGAGAACCAGGGAACCATCTTCCTCGGCGGACCCCCGCTGGTGAAGGCCGCCACCGGCGAGGACGTCTCGGCCGAAGAGCTCGGCGGCGGCGACCTGCACACCCGGCTTTCCGGGGTCGCCGACCACCTCGCCCGCGACGATTTCGAGGCGATGGCACTGACCCGGCAGATCGTCGGCAGTCTCGGTGCTCCCGACCGCGCCCGGCTCGATATCACCACGCCCGAAGACCCGCTCTACGACCCGAAGGAACTCTACGGAATCCTCCCGACCGATCTGCGCACCCCCTACGATGTCCGGGAGGTGATCGCGCGGATCACCGACGGCTCCCGCCTCGATCCCTTCAAGGCCCGCTACGGCCCGACGCTGATCTGCGGCTTCGCCCGGATCCACGGCTATCCGGTCGGGATCATCGCCAACAACGGCATCCTGTTCGCCGAATGCGCGCTGAAGGCGGCACATTTCGTGCAGCTCTGCACGCAGCGCCGCCTGCCGCTGGTCTTCCTGCAGAACATTGTCGGCTTCATGGTCGGCCGCAAATACGAGGCCGCCGGCATCGCCAAGGACGGCGCCAAGATGGTGGCCGCGGTCGCCAATGCGGCGGTGCCGAAATTCACCGTGCTGATCGGCGGCAGTTTCGGGGCCGGCAACTACGCGATGTGCGGCCGCGCCTACCAGCCGCGCTTCCTCTGGACCTGGCCCAATTCCCGGGTCTCGGTGATGGGCGGCCGCGAGGCCGCCGCCGTGCTCGCCACCGTCCGCCGCGACGCCACCGAGGCCAAGGGCAAAAAATGGAGCAAGAAGGAGGAGGAGAAATTCCGCAGCTCGATCATCGACTCCTTCGAGACCCAGGGAAGCCCCTACTACGCCACCGCCCGCGGCTGGGATGACGGCATCATCGACCCGGCCGAAACCCGCCGCATCCTGGCACTCTCGATCTCCACCAGCCTGAATGCCCCGATCCCGAAGACGGATTTCGGGGTGTTCCGCATGTGAACCACCCCCTCATGCCGACAACCCTCGAGATTGAAGACCGCGGCCCGGCGCGCTGGATCTGGCTCGCCCGCGAGGCGCGCCGCAACGCCCTCGATCCGGTGATGATCGGCGAGCTGCGGGCCGCGATCGACGAGGCGGCATCGGCCGGCCCGGTCCGCTCGGTGGTGCTCGCCGGCCGCGGCTCGGCCTTCTCCGCCGGAGCCGACATCAACTGGATGCGGGAAGCGGCCGACTACAGCGACGGGCAAAACCTCGCCGATGCCGAAGCCCTGGCCGGGCTGCTCCACGCCATCCATACCTGCCCGCTCCCGGTCCTCGCCCGGATCCATGGAGCGGCGGTGGGCGGCGGGGTCGGGCTGGCCGCGGCCGCCGATATCGCCATCGCCTCGACGGAGGCCTGGTTCCAGCTCTCGGAGACCCGGCTCGGGCTGGTGGCCGCAACCATCTCGCCCTATCTGGTCGCGGCCATAGGGCCCCGGCAGGCCTCGCGCTGGCTGCTCACGGCCGAGAGATTTGACGCCGGTCGGGCGCAGGAAATCGGGCTGGTGGCCGAGACCGTCCCGGCCGAAGAACTCGACACCCGGCTCGAGTCGATGCTCGCCACGCTCGCCGAAGCCGGCCCCGCCGCCCTGGCCGCCACCAAGGATCTCCTCGACGCGGTCGCGCACCGGCCGATCGACGCGGAACTGCGCACCGACACCGCGCGGCGCATCGCCGATGCACGCCGGAGTGAGGAAGGAAGGGAGGGGATCGCCGCGTTTCTTGAAAAACGCGAGCCGTCCTGGCGCCGGCCATGATCCGCCGACTCCTGGTCGCCAATCGCGGCGAGATCGCCTGCCGCATCTTCCGCACCGCCCACCGGCTCGGCATCAAATGCGTGGCGGTGCATTCCGCCGCCGATGAAAACGCCGAGCATGTCCGCCAGGCGGACGCATCCTGGTATCTCGGCCCGGCTCCGGCGGCGGAGAGCTATCTCAATATGGACCGGATCCTCCAACTCGCGGAGAGAAGCATCGACGCCATCCATCCAGGCTACGGCTTTCTGTCCGAGAACCCGGAATTCGCCACGCGCGTCACCGAGGCCGGAATCACCTTTGTCGGGCCGCCGCCCGATGCGATGCGCGCCGTCGGCGACAAACGCACCGCCCGCCTGCGCATGAAAAAAATCGGCATCCCGGTGGTGCCGGGCGAGGAAAAGGTCCGGACGGTGGCCGAATTCCGGACCGCCGCCAGACGCATCGGCTATCCGGTCCTGGTCAAGGCCGCGGCCGGAGGTGGCGGGCGGGGCATGCGCCGGGTGGACACTCCCGACGAGCTGAGCTCGGCCCTCCATGCCGCCCGGCACGAGGCCAAGGCCGCGTTCGGCGACGGAAGACTGCTGCTCGAGCGCTGCGTGGAGTCGGCCCGGCATATCGAGGTGCAGATTTTCGCCGACTCCCAGGGCGGCATCGTCCATCTGTTCGAGCGCGACTGCTCGCTCCAGCGCCGCCACCAGAAGATCATCGAGGAGGCCCCCGCGCCGGGTCTCGACGAGGATCTCACCCTCCAGCTCCGCGAGGCGGCGCTTCGCGTGGCCCGGGAGGTCGGCTATGTCGGCGCCGGGACGGTGGAATTCCTGGTTCCCCGGGACGGACCGGATCCGTTCTACTTTCTGGAGATGAACGCGCGGCTGCAGGTCGAGCACACGGTGACGGAGGAAATCACCGGCGAGGATCTGGTGGAATGGCAGCTGCGGGTGGCGGCCGGCGAAAAACTGCCCCGCACCCAGGAGGAGCTGGCGGTCACCGGACATGCGATCCAGGCCCGGCTCTGTGCCGAGGATCCGTCCGACGATTTCCGACCCTCCCCCAAGCCGCTGCGCAGGCTGGTGCTGCCGGAGCCCGGCCCCGGGCTCCGCATCGACAGCGGCGTGGTCGAGGGCAGCGCCATCCCGCCGGACTACGATTCGCTGGTGGCCAAGATTGTGGCCTCGGGACCGAACCGGGACGCGGCACGGGCGCGCCTGTACCGCGCGCTCCGCTCCATCCATGTGACCGGACCGGCGACCAACCGGAACATGCTGCTGAGCCTGATCCGCTCGCACATGTTCGCCACTACCGGTTCGAAGGAAAAGAACGAGGGCACCGACACCGCCCTGATGGACCGTCTGTCCGCAAGGTATTTTTCAGAGGGGAAAGGGCACGAGCCCCGACTGCTGGCAGCGGCGGGACTGCATGTCCATCTCGTCAATGCTGCCGGGCAACGGCGGCGGCGGGCTGCGACATCGGATCCGCATTCCCCCTTTGCCGACTCGGATGGCTGGGCGATGTGCGGATTCAAGGCGTCCCATCCTGTGAAGATCCGACACGGCTACAAATTCTGGTCGGTGATCCTGTGGACCTCCTTTGACGACCCGGAGGACTGGTATGCCGAGGTCTGTCCGGCCCCCCCCTATGGCACGTTCACGATGCCCTATCTCTGCATGCTGAGGGTGGTGCCCGGAAGCGGGGACGGAATCGATCTCGGGGGAGAAAACGGAAACCCCCGGCCAGAGGAAATTCCCGGCGACGGACGGGGCTTTCTGTCCGCACACGCAGGAATGTTCACCCAAAGCACCCTGCAGATCCGGGTGTTCGCCGACGGACGCCTTACACCCGAGCCCGGCGAACTTCTTCCCGGCGGAATCGAAACCGCCCGGGTGTTTGCCGACGGACCGCATCTCGAGGTCGAGTATGAGAAGACCTATGGGGACGAGCTCTGGCAGATGGAATTCATCCCCCATTCGGTCACCGACGGAGACAGGGCCGACACGGAGGCGGGCTGCCGGGCGCCTCTGCCCGGGCGGGTGCTCCGCTGCCGGGTCAAACCCGGCGACAAGGTCATCGAGGGAGCGGAGCTGGTCACCATCGAGGCGATGAAGACCGAACATGTGCTGCGCGCCCCCGCCAGCGGAACGGTTTCAGCGGTCTACTGCGCGGTCGGCGACACGATCGAGGAGGGCGTCGAACTGTTCGCTTTCGAAGCCGACAAAACCGAATGAGCCCGGCAGGTGTCGTCGAGGTCGGCCCGCGCGACGGGCTGCAGAACGAACCCGCCCGGCTGACCGTCGCCGACCGGGTGCGGATGATCGAACTGCTGGCCGATGCGGGACTCACCCGGATCGAGACCGGGGCCTTCGTCTCGCCGGAAGCGGTGCCGCAGATGGCCGATTCCGGCCGGGTGCTGGCGGAGCTCCGCCGCCGGCCGGGCGTGCGCTATGCGGCGCTGGTGCCGAACCGGCACGGCCTCGAGCGCGCCCTGGAGGCCGGGGTGGATGAGATCGCGGTGTTCGGATCCGCCACCGAGACCTTCTCCCACAAAAACATCAACTGCTCGATCGCCGGGAGTCTGGAGCGGTTCCGCCCGGTCGTCGCGGAAGCGGCCGCCGCCGGCATCCCGGCCCGCGGTTATGTCTCCTGCGCGCTCGGCTGCCCGTATGAGGGAGAGGTCGCCCCCGAGGCGGTGCTCCGGATCTCCGAGGCCCTTGCCGAAATGGGCTGCCACGAGATCTCGCTCGGCGACACGATCGGCACCGGAACGCCCGAATCCGTCCGTTCGGTCTTCGCGCCGGTGGTCGAATCCCTCGGGGCCGACCGGCTCGCGGGGCATTTCCATGACACCCGCGGGAACGCCGCCGACAACATCCGGGCCGCGCTCGAACTGGGCCTGCGCGTCTTCGACGGCTCGGTGAGCGGGCTCGGCGGCTGCCCCTATGCCCCGGGAGCGCCGGGAAACGCCGCCACGGAATCGGTGGTCGCGGTGCTGGAGGCGGAAAATCTCCCGACCGGCATCGATCCCGACCGGCTCGCGGAGGCCGGCCGGTTTGTCCGGTCCCGGCTCGCCGCCGCCTCGGAGCCGATATCCCAGAATTTTACCAATTGATAAAATTCTGACCGGGTGGCAAACTGACCTGCTGCCGTGATTCGGAGGAGCCGGCTATGGACACAGACACCTCACAGGAGGGGCTCGACAGCGGCCGTCTGGATGCCGCCGCCCTGGCCGCGAATTTCACCGATCTCCATCCGCCGCTGACCGGCCATGAGTCCGCGGTTGCCGCCGACCGCTGCTATTTCTGCCACGACGCGCCCTGTGTCACCGCCTGCCCGACCGCCATCGACATCCCGCTGTTCATCCGCCAGATCGCCAGCGGCACCCCGGATGCCGCGGCCCGCACCATCTTCGACCAGAACATCCTGGGCGGCATGTGCGCGCGCGTCTGCCCGACCGAGGTCCTCTGCGAACAGGCCTGCGTCCGCGAGCTGGCGGAAGGAAAACCGGTCCTGATCGGCCAGCTGCAGCGCTTCGCCACCGATTCGCTGATGCGCCGCGACGACCATCCCTATACGCGCGCGCCGGAGACCGGCAAGCGGATTGCCGTGGTCGGCGCCGGCCCGGCCGGACTCGCCTGCGCCCATCGTCTCGCCCTGCGGGGCCATGCGGTCGATCTCTACGACGCCCGCAGCAAGGGGGGCGGGCTCAATGAATTCGGGATCGCCGCCTACAAGACCGTGGATGATTTCGCCCAGACCGAACTCAACTGGCTGCTCGCCATCGGCGGCATCAACGTCCTGTACGGAAAGGGCTTCGGTCACGGTCTCGATCTCGACGAGCTCGTCGCCTCCCATGACGCGGTGTTCCTCGGCATCGGCCTGACCGGAGTCAACCAGCTGGGCATTGAAGGGGAGCCGCCTGCCGGGGACGACGGTGCGGAATTCCTCACCGGCCCGAACGGGATGGGTGCCGGGATGCCGTCCGAGCCGGTCGAGAACGCCGTGCGCTTCATCTCCCAGATCCGCCAGTCCGCCGACCGGACCGATGTCGCCGTCGGCCGCCGGGTGGTGGTCATCGGCGGAGGCATGACCGCGATCGACGCGGCCGTGCAGGCGCGGCTCCTCGGCGCCGAGGAGGTCACCCTTGCCTACCGGCGCGATGCCTCCGCGATGGGGGCCTCCCGCTACGAGCAGGACCTCGCCACCTCCAAGGGCGTCCGCATCCTGCTGAACGCAAAGCCGCAGAAAATCACCCCCGGGGAGAACGGGATCCAGGTCGTCTTCGACCGCACGCGGAGCGAGAATGGCGAAATGACGCTGACCGGCGAGACCGTCACTCTCGATGCCGACCATGTGCTGAGAGCCGTCGGCCAGACGATCCAGAACACTCCCCAGGGACTCGAAATGAAACGCAGAAAGATCGCCACCGACCCGGCCGGACGCACCTCACGCGCCGGCGTCTGGGCCGGCGGCGACTGCACCTCGGAAGGCGACGATCTGACCGTGACCGCGGTCGCGCAGGGACGCGACGCCGCCGAAGACATCCATGCCCGCCTGACGGGCTGAACGGGGAGAAGGAAAGGGCAGACCCATGGCCAATCTTGCAAGCGAATTTCTCGGCATCCGGAGCCCGAACCCGTTCTGGCTCGCCTCCGCGCCCCCCACCGACAAGGAATACAATGTCCGCCGCGCCTTCGAGGCCGGCTGGGGCGGGGTGGTCTGGAAAACCCTCGGCGAGGACGGCCCGCCGGTCGTCAATGTCAACGGGCCCCGCTACGGCGCCATCTGGGGAGCCGACCGGCGGCTGCTCGGCCTCAACAATATCGAACTCATCACCGACCGGTCGCTGGAGGACAATCTGCGGGATATCCGCGCGATCAAGCGCGACTTTCCGGACCGCGCGCTGATCGTATCGCTGATGGTCCCCTGCACCGAAGCGTCCTGGAAGGAGATCCTGTCCCGAGTGGAGGACACCGGAGCCGATGGGGTGGAACTGAATTTCGGCTGCCCGCACGGCATGAGCGAACGCGGCATGGGCGCGGCCGTCGGCCAGGTGCCGGAATACATCACCATGGTCACGCGCTGGTGCAAGGAAAACTCCTCCCTGCCGGTGATCGTCAAACTCACCCCGAACGTCACCGACATCTGCGCCCCGGCCCGGGCCGCCCTGGACGGCGGGGCCGATGCGGTGTCGCTGATCAACACCATCAATTCGATCACCTCGGTCGACCTCGACAGTTTCAGCCCCGAACCCTCGATCGACGGCAAGGGCACCCATGGCGGCTATTGCGGCCCGGCGGTCAAGCCCATCGCCCTCAGCATGGTCAGCGAGATCGCCCGCAACCCGGAAACCGCCAGCCTGCCGATTTCCGGAATGGGCGGGATCACGACCTGGCGCGATGCCGCCGAATTCCTCGCCCTCGGGGCCGGCAACGTGCAGGTCTGCACCGCCGCCATGACCTATGGCTTCCGGATCATCCACGAGCTGGTCTCCGGACTGGAGCAGTGGATGGACGAGAAGGGCCATGACGATCTCGATGCGGTGGTCGGCCGCGCCGTACCGAATGTCACCGCCTGGAAGTATCTCAATCTCAACCATGTCACCAAGGCGCGGATCGATCAGGAACTCTGCATCAAATGCGGCCGCTGCTATGCCGCCTGCGAGGACACCTCGCACCAGGCCATCCGGATGACCGACAGCCGCGTGTTCGAGGTCATCGACGAGGAATGCGTGGCCTGCAATCTCTGCGTCAATGTCTGCCCGGTCGAGAACTGCATCACCATGGAGACCCTGGCCCCCGGCGTCCTCGACACCCGCACCGGTCGCACCGTGCAGGCGGAGCATGGCGACTGGACCACGCATCCCAACAACCCCACCGCTGTCTGACCGCCCATGCGCATGCCGGGCCCTGCCGGACAGGGCCATCTCGCCATGGTGGCATTCTCGGCCATTGTCGGAGGCTCCTTCAGCCTGGGCTCGATCATCGCCCGGATGGTCGAGCCGGCGGCCCTCAACGCGATCCGCTTCACCCTCGCCGCAACCCTGATCGGCGCGTTCGCGGCCGCCACCGGCGGGATGCGCCGGAGCGCGTTCCGGCATCCCTGGCGGTATCTGCTGCTCGGGGCCATGCCGGCCGGGTTTTTCATCCTGATGTTCGAGGGGCTGAAGACCGCCCCCCCGGTCTCCCTCGGTACCGTCTTCACCCTGACGCCGATGCTGTCGGCCGGCTTCGGTTATGTCCTCCTCGGCCAGCGCACGACGCCGCGCATGGGGCTGGCCCTGGCCGTCGCCGCCCTGGGGGCGCTGTGGGTGATTTTCCGCGCCGATCTCGACGCGCTGCTGGCTTTCGAGATCGGCCGCGGCGAAATCCTGTTTGTCGGCGGCACCACGCTGCATGCCCTCTACCCGGTGGCCATCCGCAAGCTCCACCGCGGCGAGGATCTGGCCACCTTCACCTTCGGTTCCATCGCTATGGGGACGGCGATCCTTGCCGCGATCGGTGCCCGGGACATCACCATCACCGCCTGGGACACCCTGCCCTGGATCTTCTGGATCGTGATCGCCTATCTGGCTTCCTTTGCCACGGCCGGGACGTTCTATCTCGTCCAGTTCGCCACCATCCACCTGCCCTCGGCCAAGGTCATGGCCTACACCTATCTGACGCCGAGTTTCATCATCGTCTGGGAGATCCTGCGCCGGGAACCCCTGCCCGAAGCCATCATCCTCCCCGGCATGGCCCTGACGATCGTGGCGCTCCTCATTCTCCTGAAGGACGAAGAAGCCGCTGGAACAACACCGTGAGATACTCGCCGGCATCGTCGAACCGCCGCTCCGCCTGTCCTGCGCCCAGCACCGCGCGGATCTGGACATCGAAATCGGCGTAATGCTGGGTGGTCGCCCAGATCGAGAAGATCAGATGGTGCGGATCGACCGATGCGATCCGGCCCGCCTCCATCCAGCCCCGGAGGATCCGGACCTCGGCATCGACAACACGTTTCAGCGGCCCCTTCAGATAGCTCTGCAGCCCCGGCGCTCCGCGCAGGATTTCCATGGCAAACAGGCGGCTCTCGCGCGGCCGGAGACGGGCCATCTCGAGTTTGCGCAGCACATAGCGGGTGATCTCCTCGACCGGATCGCCCTCGGGATCAAGTTTGCGGAGCGGTTCCAGCCAGGCTTCGAGCACACCGGCCAGCAGTTCGGCATGGATGGCCTCCTTGCTCTCGAAGTAATACAGCAGATTCGGCTTCGAGAAACCGGCCCCGACCGCGATCTGGTCGATGGTCGCGCCCCGGAACCCGTAGGTCGAAAACACGTCGAGCGCGACCGCAAGAATGGCCTCGCGGCTCTGGCGCTGGATCCGGGTGGGGTTCCGGCTCCGGGTGGCGCGAACCATAACCTTCCTCCCTCTCCCGCCTTGACTCGCACCGACCTGCGGATAGGGTCATTCTTGACCGATTGGTCAATTCATCGCAAGCACCCGCCAGCTCCACAGGAAAGGACGGGAAGATGACCGCCCCCGGCTACAACCTCGCCATCGACGGCACCCGGCTCTGGGATTCGATCCTGCAGATGGCCAAGATCGGCCCCGGCATCGCCGGTGGCAACAACCGACAGACGCTGACCGACGCCGATGCCGAAGGCCGGGCCCTGTTCCGCTCCTGGTGCGACGCGGCCGGCCTCGAGACCGGAATCGACCGGATGGGCAGCATGTTCGCCCGGCGCGAGGGCACTGATCCGGACGCACCGCCGGTCTATGCCGGCAGCCATCTCGACACGCAGCCGACCGGCGGAAAATATGACGGCGTGCTCGGCACGCTCGCCGCCCTTGAGATGGTCCGCACCCTGGACAATCTCGGCATCCGCACCCGGCATCCGATCGTGATCGTCAACTGGACCAACGAGGAAGGCACGCGCTTTGCCCCGCCGCTCCTCGCCTCCGGGGTGTTTGCCGGCGACCATACGCTGGAATGGGCCTATGCCCGCGAGGACTCCGAAGGCAAGAAGTTCGGGGAGGAACTGAAACGCATCGGCTGGCTGGGCGAGGAGGAGGTCGGCGCGCGGAAGATGCGGGCGCTGTTCGAACTGCATATCGAGCAGGGACCGATCCTGGAGGCGGAAGGCAAGGATATCGGCGTCGTCACCCACGGGCAGGGCCTGAACTGGCTGCAGGTGACCCTGACCGGGCGCGAGAGCCATACCGGCTCGACCCCGATGCCGATGCGCCGCAATGCCGGCCTCGGCATGGCCCGGATCACCGAACTGGTGCACGAGATCGCGATGGGCGAACAGCCGGCCGCGGTCGGCGCGATCGGACACGCCCATCTGCACCCGAACAGCCGCAACATCATCCCCGGACGGGCGGTGTTCACGGTCGACTTCCGCTCGCCGAGTTTTGACACCCAGGCGCGGATGAAAGCCGCCCTGGAGAGCGGCGCGGCGAAGATCGCCCGCGATCTCAACCTGGAGATCGAGATCGAGAATGTCGGCCACTTCGACCCGATCACCTTCGATCCCGACTGCGTCGCCGCCGTCCGTCGGGCGGCCGAACAGCTCGGCTACAGCCACCGCGACATCATTTCGGGAGCGGGACATGACGCCTGCGCGATCAGCAAGGTCGCCCCGACCGCGATGATCATGTGCCCCTGTGTGGACGGGCTCTCGCACAACGAAGCAGAAGAGATCTACCCCCAATGGGCCGAGGCCAGCGCCAATGTCCTGCTTCACGCCGTCGTCGAGACAGCGGAGATCATTCCATAACCGCGAAGGAAGGAACCCGATGAGCAAAGTCATCAAGGGCGGCACCATCGTCACCGCCGACCGCAGCTGGAAGGCCGATCTGCTGGTCGAAGGCGAGACCATCCAGCAGATCGGCCCGGATCTCCGCGGCGACGAGGTGATCGACGCCGAGGGTGCCTATGTGATGCCGGGCGGCATCGATCCCCACACCCATCTCGAAATGCCGTTCATGGGCACGACCGCGGTCGAGACCTTCGAATCCGGCACCTGGGCCGCGGCCACCGGCGGAACCACGATGGTGGTCGATTTCTGCCTGCCCGGTGCCGATGGCTCAATCGTCAACGCCATCAACGAGTGGCATCGCAAATCCAAGCCCCAGATCTGCTCCGATATCGGCTTCCACATGGCCATCACCGGCTGGAACGAGCAGATTTTCACCGAGATGGCGGAAGCCGTCAAAATGGGCATCAACTCGTTCAAGCACTTCATGGCCTACAAGGGCGCCCTGATGGTGGAGGATGACGAGCTGTACGCCTCCTTCCGGCGCTGCGCCGAACTCGGAGCCCTGCCGATGGTGCATGCCGAGAACGGCGACATCATCGCCGAACTGCAGCAAAAATATCTCGCCGAGGGAATCACCGGGCCGGAGGGGCATGCCTATTCGCGCCCGCCCGAGGTCGAGGGCGAGGCGGCCAACCGGGCCATCATGATCGCCGACGCCGCCAATACCCCCCTCTATATCGTCCATGTCTCCTGCGAACAGGCGCATGAGGCCATCCGCCGGGCGCGGCAGAAAGGCATGCGCGTCTATGGCGAGCCGCTGGTGCAGTTCCTCACCCTCGATGAATCGGAGTATTTCAACAAGGACTGGATGCATGCCGCACGCCGGGTCATGTCCCCGCCCTTCCGCTCCAAGGACCACCAGGACGGGTTGTGGGCCGGATTGCAGGCCGGATCGCTGCAGGTCGTCGCCACCGATCACTGCGCCTTCTCCAGCGAGCAGAAGAAGATGGGGCTCAACGACTTCACCAAAATTCCCAATGGCTCGACGGGGCTGGAGGACCGGATGCCGGTGCTGTGGACCGCCGGTGTCGAGACCGGCCGGCTGACCCCAAACGAGTTCGTCGCCGTGACCTCCACCAATATCGCGAAAATCCTCAACATCTATCCGCGCAAGGGAGCGATTGTCGAGGGCGCGGATGCCGACATCACGGTCTGGGACCCGAGCCTCTCGAAAACCATCCATGCATCCACCCAGAAATCGGTGCTCGACTACAGCGTGTTCGAGGATTTCGAAACGACGGCGCAGGCCCGGCACACCCTCTCGCGCGGCGAGCTGATCTGGACCTGGGGAAAGAACAGCCAGCCGCAGCCGGGACGGGGCAAATTCATCCCCCGTCCGCCCTTCCCCTCCGCGCACGAGGCGCTGTCGAAATGGAAGGCGCTGAACAGCCCGCGCAAGATCACGCGCGACCCGCTCAACATCCCGAGCGGCATCTGACCGAAGTTCGGGTCGGGCAGACGGCCGGTCTGGGAACGGGCGGATGAGCGGACTGGAGGTCGGCCTGCCGGCCGCGTTCGCCGGGGGGCTGCTGAGTTTTCTCTCCCCCTGCGTGCTGCCCCTGGCGCCGCCCTATCTGGCCTTCCTCGCCGCCACCACGGTCGACCGGATGTCCGGCAGCGACGACCCGCAGCTGGCGCGGCGGGTTTTTCTCTGCGCGGCCTGCTTCGTGCTCGGCCTGGCCACCGTCTTCATCACCCTCGGAGCGACCGCCTCCCTGCTCGGCTCCCTGCTGGCCGAGCACCGGATCCTGCTCGGCCAGATCGCGGGCATTGTGATCATCGCTTTCGGGCTGCATTTCATCGGTCTGTTCCGGATCCCGATCCTCCACCGGGAAGCACGGCTGCAGGCCGGGCGGATCGCCGGCAGCCTTCCCGGCGCCTATGTCATGGGGCTCGCTTTCGCCTTCGGCTGGACGCCCTGTATCGGACCGATCCTGGCCGCGATCCTGTTTCTGGCCGCGCAGGAGGAAACCCTGACACCGGCCGTCCTGCTGCTCGCGGTCTATGCCGCCGGCCTGGGCACCCCGTTCCTGATCGCGGCCCTGTTCGTGCGCCCGTTCCTGCGCTTCATGACCCGCATCCGGCCGCATATGCGCAAAGTCGAAATCGCCATGGGTGGATTTCTGGTCCTGGTCGGAATCGCGTTCCTGACCGGAGTTTTTTCGGAAGCCGCCTTCTGGATGCTCGAAGCCTTCCCGATATTGGGGACCATTGGCTAGTTTTCGGGGCCGGTGACGGTTCCCTCCAGCATCGGCACAAACCGCACATCCCCGATCCTGCGCCGCTCCTCACCTTCCGCCCGGGGGCGGATCACCTGCAGTTCCTGCCAGCCCGGACCGGCCGCGACCGGGATCACAAGACAGCCGCCGGGAACCAGCTGCTTGAGAAGGGCCGGCGGCACCGTCTCCGCCGCTGCCGTCACGAGAACGGCATCGAAGGGTGCATGTTCCGGCCAGCCCTCGGCACCATCCCCGAACCGCTGCTTCACATTCCTGATTCCGAGCTCGCGGAAGAGCGTCTGTGCCTGCAGATGCAACGCCTCGATGCGCTCCACCGAATACACCTCCTCCGCCAGCTGCGCGAGGACCGCCGCCTGGTAGCCGGAACCGGTGCCGATCTCGAGGACACGCTCCAGCCGGTCGCGCTCCCCGAGCGCCGCGGCGGTCATGCAGGCAACGACATAGGGCTGCGAGATCGTCTGCCCGCAATCGATGGGCAGAGCGCTATCCAGATAGGCGGCCCGGACGACGGTTCCGGTCACAAAACGATGCCGGGGAACGGCGGAAATCGCCCGCAGCACCGGCTGGCTCCGGATGCCGGAATTCTGCAACTCCCGCACGAGCACCCTGTGCTGGCTCTCAAACCCGGTACCCATTGCCCTCTATCCGGACAGCACCTTCAGTATCTCGTCCGCCGCCGCACCGGGGTCGAGCGAGCCCTCATCAAGCCGTCGGCCGATCTCCGGCGGCACCGCATCAGGTCCTGCGGCCCCGAGTTTCCCCAGCAATTCCTCCGTGACCGCGGTCCGCACCCAGCTCCGCAATTGCGCCCGGCGCCGCGCCTGGTGATGGCCCTGCTCCCGGCGCCAGGAATCGAGTGCGTGGATCCTCTCCCAGACTTCCTCGATGCCGGTCTCCTCCAGGGCCGAGATTCCAAGCACCGCAGGAATCCCCTCCGGATCCCCCGGCCGGGGCCGCTGCAGGGTGAGAGCCGCGGCATATTCGGAACGCGTGTGCTGCGCCGCTTCGGCCAGCCGACCATCGCATTTGTTGACCAGAAGAAGATCCGCGAGCTCCATAACCCCCCGCTTGACGCCCTGCAGATGGTCGCCGCCCCCCGGCGCGATCAGCAGCACGAACAGATCGGTCATGCTGGCAACCGCCGATTCGGACTGGCCGACACCGATCGTCTCGACCATCACAACGTCGTAGCCGGCCGCCTCGCACAGACACACCGCCTCCTGGGTGCGGAGGGCGACGCCACCCACACCACCCCCGCCCGGCGAAGGGCGGATAAACGCCTCTTCCCGGCCCGCGAGCCGCGCCATCCGGGTCTTGTCCCCCAGAATCGCGCCGCTGTCCCGTATCGAGGACGGGTCCACCGCCAGCACCGCGAGGCGGTGCCCCTGGGCCAGAACATGCAGACCCAACCCATCGGCAAAGGTCGATTTGCCCACCCCGGGAGCACCGGTGAGACCGATGCGGAGTGCCCCCCCGGTGCGCGGCCACAGCGCGGCCAGCAATTCCCGGGCCCCGGCACGGTCGGCGGGGCGGGTGGACTCCACCAGGGTGATCGCACGGGCGAGTGCGGCGCGGTCCCCGGATGCGATCCGTGCCGCCAGCGCAACCGGATCGGACATCGGCCCGACTAATCCGCCACGCTGTGCTGTATCTGTGCCCGGATCTGCTCCAGCACCTTCCGCGCGGCATCCGGGATCCGCGTGCCCGGACCGAACACCTGCGCCACGCCGCGGTCGTGAAGATACGCCCGGTCCCCGTCCGGAATGATGCCTCCGCAGACCACCAGAATGTCCCCGCGGCCGCGCGCCGCAAGAGCCTCCACGAGGAGCGGGGCCAGGGTGCGGTGCCCGGCGGCCAGCGAACTCAGCCCGACGACATGCACGTCATTGTCGATGGCGTCGCGGGCCGCCTCCTCCGGAGTCTGGAACAGCGGCCCGATATCGACATCGAAACCAATATCCGCGAAGGCGGTGGCCACCACCCTCGCGCCCCGGTCATGCCCGTCCTGGCCGATCTTGACCACCAGAATCCGCGGCCGCCGCCCTTCGGCTTCCGCAAAACTCCGGACCTCGGCCCGGGCCTTCTCGAAATCCTCGTCCCCGGCGGCGATCGCTCCATACACCCCGTACACCGTTCCCGTCTCGGCCCGGTGGCGGCCGAACACCTCCTCCAGGGCACTCGATATCTCGCCGACCGAGGCACGTGCCCGGACCGCGGCGACCGATGCCTCCAGCAGATTGCCATCCCCGGCGGCGGCCTTCGCGAGGGCCTCGAGAGCACGCTGGCAGGCTCCGGCATCGCGCTCGCTGCGGATCTGCTCGAGCCGGGCGACCTGCGTATCGCGCACGGCAGCGTTGTCGATTTCCAGCAATTCGACCGGGCTCTCCGCATCCGGCTGGTAGCGGTTGACGCCGACAATCACTTCCTCGCCGCGGTCGATCCGGGCCTGGCGCTGCGCCGCCGCTTCCTCGATGCGAAGTTTGGGCATGCCGGCCGCCACCGCCCGGGTCATGCCGCCCATCGCATCCACCTCTTCGATCAGCGCCCAGGCTTCCCCGGCCAGACGGTCGGTCAGGCTTTCGATGTAATAGGAACCGCCCAACGGATCGGCGACATGGCAGATACCGGATTCATGCTGCAGGATCAGCTGTGTGTTGCGCGCGATCCGGGCCGAGAATTCTGTCGGCAGGGCGAGGGCCTCGTCAAAACTGTTGGTGTGAAGCGACTGTGTGCCGCCCAGCACCGAGGCCAGGGCTTCCAGCGCGGTGCGCACGATGTTGTTGTAGGGATCGCGGGACTGCAGGCTGACGCCCGAGGTCTGGCAATGGGTGCGGAGCATGCAGCTGCGGGGATCCTTCGGCCCGAATCCCTCCATGATCCGCGTCCAGAGCAGGCGGGCGGCGCGCAATTTGGCGATCTCCATGAAGAAATTCATGCCGGTCGCGAAGAAAAACGACAGCCGCGGCGCGAAAGCATCCACATCCAGACCGCGCGCGAGCGCCGTCTTTACGTATTCCTTGCCGTCCGCCAGCGTAAAGGCCAGTTCCTGCACCAGCGTCGCTCCGGCCTCCTGCATGTGGTAGCCGGAGATCGAGATCGAGTTGAAGCGCGGCATGTTGCGCATGGAATATTCGATGATGTCGGCAACGATCCGGATCGAGGGTTCCGGCGGATAGACATAGGTGTTGCGGACCATGAACTCCTTGAGAATGTCGTTCTGGATCGTGCCGGAAAGTTTTTCCGGCGGCACGCCCTGCTCCTCGCCGGCGACGATGTAGCAGGCCATCACCGGAAGCACGGCACCATTCATGGTCATCGAAACGGAGACTTCGTCGAGGGGAATGCCGGAGAAGAGGATCTTCATGTCCTCGACCGAATCGATCGCCACACCGGCCTTGCCGACATCCCCCACCACACGCGGGTGGTCGGAGTCGTAGCCCCGATGCGTGGCCAGATCGAAGGCCACCGACAGTCCCTTCTGTCCGGCGGCGAGGGCCTTGCGGTAGAAGGCGTTGGACTCCTCGGCCGTGGAAAACCCGGCATATTGCCGGATGGTCCATGGGCGGCCCGCATACATGGTCGCGCGCGGCCCGCGGACAAACGGAGCCAGACCCGGATGCCCCGGGGCGCTCTCGATACCCGACAGATCCTCGACGGTGTAGAGCGGTTTGATCGGAATGCCCTCGGGAGTCTGCCAGACCCGTTCGGTCGGATCCTGACCGCCCAGCTCGCGCCGGGCGAGTTCCTCCCAGGCTTCCATATCTTTTTTCGGGCTTCCGGAACCCATCTGATGCCTCTCCCGCTTCAGCCCGCCACCGGCATCATAAAGCCGGAACCGCGGCAAGCACTTCCTCCGTCCAGGCCGGCACGATCTCGGAGGCCGGCCCATGCCGCGCCTCATCAAACAGTTCCGCGCCTTCGGACGGCTCCAGATTCAGCTCCACACAACGGGCCCCGGCGAACGCCGCCTCGGCCACAAAGCCCGCCGCCGGATACACCATCCCGCTGGTGCCGATGGAAACAAACCATCGGCAGGTGGCAAGGGCCTCGGCAATCTCCGGCATGCCATACGGCTCCTCGCCGAACCACACCACATCCGGCCGCAATCCGCCGCCGCAGGACGGACAGGCAGGAGAGGACCGCCAGGACGGCTCCCCATCCGGCCAGCGCCGTCCGCAACCGGCACAGAGCGTCGCCCGCAGCCGGCCATGCATGTGGAGAACCCTCTCCGATCCGGCCTGTTCATGCAGATCGTCGATATTCTGAGTCACCAGCAGCATCCTGCCCGGGTATTCCCGCTCGAGGCGCGCAAGCGCATAATGCGCCGGGTTGGGCACGACCCCGGCAGCGGCAATGTCCAGGCGCTGCCGGTAGAAATCGAGCACACCTTCGGGGTTGCGGGCGAAGGCTTCCGGCGTGGCGACATCCTCGACCCGCACGCGGCTCCAGATTCCGTCCCGGTCCCGGAACGTGCTGAGACCCGATTCGGCAGAAATTCCGGCACCGGTGAGAATGACCATGGATTCCGACATCCCGCACCCCTGTCCGTGCCGATCTCGTTCCCCTGACTATACTGCCCCCTGATATGCGCAACCGCTTCCGCCGACTGCGCGCGAAATTCGCTGCCGCCGCACCCGGCACGGCCATCACGGCCTCCAATCTCCGCCTCGTCTCCCGCCTGGTTTCCGAGAACGCGCGGCCCTATAGCCGGCGCTACGCGCTCTCCCTGTTCTGCATGATCATCGCCTCCGCCTGCACCGCGCTCAGTGCCTGGATCATGGAGGATGTGATCAACGAGATTTTTGTCCGCCGGCAGCTCACGGCGCTGGTCACCATCGCCGCCAGCATCGCTGGAATCTTCCTCATCAAAGGCCTCGCCTCCTACATCCAGGCCGCCATCCTCGCCAAGATCGGCAACAATGTCGTCGCCCGGCTGCAGGCGCGGATCTACGGCACCATCCTCGCTCAGGGTCTCGGCTTTTTCCGCCAACGCGAATCCAGCGACATGGTCGCCCGCATGACCGGCAACGCGCAGGCGGCCCGCGAGGCCCTGGACATGATCTTCGTGAGCCTCGGACGTGACCTGCTGACCCTGCTCGCATTGATCGCTGTCATGCTTTCCAAGGATGCCGTGATGACAGCCATCGCCCTCGGCTCGACGCCGATCATCATCTTCCTGATCACCCGACTGACCGCCCGCATCCGCACCCTGGCCGAACACGAATTCCGTTTCCGCACCGAGGTCATCGCCACCCTGCAGGAGACCGCATCCGGGGCCGATGTGATCAAGGCCTTCACCCTCGAGCCGCATATGCGGCTGCGCGCGCTCGATGCCATCTCCGGGATCGAAACCCGGAACAACAAGATCGCCCGCCTGCGGGCGCAGGCCAGTCCGATCATGGAGACCCTGGGCGGAATCTCCTTCGCCGCGGTCATCCTCTATGGCGGCTACATCGTCATCGAGCGCGGGGTCGAGCCGGGTGCCTTCTTCGCCTTCCTGACCGCCCTGCTCCTGGCCTATGAACCGGCCAAGAAACTCTCCCGGCTGCGCGTGCAGCTCGAGCACCAGCTCTACGGGGTCCGTCTGATGTTCGACATCATCGACACCAAGCCCGAAACCTCCGACCGGCCCGGGGCCGGTGATCTGGTGGTCTCCAAGGGCCGGGTCGAGCTGGACGATGTCCACTTCACCTATCCGAATTCCGGTGGAGCGGCCCTGGACGGCCTGAGCCTGTCCGCCGAAGCCGGTTGCGTCACGGCCCTGGTCGGTCCTTCGGGGGCCGGCAAGTCGACCATCTTTTCGCTGGTCGAGCGGTTTTTTGTGCCCGATTCGGGACGGCTCCTCGTGGACGGGACAGATCTCAGCACCGTGACCGCGCAATCGCTGCGCGAGCAGGTGGCACTGGTCACCCAGGAGACCTTCCTGTTCGCCGGAACGATCCGCGAAAACCTCCAGCTCGGGCGGGCCGATGCCCGTGCCGAGGAGGTCGAACAGGCCGCACGGGATGCCTATGCGCATGACTTCATCGCCGCGCTGCCCAATGGCTACGACACCGAGATCGGCGAACGCGGCGTCGCCCTCGCCGGCGGCGAGCGCCAGCGCCTCGCGATCGCCCGCGCATTCCTGCGGAATGCCCCCATCCTTCTCCTCGACGAGCCCACCTCCTCCCTCGACGCGGAATCGGAGGCGCATGTCCAGGCCGCCCTCGACCGGCTGATGCATGCCCGCACCTGCATCGTCATCGCCCACCGGCTGACGACCGTGCAGAACGCCCATGCCATCTATGTGATGAAGGACGGCCGGGTGATCCAGTCCGGATCCCATGCCGCGCTGATCGCGGAAGGCGGCCTCTATGAGCGCCTGCACCAGCTGCAATTCCGGAGTGCCGATCCGGAGACTGCCTGAAGGAACCCTAGACCAGTTCCTCGCAGATGCGCCCGACCCCGGTACGGATCGGGTCGACGGCCGGGAGCCCGTGTTCGCTCTCCGTTCTGGCAAGAAACGCCTGTGCGCCTTCCTCATCCAGGCCCGATGTGTTGACGGCGATCCCGGCAAACCGGACCTCCGGACTGGTCAGCCGCGCGGCGGCGAGGAACGTCTCCATGCAGACCGCGAGATCCGGAACCGGATAGCCGGGCAACCCGCGCATATGCGTGCGTGTGGGTTCGTGACAGAGGACCAGCGCGTCCGGCTGCGCGCCATGCAGAAGGCCGAGGGTCACGCCGGCATAGGACGGATGAAACAGCGATCCCTGTCCCTCGATCACATCCCAGTGATCCGCCCCGGCCGACGGGGCCAGCGCCTCGACCGCGCCCGAGATGAAATCCGCGACCACCGCATCGACCGGCACGCCACCGCCCGTAATCAGGATGCCGCTCTGTCCGGTGGCCCGGAACGTGGCCTCGATGCCGCGGGCACGGAGTTCCTTCTCGATCGCGAGCGATGCGTACATCTTTCCGCAGGAACAGTCGGTGCCGACGGTGAGCACCCTCCGGCCCGGGCGGCGCTCGCCGGTGCCCACCACGAACGGCCCGCGGGGATGGCGAACATCCGTAATGGTGCGGTCGCCCGCCGCCGCCGCATCGGCAAGATCCGGGATCTCCGCGAGACGCTGGTGCAGGCCGGCGGCAAGGTCCATCCCGGCGGCAAGGGCAGAGTGGAGTGTCGGAATCCATTCCGGCGCGATGACCCCGCCCCGATTCGCCACCCCGACCACAGTGGTCCGTGCCCCGTGACCGGCGGCTTCCTCCACCGTCAGATCCGGCAGCCCCAGATCCACCTGGCAGTTTTTGAGCCGCAGCTGGCCGATCGCCTTTCCGGGACGCCAGTCCCGGATCCCGAAGGCGACCTTGGCGGCCAGCGCATCGGGGGCGTGACCGAGAAACAGCAGATAGGGCGAAGCAATTTCCATGACATCCTCCCGGCTCATGATGGGAAGAATCCTGCGCGTGGACAACCGCCGGCAGGGCTGCGCCCCGCGTGCCGCCCGCCATGCATGCCGGCCTCGGGACGGCGCAGGGTTCCGGTCCTTTGCCTGGTAGCGGGAGGGAGAATCGAACTCCCGACACACGGATTATGATTCCGCTGCTCTAACCGCTGAGCTACCCCGCCAGGCAAGGCATAGGATGTAGAAGGAAAACCCGCCCCAATCAAGCAACCCGGCAGGCATATTGGCACGGTGGAGAATTCTGGTAGAATCCTCTCCCGACGAATTACCCTACCCTGTGCCGCCTGACGGCCGTCCGCATCGGCACCCCGCCTGTGCGACAGACGGCGTGGCTGGCATGCGGTATGCCATAGGCAACGGACAGGAAGCCATGAACATCACTGTCTCCGGAAAGCAGGTCGACACCGGAAAAGCCCTCCGGGACCATGTCCACAAGCAAACCACTGAAGCCCTGACAAAATATTTCGAGCGGGCCATGGATGCACATGTCACCTTCTCGCGGGCCGGGCACCAGTTCCGCTGCGACTGTTCGGCCCATCTCGAGACCGGCCTGGTCGCCCAGGCAAGCGCGGAAGAGCCGGCGGTCTACGCCGCGTTTGACGCCGCCCTGGACCGTCTTGAGAAGCAGATCCGCCGCTACAAGCGGCGCCTTCGCGACCACCACAGCTAACCCCGCGGTTTCCTTCACACTCCCGACCGGACCGTGCGCCCGCACGCGCCAGAACAGGCCATCATGACGCAACCCTCTGATATTGCCGAAATTCTCGAGGCGAAAAACGTCCTCCCATCCTTCAAGGCGACCAGCAAGAAGCAGCTCCTCCAGGAACTCGCTTCACAGGCCGCCGAACAGACCGATGGGCTGGATGGCCGGGAGGTATTCGAGCAGCTCCTCCAGCGGGAGCGCCTTGGATCCACCGCCGTCGGAGGTGGGGTCGCCGTCCCCCATGCCCGGAATCCAAAAGTTCAGAAGATCTTCGGGCTGTTTGCCCGCCTGACCCAGCCCATCGAATTCGAGGCGCTGGATGACGAGCCCGTCAGTCTCGTGTTTCTGCTGCTGGCACCGGAAGAAGCCGGTGCGGACCATCTCAAGGCGCTGGCGCGGGTATCCCGGCTGATGCGTGACGAGGAGGTGCGCGACGGATTGCGGGGCGCGGACGACCAGGAAGCGATCTACGCGATCCTGACCAACACCCGGGCCGGTCCGAGCGGGGAGGAAAATTCCGCCAGCCCCTGATCCCCGATTCGCAGGCATATCACATGTTCTGTCGGATGGTGGCCGGACTGGTGGAGCCAAGGGGGGTCGAACCCCTGACCTCTTGAATGCCATTCAAGCGCTCTCCCAACTGAGCTATGGCCCCACAGATCCGGTACCGGAAAGCGTATCGCCTCCCCGCGAAAGCGACAACCGGAGAAGCGTTCAGATCGCGCCCTCATCCTCCGTGTCTTCGTCACCCTCCTCCACTCTCTTCTCGTCCTCGTCTTCGGTGATATCGAGTTCTTCTTCGCTGTCCTCGTCATCATCCTCCACGCCGAGGGCGCCCTCAACCTGGCCCTCCGAATCCACCGCAATCTCCTTGAGGCCTCCGGAGGCCACCTCATCCGGGTTGGCCGGCGGCGTATCCGCATCTTCGGCATCAAGAGCGTCAAAATTCTGCTCTTCCTCGACCGCGGCTTCCTCCTCCACCAAAACCGGGCGGCGGCCGGTCGCGGAGGAGGCGCTGACTGCCGCGCCGCATTGCGGACAGACCGGCTTCGGTTTTCGCATGTCATAGAAGTAGCAGCCACAGGATGTGCATACACACTTTGTGCCCATTTTCTTTTTCGGCATACTGAATTCTCCGCCTCCTGAAATTTCGGAGATTGATTCTGCAAGCCCATATCCACAGCCTGAAAGGACTGTCAATAGATCCCGGCAGAAAAATTCGGGAAAATCGGAACATTCCGGCTGTATCGACCCGGCAAACCCTATGGTCGGAGTGGCAGGATTCGAACCTGCGGCCCCTGCCTCCCGAAGGCAGTGCTCTACCAGGCTGAGCTACACTCCGATCCGGGGCCGATCGAGCGGCAACATAGGCATCCTTCCCGATCCATACAACCACCCGTTCCGGTCATGCTATCTTTGCGGTCCGCGATGGGGCGTCGTCTAGTGGCAGGACAGCGGACTTTGAATCCGTCAACGGTGGTTCGAATCCACCCGCCCCAGCCAGTTCCGCCCCCTCTCCCGCCTGCGACCAGCGCGCCGCGGACCGGTCATCCGTAGCGTTGGCCTCCACCCAGTGTTCGCCCCCCGGGCCGCGTTCCTTCTTCCAGAACGGCGCCCGTGTCTTGAGATAGTCCATCAGAAACCCCGCCGCGGCGAACGCATCCTTCCGGTGCTCGCTCGCTGTGACCACCAGAACGATCCGCTCGCCCGGGCGCAGGGATCCGACCCGATGGAGAATCCGGACCGCCTGCAGCGGCCAGCGGGCATGCGCTTCCGCCTCGATGGCTTCCAGCGCGGCCACGGCCATCTCCGGATGGTGCTCCAGGATCATTTCCTCCAGGCCGTCATCGGCGCGGACGAGGCCGGTGAAACTGACCACCGCACCCGTTTCCTTCCCGGCCGCCGTGACCGCAGCGATTTCGGCGCCCGTATCAAAATCCTCCCGCTGCACCGACACCGGCATCCGCCTACCCCCCCGTCATCGGCGGAAAGAACGCGACCTCGTCGACACCGACAACGGACGCATCGAAATCCAGCAGCGTCCGGTTGACCGCCACCCGCATCGATCCCGCATCCGCGAAAACACTTTCGTACGGGGCCCCCCGGCCGCGCAGCCAGGTGACAAGTTCCGCCACCGTCCGAACATCCTCCGGCAGGGTTACGGTCTCGATCTCGGTACCTATGCGCTCGCGCACCCAGGCGAAATACCGCAACTGCAGAGTGTTTTCCTGCATGATTCTAGCTCCGGTTCTGCAGCTGCCGGAAGGCATCCACGCAATAGACGGACACCGACCAGAGGGCCAGACCGGCGGCGAGCCACAGCAGCCAGTCCCCGAGGCGCGGCAGGAGCGGATGGAGCTCACCCGCCAACGATCCCGAAACAAGAATGGCCACCGCCACCATCTGCACGGCGGTCTTCCATTTGGCCGTCCGCAATGTCTGGACGACAGCACCTTCCTGGGCGAGTGCCGCGCGCAGACCGGCATTGAAGACATCGCGAAGCAGCACGATCGCAGCCGCAATCAGAGAAAGCGGCGAGAGTGCGCCTGTCCCCGCAAGCATCAGGAGAGCGACCAGGACCAGCATCTTGTCGGCGGCTGAATCCATCGCGCCGCCAAAGGCAGTCACCTCACCCCGGCTGCGGGCGACATACCCGTCCAGCCAATCGGTCATGGATGCGACCAGAACAAGGCCGAAGCGGAGCGCCTCACCCGGCATCCCCGGCACATAGAAAGCCGCGACCAGGACCGGCGTGACCGCAATTCGACCCAGAGTGAGCCAGTTGGCGAGTCCGGTCATGAACCATCCCACCCCATCGCACCGGCACGGAGCCCCCGCTTCCGGCGACATAGGCCGGTTTCCCAAGGCCGGACACCGCACATCATAGCAGAATCACACCTCCCCCAACGCCGCAGGCCACGAAATACCCCTGCCATCAGCCCGCCTCACGGAAGCGGGCACGGATCCGCTCGGCCAGTTCGCGGCTGATTCCGGACACGGATTCGATATCCGCAAGCCCTGCCTCACCGACCGCCCGGGAGGATCCAAACCGCTCCAGCAACGCCCGCTTGCGGGCCCCGCCGATTCCCGAAATTTCATCCAGTGGCGAGCGCATCGCATCCCGCGACCGCCGCAGCCGATGCGCACCGACGGCAAACCGATGCGCCTCGTCCCGAAGCCGTTGGAGAAAATACAGTGCCGGATCCCGCCGTCGCAACCGGAACGGCCCCCGCCCCGGCAGGAAAAAACTCTCCTGTCCAGCATCCCGATTCGGTCCCTTGGCGATGGCGACCACCGGCAATTCCCCGAGCCCCAGATCGGCCAGCACCTCCAGGGCGGTCTTCAGCTGCCCGGCACCGCCGTCGATGAGAACGAGATCCGGCCATTTTCCCTGCTCGCGGTCCGGGTCCTCCCGCAGCAGCCGGCCATAGCGTCGGACAAGTGCCGCCCGCATCAGTGCCAGATCGTCACCGGTCGCATTCCCGACCTGATCCAGGTTGAACTTCCTGTATTGCGATCTCAGGAAACCTTCCGGGCCGGCCACCACCATGGCCACCACCGGTTTGCTGCCCTGGATATGGGAGCTGTCAAAGACCTCGATCCGTTCGGGCACCGTCTCCAGGCGAAGGGCGTCCACCACCGCGTCGAGTGCCACGCGGCGCATCGACGCCTCCGCCATCCGCCGCGCCAATCCTTCCGCCGCGTTCGCGGAGGCCTGCCGGATCAAGGCCCGTTTCTCGCCGCGCTGCGGCACCAGGATCCGGATCCGCCGCTTGAGGCGGTGGCCGAGCGCTTCTTCCATCAGTGCCGGCCGCTCGATCGGATGCGACAGCAGGATCTGCCGCGGCGGCAGACGGTCGGCGTAGAACTGGCCGAGAAAGGCATCAAGGATCCCGGCGGGGCTGTCATCCTCCGCAAACCGCGGAAAATACGCGCGATCCCCCCAATGCTGGCAGGCCCGATAGAACACGGCCTGGACACAGCCCTGTCCGCCTTCGAGATGGAGCGCGAACAGATCCGCTTCCTCCACACCTTTCGGGTTCACCTGCTGGCGGGCCTGCACCTCCGTCAGGGCCCGGATGCGATCCCGAAAGACCGTGGCCCTCTCAAAATCGAGGGCCTGGCTCGCTTCGCGCATCTGCCCCGCGAGTTCCTCCTGGATCCGGGTCGATCGCCCGCCCAGGAACTGTTTCGCATCCTCCACCTGTTTCGCGTATTCCCGCTCCCCGACCAGCCCCACACAGGGTCCGGCACAGCGGCGGATCTGATGCAGGAGGCAGGGCCGCGTGCGGTTGGCGAACACGCTGTCGGAGCAGGTCCGGAGCAGAAACGCGCGCTGCAGCTGGCTGAGGGTGCGGTTGACCGCTCCGGCGGAGGCGAAGGGCCCGAAATAGTCGCCCGGATCCCGCCTCGCGCCGCGATGCTTGCGCAGCCGGGGGAAGGGGTGCCCGCCGCCGACCAGAATTTGCGGGAATGCCTTGTCGTCCCGCAACAGGATGTTGTAGCGCGGCTTCAGGCGCTTGATGAGATTGGCCTCGAGCAGCAAGGCCTCCGCCTCGGTGCCGGTGGCGACAAATTCCATGGATGCCGTGGCCCGGATCATGCGGGAAATCCGGTTGGAATGACCGCCCGGTTTGGCGTAGCTCGAAACCCGCCGTTTGAGATTCTTGGCCTTGCCGACATACAGCACGCCACCGCGTGCATCGAGCATCCGGTAGACACCGGGGCTGGTGCCGAGACCGACAAGATGGCGGCGGATGGCGGCACTGCCTGATGTGGATTCGGAAAGGTCTGCCGCCGCTCCGCCGGTCTGCGTGGAATCCTCAGGCATTCCGATCAAGATAACGGTTCCAGACGGCATCCTCGCCAAGTTTGGCCATCCGGTCCCGGTGGCGCTCCCGCTCCGCCGAGGTCAGAAGTGCCGCCAGAGGTTCCGGACGTGCGGAAGCAGGGCCGGTGTTGTGCTCCCGCAGCACATCTGCCCCCGCCAGGTCCAGCACCTGCCGGCGACTGTCCGTCAGATCCAGATAGACCTCGGACAGAAGTATCGCGTCGCGCAGCGCCCCGTGATAGTGCCGGTCCGAATTGTCGATCCCGAAACGTGTGCAGAGCCCGTCAAGCCTGTTGTCCGCGCCGGGAAATTTCCGCCGCGCAAGAATCAGGGTGTCGGTGGCGTGCTGAAGCGGAATTTTCTGATGGCCGATACGGGTCAATTCCGCGTTGAGAAATCCCATGTCGAATTCGGCGTTGTGAATCACGAGCCGGCTGTCGGCGATGAAGTTCAGCAAACTGTCCGCGATGTCCTGGAAAAGCGGTTCCCCGGCCAGAACCTCATCGGTCAGGCCATGGATATCCGCGGCCTCCTTCGGAACCTCCCGTTCGGGATTCAGCAGCTGGTAGAACTGGCCGCCGGTCGGGACCTTGTCCACCAGCTCCACGCATCCGACCGCCACAAGCCGGTGGCCGGCCGCCGGGTCCAGCCCTGTGGTTTCCGTATCCAGCACAATCTCACGCATGGTCTGTCACCCTCGCCGCCTGCCGCCCGAATCGTACCGCCATGTGGCGACCGCGCCAATATCGACCGCAGCCGGCACCGACGTTCAGGCTTCCCGGGCCGACCGTCCGGAAAGATCGGACAGAATTTCCTTCACCTGCGCACGGGCAGGTTCCAGCCCGGCTCCGGTGTCCACCACATAGTCCGCGCGCTTCTGCTTCTCCGCGTCGGGCATCTGCCGTGCAAGAATCGCCTGGAAGGCATCTTCCGTCATTCCCGGCCGCGCCAGAACCCGCTCGCGCTGCATCTCAAGCGGCGCCGAGACCACCAGTATCTTGCCCACTTCCCGATCATCTCCGGTCTCGAACAAGAGGGGTGCATCAAGCACGGAGACATCCGCCTCCTCACAGCCGACCCGGGCAAGAAAGGCATCCCGGTCGACCCGCACCAGTGGATGGATGGCGGCTTCGATGCGCTGGAGCAGATCCGGTGTCTGGCTGACACGATCGAAGGCGGCCTCAAGGCTCTGGTCCAGACCCGGTGTCTTGCCGACATGTTCGATGGCGGCCTCAAGGCGCTGGGTCAGACCCGGTGTTTGGCTGATACGATCGAGGGCGGCCTTGATGCCCTGGACCAGATCCGGTGTCCTGCCGACATGGTCGAGGGCGGCCTCAATGTTCTGGCCCAGACCCGGTGTCTTGCCGACACGGTCGAAGGCGGCCTCAAGGCTCTGGTCCAGACCCGGTGTCTTGCCGACAGGGTCGAAGGCGGCCTTAAGGTTCTGGACCAGATCCGGTATCTTGCCGACACGGTCGAAGGTGGCCTCAATGCCTTGGTCCAGATCCAGTGTCTTGCCGACACGGTCGAAGGCGGCCTCAAGGCTCTGGACCAGATCCGGTGTCTTGCTGACAAGGTCGCGAAGACGGTCGCGGTCCACCGAGCCATCCGCAGCCAGCGCCCTGGGGACGATCGAGCCGATGGCCGCAGCACCTTCACCACCAGCTGCGTAAAGACGATGAACGGCCTCATCGGCGGAATGCACCGGCACCCCGGCATCCCGGAACATGTTTGCCGTCGTGGTCTTTCCCATACCGATGGAACCGGTGAGACCGAGAACAATCACGGTTCCTCACCAAACACGGCGGCCTCAAGTGCCGCATCGACCTGAGGCACCACACCATACCAGCGCTCGAAGGTCGGCCGCGCCTGGTGCAGCAGCATGCCCGTGCCGGGAATCGCTGTGCGCCCGGTGTCACGCGCCTCCCGCAGCAAGGGTGTCTCGCGAGGCGCATAGACAATATCGACAACCACCGCATCGCTCCGCGCACCTTCAAGACGGACCGAAAGCGGAGGCTGGCCCGCCATACCCAGACTTGTAGAGTTGACCACCAGCGCCGCGTCCTGCAGGACGCTTTCCGCATCCTCCAGTGGAACCGCCGTCAGCACTCCCTCCAGATCAAGGGTCAGCTGCCTGGCACGCGACAATGTCCGGTTCAGAACAAAAATCTCGGGAACCCCGGCATGGCTCAGTGCATCGATGATCGAACGCCCGGCCCCGCCGGCACCAATGACCACCGCCCGGCCGGCGGCTGAATCCCAGGACGGGGCCCCCGCGCGGATCGACTCGAGAAAACCGAACCCGTCGGAACTGTCCGCATGAATGGTGCCGTCCTCCCGAAAGGTCAGGATATTCGCGGCCCCGACCCGCAGAACGGTCCCGCTCTGTTCGCCGGCAAGGGCGGCCGCCCTCTCCTTGTGGGGGATCGTAATGTTCGCGCCCACATATCCTTCCGCCGCCAGGCGGCGAACCTCCCGTTCCAGCTGCGGGGGCGCGACCTCCAGCAGACCGTAGTCACCGGCAATGCCGTACCGCTCGAACCAGTGACGGAAAATCGCCGGGGAGCGCGAATGTTCGACCGGCTGGCCGATCACGACAGCGCGGCCGGTCATGTCCCGACCACCCCCCATTCCCGGAGAAAGGCCAGCAGCGGCAGGAGAGGAAGCCCGAGAATCACGGAATGATCCCCTTCCACGCGATCCATGAGCTGGACCCCGGTCCCCTCGATCTGATAGGCACCCGGCGAGGAGAACGCCGCTTCGCCAATCCCGTGCAGATACCCGTCCACAAATTCCTCGGAAAACATCCGCATCCGGATTCGTGCCTGGCCGGCCGAACGCCAGATCGACCGGCCCTCCCGCGCGACCACGGCAACGGTATCGAGCTGGTGCTCGCCACCCCGCAAGGTGAGAAGCTGTGCCTTGGCCATCTGCAGATCTGTCGGCTTGTCATGCAGTCTCCCGTCATGGGTGAGGGTCTGGTCAGCCCCCAGGCAGAGCGCATCCGGATGTCGTGCGCTGACGCGAAGCGCCTTCATCTCGGCGAGCGCTTCCGCAACCACTTGCGGCCTCGCACCTTCGGCAAGCAACGAGGATTTGACCGCTTCCTCATCAATGCGGGCAGGATCACAACGATAGGGAATGCCAGCGGCTTCGAGAAGGGATGCACGACTGCGGCTGGCACTCGCGAGAACCAGATCCGGTCGGGATTCGTGCACCATCGTGATTCCAGAAACAGAATGGATATATCATGGTGAATAACCTGTTGGCGCCAATGTCGCAAACCCCTCCGGCAGGATTTCCACAAAAGGACCAAGCAGAATTCCACGGGTTTTCCACATCAACAGAAGATTCTTGAACAACCTGTGGAAATCCTGCAAATAAACTCTGATCAATTTCCTGCAAACAAATAATCCACAAGTTTTCAACAAATCAGTATCCAGAAAATCCCTTTGCAAACAACAGCCTGAAACAACAATCCAAACAATTCACAAAAATCATCAGCACAAAGCCAAACAAATCTAGAAAATTGAATAACTTGTAGAAAAACCTGTGGAAATCATCTGAATCCACAATACTCACTGGCCAATAGAATCAAGAATTAGAATTACATAGTATTTAATTATCTATCTTATGTGTGGGGAAGACTGTGAAGCTTCAAATCGCAGATTTGCAGAATGGTCTGAAATCCCTTACAAGACACACAGGCACCCGTCGTCTACCGGTTAGGATGTCGCCCTTTCAAGGCGGAGGAACGGGTTCGATTCCCGTCGGGTGCGCCAGGCTGGGTTCAGGTTCGCCAGAAGGAGATCTGGAACAGGGCGAGCACGCAGAGGATTTCCAGACGGCCCAGCAGCATGCCGGAGATGAGGAGCCATTTGGCTGTATCCGAGAGTGCCGCGAAATTTCCGTCCGGGCCGATGATCGGGCCCAGACCGGGGCCCACATTCGCGAGTGCTGTCGCGGCCCCTGATGCGGCTGTTGTCAGATCCAGTCCTGTCATCGAAAGGAGTATGGTCAGCAGCACCAGGGAAACGATGAACAGGAACAGCATGCCGGTCACCGAGGAAATCACATCGGGGGACACAGGTTCGCCCTGATATCGGGGCACAAGGACAGCCTGCGGGCTCGAGATGCGGCGGATTTCCGTTATCAGTGCCGCGGCAAGAACCTGGAAGCGAAAAACCTTGATGCTGCAGGTGGTCGAGTTCGAGCATCCACCAATCATTCCGAGCAGGAAGAACAGGGTGACGGCAAATCCGCCCCAGGCATTGTAGTTGGTGTTCGCATATCCAGTGCCGGTCATGACCGATACGCTGTTGAACAATACGGTCCGGAAGGTCTCTTCGAGCGACGTGTCGGATCGTGGTATCTGCCATGCGGCAAGTGCCAGCGCAGCTGCCGCGGCAATGGCAAAGAAGGTCCATACCTGGCTGTCCCGCACCAGGGGTCGGATTCGTCCCGTAAGGAGCTGGGCATAGTGGATGAAGGGCAGGCTCGCGAGGATCATGAAAAATGTCGCGGAATACTGGATGGGGGCATTGAATTCGGCGAAAGAGGTGTCCCGGGTGCCAAATCCACCCGTGGCAATGGTCGTCATCGCATGCACGGTGGCTTCGAATATGGTCATTCCGAAGGCCAGATAGGCTGCACCGCAGAGCGTGGTCAGCAGCAGATAGACCAGAACGATCCGCCTGAATACGGAACTGGTGCGCAGATGCACTGCCCCGGATTTCTGGGACATCGATCCCCGGAAGAGCTGCATGCCTCCAATGCCCAGCTGAGGCAGGAAAGCCATGGCCGCAATCACCACACCCATTCCCCCCATCCATTGCAGAAGGCCGCGCCAGAGCAGGGTTCCATCGCTCTGCGCATCCAGATTGTCGAGGATGGTGGAGCCGGTGGTGGTGAATCCGGACATCGATTCGAAGATCGAATCCGTGATTGAAAGCGGGGATTCTGCAAAAAGGAACGGCAGGCTTCCGAACACCGGAACAACAATCCAGATGGCGACCATCAGGAACAGGGATTGCTGCGCCGTCTGGCGATCCTCTTTTTTGTGCTGGAATGCGAGGCAGAGCGAAAGCCCGGTGGCAATGGTGAGTGCGGCCGCGAGCAGAAAGGGCTGCCAGGTGTCACTGCTTCCGTCGAGGAGTTCCTTGAACATCGGCAGGACCATCGCCATCCCGGCAACGGTCAGGACAAGACCGATCGCATAGCCGATCGGAGAAAATTCACGCATGGACCGGGTCGATCATGTCGGCGGCAGCCAGGTCAGCTCCGTGCCCGCACACCGATGAGCTGGAGAAACTCGCTTCGCGTGCGCGGGTCGCGCCGGAACAATCCGAGCATCTTGCTGGTCACCATCGTGGCTCCCGGTTTGCAGGGTCCGCGGGAGGTGAGACAGAGATGCTCGGCCTCGATGACGACCGCAACGCCGCGGGGTTCCAGCACTTTCTCGATGCAGAGAGCGATTTCAGCGGTCATCTTTTCCTGCACCTGGAGACGGCGGGCATAGGCATCGACGACCCGGGCCAGTTTGGAGATCCCCACCACTCCCTCGCGCGGCACATAGCCGATATGCGCCTGGCCGATGATGGGCGCGAGATGGTGCTCGCAATGCGAGACGAAACGGATATCGGTGAGCGTGACCATCTCGTCATAGCCTCCGACCTCACGGAAGGTCCGGCTGAGCTCCTGCACCGGGTCGATGGCATAGCCACCGCACCAATGCCGCCAGGCGCGGGCAAACCGGGCCGGCGTGTCGGCAAGACCTTCCCGCTCCGGATTTTCGCCCATCCAGAGAAGCAATTTCCGGGCGGCTTCCCGGGCTCCGTCGTCGTTGTCATCCATCGATCAGATTCCTGCTGCCTTGTCCGCGGCCTGCAAAAGATCGGCGAGCACGTCTTCCGGGTCCTCCAGGCCGAAGGAAATCCGGACCAGCCCTTCGGCGATCCCGAGCTGGGCCTGCAATTCCGGGGTGAACCTGGAATGGGTGGTGGTCGCCGGATGGGTGGCGAGCGAGCGTGCGTCGCCGAAATTGTTGCTGATCAGAACCAGTTCCAATGCGTCCAGGAACCGGAAGGCGGCGGGTTTTCCGCCTCCGAATTCCAGCGCCAGCAAGGTACCTCCGTTCTGCATTTGCCGGATCGCAATCGGATGCTGGGGGTGGCTGGAGTGCCCCGGGTAGATCATCCGCGTCAGTGCGGAATGCCCGGCCAGCGCCTCCGCCGCCCGCGCGGCCAGGGCGGCCTGTGCATGGCAGCGCAATTCGAGGGTCTCCAGTGCCTTCAGGAACACCCAGGCGTTGAAAGGGCTCAGGGTTGCGCCGGTATGCCGCAAATAGGTGGTGAGGGGGCCGCTGATGAAGGGCTCCCTTCCGAGCACCACTCCGCCCAGGCAGCGGCCATGGCCGTCCACATGCTTGGTGGCCGAATAGATCACGATGTCCGCGCCATGGGCGAGCGGCTGCTGTGAAACCGGGGAGGCGAGCGCGTTGTCGACGACCAGCAGGGCGCCTGCTGCATGCGCGATCCCGGCGATGGAAGCGATGTCGGCGACCTCCAGGGTGGGATTGGCCGGGGTTTCGAGAAAGAACAATTTGGGCCTGTTCCCGGCGGCCTCCCTCCAGGCATCAAGATCGGTGCTTTCGATCAGCGTCGTAGCCACTCCGAAGCGCGGCAGGAAATCCTCGAGGATGTAGCGGCAGGAGCCAAAGAGCTCGCGTCCGGCAACGATATGATCGCCGGCCTTGATCTGGCACAGAAAGGTCGCGGTGACAGCCGCCATGCCGGAGGCAAAAACGCGTCCCGCTTCCGCACCCTCATAGGCGGCAAGACGGTCGGCAAACATATCGACCGTCGGGTTGGCATAACGCGAATAGACGTAACCCAGATCCTGGCCGTTGTCGCCGTCGAACAGCCGCTCTGCGGTTGCGGCGTCGGGATAGACAAACCCCTGGGTGAGGAAGATGGCCTCGGAGGTCTCGCCATACGGGCTCCGGCGTGTGCCGGCGTGGATGAGACGGGTGCGCGGGCGGTGCTGGGGAGGTGTCGGCATGGAAAGTGACGGCATTCGGGCTGGCAAGTCTACCCGTAGTGTCCCGGCCCTGCGATGGCAGGCCGGAAATCCCGGATCTCTACAGCGGGCACTACGCGATGTCGCCAGGCTCAAAGAGAACGACATGCAGGTTTTCGATCTCGCCGAGTGCCGTCCCGACAGCCGGGCGCACCTGGCTCCAGGACAGGCCTCCGATGCCGCAACCCAGTGCAGGGATGGCGATCGAGCGGATTTCGTGTTTCCGGATTTCGAGGGCCAGAGCTGCCAGTCCGGATTCGATATCCTCCATCCGGCTGGCATCGCGGACATCCCGCATGGTTGGAAAATTGATGATGTAGCGGGGATTCGTGGCCCGGCCGGTTTCAAATACATGCATCTGTCCCGGCCGCATGGCGCCGATCTGGCAGGCCAGGAGATAGGCTTCGTAGCTTTCGGGGAAGAGGGTTCGGAAGGCCAAGGCGATGCCGCCTCCCATCACGCCGCTGCAGTTGACCGGGTTCACCAAGGCTTCGGCATCCTCTGCAAACAGGTCTCCTTTCTTGTATTCGATCATGATGTCCCCTTTTTGCGGCCGTCCTCCGGTCCGGATTTGTCCGGAAGTTCCAGAGCCTCTGTGCAGATCAGCCGGTAGCAGCCATGTTCGGTGTGCAGCGGCTCTCCGGCTCCAGCCTCCCGAAGCGAGGACCGGAGCCGCGAGATATGCGTTTCGACCGTGTGCGATTCAACCCCTTCGGCATATCCCCAGATCGCGTCGAGGAGCTCGGCGCGCGGGATTTCGCGTCCGCGGGCCCGGCAGAGATAGGCGAGCGCATTCGCCGCTTTCTCGGGCAGCGGAAATACGCGGCCTTCCGGGTCGCGTAGATTTCGTGTTTCGGTCTCAAACACAGAATCCCCGATCTGGAAACAGGCCTGGTCGTCTCGTGCTTCCTGCAGTTCTGCCCGGATGCGGATCAGGAGATCGGCCATGCGCACAGGGGTCTCGATGCAGCGCTCGGCGGTGCTGGTCTCCGGCTTTCCGAGGCCGAGCATGGGATATTTTCGGTCACTCTCTCCGGTCAGCCGGTCGGCATCGACCAGCACCAGGTCCGGAGGCGGGGTTGCCGGATCATCTACGATGGTGGCGAGATCGGGTGTCGCGTCGATCTGCTCGGAGATGGCGCGGGTCAGGTCCGGGTCCTGGAGGCGGACGAGGATGCGGCTGGATACTGGCATGCGCTGGGTTCTCGCTTCCGGTTTCGAATGCATCTCCGCGCCCGCAATATAGTGCGGTCGTAACCGGTTGGGAGTGACATGATGGTGGCATTCAGCGGGACCGACCGGCTCGCGCGGGCGCGCGCCGATCTGCGGATCGGTTTGCCCGTGATATTGCGGCTTGAGGGAGAGCGGCGTGCCGTCCTGCTCGCGGCGGAACGGGCCACCGATCCCTGGATCGATGGATTGCGTGGAGCCGGCACCGGACTGTATCTCGCGCTGTCGGAATTCCGCGCCCGGACATTGCAGATCCGGGTCTATGACGGAGATCTCGCACGGATCGCATTTTTGGGGAATGCAGAGGCGGCCGTCAGGATCGCCGATCCGTCTCGCGATCTCGAGCATCCGATGAAAGGGCCTTTCGGCACGCTTCGTGACGGCGGTTCGGATCCAGCCCGTGCTGGCCTCGCATTGGTGCGGGATGCGGGCCTGCTTCCGGCCGTGCTGGTGGCGGAGATGGAGGAATCCTGTTCGCGGGGTTTTGTGGAATGCACCACGCTCGATATCAGCCTCGCGCTCGCCCCACCGGTCCCGCCCGATCTGGTCCGGACCGCAACCGCCAATCTGCCCGTGCAGGGGGCGGAGGATTCCCGGATGCATGTGTTTCAGGAAACCGGTACCGGCGACGAGCATTTTGCCCTCGAGGTCGGAAAGGTGGCCCGCGGGGCGGCACCGCTCGTGCGGGTGCATTCCTCCTGCTACACCGGCGATGTGCTCGGTTCGCTCCGTTGCGACTGCGGCCCCCAGCTGGACAAGGCCGTCGCCGGGATGGCGGGGGCGGGAGGCGGCATTCTCGTCGTCCTGCAGCAGGAAGGCCGCGGTATCGGCCTCGGCAACAAGATCCGTGCCTATGCGCTGCAGGATCAGGGCTTTGATACCTATGAGGCGAACCGGCGTCTGGGCTTCGAGGAGGATGCGCGGGATTTCCGGATGGCCGCGGCCATTCTCCGTGTGCTGGGCTGTGAGGCGGTGCGCCTGCTTTCCGACAGTCCGGCAAAAATCGAGGCGCTGGAAGCCGGGGGCATCCGGGTGATGGAGGCGGTTCCGCATGCGGCGGGCGGAAATCCGCACAACGCCGACTATCTGGCCGCCAAGCACCGGCGTCGCGGTACCGTATGATCGCCGGCCAGCACGATCTTGTTGTCAGCAGGTGGACGGCACGGTTCCGGGGACGGGTTTTCCCCTGCCGCCTGGGCCGGAGCGGCTTGACTGCAAACAAGCGTGAGGGGGATGGTGCGACGCCGGTCGGCCGGTTCCGGGCAGAATATGCGCTCTTCCGTCCGGACCGCATCAGTCCGTTCCGGACCTGTCTCCGTCTCCTTCCGACCCGTATCGGGGATGGCTGGTCCGACGATCCTGCCGATCCTGCCTACAACCAGCCGATACGCTTGCCAGCCGACCGGTGCGGCTGTGAATCCATGTGGCTGTCCCGCAGTCTCTACGACCTTGTCGTCGTGCTGGATTTCAACCGCAGCCCGGTGCGGCCGGGTCGGGGCAGTGCCATCTTCCTGCATGTTGCTGATCTGCTCGGCCGGCCGACGGCGGGCTGCGTGGCGCTCCGGCGGAGAGATCTGCTCTACGTTCTGCGGAACTGGCAGTTGCGGTCGCGGGTGGTGATCGGCGGCCGGGTCGCCGCTATGCCGGGGCTGCCGACTCCGGCAGCCGCCGCCGACGGTACAGTTGTGACATCACCGTGACCGCCACGAACAGCATCGCGAACGGATAGACCCATTCCCGGGCCGGGCGGCCGGTTTCGGCCACGTCGATGCCCGTTACATAATCCCCCCAGGTGACCCCGGCCGCTTCCGCCTGGCTGTCAAACGCCACATCGGTCACCTCATACGCATCCGGACGTTCGCCGGGTGCCAGCACCAGGCCGAAATCTCCGGCTCCCTGCCGGGCTTCGGTGTCCTCCTGCGGCTGGACCACGAACAGTTTCAGCCGTTCGCCGTAATCGGTCTCCCGCACAATGTGAATCCGGGTTTTCCGGTCCGCCGGTGTGGTGGCGCTGCCCTCTGCGAAAGCTTCCAGCCCGACGCTGCGGTATTCCGGCCAGAACCGTTCGATTGCCAGATCGGGCCTGAAAAATCCGACCATCGCGACGACCAGCAGGATGGATTCGTACCATCGAAGGCGGATCAGAAGCCAGTTCTGGGTCACCGAGCAGAAGCAGAGCAGTGCGAGGAGTGAGACGCAGAACACCAGAATGCCATGCAGCCAGTTGGTGACTCCGATCAGCAGCAATTCGGTGTTGAAGAGGAAAATGAAGGGCAGGATCGCGGTTCGGATGTCGTAGAGAAAGGACTGCACGCCAGTCTTCATCGGGTCGGCGCGGGAGATGCCGGAGGCCGCAAAAGCGGCAAGGCATACAGGCGGCGTCGAATCGGCCATCAACCCGAAATAGAACACAAACAGGTGTACCGCGATCAGCGGCAGTTCCAGCCCCGCGGCCGCACCGAGTTCGACCAGCACGCCGGCGAGCAGCGAAGCGACGACCAGATAGTTCGCGGTGGTTGGCAGCCCCATGCCCAGCAGCAGGCAGAGCACGGCGGTCAGACCGAGCAGGATGTAGACATTGTTGCCGGCGATCGCCTCGACGACGCCAACCATGGCGTTGTTGAGGCCTGTCGAGGAGACGGCTCCGACGATGATTCCGGCCGCGGCCACCGCGATGCCGACGGTCACCATGCTGCGGGCACCGCCGATCATTCCGAGTCGGACGACATTGAGTGCCTTGACCAGTTTTGCGAGTGGTCCTTCGCCGCTTTGTGCAGACAGCGCGGCGAGCAGCACGAGCAGCGCGAAACCGGTTGCGATTCCCCAGACCGAGGCATTGATGGGGGCCATCCCGACGATCCAGTTCAGCACGCCGCTGACCACGACCGGGATGGATACGGCTGCCACCAGCCCGCTCCGGCCGTAGCGCGCCGGGCAGAGGCACATGGTCAGAATCACCAGGATCGTCCAGATGATGGCGTAGAACACCGCACTGCTTGCGCTCCAGCGTTCGACCATCAGCAGATAGATCAGCACGATGATCGGGATGGTGTAATGGATGCCGCCGGTGAAGGTGCGCCAGAACTGCGGCAGATCGGAACGCGGCAGGCCGGTGAGCTTGAGTTTCAGGGCTTCGAGATGCGAGAGGTAGAACAATGCGCAATAGCTGATCAGTGCCGGAATCAGCGCATGCACCACCACATCGAAATACGAAATGCCGATGAACTCGGCGATGATGAAGGCTGCGGCTCCCATGATCGGCGGCATGATCTGTCCATTGGTCGAGGCCGCGACCTCAATGGCCCCGGCTTTGACCGGGGGCATGCCGGTTTTGACCATCACTGGAATGGTGAAGGTGCCGGTCGTGACAACATTGGCGATCGAGGAACCCGAAATCGCTCCGGTCATGCCGGAGGCGAGGATCGCGGCCTTGGCTGGACCGCCCCGGTAACGTCCGACCATCGCGAAAGCCAGATCCAGAAAATAATGCCCGGCTCCGGCCCGCTCGAGCAGGGTGCCGAACAGCACGAACAGGAACACGAAGCTCGTCGAAACATCGATCGGGATGCCGAAGATCGCCTCCCCGCCGAGCCACTGGTAGCCGATCAGGCGTCGCAGCGAGACACCTTTGTGCGAGAGAATTTCGTGCAGGGTCTCGCCGAAGAGCGCATAGGCGATGATGCCGAGCGCGGCGACGCCGAGGAGGCCGGCGACCCGTGGCCGCCGCCGGATCGAAAAGGCGATCGCAAGGAGCACCGCCCCGACATAGGCGATGACGATATCGATACTCTGGCCAAAAACGGAATAGACCAGGAACACGCTGGCCACGATCACCAGCGGCAGGCCGATGCTCCGGCGGGTCGCTTCGAGAAGGAGCCCGATGCCGGCCGCACCGAGCAGTGCCTCGAACGGAACCGTGACTCCGAGGAGGTTGATATCCAGCAAAATGCCCTGGCGGAGGACGAGATTGCGGTAGGCGAAGAACAGGTAGAGCGCGGCCAGCGCTGCCGTCAGCGCGAAGGCCAGGTCATAGACCGGCGCTCCCTGCTGGCGATGGCGTTTCGTGGCCGGATAGATCAGGAACGCGAGTGCCAGCGCAAAACCGAGATGGATGCCGCGCTTCTGCACATCCACCAGCCACAGCGCCGAGGGCAGTGGCGAGGCAATCCAGAGCTGGAAGACCGCCCAGCTGAAGGCGAGGACAGCGATCGCGGCCCCGACCAGACGGCCGGGGTCGCGCCCGCTGTCCTCTAGCGCCTCGATCCGGGCGCGGGCCTCCTCACTGGCGTCAAGTGCCGCAGATGCCATGCAGCACCTGCGGACAGACCTGCCGCAAGCGGCAGGTTACATCAGGCCCTTCTCCTTGTAGTAGCGAACCGCTCCGTCATGCAGCGGTGCCGACAGGCCGTCCTGGATCATCCGCGCCGGGTCGAGATTGCGGAATGCCGGATGGAGCAGGCGGAAGTCTTCGATGTTCTCGAACACCGCCCGCACGACCTCATAGACCAGATCATCATCCGTATCCTCGGTGGTGACGAAGGTGGCCATCACGCCGAAAGTGGTCACATCCTGGTCGCTGGTGGAGTAGGTCCCCTTCGGGATGGTCGCGAAGGCGTAATACGGGAACTGATTCACCAGGTTCTTTTCGACCGCGCTGTCGAGGTTGATGATCTTCGCCCCGCAGCCATCGGTCGCCACCGACACGCCTGCATTCGGAACTCCGACCGTGTAGCCATAGGCGTCGATCTTGCCGTCACACAGGGCTTTGGACTGTTCGCTCGAAGTCAGCTCGGTGGCCTGCGCGAAATCGCTGGCGGTAGTTTCGTGCGCAGCCATCAGGGTCTCCATCGTGCCGCGCTGGCCGGAGCCCGGGTTGCCGATATTGACGCGCTTTCCGTTCAGGTCCTTCCAGGATTTGATCCCGGAATTCTTGCCGACGATGATCTGGAAAGGCTCCGGATGGACCGAGAACACGGCCCGGAGCTTCTTGTAGCAGGTGACCTTGTCGCTCGAGCAGTTGGAAGCGTGATACTGCCAGTCCGACTGGGCGACACCGAAGTCGAGTTCGCCTTCGGAGATCTGGCCGATATTGTAGGTCGATCCCCCGGTGGACGGAGCCGAGCAGCGGATACCGTGCTTGCGGCCGCTCTTGCGGCCCTCTGCCGCTTCCTTGTGGATCAGCCGGCAGACGGCATTGCCGACCTGGAAATAGACTCCGGTAGGCCCGCCGGTGCCAATGGCGATGAAGCGGCGTTCGGCGGCATCGGCTTCCGGTGGAGAAACCGCGGCCCCGAGCAGCAGTCCGGCCGCCGCACCGAGCAGTGCGATTGCCGGAATTCGAATTTTCATAGTCATGCTTGTGATTTCCTCCCTCTAAATCAGGTCAAACAGACAGGCAGGCTACAAGGATATTGTAGCAGAGTCTATTTTTTGTTGCCGGAAAAGAAGCGTGAGGGGACAGTGTTCAGCGCAGAGAAGCCCGATAATTGATCGCATGCAGGTGGAGCTGGTCCTCCAGCGGGGGGCGGAGTTTGAAGGCTTTGGGCCCCGGTCTCGCGGCATCGAAAACCCGCACCAGACGGAAGATCTCCGAATTTGCCTCTGCCACCTGGCGCTCGTTCTCTGTCAGGAAAAAGGGTGTTTTTTCGCTCCTGCAGCGGGTGGTCTTCACTTCGATCCAACGCTCTTCGCCACTGCTGTGATGGTAGGATCGGATGTCGTAGCCCAGCCCGTCGCCGTCTTCCTGTGACACCCATCGGACCTTGTCCGCGAGATCCGATCGGCCAAGTCTGACCAGATCCACCCGTTCCTGCTGCAAGACCAGATTCTCGCCCAGCTCTCCCCATTTTCGTTTCTGCAGGTCATTTTCGGCATGGTCGATTTTGGCGGAGAGTCGCTGGAGCGAGAGGTCTTTCACGGTCATGCGGGTATCCCCGACAATGGGGGAGGACACGTATTGCAGCAGCGTGCCCCGGGATGCGATCTCCGCTGGGTCTTCTTCTTGATCTTTTTCTCGGATGACATGCAGGCCGGAGGGGAGTTTCTTCAGATAGCGCTCGATCCCGGGCGCTAGGGCGGCCTGGTAGTGTTTGGCTGGGAGGTAGCCTGTCAGCGGGGATCCGCCCAGATCTTCCAGTGCGGCACTGATGTTCCGGTGCTTGTACTTGATCGAACCGTCGCTTCGGGTCGAGTCCGCCATTTGCTTGAGCTGTTGCTGGAGCGCGGCACGTCGTTGGGATTTGTTGATTTTGCGGGGTTCGCGCGCCAGCCTCAGCATCTCGAAATAATCGGCGACGATCAGATCAATCTCTTCCTCGCTCCATGGCCGGCGTGGCATCTCCGCGGCCCTGCTCAGCTCTCGCGGAGGCCGAACACCGCCGTGCCGATGCGCAGATGGGTCGCTCCGAACTCGATGGCGGTCTCGAAATCGGTGCTCATGCCCATGCTGAGTCCGGTGATTCCGTTGCGTTCGGCGATCTTCGCGAGCAGTGCAAAATGCAGCGAGGGCTCCTCGTCAGAAGGCGGGATCGTCATCAGGCCGGAGATCACGAGACCGTACTCGTGCCGGCAGGCCTGGATGAATCCATCCGCCTCGGTCGGCGGGACGCCGCCTTTCTGCGGCTCCTCTCCGGTGTTCACCTGAACGAAGAGATCCGGCATGCGCCCGAGTGCCCCGGCCGCATCGGCGATGTAGCCGGCGAGTTTGGGGCGGTCCAGGGAGTGGATCGCATCGAAAAGCGCGACCGCGGTCCTTGCTTTGTTGGTCTGCAGTCCACCGACCAGGTGGAGTTCGAGATCCGGCCAGTGTTCGCGCAATTCCGGCCAGCGCCGCTCAGCTTCCTGGATCTGGTTTTCACCAAATCTCCTCTGGCCCTCAGCGAGGGCCGCCTCGATCCGCGGCCGGGGCTGCCGCTTCGATACCGCGACCAGTTTGACCGAGTCTGCCTTCCGTCCCGCCTCCTGCTCGGCGGCGGCGATTCGTGCGTAGATATCGGCGAGGCTCACGGGATCAGGCACCGGGGTCGGGGGGCGGAGGGGAGTCGAGCCTGCGCCATTGGATCCACTCACCGCAGAGCCGGCAGATGAGGCGGTTGCGGCGGAGGCGCTGCATCCGCGAGCAGTCATTCGGGCAGCTCCCTTCCCAGCGCGGCATGGAAAACGTCACGTTATGGACCACCTTGGCCGAACATCCGATGCTGCGGGCCTTCCGGGACCAGGTCTCGTCATGGTGGTGTTTCGGGCCGACCAGGGCATGCGCGATCTCGTGCAACAGGGTGTCGAGAACCTCCTGGTCATCGATGGCGAGTGCGTAGGAAGCGGAAAGCCCGATGAATTTGTGCTCGTAATTGCAAATTCCTCCGCGCTGCTGCGCGGCGTCCCACGCAAAATCCCAGTCGGGCAGTTTGTGCCGGTGCAGTTCGGTCCGTGCCCGGTGGGAGATTTCGGCGAGCCGGGTCTGTCGTGCTTCAAAGGCTTCGCCGGTCCGGGAATCACCGGGAAGGAGGATGGCGTAGGGAACCCGCCAGGACTTGTCGTCTTCCCCGCGAACCTCCGCGGTACTGGGATTGCAGCGGGCGATGGATCCGGAGGCCATGCGGTTCCGCTTCCGGAACCGTACGGCATCCCCGGGGGCCCAGCTTGCCGCCTGCTCGGCCGGGGCGGTTTCCTCTGCGCCCCGCCGGGAGATGTCGTCGGGCAGGGGAAGTGGCAGAAACGGCAATACGCGGTCCATTTCTGCGGGTCCCTGTCCCAAGCATGAGGCTGGTGGCTGGAGAATTATACCGACAATTGCTCGCCAATTATCAATTGCGTGGCCCCGCCATACAATTGCGCCGGTATATGTGGCGGGGATGGCTCCAGCCGGACTGACAGTCGGGTCGGTCGCGGACCCACCTGTCGCTGTGTCTGGATGGGAGCCAAATTGCCGCCATGACCCGTATCTCTGACCCGCAGCCAGAAAGGACGCGTCCGGGCATTTCGGTCTCTTGATCACGCGCTATGCGCTGCTGGCGCTTGTCGTCTGCCTGGTGTGCGGTGCGCTCGAGCGGGGAGCCGTGGGAGACCTACGCGGTGTTTCTGCCCACGCTCGGCAGGGCCTTCGGCTGGGCGCAGGTCGAGGCCACATTGGTCTATGCCGTGCTGCATCTCGGAGCCGGATTCGCGTCGTTTCCCTTGGGGCGTGTCTATGATCGCTAGGGTCCGCGTCGTACCCTCGCACTCGGTTTTCTGGCATGTGGCGGAGGCATGCTGCTGGCCTCACAGGCGACCGGTCTACGGCTTCTGTCATTGTTTCCAGCGGCAATATTTTTTGTCATAACCTGGAAAATGGTAATGATTTTCCTCTACGGCCCCGAAGAAGCCCAAGAAAAATTTACGATCTTGTATCTTGAAAGCATACTGAAGCCCTGAATTCACTGGAATTTTCCCCGAAAACCCGCATCATGAGAGTAGACAACACCTCTGAATTTGATACGGTCCTTCGAGAAGCCTGGTATTCCGCAAGGTTTCAGCTCCGGAAGGAAAATCAGATAAGAACCCGACGCCTGGCAACGGTTGCCGCTGTTTTCACTTTTATCCTGCCGGTGTTGCTGCTCCTGGCCGCCTGTTCCGGAACGCCCAGCCTCGGCGGCCCAACCTGGTTCCAGCAGGTGTCGCAGTCGCAGAGGCTCGATTTCTACCGGGAAGCCTGCAGAGAGGACAGCCTGCAGAGCGGACAGGAGCGCGATCTCGAGGAATGCGCCATGAACCGGATCCAGGACATGAGGAACTACCTCCAGCGGGCCAATGATCTGAGGCCTTGAAATCAATTCGTGCTAGATTATTTCCGTAGACCCGTCCCTGTTATCCATCCTTCTGGTCGCCGGACTCGGATATAGTTCTTTCCAATCCAATTTACTTGTCCCCGGAGGAGCTTATTCGGTTGCCGACGGTGGCAGCTCACAGATCAAGACCGTCTTTCAGATCGTAGACGAGCTGACCGAGGAAACTCGCGTGGTGCTCCGACATTCCTTCGTAAAATTCCCCGGAAGCAAACTCATTCCAGATGCCGAGTCCCAGTTCCACCCCGGACTCGAATTCGGTTTCTAGAAACCCAAAACATATGCCGGCAGGAAACAGCAAGCCCTGTCGGCAATGGCGAGTGCGTAGGAAGCGGAAAGCCCGATGAATTTTTGCTCGTAATTGCAGATTCCCCTGCGCCGCTGCGCGGCGTCCCCCGCAAAATGCCAGGGGGAAGCGGCAGAAACAGCAATACGCGGTCCATTTCTGTGGATCCCTGTCTCGGGCGTGAAGCTGGTGGCTGGAGAATTATAATTGCCCGCCAATTATCAATTGCATGACCCCGCCATACAATTGCGCCGGTATATGTAGCGGGGATGGTCCCGGCCGGATCGACAGTCGGGGCGGTCGGGCGCGGACCCACCTGCCGCTGTGTCCGGATGGGAGCCGAATTGCCGCCATGCCCCGTATTTCCGACCCGCAGCCAGAAAGGACGCGTCCGGGCGTTTCGGTCTCTTGATCACGCGCTATGCGCTGCTGGCGCTTGTCGTCTGCCTGGTGTGCGGTGCGCTCGGGCGGGGAGCCGTGGAGACTTACGCGGTGTTTCTGCCCACACTCGCCAGGGCCTTCGGCTGGACGCAGGTCGAGGCCACATCGGTCTATGCCGTGCTGCATCTCGGAGCCGGATTCGCGTCGTTTCCTCTGGGGCGGGTCTATGACCGCTGGGGCCCGCGCCGCACCCTCGCACTCGGTTTTCTGGCATGTGGCGGAGGCATGCTGCTGGCCTCACAGGCGACCGCGCTCTGGCATTTCTGGTTCGCGGTCGGACTTCTGGGGGGTGTGGGGCTTGTGGCGCTGGGACCGATTGCGAGCACGGCGCTGGTCTCCCGCTGGTACGGAACCAATCTGACCACCTCCCTCGGGATGGTCACGGCGGCTTCCGGCTTCGGGGTTCTGGCCCTGGCGCCGATCACGCAATTGCTGATTGACGCCTATGGGTGGGAGACCACCTATTTCGCGCTTGGTGTCTTCTTCCTGGTGGTTCCGTCGGTTCTCGCGCCGCTCCCCTGGTCCCGCATGGTGCGCGGCCGGGTGGCGGCGGGACCGGATTCCAGCCCCCGCGATACCCGGCCCATTCCGGTCCGCACCCTTCTGCGGGACCGCGCCTTTCTGGCGCTATGCCTGATGTATTTTTTGACCGCCCTGGGGATGTATTCCGTGCACCCGCAGATTGTTGCGATGCTTGTCGATGCAGGATTCTCCGACATCCTGGCGGCGACGGCGTTCGGCGTGGCGGGGATGGCCAATTTCGTTGGCATGGTGACTCTGGGCATCGCTGCGGACCGCACCGCCCGGCTGGTGGCGGTGATCCTGAGCTATCTGCTGAGCATTGCCGGCATCTTGCTCCTGTTTCCGTTGCTGGCGACCGCCAGCATCGGGCTGCTCTGGGCGTTCACGATCGCTTTCGGTGGAACCATGGGTGCCCGCGGGCCGGTGTTTGCCGCCACTGCCGCGGGAATTTTCGGACGGGCTGGAAGCATCGGAACGGTGGTCGGCGCGGTGCTCACCTGCGGCGGCATCGGCGGCGCGCTCGGCACCGCGACCGGAGGGCTGCTGCGCGATCTGGGCGGCAACTATGACTGGCCGCTGGCCTTTGCCGCGGTTGTTCTGGTGCTGCCGCTGGGGATTTTCTGCATCGTTCCGGAGCTTCGCGCCGGCCGTGCGCTTGCTTCCCCTCTGCCACGGGCCGCCCCATGACCTCCGACCCGCGCATCCGGGCGGCTCTCTGGACGACCGGATCGCTTCTGTCGTTCTCGGCCATGGCCGTGGCCGGCCGGGAGCTGGGCGACGACATGGAGACGATCCAGATTCTTGCGGTCCGGTCGGTGGTCGGACTGATCATCACCGGCAGTGTGCTCCTGGCGACGGGCTGGAGAGGGGTATTGATCCGGCGGCGGGAGGCCGGGTTTCTCGTGCTTCGGAATTCCGCGCATCTGGTTGCCACCTATTGCTGGTTCCTGGGCCTCAGCCTGCTGCCGATCGCCGAGGTCTTCGCGATCGAGTTCACCATGCCGGTCTGGACGGCCGTGCTCTCCGTCCTGTTTCTCGGCGAGCGGTTGGGCCGGCTCCGCGTTGCCGCAATCGCGCTCGGTTTTGTCGGCACACTGATCATCCTCCGGCCGGATACGGAGGCGATGAATCCGGACGCCTTCATTGTCCTGCTCGCCGCGTTCCTGTTTGCGATCTCCTTTGTGGTGACCCGGCGGGTCATCGTCGGCATGCCGACCTTTGTCTTCCTGTTCTACATGTCCCTGATGCAGGCCCCGCCGTCGCTGGCACTTGCCCTGCTGGTCTGGTCCCCCATCTCGGCCACCAGCGCCGCCTGGCTGGTGGTCACCTCCTGCGGCGGTCTGGCCGCGCATTACTGTCTCGCGCGGGCACTGAAACTCGCCGATGCCACGCTGGTCGCGCCGATGGATTTTCTGCGCCTGCCGCTGATCGCGACGGTCGGCGCGGTTGTCTACGGGGAGGGTCTGGGGATCAGTGTCGCGCTGGGGGCGGCTCTGGTTTGCTGCGGCAATTGGCTGAACCTGCGAAGTGGCCGCGACGGTCGCGACGCTCCTCCGAGTGCCCGCGCATCGGGTCCGCTACCCGGACCGGACCGCAGGAAGATCTGACGGACAGTCCCGGCAGGCGGATGAAAGACGCCGGAAAAGGCTGAGGAGGGCAGGAAGCGGGCGGCCCGTTCGGGGTGCCGGTCTCCGGGGAAAGATCAATGCCGGCAAATCCCGTCAGGCGTGCCGGATGTCGTGATCGCGTACACGCACTTGACGAATGCCCCCCGGCGGACGAAAACTCCCCGACGGGCCGGCTTTGGTCTCGGGGAGGAAATTCATGGAGACCACCGCACGTGTCGTGGTGGTCGGCGGCGGTGCCGTCGGCTGCTCGATCGCCTACCACCTCGCCCGCGCCGGCTGGTCCGAGATCGTTCTGCTCGAACGCGACGAACTGACCTCGGGCTCGACCTGGCATGCCGCCGGGCTGCTGCCGCTCTTCAACATGTCCTATGCGGTCAGCCACATCCATGACTACTCGCTGCGCATGTACGGTGAAATCGGTGACGAAACGGGTCTGGATCCGGGGCTGTTCACCGTCGGCAATCTGCGTATGGCGCAGACCCAGGAACGGATGGACGAGTACAGGCTCTATGCCACCATCGCCGAGACCGTTGGCATTCCCTATGAATGGCTCAGCCCGAAGGAGATGGGCGAACGTTGGCCGCTGATCCGGACCGAAGATCTGGTCGGTGCCATCTACCATCCGACGGATGGCTACATCAATCCCGCGGACGTCACCCAGGCGATGGCGGCGGCGGCGCGCAAGCGCGGTGTCCGCATCCATCGCAAGAAGCATGTCGAAAGTTTCGAGCCGGTGCAGTCCGGAAGCGGTGCCTGGAAGGTCTCCGGCTATGACCTCGACAGCAAGGAGCCGTTCTCCCTCGTCACCGAACATGTGGTGACCGCCACCGGCAACCACGGGCAGGCCACGGGGGAAGCGATCGGCACCTACATCCCGGCCATGCCGGTCGAGCACCAGTATGTGGTGACGGGGGAATCCGAAACCCTTGCCGGATGGCGCGCCGCAGGCAATCCCGAACACCCGGTGATCCGCGACGCCGATGCGAAATGGTATGTCCGCGAGGAACGCAAGGGCTGGATCCTGGGTCCCTATGAGGCCACCGCTCCCGCCTGGGCGGTCTGGGGCGTGCCCGAGGGTTTCCGGGCGGAATTGCTGACACCTGCAATCGAGCGCATCGAAGAGGAACTGCTCTCCGGAATCCACCGGGTTCCCTGCTTCGAGGAGGGCGGGATCAAGGAAGTCTACAACGGTCCCATCTGCTACACGCCGGACGGCAATCCGCTCCTCGGCCCCGCTCCCGGAGTTTCGAATTTCTGGTTCGCCGAGGGGTTTTCCTTCGGGATCACCGCGGCGGGCGGTGCCGGCCACTATCTCGCGCAGGTGATGACCGAGGGCGAGGCCGAGATTGACATGTGGTCGCTCGACCCGCGGCGGTACGGGGACTGGATGACCCGGGCCTATGCCCGGACCAAGAACGAAGAAGCCTACAACCATGTCTATGTCCTCCATCATCCGGATGAGGAACGCGAGGCCGGCCGGCCGCTCCGCACCGCTCCCTGCTATGAGCGGATGCGCGCGCGGGGGGCGGTGTTCGGCCAGGTCAATGGCTGGGAGCGGCCGAATTATTTCGCGGAAGGGGAGGATTTTGACGATCGCGCCGCATGTTCCTTCCGTCGGGGCGACTGGTGGCGATTCGCCGCCGAGGAAGCTCGCGCCGTCCGTGGGGGGCTCGGTCTCTATGACGCCACCGCCTTCGCCAAGCACCGGGTGCACGGGCCGGGAGCAACGGGGTTTCTCGACTGGCTGACCTGCAACCGCCTGCCGGTGCCGGGGCGGATCGGGCTGACCTACGGGCTCACCGATGCCGGCACGATCCGCACGGAGTTCACCTGTCTCCGTCTGGCGCAGGATGACTACTACCTGGTCACGTCCGGCGCGGCCCAGGCCTATGACCATGACTATCTGTGCCAGGAGGCGGCGGAATGGGAGGACCGCCACGGGCTACGGGTCAATGTCGGGGACGAAACGGTTAAATGGGGCGTGTTTGCGATTGCCGGGCCGGAGTCGCGCGAGCTTCTGCGGCGTGTCGTGCATCTGCCGGATCCGGAAGCGGGTCTGACCAACGCCGCCTTTCCCTGGCTCTCGGCCCGGCGGATCGAGCTCGGCATGTGCCCGGTCCGGGCCATCCGCGTCGCCTATACGGGCGAGCTCGGCTGGGAGCTGCACCATCCGATGGAGATGCAGAACTATCTCTTCGACCGGCTCTGGGATGCCGGCGAGCCGCTCGGCCTCCGGCTGTTCGGGGCGCGGGCACAGAACTGGCTCCGGCAGGAAAAATCCTACCGCGCGTTCGGCAGCGATCTCGGCCGGGACGCCACCCCGCTGGAATCTTCGCTGGGCCGCTTTGTCGATCTGTCGAAGGATTTTCGTGGCAAGGAGGCGATGCAGAACACCGGCATCCGCAGCCACTGTGTCACCGTTCTGATCGACGGGCCCACGGATGCCGATCCCTGGGGCCGGGAGGCGCTCTATGACGAGACCGGCAAGACGCATGTCGGCCGGCTTACCTCCGGTGGCTGGTCGGTGCATTTCGAAAAACAGATCGGCATCGGGTATGTTGCGCCCGGCCGGGAGAAACCCGGCACACCGCTGCGGGTAAAAATGCTGGATGAATTGTGGCCCGCGGAAGTGACCGCGGAATCGCCGTATGACCCCGCCAACAAAACGATCCGCGCCAATGGCTAGTGGCCGCGCGATCGAGGCCTGCGTCTTCGACGCGTATGGCACCCTTTTTGATGTGGGCGCGGCGGCACGCCGGGCGGCGGCGGAATCGGGACTCGGGATTTTTCAGGAACGCTGGCCGGAGATCGCGCAGGCCTGGCGCGTGCGCCAGCTCGAATACACCTGGCTGCGTACCATCGCCGGGGTGCATGCGGATTTCTGGCAGGTCACGCAGGAGGCACTCGACTGGACGCTGGAACGGGAGGGACTCGACGACCGGCCGGAAATCCGGGACCGGTTGCTGGATCTCTACTGGACGCTGGACGCCTATGTGGAGGTGCCGGCGGCGCTTGCGCACTTGCAGGAGGAGGGCCACGCCCTCGCCATTCTTTCCAACGGGTCCGAGAAGATGCTGGCCGCCGCGGTCGAAGCGGCCGGCATCGGGGATCTGCTCGAGGCCACGCTGAGCGTCGACCAGGTCGGGGTCTTCAAGCCGGATGCGCGGGTCTATGCGATGGTCGGCGCGCATTTTGGTATTGTGCCGGCAGCGGTCGCCTTCGTATCCTCCAATGGCTGGGATGCGGCCGCCGCGGCCGGCTATGGTTTTCGCAGCATCTGGGTGAACCGCGAGGGGACGCCCGTCGAGCGTCTGCCCTGGCGCCCGGAGTGCATGGTGGCGGATCTCTCGCAGGTGCCGGATGTGGTGCAGGAATGGAGTCAGATACAATGAACAATTCTAATTCGGAGCTTCCGGGTTTCGCGGACATTCTTGCCGCCGCGCAGCGGCTGGCTCCGGTTGCGGCGCGCACCCCGATCCTCGAATCCAAGCGGCTGAACGAGACTGTCGGCCGGCGGGTGCTGGTCAAGGCCGAGAGCCTCCAGCATGGAGGGGCCTTCAAGTTCCGCGGCGCCTGGAACCATCTGCGGGCCCTGCGCGACGAGCTGGACGGGCGCAGCGTGCTGGCGGTCTCTTCCGGCAATCATGGGGCCGGCTTTGCCCGGGCGGCGGGTCTGCTCGGACTGCAGGCAGCCGTCGTGATGCCGCATGATGCGCCGGAGCCCAAGGCCCGCGCGGTGGCTGCCTATGGTGCGGAGATCATCGGCCATGACCGTGCCACCGATCCCCGCGAGATGGTGGCGGCCCGGGTCAGCGCCGAGCGCGGCGCACATTTTGTTCCGCCCTACGATGATCCGCTGGTGATCGCCGGCCAGGGCACGATCGGGCTGGAGATCGCGGCCGATGCCCGGGAGGTCGGCATCGATGAGGCGGATGTGCTGATCCCCTGTGGCGGAGGCGGGCTGTCCTCGGGCTGCGCCATCGCCTTCGAATCGGAGGCGCCGGGCCTGCGCGTGCGTCCGGTCGAGCCCGAGGGGTTTGATGACTGGACGCGTTCGCTCCTGGCCGGGGAGCCTCTCGCCAATGAGAGTCTTTCAGGTTCGATCTGTGATGCGCTGCTGGCCGAGAAGCCGGGGCAGATCACCTGGGAGACCGGCAAGGACAGGTTCGGCCCCGGTGTCGTGGTCACCGATGAGGAGGCACTGGGCGCCATCGCGGTTGCCTGGGAATTGCTCCGGATCGTGCTCGAGCCGGGCGGTGCCGTCGGTCTGGCCGCGGCATTGAAGGCCGGGGAGACGGACAGGCCTGTGATCGTGGTCGCTTCGGGGGGCAATGTGTCCCGGGAGATTTTCATCCAGGCCCTGGAGGGAAGTGGAAATAAACAGCATGCAGAATCAGTCCCGAAACCGGGTGAACCGAAAACAGGGGTGGAATTTGCGTGGGTTTAAAATGGAATTTTTAAGCAATAGAACCGGAAAAGGCAGGCAAACGTGCTGACCGTCAAACAACGACGTCTTCTTTGTTTTATTGAGCAAAGCCTGCGCGAGAATCACATCGCGCCGTCCTATGAAGAGGCCCGCGACGCGCTGGGCCTGAAATCCAAATCAAGCATCCACCGCATGATGCAGGCACTCGTCGATCGCGGCTATATTTCCCGGTTGCCGAATCGCGCACGGGCCCTTGAGGTCGTCCGGGGATCGGATGGGGCCTATCCGTCCATGTCCTTGCCGAGCGTGGATTTCCGTGTCCCGGTCGAAACCAGGATTCCGCTGCTCGGTCATGTCACGGCCGGTGTACCGGTGGTGGTGTGGGAGAATTCGGAACGGTATATCGATATCCCGTCCGAATGGGCCCCGCTCGACACCGACCATTTCGCGCTGGAGGTGCGGGGCGAATCGATGACCGGGGCCGGTATCTTCGATGGCGACACCATCATGCTCCGCAGGCAGGACACTGCCGAGGACGGAGATATCGTGGTGGCGCTGGTGGATCAGGACGAGACGACGCTGAAGCGCCTCCGACGGGATGCCCGACGGGGGGAGATTGTCCTTGAGGCCGAAAACCCGGACTATCCGGATATCCGCCATGCCGCTGACCGGATCACCGTGCAGGGGCGGTTGATCGGACTGCTCCGCCGCTACACATAGGGGACACAGTGCAGGCCGGGTGGATGCCGGGGCGTTGACAGCACCGGCCGGTCTGCCCATTTTGCCGTTCCGTCCATTCCGCCAGAGGAGAATGCCGTGACTTCGGACGCGTATGTTTTTACTTCGGAATCGGTTTCCGAAGGGCATCCCGACAAGATCTGCGACCGCATTTCGGACGCCGTTCTCGACGCCTATCTGGCAGAGGATCCGGAAGCGCGGGTTGCCTGCGAATGCCTTGCCATCGCCAACCGTGTGGTTCTTGCCGGCGAGGTGCGTGGTCCGGAGCGGTTGAGCAGCGACGAGGCACTCGGGGAGATCGTTCGCGACGTCGTACGCCGGACGGGCTACGAGCAGGACGGGTTCCATTGGCAGCATCTCGAGATTCTGAATTTTATCACCCAGCAATCTTCAGAGATCGCGACCGGAGTGGATCTCGGCGGTGCCGGCGACCAGGGTCTGATGTTCGGCTATGCGGTCGACGAGACCGAGGATCTGATGCCGGCACCGATCCACTATTCGCATGCGATCCTGCGAATGATCAGCGAGGCGCGCAGGGTCGGCAAGGCGGACGGAATCGGTCCGGACGGCAAGGTGCAGCTTTCGGTTGTCTATCAGGATGACCGACCGCGGAAGGTTGAGACGATCGTCCTCTCACACCAGCATGACCGTGCTCTGGACGCGAAAATGGATGTGCGGGAAATTCTCGAGCCGATCGTGCGCGGGGTACTGCCGGAGGGTTGGCTGGACGACACGCAGTGGCTGGTCAATCCGTCCGATAGTTTCATCCAGGGCGGTCCCGCGGTCGATGCCGGTCTGACCGGGCGCAAGATCATCGTCGACACCTATGGCGGGGCCGTGCCTCATGGCGGCGGTGCGTTTTCCGGCAAGGATCCCACCAAGGTCGATCGTTCGGCGGCCTATGCGGCGCGCTATCTGGCCAAGAATGTGGTGGCCGCCGGGCTCGCCCGACGTTGCACAATCCAGATCTCCTATGCGATCGGCAAGTCTGAACCGGTTTCATTTCTGGTTGATACCCGCGGCACCGGGACGCGCCCTGATGGGGATATTGCGTACAGGCTTCGCAAGGCGATGGATCTGACTCCCGACGGCATCCGGAAGCATTTAGAGCTGGGCCGACCGATCTACGAGCGCACCGCCTCCTACGGGCATTTCGGCCGGAAACCAGAAGAGGATGGGGGTTTTTCCTGGGAGCGCGTCGATCTTGTGGACCGGCTGCGCGACCTCGTCACCTGACCGTCCGCGCAGGCAGTGGAGGATGGCAGAGACGCAGGAGCGGGATGCCGCGTCGGTTCCGCGCCGGATTCTCTATGGCCGCACCCTCGGACGGCCGCTTCGTCCGGGTCGGCGGAAAGCACTGGAGACCGGCCTCCGCGAACGCGCGCTCGCCGGGGTCTCGCCGGATGAAAATCCCGGGCGGGACCTTCTTGCCGCGGCTTTCCTGACCGGCACGGCCACCGACTGCTGGCTTGAGATCGGCTTTGGTACCGGCGAGCATCTGCTGGCGACGGCCCGCACCCATCCGGACATCGCCCTGATCGGTGCGGAACCGTATGTTTCCGGCGTTGCCGCGTTTCTCTCGCGGCTGGTCCCCGGTGAGGTGCCCCATCTCCGCATCCATCCCGGCGATGCCCGCGACCTCCTTGAGGTGATTCCAGATGCGATGATCGGACGGGTGTTCCTGCTCTATCCGGATCCCTGGCCGAAGCGGCGGCATGCGAAGCGGCGGTTCCTGCATCCCGACAATCTCGACGCGCTGGCGCGGGTCATGCGTCCGGGAGCCGAGCTCCGCTTTGCCACCGATGTCGCGGCCTATACCCGGCATGCCCTCCGGGGGGTGCTCGGGCATCCGGAATTTGTCTGGATCTCGGAGCGGCCGACGGACTGGCGTGAGGCCTGGCCGGGATGGCCGGGCACCCGCTATGAGCAGAAGGCACTGGCGGAAGGACGGCGGCCTGTCTATCTGACATTTGTCCGCAGTGGAGAGACCGGATCATGAGCGAGGGCGACGCATCTGCAGATCGGGCGGTTTCCGCGGTCGCCAATCCCGGCACGCCGCTGGGCGGCGAGGCACGGATCCCCGGCGACAAGTCGATCTCGCACCGGGCTCTCCTGCTGGGCCTGCTGGCCGAGGGGGAGAGCCGGATCTCCGGTCTGCTCGAAGGTGAAGACACGCTGGCCACCACCCGCGCCGTGGCTGCCCTGGGTGCCCGCGTCGAGCGCGACGGGCCGGGTGTCTGGCGGGTGACCGGGGGCGGCACCGGCGCGTTCCGCGAGCCCGAAGACATCATCGACTGCGGCAATTCCGGAACCCTGGCGCGGCTTCTGACCGGCATCCTGGCCGCCTGCCCCGTGACCGCGACGCTGACCGGGGATGCCAGCCTTCGGTCGCGGCCCATGGAACGGGTGTTTGCGCCGATGCGCGAAATCGGTGCCGGGATCACCGGCCGCGAGGGGGGATGTCTGCCGGCGGTGATCCGCGGCGCCGAGCGGCCGCTGCCGATCGACTGGACCCTCGAGGTTCCTTCGGCGCAGGTGAAATCGGCGATTCTTCTCGCCGGGCTGCAGATGCCGGGCGAGACCCGTGTCACCGAGCCGGTGGCATCGCGCGACCACACCGAGCGGATGCTCCGCCGCATGGGAGCACCGGTGGAATCCAGCCGCGGCGCAGGGGACTGCAGGGTCCACACGATCCGTGGCGGCATCGACCTTCGCCCGCTGGAGATCGAGGTTCCCGGCGATCCGTCCTCGGCGGCACTGGTGGTGGCGGCGGTCCTGGCGGCGGCAGGTTCGGAGGTCTCGTTGCCGGGTATCGGCACCAACCCTCTCCGCTCCGGCTTCTACCAAACGATCCGCGAGATGGGGGCCGGGCTGGAGACGGTGCCGGTCGGGGGAGAGGAAGAGCCGGTTGGTGATCTGCATGTCCGCCAGGGACCGCTCCGGGGGGTTTCGGTGCCGGCCGGCCGGGCGGCGTCGATGATTGACGAATATCCCGCACTCGCGGTGGTCGCCGCTTTCGCCGAGGGCGAGACCGTGATGGAGGGGCTTGGCGAGCTCCGCGCCAAGGAAAGCGACCGTCTGTCCGCGCTGGTCGGGGGGCTCACCGCCTGCGGGGTCCGGGCCAGGGTGGAGAAGGATCGCCTCGTCGTGGTCGGCACGGGCCGTCCTCCGGCCGGCGGGGCCTCCGTCCGGGCCTGCGGCGATCACCGCATCGCCATGGCCTTCCTGGCTCTCGGCCTTGGCGCCGAGGCGCCGGTCGAGATCGACGATATCCGCTCTGTCGCCACGAGTTTTCCCGGCTATGTCGGGCTCATGCGCGGCCTGGGCGCACGAATCGACACGGCGGCAGCATGATCATTGCGGTCGATGGTCCGGCCGCTTCCGGCAAGGGTACCGTGGCCCGGCTTGTGGCCCGGCGGCTCGGCTATCCGCATCTCGATACCGGCCTGCTGTACCGCGCCATCGCCCGGCGCCTGCTCGATGAATGCGGCGGGGCCCTCGACCGGCCGGCTGCGGTGCGGTTCGCCGCCGGGCTCGACGCTGCCGATCTGGGGGATTTTGTACGGCTGCGGGACCCGGAGGTGGACGGGATCGTCGCCTCCGTGGCGGCCTGGCAGGAGGTGCGCGACGAGATCCTGGAAGTCCAGCGGCGCTTTGCCGCCTGCCCGCCCGGGGGCGCTGCCGGCGCGGTGCTCGACGGACGGGATATCGGCTCCGTGGTGGTTCCGGAGGCGGATGTGAAAGTCTATATCACGGCGGATCTTGATGTCCGGGCGGAGCGCCGGGCCCGCGAACTCGCCGGGCGCGGGCTGGCCGCCGACCGCGCAACCGTGCTTGCCAGCATCCGGGAGCGGGATGCGCTCGACAGCGGCCGGGCGGTGGCCCCGCTGCGCCGGGCGGAGGGTGCCTACTTGCTTGATACGACTTATCTCGGTATAGACGAGGCGGCCGATCGGGTGATGGCCATGATCGCGGAGAAACTGGACTAGCGACGGAACGGAACGTTCCGCAACCGGTGGGGCGTGGTACGCGATGCCACCCGACCCCGACCCTCTGCCTGCGATCGACAGAAGCAGAAGGAAAATGCATGGAAACCGCGACCGAAATCTCTCCGCCGTCCCTGGCGGCACCTTCCCGTGCCGAATTCGAGGCGATGATCGAAGAATGCTTCGAGGAGCAGGTTCCGAAGGAAGGCACGGTCGTTGAGGGCCGGGTCATCGCGATCGAGAACAACCAGGCCATCATCGATGTCGGCTTCAAGACCGAGGGCCGCGTCGATCTGAGGGAGTTCGCCCGCCCGGGCCGCGCCTTCGATCCGACCAACATCCAGGTGGGCGACAAGGTCAATGTCTTTCTTGACCGGATCGAAAACGCCCGCGGTGAGGCGGTGCTGTCGCGCGAGAAGGCGAACCGCGAGGTCGCCTGGGACAATCTCGAGGCGGCGAATGCCGATGATGCGCCGGTGGAGGGGGTCATTTTCGGCCGGGTGAAGGGCGGATTTTCCGTCGATCTCGGCGGTGCGGTGGCTTTCCTGCCCGGCAGCCAGATCGATATGCGGCCCATGAGCGACGCGTCGGCACTGATGGACCAGAACCTCAAATTCCAGATCGTCAAGATGGACCGGCGGCGCGGCAATGTCGTGGTGTCGAGGCGGGCGGTGCTCGAGAAGACCACCTCGATCGAACGTGCGCGGGTCATCGAGCAGCTCAACCGGGGGGATATCGTCGAGGGGCCGGTCAAGAACATTGTCGATTTCGGGGCCTTTGTGGATCTCGGCGGCATCGACGGACTGCTGCATGTCACCGACATGGCCTGGCGGCGCATCCACCACCCGTCCGAGATCATCTCGGTCGGGGATGTGGTGCGCGTGCAGGTGGTCAAGGTCAATCGCGATGCGCAGCGCATCAGCCTCGGCATGAAGCAGCTCGAGCCCGACCCGTGGGAAGGGATCGTTGCCAAGTATCCGCCCAACATGCGGATCGTGGGGCGGGTCGCCAACATCACCGAATTCGGCGCCTTCGTCGAACTCGAACCCGGCGTCGAGGGGCTGATCCATGTCTCCGAAATGTCGTGGACCAAGAAGAACGTGCATCCGGGCAAGATCATTTCCACCTCCCAGGAGGTCGAGGTGATGGTGCTGAACACCGACCCCGAGAAACGGCGGATTTCGCTCGGCCTGAAGCAGTGTCGGGCCAATCCCTGGGAGCAATTTGCCGAGAACCACAAGGTCGGCAGTGTGGTGGAGGGGCCGATCCGGTCGATCACGGAATTCGGGATTTTCATCGGTCTTGAGGACGGCATCGACGGCATGGCGCATCACTCCGACCTGTCCTGGGAAAAGGAGGGCGAGGAGGCGATCAAGGAGCAAAAGAAGGGCGAGATCGCGAAGGCCGTGGTGCTGGCGGTCGATATCGAGAACGAGCGGGTCTCGCTCGGCGTGAAGCAGTTGCAGGCGGATCCGTTTGCCGAGGCGATCACCGGCCTGCGGAAGGGCTCGGTGGTCTCGGGGGTCGTAAGCCGGGTCGAGGAGAGCGGCATCGAGATGGATGTCGGTGGCGTGAAATCATTCATCCGCAGGCAGGATCTATCCAGTGACCGTGCCGGGCAGCGCCCCAACCGCTTTGCGGTGGATGAACGGCTTGAGGCCCAGGTGACGAATGTCAGTCTCGACAGCAAGACGCTCCACCTTTCGATCAAGGCCCTTGAGGTCACCCGTGAAAAGGAGGCCGTACGCCAGTATGGCTCGGCCTCGGCGGGTGCTGTGCTGGGCGAGATTCTTGCCCCAGCCCTTCGCCGCCGCGAGGAGGAAGAGGAATCCGGCGCGGAAGCGGCGGATGACGGGGAGGATCCGGTGGAAGAAGCGCAGGTTTCGGAAAGTGGCGGGGAGACCGTCGCGGCCGCGGCGGACGGCGGAGAGGATCCGGTGGAAGAAGCGCAGGTTTCGGCGGACGGTGGAGAGGATCCGGTGGAAGAGGCGCAGGCTTCGGAGGATGGCGGGGAGACCGCGGCGGACAGCGACGAGGATTCGGTGGAGATGCAGGATCCGGAGAGCGGAGAAGCGGCGGCGGACCCCGATACGGACGGAGACCAGACCTGAAGCGAAGATGGGCGGATCCGCCATCCTTCTTCGCGGGGCCTCCTGCCGGAGCCCCGGAATCTGCCCCGCCGGTGGGAACGGGCGGCGGAATCGATGCCGAAAAGGAATTGACGTGACGGCGGGAATGTGCAAACTGCCAGCGTTTGTAGGGCATTGGGTCCCAATCCCGAGGGACTCTCCCGATTACACGGAGACCGCAATGACAAAAATCGAATTGATCAAGAAGATTGCCAGCGACGACGCAAGCGATGGGCTGAGTGCCCGCGATGTGGAGGCCGTTGTAAACGCAGTATTTGAAGAGATCTGCAATGCACTCAGCAGCGGAGACCGTGTGGAGATACGCGGCTTTGGAGTCTTTGCCGTTCGTGACCGCCCCGGGCGGGAGGGACGCAATCCTCGCACGGGCGAGAAGGTGAAGATCCCGAAAAAGAAGGTGCCTCATTTCAAGCCGGGCAAGTCGCTGAAAGATCTTCTGAACTAGGCTTTCCTGGAGTGGGGGCCGGAAGGCACCGGACGCAGTCCGGATATTCGACCGTCCCCCACACTTGCTTCCGATGCGCAGAATCAGCCGCCTGCTGTTGCTGGTATTCGCATGCCTGATCGTGATGTTCGCGGTGGCGAATCCCGATCCGGTTGCCGTCCGGCTCCTGCCTGAAGGCGCTCCCTTCCCGTCGCTGGCGGCCATTGAGATGCCCGTGTTTCTGCTCGCCCTTGCCGGCTTGTTTGTGGGCATTGCGGTCGGTGTGATCGGGGAATGGTTCCGGGACCGGTCGGTCCGTCGCGGATCCGGCCGCTAGCGGGCGGGATGCAGAGATTTGTGCAGATTGTTGCGGGATGAAAGCAAAGATCTGCGGCCTCGGGGCGGCGCGCGACCTTGAAGCCGCCTTTCGCGGCGGGGCCGCCTATGTCGGCTTCGTATTCTATCCGCCCTCCCCGCGTGCCCTGACCCCGGCCCGGGCCGCCGCGCTCGCCGCCCTGGCTCCGCCGGGAATTGCGAAGGTCGGACTGTTTGTCGATCCTGACAATCCGCAGCTCGATTCGGTCATCTCCGAGGTTCCGCTTGATTATGTGCAGCTGCATGGCAGCGAAGACCCTGCCCGCATCACCGAGATCCGGAAGCGCTCGGGCCTGCCGGTGATCAAGTCCGTGCGGATCGGGGCGTCGACGGACCTCCATGCGCTGGAGATGGCCGAGGAGGCGGCGGACGTGCTGCTCTGCGATACCGCGGTCGAGGATGACGGGGCACTTCCGGGCGGCAATGGTGCCGTCTTCGACTGGCACCGGATTGCCGGACGGCCCTGGCGCCGGCCCTGGCTGCTTGCCGGTGGGCTCACCCCGGAAAATGTCGCCGAGGCGATCCGCATCTCCGGAGCCGAACAGGTGGATGTCTCCAGCGGGGTCGAGTCGGAGCCCGGATGCAAGAGTCCCGACCGCATCGCCGCGTTTCTGGATGCCGCCGGGGTGTTGCCGCGAGTCGGGTCATGAACGTCCAGAGCAACCGTCTTCCGCCCGGCCCGGATGAGTCCGGCCATTTTGGCGGGTTTGGCGGACGCTATGTCGCGGAAACCCTGATGCCACCGGTGCTGGCACTCGAAGAGGCCTATCGCGCGGCCCGGGCGGATCCTGCGTTTGTCGAACAGATGGCCGGTTTCGGCCGCGACTATATCGGCCGCCCTTCGCCGCTCTATTTTGCCGAGCGGATCACCGACGAACTGGGCGGTGCCCGGGTGTATTTCAAGCGCGACGAACTCAACCACACCGGTGCCCACAAGATCAACAATGTTATGGGCCAGATTCTGCTGGCCCGGCGCATGGGCAAGACCCGCATCATTGCCGAGACCGGCGCCGGCCAGCACGGGGTGGCGACCGCCACCGTCTGCGCCCGTTTCGGACTCCGCTGCATCGTCTATATGGGTGAGGTCGATATCAAGCGCCAGCGACCGAACGTGTTTCGCATGAAACTGCTCGGGGCCGAGGTGGTTCCCGTCACTTCCGGCTCGGCGACCCTCAAGGATGCAATGAACGAAGCGTTGCGCGACTGGGTGACCCATGTGCACGAGACGTTCTATTGCATCGGCACGGTCGCGGGGCCGCATCCCTATCCGATGATGGTGCGCGATTTCCAGTCGGTGATCGGCATCGAGGCGCGGGCCCAGATTCAGGAACGCGAAGGCCGCCTGCCGGATGTGCTGGTCGCCTGCATCGGCGGCGGTTCCAATGCGATGGGGCTGTTCCATCCGTTCCTGGAGGACGATGTCCGCTGTATCGGCGTGGAGGCGGGCGGACATGGCATCGACACCGGCGAGCATGCGGCATCCCTGACCGGCGGCCGCCCCGGCGTGCTGCATGGCAACCGCACCTATCTGCTGCAGGATGGTGACGGCCAGATCCTCGAGGCACATTCGATCTCGGCCGGGCTCGACTATCCGGGGGTCGGTCCGGAGCATGCCTGGCTGCACGAGGCCGGCCGGGTCGAATATGTTTCCGTCACGGATGCAGAGGCGCTGGATGCGTTTCGCTACTGCTGCGAGCAGGAGGGCATCATCCCGGCCCTGGAGCCGGCGCATGCGCTGGCCCATCTGCGCAAGATCGTGCCCGGCATGCCCCGCGACTCCATTCTGGTGATGAATCTGTGCGGGCGGGGGGACAAGGACATCTTTACCGTCGCTGAGGCGCTCGGCGGAGATGTGGGGGCATGATTCCCGGCCGGATCGAGAAGCGTTTCGGGGATCTGCGCGCCGGGGACCGCGCCGCCTTCGTCGCCTTTCTGATGGCCGGGGATCCGGATCTGGAGACGGCCGGGCGGCTGGCCCGCGGCCTGTCCGGCGCGGGGGTGGATGTGATCGAGCTCGGGATGCCGTTTTCGGATCCGATGGCGGACGGCCCGATCATCCAGCGGGCGGGACAGCGGGCACTGAAGGCCGGCCAGACCCTGGCCGGAACGCTCGAACTGGCGCGGGACCTGCGGGGGCATGACCCGGACGTGCCGATCGTGCTGATGGGCTATTACAACCCCATTCTTGCCGCCGGCATCAGGAGTTTTGCGGCCGCCGCCGCCGGGGCCGGGGTCGACGGGCTGATTGTCGTCGATCTTCCCCCGGAGGAGGATCACGAGCTCCGCGAGGCCGCAAACGAGAACGGTCTGCGCATGATCCGGCTTGCGGCGCCGACCACCGATGACGCACGCCTGCCGGCGGTTCTGAACGGTTCGTCCGGCTTTGTCTACTACGTCTCGATTACCGGCATCACCGGCAGCGCGGCTCCCGACAGCGCCGAGGTCACCCGGGCGGTTGCCCGCGTTCGGGCGTCGGCAGACCTGCCGGTATGTGTGGGGTTCGGGGTACGGACCCCGGAGCAGGCGGCCGAGATCGCCCGTGGTGCCGATGGCGTGGTGGTCGGCTCGGCGATCATTGAGCGCATCGAGGCGGGGGCATCGATCGAGGAGACGTTGGACTATGTGCGTACGCTTGCCGCCAGCGTGCACGGGGCGCGGAAGGACGGCGGATGAACTGGATACGTGATTATGTTCGCCCGAAGCTGAATGCCGTTCTGGGCCGGACCAGCTCGGTGGCGGAGAATCTCTGGCGCAAATGCGATTCCTGCGGCCAGATGATTTATCACCGGGAGTTCGAGGAAGCCCTCCATGTCTGCACCGCCTGCGGCCATCACATGCCGCTGGCTCCGGACAGGCGCTTCGCTTCGCTGTTCGATGGCGGCAAGGGGGAGCCCGTCGCGGTTGAGGAGGCATCGGACGATCCGTTGCGGTTCCGCGATGCCAAACGCTACACGGAGCGGCTGCAGAGCGCGCGGGCCAAAACGGGCAGCCGGGATGCCATGCAGGTGGCGTGGGGCAAGATCGACGGAATCGAGACGGTGGTCGCAGCGCAGGATTTCCGGTTCCTGGCGGGGTCGATGGGAATCGCTGTCGGCAACGCCCTGCTGCGGGCGGCAGAGGTCGCGATCGAGCGGCGTGCGCCGCTGGTGGTGTTCTCGGCTGCTGGCGGTGCCCGCATGCAGGAGGGGATACTTTCGCTCGCGCAGATGCCGAGGACCACGCTTTCCGTGCGGTCGGTCCGGGAAGCCGGCCTGCCCTATATCAGCGTGCTGACCCATCCCACCACCGGTGGGGTCACCGCGTCCTACGCCATGCTGGGGGATATCCAGATCGCCGAGCCGAACGCGCTGATCTGTTTTGCCGGTCCCCGGGTGATCGAACAGACCATTGGTGAAAAACTGCCGGACGGTTTCCAGCGTGCCGAGCATCTCCTGGAGAACGGGATGCTGGATCGGGTCGTGCCGCGCAGCGAGATGCGGGACGAACTCGCCCGACTCCTGCGCCTGCTCACCGGCCGCCCCGCCGCCACCCGATCCATCGGTCCGTGACGGGCAGCGACCGGATACTGGCCAGCCTGCTCGAGCTGCATCCGAAACTGATCGACCTGTCGCTCGGACGGATTGAAAGACTGCTGGCCGCGCTGGGAAATCCCCAGGACCATCTGCCTCCCGTCATCCATATCGCGGGCACCAACGGAAAAGGGTCGGTGGCCGCCATGCTGGGGGCCGGATTGCGGCACGGTGGCGCCCGCGTGCATGTCTACACCTCGCCGCATCTGGTGCACTTCCAGGAGCGCATCGTGCTGGCCGGCCGACGGATCACGGAAGCCGGGCTCTGCCGTCTGCTGGTGCGCTGCAGGGACGCCAACCAAGATGCTCCCATCACTTTTTTCGAGATCACGACGGCCGCGGCGTTTTTGGGCTTTGCGGAGACCCCGGCCGATTACTGCCTGCTTGAGGTGGGACTTGGCGGGCGACTCGATGCGACCAATGTCGTCCCTGCTCCGGCCCTCACGGTCATCACCCGCGTGGGCCATGACCATCATGAGTATCTCGGCACGACCCTGCCGAAGATCGGCGGCGAAAAGGCGGGCATCCTCAAACCGGGGGTGCCCTGCATCGTCGGGCCGCAGCCGCGCCCTGCGCTCGGCGCCATCGAGCGGAGGGCCGGGGTGATCGGTGCACCACTTTTGCGCCACGGCACCGAATGGACCTGCCTCTCCGAGGCGGACGGGATAATCTACAGCGATCGGGAGGGCACACTGGCCCTGCCGCGGCCGACCCTCCGGGGGGCACACCAGATTGAAAACGCCGGCATCGCGGTTGCGGCACTCCGAAAACTCGGCGCAGGCTCCCCCTCCGCCGCACTGCGGGCGCGGAACTGGCCGGCCCGGCTGCAGCGACTCCGCCATGGCCCCATCATCGAGGCACTGCCGGAGGGGGCGGAGGTCTGGCTCGATGGAGGCCACAACGCGGACGCAGCGAAGGCACTGGCCCGGGAGATGCGCGGGCGCGGAGAGGTGGACGGATGCCCCCTCTATCTGATCTGCGGGATGCTTGAAACCAAAGACACAAGGGCGTTTCTGGGACCCTTTGCGGGGCTTGCTACGCGTGTGTTTGCGGTGAACCTTCCGCGCCAGCACAAAGGCCTGTCGGCATCTGCCCTGGCCGGGATGGCCCGCGCTGCGGGTCTGCCCGCGGTGATGAGCACGTCTCCGGAAAAGGCTGCGGCCCGTATCGGGGCGCTCTCGCGGCGGCCCCGGGTGCTGGTCTGCGGATCCCTGTATCTGGCCGGAGAGGTTTTGAAGCAGGCAAAGTGAAGCGCTGGAAAGGCTTTCGGGGAATCCGGGGCACAGAAATTTCACTCCGGCCAAGGAATTTCTATGCTTGCCCCGTTGGCTCCAATCCGGCGGCACCGATATGGCGGTTTACGCACTCCAGATTCGCACCGTCTCCCGTCGCGCGGGTTCGAGTGCCGTACGATACGCCGCCTATCGCGCCGGCGAGAGACTCCGGGACGAGCGTGCCCGGCGCGTGCATGACTACACCGCCAAGCAGGACGTGCAGCATCGGGAGATTGTGGCTCCGGAGCGTGCCCCGGATTGGGTGCGCGACCGCGAACAGCTCTGGAACCGGGTTGAGGCGCGCGAACGACGGTACGATTCGAGACTGGCGCAGGAGGTGTATGTCGCCATCCCCCGGGAGCTGCCTCCGGAGCGCCGCGCAGCGGCAGTCCGGGATTTCGTGCGCGAGCATTTTGTCGCACGCGGCATGGTGGCCGATTTCGCGATCCATGTACCGCAGGCTTCGGATGGAGGGGAGCATCCCCACGCGCACATCCTTCTGACCACGCGGCCGATCGAGCGCGATGGGTTCGGGCTCAAGGAACCCGCATGGAATCACCCGCGGGAGGTGTGCAGAACCCGATTTGCCTGGGAGCGATACACGAATCGGGCACTGGTCCGGGCCGGGTCACTGGAGCGGGTCGATGCGCGTTCTCTCGCGGTCCAGCGCAAGGAGGTCGAGCGGCATCTGGATCGGGCGATCGCCGGCGGGGACCGCGCGGCGGCCCGGCGTTTTGCCGAGAAGGCGGCTGCCTTGGACCGCGAGCCGGAGCCGGCTCTCGGAAGGGCGGCCAGCGAGATGGAAAAGAAAGGGCGGCGGACACAGCGCGGTGATCTCGTGCGGGAGGTCCGGACGCGGAACCTGCAGTCCCACAAGCGGCGTCTGCGGATGCGGCTGCGCGAGGCCGAGCGCGGTCTCCGCCGCCGCGAGTTACAGCTGCGCTTTGAGCGTGTGGTCCGGCGTCTTGGCATCGCTCGGACCGGGCCCGAGCGGCCGCGCGTGCCGGAGCCTGTTTTTTGTCCGCCGTCCGGGCGCCAACCGGAGATCGAACCCGCCATGCGGGAATTTCTCGACCGGTTGCCCGATCCGCTGGAGCGTTGCCGGGCCCAGACGGCCGAGGCACGCCATGTGGGGAATGCCGCCCTGGGGCGGTGCATTGAGGAGATCCTTGCCCGGGGCGGGTCCCCCATGCGTGATCCGGACCGTGTCAGGGAGTTGCGCGAGCATCTTGATCGGCAGGTGGACCGTCCGATGATCCGGCGCAAACCAGATTGCGGGCGGGAGGTGGAGCGGGAACGTGAGTAGATGCGGTCCAGCAGAAACTCGTGCCGGGTCGCCGGGTTCCTGGCATACGGCGGCGGTATGGCGGCAGGGAACGGGTCGTTGATGTCAGAATCGATGCGGTTCGGGGCAGCGGTGCCGAGGGTTTATGGATCGGTAAGGGGGCGTTCGGTCGGTCGGATTCGGGTGTTGCGTGTGCGTGAGTTTTGCGGCATAACCCGGGGCGATGACTTGATTCGGAGAGTTTCCGCATCCGTGGAAGTCTGTTAACCGATCAGACAGGCACCATCAGGCACAATTCCCAAGGAGAAACAAAATGCTGAAGTCGATTCGTATTCTGAAATTTCCAGCCTTGCTGGCAGGTATTTTGCTCATGGTGGCGGGTTGCTCAAGTTCAAGCGGGGGAGGATCCGGGGGCGACCTGGACTTCCTTGAGGATATCTTCGATCCGGTGAATCAGGATACGCCGCTTGCAGCCCCTACGGCGGCGGCTGCAAGAGCAACGCCGAGAGAGGGCAGCGTCACGCAGAGTAGTGACCTCACAGACGCAATCAATGTCACGATAACCGATTTTAGAGGGGAATCACAAGTCTCTACGGTTGAGAACACGAAAACCGATGGTTGGGAGGTGGCCAGTGACAGTGACACCAATATAGTCACAGAATTTGAGGGAACGGATGATCTGGCTTTTGAAGCAGAGGTTGTTACGGGAGGAGATGTGTATGTGGGTCTCGTAACAGAGCCTATTGGAGAGGACGATGACGCTAACTATCTAGCTTACGGATTGTGGGCTTATGTTCCGGATTCGGGGAATTCCGAAATCGGGGTCTTCCTGGACAGCAATGTAGGTGCCAGATTCACCGAGGGAAATCTTGCTGCTTTGGTTGGTGAGCCTACGTATACGGGGGATGCGAATGGTATTTATAGCGATCTGGTTGATGGGGTAGGCGAGCTCTCTTCCTTTACCGGAGAGGTGGGTCTAACCGCTCTATTCGGGGTTGGTGATGAACCGGGAACAATTTCGGGTACGATCAGCGATTTGCGCGACATTCACGACAATGTGTATGCGGGTTTGGAAATAGAACTGAGGACGGCCCCTATCGATGTCAGCCAACCCGGGGGCTTTTTTACCGGGGCAACTTTCATCGAGGTGACCATCGATGATGATCCGGATCCGGTAACATTTGGTGGAAACTGGGGCGGTCAGTTCTTTCTCGACGGTGCTGACGCCACCGAGTATCCCGGAAACGTTGCTGGAACATTCGGCTTGACAAATACAGATGGCGACAATGTTCGAAGTTTGTTGGGGGTGTTCTTTGCGGATCTGGATGACGATTCCTGATCCATATCAGATTTTGACGAAGCGAGGGAGAAATAACAGTTGTGCGGATGCCTCCTTGCATTTTCCATACAATCGTCTGGAACATCTGAAATGCAGGACTCTTGAGGTTCCCGGCGTTTGTGCCGGTTGCTTTCTTTCTGCTTGCTGTTCCGGCGTTTGCTGATACAGACAGGAGGTCCCACCTTTCGTCCGACCCTCAGGTGAACCATGCGAGGGCGCTGTTTTCAGACGGCCGTTTTGATGAGGCGCTGGACATTCTTCGCCCGCTGGCGCCCGGGCATCCGGACAGCATTGATGTTCATTTTCTTGTCGGCCTTGCCGCCATGGGAGCCTCTGGCGAGGTAGATACAGAAGAGGAAAAGACCGCCCTGCTGGATGAGGCGATCACGGCATTGCGGTTTATTCTGATCGACAACCCCGATCTCGTGCGGGTGCGCCTGGAACTGGCGCGGGCCTTTTTTCTCAAGGGTGAGGACGGTCTGTCGCGCGAGCATTTCGAACGTGTGCTCGCGGTGGAGTCCGAACCGGGGGTGGCCGCCAATGTCGGGAGATTCCTGGCGATGATCCGGGCGCGAAGGCGTTGGAGCGGGTATTTTGGTTTTGAAATTGCGCCGGACAGCAACGTCAATTCCGCTTCGGATATAAAGATTATCTATCTCGGTGGGCTGCCTTTCCGCTTCGGTGAGGATGCGGGTGCCAAATCCGGGCTCGGCATCTCCGTGTGGGGCGGTGGCGAGTATCAGTATCCAGTTGATGACCTGACACGATTTCGTGCGGGGGCCGATATCAGTGACCGGGAATATTCCGGGAGTGAATTCGACCAGCTTTCGTTGTCCGGGCATGCCGGTCCGCGCTGGACGCTCGGCGGAGATACGGAGGTAAGCGTTCTTGCCAGTGTCCGAAAACGCACTGTCGCGGGCAGCTCCTACAACCGGGAACTAGGGATCCGTTCCGAGGCCAGGCGGCAGATCGGCCGCCGGTTTGTGCTGACGGGGGAGGCATCCTGGCATCGACGCACTCATTTGAGGAGAAAATTCCTGGACGGGCATCACACCGCACTTTCCCTGGGCGCGTTCCGGCTTGTGACCTCCACCGTGCAAACCGATGCGACGATCGGCTACGGATACGAACGTCCGGAATCGCTCAATTGGCGCAATTCCACCCGCTGGATCCGGACGAGGATGTCTGTTGCACTGCCGCGGGGTTTCACATTGAGTGGCGGTGGTGAGTTCCGCTGGACAAGATACAAAGGCCGGTGGGATTTATTGGTGCGGGACGGGACCGACCAGCGCAAGGATCGGGGTCGTGTCCTGCGGGTCTCGGTGCTTAATCGCGGTTTCACGATATTTGGCTTCAGCCCGAAATTCTCGCTGGTGAACGATGTACGCAGGTCGAACGCGCAGGGATATGACTACAAACGCAATCGGGCCGAATTGTCATTCGTGCAACAATTCTAGGATTCCCTGAGCCGATAGAGATCCGGTATTGCAGCCGGCCGTGCCGGTTCAGATGGCTTTCTCGATCCAGTCGCGGAGCGACGATTTGCTGGAGCTAGCCGCGTTCATCTTGGTGTCGGCGAGTTCGCCGCCCAGAAAAAGAAGCAGGGTTGGAATGCTTCGTATGCCGTATCGGGTGGGGGATTCCGGGTTGTTGTCGATGTCCACCGTGGCAATCCGGATCCGGTCGCCCATCTCCTGGGCGATCTCATCAAGCAACGGTGAGACCTGCTTGCAGGGTCCGCACCACTCGGCCCAGAAATCGACAAGAACCGGACGGTCGAATTTCAGGACGTCCTCTTCAAAAGATTCGTCTGTCACCTGAACAACCGTCATTCTGGTCTCCTCTGGCAATCCTACATGAACCCGTCGAGCATATCGGAAGCCTGTGCCGGGTCAATCAAACCGCCTCCGCGGATCGGCATCGGCGTTGCTTGCTGGGGGGTGGCGGGTTCCGCTGGCCTGTTCGTGCGGGGCAGATCTGGATCTGGCGAGGATGCCGGCACCCGGGCCAGCGGGCTGTGAATCTGCCGGGTGCTAGAGGGTTCCTGCGTCCGAAAGGACCGATCGGGAAGGATTCCGGAGGCCGGCCCGATGTCCTTGTGATCGGACGGTATGGGGTGGATGCTTTCCGGCCGTCCGATATTCCGGTGGGTCGGGGCACTCTGTCGGCAAAACCGTTTCCGCGATTTCCTGCCTATGCGGATCCCGTCGGCATCGCGTCGGTGTCTGTCCCTGCCGATGAATCCGGCCTCCGAATCCTGTCTTCATCGTCGCCCTGGGGCAATTCGGCATACCGGTCTCGCTCTGGAAGCAGCCACTGCGACGTCAGGCACCAGAATCCGGCCAGCAGCAGGATGATCAGGAACGAAAGGTCTCCATAGCGGGCGTAGACCGTGGTGCCGGGATGCGGTGGAGGAAGGGTGCCCTCCAGCCCGCCCTCTTCCCCGAGGGGCAACGACGCCAGCACCTGTCCGTCTGCTCCGATGATCGCCGTGATTCCGGTATTGGCGACCCGCAGGAGCGGCAGACCCAGCTCGGCGGCGCGGGCGCGGGTTTGCATAAAATGCTGCCTCGGTCCGGCATCCGGACCGAGCCAGGCATCGTTGGTGATCTGCAGCAGTCAGGTGGCACCTCGTGCGGCCTGTCGCACCTCGGCCGGGAAGATCGCTTCGTAGCAGATCAAAGCGGTGAAGGGGGGATGCCATTGATCAGAATGCGCCCCGTTCTGGTTCTATGGGTCAGTCCGCTGTGTGCGGTGGTTGTAATTCCCAGTGAGGTGAGCAGTTTCTGTGCGGGCAGGAATTCACCAAACGGAGCGAAGTGGTGCTTGTCGTAGCGGGCAGGATTTTGTCCCTTCGGCCCTGTGATTTTCGGTGAATTGAATCGGGAGCCGTCCGCTGCACGTGTGAGGGCGCCGAGTAATCGGTGCCGTGTTTCCAGAACTGGTGGCTGCAACCTGTACAAGATTTGGCTCTGTTTGACCTTGTTCGATGCGGTCAAGAACCGCTGTGAGCGATACTTCCGGCGCCGGATCACGAGATCTGGCACCTGGCCGCTGGGGACGACTATTCCCGCGCGCGTGGCTTTCCCTGCTGTGATGCCCGACGAAACCGCCCGAAGCGCAATCGCTTTCCTCCAGGCCGCGGTCGCTTACTATCAGAACTTCTGGATCACCATTGAACGCGTCATGACCGACAACGGTCCCTGTTACACTTCCATGGTTTTCTGCAATCTCTGTACCGAGCGCGACATCGGCCATATCCGTACCCGACCCTACACCCCGAGAACCAACAGCAAGGCCGAACGCTTCATACAGGCCGCCCCCCAAGGAATGGGCCTATGCGGCCGTCTATCAGACCTCCACGCAACGATGTGACCAGCTTTCTAGCCTAGCTTCATCGCCACAATTGGCACCGACCTCACAGTAGTTTCAAAAAGCAGACACCCACTAGCCGATTGGGTTTGGACGGGGACAGCCTATTGAACTTCCACACCTCGGCTTGGATAGTAGGCGATGGTCGCCGGGAGGAAGGCAATTGCACCGGGCGGTTTGGTCAGGCATCCTACTGGGGGAGCTGATACGGGAATGGTCGTAAATGGCGACATTCAGGTATTCCCAACCGACTCCGGAGTGCGGGCTATTCCGGTGTGCCGCCCAGCATACGATGTTTGGGGTTTGCAAAGCACCCCGGCGCCTTTTTCGTACTGCGATACGTGGAGAAGCCTAGTTGGCAACGGCCGGATGGGGTTCGATATCCTTCATTTTGCTCAATTTCAGGAACCGGAGGTGATGGCTCACTGTGGAGGCAGAGAGGTGCCAAGCTCGGCCGCGACCTGCGTTTCGGTCCGGCGTAGGGTGCAGGGCTGCGATCTGCCCAAGGGTGGTGCGCCGGGCTCCGGCGATGCAGATTGTAGGGTCGGGAGGACCGGTTCAGTTGGCCATCAGCCCCGTTGGCCCGGAAACGTGCAATCTATTTATGGGTGGTCGTCGTGGAGACACTGAGGGTTTCGGTCACAGCCTTCAGCGTCTGCCCGTCCTCCTGCAACACGGCGGACCCGCTCCCCTCGACTGTACGGCGTCAATCTGGCATTCTTGTGGGTGTTCACCCGGCTCTCCTTGGATTTGCTATTCTGGGAAGTACCGGAATTTCAGATCAGGGCCGAATGGACAACAATCCGGCTACAGTTCACAGCTAGGTAACATTGATGAAAGCAGGCATTGTAGCGATAGATCATCGCACAGAATAAGGAGAATACTCATGGGGAAAATTCCAAATCAATCTTCCGGACTGCTTCTGGATCTTGCACGATTCGGACCTAATGGAGTTGAAATTGTAGTTTTGATGCTTGAGACAGATTTTATTTCCATAAAAGTAGCAGAAAAGGCGCTTAGTTTCATTAAGAAATTACTTGCTGTACTTATGTTTGAAAAAGTTTTAAATATCAAAGCGCATCAGCCCGGTGAAGTAGAAAAAGCAATCAATGATTGTCAGAATGCAGCGAAAAATTTGAAAAAAGCGATCGATGATCATAAACATGAAGCGAAAGAATTGAACAAAAAGAGTGATAAAGCCCCCCATCGCATTTCTTAAGGAGGCATACAGCGACAGGAAGCAGCTTTTAGCATAGGCATCCAATACGAAGAAGTTGGTTCAAGGCAAAAGAGCGCTAGCCCACCTAGCTGTGTATAGGTGGTTGTTGTGCACTGCAGCGGCGGTTAATTTTTGTGCTTGTCTGGACGCAGAAATTAGCATTTGGCTTTCCCTAACCATTGTCCCTAAGTGTGATCTGTCAGCAGGTTGTCCATTCGGCCCTGATTGGATGTGCCTATGCTTCGGAGCAACAAATTCGTTGATTTGCATTCATCACGTCACCATCCAGAATACAGAAAAACAAAGCGTGCAGAGGGATTCTCATGACATATGTAAGCGCATGTTCGATTTCTTCAAAGAAACTCAAGCAAGGACAAGTAGGTCTGTTATGTTCTTAACTTAAACTGGAATCGTTTTGCAGTTTTTGATCACTTTGCCTTTTCATGCCACGGCGCAAGTTTTTTGGGAAGAATTTTACTAAGCTGATCATACAGAAAGTTGTCGGTTTCCAGAACCGTTCGCATAATATTATTTTTGTTGAGCTGGGTTGCTTTGAATCTGGTAGCTGGCTTAGCACTCCGTCCTTTGTGAGCAATCCTATTCCGAACGTCAACAAAATTGTCTAAGTTCTCTTTCCCAAAAGACCAGTATCTCCAAACCGGGTCGGCAATTCCGATGTAATCTTCAAAAAGAGTAGCAACTTTGTCACTTTTCGGGGAATGGAAGTTAGTTACAGCTTTTTGCGAGCAATCCAAATAAATTCTACGCCAACCGGTTCCAGCTAGTTTCAACGGTTTTAGATTGTGTTTCGCCTCTGTTACATTGTGTTTTGCTTCTGTTACATTGTTACAAATAGTTATTTGTACAGATTTTTGTAGATTCGTTGGTAGTTTATGTTTCACGTTCTTTCTGACCAACTCGATAGCCACGTCTTCAATGTACTGCTCCCAAGATGCACACAAACTGACCACGATGCTGCGGGTGACATGGCCTAGGGGTCGGCGGTCTGGCCCTGTGGCAGACAGCTCATTATATGCCTTGATTAATCGACTCGCGTCGACGAGATTATATTGAAAAGTTTTGTAAGCTACAGAAGGCATCGCTTCAATCCTTTGCTTATGATCCCAAACTTGTGGAACCACTTTGGCCGCCAATTGGTCATTATATAATACTAGCTGTGAACTGCATATGGATTGTTGTCCATTCGGTCCTGATTGGAGATGCTGATGCTTCGTAACAACCCAACTTTCGGGAGGGCCAAGGAACGTTCACAAAAAATGCACGATTGATGCCGCATGGTCGAGCCGTGCTGGTGCGCCGCGTATTGGAGAGGACGGGCAGACACCGAAGGCTGCGGCCGGGGAGCTGTCCTGCGCGTTGGAAGTCCGGCCCCTGTCCGACAAGCCCATCCGGGCGATTTCCTGCCTATGCGGATTCCGTTGGCATCGCATCGGTGTCTGTCCCTGCCGATGGATCCGGCCTCCGAATCCTGTCTTCATTGTCGCCCTGGGGCAATTCGGCATACCGGTCTCGCTCTGGAAGCAGCCACTGCGATGCCAGGCACCAGAATCCGGCCAGCAGCAGGATGATCAGGAACGAAAGGTCTCCATAGCGGGCGTAAACCGTGGTGCCGGGATGCGGTGGAGGAAGGGTGCCCTCCAGCCCGCCCTCTTCCCCGAGGGGCAACGACGCCAGCACCTGTCCGTCTGCTCCGATGATCGCCGTGATTCCGGTATTGGCGACCCGCAGGAGCGGCAGACCCAGCTCGGCGGCGCGGGCGCGGGTTTGCATAAAATGCTGCCTCGGTCCGGCATCCGGACCGAACCAGGCATCGTTGGTGATCTGCAGCAGCCAGGTGGCACCTCGTGCGGCCTGTCGCACCTCGGCTGGGAAGATCGCTTCGTAGCAGATCAAGGCGGTGAAGGGGGGGATGCCATTGATCAGGATGCGCCCGGTTCTGGTTCCATGGGCCAGCCCGCCGCGTGCGATGGTTGTCAGTCCCAGCGAGGCGAGCAGCTCCTGTGCGGGCAGGAATTCACCAAACGGAACGAGGTGGTGCTTGTCGTAGCGGGCAAGATGCTGTCCCTTCGGCCCGGTGATTTCCAGTGAATTGAACCGGGAGCCGTCCGCTGCACGTGTGAGGGCACCGAGTATCAGTGCCGTGCTTCCGGAACTGGTGGCTGCAACCTGCACAAGATTCGGCTCCGTTTCACCTTGTTCGACGCGGTCAAGAACCGCTGTGAGTGCTACTTCCGGCCAGATCACGAGATCCGGCATCTGGCCGCTGGGGCTGATGGAATGTCGCAGCAGCCGCTGGAGGTTGCGGGTTCTGTACTGCTCGTCCCATTTCTCCCTTTGCGGAATATTGGGTTGCACCAACCGCACGGAAACAGGCGGTTCTGTCCCGGAACGGCCGGTCGTGTCTCCGATTCCGGCAACGATTCCGGTGGCAAAGATGACGAACGGTATCACCGTTGCTGCTGTCACCCGGAGAATGACTGAGAACAGGGAGGTCCGCCCTCCGGTCGACAGCGTCCAGACCAGTGCCGGGATCAGGAAGGTGAAGAAGGTGAGGCCGTGGGTGCCGATATAGGGCAGCAGGTTGCGAAGCGGGGTGTCAACCCAGACATAGCCGGGCAGTGCCCACGGGAATCCGCCGAGCAGGACGCTCCGCAGCCATTCCACCGAGCCGATGCAGATCGCGAAGGCCGCCGCGCGCGCGACTCCGCGCACGCCGGTATAGCGCGCCACCGCGAAGCCCAGCGCCCAGAACAGTCCCAGGGCTGCCGGCAGCCCTATCACCACCAGGGGCAATACCCACAGATCCCGTTCCGGATCGACCAGGGGCGGATACACGATCCAGTGCAGGGCGATGCCGAAATAGGATGCGCCGGCAAGCCATCCCACCCGTGCCGCCTGCCATTCCGTGGGTGCGCGGTCCAGTGCCGCCATCAGCAAAAAGGCACCGGGCAGCGCCCAGAGCTCGTTGACGTAGGGCTGTATCCAGCCAACAGTCGGATGGGCGAGCGCGAACAGTGCTCCGCCTAAAATGGCCAGGACAGCGCTCATTTTGCGGTTTCTGCACCTTCGTGTTCCGGCTGCCGCACGGACAGTTTGATCCGGCCGATGCGTCGAGGATCTGCTTCCAGAATCTCGAATTCGTGTCCTTCGGGATGCGTGACCACCTCGCCGCGCTGCGGAACCCGCCCGCTCAACGCGACCACCAGCCCGCCGAGCGTATCCGCATCGTCATTCCAGTCCGAGGGGCGCAAACGTGTGCCGCAGGCCTCCTCCAGTGTCTCGATCTCTATTCGGGCGTCGCAATTGTAGAGATTTCTCTCGACCCGCATCCATCCCTGCTTGGCCCGGGGGTCGTGCTCGTCTTCGATTTCGCCGACGATCTCCTCGACCAGGTCCTCGATGGTGACCAGGCCGTCCACGCCGCCGAATTCGTCGATGACCAGTGCCATGTGGATGCGCTCCGCCTGCATTTCCCGAAGCAGCGTGTCTGCCGGCATCGAAGGGGGCACGAGCAGTGCCCGTCGGGCATGGTGCTCGGTGAGAGGTGCCTGGGGATTGCGCTGCGGCCAGTCGGGATCAAGGACAAGATCCTTCAGATGCAGAAAACCCCGCGGCGAGTCAAGGGTTTCATGATAGACCGGCAGCCGGCTGTGCTTGCATGCCCGGAAGGCTTTCATCACCTCTTCGAGATGGGTGCCGAGCTCGATGGCACGAATGTCACTGCGTGGCACCATGACATCCTCTACCCGCAGCCGCCCCAATGCACTCGCCCGGAGTTCATCCACCGGGCCGTTGCCGGGTTGCGGATTCGGCCCCGCCGCCGTCGGGGCGGCCGTCGGCCCGCCGTTCTCGGACACCCTATGGTTCCCGCGCAGCAGGCCGCTCAAGGCCTCTCCGATCTTCCGGAACGGTTCGCCCTCCATCATCGTGCCGATTCTGTGCCATAGGGATCGGCGATCCCCATCCGCGCGAGGGTGCGGGTTTCGGCGTGGTGCATTTCCATCGTTTCGGCATCGGTTCCGTGATCGTAGCCGAGCAGGTGTAGCACGCCGTGCACCACCAGATGCGCCGTGTGGTCTGTGATCGATCGTTTCGCCGCATGCGCGTCGCGCTCAACGGTCGTGTAGCCGAGCACCACATCGCCTGCGTAGGTTGCGTCCGGTGTCTCAAAGGCAAGAACGTCGGTGGCCTTGCCGATCCCCCGCCAGAGCTGGTTCAGGCGCGCCATTTCGGCATCGTCAGTGAGCAGCAATGTGACGTCACGTGATGTGCCCACTTCCTGCATGGCCTGGCAGGCGGCGCGCCGGCAGAGCTGGTGGATGTCCGCTCCGGCGGACCGCCAGGCCGGATCGGCGATGCGGATGTCGACCTGTGCGCTCACGGGCGTGTCCTGTCCGACGCGTAGGCGTCGATGATCCGGTTGACCAGCGGATGGCGCACGGTGTCCCGGGCACTGAATTCGGCAAATGTCACGCCCGGCGTGTCCTTGAGAATGCGCTGGGCATGCGGCAGACCGGAGGCGGTGCCACGGGGCAGATCGATCTGGGTCAGATCTCCGGTGATCGCCATCCGGGATCCGGAGCCGAGCCGGGTCAGGAACATTTTCATCTGCATCACGGAACAGTTCTGCGCTTCGTCCAGCACCACAAAAACATTGGACAGCGTCCGTCCCCGCATGAAAGCCAGCGGCGCGATCTCGATCCGGCCCTGCGCGATATGTTCCTCGACCCGGCGGCGGGTGAGCATGCTGTCGAGTGCGTCATAGAGAGGCAGGAGGTAGGGATCAATCTTTTCCCTGAGATCCCCGGGCAGGAAGCCGAGCCGTTCGCCCGCTTCCACGGCCGGTCGGGAAAGCACGATTCGTTCCACCCGACCCTCAAGGAATCCCGAGACTGCGGCAGCCACCGCGAGATAGGTCTTTCCGGTTCCCGCGGGGCCTACTCCAAAAACCAGATCCGACTCTGCCAGCGCATGCATGAAGTCCCGCTGGGCGGGTGTGCGGGGCCGGACGACTCCGGTCGCCGTGCGGAATTGCGGCCCTTCGCCGGCCACGCAGGCCAGACCTTCGCCATCCTCGTCGCTGACCATCCGCACCGCTGTCTCCACATCCAGGAGACCGACCGCCAGGCCGGACTCGGTTCTCCTGGCCAGTGCCGCCAGCACCTGTCCGGCCGCCTTGCGCTGGTCGGGTGCGCCCTGCACCACGATGCGGTTGCCGCGCCGGGCGATGGTTACATCCAGCCGCTGTTCGAGGGCGGCGATGTTCTCGTCGACCCCGCCGCAGAGTTCACGCAGCCGGGCGTTGTCGGGCACTTCCAGCACGGAGGCAAAATCCTCTTCGTGTAACATGTCGATCGCCGCGGGTGCTGTCCGTTCCGTTCCGGTGTCGACACCGTCCTGGCGCTGCCTTGCGCGCGGAAGGGGTCCCGGCCTCACGCTGCGAGCCGGCCGGCCAGACCGTTGGGGGTTGTCGCCTCGATCCGTACCGGCACGATGCTGCCACGAAGACTCTTCGGTGCGTCACAATGCACGGCCAGCAGATGCGGGCTGCGGCCGACCATTTGCCCCTCATGGCTGCCGGGCTTTTCCAGCAGCACCGGGATTTCGTGTCCGATACAGGCTTTGCGGAATGCCATCCCCTGCTGTTCGAGGCGTGCCTGCAGCCGTTGCAGGCGTTCGGAGGCAATGGCGCGCGGGACCTGGTCGGGGGCATTGGCGGCGGGTGTGCCGGGTCGGGGGGAATAGCAGAAGGAATATGCCTGCGCGTAGCCTACCCGGTCGACGAGATCGAGCGTGGCGTCGAAATCCTCCTCGGTCTCGCCCGGAAAGCCGACGATGAAATCGCTGGTGATCGCAATGTCGGGCCGCGCGGCCCGGATCCGGGCGATGGTGTCGAGATAGCTCCCGATGTCGTGGTTGCGGTTCATCGCGGCAAGAATCCGGTCCGATCCCGATTGCACGGGCAGGTGCAGACAGGGCATGAGTTTCGGGTTTTCGGCATGGGCGGCAATGAGGTCGTCATCCATGTCCCGCGGATGGCTGGTGGTGTAGCGGAGGCGCTTGATCCCGTCGATCCGGGCGAGTGCCTGCAGCAACGCGGCGAGATTCCATTCGCCGCCCTCGGCCGCCGCGCCGCGATAGGCGTTTACGTTCTGTCCGAGCAGGGTGATTTCGGCCACTCCCCCGGCGGCCAGCCCTTCCGCTTCCGCACAGATCTCGGCGGCCGGCCGGGAGTGTTCGGCGCCGCGCGTGTAGGGGACCACGCAGAAGGTGCAGAATTTGTCGCACCCCTCCTGCACGGTCAGGAAGGCTGAGGGCCGGTGCCCGACGCGCCGGTTCGGCAATCGGGCAAATTTGGTCTCGGCCGGAAAATCGACCAGAATCTGTCGGCCGTGGTCCCTTTCGAGGGCCTCGATGGCCTGCGGCAGACGGTGGTAGGCCTGGGGGCCGATGACCAGGTCCACCAGGGGTTGCCGACGCGGGATCTCCGCCCCTTCGGCCTGTGCGACACAGCCGGTCACGCCCACGAGTGTGCGGGCACCGGAGCTGCGCCGTGCCTCGACCTGCCGACGCAACCGGCCGAGTTCGGAATAGACCTTCTCGACCGCCTTTTCACGGATGTGGCAGGTGTTCAGCAGCAGGAGATCGGCGTCCTCCGGGGATTCGGTGCGCCCATACCCCGCCTGTCGCAATGCGTCGGCCATGCGCTCCGAGTCGTAGACATTCATCTGGCAGCCAAAGGTCTTGATATAGACCCGTTTCGCGGGGCGGATTCCGGTCATCCCGTTCACGCCTTGCGCCCGCGCCGCGATCGCCGTGCCGGACTCGGGGTTGCCGGTTTGCCGAGTCCCTGCTTGCGGGCGAGTCGCTGGCGGGTCTTCGAGTAGTCCTCTGGCACCATCGGGTAGTTATGCGGCAGCCCCCAGCGCTGCCGGTATTCCTCCGGGGTCATTGCATGGATGCTGCTGAGATGCCGCCGGAGCAGTTTGACCTTGCGCCCGTCTTCCAGACAGACAATGTGATCGTTCCCGACCGATTCCTTGATCGGGACCGCTGGTATGAGCCCGCTGTCCCTTCCGCTGTCCAGACTGCAAAGCGCGTCATGCACGGCATGGATCAGCTCGGGGAGTGCGGACAGTTTTGCTGGATTGCGGGACAGATAGGCCGAAACGATCCTCTCGGTCATCGCCAGCAAGTCCGACCCGCCTCCAGGGGCGGCCTCTTTGGGCATGTGGCTGTCTATCGCACTTCTTCTGGGGCATCTGCTCCAAGCCCGGCAAGCCTACCACGACTTTGTCAGGGCGCAAATACCCGAATGTGATCGGACGCAGGGTCGCCCCGGTTCGGAGAGATCGTCGGGCGGGGGTTCCGGGAAAAACGCCGGATCTGCCACCTGCGCAGGATCCCGTCGGCCGCCCGCAGATCACCGGTAGCGCGGAAGGTTTGGCATCGCATCCGGGGGGCGGAGATAGAGCGGCACTGGGCGCTCCCCCATGCGCGGCGGCCGGACGGCCGCGATCCGTGCGAGGGTTGCCGGATCGGGACATCCCCGCACGGGATGGCGGACAAAACCGTCTCCCGGGAGGGCGGAGACCGCGTTGCCCACCAGGATGGATCCTTCCGGAGCCAGATCCTTTCCGACCGCGCCCGGGGCCAGCATCCGCGGGGGATGTTGCGGGTGGATCCTTCCGGTTCCGTCGGTTTCAAAACGTTGCAGATATACGCGGTCGAGCGGTGCCCGGTTGACCACGACGATCGTCGCCGGCGCATCGCTCCGCGCGGCCGTTTCCGTGGTCAGCGCTTCGAACACGCTGACGCCGACGGCGGGGATGCCGAGGGCGGAGGCCAGGCCGCGCGCGGCCGCGATGCCGATGCGGATGCCGGACAGGGATCCCGGGCCCGTGGCGACCGCGATCGCGTCGAGATTCGGATAGGTGAGCGCCGCTGCGGCCAGCACTTCCTCGATCATCGGAAAAAGCCGCTCTGCATGCCCGATGCGCATGTCCTCGGAGCGTTCGGCGCAGATCCTGCCGTCCACGACCACGGCCGCGGCGGCACGGTCAAGTGTGGTGTCAAACGCCAGGATCACACGCGGGTCCACCGCTTCCCCCTGCGGCAGCCGGGGTGCCATGCCTGGGCTCAGTGTTCGACGGGCCGGACTTCAATGACTTCCGGGATGTAGTGCCGGAGGAGGTTTTCGATTCCTGCCTTGAGGGTCATGGTCGAGCTCGGGCAGCCGGCGCAGGCCCCCCGCATGGTGAGATAGACCACCCCTTCGCGGAAGCCGTGGAAGGTGATGTCGCCGCCATCCTGGGCCACCGCCGGGCGCACACGGGTGTCGAGCAGATCCTTGATCTGCGAGACGATATGTGCGTTCGGTCCGTCATCCTCGGCATGGGTGCTGTGCGAGACATCATCCGTCATCAGCGCCTGGCCGGAGGTGAAATGATCCATGATCGCGCCGAGGACCGCGGGCTTGAGATGTGCCCATTCCACATCCCCCTTGGTGACGGAGATGAAATCAGGGCCGAAAAACACCCCGGTGACGCCCTCGACCAGAAAGATGTCGCTCGCCAGCTTCGAGGCCTGGGCACTCTCGGCGTCCCGGAACTCCGCGGTCCCGGCCGGCATCACCGTGCGTCCGGGAATGAATTTCAGGGTCGTCGGATTTGGGGTTGCTTCGGTCTGGATGAACATGATGGTTTCTCTGTCAAGGATCCCAAAGGATCAGGCAATCGGAGTCAAATTGCAAGCCGGGTTCAGGCCCCGGCATCAATATCCCGCTCCGACATGGAGCCCGGCACGACCACGACCGGGATGGTGAGCTGGCCGGCGTGCTTGCCGACCAGCTCGGTGACCAGGGGGCCCGGCCCTTCGGTACCCTGGCTCGCGCCCAGCACGAGGATGCGGATGTTCTTGTCGGCGGCGATCTGTCCGAGCACGGCTTCCGAGCGTTTTCCTTCGCAGATCACGCATTCCGGTGTGATGCCGGAGTATTTGAACACCTCGTCGGCGAGGGCGGCCATGCGTTCCTCGGCCTCTTCCCGCGCTTCGGCCTGCATCACTTCCCGCACCGAAACCCAATGCTCGAAATCCTCGGGTTCGATCACATAGAGCATGGTCACCGCGTCGTTGTTGTGTTCGGCCCGCCGGGCCGCGAAACGCAGGGCGTTCATGCACTCTGGGGTCCCATCGATCACCATCAGCAATTTACGCATGATCGGCCGCTCCTCCCCTCGTCCGGAGAATCAGGATGGCGGCATCGGGGCGATGGCGCAACCATCCGATATTTCCGGGTTTTCTGTCTGATTCCGCAAGCCCCTGCCGGAGGCGGGCCGTGGATTCTGCCTTCCGGCCAGGGGCCAGCCCCGCGCGTCGGGCCGGCCGGTCAGCGGTTCCGCAACCCGACGATCCGCTCGACCTCCTCCACGATCGGTCCGGAGATCGCCGCCGCCCGTTCACTCCCTGCCGCCAGAACCCGGTCCACATGATCCGGCTCTGCTTCGATGCGGCGGATCCTGTCCCGGATCGGGCCGAGCACCGCTTCGGCCGCTTCTGTGAGATCCGCTTTCAGGGCGGCGAAGGACAGGCCGGCATATGCGTCCATCACCTCCGCCAGCGTCCGGCCGGTCAGTGCCGCGTGCAGTCCGAGAAGGTTCTCGGCCTCGGGACGCCCGGCCAGTCCGGACGCACCATCGGGAAGCGGATGCGGATCGGTCTTGGCCCGGCGGATCTTGCGGGCGATGGCATCGGCATCATCGTCGAGATTGATCCGCGAGGCGTCGGACGGATCGGATTTCGACATTTTCCGGGTGCCGTCGCGCAGACTCATCACCCGTGCCACTGCGTCCTGCACCAGGGGTTCGGGAAGCGGAAAGAAGCCCGGCACGCGGTAGTCGAGGTTGAATTTCTGCGCGATGTCGCGGGCGAGTTCGAGATGCTGCTTCTGGTCCGCGCCGACCGGCACATGGGTTGCCTTGTAGGCCAGGATGTCCGCCGCCATCAGCACCGGATAGGCATAGAGACCGATGGAGGCCCCTTCGCTGTCCTGCCCCGCCTTTTCCTTGAATTGTGTCATCCGGCTGAGCCAGCCGACCCGGGCCGTGCAATTCAGGATCCAGGCGAGCTGGGCATGGGCATGCACGCGGCTTTGATTGAAAAGAATCGCGCGTTCCGGCTCGAGGCCGCAGGCAAGAAACGCTGATACGACCTTGCGCGTGGCGCTCCGCAGTGCTTCGGCATCATGTGCCTGGGTGATGGCGTGCAGGTCGACCACGCAGAAAATGCACTGATACGCATCCTGCATCCGCACGAACTGGCGCAGGGCGCCGAGATAGTTGCCGAGATGCAGGGTGCCTGTCGGCTGCACGCCGGAGAACACCTGTTCTGCGGACGTGTTCATGTTTCCCGCCCCGTGAATTCCGTGCAGCCTGTGCTTATCGGGCGCAGATGGATCGGGGTCAAGTTTGTCCGCGGCCCCGCCGCATCATCTGGCGGATGGCAACGAGATCCAGCCCGCCGCAAAAATGCCCGATCACGCCGTAGGAAACAAGGCCCCCGGCCACCAGGAGGACCAGCGCCAGGTAGCGCAGGATCGGGTCGGCGAACATGCCCGCCATGGCCAGTTCGGCGGTGAGGATGATGGCGCCCATGGCCAGGGCCGCCGCGACCGCCCGCGGGGCCCGGCGCCGGAAGGCGGCATCGGGTTTGGTTTCCTTCAGCCGGCGCGCGCCGCGGATGAAGAGTGCCAGCGCACACCAGGCGGAGATCGAGGTCGCTGCCGGAATGGCCAGAAATCCCCAGATCGGCGCTCCGCCGGCTGCCAGCAGGGCATTCAGCGCAAACCCGGTCCCGGCATAGTAGAGCGGCCGGCGGGTGTCCTCGTGGGCAAAGAACACGGATGCATAGATTTTCGCGAGCATGAAGGCCGGAAGGCCGGCCGCGAACAAGGCCAGCGCCGACGCCGTGATCGCGGTGTCCGTGGGACCGAAGGCGCCGCGCTCGAAAAGCGTTCCGATCAGGGAGACCGGGACCGCTGCCAGGGCCACGGCGGAAGGCACCGAGACCGCCAGGGCGGTTTCGAGCGAACGCGAGAAGGAGTTCCGGGCTTCGACCGTGTCCCCGGCCTCCAGCCGCCGGGCCAGTTCCGGCAGCAACACCACCGACAGCGCGACCCCCACCACACCCAGGGGCAGCTGGTAGAGCCGGTCCGCGTATTGCAGCCAGGCCACGGCACCCGGAAAGAAAGAGGCCACCAGCGTGCTGATCAGCAGATGCAGCTGGTAGACGCCGCTGGTCAGTGCGGCGGGAGCGGCCACCGTCAGGAGGCGCCTGCCGTCCGGTCCGAGGCGCGGACGGCGCAGGCGCAGACCCATGCCGGCCCGGCGGGCGGCACCGGCGACCAGCAGCAGCTGCAGGATGCCTGCCAGGGGAACTCCCCAGCTGACAGCGAGACCGGCCGGGGTGGACAGGGTCGCGGACCATGCCAGCGCACCGATCATCACGAGATTGAGCAGGATCGGCGCGGCGGCGGCGGCGGCGAAGCGGCCGAGGGCATTCAGCATTCCGCCGAACAGGGCCGCCAGCGAAATGAACAGGAGATACGGGAAGGCGATGCGCGAGAACACCACCGACTGGGCGAAAACCTCCGGTCGGTCGGCAAATCCCCCGGCGATTCCGTAGATCAGCCAGGGCATCAGCAATTGCGCGAGCAGCACGATGGCCAGAAGCGTGGTTGCGAGGGCGGAGAGTGCCTCCTCCGCGAAATCCCGGGCCCGTTCCGGTCCCCCGCCTTTCAGGATACGGGTGAAGATCGGCACGAAAGCGACGTTGAAGGCACCTTCGGCAAACAGGCTCCGGAACAGGTTGGGAAGCCGGAAGGCGACAAAGAAGGCTTCCGCGGTGGGTCCGGTGCCGAGGATGGCGGCGAAGGCGATGTCGCGGATGAAGCCGAGGACACGGCTGGCGAGCGTCAGGCCTCCGACCGTTGCGACCGGCGGCAGGAGGCTCATCCGGCAGGGGCCGGCGTGGTCTCCGCCACCTTCCGCAGTCGTTCCTCCACGGTCCGGGCCGCGGAATCCGAGGACAGTTTCAGACCGAAGGAATCCTTGATGTAGAAACTGTCCACGGCCCGTTCTCCATAGGTGGTGGCGATGATCGAGGCGATGCGGGTGTTGGTGTCGGTGATCGCCCGGGTGAGGTCCGCGAGCAGGCCCGGGCGGTCCTGCATGGTGACCTCGACCAGCGTGTAGAGATCGGATGCGTCGTTCGACAGCCGCACCCGGACCGGGATTTCGGCACCGGTGACGGAAGGGCGGCGCGGGGGTCTGTGTTTCGGGGGAGCGGGCGGCATCTTGCCGGCTGCCGCGGTCTGGAGGGGTTCGCGGATCCGCTCGAGATCGGTCTCCTCCGCGTAGGGTTCGCCGCGCTCGGATTGTATCCAGAACACCGACGCTGCCATCGAGTCCTCCGAGGTGTAGGTCCGGAGCTCGGTCACCGAGGCGCCGGTGGCGGCGAAGGCTGCGGTGAGTCGGGTCAGCAATTCGGGGGTGTAGGGGGCGTAGATGCTCGCCCGGGTCGCAAAGCGTGTGTGGTCATGTTCGAGCCGGACGTCATCCCCGTCCAGCGCCATCTGCGCCAGCGTCTCGTGGCTGTCGGCATCGAGTCCGAGCCAGAAGGGCGGCCCGTTGGCCTTCACGAAACCGTCGAACCGGGCGTCTTCCACGCGGCTGCCGAAGCGCTTGCGGAGTTCGGTCTGCGCTTCGAGCACGGGCGCATCCGTCGAGTGTGCGTCCTGCCCGGAGGTGAGCACCCGGAGGGTTTCGCGGTGCAGGTCACGCAGCAGCTGCGCCTTCCAGTCGTTCCAGTATTCCGGCGAGACGCTTTTCATGTCGCAGACGGTGAGCACCAGGAGCATGTCGAGGCGCTCCCGCTCCTGCACCAGGGCGGCAAAATCCCGCGCCGTGGCCGGGTCCGACAGATCGCGCCGCTGGGCGGTGTTGGACATCGCCAGATGATGGCGCACGAGCCAGACAACGGTCTCCGTCTCCCCGTCATTCAGCCCGAGCCGCGGGCAGAGCTGGGCAGCGATTTCCGCACCCTTTTCGGAATGGTCGCCGCCGAGCCCCTTGCCGATATCGTGGAGCAGCAACGCGAGATAGAGCGCCCGGCGCTGCTTCAGTTTCCCGCGGGTCACCGAAGCGGCAAGCGGATGCGCGTCGTCCAGCTCGCCCAGATCGATGCGGGACAGGGTGTCGAGGGCAAGAAGCGTGTGTTCGTCCACGGTGTAATGGTGGAAGGTGTCAAATTGCATCAGCCCGATGACATGCCCGAATTCGGGCAGAAACTGCCCGAGCACCCCGGTCTCGCTCATCCGGCGCAGGATGCGCACCGGGTTCTTGTCCGCGGTCAGGATGTCGAGGAAAATCCGGTTTGCCTCCGGATCGTTGCGGGCCGCCTCGTTGATGTAGAAAAAACTCTGGACGATCACCCGGTAGGCATCCGGATGGATGTGTGCGCCGTGCTTCTGGCTGACCCAGAACAGTCGCAGAATTTGGACCGGATCGCGTTCGATGGATTCGGGATCTTCGAACCGTAGCCGTCCGCCATGCAGCAGAAATCCGTCCACGATCGTGCTGGTCTGGCCGCTCTCCCGGAAGCGGGCAAGGAAGCGGTCGACCATCGGCGGTCGTTTTTCCTGGCGGTCCTCGAGGGCGGCACAGAAAATCCGGGTGAGGTCGCCGACCTCCTTGGCGGTCCGGTAGTAGTCGCGCATGAAGTGTTCGACCGGCTTCAGCCCGGCGTTCTCCGGGTAGCCGAGGGCCTCGGCGATTTTTGACTGGTATTCGAAATGGAGCCGCTCTTCGGCCCGGTTGGCCGCGTAATGCAGGTGGAAGCGGTAGGTCCAGAGATCGCGTTCGGCCTGGACGAGTCCGGCCGCTTCATGCACCTCGAAAATGCCAAGCCGGACGAGCTCGGCAAGCGGCACGGAGCCGTGCATGCATTTGGCCAGCCAGTAGAGGGTCTGCAGGTCGCGCAACCCCCCTTTGCCGTTCTTGATGTCGGGATTGAGAAGATAGCGCGAGCCGCCGGCGGCTTCGTGGCGGGCATTTCGCTCCTCCAGTTTGGCGTCCACGAATTCCCGCCCTGATTCGCGGAACAGATCCTTCTCCACCCTGCGTGCGAGATCGGCCAGCTGGCCTTCGTCGCCGTGGATCAGCCGCATTTCCAGCAATGTCGTGCGGATGGTCATGTCGTCGCGGCCGAGCCGGATGCAGGCATCTGCATCGCGCACGGCATGCCCGACCTTGAGGCGCATGTCCCAGAGGATATAGAGCACCGTCTCCACGACGCTTTCCGCCCAGGGGGGCGGTTTCGTCGGCATCACGAACAGCAGATCGACATCCGAGAACGGAGCCATCGCACTGCGCCCGTAGCCACCGACGGCGACGGTCGAGAGGTGTCGGGCATCCTCCGGGTTGGAGAGCGGGTGCAGAAACTGTGCCGCCTCAATGGCGGTGACCAGGATGATGTCGGTCAGGTCCGCGACCGAACGTGACGCGCGCAGTCCGGCGTAGTCGGAAGCAAGGAATTTCTGGCGGATCCGGGCTAATCCCTCGCCATGTGCGGCGCGCAGGATTTTTGAAACCCCGGTACGGAAGGCTGGGCCCGGCTCGCCTTTCGCGTGGAGCGCAGCGATCTCGTCCCGTAAAGCAGTTTGGTCGACGATCTCCCTGGCCGGCAGCAGGACGGGAGCAGCGGAATCCTCCATCAACGCCCCTCAAAGACTGCGGGGGCGGGGTCGATGATCCGAAACCGCCCGTTGGCGACTTCCAGCACGGCCAGGGTCCGTTCGTTCAGCCCGTCGGCACGGAACCGGATGGCCCCGGTGACTCCGGCGAAGCCGGCCGGATTGCGGATTGCGGCATCCGAGAACGGATTGCTTCCGCCCGCATCGGCCAGCACTCCGGCGATTGCGACCGCGTCATAGGCAAGAGCGGCCCGATCCGGCGGCGATGATTCGTAGCGCTCGCGGTAGCGGCGGCTGAAGGCGGCACGCAGGCTTGGATCGGGGGCGGCAAACCAGCCTCCCTGCAGCGATTCCTCACGCGCCACTTCCTCGCGGTCCCAGACGCCCGACCCGAGGAATTGCGTTTCGGCGGCCGACACACCTTCTTTGTCCAGGAACCCGACGAGTGTCTCCAGATGGTCGCCGCCATCTGCAAGCAACAGCGCGGTGGTCGCGGGATCGATGCCGCGGGCCGTCTGCTGCTCGGCGTAGGACCTTGCCGCCGCGCGGGCATGGTCGAAATCCGGGGTATAGCGCTGGATGTTCGTGGCCTGCAGTTGGGCCCTCGGACTGCCGGTCGCCCGCGCGAGGGCATCGATGGCCGTGTTCCCGTAGGAGCTGTCCGGGATCAGGGCGGCGATCGAGCGGTATCCCTTCCGGGTGGCGAATTCGAGGATCCGGGCAAATTCCTGATCGGGGACCGAGCCGATGAGATAGACCGGCCGCCCGGCGGCGGAAGGATCGTTGGAAAAGGAGATCGCCCGGATGCCGGCCCGTCGGGCGATCGGAGCGATTTCAAGGGTGGCACTCCCGAACAGGGGCCCGATCAGCAATTCGGCACCATCCTTGAGGGCGAGTTCGGCGGCGGCGGCGGCATCCCCGGCTGTGTCATAGACCGCGATGTTCAGGGTCCCGGCACCGATATCCTCAAGCGCCATGCGAGCGGCGTTCTCCATCGCGATCGCCATCGCCCGATCGCGTGACTCCGGGCTGCCGAGCGGCAGCAGAAGGGCAGCTTTCCGACCACCCCCTGTTGCGGAATCAGGATTTCCCGACAGGGTTGTGGTGACTCTGGGGGAGGTGGGCTCGGCCGTGTTGCCGGAGACCAGCGTGATCGTCTGTCCGGTGCGTCCGTCGATCACCTGCGCGGGCGGACCCGTGCAGGCACCGAGTCCGAGCGCCAGAACGAGAAAGTGAATAAACTTGCGGTCCATAGGGCGACGATCCGGCAGAATTCCGATGGCTGATCGCCATGCACCAGCCGCAGACGGAGTCTGCGCACAAGGTTCAATGTATGAACGCGCAGCCGGGATGTAAACTGCCGGACGGAGCGGATGCAGGACTCGCGGCTGGCTTGTATCTGGTCTCCGTGCCGATCGGCAACGCCCGCGACATCACTCTGCGCGCGCTCGACATCCTCGCCGGCGTGGAAGTGATCGCCTGCGAGGACACGCGGTCGTTGCGTCGGCTGGCCGGCATCCACGGAATTTCCCTGCGGGGCCGACAGCTTGTGTCGTATCATGACCGGAGTCCGCCGCGTGTGCTGGCGCGGTTGTGCGCGGACCTTGCCGCCGGACGCAGGGTGGCCTACGCCCCCGAGGCCGGCACCGCACTGGTTTCTGACCCTGGCCACCGGCTCGTCGCCTCGGCGGTTTCTGCCGGCGTGCCGGTGATCCCGATCCCCGGCCCGTCCGCGCATCTCGCGGCGATGGTGGCTTCCGGTCTTCCGCCCGACCGGTTTCTGTTCGCAGGCTTTCCCCCCTCGCGCCGCGGACCGCGCCGGCGGTTTCTGGGGGAGTTTGCTTCCGTGCCGGCGACGCTGGTGTTTTACGAAGCCCCCCACCGGCTCGCCGCATCGCTGGCCGATATGGCAGAAATTCTGGGCAACCGCCCCGCGGCGCTCGCCCGCGAGATCACCAAGGTTTTTGAGGAGATCCGTCGGGGGCGGCTCGAGGATTTTGTCGCCGACCCCGGGAAAGCCCGCGGAGAGCATGTGATCGTGGTCGGCCCGCCGGATGAGACCGCGATCTCCGAAACCGATATCGAGGACGCGGTCCGGCTGCGGGCGGCAGATGGATGCAGCGCTCGCGACGCGGCCCGGGCCCTGGCAGAGGAGACCGGCCTGCCCCGGCGCGAGGCGTATCAGCGTATTCTCGCCGCCCGCCATCGGTGAATGGCGCTATGTGCGGGGGGTTCTGCAGCTGCCTTCCTATATAATTCATTCCCCTCCTATAATGGGCGGGTCGGTCCTGTGCGGGCTGGGTTGTTGGTCTGGAAGGTTTGGTATGGGGATTCACAAGGGCTTGCGCATTGTGACCCTGGTTTCGGCACTTGCCGTGACCGGTTGTGGGCCGCTCATTTTGGGTGCTGGTGTGGCGGCTGGGCTCAGGGGGCTGGCGGAGCGCAGCACCGAACAGGTTGCCAGTGATACCCGCACCCGTGTTGGTGCCAATGTTGCGCTCAGCGAACGGGCGGGCGATCTGTACACCACACTGGGAATCGAGGTCTATGAAGGTCGGCTGCTTCTCACGGGGTCGTCCCGACAGAAGAGGACAGGATCCGGGTCGGGGAAATCGTGAGCACCGTCGAAAATGTGAAGGAAGTGCTGAATGAGGTCCAGATTGGCGAGCCGAGCGGCATTGCCGACTATTCGCAGGATGTGGGCATTGCGAGCCTCATTCGGCTCAGACTCATTGAGCATGACAAGACTGCGCAGGCACTGGACATGGAATTCGAGGTGGTCAACCGGGTTGTCTATGTGATCGGCCGGTCCGCCAGCGACACCGCCCGCAGGGAGCTGGCGGAGGTCATGCGCACGACCGCCGGGGTCAAGACCGTTGTGCTGCATCTGCAGGTAGATGGTTCTCCCGGCAGTCCGGCTCTGAACCATGTCTTAACTCCTCCCGTGCCAGTGGATCTGCCGCTCCCCCGGCCGGTGGTGGAGTACTGATTTCTTGCGCGGGCGCAGCGGATGACGTTGCGCGTCGCGGTGCAGATGGATCCTCTTGCGGGGATCGATATTCGCGGAGACAGCACCTTCCGTCTGATGCTTGAGGCGCAGGCCCGCGGGCACGGGCTCTATTACGCCGCGCCCGACGATCTCGCATGGAGTTCGGAGGGCGTGCATACGGTGGTACGGCCGGTGGAGGTGCGGGACCGGTCCGGGGATCACTGCCATCTGGGAGACCGCGAACCGGCTGCCCTTGCCTCGTTTGATGTGGTGTTGCTGCGGCAGGATCCGCCGTTCAACATGCATTACATCACTTCCACGCATCTGCTTGAGGCTGCAGGCAGCGAAACCCTGGTGGTCAATGATCCGTTCTGGGTGCGCAACGCGCCCGAGAAGATCTTCGTCACCCTCTTTGCCGATCTCATGCCGCCGACATTGATTACCCGTTCGCCGGAGGCGATCCGCTCCTTCCGTGCCGTGCATGGCGACATCATCCTCAAGCCGCTTTATGGAAACGGTGGCGAAGGCGTGTTCCGGTTGCGGCCCGATGACGCCAATTTCAACCCGCTCCTTGAAACCATGTTTGCTGCCTGGGGGGAACCGCTGGTGGTCCAGCGGTTCCTGCCGGAGGTGCTGACCGAGGGCGACCGGCGGCTGATCCTGGTCGATGGCGAGCTGGTGGGCGCCGTCCTGCGGGTCCCGCCGGAGGGCGAGACGCGTTCCAATCTGCATGTCGGCGGGATGGCCGTCGCCTGGGAGCTGAATGATCGTGACCGCGAAATCGCTTCCCGGGTCGGGCCGCTGCTTGCTGAACGCGGCCTGCTCTTCGCGGGGCTTGATGTGATCGGAAACTGTCTGACCGAGATCAACATCACCTCGCCGACCGGCATTCGCGAGCTCGAGAATCTGGGTGGCGGCAATGCCGCAGCCAGGATCTGGGATGCGATCGAAAAAAGAGTCTGAACGGAGACCGGTTCAGCGGATGCGGCAGGCGGCCAGCATCGCCATATTGAGAATATCGGAAACGCCCGCACCAGCCGAACAGATCTGGATCGGGTAGTCCATGCCGGCGGTGACCGGTCCGATCACGGTCCCGCCGCCGAGGTTTTTCAGGAGCAGGGTGGAGATGCTGGCACTGTGGCGGGCCGGCATGATGAGGATATTGGCCGGACCCGACAGGCGGCAGAACGGATATTCCGCCATCAGTTCCGGAACCAGGGCCACATCGGCGGCCATCTCTCCGTCGAATTCGAAGTCGGTGCCGCGTTGCTCGAGGATCTTCACGGCGTTGCGCAATTCCCTGGACCGTCCCGTATCCGGGTTGCCGAAGGTAGAAAACGACAGGAACGCGACCCGTGGTGTGATGCCGAACCGGCGGGCGAGCTCGGCTGCGGTTGAGGCGATGTCGGCCAGCTCCTCCGCGACCGGCAGCTCATGCACGAGTGTGTCGGCGATCAGGACCGGCCGCTCGCGGGTCACCACCACGGAGACCCCGATGGCCCGACCGACATGCTCGGGGCCGAGCACATGCTCGATCTTGGAGAACACATAGGCCGATTTGCGGGTGACCCCGGTGACCAGGGCATCGACATCGCCATGCACGATCATGCAGCTGCCGAAGACATGCGGATTGCCCAGCACTTCGCGCATGCAGTCGATCCGGTCATGGCCCTGGCGTTGCAGGCGCTGGTACAGGTGCTCGGTGTAGGTTTCCAGTTTTGGCGACAGCGCGGGATCGAGAATCTCGATCTCGCCGGTTTCCCCCTGCCCCCCGTGCTGCTCCAGGAGGGGTCGTATTTCTGACTCGCGCCCGAGGAGGACGGCCGTGCCGAGTTTGCCGCGGGTATAGGCCAGCGCCGCCCGGACGACGCGGTCGTCCTCGCCTTCGGCAAAAAGCACCTTCTTGCGCCCCAAGGCGGCAAGGTCCTGGATGCCCTGCAGGATGCTGGCGGTCGGGTCGATGCGGGCGCGCAGGCGGTTTTCGTATTCTTCGAAATCAACAATCGGGCCCCGCGCCACGCCTGATTCCATCGCCGCCCGCGCCACGGCCAGGGGCACCCTTTGCAGGAGCCGCGAATCGAAGGGGGCCGGAATGATGTAGTCGCGCCCATAGGTCGGGCGGATGCCGTAGGCTGCTGCGACTTCGTCGGGCACGTCCTCGCGGGCGAGTTCGGCAATGGTCCGCGCGGCAGCGATTTTCATCTCGTCATTGATACGGGAGGCCCGCACATCGAGGGCCCCCCGGAAGATATAGGGGAAGCCAAGAACGTTGTTCACCTGGTTGGGGTAGTCCGAGCGGCCGGTGGCGATGATGACATCGGGGCGCACCTGCCGCGCCAGTTTCGGGTCGATCTCGGGGTCGGGATTGGCCATCGCGAAGACGATCGGTGTTTCCGCCATGCTGGCGAGCATCTCCGGTGTCAGGGAATCCGGTCCCGACAGGCCAAGGAACACATCGGCGCCGCGGATCGCTGTCTCTAGATCCTCGATATCGGTTTCCCGGGCATGCCGTTCCTGCCGGGGGTTCATCGGCTCCTTGCGGCCGGGACGGAGAACGCCGTCCAGATCCAGCGCCAGGCAGTTTTCGGGCCGCGCGCCGTATACCTGCAGGAGTTCAAGGCAGGCGATGCCGGCCGCTCCCGGCCCGTTCAGGATGATGCGCACCGTGTCGAGTTTCTTGCCGGCAAGATCGAGCGCGTTGATCATCGCCGCCAGGCAGATGATCGCAGTGCCGTGCTGGTCGTCGTGGAAGACGGGAATGTCCATCAGCTGTTGCAGGCGTTCTTCGATCTCGAAGCATTCCGGGGACCGGATATCCTCGAGATTGATGCCGCCGAAGGATGGGCCGAGATACTGCACGGACATGACAAAGGAGTCGGCATCCGGCGCATCGATTTCGAGGTCGACCGCGTCGATATCCGCAAAGCGCTTGAACAATGCCGCCTTGCCTTCCATGACCGGCTTGGCGGCGAGGGGGCCGAGATTGCCGAGGCCGAGAATGGCGGTGCCATTGGTGATCACCGCGACGAGATTGCCTCGGATGGTGAAGTCATAGGCGGCGTCCGGATTCTCGGCGATCTGCCGTACCGGCGCGGCCACACCGGGGCTGTAGGCCAGCGCGAGATCACGCTGGCTCGACATCGGTTTGGAGGGAACGATCTCGAGTTTGCCGGGCCGGCCCTGGCTGTGGTAGCGAAGGGCGTCTTCGTCAGAAAACGGATTTTTTTCTCGATCCATCACGTATCCTCCCCCTAGGCCCCGCAACAGGTTGGGCCGGATCCAGCGATGGGATCCCTGGGCAGTCTTTCCGCCGCTTTGCGGTCAGAGTAGAAAGATACAGGTGGCGATACCACCGGGCCGGATCGGGGTTTTCGAGGGAACGGATCCGGCACTCCTCGGATCTGCTTGAATGCCTGCTACGGGATCCGGGTGTTGCGGGAAGTTCCGGTCCGCTGGTTCAGGGGGTTCTTTGGAGCAGTGTCTCGTCGATGCGTGCGCTGGCATCGAGGAAGGAGGCTTTCTGGACGGCCATGATTTCCTGGGTCAGCCGGTTGCGCGCCTCGTCATAAAGCTGCCGCTCGGAATAGGACTGTCCCTGGTCGTCCGCCCGATGAAGGTCGCGGACGACCTCGGCAACCGAGATCAGGTTTCCGGAATTGATCTTCGTTTCGTATTCCTGGGCCCGACGCGACCACATCATGCGCCGGATCTTGGCAGGGCCGGTCAGGATTTTCAGTGCCTTGCGGATTTCGTGCAGCGATGAAAGAGGCCGGAGCCCTCGCTCGGAGGCACTGTCCGCAGGAATGCGAAGGGTCATCTTTTCGCGCTCGAAATAGATGACCAGCAAGCTGGTTTTGACGCTGTCCTTGCCGGTCTTCTGCTTTTCGATTCCGAGGATCCGGCCGACGCCATGCGCCGGATAGACGGCACTGTCGTTCTGCCGGAAAAGCGGGCGTTTCGGTTTTGCCTTTTGGGGAGGAGATTTTTTTGCGGGCGGTGCCTTCGCGGCGGGTTTCCCGGCGGCGGGAGGTTTTGTTTTCGTGATGGGTTTCTTGGCGGCGGTTTTCGGTTTTGCGGCAGGGGACTTTGTCTTCGCGGCGGGTTTCTTGGCGGCGGTTTTCGGTTTTGCGGCAGGGGACTTTGTCTTCGCGGCGGGTTTCTTGGCAGCGGTTTTCGGTTTTGCGGCAGGGGACTTTGTCTTTGCGGCGGGTTTCTTGGCAGCGGTTTTCGGTTTTGCGGCAGGGGACTTTGTCTTCGTGGCGGGTTTCTTGGCAGCGGATTTCGGTTTTGCGGCAGGGGACTTTGTCTTCGCGGCGGATTTCGGCTTTGTGGCAAGGGGCTTTGTCTTGGCGGCGGGTTTCTTGGCGGCGGGTTTCGGCTTTGCGGCGAGGGGTTTTGTTTTTGCGGCTGCTTGCGGCTTTCCGACAATGGGTTTTTTCTTTGGGGCGGTTTTTCCAGCGGATGCTTGGGTCTTTGCTCTTGATGTCCGGGTGGCTGTTTTGGTCCCGGAAGCGGGTGTCCGGCCGCCCGGATCCTTTTTTGCGGTCCGGTCTGGCGGCTTCGGCTTTGAGGTCTGGGCGGCCGCTACGGAACGGGTCCCGGCTCCCGCTTTCTTTTCCTTGTTGGCCTTTGAATCCCTGGCCGCTGGTTTCCGGGTGGCGGCAGGAGCAGTTTTTTTGGTTGCGGTCATAGGTTCAGGTCACTCAGGTAGCGCCGATGTGCTGACCCCGAGGAAAAGGGGTTGCACCCGATCTGGCAAAGGGCTGGAAGCATCTGTTTCTTGTGATCGGAAATCTTCCGGATGCCCCGGCTTTTTGCCACATCACTGATGTTGCGACCTTGTCACAAAAACCACCAAAAGTCAAATTTTGTACGCAATCACTATATCGGGCATTCTTGGCGGGCCTTGCCGACGGTGGTTTTCCGCCGGGACCGGCGGCGGTCAGTTTCGAGACCGGGTCGCAGACTGTCAGCTGATAGATCTAGCGACCGGAGGGATCGCGCGGAAACAGGGTGTCGGTCTGCACCATCTCTCCGGATTGGTGGGGCGACTGCCTTTCTGCTGACGGGTTGCGTGGGGACGCACCGTGGATCGCTTAGGGTGGGTCTGTTGGCGGCAAACTTTTGTTTTGCTTGAAATATCTCAGGATCCGCCCGAAGAGAGATGCCGACAATCTTCGCGTCCGCATCGGTCAGCACATCGTGTCGGCGGATCTCCCACAACGGGTTCGGCGCGCACAGGCGGGCTTCCTCACCGTGGAGAAGATTCCATTTTTCCGGGGATACCTCCCTGGCGCCCGGCCCGGATCTGCAGAAGTGGATGGTGGAACCGGACGGGACCGGTGGTATAATTTCATCGGGGATTCTCTCCTCTGTAGGTTGTGGTTACCTACAGAATGAGAATCTCCACCCCACCCGATAAGGTCAGTCCATTCCCCGCGCCCGAACGAACAGCCCGCTTCCTTCCTGCCTTCAGCCTTTTCCTGTGTCTTTCACTCGCCTGTCGGGAGTGCCATATGTGTTTGATTGTTTGCAGACAGCCAGTCAGCTCGCCAGGTGCTCCGTTGGGAGAGATCGCGGGATTTCCGGATCATCCGTGACATAGCACCGCACGTTGCATGTTGTACGGTGAATTCTGAAGCTCTGCGGGGGATCCCCTGCGGCGGTGCGATCAGGTACCTTTCTTTTTTGACGGGTACACTTGGTGCTCGGGATCCCACCAAAGGACCGAGTAAATAATTTTATTCGTTACTAGACCGGTGTGTTCTATGCACCATAGACGCTTCTTGCTATTGATGCGGAAAGAAAAAAGCTCTTCAAGGCTATCAAGCTGTCGTGCCTTAAGTCTTGCTTTTGCTGTTTTGGAGAGTTGGGAGGTGAGGACGGCGTGAGATTTTCCTCGCTTGAGAGAGCCTGCGTCCATGGTTTCGAATTGACTGAGTTTTTCGATGACTTCTTTCAGTTCCTCCGGAGTAATTTTTTTGAATGCCCATGGTCCATCTTGGTCGGCACCTCCGAAAGTCCAGATACGCAAAAAATTGCGTGAAGGTTTTTGGGGTTTGGGTAGGGAAGGAATTTCCTGCACTGTGTCGGTACTATTATTTTTCTCTGCAGTATTTGCCGGCATAACTTAAGGTTTTTATGGGGCGTCGTTACTCTTTTTCTGTTCGAGAACCTGTCAAACTAGGCTTGAATAGTAATTCGTCATGTCTTCGTGCGGAATTTTTTCTCTACCGCGCTCGGTAAGTTGAAGGCCGGCCCGATCTCGCGCTTCGCGCCATGGCTGCTCCTGATGTGTGAGCTCTGTAAGATGATTAGGCTTTAGCGGGCCGTATCTTTCGACGATGCGGTCAACAAGCGCCTGTTGCTCCTTGGCAAGCTTTTTTGTGCTGCCTTTGCCAGGTGTAAGCCCGCGTATTTCGTATCGTCCACGATTCAGTTCGAACAGCTTGCGCACAACCGGCCCGTGCACCCAAGCCTCAATCTGTTCTCCGAACAGCGGCTTGTTGTCCAATGCCAAGGACCACGCCTGACAGTAGTAGACGAGCTTCTGAAGCTTCATTGCAGTCATCGAGCCATGCTTTTCGGCCATAGGAGCGTATATCTTCAGGATATACGCAGCCACGTCGAACACGGTCACGGCTGCCCTAGGCATCGTAGTTTTCCCTTCGCTTCTACGGCCGATTCGAATTTCGGCGAATCATGCCTTCGACCAAGCACCCGCCCGTCGGACCGAACCTGCCCAGGAGCGATACTCAACATCAATAGGGTAGGACTTGACATGAGCAAAATCAAGCTCCTGTACGCAATCACTACCTCTGGCATTCTCGGCGGTGGTTTTCCCGCTGGGATCAGTTGCCGATCCGCCGACCGGTTTCCGCGTCAAAAACATGCAGATGGAGCGGGTCGACCGCTATCGACACCTCCTCCCCGGCACCAAATCCGGCATCGTTCGGCAGGCGCACGGTGAGTGCCGGGCCGCCCGGTCCGAGGATGCCGTGGACCAGCGTGTCTGCGCCGAGTTTCTCGACGATCTCTGCCCGCATGCGGATCACCCCCGGGTGGTCGCTGGTGGCGGGTTCAAAATGTTCCGGACGGATGCCGATCGTGATCGGACGGCTTCCGGCTCCGGCCGGTACCCCGTCGGGGAGCAGGAACCGGGCATTGCCCACGGTCGTTGCGGTGTGGCCGTCCTCCTGGATTTCTGCAGGCAGGAAATTCATGGATGGCGAACCGATGAATCCGGCGACAAAGGCCGTCGCCGGGCGTTCATACAATTCCATCGGCGTTCCGATCTGTTCGGTGGTCCCGGCATTGATCACGATCAGCCGGTCGGCCAGCGTCATGGCCTCGACCTGGTCATGGGTGACATAGATGGAGGTGGTGCCGAGGGCCCGCTGCAGTCGCTTGATTTCGATCCGCATCTGTACACGGAGCTTGGCGTCGAGATTGGAGAGCGGCTCGTCGAACAGAAATGCCTTGGGTTCGCGCACGATCGCCCGGCCCATGGCGACCCGCTGGCGCTGGCCACCGGAAAGCTCCCGCGGCCGCCGCTCGAGGAGTTCGTCGAGCCCCAGGATCTTGGCCGTTTCCTGGACCCGCCGGGTGATTTCCGCCTTCGGAACCCGCCGGTTGCGGAGGCCGTAGGCCATGTTCCCGAACACCGTCATATGCGGGTACAGCGCGTAATTCTGAAACACCATGGCGATATCGCGGTCCGCGGGCTCGAGATTGTTGATGACTTTGCCGTCGATCCGCACTTCTCCCGAGGTGATTCGCTCAAGGCCGGCCACCATCCGCAGCAGGGTTGATTTGCCGCAGCCGGAAGGTCCGACCAGCACCACGAATTCACCGTCCTGGATGTCGATGTCAACGCCGTGGACGGCCTGGAATCCGTTCGGGTATCTCTTGCTGATGCCGGTCAGGCTGACGGTTGCCATGGACTTTCCCTATTTCTCGGTTTCGATCAGGCCCTTCACGAACAGCCGCTGCATGACCACGATCACGGCGGCCGGCGGTAGCAGGGCAAGTATCGTCGTCGCCATGATCAGATGCCATTCGGGCGACCCGTCAGCGACATACACCATGCGCTGGATGCCCATGACCACCGTGTAGTATTTGGGGTCGGTGGTCACCATCAGCGGCCACAGATACTGGTTCCAGCCAAAGATGAAAAGGATGACGAAAAGGGCCGCGATGTTGGTGCGCGACAGCGGCAGAAGCACATCCCAGAAAAACCGCAGCGGTCCCGCACCGTCCATGCGCGCGGCCTCGACCAGCTCGTCGGGCACGGTCAGAAAGAATTGCCGGAACAGGAAGGTTGCCGTGGCCGAGGCAATCAGCGGCACGCTCAGTCCTGCATAGCTGTTCAGCAACCCGAGATTGGCCACGACCTCGAAAGTGGGCAGGATCCGCACTTCCACGGGCAGCATCAGGGTGAAGAAGATCATCCAGAAAACGGCCATCCGGAAAGGGAAGCGGAAATAGACGATGGCATAGGCGGAGAGCAGCGAGATCGCGATCTTTCCGGTGGCGATGGAAAGCGCCATGATCAGGCTGTTGAACATCATCCGCGCGACCGGGACGCTGTCTCCGCCTTCCAGCCCCATCTCGAGAATGGTCCGGTAGTTTTTCAGCAGATCCGGCCCCGGCAGCATCGGCACCGGCGCCCGGAACAGGGCTTCGGGCGGATGTGTGGAGGCCACGAACGCCACCCAGATGGGCAGCGCGACCATCAGGACACTGAGCGCCAGCGTCAGATGGGCCACCACGGTCAGCCAGGGACGGTTCTCGACCATCAATATTCCACCCGCCGCTCGATGAACCGGAACTGCACGATGGTGAGGGAGATGACCACCGCCATCAGCACCACGGACTGTGCGGCCGAGCCACCGAGGTCCAGACCGATAAAGCCGTCGCTGAACACTTTGTAGACCAGGGTGTTGGTGGCTCCGGCGGGGCCGCCCCGGGTGGTGGCATGGACGATGCCGAAAGTGTCGAAGAAGGCATAGACCATGTTCACGACCAGGAGGAAGAACGTGGTCGGGGACAGGAGCGGGAAGATCACGGTCCAGAACCGCTTGCCCGGTCCGGCTCCGTCAATGGCCGCGGCTTCGATCAGCGAGCGCGGGATCGCCTGCAGACCGGCCAGGAAAAACAGGAAATTGTAACAGATCTGTTTCCAGGTCGCGGCGATGATGATCAGTACCATCCCGTTGCCGCCATTGAGATTGTGGTTCCAGTCATAGCCGGATTTCTGGAGCAGATAGGCGACGATTCCTATCGTCGGATTGAACATGAAATACCACAGCACCCCGGCGACGGCCGGCGCGACGGCGTAGGGCCAGATGAGGAGCGTCTTGTAGGTGCTGGAACCGCGGAGGGTGCGGTCGGCCATCACCGCGAACAGCAGGGCCAGGGACATCGACAGGAAGGCGACGAAGAGGCTGAATACGGCCGTGATGCGGAACGAATCCAGATAGAGCGGGTCGTCGAGCAGGACCTCGAAGTTCTCAAGCCAGACGAATTCGGACGACAGGCCGAACGCATCCTCAATCAGGAAGGACTGGCGGATGGCCTGGCCGGCCGGCCAGATGAAGAAAACCAGCGTGATCGCGACCTGGGGCAGGACCAGCAGATAGGCGAGGGTCGAATTGGTGAAGTGAACGCGTTTGTTCACGGATCCTGCTCCGGGTTTCGGGGGCCGCTTCCGGCCGGAGGCGGCCCCCTATGTCCTCGGGCGGCGCGGGCTATTTGTTGGCGCGCTCGAATTTGCGCAGCAACTGGTTGCCGCGTCGGACAGCGTCGTCGAGTCCCGCCTGGGCGGTTTTTCCGCCGGCCCAGATGGCTTCGAGCTCGTCGTTGATGATGTCCCGGACCTGCACGAAATTGCCGAAGCGCAGGCCCTTCGAATTCGCCGTCGGAGCCTTGTTGGTCATCTGCTTGATGGCCGTGTCGGTGCCCGGCTTGCTGTTATAGAAGCCCTGTTTCTGGGTCAGCTCGTAGGCCGCATTGGTGATCGGCAGGTAGCCTGTGACCTGGTGCCAGTCCGCCTGCACCTCGGGCGAGGACAGATAGGTGAAAAATGCGGCGATCGCCTTGTACTCCTCCGGAGTGTGGCCGGTCATCACCCACAGGGTGGCCCCCCCGATGATGCTGTTCTGCGGGGCTCCGGAGATGTCCGGCCAATACGGAAGCCGGCCGACACCAAATTCGAATTTGTCTTTTGTATTTTTCCCGACCGCGGCATAGGCCGCCGAGGAGTTCATGTACATCGCGCATTCGCCGGTGTAGAATTTGGAGGCCGATTCGGACGCTCGGCCGCCATAATCGAAAATTTTCGATTTCTGCCACTCCGCCAGCTGGGCGATGTGCTGGACGTGCTGCGGGCTGTTGAAGGTGAATTCCGTGTCCAGGCCGCCAAACCCGTTGGATTGGGTGCCGGTCGGGAGATTGTGCCAGGCGCCGAAATTCTCGATCTGCACCCAGGACTGCCAGCCGGTGGTGAATCCGCATGCGGTGCCCGCGGCCTGCAGCTTGCGCGCCGCCTCCTCGAGTTCGGGCCAGGTCGCCGGCGGCACGGCCGGATCGAGACCCGCGGCCTTGAAGGCATCCTTGTTGTAGTAGAGGACCGGTGTCGAGCTGTTGAACGGCATCGAGAGGATGTTGCCTTCCGTATCCGTGTAGTAGCCGGTGACGGAGGCCAGATAGGCCTTCGGGTCGAATTGCTCGCCGGCGGCGGCCATCAATTCGTGGACCGGATAGATCGCTCCCTTGGCGGCCATCATGGTTGCGGTGCCGACCTCGAACACCTGCACGATGTGCGGCTGCTCCTGGGAGCGAAACGCCGCGACGGCGGCGGTCATCGTTTCCGTGTAGCTGCCCTTGTAGACAGGGGTGATGACATAGTCGGACTGGCTGGCATTGAACCCTGTCGCGATCTGGTTGACTTTTTCACCGAGCACGCCCCCCATCGCATGCCACCATTGCGCTTCTGCGGCGGCATGGGCTGAAGTTGCGGCCGACAGGCCCAGGGCCACCGATGCGGCCAGAATCGATTTGCGGAATGTCATGAGTTGGGTTCCCCTCTATCCACGAGAGGCGGCGACGGTCCGCAGATCTGCCAGGTCCGTGCGGATGCGCGGGTGATGTCTGGCTGTACGGGTCCGTTCTGCGCCTCAAGCAGATGCCAGCCTAGCAGGTTTGGCACGCCATATATTTCGGGCTGGATTCTGGATTTGGATCCGGCATCTGCCGGCCGGCAGCATCGCGTCCGAGCCTGTACGGGAGGCGGGATTTCGGTGTCAGGTATATAGTTTCCCCGTGTTTGCGGGATCCGGCAATCTCTGGCGGCCAGAATCATGACCGATTTTCCGACCCTTGCGGAGATCCAGGCGGCCCGCTCCGCCATTGCCGGCCGCGCGCGGCGCACGCCATTGGTGCCGGCTCCGTGGCTTGCGGAGCAGGCCGGTGTCCCGCTGTTCCTGAAACTGGAGACCCTGCAGCCGACCGGTTCGTTCAAGATCCGCGGAGCCGTCAATGCCCTCTCTCGGCTTGCTCCCGAACAATCCCGCAGGGGCGTTGTCTGCGCTTCGACCGGCAATCACGGACGCGCGGTGGCCTGGGCGGCCCGGGCGGCGGGCGTGCATGCGACCGTCTGCCTGCCGGAGGGGGTTCCGGAGATCAAACTCCGGGCTGTGGAGGCGTTGGGCGCGGAGGTGCGTCGGACTGGCAGCAGCCAGGAGGACGCGCAGCGTGAGGTTGAGCGCCTGACGGCCGGGGAGGCGCGGATCGAGGTGCCGCCTTTTGACCATCCGCATGTCATTGCCGGTCAGGGAACTCTCGGCCTCGAGATCCTCGAGGCCCTGCCGGAGACCGCGAATGTCGTGCTGCCGCTTTCCGGCGGGGGGCTCTGCGGTGGGGTCGCCCTGGCCCTGTCGGAGATGCCGGTGCGGGTTTTCGGTGTGGGCATCGAGCGTGGCGCGGCCATGGCGGCGAGCATGTCGGCCGGTCGGCCGGTTTCGGTCGAGGAGCTGCCGACGCTGGCGGATGCGCTGGCCGGCGGTATCGGTGAGGACAACCGCTTCACCCTGGCGCTCTGCCGCGAATGGCTGGAGGATGTGGTTCTGGTCAGTGAGGAGGAGGTCTTCCGGGCCATGCAGAATCTGTTCCGCGAACGGGCCATCATCGCGGAGGGCGCGGGTGCGGTGGGTGTGGCGGCGCTGCTGGCCGGAAAACTGAAGCTTGCGGGGCCGACCGTGGTGGTCGTCACCGGGCGCAATCTGGATCCGCTGCGTTTTGCGGCGGTGGTCCGGAACCGGCCGGTGCCGCTGGGCGAGGGCTTCGTCCGCGGCTAGGTCAATCGCCTGGGCCGGGTTTCTCGGAGAAGTGCTGCTCGAATTTGCCCTCCTTCCCGTCATATTCTTCGGCTTCGGGGAGCGAGTCTTTCTTGGCGGTGATGTTCGGCCAGGCTTCGGAGTATTGGGTGTTGATCACCAACCACTGCTCAAGCCCCGGCTCGGTGTCGGGCCGGATCGCATCGACCGGGCATTCGGGTTCGCACACCCCGCAGTCGATGCATTCCTCGGGGTGGATGACCAGCATGTTTTCGCCTTCGTAGAAGCAGTCCACCGGACAGACTTCCACACAGTCGGTATGTTTGCACTTGATGCAGTTGTCCGTGACGAGATAGGTCATATGTCCACTCCCGGATCCCCCGCTGCCACTCTTGCCGGGGCATCCGTTGTTTCCGATCCGGTATCCGTGCGGAGCAAGCCGCTCCTCTCTGTTCTCGACGGAGATCGGGTCGATCCCCCGCCCGTATGGTTGATGCGTCAGGCTGGACGTTATCTTCCCGAATATCGGGCACTTCGCAAGGAGGCTGGCGGCTTCCTTGATCTCTGTCTCGATCCCGAGGCGGCCGCCGAGGTGACGTTGCAGCCGGTGCGCCGCTTCGGCTTTGATGCCGCGATCCTGTTCGCGGATATCCTGCTGGTGCCCTACGGCCTTGGCCAGGCACTCGACTATGTCGAGGGGGAAGGTCCCCGGCTGGACCCGCTTGCCGGGCCGGCTGATCTCGCCCGCCTGGACCGGGGGCGACTGTTGCCGGTACTGGCTCCGGTCGGAGAGACCGTGAGGCGCGTGGTTGCCGGACTGCCCCCCGGGACGGCACTGATTGGATTCGCCGGTGCGCCCTGGACGGTCGCGAGCTACATGATCGGCGGCGGCAAGGGGCGGGAGGCTGCCCTCGGATGGCTCGAATCCGATCCGGAAGGCTATGCACGGCTTTCCGACCTTCTGGTCGATGCGACGCTGGAATATCTCCTCATGCAGATCCGGGCCGGGGCCGAGGTGATCCAGATTTTTGACAGCTGGGCGGGGGACCTGCCCCCGGAGCATTTCGAGCGCTTCTGCATCGCGCCGATGCGCGCGATCTCCGATGCGCTTCGCGCCCGCTGCCCGGAAGTTCCGGTGATCGGGTTTCCGCGCGGGGTTTCGCTCCCGGATTATCTGGCCTATGTGCGGGGGGCCGGGGTTGCGGCGGTCGCGCTCGACGAGCGGATCGACCCCCAGGCGGCCGCGCGGGATCTGCAGCCGCGGCTTCCCGTCCAGGGAAATCTGGATCCGGCCCTGCTCGAAGGGGATTCCCCCACGCTGGAGGAATCGGTCCGCCGGGTCTGCCGGGCGTTCCGGGGCGGGCCGCATGTCTTCAATCTCGGCCATGGCATCCGGCCGACGGCCAGCCCCGACAATGTCGCCCGGCTGGTCGAGGCGGTGCGCCGGTCGGGGGCTGCCTGAGTTGGAGTTTTCTCGTGGGTGATTTTCTGATTTCCGCCTATCCGTGGATCAAGACCGCCCATATCGTCGCGATCGTGAGCTGGATGGCCGGGCTGCTCTATCTTCCGAGGCTGTTCGTCTACCACGCCGATGCGGCGTCGGGTTCGGAGGTTTCCGAACTGTTCAAGGTCATGGAACGCAAACTGCTGGGCAGCATCATGACTCCGGCCATGGCCCTGGCCTGGGTGCTCGGCCTGTCGCTGGCCGTGACTCCGGGAATTGTCGGCTGGGGGATCGAGTGGTGGTTTTTCGCCAAACTCGCCTGCGTGCTCGCACTCACAGGATTCCACTTGCAGTGCATTCGCTGGTGCCGGGAGTTCGCGGAGGACCGCAACCTGCGTTCCGCGCGCTACTACCGGATCGCGAATGAGGTACCGACCGTGATCCTGATCGCGATCGTGGTTCTGGTGGTGGTGCGACCGATCTGACGGATGCCGGTCAGGCGTTCATCGAATTGAAGAATTCGTCGTTGCTCTTGGTCTGCTTGATCTTGCCGATCAGGAACTCGATCGCGTCGACCGTGCCCATCGGGGTGAGGATGCGCCGCAGCACAAACATCTTGGTGAGCTCATCTTTGCCGACCAGGAGTTCTTCCTTGCGGGTGCCGGAGCGCAGGATGTCGAGGGACGGGAACACGCGCTTGTCGGCGACCTTGCGGTCCAGAATGATTTCCGAGTTTCCGGTGCCCTTGAATTCCTCGAAAATCACTTCGTCCATCCGCGAGCCGGTGTCGATCAGCGCGGTGGCGATGATGGTCAGCGAGCCGCCTTCCTCGATGTTCCGGGCGGCCCCGAAAAACCGCTTCGGGCGCTGCAGGGCATTGGCATCGACACCGCCGGTCAGCACCTTGCCGGAACTCGGCACGACGGTGTTGTAGGCGCGTCCGAGGCGGGTGATCGAATCGAGCAGGATCACCACGTCGCGGCCCTGCTCGGTCAGACGCTTGGCTTTTTCGATCACCACTTCTGCGACCTGCACATGCCGTACGGCGGGTTCGTCGAAGGTCGAGCTGATGACCTCGCCCTCCACCGAGCGCTGCATGTCGGTGACCTCCTCCGGCCGTTCGTCGATCAGGAGCACGATCAGATAGCACTCCGGATGGTTGGCGGTGATCGAATGGGCGATGTTCTGCAGCAGCACCGTCTTGCCGGTGCGCGGCGGCGCGACGATCAGTCCCCGCTGGCCTTTGCCGAGCGGCGCGACGATATCGATGATCCGCGGGCTGAGATCGGAACTTTTCGGCGGGTGGGTCTCCATCCGCAGATGTTGGTCCGGGTAAAGCGGCGTCAGATTGTCGAAATGCACCCGGTGAAGAACCTGGGCCGGGTCTTCAAAATTGATGGCGTTCAGTTTCAGAAGCGCGAAGTAGCGTTCGCCGTCTTTCGGCGCCCGGATCTGTCCCTCGATGGAATCGCCGGTCCGGAGGCCGAATCGGCGGATCTGGTTCGGGCTGACATAGATGTCGTCGGGGCCGGCGAGATAGTTGGATTCCTTCGAGCGCAGGAATCCGAATCCGTCCTGCAGCACTTCCAGGGTGCCGCCGCCATTGATCTCGACATCCCGCTCCGCAAGCGTCTTGAGGATGGCGAACATCATGTCCTGCTTGCGCAGGAGGCTGGCGTTCTCGACCTCCAGCTCCTTGGCGACGTCGAGTAGCGCGGCCGCCGTCTTCTGCTTGAGGTCTTCAAGCCGGATCTCGGTGGCTTCGAGTAATGTATCCATGATTTTGTCCACGCCCGCTTGTGCCAGTTGGTTCGGCTACCCGGGGGCGGTTAGGAGAGAAGAGACACTGCCGAGCGCGACCGCTCAGTTCAGCCAGTCGGATATTACAGCCCCCATTCGCAATGTAAAGGGCTTTCCCGAAGAAATTGCAACCCGCCTTCCGGGCCGGGGGTTCGGGTCTACGGGATCAGGATCGTGGAGCCGGTTGTCTTCCTGGCCTCGAGCTGTTCGTGGGCGGCGCGCGCATCCTTCAGCGGCAGGCTGGCATTGCGGGTGATCCGGATCGCTCCCGAGGCGATGTGGGCGAAGAGCTCCACTGCCGCCACATCCAGTTTTTCGCGGCTGTCGGTGAAGTGGGCCAGTGTCGGGCGGGTGATCATCAGCGAACCCTTGGCCGCGAGCATTCCGAGATCGAAGGGCGGCACCGGTCCGGAGGCATTGCCGAAACTGACCATCAGGCCGCGGCGTGCGAGGCAGTCGAGCGACCGTTCGAACGTGGCCGCTCCAACCGAGTCATAGACCACCGGCACGCCAGCTCCGTCGGTGAGTTCGCGCACCCGCGCGACGACGTCTTCGTCCTGGAGCCGAATCACATGTGTGCAGCCGTGTTCCCGGGCGAGCGCCGCCTTGGCCTCCGAGCTCACGGTCCCGATCACGGTCACGCCAAGCGCACGTAGCCACTGCATGGCGATCAGGCCCACGCCGCCGGCGGCCGCGTGGAACAGCACCGTCTCCCCTTTCCGGCATGGGTGGATCTGGCGGATTAGATACTGCACGGTGAGCCCCTTGAGCAGCACGGCGGCGGCGTCTGCGTCTTCGACGGTGTCCGGAATCCGCACCAGGCGGCCGGCCTCGACGACATGTGCGGTCGCATAGGCTCCGAGCGGTCCGGAGCAGTAGACGACGCGGTCTCCGGTCGAGAAGCCGTGGACCCCCTCCCCGCAACTCTCGATCGTTCCGGCCGCCTCCAGACCCAGACCGCTGGGAAGTGCCGGCACCGGGTAGAGGCCGGTCCGGTGGTAGATGTCGATGAAATTCACCCCGATCGCGGTATGGCGCACGCGCACCTGGCCGGGACCGGGTTCCGGCAACGGGCGCTCGACGAGGTGGAGCTGCTCGGCTCCGCCATGTTCCTTGATTTCGATTCGTTCGATGTCGGCCATGTTTTCTGCTCCGGGGTTTGCTGCGTGCACTGCTAGACTGGAACCTGTCACAACGCGGATTCGGGAAAAAACCGGTGCGGGCAACCAGTGCCACGATATTCGCCCGTGCCAGCGGGGAAGGCAAATCCGGCGTGGCTGTCTTCCGGATCTCCGGACCGGATGCGCAGGCGGTGGTGCCGGTGATTCTGGGCGGATCCCCGCTGGTGCCCCGGCGCGCCGCCCGGCGGACGGTTTTCGATCCCGGATCCGGCACTCCCATCGACGACGCGATCGTCCTTTTCTTTCCCGCCCCCGGCAGTTTCACCGGCGAGGATGTGATCGAAATTCAGGTGCATGGGAGTCGGGCGGTCGAGCGGTCCCTGCTCACGGTGCTGGCAGGGGTGCCGGGGCTCCGGATCGCGGAACCGGGCGAGTTTGCCCGGCGTGCGTTTGAGAACGGCCGGCTTGATCTGGCACAGGTCGAGGGGCTGGCGGATCTCATCGAGGCGGAGACGGAAGCCCAGCGCCGGCTCGCGCTTCGGACCATGCGCGGGGAGGCCTCGGAAACGATGCTCGTCTGGCGCGACCGGCTGTTGCGCTGCCTGGCCCTGGTCGAGGCAGCGGTCGATTTTCCGGAGGAGGACGATGATACCGGTGGCTATGGGAATACGGTCGGCCGGGAAATCGTACAGCTGTCCGAAGCGATCCGTGGCGAACTCGCGGGTGGCGGTGCCGCGGAGCAGCTCCGCAACGGCATTGAGGTGGCTGTGGTCGGTCCCCCCAATGTCGGTAAATCCCTGCTCGTCAACCGCCTTGCCAAGCGCGATATCTCGATTTCCACATCGGTGCCGGGCACCACCCGGGACATCATCGAGGCGAGGCTCGATATCGGCGGACTGCCCGTCACCGTGCTCGATACGGCGGGCCTGCGCGAACCTCGGGACGAGGTGGAAGAGGAAGGCGTGCGGCGGGCGACCTGCCGTGCGGGCCACGCGGATCTTCGGTTGCATGTGACCGCACCGGATGTGACCGCGCCGTCGGCGCGGTTCGGCCCGCTCTGGCGCGAAGACGACATCGAGGTGGCCAACAAGTGCGATCTGGGGGTCGAGGGACCAGATCGCAGCGACATCTCTCGCGTTTCCGCGCATACCGGAGAGGGAATTTCGGATCTGGTCGAACGGATTGGCGCGCGGTTTGCCCGGGTGGAGGCCATGGCCTCTCCTGCCGCCGCGGCCGCCCGTCGCCGCGGCGTCCTCGAAGCCTGCGTGGAGGAACTCGAGCGGGGTAGTGCCGGTCTCGATGCGGCTGCCCCGCCGGAAGTCATTGCGGAGCATTTGCGCTGTGCTCTCCGGGAGCTGGGGCGGTTTGCCGGCCATGTGGATGTCGAGGACGTGCTCGACATCATTTTTGCGGAGTTCTGTCTCGGGAAGTGATGCACGGGTTCGACAGGGTCTGCGGCCATGCCGGGACCGGCGGCACAGCCAGTTGAGAACCACATGCGGGGGTTTTTGGGCCCGGGCCCTTAGCCTAGGCCGATCGGATCCCGGTCGGTTGCGAGGCTCAAATCTTCCCGAAAAAACAAATGCTCAAAAATATTCCGGAATTGATACGGTTACGGAAAAATCAAACCTTTACATTTTTGAGTGGATGTTGGAAAGGTACGTGGAGTGGCTCTCCAGGCACAAAGGGTACATCGTCATGTTGTGCAAGGTTGCGGTGGTCGGAAAATTCTCCCGCAGATGTAGAAATCCAAAAACACCTGCCTGGAAAGCCGTATGGTGCAGATTGACGCGCGGAAGCATTTTGGGGTGGCTGTTGATGCATGTTTTCTTACAATCAAATTTAACTTCGTGGGGAGCAAAAAAATTTGCAAGGTCTTTCCGGACTTTAACACAACGCATCCCGGTCAGGTTTTTGAATTCTACAGGAGCATCCTTGTTGCGGACAGTTCCGCGTTTCACAAGCACAGGGATGTGTTGGAAACTGATCCCAATTACACCTGGCACTCCGGAACAAAACACGATTGCGCCAAGGTGATGGAATTGCACCGGGGCGGCAACCGACTTGTCAAGGGGTTCGATGAGACGGTCGATCTGGAAGAGGATTTTGTGTTTTCGCTCTTGAAGATTTTCGATGTTGGAAAGGGGTGCTTGTTCAGTGCCCGAATGAATATGATTATCTTGCAGAGTAAGGTCGGTCAGGACACCCACCCTATCAAAAGCGATGCGCCCAAGACATGGGTATATCTTCAAAAGCATTCTACGCGTCTGGATGGACGCAAAAACACCGTTTATCAAAACCAATCGGGGTTTTCCGTTTTTGACATAGGAGATTACACATTTACCGACTGGAGAATTACGATTTAGGGGTTCTACAGGCGGGTGAAGTTTTATGTGGTCGGGCCGATGGATGGAAATTCGGTTGTGTTTGGTGACACGACGTATTTTTTGAATATGAATTCAAGAGAAGATGTAAAATTGACTGCGGAATTGTCAATTCCGAGATTGCCAAAAATTTCTTCCCGTCAATGGTTTTGTGGCCCGACAAGCACCCGGTCACCTCCGAGTTGTTGAAACGCATCCATGTAAGAAAGCTTACTGAAAAACTGGAGCAAGGAGACCACTATGCCAGATTGTACCCCCCCTTGATCGTTGCATAAAACTCAAATCCCTATGGGACTCTTGCCAGGCGGGTGAAAGACGCTGGAATCGGCCGTGGTAAGGTTGCACGGAGGCCTTCTCCATGATGTGCGAGTGGATAGCCTACGGGTGTTACTCCGCCGATGCTGAGAGAAAGTTCCTTTCGCCCTCCAATTTTTCAGACGCTGTCTGGAAAATTCATTCAGGCGGCCATGCCTGCGAAAACCCCTTCATATAGTTCAGATTGGCGAGCCCAAAGCCGCACCCGAACTGCTGTGCCAAGTCATGCGGAAACCTATTGATGAGCACGGTTCCGTAATCTGCCCTTTCTTGACCTGACCGCTCGAACTTCACGATATACCGGCCGGTCCACCAGCATGCGGCAGTCATTCATATTCACCGAGCGGGTGGCCGACCGCTAGGCACCGCCAAGGAGCCTTGATGCATCGTTGAACATAACCTGGCACCGAGCGTCAAGCTGGGTGGCTTTGGTCATTTATGGTGCTCGGCAGGGTTGCTGTCAGTTAAATCAGGTCTGCGGATGGGGCCGTGTCGTGGTAGATAATCCCCAATTATATCGCTATATCGAGAGCACCGTTCGGGGCGCATGCTGTCCGGGTGCTGGATGTTTCATGCGAAGCATCCATGTTGGGCCGTTCCCTTTGTCAGTGATCAGAGTATGCAGCTATGGATCGCATCGGGCATCAAAATCACGATGGCACGGTGGTGGTTATCGGTGGCGGCCATGCCGGATGCGAGGCAGCACATGCGGCGGCCCGGCTCGGAATTCGCACCGTGCTGGTTACGCATCGCCGCGACCGGATTGGCGAAATGTCCTGCAATCCGGCGATCGGCGGTGTTGGCAAAGGAAACCTGGTCCGGGAGATCGATGCGCTGGATGGGGTGATGGGGCGCGTCACGGATCGTGCCGGCATCCAGTTCCGGCTTCTCAACCGCTCTCGGGGGCCGGCTGTGCGCGGGCCGCGCGCCCAATGCGATCGTTCCCTCTATCGCCGGCACATGCAGGCGGAGATCAACGCCCTGCCCTGCCTGGAGGTGGTTGAGGCCGAGGTCGCCGATCTTAACATCCGCAACGGCCGCCTGCAGGGGGTGGTGCTCGGCGATGGCTCCCTTATCCCGAGTGCGGCGGCGGTGCTGACCACGGGCACCTTCCTGCGCGGACAGATCCATATCGGTTCGGAGCGGCGGGCTGGCGGCCGGGCCGGTGACCCATCGTCGGTCCGGCTTGCCGAGCGAATTGAATCCCTGGGCTTTGCCTTCGGGCGTCTCAAGACGGGCACCCCGCCCCGGCTTGACGGCCGCACCATCGACTGGGAAGCCCTTCCCGTGCAGCCGGGTGACGAGCATCCAGAGATGCTCTCCTTCCTCTCCACGGCTCCCGAGGCGCCGCAGATATGCTGCCACCTGACTGCGACCACATCCCGAACCCATGAGATCATTCGTGCCAACCTTTCCGAGTCGGCCCTCTATGGCGGTGGCATCACCGGCACCGGCCCGCGCTACTGCCCCTCCATCGAGGACAAGGTGGTGCGGTTTGCCGGGCGGGAGTCGCACCAGATATTTCTGGAGCCGGAAGGGATCGACGATCACACGGTCTATCCGAACGGCATCTCGACCTCTCTCAGCGCGGAGGTTCAGGAGGAGATGGTGGCTTCGATTCCCGGCCTCGAACGGGCTTCCATCCTGCGTCCCGGCTATGCGATCGAATATGATTATGTCGATCCGCGCGGCCTTGCCCCGACCTTGGAATCCCGCGCTGTCCGCGGGCTCTATCTGGCGGGACAGATCAACGGAACCACGGGCTACGAAGAGGCCGGAGCGCAGGGGCTTGTTGCGGGTCTGAATGCGGCCGGCAGCGTCCGGGATGGGCCGCCTTTCGAGATCAGCCGTGCGGACGGATATATCGGTGTCCTGATCGACGACCTCGTGACCAAGGGGGTTTCCGAACCCTATCGCATGTTCACCTCGCGCGCGGAATACCGCCTGGCACTGCGTGCGGACAATGCGGACCAGCGCCTGACGCCGGCCGGTATCGAAGTCGGCTGTGTGTCCGAAACCCGCCGGACTGCCTTCGAGGCCAAGATGGAGATCCTCGGTTCCGCCCGCGATGCGCTTGAGCGGCTGTCCATTCCCTGCGCCGAGGCGGTGGAGCGCGGGTTTCCGGCACGTGCCGACGGCCGGCCCCGGAAAGCTGGAGAATTGCTTGCGATGCCCGATGTGGGCAGGGACAAGATCACGGCGGTCTGGCCGGAATTTGCCGCATGGCCCGAAATCACCTGGCAGGTGCTGGAGAATGATGCCCGCTATGCCGGTCTGCTTGACCGGCAGGAGATCGAGATTGCCGCTTTCCGGCGCCAGGAAAATCGCGCCGTGCCGCAGGATCTGGAATACAGCGAGATCGGTGGGCTGTCTTCTGAAATTCGTGAGAAACTCGCTCGCGTGCGGCCGGTGACACTCGGCCAGGCAAGCCGGATCGAGGGGATGACACCGGCGGCACTGATGCGCATTCTCGTTGCGAGCCGCAAGCATCCAGTTGCGGCCTCTCCTGCCTGACGTTTCGCGGCATGCGGACGGCGATGTTTCACGTGAAACATCGCACCTGCCCAGTGCTGCGAAGGCTCAAACGGATATGGCGTTTTCAGCCGACCGGTTGGCCAGGTGTAGCCGCGGTCCGGGTACTTCAGATGGGTGTGGCTATCGGGCGCGGCCCGGGAATGTTTCACGTGAAACATTCCACTCGGCATCCGGCAGAAAGGTGCTCCGTCTTGTCGACAGCAGTGGAAGAGCTTGTCGCCGACGGCCCGATCCAGGTTATCTACCGGGGGCATTCCGCGCATCCGGAGACCGAGGGCAGGCGATGTTTCACGTGAAACATCGCACCAGCCCAGTGTGGTAAATGCTCAAACGGATATAGCGGTTCCAGCCGACCGGTTGGCCAGGTGCAACCGAGATCCGGAACGTTTCAGGTGGGTGTGGCCATCGGGCGAGGTATGGGAATGTTTCACGTGAAACATTCTGCCTGGCATCCGGCAGGAAGGTGCTGTCGTCGTTCCGTTGATAGCTCCGAAAGGGTTCGTCGCCAGCGGTTCGGTTCTGGCCGTCTGCATCTGGGATGTCGCGCATTCGGAGATCGATGGCAGGAGATGTTTCACGTGAAACATGCGCTCCGCCAGCTCCGGGTGGGTAGTCCTGTCGGACAGTTGGAGTGTTCGCTGATGGGGGCTGCTTGAATCCCTGGGATACTCCGGGTCGCCGGACACGGGCGGCAGATCTCCAGCGGCGGGGCCATTCTGGCAGGCGACGGTTGTGATCCCGGTGTTTCGGGTGTGGGCGCGGTCCGGGCACGTTTCACGTGAAACATTCCGCCCGGCATCCGGCAGGAAGATGCTGCCGCCGCCCCGTCGATAACTGCGGAAGGGCTCGTTGCCAGCGATTTGGTTCTGGCCGTCTGCATCCGGGATGTCGCGCATCCGGAGATTGATGGCCGGCGATGTTTCACGTGAAACATGTGCTCCGCCCGCTCCCGGCAGGCTGGGCTTGTCGGACGGTTGAAATGTTCGTGGATGGGGGCGCTCGAATCCCTGGGACACTCCGGGCTGCCGGACACGGGCGGCAGACCTCCAGCGGCGGGGCCATTCCGGCGGGCGGCGGTTGTGATCCCGGTGTTTTGGTCGTGGTCGCGGTCCGGGGATGTTTCACGTGAAACATTCCGCGCGGCATCCAGCAGGAAGGTGCTGCCGCCGTTCCGCCGATAGTGCGGAAGGGCCTGTCGCCGACGGTCCGGTCCGGCCGCCTGCATCCGGCCTGCCGCACATCCGGGGACCGGTGGCAGGAGATGTTTCACGTGAAACATTCCTTCCGGGCCGCCCCCGAGGGGGGAATGCTTTATGTGCCCGGCTCGGGCACGACTCCGATTTGACCTATCACGCAAGTCTTTCTACATTTCTCGACAGAGAACGGGCATCTGAGATGTGGTTGGATGGATATTGTCGCTTTTGCCAACCAGAAGGGGGGCGTGGGAAAGACGACGACCGTCGTCAATATCGGTACTGCGCTTGCTGCCGCGGAGTACCGGGTGCTGGTCATTGATCTTGATCCGCAGGGAAATGCCAGCACCGGACTCGGCCTTCCGGTGGAGCGCCGGATACCCGGTTCCTATGAACTTCTGCTGGGTGCTGCGGACATTCGAGCGGCCTGCCATGACTGTGCGGTTCCCGGACTTCAGTTGGTTCCCGCTACGGTCCATCTGGCCGGCACAGAGGTGGAACTCGCACAGATTGCGCAGCGCTCCTATCTCCTGCGCAACGCCCTGGCCAGACTCAATCCCTTGACATTGGACATCGTGTTGATTGACTGCCCGCCCTCGCTGAATCTGCTGGTGGTGAACGCGCTCACCGCCGCGAATTCGGTGCTGGTGCCGTTGCAGTGCGAATACTACTCACTTGAAGGGTACGCAAGCATAAACAACACTATAAAAATGGTAAAAGAAAAACTGAACCCTGGCCTTGCGGCTGTCGACGTGCTGCTCACCATGGCCGACCAGCGCACCAGCATCTCCCGCCAGGTGGCCGCCGATGCCCGCAAGCATCTTGGCACCCGCGTCATGCAGACTGAGGTGCCACGAAATGTACGGCTGGCGGAAGCTCCTTCCCATGGATTGCCGGCCATTCTCTATGATCCAAATTGTGCTGGCAGCCGCGCCTATATCACGGCTGCGCGGGAGCTTCGGGAGCGCCTCGCCATGCGTCGCTCCGCTTCCGGCATTGGGGCGTAGCAGCAGACTTATGCAGGAGGAGAAATTGAAAAAGACAACAACCAAGCGTCCGGCCGCGCTCGGCCGCGGGCTGGATGCGTTGATGGACGACCCTCCTGACAGCCTCGTGGCGCACCGCCCGGCGGTTGCATCATTGGGGGAGGACGCGCGCGAGATGCCGATCGACCTGCTGGTCGCCAATCCGGACCAACCGCGGACCCACTTCTCCGAGGATGCGCTCAAGGAGCTCACGCTCTCGATCAAAGCTTCCGGGGTGCTGCAGCCGATTCTGATCCGTCCCTGTCCCGGACCGGAGGAAGCCTATCAAGTCGTTGCCGGCGAGCGGCGCTGGCGAGCGGCCCAGCGCGCAGGCCTGCATACCGTCCCGGTCCTGGTCCGTCGCGAGGTGGATGACCGGCAGGCGCTGCTGTATGGGCTGGTCGAGAACCTGCAGCGTTCCGATCTCAATCCGGTGGAGGAGGCCCGCGGCTACCAAAACCTGCTGGTGGATACCGACCAGTCCCATGAGGCAGTCGCCGAGCTGGTGGGCAAAAGCCGGGCGCATGTGACCAACATGCTGCGGCTGCTGCAGCTGCCGGGGTCGGTGCTCCGGCATCTGGAGTCAGGCACCCTCACGGCCGGCCATGCCCGACCGCTGGTCGGACACAAGAAGGCGGAAGCACTTGCCAACAAGATCGCCAAGGAAAAACTTTCCGTGCGTGACGCGGAGCGCCTCGCCCGGCGTGCGGGCACTCCCCGGAAGGGCGGGAGGACGACCCCGGGGAGTTCCTCCGGCTCCCGGGATGCTGACACGGCCGAACTCGAAGAAGGTCTGTCGGCAGCTATTGGCCTGAAGGTGCGAATTGTCGATCAGGGAGGGAAGGGCGAACTGCGGATCGCCTACAACAACTACCAGGAGCTGGACCGGCTGAGCGAATCCCTCAGCGACGTGCCTTCCGGCTGATCCGGTTCGCCGCCCGCATCATTGCCCGCTCGGCTGTGGCCCAGGCCGGTGCCGTCGACCCGCCGCGCAGCGCGAGATCACCGGCATGGAATTCCTGCAGGGCGGACTCGACGCCCGCCAGGTTCCACTGCCCGATATGTGCTTGCATCGCCTTGCGCCTTGCGGGATGCAGGGGCAGTTTCCGGACGGCCGGATCGGCATCCGCTCTGCCCCGCGTGCCAGCCAGGGCCCGGTGCATCAGCAGAAAATGCCGGGACACCATGATCAGGAGTTTGACAGGGTTGGAGCCGTTTGCGGCCAGTTTCCGGCACAGATCCGCGATGGTGGCGCGCCCCCCCTCGGCCACCGCATCGGTGAGCGCATCGATCTGCGCCTGGGCCGCCTCCCGCCCGCCGCCGAGGCCGGCCCCGCATTCATCCAGGACGTTGATGCCGAAAGGCTCTGTCTCGCCTCGGACATAGAGCGCGATTTTTTCCAGCAGCATCCGGAACGAGCCCCAGTCGAGATCCTGGGCGAGTGTGATCAGATAGTCGGCGGCTTCGTCATTCGGCTCCGGGGCACCGCTTCGGGTGAATTCCTGCCGCAATTTCGCAACCGTCATCGGTTCCGGCTCGGCCGCCAGGGAGACCGCGCGCCGCTCTCCCTCGAACAATTTGCGCAGACTCGAATTCCAGTCGAGCTCCCCGGCGCAGACGATGAGGAACGCATCCTCCGGCACCAGCTCTTCGAGGACCGGCTGGACCGCCGGGGTGTGCAGGTTGCCGGCACCGTCGATGATCACCACCCGTCGCTGGTCCGCAAAGAAACTGCGCTGGGTGCAGGCGGCCAGCAATGTACCGGCCCCGGTCCGACGCCGCAGATCATCGGGATTGAGCCAGGTCGTCAGGAATTCATCCTCCGAGGAATCACCGAGCAGGCTTTTCTGCAGGAGCCGGCGGTTGTGTGCGACCAGCCCGGAATCGGCCCCGTGGATCAGGGCTCCGACAAGTTTGGGCTCCGGCGCCTTGAGGAATTTGCGCCCGGCCTCAGCATTGATCTTCATCGCGGGATCAGCTTTCGGTCAGCGCGAGTCGCAGGTAGATGTCCCGCAGCACGCGGCTGGCGGCCTCGACTGCGGCGGCACGAATGCGGTTGCGCTCGGCGACATAGGCCGCATAGGGGGATCCGGTGGCGTCGACGGAGGTGGCCACTTCGACTTCGCCCTCTGCGAGCGGTTCTTCCACACCGTCACGGCGCAATTCATAGTCCGCTTTCAGCAGCACCTCATAGCGCAGAATTTCATCCCGCTCACCGACGACGACGTCGCGGGTATTGATTTCGATATTCACACCGAGCGTGAGATCAGCATCGCTGTCGGGCTCCCCGAGACGCTGGCGGAGCGTGTCCACCAGATAATAGCCCGTCCGTCCCCGAGCGAACTGGACGCGGACCCGCCCGTTGAGTTCCTGCGCTCCGCCATTCCTGCCGTGAACGGGGCTGAATCCGCAGCCGGCGGGCAGCGTCAGCGCCGCGAGTGTCGCAAGCAGCCGGCGTCGGCTACAGGACCACATTGACGATCTTGCCGGGTACCGTGACCACGCGCTGGGGGGTCCGGCCGGCCAGCAGTTTCTGCACGGCCGCATCGGCAAGTGCGGTGGCGCGGAGCTCCGCCTCGCTGCAATGGGTCGGCACCCGAATTTCACTCCGCCGTCGACCGTTGATCTGTACCGGAATCGCCACGGTCTCCTGTTGCAACAGGGTCGGGTCTGCCTCCGGCCAGGTGGCATCCGAGACCAGCCCGTCGAAGCCGAGCTCCGCCCAGGCTTCCTCGGCGATATGCGGGGTCATCGGTGTCATGAGCCGCAACAGGATGCTGGTGGCCTCCCGCCGCTCCGGGCAGTCGGGGGTCCGCGCCAGCGTGTCGACCAGCTCGTGGATCCGCGCGATGGCGGTGTTGAAGCGAAACCCCTCGATATCGTCGCTGACCCGTCGGATGGTGAGATGCGCGGCCCGGCGGATGGCCTCGGGGTCGGGGTCTCCTTCGGGCGCTTCCGTCACGACCCGCCACACCCGACGCAGAAACCGCCCGGCCGCCTCGACCCCGGCGGTGGTCCAGATCACATCGCGGTCGGGGGGCGAATCCGAGAGGACGAACCAGCGTGCGGTATCGGCACCATAGGCCTCGACGATCTCCTGCGGATCGACAATGTTCTTTTTCGACTTTGACATCTTGACGACCGGCCCGACGCTGACCGGTGCACCGGTCTGCCGGTGCCGGGCGCCGTCCGGGCCGAGAAGTTCCACCTCATCCGGTGCCAGGGCGCGGCCCTCCGGGTCGGTATAGGTCTCGTGCAGGACCATGCCCTGGGTGAAGAGGCGCGCGAAGGGCTCTTCGGATCCGGGTCCCAGATGGTTGCCGCAACGTGTCATCAGCCGCGCGAAATAGCGTGAGTAGAGCAGATGCAGGATGGCGTGCTCGATGCCGCCGACATACTGGTCGACCGGCATCCAGTAATCGGCCTCCTCGCGCTCGACCGGAGCCCCGGCCCGCGGCGAGACGAAACGCGCGAAATACCAGGACGAGTCGACGAAAGTGTCCATGGTGTCGGTTTCGCGCCGGGCCGGCCGACCGCAGGCCGGGCAGGAAACCTGTTTCCAGGGATGCCGGTCGAGCGGATTGCCGGGCTGGTCGAATTGCACGTCCTCGGGCAGCTCAACCGGCAGATCCCCGCGCGGCACCGGCACCTCCCCGCAGGCCTCGCAGTGGATCACCGGGATCGGGCAGCCCCAGTAGCGCTGGCGCGAGATACCCCAGTCACGGAGCCGGTAGGTGATTTCCTGCCGGCCGATTCCGGCCGCCTCCGCGCGCCGCGCGATCTCGGCCTTGGCTTCCTCGATCTCCATGCCGTCGAGAAAGGCGGAATGGGCGAGTCGGCCCTCGCCGGTATGGGCGGTGTCGGCGATGGTGAAGGCCGCCGGATCCTCGCCCGGAGGAATCACCACCGGCAATACGGGCAGGTTGTATTTGCGGGCGAAATCGAGGTCGCGCTGGTCATGGGCCGCGCAGCCGAACACCGCGCCGGTGCCGTAGTCGAGAAGCACGAAATTGGCGACATACACGGCCAGCGAGCGGTCGGGATCGAACGGATGGCGCGCCCGGAGGCCGGTGTCGAAGCCACGTTTCTCGGCCCGGGCCCGGTCCTCCTCGGTGCGGGATTCGGTCCGGCAGGAGGCGGTGAATTCGGCCAGTCCGTCGATGCTGGATTCGAGGCTGCGGGTCAGCGGATGGTCGGCGGAGAGGGCCAGAAAGCCGGCCCCGAAAATGGTGTCATGGCGGGTGGTGAACACCTCGATGCGGTCCACACCGCCCGCCCGCGGATCGGGCTCGAGTTCGAAGGAGAGGTGAAGTCCGTCGCTGCGGCCGATCCAGTTGCGCTGCATCATCCGCACGCGTTCCGGCCAGCTGTCGAGGTGGTCGAGGGCCGAGAGCAATTCATCGGCCTCGGCACTGATGCGCAGGAACCATTGCGCCATCTTGCGCTGTTCGACCGGTGCGCCCGAGCGCCAGCCCCGCCCGTCCTCGACCTGCTCGTTGGCCAGCACGGTCTGCTCGACGGGGTCCCAGTTGACCGTGCCAGTGCCGCGATAGACATGCCCGGCTTCGAGGAAATCGAGAAACAGTGCCTGCTGCGCGCCGTAATATTCAGGGTCGCAGGTGGCGAGTTCGCGGCTCCAGTCGAGCGAGAAACCCATGCGGCGGATCTGCTCCCGCATGGCGGCGATGTTGTCGCGGGTCCAGCGTCCGGGATGGATGCCGCGCTCCATGGCCGCGTTTTCGGCGGGCAGTCCGAACGCGTCCCAGCCCATCGGGTGCAGCACGCAGCAACCCGTCGCATGCTTGTAGCGGGCGATGACGTCGCCCATCGCGTAATTGCGGACATGCCCCATATGGATGCGCCCCGACGGATAGGGGTACATCTCGAGCACATAGTATTTCTCGCGGGTGTCGTCGCGGGTGGCGCGGAAGGTGCCGCGCTCTTCCCAGATCCGCTGCCATTTGTGTTCCGCCGTCGCGGCGTCGTATGGGCGCATGTGTCTTCCTGCAGCGATTGCGGGAAGCGGTCCGCTCAGCCGGTATCCGCGATGCGGGCCTCGCGGGCGCGCTGCAGGATCGAATCCTCGATCTGGCGCGCGGTCTCCGTCGAGGCCTCGGTCGAGGCCCAGATGCCGTCCTCACGCTTGGTCTGCTGGTGCACGGTCACCGACAGCGAGCGGGCCTGGAGTTCGAGGCCGCGGACCACGGCGACAATCTTGATTCGCTGATCCGGCTCGGTCGGATCGACATGCCAGTCGGTACCGATGGCGCCGCCATAGGAGTCGACGAAGGCGAGCGGCAGGCTGGACAGCACATCAAGGGAGGCGAGCCAGAGGAACCGGTTGACCGCGATCACGTTTTCCGGACGGATCTCGTCGCCTCCGAAACCGAGCAGATCGATCCCCCCCTCAACGGCTCCTTCTTCGCCGGGCGTGATCCAGCGTCCGGTGGAATCTTTGACAGGATATTCCTCCTTGATGTCGTCGGAGCCGCAACCGGACAGGGTCGCGGCGGCCAAGGTCAGCGCCAAAGCACAGAAAACGGTGCGCATCAAAAAAATCTCCGAGGAAGCCTGTGCGCAATTTAGAGATTGGCGCGGGTGGTGCAAGGAACGCGCCGCCAGGAGGAAGTAAATCCGGCCCCTCGCGTCCGGGTCCGGCATGTCCCGGCGGCCGACTGCCGTCAGATTCCCCCGTCCCCCCGTCCGGCCCTGTCTGCGTCTTTTTCCAGTTTTCGTGCCGCGGCCGGCTTGAAGACTCCCCTCTCCATGCAGGGAGATACCGGATCGGGGGCATTCCGGCAGGCATGGAGAGGGAGGGGGTGCGGGCGCCCCCGGCTCGTTTCCTGCTCCGCCTTCGGACCGCAGGCGCCGGGGTATCGGGGAATTCTCAGAGGATGTAGCGTCCCAGATCCGTGCCGGCGGTCATGTCCTGGAGGTTCCGGGTGACGAATTCCGCGTCCACCGTCACCGTCTCCCCGCCCATCTCGGGGGCCTGGAAGGAGACGTCCTCGAGCAGACGTTCGAGCACGGTGTGCAGCCGGCGGGCACCGATATTCTCGACATCGCGGTTGATCTCGGCGGCGGTTCCGGCCAGCGCCTCGATGCCCTCCGGCGTGAATTCCAGCGTCACGCCTTCGGTGGCGAGGAGGGCTGCATACTGCTTGGTGAGGCTGTAATCGGGTTCGGTGAGGATGCGCTCGAATTCCTCGCGTGACAGGGCCGAGAGCTCGACCCGGATCGGCAACCGCCCCTGCAGTTCCGGCAGCAGGTCCTTGGGTTTGGTGACATGAAAGGCGCCCGAGGCGATGAACAGCACATGGTCGGTGTGGATGGTGCCGTAGCGGGTCGCCACAGCGGTGCCTTCGATCAGTGGCAGCAGGTCCCGCTGCACGCCTTCGCGGCTGATCTCGCCTCCGCGTTGCTCGGCATTGGCGCAGACCTTGTCGATCTCATCGACGAACACGATCCCGCTCTCCTCGACCGCCGTCACCGCCTCCCGGGCCAGCTGCTCGGCGTCGAGCATGCGGTCGGCCTCTTCGGTGAGCAGCAGCTCACGGGCCTCATCGATCCGCAGCGTCCGGCGCCGGGGGCGCGGGGCGAAGGCCTTGCCGACGAGATCGCTGAGATCGATGGCTCCGATGGCGCCGGGCGTGCCTGCGGGCAATTCAAAACTGGCGGAGGTGGGCGGCGCGGAGGTGACCTCGATGTCGATCTCCCGGTCCTCGAGTTCGCCGCTGCGCAGTTTGGCGCGGAACGATTCATGGGTGGCCTCACTGGCCGAATCTCCGACCAGGGCTTCGAGGAGGCGCTTTTCCACGGCGCTTTCCGCGACCGCCCGCACTTCCTGGCGCCGCCGCGCCCGGATCTCGCGGAGCGCGATTTCGACGAGATCGCGGATGATCGATTCGACGTCGCGCCCGACATAGCCGATCTCGGTGAATTTCGTCGCCTCGACCTTCAGGAAGGGAGCCCGGGAGAGGCGCGCCAGCCGTCGCGCGATTTCGGTCTTGCCGACTCCGGTCGGCCCGATCATCAGGATGTTCTTCGGATACACCTCGTCGCGCATTTCACCCTGCAGATGCTTCCGGCGCCAGCGGTTGCGGAGGGCGACCGCCACCGCCCGCTTGGCGTCGTCCTGGCCGATGATGAACCGGTCGAGTTCGGAGACGATTTCGCGCGGGGACAGGCTGGTCATTGGGGGAGGGTCTCGATGTGGATGGAGTGGTTGGTGTAGATGCAGATATCGGCGGCGACCGCGAGCGAGCGGCGCACGACCTCGTCGGCCGGGTGTTCGCTGTCGAGAAGCGCGCGGGCGGCGGCCAGGGCGTAGTTTCCGCCCGAGCCGATGCCGACGACGCCATGTTCCGGCTCGACCATGTCGCCGGAGCCGGAGAGCAGGAACATCTCCTTGGCATCCGCGACCACCAGCATCGCCTCGGAGCGGCGGAGATAGCGGTCGGTGCGCCAGTCCTTGGCAAGCTCCACGCAGGCGCGCGCGAGCTGGCCGGGATGGCTCTCCATCTTGCCTTCGAGCCGCTCGAACAGCGTCAGCGAATCGGCCGCTCCGCCGGCGAAGCCGACCAGGGTGATGGATTTGCCGCTGGTCAGGCGTCGGATCTTGCGGGCATTGCCCTTGACGATGGTGTTTCCGAGGCTGACCTGGCCGTCGGCACCGAGGGCCAGATGGCCGTCCTTGCGCACCGCGAGCACGGTGGTGGCGCGCCAGCGGGGCGGGGAGTCGGAGAGGGTGTCGGCGGTATTCATGGCAGCATCCGGATGGCGGACTCCCGTATGTATAGCCGAGGGCGGGGGAGATGGAATTGGGAATTCCTGTATATATTGTGCTGTAAGGTAATTCGGGAGCAGGCCATGCGTAGGGGAAACTGCGAGCGCACCACCACGGAGGTCTCGGTCTCCGTCACGGTTGATCTCGATGGCACGGGGCAGACCCGGATCGGGACGGGGGTGGAGTTTTTCGACCACATGCTGGCCCAGCTGGCCCGCCATTCGCTGCTCGATATTGACGTGCGGGCCGAGGGAGACCGTGGGATCGACGATCATCACACGGTCGAGGATGTCGGCATCGCGCTCGGCCGGGCGCTTCGGGAGGCGGTGGGCGATGCCCGCGGCATCCGGCGCTATGGCTTCTTTCTGCTGGCCATGGATGAGGCGCTGGCCCGGGCCGCGGTCGATGTCTCCGGGCGGCCGTATCTCGCCTGGCGGGCGGTGTTTCCGGCGGCGCGGGTGGGTGGTTTCGACACCGAGCTGGTGCGGGAGTTCTTCCAGGCCTTTGCCATGCAGTCCGGACTGACGCTGCATGTCGAGACTGTGGCCGGCGCCAACACGCATCATATGGTGGAGAGCTGTTTCAAGGCGGTGGGGCGGGCGCTGCGCATGGCGGTGGAACCGGATCCCCGGACGCCGGAGGACGTCCCGTCCACCAAGGGGGCGCTCGGCGACGCGGCATGAAGGTTGCGGTCGTCGACTGCGGCTCCGGCAATCTGCGTTCGGTCATCAACGCCTTCCGCCGCGCCTTTGCCGAAACCGGCGCCCCCGGGGATGCGGAGATCACCGCCGATCCCGACCGGATCCGCCAGGCCGACCGGATCGTGCTTCCGGGGGTGGGCGCCTTCGCCTCCTGCCGACGGGGAATCGATGCGGGCGAGGGGCTGGGCGCGGCCCTCGAGGAGCGGGTGCGTCGGGAGGGTGCACCGTTTCTCGGCATCTGTGTGGGCATGCAGCTGCTCGCCGGGATCGGGCGCGAGGATGGCGAGACGCCGGGGCTCGGCTGGCTGGGCGGGGAGGTGGACCGGGTACCGTCCGCCCCGGGGCTGCCGATTCCGCATATGGGCTGGAATGAGTTCGACTGGATCGCGCCGCATCCGCTCTTCGAGGGGATTGCGGCCGGGGATCATGTCTATTTCGCGCATTCCTATCGCTACCTGCCCGAGGAGGAAAAGGATGTGGCGGCGACCGTCCGGCATGGCGGGCCGGTGGTGGCGGCCGTCGCCCGCGGCAATATCGCCGGCATGCAGTTCCATCCGGAGAAGAGCCAGGTTTCCGGCCTTCGGCTGCTGGGCAATTTCCTGCGCTGGATGCCGTGATTCTCTACCCTGCGATCGATATCAAGGATGGCAGATGCGTCCGCCTGCTGCGCGGCGATATGGCACGGGTCACCGTCTATGGCGAGGATCCGGCGGCCCAGGCACGCCATTTCGAGGCGGCCGGCTGCGCCTGGCTGCATGTGGTTGATCTGGACGGAGCCCTGGCCGGTGGCGCGCGCAATCCGGAGGCGGTCCGGTCGATTCTTGCTTCCGTCGGGATTCCGGTGCAGCTCGGCGGGGGCATCCGCGATCGGGCGGCGGTGGAGAGCTGGATCGAAGCGGGCGTGCGGCGGGTGGTGCTCGGCACCGTGGCGGCGGGGGACCCCGGGTTTGTGCGGGAGGTTGCGGATGCGCATCCGGGACGGGTCGCGGTCGCGCTGGATGCCCGGGAGGGCTGGGTGGCGGCCGCGGGCTGGGTCGAGGAGACGAGTCTGCCGGTCCGGGAGGCGGCGGCGCGTTTTGAGGGCGCGGGGGTTGCTGCCATCGTGCATACCGATATCGGGCGTGACGGTACCCTGGCAGGTCCCAATCTCGAGGCGAGTGCAGAACTTGCCGCGGCGACGGAGATCCCGGTGATCGTTTCGGGCGGGGTGGCGTCGCTCGGGGATATTGAGCGGCTGCACGGCTTCGGGGTGCCTTTTGAGGGGGTCATTGTCGGACGCGCGCTCTACGAGGGAAAGATCGATCTCGGTGCCGCCCTGGCCCGGCTCGGAGGTGGCGATGCTTAAGATCCGCATCATCCCCTGCCTCGATGTGGCCGGCGGACGGGTGGTCAAGGGGGTCAAATTTATCGACCTGCGCGATGCCGGCGACCCGGTCGAATGCGCCGCCGCCTATGATGCGGCCGGGGCCGATGAACTCTGCTTCCTCGATATCAGCGCCAGCCATGAGGGCCGCGGACCGATGCTGGATGCGGTCCGTCGTACGGCGGAGGCGTGTTTTCTTCCGCTTACCGTGGGGGGCGGCGTGCGCAGCACCGATGACCTGCGCCAGATGCTGCTGGCCGGTGCCGACAAGGTGGCCATCAACACGACGGCCGTGCAGGATCCGGCGATCATCGGCGAGGCGGCGTCGCGCTTCGGCAGCCAGTGCGTGGTGGTGGCGGTGGATGCCCGCCGGGCCGGGCCGGGGCGATGGGAGATCTTCACCCATGGGGGACGGAAGGCGACCTCCCTCGATGCGGTGGGGTTCGCGGTGGATGCGGTCCGCCGGGGGGCCGGAGAGATCCTGCTCACCTCGATGGACCGCGACGGCACCGGGGAGGGGTTTGACATCGAGCTGACGCGCGCCGTATCGGAGGCGGTGTCGGTGCCGGTGATCGCCTCCGGCGGGGTCGGGACGCTCGCGCATCTGGTCGAGGGTGTCCGGGAGGGCGGTGCGAGCGCGGTGCTTGCGGCGTCGATCTTCCATTTCGGGACCTATTCGATCGCGCAGTCGAAGGCAGCGCTGGCCGGGGCCGGCATTCCGATGCGGATCCAGACAGGAGGGGTGTGATGTCCGAGAGTCCGGCTGGAAAGAAAGGGGAAGACACCCTCCGGCGCCTGGCCGGGCGGGTGCGGGAGCAGGCCCGGAGCGGGGAGCGGTCCACCTCCTACACCGCCCGCCTGATCGGGGACGGGGTGGAGAAATGCGCCAAGAAATTCGGTGAGGAGGCGGTCGAGGCGGCCCTCGCCTGCGTCGTCGGCGGGAAGGAGGCGCTGGTCGCCGAATCCGCCGACACGCTCTATCACCTGCTGGTGATGCTGGAGAGCCGTGATGTGCCGCTTGAGGATGTCTATGCCGAGCTCGAACGTCGCATGGGCCAGAGCGGTCTGGAGGAGAAGGCCGGCAGGAAGGGAGACCGATGACGCAGGAATATGACGACAGCAACGTGTTCGCGAAAATTCTCGCGGGCGAGATTCCCTGCAAGAAGGTTCTGGAGACGGAGCACTCTCTTGCCTTCGAGGATATCGCGCCCATGGCTCCCACCCATATGCTGGTCATTCCGAAGGGCAGATACGTGGATTTCGGGCATTTTGCCTCCGAAGCCACCGAGTCCGAAATCGTCGACTATGTGCGTGCGATCGGGGAGGTGGCCCGCCAGGCCGGCGTGACCGGGGCGGCGGGAGGAAACGGTTTCCGGGTGATCTCCAATGCCGGGCATGACGGCTGTCAGGACGTCCCGCATCTGCATGTGCATGTGGTCGCCGGCCGGCGGTTGGGACGGATGCTCGCGGCCGACGGGGGTTGATGCCGGCGGCCCGGAGCCTTACCAGCCGTGTCCGGCGAGCAGAGATTTCGGATCGGATTGGGATCTCGACCCCAGATGCGCCAGCACCTCCGCGGCCATCACCCCGCCCATGCGGGTGGCCTGGTCGAGTGGCCGGCCCCGCAGCAATCCGTAGAGGAAGCCCGCCGCGAACATGTCGCCCGCGCCGGTGGTGTCGACCAGATCGGTGACCGGTTCGGCGGGCACCACAGCCGTCTCGGCACCGCACAGTGCCACCACACCTTGGGCTCCGCGGGTCAGTGCTGCCGCGCCCACCTGCGGGCGGATCGCCTCGACCGCTTCCGCGTGGCTTGACGTGCCCAGCAGCACCAGAATCTCCTCCTCGTTTGCGAAGAGCACGTCGATGCCCTCTCCGACCAGTTCGAGCAGGAGGTCCCGATGTCGCTCGACGCAGCCCGGATCGGAGAGCGAAAGGGCGATGCGCGTATCGGCGGCGCGCGCCTCGCGGACCGCGCGCAGAAAAGCCGCGCGGTTTTTCCCGCCCTCCAGCAGATAGGATTCCAGATAGATCGCAGCGGCCGTCTCGATGCCGGCGGCCGTCACATCCTCCGGTCCGAATTCCTGTGCCGCGCCGAGTTCCGTGCACATGGTCCGCTCGCCGTCCGGGGTCACCAGGACCAGCACCCGGCCGGTGGTGAAGCCCTCTTTCGGGGAGGTCGGCACCACGCGGTATTCCACCCCCGCCGCCCGGAGATCGTGCAAAAAGATCTCTCCGAAGCGATCCGCCACGGTCTTTCCCGCAAAGCCCGTCCGCGCGCCGAGGCGGGCGAGGGCGGTGATGGTGTTGGCGGCCGAGCCGCCGGAGGTTGCGCGGGTCTCGCCCATGGCTGCGTAGATCTGCCGGGCGCGGTCGGGATCGACCAGCGTCATCACGCCCTTGCGGAGCCCCAGATCTCCGGGGAACGTAGCATCGACCTGCTCGAGCACATCGATCAGTGCCGCGCCCATGGCCAGCACCTCAAGGCGCCGGTCGGGGTCGAAGGTGAGAGTCACGCCGTCTTGCTGTCCCAGGTGCAGAGATCCCGGATGCGGCACCCGGCGCAATCCGGCACGCGGGCCTTGCAGACATAGCGGCCGTGCAGGATCAGCCAGTGATGCGCATGGCGCAGGTAGCGCTTGGGCACCCGTTCGAGCAGCTGGTCCTCGACCATCCGGGGGTTTTTGCCGGGCGCGAGGCCGGTGCGGTTCGAGACCCGGAACAGATGGGTATCCACGGCGATGGTCGGATGCCCGAACCATGTGTTGAGCACCACATTTGCGGTCTTGCGCCCGACACCCGGCAGGCGCTCCAGCGCCTCTCGGTCGTCCGGCACCTCGCCGCCATGCTCGTCGACGAGGATCCGGCTCAGTGCCATGACATTCTTCGCCTTGTTTCGGTAGAGGCCGATGGTGCGGACATGCTCCAGAAGCGCAGGTTCGCCGAGGGCCAGCATGTCCTCCGGCGTGGACACCTTCCCGAACAGGGCGGCGGTCGCCCGGTTGACGCCGACATCGGTCGCCTGGGCGGACAGGACGACCGCGACCAGAAGCGTGTAGGCGTTGCTGTGGTCGAGCTCCCCCCGGGGTTCGGGGTTTGCGGCGTGGAAGCGTCGGAAGATCTTTCCGATCGTTCCGGCCGGCAGGGGTTCGGTCATCTGCGCGTGCCTTCCGGTGTCCCGATGACACTGTATCAATTCTTGCGCTTATAGCGCAGATCCTAGGGCAACAACGCCATTTCGCAGGTGTGCGGCGGGCCTGGCAGCTCTGCCGGTCCCGGAAAATAGATGGGTGCGCGGGCGGCCCTCTTTAGATAGAGCGCTGGGTGCTTCGCATGGAGGGGAATCCCGTCTCCGTCTGGCCCGCGCAACAGGAGGAAGTCGGGTGATTTGCGATGGGGTGCGGCGGATCGCAGCAGAAACTCCGCTTCGTCGGGCCGGGGAGATGGGGGAGGCAGGACCCGTTGGAAATGCCGGATGTCTTGACGGCACTCGGAATCTTGAATATCAATCGCCTACTTTCCCGGCATGAAACGGGTCGGAAGCAGTGCCGGACTCCCATCATGACAATTCTCCTGCTGTCGCCGCTGGACCGGCCGGAGATCCTCTGACGATGATGCGTCGCGCGGCCGTTTCTTTTTTTCCTCTGCTTGTCGGTCTGGCCGTTTCGGGGTTGCCGGTGCATGCCTTTGAAACCGGCGAGGCGGTGATGCAGGCGGCGTATGAGCAGGGGCGGCAGCATGACAACCAGCGCGCCGAGGTGAGCCTGGTGATCAGGCACAGCAACGGCAAGGAGCGCACGCGGCAGTTTCGGCTGTGGCATAAAATTCTCTCCGGACGCACCAAAAGCCTGATGAAATTCTACCGTCCGGCCAATGTCAAAGGCACCGGCCTGCTCAGCGAAACCCTGGACGAGGACGACCGGGCGGCACAGTGGATCTACCTGCCGGCCCTGCGTGCGGTGAAGCGCCTCAACGCCGACGAGCAGGATGACAGTTTTGTCGGCTCCGATTTCACCAATGGCGATATCGCCGGGCGTCAGGTCTCCCGCGACAGCCACACGATCATCGACCAGGACGACAAGAAGATCTATGTCGCGAGCATTCCGCGGGATAAAGGGGACCTTTATTCCAAACTGGAGGTGGAGATGCTGCGGGACATTCTGGTGCCGTCGAAAATCGTCTTTTATGACCGCGACGGGAAAAAACTGAAGACCCTGGTCAACCAGCGCATCCGGAAGGTCAAAAACATGTATCTGGTCACCGAGGCGGTGATGACCAATCATCAAACCGGTGGCTCTACCACGATCCAGAAAAGCTCTATCGACCTGGACGGCGAGATTGACGAACACCAGGTCGGAATAAAGGGCCTGCGAATGTAATGGCGCGCGCCGCTCTCGTTTTGGTGTGGTGTACGCTGGTCATCATCGCCTCTGTACATTTGCCGCGTCTTGTTTTTGACAACGATACCTGGCTTCCACTGGACAACCCGCAACGTGTGGAACTGGAAAATTTCCGCACCGAATTTGAGCCGGACGAAGTCCTGCTGGTGGTTCTTGAATTGGAGCGTGATTTTTTTGACCCGTGGCAGACGGAACAGATCAACCGCCTGGATGCGGCTCTCACCGATCTTCCGGAAACCCGCTCGGTGCTGTCGCCGCTGAGCGCCACCACCATTATCGACACGGGGGACACCCTGGAGATCGGCAGTTTCAGCGAGGCCCTGAAAAACAATCTTCTGGCTGATTCCCAGGCCTATGAACGGGAGTTCCTGCGCTCGCCCTACGCCGGCAAGCTGCTGTCCGAGAACCGGCGCACGGTGCTGTTGCGCGTGGCCATCGCCCGGGCGGATTCCAGCCATCGCGCGGCGGCTGTGGAGGAGGTGGTCGAAACCGTCCGCCGCCATGGTTTCAACACGGTCCACCTGGCCGGTGAGGCGGCACTCAAAAATGAACTCAACCGCATAACCCGCGACCAATTGCCGCTGCTGCTCGCTCTGGCGGCCATCGTGCTGGCGGTGTTTTTGCGGATTGGTTGCGGCAACTGGTCGCGCGCCGTCTTGATTTTCACCGCCGCTGCCGCTTCCGTCACTTCCTGCCTCGGCCTCATGGCCGCCTTCGCCTGGCCGATGAACGCGGTACTGCTGGTGCTGCCGGTCATGGTGGCGGTCATCGCGGTGGCGGACGGCCTGCATATCCTGGCATGCTGGGACGCGCTCGCGGCGGTGCCCAAGAACATGCGCCTTGTCGAAACCGTCCGCCAGAGCTGGCTGCCCTGCCTCGGCGCCACCGTCACTAGTGCCGCGGGGTTTGGCGCCTTCGCCGTCAGCGAATTGACGCCGCTGCATCACTTCGGTGCCGCCTCTGCGGTTTCCATTGTGTATGCCTACCCGCTGATTACCGGCGCGGTCTGGGGTGGGCTGCTGCTGTTTCCCGCGCTGGCAACGGCACCGGCGCGGCATCCCGGATGGGCATGGCTGACGGCCGTGGCCGGCCGCATCAGCGGCACCTTTCCGCGGCGGGTGACGGCCATTGCGCTGTGCATGGCGGCACTGTTCGGTGGCGGACTCGGGTTGATCCGGACCGAGACCAATTTTCTCTCGGTGTTTTTTGCCGAGGACAGCGCGGTGCGCCAATCCTTCGACCTAGTGGACGCTGAACTCGGTGGTTCCGGGCGCGTCGAAGTGGTGCTGCGCAGTGGCGGGGAATCCTTTGCCACGGTCGCCAGAATGCGTGAAGTGGAGGTGCTGGCCGCCCGGTTCACCGGCATCCCCACCGTCAGCAATGTGGACAGCTACCTTCTGCCGCTGGGTATGACCGATCAGGCCTTTGGCGGCAGCGGTCGGCCGCAGACCGATCCGGCACTGGCCCAGGAGTTGCTGTTTCTTTCCTTGTCCCGCAGCGAGACAAAGCGCGATGTCCTGTCGCCCTATCTTGATTTCAGCCACAGCGACGCACGCCTCAGCCTGCAGACGCCAAACCTTAACTCGCCGCCATTGCAGCAGACCATCGAGGACGTCACCGCCATCGCCGCCGCCAGCAGCAGCGATCTGCAAACCACGGTCACCGGCTTTGGCGTGTTCATTCACAACCTGGGTGAGCAGGTACTGCGCACCCAGGCTGTCAGCATCCTGCTGACGTTGTTGGTTATCGGTGCATTGCTGCTGGTCCAGTTCGGCCTGCGCGTCGGCCTCTGCGGCCTGGCCGCCAACCTTCTGCCGGTCATCGCCACCGCCGGTCTGGTGGCATGGCTCGATTACCCCTACGATTTTGCCGTCATCCTCATCACCGGCATCACCCTCGGCCTGTCGGTGGATGACACCATCCACTTTCTGTACCACTACCGCCGCGCCGGCGGTCGCAGGGACGGATGCTGGCGCGCCCTCGGGCGCACTTCGCGGCCCATCGTCGTTACCACCCTCCTGTTCTGCTGCGGCCTCGGCGTGGTCGCCGTTTCGGATCTTGTTGTATTGCGGCGTTTTGCCCTGTTCGCTATGTTTGGCATGGGTGTGTCGCTGGCTTCGGTGCTGGTGTTCCTGCCGGCGGCACTCGTGATGGTTATGCCGGATCCGGTTTCTCGGTCGAGAGTCTCCGCGGAATCGGGGCATCGGGAGGAGGAAGAAGAATGAAGCATATGAACAAATGGTTTTGTGCCTTTGCCGCCGTGGTGCTGGTCGCTGCAGTGCCTGCCTACGGACAGATCATCGAAGAGGATGATGGATACAACCGCGACACGACCGAGAAATTTTTTGGCAAAGCCAACGCCGTGTTTGTCAACGGTTCCAGCTACAGAGTGTTTCGCCAGTCCGTCGAACTGGGTTATGACACGTCGTTTGACGAGGAGAACGGGCGGGTCTACTTCACTGGCGTGGCCTCCCACAACGATCTGGAGCTGGATCTGGAGCGGACCGGCAGGGCACAACGAACCGCCCAACGCCTTGCCACCGACGCTGTGCCGGACACCGAACCGAATGAAATCACCCGGGAGGTGGATGAGAGCGACTTTGATGTCAAAGACGCTTTCGTGCAGTACAACGCGCTGGACAATCTTCAGCTGACCCTCGGACGCCGACGGGTTGCGTGGGGGCAATTCGATCTGTTTTCGCCGGTCAATCTGGCGTTGCCTCTGACACCGCAAACCGACGGGCCGGTCTCGGGCAAGATCGATACGCTGGAGGCACAGGACCAGGCTGCGGTTTCGTGGTTTCCGAGCGAGCGCGTGGAGTTGCAGGGCTACTTTTTCCTCGGCACCAATCTCGACTGGCTGATCGAGGACGTGATTGAGAGCGATACCATGGACAACACCTACACCCAGACGGCGGTAGATGCGGGTATCCGCGCTGGTCAGGAGACGACACCCGGGGATCTGAGGGATCTGTCGGACCACAACCAGTATGCGGCGCGGGCTTTGTTTTATTTGGACTGGGGCACCCTTGGCTTCACCTACCACAAAGGGCGTGATGTCCTGGCGTTTTTCCGCCCCGATCTTGCGACAGTGGCAACACTTACGGCAGAGTTACCAAGTGATGCAATAGCCTACAACATACGCCGTCATACAGACCTTCCCGAGGCGACAAACTATGGTGTGGAGATTGCCGTGCCATACGGTCAGTGGGTGTATAAACTTGAGGTGCTGCACCAGGAATCTTTTGTCAGTCTGAACGGCCAAAGCTTGTTGTGCACGAACACGACGGGCGGCGCGGCGGGCAATTGTGTGGATGACGGGTTCCAGGTGCCCGACCGCGCCTATTACGACAGGGTGATCGACGACAATGGCGGACGCCTTTATGTTCCGGTGAACCGCAATTACATCGGTATCGGTGCCGATTCCGACCGCGACGAGTGGCGGTACAATCTCAGCCTGTTCATTATTCAGGAAAGTTTTGACGGCATTGCCGACGAACTCATCGAACTGGAAAAAGCAGCCGGCTGGGACGACTCGCGGGGCGATACATATGTCTTTCCGGCGATCAATATCGCGCATTATCTCGACAGCGAGAAGGAGAGCGAAGTCGGCTTTGTCGGCGGCTTTCTGGGCGCCTACGCAGGTGCCTCCCTCTACTACACCGCACGTGTTGGCGACAATTTCCGTTGGCTCGCCGGCATTGAGGCCATCAGCAATCTGCGCGACCAGTTGATCAGTGAAACCGAAGACCCCGACAACCCCAACCGCAGCGCCGACGACTATGAACTCGCCGATGACCTGTCACCGGGGTTCCGGCTGAGTTTGACCTATGATTTCTAAGCCAGGGACAGGCTATGGGGGCCGACGGTCATCCCTGACATCCGGTCACCGTAGCGAAAGCGGGCGGGACACCCGGTCCGCGCGCAATCATGCCATTCGGCATTCTGGGTGGGGCGATCGGCCGCGGTAGGCGAAATCGGGCATACGGGTTTTTCCCGGTGCCTCGGCGGTACCCTGCACCGGCCTGGAAGGAGGAGGCTGACAGATGACGGCACAAAAGAAGAAGGATCCCGATCTCGATTTCATGCATGGGGAGGAAAGAATTGATCTCGCGGCGGCGTTTCGCTGGACGGCGAGGCTCAACATGCATGGAGGGGAGGGGGCGGTCCATTTCAGTCTTGTCGTGGAGGAGAGCACCGGACGGTTTCTGATGAACCCCATCCAGAGGCATTTTCTGAGGATCCGCGCTTCCCATCTGCGGCTCATCGACCCGGAAGATCCCGACACACTGTCCTATCCGGGCACCCCGGGCCTGTCGGCCTTGACACTCCACAGATCGCTGCACCGGCGTTGCAAGCACGCAGTATGCGTGATGCAGGTGCACTCCCCCTATGCCACCATCCTGGCCACACTGATTGACAGTACCCTCCAGCCGATCGACGAGAGCACAGCGACCTTCTACAGCCGCCATGTGGTCGACGAGCATTTTGGCGGTGTTGACCTTGAAGAAGAGGGCGACCGCTGCGCGATGCTGCTTTCGGATCCCAAGGTCAAGGTGCTGGTCAGGAGCAATCATGGCGTGGTCGTGGTCGGCGATACCGTCGCGGATACCTTTCATCGCCTCTGCACTTTCGAGCGGGCGGCCCATACCTATATCGGAGCGCTGCAATCCGGCTGGCCGCTCCGCGTTCTTCCGCATGAGATCGCGGAAAGGATTGCCCGGGATGTCGAGAGTTTTCCGGAACTGGCCTATCGGAATTTCACCGAACTGAAGACCATTCTGGACGAAGAAGGCAGCAGATACGCGACCTGACGGGCCGGTCCCGCCGCTCCGGCCTCCGTCGGCCCGGATCCGGCGGCAAGATTCGGGTGGTCAGGTCGGGGGCTGGATTTATCCTCCGCCACAGTCCCGCAGACGGAGAACCGACATGACGGATTGTGCCCGACCGTACGACCTGATGGCGAAGGCGATTTGCTATCTTGAGCAGGAACAGGAGACCCAGCCATCGCTGGCCGAAGTGGCCCACCATCTCGGAATCAGCCCGTCGCATTTCCAGCGCGTTTTTACCCGCTGGGTCGGGATCAGCCCGAAGCGCTATCTCCAGCACCTCACCCTGGACCGCGTCAAGCGTTCTTTTGTGGAGCAGGCCACCGTGCTTGACGCGACCTATGAAGCGGGTCTGTCCTCCCCGGGACGTCTTCATGACCTGTTTGTCACCTGGGAGGCGATGAGTCCGGGCCAATACGCCGCCCGCGGCGCGGGGCTGGAGATCCGGTATGGCTGGTTTGATTCACCTTTCGGAGAGATGCTGGCTCTTGGCAGCCGCCGCGGGCTTTGCGGGCTGGCCTTCGCGGCGGAAATGGGCCGCCAGGAAACGCTTGCCGATATGACCCGCCGTTGGCCGCGGGCGGAGTACCGGGAGGAGCCGGAGGCGGTCGCCGGCTGGGTGAAGGCGGCATTCGGTGGCGGCGAGGCGAGGTTGCTGCTCTCCGGCACGCCGTTCCAGATCAAGGTATGGGAGGCACTTCTGGCACTGCCGGGCGGAAAGGTCGCAACCTATTCGGAGATCGCGGAAGCCGTGGGCCGGCCGCGCGCCACGCGTGCGGTGGGTACTGCAGTCGGCCGGAATCCGGTCTCCTGGCTGATTCCCTGCCATCGGGTGCTGCGGAAATCCGGCGGACTGGGCGGCTATTACTGGGGGCTGCCCACAAAGCGGGCGATGCTCGCCTGGGAGTCGGCGCGGTCGGAGGCTGCCTGACGGCAGCCCGGGCGGCTTCAACCTGCCTTCCGCTCGTCAGGACCGAGCACATCGGCCATGGTGTATTCGCCCGGCGGCCTGCCGCATCCCCAGAGTGCCGCCCGGACCGCGCCCTGCGCGTAGATATTCCGGTCGGTGGCGATATGGCGCAGCACAACGCGTTCGCCCGGCCCGGCAAACACCACCTCATGCTCTCCGACCACATCGCCGCCGCGCAGCGCTGCAAATCCTATCTCACCTCTGCGCCGGGGGCCGACCGCCCCGTCGCGACCGCGTCGGGCGTGGTCGTCGAGTGTCGTTCCGTGACCCGCCGCCACGGCCTCGCCGAGCATCAGGGCTGTGCCGGAAGGGGCATCGATCTTGCGGTTGTGGTGCATCTCGACGATCTCCGCATCCCATGAATCACCGAGTGCTGCCGCCGCCTGGCGGACAAGCCCGGCAAGGAGGTTGATGCCGAGCGACATATTGCCGGCCCGGATGATGACCGCCCGCTCCGCCGCACTGCGGAATTTCCCAAGATCCTCCGCGGCAAAGCCCGTCGTGCCGATGACATGCACCAGCCTCTCCTGGGCGGCGAGTTCGAGGTGGGCGAGGCTGGCGGCCGGGGTGGTGAAGTCCACCAGGGCTTGTGCGGTCGTGCAGGCCGCGGACGGGTTGTCCGAGACGGTGACATCGATGCGGTGCCCGAGGCCGAGAACCTCGCCAAGATCGGTGCCGACCCATGCGTGTGCCGGCCGCACCGTGGCCCCGACCAGATCGATTTCCTCGATCTCCAGTGCAGTGCGGAGGACGGCCCGGCCCATGCGCCCGGCGGCACCGGCGACGGCCAGCCGTAACGGTTCCTGGCTCACTTTTTTTTCTTGCCCCGGGGGCGGTCATCTTCCACCGTCTCCCGGGCAAACGCCTCCAGAACCTCCTTCTGCCGTCGGGTGAGTTTTTCCGGGATCGGCACATGTACGTAGAGATAGAGGTCCCCGCGGGGGCCGTTATGGATCTCGGGCATGCCCTTGCCGCGAAGCCGGAGCCGCTCTCCGTTTTGCGTGCCCGCCTTGATCTGCACCCGCGTCTCGCCGCCGTCGACCGTCTGCGTACGCACCTCTCCCCCCAGCGCGGCTGTGGTGATCGGCACGCGGAGTTGCGCTATCAGGTCATGGCCGCGGCGCTGGAACAAGGAATGTTCGCGCACCCGCACCATGATGTAGAGATCTCCCGGTGGTCCCCCGCGCATGCCTGCCGCGCCTTCCGACCGGAGCTGCAGCTGGTTGCCGTCATCGACTCCCGGCGGCACGGTGACGTCGAGTTTGCGCGCCTGTGAAGCCTGTCCGCTTCCGTTGCAGCTGCGGCAGGGATCGGAAATGCTCTGCCCCGCCCCTCTGCAGCTTGGACAGGTGTGGCGGGTGGTCAGAAAACCCTGCTGCGTCTGGACATAACCGGTCCCTCCGCAGCCCAGACAGGATACCGGCGGTGTCCCGCTGGCGGACCCGGTGGCTTGGCAGTCTTCGCAGCGCGTGGGCGCCGTAAAGCGCAATTTCACTTTCGTGCCCTTGCAAGCCTCCTCGAGATCGATCGTGATCTCGTATTGCAGATCCTTGCCGTGTGTCGTGGGGCGTTGTGTGCGGCCGGTGCGGCCGGTGCGGGGCCCCATGAATTCGCCGAAAATGTCACCGAACAGATCCGAAAAGGTGTTCTCAAAATCAGGCCGGCCGCGGCCTGCCCCGCCGCTGTTGAAGGCGGTATGCCCGAAGCGGTCATAGGCGGCCCGCTTCTGGGGATCTTTCAGAATATCGTGGGCGGCGTTGACTTCCTTGAAGCGCTCCCCGGCGGAAGGATCATCCTGGTTCCGGTCGGGATGCAGTTCCTTGACGAGTTTGTGGTACGCTTTTTTGATGTCGCTGTCATTTGCGTCCCGGTCGATTCCAAGGATTTTGTAGAGATCGCGCTCAGGCATGTGAAGACCCGTATGCCGTGATCACGTGTCTTTTTGCTCGGTCTCGCTCACATCCTCGTAATCGGCATCCACGACCTCCGCGTCCTCCGCATCCCTGCTGCCGTCGGCCGTCTCGGCCGTCTTGGCCGCCTCGGCTGCGGTCTGCTGCTCGCGGTATGCCGCCTCCCCGATTTTCATTGAGGCCGTGGCCAGCGCCTGCACCTTGGGGGCCAGCGTCTCCTCGTCGGCGGTTTCGTCGGCCAGGGCGGTGCGCACATCCGTGATGGCGACCTCGACCGCCTTGCGGTCCTCCTCGGAGACCTTCTCGCCGTGCTCCTGGAGGGATTTCTCGGCGCTGTGCGCGAGGGCCTCGGCGCGGTTGCGCGCCTCGATCTGCGCCTTGCGCTTCTGGTCCTCGGCCGCGTGTTCCTCGGCGTCCTTGACCATGCGCTGGATATCCGCATCGGAGAGTCCCCCCGATGCCTGGATGCGGATTTTCTGCTCCTTGCCCGTGGCCTTGTCCCGGGCGGAGACATTGACGATGCCGTTGGCGTCGATGTCGAAGGTGACCTCGATCTGCGGCACGCCCCGCGGTGCCGAGGGAATTCCCTCCAGCGAGAACTCGCCGAGCATCTTGTTATTGCCGGCCATCTCGCGCTCGCCCTGGAAGACGCGGACGGTCACCGCGGGCTGGTTGTCATCGGCCGTCGAGAAGGTTTCGCTCTTGCGGGTCGGGATGGTGGTGTTGCGGTCGATCAGCCGTGTGAACACGCCGCCGAGCGTCTCGATGCCGAGGCTGAGCGGGGTCACATCGAGCAGCACGACATCCTTGACATCCCCCTGCAGGACACCGGCCTGGATGGCGGCGCCCATGGCCACGACCTCGTCCGGGTTGACCCCCTTGTGCGGCTCCCGGCCGAAGAATTCCTTGACCTTGTTATGCACCATCGGCATGCGGATCATGCCGCCGACCAGGACCACCTCGTTGATCTCGGCGGCGGTCAGCCCGGCATCCTTGAGGGCTGTCGTGCAGGGGCCGAGCGTCCGGTCGATCAGGTCCTCGACCAGGGCTTCGAGCTTGGCCCGCGAGAATTTCATCGCCAGATGCTTGGGCCCGGAGGCGTCGGCGGTGATGAAGGGCAGGTTGACCTCGGTCTGCGTTGCCGAGGAGAGTTCGACCTTGGCCTTTTCGGCCGCCTCCCGGAGGCGCTGGAGGGCAAGCCGGTCCTTGCGCAGATCGATCCCGGCCTCTTTCTTGAACTCGTCCGCGAAGTAGTCAACGATTCGCAGGTCGAAATCCTCGCCCCCGAGGAAGGTGTCTCCGTTGGTGGCCCGGACCGCGAACACGTCGCTGTCGATTTCCAGAATCGAGATATCGAAGGTGCCGCCGCCGAGATCGTAGACGGCGACATTCTTGCTGCCGCTGGCCTTGTCGAGGCCGTAGGCGAGGGCGGCGGCGGTGGGCTCGTTGATGATCCGGAGCACTTCGAGCCCGGCGATCTTGCCGGCGTCCTTGGTCGCCTGGCGCTGGGCGTCGTTGAAATAGGCGGGGACGGTGACCACCGCCTGGGTGACGGGTTGCCCGAGATGCGCTTCGGCCGTTTCCTTCATTTTCTGCAGCACGAAGGCGGAAATCTGCGAGGGTGAATAATTCTCCCCGTTGGCGTGGACCCAGGCATCCCCGTTCTCGCCCTCGACGATCGAGTAGGGCACCATGCCCCGGTCTTTCGCGACCGTCGGGTCGTCGTGGCGGCGTCCGATCAGCCGCTTCACCGCATACAGGGTGTTGGAGGGGTTGGTGACCGCCTGCCGCTTGGCCGCCTGTCCGACCAGGCGCTCGCCGTCATTGTCGAAGGCCACCATGGACGGCGTGGTGCGCGCGCCTTCGGTGTTTTCGATGACTCTGGCCCGCGATCCCTCCATGACCGCGACACATGAATTGGTTGTTCCGAGGTCGATGCCGATTGCTTTGCCCATTATTCTCTCCATGCGGTCCGCTACGGTACCGCAGTTTGTGTATCCCCTCTGTCCCCATCCGGCAGACGGCCTTTATGTAGGTGGAAATCTTATGTAGGTGGAAGGTCTGCCTTGATTCAAGAATACCACACTCCAGAGGTTTTGTCTGCCGGGGTTCAGAGGGCGGCCTCCCCCTCGATGCTGGCATCTGACTCCAGGGGTACGACGCCCCCCTCCACGACGTTCATCTCCGTGGTGGCCAGAAGCGGTGGGTCGCTCTTGCTCGCGGTCGGTGGCTCATCGGCAATGCTCACGGTTGCGGGCCGGAGCAACCGGTCGCCGAGCGTGAAGCCGCTCTCGAGCATCCGTACGATGGCACCGGCCGTGACCTCCTCGTCGATCTCCTTGAACACCGCCTGGTGGAAATTCGGATCGAAGGCGTCGCCCTTTTCGGGGGTGATGGAGCGGATTTCGTGCTTCTCGAAGGCGGCCAGCAATTCCCGCTGGATCAGTTCGACGCCGTTGACGAATTGCGCCGAGTTGGCGCGGAATGCGTCGTCGATGGAGTGCATCAGCCGATCGAAGGCGTCGTGGACGACGAGCAGGTTTCGGGCGAGCGAGGCACCGCCACAGCGCAACGCCTCGGCTTTCTCGCGCTCGGTGCGCTTGCGCAGGTTTTCGATCTCGGCGAGGGTTCGCAGATACTGGTCCCTGGTTTCGGCCAGGCTGGTTTCCAGGGTGGCGATCTGCGTGGTGGGGTCTTCGATCTCCTCCACCGGGTCCGCGTCGGAGAGGCTGACCGCTTCCGGTTCCGTCTCCCCGGCCGCAGTTCCTTCCGTTGCTTCCCCCTCTGCGTCGGCGTCGGTGACCGGACAGGCGGGCTCGGAAGCCGTGGCCACAGCCTCTTCCGGCGCGTCCACCATTGCGTCGGCGGAAGTGGTTTCAGGCATCTCTGCCCCTGCCGCCGGTTTTTCCCGGCCGGCCCTGCTGGCCGGAGGGTTTTGGTGGCTGTTGGATTTCTGGATGCTCATCGATCCTCCGTGATTAGTTGGGTGTTTCCACCGGTTTCGAGCATCTGTCCCAGTAGCTCGGCGGTAAAGCTCACCGCAGGAACCACGCGGCCGTAATTCAGCCGCGTGGGGCCGATGACCGCGAGGGCTCCCAGCACCCGCTGTCTACCATTCATATAGGGAGAAATTATCAAAGAGGAACCCGAAAGCGAGAACAAGGGATTCTCGGAACCGATAAAGACCCGCACGCCCTGCCCTTCCCGGGCCAGATCCAGGAGCTGGGCGACCGTCTTGCGGCGTTCGAGATCGTCGAGCAGGGATCGCAGCTGGTCGAGGTCCTCCGCCGCGAGATCGTTCTCGAGCAGGTTCGAGAGACCGCGCACAATCATCCGGTCGGGGCCGCCCTCGACCCCCTCCCAGGATGCCATGCCGGCTTCCACGAGCCGCCGGGCGGCACTGTCGATCTGGCGCTGGTCCGCCTCCATCCGCCGCGCGATTTCGCTGCGTGCCTCCGACAGGGTGCACCCGCGGAGATGGGCGTTGAGGAAATTGGCGGCTTCCTGCATGGAGGATGGAGTCATCCCCGGCGGTGCATCAAACAGCCGGTTTTCGATCGAGCCGTCTTCCATGGCCAGTGCCACCAGCGCATTCCCGTCGCCGACGCGGATGAACTCGGCGTGGTCGATCGCCTTGTCCTCGGTCGGGGCGAGCACCAGGCTCGCACCCCGCGACAGTCCCGAGAGCATGCGCCCGGCATTGGCAAGAAGCCGCTGGGTGGAGATGTCCTCGCCGGTGACTGCCGCGACGATCTCGCCGCTGTCCTCGCTCGGCGGCAGGCCCAGTTCCAGCAGCGCATCGACAAACAGCCGCAGGCCGGCTTCGCTCGGCAGCCGCCCGGCGCTGGTATGCGGGGAGGCAAGCAGGTTCATCTCTTCGAGATCCTGCATGACGTTGCGTACCGTCGCGGGCGAGAGGTCGAGCGACAGGCGCTTGGCCAGCGGCCGCGCCCCGATCGGATTGCCGGTTTCGAGATATGCCTCGACCAGGGTGCAGAAGATATTCCGTGCCCGGTCGGTGAGGTCGGATAGCAAAGCCTTGCCCATGGGCGCAGAATACCGGTTGCGGTCGGATTTGGCAGGGTAGCGTAGATTCGGCGAACGGTATTCTGCGGGGATCGTGATTGGGGAGGCGGGCATGCATGTTCCGGAACCGGCCGGGAAGGAAAGGTGCCCGGCCCTGCCGACGGGAGCCGGCGGATGATCCGCCTGGCCGCCGGCGACCGGCTCGTGCTCGCCACCCACAATGCCGGCAAGCTCCGCGAGATCGCGGAACTGCTTGCGCCCTATGGGCTGGACACCGTATCCGCCGCCGAGCTCGGTGCATCCGAGCCGGAGGAAACCGGCACCAGTTTCGGTGAGAACGCGGAGCTCAAGGCGACCGTCGCCGCCTCTGCCAGCGGGCTGCTGGCCCTGGCCGATGATTCCGGTCTTGAGGTGGCCGCCCTGGGCGGTTCTCCCGGTATCTATTCGGCGCGCTGGGCGGGCGAGGACGGAGATTTTGGCGTTGCGATGGAACGTATCTGGCACGAATTGCGGGAGAGGTCGGTGCCGGAACCCTGGGAGGCACGCTTTGTGTGTGTCCTGGCCCTGGCCCTGCCGGATGGCAGCTGCGACCGGTATGAGGGGGTGGTGGAAGGGCATTGTGTCTGGCCGCCCCGTGGCGGGCGCGGCTTTGGCTACGATCCGATGTTCGTCCCCGGGGACGGGGAAGAGACGTTTGGCGAGATGGAGCCCTCCCGCAAGGACTCCATCAGCCACCGCCGGATGGCGTTCGACCGGTTTGTCGCCCGTGCGCTCGCCGCGTCGGCGGGCGATTGAACCCGGGAGCTGCTGCTCTGCGGAACAGGCCGATGGTTTTCTCTTCGGGCCGAGACTCTCACAAAAATTCAAACCCACAGAACACTTCCGCCAGGCGGGTGAAAGATGCGAGCAAGGGGTGAAGGAAGGCGGGAGCGGATGGTGGGTTCAAGGCCTCCGGCCCTGGCAGGAGTTCACAATCCGCAAGGCCCGTCTGGAGTGTCGGATATCTTCATGGCGTGTGGATCAATGCCCGGAGGTCGCTTTCCAGAAGGATGCGGATCGGAAAGCCGCTGGCGATGAGTTCCTCGGCACGACGGTGCTTGCGGCTCTTTTTGCCGGCAGAAAGTTGTGAAGTCTGATCGCCGACCACCACGAGGGTGGTCTTCTTCGTCACAGAAAGATCGACCGCCGCGCCTGCCCGATTGGCAAGCTCTGCGGCCTCTGTGCGCGAAATACTGAACGCCCCGGTGAAAACGCAGACCTCACCGGCCAGCGGACCTTCATCACTTCCTTCCAGCCGGGTCCGGCTGCGTCCGGATTTTCGGGTATATGCACCGGGGGATGTCGGGTGCTTGACCCGCTGGAACCAGTCGTCAATTCCGAGACCGGTTTCCTCCATGGCCCGGAGCAGGATCAGGCCGGCAGTGCGGGCATCCTCAACGGCATCATGATGCTGGAAGTCGATCCCGAATTCCTTGGCCAGATTCTTCAGACCATATCCCTTTCGTGAGAATTGTGGCCAGGCCTGTCGTGCCACACGGGCGGAATCCAGCCAACGGCATGCAAGGCTGCGCGTGCCGCGGAAGGTGCAGGATTGTTCCAGGGCAGTCCGGTCGAACGCGGTGTGGGAGACCGCGACTTCCCCGTTGACCAGGGTTTCGATGTCGGCGAACACGTCCTCAAACCGTGGCTGGCCGGCAACCTGCTGTTCGGTAATTCCGTGAACATGGACATTGTAGGGCTCAAAGTACTGGCACGGGTCGATCAGCATGGAGTTCGAGAAAATCTCCCGGCCGTCTTCAAAACCGACCAGGCCGATCTGACAGATGCTGGTCCTGTCCGGATTGGCGGTTTCCAGATCAATCGCAATGAATCGCATGCCGGCATTCCTTTTCACCCCTGATCGAAGCGGGGGCAGATCGGTCAGCATCGGAGGGGCACGACCGGCACCGCAGACGGTCATCCGTTGCGGGCGGAGGTCTCACTCCAGAAGCTGCTCTCTCCACTTCCCGAGCCGGTCGCGGTCCACCCGCACCCCGAGGCCCGGTCCCTGCGGCACCTGCACCCGGCCCTCCCTCACCGGGAACGGGTCGGCCAGGATGTCCTCTTCCAGATAATAGGTCGGCATGTAGAATTCGCAGCCGAGCTTCAGATCCGGAACCGCGGCCATGAGATGGGCCCCGGCGGCATGGGCGATGCCGGTCTCGAACATGCAGCCGCCATAGATCTCGATTCCGGCCGCCCGGGCGATGGCGGCGACCTCCAAAGCCCGGCGGATTCCGCCTGATTTCATGATCTTCAGGGAAAAAATATCCGCGATCCGCATCTGCGCCCCGCGCAGGGCCTCTTCGGGACCGAAGACGGATTCGTCGGCCATGATGGGCACGTCGACGGCCTGCGTGATTCCGGCCAGTGCCTCCCGCTCATGCCGCTTGACCGGCTGCTCGACGAAGGCGGGATCGAAGGCCTCGAGATCGCGGATCCGGCGGATGGCGTCAAAAGCCGGGAGGCCCTGGTTGTAGTCGATCCGCAGGCTGGCTCCGTCGCCGAGGCATTCGCGGAGCCTGCGCAGCCGCATCACGTCGAAAGCATGCTCCGCAAATCCGGTCTTGACCTTGAAGATTTTCACGCCCTTCGCGAACAGTTCCCCGACCTCTTCCAGGTCCCGCTCGAAATCCGGATTGGCCACCGAAAAACTCAGTGGGATTTCGTCGCGATGCCGTCCGCCGACGAGTTCGCTGACCGACAGGCCGCTGGCCTGTCCGACGATGTCCAGCAGGGCAGTTTCCAGGGCGGCCTTCGCCTCGTGATGACCGGCGGTGAACCGGTCTGCCCGGTGCAGATGGAGCGAGATCTGTGCCGGGTCCTGGCCGATCAGATAGGGGCGCAGATGGGCATGGAGAACGTCGGCAGCCCCCTCGGCGGTGACCCCGGAAAAGGCCGGCCAGGGCGCGGCCTCTCCCCAGCCGGTGATGCCGGCCTCCGTGACCAGCTCCAGGAGGACCGAGCGGATTTCGGTGACATCGCCGGAGCCATGTGAATGGACGGCTTTTGCCGGGATCCGGATGAGATGGACCCGCAGCTCCCGGATGGTGTCTTCGCCCATCAGGCGATCCATTCGCTGACCGGGGCGTTGGCTTCGTGCAAGGGCTGGCTGATGACATCCACGAGAGTCGGACCGCCATGTCCGACGGCCTCCTTCAGCACCGGCTGGAGATGCTCCGGATCTTCGACGGTCCAGGTTTTGACCCCGAATGCCTGCGCCACGGCGGCATGGTCGGTGCGGTTGAAATCAACCGAGAAATAGCGTTTTCCGAAACCGGTATGCTGCCCGGCCTTGATCCAGCCATAGGTCGCGTTGGAGAAGACGACGAAGGTGATCGGCATCTTTTTGCGCACCACGGTCTCGAGCTCGCCGCAGGTGAATCCGAAACTGCCGTCGCCCATCAGCGATACGATCTTGCGGTCGGGTGCGCCGATCTGCGCTCCCATGGCCGCCGACAGCGAATAGCCGAGAGCCCCATGGGCACGGTTGGAGAACAGCCTGCGGCCGGGCGTGCGCAGCTCGTAATAGGCCGATGCGTAGGGGCATGGGGTGCCCGGATCGCAGACCACGATCGCATCATCGTCCAGCACCGAACGCAGGGCCGAGATCACCCGCTCGGGCCGGACCGGACGTTCATCGGTCATGGCGAAGGGTCGGAAGGCGTCCTGCTTCTCCTGCTTTGCGGCGGCGGCGGCGGCGGCCCCGCCAAATCCGGTTGCGGGGGGACGCTCCCCCAGCGCCCGGTTCAGAGCGGCGAGCGCAAGCCGGGCGTCGGAGACCACGGCGGCCTCGGTCGGGTAGGAGGCGCCGATCACTTCCGGATCGCAGTCGATATGGACGATGCGGGTTCCCCGGGCGGGAGACCGCCACAATTCGGTCGTCACCGAACCCGCGCGGCAGCCGATGAAGACGACCAGATCCGCCCGGTCGACCAGCTTGCGGGTGGCGGGCACACCGCCATTGGAGCCCACCACACCCACGCAGTTGGGATGGTTCTCCGCCAGCGAACCCTGCCCCGAAATTGTTGTGGCCACGGCGATGTCCAGGGCCTCCGCAAAGCTGCGGAGCTCCGCCTCGCCCCCGGCGATTACGACGCCGCCGCCGCAGATCACGACCGGGAACTGGGCCGAGAGGATGGCGTCCAGTGCGGTGTCGGTCCGCGCCGGATCGGGGCCGGCCGGATAGGCCGGATAGAGACCGTGGGCGGGATCCGCCCAGATGCTGTCCGGGTCGGCCGGGCCCCGCTGGGCATCGATCGGGAAGCCCAGATGCGCCGAACCGGGGCGTCCCGTGGTCATTTTGCGGAAGGCCGTCCGCACGGCATCGGGCACCGCGTCGGAGTGGTTGATCATCGTGGTGAATTTGGTCAGGGGACGCATCAGGGCCGACTGGTCCAGCTCGGTCAGCGGGTAGTGTCCGCGCGACCGGGTTCCGACATCTGAGGTGATCGCCAGGATCGGGATCGAGGATTCGTTGGCTTCGACCAGCCCCGGAAGAATGTAGGTCGCTCCGCCGCCGGAGGGGCCCTCGCAGACACCGACCCTGCCCGTGACCCGTGCATAGCCGTCGGCCATATAGGCCGCGGATCGTTCGTCGCGGGTCAGGATATGCTCGATTTCGTGGTCGAGACGGTGGAGGGCGTCATAGAAGGGCAGCGTCGTATCCCCGCACAGGCCGAAGATATGACGCACACCATGGGCTTCGAGCATGCGGACCATGGCTTCGGCACCGTTCATCATGTTGGCTTGCGGGTCGTCGGTCATGATCGGTCTCTCGTTTTCGGGAATGCGGGTCCGCGGCCGGCCGGGATTTGCGCAGGTCCGGCCGGCGGCGCAGGATGCCGCGCATGCGGTGCGGACGGGCAATGATAGCGTTTGGGCGCGGAGCGGTGGAACGGCCGGTTTCGCGCCTGGGCGGGCGGCTTCGCGGCTAGCGCCGGTTTGATGTTCGGAATCTACGTCCATTGGCCGTTCTGCCAGGCACGCTGCCCGTATTGCGATTTCAACGCGCATGTCTGGCGCGAGATCGACCAGCCGGAATGGCGTGATGCGCTGCTTGCCGAGCTCGACCATGCCGCGGCATCTTTTGACCGTGCGCCGGTGGATGCCGTCTTCTTCGGCGGCGGCACCCCTTCGCTGATGCCGCCGGCGACGGCGGGCGCAATTCTCGACCGGATCGGCGAACGATGGGGGTATGTCACCGAGCCCGAGATCACGCTCGAGGCGAATCCCAATTCGGCCGAGGCGGAGAAGTTCCGGGCCTATGCCTCGGCCGGGGTCAATCGCATCTCGGTGGGGGTGCAGTCTCTTCGGGACGATGTCCTCCGGATGCTGGGCAGGATTCATTCAGCGGCCGAGGCGCTTGCCGCCATCCGGCTCGCGGCCGATGCGGTGCCCCGCGTCTCCTTCGACCTCATCACGGCCCGGCCCGGACAGACGCTTGCGGCATGGCGCGGGGAGTTTGCGGAGGCCCTTGCCACCGGCGTCGGGCATCTGTCGGTCTACCAGCTCACCATCGAGCCCGGCACACCATTCGCAAAGCTCCAGGATTGCGGCCGGCTGGTGCTGCCCTCCGCCGACCGGGCCGCGGCCATCTACGAGACCACAGTCGGGATGGCAGAGGCTGCCGGCCTCGTTGCCTATGAAATTTCCAATTTCGCCCGACCCGGCCTCGAAAGCCGCCACAATCTCATCTACTGGCGGGGTGGAGACTGGATCGGGATCGGCCCGGGTGCCCATGGGCGTCCGAGGCGGGAGGGTGTGCGGGTTGCCACGGAGACGCTGCGCGATCCGGCGGGCTGGCTTGAGACGGTGCGTGCGCGCGGGCACGGCCTTCTCGACGATTCAGAACCGCTCGCCGGTGCCGGGCAGGCCTCCGAATATCTGATGATGGCACTCCGCCTCGCGGAAGGCGCGTCGCTCGCCCGCTACCGGGAATTCGGCGGCCCGGCCCTGGCAGAGGACCATCTCTCGGTGCTCGCCGAGGAGGGTCTGCTGACGGTGTCCGGGGACCGGCTGGCGACCACTCCGAGGGGACGGCTGGTGCTCGACGGATTGCTGCGGGAGCTCCTGGCGTAGCGGGGCCGCTGCGGCGGGCCGGTTTGATTCCAGACGGCATGCCGGCCTGTGGATGCCGGCAGAGAGGGTGGGATTGCGGTCAGTTCCGGATCCGGCCTGCCATCGCGCGGATTCGGTAGAGTGTTTCCAGTGCTTCGAGCGGCGTCATCCGGTCCGGCTCCACGGCGCAAATCTCTTCGAGAAGAGGAACCTCTTCTGCGGCGAGCCGCGTTGTCGGCGCGGCTGCATCAAACAGCGGTAGCGAGGCGATCGCCGCGGCGTTTCCGGATTCACCATCCTCGGCTTCGAGCCGGGCCAGAATCTCGCCCGCCCGTGCGGTCACCTGCGGCGGCAGCCCGGCGAGCCGGGCGACCTGGACGCCATAGGAGCGGTCGGCAACCCCCGGTGTGACTTCGTGCAGAAACACCAGTTCGCCCTCCCATTCCTTGACCCGCACGGAGGCGTTGCAAACGCCCTCGAGCCGGCTGGCAAGTTCGGTAAGCTCGTGAAAATGGGTCGCGAACAGCACCCGGCTGCGATTCACCATGCGCAGATGCTCGATCACCGCCCAGGCGATCGACATTCCGTCATAGGTCGCGGTGCCGCGGCCGATCTCGTCGAGGATTACCAGCGAGCGCGGGCCGGCCTGGTGCAGGATGGCCGCTGTCTCCACCATCTCGACCATGAAGGTCGAGCGTCCGCGCGCGAGGTCGTCGGCGGCTCCGACGCGGGAAAACAGCCGGTCGACGATGCCGATGCGGGCGCGCCGCGCCGGCACGAAGGATCCGGCCTGTGCGAGCACCGCAATGAGGGCGTTCTGGCGGAGGAAGGTCGATTTGCCGGCCATGTTCGGGCCGGTGAGAATCCAGAGCGGATTTGCGTCCGGGCTGTCGGCCGTCAGGTCGCAGTCATTGGCGCAGAAAGCCTGCCCGCCCGTCCGGGCGAGGGCCTGTTCCACCACCGGATGCCGCCCGCCTTCGATGACCAGAGACAGATCATCGGTCATCTCCGGGCGGGTCCACCCCTGCTCGGCGGCGAGCGAGCCCAGCGCGGCGGCAAGATCGATCTCGGCGAGGGCAGCGGCGAGGGCAGCGAGGGCGTCGCCTGCCGCCAGCACCCGGGTGCAAAGCATTTCAAAAGCCTCTGTTTCGATCTGGATCGCGCGGGCACGGGCGCCGGCAATGCGTCCCTCCAGCTCGGAGAGTTCGGCGGTGGTGAAGCGCTCGGCACTGGAGATGGTCTGGCGGTGGATGAAGGCGCCCTCATGCTCTGGTGACCGGAGTTTGCTGCCATGCTTGTCACGGACCTCGATGAAGTAGCCGAGCACGTTGTTGTGCTTGATCCGGAGCGAGGCGACGCCGGTCCGGTCGCGGCAGGTCTTCTGCAGTTCCGCGATCAGATCGACGCTCGTGTCGCGCAGTTCCCGGGCCTGGTCGAGCTCGGGAAGATGGCCGGCGGCAATGAAACTCCCGTCGGCCACGGCCGTCGGAAGCGATTCGGCCAGGGCCTGCGCGAGGAGGCTGTGGAGTTCGCCATGGCCCGCGAGATCGGCCCGGGCCCGGGCGACGGACACCGGGGTCGGGCCGTCTTCCCCGGCGAGTTTTGCCTCGATGGCAGCAGCGGTTTCGAGCGCGCTGCGGACCGCGCCGAGATCGCGCGGGCCGCCGCGCCCGAGTGCCAGCCGCGCCATGGCGCGTTCGAGATCCGGCAGGCCGCGGAGGAGGCCGGTCACGGCCCCGGCGAGCGTGCGCCGCTCCTGGAAGAAGGCCACGGCATCGTGCTGTGCGGCGATCACCGCCAGCTCCGTGCTCGGTGCGGCGAGTCGCGCGGCCAGCAACCGTGCGCCGGTCCCGGTGACGGTGCGGTCGGTGGCGTCGAGCAGGCTGCCGGCCCGCGTTCCGGACAGGGTTTCAACGATCTCGAGATTGCGTCGGGTGGCCGGGTCGATTCCCATGCGCTCGCCGGAGGCTTCCCGTACAGGCGGCCGGATCAGTGCCGTCATGCCGCGCTGGGTCATTTCCACGTAATCGATAATGGCCCCCATGGCCGAGATCTCGGATCGTGAGAAATCGCCATAGGGTTCGAGGGAGGCAACCCCGAAGGCGCGTTCGAGTCGGGTGCGTGCCGAATTGCTGTTGAAACTCGCCGGACCGAGCGGAGTCGGGGATGCGCCTTCTTCCCGGACGCTGCTGACGATTTCCCGGTCGTCGCAGATTCGGTCCGGCAGCAGCAGCTCGCGCGGCGCTACCCGGGAGACGGCAGCGGTCAGATCGCTCCGGGGGCATGCGGAAACGCGGAATTCCCCGGTCGAAAGATCGAGCCAGGCAAAGGCGCTGTCCTCGCGGATTTCGATCCAGGCGGCGAGGAAATTGTTGCGCTGGGCGTCGAGGAGCGAATCCTCGGTGAGTGTGCCCGGCGTGACCACCCGCACGACCTCGCGCCGGACCACCGAGTTTTTGCCCCGCTTGCGGGCTTCCTCGGGATCCTCGGTCTGTTCGCAGACCGCGACCCGATGACCGGCACGGATCAGCTTGAGAAGGTAGTCGTCGGCACTGTGGACCGGCACTCCGCACATCGGCACGTCTTCGCCGCGATGCTTGCCGCGGGTGGTCAGCGTGATCTTGAGTGTGTCCGAAGCGCGGCGCGCGTCGTCGAAGAAGAGCTCGTAGAAATCTCCCATCCGGTAGAACAGGAGTGAGTCCGGGTGGGATTTTTTGATCGACCAGTATTGCCGCATCATCGGCGTCTGGATGTCGGCCGGCATGGCTAGCCTTTCGGCAGGTAGCGGTCGAGCGCGACTCGGTAGATGTTGGCCAGTGTCTCGATGTCGCGGGTCGGCACGCGCTCGTCGGCGGCATGCATGGTGCGCCCGACCAGGCCGATCTCGGCGGTCGGGCAGAGGTCCTTGATAAAGCGTGCGTCGGAGGTTCCGCCGGAGGTGGAGAGTTCGGGTTCCAGACCGGTTTCGCTCCGGACCGCTTCCTGCAGGAAACCGACGAAGGGTCCGGGCTCGCAGATGAAGGCTTCCGCGTTCGCCATCGCGTTCTCGAGCGAGAATGTCAGGCCGCTGGTTTCGGCCGCTTCCGCGATCCGGGACTCAAGCCAGGCGGTGAGACCGGAGCCGGTATGGGTGTCATTGAACCGGATGTTGAGGACCGCCTCGGCCGCCCCCGGGATGACATTGGAGGCCGGGTTGCCGGTGTCGATCGAGGTGATCGCGAGGGTGGAGGGCGAAAACCGCTCCGTGCCGGTATCGAGTTCGGTTGCGGCAAGATCCGCCACCAGTCGCGCCAGCGGCGGCAGCGGGTTCCGGGCCCGGTCGGGATAGGCGCTGTGACCGGCGGTTCCCTCGACCCGGATCCGGAAACTGATCGCGCCGCGCCGACCGATCTTGATGACGTCGCCCACTTTCTCGAGCGAGGTGGGCTCCCCGACGATGCAGGCATCAAGCGTCTCGCCTTCGGCCCGCATCCAGTCAAGGATCGCGGGGGTGCCGTCGGTCGCGTCCCCTTCCTCGTCACCGGTGATCAGGAGCGAGATCGATCCCGCCGGCGGGCCCGCATGCAGATGCTGGACGGCCGCGGCGGCGAAGGCCGCCACTCCGGATTTCATGTCGACCGCACCACGCCCCCACAGCATTCCGTCGCGGATTTCGCCTCCGAACGGGTCCGCCGTCCAGGCCTCCCGCGGGCCGGTCGGCACGACATCGGTGTGTCCTCCGAAGCCCAGTACCGGTGAACCCGTGCCGATCCGTGCGTGGAGGTTGGGAATGCCGTTGCGGTCGGCCCGCCGGCAGCGGAAGCCGGCTGGTTCGAGAAATTGCGCGAGCAGCTGGAGTGCGCCGCCCTCCTCGGGGGTGACCGAGCGGCAGCGGACCAGCGCCGCGGTCAGTGCGACCGGATCAGTTGCGGAGGAGTTCATTGACCGAGGTCTTGGCCCGTGTCTTTTCGTCCACGCGCTTGACGATCACGGTGCAGTAGAGGCTCGGGCCGGGGCTGCCATCGGGAAGCGGGCGGCCCGGCAGTGCGCCGGGCACCACCACCGAAAAGGGAGGTACGAAGCCGGTCATCGTCTCGCCGGTGGCGCGGTCGACAATCCGGGTCGAGGCGCCGATATACACGCCCATCGAGAGCACCGAGCCGCGGCCGACGCGCACGCCTTCGGCGACTTCCGCCCGGGCGCCGATGAAGCAGTCATCCTCGATGATCACCGGGTCCGATTGCAGAGGCTCGAGCACGCCGGCGATGCCGGTCCCCCCGGAGATATGGCAGTTTTTGCCGACCTGGGCGCAGGAGCCGATCGTGGCCCAGGTATCGACCATCGTGCCGGCTCCGACATGGGCTCCGACATTGACGAAACTTGGCATCAGCACCGCCCCGGGGGCGATATAGGCGGAATGGCGCACGACCGCGCCCGGCGCCGCGCGGAAACCGGCCGCCCGGAAGCGGTCTGCGTCCCAGTGCTCGAATTTTCCCGGCACCTTGTCCCACCAGCCGCCGCCGCCCGGCCCACCGGGCACATGGATCATGTCGTTGATCCGGAAGGAGAGCAGCACCGCTTTTTTCAGCCACTGGTGGACGGTCCAGCCGCCGGCTCCGTCGGGTGACGCCACCCGCATTTCTCCGCTGTCGAGCGCTTCCAGCGCCGCCGTCACCGCGCTGCGGCAGGGGTCGCCGGTCTCCGGACTGATCCCGTCACGCGCATCCCAGGCTTGGTTGATCACTGCTTCGATATCGGCCTGCATGGCACTGCTCCTCCGCTTCTGCGGGCCCGTATTCCAGATGTGATCTGCCTGCAGATGGGTCATCCGGCCTGGAGATGGAAGGCGGATGCCTGTCACAGGGACCGCTTTCCGGAGGGCCGAATGAACGCCCGCAAGGATGCCCGATTGGTGCCGCAAGGTCGAATCAGGCGGGTCCGCCGAAGTGCTGCATGAGCGCAGCAGGCACGGACAGGACAGCCTGTTGGGGTTGCACCGTCATGCGGGCATCTGGTCCCAGGTCCTGCCATCGAGAATCCGCCCCGCTTTCTTCTTGTTCGTGCCACCCCACTGCTTGAAAAAGAACGGAACTTTGGCTTGGTGACACTGGTCACGCAGTGAGGTGACCCAGGCCTTGTCCATGGGGCGTGCCTTGGGCCCTGACTCGCCGCCGACAATCACCCAATCCATCCCGGCCAGATTCAGATCGGGCAGCGGTCCCAGCAGGGGTTCGAGCGAAAGGAACTTGATCCGGGCATCGGTCGCTCTCAGATCGTCGATGCGCGGGCGGTAACGTTCCGTCTCGACGCTGACGCCCATCCAGATATTCGGGGCCCAGTCGAGTTTGGAACTGAGGCGGACCAACCTCCCCGGTCTCTTGGTGAGCACCTGAAACCGGTGCCAGTGAGCCTGGCGCATGATACGGAACACCTCCTCGATATATTGATACGGCACATCCTTGTGGAAGAGATCGCTCATGGAGTTGACGAAAATGGTCTGCGGCTTCTTCCATCCCAAAGGCAATTCGAGCATGTGGGGTTGCAGGGTCAGATTGAAGCCGTTCGTGTAGTTCGCTTGTCCCATGGCCTGGAGGCGCCTGGCCATTCGTTCCGCATAGCAGTGTTTACACCCCGGACTGATCTTCGTGCACCCGGTCACGGGGTTCCAGGTGGACTCGGTCCACTCGATTGTTGATTTTGCCATTTTACCTTCGCCTTCCCTTATAGGAGGCAAAAATATCCTGGACCATCTTCTTCGCCATGGATTGCTCGTTAGCTGTGCAATTTCAACAAGCTACCCTTGTCCAAGTAGGGCCGACTGATAGGTGTATGCGCCGTCCTAACCCACGGGGTCGGTGGGGCCATCCCATCAGGTCTGTGATACTCGTCCATGGCGTGCCGACCGGTCCATCGTCGGCACCATACGGCCTTGTAGGCCATTCTAGTTTTCTACCTAGCGGTGTCTGCCGGTCCGTTGCTGGAAATGTGAAAGCACAAATACAAACGACACTCACAAATCTAAGAATTTTTACCTTATGATATCTCTTCCATCAATTTATCGCCCTTCAAGCGGTTACAATTCCGACAAGAAGCCCATCCATTCTCAAGCGTAGTTGGACCCCCTTTAGAGACAGGGATCTTATGATCTACTTCAAAATTATTATAAAAATTTAATTTTATACCACCACAAAAGCCCATAATATATCCCCAAGATCCCTGGGATTTGTGAATCCAAAGCCCTATCTGACATATTCCATTATCTCTACGAAAAATCTCTTCCCTAACCTCAGGAGAGAAACTTTTAGGTGGATCGGTTATCATCCTAGTCAGAGTCTCTATTGTGTCCATCATCATATCCTTTCTATCTGTTTCGGCATCTAGACCATTCCAGATGCCATTTTCAAAAGGGATCCTGTTTTCAGAATCCAACAAACAAGCCGGATCCGTTGCGCCGCTAAAACCGCCTTCGTGCCTAGATCCAGTCAGGCAACTCCATTATACCAAATTTGCTTCACAAAGCAGCCAGCATTTTTCCCAACCGCACAAGTTGCACAATCCCACTTCGGAGTACGTCGTTCGTCAGATCGAAGTCTTATGGCACCAGCGATGGACCGACCAGCGGGCCACAGCCGAGCTCGGCATCTCTCCGTCCACGGTCAGTCGCACTCTCCACCGTCTCGGGCCAAGCAGGATCAAGGATATCAATCCCCTCCCGCTCCCGCGCCGCTACGGGCGCAGCAGACCCGGCGAGATGATCCACATCGACATTAAGAAGTTGAAGCATTTCAAGGTCCCGAGGCATCGAATCACCGGATGGCACACCGGCATGCACCGAAGCGGTGGCGCAGGATGGGAATACCTGCACGTCTGCATCGACAACTATTCCTGCGTGGCTTTCTCTACTGTGATGCTCGACAAAAACGCTCGAAGCGAAATCGTTTTTCTCCAGGCGGCGGGCGCTTGCTATCAGAACTTCGAGATCACCATGGAACGTGTCATGATCGACAACGGACCCTGATTACAGCTCCAGGGTCTTCCGCAATTTCGATCTCGATCTCAATATCCGTCCCATATCCATACCCGACCCTACACCCCGAAAACCAACGGCAAGGCCGAACGCTTCATACAAACCGACCTCGAAGAATGAGCCTATGCGGCCGCTGATCGGATTTTAATGCAACGATGCGACCGGCTTCATCGCTACAATTTGGTGCCGACCTCACAGTAGTCTCAAAAGCAGACACCCATCAGCCGATTGGAGCCAGCCAGGAGCAACCTAATGAACTTCTACATCTAGCGCGTCTTCTACCCCGAAAGATGACAGCCGCAGGCATTGGGGCTAGCATCCGGAACCTGTGCCGGAGGAGGCGATGGCCCGACAGCGTGTGTTTTCCGGCTCCAGTTTCGAGGAGCTGGCCGGTTATGCCCGCGCGGTGGTGGACGGGCCTTGGGTGTTTGTTTCCGGAACCACCGGTTACGACTATACGAACATGACGATTTCGGAGGATGCGGCCGCGCAGACGGAAGCCTGTTTCCGCAACATCCAGACCGCTCTGGAGGAGGCCGGTGCCGCCCTCGCCGACATGGTGCGGATCCGCATTTTCGTCGTGGATCGGGCGGATTTTTCTGCGGTCGCGGAAGTGGTCGGGCGCTATTGCCGCGACATCCGTCCGGCCAACACGACGGTGGTCTGCCAGCTCATCGATCCGGCCATGAAGGTGGAGATTGAAGTCACCGCACTCCGGTCTGCCAGCTGACAGTGGCCGCGGGCGGCGAGGACGAGCCGCGCACCCTTCGTGGCATGTCGCGGGCATTGGTCCATCTTGCCTGGCCGACCATGCTCAGCCGGTCCGGCGTCCTGATCATGGCACTGGTCGATCTGATCATGATCGGGCGCTATGCGACCGAGGAGATCGCCTACGCGGCGCTTGGCTTCTCGTTTTTCATACCGGCGCTGGTCGCCACCATCGGTCTGCAGTTCGGCCTCATCCCGGCCGTGGCCCGGAGTTTCGGGGCGGGGAATCTGCGCAATTGCGGCGTGGCGCTGCGTCGCGGACTTCCCTGGGGGCTGGTCACCGGCCTGGCTGCCGGGGGGGTTGTTGCCCTGAGCTGGGTCTGGCTGACGCTGGTCGGCCACGAGGCGGAGCTGGTCCGGGAGGCGTCATGGGTGGCACTGGCCATCGCCGTCGGCCTGCCCCTGCAGATCCTCTACGTGGTCTGCGCTTTCTATCTCGAGGCGACCCGCCGGCCGATGCCCGGGCTGGTACTGATGATCGTCGCCAATTTGTTGAATGTCGCGGCCAATTGGGTGCTGATCTACGGCAATCTCGGCGTCCCGGCCCTCGGGGCGTTCGGCTCGGCGATCTCCACCTCGCTGGTGCGGGGGTTCCTGTTTGTGGGGATTTTCATCTATATCTTCACCCGTGCCGACGCCCGGGAATACGGCCTTTTCGAACGTCCGGAATCGTTCTGGGGCGAGGGGGGCTGGAAGGGCGGGTATGATCTCCGGCGCATCGGGCTCGCGACCTGTGCCGGACTCCTGGCCGAGACCGGCGCGTTTACGGTCCTCACGCAATTCGCCGGCTTCATGGGAACGGCCGCGCTGGCCGCCTATTCGATCGCCCACAACCTGTTCGCCACACTGTTCATGCTTTCGCTCGGCGTCGCTTCGGCCACGGCTGTGCTGGTCGGCAATGCGGAGGGCCGGGACGACCGTCACAGCGTGATCCTGGCCGGGTGGACCGGCATCGGAGGCTCGATCCTGCTGATGGTCTGCTTTGTCCCCGTGCTGGGTCTGTTTGCCAGCGAGATCGCCGGCGTCTACACGGAGGATCTGGCACTGGCGGCGCGCACCGCACCGCTGATTCTCCTGGTGGCCCTTGCCAGCATTGCAGATGGCAGCCAGGCGGTGTCTTCCGCGGCCGTGCGCGGCCTCGGGGATTCCTGGACCGCGACCTGGATGCATGTGACGGCCTGGATTGTGATCATGATCCCGGCCGCCTGGGTGCTGGGACTGACAATGGGCATGCAGGAGGCCGGGCTGGTGGTGGCAAGCGGGATCGGCGCGCTGGCGGCGGTCATCTTGATGGCCTGGCGGTTTTCGGTGCTGGTGCGACGGGTTGCCGACCTGCCCGGACGGGCGGCGGCGCGCGCGCTATGAGTGCCCCGCACCGGATACCCCCGGGGCTTTGGGCCCGCTATGCGGTGGAAGCGCGGGGCCTCGGTCTTCTGCGCATGATTTTCGGGCCCATGCAGGCGGACGCCGCCTCGAACCGTGCCGACCGGTTGGGGTGCTGGATCGCGCGCCGCCTGCCGGGCCTCTGCCGTCGCGCCGAGCGGAATGTGGCGGCAGGGCTGCCCGATCTGGATGCGGAGACGCGGGCGCGGATCGCACAGGCCCATTTCGGGAATTTCCTGCGGACGATCATTGAATACCTCCATATCGGGGCGTTGATGGACGGGCCGGACCGGATTTCGGTGATCGGGGAGGAGCATGTCCGGCGCGCGCTGGCCGGGGAGGTCGGGGCGATTTTTGCGACCGCCCACAGCGGCAACCCGGAGGCATGCAGGGTGGCGGCGGGGCGGTTCGGCCCGGTTCCCGGGCTGATCTACCGCCGCCCGAACAACATCTTCCTGCGCGGTCTGGTCGATGATGTGCTGGCCCACCGGGAGGGTGCGCTGCTGCCGCGCGGGCCGGGGCATACGGGTGCGCTCCGCCGGCATCTGCAGGGTGGCCGGAGCTTGCTGGTCATGCTGGACCAGCGCCCGCTTCATGGCGAGTGGCTGCCGTTGCTCGGCCGATCTTCTCTGACACCGCTGGGGGCTGCGCGGCTTGCCGGTGCTTTGGGCGCACCGCTGGTTCCGGTTCGCTCGCTGCGCCTGCCGGGCCCCCGCGTGCGCTTTGAGGTCTCTTTCGCGGAAGCGATCCGTCCCGGTCCTGCCGCCGAGATGATGGCCGCGCTGAACCAGCACTATGAGGCATGGATCCGCGAGGTGCCCGAGCAATGGTTCTGGATCCACAACCGCTGGGGCCGGCTCGCCGCGGAGGACGTCTCGCGCCCGTCTCCGGAGTGAGCGAAGAACCTGGGTGCGATCTGCCAGCAGGTGGTCCATTTGGCCCTGATTGGCGATGCTGGTGTTTCGGAACAAACCAGCTCCCCGGAGGGACGGAATTTACGCAATAGTGCCGGTTACTGAAGTGCTACGGGCCCATCATATGTAGGCTTCTTCAAGTTCAATCTCTGGCTCGGGCGATCCTGCCCAGGTGAAACGGTAGCGCGCGCTCTTGCGAACATTGCCGATGAGCGCGGGGCGAAAACACGCGAGGCAGACGCCGTCGTTGTGGCGCACGCTGGGATAAATGATCCCGGACGACCGCTCTCGGAGAAGGATCTCGGCGAGCAACTGGGATTCGACGTAGCTGTCCGGGTCGAGGTATTTCTGGTGGGTCGCATCTCCCCGAATGTCGTGGTACTCCCCGCCGAAATCCGCGAGATAGTCGTCGTAGGTGACGCTTTCCTCCATCCAGTCGATTTCAGCGAGTTCGACCGACTTGTGCCAGGCGGTCTCAGCTTGCGACGTTTCGAGCTCAAACCCGGCATACCAGGCACCGCGATCTGGACCGTTGAATCGGCTGCCGAGCGGATAGGCATGCGAAAAGGCCGCGTGGATGATGCGGTAACAAGGAACGCCAGACACCAGCTCATCGATGCCGATGCCCGGCAGTCGATCGTTCTCGGCGAGCAGGCGGTCATTGGTCGCGTGGTCCAGATCAAAGATGCCGCGAAGGTGGTCATCATCGTCGGCGATCCGGACGAGCACGCTTTCTCCGTCCTCTCTGTACTTCGAGGAAATGAGCCGGTGCGTATCGAGCTGCCGGATGCGTATAACGGCGGGGTTGCTCAATGACCGCCCCGCCGTGCATCCAGCAGTTTGCGTACCGTCGCGAATGCCGGCAACCCGCCCTGCATGAGATACTCATGTGGCATCATTCCGCCAAAGATCCTGTTCTTGTTCGGCAGTTGCATCCAGCGGTCTGCCAACTCCTCGCTGTAGAGAATGTTCAGCGCCTTGAAAATGCCGACGAGATAGGAGATCCGGCGAAGCCTGTCCTCGTCGAGTGCACGGTCGCCCCCTTTCTTCAGAGCGTAATAGGCGCCGTTCGAGATTCCCCCGAGCAGCCGACGAGCATCGCCGTCACGAATCTTCCAGTGAGTCATGATATTGAAGAAGGCGCGTGCGGCGTCCGAACTGAGCCGCTCGCGCTCTGTCCGATCAGATAGATCGATCAGAGGCGCGACCTCGTAGCGTGTCGCGGGATAGGCTTGAATGAGAGGCATGACATTCTCCATTTATGGAGTGAATATAGCCCAAATATGGATAATTGCAAGCTTTCCAATATGACGCGAAAGAACGAATCGTTCTTTGCGGCAGCATTAAGGAATAGATTTGGCTCTATTCGTTCTTTGCGGGGATGCTAAAGAACGAATCGTTCTTTGTGGCAGTGTGAAGGAATGAATTTCGCGCTATCCGTTCTTTGCAGGGAAGCCAAGGAACGGATCCGTTGCTATACTGCCTTTGCGGTGGTATCAAGGAATGGATTTGGCACTATCCGTTCTTTTCGGGGATGCCAAAGAACGGATCCGTTCGTAACCATGACTGCAAAACCAAAACAATCCCGTATTGGTCGGATGGTGATTATCTCGACAGCCGGGGAAAAAGCCGAGGCATTCGTACCGCCTCTGTTGCCGCCGGTCCCTGCCATCCAGATGGACAGGCTATCCAGGCGGCTGGAAAGCGCGAGCCTTGCACTCGGTCGGCTTGATGGGGCTACGTCGATTCTGCCAGATGCATCTTTGTTCGTTTCTATGTATGCCCGCAAGGAAGCACTGCTCTCGTCCCAAATTGAAGGCACGCAGTCGTCGCTGTCGGATCTGCTGCTGTTTACAAGCAAGGCAGAACCAGTTGGGGCGCGCAACGACGCGCAGGAGGTTTCTAGCTACCTCGACGCAATGGACCATGGCTTGGACCGGATTCGGAAAGGCTTTCCAATTTCGCTCCGCCTCATACGGGAAATCCACGAGAAGCTACTTTGCGAGGGCAAAGGCAGCACCAAGCAACCGGGAGAGTTCCGTGTATCCCAGAACTGGATTGGGGGTACCCGCCCGGGCAATGCGCGATTCGTGCCTCCACCTCCCGAGCAGGTACGGAATTTGATGTCGGACCTTGAGAAGTTCATCCATGCGGACACCCCGGAGATTCCCTTCCTGATTAAAGTCGGGCTGGTCCACGCCCAGTTCGAAACCATCCATCCGTTCCTCGACGGCAACGGGCGTCTTGGCCGGCTTTTGATAACTTTCTTGCTTTGCACACAGGGCATTTTGAGGGAGCCGGTTCTCTATCTCAGTCTCTATTTTAAGACGCACCGCCAACACTATTACGATCTCCTTCAGCAGATTCGCGAGCAAGGTGATTGGGAAGCTTGGCTAGAATTTTTCCTGGAAGGTATTACCAAGACATCCTTGCAAGCCGCAGCCACCGCCCGCGAGATTCAAGACATGTTTGAAGACGACCGGTACCGTATCGCGGAGCTCGGTCGTTCAGCAGCATCGACGCTCCGCCTGCACCAATTTCTGCAACAGATGCCAATTGTCAGAATTCCCGACGCGGCACGGAAGATCGGAATATCCATCCCGACCATCGCCAGATCGGTCCAGCGTTTAGAGAAGCTTGCAATTCTACGCGAGATCACAGATAGGCAGCGGGGCCGTATATATTTGTATGATGAATATTTGGATATTCTCAACCAGGGAACGGAGCCTCTGGAAGGGTGATGTGCACCTGTTGCCCGCCGCGGTGGGATTTTCCCTGATGGGGAGGAGCCGTTCGTCGAGCGATGCGCCAAATTTCGAACAAGGCCAGTCGTTGGATATCAACGGCTGGTATTTTTTTCAATTTAGGCGCTTGTATAGATTGTGTTCGGTTTGGACCCGGTAAATGGTTGGGTTGGTGCCGAGTTCAATAGCAAAGATAAGAGCTGTGGATTTAGGGCAGCCTTACGGCTTTAAGATAAGCAGAGTTGGTCATATTGGTGCCGGAAAATATCTGGCGGGGCATCCGTTCGGTTCTGACTATGCTTCCGCTTGTGATAGCACCTCTGTTTCTATATAGTGCCTGAAATCCGCGGGTGTCGTAAAACATCTGTAGCCCTCCCGATTGGCAAGCGCAATTACGTTTGCTTCCTCGTTAAGCAGCACTGCTACGGGTTCACTGAGCTCCTGCTGAAGCCCGTTGGGCCACGCAAGATCAAACACTGCCTTTTGCTCACCCGTCGAAGTGTCAGCAAAATCAAAAGCCAGAATACCGTGCGGTAGACCCTGCTTGGAGACCCACTCATTGAGTGCCTCAAGCTCTTGCTCTTCGTCGTCGTTGGTGATTCCGCCTATGACACCGTCTGTGGGAGTTGGCACAGTATCGGCGGCTGCTGTCCCCGGCCTCTCAAGCCAACGGCTGTCACCGTGGAGCAGTTCCTCGAGTCTTCGATTGGTCTCATCCGCAAGCAAACGCTTTCTGGCTTCAAGAAACTCCTGGTAGTTCTTTATTTTCCAAAGTTCCGGATCGGTTGGGATCCATTGCGATTTCAGAGATCCCGGGTGTGCTTCCTCGATTTCGGGAAAATACTCTTCGGGCAACCGGTTGCTGATGCTGAGATTGGTGTCTTTGGTCAAAAAACAGAAGTTGGCCAGGGCATTGACCACGGGTCTTGTGTAGTCACGGCAGTATAGTTGTGACTTTGGGAAAATATGGTGAACTTCCAGCTTGCTCATTTTTCCTAGCAGTTCAGCTTTTAGGGGCAATCCCGTACCCCAGTCCCGTGCTTCGCCCATCCGAGTCAACATATAGAGGATGGGGTAGAAGCGCGCTCCCAGGCTCCAACCCAGAAAATGCGCCGGCTCGACCCGCAGATTCCCATGCCAAAGGCGCAATTGTTCGATCAATCTGTCTAGGCTTCCCTCGATATCTTCATCTTCAATGACACCAAGATCCTGGTTGATTGTGCTCTCCGTCGAGCTAGAAAAACGACCCCACATACCTGCTTGCAGGTACCAGAACAACAATTTATCACGCTCGATTTCCGTCAAGGGCACATTGCGTTGATTGAGGTAGCGAACCATCACAGGAATAGCAAAACGGCCGAACAGCACGCGGTTATGGTCCAGGCCGAGCCTCCCCGCTATCATGTTGAGGGTCAAATCGATGTTCTTTGTTGCTTTGTTAAAAGCTTTCTTGATATCTTCCGCATTTTTGTTACCAAGAAAATTGAATTTTGCATCTCCCGTTAGCACTGTGTTGACGGAGCGCAGTAGCCAGTCGAGGCTGAAATCGTAACCGGCACTATTATCATACCAGGTCTTAAGTTGGGTTTTCATTTCGCGCCGTGCATCGGGCCAGTCTACGCAAATCTTTGCCAGCGCAAGATCACCCTTGGACAATTTGGTTCCGCCGCTGTTCACCTGATTAAAAAGATCTACGATTGTATCAAGTGTCTTCTCTGGTTCAGTGATCGTGTCGATATGTAGTTCAATCTCCGGAATTCCTTTGAGGTCCAAGATATGCTTGTAGAAATCGTTTATTCTGCTTCCATATTGCTCCGGCGACTTCGATATTGTGGCGAGATAATCTCCGCCTCCGCTTTTCATTAGATTCGACATATTGACCCACAACGGGTCGTTCGCCATTTTGGCCGGTTGATGGAACTCAAAAATCTGGTCACCCAGATGGAAGTGGAGGCCTGTGAATATCTGCTTGTTGCCGTCAAAAAATTTTGGTGGTTCCCCTCGTATGACGCCATATAGCGTTGTTATGCGTTGCTGGCCGTCGAGGAGTAATTCGACTGCTCCGGCAGCCAGTTGCCCGTCGCCACGGTGCTGGACATTCTTGGATTCCGTTATCCAAACCAGCAGGCCACCCACGGGATGGCGGTGATACAGCGAGTCAAACAGCTTCCGGACTTGGAATCGATTCCAGACATAGCCACGCTGAAACTCGGGCAACGCCATGCGTCCGTTGTCGATATTGTCGAGAATCGTTGATATTTTCATCTAGCTTTGGCCTCCACGTGATTTGAAAGAACCGTCCCGATACTTGTTCTATGTTGTCTTCAAGTATTGTTGCGCCGGAATTTGCATTAGTCAATGTCGGAGGGCAAGATAAACGACGAATTTGGACTATCCGGACCGTCGGCGTTCGATTTCTCCCAACCCTGCACCATTACTGAATTTCGTCCATCTATGTATCCCGGGTTGTGAAGCTCTGCACGGTTATTTTCACTTAAGCCAAGCCTACTGATGGGTGCCGCGCCCTTGAGAAGGCACCGGTTGCGTCGGTGCTTGGAAGTCCTAGCGGGCGGCTGCAGCAGACCACGAGATCGCCCCGGTCACCGCCTTGGAGACGGGCCCGGTCGTGCTCGCCCTCGCCGATGACAACCCGCGGGTATTTTGTGTCCACCGCCGCTACCAAAAGCGGCTGATAACATCCGGCCGAGACGCGGAAGGGCGACGTGATGTGCACGTCCCTCAAGGAGAACGGCACCGTCCGCATAACGGGAGAAGAAAAGAGGCACTCGAGGGTATCAAAAACCTGTCCTCGGTTGCAACAGCGTTGCGACCGAGGACATTCTTGTTCATTTGCGCACAGTGGCAAGCTTTTGCATTGCGGGGTTGAAAACACGCTTTATCATTTCTTCTGCTGTTTGTTGTTCTCCGGGGTTGAGGTTACAAAAGGCAGGACTTTTTCGGAAATCTTCTTGAAAATTAGTGATAAGGTCAATTGTGGTTAGCTTTCCACCTATGCAAGGAATCGTATGGGCCAACAGAGCCTCTAGTACAGCTACGCGGCCGGTAAGTTGGTTCACGGTTTTGTCGATTGTCATTGTGGTCTCCTATGTTTGACGATGAAGGTAACGGCCACCACTATACTACGAAATATCCGTGGACACAAGTTGTCTTATGCATTCGGCACGTATCGACAGATCCACCTCGCCTGGAGCGGGCGGTGCACAGCCTCTTTCAGAGAAGTGGTGAGCATTCCACTCTTGATATCGTGCGGAAAACCGGTGTCTGCACTATGAACTTGACTATCGCCGAGCTTGGAAGGGCCGCCGATGCGGAGCTTCCGGTGTCCCCGTTCTGCGCTCCGGCTTCGGTCTTCGTGCTGCCTGCGCGGTCACCCGGCTTCGGAGAGCTGGCGCAGCACATAATGCAGGACACCGCCATGGTGCATGTAGTCGATCTCGGTATCGGTATCGATCCGGCAGAGCAGGGCGGTCTCCTGTGTGGATCCGTCGGCCCGGGTGAAGGTCGCGGTGACTTCCTGGCGCGGCCGGAGTCCGTCGGCAAGGCCGCGGATGGTCACCGTCTCGTCGCCGTCCAGGCCGAGACTCTGGCGGTTTGTCCCATCGGGGAATTGCAGCGGCACCACCCCCATGCCGACGAGGTTGGAGCGGTGGATGCGCTCGAAACTCTCGGCGATGACCGCCTGCACGCCCAGCAGCCCCGTGCCCTTGGCGGCCCAGTCGCGCGAGGAACCGGTGCCGTATTCGCGCCCGGCGACCACCACCAGCGGGACACCCTCGGCGCGGTAGCGCATGGCGGCCTCGTAGATCGGCAGCGGTTCCGTCTCCCCGGCACGGCGCGTGAAGCCCCCCTCGATTTCAGGGACCATCTCGTTGCGGATGCGGATATTGGCGAAGGTGCCGCGCATCATGATCCGATGGTTGCCGCGCCGCGAGCCATAGGAGTTGAAGTCGCGCGGCGTGATCTGCTGCTCCTGGAGGAACAGGCCGGCCGGGCTGGTGCGGGTGATCGCGCCGGCCGGTGAGATATGGTCGGTGGTGACGGAGTCGCCGAGCAGCGCGAGGATGCGCGCGTTCTCGATATCGGCCACCGTGCCCGCCTCCCTGCCCATCCCCTCGAAATAGGGCGGGTGCTGGACATAGGTGGAATCTTCCGGCCAGGCATAGGTCAGCCCGCCTTCTGCCTCGATGCTTTGCCAGGCCTCGTCACCGGCGAAGACATTGGCATATTTGGCCCGGAAGGCCTCGCGGGTCACGGTGCGGTGGACGATCTCGGTGACTTCGGCCTGCGCCGGCCAGAGATCGCGCAGATGCACCGGCTTGCCGTCGGCGTCGGTGGCGAGCGGCTCGCGGGTGAGATCGACATGCATCGATCCGGCCAGCGCATAGGCCACGACCAGCGGCGGCGAGGCAAGATAGTTCGCCTTGACCTGCGGGTTCACCCGGCCCTCGAAATTCCGGTTGCCCGAGAGCACCGAGCAGACCACGAGGTCGCCTTCGGTCACCGCCTCGGAGACGGGGCCCGGGAGCGGGCCGGAATTGCCGATGCAGGTGGTGCAGCCGTAGCCCACCAGATGGAAGCCGAGAGCGTCCAGATCCTCCTGCAGGCCGGCCGCCTGGAGATATTCGGAGACCACCTGCGAGCCCGGGGCGAAGGAGGTCTTGACCCAGGGTTTCGGCTGCAGTCCGCGCTCCCGTGCCCGGCGCGCGACCAGCCCGGCCGCGACCATCACATACGGATTCGAGGTGTTGGTGCAGGAGGTGATCGCGGCGATGACCACATCGCCATGGGTGAGCGGGCGGTCGTCGGTCCGGGGGGAAGTTTCCGTCCCGTCCTTGATCTGGAATTCCTCGGTCAGGGCCTTCTGGAACGCCGGGGCTGCCGTGGCGAGCGGCACCCGGTCCTGCGGCCGTTTCGGTCCGGCCAGCGAGGGTTCGACATCGTCGAGATCCAGCGACAGCGTGTCGGTGTAGACGGTCTCGGTATCCGGGTTCCGCCACAGGCCGTTCACCTTGGCATAGACCTCCACCAGCATGATGGTCGAGGCCGACCGTCCGGTGGTGCGCAGGTAGCGGAGCGTTTCCTCGTCCACCGGGAAAAATCCGCAGGTGGCCCCGTATTCCGGGGCCATGTTGGCGATGGTCGCGCGGTCGGCGAGTGGCAGCTGGTCCAGGCCGGGGCCGAAGAATTCGACGAATTTGCCGACCACACCCCGGGCCCGGAGCATCTGCGTCACCGTCAGCACGAGGTCGGTGGCCGTCACCCCTTCGCGCAGGGTGCCCTCGATTCGGAAGCCGACGACTTCGGGCAGCAGCATGGAGATCGGCTGGCCGAGCATCGCCGCCTCGGCCTCGATCCCGCCGACCCCCCAGCCCAGCACGGCGAGGCCGTTGACCATGGTGGTGTGGCTGTCGGTGCCGACCAGCGTGTCGGGATAGAGGATGCGGGCGCCGTCCTGGTCGAGATCCTCCTGCACGGTACGGGCGAGATACTCGAGATTGACCTGGTGGCAGATGCCGGTGCCCGGCGGCACCACGCGGAAATTGCGGAACGCACTCTGCCCCCATTTGAGGAACCGGTAGCGCTCTCCATTGCGTTCGTATTCGCGGTCGGTGTTGACCCGGAACGCGCGGGGCGTGCCGAATTCGTCGACCATCACCGAGTGGTCGATCACCAGGTCGACCGGAATCAGCGGGTTGATCCGCTCCGGGTCGCCGCCGAGAACCTTCATCGCATCGCGCATCGCGGCCAGATCGACCACGGCCGGCACGCCGGTGAAATCCTGCATCAGCACGCGGGCCGGGCGGTAGGCGATTTCTGCCGTCGCCCGTCCTCCCTGGTCGATCCAGGTCGAGAACGCGGTGATGTCCTCCGGGGTCACCGTCGTGCCGTCGAGATGGCGGAGCAGGTTCTCGAGCACCACCTTGAGCGACACGGGCAGTCGATCGAAGGATCCATATCCGGCCGCCTCGGCGGCCTCGATCGCGTAGAAGGCGTAGTTGTCACGGCCGAGTGTCAGGGTGCGGCGCATTCCGCCGCTCTCCTTGCCTGTCCTGGTAGCCATCTTGCTTCTCCCCTTTCCGTTCCGCTCCCGCACAGGGCAATATACCGGGGATGATCGAGTTTTCTGCCGAGAAACTTGCCTGCGACCGTGCCGGGCACCGGGTGTTTGCCGGGCTTGCCTTTGCATTGCGGGCCGGAGAGATTGCCCATCTCCGCGGCCCGAACGGCTCCGGGAAGTCCTCGCTGCTGGCCGTGCTCGCGGGCCTGCTGCCCGCGGCCGCCGGAAATGTGCGGATTGACGGCCAGCCAGCGGGGGCCGGGATGCTCACGGCGGCGGCCGCCTATGCCGGGCACCAGGACGGGCTGAAACCGGCCCTCACCCTCCAGGAAAACCTTGTCGGCTGGCTGCGCATTCTGGGGGCGGAAGAGACCGGGGGGGAAGCCGCGCTGGCCCGGATGGGGATCGTGGCCCGGGCCGGCACGCCGGCACGTTTCTGCTCGGCCGGGGAACGCCGCCGCGCCGCCCTCGCCCGGGTGTTTGCCACCGGCCGGCCGGTCTGGCTTCTGGACGAGCCGGCCGCCTCTCTGGATGCGGATGGAATCGAACGGCTCTCGGCGGCCCTGGCCGGTCATGCGGCATCCGGGGGCCTGGCGGTGGTGGCGACGCACCAGCCTCTCACCCCGGCCCCGGCGGTGACCGTGGAGCTGGCTGCCGGCACCTTTCGGGATCCGGATTCCGCATGAGGGTGTTCGCGGCGGTACTGGCGCGCGATCTTGCGGTCGCCCTGCGCGGCGGCGGGGCCGGGGTGCCGCTCGCCTTCTTCCTGCTGGTGGCGGCCGTCCTGCCGTTCGGGATCGGGGCGGATCCCGCGACGCTGGCCCGGGTGTCGGCGGGGTCGGTGTGGATCGGTGCGCTGCTCGCCTGCCTGCTGTCGCTGGACCGGCTGTTCCGCGCCGATCTGGAGGATGGTTCGCTGGACATTCTCCGCACGTCGCCCCTGCCGCTGGAGATGACCGTCCTCGCCAAATGTCTGGCCAATTGGCTGACCACCGGCCTTCCGCTCGCCCTGGCCGTTCCGGCGGTCGGGGTGCTGCACGGGACGCCGCCGGCGGCCTGGGGCGGTCTGGCCCTGTCCCTGCTGGTCGGAACCCCGTCGCTGACGCTCCTGGGCAGTATCGGGGCGGCGCTCTCGGCGGGCCTGCGCGCTTCGGGCCTGCTGATTCCGGTGCTGGTGGTGCCGCTGTCGGTGCCGGTCCTGATTTTTGGCGCGGCCGCGGCCGGGAGCGGTGGTCCGGCGGATGCGGGACTGCTGTATCTCGGTGCGATCGGGCTCGCGGCCCTGTGGATCGCACCGGTTGCATCGGCCATGGCCCTCCGTCCGGGCGGAGACTGAACCGCGCGTCCCCGGCTCCATGCACCGGGTCGGGGTGCGTATAGTGCCGCGCATGGCCGAAACAGTTCCCGCCGGGATACCGTTCCGCAAGATGCACGGGCTCGGCAATGATTTCGTGATTCTCGATGCCCGCGCCGGCGCACCGGCGGAGCCCCGCGCGGAATTTGTGCGGGCCTTGGGCGACCGCTTCCAGGGGTTGGGCTTTGACCAGCTGGTGGTGGTCTCGGAGGCGGAGGGAGAGGCCGATGCCGCTCTCCGCTTCTGGAACGCGGATGGTTCCCGTGCGGGGGCATGCGGCAACGGCACCCGCTGCGCCGCCGAGCTTCTGCTCCGCGAGCGCGATGCGGCGGAGGTCCGTCTCCGCATTGGTGCCCGGCGGGTCACCTGCGAACGGACGGAGGCCGGAGAGGTCCGTGTCGATATGGGCGTTCCGCAGTTTGACTGGCGCGGGGTTCCTCTCGCCGAGGCCCGGGACACCCGTGAATTTCCGACCCCTGCCCCGGCTGCGGAGATCGCCGCGAGTGCCAGTGCGGTCGGCATGGGCAATCCGCATTGTGTGCTGTTTGTCGAGCGTCTTGCCGATGTCGATCTCCGCACGGTCGGCCCGCGGGTCGAGCGCGATCCGCTGTTCCCCGAGGGGGCCAATGTTTCGTTCGCGGAGGTCCGCTCCCCGGGGCGAATCGTCCTGCGGGTCTGGGAGCGCGGCAGCGGTGCCACCCTTGCCTGCGGCTCGGCGGCCTGTGCGACCCTGGTTGCGGCTGTGCGGCGCGGGATGACGGAGCGCAGGGTGGAGATTGAATTCGAGACCGGTGCGCTGCACCTCGACTGGCCGGCGGAGGATGCCGGGGTGTGGATGACCGGCCCGGTCACCTGTGTGGCGGTCGGCGAGATCTCCCCGGCCTTCCTGGCCGCCCATGGCGGGTATGGGTGAGATGCCGCGCTCCTCCGAGGTGATCACCTTCGGCTGCCGGCTGAATGCCTGCGAATCCGACCGGATCGAGAATCTCATCGCCGCTGCCGGACTCCAGGACACGGTGGTCGTCAACAGCTGCGCGGTCACGGCGGAGGCGGAACGGCAGGTGCGGCAGGCGATCCGCCGGGTCCGCCGTGCCCGGCCCGGGGCACGGATCCTGGCGACGGGATGTGCCGCGCAGATCCACCCGCAGGAATTCCTCGACATGCCGGAGGTGGATGGGGTCATTCCCAATGCTGCCAAGGTTCTGGCCGGGACCTGGCAGGCGGTTGCCGGGGGTGCTCGGCCGGGGGTGGTGGAGCGGCCGGTGCGCCCCCGGCGGGCCCGGGCGTATGTCGAGGTCCAGAACGGCTGCGATCACCGTTGCACCTTCTGTGTCATTCCGCAGGGCCGCGGCGACTCGCGTTCGGTGTCGACGGAACAGGTCGTCTCGGAGGTGGCGGAGCAGGCCGCGGCAGGGTTCGCGGAGGTCGTGCTGACGGGGGTCGACCTCACCTCCTGGGGGGCTGATCTGCCGGGCCGTCCGGTATTGGGGGATCTGGTCGCGGCCGTGATGGCGGGGGTGCCGGAACTGCCGCGGCTGCGTCTTTCCTCCATTGATGCGGCGGAGATCGATCCGCTGCTTGAGACCCTGTTCGCCGGGGAGCCGCGGCTGATGCCGCATCTGCATCTTTCGCTGCAGGCCGGCGATGACATGATCCTGAAGCGCATGAAGCGCCGGCATTCGCGCGTCGATGCGGTCCGGCTCTGCACCCGGCTTGCGGCCCGCCGCCGGATTGCCATCGGCGCGGATCTGATTGCGGGCTTTCCGACCGAGACCGAGGCGATGTTCCGGAATACCTGCCGCCTGGTGGAGGAATGCGGCATCTCCTATCTGCATGTGTTTCCGTTCTCGCCGAGACCCGGAACCCCGGCCGCGCGGATGCCGCCGGTGCCGCGCGATACCGTCCGCCGGCGGGCCCGGCAGTTGCGGGAGATCGGCCGGCAGCGGCTGGACCGGCATCTTGAATCCCTGGTCGGTGCCTGGCATTCCACGCTGGTCGAGACATCGGAGCGCGGCCGGACCGAATGCTATGCGCCGGTGTGCTACCGGCGGCCGCGGGAGCGGGAGGAAATCGGCCGGACGGTGCGGGTGCGGGGGACCGGAGTCGAGGAGGGGGTCTTGCAGGCGGAGTGATCGGGACGGGGCCTGCGGGGAAGTGCAGGGCCCCTCCTGTGCGGGCCGGCACCGGGTCTCCGGGCCGGCGGCAGGGTCCCGCACAAGGGCCGCCGGCCTAGCGCCTTGTGTTGCCGGTGAGGTGCTTGAGCTCGGCCTGGGTGCGGGTGCTTTCCAGCAGGAGGAACACAAGAAGTCCTTTGAGTCCGATGCCGGCCACACACCAGGCGGCCCAGACATACGGCCCGTAGCCGTCCATCCAGAACAGGCCGGACAGGGTCTCGGTGATCATGCGGCCGTTTCCCGGGCGCCGGCGATGCGCAGGGCGCGGATCTGGATCCGGCGGATTTCGGTCCGCGTGCCCATGAGCCAGACCGCGAGGAAGAAGGCGGTGCAGCAGACCGCCATGGCGAGGAGCGGCCCGAGCAGATCCGGGTGGATGGTCGGCCCTCCGAGGCGGAACACGCTGGCGGGCTGGTGCAGCGTGTTCCACCAGTCGACCGAGAATTTGATGACCGGAAGATTGATGGCGCCGACCAGGCAGAAGATGGCGGCCGGTCGCATGGCGCGCTGCGGGTCGCCGACCGCACGCCAGAGTGCCAGGTAGCCGGCATAGATAAAAAACAGCACCAGCATGGAGGTGAGCCGTGCATCCCAGACCCACCAGGCGCCCCAGATCGGTCGGGCCCAGATCGAGCCGGTGAGCAGGGTGATGGCCGCGAACACCATGCCCGGAGCGCCCGCCGCCCGGGCCGCGAGGCCGGCCACCGGATGCCGCCAGATGAGATTGGCGGCACTGGCCAGCGCCATGCAGAGATAGGCGAAGAGGGCCATCCACGCGCTGGGCACATGGACATACATGATGCGGACGCTGTCGCCCTGCTGGTAGTCGGGCGGGGAGAGGAACAGGCCCCAGAAAAAGGCGATGATCCCGGAGATCCCGGCGAGCGCGAACGCGCCCCGCATGACCGGCGCGGAGAGGCGCAGGAAGCGGTTGGGATTGGCAAGAAACTGCATCCGGTCCGGACCTCACTGGGGGGCCTGCGTATCCTAACCCCGATCCGGGAGACGGGCCGAGCCGGGCGCGACCGGCCTGCGGGGGTTTGGCTCCGGGCCGGTTCCGGTCGGGGGCGGCCGAAGAAAAAAGCCGGGGCGCCCCGATGGGACGCCCCGGCCATCTTTCCGGAACGGGTCCGGATAGATTCGCAGACTACATCATGCCGTCCATGCCACCCATGCCGCCGCCGCCGGCCGGCATCGGGGATTCCGGTTTCGGCTTCTCGGCGACCATGGCCTCCGTGGTGATCAGCAGTCCGGCCACCGAGGCGGCGTCCTCAAGCGCGGTGCGTACGACCTTGACCGGGTCGATGATGCCTTGCTTGACGAGGTCGCCATAGGTTCCTTCCTGGGCGTCGAAACCGAACGTCTCGCTCTTGTTCTCGAGGATCTTGCCGGCCACCACCGCTCCGTCGACCCCGGCGTTCTCGGCGATCTGCCGGGTCGGGGACTGCAGCGCGCGGGTCAGGATCTTGATGCCCGCATTCTGGTCTTCGTTGTCTCCCTTGAGCGAGCCGAGATGCTTCGAGGCGTGCAGCAGCGCGACCCCGCCCCCGGCGACGATGCCTTCCTGCACCGCGGCACGGGTGGAGTTGAGCGCGTCATCGACGCGGTCCTTGCGCTCCTTGACCTCGATCTCGGTGGCTCCGCCGACCTTGATCACCGCCACTCCGCCGGCGAGTTTGGCCAGGCGTTCCTGGAGTTTCTCGCGGTCATACTCGGAGGTGGTGTCGTCGATCTGCTGGCGGATCTGCGACACCCGGGCGTCGATATCGGCCTTCTTGCCGGCCCCGTCGACGATGGTGGTGTCGTCCTTGGTGATGTGGATCTTCTTGGCCCGTCCGAGCATCTTGAGATCGACATTCTCGAGCTTCATGCCGAGATCCTCCGAGATCACCTGGCCCTTGGTCAGGGTTGCGATGTCCTGGAGCATGGCCTTGCGCCGGTCTCCGAAGCCGGGGGCTTTCACCGCCGCGATCTTCAGTCCGCCGCGGAGCTTGTTGACCACCAGGGTGGCCAGCGCCTCGCCTTCGACATCCTCGGCCACGATCAGCAGCGGGCGTCCGGACTGGATGACCGATTCGAGCAGTGGCACCATCGACTGCAGCGAGGTGAGTTTCTTCTCGTGCAGCAGGATGTAGACATCCTCGAGCTCGCAGCTCATTTTCTCGGCGTTGGTGATGAAGTAGGGCGAGAGGTAACCGCGGTCGAACTGCATGCCCTCGACGATGTCGACCTCCGTCTCGAGACCCTTGTTCTCCTCGACGGTGATGACGCCCTCATTGCCGACCTTCTGCATGGCATCGGCGATCTTCTTGCCGATTTCCATCTCGCCATTGGCGGAGATCGAGCCGACCTGGGCGATTTCCCCCGAGCTCTTGACCGGGCGGGACATCTTTTCGATGCTCGCGACCACCTTCTTGACCGCACTGTTGATGCCGCGCTTGAGATCCATCGGGTTCATGCCGGCGGCGACCGCCTTCAGCCCCTCATTCACGATCGCCTGGGCGAGCAGGGTCGCGGTGGTGGTGCCGTCGCCGGCCACCTCATTGGTCTTCGAGGCGACCTCTCGGACCATCTGCGCGCCCATGTTCTCGAACTTGTTCTCGAGTTCGATCTCCTTGGCGACGGTGACGCCGTCCTTGGTGATCCGTGGGGCGCCGAATGACTTGTCGAGTATGACGTTGCGGCCCTTGGGGCCGAGGGTCACGCGGACCGCATCGGCGAGGATGTTGACCCCGCGTACCATCCGGTCGCGGGCGTCGGTGGAGAATTTTACTTCTTTGGCTGCCATTGTGGGTTCCTTTCCCGTGGTTTGATCATGTATCTGGGGTTGGGGGCCGGTATCGGGATGATGCCGACCGGCTGGATCAGTGCAGGATGCCGAGGATGTCTGACTCCTTCATGATCAGGAGCTCCTCGCCATCGAGCTTGACTTCGGTTCCGGACCATTTTCCGAACAGAATCCGGTCCTTGGGCTTGACGCTCATCGGAATGAGTTCGCCGGAATCCTTGCGTGCGCCTTCCCCGACGGCGACCACTTCGCCCTCCTGGGGTTTTTCCTTGGCGCTGTCGGGGATGATCAGACCGCCCGCGGTCTTCGCTTCTTCATCCACCCGCCGTACCACGACTCGGTCCTGCAACGGCTTGAATTTGCTCTTCATGCTTTCGGCCTCCTTGGGCTGGTTGTGAAACGGACGATGTCCGATGTCGGTGAGGGCGGAACAATCCGTTAGCACTCACTGGCGTCGAGCACCAACAACTCCGAAGGGGATATAGGGGCAGGGGCGGGATTCGTCAAGGGGGGCGCACCCCCCAGGGATACTGCACCCGGTCGGGCCTTGCGGGCACTGGTTTTTCCCGCCGGGGTCGGCGGCGGTCAGGTGGCGACGGAGGCTCTCTCCAGGGGGGTAGATACCCGATGGGCGTCATTCCGCCAGGTGCGGCATGGGGCCCTGGTTGTGGTGAACCACGAGGCGCCGGGCATCCTGCCTGTACCCGTCGAGGGTGGCTGCGACAGAGGAGGTTTCGCAGAGCACCTTGCGCCAGGTGCGCCGGCACCGCTCGACGCAGCCACTCTGTTCGGGACTGCGTGGTGGGATGACCTGCATGGCCATGCCGCGCTCCTGGAAGGGTGCATCGAAGGCGCCGCGGAACCCGGAGCCGTGTCGGCCTGGCCCCCGGATGACGACCGGGAAGGTCTCGAGGATGCGCTCGAAGGGCACTCGCATGCTGCGCGCCGAAGGGGTGGTGACGAATTCTGCGGCGATCAGTTTCGGTACCAGACTGTTCGGCATGTGAGCTGCAGCCGGGCTGCTGTCCATCCGGCACTGGCCGCTGCCATCATTGCCTGGGTCCGATTGTGCCCAGCCTGGTCAGGGATGGCCGGACGGCATGCTTGATTCGATCCCGCAACAGATATCCCATCTGCCCAAGGGGGCTGACCGATACCCTATGCTCGCCCGTCAAGATATTTGAGCAGCGCAGCACCGGATTTGCTCTCAATGAGCCGATCGGAAATCTCCATCAGCAATTCGGGATCGGATATCTGATCCAGATGCTCTGTCAGCCGTCCGACCGTCTCCGGATCAAATTTCGATGCCGCCTGACGGCACAGTCTCTTCCGAATTGCGTCCAGTATTTCCTCGTGGCCTGTCTCAAGCCATCCCTTGACCCAGTCGGGATCCGGCCAGTCCATCACAAGTTCTTCCATCTGCTTCATCTGCCCCAGCGGGGGCAGATCCGGGTCGATATGCTTTTGGATATCGTCACGCATTGTTGAAACCTCCATAAACCAGCCGTAGAACGTCCTGGCCAAATCTTCCTTGCCAATTTCCTGCAACCGCATTCTCAAGCCGTACAACAACGGTTGCAACGCCTCGAAGGAACGCCGCTCCTGCTCCAGCGCGATTCAGGAACGACACCAGATGGTTCGGCATGTGAACTGCAGCCGGGTTGCTGTCCATTCGACACTGGCCGCCGTCATCATTGCCTTGGTCCGATTGTGCCCAGTCTGGTCAGGGATGGCCGGACGGCATGCTTGATTCGATCCCGCAGCAAATATCCCATCTGCCCAAAGGGGCTGACCGATACCCTATGCCCGCCCGTCAAGACATTTGAGCAACGCGGCACCGGATTTGCTCTCAGTGAGCCGACTGGAAATCTTTACAAGCAATTTGGGGTCGGATATCTGATCCAGATGCTCTGTCAGCCGTTCGACCGTTTCCGGATCAAATTTCGATGCCGCCTGACGGCACAGTTCCTTCCGAAATGCCCCCAGCGTTTTCTCGCAACCTTCCGTTAGACCTTTCTCGAGACCTTTCTCGAGACCTTCCGTTAGACCTTCCTCGCGGCCTTCCTTGCGACCTTCCATATGGCCTGTCTCAAGCCATCCCTTGACCCAGTCGGGATCCGGCCAGTCCATCACAAGTTCTTCCATCTGCTTCATCTGCCCCAGCGGGGGCAGATCCGGGTCGATATGCTTTTGGATATCGTCACGCATTGTTGAAACCTCCATAAACCAGCCGTTGAACGTCCTGGTCAAATCTCCCTTGCCAATTTCCTGCAACCGCATTCGCAAACCGCGCAACAACGGTTCGTATGCCTCGCAGGAACGCCGCTCCTGCATCAGTGCGATCAGGAACCACACCAGATTGTTCGGTATCGATTGTGCCAGCGGATGCCTCCATTGGTCAAGCAAAAGATATTGCGCTGACAGCCCCCACAGAGACCACATCTTCCGGCCCGTTTTCCTCATCTCCTCCAAAGAGCGTGCCGAGTTCCACAACCGCTCGCCGCAATAGAGAACGATCAGCACGATCTCCGGCAGCTTCTTCTTTGGGGCGCTCCGGAAAATATCCAGACACAGCAACCCGGCATAATTCAACATGCGGAGCACCATGGACGGCTCAACCGTGGACTGGCATTCCAGCACCACGACCAGATATTCGTCGCGGTCACGAAACTTCACACGCCAGACCAGATCGCCCTGGTACCGCCTCAGATCTGGGCTCACCCAATCGGAGGGCAGTCTTTCCAGGGTTGAAAAATCGAGCTCATCACTCCGGGACGGCTCTACGAAACCGGAAAGCAGATCTATGACCATCTCCGGATGGCTGAACATCTGCCTGTAGTACATATCCAGCCACTCACGGCGCGGTCGGCGCGGCCGGCGCGATCTGCGGGATACTTTGGGGTCAACCATCGAGAACACCGTTGTTTTTTGTGTATCTTCGTTCTGGCTGGCTTGGCTCCTGTAAAAGCACCCGCACCAGCCGCTTTTGTGGCATCCGTCGACCCTGCTGGGAGCAGGCGGTCGCGGATGACCGGCGATGGTTCCGGTACGGGTGGTGCTGCCGATGCATGCAGCAAGCCGCCCGCCCGCTGTGCGGTGGGGGCGGGGACCGGGCGGGATTTGCAGGCGGACGCACCGTCCCCGCTCCACCCTCGGATTCTGCATGCACTCGTCATGGAAAACACTTTTTACGAATCGCCTCGGAGCTGTCAACCCGCTGTACGCAATCACTCCATCGGGCATTCCTGACAGGCCCTGCCGGCGGTGGTGTTTTCGCCGGAATCGGTGGCGGTCAGGTTGCGGCGGAGGCTCTCTCCAGGGTGTTCGGGGAGATCCTCGATGGGCGTCCTTCCGCCCGGTGCGGCATGGGGCCGGATATGGTTGTGATGAACCACGAAGCGCCGGGCATCCTGGCTGTACTCGTCGAGAGTGGCTGCGACGGAGGAGGTTTCGTAGAGCTTCCTGCGCCCGGTGCGCTGGCACCGCCCGACGCAGCCATTCTGTTTGGGACTGCAGGGCTGGATGACCTGCATGGCAATGTCGCGCTCTTGGAGAAGTTCCCGAAGACGCCATGGAACTCTCGGTGCCGTTGTCGGTCTGGACCCCCGGATTTCGACCGGGAAGGTCTTGAGGATGCGCTTGGAGGCCCCCGTATGTTGCGCGCCGAAGGGGTGGTGACGTTCCGCGGCGATCAGTTTCGAGGCCGGGTCGCAGACCGTCAGCTGATAGATCCAGCGGCCGGGGGGATCGCGCAGAAACAGCGTGTCGGCCTGCACCCTCTCTCCGGGTTGGTGGGGGCGGCTGCCCTTCTGCCGGCGGGTTGCCGGGGGCGCGGAGTGGATCGCCTATGGGGGCTGCTGGCGGGCCTGAGGCGGCAAACTCTTGTTTTTCTTGGGATATCTCAGGATCCGCCCGACCGTCGCTTTAGAGGTTTGGAAGCCCACGCCCCACAGAAGGATCACAATCTTGCCGGGCCCCCAGGTGCGCTGCATGGGGGCTGAACGAATGTCGGGGATCGCAGTTTGAGCTTGTGGGACCCTGCCCGGCGACGCAGCCGCCGGGGCCGTCGGGAGTCCGGAGCAGGGTCTGAACTCCAAAGCCATTGAGCAGCTCGCCCGAAAGCTTTTTGTGGATTGATGAAAGGCGGATATCCGCACTCCTCAACAAGCACTACAGCAGTTCGTTAAAAGGCTGTATTCTGAATTTGTGATTGTTCGTCCAGTCGGCACATATGTTGTTGGCTTGTTCGACGGTCAACACACGACATGTAATCAAATTCAGAATGATGCCCCGCGTGCACAGGATACAGAGTTCCTTCCCGAAAATACGTGCCTTAACACGTGCATGGTTGATGGCTTGCTTGTCATCAATAGCCAATCGATAATCGCGATTAAGCGCAACCGCAATAGCTGAACACTCACCGGCACCCAAGCGCCTCCCGGCAACCACGAGTTCCCTCAAATGATCAAATATCTTGACTTCATCCCGATCCAGATCGAGTTCTTCAACAAGATAGCGGGCGGTAAAAGCCGCCGTGTAATGAATTTTTTCATTGGAGTAGGTAACTTCCTCGGCAATATGTTTTGTGGTACAAAATGAATCCGGGTATCGGCCAATCAAGTCCATGCGACCGATGCGCAAGAAATTGATCAGGACGGATGCATCAACAACGACGCGCATTGGAGTAAACCAATGATGCCAATCAATCCGGGCACGGGGTCTTTGCTAATTCAAGCATTTCGTCACTGTCAATTTCAAGTTTTCTGCCAATTTCCGCAAGCCGACCACGGGAAATCTCTTCCTGACGAAAAGCTTCAACCGACAAGCGTCTGAGCTGGTTGTGAATGTCCCATTCGCAGGCTTCTGACAATGCGGTTTTGGAGGGCAATTCGTGGTGGGTCAGCTGTTTGATATGTGCTCTACCGTCGCCACTTTTTTCGGCAAGCTCTCCCCCTTCACTGGCGCTAATATGGCCCAGGTTTTTCAATCGCCAAACCGCTACCTCGTAGCTAACGCCAAAATGGTGTGCAAGAACAGCTACGTCCTGACACGTTGCTGATTTGGGCTTCGTCCGCGGACAGGTATTTGCTTCGGTCTGCATTTCATCGGCGGAATCAAAACCTATCTGTTGGCGCGCAACTGGATATCCCTTACCGATTTTTTCAAGTTGCTCTGCAACACCTTCCTGCGGCATTAAAAATGCTGCGGCAAAGGCATTCGCCCTTGTCTCCATGAAATTCGCCGGTTTCTTTGCGAAATTGGACAAGCTTTCCTGCCGCGTCATGATAACGGCACTGTCCAAGCGATCAAAAAGAGCATGCGCGAACTCGTGCAAATAGGAGAAGCGCCTACGCACGGGCGGATTCTGCTGGTTGACCAGAATGGCCAGTCCGACATCCGGATGATTCACGAACAAACCAGAAAGCCCATCGGGGAGCTCAGTCGCTTCCGTCCAAATGCCCTGGTCGCTGATAAGCTTTTCAATATTTTGGATAGGCTCATCCCCGATACCAAGTCGGCGACGCTCTTCCTCGGCTACCTTCTCACCTTGACAAACAGGACTACGGGGCAGATTCACCGTTTGTGTGCCATAATCGGGGGGAGTCGACTCAACCGTCTGATTGAGCATTCTCCGCAGGGCCGCGCCTTCGCTGTACAAATCGAACAGCCGCCGCAGTTTAACTTTAGCCTCCGAAGAAAACTCAATCTCCTGCGCAGACTCCAGTTCGGACAGTTTTCGATGCAAGACAACAAGCAGGCCGTCTTCGCTCAATCTTTCGTCTGCCGAGAGGAAACCCGACGCCGGACACTGATAGATTTCAGCCAGCTTTGTAATTTCAAACACCGATACCGCACACTGACCGGTCTCCAGGTTGATTATATCCGTACGAGTCAGATCAACCGCATCGGCGGCTTCTTTCAGGCTGATGCCACGCTGTTCCCGTGCGGTTTGCAGTCGGTTTCCAATCTGCGATGCACTGAGCATGCTTCGTCTCCCTGCCTTAACATTACACCATCGCGCAGGCGGTCCACGGGGTCAGTGGGAATTCCCACATACCAGCTGTCGGAGCCGCCACTTCTCCTTTGAATACCAAGAACACAGGATTCTAGGCCAAACGCCAGATCAGTCAAACCGATATACGCACAATCACTGCATATGGCATTCCTGGCGGGCCCTGCCGGCGTTGGTTTTTCCGCTGGGATCGGTGGCGGTCAGGTTGCGACAGAGGCTCTCTCCATGGTGCTTGCGTAGATACCCGATGGGCGTCATTCCGCCAGGTGCGGCATGGGGCCGGATATGGTTGTGATGAACCACGAAGCGCCGGGCATCCTGCCTGTACTCGTCGAGGTGTAAGCAATCAAACACATATGGCGCTCCCAACAGGCGGGTGAAAGATGCAGGAAAAGGCTGAAGGCAGGCAGGAAGCGATCTGTCCGTTCGGGGTGCCGTGCCCGCCTTTTCGCCAAACCCCTGAAACTGAACGCAAAACAAGTGGGCCCCAGGGGCCAATTTATCTCCCGGAGGCGGGGGACTTGCCCCCAGACCCTTCCCGGATACTCTCTCCGTCATGGTCAGCCAGATCACGATCCGGGACAGGCAGAACGCCCCCTTCTTGATGCGGACCTGCACCTGTGAAGGGTATCGCCGGGGCATCGCCGCCCGGACCCGTGTCGGGGTGTTCGATTACGACGGGGACCATGTCCGGGACTCGGGATGTCCGGGATTCGGAAGCCAAACCCCGCGGCTGCTCCGCCATCCGCGGGATCCAACCGGATGCGACATCCGAACAGGTCGCACATGCCAGGTTCTTCGCCGCCCGCCCGGTCCCGGGCAGCGCATCCCACAGGCACGGGAAGCTGCAAAAAACACGCGGACAGCTCATTAAGCGTATAGTTCCCCGCTTTTCAGGGGCTTTTTTCTGCGGAGAGCGGGGGCGATATGGATTTTGACTGGAACCAGCTGGATTCGCTGACCGGCGGCGCTGCCTGGGTTGTCGGGCGGTATGCGGCGGCGGCGGCGGTGCTGCTCGTCTCGGTTCTCTTCCGCAAGCCCGTTGCCGGGCTGGTGCTCTGGCCGTTTCTTGCCGCCATCGCGCGGCTCTGGTCCACGACGCGGGACCAGGTCGCGGAAGTTGTGCGCCTGCCCCTGGGGCTGGTGGTGGTGGCACTCGGCCTCTATGCGGCCGGACAGATTCTGGCGGTCGGCGGCGAGCTGGAATCCGTGCTTCACCGGTGCATGCGCACGCTGGCGGTTCTGGCACTGAGCTGGGTGCTGTCGCGGGCGGTGCGGGTGGTGGGGAGGACCAGCACCGTGCTGCGCGGCCGGATGGGCGATGAGGTGGTCCGCTGGGGAGGGCGCCTGATCGGCATCCTGGTCTGGCTGGTCGGGGTCGCGGCGATCCTCGAGCTCTGGGGCGTGCGGGTGGCCCCGCTGCTCGCCAGTCTCGGCATCCTGGGGGTTGCGGTTGCGCTGGGCGCGCAGGATTTTTTCAAGAACCTGATCTCCGGCTTCGTGGTGCTTTCGGAGAAGCGGTACAAGGCCGGCGACCGGATCCAGCTCGCGGGGGTCGTGGACGGAACGGTGATGGAGGTGGGCTTCCGCTCGACCCGGGTGGAGCTTTTTGACGGGGCGCCGGTGTCGGTTCCGAATGCCATGCTCGCCGACGGTGCTCTGGTCAATTACGGAGAAGTTTTGCGGCGCCGGATTCTGATGAATGTCGGGCTGGAATATCGGACCCGTTCGGACCAGCTGCGCCGGATCCGGGAGGAAATCGAGACCTATCTCCAGGACTCCGGCGATTTCGTCCCCGCCGAGGACACTACGCTCGAAGTGCGCATCGACCGCCTTTCCGACTCCTCCATCGACATCCTGATCTATTGCTTCGCCAACACCGCGGATTGGGCGGAATCGCTGCGGATCAAGGAGGACCTGATCCTGCAGATCAAGAAAATCGTGGAGGGGGCGGGGAGCGGCTTCGCCTTTCCGAGCCGTTCGATCTATGTGGAGCGGGACGGTGTGGAGGCGGAGGGCATCTCGGGCGGGGCGTCGTGAGGCCGCGGATCATCGGTCGCTTCGAGGAGATGGCGGAGGAGTATGACGGGCTGATCTGCGATATCTGGGGGGTCTATCATGACGGCCTGCGGGTGTTCCCGGCCGCTTCGGCGGCGTTGCGCGGATTCCGCGCCGGAGGTGGGGTGGTGGTGTTTCTCACCAATGCGCCGCGCCCCTGCGGGTCGGTCGCCCGCATGCTCGACCGGATCGGCGGCAGCGAGGAGGACTACAACGAGATCGTCACCTCCGGCGACGCGGCGCGGCAGTCCCTGGCCGAAGGGGTGTGGGGGTCGGCCTGTTTCCATCTCGGGCCGGCGCGCGATCTCCCGCTTGTGGAGGGGCTCGAGGTGCGGACGGTCGGGCTGGCCGAGGCGGAGTTTGTGCTCTGCACGGGGTTCCGGGATGCCACGGTCGAGACACCGGCCAGCCACGCGGGCAGCCTGCGGGACGCCCTGCTGCGCGGCCTTCCGATGCTGTGCTCGAATCCGGATCTTGCGGTCGACCGCGGCGATGTGCAGGAGCCTTGCGCGGGCGCGATCGCCCGGCTGTATGAACGCATGGGGGGATCGGTGGTGTATTACGGCAAACCGCACCGGCCGATCTACGAGCGCGCCTTTGAGGCCCTTCGCCGGGCCGCTCCGGCACCTCTCCGGAAGGTGCTGGCGATCGGCGACGGCATCGCGACCGACGTGCCGGGAGCGGCGGCGGCCGGCCTTGACTGTCTCTATGTCACCGGCGGGATGGCGCGGGACGAGATCGCGCATGATCCGGCCGGCCGGCCGGAGGCCGGGAGTCTCGCCGCGTTTCTGGCCCGGCACGGGGCCTGTCCGCAGGCCGCCATCGGGATGCTTGCCTGAACCGGTCCCCCCGGGATGTGTTGCGCCGCAACATCACCTCGTATACAGCGGGCGTGCCCGGGGATTTTCCGGGCAGGTTCCGGATAGGGGTGCCATGGCGGACCAGCTGTTCATCGAGGATCTCCTGCCGGGGCTTTCGCGCAGCCTCGTGCGGGTCATCACCGAGGAGGACATCGAGGCGTTCGGGGCGCTTTCGGGCGACCGCAATCCGTTGCATTTTGATTCCGGCTATGCGGCGTCCACCCGGTTCGGGGGATGCATCGCGCATGGCATGCTGTGCGCCAGCCTGCTCTCGACGGTGCTGGGCATGCAGCTGCCGGGCCGGGGGGCGGTCTATCTCGGGCAGACCCTCAGATTTCTGGCCCCTGTGCGCGCCGGCGACGAGGTGGTGGTGACCTGCACGGTCCGGGAGGTCTTTCCGGAGAAACGGCGGGCGTCGGTGGATTGCGTCTGCGCGGTCGGGGATCTTCGGGTGGTCGAGGGCGAGGCGCAGATCATGGCCGCTTCCCGCGCGGATTGATCCGGGCCCAGGGGATGCGGATTGTCCGCAGCATCGACGCGGTCGGTGACCGCGACCGCGGGAGCCATGCCGCGATCGGGAATTTCGACGGGGTCCACCGGGGCCACCAGGCGGTCATCGGCTCGGTGCTGGCCGGTGCGCGGGCGGCCGGGGAGCTTGCGTCGGTGATCACCTTCGAGCCGCATCCGCGGGATTTTTTCGGCCGCGGGACGGAACCCTTCCGCCTGACCCCGGCGGAGGTCAAGGAACGGCGGCTTCAGTCCCTGGGGGTCGACCGGCTGTTCGTGTTTGCCTTCGATGCCTCGCTGGCCGGTCTTCCGGCGGAAGGATTTGCGCGCGACGTGCTGGGCGGCGCGCTGGGTCTGCGCAGTGTTTCCGCCGGAGCGGATTTCCGTTTCGGCCGCGGACGGGCCGGCGATGTTGCCTTGCTGCGCGATTGCGGCGCGGCCTGCGGATATGAGGTGCACGAGGTGGGCAAGGCGGGCGAGGGGGGCGAGGCGTTCTCTTCCTCGGCCATCCGTGCGGCGCTCCGGGCCGGCGACCCGCAGGCCGCCGCCCGGCAGCTGGGGGGCTGGCACCGGATCGAGGGGGTGGTCGAGCCGGGCGACGGCCGCGGCCGCGGCCTTGGCATGGCGACGGCCAACCTGCCGCTTGGCGGCGTCTGTCTGCCTGCTTTCGGGGTCTATGCGGTGGAGGTCGAACTGTGCGACGGGGCGCGGACGGAAACCCATTCCGGGGTCGCCAGTCTGGGCGTCAACCCGACATTTGGCGGATCCCTGCCCCGGCTCGAAGCGCATCTGTTCGACTATGAAGGCGATCTCTATGGCGCACGGATCGCGGTGGGGCTCTGCGCCTATCTGCGCGCGGAAGAGACCTTCGGGACGCCGGAAGCGCTGGCGGCGCGCATGCGCCGGGATGCCGAGCAGGCGCGGGAGGTGCTGGCCGGACTCCTGCAGCCCTGGGCGGAGGCGGTGGCTTGAACGCCGGACGCTCCGACGGGGGCCGGGATGCGGAAACGACCGCCGATGCGAAGGCCCGGCTCGATGCGATGCGGCAGGAGGCGGGGGGAGCTCTTGCCGGCGAGGAAATCCGCCAGCGGCGGGGTCTGGACCCGGCCGGGGGCAGCGAGGATCCTCCGCTCGACTATCGGCTGACGCCGGTGAATGTCCTCCTGCAGCTGCTTGCCGCGGGGGTGTTCCTGGCGGTGGTCGGATTCCTGGGCTGGCTGTTCTGGGACGGGGTGGGTGTGCTGTTCCGGCAATAGCGCCCGGCGCGGTCCGGGCCGGCGTGAGGGGATTTCGGTCGGGGGTGTGCACGACCCTGTGCACGACAGGGACCGGGATGTCGGGTTCGAGGAATCCGCGCCGGTTTCCCGGGCGGGATGTTTTCCGCGGGGCAGGGGGCAGCCATGCCATGTGTGGTGCCGGCAGAGGCAACCGGTCGGGCCCCCGGCAGGAAATCCGGCCCGTGGGTTCGGGCGGCGCCTCGATTCCCGCCGCCCTCGCAGATCAGGGATGACCCGGACCGGAAGGCGGGTTTCCGGGATTTCGGTGCGGGCGTTGCGGCATCCTCCCGGCGGTCCCCCGCGAAACGGTCCGGAGCCTTCGGGCATGCCGGCGCGGGCGGGGGTGATCCGGGCGGTGCGGTGAGCGGTTCCGCGAGGGTGATACGGGAGCCGTCCGCGAAGCTCGATGCCCGCCGTATGGCGGCCGGCCATCTGCCCCAACCGGCGGTTCCGGTGTCTGGCGGATCCGTGTCCGGCCCCGGCCCTCCCGACCGGAAAACAGGATTGTGGTTTGCGGCTGCCGCGGAGTGCGGAACCGGGCTCGCGTCCATCCCGGTTCAGGGGGGTGGCAGGACTTCCGGCCGGTGCGGAATGTGCAGTCCGAATATCATGCGATCGGGCGGTGCATTCCCGCCTGCCCGGGCGGAAGGGAATGCGGGAGGGTGGATCGTCGGTTTTGGGGGCTTGACATCCTCCGGAGTTTTTCTAAAACCCGTCTGGCATGGTCGTCTACCATGAGCAAAGCTAGAGGTAGCAGTCTTTACTGCCCGACCCGTCATCCTGTGTTCGCGCGATTCGCTATTTCGCGTAGGGGCGCAGGGGAGGGAATTTTTTGGGCGGAGCTGAAACCAAGGAACAGGAGCGGAAGCTAATGAAAATATCTGGTTGCATGTGCAGATTCGGATCGGCGGTCTTGCGCCTGCCGATGGCAGGTTTTCTGTCCCTGTTCCTGGCCGGCCTGGTTTTCGATGGCCTGAATTCGGAAGCCGAGGCGCAAAGCGGGCCGAGATTTTCGAGCTCGAGCGATATCTATCTGTACTTTTCGGATAATACGGAGATCAGCACGACACTTGCGGAGGCGATCGGCGGTAGGGCGCCGTTGCTGTATGAGTTTGAGCACGGCAGGACCTCGGGCGGCGTGACCACGAACACTGACACGGGGCTGGTTTTTACCCAGGCCACCCGCGTACTCTCCGGCAGGACACTGCTGCAAGGAGTCTACCGCGTCCCCTATTTTGTGACGGATGCGAATGGTAACTTCACCTCGATAGATTACGTGGTAACCATATGTACCACCGGAGGGAGTATTTCCGGCAGAGGTTTCTGTTCGGCTCCGACTTTTGTCACTCCGGGTTTCCTCTCCCCGGTAGTCGACCACGTGTACTCTCTAAATACGCCGGTCAGCGAGACACTGCCCCGTCCCTTTGGCGGCACCGGCACCACATCCGGCCGCATATATGTCAGTCTGCAGGGCCAACGACCGCTAAGAGATCGAGATGCTCCCACCCTGTCGGGGGGAAGGGAGAGGAACGGAGAGATCCTGTACAGCTCGACCGATTACGCTCTGCCGGAAGGGCTGACCTATACTAATAGTGCCCGCCGAACCTTCAGCGGCACGCCGACCGCAACCGGGTCGGTGAATCTGAGATACAGTGCGATTGATCAAGCATCCGGTGAGGCCTCGCGGTTTCCTTTCACGCTTACGGTGGTCGACGGGCCGAGTTTCCATCCCTCGGCGCAGGTCGCCGCCCAGGAGTATGACGCGGGCACGGATATCGGCACGGTCAGTCTGGGGGAGGCCAGCAGTGCTGGCAGCGAAACGTTTACCTACAGTCTGACAGGTCCCGACAGAGCCGCTCTGGATACGACCGTGCCCGGCCTGAGCTTTGACGCGGACACCCGGGCTCTCTCCGGCACGCCGACCGCGGCCGGGACTTTCGTGCTGACCTACACAGCCACGCAAGCCAGCTCTTCCCCTGTCACCCAGACCTTTACCGTGACCGTAACCGGGCTGGAGATCACAGCGCTGGACGACCAGAGCTACGAAGCCGGGAGCCAGATCTCCGCCCTCCTGCTGCCGGCAGGCAGCGGGGGTATCGGGACGCCGACCTACACACTTGAGGGTCCCGATGAAGCCGCTCTGGGCACAGCACTGCCCGGCCTGGTCTTTGACCCGGCCACCCGGGTTCTCTCCGGCACGCCGACCACGACCGGGACGACCGTGCTGACCTACACGGCCAGGCAAGACGACCCTTCCCTTGCCACCCGGACCTTTACCGTGACCGTAACCGGACCGGTGCTCACAGCGGGCGCCCCCTACGGCTTTGTAGCCGGAACCCCGAGCTCCTTTACGCTGGCGGCAGCTACCGGGGTCGGCAACATCCCGGCTGTGACCTACACTCTGACGGGTCCCGATGAAGCGGCTCTGAGTGAATTGCCCGTTCTGGCCGGCCTGAGCTTTGATCCGCGCGGGCGCATCCTCTCCGGCACTCCGACCACAGCCGGCTTCGCCCTGCTGACCTATACGGCCACGGACAAAAACGGCAATACCGGCACGGCGGTCTTGTTTGTGTTCGTAAGCGGGCCGTTTTTCGATGCGGTGGCCACCCAGGTCTATATGAGCGGAGTCGAGGGCACCGTTACGCTGCCGGACGTGAACCCTGCCGGGGGCACTACGGGGTTAACTTTCAGCCTTGAGAGCTCCACCGGTGAGGATGTAGGCACTGCCCTGCCCGGCCTGAGCTTTGACGCGGACACCCGGGTGCTCTCCGGCACGCCGACCACGACCGGCCTCACCGAGATGGTCTACTCCGTCGCGGACGGCAACGTCGTGGACGAGGACGGCAACACCAACACCTACAGCCAGAACTTCTTCGTGTCGGTCACCGTCGGCCTGACGCTCGGCGCGGTGGCTGACCAGACATTTGAGGCCGGGAACGTGATCACCTCCATCACGTTGCCGGCAGCCAGCCAGTTTGCAGGGACGCTAACCTACAGCCTGACGGGCCTCAATGAAGAGGGTCTGGAAGAGGATCTGAGTGAATTGCCCGCTCTGGCCGACCTCAGCTTTGACCCGGCCACCCGGGTTCTCTCCGGCACGCCGACCACGGCCGGGACGACCGTGCTGACCTACACCGCTACAGATACGGTCACAAATCCGGACGATCCCGGTGCGACGTCTGTCATGACGTCTGTCATGTCGGTCTTTACCGTGATCGTAACCGGGCCGATCCTCATGGAGGTGGCGGACCAGACATATAGTGTCGGGACTCCCGCCATGACCGGGACCCCCGCCGCCGAATTGACGCTACCGGCAGCCACCGGGGTCGGCAACCTCCTGGCTGTGACCTACAGCCTGACGGGTCCCAATGGAGAGGATCTGGATGAACTGCTGCCCGGCCTGGGCTTCAATCCACAGAGCCGCATCCTCTCCGGCACGCCGACCGCGTCAGGCGTCGCCTTGCTGACCTATACGGCCACGGATGCAAACGACAATACGGGCATGACCACCTTTTTTGTGGAAGTGACCGGGGTGATACTGGCGACGGCGACCGACAGGGCCTACACAGTCGGGACCCCAACCACAACCGGGACTGCGGCGGCCAATAGTCTGGCCTTTCCCGCAGCGACGGGCGTTCTCGATACCGAGCAGGTAAGCTACGAGCTTTCGGGTGAAGTCCCCGGCATGGTCTACAACCAGGGAGACCGCACCCTCGCCGGCACGCCGACGCAGGCCGGGACGTATGTGCTGACCCATACCGCCACGGACAACCGGTACGGCAGCACGGGTTCTCAGACCTATACAGTTGTCGTGACGGGGTGGACGCTCGGTGCGGGGCACGGCGACTTCATAAATCCCTTGATCGGAGCCGATGTCGTTTCTAGTGCTCTGCCGGCCGCCACCGGAACGGGGACCAATGTGACGCTGACCTACACTCTGACAGGTCCCGGCGGAGCCGCTCTGAGCACGGTCGTGCCCGACCTGGTCTTTGATCCGGTCGCCCGCACGTTCGCCGGCACACTGACCGCGGTCACGCGGCTTCCGTCCGGCGCGCCCGGCATAGTCGTGCTGACCTACGTTGCCGCGGACAATTACGGCAACTCCATCGTGCAGACTTTCCCTGTCAGGGTGAGTTCGAATGTGGTTATTGCGGAGTTTGCGGCAGGGAGCCACACCTACCCAATCGGGGTGCCAATCGGTACTGACACTTTTTTTGCGGATATGCCCGAGGAGTTGGTTGGCATTCGATTGCCGGCAGCAACGGGGGGGGACAATCCTGTGCTGACCTACCGTATTGAGGACCGCACTGGAAGGCGTATGAGTGCAAATCAACCGGAGGCTGGTAGAACGACCTTTGCAGTAGTTCCCGGCCTGATCCTTTTTGGGGATCGCATTCTCTCCGGCACGCCGACGCAGGCCGGGACGTATGCGCTGACCTACATCGCCGAGGACAACTTCGGCAATCCCGCCAGCAGGGCTTTCACTCTGATCGTGACCGAGGGGCTGTCCTTTGTTGGGGGCGCAACGCAGGCTAACGTCGCCGAAAACATCGGGACGCCGATTACCGCCATTACATTGCCGGAAGCCGCCACCGTGGGATCGCAGACTTATCTTTATACACTGACGGATGCCGAGGGCCTGAATGTGGATGACACGGAGAATGCAGTTCCCGGCCTGGTCTTTGCTCCGGGCACCCGCATACTCACCGGCGACCCGACCCGGGCCGGGGCCTTCACGCTGACCTACACCGCCACAGATGAAAGTGACAGCGAAAATACCGCGACGCTGACCTTTATCATGACCGTGCGCTCGGGGCCAACGTTAGCCGTCGTAGCTGACATCCCCGTAACCATCGGGACGCCGGCGGTTGACACAACCTTGCCGGAAGGTGACGGGGGGATAGTCGAGCCGGTGGCGGACCACACCTACACATTGACGGATGCCGAAGGCCTGAATGTGGATGCCACGGACAATGCAGTTCCCGGCCTGGTCTTTGATCCGACCACCCGCATCCTCTCCGGCGATGTGACCCGGACCGGGGCGTATACGCTGACCTACACCTTCACGGATGCCGGGGAAAATTCTGTCACGACGGCAGTCTCCGTGACCGTGACCGGGGGGCCGACGTTAATCGCCCTAACTGCCATCTCCGTAAACGCCGGGACGGCGATTACCACCACTGAATTGCCGGCAGCCGCCGGGGGGCTGGCCGATCCGGTGGCGGACCACACCTACACATTGACGGATGCCGAGGGCGTGAATGTGGATGCCACGGACAATGCAGTTCCTGGCCTGACCTTTACTCCGGCCGACCGCATGCTCACCGGTGCGCCGACGCAGACCGGGACGTATGCGCTGACCTACACCTTCACGGATGGCGGGGGAAATACCGCAGTACGGGGCCTTGACGTGACCGTGGCCGGGGGGCCGACGCTGGCCGCGGTAGGTGATAGAACTTTTACGGTTGGGCTGTCGGAGTCCGGTGTAGGTGTTAGTTTGGGCCCAGCCACCGGCGGGTTCGCGCCCCTGGTCTACGCAGTGGAGACTTCCGACGGCGTTGCGCTGTCAGATCACACCCAGGAGAATCGTCCCACCAGTGTAATTCCCGGCATAGGCTTTCAAAGCGACCCGACTAATGCCATTGCTCCGCTGGCCCTGGTCGGGATTCCGCAGGCGATCGGGACGCATGTGCTGATCTACAGCGTCACAGATGCTGGGGGAAATACCGCGGCGCAGACCTTTACCTTAACCGTGACCGGGCCGACGCTGGCCGCGGTAGCTGACATCACCGACGCAGTCACCGGGACGGCGATTACCGCCACTACCTTGCCGGAAGCCGTCGGGCAAGGGACGGATGGGGACTTTGCCACGGCCACTTTCATCTACACCGTTACGGACTCCGCTGGAGAGGCCGTGGACACAGCGGCTCCCGGCCTGGTCTTTAATTCGGATCGGGCGACCCGCGAACTTTCCGGCACGCCGACCCGGGCCGGGGTATTTATACTGACCTACACAGCCACGGATCGAGGCGGAAATGCTGTCACGCAGACCTTTACCGTAACGGTCGCCGGGCCGACACTCGCCGCGGTGACCGACCCGGCCGCCTATCCAGTCGCAAGCACGACGATTACCCCTTTCGCACTGCCGGCAGCCACCGGGTTCAGCGGGACGCTGACCCACACTGTTGTGGACTACGCTGGAGTGGCCCTGGCTACAGCCGTTCCCGGTCTGGCCCTTGATGAGACTAATACCCCCCCTGAGATCACCGGCACGCCGACCCAGATCGGCACGTTCCCGCTGATCTACACCGTCACGGATGGTGTTGACACCCGCCAGCGCTTCTTCACCCTGACCGTCAGCGGACCGATGTTCACCCGCGTGAAGGCAACTGGCGATGACTTGTCCCTAACCGTCGGGACGGCGATTCCCACTGCGGGTGTTCCTAGTGGCGGATTTTCGGCAGCCGCTGCCGGTGCCATCGCGACGACGACGTTTACACTGCAGGATGCCGAAGGCCTAGATGTGGATGCCACGGCCACGGACAATGCAATTCCCGGGCTGACCTTTACCGATACCACCCGCGTTCTCACCGGCACGCCGGAGACGGCCGGGACGTATGTGCTGACCTACACCCTCACGGATGGCAACGCAGATACCAGTGTGCAGACCTTTACCGTGACCGTGGCCGGGGGGCCGACATTTGCCAGCGGGGCAAGCATAAGTAATCGCTCCTTTGCCGCCGGGGGTGCGTTTAACGAAGCAGCTTATCCGGCTGTCGAAAGCTCCGGCCCTTTCGGGGCGGTAACCTATGCACTGGCGGATGCCGAGGGCGTGGTTGTGGATGCCACGGGCACGGCGGCCAGTGCCATACCCGGCGTGGGTTTTGCTCTGGCCACCCGCATCCTCAGCGGCACGCCGACCACGACCGGGACGCATGTGCTGACCTACACCGCCACGGATGAGGGGGGAAATGCCGTCACGCTGACTCCTACTGTCCTAATATTAGGGCCGGAGCTCACCACCACCGTTGAGCTCATAGACAGGGAATTTGCAGTCGGCGCGGCGATCACCGCCGTAACTCTGGATGTAGCCACCGTAAATGATGTCACCGGCCTAGGGCTAGCACCCGTGGCCCTTACCGGTAGCACGGCGGCTAACTACACATTGCAGGATTTTGCCGGTCTGGATGTGGATGGCACGGCGGCCAGTGCCGTGCCCGGCCTGAGCTTTGACGGGGCCGTTAGCGGCACCACCCCGGCCCCCCGCATTCTCTCCGGCACGCCGACCACGCTCGGGACCTACCCGCTGGTCTACGGGGTCACGGACGGGGACGGAAACGGCGGCACAGTGACCTTTACCGTGTTCGTGACCGGGCCGATACTCGCGGCTGAGGCGGACGCTGTCTATACGGCGGGCGAGACGGTCTCCAGGACATTGGCGGAGGCCCCCACCAGCAGCGGGACGCTGGCTTATGCGCTGACGGGCCCCGAGGAAGTGACCGTGGGCAGCGTATTGCCTGGCCTGAGCTTTGCTGCGGACACCCGCATTCTCTCCGGCACCCCGACCTCGACCTCGACCGCGGCCGAGGTGGTCGCACTGACCTACACCGCCACGGACACCGCCACGGACGGCACCATCAGCACCGGCACACAGGTATTTACGGTGCGGGTCAATCCCGCCCTGGAATTCGTCCCGGGTTCGGTGGCCGACCAGACCTACACCACGGATGCAACTGTGACCTCCCCTCTGATTCTGCCGAGAGCCCGTGGCGGCACCGGTGCGTTGGCCTACACATTGGTGGGTGCCGCCGACGCGGTGACGACCGATCTCCTCGGCCTGACATTTGACGCGACCACCCGCGCTTTCGGCAGCGGGGCTGGCAACGCGGCGACCATAACCGGGACGTATACGCTGACCTATACCGTTACCGATGCCAACACGGTTTCCACCAGCCTGATGTTTGAGGTAGTGGTGGAAGGAACCCTCGCATTCCTCCCGGGCCAACAACCGTCCGATCAGACCTATGTCCGGGATGTGGCCATTCCCACCATCACCCTGCCGGCGCCCTTGTCCCGTGCCAGCGACGTGCTGAGCTACACATTGCAGGATTCCACCGGCCTGGATGTGGATACCACGGACAATGCCGTCCCCGGCCTGACCTTTAGCCCGATCGAGGTCGCCGCGACCACGACGGACGCGCTTATCCCGGCGCGCACCTTGGCCGGCACCCCGACTGCAACCGGGGAGTATGTGCTGACCTACACCGTCACGGACAGCCGCGCGTCGGATGCCAACAGCCCGGGCACGGTGATCTTCACCGTGACGGTGGTGGACACACCCGTGCTGCGGCAGATGAGCCAGGCGGACCGGTCGTATTTCACGGGCGAGGATGTCACCCTGATCCTGCCGGCGGGTGACAGCCTGCCGACGGATGACGGCACCAACAGGCTGACCTACAGCCTGACGGATGCCGATGGCAACAATGCGGCCACGGACAATGTAATTCCCGGCCTGGTCTTTTTCCCGGCCAGCCGTGCGCTGCGGGGCCGGCCGACCACGCCCGCCGGGGAGACCGAGCTGACCTACACAGTCACGGATGCCGAAGGCAGCAGCATCGCTACGCTGACGTTCGGCATAACGGTCGTCGGGCCGAGTTTTGTGACGGCCTTTGAGTCGGATCTGGTCAGCAATGTAGGCACGGCAATCACCGACCGCACGCTGTCGGACGTCGTCACCAGGGGGGGCGGGACGAGAACCGTCAGCCTGACCGATGCCGATGGAACGCCTCTGGCTGAGGCCGTTCCCGGCCTGGTCTTTGACCTGGCCACCCGGGTTCTCTCCGGCACGCCGACCGTGGTCGGGACGACCGAGCTGCTCTACACCGTAAGCGATGTCTACGGCAACACCGATATCCAGACCTTTGCGGCCAGGATTGAGGGGTCCGCCTTTGTAGATACAGTGGACGATCAATCCTATCTCGCGGGCGTGTCGACCTCCCCCTTGGTGCTGCCGGAAGTTCTGCCGGCCACCGGAACGCAGGTCTATGTATTGCAGGATTCGGCCGGCCTGGATGTGGATGCGACGGACAATGCCGTCCCCGGCATGATCTTCACCCCGGCCACCCGCGTCCTCACCGGCACGCCGACCAGTGTCGGGACATACACGTTGACCTACAGTGTCTCCGGCGGGACTCTCACCGGAACTCCCACATCGCCGACCTTCAGCGTGGTTGTCGCCGGAGTGCCGATTGTCTTCGCGGACACGGTGCCCGACCAGACCGTTGACCGGGGCGCAGAGCTTTCCCTGCAGCTGCCGGCAGCCACCGGGGGTGTCGGGACGCTGACCTACACTCTGGTGGATGCCGCCGCTGCGGATTTGGGTGCTGCTGCAGTGAACGGCTTGACCTTTTCCAGCGCAGGCGAGAACAGCCGCTTCCTCAGCGGCAGGGTGATGGCATCGGCTCTTCTGACCTATACCGCCAGTGAAGCCAGCAGTGGAAACATGGCTAGGCTGGTGTTTGTTGTGGCTTTGGTCTCGGAGGGTTTTGATGAAACAGTAGACGAGGACGTGCTGGTATTTGTCCAGCCTGATCTTGCGGACCCACGTTTTGTGGGCGTACGTCTACCAGGGCAGCCGGGGCGGGTCGGTGAGATAGCGCATGCGGCCGCGATGGAGTTGCCGCGGGCCAGCGAAGATATTCTGCGCGTAGGAGGTGCAGGTACACGGACGCTGACCTATACTACGCTGGGGGACGCTCCCGTTGGCATAGGGTATGCAACGCTTATATCAGCGGCAAATCCTCCAACTATTGTGGGCAGGCCAGAAACACTTCCTGCAGGCGTGGACGAGAGATCGTGGTTGCTGGGGTACACCGCGACCGATGGTAGCGACGATACATTCCTAGCTGAACTCAGCTTCTCGATCACGGCTGTGAGGGGTTTCAAGTTCGAGGCGGCGGTTCTGGGAGACGTCCAGGACTTGTATACCTATCATGTCGGCCAGGAGATCGACTCCATAGAGCTTCCGAGAGTGGAGGACAAAGGTAGAATCGGTTCCGTAGCATACAGTCTGGGACCGGGACTTCCGCCGGGATTGTACTTTGACCCGAGCACCAGCCGGGTGATGGGTACGCCGCAATTGAATCTTGGCTCCTATAGCCTGACGTATCGGGCAATCGATCAAGGACCCGTTGAGGAGGTGGGGTTGACACTCACTTTCGCGATCGATATCGTGGCCCCCCCGCCGTATTTTGCCGCACCGGTGGCCGACCAGACCTACGCGGTGGGTGCGCTGGTGACCGAAGCCGAAGCCGTGGACCTTCCGGCGGCGTTGCCGACAGCGGGGTTGCCGACAGTGGATATGGATGGTGTGGATACCACCACAGACATTGCCTATATCTACACGCTTGATCCTGTGCCGGATGGACTGACCTTCCGTTCCCTCAGGAGCAACGACGGGACCACCAGCAGCCTTGCAAGCAGACTCTACGGCACGCCGACCACGGCCGGGACGTATACGCTGACCTACACGGCCACCAGACCTGACACTCTTGCGTCCGCCACGCTGAATTTCCGCGTCGTGGTAAGAGCAGGCCCGGCGTTCCGGGTCGCCAGGCTGGACAACCTGGGCTATGGGCTGAATGTGCAGATCGCCAACCGGATCCTGCCGACGGCCTTAGGCGGTGTTACATACAGCCTGACGGATTCCGCGGGCACGGCAGTGGGTGCTGCTACGGGCAATCCAGTCCCCGGCTTGAGCTTTAGCCCGGTCGAGGACGTGGTCGAGGTCGAGGTCGCCCCGACCGGGACCGCGACCGCGACCACGACCACGACCACAACCTTCCTGGCGCGCACCTTGGCCGGCACCCCGAGTGAAACTGGGTCGACCGAGCTGACCTACACAGTTGCAGATGACACCGTTACCGAAGCCGCTCCCTGCGAAGATGATGACATCCGTTGCGACATGCGAAGGTTCAGCGTGACTGTCGTCGATGACCCCGACCTCAACAATGCGTCTCCGAGCTTCCTCGGCAGAAGGGCTTTGGTGGCGGGGAACATTCCGACAACGTTTGAGGGCGAGCCGGGCACTTCTATGACGGTTGATCTGGAGCGCTATTTCGAGGATGACGACCCCCTGGTCTACACGGCGAGGTTGGACGACAGCAGTGATACGACCGCGGCGAGCAGTGTGCCGGGCGTGAGCGTGGACGGATCCATCCTGACGGTGCATTTGGGGCTGCGCGAGCATGATGGTTCGGACAGTACGCGTGTGTTCATCGTGGCGACAGACCCCTTCGGCAGAGTGTCGACTTTGGATACAGTGGGCGACGTGGTGGGCGACCTGGCACTGTTCGTGCGTGTCAGGCGCGCGCCGACGCTTGCCTTGGCCTTTGTTGATGTGGAACTGGAGGCGTGTACCCCTGCGACCTACAGCGAGTTGACGGGCAATGGCCTGGCCGACCACTTCTCGAATTCTTCTGGCGGGGGCGGCCTTACGGGCCCATACCGCTACAACGTGGTTTCGTCGGACTCGATGGTCGTGCATCCCGAGTTGGCGGATACCGGACTTGTCGAGGGGGGTGCTACCACCCTGACGCTGAATCCCGGAGCTAGTGTGGGTGAGGCGGTGACGGTGACGGTTTCTCTCTTCGATACTTCGGATGAGATGGTGGAAGAACAGACCTTTATGGCCTCGGTCATTGAGAATGCGGCCAACCCGGGCGCCGACTGCATTGTAGGCCAAGCTGATGAGGCTGACACCGCCGCCGCCGGCGAGATCAACCGCGTCATCCTGCCGGAGGTGGCGCGCGCGATCGCGGGCCACATCGTGGATGCGATCACGCGGCGTCTTGAAGATGTCCGAAAGGGTGTCAGCGCAGCAAGTGGTAGCATCGGCGGCCAGACCTCCATTGCGGCCACGTTGGCCGCTCATGGCGAGGCAGTGTCGGATGACACGCGCAGCCTCGAAGATCTGCTGGGCCGCTCCAGCTTCACGCTGCCGCTGGGTGCGGGCGCCGAGGGGGTCAGCACCTCTTCGGTCACCATATGGGGCGGTGGCGACTACCGCGACCTTTCCGGCGAGGGCGAGGGGGTCGATTGGGAGGGGGATCTGCTGAGCATCCATCTGGGTGCCGACACCCAGTTGCGCAACAATGTGACCGTCGGCTTGGCTGTGAGCCGAAGCCAGAGCGATGTGGATTTCAAGCGAACTGCTGCCGACGAGACCACCCAGGAAGGCACCCATGATCTGACTGTGACCAATGTCAGCCCCTATGTGGGCTGGAGCACGGAGCGGCTGGACCTGTGGGGTAGCGTCAGCCTTGGCAGCGGCGAGGTGGAAATCAACGGCGTCAGCTCCCAGCAGGAATCGAGCGACATCGAGATGCGCACCATCGCTGCCGGGGTGAGCGGCAAGGTGCGGGAGACCGAGGGGGGCAGCATCGTGCGCATCAAGGGCGATGTCCTCCAGAGCGAGATCGAGGTGGACGCCAACGGTGCTGGAATCCCGGCCGATAAGCTGGATGTCAACCGCCTGCGGGTTGCTGTGGAGGCCTCCCGGCCGAGGACCCTGGAGAGCGGTGCGCGGCTGGAGCCGTCGCTGGAGGCAGGTATCCGCCATGATGGGGGCGATGGCAATACCGGCAGCGGGCTCGAGCTCAATGCCGGTGTGAGCCACTCCAGCCCGACCAACCGCGTCACCTTGGAAGGGGGAGTGTATACGCTGCTCGGACGGGACAATTATGAGGAATGGGGCGTTCATGGCCAGGTCCGGCTGGCTGTGGGCAAAGCCGGGCGGGGGCTGTCACTCCAGCTGAGTCCCGGCTACGGCAACAGCCAGAGCGGCCTGCAGAATATCTGGCAGCAGGATGTGATCGAGCTGGACGAAAGCCCGGCGGATGCCAGCATGCGGGTGGACACCCGTATCGGCTACGGCCTGTCCTCACTCGCCGGACAGGGACTGCTTACGCCCTACAGCGAAATGACCTTCAACAGCACAAACACCTATCGCCTGGGAGTGCAGTGGGATGCCGGCCCGGCCCTGGACCTGAACCTGGCCGGTGAGCGCAGTGGCACCTCGGGCGTGCACAAGATTCTGCTCAAGGGCGAAATCCGGTTCTGATCCTCGCGCCTCTCCCGTCCCCTGTTCATCCAGGGGACGGGAGACCGCAATCGGGACCGGCGCACACCGATGCCCGCACCGGGCTGAATTTTGCCGCGGTTTCCTGAATTCGGATCGGACAGCGTCCCATCCTGACAGGCCCGGTGGCCGGGCCTGCCTGGAGACAGGGATGGCGGCTGTCCGGCCACCGGCACGCACACGGGCTGGTTTTTCGCAGCTGGCCCCGTGGACCCGGGCCAGGCCGGCCTCTTCCTGAGTCCGGCTCCCCATCCCGCCTCTGGCTCGGGATGGCCCGGGCAATCAGGCTGCAGGCACCGCCTGCGTCTCAGACAGCTCCAGTCCCGCCGAAGCACCAGAGCAGGATGGCCTTTTGCACATGGAGCCGGTTCTCGGCTTCGTCAAACACAGGTGAATTTTCGCTGTCCAGCACTTCATCGGTGACTTCCTCGCCACGATAGGCGGGGAGGCAGTGGAGGAAGATTGCGCCCTCGCGGGCGTTCGACATCAGTCCGGCATGTACCTGATAGGGAAGGAAACGCGCACGCCGGTGCTCGCGGACCTCCTTCCCCTCATCTTCCATCGATACCCATGCGTCTGTGAGGACACAATCCGCATCGCGCACCGCTTCGACAGGATCTTCCAGCAATGTGATATCGCCTCCTGCGGCCTGCGCCCCGGCCAGGATACCGGCGTCGGGCTCATGCCCGGGCGGGCAGGCGAGTGCGAGCCGGAAATCGAATTTTGCCGCTGCCGCCAGAAGGGAGTGGGCGACGTTGTTGCCGTCCCCGCACCAGGCGAATTTGCGCCCGGCGACCGGTCCGCAGTGTTCCTCGAAAGTCATGATATCGGCGAGAATCTGGCAGGGATGCGTCCGGTCGGTGAGCCCGTTGATCACCGGGATGCCGGAATGCGCGGCAAAATCCTGAAGCCGCGAATGCGCGCGTGCACGGAAGGCAACGGCATCGACATAGCGGGAGAGCACCTGTGCGGTGTCGGAAATCGCTTCGCTGCGGCCGAGATGGGTCTCCATGGCGTTGAGCACAAGGCTGCTGCCGCCAAGCTGCCGGATCGCCATGTCGAACGATACCCGGGTGCGGGTTGAGGGCCGCTCGAACAGGAGCGCCAGCACCCGGTCGGTCAGCGGTGCGTCTGCGTCGGCACGCCCGGCCGGCCATCCGGCCCGCGCCGCCTTCCGCGTCTTTGCCGCTTCGAGGATGGCGCGAAGCACATCCGCCCCGACCGGGTCGATGTCAAGAAAATGCGGCATGGCGGGCCGCTATCCGCGCACCGCCCCGGCGAGCGTTCTGTCCAGGGCGGCGCAGGCTTCGTGGACCTCCTCCTCGGTGATGTTGAGGGGGGGCAGCAGACGGACGGTCTCTTCGGCCGCGCCGACCATGAGGAGTTTGTTGCGATAGCCGCTTTCGATGACCTGGGCCGCGGGAATTTTGCATTTCAGGCCGATCATCAGCCCTTCACCATCCACCTGCCCGATCACTTCCGGATGTGCGTCGGCAAGGGCCCCCAGGCTCTGGCGGAGATTGCTGGCGGTTCTGCGCACGCGTTCGAGGAATCCGTCTTCGAGCACGATGTCGAGCACGGCGTTGCCGACCGCCATGGCGAGCGGATTGCCGCCAAAAGTCGAGCCATGGCTGCCGACGGTCATGCCGGCGGCGGCGTGCGTGGTGGCGAGACAGGCTCCCACCGGGAAGCCACCCCCGAGTCCCTTTGCGGTGGCGAGGATGTCGGGTTGGATCCCGTGCAGCTCATGCGCAAACAGACAGCCGGTCCGGCCCATGCCGCACTGCACCTCGTCGAGCAGCAGAAGGATGCCGTGCGTGTCGCAGATTTTGCGGATTTTCTGCAACGTGGCGGTGGAAAAGGGCCGGATTCCGCCTTCGCCCTGGATCGGTTCCAGGAGGACGCCGGCGGTCTCTCCGGTGACGGCCGCTCCGACCGCATCCGCATCATCAAAAGGGACGACATCGAAGCCGTCCGGCATCGGCCCGAAGCCGTCGACAAGTTTCGGCTTGCCGACGGCGGCAATCGTGGCCAGCGTGCGGCCGTGGAAGGCACCGTCGAAGGTAATGATCCGATAGCGCTCCGGGGCACCGGCATGGCTGTGGTGCTTCCGCGCCATCTTGATGGCGGTTTCGACCGCCTCGGCTCCGGAATTGGTAAAAAACACCTTGTCCGCAAAACTGTTGTCGGTCAGCCGACGGGCGAGGCATTCCTGGCCGGGGATCCGGTAGAGATTGGATGTGTGCCAGAGCTTTTCCGCCTGCGCCTTGAGCGCGCCCACCAGATGTGGATGGGCATGCCCGAGCAGGTTGACAGCGATCCCGCCGCCGAGATCGAGATAGCGCTCGTCTTCGCTGTCGAAGAGCCATACGCCCTGACCGCGAACGAATTCCAGCGGCGCGCGTGCATAGGTGGGCAGGACCGATGTGACCATGTCAAACCTCGCGGGCGGGTGCAAAACGAAACGCCCACCGTGTCGGCGGCGGGCGCAGCAGGGGGAATTGTTCGCCAGCGGGTGTGTCTTGTCAATATGCGCCGTTCGTGCCGCCTCCGTCGGGGAGCACTCTTGGAATTTGCAGTCGATCTGGAAAAGCCGCCCGGTCCGGGGCCGACGGGCAGTTTGGCGGGAGACGGGAAGCCAGCCCGGTGCCCGACGCAGTGTCGGACAGGCCGGGCATGCCGTCGCGGAAACCGTCCATGGATCCAGTCCGTGCGGTTCAATCTTTCAGCTTGTAACCGATCTGGAAAAGCCGCCAGGTCAGGAGGCCGACCAGCAGATTGGCGATCAGGGTGACGGCCAGCCCGGTGCTCGGCTCGGCGTCGGACACGCCGAGTACGCCGTAGCGGAAGCCGTCGATCAGGTAGAAGAAGGGGTTCCAGCGGGAGATTTCGTTCCAGGGCTCGGGCAGGGAGGACACCGAATAGAACGTTCCCGAAAGGAAGGAGAGAGGTGTGACGATAAAATTCGTCACCGTTGCGGTGTGGTCGAATTTCTCCGCCCACATGCCCGTGACAATGCCGATATTGGCAAGCAGGAGGCAGGCTGCGAGGACAAAATAGGCGGCCCATAGCGGCTGGGCGAAACCGGTGCCGACGAGCGGAAACAACACCACCGAGGTTGCAACGGCCACCGTCAGTCCGCGCGCCGCACCCCCGAGGGCGTAGCCGATATTGAGCTCGGTTGGCGACAGCGGTGCCGCGACCGTGTCGACGATATTTCCAAGAATCTTGGCATGGAGCACGGAAGACGACGTGTTGGCGAAGGAATTCTGGATCACCGCCATCATGACCATGCCGGGGGCGAGGAAGGCGGCGAAGGTAACGCCGTTGATGTCGGAGCGCTGGTCGGCAAAGGCAAGATCGAACACGACAAGAAACAGCAGGGCGGCCACCACCGGCGCAAGAATGGTCTGCAGCCAGATTTTGCCGAACCGGTGGATCTCACGGGCCGTCAGCGTGTAGAGGCCGGGACCGTTCACCCGCCCGAACCGGCGCGTTCCGATCGTACTGTGCATGGGGGGTTTTTCGCTCATGGTGTCTCTTTCGAACCGGCTGTCGGTCACCATCGCAACATATGCGGCGGCGGAAGGTTTTGCGAGTGGAACCCTGTATCGGACACCGGATTTGAGCCAGATCCCTGCGGCTGGGCGCGACTCCTGCCGGACTTCGCACCCGGAGGACGGGTTCCCGCATTCATGCCGAGGTTCAGAGCTCCGTTCCGGGTCCTTCCCCGCCGGCAGCCATGCGGGCAGTTCGGGGTTCGGGCCGACAGAGGTTTCGGAACGGTCTCTCCACCTTACTCGCAACGCGGTGCTGTCCGGCGAGGGTCTGCCTGCGTCACGGACAGTCCGGGCCGCAGATTTGAATGCCGGAACTGCCAGAAACCCCCCGGCCAGCGATGCCCGTCACGGCATTCATTCCGGTCGTCAGGACAGGGTTTCGGGTGGCTCGGCAAGCCACCGGATGTAATCCGCCAGGAAGCGGGCCGCTTCGACACCGTTGATCACGCGATGGTCGTAGGTCAGGCTGAGGGGAACGGTCATTTGGGCCTCGAACGATTCGCCGTTCCATACCGGTGTCATCCCGGCGCGGGAAATCCCGAGGATCGCCACTTCGGGCGGATTGATGATCGGCGTGAATCCCAGGCCCCCGAGGCTGCCGAGATTGCTGATGGTCATGCCGGCACCGCCTGTATCACCGGGCTGGAGCCTGCGGCTCCGGGCGCGCTCGGCCAGGTCCGCGATCTCGTCCGCGATCTGCCGCAGCCCCTTGTCGGGGATCTCCCGGATCACCGGCACCGCCAGCCCGTGCGGTGTTTCGACCGCGATGCCGACACTGACATACCCCTTCAGCCACAGCGTGCCTCCATCCGGCGAGAGTGACGCATTGAAGCGCGGATGCGCCTGGAGAGACCGGGCGAGCGTGGCCACATGGAAGGCAAGCGCGGTAAGCGGTGGCCCGCCCGCCGCCTGCAACGCGGCACGGCGGGTCTCCAGCGCGGAAATGTCCGCTCGGTCATGATGGGTGACCGCCGGGATGGTTCGGTGCGCCGCCGTGAGGCCGACCGTCGCGGTTCTTCGGAAGCGTGGCATCTTCTCGGCGGTCACAGGCCCGAAGACGCTGTGGTCCATATCCCACAGCCGGGCATCTCCCGTCAGCCCTCGGTCTGCCTGTCCGTCCTGCAGATCGGTGGCATGGAGGGGTTTGGGGTCGTCGGCACGGTGAATGTCCTGAAGATCGATGCCGCGTTCCCGGGCCAGCCGCCGTGCCTTGGGCGAGGCCCGGACCCTGCCGTCGGGCACGGACCGGGGACCATCCGGTGTCGGTGTGGCGGCCGGTGGCGGTGCGGCGGCCGGTGGTGGTGCGGCTGCAGAGGCTTCGGGTGCCGTCGGTTCCGCAGGGCCCCGCGGAGCCTCGGGTCGCTCCCGGGTGAGTACTGCGATCACTGCGCCCACGGGCACGTCCACGCCTTCCGCCACCCGGATATCGGCAACAAAACCGTCGAAACCGGCCTCGATCTCCATCGCCGCCTTGTCGGTCTCCACCTCCAGCAGGATGTCCGACGCCGCCACCTGGTCGCCCGGTGCTTTCCGCCAGGCAAGGATCAGCCCGGAGTCCTGGACCATCCCAAGGGCCGGCATGATCACCTCATGGGACATTCTCAGGCCTCGTCGCGGAAGAGAGCACGGACGCGCTCCGTCACGGATTCCACGGTCGGCACGGTCAGGTCCTCGAGTGCTGGCGAGAACGGGATGGGCACATCCATCGCCCCCATGCGCTGGACCGGGGCATCAAGGTCGTAGAATGCGCGCTCCGCGATCCGGCTCGCAATCTCCGCCGTCACCCCGAAATTCTGGTGGCCCTCGTCGATCACCACCGCCCGGCTCGTCCGGCGGACGGAGGCGAGGATCCCCTCTTCGTCCAGCGGCACGAGGGTGCAGGGGTCGATCACCTCTGCCTCGATCCCATCGCCGGCGAGAGCGCCGGCGGCGGCGCAGGCGACCTGTACCATCGACGATGTGGCCACCAGGGTGACATCGCTGCCCTCGCGATGGATCCGCGCCTTGCCGAACGGCAGCAGATACGCCTCCTCCGGGACCGGAGCCTTCTCCTGATACATGAGTTTGTCCTCGAGGATGACCACCGGGTTGTCGTCCCGGATGGCCGTCTTCAGGAGTCCCTTGGCTTCGTAGGCGGAGGAGGGCAGAGCCACTTTCAGGCCGGGGATATGTGCCAGCAAGGCATGCAGCGACTGGCTGTGCTGGGCGGCGGAGCGTCGGGTCGCGCCGAGATTCGTGCGTACCACCAGCGGCACCCGAAGCTTGCCCCCGGACATGTAGTGGGCCTTGGCGGCCTGGTTGCAGAGCTGGTCCATCACTAGGAACAGGAAATCGCCGAACATGATGTCCACCACGGGCCGCAGCCCCGTCATGGCGGCGCCGACAGCGATGCCGGTGAAGCCCGGTTCCGAGATGGGCGTGTCGATGATCCGTTCCGGCCCGAATTCATCGACCAGCCCCGACAGCACCTTGAAAGGCGTGCCGGCCTCGGCGACATCCTCCCCCATCAGGATGACCGTGGGATCGCGGCGCATCTCCTCGGCAATGGCCTCGTTGACCGCTTGTGAGAGGGTGATCTCGCGCATGTCCTTCAGCCGGCGGCCGGGGCCGCAGTGCCGGATTCCGCAAAGACGTGCAGATGGACCTCCGCCCCGTCCGGGTAGGGTGCGGCCAGCGCATGCTCGACCGCGGCCTCGGCCTCGGCGGCAACCGCATGGTCGATCTCCGCAAGTTCCTCCACCGTTGCGATCCCCTCTCCGGCCAGCCACACGCCGAAATTCCGAATCGGATCCCGGTTCTCCTTCCACTCGGCCTCCTCTTCCTTCGACCGGTAATAGCTGCGGTCGACGTCGCCGACATGGTGGCCGTGATAGCGATAGGTGTTGAGCAGCAGGAAGGACGGTCCTTTGCCGGCCCGTCCGCGGCCGACCAGCTCGGCCGCCAGTTCGTTGACCGCCAGCACATCCTGTCCGTCCACCTCATGCGCTCCGATCCCGAACGCCTCGGCCCGCGCCTTCAGGCTGCCGGCCGCCATCTCGCTGACATGGGTGTATTCGCCGTACAGATTGTTCTCGCAGGCATAGATCACCGGAAGCTGCCAGAGTGCTGCCATGTTCATCACTTCGTAGAGCAGGCCTTGCCCCAGCGCCCCATCGCCGAAGAACGCAACCGCCACCGCGTCGGTTCCCCGCTGCTTGGCCGAGAGGGCCGCACCCGTGGCGATGCCGAGGGAGCCGCCGACAATCGCATTGGCCCCCAGATTGCCGTTTTCCTGGTCGGCGATGTGCATCGAGCCCCCCTTGCCGCGGCAGTAGCCCTCCGCCTTGCCGAGCAGCTCGCAGAACATCCTCCGGAATTCGGCGCCCTTCGCGATGCAGTGCCCGTGGCCACGATGCGTGGAGGTAATAAAATCGTCCGGCTTGAGGGCCTCGCAGATGCCCACGGCAACGGCTTCCTGGCCGCTATACATGTGCGTGAGTCCCGGCATTTTCGCGGACCGGTAGAGCCGGTCGGCCTGGTTCTCGAAAGTGCGGATGCGGGCCATCTGCCGGTACATCCGCAGATATCCTTCGGCGTTCATCATCCGCCGCCTATCCGTTCCCGCCATTTCCGCTCCGCTAGTAGGGATTCGCCACCGGCAGGTCCTGGGCGGGGAACAGCGAAATCACATCGCAGCCCCGGTCGGTCACGACGACCTCCTCCTCAATGCGGGCGGCCGAATATCCGTCCGCCGCCGGGCAGTAGGTCTCGAGGGCGAACACCATGCCGGTCTTGATCTCCATCGGGTTCTCGAGGCTGCATACCCGGCTGATGATCGGCCGCTCGTGGATCGCGAGGCCAAGCCCGTGTCCGAATTGCAGACCGAAGGCGGCGAGCTCGTCCGGAAACCCGAATTCCGTGGCTTCCGGCCACACCGCCGCGACCCGGTCGGTGCTGACGCCGGGGCGGATCAGCTCGATCGCCGCGTCCAGCCATTCGCGGCATTGCACATAGGCATCCCTCTGCGCAGGGGTTGCCATGCCGATGTTGAAGGTCCGGTAGTAGCAGGTGCGGTATCCCTGGTAGCTCTGCAGGATGTCGAAGAACGCCTGGTCACCCGGACGGAAGAAGCGGTCGGTGAAATTGTGCGGGTGCGGATTGCAGCGCTCCCCCGATATTGCGTTGATCGCCTCCACGTCATCGGAACCCATCTCGTAGAGCATCTTGCTCGACATGGCCACGATATCGCTCTCCCGGACCCCCGGCTTCAACTCCTCCCAGATCATGTGATAGACCCCGTCCACCATGCTGGCGGCCTGGTTGAGGAGCGCGATCTCGTCGATGCTCTTGATCTCCCGCGCGTCCAGCATGATCTGCTGGCCGTCCACGACACGGAGGCCGGCCTCCTGCAGTTCGAAGTGCATCGCCGTCTCCGCCAGGTCCACACCCACCGGCATGCCGGCCACACCGGCCTGTTTGAGCAGGTCGGCGATTTCCTTCGCGTGATACTTCATCAGTCCGAAGGAGGGCGGGATGGTGCCGCGCATGCCGAGGACGCCGGGCAGGCAATGCGCGGGGTCCAGCCAGTCGCAATAGACCCGGTGGTGCACGGCGGCCGAGCCAAAATCCCAGACATAGGGCTCCGCGTCGCCGGCGAGCAGGCAGAAGCGGCACAGCTTGTCCCGCTCCCATTCGCCGATCTTGGTCGACGAGACATAGCGGATGTTGTTGACGTCGAAGAGAAGCAGCGCGCCGCAATCCGAGTTCCGCAGGGCTTCCCGTGCCCGGCTCAGGCGGTAGCGGCGGAGCCGGTCGAAATCGACCCTCCGCTCGAAGTCGACCCCCATATGGCCCAGGGCCGGGAGCCGCCGGTCCCAGCGCCAGTTCGGGTCGCCGTCATCGGAGCGGGCCTCGCGTGCGGGCTGCTTCTTGTCCATCCTCGATCCTCCCTCGGTCCGCCGGTGCGGAACTAGTAGTGGCCGTGCGAGCGCATCAGGGCGTCCGCGCGGTTCTGCGAATTGATCAGCGCCTCGTCGATCGACTTCACCCCGAGCAGCATGTCGTGCATTTCCTCGCCGACAATCGCGATGACCCGCGAAATCTCGGGCACCGGCGGCCGCGGCCAGGTCTGCAGGACCCCGGATCGGGCCATCTCGTCGACGATGGAGATCAACGGCGATATCCGCCGGACCTCGGGGTCCATGCAGATGCTGAAGCGCGGGCTGACCAGACTCCCATTCTCGATATAGAGCTTGATCGCTTGGGGGGAGGTCAGCAGCATCAAAGTTGTCCAGATTGGACTGATTCGCTCCGGGGCAAGATTGGACGGGATCGCCAGCGCATAGCCACCGATCGGCGCGATCGGCAGACCCAGGGGACCGCATGGATGCGGCAGGTATTCGGTGACCCCGTAGGCCGGCGAGTTCCGGTCCAGTTCGAAAAGCGGTGCCAGCAGGGTCGCCGAATAGGCGATCGCGGCCCGTCCGTCCGCGTAGCAGCGCGCTCGCTCGTACCACGACATGTTGAGGATGCCGGGGGGCGAGTGGTTCAGCAGCTCAAGAAAATACTCGGCCGTGTCGCGGGCCGCATCCGTGTCCAGCATCGGGCGCATGTTCTCGCCCTCGACCTGCTCGGCGTCGAAGCCCGTCGGGGTTTTGCGCAGATTGAGAGCCGGCTGCCCGAAGGCGGCCATCACAAAAAGAAACGAGTGTCCGAGCGGCGTGCCGCGGGAGGCATTCCAGGCGATACCGGAGACGTTCGGTGCCTGGCTGTGGATCCGGCGCGCGGCATGGATCGTGTCGGCAATGGTGCGGGGTGGTTCGAGCCCGTGCTCCTCGAACAGGTCGCGCCGGTAGACCAGGAGTTCCGGCGTGGTCTGGATGGGAATTCCGTATTGCTTGCCCTTGTAGCGAGTGCTGGCCAGGGCCTCGGGGTGGAAGTCGGAGGTGTCGAAATCCGACCGGAGGCGCATCTCGTCGATGCAGAGGAAATGCCCGGCCTCGGCCATCTCGCCAAACCATGGAAGGTCGCAGGCAATGACGTCGTAACGCGAACTCGTGGCCCGGGCATTGCTGAGGATCTCCTCACGCAGGCGATCGATGGACATCGCGCGACTCTTGATGCCGACGCCGAAGATGGACTCGAATTGCTTCTTCAGCGAGTGCATCGCCATGAAAGTGGGGTCGGCATGCACCAGCAGCCGCAGGTCACCGCTGATCGAGAGTTTGGCGTCCAGGATTCCCGGCGGCAACAGCAGATTGCCGCGATTGTAGGAAGCGCCAAAGAAATACTCCGGCCGGGCATCGCCGCTGTGCGCGGTGGTGCCGAACAGACTGAGCAGCGACCAGATCCGTCCGGCATATTCCTGCCACTCCTGCATGAGCTTCCGGGAGGGGTGCAGCGAGAAGGATTTGCCGGTCGATGTCTTGGGACGCCGGACAAGCAACCCCCGCTCCTCGGTCGACCGGATCGCCCGCATCGCGGTCCCGTAGGAGAGGCCGGACATGGCGGCCAGGGACGAACTCGTGGTGAGTTTTCCCGCGAGATGGTTGCGCAGCAGATTGACAAGAAGGCGGAGCTCGCTGTACCCCCTTTTCAGGCTGATGGAGCGTTCGGCCTCGAGCTCCAGCTGCTCCACCAGGTCCAGGACCCGCGACATTTCCTCGCTGGCGATGCCGGGGGTCTGCAATCGGTCACCGGTCTCATACGGTCCTTCGGGACGGCTGCGTTCGGGCCTGCCCGCAGGCAGCCGGACCCGGGGTCGGGAGGGGAGTGTTGCCATCTGCGTGCTCCTGCACAGCCCGGGCCGGAAAGAAATGTCCAGTATGGATATTCTTACCAGATCTTGCCCGCAGGGGAAGGGCTACAGGGGCACCTGTCTTCGGCGCAGTGCCTCGCGCCGGGCATCGACGTCGATCAGGAGTTGCTTGCGCCGCTGGTTCCGGTCAAAAATCCGGGAGCCTGTCTGGAACATGATCACGATGACCAGCAGCACGCCAAGATACAGCTGCACCAGAAAAGCCGGTGCTACCTTGAAAACCAGCCCCGTGTTGAGGAAGTTGACGGTCAGCGTGCCGATCGCCGCGCCGACCACCCCGCCTCTGCCGCCAAGAATGCTGACCCCGCCGATAAAGGCGGCCACGGTGCCGGCGAGCAGGAGATACTGCAGTCCGAGTGCCTGGGCGGTGCCCGACCGCAGGCCGATGATGACTCCGCCCAGCCCGGCGCAGAAGCCGGAGATCGCGAACACGATGATCATCGGCCGCTTCAGGTTGATGCCCGACGCCAGGGCTTCCTTGCGGGCGCCGCCGATGGCATGGATCTCCCGCCCGAAGCGGGTGTAGTTCATGAAGAGCCCGACCAGGACAAAAGCCGCAACCACCAGGATGCTGGCCGGGGAGAAGTAGCCCAGCATCTTGGTCGAGATGAAGTCCGGGATGCGGAAGTCGGTCAGCATCACCGTCCTCTCCTGCGCCACAAACAGGGCAACGCCCCGCAGAAGCATCAGGGTGCCGACGGTCAGCACGATGGCCCGGACCCGGAGATAGGCGATGAAATAGCCCTGCACCATTCCGATCAGGGTCGAGATCGTGACCGCCAGCAGCAAGGCGGTGACCGAGCCCAGGCTGTCGGTGAAACGAACCACGATCACCGCGGCCAGGGCGGCGTTGGAGCCGATCGAGAGATCGATCTCGCCGGCGATGATGCACAGCGTCAGTGCCAGACCGACCAGACCGAGCACCGCGAACCGCTCCATGATGGCGAAGCTCGTGCGGCCGGTCGCAAAAAGGTCGTTGGTCAGGCCGAAATAGCCATACACGCAGGCCGCCAGGAGCACGGCAAAGGCAAGGTCGGGATTGCCGACCACCCACTGTCTCAGACGCGGAAGCATCTGCCGCTCCTTCCCGTCACCGTCACTCTTCCGTTCTCCGTCCGCGCCGGACCAGCGCGAAGACGACGATGCTGAAGACGATCATCAGCCCCACGGCAAGGACCCGCGGGCCGCTGTTGAATCCGTGCAGCACCATCATGTTGTCGATCGTGGAGATGAACACCGCGCCGAGACTCGAGCGCAGCGTCGAGCCGAAACCGCCCATGATCGAATTGCCGCCGACCATCACGGTGGCGATCACCATGATGGTCATATCGCCCGCGGATCCGAATGCCGAGGAGAAATAATTCACATGTGCACTCGACACCTGGGCCGAGAAGGCGACGGCGACGAAGGCCGAGCAGAGCGAGGCAATGGCGCAGCATTTGATGGCCATGCCGAAATTCTCGTGCCCGGTCGCCCGTCCCGCGGCACGGTTGGCCCCCACCAGATAGACCTGGCGTCCAAACCTCGTGCGCCGCAGGACCAGCTCGGCGGAGATCGCGATCAGGATGAAGGCGATGGTGATGTTCGGGAGCCCGAGAAACGATCCCGTCCCGAGCCACTCCGCTCCATGCGGCCGTCGGAACGAGATGACGAGATTGTCACTCCACCACGAGCCGATCCCGAAGAGCAGTCCGGCGGCACCCAGTGTGACGACGATCGGGTTGCCGCCGAGGCCGATCAGTACGCCTTGGGCCGCGCCGACAATCAGGGCAATCGCCATGGTGAAAAGAAGCGCGAGCTCGAAACCCCAGCCTCCCGACATCGCTGTTGCGAAGGCGATGATGCAGAGGGCGGCCGTCTCCTTCACCGACAGCAGGAAAAAGTTTCCGGACAGCGTCACAAAGGTCAGCCCGATCGCCATGATGCCGACCAGCGCGGCATCGCGGATGATGGTTTTGAGATTGAAGAGCGTCAGGAAATGGGGTGCCGTGGCTCCGCCGATGACAAAAACGATGAGGAGCGCCGCCATCAGCAGCACCGCCAGCCGCGAATGTCTCCGGGTCAGCCGGTCCAGGAGGGAGGGGGCTGCCGGATGCAGCGCGGTGGTGCTCATGACAGGGCCCCGGCCGGGTCGAACGGGTGGGTGATCTGCTTGAGGATCCGCGTGGCATCCATCTCCTCCGGGCCGACCTCTCCGATCTGCAGCCCCCGGTAGAAGGTGATCACCCGGTCGGGCAGGTTGGCGATCTCTTGGAGATCGGTCGCGGCGACGACGACCGCGACACCGCTGTCCGCCAGCTCCCGCAGCTTGCCGTAGATCTCCGCCCGGGCCCCCACATCGACGCCCCGCGTCGGCTCGTTCACCAGGATGATCTGCGGCTCCACCGCCAGCCATTTGGCGAGGGCGACCTTCTGCTGGTTGCCACCGCTCAGCACCCCGGCCTCGTCCGACAGGCGTGTCACATCGATCGTGAACTTCTCCGCGTTTCCGGTGGCAAGCAGGCGTTCGGCGGTTTTGCGCAACAGGCCATGCCGTGAGATGCGGCCCAGTGCCGGCGAGGTCAGGTTTTCCAGAATGGGCCGGCCCAAAAACAGCCCGTCCTGCTTCCGGTCGTCCGAGCAATAGGCGATTCCCGCTGCGATGGCCTCCTTCGGCTTGCCGGGGAGGATCTTCTGCCCGCGGTAGTGCAGCGTCCCGCTGCGCGAGCGTGTCGCGCCGCCGATGGCGGCCAGCACATCCCCGGAGCCGCTGCCCAGCTGGCCCGCAAGCCCGAGGATTTCGCCGGCATAGATGTTGAAATTGACGGGTTCCAGGACACCGTCCGGCCAGAGATCCCGAACCTCCATAAGCGGCTTGTCGCGGACAATGCTCCGGCGCTCGGGGAACATGTTCTGCAGTTTTCGGCCGAGCATCATCTCGACCAGCGTGTCGACGTCCAGCTCGCCGGTCGGCCGGGGTTTCTGGCTTTCACCGTCGCGAAGCACGGTGACGCGGTCGGTGATCTTGAAGATCTCGTCGAGGCGGTGGCTGACATAGATGATCGACTTGCCGCGCCCGGCGAGCCGCCGGGCCATGTCGAGGATGCGCAGGCTGTCGGACTCGCCGAGGGCGGCGGTGGGCTCGTCGAGGATCAGGATCTGCGGGTTGTGGGCGAGGAGTTTGGCGACTTCGACCAGATGCTGTTCTCCCACCGACATCCGGTCGGTGGCGGTGGTCGGATCGATGTGGTCCAGGCCGACCGCCTCCAGGAAGGGCACGGCCCGTTGGGCGAGGGTGCGCCGGGTGGCAAAGACCGGCACATGGTCCCCCGCCAGAAAGATGTTCTCGGCCACGCTCATGGTCGGGACCAGACTCAGCTCCTGCTGGGCGATGGCGATGCCGGCCCGTTCCGCCTGGGTCGGGCCGGTGAAGCGGACCGGTCGGCCGTTCAGCCGGTATTCGCCGGTGAAGCCGTGATCGAAGCCGCTGATGATCCGGACCAGGGTCGATTTTCCGGCACCGTTCTCGCCGACCAGCCCCATAACCTCCCCGGGACGGATTTCGAAGTCCGCATTCTGCAGTGCCTGGATGACACCGAAATTCCTGCTGATCGTGGACAGTTCAAGCAGGAGCGTACCTCTGAAAGCAACCCCGTGGCAGATTCAGCATGATACCGTATCAGCCGCCCCAGGCACCCGAGCAGAGTTCGTCGATGCCGTAGAGTTTGCCGTCATATCCGCGCAATGCAGTGGTCTCCAGATTGTCCAGGGTCACGGCGGGGTTTGGCGTGAAATTGATGTAGTTGGCCAGTTTTCCGGTCTGAAGATACTCCTCGACCATCTTGATGGCGAGCTGTCCCTCATGCAGTGGCGACTGGAGCGTTGTCCCGAACTGCTTGCCCTCCTCGATCAATTGCTTGTCGCCGTTGCAGACGGTGCCGACCGCGATCACATCCGTGCCCATCTTGTAGCCCGCTTCCTCGAGTGCCCCGATGCCGCCGGTGAGAATGGCATCATCCATTCCGTAGACGAAATGGATGCCCTCATCGCGCAGTTTGGCGATCAGCTTCGCGGCGCCCTTGTATCCGTTGGCCTGCCCGAAACCCTCGCCGATGTCACCGATGATCTTAAGGTCCGAGCCGGCGATGGCGTCCTTGAAGGCGTTGATCGACAGGCCATAACCCCCGTAGGAATGCGGGTAGGAAAGCGCGATGACGTTGAAGCCCTCGCCGCCTTCAGCCTTCTTCTGTGCCGACGCTTCGCGCATCATGTAGCCGGCATTGCGCGCCCGCAGGCGGTCGTCCGGTCCGGCATAACCGAAGATGTATTGCTTGTCCTGCTCGTTCGGCAGTTGGTTGATCTTGAGCACCGGTATACCGGTCTTCGCCAGAGCCCGCAGTGAGCCCAGCCCGGCCACGGCATCCGACGGCCACCAGATGAAGACATCCGGCAGCTGTCCGGCGGCCAGCACCTGCTGCACCTGCTGGTCCTGTTCCGCCTGGTTGAACTGGTTCTCGAACACCTTGATGTCCAGGTTCTTGAGCGCGGCGGTTTCCTTGATGCCCTTGATGAACCGTCCGATATAGGCTTCCCCCGCGGGGCCGTTGAAGGAGATGATCGAGGCGGCGGATGCCGCGGTGGCCGATACCCCCAGCAACAGGCTGGCGATCAGTGCCGCGCAGGCGGTCTTGCAGAGCTGTGACATTTTGGATTCCTCCCGGTTTGCAGATCTCATTGCCGGACAGCCTGACAGGTATGGAGGGAGGGGAACACATCGATTTATTCCATATTGGCTATAATTTGTCCAATATGGCTGTTTTTCAGATGCAGATTCGGCCACCGCCCGGTTTACGGTAGCGGCGTTCGGGCACAGGTGGAACTTTGCCCGGCACCGACGGTTGCGGCAGGACAGGAGGCGGCAGGCATGGAGATCAACAAGACACGGCTTGCCGGAAAACACGCCCTGATCACCGGCGGAGCGCAGGGCATGGGGGCCGCGATCGGGCAGTATTATGCAGCCCAGGGAGCCAGGGTATGTCTTGGAGACATCAACCGGGCCGGCTGCGAGGAGGTGGCCGGCCGGATCCGTGATTCCGGCGGCGAGGCCGTTGCCGTTGCCCTCGACGTCACGGACCGCGACCAGATGGTGGCGGCCGTGCAGGCTACCGTCGATGCCTTTGGCTCGATCAATGTCATGCTGAACAACGCCGGGATCAACAAGCCGATGATGTTCCTGGACGTGACCCAGGAGAACTGGGACATGATCATGAAGGTGAACGCCTGGGGCGTGATGGTCGGCATGCAGGAGGCGGCCCGGCAGATGATCCGGCAGGGAAAGGAGAACGGTCCGTACAAAATCGTCAATGTCGGTTCGATCCTGTCCCGCCAGGCTTTTGACGATGTGGTGCCCTACGCCTGCTCGAAGCACGCGGTGCTGGCCATGATCAACGGCGGTGCGAAAGCGCTGGTCGAACACAACATCACCGTGAACGGCTACGGGCCGGGCGTGGTCCGCACAGAACTCTGGGAACAGCTCGACAAGGACCTGGTCGCCATCGGCAAGTTTGAAAAAGAGGGCGAGTCCATGGACAGACTTGCCGAGGATATGATCCTGATGAAGCGGTACTCCTATCCGGAGGACGTCGTCGGGACCGCCGCCTTCCTGGCGAGTTCGGAGTCCGACTACATGACCGGGCAGCTGATCATGATCGACGGCGGGATGGTCATCCAGTAGAGAGGCCCGCGCACCGGATGCACCAGGACAGAACAGGGAACCAGGACAACGGCATCCAAAATCCATTCGGTCGATCTGCCTGCGAAAGGATCGGGGCCGGGGGCAGCAAATTGATGGATGTGCGGGATCGGAGCAGGCCGATCCAGGGCCGGTTTGCCGGCAACTATGGGGGTGACCCGGATCTGGAACAGGCCCGCGGGCCAGACTCTCGTGTCCGCGCCGCAGTTGCGCCATCGGCACTTCTTCCGTAAGAAGGGCATGTGGCGGCGAAGCGGCGGAGACGATCCGGCACGATGGATTTCTACGATCTGACACGCATCTTTGGGGCATTGTGTGCCACCTTGCTGCTTTATCTGTCCCTCACCTATCTCCTGGAGGCGGTGTTCGAAGGGCACCCTCTCGAATCTCCCGCCTATGCCGTGGCCGTTGAGGATACGGGTGGGGAAGCGGCGGTAGAGGCGGTGGAGGCGGTTCCGGTCGCGGAACTGCTGGCGGCGGCGGATACCGGCAGGGGCGAAAAACTGTTCAAGCGCTGCGCCGCCTGCCACCAGGCAGAGAACGCCACCAAGCATGGCGTCGGGCCGGCACTCTGGGGCGTTGTGGGGCGCGATATCGCTTCCTTTTCGGACTTTTCCTATTCCGGTGCCCTGCAGGAAAAGTCGGGAGCCTGGGACTGGGACGCCCTCAACGCATTCCTGACCAAGCCGAAGAAATGGGTGCCGGGAACGAAGATGAATTTCGCCGGCCTCAAGAAGCCGACGGACCGGGCCTCCCTGCTTCTCTGGCTGAACGAGCGGAGCGACGCGCCGTTGCCGCTACCCCAGTAGGCGTCCGGAAAAGCGTAGCAGGCGTGGCAGTGCACCGGAGCGGCACCGGGGTGGAGTCTCTTCGGTGCGATCTGTGGCCGGAGCTCGGACGGCGTCGGTTGCTTGCCTTGGGGCTGTCCGGACTGGGCACCATGGCCTTGCGTGTCCCCGGTGCGCGGGCGGCCAACGAGGGTGTTGTCCGCAGCCATGGCAGCACCCTGCTCGACACGCTCAGATATCCAGCCGGGTTTGTGAAGACGGATTACGCCAACGCGGAGGCACCCGCGGGCGGGACCGTCCGGCTTGCCGGCACCGGCGGCTTCAACAGTTTCAATCCATTCATCATCAAAGGGGATCCGGTCAATGTCGCTGGCTATGTGTTCGAGACCCTGCTCGGGCGCGCGCATGATGAGACTTCATCCTCCTACGGGCTGCTTGCGGAATGGATCGAGCGGCCAAAGGATTTTTCCTGGGCGGTGTTCAAGTTGCGCGACGATGCGCGCTGGCATGACGGACGTCCGGTCACGGTCGCGGATGTCATCTTTTCCCACCGCATCCTGACCACCCAAGGGGCGCCGCTGTACCGTTTCTACTACGCGAATGTCTCGGAGGTGCGGGATGTCGGCGACGGCATCGTGCGGTTCGAATTTGACAGTACCGGCAATCGCGAACTGCCGCATATCGCCGGAGAGTTGCCGGTCCTGCCCGCGCATTGGTGGGAGACGCGCGATTTCGACCAGTCCACACTGGAGCCGCCACTGGGTTCCGGCCCCTATCGGATCGGTGAATTCGAGGCCAACCGCTTTGTCGCCTTCGATCGGGTTGCGGAATACTGGGGGCGCGATCTGCCTCTCCGGGCCGGGCATGACAATTTCGACCGGGTCCGCATCGACTACTACCGCGACGGCACGGCTGCCTTCGAGGCCTTCAAGATCGGCGGGGTTGATTTCCGCCGTGAGAACAGTGCCAAGCGCTGGGCCACGGGCTACGACTTTCCGGCCGTGAAGGAGGGAGCCGTGGTGGTCCGCCAGTATGCGGAGCAGGGACCGAAGTCGGTGCAGGGATTCGTGTTCAATCTGCGCCGGAAGCGGTTTGCCGATCTGCGCGTGCGCAAGGCCCTCAGCATTGTCTTTGATTTCGCCTGGATCAACCGGGCGATCTATTTCGATCAGTATGCGCATCCCCAGAGCTATTTTCAGGGCACCCAGGATCTGATGCCCCGGGGCGTGCCGGAGGGGCGGGAGCTCGAGCTTCTCGAGATGGTGCGCGGACAGGTTCCCGAGGAGGTTTTCGGGCCGGCTTTCGTGCCGCACCGAACGAAGGGAGACGGCCGCGTCCGCAAAGAATTGCGCACCGCAGGCAGATGGCTTGCGGAAGCCGGCTGGCATGTTGAGGGGGGCCGTCTCCTGGACGCCTCCGGAGCATCCTTCACCCTCGAGTTTCTCACCGCCCAGGCAGACCAGGTCCGTGCCGTCAACCCATATCTCGACAATCTGCGGCAGCTTGGCATCGACGCTTCCGTCCGCATCATCGATGCGCCGCAATACATCAACCGCGTCAACCGTCATGAATTTGACATGGCGATTGGGGTCTGGCGGAATTCGGAATCACCGGGCAATGAGCAGCGCGAATACTGGGGCGCGGCTGCAGCCGCCCATGAAGGCGGTCGCAACACCGCCGGAGTGCGTGACTCGGCCGTCGATGCGTTGATCGAGCGGATCGTGTTCGCGACCGACCGGGCCGGACTTGCCGCTGCAGTCCGGGCGCTGGACCGTGTGCTGACCCACAATCACTATTCCTTGCTGCAGCTCTATGTCCCGTTCGAGCGGATTGCCTATTGGGATCGATTCGGACATCCCGAGCCCCTGCCCGCACGCGGACATGGCTTCCCCGATGCCTGGTGGTGGGATGAGGAAAAGGGTGAAGCGCTTGCCGGGCGCCGTGGATAGCAGGGGGCGCGCGTTCCGGGCGCTCCTTGTCGCGGCATGGGTCCTGCTGCCGGTGCAGCCGGTCTTCGGGCAGGCCGCAGTCTCGCACGGACTCTCGGCTTTCGGCGATCTGAAATACCCGGCCGGGTTCACGCATTTCGAATATGTTGATCCGGACGCTCCCAAGGGTGGCATCGTTTCCAGCTACACCCTCGGCACTTTTGACAGCCTGAACGGCTACATTCTGAAGGGCACCCCTGTGCTGCCGACGGTTCTCGGGCTGTTGCATGACACGCTGATGGTGCGCGCTTATGACGAGCCGGACGCGATCTACGGACTCCTCGCCCGGGAGGCGCGGCTGGCCGACGACGGCTCCTGGGTTGAGTTCGTCCTCCGCGAGGAGGCGCGGTTCGCCGATGGAAGCCCGGTGACGGCGGCGGATGTCGTCTTTTCGCTCGAGGCACTGAAGGCGGACGGTTCGGCGATCTGGCGGCAGCGTCTCGCGGACATCAAATCGGCCGGGGTCCGGAGTGCCGACACCGTCCGCTTCCATTTCCGGCCCGGTGCGTCGGTGCGGGACCTTCCGCTCCAGGCGGCGCAGATGCCGGTGTTTTCGGCAGCCTATTGGGAGGGGCGCTCGTTCGGTGAATCGACTCTGGAGGCACCGCTCGGTTCCGGCCCCTACCGGGTCGAAGAGGTTGAACAGGGGCGCCGGATCGTGTTTGCGCGCCGTCCCGACTACTGGGCGCGGGATCTGCCGGTGAATCGCGGGCGCTACAATTTCGACCACATCGCGCTCGAGTATTTTCGGGACCACAACGCCGCCTTCGAGGCGTTCAAGGCCGGGCTTTACCTGTTTCGCGAAGAGTTTGTCTCCAAAACCTGGGCCACCCAATACAGTTTTCCGGCGGTCGTCGATGGCCGGGTGATCCTCGACCTGGTGCCCGATGCGCGGCCGAGCGGGACGCAGGGATTCTGGATCAACACCCGCCGGGCACGGTTTGCCGACCCCTTGGTGCGCGAGGCGATGAACCTTGCCTTCGACTTCGAATGGGCCAACCGCACGCTGTTCCATGACCAGTATCACCGTACCGACAGTTTCTTTGAAGGATCGCCCTTCGAGGCCGCCGGGGCCGCCGGACCGGAGGAGCGGGCCCTGCTCGAGGCGGTCGGGGCGCGGCTTCCGCCCCAGCATTTTGCGCAGGCCTATCGTTCTCCCGTGACCGACGGCTCGGGCCGGGCGCGCGACAATTTCCGCCGCGCCGGAGCGCTGCTCGATGCGGCCGGATGGCGCCCGGCCGCCGACGGGGTGCGCGTCGATTCCGGGGGCGAGCGGCTGGTGGTGGAGTTCCTGATTTACACCCCTTCTTTCAAGCGGATCGTCCAGCCCTATCTGCAGAACCTCCGCCGGGTGGGGTTCGAGGCGATCCTGACGCGGGTGGACGCGGCCCAATATGAGAGCCGGCAGGAAGCGTTTGACTATGACGTCGTCGTGCAACGTTTCGCGCTGCCGGCAACCCCCGGCGTCGGGTTGCGGGCGTTCTTCCACTCCTCGAGCGCCGACACGCCGGGGAGTTTGAATCTGAGCGGCGTACGGGATCCGGCCGTCGACCGGCTGGTGATGGCGGTGGTCGCGGCCAGCAGTCGGCCGGACCTGGCCGTTGCCATCCGTGCTCTTGACCGGGCGCTGCGGGCCGGACATTACTGGGTGCCGCATTGGACTCTTGCACAGCACCGCATTGCGTTCTGGGACCGCTTCGGCCGGCCGCCCCGGAAGCCGCCCTACGCGCCCGCCTTCTTCGACACCTGGTGGGAGGACCCGGAACGGGCGCAGGACGGGGGCGGCTGATCATGGGCGCCTATATCCTCCGCCGGATCCTGCTGATCCTTCCGACCTTGCTCGGCATCATGCTGGTCAATTTCACCGTCATCCAGTTCGCTCCCGGCGGTCCGGTCGAAAAGATCATTGCCGAACTCACCCATTCGGGCCTCGGTGCGACCGAGCGCTTCGGCGGTGAGGGCGGGGATTTCAGCGGTGCTGCGGCCACCGGCGAGGGGGGGAGTGCCTATCGCGGCGCCCAGGGGCTGGATCCGGAATTCATTGCCGATCTCGAGCGCCAGTTCGGGTTCGACCGGCCGCCGCATGAGCGCTTCCTGAAGATGCTCGTCGATTACGCAACGCTCGACTTCGGCGAAAGCTATTTCCGCTCGATCGGCGTTCTGGAACTGGTGGTCGAGAAACTTCCGGTATCGGTGTCGCTCGGCCTCTGGACGACGCTGTTCGCCTATCTGGTCTCGATCCCGCTCGGCATCCGCAAGGCGGTGCGCGACGGCAGCAGGTTCGATATCTGGACATCGGCCGGAATTATCATCGGCTACGCGATCCCGGGATTCCTGTTCGCCGTGCTGCTGCTGCTCTTCTTCGCCGGGGGCAGCTACCTGCAGTGGTTCCCGCTGCGCGGCCTGCATTCCGAGGGCTGGCAGGAGCTGAGTTTTGTGGGGCAGCTGGCGGACTATCTCTGGCACCTGATCCTGCCCGTGCTCGCGATGTCGATCTCGGGCTTTGCGACTCTCACGCTCCTGACCAAGAATTCGTTTCTCGATGAGATCCGCAAGCAGTATGTGCTGACCGCCCGGGCCAAGGGACTCGACGAGCGCCGCGTGCTCTACGGGCATGTCTTCCGCAACGCCATGCTGATTGTGGTGGCCGGTTTCCCCGGGGCCTTTATCGGCATCTTCCTGACCGGCTCGGTGCTGATCGAGACCATCTTTTCGCTCGATGGGGTCGGGTTGCTGGGCTACGAATCGGTGGTCAACCGGGACTATCCGGTGGTGTTCGGCACGCTCTACCTGTTCTCCCTGCTCGGCCTCGGCATCAAGCTTATCTCGGACCTGACCTATGTCTGGATCGATCCCCGGATCGATTTCGAGAGCCGGGAAACCTGATATGCGGCTGTTTCGGCTCGACGCGATGCAGCGCCGCCGGCTCAGGAATTTCCGGGCCAACCGCCGCGGCTTCTGGTCGTTCCGGATCCTGGTGATCCTGTTCGTGCTGACGCTGTTTGCGGAACTGCTGGCGAATGACCGGCCGTTGCTGCTGTCCTACCAGGGGGATCTGTATTTCCCAGCCTTCCGCTTCTATCCGGAAACGGTCTTTGGCGGCGAGTTCGAGACCGAGGCCGACTACCGGGATGAGGTGGTTGCCTGTCTGGTCCGCAGCGGAGGCGGGGCAGCTTGTCTGGATACACCGGAGGCGGTGTCGACTCCGGTGGAGGGCGCGGGCTGGATGCTCTGGCCGCTGATCCCCTATTCCCATGCCACCATCAATTACGATCTCGAGCGGGCTCCCTCGCCGCCTTCGACCGAGAACTGGCTCGGCACCGACGAGCAGGCGCGTGACGTGCTCGCCCGGGTGATCTACGGGTTCCGGATTTCCATGCTCTTCGGGCTCGTCGTAACCGCCCTCAGTTCGGTGATCGGGGTGGTCGCCGGTGCCGTGCAGGGGTTTTTCGGCGGTTGGGTCGATCTGCTGTTCCAGCGCTTCGAGGAGATCTGGACCAGCATGCCGCAGCTCTATCTGATCATGATCGTCTCGGCGGTGCTGGTGCCGGGCTTTGCCACCCTGACCCTTCTGCTGGGACTGTTTGGCTGGACCGTGCTGGTCGGGGTCGTGCGCGCCGAGTTTCTCCGCGCGCGGAATTTCGAATATGTGCTCGCGGCACGCGCACTGGGCGTGTCCAACATGGTCATCATGTTCCGCCATCTGCTGCCGAACGCGATGGTGGCCACCCTGACCATGATGCCGTTCCTCCTCACCGGCTCGATCTCGCTTCTCGCCGGACTCGATTTTCTGGGCTACGGCCTGCCGGCTGCCTATCCGTCGCTGGGCGAACTGGCCCTGCAGGGCAAGCGCAACCTGCAGGCACCCTGGCTCGGCCTGGCGGCGTTCTTTACCTTCGCGACGATGCTGTCGCTCCTGGTGTTCGTGTTCGAGGCCGTGCGCGACGCTTTCGATCCACGCAAGTCGGTGGCATGAGCCCCGCTGCCACACCGCTTCTTGCCTGGCGCGGTTTCGGGGTCACTTTCCGTAGCGGCGGGGCGGAGACGGTGGCGGTGGAGGGGGTGGATCTGGAAATCTTCCCCGGGGAAACCCTGGCTCTGGTCGGCGAGTCCGGCTCCGGAAAATCGGTCACCGCCCTGGCCGCCCTGCAGCTCCTGCCGGACACCGCCTCCTGCCAGGGCTCGATCCGCTATGCCGGCCGCGAGATGATCGGGGCCTCGCCGAAGGAGCTGGGCACGATGCGGGGGCGCAGTGTCGGAGTCGTTTTCCAGGAACCGATGACCTCGTTCAACCCGCTGCACACGATCGGCCGGCAGGTCGGGGAAGCCCTGGCGGTGCATGGTGATGTGCCTCGAGGAGAGCTGAAAGCGCGGGTGCTGGAACTGCTCCGGCAGGTGCAGCTGCAGGATCCGGAAGCCCGATCCGAGGCCTATCCCCACCAGCTTTCGGGCGGCCAGCGCCAGCGCGCCATGATTGCCATGGCCCTCGCCAACGGGCCGGATCTGCTGGTTGCCGACGAACCGACCACAGCACTTGATGTCACCGTCGAATTCGAGATTCTGCGTCTTCTGAAATCCCTGCAGAAGAAGCGCGGCATGGCGATGCTGTTCATCACCCATGACCTCGGCATCGTCCGGCGTCTCGCCGATCGGGTGGCGGTGATGCATGCCGGCCGCGTGATCGAGACGGCCGAGACCGAGCCGCTGTTCCACTCCCCCCGCCACGCCTATACCCGCGCGTTGCTCGAAGCCGAGCCCCGGGGGCGGCCGACACCGGTTCCGGAAGGCGCGCCGGTGGTGCTGGAGGGCGAGGATCTGCGGGTGTGGTTTCCGATCCGGCGCGGGCTGTTCCGCCGCACTGTCGGGCATGTCAAGGCGGTCGACGGCATCACCCTGGCGGTGCGGGCCGGCGAAACCGTCGGTGTGGTCGGCGAATCCGGCTCCGGCAAGACGACCCTGGCTCTCGCCTTGCTGCGGCTGGTCCGCTCCAAGGGTCGGATCGTCTTTCTCGGGCAGGGAATCGATGGATTGCGCTCCTCCGCGCTGCGGCCCCTGCGCAGTGCGATGCAGGTCGTGTTCCAGGATCCCTATGGCTCGCTCAGCCCGCGCATGTCGGCCGCCGACATTGTCAGCGAGGGTCTTGCCGTCCACGACCGGATGGCGGAACCGGCGGAGAGGCGGCAGCGCACGGAGGCGGCACTGGCGGAGGTCGGCATCGAACCCGCGTTCATCGATCGCTATCCGCACGAATTTTCCGGCGGCCAGCGCCAGCGGATCGCGATCGCCCGGGCGATCATTCTCGAACCGGATCTGGTGGTGCTCGACGAGCCGACTTCGGCCCTCGACCGGACCGTGCAGGGGCAGGTGACGGATCTTCTCCGCGACCTGCAGCAGCGGCGGAAACTGGCCTATGTCTTCGTCAGCCACGATCTTCGGGTGGTGCGGACACTGGCCCACAAGGTGATCGTGATGCGGGAGGGAAAGGTGGTCGAGAGCGGGGAAACGGAGGAATTCTTCCAGGCCCCCCATACGGAGTATGCGAGGGCGCTGGTCGATGCCGCCTGGGGTGGTGAACGGATCGCCTGAGCGGCCGCCCTTATCCGGAATCTTCGAGAAGCAGGCGGTAGGCAGTCATCCCTTCCAGCACCCGCTGGATGTAATTGCGGGTTTCGGCCACCGGGACCAATTCCATCCAGTTGCCGAGATCGATTTTGTCGCTGCGTGGGTCGCCATGCCTGCGGATCCACTTCCCTACCGACCGGCTGCCACCGTTGTAGGCGGCCAGCACCAGCGGCAGCGATTCCTCATACCTCTTCAAAAGCTCCGTCAGCACCGCAGTTCCGAGATGCAGGTTGTAGGTCGGGTCTTCGATCTTCTGTCCGCGCGGGGCGGGGAGTTTGAATTTGCGCGCTGCGTGGCGCGCGGTGGCGGGCATCAGCTGCATCAGTCCGCGTGCCCCGGCCGGACTGCGGGCGCGGGGATCGAAACCGCTCTCCTGGTTGGCAACGGCCAGGGCCAGTGCCTCGGGCACGGTGCGGGAGAGTTTGGGGGAATACGGGAAAGCCTCGGGCCCCGGCAGCGGAAACAGCAGCCTCGGGATATTGCGTCCGGAGCGCACGCCCCGTCTTGCGGCGAGGATGGCGTGGTGCGGCATGCCGGTCTCGAGGCAGGTTTCGTGCAGCAGGATCAATTCGGCGTCGGAGCGCGCGCTGTCGGCGAGATGGATCACGAACGGCTTGGCAAAATCCTCGGCATCTGCCTCTGCCAGCATGCGCAGAATCTGCACCTGTTCGCGGGATTCATATGCGGTGCGCTCGGCCGGCATCGGGACGGCATGCGCGGGGAGATGCGGTTTTTCCCCCAGTTGGTCGATGGCGCGCTGGCCGTAATAGGTTTCCGGATAGCTGGCGGCGGCCCGGCGGTGGCGGGCCGCCAGATCGGAATGGCCGAGCGCATGCTCGGTGCGGGCAAGCCAGTATTCCCCCCGGGCGACCGAGATCGGCAGGCGCACCGTCTCCCGCATGGCCTGGAAATGATCCCGCGCCGCCTGCGGCCGATCCAGGAATTCAAGCGCGATCCAACCCGCCAGCCATGCCGCCTCGGCACGGTCCTTCCCCTCGAAGCGCGGATGGCGGATGGCGAGCTGGTAGGCCTGCTCCCAGTTCTTGTCCTGAAGGAGCCGGCGGAGAAGAAAGCGGCTTTCATACCACCAGGAGGACGGCCGGCCGAGATCGTCGGGCAGATCCACGAGCAGTTCGAGCGCGCGGTCATAGATTCCCGAACGCCGGCGCCAGCGGAGGCGCTCGAACACCAGGCCGGGATGGTCGCGGAGATCCGGCGGCACCCGCTCGATCGCCTGGTCGACTCCGCCCTGCCGCCGTGCGAGGCGGATCCGTGCGGTGCCGAGAAGGCGGTGGTCCGGGGGAACGCGCCGCAATTGCCTCTGGGCCGAGCCCCAGAGGCGCTTCCAGATCATCCGGTCCAGGCGTTCGATGTGCGCCCGCTCATCAAGCGTGTCGGAAAACGAGCGCAGCAGGCGCCGCTCATCGATCGGTGACAGCCCTGCCTCGGCCCAGATCCGGCGGATCTGCCGGGCGGCCTCTTCGTCCTGACCGAGCGCGGCGAGGGCCTCCGCCTGGCGGAGCTGGCCGACATCGCCGGTCGGCGGGTGGGCCTCGAAGAATGCCAGGATCTCGGCGGGGGGCAGGTCGGACGGCATGCGCCGCTCCAGGCGTTGCTGGAAGGAGTGTCGGCGTGGCCAGTCGGGCGTGGAGTGGAAGAATTCCAGGGTGGCTGGGTAGGTTGCCTTTCCGTCTTCCGCGCCCAGCCAGAGCCAGGTGACCAGTTTGAGCGGCAGCGGATTGTGGCTGCGGCCGGCCACCCGGACGGCCCGGTCCCACTTGCCCCGCCGGGCGGCGGAGAGGGCGGTGCGGAGTTCCGCATGGTCGGCCGGGGAAAGAATCCGCCCGGCCTGGATCTCGTGCGGCGCAGGACGGTCGGGGGCAGGGATGCCGAGGTTGGCGGGCCGCGGAGCCGGGGGCTCGGTCGCGCCTGCGACCGGAATTGCCCCGAAGGCGACAACGGCAAGGAGAGCCGCGCGGGCGCGCATCCGTGGGGGCTTTCCGGTCAGGTCTCGGCGCGGACCTTGACGTAGGAGCCGGGCGCGTCCTCGATCGGTTTCAGTTTGCGCCCGCCCGGCTTGCGTGCGTTTGCCTCACCGCCGGCATGGTCGGCGAGCCAGGAACACCAGTCGTTCCACCACGATCCGTCATGCCGTTCGGCTCCCTTCAGCCAGTCCGGTCCGGGATTCCCGACCTTGCCGCCGGTCCAGTGGCAATATCTGCCCGCGGCCGGAGGATTGACAATTCCGGCGATGTGGCCGGAGCCGCCGAGCACAAACCGGACCGGCCCGCCCAGATACCGGGTCGCGGCGTAGCAGGACGGCCAGGGGGCGATGTGGTCATCCTTGGTCGCGAGCACATAGCAGGGGATCTGGATCGAGCCGATGTCGATCGGGATGTCATCGATCTTGAGATGCCCCGGTTTGACGAGTCCGTTCTCAAGGTAGAAGCGGCGCAGATAGTAGACCAGCATGGCTGCCGGCAGGCGGGTGGAGTCGTTGTTCCAGTACAGCAGGTCGAACGGAATCGGCTCGCGCCCCATCAGATAGTTGTTGACCACGAAGCTCCAGATCAGATCGTTCTCCCGCATCATCGAGAACATGTTCCGCATATGCGAGCCTTCGAGATAGCCGGTTTTGGCCACCTGCTTCTCGATCCGCGCGACCTGCGCCTCGTCGACGAACACCGAGGTCTCGCCGACCTCCTCGAACTCGAACAGGGTGGCGAGAAATGTGGCCGAGGCGATGCGGTCGGTCTGGCCCTTGGCTGCGAGCCAGGCGAGGGTCACCGCGGTCAGGATGCCGCCGATGCAAAATCCGAGGATATTGGTCTCGCGCTCGCCGGTGGCCTTCTCGATGGCGTCCAGGGCGGCGAGCGGCCCCTCATGCATGTAGTCGGCGAAGGATTTTTCGGCGAGATCCTGGCGCGGATTGACCCAGGAGATCACGAACACGGTATGGCCCTGGTCGAGGGTCCATTTGATCAGGCTGTTCTTCGGCTGCATGTCCAGCACATAGAATTTGTTGATCCAGGGGGGCACGAACAGGATCGGCCGGCGCGCGACCTTCTGGGTCGAAGGCTCATACTGGATGAGCTGCATCAGTTCGTTCTCGAACACCACCTTGCCGGGCGTGGTGGCGACGTTCTTCCCGATCTCGAAAGCCTTCTCGTCGGTCATGGTGATGCGGAGCTCGCCATGGCCTTTTTCCAGATCCGCCAGCAGATGCTCGAGTCCGGTGACGAGGTTCTCGCCCCGGGTCTCGGCGGTGCGCTGGATCACTTCCGGATTGGTGAAGGCATAATTGGCGGGCGATGCGGCATTCAGGAACTGCCGCGTATAGAACGCCACCCGCTCGCGGTCGTGCTTCTCCACCCCCTCGGTGTCCCGGACCAGATCCTGCATCCATTCGGAGGTGAGCAGATGGGCCCGGCGCAGATAGTCGGCGACCACGTTCTCTTCCCATGAGCGGTCCCGGAAGCGCCGGTTGGGAGGGATATCGGGCATCTCTGCCTCTTCGCCGCGCATTCGCTTGGCCGTCGATTCCCAGAGTTCGGCACCCTGCTGCCAGAATTCGGCCGAGGCGGCGGTGAGTTTTGCGGGATCGGACCAGAGCGCGGCGGTGAAGGCACCAAAAGCCTGGCCGAGATCCAGGGGATGGGTCAGCTGGAACCCGCCGCCCGTCTCCGCCGCCTTGTGCATCTGGCGCTTCCAGAATTCGGCCGTCACGCGGGAGCTGCGCTCGGCGATCTCGCTCCAGCGCTGGGCGCTTTCGGCGGTTTCGGTGTCCGGTTTCATCATGCTCCCCCTGTGGTCGCTGTCTGCCTGCGCAGGAACCCCGGGCCGTTGCCGGAGACATGCCGGATCGGCGGCATGGACCCGCTCCCGCCGATGGGAATTGTGGCGGTTTTGGCAGTATAGCGCAGCCGGGGGATCGTCATCCGATCCGCGGCTCCGGTCCCGGGCAGGGTGAATGCGTGCGGATGCTGCGGTATGTTCTGGTCCGTGCCGCCGTAGCTCAGTAGGTTAGAGCGCTTGATTGTGGATCAAGAGGTCCCCCGTTCGAGCCGGGGCGGCGGTACCATTTCCAGTCGGCAGCCGGGATCATTCCCCGGCCAGGACCAGGCGGTGGCCGGCAGCGGTCAGTTCGGCCGCAGACCCGGCGCGGGCCATGTTCAGATGTGCGAGCCCCCATCCGATGTCACCGGAGCAGCTCAGCAGGGTTCCGGCCGGCTTTCCATCGGCTTCGATGGGAGTTCCGGCCGGTGGCGGGGTCCCCTCGATCCGTACCTTGCGGATGCCGCGGTGGAGAACGGTCTTGTGCCGCATGCGGGCGGTCACCTCCTGCCCGACATAGCAGCCCTTGTGGAAGTCGATTCCGTCGAGGCGCTCAAACCCCGCCTCGAGCGGGAAGATCCGCTCCGGGAGAAGGTCGCTTCCGCCTTCCGGAACCTCGAGCTGGATGCGGTGCGTGTCCCAGTCCGCGCGGGTGACGGGCCGGGCCCCGAATGCGGCGAGGCGGGTTGCGGCGCCGGCCCCCCAGACCCGGATCCCGAGCCGGGCGTCGCGCGGATCCACGGCGGCAGAAAACGTCTCCCAGCGACCGCAGGCGCCGCGCTCCGCGGGCAGGCCGAGCGCCGCCCCGGCACCCTCCCCGAACAGGCAGGCGGTTTCGGTGTCGGCACGGGTGATGTCGATCTTGCGGCGCAGCCGGTACAGCGAGAGGCGTCGGACCAGGTCCTCTGCCTGGCTGGCAGCGGTGTCGAGATACACCGCATCGCCCTCCGCAAACATGACAAAATCCGCGAGATACTTGCCCTGCGGAGTCAGGAGCGCGGCATAGAGCGCACGCTCGGCGGTGAGGCGGTCGATGTCGCTGGTGATGATTCCCTGAAGAAACGGACGGAGGTCCTCTCCCCGGGTTTCGATCAGGGTTCGGGCGTCATCAGCAAAACAGGAAAGGGACATGCGGATTGCACCGGGTTACGGATCGGGTGGGAGATGCGATTCTAGCGTCGGACGCGGAATGGCGACAGGTTGGGAGCACACAGGCAGATGCGCGGCAACAGGGAGGGAACTTCGTTTGATCTGATTCTTCGGGGGGGCACGGTGGTGTCTCCCGGGAAGCGTGCGGAGGCGGATATCGGTGTGCGGGACGGAACCATCCTCCGGATCGGGGACTGTGCGGAAGCGGGCGGGGAGGTTCTCGATGCGCGGGGGCTGCACATCCTGCCGGGGGTGATCGACAGCCATGTGCATTTCCGCGAGCCGGGCGGCGAGCACAAGGAGACCCTGCGCAACGGATCCCGCGCTGCCGTGCTCGGCGGCGTGACGGCGGTGTTCGACATGCCGAACACCCAGCCACCGGTGGTGGATGATGCGGCCCTCGAGGACAAGCGTGCCCGTGCGGCGGGGAACATGCATTGCGATTATGCCTTCTATGTGGGGGCGAGCCGTGACAATTCCGGCTGGCTTGCCGAGGCGGAGCGCCAGCCCGCGGTGGCGGGTGTCAAACTGTTCATGGGATCGTCGACCGGAGATCTCCTGGTCGGGGAGGATGCCGGGGTGCGGGCGGTGCTCGAAGCCGGCCGTCGCAGGGTGGCGGTGCATGCGGAAGACGAACCGCGGCTGCAGGAGCGGCTGCCTTTTCGCCGCGGAGGGGATCCGGCCTCGCACAGCATCTGGCGCGATGCGGAAGCGGCGGCGATCGCGATCCGGCGGCTTGCCCGGCTCGCCGGGGAGACCGGTCGGCCGGTGCATGTCCTGCATGTCAGCACCCGGGCGGAACTGGAGGTGCTGGCCGCGCATCGGGGGCGGATGAGCGTGGAGGCCACCCCGCACCATCTGACGCTGGTCGCGGAGGATGCGTATGACCGCCTCGGCACAGGGGTGCAGGTCAACCCGCCGCTGCGGGTGCGGGCGGAGCGTGACGCGCTGTTCGCCGCCCTTCGCGGCGGTCTGCTGGACACCCTCGGCTCCGATCACGCGCCGCACACCCGGACGGAGAAGGCCGCCGCCTATCCGGAATCCCCGTCGGGGATTCCGGGCACGGCGACGCTGCTACCGGTCATGCTGGAGCATGTGGCGGCGGGACGGCTGGGGCTCGACAGGCTCGTGTCGCTGGTCTCGGAGGGACCGGCACGGGTGTTCGGAATCCAGGGGAAAGGCCGGATTGCGGAAGGTTTTGACGCGGATCTGACCCTGGTCGATCTCGGTGCCGAGCAGACCCTCGGGACCGGTCCGGGTCTCTCCGGGTCGGCCGGGTCGCCCTATGCCGGCATGCGGGTGCGGGGCGGTGTGGTGGCGACCGTGGTGCGCGGCCATGTCGTGATGCGCGAGGGAGAGATCGCGGAACCGGCGGTCGGTGTACCGGTACGGTTCCGGGAAGCCGGATGACGGGTTCCGGGATCGAGAGGGCTCCGGTCTCGGTGGTGATTCCGACCCTCAACGCGATGGCCGGGATCGGCCCGCTGCTGGGCCTGCTGGCGGAGGGGGCGGCGGAGGGGCTGGTCCGGGAAGTGGTGTTTGCGGATGGCGGCTCCCGGGATGATGTGGCCGGGGTCGCCGAAGCCTGCGGTGCCTTGCGGGTATGTACATCGCCGGGGCGCGGCGGGCAGCTGCGGGCCGGGGCGGAACGCGCGACGGGTCCCTGGCTGCTGTTCCTGCATGCGGACACCGTGCTCGGAGAGAACTGGTCCGAAGCGGTGCGCGGGCATATCGAGACCGTGCCGGAGGCGGCCGCCTGCTTCGCCCTGCGGTTCCGGGAGGGCGGGTTTCCGGGCCGGCTGGTGGCGGGTTGGGCCAATCTCCGCACCAGCGTGTTCGCGCTGCCTTATGGTGACCAGGGACTGCTGGTTCCCCGGAAACTCTATGACGCATGCGGCGGGTTTCCCGACATTCCGCTTCTCGAGGATGTCGCCATCATCCGGCGGATCGGCCGCCGGCGGTTGCAGAGGCTCGGCTGCGTCGCGATGACCGATGCGGGTCGATACCGCAGGGAGGGCTGGATCCTTCGGGGTGGCCGGAATCTCCTCTGCCTCGCGCTGTATGCGCTGGGGGTCCCTCCGGCGCGGATCGCAGCCCTCTATGCCGGGAAGCCGGCTCCGTAATGGCCCGGTTGCGGCGCGGCCGACGGAACCGGCTGGTGGTTTTCGTCCGGGAGCCGGTGGCCGGTCGGGTCAAGACCCGCCTGGCGGCCGACATCGGATCGGTGGCGGCGGTCTGGTGGTATCGGCACACGCTGGTGCGGACGCTGCGCCGGCTGGGGCGGGATCCGCGCTGGGAGATCTGGCTGGCGGTGGCACCCGGCCGGGCCGCGGGCCGGGGCGGAATCTGGCCGCGGGGCATTCCCCGGATTGCCCAGGTGGAGGGGGATCTTGGCGCGCGGATGGCGCGGGTGCTGGGGGGCATGGCACCGGGTGCCGTGGTGGTGATCGGCTCGGATGTGCCCGGGATCGGACCGGTGCACATTGCCCGGGCCTTCCGGGCGCTCGGGCAGGCACCCTGGGTGCTCGGCCCGTCACCGGATGGGGGGTATTGGGCGATCGGCCATCGGGCGTCCCCGCGGCGGCTGCCCCGGTGGCATCTGTCGGGGGTGCGCTGGTCGAGCCGGCATGCGCGGGCCGATACCGAACGGGTGCTTGCGGAATGGGGGCCGGCGGTGTCTCTCGAGCAGCTGGCCGATGTGGACACGGCCGCCGATCTTGCCCGTGCGCGGGGGTGGTGACCGGGGTCAGTTCCGGCCGGAAAGAATCACCGACAGGGCCGTTCCCACCGCCGCCTGGGTCGGGTCGATCACCGGGATGCCGAGCCGGGCTTCGAGTTCCGCCCGTCGCGCGGCCATGCCCGTGCAGCCGAGAATGATGGCCCCGGCGCCATCCTCGTCCCGGAGCGCGCGACCCACCTCCTCAAGGCGTTCCACCGAATCCGCTTCCCCGCTTCCGGCGACGCTCAGTCCGGCCGGTCGCTCTGCCGCCAGCCGGTCGAGCACCCCCATCCGCGCAGATATTCCTTGTGGCGTGCGATGGCGGCCTCGCTGAGAGCGATCACACCGAATTGCCGGGCACGCGCCATCGCCGCCAGAACCCCGCATTGCTGGATTCCGAAGACCGGGCGGCCGGTGGCCTCGCGGCACCACCGCCGCGGTCAGGAGCTTGTAGGCTTCCTGCGCCTTCAGCGCGTCAAAACGAAGCCGCATGGGGTGGCTCAGTCCGGCGGGGGTTCGGCACCGACCCGCTCGACGATCATTCCGTAATGCTCCGGGCGGCGGTGCAGGGCAAAGTCAAAGATGGTCCGCTTGCCGAACGCGCATCGATCGAGATCGCAGGGCACCACCAGCAATCCGTCCTCCTCCCCCTCCAGCTCGCCGGCGATCGCCCCGTCCGGGCCGCAGACCAGCGTGCCGCCCATCAGCGCATGCCCGTCCTCGATGCCGGCCTTGGCGACGGCGACCACCCAGGTGGCGTTCTGGTAGGCACCGGACTGCACCGACAGACGGTGGTGGAAATTCCGCAGATCGGGACTCTCCTCGTCACTCTGGGCGTTGGTCGTGGGGGTGTTGAATCCCAGCAGCACCATCTCCACGCCCTGCAAGCCCATCACCCGGTAGGTCTCCGGCCAGCGCCGGTCGTTGCAGATGCACATGCCGAGAATCCCGCCATGCGCGCGCCAGACCGGGAAGCCGAGATCGCCCGTATCGAAATAGCGTTTCTCGAGATGCTGGAAATCGCGCTCGGGGTCGTATTCGGCATGGCCGGGCAGATGCACCTTGCGGTATTTGCCGGTGGTCCGGCCCTCCCGGTCGGTGAGGATCGAGGTGTTGAAGTGATGTCCGTCCGGAGTCAGTTCCGCATAGCCGAAACTGAGTCCGACCCCGCGCTCCCGGGCGGCCTGGAACAGGGGCTCGGTCCCGGTGTTCGGCATGGACCGCTCGAACCAGCGGTCGATTTCGGCCGGGTCCTCCATCATCCAGCGCGGGAAGAACGTGGTCAGGGCCAGTTCCGGAAACACCGCCAGGGTGCAGCCCGCCTCCGCGGCACGGTGCAGGAGTGCCAGCATCCGCTCGATGACGGCCTCCCGACTCTCCGCCCGCTGGATCGGACCGAGCTGGCAGGCTCCCACCACAACCTCTCGCATGCCTCGTCCCCCCTCCGGCGTGCCGTCAAGGCACCACCCGCCGCTCAAGGTTATTCTGCTTGGTGCGGTATGGAAGTGGTTCCGGCCTGCGCTTCGTATGCGCGCGCGAATGCCTCGTCCACCAGCAGGTCGGGCATTTCCATGAGTTGCGGCGTGTCCCCGCCGGTCCAGAGAATGGCGGTGGCGGCTTTCCGCTCCGGCCAGATTGCCGCCATCGCATACCGATAGGCCCCGAGCTGGATCAGATAGGACTCACCGGTCGATTCGGGCCGGTCGGGTACCTCGGCATCGCTTTTGAAATCGACCGCCAACACCCGTGCTCCGTCAAAGACCAGCCGGTCGATGCGGCCGTCTAGACTTCCTTCCGCTTCCGACAGCGGCACCGAGAAGGGCGCTTCGGCCAGGCCGTCCGGGGCAAATATCCAGGCGGTCTCCGTCGCGTCGAGGATGTGCTCCGCCCGATCCAGGATCTCGGCCCGTTCCTTCTTTTTCAGGATTCCGCCAAAAAGCGTCGCGAGGGTTTTCCCAAGCTGGCTCCGGGTCTCGCCGGCCGGCATGCCCGCCAGACGTTCCAGCAGCAGATGGATCAGGTTGCCCCGGTCCAGGGGGGCCGAGATTTGGGTGTCGTCCTCCGGCAGTTCCTCATCGTCCTCGACCGCCATCCGTGCAACCGGGTCCGTCATCCGGGAGGGGTTGAGTCTGAGCCGTGGCGGATCCGGGGGTACGTCCTGCAGGGCCCATGGCGGAATTTCCTCCACCATCTCGGGGACAGGGACCGGCTCGGCCGTCGCCGCAACCGGCTCGCCCTGCTCGACCAGCAGGCCCGAAAAGGCTTCCCCGAGCCGGGCACCGTCGGTGTCGGGCTCGACCGGCCGCCCCAGCTGGTGGGCCGCGTTGAGAGCGCGGTAGTACCAGCATTTTGCGTTCGGGTTCCGGCCCTTGCGGGCCCCGCAGATGATCAGCCATTCGCGTGCCCGCGTCAGGGCCACGTAGAACAGGCGGTAGCTCTCCTCGCGTTCGCGCTGCACCGCCCGGTCCCGCAATTCCTGGGTGAGCGGCACATCGTCGCTCTGGGCGCGCACGAAGAGCGGCACGTCCGGTCCATCCCCGGTCCGGTCCCGGAAGATCCGTTCGCGGGCACCGAAATGGGGCACCCGGGTGACGTCCGGCAGGATCACCACCGGTGCTTCCAGCCCCTTGGCGCTGTGGATGGTCATGATCCGCACGCCGGCATCCCGCGCCTCGGCACCGGCCTTGATTTCGGTGGTGCCGTTCTCGACCGCGGCAACAAATTCCTCGAGCGAGGCCTGGCTTCCATTCTCGAACCCAAGGGCTTCCTCGAGAAGTGCGTCGAGCGGCTCGACCGCGTCCGGGCCGAGTCGGGTGAGCAGTTTCCGCCGGCCGCCATGGCGGATGAGGGACTGTTCGAGAAAATCCAGCGGCCCTCCTTCGTTCGCGGCCCGGATCATGTCGCGAAGGAAATTATGCGCCGTTCCGTAGCGGGCGGCGTCCGTGTCCGCGTTTTCCCGCAGCCGCTGCCAGAGCGAGGCCGGAGCGCGGTTCCAGGCGAGTTCGTACAGATCCTCCTCCGAGATTCCGCAGAGCGGCGAGCGCAGGACAACGGCCAGGGTGTGGTCGTCTTCGGGAAGCAGCGCGAACGCGGCCAGCGCGAGCATGTCCTTGACCACCAGGCTGTTGCGCAGCGCGATCCGGTCGCTGCCACCGACCCGGATTCCCTCGAGGCGGAGCTGCCGGATGAGCTCGTCACCGATTTCGCCCCGGCGCTGCAGCAGGATCATGATGTCTCCGGGTCGGATCGGCCGGCCGGTGGCCGGCAGCAGTCGGCCTTCCCGGAGCCAGGAACCGATGCGCTGCGTGATCTGCTGGGCGGTCCGGGCGGCCGGGGAGGCACCGGTCGTCTCGACCGGTCGGTCGTCGCTGTCCGGGCTGTCCGGGCCCTCCTCCTCGGGCTTTGCCTCGACCAGATCCCAGACCTCAACCCGTCCGGCTGCCTGCGGGTCCACCGCATGGTGCAGGAGTGGCTCATCCCAGCCGAGCAGCCCTTCCGCCCATGCCTCGGCTCCCCCATCCGGGCCCTGCATGCCATCGGGTGCCTCATAGCTCTCCCGGGAGAAGACCCGATCGACAAATTTCAGGATCGCCGGCGCGCATCGATAGGAGGTGGCCAGCTGCCCGGCGAACAGGCCGGAAGATTTTTGGGACGTGCGTGCTTCCATCCAGTCCCGGGTCTTCCCGAAGACGCGCGGATCCGCACCCTGGAACGAAAAAATCGACTGCTTCTCGTCGCCGACCGCAAACACCGTGCGCGGTCCGGCTTGCGGGGTCTCGCCGGAAAAATACTCCTCGACCAGCCGCTGCACGGTCTGCCATTGCGCCGGGCTGGTATCCTGCGCCTCGTCCACGAGGACATGATCGATATTGCCGTCCAGCCGGTAGCGGACCCATTCCTTCATTTCGCTGCGGCTCAGGAGTCGGTGGGTTGCCTCGACGATTTCTTCGTAGTCGAGTCCGGCCTCGGTCTGTTTGGCGGCTTCGTATTCTTTCAGGTAGTCGAGTGCGAAGGTCGCCACCGCGATGCTCGACCCGGCGACCGTGGCCCGGCGGCGTGCGGCTTCGGCTTCCTGCAGAAGGTCACACGCCTGGGGGAGGCAGTTCCCGGCATCGTGGGCCTCGAGCCATTCCCGGGCCACCTTGACCGGGAATGTGCGGGGCTTGCCGGTCTGGGTGAAATACACCCCCCGCAGCCGGGCCAGTGCCCGCAGCGGGTCTCCGGCTGCCAGCATGGCCAGCCCGGCCCGGATCCCGGCCGCATGATCCTGGTCTTTCTTGCTGCCGGATGTGTCGATCGCCTCAAGCAGAGACCGGGTGAATTCTGCCATCTGTCCGGCACGGCCGAGTTCATCGGCCACACACTCTGCGGCGCCCCGTCCATCCGCGTCGAGCAGGTCACGGATCGTGGTGGCCATCTCGTCGAGCGATGAATTCTGCGCGAAGCTCTGGTAGAGGCCGCGGTGCTGGATGATCGATCCCCGCAATTCCTCCAGCATGCGCGATGTCGCGTTCTCGACCAGCATCCGGTAGGCGGCGCGGGGTCCCTCCGGGCCGGTGCGGATGCGGATGAGGGCGGCCTCGAAGGCGGCTGTGGCGAGATCCGCGGCCCGGCGGTCCTCCAGCATGCGCAGGCCGGGGCTGAGACCGGCTTCCAGCGGGAAGCGCCGCAGAAGCGCAAGTCCGAAGGCATGCATGGTCTGGATGCGGAGGCCGCCGGGATATTCGAGGGCCTGTGCGAACAGCCGCCGCGCGTGGTTCAGCCGCTCGGTATCGCCGGCATCAAATCGCGGCTCGCTGTCCTCCAGAAGATCGCTGAGATCTCCGGCCAGTTCCCGGTCGCCGCGCATGGCCCAGCCGCCGAGGGTGCTGAACAGCCGCGTTTTCATCTCGCCGGCGGCGGCGCGGGTGAAGGTCAGGCAGAGAATGCGTCCCGGCTCCACCCCCTGCAGCAGCAGCCGGGCCACCCGGGCGGTGAGCACGCGGGTCTTGCCGGAACCGGCATTGGCAGAGATCCAGGCGGAGCGGGACGGGTTTGCCGCCTGCGCCTGTTCCGTGGACAGCCCGCTAGCCATCGGTCGGGTTTTCCTCGGCGGGAAGACCGACGGACCATTCGGCGACGCGGGCAAGATGGTCGTAATTGCCGCCATAGGTCAGGGCGGAAGGCAATGCGTGCGACAGATAGCCCTCCTCGGGATTGTCGTAGAAATCCAGGACCCTGCGCAGGGTCGCCTCGAACAGGGCATTCGGCACCCCGTCCTCTGCATCGGGTGCGTGCGTGTAGGCGGCGGCGTCCTCGATCAGCGAATCCTCGAGGAAGCCTTCCCATTCGGTGCCGCCGAGACCGATATATCTGGCACCGGGGACGGCTCCGGGCGGCAGGTCCTCAAACCCACCCTGGTGGAGAATCAGGGCCGTGACCCGCAGCTGCCAGGCCCAGCTGGCGATGGCTGCCTTCTTGGGGGGCTTGCCGGTCTTGTAGTCATAGGCCCAGTATTCCGGCCCGTTCGTTCCTTCCCGGGAGTCAATCCGGTCGGCCCGGGCGGTGATCGTGAACGGTCCCCCGTCCAGTTCGAGATCGATTTTCCCGGCCGCCTCCAGCGCGGCCGGCCGCCATCCCTCCTCGAAACGCTGGAGGTCGGTTTCGATCAGCCAGTCTCGCAGGCGGACCAGATCGCTGGCCCAGAGATCCTGCAGCCAGGGCCATTCGGCGGCCGCTGCAAATGCATCCGCGCGAAGCGTGTCGAATCGGGCGGCCCAGGCCTCCCGGTCCGGAAGGCTCCTGCCGGCATCCTCGAGCCACGCCGCCAGAAAATCATGGACCAGGGTGCCGCGCAGCCGTGCATCGGGCGGTGCCGCCAGCGCCTCGAGCGGACGCAGCTTCAGGATGTAACGCGCGTAGGTCGCATACGGATCGCGGCGGAGGGTTTCGATCGCCGTGGCGGAGAGCCGGCGGGGTCGGGCCGCCAGCGGCGGTCGCGGACAGGGTTGTGATTCGGGTACCGGCGGGCCGTCCGGGCGGTCGAGACGGAGTGCCGCGGCCAGCCGCCCGGCCCCGCGTGCCCGGATTCCCGCCAGGGCCTTCTGTCCCTCCCCGCCAACCCCTTCGAGCAGATTGGTCAGACGCAGCAGCCAGCGGCTCGGAACCTGTTCCTCGCCGTCGGTCTTGCGCGCCCGGGTGAGCACCACCCGGCCGGCGGCGAAGAGTTCGGAGACATCATGGGCGAGCGTGCCGATGGCCCGTTCCGGGGCCGGCAGGCCGAGGGATTCGCGCAGCGACCGATTGAGCCAGGAGTCCTCTCCCCGCTGTCCCGGTGCGGTGTTTTCGTTGAGGCCGCCGAAGATGACCAGTTCCGGCGGATCAAAGCGGGCTTCGAGGGTGCTGCGGACCATGATCCGCCGATGCGTCGGCACGGAGGGAAGGAAGGTCTCGCGAAGCAGCATGGCCCCCAGGAATCCGGGATAGTCGGCCGGCCGCAGGGTGCCGGATTCCTCCGCATTTTCGCTCAGCCGTTGCAGCAGGTGCCGCAGCTGGCGGGTCTCCGCAAAGGCCCGGCCGGGCACGGCACGGGAGGCCGAGAGCACATGGATGGCCTTGAGATGCTGGCGGGCGATTTCGGCAAGCGGTCGTTCCGGCTCTCCGTGCAGGCTGGCGAGCGGCATGAGGTCGGCCTCGATTCCGTCGAGCCAGGCGGTGAGTTCTTCCGCGCGTTCCACCCGTTCCGGATTCTCCGCGGCCCATTCCCCGAGCGCACGGCGCATTCCTTCCAGCCCCGGCTGTCGGCCGACCTCACGGCGGTAGATTCGCTCGATGCGGGACAGATGTCGCAGATGCTCCCGGTGCTTCTTCGATCCGACGCGGCAGTGGGCGGATTTGAGGAGAGCAAGGAAGGTGGCGGAATCCGGTGGGGCCAGGGCCACCCGGGCAACCAGAATCGCATAGCGGCCGACAGGGGTGTGGGCGAGGCCGGTGCCGCGGGTGACGACGGGATCAAGTTTCCAGCGGCGGAGCTTGGTGAGCACCCGTCGGCGCAGACCGTCATCCTCGGTGACAAACACGGCCCGCGCATGCGGGTCTTCAATCGCCTCCCGGAGCGCATAGGCGATGGTGGAGGCTTCCTCTTCCGAACTCGCCGCCGCGACCAGATCGACCCCTTCCATCGCCCGGCCCGCGATGGTGTCATAGTCCGGCGCCTGTGCCAGCCAGGCTTCGGTCACCGGGGCCGGTCGCAGGGCCTGGCCGAGGAACCGTGTCCGCTCCGGACGCTGCGGTGGCTCATCCGACCATGCGGGAATCTTCTCCCGGGTGAGGTCGAACCGTTCGAGGAACAGTTTCATCGTGTGCTGCGGATGTCCCGGTGCGAGGCACGCCTCGCCGGCCACCGCCTGCCATGCCCCGGTATCGAGATCCGTGTCGAGACCCGGCAGCACCACCGCACCCTGGGGGAGTTGGGCGATGGCGGCCGCAAACCGCGCCGTGACCTCGTCGGTCAGCGTCGACCCGGCGACCAGCACCGGATGTGCGGGGGGAAGGGCCTCCCAGTCGGCGGTCAGGGCGGCGACGGCCAGCGCCCGGCACTGCTCCGGATCCGCTTCGCCGATCTCGTGGAGCCGGGTCGGCCAGAACTCTCCGATGATGCCGAGGAAGCGCGATGTGTGCTCCCAATGCCGGGCGTGTTCGCCGGGCACTGCGGAGCTGAGCGCCGCCGGATCGACGCCTTCCGCGTGCAGGGTGTCGAGTAGCTGGCCGAGATTGTCCGCGAGGCGGACGGCATTGTCCGCTGCCGCCGGGTCGCCGGTCTTGGCAAGATAGGTCCGCACGAGGTGTGCCAGAACGAGATGCCGCCGCTCCCGGTCCACGGATTTGTGGGCGGAGATGGTGATCGCAGGATCTGTCGCCAGTGCGCGGAGAGAGTGGATGGCCGGCAGGAGTCTCACGCCGGCATCGCAGAGCGCCTGCCGCAGGAAGGGCACCTCGTCGCGCCCGGAGACAAAGATCCGGATCCGTGCCATCGCTTCGGGCGGTGTTCCGTCCAGCCGGTCCCGCAACCCGCATGCGAAGGCCGATGCGAATGGCAGCCCCGCGGGAACCCGGTAGATACGAGGCGGGGCGGGCCGTTCGGGGAAGAGGGTCTCCCCCCGGCGGGCATCCCGGGATGTGTGGTCCGGCATCGGGTTTTGCCCGGCTACAGAATGGAGGCGTCCCGGCCCGCAGGGGAAGTGCCGGCCGGCCGGAGCCGCGTCATTTGGTGCCGAACAGCCGGTCGCCGGCATCTCCGAGGCCGGGCCGGATATAGCCATGCTCGTCGAGGCAGCGGTCCAGGGCGGCGGTGAAGACCGGCACATCCGGATGCTCGGCCGTGAACCGCTTGATGCCTTCCGGTGCGGCCAGCAGGCAGAGAAAAAGAATGTCGGACGCGCCGGCCTTCTTGACGTGGTCGACCGCGGTGGCGGCGGAATTGCCGGTGGCAAGCATCGGGTCGAGCATGATGGTGCGGCGCATGCCGAGATCGGCGGGGAGTTTCAGATAGTAGTCGACCGCCTGCAGGGTCTTGGGATCCCGGTAGAGCCCGACATGGCCGACCCGTGCGGAGGGAATGAGATCGAGGGCGCCCTGCAGCAACCCGTCACCGGCCCGGAGAATGGTGACGAAGCAGGGTTTCTTGCCGTCGAGGATGTCGCTGTCAAAAGTCTCGAGCGGGGTGGTGACCGACTCCTTGCGGAGCGGCAGATCACGGGTCATCTCGAAGAGAAGGAGCGTGGTGATTTCGCGCAGCAGGGTACGGAATTCCTTGGTCGAGGTGCTCCGCCGACGCATCAGGGAGAGTTTGTGCCGGATCAGCGGATGGTCGGCGACCGTCAGATTTGCGTCGGAGGACAGACTCCTGTTCGGGTGGCTGGCGGGCATGGGGCGTCTCCTCCGCGACGTGCCGACCCGGATGGGTGCACAGGTCTGGCTGCAATCTACCGCAGGTTGTCGGCTCGGCCCGGAGGGGGATGGGAGAGGCGGATATCAGCCACAGACAAGCTTCCCGGGAGGGCCGAATCGGCATCTGCAAGAATGCACGATTGATGCCGCATAGTCGACTCGGGCGGGTGCAGCGGACAGCCGGTCCCGGCCCCGCGGCAGTCCCCCTGTCGCACTCCGACCCGCAGGTCCCGGTTGCCGGGTACCGGTCCGGCCTATCGCTGCACGGATTCGAATGCCCCGCGGGGTCCCGGATCCTCCTGCCGGCTCTGTTTCGCCGTTTTGCAGGGGAAACCCTTGATTTTCAGGGAGGTTGGCATTGTATTCCAGGTAATATATCAAATAGTGTATCAACGCCCCGCAGACAGGATATTGCACATGACCGGAGAATTGTTTGCGGCGACGGGAGGCCTGCGTGAGGACGCTTTGCCGGTCATGGGCGGGTTCGATGCCGTGGTGGCCGGAGGGGGCGCGGCCGGCGTTTCGGCGGCGACCAATCTGGCGCGCCGGGGACACCGGGTGCTTCTGGTCGAGCGCTACGGGTTTTGCGGGGGCGGGGCTGTCGCCGGCATGTCGGGAACCATCTGCGGCCTCTACATGTCGAGTGACCGCAAGGCCAACCGTCCGGAGCAGGTGGTGTTCGGATTTGCCGATGAATTCCGGCAGCGTCTTCTGGCCCGCGGCGGCCTGACCGAACCGGTGCGCTACGGCAAGACCTGGACCGTCACCCATGACCCGCTGATGTGGCGGGAGAACGCTGACGACTTCCTGGCAGAATCCGGCGTCCGGGTTCTCTTTCACAGCCGGGTGATCGGCACGCTTTGCGAGGGGGAACACGTACGCGGCCTGATCATCGACACCAAGGCGGGCATGGCGCGGGTCGAGGCGAAAATTGTGATCGACGCCAGCGGCGATGCCGATGTGGTCCACCGTGCGGGCTGGAAAACCACCAAGGGGCAGGACGGCGTCATGCAGAACCCGACCATGATTTTCCGGATGGGCGGCATCGACATCCGTCGCTACCTGGATTACTGGGGCGAGGACACGATCAGCCCCGCACATGTCGTCGAGGCTCTGATCGAGGCCGAAAACTCCGGCGCGCACAAGCTGCCGCGCAAAAAAATCTGGGTTTTCCCGACCACCCGCCCCGGTGAGATCCTGGTCAATGCGACACGAATTCTGGGCCGAGACGGCCGCGATCTGGATGTGACCGATCCGCTCGACCACACCGAGGCGGAGATGGTCGCCCGGCGGCAGGTCCGCGAATATGCGGGGTTTCTGAAGAGCAGGATTCCGGGATGTGAAAACGGCTTCGTCGTCGACACGGGGGTCGAGGTTGGCATCCGGCAGACGCGCTCGATCGTGGGGATCAAGCGACTGGGAAATGCCGATGTGGTGGAGCGGCGCAAGCCTCCGGATGGCGTTGTGCGATGCCCGTGGCCGATCGAGCTTCATGCCGGGGACCGGCCGCGGGTCGAGTGGCTTCTGGATGACTACTACGAAATTCCGTACGGCGCGCTGGTTCCCGAAACCGGTGAGAACATTCTTGTGGCCGGCAGGTGCTTGAGTGCCGAGCATGAGGCTCTCGCTTCCGCGCGGGTGACCGCGCAGTGCTTCGGCTACGGCCACGCGGCGGCGGTCGCGGCGGATCTGGCCCTGACCGAGGGAATCGGTGTTCGTGATATCCAGGGCGAACAGGTGCGGGAGATTCTGAACACCCAGGGAGCATGCCTGGACTGACATGTCCCGGTTTTGTGTGCTTGCAACACCAACCTGGAAGGAGGATTTCTTTCCGGCCACCGATCTGCACGCGCGGTTGCTCCGGGAAGTTGCCGGGGGGATGCCGGGCAGGCCGTGGCCGCATCCAATGCGCGAGTGGACCATCGGGAGGATTTCGCGCATGCCCCAAAAAGATGGGAATAGACACACGGTCGGAGGATGTCTCCCGGTGCGCCCTCGCCCCGGACCGCCCCGGGTGACAGTCGGCTGGATCTCCGGATCTAGCGGATTCCGGGTTGCGGGCGCATGTCGGCGCGGTCGACCCCGGCGACGCTGACCGGCGACTTCATGGCGTCGCGGCGGAAGGGTTCGCCCAGTTCCTGGTTCAGCACCGCCTCGATGAAGGTGGTGGTCCCGTCCTCCATCTGGGCCCGGATCGCTTCCTCCAGCGCTTCGGTCAGCCCGTCCATGGTGGTGGACTGCACGCCCCGCATCCCGCAGGCTTCGGCGATCTTGGCGTAGTTGACCTGCAGGTCGAGCTCCGTGCCGACGAAATTGTCCTTGTACCACAGCGTGGTGTTCCGCTTCTCCGCGCCCCACTGGTAGTTGCGGAAGACCACCATCGTGATGGCCGGCCATTCCTCGCGGCCGCAGGCGGTCATCTCGCTCATCGAGATGCCGAAGGCCCCATCGCCGGCGAATCCCACCACCGGCGTGTCGGGACAGCCGATCTTCGCGCCCAGGATGGCGGGGAAACCGTAGCCGCAGGGACCGAAGAGTCCGGGGGAGAGATATTTGCGTCCCTGCTCGAAGGTCGGATAGGCGTTGCCGATGGCGCAGTTGTTGCCGATATCCGACGAGATGATGGCTTCCACGGGCAGGGAGCGCTGGATGGCGCGCCAGGCCATGCGCGGACTCATGCGGGTCGGCTGCGCGGCGCGGGCGCGCTCGTTCCAGCTCGTGCCGGGATCGTCGTCTTCATGGTCCATGGAGGACAGGGCCTGCAGCCAGCCGGATTTGGTGGCCGCGATCAGGTCGCGACGGGCCTGGCGGTTGCGGTCTCCGGCACCGTCCGGGAGTGCGGCGAGCAGCTGCCCGGCCACCCGTCCGGCATCGCCGGTGATCCCGACCGCCACCGGCTTGGTCAGGCCGATCCGGTCGGCGTTGATATCCACCTGGATGAGCTGGGCCTTCGCGGGCCAGTAGTCGAGCCCGTAGCCCGGCAGGGTCGAGAACGGGTTGAGACGGGTGCCGAGCGCCAGCACCACATCCGCCTGCGAGATCAGCTCCATCGCCGCCTTCGAGCCGTTGTAGCCCAGCGGCCCGGCGAACAGCGGATGCGAACCCGGGAAGGCATCATTGTGCTGGTAGTTGCAGCAGACGGGGGCATCCAGTTTTTCGGCCAGCACCCGGCTGGCGTCGATGGCATCGGCCAGTATCACCCCGGCCCCGTTCAGGATGACCGGGAATTCCGCACCGGCCAGCAGTCCGGCCGCTCTGGAAACCGCATCTTCGCCGCCGGCGTGCCGCTCGAAGTCGAGAATCTCCGGCAGGACGATATCGACCTGCTGGGTCCAGAAATCGCGGGGGATGTTGATCTGCGCCGGGGCGGAGAGCCGCCGCGCCTTGGTGATGACCCGGTTCAGGACCTCCGCGATGCGGGTCGGATCGCGCACCTCCTCCTGGTAGCAGACCATGTCCCGGAACAGGGCCATCTGCTCGACCTCCTGGAAGCCGCCCTGGCCGATGGTCCGGTTGGCCGCCTGCGGGGTCACCAGCAGCATCGGGGTGTGGTTCCAGTAGGCGGTCTTGATGCAGGTGACGAAATTGGTGATGCCGGGCCCGTTCTGGGCGATCGCCATCGCGATCTTGCCGGAGGCCCGCGTGAAGCCGTCGGCCATATATCCGCCGTTGCACTCATGCGCGACGTCCCAGAAGGTGATTCCGGCCCGCGGGAAGTAATCCGAGATCGGCATGAAGGAGGAGCCGATAATGCCGAAGGCATGCTCGATGCCGTGCATCTGAAGCACTTTGACGAAGGCTTCTTCGGTGGTCATCTTCATTGGCTCGTCCCCTTTCCATGTGGCGGCTTCGTGTCGCGGAAGGCCCGCTGCTTCCTGCCGACATCGCGCTCCGGAACCGGAGCGGCCGGTCATGCAACGGTCATCCCATTATAGCAGTCACACCCCCGGATGCCGATACAAAACCCCCCGCAGGCCCCGTGTTCTGCCGGGGGCGGAGCGGGCGGAGGGTTCGGGCTATGCTCCCGCCATGCACGCCGCCTCCCTCTCCCTCTCCGGCATGTCTCCCGCCTCCCGCCTCGGGCAGCTGTCCTGGGCGTTGTTCGACTGGGCCGGGCAGCCCTTCTTCACGCTCGTCACCACCTTCATCTTCGCGCCCTATTTCGCGGTCACCGTGGCCGGCGATGCCGTGCTCGGGCAGAGTCTCTGGGGCTACACGCAGGCCGCCGCCGCTTTCGTGGTCGCGCTGCTCGCTCCGGTCCTCGGCGCGATGGCCGACGCCTCCGGTCCGCGCAAGCCCTGGACCACCGGCTTCGTGCTGCTCTGTGCGGCCGGCTCGACAGCCCTCTGGTGGGCGGTGCCCGGCCTGCAGGGGATCGGGCTTGCGGCCATTCTGGTGGCGGTGGCACTGGCGACCATCGGCATCGAATGCGGCATCGTGTTCAACAACGCCATGCTGCCGAGCCTGGTGCCCGCCGCCCGCATCGGCCGGCTGAGCGGGTTCGGCTGGGGCCTGGGCTATGCCGGCGGGCTGGTGGCCCTGTTCATGGTCCTGTTCGCGCTCATCCTGCCGGAGACTTCCGCCTTCGGCCTCAGCAAGGCACGCTACGAGCCCGAGCGGCTGATGGGGCCGTTCTCCGCCGCCTGGCTGCTCGTGTTCTGCCTGCCGCTGCTCTTCTTCACACCGGACGCGCCGGCCAGCGGCATCTCCCGATCGGCCGCCGTCCGCGAAGGCCTCCGCAAAATCCGGGCCACGCTTCGCGGACTCCACCGCCACCGCAACATCACCCGCTATCTGGTCGCGCGGATGCTCTACAACGACGGCATCATCGCGGTGATCGGTTTTGCCGGCATCTACGCGAAGGGGATGTTCGGGTGGAGCACGACGGAACTCGGCATCTTTGCCATCCTGCTGACGGCCATCGCCATCCTCGGCTCGTTCCTGGGCGGGCGAATGGACGACCGGGCCGGCTCGCGCCGGACCATCCTGTACATGATCGGCTGTCTGGCGGTCGGCACGCTGGGGATTCTGTCGGTGACACCCGACCGCATCCTGTTTCTGGTTCCGCTCGCCACCCCGCCCGACGGGGCCGGGTTTCTGGCCACGCCGGCGCAATGGGTCTTCCTGGCTTTCGGCCTGGTGGTGGGTTTTGCCTTCGGCCCGGCCCAGGCCGTCAGCCGCACCCTGATGGCCCGCCTCTCCCCGCCGACGCAGATGGCCGAGTTCTACGGGCTGTTCGCGCTGTCGGGCAAGGCAACCGCCTTTCTGGCGCCGCTCCTGATCGCGGTGGTCACGGATACAACCGACAGCCAGCGGGCCGGTTTTGCGGTCGTCCTCGTCCTGTTTGTCGCCGGCTTCCTGTTGTTGCTGCCGGTGCGGGAGGAGAGGGCATAGGGTCCGGTTCCGGGAAGGGGCTGAGACCGGAGGGTCCGATTTCTCGCTTGAGGAGGAAAACCGGGCCCGGTTTCGGCAGCGGGAAGGGAATTTGCGGTGTCCCGGACACAGCCGGAGAGAGGCCGTCCCGGCCGCGCCCTTCCGTCTTCGTGATTCAGCCGACTTCGTTCCGCAGGCAGGGTGTCGAAGTGGCTGCGGGCGGGGTTGTAGGGTATTCAGCGCGTTGCCCCCTTGACATCTGATGGTATATATATGAAGCATAAAAGCTTGTTAAGGGGTGTGACCGGAACATGAAAATTTCAATGGTTAAGCTAAAGAACCAAGCCTATTCCCGTTATGCACAGGAGGCCACAAAGCTGCTGGGGGTGATGATTCACAACGCGCGCATGAAGCGCAAATGGACGAAGAGGGAAGTTGCCGTGCGTGCTGGCGTGTCGCGCAAGCGTGTTGACCGGATTGAGCAAGGCCATATGGGTTGTTCGATCGGGGCTGTTTTCGAAGTGGCGGCGCTTGTTGGCGTGCAGCTGTTCGATGCCGAGCGGACAGTGCTGACCCAACACCTCGCCATGGCACAGGAAAAACTCACCCTGCTTCCCCAGAGGGCCCGTGTCAGCACAAAGGCAGTGAATGATGACTTCTAGGCATCGCCATGAGGAAGCGTATGTCTGGGCATGGCTTCCCGGTGCGACGGAGCCGGTTGTCGCGGGGCGTCTGGTCCGGGATGACGGAGACCTGATCTTCAACTACGGCCGGAGTTATCTGGAACGTCCGGAAGCCATTCCTCTTTATCTTCCGGAACTTCCATTGAAGGTCGGCGCGATTCCGCCTGAGGGAGGATTGGTCATGGCTGGCTACCTACGGGATGCCTCGCCCGATGCTTGGGGGCGACGGGTGATCCTGAACTGCCTCTTTGGCATTAAAGGGAAGAATGCAGATGTCGATGTCGTGAATGAGCTGACCTATCTCTTGGAATCCGGCTCTGACCGGATCGGTGCACTCGATTTTCAGCTCTCGCCGACGGAGTACGTCCCGCGCACAGCCCAGGATGTAAAATTGGACGAATTGCAGAGTGCCGCCGAAAAGATCGAGGCAGGAATTCCCCTCACATCCCCTCTGGACCAGGCCCTTCTGCATGGCAGTTCGCTTGGCGGTGCACGGCCCAAAGTTATGATCGAGGCTGACGGGAAAAAACTGATTGCCAAATTTTCCTTATCCACGGATACCTACAACGTGGTGAAGGCGGAATTCGTCGCCATGCGTCTTGCCGCCAGGGTGGGCTTGTCGGTTGCATCGGTTCGGTTGGAAAAAGTTGCGGACAGGGATGTACTTCTTGTCGAGCGGTTTGACCGTCTCAAGGGAAAGGCTGGCTGGCAACGCAGAGCCATGGTCTCTGCGCTGACCATCTTCGGACTGGATGAGATGATGGCGCGGTATACCAGCTATGCCGTCCTGGCCGAGATAATCCGACACCGCTTTACGTTCCCCAAAGACACCTTGCGGGAGCTTTTCGGGCGGCTGGTGTTCAACATCCTCTGCGGCAATACCGACGATCATGCCCGCAACCATGCAGCCTTCTGGGATGGCAGCCAGCTGACGCTCACCCCTGCCTATGACATCTGCCCGCAACGCCGGGCAGGAAATGAGGCCAACCAGGCCATGTGGATTGTCGACGGCAGCCGCCGCAGCACGCTGGCGACCTGTCGGTCGGCGGCCTATCAGTTTCATCTGTCCGAAAGACAGGCATCAGAAATTATAGAAAACCAATTGGAAATTCTGCGGAGCGAATGGGATGCTGTTTGCGACGAGGCCTGTCTCAGTCGGGCAGAACAGAACCAGTTCTGGGAGCGCATGTTTCTTAATCCGTCCATCTTCTATGGAGCGGAAGCACTCTGAACCGCGTGCCTGGGACGAATTGCAGCGCCGCTTGATTGAAGATGGGGTAGATTCCGCAGGAACCGGGTCTGAAGACTATCGTGGAATGAAGATTCCAGGATATTGTGGGATTCTTGTCGGACCGTAATGTCAAGATCGGGGGCTAGAAGGTGGGAAGGACGAGAAATGACAGAGCAGAATTTTTCTATTGGCAATTTTCTACCCTCGCATGTTGCTGGAGTAGTTACTGCTTTATGTGGTAGAGTTCGCGGAACGGCACAACAACTGGAACCTGAACACCATCGACCAGATGTGAAATATGGTCGTTGGGATGATCGGCAAGCAGTTGCGCTACAAGGACCTAATAGATTATAGTATTGGATGTGAATGACGGTTATATTGGGTAGCGATTCGAAACAGAGCTAACAGGGAGGATGCAATGGATCCGTTACGGGGGATGCTGAATACCAAAAAGGGCTTCGGGGTGATTTACACGCCGAAACCCATAGTCGAGATGATCTTGGATAAGGTGTCGGGAGACTTGAAAAATGTTGCCGTGTGCGATCCGGCTTGCGGAGATGGAGCGTTCCTGATCCCGTTCGCGATCCGGGTAGTCGAGAAAATCAAGAATGCCAAGAATGCCAAAAAACCAACCAAGAGCTACTACAAGACGCTGGAACAGCTGACCGGGTTCGACATTGACGAAGAGGCATTGAGGGAATGTCGGACGCGTCTCAATGCCGTGATGGACCAGAACGGCATCAAGGCACCGGATTGGCGGCTTCACAGGATTGATGCCATGGACCGCTCCGCATGGGAGTCATGGCAAGGTTCCTTTCATGCGGTCGTAGGGAACCCGCCCTATGTCCGCGTCCAGCACTTGGAATCGTTCCGTCGCAACCTGATTCAAGCCGGATCCTGGAAGTTCATGAACGGGGCCTATGATCTTTTTCTGCTGTTCTTCGAGATGGGTTTCGACTTGCTGAAACCCGGATGTAATCTTGCCTACATTACGCCGAATAGCTGGCTTCGGAGTGAATCCGGTCGGGGGCTACGGGAGCATTTGCGGGAGCATCACCGCGTCAAGGCCCTGTATGACTTCGGGCAGCATCAGGTCTTTGCCAATGCAACGACCTATGCGGCGATTTCTGTAATCGAGAAGGGGGGCGCGCCTTCGGACCGGGATATTCCTGTACACCAGTGTCAGGGGTTTAGGGACGGCGTCCCGGAATGGATCAATAGCCGGTATGTGCGCCCGGATGACGACGTGTGGAATCCCATGTCGGTATTGGAGCGGAATGTGTTTGCACTGGACGGGCCGAAACTGGGGGACATAGCCGACATTCACGTAGGGATTCAGACGCTGGCCGACTCGGTATTCATATTTCCGACGGGGCAGTTGGACATCGAACCGGAGGTGGTCCGACCGATCTATAAGGTGTCCCGGATGAAGAACGGCAGAGATGCGGTCAATCGGTCTATCATTTATCCATATGAGGATGGGCGATTGATCGCCGAGGACATTTTTGCGGAGCGGTATCCGAAGGCGTTCAGGTATCTGCAGGACCGGAAAGATGAGTTGATGGCGCGGGACAAGGGCAAAATCAGCGAGCACAGGTGGTATGGGTATGGCAGGGACGTTTCTATCGTTAAAGGCTTTGGCAAAAAGATTCTGACCTCTTCCATGAATGCGAAACCGAATTTCATGAAATGTCGGAACTCGAAGGCTTTGTTCTATTCCGGCTACTGTATCAAACCGCACAAGGGCGTGGATATGAAGCGGCTTCTTGAATGTTTGAACAGCAACGAAATGAGCCACTTCATTCACCTGACATCTCGTCCGTTTCAGGGTGGCTGGTTTTCTTATGCCAAGTCGTACATCCAAAATTTTCCGATTCCGAGGGAGGTTTTGGCTCATGTTTGAAGGAATTGAGGACCGATGCCTAGAAGCCATGCAAAAGGTTTATGTCCTGTACAAGTCGAGTCCGAACGCGACTCGGTCATCCAAATTGACCAAGATTCTGCACGGATGGGTTCAGGATGAAATTCGGAAGGCTTTGGGGGATGAATACGAGATAGTCGGCCAGAGTTTGACGACTGGTTCAGAGAAGAAAATACAAGGCATGTATTATAGTAAGAACGTAGATGTTTGCGTGAAACGGGCCGGTCGCGATCTGGGGGTGATCAGCGTCAAGTTTGTGCGGAGCAACTACCGGCAGAATTCCGTCAACTACTTCGAAAATCAGATGGGAGAGACGGCAAATCTGCGTCAGAACAACATTGTGTTTGGACACTTGATGTTGTTGACCGATCCGATTCCTTATAACAAAAAGACGGGAAAACAGAGTCGGACGGAACGAATTAACAATCAGGATGTCTTGAAGTATCGGGCATTGTCGGATGACCACATTCACGCTCACGCCCCGAATGTACAGGCTATGTGCATTGCCAAGCTCGACGAAACCGGGGATCGCATTCTCCGCATATGTACACAGCAAGATCTCGATCAGATTTCGAATGAGGCGTGGAGTGCGATTACCGGACCGCTGGATTTGAAGGGATTTTTCGTTCGGTTTGTAAACGCTGTCGAAAACCAGCACATACAGCTTCGGCACTAGAGATGAAATTTGTGAGAGTATTTTGAGTAGAAATTTTGAAAAGGATTTGAAACCTTTTTTTTGGATTGAAAATTGGGTATTTTGAATTTTATCAACATGACAAATAAAGGAGTGCAGGAGAATTTTTGCATGAGCTGCATTCCGAAAAGCATGCTTGATGGAACTGTTCCGGAATTTGATCATTTCCTGGAGCAGAACCGGAAATTAATGACCTAGAAGATGCAAGCGCATTTCAAACAGTTGTAGACTGAAATTTTGCAGATTCGTCCCAAACCTCCCTCCGCAAATTGCCTCCACACGGCGAACCGCGGATGATCAGGCACTGCGGGCTGGTTGCGCTGGCGGGCAGGACGGCCGCTCTCCTTGCACCGCCCTGGATGCCGGGAGGCACGGATGGGGTCGGCGACCGGCATGCCGATTTTGGGAAGATGTCGTGATCCAAGGGCCCGATTTTTCGCTCGAGGAAGAAGGCCGGGTTCTGTTCGGCGAGGGAGCAGGGATCTGCGGGGTTGATGAAGCAGGACGCGGCCCGATTTCGGGACCGGTGGTTGCGGCCGCGGTCCTGCTTGATCCGGCCCGTACCCCCGAGGGCATCGACGATTCCAAACGTCTGTCCCGTACCCGCCGCGAGCGGCTTGCGATCCAGATTCAGGAATGCGCCTGGGTCGGGACAGGAATCGCCGAAGTCGGAGAGATCGACCGGCTCAACATCCTGCAGGCGACCCTGCTGGCCATGCGCCGGGCCCTGGAGGCATTGCCGGTCCGTCCCGTGCAGGCGTTGATCGATGGCAACCAGGCGCCGAAGGCTGCCGGTCTGGGCTGCAAGATGCGGACGGTGGTGGGCGGCGACCGCAAATCCCTCTCCATCGCCGCCGCCTCCATCATCGCCAAGACCTGTCGTGACCGGATCATGCGGGAACTGGCGGCCGGGCATCCCGGCTATGGATGGGAGAGGAATGTCGGCTATCCGACCGCCGCCCATCTTGAGGCCCTTGTCCGGTTGGGGCCGACCGAGCATCACCGGGCAAGTTTCAGGCCGGTACGCGAGGCGCTCCGGCGACTCGAATCAGCCTGACAGATCAATCCCGCCGAGGCGCAGTGCCTTGCGCATGACGCTGGGCAGCGCTTCGCCGGCAAGACGGGAGGTCGGCACCCATCGGCCCTGCACCGGTGTTGCTTTCATGGCGGTATCGGCGGCGCGGAGGGTGAGGTGCAATTCACAATGCGTGAAAACATGCGTGACCGTTCCCTCGACCTGCCGCCAGCGGGCGCGGAGCGGGGCCGCTTCCCGCACCGAATCAGCGTCCGGTGACTCCGGCAGCCAGTCCGTTCCGGGCAGTCCCAGCATGCCTCCGAGCAGTCCGCGCACCGGTCTGCGTTCGAGCAGCACGGCACCATCCGCACGCCGGGCGAGATAGGCGACGCCGTAGCGAACCGGCCGGGCCGGTCGGGCTGTGCGGGTCGGGATCGAGTCGGTGATGCCCATCGCCCGTGCCTTGCAGTCCGGGCTCCAAGGGCATGCGCCGCAGGCGGGCTGGCGCGGTGTGCAGACGGTGGCACCAAGATCCATCAGGGCCTGGGTATAGTCCCCCGCGCGCTCGGCCGGGACCCATTCGAGGGCGAGATGCCGGAGCTCGGTTTTCGCCTCCGATAGCGGCGTCTTGAGGGCGTGCATCCGGGCAAGCACCCGCCCGATATTGCCGTCCACGGCCGCCGTCCGCTCGCCAAAGGCGATGGTTGCGATGGCGGCGGCGGTGTAGGGACCGATGCCGGGAAGGCTTTGCAGTTCCGGTTCGGTTCGGGGAAGCGTGCCGCCATGGTCGCGCATGACGGTCTTCGCCGCCGCGTGCAGATTGCGGGCCCGGGTGTAGTAGCCGAGTCCTGCCCAGAGCCGGAGCACCTCCGCGCGGCGGGCGCGGGCGAGGGCCGCGACATCCGGCCAGCGCGCCAGGAACCGCTCGTAATACGGGATCACGGTGGCGGCCCGGGTCTGCTGCAGCATGATCTCCGAGATCCACACCCGATAGGGATCGGCCGGGCCGCCACCGGGCGGAACGCGCCAGGGAAAGCTGCGTGCCTCGCGGTCATACCAGGCGAGCAGGGATGCGGGGAATTCGCCGACGGGCATCATGGCACTAGAATAGCCCAAGGTGCCGGTCGGCCGGCCGGTACCGAATCCTGCCGGGTCGGCTGCAGAGACAGGGGGGAGGGAGAATGGCCGCAAAAACTTCCCAATCCCGTCGCAAGCCGGCGGCGCCGCAGATCACGAATGCCCGCTTCCCCAAGGGCTCCCGGCCGCTCGGCGAGATCGCCGACCCGTTCATCCAGCATTGCTGCGCGAAATACGGATTCAGCGATATCCGCCTGTTCCGCGATTGGGCGCAGGTCGCCGGTCCCCATCTCGCCTCCCGATGCAGGCCGGTGAAGATTGCCCCCCACGGCAAGTACGGGCGGGTCCTGCACCTGCTGAGTCCGGGCGGTTTTGCAACGGAGGTCGCGCATTCCTCCGCGGCCATTCTGGACCGCATCAACACGGTCTATGGGTTTTGTGCGGTCGACAAGATCCGGGTGATCCAGACGGGGGCGTTCGAGTCGCTGGTTCCACCGCCACCCCCACCGCCCCCTCCGCCGGCCACCCCGCAGGAGGTCTCGGCGGTGGAAACGCTGGTCGAGAAAGTGCAGGATCCGGCTCTTCGCGCCGCGCTCCAGAACCTTGGGATCACCCTCAAGGTTACCGACCGGCACCGGGCGGAACAGAAGAAGGAATTTCTTGAATGATGACAGCGATGAATTTTTGCCGGCCGGCGGCCGTGCTGGTGGCCCTCGCCCTCCTGGCGGGCACCGCCGGGGCGGAGGAGGAGAGCAAGCCGCTCAACGAGCGTGGCTACGCGCTCGGTGATGTCGTGCTGGGGGAGGAGGACGCTCCCGTCACGATGATCGAATACGCGTCCTTCACCTGCTCGCATTGCGCGACGTTCCACCGCGAGACCTATCCGCAGATCAAATCCGAATACATCGACACCGGCCGGGTCCGTTTCATCCTGCGGGAGGTGTATTTCGACGGCGAGGGGCTTCTGGCCGGCCGCCTTTCGCGCTGCACGGGACCCAAGGGTTATTACGCGCTCGTGGATCTGTTCTTCAGCAGCCAGAGTGACTGGATCGGCTCGTCGAATATCGGCAAGGAACTCTACCGCAGGGCGGTGCGGGCCGGCGTTCCGGCGGACCGGCTCAAGGCCTGCGTCGAGGATCAGGAATTCGCTCTCGCCCTGTTGGAATCCTTCCAGTCCCACCGCGAGGAGGACGACATCGAAGCCACGCCGACCATCCTGATCGGCGGGGAGCGGGTCGAGGGGGCGGCAGGGTTTGAGCAGATCTCCGAAATAATCGAGCAGGTGCTCGACAACTAGGACAGACGGGGTCGGGCGCGGACGGGGAGAGGCCGCTCCGGGCCGTCCGGTTCATGCCGCGGCGATGACCTTTTCGGGCGGCGTATAGGAATAGCCGAGACTCTTCGCGACCGCAGGGTGGGTGACCTCGCCGGCATGCACGTTGAGGCCGGCGGCAAATCCCGGATCGGCGGCGAGGGCCGCCGCCCAGCCCCGGTCGGCCAGGGCGAGCAGATAGGGAAGGGTGGCGTTGTTGAGCGCGAAGGTCGCGGTCCGGGCCACGGCTCCGGGCATGTTGGCGACGCAGTAGTGGACCACCTCGTCCACGAGATAGGTCGGGTTGTCATGCGTGGTGGGCCGGCTGGTTTCGCTGATTCCGCCCTGGTCGATGGCGACGTCCACGATCACCGATCCCCGGCGCATCGCGGCCACATCCGCCGCCTTGATCAGCCGCGGGGTTTCCGCACCCGGGACCAGTACCGCGCCGACCACCAGATCGGCCGCGCGCACATGCTGCTCGACCGCATCGGTCGTGGCAAAAATCGTGTTGAGGGTGGCACCGAATTGGGTGTCCAGCTGCTGCAGGCGGGTGACCGATTTGTCGAGAATCGTGACCCGCGCCTCCAGGCCGATGGCCATGCGGGCGGCACTGGTGCCCACCACCCCGCCGCCGATGATCACCACATCGGCCGCGGGAACCCCCGCCACGCCGCCCAGGAGGACGCCGCGCCCGCCGACCTCGCGTTCCAGGCAGTGGGCCCCCGCCTGGATGGACATCCGCCCGGCCACCTCGCTCATCGGTGCGAGCAGCGGCAGGCGGCCGGCGGGATCGGTCACGGTCTCGTAGGCGATCGCGGTCGCGCCGCTCTCCACCAGCTCGCGGGTCTGCGCGGCATCGGCAGCGAGATGCAGATAGGTGAAAAGAATCTGCCCCGGACGGAGCAGGGCGCGCTCGGAGGCCAGCGGCTCCTTGACCTTGACCACCAGCTCGGCCTCGCCGAACAGTTCTTCGGCGGAGTTTGCGATGCGGGCTCCGGCGTTCCGGTAGTCCTCGTCCTCGAGGCCGATGGCATGTCCCGCCAGGGTCTCGACCACGACCTCATGCCCGTGATGGATCAGTTCCCGCACGTTGCCGGGCACGAGTCCGACCCGGTGCTCCTGCACCTTGATCTCTTTGGGTACTCCGACCAGCATGGTGGTTCTCCCTGGATGCGGGCCGTCAGCCTGTCGGCTCACTCTAATCGGTTTTGGGGGGCCGTAAAATCGCACCGGCCCGGACGGCATTGACAGACCGCCCTTCCAGCCACTAGATTTGGTGTTCCGGCGGAAAAAAACGGCTACCTGCAGGGTCTCACATGCAGATCAAAGAAATTCGTCTCACCAGTTTCAAATCCTTTGCCGACCCGACCGATCTCGAGATTGCGCCGGGGATCACCGGCATTGTCGGTCCGAATGGCTGCGGCAAGTCGAACATCGTCGAGGCGGTGCTGTGGGCGATGGGCGAGACTGCCCCGGGCTCCATGCGCGGCACCGAGATGGAGAATGTCATCTTTGCCGGCAGCACCGGCCGGGCGAAGCGCAGCTATGCCGAGGTCACCCTGTCGGTGGATGCCACCGGCCTGTCGGTGCCCGGTCTGCCGGAGGATGCGGGGGAGATCGAGGTCACCCGGCGGATCCGGCGCGAGGCCGGGTCGACCTACCGGATCAACGGGCAGGAAGTGCGGGCGCGGGACGTGCAGACACTGTTCGGCGACGCCGGCACCGGCGCCCGGTCCTGCGCCATCGTCCGGCAGAACCGGATCGGCGAGCTGGTCAACGCCAAGCCCCAGGCCAGGCGCCAGGTGCTCGAGGACGCGGCCGGGATCGCCGGGCTGCACAAACGCCGGCGTGAGGTGGAGCTCCGCATTGCCGCGACCCGGCGCAATATCGAGCTGGTCGAGGAGCACGTCTCCCAGCTCGAGAAACAGCTGCGCTCCTTCCAGCGCGAGAGCCGCCGCGCTGGCCTCTATCGCGGGATCTCCGCCCGCATCCGCCGCACCGAGACCTTGCTCGCCTATGCGCGCTGGCGGAAGGAGGCGGAGCTCAAGGTCGGGCTCGAGAGCGATTTTGCCTCCGCCGAGGCGGAGAGCGGGCGGGCCACAGCGGCCGCGAGTGCGGCCGCCCGCCGCCGGTCGGAAGCTTCCACCTGCGTCCGGCCGCTGCGCCAGACCCAGATCGAGGCGGCCGCCGCCTATGCCCGCATCCGGGGCGAGGGGGAGGATCTCGAGCGTCGCATCGCCGAGGCAAAATCCCGCTTGGCGGCGAGCGAGGAGGAGGCCGCGCGGCTCGAAAGCGACATCGCCCGCGAGACCGGTCTCGCCGAGGATGCGGAGCGCAATCTGACGGCTCTCGGCACGGCCGGCCCCGGGGATGCGGAAGCCGAAAGCCGGGCCCTCCAGGAGGCGCTGGCCGAAGCGCAGTCCCGGGAGGCGGCGGCCCTCGAGCGTCTGGCGGCGGCAGAGGGGGCGTTCGACCGGCAGAGGCAGACCGCGGCCGGGGTCGCGGCCCGTCATGAGCAGCTGGCGGCACGCGAGGCAGAGGCGAACGAGAGTTTTGCGCGCATGGATGCCGAGGCCGGGCAGATCGGGCGCGATCATCTGGCGGCGGTGGCGGCGGACCGTGCCGCACGGGAGGCCGCGGAAGCGGCCCGCACCGAACATGCCACCGCCCGGGAAGAAACGCTCCGTGCCCGCTCGGCACTCGAGGCGGCCGGGGTGTCCCGCAGCGAGGCCGAGGCCGGCGAGCGCGCGGCGCGGGTGCGGGCGGCGGAGGCACGCCAGCAGGCGGCCGCCCTGGAGGCCGAGCGCACGGCCATCGAACAGGCGGGAGGCGGAGAGGCAGAGCCCGGGGAGGCATCCCGGCCAGCCCCGATCCTGGACCAGCTGCGGCCGGATTCCGGACTGGAAGCCGCGCTGGATGCGGCCCTCGGCGACGATCTCCGGCTGCCGGCGGCGGCGGCGGATGCGGCGACCAGTGGCTGGATCGACCTGCCGGCGATCGCCGGTGCGGCGCCGCTCCCGGAAGGTGCGACCCCGCTCATCGAGCGGGTCGCCGCTCCGGCCGCCCTTGCCCGGCGGCTCTCCCAGACGGGAATCGTTTCCCGCACCGAGGGCGCGCGGCTGCAGGAGGCGCTCCAACCCGGCCAGCGTCTGGTCAGCATCCATGGGGATCTCTGGCGCTGGGACGGGCTGCGTCTCGTTGCCGGCGATGCCCGCGGCACGATCGAATACTGGCTGAAGGCGCGCGCCCGTTTCAAGGAACTGGCCGCGGAGACGGACACCGCTTCGGCGGCCGCGGAATCCACCGCCGACACCCACCGGGCGGCCGAGGCCGCGCTCGTCGAGGCCATTCAGGGGGAGACCGCCGCCCGCGAGGCGCTGCAGTCCCGCGAGGAGGTGGCGGCCGGGGCCGGTGAGCGGGCCGCCCGGGCCGAGGCCGCCATCGGCGTGGCGGCGGCGGACCTGCAGAGGCGGGTGGATGCGAAGGCGGGAGTCGAGACCGCCCGCGGGGAAATGGAGGCCGGGCTGCAGGCGTTCCGCCGGACGGTGGCGGGCGACCCCTCGCCGGCAGAGGTGGAGGATGCGGTGGCGGCGGCGCGGGCCTTGCTGGAGGAGGTGCGGGTCGAGGCCGAAGGGCTGCGCGACGAGAGCCGGCGGCTGCACCGGGAGATCGAGACACGCAGGGAGGAGGCCGAGGAACGCCACCGGTCGCATGCTGCCTGGAGCGGACGCCAGGATGAGGCGGGACGACGGGTCCGGGAACTCGAGGAACGGCTGGCCGCCTGCCGCGAGCGGATGGAGGGGGAGCGTCGGGTGCCGTCCGAACTGGCGGAAAACCAGGCGGGACTGTCCCGGGTCATCCAGGATGGGGCGAAGGCAAAAAGCGAGGCCGATGACCGGCTGGCGGCGGCCGAAGCGGAGCTGCACCAGGCCGGCGAGGCGGAGCGGGCGGCGGAGGCCGCGCGGTCCGAGGCCCGGGAGGCGGGCGCGCGGAACCGGGCCCTGGCCGAGGCGGCGGCACAACGGGTCGGCGACATGGCGGCCGAGCTGGAGAAGGTCGCCGAATGCGTCCCGGAGGAGGTTGCGTCCCGGCTCGGGGTGCCGCCGGAGGAGCTCGGGTCGCCGGAGACCTACGGGGAGGAACTGGAATCGCTGCGCGGCGAACGCGAGCGTATCGGCCCGGTCAATCTTCGGGCCGAGGCGGATATGCGCGAGGTGACGGTGGCGCGGGACGAGCTGGTGACCGAGAAGACCGATCTCGATGGCGCGCTGGCCAAATTCGAGGAAGCGATCGAATCCCTCAACGAGAAGGGCCGGGCCCGGCTTCTCGCTGCCTTCGAGAAGGTGGACAGCAATTTCCGGGAGGTGTTCGCGACCCTGTTCGGCAGCGAGGCAAAAGCGTCCCTGGAACTGGTGGACTCCCAGGATCCGTTCGAGGCGGGGCTGGAGATCTACGCGCAGCCGCCCGGCAAGCGCCTGACCTCGCTGGTGCAGATGTCCGGCGGCGAGAAGGCCCTCACCGCCCTGGCCCTGGTGTTTGCGCTGTTTCTTTCCAGCCAGGCTCCGCTCTGCGTGCTCGACGAGGTCGACGCTCCGCTCGACGATGCCAATGTCCAGCGTTTCTGCGACCTGCTGGGAGATCTTGCCGAGCGCACGCGGACCCGCTTCCTGGTCGTCACCCATCACGCGATCACCATTTCCCGGATGGACCGCCTCTATGGCGTGACCATGGCCGAGAAGGGAGTGAGCCAGCTGGTGTCCGTCGATTATGATACCGCCCTTGAGCGGATCGCGGCCTGAAACCGGCGCGGCCGCTAGAGATCCAGGCAGATCGGGTACTCCCGCCGGGCGGGGGAGGGACCCGGAAAAAGGTGGAGCAGGCGGTTGTCCGGGGCCCCGGATGTCTTGAGTGCGTGCGGTTCCGTGACTACATCTTCTCCGGGGCGACGGAGGGTGCCATGCAGGAAATTCTGGAACGTTGCGAACGCCAGGGGCTTCGGATGACCGGGCAGCGCCGGGTGATCGCCTCGGTGCTGTCGGACTCCGGGGACCACCCCGATGTGGCGGCGGTCCACCGCCGCGCGCGGCGGCAGGATCCGGGCATCTCGGTGGCCACGGTCTACCGGACCCTGCGACTGTTCGAGGAGGTCGGGATTCTCAAGCGGCATGAGTTCCGGGACGGAAGGGCGCGGTATGAAGATGCCGAGCGCGACCATCACGATCATCTGATCGACGTCACCAGCGGGAAGGTCGTCGAATTTGTCAGCGAGGAGATCGAGAAGCTTCAGAACGAGATCGCGGCCCGCCTCGGCTACCGGATCGTCGCCCACCGGCTGGAGATCTATGCCGAGCCGGTCAAGCGCGCCGCGCCGGAATCCTCCGGCTCCTGATCCGGTGCCCGGGGTGAGCGCCATTGCCTCGATCCGGGCGCGGGAGATTCTCGACAGCCGCGGCAATCCGACGGTCGAGGTCGATCTGCAGCTCGCCGGCGGAGCCTGCGGCCGCGCTTCCGTGCCCTCCGGTGCCTCGACGGGCTCGCATGAAGCGGTCGAGCTCCGCGATGGCGGCCCGCGCTATCTCGGCAGGGGGGTGCTCGGGGCGGTCGCCGCGGTGAATGGCGAAATCGCCGAAGCACTCTGCGGCCGGGAGGCCGGAGACCAGGCCGCCCTCGACCGGGCGATGATCGAACTGGACGGCACCCCCGGCAAGTCGCGGCTCGGGGCCAACGCGATCCTGGGAGTCTCGCTGGCCCTCGCCAAGGCCGCGGCCGCGGAGGCCGGCCAGCCGCTGTACCGGTATCTGGGCGGTGCCGATGCCGGCACGCTTCCCGTTCCGATGATCAACATCGTCAATGGCGGGGCCCATGCCGACAACCCCGTCGATCTGCAGGAGTTCATGATTGTGCCGGCCGCAGCGGAGAGTTTTTCCGAGGCCCTGCGCCGGAGCGCCGAGATCATGCATCTGCTCAAGCGGCGGCTGGTGACGGCCGGGCTCTCGACCGGTCTCGGGGATGAGGGAGGGTTCGCGCCGGATCTTGAGGGAACCCGTCGCGTGCTCGAGATCATCCTGATGGCGGTGGAGGATGCGGGCTGTGTGCCCGGGCGGGACGTACATGTCGCGCTCGATGCCGCCGCGAGCGAATTCCACCGGGAGGGGGCCTATCACCTGACGGGTGAGGGCCGCATCTGCTCCTCGGAGGAGCTGGTCGGGTATTACGCCGGACTGCTCGAGGAATTTCCGGTGATCTCGATCGAGGACGGAATGGATGAGGAAGACTGGGAGGGCTGGAAACGGCTGACCGCGGAGATCGGCTCCCGGTGCCAGCTGGTCGGCGACGATTTCTTCGTGACCGATCCGGCGCGGATCCGGCGCGGCGCGGAGGCGGGTGCCGGCAACGCGGTGCTCATCAAGCCCAACCAGATCGGAACCCTGACCGAGACCCTGGAGGCGGTCGGGGCGGCGCGGGAGGCGGGGTATGCCTGTGTGATCTCGCATCGCTCGGGCGAGACCGAGGACGACACGATCGCCGATCTCGCCGTTGCCACCGGGGTCGGGCAGATCAAGACCGGCTCGCTCGCCCGTTCCGAACGTCTGGCCAAATACAACCGGTTGCTGCGCATCGAGGAGGAACTCGGGGCGCGGGCCGTGTATCCCGGTCTGGGGGTGTTCGCCGGCGGGGGCGGCTGATTTTTTCCGGTTGCGGGAGGTCGCATCCGGTGACCGGGATCGCTATCCTTGCGGCAACCGCACCGAAGAGCGCGGAGTCGAGGCAGGCCGGGCAGGGTTCACCATGCGTCGCAAAAGCCGGAGATCCAGCTGGATCACCATGCTGGTAGTGTCGGTGCCGCTGACGGCGGCGACCGGCTACTACCTGCATGCCGCGATCTGGGGTACCGAAGGGTATTTCGTGCTCGAACAGCGTCGGGCCGAGATCGAGGCGCGCGAGGAGCAGCTGCGGCAGGTGCGCGATGAGCGGATACGCCGCGAAGACCGCGCCGGGCGGCTGCGCACCGGCTCCATCGATCTGGATCTGCTGAACGAGCGGGCGCGGGAGGTGCTGGGCTATGCCCGGCCGGACGAACTGATCCTGCTGATTCCGGAAACCCGCTGAACCGATTCCGGCGGCGGTTCTCCCGGTATGCCTGCATTCGGGTTTCGTGGTAGGATGGCGGATGCGGGCGGGCCCGTAGCTCAGTGGTAGAGCAACCGACTTTCAAAAGGGAGCCCTTCGGGGAAACTCGGGGGTGAACAGGCGTCAAATTCGGGGAACCCCCGCCTGGCGGGGCAATCCCGAGCCAAGCCCCGACAGGGGAAGGTGTAGAGACTAGACGGCGCCCGCCTGGCTGCCGCAATCGCGGCATATGGCGAAGGGATAGTCCAGACCACGAACTCCCCGGAGGCGGCGCAAGCCGAAGTGGTATGTAATCGGCAGGTCGCAGGTTCGACCCCTGCCGGGCCCACCCCCTGCTTTCAGTGTGATTTCTTCCGCACCATCAGCGACGGGTAGAAGCGGAGCACCAGCTCGCCCCGGTCATTCGTCACTTCCGCGCGGTAGCGGACAATCCCCCAATCGGGCAGCGACCGGCTCTCGCGTTTTTTTACCGCCGTCATGAAGCAATGCACCCGGTCGTCGGGGCGGACCGGATGCGTCCAGGCCAGATTCCTCATCCCCAGGCCGAGGCCCGCGCTGGTCATCGCCCGCTCGCGCTCCGATCCGGTCAGGGTCTCCAGGATGTCCGTCCGCGCCCGGACATGGGTGCGCATCCAGAGTCCGCAGCTGTGCCAGCCGCTGGCGGCAAGCCCGCCGAACGGGCCGTGCTGTGCGGCCGATTCATCGAGATGGAAGGCCTGCGGGTCGAAGCGGCGCGCAAACTCCTTGATCTCCTCCGCGCTGATCTGGTCGGCCCCGAGATAGAAGCACTGTCCTTCCGGCAAGGTTTCGAGCCAGAGGCATTCCGCATCCGGGGTTCCGGCGCGGGCACGGTCCGGTGTCTCGGCCGGGTCGCGCTCCCGGGGCGGAGCGGATTCGGGCTGCGGCCCGGCCCTCTCCCGGCGGCCCACAAACACCCACCAGATACTGCGCAGCACCTCGGCCCCGGCGCGGCCGGTCAGCCGGAGCGAGATCTGGATCAGCCCCTGATGCGGGCGGCTGCGCGGCTGCCGCATGCCGAGGATCTCCCCCGTGCCGTGGAGTGTGTCGCCGGGGAAGACCGCCGCCGGCCAGTCCAGCCGGTCGATGCCGGGACTGCCTTCTCCGCGGATTCCGTGAAGCCAGGAATCATGGACGTGCCGCATCAGCATCGCCGCTGTGTGCCATCCGCTCGCCGACAGTTCGCCGGGCAGGGTGTGTCGGGCGGCCTCGTGATCGAGATGGAAGGGTTGGGGGTCGAAATCCCGCGCGAAGGCGATGGTGTCGGCTTCCTTCATCTCGAACGGTCTGATCTCAAAACGCTCGCCGACGGCAAGATCCTCGAAGGCGCGTCGGCGGTCGGTCCCGGAGTCCGTCATCGGCCATCCTCGTCTTCCGGCCCGACCACCGCGCCGGGATTGAGGATGCCCTGCGGGTCGAGGGCGCGCTTGATGGCGCGCATGGCGGTCAGCCGGGCCGGGGGTTCCGCCTCGAAGGCGGCCGTCTTCCGCAACCGGCCCACACCATGCTCGGCGCTCACCGACCCGCCGAGTTTCCGGGTCACCGCGAAGATCGTGCCGCTGATCCTCTCCCGCAATTCCCAAAAGGCATCGCGGTCCGATCCCTCCGGCGGAAAGACATTGGCATGCAGGTTGCCGTCGCCGAGATGCCCGAACACATTCATCCGGAGTCGGCCGTCGATCGCGGCCACCGCCGCGCGCAGCTCCGTCGCCAGTTCCGCCACCCGTCCGACCGGCACGGAGACATCATGGGTCGCGACGGCCCCGACACGGCGGTTGGCGAGGGGGATGGTCTCGCGCAGGGTGCGGATCGATTCGCGCTGCGCGATGCTTCCGGCGAGGGCGGCGTCGGTCACGATCCCGTCCTCGAAGGCGGCTGCCAGCACCCGCTCCAGGCGCTCCCTCGCATGGCTTTCCTCTCCGCCCTCGGTTTCCGCGAGCACATACCAGGGGTGGTCCCTCTCGAGCGGCGTGTCGATGCCGGCGAAATGCGCCCGGACAAATTCCACTCCGGTCTGGTCGATCAATTCGGCGATGCTCAGGATCTCGCCGAGCGAGTCGCGCAGCCTCCGGGCGAATTCCGCGGCGGCCTCGAGATCCGGCACGGCCGCGAGGGCGGTCGCCTCTTCGGCCGGGGCCGGATGCAGCCGCAGGGTCGCGGCGGTGATCACCCCGAGCGTGCCCTCCGAGCCGATCAGCAGATGGCGGAGATCGTAGCCGGTGTTGTTCTTGCGGAGCGCACCGAGCCCGTCCCAGATCTGGCCGTCGGCAAACACCGCCTCGAGACCGAGGCACAGGTCGCGGGCACTGCCATAGCGGAGCACCTGCGCGCCGCCGGCATTGGTGGCGAGATTGCCGCCGATCCGGCAGTCGCCCTCCGAGGCGATCCGCAGCGGAAACAGGCAGCCCTGTTCGGCGGCTGCGGTCCGGATTTCGGCCAGCGTGCATCCGGCCTCGGCGGTCAGGGCCCCGTTGTCGGGTTCCACCGACCGCACCCGGCGCATGCGCTCGACGCTCAGCACCACCGGATCCGGCGGCTCGGTCGCGGTCTGTCCGCCGACCAGCCCGGTGCCGCCGGCATAGGGAACAATACCGACCCGCGCCTCCGCGCAGAGGGTGACAATCCGGGCGGTGGCTTCGGTCGAATCGGGTTTCAGCACCAGCGCGGCGCGGCCCTGGAGCAGGTCGCGCGGCTCGGCGAGATAGGGGGAGTCGCCTCCGGCCTCCTCCCAGCCGCCGGGCCCGGCCGCCTCCCGGAGTGCGTCGAGCAGCCCCGGGGTAGGAGCGGTGGTGGCCACCGCCGGGTTCAACGGCCCTTGAACGCGCCCTTTCGCTTCTCGATGAAGGCGGCCATGCCCTCTTTCTGGTCCTCGGTGGCGAACAGCGCATAAAACAGGCGCCGCTCCTGGCGGACACCCTCGGCGAGCCCGGTCTCATAGGCGGCGTTGACCGCCTCCTTGGCGGCATAGGCGGCGAGGCGGGGCATCGCCGCGATCCGGGCGGCGGTCTTGAGGGCCTCGTCGAGCAGCTCCGCGGCCGGGATCACCCGGCTCGCCAGCCCGGAGCGCTCGGCCTCGGCCGCGTCCATGAAACGGCCGGTGAGGCACATCTCCATGGATTTCGACTTGCCGACGTAGCGGGTCAGGCGCTGTGTTCCGCCGGCGCCCGGGATGACGCCGAGCTTGATCTCGGGCTGTGCGAATTGGGCGCTGTCGGCGGCCAGGATGAAGTCGCACATCATGGCGAGTTCGCAACCGCCTCCGAGTGCATAGCCGGCGACCGCGGCGAGGGTCGGCGTGCGCAGCCGGGTCACCCCCTCCCAGTTGCGGGTGATGAAATTGCTGCCATAGACATCGGCGAAGGACTGGTCCTTCATCTCCTTGATGTCGGCGCCGGCCGCAAAGGCCTTCTCGCTGCCGGTGATGACGATCGCCCCGATCCCGGGATCCGCGTCGAATTCGACCAGCGCCTCGCCGAGCTCGGTCATCAGTGTTCCGGACAGCGCATTCAGCGCCTCCGGACGGTTCAGGGTCACCAGGCCGACCCCGGTCTCCTTGGTTTCGACAAGGATGGTTTTGTAGGCCATTTTCTTCTCCGGCATTCTGCAGATGGCCGGTTTATAGCGAAGCCGCCGCCGGGCTGCCTCAACGCTGGCAGGCCGGACACCAATAGGTCGCCCGCCCGCCCAGGGCCGCGCTCCGGATCGTGCCGCGGCAGCCCGGCTTCGGGCAGGGTCCGGCCTCGCGCCCGTAGACCGTGAAAGCGTGCTGGAAGTAGCCGAGTTCGCCATCCGCGCCCCGGAAATCCCGCAGGGTCGATCCCCCCGCCGCGATCGCCTCGGTGAGGATGGCCCGGATCGCCTCGACCAGCCTGCCGGTCCGGAGGGCGGAGATCCGGCCGGCCGGGCGGCGGGGCGAGATGCCCGCCCGGTGCAGGGATTCGGAGGCGTAGATATTGCCCATTCCGGCGATCAGGCGCTGGTCCAGAAGCAGGGGTTTTATCGCGGCCCGCCGGCCGGCAAAACACGCCCGGAGCCAGGTCGCGTGGAAATCCGGCCCGAGAGGTTCGGGGCCGAGGCCGCGGAGCAGCCGGTGGGAGTCCCGCTCCGCGGTCGGCACCAGATCCATCACCCCGAAGCGGCGGGGATCGCGGAACACCACCCGTGTGGGCGGCGGCCGCCCGCCGGGACCGGCTTCCAGATCCAGCACGATATGGTCATGCGGGCCGGTGCCGGCATCGGCGGCGTCGGGATCCAGGATCAGGAACCGGCCGGTCATGCCGAGATGGGCGAGAAGGGTGTGGCCGCCATCGAGGGTGGCGAGCAGATATTTGCCGCGCCGCTCCAGGCGCTCGATGCGCTGTCCGGTCAGGCGCCGGGCGAAATCGGGCGGCAGGGGCCGGCGCAGATCCGGCCGGCGGGCGGTGGCCTGCGCGATCCGCCGCTTTTCGAGCAGGGGCGCGAGTCCCTGGCGGACGGTCTCGACTTCGGGGAGTTCAGGCATGGGCGGATGCACGGCGGCGGGACGGGCGGGATGGTAGCGTGGTGTCGCGGCGAGTAGTTTGAGGCCATGGTGCACGACCCCGAACATTCCGGCCCGCCCCAGGCGGATTTCGGCTACCGCAAGGTGGCCCTCGACGCCAAGCCGGGGCTGGTGCGCGACCTCTTTGCCGGGGTCGCCGGGAATTACGATGTCATGAATGACGCGATGTCGTTCGGCCTGCACCGGCTGTGGAAGGACGCGATGGTGGACTGGCTCGCGCCGCGTCCGGGGATGCGCGTCCTCGACCTCGCCGGCGGCACCGGCGATGTGGCCTTCCGGATTCTCGACCGCACCCGGGGCGGGGCGGAGGTGACGGTCTGCGATCTGACCGAGGAGATGCTCCGGCAGGGCCGCCGCCGGCGCGGGGGGGAGCCGGGCTGGGTCTGCGGGGACGGTGCGGCGCTGCCGTTCGGTGATGCGCAGTTTGATGCCTGCACGGTCGCCTTCGGACTGCGCAACATGGCCGATCTGGAGGCGGTGCTGCGGGAGGCGTTCCGCATATTGCGGGTCGGCGGGCGGTTTCTGTGCCTGGAATTCGGCCGGGTGCATCCGCCCGCGGCCGCGGCCCTCTATGACGCCTGGTCCTTCGGCGCGATTCCGCGGATCGGCGCGGTCATCGCCCGGGATCGGGAGGCCTATCGCTATCTGGTCGAGAGCATCCGTCGCTTTCCGTCCCAGGAATGCCTGGCCGGGGCGATGCGCGAGGCCGGATTCGGACGCGTCACCTGGCGCAATCTCGCCCTTGGTGTCGCGGCGCTGCATTCCGGCTGGCGGATCTGACCGCAGATGCTGGCAACGTTCTCCAACCTGCTCCGTCTGGCCCGCTTTGGTGGCACGCTGGCGCGCAACGACGCCCTGTTCCCGGTGCTCGAATCGCTCGGCATGCCGCGCCGGAAGGTCGGCCTCCTCGCTTTTCTGAGCCGGCTCTGTGTCCCGTTCGGCCGGGAGGGGGATCTTTCCCTGTCGCCGGTGCCGCGTGCGCTGGTCGCCCTCGGTCCGGCCTATGTCAAACTCGGCCAGTCGCTCGCCACCCGTCCCGATATTGTCGGCGGCCCGCTCGCCGTGGCCTTGCGGCCGCTTCAGGACCGTCTGCCGCCTTTCTCCGAGATCGAGGCCCGCGCCACCGTCGAGCAGCAGCTGGGCAGTCCGGTCGAGGAGCTGTTTGCCGATTTCGGACCGCCGGTGGCGGCCGCCTCCATCGCCCAGGTGCACGCCGCCACAGATCGGAGCAGCGGCGAGCGGGTGGCGGTCAAGATCCTGCGTCCGGGAATCGAGGAGACGTTTCGCCGGGACATCGAGGCCTTCAAATTCGTGGCCCGGCTGATGCAGTATCTGCGGCCGGAGATGCGCCGGTTGCGGCCGCTGGCGGTGATCGAGAATTTCGAGCGCATCGTCACGGCCGAGAAGAATCTGCTGCTCGAGGCGGCGGCGGCGGCGGAGTTCGCGGACAACATCCGCGAGGATGAGGGGTTTGAGGTGGTGCGTCCGGTCTGGCGGCTCTCCTCCCGCCGCGTGCTGACGACCTCCTATGCGGAGGGGGCCCCGATCGACGATCTGGATGCCATCGCCGCGGCCGGCGGGACTCCGGAGGCGATCGCCTCGAGTCTGCTGCAGCTGTTCCTGCGCACCGCCCTGCGCGATGGGTTTTTCCATGGTGACATGCACCAGGGGAATCTGCAGATCACACCGGAGGGGAAGGTCGTCCTGATGGATTTCGGGATCATGGGACGTCTCGGCCGTCCGACCCGGCGCGCCTATGCGGAAATTCTGTACGGGTTTATCTCCCGCGACTACCGGCGCGCGGCCCGCGCGCATCGGGATGTCGGCTATCTTCCGGCGGATCAGGATATCGATGCGTTCGCCCAGGCACTGCGCACGCTGGTGGAGCCGATTTTTGGCGAGGACGCCTCCCGGATTTCCATGGGTCGGGTGCTGGCGCAGATGTTCGCCGTGACCGAGCGTTTTGGAATGCGCACGCAACCGCAATTGCTGCAGCTGCAGAAGACCATGGTGGTGGTCGAGGGGGTCGCGCGCAGCCTGGATCCCCATCTCGATATCTGGGGGGTGTCGGAGCCCGTGGTCCGGGAATGGATTGAGGAGAATGTCGGCCCGGCCCGCGCCTTTGCCGATTTCGCGGAAGCGGCCGCGATCGTGGCGCGGCTGAGTCCGCGTCTGCCGCAGCTGGTCGACCGGCTTCTGATCCCGGAAGACCGCGACCCGCCCGAAGCAGAACGGGGCCCCGGGCGGGGGTTTGTGCTGGGGCTTCTGGCCGGTCTGGCCCTGGCCGGCCTGCTGGCTCTTTTGATCGGATAGCAGGCGAACTCGATTTTTTTCCAGACCGGACAGGCTCCCCGGTCGCTGTTGGAGTGCAGGAATTTCGCGGCCTGTTCTCTCGCGCCACCCGTGCGCGGCAACGCTTGGTTTCGGTGTCTTCGACTCGATCACAACATCCCGGTCCATCGCCGTCACTCCGTCAAGAGCGCGGGGTGCGGTGGTCGTCGGCATGGTGAAACGGATTCGGTTTTCGTTCCAGCGCAGGAGCGGGCCGTAGCGAATCGTGGCTGTTTCATCGGGCCGCGGATTGCCGATGCCGACCGCATACAATCCGGGACGGATTTTTTCTAGCAGCCCTGTACTGTCTCCCTTTTGGCGACAGAAAACCCTTTCCAGCACAGGTCTCCGTGCGGGCGAGACTGTTGCCACATAAGGCTTTGCAGAACCCGACCCGCCGTCTGTTCCTCCCGCCAGGGCGCGGTGCCGAATCGCGTGGGGCCATGCGAGGTTGGTGCATGGGAGCGGGGTGGCGGAGACCGAATCACCCCCGCATCTGCGCGGGTGAGATTCGGTCGCTTGACACCGGGAGAAAAATCCCTACAAGCGAATCTGCTCGGAGTGATTCGGGCTACCCCCGTGGTAGGTGATTCGTTTTGCGCGGTTAGCCGCCGACGCGAAGCCAGCCGTGGGCGCTTTTTGAAATAGTCGTCGAGAGAAGGGATATGCGGGCGGTTCGGCCATCATCGGACGAATCGGGCGCATATCGACGGGGAGGCTGTGGCATCTGCTGCAGCCCGTGATCCGGAGATACCGGGCAGTTCCATTTGGAGCCGCCCGGATTGTGCGAGTGATTCGTCCGTCAAGTTCAACTTGAGAGTTTGATCCTGGCTCAGAACGAACGCTGGCGGCAGGCTTAACACATGCAAGTCGAGCGCGGTCTTCGGACCGAGCGGCGGACGGGTGAGTAACGCGTGGGAACGTACCTTTCGGTGGGGAACAACCTGGGGAAACTCAGGCTAATTCCGCATACGCCCTCAGGGGGAAAGATTTATCGCCGAAAGATCGGCCCGCGTTGGATTAGGTTGTTGGTGGGGTAAAGGCCTACCAAGCCTACGATCCATAGCTGGTTTGAGAGGATGATCAGCCACACTGGGACTGAGACACGGCCCAGACTCCTACGGGAGGCAGCAGTGAGGAATCTTGGACAATGGGGGAAACCCTGATCCAGCCATGCCGCGTGATTGAGAAGGCTTTAGGGTTGTAAAGATCTTTCGCCGGTGAAGATAATGACGGTAGCCGGAGAAGAAGCCCCGGCTAACTCCGTGCCAGCAGCCGCGGTAATACGGAGGGGGCTAGCGTTGTTCGGAATTATTGGGCGTAAAGCGCACGTAGGCGGATTGGCTAGTCAGGGGTGAAAGCCCGGGGCTCAACCCCGGAACTGCCCCTGATACTGCCAGTCTAGAGACCGGAAGAGGCAAGTGGAATTCCGAGTGTAGAGGTGGAATTCGTAGATATTCGGAGGAACACCAGTGGCGAAGGCGGCTTGCTGGTCCGGTTCTGACGCTGAGGTGCGAAAGCGTGGGTAGCAAACAGGATTAGATACCCTGGTAGTCCACGCCGTAAACGATGAGTGCTAGTCGTCAGGCGGTTTTCCGTTTGGTGACGCAGCTAACGCGTTAAGCACTCCGCCTGGGGAGTACGGCCGCAAGGCTAAAACTCAAAGGAATTGACGGGGGCCCGCACAAGCGGTGGAGCATGTGGTTTAATTCGAAGCAACGCGAAGAACCTTACCGCCTCTTGACATCCTGACGGGAGACCGCGAGAGCGGTTTCTTCGGTTCGGCCGGTCAGAGACAGGTGCTGCATGGCTGTCGTCAGCTCGTGTCGTGAGATGTTGGGTTAAGTCCCGCAACGAGCGCAACCCTCGCGCCTAGTTGCCAGCGGGTTATGCCGGGCACTCTAGGGGAACCGCCGGCGATAAGCCGGAGGAAGGTGGGGATGACGTCAAGTCCTCATGGCCCTTACGGGGTGGGCTACACACGTGCTACAATGGCGGTGACAATGGGTTAATCCAAAAAAGCCGTCTCAGTTCGGATTGCTCTCTGCAACTCGAGAGCATGAAGTTGGAATCGCTAGTAATCGCGTATCAGCATGACGCGGTGAATACGTTCCCGGGCCTTGTACACACCGCCCGTCACACCATGGGAGTTGGCTCGACCTTAAGACGGTACGCTAACCTTCGGGAGGCAGCCGGCCACGGTCAGGTCAGCGACTGGGGTGAAGTCGTAACAAGGTAGCCGTAGGGGAACCTGCGGCTGGATCACCTCCTTTCTAAGGATGGAATCCGGTTACCGGCGTTCGCGCTGGTCCGGAATCTGCTTAGAACATCAAACCGGCTGGACCGCCCACATATCCCTTCGAACAGACCGCGTGGTGGAGCACCAGGAGTGCCGCCCGCGGAGACGGGTCGTACCCGGCTCGGGGCCATAGCTCAGTTGGGAGAGCACGTGCTTTGCAAGCACGGGGTCGCCGGTTCGATCCCGGCTGGCTCCACCATCTGTTGCATGCCTCGGACAGCTAAGGGATACAACCTGCGGGTCTGTAGCTCAGTTGGTTAGAGCGCACGACTGATAATCGTGAGGTCGGTGGTTCGAATCCACCCTGACCCACCAGAATCGCGCGGACCGGAATACCGGTCCTCGTGCCTGACATCGTGAAGAGAGAAGAATTGACGGAATGCGGATGCCCGCTTTGCGGGCGGCAGGCATGTCCGTCAGTTCCTGCAAACTGATCGTAGACCGGTGACGGAGTTCGTTGCCGGTCAAGCTGATAATCTCCGGAGGACAGGACTCATTCGGGTCTTCCGTCTTCTGGATCGAATCAAGCGCAATAAGGGCGTTTGGTGAATGCCTTGGCATCGAGAGGCGATGAAGGACGTGGCACTCTGCGATAATCTGCGGCGAGGTGAGAGCAACCGTTTTAGCCGCAGGTCTCCGAATGGGGAAACCCACCTACCGGCCTCGGCGTTACCTGGTTCTGTTATGGAGCCAGGCGGCGCCGGATGTCGGAATCTAGGTATCAATAACCTGAACACATAGGGTTTTTGAAGCGAACCCGGGGAACTGAAACATCTAAGTACCCGGAGGAAAGGAAATCAACCGAGACTCCGCTAGTAGTGGCGAGCGAACGCGGACTAGGCCGTGCTCTGAAAAAATGGGAACTGGCTGGAAAGCCAGGCCGAAGAGGGTGATAGCCCCGTACTGGTAATATGATGAGCCGTTTGAGTAGGGCGGGACACGTGAAATCCTGTTTGAAAATGGGGGGACCACCCTCCAAGCCTAAGTACTCCTCGATGACCGATAGTGAACGAGTACCGTGAGGGAAAGGTGAAAAGCACCCCGATAAGGGGAGTGAAATAGTTCCTGAAACCGGACGCCTACAAACAGTGGGAGCGGAGGCGCTGTGCTTCGGTACAGCGCGGTCTGTGACCGCGTACCTTTTGTATAATGGGTCAGCGAGTTGATGTTGCGAGCAAGCTTAAGCCGTTAGGTGTAGGCGTAGCGAAAGCGAGTCTGAATAGGGCGTTTAGTTCGTGGTATCAAACCCGAAACCGGGTGATCTAGCTATGGGCAGGCTGAAGGCCGGGTAACACCGGCTGGAGGGCCGAACCGCGGGATGTTGAAAAATCCTCGGATGACCTGTGGCTAGGGGTGAAAGGCCAATCAAACCCGGAGATAGCTGGTTCTCCGCGAAATCTATTTTGGTAGAGCGTCGAATGTATGTCCCAGGGGGTAGAGCACTGGATGGGCTATGGGGCCCCACAGGCTTACTGATCCTAACCAAACTCCGAATACCTGGGAACATTGTTCGGCAGACACACTTCGGGTGCTAAGATCCGGGGTGGAAAGGGAAACAGCCCTAACCGTCGGTTAAGGTCCCCAAGTCATGGCTAAGTGGGAAAGCAAGTGGATCGGCCAAGACAGCCAGGAGGTTGGCTTAGAAGCAGCCACCCTTTAAAGAAAGCGTAATAGCTCACTGGTCTAATTAAGCTGTTCTGCGGCGAAAATGTAACGGGGCTCAAGCCATGCACCGAAACCGCGGGTGCGCAAGCACGGTAGCGGAGCGTTCCGTGGGCACTGAAGCCGGATTGTGAGATCCGGTGGAGCGCACGGAAGTGAGAATGCTGACATGAGTAGCGATAAAGAGTGTGAGAGACACTCTCGCCGAAAGTCCAAGGGTTCCTGCTTAAAGTTAATCTGAGCAGGGTTAGCCGGCCCCTAAGGCGAGGCCGAAAGGCGTAGTCGATGGGAACCAGGTGAATATTCCTGGGCCGGGGGATGGTGACGGATCGCGGAAGTTGTACGGGCTTATTGGATTGTCCGTGCAACCTGGCGGTCCCAGGAAATAGCCCCCCAAACGACCGTACCCCAAACCGACACAGGTGGACAGGTAGAGCATACCAAGGCGCTTGAGAGAACTGCGTTGAAGGAACTCGGCAAATTACCTCCGTAACTTCGGGAGAAGGAGGCCCGCTTTCCGGGCAACCGGTTGGCGGGGGCACAGGCCAGGGGGTGGCGACTGTTTACTAAAAACATAGGGCTCTGCGAAGCCGTAAGGCGACGTATAGGGCCTGACGCCTGCCCGGTGCCGGAAGGTTAAGAGGAGAGGTGCAAGCTTTGAATTGAAGCCCCGGTAAACGGCGGCCGTAACTATAACGGTCCTAAGGTAGCGAAATTCCTTGTCGGGTAAGTTCCGACCTGCACGAATGGCGTAACGACTTCCCCACTGTCTCCAACGCAGACTCAGCGAAATTGAACTCCCCGTGAAGATGCGGGGTTCCCGCGGTCAGACGGAAAGACCCCGTGAACCTTTACTATAGCTTCGCACTGGCGCCTGGCATGCCATGTGCAGGATAGGCGGGAGGCTTGGAAGCGAGGACGTCAGTCCTCGTGGAGCCATCCTTGAGATACCGCCCTTGACCTGCTTGGCGTCTAACCGCGATCCGTTATCCGGATCCGGGACCCTGCGTGGTGGGTAGTTTGGCTGGGGCGGTCGCCTCCTAAAGAGTAACGGAGGCGTGCGAAGGTACGCTCAGAGCGGTCGGAAATCGCTCGTAGAGTGCAATGGCATAAGCGTGCCTGACTGCGAGACTGACAGGTCGAGCAGAGACGAAAGTCGGCCATAGTGACCCGGTGGTCCCGAGTGGAAGGGCCATCGATCAACGGATAAAAGGTACTCCGGGGATAACAGGCTGATGATGCCCAAGAGTTCAAATCGACGGCATTGTTTGGCACCTCGATGTCGGCTCATCACATCCTGGGGCTGAAGCAGGTCCCAAGGGTTTGGCTGTTCGCCAATTAAAGTGGTACGTGAGCTGGGTTTAGAACGTCGTGAGACAGTTCGGTCCCTATCTGCCGCGGGTGCAGGAGACTTGAGAGGATCTGCCCTTTGTACGAAAGGACCGGGGTGGACGCACCTCTGGTGGACCAGTCGTCGCGCCAGCGGCGTAGCTGGGTAGCTATGTGCGGAAGGGATAACCGCTGAAAGCATCTAAGTGGGAAGCCCCCCTCGAAACTAGGTCTCCCTTGAGAGTCGTGGAAGAAGACCACGTTGATAGGCCGGGAGTGGAAGCATGGCAACATGTGCAGCTGACCGGTACTAATCACTCGACAGGCTTGATTCGATTCAGAAGTCGGAAGATCCAGTTTGCAGGAACGTGGACACATTCATCTGGCCTGGTGGTCATAGCGAGTGGCAAACACCCGATCCCATCCCGAACTCGGCCGTTAAGGCCCTCCGCGCCGATGGTACTCCGGCTTAAGCCGCGGGAGAGTAGGTCGCTGCCAGGCCTGATGAGTGTGCCCACCCCTTCTCTCTTCACGATTACCGCTGGTTTCAGGCGGCGACCTGTTCGTCGGACAGCGAATACAGCCCGTCGGCACCGACGGTGGCGGCCTCTTCCAGTCCCGTGGTTTCCGGCAGAATTCGCTCCGCGAGGAAACCGGCGAGGGCCACTCGGCTGGGCTGGTCCGGGGCGGCGAGTGCGCCGTCCGCTTCTCTCTTTACGATTATCGCTGGTTTCAGGCGACGACCTGTTCGTCGGACAGCGAATACAGCCCGTCGGCACCGGCGGTGGCGGCCTCTTCCAGTCCCGCAGTTTCCGGCAGGATCCGCTCCGCGAAGACACCGGCGAGGGCCACTCGGCTGGGTTGGTCCGGGGCGGCGAGTGCGCCCCGGCCGAGATGATGCATGCCGCGGGTGAGGGCGAAGAGCCGCAGATAGGCGGTCGCCCCTGCCTGGCGCTCGACTTCGGAAGCCGCCACCATCCAGCCGGTGGCCCGGCGGGTGGCTTCGACCGCGCGCCGGGTCCGTTGGCCGATCCGGGTCGAAATTCCGCCTGCTTCCACCAATGCATTGGCGGTGATTTCCACCTCGTCGATCAGCCCACTGGCGACGGCACCTCCGTCCGGAGCGAGTTTGCGGGTGACAAGATCCAGCGCCTGGATACCGTTGGTGCCTTCATAGATCGGCGTGATGCGCGCATCGCGCAGAATCCGCGCCGCACCGGTCGCCTCGATATAGCCGGCTCCGCCATGGACCTGGATGCCGAGGCTGGCCACCTCGCAACCGGTATCGGAGCCGAAGGCCTTGGCGATCGGGGTCAGGAAGGACGCGCGGGCGGCCGCCCGCCGGCGGGCGGCGGAATCCGTTTCGACCGCGGCGAGATCGATCGTCAGCCCGACCTCGTAGCAGAGGGCGCGGGCGGCCTGGGTGCGGGTGCGCATTTCCAGCACCATGCGGCGGACATCGGCATGGCCGAGGATCGGCCCGTCTCCCTCGGGCGTGGCCCCCTGGCGGCGCTCGGCGGCGTAGCCGGAGGCCAGCTGCCGGGCACTTTCCGCCATCGCCAGACCCTGCCCCCCGACTCCGAGTCGGGCCGGATTCATCATCGAGAACATGCAGGCCATGCCGGCGCGTTCTTCCCCGACCAGCCAGCCGGTCGCGCCCTCATAGGACATGGCCGCGGTGGGGGAGCCATGCAGACCCAGCTTCGCCTCGAGAGCCAGGGGTTTGAGGGAATTGCGCCGGCTGTGCCCGCCGGACTCATCGGCCAGGAATTTCGGCACCAGAAAGAGACTGATGCCGCGGGTTCCCGGTGGGGAATCGGGCGTGCGGGCCAGCACCATATGGATGATATTGTCGGTGAGGTCGCAATCCCCCCAGGAGATGAAGATCTTTTCGCCGGTGATCGACCAGCTTCCGTCGGCGTTGGGTTCGGCCCGGGTCTTCAGCGCACCGACATCGGAGCCCGCATGTGCCTCGGTCAGATTCATGGTCCCCGACCATTCGCCGCTGATCAGTCGGGGGAGATAGGTGGCTTTCTGCGCCTCCGTGCCATGGAGCTGGAGGGCTGTGATCGTGCCCTGCGTCAGGAGCGGGCAGAGGCTCAGCGAAATGCAGGCAGAACTGAGAATTTCATTGATCGGTGTAATGATGAACTGGGGCAGACCCATGCCCCCGAAATCAGGATCGGCGGCGGCTCCGACCCAGCCTCCATCCCGGATCGCGGCATAGGCGCGATGGAACGCCTCCGGGGTGCGGACCACGCCATTCTCCAGCCAGGCTCCCTTCGAATCGGCCACCTCCTGGGCCGGGCCCAGCTGTTCCTCAAAGGTGCGGGCCGCTTCGTTGAGCACGGCTTCGGCGGTTCCGTCCTCCAGATGGGGGAACGCCCCGGTCGCGACCAGCTGCTCCCGCCCGGCCATATGGTCAAGGCAGAACTGGATGTCTTCGAGTGGGGCGCGGTAGTGCATGTCGGCTCTCGGGGGATCTCGTGCAGACTCACAGAATAGGGGATGGGGTACGCTTGGCAAGAATCCGGACAGACGTGGCCCTCATGGCACGGATGCGATTATGATAGGCTCGGCCCGGCAGTGGCAGGTGAGGGAAGATCGGATGGCAACGGCGACGCAGTTCGGGGTGAATTACTGGAGCGGGCTTGAAGCGGTAACCCTCGAATCCCGCTACGACCACCACAGCATCTATGACCTGCTGCTGCATGCGGCGCGCGAGCATGGCGACCGCCCGGCCCTGTCCTTCCAGCTCAAGCCTTCTCCCAAGGCACCTGCGGTTACCTTCAGCTATACGGAATATGCCCGGGAGGTGACCCGGGCCGCGAATCTGTTCCGGTCGCTCGGTCTGGGACCGGAGGATGCGGTCGCCTGCCTGATGCCGAACACACCGCAGACCGCCTTCGCGCTGCTCGGCGGGATGACCGCCGGGATCGTGGTTCCGATCAATCCCCTGCTGTCGTCGGAGCAGATCGCTGGAATCCTGCGTGATTCGGGAGCCCGGATGCTCGTTACCCTGGCACCTTTTCCCAAGACCGATCTGGCGGAGAAGGCCGCGGCCGCCTGCGCCGAGGCCCCGGGGGTCGAGGTGCTCCTGGAGGTCGATCTCCAGCAGTATCTGCGACCGCCGGTTTCCTGGCTGGTGCCGCTGCTCCGTCCGAAGGTGAAGACCGTGCATCGGGCCCGAGTGCTGGATTTTGACCGGGAGCGGGGCCAGCAACCGGGCTATGCGCTGGTTCCGGGGCCGCGGCCGGGTCGGGACACGATCAGCGCCTGCTTCCACACCGGCGGCACCACGGGGTTTCCCAAGCTCGCCCGGCACCGGCAGAGCGGCATGCTCTACGCGGCCTGGGTGGCACGGCAACTGCTCTACCGGCGCGAGGATGTGATCCTCTGTGCGCTGCCTCTTTTTCATGTGTTCGCCGCCTATGCGATGGCGATGGCAGCCATGGGCGCGGGCTCGCATGTTGTGCTGCTGTGCCCGGCCGGATTCCGCACGGAAGGAATCATGGACCAGTTCTGGAAATTGGTGGAACGCTGGCAGGCCACCTTCATGATGGCGGTTCCGACCGTTTTCGCGGCCCTGCGGGACCGCCCCGTGGATGCCGAGGTCTCGACGTTGCGCTTTGCGGTGAGCGGTGCCGCGGCGATGCCGAGGGAGTTGTTCCGGACTTTCGAGGAAGCCACGGGGCTGAAGATTCTCGAAGGGTACGGGCAGACGGAATCGACCTGCGTGATTTCGATCAATCCGCCTGAGGGAGAGCGGCGGGTGGGCTCGGTGGGCCAGGCCCTTCCGTATACGCAGGTGCGTGCCCTGCGTCGTCCCGTCAATCCCGAGGCTCCGGAATTCTGCGCTCCGGGAGAGGTCGGAGAGATTGCCACGCGCGGCCCGCATGTGTTTCCCGGCTATGTGCGCGAGCAGCTCAATGCGGGCTGCATGGTCGGGGATGGCTGGCTGTGCACCGGCGATCTCGGCAGGGTGGATGAGGAGAACTGGATCTGGCTCACGGGCCGGGCCAAGGATCTGATCATCCGCGGCGGCCACAATATCGATCCGGAAGTGGTCGAGGAGGCGCTTGCGGCGCATCCGGCGGTGGCGGTGGCGGCGGCCGTCGGCCGGCCGGATGCAACCGCCGGCGAACTGCCGGTGGCGTTCGTGCAGCTGGTGGGGGGAGGCAGTGCCGATCCCGGGGAACTGTGCGCCTTTGCGGCCGAGCGTGTCGGCGATGCCGCGGCCCGTCCGGTCAGTGTGCAGGTGCTCGACGAGATTCCGACCACCGCGGTGGGCAAGGTCTTCAAACCCGCATTGCGCAAGATTGCGGTTACCGATGCACTGGGGGAGGCGCTTGCCGGGGCGGGGGTGAAGGCGAAACTGGAAGTGATCGACGATCCGGAGGCCGGTCTGGTCGCGGTGATCGAGGCGGAGGATGGTGATGCGGTGGAGCGGGTCCTGGCACCGTTTGCGGTGGCCTGGCGCCTGGCCGGGGCGGGTTGACGGTCGGCCGGCCGGAATCTGCAGGAGCGGGAAGCGTGTGGAGGGATGGAGCGGACGGTGGGATTCGAACCCACGGCTTCAACCTTGGCAAGGTTGCGCTCTACCCCTGAGCTACGCCCGCGATTTCACCATCGGGGAAGCTAGGGCATCCGGCTTCCCGCCGCAAGAGATTGTACGCAATTATCACATCTGGCGCTCTGGACGGCCCGACGGATGGCGAGGAAGAAAACGGTCGGGGATGTGCTCGAAGATGGCCTGCATGCCGCACATCGAAGGGCGGGTGACCAAGACAGGCGGAGAGGGAAAGATCGAGACTGATGAGCAGGACCGCAGACAGCCCTCTCCCGAACGCATGCCTAGCCCGATGGGAAGCCGGCTCGGTATTTGGCCAGGATGTCCGGTTGTTGTGAAAAGATGCAACATCCGGGCGGGCGACACATGCCATTTTCGGGACTGAGGGCCAGCACGGCTTTCTCGAGCCGGTTCCTACGGGATGGGGCCCGTTGCGCGCGGTGAGGGCGCTATTTCTTGCTGTGTGCTGTGCCGGGCTGTTGGCACTTGTCTCTTGTGGTGGCGGTGGCGGCAATCCTGGGGGTGGTGGCGACAATCCTCCCTCCGGCGGCGGTGGCAGCGATCCCCTCTCCGGCGGCGGTGGCAGCGATCCTCTCTCCGGCGGCGGTGGCAGCGATCCTCTCTCCGGCGGCGGTGACGGCAATCCCGCACCACCGGTGGCCAGGGCTGCAGATTTTGAGGCGGACCCAGAATATTGCACCGAGGTTGGCGGTATCTGCGAGAATTGGGCCTTGCAGGCCACAGGCGCATCGGAGGCCTATGCCCGCATTGCGCAGCAGGAGGGGAACTCGGCCGATTCCCTAGCTCCCGGCGAGGGGGTCACGATTGTTGTCATCGACACCGGCATTGATCAGGATCATTGGGAGTTTGAGGGGGGATCGATCACGGAAACAATTTTGTTTCTTGGAGCGGGAGATGAGCCAAGCACCGGGATCGCGTCCAGTCATGGAACTCGGGTTGCAAGTGTGATTTCGGCCCAGCGCGGTCGTTCTCCCAACAATCTCGATCCCCAGTATGATTTTCATGGTATCGCCTGGGGGGCCACATTGAGATTTGTTGCAGGGCGTCCAGGGCTGACATCACGTTCTTGTATATCTTCTTTGAGTAGGCGAATCTATGTTCCGCCCACCATACCCTGTTTGGCGGAGCATTCGAGCAGCCTTGATAGCATTGTTGGTACAGTGCTTATGGCATATCCGACCACTGAAGTTATCAATATGAGCTTCTCTCTTGATGGGTTGATCGAACATTACGATAAGACCAGCATTGAGACGGAATTGAGGGATGAAATTGATATCCGGGCGCAGGCCGGCAAGGTAAAAAGCGACAGAACCCTCATCGTTATTTCCGCCGGAAACGGGAACAACCGTCGATGCACACCGGAGCCGGGAAATGCAGCATATTGCATGGCGGACGGGACCGTTGCCGCGACCTCGCCGAGCGCCACTTCCGCTCTCCAGGTAATTTTTGAGAATCTCCAAAGCCATGTGGTCGCGGTCGTCGCCACGGATAGAGGTGGTAACATCGCCCGGTTTTCGAACCGCTGTGGCATTGCTGCGGAATGGTGCATTGCAGCTCCAGGCGTGGATATCCTGGTCGCCGACTTTGCCGGGAATACCTTCCCCACTGAACCCACTGATCATAGTTACAAACCGAGTGTGGATGGGACATCCTTTGCGGCACCGTATGTAACGGGCGGGCTCGCGGTGCTGATGCATTATTTTCCCGACATAGGAAATGATGAAATCCTGATCCGTCTCTACGAGACCGCCGACCAGTCCGGTGCCGCTGCTCCGGATCCGGTGGATGCGGGCGAACAATGCCCGGAGCATCTCGACACGGACGATGACCTGTCCGCTTGTGAGCTGTCCTCGATCTTTGGGTGGGGGCGGATGGATCTCGATGAAGCCACCAGGCCGCAGGGAGAAACAGCGATCGCACTCGGAGATACGCTTTACGATCTGCGGGTGCCGGTCGCGTCGAGCGGCTTTCGGGGTGGCGCGGCTTTCGGGGATGCTCTGGCCGCCGGGTGGCGGGGACGCGAAATGACCGTCTTTGATGCACTGGATGCTCCGTTCCGGGTTGGGCTGGACCGGTTTGTGGCTCCGGCGGCGGTGCCGGCTATCGGCGGCCGGCTGGCCCGGTTCCTGGAGCCGGACACCGAGTTCTATGGATCAGGGGACAATCTCCGCGTTGCTTTCAAGCCGGGTGCTCCCGGAGGTCTTGTCGACATGCCGTTTGCATCTACCCGTCTGCGTGTCGGCATCCATCACGCCAGCTGGGAGGGGTCGGATTCTGCAGGGTCGGACGGGCATGCTTCTCTCATCCCGCTTTCCACGGGGGGAGCCTCGGCGACCCTGGGGAACGAGGAATTTCAATTCTCCGCGTTTGCAACATCGCCAAAATTTGTCGATGAGGGGCAGGGGTCGAGACAGACGGCCGGTGCCATGGTTGCCTGGAACCCCGCGGGTGGCCCGTTGGGCTTCCGCTTTGGCGGGGTTCGTGAATTTGGAAGTTCGCTCGGCCTGGAAGCGACCGGTGCGTTTGGGGAATTCGCCTCCGGTCTTGCCTTTGCCGGAGCTGGTCTGCGTGCCGAGGCGGGAGGGTGGCAATGGTCCGCCGCCGCCGAATTGGGGCACGCGGCCCCCAAAGCCTCTTCGGGCTCGTCGGTGCAGGAGGTTTCGGGGCTCACCACCTCGGCCTTCTCCCTTTCCGGCGAGCGCCTGTTCCGGAATGGCGGGTGGCTCCGCCTGTCGGCGGTGCGGCCCCTGCGGGTCGAGCGGGGCCGGTTGCGGATCAATGTGGCGACCGGCCGCGACAAGCAGAGCAATGTCCTGCGTGAGATTGTCGATACCTCTCTCACGCCCTCCGGGCAGCAGCTGGATCTTGGTGCGGAATGGCGCCAGCCGGCGGGCGGGCCAGGCGGTGAATTGCGGCTGGGAGCGGTGCTGTCGCTTGAGCCGGGGCACGTGGCGGAGCGCGATCCGGAACTTGCCCTGATGGCCGGCTGGCTCTTTTCATTCTGATACGCCGGATCCGGCACGGAGCTTTGGGAGAAGATATATCGGGAAATACAGGCCCGGCGTGGGGCTCTGTCGGGATCTGTAGAGGAACAAAGGGGCTCTGGGACATATGCCAGTCAGGCCCCCGGGCCGTCCGGTCGGGTCTTGCAGTTTGGATCGTTGCGGAGATGCGGCCGGATGGCTGTCGCGGATCCGGGTGGAGTGATCCCGGATTCTGATCCGGCCCCTGCCTGCGACGGACAGACCGGTGCGCGGATCCGGGAGCGGCGCGTCAGCTGCGGATGCGCGTCTTTTCGGGATCGTAATGCGGAAAGCGCACGACGGTCGCCGGAATGCGCTTCTGTTCTCCGTCGAGCGTCCCGATCTCGATTTCGGTTCCGGGCTCGGCATAGCGGACGTCGATGCGGGCGAGGGCGATGACCCGTCCGAGGGCGGGCGACCGGACAGCCGAGGTGATCTGTCCGACCTGGGCGCGGCCGATGCGGAGGCTGTCGCCGGAGGCGGGGGTCTCGCCGCCGGTGATGTCCAGGCCGACCAGGCGTCGCTGCGGGTTTGCCTTCCTCTGCACCAGTGCCTCGCGGCCGATGAATTGGTTGTTCTCGTTCTTCAGCGGAACCGTGAATCCGATCCCGGCCTCGAACGGGTCGGTCTGGTCGTCGAATTCCTGCCCGGCGAAGACCAGCCCCGCCTCGACCCGGAGCAGGTCGAGAGCATCGAGGCCGCAGGGGGTGAGGCCGTGGGGCGCCCCGGCCTTCCACACGGCATCGAACACCGTCTCCCCGTCACTCGGGTGGCAGAAGATCTCGTAGCCGAGCTCGCCCGTATAGCCGCTCCGGGACACCAGCACCGAAGCCCCCTCATAGTCGTGGATCCGGCCGACCGTGAACCGGAACCATCCCAGTTCCTCGGCCGCCGGGCGGGTCGGGGGGGTCCAGAGGAATTCGGCCAGGATCTCCCGGCTCAGCGGCCCCTGGAGGGCGATGTTGTGGAGCTGGTCGGTGGATGACTTGACCCAGGCACTCATCCCGTGCTCCCCGGCCTGCTGCCGGAGCCACTCCCCGGATGCATCCGCGCCGCCCACCCAGCGGAAGTTGTCGTTGTCGAGGCGGTACACCGTACCGTCGTCAATCATGCCGCCATGCTCGTAGCACATGGCCGTGTAGACGACCTGGCCGACCGGCAGGCGGGAGATGTCGCGGGTCACGCAGAGCTGCATCAGGGCCTCGGCATCGGGGCCGGTAACCTCGAATTTGCGCAGGGGGGAGAGGTCCATCACGATGGCTTTCTCCCGACAGGCCTGGTGCTCCGCGATCGCGCCGTGGTCGCGGTAGTCGCTGGCCAGCCAGTAGCCGGCATATTCTGTGAAATTCCGGGTCTGTTCGGCCAGCCGGTTGTGGAAAGCGGTTTGCTGGGTCATCTGCGGCTCCGATTGCGGCGTCTTGCGGTATGCCATGGCACGCGGGAAATCCTCCATGGCGTCATACACGCGAACCTGGACATCGGTCGGCTCCCAGCCATTCGCGGGGTCGACGTCGCAGGGGCAGGCGGTTGAAAAGCAGACCAGGTCGGTCAGCGCGCGCAGGAGGACAAAATCGCCCGGGCGCGACCAGGGCTCGTCCATCAGGATCCCGTTGGTCGCGTCGAGATAGGTGTTGTAGAAAAAATTGATCGCCGGCCAGCCGGGGCGGGCGGCCACCCCATAGGCTTGGGCCTCCACGCTCAGATTGTCGGAGCAGTTGAGGTGCCCCGGATAGCCGAGGTCTTCGTAGTAGCGTGCGGTGCAGGCGAGGTTGAAGGCATCGTGGCGGCCGACCGTGTCCTGCACGATCTCGATCATCGGGGTCAGGCCGCCCGAAAAGTATTTGGCATAGATCCCGGGGCCGGGATAGGCCGTGCCGGTCATCGACCGCGTTGTGGTCGGGTCGATCTCCGCAACCCGGCCGCTCTCCAGGGGCCGCATCTCCCAGGCCTGGAAATCCGAGCATTCCCGGCCCTGGACATCCAGAATCTGGATGAACTGGCCGGCCCGAACCTCATAGGCCCGGGCGCTGCCGGGGGGGAGATTGAAATCGGCGACCGGCTCTGCCAGCGGGGGCGGCGGGCTGCGATGCGGCCGGTTCTGCGGATTGGCGCGGCGGAGATAGAGCGCGATCTCGGTCGGCGGCAGTCCTGCATCCGGGGCCATCGGTCCACCGGTGGTGCCGACCACCAGGATCCCGTCGGCCTCGGCGGTGAAGCGGGCGCATTCCTCCGGATGGGATCCGTCGGTAAAGACGCGGGCGCATTCGGCGCGCCCGATATCGCAGCCGGCCTGGTCGAGCGCGTGCAGCACCCGCTTCGCGGACGGGGTGCCGGCATGCAGCATCCCGGCCAGTTCCTGCGCGGTGCCGTCGGCCGGGATGCCGAGCGCGGCGATCGCGGAGCGTCCGGAACGGTCAAAATAGGCCAGCAGACAGGGCTGCAGGCCCTCGATGTCCTCGAGGACGATCCGGTCCCCCGCGCGGACGGGGACCGTGTAGGTGCCTCCGCCGGGAATCGGGTAGCGCTCGACGCCGGCGGCGAAGAGCGGGAGACCGGGGCGGAGGATCCCGCCAACCGGGAGGGTCTGGAGCAGCAGGTCGCTATCGGGCATTCCGGCTGCTCATCCGCCGGTGCCGCCGAGATAGGTGCTCGCGGAATCATCCATGGCCGTGAGCCAGGGGGTGCTGTGGACCGGGGACAGGGTGCCGGTGCAGGGCGAGCGGAAGGCCCGGTCCCGATAGGTGAGGATGTTCTCGACCTTGTGGTGCTCCCATTCCTTGAACATCTTCACCGTGAGGTCGAGATCGAACTCCGGATAGTCGGTGGTCTTCAGCAGGTCGCGCATGTAGTCCGCCTGGAAGTCGATCTCCTGGTAGGGATCCTCAAGCGCCTCCTCCCGTCCGACCCATCCGGCGATGTCCTGTTCCATGGCTTCCGGGGACGGGAGCTCGATCCGGCCGGTGATGACGTCGCGCAGATACCAGGCCTGCGCGTCGAACATCGAGAAGGTGTAGTACTGGTCCTGCATGCCGAGATAGGCAAGGCGCGGATTGGCGGTGGAGAGGACGCTCTTGTAGAGCCCCGGCGGGTAGAGGCGGTTGTGCGTGCGCAGGCGCAGCCCGTCCTCGAGGAACGGGAAGTGGTGGAGATATCCCGTGCACAGGATGATCGCGTCGAAATCCTTGTGGGAACCGTCCTTGAAATGCGCGGTGCTGCCCTCAAGCCGCAGCAGGAGGGGCCGCTCGTCCATGCCTTCGGGCCACTGGAATCCCATCGCCGCGGTCCGGTAGGAGACGGTCACCGATCGGGCACCGTATTTGTGGCATTGCAGGCCGATGTCTTCGGCCGAGTAGCTCGCCCCGACAATCAGGACATCCTGGCCGGTGAATTGGGCGGCATCGCGGAAGTCATGCGAGTGCAGGGCGCGGCCCGGGAATTTTTCGATACCGTCGAAAGCCGGCACGTTCGGCACCGAGAAATGTCCGTTCGCGACCACGACCCGGTCGAAAGCCTCCGCCCGGCAGGCACCGGTGGACAGTTCGTCGGACTGAAGGAGGAACTGGTTCCGGTCGGAATCCCAGTGGATATGCCGCACCTCGGTCTGGAACCGGACGCAGGGCCGCATGCCGCTTTTTTCGGCCCGGCCGCGGACGTAGTCGGCCAGCACCTCCCGGGGCGGAAAGGAGGGGATCGCCCGGCCGAAATGCTCCTCGAACGAATAGTCGGCGAATTCCAGGCATTCCTTGGGGCCGTTCGACCACAGATACCGATACATGCTGCCATGCACGGGTTCGCCATAGGCACCGGCCCCGGTGCGCCAGGTGTAGTTCCACAGTCCTCCCCAATCCGGCTGCTTCTCGAAGCAGGTGATTTCCGGGATCGGCTGCCCCTGGGACCGGGCGGCGGCAAAGGCGCGCAGCAGGCTCAACCCGCAGGGTCCGGCTCCGATCAGGGCGACATGTTCGGCCATTCGACTCCTCCTGTGGTGTGGTCGGGGGGCTGCGGAACCGGAGTCCGCCTTTCACCCGGAGGGCCGGGCCCCGTGCAGACGGGGCCCGGCCGGACCGGATGGCTCAGGAGCTGTCGATCGCCTTGCGGAGTTTCTCCGGATCCGCGGCGACCTTGGCATCCGCCGCCAGCTCGGCCGCTTCAGTCCGCAGTTGCAGGACGTGGAAGCTGATCCAGAACAGCACCCCCGCGATCACGAACGCCATCTCGCTTCCGGCAAACGGATAGATGGGCCCGAGCAGCGAGATGTCCGTCGCCCAGCTGTCAATGATGGTTGTAGACATGGTTGGTTTCTCCTTTTGTGGGTGCTGCTACAGCAGCCCGAGTTTCTGGGCCTCGGTGGCTTCGGCTTCGCGGACCGCGGCCGCCTCCATCGCCTCCTGTTCGGAGCCGACAAGATCCAGCCCGGCGAGTTCGGCTGCTGCGGGCACCCGCAGCATCCCCATCGCCTTGAGGATGTTGGCAACGATATAGGCCGGCAGGAAGCCGATTCCGAAGAAACAGATCACCGCCCCGATGATCTGTCCGATCGGATTGATGGTGGCGACATTCTCGATATAGCCGGCGGTGGCCGGGTGTCCCCAGAGCACGAAACCGCAGATCACCACGCCGAACAGCCCGGCATAGCCATGCACGGCCACCGCGCCGACCACGTCGTCGATCTTGAACTTGCGCTCGACCCAGTGATGGAGCTTGTAGGCTATCCATGTGCCGGCAGCACCGATCAGCATCGCCTGGATCGGGTGATACAGGTCGTTGCCGGCGGAAGCCGCGATGATTCCGGCGAGGCCTCCCGAGTAGGTCCAGAAAGCCTCTCCGCGCGAGACGAGATAGCCCATGAGCAGACCGCCCGACAGTGACATCAGGAGGTTGAACACGTTGCCCGACAGCGTCGTTGGCGTCAGATAGATCGTGGTGGCCGTGAAGCCGCCGCTCGATCCGATCGCCTCGGCATCGATGATCGGCACGTTGCAGGCGAGATAGAAACCCCAGAAGCCGGTGAAGATCAGGAACAGGCCGATCGTCACGAGCCACTTGTTGTGCGGGTTGATCGCCCGTGGCGTTCCGTCGGGAGCGAACTTGCCGATCCGGGCACCGAGCGGGATCAGCACGCCGAGTGCCGCACCGCCGGTGACTGCGTGGACGACCCCGGAGGCAAAGGCATCATGGTAGCCGAGCTCGGTCACCATCCAGCCTTCCGCATGCCAGCCCCAGGAGGCGGCGACGAGCCAGGAGAGCGAGCCCACGAGGATGGCGATGATCCAGAAGGCACCCGAGCGGATGCGCTCGATGAGCGACCCCGACACGATCGACGCGACCGTCCAGGAGAACAGCAGGAAGGCCCCCCAGAACACGCCGTTGATGCGCGCCCAGCCGGCATTGTCTTCGGCGGTGGTGGTTCCGGTCTCGGGGAGGCCGCCGAGATGGGTCCCCATCAGTTCCGACCAGGGCGCCGCGTTGGGTGCGTTCACCAGACCGCCGGTGATTCCGGGGCCATAGGGCAGGGCAAAATAGAGCCACCAGCCGAAGAAGAAGAAGGTGATGGTGACCAGAGGGATCAGCATCGTGTTCTTCAGGAGCGTGTGCATCCGGTTCTTGTTTCTGGAAGCGCCCACTTCATACATGCAGAAGCCGACGTGGATCAGAAACATGAAGGGTATTGAAACCCAGTAGTAGAATTCCGTGAAGACGGTGGTCAATGCTCCGATATCGGTGTCCATGGTCATTCCTCCTGTTTGCTAGGTTGATAGTGCCTTACATGATGCCGCGAACCATACGGTCCGCGGCACCCGAGTATAGCAGGGCACCGGCGCTTCCGGAATCAAAATTTCCGGTAGGCATCGCGAAGTTGCACCAGCGGATGGCGCGGTGACATCTGAAATTTGACCAGCAGTTCCCGGGCGATCATGTCGCGGTCCTGCTGGTTGTCCGGCAGGTCGATATCCTCCGGCACCCGCACCCAGCCATTGATGTTCCGGTCGAACACGGCCGCATGCTCGTTCTCGTAGCCCATATGGACATCTTCCAGCCAGTTCAGGTCTTTCCATCCCATGATCTCCAGATAACGGGTGAGAAACGGGGTCAGCCGATCGTAGTCGGGAAGCAGGTTGACATCGTAGCGGTAACCGATGTGCTGTCCAATCTCCTTCTCGCGCTCGGAGTCGATTCCGCCTCCCTTGATGTAGTGGTCGATCTCGGTGATCTCGGCACCCTTGTAGCGGTCTTCGGCCATGGCCTGCGGTTCCTTTCGGCTTCGGTGCGGGGCTCAGAAGTGGTGGTAGTCGGCCACGCCGACGGTGTATTCGGTGCCGGCGAGGGGCACGCCGGCCAGGGCCGAGGCCTCCATGGTCAGCGCCGCGAGGTCTTCCGGCTCGAGACTGTGGACGTTGGTCTTGCCGCAGGCGCGGGCGAACATCTGGCACTCGATCGTCAGGCAGTGCAGGAAATTGTAGACCCGCTCGGCCGCGGCGTCGGGATCGAGGCGCTTGCGCAGCTCCGGATCCTGGGTGGCGACCCCGACCGGGCAGCGGCCGGTATGGCAGTGGTAGCAATGACCCGCCTCGACGCCGATCTCGGTCGGGAAGTCGGCCTCGGGGATGTCCTTGTTGCAGTTCAGCGCCATCATGGCGGAATGGCCGATGGCGATCGCATCGGCGCCGAGGGCCAGTGCCTTGGCGACATCGGCCCCGTTGCGGATGCCGCCGGCATAGATCAGCGAGATCTCGCCGCGCTTGCCGAGATCGTCGATCGCGCGGCGGGCCTGGCGGACCGCGGCGATGCCGGGGATGCCGGTGTCCTCGGTGGCCAGATGCGGGCCGGCCCCGGTGCTGCCCTCCATCCCGTCGATATAGATCGAGTCGGGGCCGCATTTGACGGCCATGCGCACATCGTCATAGACCCGGGCGGCGCCGAGCTTGAGCTGGATCGGAATCTGCCCGTCGGTCGCCTCGCGCACCTCGTCGATCTTGAGGGCGAGATCGTCCGGCCCCAGCCAGTCCGGATGCCGGGCCGGCGAGCGCTGGTCGATCCCGGCCGGGAGCGAGCGCATCTCGGCCACCTGGTCGGTCACCTTCTGTCCCATCAGATGGCCGCCGAGGCCGACCTTGCATCCCTGGCCGATGAAGAACTCGCAGGCATCGGCCAGCTGCAGGTGATGCGGGTTGAATCCGTAGCGGGACTGGATGCACTGGTAGAGCCATTTCGAGGAGTAGCGCCGCTCGGCCGGGATCATCCCGCCCTCGCCGGAGCAGGTGGCGGTGCCGGCCATGGTGGCGCCGCGGGCCAGGGCGGTCTTGGCCTCGAAGGAGAGCGCGCCGAAGGACATGCCGGTGATGTAGATCGGGATGTCGAGTTCGAGCGGGCGCTTGGCCCGCGGTCCGATGACGGTCCGGGTCTCGCATTTCTCCCGGTAGCCCTCGATCACGAACCGGGTGAGGGTGCCGGGCAGGAAGGTGAGATCGTCCCAATGCGGGATGTTCTTGAAGATGGAGAAGCCGCGCATCCGGTAGCGGCCGAGCTGGGCCTTGACATGGATGTCGTTGATGACCGCGGGCGGAAAGATCGAGCTGGTGCCGAGCAGGTCGGTGTTTTCCGCGGCCGGCGACGGTTTCGCGGTGGCGGATGTGGATTTGGCCATGTCTTCTTCTCCCCTTTCGCAGTCGCTCAGAGCACGATCTTCTTTTCGTTCGGCTCGAGATTGTCGTAGTTCCACAGCTGCTTGCCGGCGGCGATCTTCTGGAAATGTCCGATGCCGCCCTCCGGGACGAGTCCGTAGAGGCCGAGCTTGCGCTCGAGCCAGGCGCGGTCCTCCTCGGTCATCTCGGCCGGCACGGCGTCGACCCCGAGGGACCGGATCTCGCCGCCGACAAAGATCGAGCCGTCATACATCGAATCGCCGAGATTCTTGCCGGCATTGCCGCAGACGATCATGCGCCCGCGCTGCATCATGAAGCCGGAGAAGGCGCCGGTGTCGCCGCCGACGATGATGGTGCCGCCCTTCATGTCGACGCCGGTGCGCGAGCCCACCGATCCCCGGCAGACCAGATCGCCGCCGCGGATGGCGGCCCCGAAGGTCGAGCCGGCGTTCTTCTCCACCAGGACGGTGCCCGACATCATGTTCTCGGCGCAGGACCAGCCGACCCGGCCCTCGACGCGGACATTCGGGCCGTCGATCAGGCCGAGGCCGAAATAGCCGAGCGAGCCGGCAACGGTCAGTTCCAGGCGGTTCAGGATGCCGACGGCGAGGGAGTGCTGGGCGCCGGGATTGAGGAGGGTGATCGAGCCGATGCCCTGTTCCATCGCCTTGCGGATCTGGAGATTGACCTCGGTCGGGGTGATCGGCCCGGCGTCGATCTCCGTGGATTTTCCGGTGTCGACGTCATAGGCCCAGGGGAAGGTGAAATGCTCCTCCGCCTCCGGGTCGAAGAACGTCTCGAGATCGCGCCCGGCCAGTTTCTCGCCATGGAGGCCGAGCTCGTGGGAGCGCCGGTCGGGGGTCAGTTCGCCTTCCATACCCGGACCTCCTCGTCATAGGGATCGGTGGTTTCGATCTCGTACGGGATCACGGCCCGGATCGCGACCTCCTCGGAGGCCAGCACGATCAGGTCCTTGCCCTCATAGAGCACCAGCGGCTTGGCGGCCATGGTGTCCTTGGCCATGCCCAGCTCGTTCCGGGTGGCGACCAGATAGGTGAACACGCCGTCGATCTCCTGCACCGAGCGGGTCAGCGACTTCTCGAGGCTGACTCCGTCGGCGAGGTTGCGGGCGGTGTAGACCGCCAGCAGTTCGGAGTCGCAATTGGAGACAAACCGGTGTCCCTGGCGCTCCATCTCGCGGCGCATCGCCCAGTAGTTGGTGACCTGGCCGTTATGCACGACGCAGATATCACTGTAGGGGAAGGCCCAGTAGGGATGGGCCGAGCGGATATCGACATCCGATTCGGTGGCCATCCGGGTGTGGCCGATGGCATGGGTGCCGGTGAACCCGCCGAGACCGTAGCTGTCCGAGACCTCGCCGGCATCCCCGAGATCCTTGACCAGTTCGAGCGACCGCCCGAAGGACAGGATCTCGGTGCCGTCGATCTCCTCGACATATTCCGCCAGGGCGCTCATGTCGCCGTCGAAATCGAGCATGTAGCGCCGGGTGTAGGGGGTCGGGGCGTCCGTCGCCGCCACCTGCGCGCCCCGCTCGGCGATGCGCTTCTCGACTCCTGTGGCACGTTCGCCGATCTCCTCGAGGATGCCGCGCCCGCGGGCGAGGTCCTCGCGCTCGGCGAGCTTGACGCGGAGCACGAAACCGGTGTTCCGCGGTTCGCCATAGAGGGCGAAGCCGGTCGAGTCCGGTCCGCGGTGCTTCAGGGCCTGCAGCATGGAGGTCATCTGCTGGCCGATATCGGCGGTGCCGCCATGATGGATGACGCCGGCTATTCCACACATCTTCTGGTTCCTCCCCGGTTTCCGGTTACGGCAGGCAGTCGAGATAGGTCTCGATATCCCACTCGGTCACGGTGTGGTTGAAGCGCTCCCATTCGTCGCGCTTGTACTCCTCATAGAGCTGGTACATCTCGCCCGGCATGGCCGAGCGGATGACCTCGTCCCCGGCCAGGTGGTCGAGCGCGGCCCCCAGCGTCATCGGCAGTTTGCGCACCTGCTTGCCGGCCTCCATGGCGTCGTAGATGTTGCGCTCCTCCGGCGGTCCGGGATCGAGATTGCGGCGGATGCCGTCATCGGCGGCGCGGACCAGGGCCGCCGCCATCAGATAGGGGTTGACCATCGAATCGACCGAACGGTATTCGAAGCGGCCCGGCGCGGACACCCGCAGGCCGGTGGTGCGGTTCTGGAAGCCCCAGTCGGCGAAGACCGGCGCCCAGAATCCGGTGTCCCACAGCCGGCGGTAGGAGTTGACCGTCGAGCAGCCGATCGCGGTCAGCGCGAAGAGGTGGTCGACGATGCCGCCGATCACCTGCAGGCCGGTCTTGCCCGGAAGCCGCGGGTCGCTGCCATCGGGGAGGAACAGGTTGTTGCCGCCCTGGCGGTAGGTGAACACCTCGTCCGAGGCGGCCTGCGTGTCGCCGAGCCGGACCACCTCGTCCTTGCCGCCCTCCCAGAAGGAGATGTTGTGATGGCAGCCGGAGGCGGAGACGCCGACAAACGGCTTCGACATGAAGCAGGCGATCAGGTTGAATTCGCGCGCCACCTGGGCGCAGATCTGCCGGTAGGTGGTGAGGCGGTCGGCGGTGCGCAGCGCGTCGTCATAGGTGTAGTTGAGCTCGAGCTGGCCGGGGGCGTCCTCATGGTCGCCCTGGATGATGTCGAGACCCATCGCCTTGGAGTATTCGATCACCTTCATATAGACCGGGCGCAGGCTCTCGAACTGGTCGATGTGGTAGCAGTAGGGCCGCGAGCAGCCGCCCGCGGGCCGGCCTTCCTCGTCGCGCTTCAGCCACATCATCTCCGGCTCGGTGCCGGTGCGCATATGCATGCCGTTGTGCTCGGCCTGGAACTGGTCATGGATGCGGCGCAGGTTTCCGCGGCAGTCGGCGGTCAGGAACCCGCCCGGATTCTCCCGTTCCTCGCGGTTCCGGAACAGGGTGCAGAACAGGCGCCCGACCCGTTTGTCCCAAGGCAGCTGGCAGAAGGTCTCCGTCTCGGGGATGCCGACCAGCTCGGAGGATTCCGGACCGTAGCCTATATAGTTGCCATGGCGGTTGGTGAACAGGTTGACGGTCGCGCCGTAGACGAGCTGGAAACCCTTCTCGGCGATGCTCTCCCAGTGACTGGCCGGGATGCCCTTGCCGCAGATGCGGCCGGTGACGGAAACGAATTGGAGATACAGATACTCGATCCCCAGCGCGTCGATCTTCTGGCGGATTTCGCGGACCGCCTCGGCCCGTCCTGGTGCCTCGACAAACTTCTCAATATCGGTGCCGGCCATGCGTGCAGCCTCTTCCTCCCCAGGGACGGGGCAGGCTAGGTTCGGGCCGGGGCGGTTGCAACCAGTTGGGCGGTTTTGGTATAGAATTGGGCCATGAGCCATCCTCGCACGTCCCGCACGCCCCGTGTTTCCCGCCGCCCTCCCGACCGGGGGGCAGGCTCCGGAAGGGATTCCGACGCGCCGGTGCGCCGGGGGGTCGAGGAGGTGGTGGCCGCGCTGCGGGAGGACATTGTCTCGCTCCGCTATCTCGAGCATGACCGACTGCCGGCCGAGCGCCGTCTCGCCGAGAGGTTTGAGACCGCCCGCAACACGGTCCGGGGCGCCCTCGACCGTCTCGAGAGCACGGGCCTGGTGGAGCGGCGGCGCGGCAGCGGCACCTATGTGCGCCATTCGGAATTCGTCGAGATGCAGTCCGTGGTCCGCTCGACCGGGCCGCTGCAGCTGATCGATGCCCGTCTCGCGGTCGAGCCGCATGTGGCGAGTCTGGCGGCGCTGCATGCCTCCGGCCACACGGTCCACCAGCTCTCGGCCGCGCTCCGGAAGGTCGGGGCCTGCGAGCGCGAGGAGGACGGGTTCTCGGCCAGCGACGAGGATTTTCACACCGCGGTGGCGGCCTGCACCCAGAACGAGATGCTGATCTGGATCTGCAAATGGGTGAACCGGGTGCGGGGCCACGAGCAGTGGACCGAGATGAAGCATCTGACCCTGACCCCGAAGCGGATCGTGGCCTACAACCTCGAGCACCAGGCCATCTATACCGCCATCCGCCGACGCGACTCCGAGGGCGCGGCCCGGGCCGCCCGCGAACATCTGCTCACCGCGCGGGAATCCCTGGTCAATGCCGGGCTGCGGGGCTGAAGGGGAATTCCGCGGCCGGGGCGGGAATTTTGCGGGAACCCGGGAGCGGGCGGACCCGTCGGATCAGCAGTCGAGTGTGTGGGTGCGCTCCCATTCGGTCAGATGGCGGGTGAAATCCTGCCATTCGGCGTGCTTGAGTTTCAGGAAGGCGGCCACCGTCTCGGCGCCGATTCCGGCGCAGAGCACGCGGTCGGCCTCGAGCGTGCGCAGCGCATCCAGCAGGTTCAGCGGCAGTTTCTTGGCTCCCCGCACCTGACGCGGCGCGGCATACATGTCGAGATCCAGCCGCTTGCCCGGATCGATCTTCCGGTCGATCCCGTCGAGGCCCGCGGCGAGCATGGAGGCCGGCAGCAGATAGGGGTTGGCGGCGCCGTCCCCGAGGCGGACCTCAAACCGGCCCGGCCCGGGAACCCGGATCATATGGGTGCGGTTGTTGCCGCTCCAGGTGATCGTGTTCGGCGACCAGGTGGCCCCGGAGGCGGTGCGCGGCGCGTTGATCCGCTTGTAGGAGTTCACGGTCGGATTGAGGAGCGCGCAGAGGGCCGGGGCATGGCGCATGATGCCGCCGAGAAAATGGTAGCCGGTCCGGGAGATGCCGAGCTCGTCGCGGCGGTCGAGGAAGAGGTTCTTCCGTCCGGCCGGATCCCACAGGCTGAGATGGGCGTGGCAGCCATTGCCGGTCAGCTGCGGGAACGGCTTGGGCATGAAGGTCGCCCGCATCCCGTGCTTCTCCGCCAGCGCCTTGACCATGTATTTGAAGAAGGCATGGCGGTCGGCGGTGACCAGCGCATCGGCATAGTCCCAGTTCATCTCGAACTGGCCGTTGGCGTCCTCATGGTCGTTCTGGTACGGGGCCCAGCCCAGTGTCTGCATCGCGTCGCAGATCTCGGAGATCACCTCGTAGCGCCGCATCAGCGCAGCCTGGTCGTAGCAGGGTTTTGCCTGCAGGTCGCGGGGATCGGCCAGGGCGGTGCCGTCCTCGGTGATCAGGGAATACTCGCATTCGACGCCGTGGCGGAGGCGGAAGCCGGCCTTCCGGGCGGCGGCGATTCCGCGCCGGAGCGTGTTGCGGGGGGCCTGCTCGACCTCCCCGCCGGCCATGTGGAGGTCACCGGCCAGCCACCCGACCTCCGGCTTCCAGGGCAGCTGGATCAGGCTGTCCGGATCCGGGATGGCGAACATGTCGGGATGGGCCGGGGTCATGTCGAGCCAGGACGCGAATCCGGCGAATCCGGCCCCGTCCTTCTGCATCCCCTCGATCGCCGAGGCCGGCACGAGCTTGGCCCGCATCACGCCGAACAGGTCGGTGAAGGAGATCAGGAAATAGCGGATGCCGAGCCGGGCGGCTTTCTGCCGGAGCGAGGAATTGGTTTTCGGGGGGGTGGATTTTCTCGCCATGGCAGTTGTCTCCGGCGGCTGGATCGGAAAGGGCGATGTGTTTGTGCCCCAATGCGGAGGGTCGTGCAATACACCGGGTTGCCTATCCGGCCAGTTCGCCGAAATCCCCAGATCAGTGGCCTTGGCGAAGAGCGGCCGGAGGCCGGTCGGGATGTCGTCCGGCCGGCATCGTCGCGGATGAGCCGCTGGAGGGCCTGGATACGGGTTCAGAGCGTCCAGGCATCGGCGAGGGTTGCGGCGGCCGGTTGCTTGAAGGGTATCGGTATGTGAATCCGGCCGCCCCCAAAATGGTGGCCTTGATAGAGATTTTGACATTGTTCAGGTATTTCTCTTATAGTGGTGATAAGGAATACAGAAGCATGGGAGGTTGCAATGGTGAGGATAGTATGGGGTATGTGCGTAGCCCTAATGATGTTTGGAGTATTGGGTTGCGCGAGTTATCCGGATTCAATTACTCCAATTTCTGTTGCTAGTTCCGAGTATGAAGATATGACATGCTCGGAAATGACTGACGAATTGCTTGAAGTTCAATATCACACCGACCTTTTCGGGGAAAGGCAAAGACTCACGGCCAATGGCGATGTATTGGGGGTCTTTCTCTTTCTAATTCCTGTGGGCAGTCTTGTTGGAGAAGATGAAGAAGGGCAATACGCTATTTGGAAGGGCGAACAAATAGCTCTTACTCGTGCGATGAAAAGAAAAGAATGTGAGGTTGAAACCTTTAATACACTTTATGAACCTCCATCTCGTGACGAAATTGATCCGGATCGGTGTTGGTTTCGCGCTTGCGAAGCAGGGCGAGAAGTAATAAGGCGTTGAAGGAAAGGATAAATCATAGTGCAGAAGTAAAAGTATTAATATTACTGCTTTTTGCTCTTGTTCCGCTGTCAATGATTTTCGGTTGTATCGGAATAGAATTGATTTGGATGGGTGAAAGATTCAAGGACATCGAATACTATCTTGATGCTTGAATTTTTGAAAAGCGAATTAAAAATGAACTAAATGATGCGCCTTCTAACCTAGCGTAAATATGAGTGGGATAATTTCATGGCGTTTCTCGGGGCGAATTCCTTCATAGCAAGATGTGTGCACGAGGTGCGGTCATGAGAGCACTCGAATCAATCTTCCCGGTCGATGTGGGCGGTCGTCTGAGGTGTGCGCGCGACAATGCGAAATTCACGCAACAGGAAGTAGCTGACGCGATGGATATCGCGCGCACCACTCTGGTCGCAATCGAAAAGGGGCAGCGACGTGCCCGCATCGATGAACTGCGGCGTCTTGCAGAACTCTATGGGCTTTCCGTCAACGCCCTGCTTCGTCAGGAAGCGATTCATGTCGATCTTGTGTCCCGGTTTCGAAAGCTCCCGGGTGCCGCCGATGAAGCGGCAGAGAAAGCTGCTGAGATCATGTCATGCCTCGCCAAAGCAGAAGTGGAGTTTGAGAATTTGCTTGGGATAAAGCGCACGAAGAACTATCCACCTGAACGTCTGATATTGCCCGGTGATATAAAATCGCAGGCCGAACACGATGCCCTTGAACTGCGGCAGCACCTCGGGCTCGGGAGTGCACCGATCCAGGATATCGTGACTTTGCTCGAAATGGAGATGGATGTGCGCGTTTACGTCCGGCGTGTTGATAGCCGCATATCCGGGCTTTTTGCATATGACGAAAAACTTGGCCCATGCATCCTGTTGAATGCCGACCATACTCGGGAGCGCAGGGCACAATCGGCCGCGCATGAATGCGGGCACCTAGTATCAGCCCGAAACAAACCAACAGTCCTGTACAGGAATCAGGTCATGAGCAGTCGGCAAGAACGCTATGCAAAGGCGTTTGGCAGGGCGTTTATTACGCCTCCGCGCACGGTGATGCAGAAATTCCAGGAAGTGACAGCAGGATCAAATCAACTTACGCGTCGGAGTATCATCATGCTTGCGTATTTCTTCGGTGTTTCACGCGAAGCGATGGTGCGCCGGCTGGAAGAACTTGATCTTGCCAGAACAGGAAGCTGGGACTGGTTTCAAGACAATGGTGGAATTACGGATCAGCACATCAGGCAGGTGCTGGGTGATTTGGTTCTTCCGGATATTCAGCAAGAGGACGCCGATCGCCCGACGACGTTGCGGCTCAGTATGTTGGCGGCCGAGGTGCATCGGCGGGAATTGTTGACTGAAGGGCAAATCTCAGAACTACTCAAGTTGGATCGTATAACACTTCGCAAGCTCCTCGACGATCTGGAGATAGAAAGAAGCGAAGCCGATGCCGCTCTCAGAATTATGGGCTGATTCGACAAAAACTCTCATCGCGGATACCCGCGCTGTGATCCACATCACTGCGTCTGGGCATGCGGTCGAGATCATCGAAGCGATCCCGAACCGCTTTATCGTGACAGCCCGTGAGCGTGAGGATGCCATATCCTGCGCCCTCGGGGTTTCAGTCGGGGCCTGTTATTGCGGATCCGGGTCAGATTCTGCAGGGGTGCCGAGTATCCGCGCATAGGCCGCGCGCACCGCATCTGCCGTTGCGGCCATCCGCCCGGCCAGCTCGCCAAAATCCCCCAGATCTGCGGCCTCGGCGAAGAGCGGCCGGAGGCCGGTCGGGATGTCGTCCGCGCCGACATCGTTGTGGATCAGCCGCTGGAGGGCCTGGACCCGGGTCCAGAGCGTCCAGGCGTCGGTGAGGATCTCTGCGTCCGGCTGTTCGAGGGCACCGAACCGGGCCAGGTTGGCGAGAGCCTGCCCGGTGTTGGTCGCCAGCACCTCCGGCTGTTCGGGCGCGGTGCGCAGCAGCAGATACTGGGCGATGAACTCGATATCAACGAGGCCACCGCGATAGTGCTTCACGGACCACGGGTCCTCGGTATGGAACTCCCGGTCCATCCGCTCCCGCATCTTGAGCACATCCTGACGCAGGGTCTCGGGATCCCGCGGGGAGGCGAGGGCGGCGGCGATGGTCCGGGCGAGATGGTCGGTGATCCGCTCCGGGCCATGCGCCACCCGGGCCCGGGTCAGTGCCATCGCCTCCCAGGTCCAGGCGTTCTCCGCGTGATAGGCATCGAAGGAGGTGAGGCTGGTGGCGAGCGGACCGGCATTGCCGCTGGGGCGGAGCCGCATGTCGATCTCGTAGATCCTGCCGACATCCGAGTAGCCCGTATCGAGTACACCCAGCAGCCGGCGAAGCAGCCGGTTGTAGTAGGAGGGGGCGGCGAGCGGCCGACTGCCATCCGACTCCGCATTCTCGGGCGCGTCATAGACCAGCACCAGATCGAGATCGGAGGTCACGGACATCTCCCGGCCGCCGAGACGGCCCATTCCGAGGATCGCGGTTTCCGCGCCGGGGATGCGGCCATGATTCCGTGCGAAGGCATCCTGGACCTGGTTGAGGAGTGCGCCCAGTGCGCAGTCGGCGACATCACTCAGCACCGGTGCGGCATTGACCGGACCCAGGCGGCGGAACAGCATGTGGATGGCGACCCGGAGCCGGGCCGCATGGACCCAGCTGCCGGTCCGGCCGACCGCATCCTCCAGATCCCGCGCCGGTCCCAGCTGCCGGCGGAGCTCTTCTTCCAGTTGCGCGCGGCCGGGGGCGATTTCGGCCGCGTCCCACTCGAGCAGGGTCTCGAAGAGCTCGGGCCGGCGCATCAGCTGCTCGCCGACGGCCGGGGCCGAGACCAGGATATCGACCAGGGTCTCCATGACATGGAGGTTGGCCTGGAAGAGTGAGAACACCTGCAGGCCGGTGGGCAGGCCGGCAAGAAACCGGTCGAAGCGGGTGAAGGCAAGATCGGGATCGGCGGAGCCGAGCATGGCGGTCAGCAGGGCCGGGGTCAGGGCATCGAGCAGTTCGTGCGAGCGTGGGCCTTGTGCAACGCGATAGCGGCCGCTCCGCCACTTCCCGAGAATGCTGACTCCGGCTTCGGGATTGGCAAAACCCATCCGGCCGAGCTGGGCGGCATCGATGGTGGGGCGGGCATCGCGGCTGCTGCTGACTTCGACGGGAAGCTCGAAGAAATCCGCGTAGTGCCGCTCGACCCCGCGCAGCACCGCGGTGAGTTCCTCGGTGAAGCGGTCGGGATCGGGGTAACCGAGAAAGCGGGTGAGGGCGGCATATTCATCGGGATCCGCCGGCAGCGAGTGGGTCTGCTCGTCGGCGACCATCTGCACTCGGTGCTCGGCGCGGCGCAGGAACCGGTAGGCGCGGATGAAGCTTTCGGTTGCGGCCTCCGGAATCCGTCCGGCGGCGGTCAGGTTGCGGAGTGAGGTGCAGGTCGGGATGGTGCGCAGGCGGCAATCCTTGCCGCCCCATACCAGCTGGTGGGCCTGGGCAAAGAATTCAATCTCGCGGATCCCGCCCCGGCCGAGTTTCAGATTGTGGCCGAGGGTGCGGATGGCACCGGAGCCATGATGGGCGTCGATCTGCTTCTTCATGTCGTGCAGTTCCTGCACGGTGGCGAAATCGAGATGCCGGCGCCAGACAAAGGGCTCGATCCGGGTGAGGAAGGCATGTCCGGCCGAAATATCCCCGGCGATCGGCCGGGCCTTGATCAGCGCGGACCGCTCCCAGGTCTGTCCGCGCGCCTCGTAGTAGTTTTCTGCGGCCTCGGTCGACATCACCAGCGGCGTGGCGGCCGGATCGGGACGCAGCCGCAAATCGACGCGGAAGACATAGCCCTCGCGGGTGCGCTCGGCGAGCAGGGCGATGAAATTCCGCGCCAGCCGCAGGAGGTGGCGCAGGGTCTCGGAGGGATCGCGGGCCGGCAGCCTGTCCGGGTCATAGAGCAGGATCAGATCGATATCCGAGGAGTAGTTGAGCTCGTTGCCGCCCAGCTTGCCGAGTCCGAGGGTGATCAGGCCGGAATCACGCTCCGGGTCTTCGGGGTCGGGCAGGTCCAGGAAGTTGCGGGCGTGGAGGCGGGAGAGCAGCACGCGCAGGGTGGTCGAGCAGGCGCGGTCGGCGAGCCGGGAGAGACTGCCGGTCACCTCTTCGGCTTCCCACAGTCCGGCGATATCGGCGAGGGCGGCGGCCAGTGCGACCCGGCGCCGGGCGATGCGGAGCTCCACCCCGGCCGCCGCCTGGGGCAGATCCGGGGGCAGCGCGGCCAGCCCGGCGAGGGCGGCGTCGACGCAGGCTCCGGCCCCGTCCTGCCAGAGCCGGTGCAGATAGGCGGGTTCGGCGAGAAGGCAGCTGCCGAGAAACGGGCTGGAGCCGAACACGCAGTCCAGCATGGCCCGGCCGGACGGATCGTCGGCCAGCCCTTCCACGAAGGCGCGGTCCTCGGCTGCCTCGATCCGGCCGACCGCCTCGGTCCAGCTGGCGAGCTGGGTTTCGACGCGGTCGGGGTGGCTGGGCTCCGGCCAGTTGGCGGATTTGAACTCGGCAACCATCGTGGCAGACCTAGATGTGACCTGCTTGTAGGCTGTCCATTTGACTCTGATCCGGGAAATTGAAAGGCATGAAACCAAGTTCTCCAAGATGGCTGAATGTGCAACCTCAGCAAATCATATCCAACGAGATTGAAATGGCAATTCTATACGCAACCCCTGCAGAGTTGCCTAGCTTTTGTCTTAGGAAATGCTGGGTTGCTACAAAAAGATTGGGAACATAGCGCAAATCTTGCAGTCGAGATTGTTAACATGATCAAGATCATTTTACACGGTTTCATTTGAATAATGTTAATCTCGATGCGATTTGCATCCATAGGTTTTTTGGCAACGTCGCCAAAAATCTTTGTTTTGGATACAGGTCTTTCTGGCTTGACCTCTCTTGTTTGAGATCCTCGATGGTGACATCCACTCCGCAACCCGTGAAACGTTCGGGAAAAATGTTTTTGAATATGAGCAGGCATGCAAATCCTGCTTCTGCGGCAAATGCCATACCGCCTTCTATAGCGAGGGGATTGTCGTGCATGAGTGTTGTTGTAACTGTGGATTTCCCATCGTTTTCAGCGTGTGCTAGGTTCGGAACCATCGCCATTCGATTTGGATGTCCGCCAAAATCTATAGTTCGTTGATTTAGGTCGGCAACGTACGGGAGCAATTCCGGATCCGCTTTCTTAAGCGTGCGTTTTAGCTTCCCCATGCTGAACTTGCGTGATATGGATTTTGGAGGAGAATTGTCACCATCCTGCTTGTTCTCTGACTCCATCGCTTTTTGCCATGCCTTCGCCTTGGCTGTGTTTTTGTTGATGTGCAGGGCATATAGGGAATACTCAAGGCACGATCGCAGAACTGGAGCAGATTCTGTGATGTGCCCGCTCATTGTCAGTTGGCAGGCAACCCTGTATCCAACATGCGCTCTGACAATTAATAGTGTTGGCCACTCATCGACTCGGAAGCCCTTGTAAATGGTCGAAAATTTACAGTCAATGTCAGCAAGGCGTTCATATTTGGACTTGTTGTGGATGAATGTAGCAGGTACATTGCTGATCGCTTTTTGCATATACTTAGAAAGGGCATCATCACCCCAATCCGGTGGAAGTGACATGCTGGATTTCTTATCGGGCGTTGATTTGATTGGGCGTGACTGAATCATCGGAAGGCTCCCAGCCACAGACGATGCGTTGGTTCTATCATTTTCATAAGAATTTTCATCATTTGGTTGCTTGCCATTATGCAAATAGCGCCTCATTCGATTAGCGTATTTAATTTGCTTGGCGGTTCTACTTCTTCCGCATGTACCCGACGGCACCGCCCGCAACACTATCGCCTTCCACCAGTGGTGTCAACTACCATCAGATCCTTGGCGTTGCCGTGGGTTGCGTCATGTCGAGGTTGCAACCTTTAAACCGACCACCCCGCCGAATCGTGCCCGCCAGTCCTCTACATCATCGTCGGTGATCTTGGTGAATAGCGGTGCGGGCGGCTCGATGGCATGGCCCGGGGGAAGGGTTTCGAGCGCACCGGCAACATCCTCCGGCCAGTCTCCGGTGGTTGCGGCCGGGAGGCGCAGTGCGGCGAGGATGCGGGCGGAGGTTTCGGGCAGGAAGGGGGTGCTGGCGATGGCCTGCAGGCGGACGAGATTGAGGGCCATGCGCAGGGCTGTGGCCGCGCGGCCGGGATCGGTCTTGATCTGCGCCCAAGGTTCGGCCCGGTGGAGATATTCGTTGCCGGCGGCCCAGAGCGCCCGCAGTTCGGCGGTGGCACGGCGGAATTCGATGGCCTCCATCGCGGACTCATAGGCCCGCAGGCGGGTCTCGGTTTCGGCCACGAGTTCTGCCTCCAGCGGGCCGTTCTCGCCTCCCTCCGGGAGCCGGCCGTCATAGCGGCTAGCCGTAAAGCTTGTCGTGCGGTTGACGAAATTCCCGAGCACATCGGCGAGATCCTTGTTGACCCCGTCGCGCAGCGACTCCCAGGTGAAGTCGGAATCCCCGGATTCGGGCGCGTGCGAGAGCAGCCACCAGCGCCAGCAATCGGCCGGCAGGAGTGCCAGCGCCTGGTCCATGAACACACCCCGGTTCTGTGAGGTGGAGAATTTGCCCCCGTCGAAGGTCAGCCAGTTGAAGCCCTTGATGTAGTCGACCTGCTTCCAGGGCTCGCCCGAGCCCATGATCGTGGCCGGGAAGGACAGGGCATGGAAGGGGATGTTGTCCTTGGCCATGAACTGCACATAGCGGACATCTTCCGCACCCTGGTCCTCCCGCCACCAGCGCTGCCAGTCGGAGCCTGTGGCCTCCGCCCATTCCACGGTCGCGCCGATATAGGCGATGGGCGCGTCGAACCAGACATAGAAGACCTTCCCCTCCATGCCGGGCCAGTCTTCATCCCCGCGCCGCACCGGCACCCCCCAGTCGAGATCGCGGGTGATGCCGCGGTCCTGCAGCCCGTCACCGTCATCAAGCCATTTGCGGGCGATGGAACTGGCGAGTTTCGGCCAGTCCGTCTTGCTGTCGATCCAGGTGCGGAGCTCGTCGCGCATCTGCGACTGCATCAGGAACAGATGCCGGGTCTCGCGGGATTCGAGATCGGTGGCCCCGGAAATCGCCGAGCGCGGTGCGATCAGATCGGTGGGGTCCAGCTGCTTGGTGCAGTTTTCGCACTGGTCGCCGCGGGCGCGGTCGTATTTGCAATTGGGGCAGGTTCCCTGGACAAACCGGTCCGGCAGGAAGCGGCCGTCGGTGGGGGAGTAGAGCTGGGCCGTCATAACCTCGCGGATCAGCCCCCTGTCGGCGAGGCGGCTGGCAAAATGCTGGGTGAGCCGGTGGTTCTGGGGTCGGGAGGAGCGACCAAACCAGTCGAAACCGATATGGAACCGGTCGCCGAGCTCCTTCTGGCGCAGGTACATCGAGGCGCAGTATTCGGCGACCGGCAGATCCGCCTCGGCGGCGGCGAGTTCCGCCGGCGTGCCGTGCTCGTCGGTGGCGCAGATATGCAGGACCTCGTGTCCGCGAAGCCGCAGATAGCGGGCATAGGCATCCGAGGGCAGCATCGAGCCGACCAGATTGCCGAGATGCTTGATGCCGTTGATGTAGGGCAGGGCCGAAGTGATCAGGTGACGTGCCATGCGGGTTCCGAAAGGGTGCCTTCGCGTGCGGGGCGGAGAAAACGGGAGATCATCTTACCGCACGGCCCGGCGGGCTGTCAGATGGGTTCTGCCGACAGGATAACGCTGGGGTGCGATCTTTCCTGAAGCATGGCGAGGCCCCTGGGGCGGCTGGAGGGCATGACGGACGTCATCGGTTTCGGAGCATTGCCCCAGATACATTGCAAGCCTGGGGTACTGGACATGTGGCGGTGGCTTGCGGCGGGCCGCGTCACGGCTGGCACCGGCCATCACCGGCGGGTGCTTCGGCTTGCCTGGAAATACGGCGGGGCGGGGTGCCTGGGAGGTGTTCCCGGAGAAGCGGAAGCTCATCCACGGGGAGGGGGCCTGTCTGTGTGTGCCGAACCAGCGGGGGAGATCCCGGCCGGCACGGTGTGCCGGCGGATGCGGCCGAGAAGATGGTCGGCGTCTCCCTGCGGATCCTGTGCCGAGGGCCGAAGCTCTTTCGGGAGGGGCGGCTGCGGCCGAACTCCCGACGGCACGGGCGGATGCGCCGCCCGGCAGGGTCCCATGAGCTGAAGCCGACGATCTTCGACCTCCATTCGGCACCCATGCAACCTGTTTGGGGACCCGGCAAGCGGGGGATCCTTTTGCGGGGCAGGGGCTTCCAGACCCCGAAGCTACGGTCGGGCGGATCGGGCGATATCTCAAGAAACACAGGCGGTTGCCGCCTAGGCCCGCAACCCGGCCCGCTGTGCGTCCCTAGGTGGAGCACTGGCAGAAGGGCTGTCGCACCCGCCTGCCCGGAGATGAGGTCCAGACCGGCAGCCTGCATCCGTTCGATCACCCCGGCCGCCGGATCTATCCGCGGGCGGTCTGCGGTGTGGTCTCGAAGCCGACCGCAGCGGAACTCGTCACCACGCCGCCGGTGCGCGACATGCGGGTGGCCTTCGAGCGTGTCCGTGAGACCTTCCCGGTCGTCATCCGGGGGGGCCAGACCGACAGCGGCTCCGAGTTCCGCGGGGTCTTCGGGGAGCTGCTTCCGGAGAGAGGCATGGCCATGTAGCGCATCCAGCCACGCAGTCCCGGACAGAATGGCCGCGTCGAACGGTGCCTGCACACCGGGCGCAAGGAGCTCTACGAAACCTTCTCTCCCGCAATCCCCTCGACTGCCACAGGCAGGATGGCCGATGTTTCGTGGGACCCCGCAACCACGTCCGGTCCCATGCCTCCCCTGGCGGAAGGACGCCCATCGGGTGTGGACCCGGACACCCTCGAGAGAGCCTCCGTCGCAACCTGGCCGCCACCGGCCCCCGCAGGAAAACCAACGCCGACAGGGCCCGCCAGGAATGCAAAATCTCCTGATTGCATGCATGCGATAGCGGAAATCTCCTTGATTTGCGGGCCATCGGAGGGTATTTTTGGAGATTGGAAGATTTTTCCTGCTGGAATCTGGAGGCTGCGATGTCAGGAATTTTGTGTTTCGCTAGGGCTTTTCTTGCCAACGATCTGAATCCTCCGCGGGCCCGAAAAACCCCTCTGTCGGGTTGCCCGGGAGAAGTCGGGAACGGGCGCAGCCCTGCGGGCCGAGCGGACCACCAGAAATTATGGCTCCGGCGGGGATATCGTGCCGGAGGCGCGCTGGTATTGGCCCTGTTGCTGCTGCCGGCAGCGGGAGAGTCCCTGGCACAGGTCCCGACCACGATCGAGTTGAGTCTGTCTACTACAACTGTAGGTGTGGACGCCCCAGGCACCGACTCCTTCTCGGTGAATGAAAGCATCGGCGACGTGGTCTTCGCGATCACTGCGGCGTTTCCGGCAGGTAGCCAGGCACTTGACGAGTCTGCCGAAAATCCAGGCGAAAACAATGTGTCGGTACAGATCACGGTGGGCAGCACGGGAACGAATCCTGCGGTAGGAGATGGGGAGGACTTCACCGCAACTCCCGCCAGTTTCACCCTCACTATCCCCGAAGGAATGACCACCAGCAGCGCGACCACTTTCACACTGAGGGTGGCTGGCGATGACATCCCCGAACCCGACGAGACCCTACAAGTTGTTGGCAGCTTACCCGGTGGTGAGACGTTTACTTTTTCGCCCGATCCCTGGACGATCACGATCGTCGACGACGACCCTGATACGGTCACTCTGAGTCTGTCTCCCGACCCTGTGACCGAAGGCGATGACCCCGTGATCGTCACGGTCACCGCGATGTTGTCTGTAATGGACACCTCCGAAAGGGAGATGACGATCATGGTGGGCCTCGACACGACGCCGGGGGCGAATTCTGCGCAAGCTGCGGACTTCGACGCGGTCTCTGATTTCACCCTCACCATCCCCGCGAACATGCCCAGCGGCACGGCCAGTTTCACGCTGACGGTGATGGACGATACAGTGGTCGAGCTCGACGAGACCCTACTGGTCGCTGGCACATTAGATCTTCTTGCTGTTCGTAACGCTGCCCTGACGATCGAGGACGACGACCCTGATACGGTTAGGCTGAGTCTGTCTACAACCAGTGTGACCGAGGGCGATGCCCCCGCGATCGTCACGGTCACTGCGGAGTTGTTGGGGGGAACGGCAGCAAGCACTGCTAGGTCGATGATGATCACGGTGGGCCCCGGCACGGCAGAGACACCCGCGGACTTCACCGCAGATCCCGCCAGTTTGACCCTCACCATCCCCGCGAACATGCTCACCGGCACGGCCAGTTTCACGCTGACGGTGATGGACGATGAAGATATCGAATCCGACGAGACCCTACTGGTCGCTGGCACATTAGATCTTCTTGCTGTTCCTAACGCTGTCCTGACGATCGTCGACCCCGCCAGCCGACCGCCGGTGGCGGAAACGCTCCTGCCGGAGCTGGGGCGGATATACGCGGCAAGTGTGATTGATGCGGTGTCCGGGCGGATCGAGGCAGTGGCTTCGGGCGGTTTGTCCAGTTCTGCCGGTCATTTGTCTCTCGCTCACAGGCTCGCGGCCAACCAGCAGAATCTGAACGATGGTGACCTGTTGTCTCTGTTGGAGGAGTCGCCCCTCGCCTTCGAACTTGGCGGCACGGGTGCAGCGGGATCTGGTGGCGGGCAGGCCGCGTCGCCCAGTCCGTTTGGGATCTGGGCCTCGGGCGACTACGACCGTGTGGCGAGCAAATCTGACGAGCTGGGCCCCTGGGATGGCAGGCAGTTCACTCTGCATGCGGGTATGGACACGGAAATTTCCAGGAATGCTCTGGTCGGGGTGGCCGGTTCCTGGAGCAAAAGCAATTTTGTGTTTGATGACGACACGATGCTCGACACGGATACCGACCTTATGGGCCTGAATCTCTATGTCGGCGGGCATTCGGGGGACGGTAAGAGGAATGTGTGGGCGACGGTCGGCTATGGCAGGGGCGATTTTGAGGTGGATGGTATGAACCTCGAGACAGATCTCAAGACAAAGATGCTAGCTGTAGGTGCAAGCAATAATATCACCGCAAGACCGGGGTTCGATCTTGACATCAAGGGGGAGATATCGACGGCGCAGACCAGCTCGGATGCCGTCATTGGCACACCTGCCGTGCAGTCGAGGGTTCACCGCATGCGGGCGGCTTTGGAGATCGGATCTACGCATATATACGACTCAGGGTCGTATCTGACGCGGTCTGCGGAAGGCAGTTTTCGCCTCGAAAGAGGCGACGGCGATATCGGTTCTGGATTCGAGATCGACGGCGCGCTGGACTGGTCGGATCCGACCATCGGAGTGACTGCGACAGGTGCCGCCAATGTGCTGCTGTTACATTCAGGGTATCTGCAGAGATCGATGGGTGTGACTGGCCGGATCAACTACGCACCCCCCCATGCGAAAGGGCGCGGGCTGACGCTCCGGGCACAGCCTTCCTATGGCAGAACGGAAAGCGATGCCGGGCAGCTTTGGGAGCAGGAAGTCGCGGATCTGGAATCCGAGGATGACACCGACCCGGGAGCCCGGCTGGTCCTCAATGCTGGCTGGGGTCTGCCGGCACTGTCCGGACGCGATCTGGTCACTCCCTATAGCGGCCTCGAACTGTCGGAGGGAGGATCCCGGGTCTACCGCCTGGGGAGTCGGGTTGAGATCGATTCGGCTTTGAGCATTAACCTTGCTGGCAATCGTAAGGAGGAGGGGGACAGCCCCGAACACGGCATCGATCTGCACCTCCGGATGCAGTGGTAGGAGCCGCTGCGGTAGCTTCCACGGGTTGTTTCCCCCGGACCGGATATGCGCAAGGAATTCTTTTGCAACCACCCGGCCGGTGCCGGCGTAGAAGTCCCGACCCACCGGGCACTCCCTTCATACGGGTGAAGGACCATCGGCAATGGCCTGCAGGCGGACAAGATTGAAGGCCATGCGTAGGGCTGCTGCGGCCCGGCCGGGGTCTGTCTTGATCTGTGTTCGGTGGAGATATTCGTTTCCGGCCGACCAGAGCGCCCGCAGCTCAGCGGTGGCTCGCCGGAACTTGATCGCCTCCATCGCGGCCTCATAGGTGCGTAGGCGGGTCTCGCCCGCGGTTGTGCGCTCTGCCTCTAGCGGGCTGCTTTTGTCTCTCCGAGAGCCGGCCATAATAGCGGCTGGCCGCAAAACTCGCGGCGCGGTTGATAAAATTCTCGAGCACATCGGCGATATCCTTGTTGATGCCGTCGCACAGCGATGCCCGGGTGAAGTCGGAATCTCCGGGTTCGGGTGCATGCGAGAGCAGCCACCAGTGCCAGCAATCAGCCGACAGGATCTCCAGGGCCGGATCCATGAACACGCCCCGCCCCTGTGAGGTCGAGCATTTTCTCCTGTCGAAACTCAGCCAGTTGAAGCCTTTGCGGTAGCCGACCTGCTTCCAGGGTTCACCCCAGCCCATGATCGTGGCCGGGAAGGACAGGGTGTAGAAGGGGATGTTGTCCTTGGCCATGAACTGCACATAGCGGACGTCTTTCGCTCCCTTATCCCCCCGTCACCAGCACTGCCAGTCGGAGCCTGTGACTTCCGCCCATTCCACGGCTGAGCCGATATAGGCGAGGGGCGCGTCGAACCAGACATAGAAGACCTGCCCTGCCGGGCCAGTTCTCGTCCCCGCGCCGCACCGGCACCCCCCAGTCGAGGTCGCGGGTGATGCCGCGGTCCTGCAGTCCGTTGCCGTCATCGAGCTATTTGCGGGCGATGGAACGGGTGAGTTTCGGCCAGCCCGTCTTGCTGTCGATCCAGGCGAGGAGCTCGTCGCGCATCTGCAACTGCATCAGGAACAGATGCCGGGTCTCGCAGGATTCGAGATCGGTGGCCCCGGAAATCGCGAGTGCGGCGCGATCAGATCGGTGGGGTCCAGCTGCTTGGTGCAGTTTTGGCACTGGTTGCCGCGGGCGCGGTCGTATTCGCAATTGGGGTAAGTTCTCTGGACAAACCGGTCCGGAAGGAAGTGTCATCGGTGGGGGAGTAGAGCGGGGCCGTCATAACCTTTCAGATCAGCCCCCTGTCGGCGAGGTGGTCGGAAAAATGCTGGGGGAGCCGGTGGTTCTGGGGTCGGGAGGAGCACCGAACCAGTCGAAGCCGAGATGAAATCTCTCCCCGAGTGCCTTCTAGCACTGGTGCATCGATGTGCAGTATTCGGCAATCGGCAGGCCCGCCGGGGCGACGGCGAGTTTCGCCGGTGTGCCGGGCTCGTCGGTGGCACCGATATACTATACAGTACCTCGTGTCCGCGCAGCTGCAGATAGTAGCATTGGCATCCGAGGGGAGCATCAAGCCGACAAGGTTGCCGAGATGCTTGATGCCATTGATATAGGGCAGGGTCGAAGTGATGAGGTGGCGTGCCATGTGGGATCCGAAAGAGTGCGTTCGTGTTGAGCGGGGGAAACGGGGTACCATCCTATCGCATGGTTGTTCGCAAAGAATGCCAATGATACCCTCGGCTACATTTCTTGGTGGCTTCGGTAGGTGTGCTCTTGTCACAGCCGTGGGGCATGGCTAAATAGCAGCAGCCCAAGCCGTATATCCTTGTCGGGGATATCTTCATTCGAAGCCGACGATCGTGGGTGGGGGTCTCGGGCAGCGGAGGTCGGCCGGGTCTTTGTATCCAGCCCGAAATATGCGGTGCCATCGGGCGACCAGGGGGAGGCTATGCGAACGAACGTTACAACCCGCCCGGTTTTTCCGCTCTGACCGTGCCTGTGCACTGCAGTCGTGCGATTGTGCACATCGCTAGATTGCAGCACCGCGCCAGTGCGGATATCGGCAGATAGCATGCCGCCCGAATGTCGGGGCTAAATTTCAGAGGTCTCTCATGCAGCAAAAACCAACACATGCCTCCGGTATTCGGGACAATCACTCAAGGGGTAGCACCGGGAAGTTTATAGAAGCGGGGCTGACTTCGGAGACGGATCTTTCGATTGTATCTGCATATTTCACCATCCACGCCTACAAGAAATTGAAAGACAAACTCGATGAAATCAAAGGACTGCGCTTTCTATTCGGGGAACCCGGTTTTGTAGGCAACGTGGGTGGGGACAAAAATGCATCAAGGGAATTCGAAATTACCGAGCAGGGGCTGACGCTCAGCAATCAGCTTAAGCAACGAAGCATCGCACGGGAGTGCGCCGAGTGGATCGACAGGAAGGAGATTTGTGTTCGTTCTGTGGTCCGCTCGGGATTTCTGCATGGCAAGATGTATCACTTGAACAATGGTGGGTTGGCACAGGCACTGCTTGGTAGCTCCAACTTCACGGTATCGGGTTTGGGTCTCGGCAGCAGTGGAGGCAATGTTGAGCTTAATTTAATCATTGACAGTGATCGGGATCGCGCAGATTTGCTTGCCTGGTTCAATGAGTGGTGGGAAGACGGTACGCGCACCGAAGATGTTAAAGGCAAGGTTTTGGAGGAGTTGGGTCGAATTTATGCAAACCAGGCACCTGATTTTATTTACTACCTGACGCTGTTCAATATATTTAGGGATTTTCTTGATCAAAAGGATGATACTGAAAATAATTTACTCGATGTAAAACTACCCGATACATATGTTTGGCAAAAACTATACAAGTTCCAGAAAGATGCTGCGAAAGCGGCCATTAACAAGATTAAGAATTTGAATGGATGCATTCTTGCTGATAGCGTTGGATTAGGAAAAACATATACGGCACTGGCTGTTATCAAATATTTCGAGCTCAAAAACGAAAGAGTTCTTGTTCTGTGCCCCAAGAAGTTGAGCCAGAACTGGATGGTATACCGGACCAACAGCACTATGAATCCTTTTGTCGAAGATAAATTTCGATACGACCTGCTATTTCACACGGATCTCTCCCGACAGAGCGGTGAAGCTGGTCGCGGTATCGACCTTGCAACCCTGAATTGGGGAAACTATGATCTTTTGGTGATTGACGAATCACATAATTTCCGCAACAACAACAGGGCAACGCAAGTCGCGGGGGAAGAACGCAAAAGAACCCGTTACGAAAAACTTCTCGAGGATATTATTGGAAGCGGTGCCAATACAAAAGTTCTCCTAGTTTCCGCTACACCGGTAAACACAGATCTTTCCGATTTGCGGAATCAACTTTCGTTCATTGCGGGTGGTGATGTAACTAGGGATAATAATGCTGATTATAAATTTAGTAAGATACTTGATATAGAATCGATACATTACACCACCCGAAATGCACAGAGAAAATTTATAGAATGGACGAACAACCCGAAGGCGCAACGAAACAAAGATAGTTTGTTGAAAGAAATCGGCGGCGACTTTTTCAGGCTACTAGATGGGTTGAGCATTGCTCGATCACGCAGTCATATCAAGCGGTACTACCAGGAAGAAATGGAGCAGTATGGCGGCTTCCCAAATCGCACCAAACCATCGTCGCTCCATCCACCGATTAGCTACCAGGACAATTATGTCTCTTTTGAGAATTTGAACAAAAAAATTGATCAACTAAAACTTGCGTTGTATTATCCATCGGGGTATCTCCGGGATGATTTAGCCGAGAAAATACGGCGCCAATACGAAAATGAAATCTTTAAAGGGCTTACGCAAGAAGGACGCGAGAGAACTCTCATTGGCATGATGAAGATCAATTTTCTTAAGCGGTTGGAAAGTTCGGTGGATTCATTTCGATTGACACTGAGCAGAACAATTCAGAAGATTGACAGTCGAGTGGAAGAACTTGTGGAATTCGAACAGCATCAGATCAACGATCCCGGGATAGACTATGCAAATCTTATGCTTGAGGATCTTGACGACCCAGAACTTGAGGATAGTGAATTTATTGTTGGAGGCAAAAGAAAGTTCCATTTGGGGCATATCGATATCGAACAGTGGCGTAAGGATATGTTGTACGATCGTGATCAGCTCGATGAACTCCATGAACAGATGAAAGCAGTGACCGTTGACCGTGATGCGAAGCTAGGCGTGCTTTGGAACGAAATCCGCTCTAAGTTTGATAAACCAACTCTGGTCCAAGACGAGTATAAAAATTATAAGGTTTTAATTTTTACTGCATATGCAGATACGGCTCGATATCTCTACGAACATTTGTGCGACCGGATACAAAAGCGGGGCAAGCATGTAGCACAAGTATGCGGAGACGGGGGCAACAAAACTACGCTTGGCAAAGTGGATTACGATAGTATCCTAACCAATTTTAGCCCGGTTTCGAAACTGCGAGCGCAACAAGCCGGCTTTCCCCAAAGCGAGGAAATCGATGTGCTGATCGCTACCGACTGCATTTCCGAGGGTCAGAACTTGCAGGATTGTGATCTAGTTGTAAATTACGACATTCACTGGAATCCGGTGCGCATTGTCCAGAGGTTCGGCCGCATAGACCGGATTGGTTCAAGAAACACCGATGTTCACTTAACTAATTTTTGGCCTGTGCATGATCTAGACAAATATCTTAATGTCAAGCATCGTGTTGAACAGCGAATGGCCTTGGTAGACCTGTCGGCAACACAAACAGATAATCCGCTTGAGGATTCGAAACTTAAAAAACTCGTGGCAAGCGAACTTCAATTTCGCGATCAACAAGTGAAGCGTTTACATGACGAAATTCTGGATCTTGAAGATTTCAACGAAAGCATCACCTTGTCTGATTTTTCGCTAGATGAATTCCGACTTGATTTGTTGAATTTTCTTGAATCCCGCCGATCTGAACTAGAGATCGCGAAGCCTGGGCTATATGCTGTGGTGCCGCCTGTGGATGGCAATCGGGTTTCTCAATCTGGTGCCCTGTTTTGCTTGCGGCATAGGGGGGTGGGGGAAATGGAGGTGGCTGCGGGGCAAGATAGTCGGCGTATTAATTTGTTGGGGAATTACTATTTGGTGTATGTGCTCGATGATGGAACGGTACGATTAACTTTTACGCAGGCAAAGAAAATTTTAGATTTGTGGAGGGAACTGTCGGTCGGGCGCGGAGCGCCGTGTCAGCTACTGTGTGATCTGTTTGACGAACAAACCAACGGTGGGGCGAATATGGTGCACTATGATGATTTGATACAACAGGCCCTCGTGTCCATCAAAAATAAATTTTCCGATCAAAAGAAGGACAAATTACATTTCGACCGAAATTTAGTTATACCTAAGGCGCAACATGTGCCAACTGATGATAAAAGCCGTTACGAGTTGATCACGTGGCTTGTTGTTTCCGATCAAAGCAGAGTTCGTACGGTGGCACCGTAGGTGCAAATTTAGTGCTATCAAAATAAGAATGGAGACATGTCGTTGTGATGATTGAAGTTTTAAAACAACAACTGCAAAAATTTCAAGAAGGCGAATTCTTGGATAAGGCAACAATATTCTTGAACACCCTGGGGTATGTTAGTAGTCGAACAATCTCAGAGCAATCTGGAGATACACACGAAGCAATTTATGCAAATTCCAAGGTTAATTCAGATACAAAAGTTGCACGCGGTTTTCTTGAGAACGCAAAATCCACCCATCTTATTTTTCAAATAACTGATGAAGAAATAGCGAATCAAAGTCAAGGGAAACTTTTTCACGAAAATTCGCTACATCGTGTCGGAGATAACATTGCGTCATCTTTTTTGTTTTATTTTGTGGAGCTTTGCGAGGAACATTATTCTCGCGGTAAGTATGCTTCATTCGCGCGAGAAATTAACAAAGCGCATAAGGTGCCAGTGGTGGTGTTATTCAAAACTTCTGGCAATTTATTAACCTGTGCCTTCGTTCACCGCCGTCAGAATTTACGCAATTCTAGGGATGTGGTCCTTGGAAATGTTTCAATGATACGAGAAATATCTCTCGACTCACCTCACCGGGCACACTTGGATATTTTGGCAGAGCTTGCGCTAGAGAAACGATGTCAATGGCTGCACGACCGCAGAAGAAAACTCAATTTCAGGGGCCTTCTTGATGCCTGGTTAACTGTGCTTGATACTGAAGAGTTGAACAAACGGTTTTATAGTGATCTGTTTGAGTGGTTTCAACGTGCGGTCCGCGAGGCCACATTTCCTCCCGATGACGGCGAAGGAGGTATCGTAAAAGAACAGCACGTCATTCGCCTTATCAGTCGCTTGATGTTTATCTGGTTCATCAAGGCAAAGGGGCTAGTAGCTGAGGAGCTGTTTGTTGTAGATCATATTAAGGATTTGCTTAAAAATTACCAAGATGATGGAGATTCTTATTATCGAGCTGTTTTGCAGAATTTGTTTTTTGCGACATTAAATACCGAAATAGTCAATCGTAAATTTTATCAAAAAAACAGTATTTCAAATTTGAGCACTTCGTATTATCGGTACAGGACAGAGATGAAGAACCCAAACCAGTTGTTAAAATTATTCAGGCGCACACCGTTCATCAACGGGGGGCTTTTTGATTGTCTTGACACGAATTCCATCACTGACAGCCACGAACGTTGGGGTGATTGCTTCTCCGACAACAAGGATGTTAGTAGTAAGTTATCATTTCCAAACCAACTGTTTTTCGACAGTGGGGGATTTATACCTCTACTCAATCGGTACAAATTTACTGTTGAAGAAAATACCCCCACTGAGCAAGAAGTTGCACTAGATCCAGAATTGCTGGGAAAAATTTTCGAACATCTACTGGCTGCCTATAATCCTGAGACCCGTGACACTGCTCGGCAGGAAACCGGTTCTTATTACACTCCGCGTCCGATTGTGGATTACATGGTAGAAGAGGCGTTGGTGGAGTCGCTGGCATCAAAACACAAGCCAGAGAGCATTAACCAAGATCATTGGTGTGCCGAGCTTCGCCAGTTGCTGGATTCTTCTTGTGAGTTTGACCTTGATGCCAAACCTTGGGGAAGTGAGGCAAAGGCCCTTGTACATGCTATCGCCAATATGAAGATACTAGACCCTGCTGTTGGCTCTGGTGCTTTTCCGATGGGAGTGCTACACAAATTGACTCTTGCATTGCGTAGACTAGATGTAGACAATCGATACTGGAAAGAATTACAACAAGAACTAGCGGGAGAACGAGCAAAGCGATCCTTCTGGAATTTGGATAAATCGCAGCGTGACACTGAGTTGACTAAAATTAGCAATGTATTTGAGCAGTACCAGTATTCCGATTTTGGGCGCAAGTTGTATTTGATTCAGAACAGTATATTTGGTGTTGATATTCAACCCATTGCGTGTCAGATAGCTAAACTTCGATTTTTTATCTCTTTGGTAATTGAACAAGACTCTAATACGAATGCCGACGACAACTATGGAATAAAACCTTTGCCTAATTTGGAAGCCCGCTTCGTTGCTGCTGACACGCTACGTGGTCTTGAATCGCGCGGACGAGACAATTCCGTGCAAAAGGAGCTTGGTGAACAAGGCACCGTGGTTAAATTAGCACAAGCGATTCATGCCAACCGAGAGAGGCAATTTCATGCTGCTACTCCTGGGCAAAAATCAGTTTGCCGTACCGAGTTCAAAAAACTGAGGGATAAACTAACTTACGAATTGAAGACTCTCAATTTTCCCGCCGGAGACACCGAAAAGATTGCCCATTGGGATCCTGACGATCAAAATTATTCGGCGGATTGGTTTGATTGCAAATTTATGTTTGGTATGGATCAAGGATTTGATGTCGTTATCGGTAATCCTCCGTATATCCAATTGCAGAAAAATGACGGAGAACTGGGGCGGCGCTACGAGAACGAGGGGTATACAACTTTCGAACGCAGAGGGGATATATATCAGCTTTTTTATGAGAAAGGTTGTATGGTGTTGAATTGCCACGGTGTGCTGTGTTACATCACTTCTAATAGTTGGTTGAGGGCGAAATACGGCAAGGCAACACGGCGTTGGTTTGGTAGAATGCATACACCGCTTTTGTTGCTGGAATTAGGTAAAGGTATATTCGACAATGCCGTTGTTGACAGTGCAATCCTGATTATTCAGAACGGAAAAACTGAAAGGTTATGCAAGGCAATTGACATGGATACCTCCTTCGACACGCACTTCCCTCCCGACGATCAGCAGTGGAATTTCATACGCACAAAAAGTGCAGAACCATGGTGTGTTGTTACAAAAATTGAATGGGATGTTTTAGACAAGATCGATGATGCGGGTACACCGTTGCGCGACTGGGGTATTGGCATGGCGAGTGGCGTCAAAACCGGCTGCAATGACGCCTTTATTGTCGACAGTGCAATTAGACAAAATTTACTAAATCAGGATCCAAATTCTGCCAAAATTATCGTGCCAATTTTAAGGGGGCGGAACATTGGCCGGTACTGGGCACAACATGCAGACCTGTATCTCCTTTATGTCAGAGCAAATGTGACAATCGAGTGCTACCCGGCTGTATATAGGCATCTTTTGAATTACCGGGACAGGCTCGAAGCGAGGGCTGGTGAACAAGAGTGGTATCAATTGCAGGCTAGTCCGAGTAATTCGACCGATTTGATGTTTAAGCAAAAAAAATTACTTTTCAGGGATATGACTGATACCGGGCAGGTTGCGTATTCTGAGTCAGAAATGTATTGCACTAACACGGGCTATATCATTGCAGGCGTGTCATTGAAATATCTTTGTGCTGTACTGAACAGCACACTTGTCACATGGTGGATGAAAAATACTGGCTCTACAACTGGAATGGGACTTCGCCGGTGGGAGAAATTTACTGTCGAGTGCCTTCCTGTTCCCAAGATATCTGTCAATCGACAGCGTCCGTTTAACCGACTGATTGATGACATTTTGGAGGAAAAAACGAAGAATCTACATGCAAACACTTATGCGCAAGAAGCGAAAATTGATAAATTGGTGTACAATTTATACGGCTTGCATAAGGAGCACATTTGTGCGATCGAAAACAGATTAGCACACGGGAGGTAGCCAGTTTGAATCGAGTCGAAGCAAGCAGACCCGTTGGTCGCATGAATGCCACGCACCATGGAAATCGTAGATATCGTAGATATAGGCAAACTCTGCAAAACCACCTGCCCTCACAGCAAGCCGCTCAGACACCTAGGGGTAATCGGGTGCTGTCTGTCGATGTGGTGCCTGGAACCCGCAAACGATACAACGCAGGATGGGGTGCCGTCATGTCTGCATCGACGACATTGCGGATTGCGCTTTCTGTTGGTCGGCGGGATAGAACTACAAAAGCACACGTTTCTCTCGGGCCGCCTGCCGACAGGTTTGGCACTGGTGTTAAGTGTTTCTGACATGCAAAGCGGGAGTGCCGGTTCCAACTCTGCTGTTCTCACGCACATTGACCACAGCACAATCTCCTGTCGGCCAGTGCGCTCTGAATGCGTATCCTCTCCAACCCGTTCGGGCATCCATTTACCCATAGTTTTGCCGGGCTAATTTCCAGCCAATTTGCCGCCGGGCGGATTTCTCGGTTATGTAAGATCCGACCCTGTTATCCGGCCCCTCCATGTCCCGATCTGAAATCCCGCCCGAGCGGCCCCGCTCCCGTTCCATCTCGCCGCTATTGCGGCTCTGGCCCTATCTGCGCCCCCGGCGATGGATGCTCGCCGCCGCCGGAGTCTCCCTGGTGGCTGCCGCACTCCTCACGCTGACTTTCCCGGTCGCCTTCCGCCGGGTCATCGATCACGGTTTCGGCAATGGCGATGCTGCCCTGATCGACCGCTACTTTCTCGCCCTGCTGGCGGTGGCCGGAGCTCTCGCGCTGGCGACCTCGGTCCGCTTCTATCTCGTCAGCCTGATCGGCGAGCGGCTGGTTGCGGATCTGCGCCGGGGGCTGTTCGACCATCTGCTGGGGATGAGCCCGGCCTTCTTCGAGGCGATGCGTACCGGCGAGGTGATCTCGCGACTGACCGCCGATATGGCGGTGGTCCAGAGTGCCGTCGACACCACCATCTCGGTCGCGCTCCGCAACATACTCCTGCTGCTCGGCGCGGCGACGATGATGCTGGTGACGAGTCCGAAACTCGCCGTCCTGGTCGCCTTCCTTGTGCCGCCGGTGGTGGCACCGCTGGTATTGCTGGGCCGTCGCCTCCGCCGTCTGGCGCGGGAGAGCCAGGACCGGATCGCGGATGCGTCGGGAATCATCGGCGAGGTGCTGCAGGAAATTTTTGTCGTGCAGGCATTCACCGCCGAGGCGAATGCGTCGGCGCATGGCGGGGAGGCGGTCGAGCAGGCCTATCGGGTCGCGCGGCGCCGGATCACCGTGCGTTCGCGGCTGACCGCGCTGGTGATTTTCCTGGTCGCGGGTGGCGTGGTCGGAATCGCCTGGGTGGGCGCAACCGATGTTGGGGCCGGTCGCATGTCCCCCGGAGCACTCGGGCAGTTCGTGTTCTATGCGGTGTTCGTCGGGAGTGCGGCCGGGTCGCTCTCGGAAGTCTGGGGCACGCTGCAGCTTGCCAGTGGTGCCGCCGAGCGGCTGTTCGAATTGCTGGATGCCCGGAAGAGCATTTCCGCCCCCGCTGTCCCCCGGATGCCCCGCGAGCCGGTACGGGGCGAGATTGTTTTCCAGGATGTTGTCTTCCGGTATCCCATGCGGAGCGAAGTGTCGGCCCTGGACGGGTTTTCGATGCGCGTCCGTCCGGGCGAGCGGCTGGCCCTGGTCGGACCGTCGGGGGCCGGCAAATCGACGGTGCTGCAGCTCCTGCTTCGCTTCTATGACCCGGTTGCCGGCCGCATCGAGATCGACGGTGTCGATATCCGCGAGATGGACCCGTGCAGTCTCCGGCGGCTGTTTGCGGTGGTTCCGCAGGAGCCTGCGGTTTTCGCCCGCTCGGCGGCGGCCAATATCGCCCTCGGTCGCGACGGGGCGCAGGAGGTCGAGATCGAGGCGGCGGCGCGGGCCGCCGGGGCCCATGGGTTCCTGTCAGATCTTCCGCAGGGATACGACACCTGGCTCGGCGAGCGCGGGGTCATGCTCTCGGGCGGCCAGAACCAGCGCATCGCCATCGCCCGCGCGATTCTGCGCGCCGCGCCGGTGCTGCTTCTCGACGAGGCGACCTCCGCTCTCGATGCCGAGAGCGAGCGGGCCGTGCAGCAGGCGATCGATCAGCTCGCCTCCGGCCGCACCGTGCTGGCGATCGCGCATCGCCTGGCAACCGTGAAGCGGGCCGACCGGATTGTGGTGCTGGAGGCCGGACGGGTGGTGGCCGAGGGAACCCATGACAGTCTGGTCGCGGCCGACGGCCTCTATGCGCGGCTGGCGCGGTTGCAGTTCACGGCTGGAGAGGAGGACTGATCCTGCGGTTCAGCCGGCACCGAGTTCGCGGCTCCGCCGCGCCGCGGCCCGCACCGTGCGGGCGATCAGCGGCACCAGGCCCGTCTCCGCGTGCATCAGCTCGACGAGCCCCGCGGCGGTCGTGCCGCCCGGGCTGGTGACATCGGTCCGCAGCTCGGCCGGAGGCTTTGGCGATTGCTCGGCGAGCGCTCCGGCACCGGCGACGGTGGTCCGGGCGAGGTTGAGGGCGAGGTCCGGAGCCAGGCCTTCCTGTTCGGCGGCGGCGGCGAGCGCCTCGATCAGATGGAAGACATAGGCCGGACCCGAGCCGGAGACCGCGGTCACCGCATCCATGCCGGATTCATCCGGCAGGCGGAGGGTCACTCCGACCGCCCCGAGCAGCGCTTCGGCCAGCGCAAAATCGGCTTCCCCGGCATCCGGGCCGGCGGCGAGCGCGGTGATGCCGCGGCCGATGGCGGCGGGCGTGTTCGGCATCGTCCGGATGATCCGGCCCGTGCCGAGCAGAGTCTGCATCTGCTTGATCTGGACCCCCGCGGCGATGGAGACAAAGAGTCCGCCCTCGGCCGCCAGCGGCCGGACCTGCAGCAGTGCCTCTTTGATGATCTGAGGCTTGACCGCGATGACGGTCACGGCAGGTCCGGCAGGTCTGAGAAGTTTGAGAAGTGTGAGAAGTTTGGAAGGTTCGACAGGTCTGAGAAGTATGGGAGGTTCGGCAGGTCCGAGAAGTTTGAGACGTATGGGAGGTCCGGCAGGTCCGGCAGGTCCGAGAAGTTTGAGAAGTTTGAAAAGTTTGAAAAGTTTGAAGAGTTTGAGACGTATGGGAGGTCCGGCAGAAAGGCGGGCGGGATTCAGGACGGCGTCGCTGCCGTAGATCCGTTCCGTCAGCGCGGCGGAGGGGGCGGGCTCGAGGATGTAGATGGAGTTCCCGGGGATTCCTGCAGCAAGCCAGCCATCCAGCAGGGCACCGCCCATCTTGCCGCAGCCGAGGAGGACGAGCGGGCGGCCGCCCAGCCGCTCTGCCGGAGAGAGGGTGGCTCCGGCTTCAGGCACTTCCGGCAGTGCTGAAAATGGCCGTGTGGATTGCCTGCTGCGGGGTCTGCGCGGTCGAGGCGGCCACCCGGATCGCCGGGTAGCACTGGTCGCAGCTGTCGACGGCGAAGTCGATGAGGCGGAGGATCTGCCGGTCACTGAGACCGTCCTCCGTGGGTTCCAGCGGCAGCGCGGAGCGGAAGGCCACGGTCCCGTCTCGCTCCCGCAGGACGAAACAGCCGAACAGCAGCTCCTCGTTGATCATCTCCAGGGTCTCGCGCAGGGCCCGGACCCGGCCTTCGGCCGGTCGGAGATCGAACAGGCAGTCGAGCTGGAAGGCGTTCTCCGATTCGAGCCAGCGGATCCGCATCTGGTAGGTCCGCCACATACCCTTCGCGGACAGTTCCGCACTGTTCTCGTCGAAGGATTCGATGCTCCAGCCCTTGCGGTCCGCGATCTCGGTCGCGCTTGCCGCCGGGCCGGTGAAACAATGGTTTTCTGCCGAATAGCCCATGGAAACCTGCCCCCCTCAAACCCGCCACCCCGTTTCTTCGTCGGGGTGTTCCGGACCCCATACACCATATATGGGGGTGACCGGAATATATAGTGGATTCGCCTCGTGTCGATACCATATGCAGGCGGATATGGATGCGCAACCCGGTTTTCGGAGCAAGATCTGTCGGCATTTACCGGCCGGCAGGAGAGGTTGAGGAAAGAAAAACCGCTCCGCCCCGGAAGCCGTAGGTGATTCGCTGATTGGTCGGACGGAAGGAGGTTCAGGCCGCGGACGGCTCCTCGTCGAAAAGGGATGCGTCGGCCTCTGGTTCCATTTCGGGCTGTAAATCTTCTTCGACTACAGGTTCTTCCAGGCTGGGTTGGGCGGATGCAAAAGAGGATTCGGGCTGCGGGTTCTCGTCGGCTGCCGGCTCCGGCCGGGCAGATGCAAAAGAGGATTCGGGCTGCGGATTCTCGTCGACTGCCGGCTCCGGCCGGGCGGATGCAAAAGAGGATTCGGGCTGTGGATTCTCGTCGACTGCCGGCTCTGGCCGGGCGGATGCAAACGAGGGCTCGGATTGCCGGTCCTCGCCGACGGGTGGGGGTGGGGGTCCGGCTGCGAGTGCCGCCTCGAGTGCCGCGACCCGCGTCTCGAGGGCCCCCTTCTCGTCATCAAGCCGACGCACGGTCTCGCGCAGGGCCTCCACCTCATCCCGGGTTGGCAGGTCCCGACCGGCGAGCCAGCGCTCGAAGCGGGCCTCGAACACGTGCTCCGCCTCCCGTTGCATGCCCTGCGCAAAACCGGCCGCGCCGGTCATCAACCGGGCGAACTGATCCAGCAACGGGCCCTGCGCAGCCATCGGCCGCTCCCTTTCGTCTGTGGCTTCGCTACTCTACGCGCAGACCCCTTGTTGCTACAAGCGCCGGAGGCGCCGCGCCGCTTGCTGTTCGCCCTGCCGTTCCCGGCGATCGACCCGGTCGCATTCTCACTCGGGCCGATCGCGATCCGCTGGTATGCGCTGGCCTATCTCGTCGGGCTGGTGGGTGGGGCATGGTATGTCGGGCGGCTGTTCGCGGAGCCGGGATCCTGGCCGCGCGGGACGCCCCCCTTTCCGCCCGCCCGCGTCTGGGACCTGATGGGGGTGATCGCTCTCGGCGTCATCGTCGGCGGCCGCCTCGGCTATGTGCTCTTCTATGCGCCGGCCTATTTCGCGGCCCATCCGTTCGAGATCCTGGCCCTCTGGCAGGGCGGCATGTCGTTCCATGGCGGCTGTGTCGGGGCGACCCTCGCGGCCGCGATCCATACCCGTCTCTGCCGGGGATCGATCCTGGGGGTGAGCGATGCGCTCGGCTGTGTCGCGCCCATCGGCCTGTTTTTCGGCCGCCTCGCGAATTTCATCAATGGCGAACTCTGGGGCCGTCCGAGCGATCTGCCCTGGGCGGTGCTGTTCCCGGGCGGGGGCCCTCCCCGCCATCCGAGCCAGCTTTATGAGGCGATGCTCGAGGGGGTGGTTCTGTTCCTGCTGGTCAACGGCTTCGCCCGATACGGGCGGGGGCTCCGCCATCCGGGGTTCTGCACCGGCCTGTTTCTGATCGGCTATGCCGTCTTCCGGATCGGGGTCGAATTCTTCCGCGAGCCTGATGCCGGACTCGGCATCCTGTTCGAACTCGGCGGTGCCGGCGTGACCATGGGCATTCTGCTCTCGGCTCCGATGCTGGTCGGCGGTCTCGGCCTGGTCGTCTGGTCCCGGTGCCGGAAGACGGCGTGACCCCGCTCGCCGATCGGCTCCGGGACCGGATCCGCCGCGACGGGCCGCTCGGCCTCGACCAGTATATGGCCGCCGCCCTGACCGATTCCCGGCATGGTTACTACATGACCCGCGATCCGTTCGGGCAGGGGGGGGATTTTGTCACCGCCCCGGGCGTGAGCCAGATGTTCGGCGAGCTGCTCGGACTCTGGGCCGCCGATCTCTGGCAGCGCGCCGGTGCGCCCGCCCCGCTCGCGCTGGTTGAACTCGGCCCGGGCCGCGGCGAGATGATGGCCGATCTGCTGCGTGCCGCCGCCTCGGTGGCGGGATTCGCCGAGGCGCTGCGTCCGGTCCTGGTCGAGACCAGCCCCGCGCTCCGGACCGTGCAGCAGCGGCGGCTCGCCGGCCGGGAGGCGCAATGGTGCGACTCGGTCGCGGAGGTGCCGGAGATGCCGGCGGTCTGGTTCGCCAACGAGTTTTTCGACGCGCTTCCCGTCCGCCAGTTCGAGCGCGCCGGGGGGAGGTGGCGGGAGCGGCGGGTGGCCCTCGGCGGGGAGGCGGGATTCGCCTTCACTCCGGGTGCGCCCGGGGAGCTTCCGGATCCCGCTCTGGCGCGCGCGCTGGCGGAGGCGCCCGAAGGGGCGGTGGCGGAATATGCCCCGGCGGCGGAAGCGGTCGCGGCCGGGATCGGCCGTCACCTCGCGCGCTGGGGCGGCGCGGCGCTGGTCATCGACTACGGCTACGAAGAGGGCGATCTGGCCGCCGCCGGCGGCGGCGACACGCTGCAGGCGGTCCGCGCCCATACCTGCGCCGACCCCCTCGAGGCACCGGGCACGGCCGATCTCACGGCGCATGTGAATTTCACCGCCCTCGCGCGGGCGGCCGAGACCGGCGGCGCGCAGGCCGGGCGGGTCACCCTGCAGGGCCGGTTTCTCGGATCCCTCGGCCTCGGGGCCCGCGCCGCCGCCCTCGCCCGCGGCCGTCCGCCCGCCCTGCAGGAGGAGATCGCGGCCGCGCATCAGCGGCTGGCGGGGGTCGAAGGCATGGGGGCGCTGTTCCGGGTGCTGGCCCTGAAGGCACCGGACTGGCCCGAGCCGGAGGGGTTTGCGTGACCGCCTTCGACACCGATCCGGGTCTCGCCCGTCTGCCCGGCCTGCGGCACGGATTTTTCGGTCGGGCCGGAGGGGTTTCGGAAGGGGTCTATGCGAGTCTGAATTGCGCCCGTCGCAGCCCCGGCGATCCACCCGAGAACACCACCACCAACCGCGGTCGGGTCGCCGCCGCCCTGGGCGCGGAGCCGGAATCGCTCCTCATCGCCCGCCAGACCCACAGCACCACCGCTCTCCCGGCCAGCGCCCCCTGGCCGGCGGATGCGGTTCCCGAAGCCGATGCGATCGTCACCGGCACACCCGGTCTCCTGCTTGCCGTGCAGACCGCCGATTGCGTGCCGGTGCTGCTTGCCGAGCCGCAGGCGCGGTTGGCGGGGGCGGTCCATGCCGGCTGGCGCGGAGCCCTGGCCGGGGTGGTCGGGTCCGCCGTGGCCTGCATGACCGGGATGGGGGCGCGGCCGTCCCGCATCCGGGCGGCGGTGGGGCCCGCGATCTCGGCCGGGGCCTATGAGGTCGGGGAGGAGTTCCGGGACCGGTTTGTCGCGGAGGATCCGGAGAGTGCCGGCCTCTTTGCACTTCCCGAGGCGGGGCGGAAACTGCACTTCGACCTGCCGGGCTATGTATGCTTGCAGATCGCGCGCGCCGGTCTGGCCCCGCCCGGCCGGTCGCAAGGCTGCACCTATACGGACGGGGAGCGCTATTTCAGCCACCGTCGGCAGGTGCACCGGTCCGAGGCCGATTGCGGCCGACAGCTTTCGGCGGTTCTGCTGCTGCCGTAACGGGGAGGGAGAGGATGGTTCTGCATTTCAGCGAGGACGAATACCGGCAGCGGGCCGCCCGTCTCGATTCGGCCATGCAGGCGGAGGGGCTCGGCGGTCTGCTGCTCTTCGCCCAGGAGAGCATGTACTGGCTCACCGGCTACGACACTTTCGGCTTCTGCTTCTTCCAGTGCATGCTCGTCCCCCAGGGAGGTCGGCCGGTGCTGCTCACCCGCGCCCCGGATCTCCGGCAGGCGCGGTTCACCTCCAATCTCGGCGACATCCGCATCTGGAAGGACGCGGCCGATGCCGAACCGGCCCGCGATCTCCGGGCGCTGCTGGAGGAATTCGGGCTGGAGGGGGCGCGGCTCGGCATCGAGCGGGACACCCATGGGCTGACGGCCGCCGCCGACCGCTCGGTGGATGCGGTCCTCGGGGATTTTGCGGAACTCGATGATGCCTCGCAGCTGGTGCCGCGGTTGCGTCTGATCAAGAGCGAGGCCGAACTCGCCTGTGCCCGGCGGGCGGGCGAACTCGCCGATGCGGGTCTTGATGCGGCACTGCCGCAGGTCCGTCCCGGCGGCGATGAGGGCGAGATCCTCGCCGCCATGCAGGGCGCGATCTTCGCCGCCGGCGGCGACTATCCGGCCAATCCGTTCATCATCGGCTCGGGCGAGGGGGCGCTTCTCTGCCGCTACTACTCCGGCCGGCGCCGGCTCTCGGAGGATGACCAGCTGACCCTGGAATGGGCCGCCGCCTGGCACCACTACCATGCCGCCCGGATGAACACCCTGATTGTCGGCCGACCGAAGGACCAGCATCGGGCGATGTATCCGGTGGCCCGCGAGGCTCTCGCCGCCTGCGAGGAGCGGCTGGTCCCGGGTTGCAGTTTCGGCGATGTCTATGCCGCCCATGCCGGGGTTTTCGATGCCGCCGGTCTCGGCCCGCACCGGCTCAACGCCTGCGGCTATTCGCTGGGGGCCCGCTATGCCCCGAGCTGGATGGACGGGTTCATGTTCTACGAGGGAAATCCGGAACCGATCGCGCCCGGCATGGTGCTCTTCCTGCACATGATCCTGATGGACAGCGATTCGGGTGCGTCGATGTGTCTCGGCCGGACCTCGATCGTGCATGGCGAAGGCTCCGAGCCGATCTGCGGGCGCGGTCCGGACCCGCTGGCTCCGTGAGGCGGTCCCGCCGGTGACCGGTTCCCGCCATGCCCGGGTGCTGATCCTCGGCTCCGGTCCGGCCGGCTGTGCGGCCGCGGTCTATGCCGCCCGCGCCCTGCATGAGCCGTTGATGATCGAGGGGGTCCAGCCGGGCGGGCAGCTGACCATCACCACGGATGTAGAGAACTATCCCGGCCTGGCCAGCGTGCAGGGGCCGGATCTGATGGTGCAGATGCGCAAGCATGCCGAGGCGATGGGCACGCAGGTGGTCAGTGACCATATCGACGAGGTCGATCTCTCGGAGCGGCCGTTCCGGATCCGCGGCGATGGCGGGACCCGTTACAGCTGCGACGCGCTGATCCTCGCGACCGGTGCCCAGGCCCGATGGCTCGGTCTGCCCTCGGAGGAGAAATACAAGGGGTTTGGCGTTTCGGCCTGCGCCACCTGCGACGGGTTTTTCCATCGCGACCGGGAGGTGGTGGTGGTCGGCGGCGGCAATACCGCGGTCGAGGAGGCGCTGTTCCTGATCCGCTTCGCTTCCCGCGTGACCCTGGTGCACCGCCGGGCCGAGCTGCGGGCCGAGCGGATCCTGCAGCAGCGGCTTTTCGGGGAGGAGCGGATCACGATTGTCTGGGACCATGCTCTCGACGAGGTGCTCGGGGAGGGGGATCCGCCCGGGGTCACCGGCGCCCGGCTCCGGCATGTGGAGACGGGAGAGACGCGGGAGCTCGCCTGTTCGGGCGTGTTCATCGCCATCGGCCACAGCCCGGCCACCGAACTGGTCGCCGACCAGCTCGAGACCCGGGAAGGTGGCTATGTGGTCACCGCCCCCGACTCCACCGCGACCTCGATTCCCGGGGTGTTCGCGGCCGGGGATGTCACCGACCATGTGTTCCGCCAGGCGGTGACCGCGGCCGGGCTGGGCTGCATGGCGGCTCTGGAGGCCGATCGCTTCCTGATCGAAGAATCCTCCTGACCATGGAGGCGGGGGGAGCGGTGCTACCCGGCCAGCGGCATCTTTTCGACATCCCTGAGGAGGTCGCCTATTTCAACTGCGCCTACATGTCGCCGCTGCCCCGGAGCGTGGTCGAGGCGGGGATGGCCGGCTTTGCCGCCAAGGCCCGTCCGTGGGAGATCGTGCCGCAGGATTTCTTCCCGCAGGTCGAGGAGCTGCGGGAACGTTTCGGAGCGTTGATGGGCACCGACGCCGAAGGGGTCGCACTCATTCCCTCGGCGAGCTACGGACTGGCGGTTGCGGCCCGCAATCTTGCCTCCGGACTGGCTCCCGGCCGCCGCATCCTGGTACTGGAGGAGCAGTTTCCCTCCAATGTCTACACTTGGCGCGAGCTCGCGCGACGGTGTGGCGCAGAAGTCCATACCGTGCTCCGGCCGGAGGATGGCGACTGGACCGCGGCCGTACTCGATGCTCTGGACGGGCGCGTGGCGGTGGCGGCGCTGCCGCACTGCCACTGGGCCGATGGCGGTCTGGTGGATCTGACCCGGATCGGTGCCCGATGCCGGGAGACCGGCTGTCGGCTGGTGCTCGATCTCACTCAGTCGGCGGGGGCACTGCCGGTTGATTTTGCGGCGGTGGGTGCCGCCTTCGCGGTCACCGCCGGCTACAAATGGCTGCTGGGCCCGTATTCACTCGGTCTGCTGTGGGTGGCTCCCGAATTCCGCGACGGCGAACCCCTTGAGCAGAACTGGATTGTGCGGGCGGGCTCCGAGAATTTCGCGCGCCTGGTCGACTATCGCGACGAATACCAGCCCGGGGCGCGGCGTTTCGATGTCGGCGAGCGGTCCAATTTCGCGTTGGTGCCGGCGCTCAACGAGTCGCTGCGGCTGCTGCAGGGATGGGGGGTGGAGGCGATCCGGGCGACTCTTTCCCGGCGCACGGAGGGGATCGCGGTCCGGGCCCGGGGGCTCGGGATCGACAGTCTGCCGCCGGAATTGCGGGCGGGGCATTTTCTGGGCCTGCGGTTCCCGCACGGAGTTCCCGCGCGGCTGCTCGATGCGCTGGCCGCGGCCAATATCTGGGTCAGTGTGCGCGGCAACTCGATGCGGGTCACGCCGCATCTCTTCAACACCGATGCCGATGTGGAGAGGCTGTTCGCCGTGCTCGAGACGGAGTGCGGCTGAATGCGGGCGGGCTGAAACGCCCCCGCTTCAGGTGAAGCGGGCCGGTTTCGGGAATCCGCGCGGCGGCTTGCGGCCGGCCCCGGCCCGCTTGCCGATCCAGTTCTCGAGTTCGCGCTCGGTCCGTGTCCGCCCGCCGCGCTCCCGCCAGGAGAGACCCTTGTCGAGTTCGAACACCGTCGCATCGGCAAGTTCACCCTCCTTGATCCGCTGCAGGAGGATGCCCCGCCCGCGCTCCTGCTCCGGAATTTCGGCGAGCGGGAAGACGAGCAGCCGTTCGCTGGAACTGGCGACGGCCACCATGTCGCCGGCCACTTCCGCGCAGGTGACCGCCTGGGCCGGGGCCCGCAGCGTCAGGGTCTGCTTGCCGGCCTTGCGGCCGGGCAGGGTGAGCTGGGCGTCTTCCAGGACCACCAGACCGCGCCCGTCGCTGGAGGCGAGGAGGCGGCGGGTGCCGGGGCGGTGCGGGAAGAGGGCGATGATGGTCTCGTCATTCGACAGGTCGAAGGTGAGGCGCACCGGCTCTCCCGTGCCCCGTCCGCCCGGAAGCCGGTTGCAGGCGAGGGTGTAGAAGCGGCCGTTGCTTCCGAACAGGAGCAGCCGGTCGGTGGTCTCGGCATGGAAGCGGAAGGCGGCCTCGTCGCCATCCTTGTAGCTGAGCTCGGCCTCCTCCTCGAGATGGCCGCGCAGGGCCCGGATCCAGCCCTGTTTCGAGCAGACCACGGTCACCTGCTCGCGTTCGACCATCGCCTCGGCTGTCGGTGCCTCGATCTCGGGGGCCGCCTCGATTAGCGTGCGCCGCTTCCAGGCCTCCGTCTTCCGGGCCTGGGTCCGGAGTTTGCGGATCTCGTCGGCGACATGCTTCCATTGCCGGTCTTTTGACCGGGTCAGTGCGTGGAGCGTCTTGCGTTCGGCGTCGAGCGAGTTGCGCTCTTCTTTGAGAGCGAATTCTTCGAGTTTGCGCAGATTGCGCAGCCGCATGTCGAGGATGGCATCGGCCTGTAATTCGGTGAGCCCGAATTCGGTGATCAGGCTCTCTTTCGGGCGGTCCTCATGGCGCAGGATCTCGATCACCCGGTCGAGATTGAGATAGGCGATGGCGTAGCCGTCAAGAATTTCAATCCGGCGGTCGATGCGTTCGAGGCGGTGGCGGGTGCGGCGGAGCAGGACCTCGCGGCGGTGGTCGAGAAAGACCTGGAGCGTCTCGCGGAGCGACAGCACTTTCGGCTCGTTTCCGTCATGGAGCACGTTCAGGTTGAGCTGCACGCGGGTCTCGAGATCGGTCTGCCGGAACAGGGTCTCCATCAGGAGCTCCGGCTTGACGGCGCGGCTGCGGGGCTCGAGCACGATGCGGACATCCTCGCCGGATTCATCCCGTACATCGGCAAGCAACGGGTTCTTGCGGCTGGTGACGAGTTCGGCGAGTTTCTCGATCAGGCGCGATTTCTGGATCTGGTAGGGAATCTCGGTGATCACCACCGCATACTGCCCGTGCCCGGTCTTCTCGCGTGTCCAGCGGGCCCGGAGGCGGAAGGCACCCCGCCCGGTCTCGTAGGCTTCGCGCACCGATTCGGGCGGTTCCACCAGCACGCCGCCGGTCGGAAAATCGGGACCGGGAATCAGCTCGAGGAGAGTCCCGTAGCGGATGTTCGGGGCTTCGATCAGGCGCAGCAGGGCATTGCAGAGCTCGCCGATATTGTGCGGCGGAATCGAGGTCGCCATGCCGACGGCGATGCCGATGGCTCCGTTGGCGAGGAGGTTGGGGAAGGCCGCCGGCAGCACCACCGGCTCGTTGTCCTCCTCAGTGAAAGTCGGCCGGAAGGCAACCGCATCCTCGTCGAGACCCTCAAGGAGCAAGGCTGAGATTTCGGTGAGGCGGGCTTCCGTGTAGCGCATGGCGGCGGCGTTGTCGCCGTCGATATTTCCGAAATTTCCCTGCCCGTCGACCAGCGGATAGCGGATGGCGAAGGACTGGGCGAGGCGCACAAGCGCGTCATAGGCGGCCTGGTCGCCATGCGGATGGTATTTGCCGATCACGTCGCCGACGATGCGGGCGGCCTTCTTGAAGGGGGTGTTTGGGCCGAGCCGGAGCTCGTGCATGGCGTAGAGCAGCCGGCGCTGCACGGGTTTCAGCCCGTCGCGTGCGTCTGGCAGCGCGCGGTCCTTGATGGTGGCGAGCGCGAAAGCAAGAAAATTCTCGCTCAGCGTTTCGCTGAGTTCCCGCTCGGGAATGGCGTTCTCGAAGAGTTGGGGCTGCATGTGGTTCCCTATGGAATGATGGCCGCCACAACGCAAGGCGGCGGGCTGTCACAGTCGAAGAAAATTGGCTGCGGCGAGGGTGTCAGGGTGCGGCGGAGGATGTCGGGCCGGAGCCATGCTTCTCCATGGCATCCTGTACCGCGGCTTCCATTCTGGCGATTTCTGAATCTTCCAGCTCCTGGAATTGCGGGCGTTTTCTTGTCGACAGCTGTCCGCCGTTCTGCATGCAAAGCCGCACGAACAGGGAAGCCCGGCGGTTCGGCATGTCGACAATCTCGCACACGGTAGCAAGGGCTAGGTCGAATGCTGCAAGAAAGCCGAGTTCCTCTTTGAGATCCTTGTGGATTGTATCGGCTACACGATCATGCAGGTATTCAACGAACGGGGTCGCGTCGAAATAGCGATAGAGATCAGCGGTTTCGTTCGTGACCTTGATTCCCCGATTGTCTGTCCAATTCCACTCGATGTAATTGAAGAGCGGGCTGGAAAAGACATTGAGCACCTTGTGGTAGTTTTGTCCATCACGCAGGATCGCTGCGGAAATCGGGAGAATTACGCCTTGCGGGCTGTATCCCCGCTTGGCGAGCACGTGATGCATCAGAAAGCGGTGGATGCGACCATTCCCGTCATTGAAGGGGTGAATAAAGACGAAAGCAAAGGAAGAGACCGCGGCTGCCGTGACCGGGTCGATCTCGGTGCTTTCAACGATGCGTTGCGTGGAAGTCATCCAGGCTTCCATCAGTTCTGGAACATCTTCGGGGCGCGGGCAGATGAAGCTAATCTCTTCCCGATACTGGAGACCGGCCAGGCGGCCGATGAAAACCTGGGTAGTGCGCCAGTCTTTCGCCACGTAACGCGAGTCGAGAATGTCACCCTGGAGGCGAATCAGAGCGTTCTTGTCGGACGGATCAAAATCAGGCGCTGCTTTGAGCGCAGTAATAAATTTTTGGCTACGGGATGTGCTGGGTTTTTCGCCTTCAAGTGCAAAGGAGGAGCGTGTTTCTTTTGTGTAGAGATAATCAACAGCCCTGTCGAGTATCTCTGTGGGGTAACTGTCGGCAAGTAACCGCAGGCGCTGCTCGTTATTTTCCTGCAATTTTATTGACTCGTCCAAATGGTGGGTGCGCCGAACCATAGGGCAGAAGGCGGGACCACCAAGTAGGTTGTCGATGACGCGGTGGCGTGGTGAGTTCCGGCGCCCAGCGACAATGTGTTTTTTGGGATCCAGGGCGTTGATGTAATTTCCAATCCGAGCATCATCCACATCCAGCGTCCGGCCGGTAAAAGTTTCGTACCAGAACCAGGCTCGGCGGCTGAAGATGCTGGTGGGGTGCTCTCGGACCCAGTCTTCGAGCTCTTTTGTTTTCATTGCCTTGAGTGTGGCAATCAGAATGCCGGGGTCGACGGGCTCATGGCGCAACGCGAAGCGAAGATGTGCGACCGCTGACCTGCCCGGGTCATAGACGCGGGGGTAGAATTTCAGGGTTCTTCTGCCATGCGTCTCAACACGACGGGCACTGGCAGCGACATAACTTTCGACGGCCGCTTGTGGAACTTCCAGTCCCAATTCACGTCTTAGCCAAGCTTGGCCGATGGGGTTTTGAAATTTGTCGGAAGTCGGCATTGTCAGCTTGCTGTGCCTCTGCAATCAATGAATTCGCCGTCGCGTTTACGGTATTGCGATTGCACCAGAGAATTATCTAGGGAGTTCGATTTTTGCATTTGGGCGATCACGGCTGACCTCACTATATCCCCTGCAATCCGGCGGGGGCGACTAGCCTATGAATATTGCTACATTCGCCCAGCCTTGTCTAGTAGGGATTATAGAGGTGTAGAAAGGGTTAGAAGTGTCCGGTGTCGTCCAGGAGGGTGTACGGAGGTGCGGAGAGCGTTAGCAGTGTCGGTGTCGTCCAGGAGGGTGTACGGAGGTGCGGCGAGCGTTAGCAGTGTCGGTGTCGTCCAGGAGGGTGTACGGAGGTGCGGCGAGCGTTAGTCAGTGTCGGTGTCGTCCAGCAGGGTGTACGGAGGTGTAGAGAGCGTTAGCAGTGTCGGTGTCGTCCAGCAGGGTGTACGGAGGTGTAGAGAGCGTTAGTCAGTGTCGGTGTCGTCCAGCAGGGTGTACGGAGGTGTAGAGAGCGTTAGCAGTGTCGGTGTCGTCCAGGAGGGTGTACGGAGGTGCGGAGAGCGTTAGAAGTGTCGGTGTCGTCCAGCAGGGTGTACGGAGGTGTAGAGAGCGTTAGAAGTGTCGGTGTCGTCGTCTGGTAGGGGTTATTGGTGTTCGAGAGGCGTTAGAACCGTCTGTTATCGTGCAATAGGGATTATTTCGCGGCGGCCGGTTCTGTCTCAGCGGCCAGATCGCAACCGAGAAAGCTGCAGCCGACGCTGTGCGCGGCTTCCATCACGGAGAAGGAGCCTGCGGCCGGGTCAATTACAAAATCCCCCTTGTTGCTGACCGCCCCGATCAGCGCCGCCTGCAATTCCACCGGCTTCTGGTGGGGATGACCGTTCTGCCGGGCCGACGGCTCCCGCCATGTGTCCGGGATGCTGTGGCTCTTCCAGATTCCTTTGGCTTTGCGCGGCCGCTTTTGCAGGACGACGCAGTATTCCGTGACCCGGCGGGAACGGTAGCCCATTCCCAGTCTTCCCTTGTCCCAGCTGACCAGATCGACCACGTCAAGTTCGGTGCCCTGGATCCATGACCGGAAGCCCTGGCACAGGTGGAATTTGTCCATCCACAGGAACAGATGCCCGGAGGAGATCAGCACCCGGTCGATCCCGGCAATGAATTGCACGATCACCTCTTCCGGCATTTGCTGGAGGGCGCAGCGGGAGCGGCCGCGCTGTTTGCCCTCGTTGCCGTAGCTGAGCCGGTCGAGAATTCCGCGATATTGGGGGTCGAAAAACGCGACGGGAATTCCGGCTTCCGGCAGCAGGGAAAGAAATTCCAGCCCCTCCATCCGGATCCGCATATCCGGCTTCAGGCCCTTCGGGAGAAGCAGGGCAGGTGTCTGCACCGTCCGCCGATCGGAGAACACGGTCCGGGATTTTCCGGCCACTACCCGTCCGGCGGCTCGGCTCGGCCGCGGTCGGGTCTTGTCGGTTGCGAGAGGTGGCGGGCTGGCCGGCATGCGCTGCACAATTTTTGGTGGGACTGCGAAACCTAGCCGGGTCGCAGCCTCTCGGCAAGCAATCTGGTGCAAAAAATTATTGATAGTTTCGTTGAAAACAGATGGAAAATTTCTGGATAAATATAGTTCTTTCAATGCAAGGCTCTCAAAAAACAGTGATTATCCTTGCGTTGCAAATGAAATCCATTCTGCGAAATCGCTTTGAATTGTGGATAACTCCGATTTCAGTATAGGTGATAAGATTCCGCAAAAACTGTTGGTAAATTGTGATAACTTTCCTCCGCGGAGATGGTGTCCCCGGTGTGCAGAACGGCTATTCTCCGGCCTGCATTCCGCGCGGGCCTTCCGCCTTTCGCGCCGCTGTTCCGCTGACCTGATTTCCACGGGGGACCACCTATGAACGCTTCCGCTTCACGGAGCATCCTGATTACCGGCTGCTCCTCGGGGATCGGCTATGCGGCGGCGGTCACCCTGCGCGAGCGCGGCTGGCGGGTCTTTGCGACCTGCCGCAAGGAAGCGGATTGCGCACGGCTGGAATCCGAGGGGTTCGAGAGTTTCCGGATCGATTACGAGCTCCCGGAGACGATCGCGTCCGGAGCCGACGAAGCATTGCAGCGCACCGGTGGCAACCTGGATGCGCTCTACAACAACGGTGCTTATGCGATTCCGGGGGCCGTCGAGGACCTGCCGGTCGAGGCTCTGCGGATCCTTTTCGAAGCCAATTTTTTTGGCTGGCACGACCTCACCCGGCGGGTGCTGCCCGCCATGCGCAGGCAGGGAAAGGGGCGCATCGTGCAGTGCTCCTCGGTTCTCGGCTTTGTCGGGCTGCCGATGCGCGGGGCTTATGTGGCGACCAAATTCGCCCTGGAAGGATTGAGCCATACCCTGCGGCAGGAGCTGCGGGACACGGGCATCCATGTTTCGCTGATCGAACCCGGACCCATCGCGACCAAATTCGCCATGAACTGCAAGCCGCATTTCCTGAACTGGATCGACCGCGAGAATACCCCCTGGCGGGAGGTCTATGTGCAGCTCCTGCGGCGCCTCGAAGGGAAATTGCCTCCTTCGCCCGCCACCCTGCCTGCCGGAGCGGTGGTCGACAAACTGGTGCACGCGCTTGAGAGTCCGCGGCCACACCCGCGCTACTATGTGACGCGCTCCACCTATCTGGCCGGTTACGCGCAACGTCTTTTTTCCACCCGGTGGCTTGATACCGTGCTGTTGCGTAGCGGGTAGTCTTATGTCCGGTATATTGCTTGTCGTCGCTCTGCTGGCAGTGTTTGCCGTTCTCATGCTGGGGATCGGGCAGTTCGCTTTCGGTCGTCCGGACCCGCGCCGCTCGAACCGGCTGATGCGGCTCCGGGTGGTCGTACAGGGAATCGCGCTCGCATTGCTGCTGGGCGCGCTGGCGTTTTCAGCCACGGAATAGGAGGCAGCATGGTTCGGCTCAACCGCATCTACACCGGCACCGGCGACACCGGCGAGACCGCGCTCGGGAGCGGCCAGCGGGTGCTGAAGACGGCATTGCGGGTGGAGGCCTACGGCACGGTGGACGAGACCAATTCGATTCTCGGTCTGGCGGCCCTGCATGCAGAGGGAGAAACGGCCGCTGCCATCGCCCGCATCCAGAACGATCTGTTCGACCTTGGGGCGGATCTTGCCTGCCCGCCGGAGGAGGGTAAAAAAACTCCCGAGCTGCGCATTGTCGCGGCCCAACCGGACCGGCTTGAGCGGGAGATCGATTCGATGAACGAGCATCTGCAGCCGCTCCGCTCCTTCGTGCTCCCCGGCGGGTCACCGCTGGCAGCGGCCTTTCACCAGGCACGGACGGTCTGCCGGCGGGCCGAGCGAAGGGTGTTTGCACTTGCCGCTGACGAACCGGTCGGAGCGGAGGCGCTGCGCTATCTCAACCGCCTCTCGGACTGGTTTTTTGTGGCCGCGCGGGTGGCAAATCGCGATGGCGCGGATGATGTGCTCTGGACGCCGGGCGAGAACACCGGTGTGGAGCGCAGCGGCTGAGCACAGGGATGCCGGAGGCTGGCTTGAATCCGGCTTTCCGTATTTTCCGCATGTAGTCCGCCGGAAGCCGCCGTCGAAGCGAACCGAGCGAAGACGATGACTGGCTGGTGGGTACCGTATTGGCGTATGAGCGTGGTGTGACCGGAGTGTCGGTGATCGACGCCCGCCGCGTGGGTGACCGGCCGGTCGCCCTGGCCTGGCTCGACGATCCTCTGCCCCTGGGGTTTCACGGATGGTTCACGCCATCCTGAAGGCGGCGGTCGGTCCGGCTTGGCTCCGGCGGGTGTCCGGATGGTGCGCGGCCCGTTGCCGCCCATTGCCGGCGGGGGTATTGTGCGGCGCACAATCGGCTCCCGCACCCCTTGCGGGACATCACGGATAGAGAACTATGGAATTTCAGGTTGTAGGGGTTGTCGGCGCGGGGCAGATGGGCAACGGCATTGCCCATGTCTTCGCCCTGGGCGGGCATGATGTCCTGCTCCACGACCGCGATGAGGCGGCCATGCAGCGCGGCCTGGACACCATCGCCCACAATCTTGACCGGCAGATCGCGCGGGGCACCGTTACCGAAGAGGAGAAGGCGGCCGCGCTCCGGCGCATCCGCTCCGTCGGCACGCTCGAGGAGTTCTCGACCTGCGATCTGATGATCGAATCGATCACCGAGGACGAGGCGGCCAAGCGCGAGGTCATCAAGAGCATGGATGCCGTCGCCGGGGAGAATGCCGTTCTCACCTCCAACACCTCGACCATCTCGATCACCCGGCTTGCCTCGGTCACCCGTCGGCCGGAACGCTTCATGGGTCTGCATTTCATGAATCCGGCCCCGATCATGGAGCTGGTCGAGCTGATCCGCGGCATCGGCACCGACAATGAGATCTTCCAGGCGGTGCGTGAGCTGGTCGAGAAACTCGGCAAATCGACCTCCACGGCAGAGGATTTTCCGGCTTTCGTCGTCAACCGGGTGCTGCTGCCGATGATCAACGAGGCGGTCTATGCCCTGTATGAGGGGGTCGGCACGGTCGAGGGGATCGACACGGCCCTGCGCCTGGGCGCCCGGCATCCGATGGGACCGTTCCAGCTGGCAGATTTTATCGGCCTCGACACCTGCCTGGCGATCATGAACACCCTGCATGAGGGGCTGGCGGACACCAAATACCGGCCCTGTCCGCTGCTGGTCAAATATGTCGATGCGGGCTGGCTTGGCCGCAAGACGCAGCGCGGGTTTTACGACTACCGAGGCGAGGAGCCGGTTCCGACCCGCTAGAAGGGGAGAGAGTTTGATGACCGATCACTGGTGCCGCAATTTGGGAGCATGCCTGGTGCTGGGTGCCGGGCTCACCGCCGCGGGGGCGGCGGCCGAACCCCAATCCTATACCGTCGACCGCAGCCATTCGGCCGTCCTGTTCGAGATCTCGCATCTGGGATTCTCGAATACCTATGGCCGCTTCCGCGAGTTTGATGCCGATATCCGGCTTGACCCGGACGATCTCGCCAGCTCCAGCGTGGTCGTCCGCATCCAGGCGGCCAGCATCGATACCGACTGGTCGAAGCGCGACGAACACATCCGCAGCGGCGATTTTCTGGACGTCGGCAACCATCCGGAGATTGTCTTCCGCTCCACCAGCATCGAGGCCGAAGGCCCGGACACCGCCCGGCTCCTGGGACAGCTCACGATCCGGGGCGAGACCCGGGAGGAGGAGTTTGAGGTCAAACTCATCAAAAGCGGGAAGGCCCGCGGGCGCGACGTGGTTGGTTTCGAGGCCCGGGGCGTCATCGACCGGACCCGCTATGGCGTGGATTACGCCGCCCCGGCGATCGGGGCCGAGATGGGGGTGACGGTCGCGCTTGAGATCAGCCCGAACTAGGGGTTCCGCCGGATCCCGGGATGCAGTTCCGCAACACTCCCGGGGGCTGGGCCCTTCCGTCCAAACTGCTGCACTGGGTGGTGGCACTGCTGTTCATCGGCATGCTTGCCTTCGGCAACTACATCAGCCGGGTGGAGGATGTCTACGAGGCCTTCGGACTCATCCAGTGGCACAAATCCTTCGGTTCGCTCGCCTTCGGGCTGGTGGTCCTCCGCATCTTCTGGCGGCTCTTCGCCGGGGCCGCGGAGCTTCCGGCTTCGGTTCCCCGCTGGCAGGCGGCCGCGTCGCGGGCCTCGCATCTGCTGCTCTATGCATTGATGGTCGCCCTCCCGGTCACGGGCTGGCTCTATGCCTCCGCTTCGCCCGCGCAGGATCTCTACGGAATCCGCAACATGGTGTTCGGGCTTTTCGAACTGCCGGATCCCTTCCGGCCCGGCAACCAGGAACTCGCGGACCTGCTCGGCTTCGCGCATGCGACGGAAGCGAAATTGCTGGTCGGGCTCGTGGTGCTGCATCTGGCCGCCGCGCTCAAGCACCATTTTGTGGACCGCGATGCGATCCTCCGGCGCATGTGGTTCTGACGGACGGGTTCAGCCGCTGCCGGCCTCCGTCAGCTGGCGGAAGAATTCGATGACCTCGGGCGTGTCCCATTCGGCCGGGCCGGTCAGGCGCGCGATTTCGGATCCCGTGCGGTCGACCACCAGCGTGGCCGGCAGGCCGAGCACACCTGCGGCGGCGGCGAATTTCTGGCCCGGATCGACCCAGATGGCGAGGTGCTGGATGCCGGCCTCTTCGTAGAACCCGCGGGCCTTCCCGGCCCCCTCGCGGTCGAGGCTGACCGCGACGACCGCAAACCGGTCGCCGCCGAGTTCGGCTTCGAGCCGGTCCAGGGCGGGCATTTCCTTGCGGCAGGGCGTGCACCAGCTGGCCCAGAAATTGACCACCCGCAATCTGCCGGCGAGCGCGTCGAGATCGGTTCCGTCCCCGGCTCCGTCGGTCAGGACATGGGCGGGAACCGGCTTCGCGGAATCATGGATGACGAGATGGCGGAGCCCGGCGGGAAGGAGGCGGCGGATTTCGTCCGGCGCCGCCGTGTCGGATCCTTCCCGCTGGCCGCGCCCGCTTTCCTGTCCGGGCAGGAGGGCGGCCGCGCCGATGGCGGCTGCGAGCAGCCCCACCAGCAGAACCGGGATCACGCGCCGGCGGAAGGCGGAATGAGGTTCGGGCATGTGGTGCCCCCCTTTGCGGCCTGGATGGCGGGTGGCGGGAGCAGGGTAGCGGCCCGGTCCGCCTGCGTCCTTCCGGCGGCTGTCGGCCGGGAAAATTCCGGAGGGAAAACCGGTAGAGTCGCCTCCGCTCTGTCCGGCCGGGATTTTCTGCGGCTTTCTGCAGGGGTCGTTTTGGAGGAAGGGGAGGGTCGGCGGTGGAATTGGAGGAGCGGAACCAGCAGATCGTTGAGGAATTTTCTGGCGGCACTTCGGTGTCGGGAATCGCCCGGAAATACAGTCTGACCCGGCAGCAGATCTACAATCTGCTCAACACCCGTCTGGGCAAGGCGGAACGGGAGCGGATCCGCAAGGAGCTCCGGGGGAGCCGCATCCAGCACCAACTCCTCTGCGTCGGCTGTGGCCGGTCGTTCACCTCTCCGCGCCCGGCCTCCAGCGGGCCGAAATATTGTTCCCGGGGATGCGTGGGCCAGGCTTTGCGCAGGCAGGACTGGAAGGATCTGTACCGCCGGATCGCCGAAGGGATGTCCTATGCCGAGCTGGCCCGGGAAACCGGCTATAAATCCGGCCAGAGTCTCCTGACCGGAATGAGAAGGGTCGCGATCCGTGATGGCATGCCATGGCCTCCCCGCCCCCGCCACCAGGGAAAGAAATCCGAACAGGCCGCCCGCGCCCGTCCGCCGGAGGCACGCGGCATGACCGGCAAAAAACCCCGGAGCCGGACAACCACCAGCCCGCTCTGGGGCGGACGCTTCCGGGACGGTCCGGCCGCGATCATGACCAAGATCAACGCTTCGGTGGTGTTCGACAAGCGCCTCGCGGCGGTCGATCTGCAGGCTTCGCGCGCGCATCTGAAGATGCTGGCCCACCTGGGGGTCGTCTCGGAGGCGGACCGCGACACGCTCCTCGCGGGCCTCGAGCAGATCGAGATCGAGATGGCCGAAGGCCGGTTCACCTTTTCGCGCGAGCTCGAGGATGTGCACATGAATATCGAGAGCCGGCTGACCGAGATCGTCGGCCCGGCCGCCGGTCGGCTGCACACCGCCCGTTCGCGCAACGACCAGGTCGCGACCGATTTCCGGCTCTGGCTGCGCGGTTCCATCGACGATCTCGATGTGGCCCTCGCCGGTCTGCAGCAGGTGTTTCTAGACCAGGCCGAGGCCGGGGCCGAACTGCCGATGCCGGGGTTCACGCATCTGCAGGTCGCCCAGCCGGTGACCTGGGGGCTGCACATGCTCGCCTATGTCGAGATGCTGGCCCGCGACCGGGGCCGCTTCGCCGATGCCCGGAAACGTCTGAACGAGTGCCCGCTCGGAGCGGCCGCTCTCGCCGGCACGTCCTTTCCGGTCGATCGTGACTGGGTGGCCAGGGCACTCGGCTTCGCGCGGCCCTGCGGAAATTCGCTCGACGCGGTCTCGGATCGTGATTTCGCCCTCGAGTTCCTCGCCGCCGCCGCCATCCTGGCCGTGCATCTCTCCCGCTTCGCCGAGGAGCTGGTTCTCTGGACCAGTGACGGGTTCGGCTATGTGCGCCTGCCGGACGCTTTCACCACGGGTTCCTCGATCATGCCGCAGAAGCGCAATCCGGACGCCGCCGAACTCGTGCGGGGCAAGGCCGGTCGGGTGTTCGGCGCGCTGGTCGGGCTGCTCGCCACCCTCAAGGGGCTGCCGCTCGCCTATGCCAAGGATCTGCAGGAGGACAAGGAGCCCGTCTTCGACACCGCCGACACGCTGGCCCTCTGTGTCGCGGCCACGACCGGCATGGTCCGCGACATGGTCCCGGTGCCGGAGGTGCTGGAGCGTGCCGCCGGCAGCGGGGCCTCGACGGCCACGGATCTCGCCGACTGGCTCGTGCGCACCCAGGATCTCCCGTTCCGCGACGCCCATCATGCGGTCGGCGCGGCGGTCCGGCTCGCCGAGGAGCGGGGTGTCGGGCTCGCGGAATTGCCGCTCGCCGAATTGCGGTCGGTGGTGCCGCAGGCAACGGAGGAGGCCCGGGCGGTGCTCGGTGTCCGGGCCTCGATCGAGAGCCGGAACAGTTATGGGGGGACCGCGCCGAAACGGGTGCGCCAGCGGATCGCCGCATGGCGCTCGGAACTCAAGGGATGAGGCGGGTCGGGATCGTGCTGCTGCTCGCGGTGCTGGCCGCCCTGCCGGCCGCCGGCTGCGGGCGGGTCGGTCCGCTCGAACGGCCGGCGGCGGTGGATTCCAGCGGCTGAGCGGACGGGATGGATCATTTCGGATATCGCGGCGGCGTGCTGCATGCCGAGGAGGTGCCGGTCGCGGAGCTCGCCGGGGCGTATGGCACGCCCCTTCATTGTGTCTCGCGGGCGACCCTCGAGCATCACTACCGGGTGCTGGAGCGGGCTCTTGACGGGCTCGACCGGCAGATCTGCTACGCCCCGAAGGCGAACGGCTCCCTGGCGGTGCTCCGGGTGCTGGCCCGTCTCGGCGCGGGGGCGGATGTGGTTTCGGAAGGGGAGTTCCGGCTGGCGCTGGCGGCCGGCATTCCGGCTGCGGCGGTGGTGTTTTCGGGAGTCGGCAAGACCCGGGCCGAAATGGATTTTGCCCTGCGCAACGGAATCGGGCTGATCAATGTCGAATCCGCGGCGGAGCTGGAAGTGCTGGATGCGGCGGCCCGGGCGGCGGGATGCCGGGCGCCGGTGGCGTTCCGGATCAACCCCGATGTCGAGACGGGCGGCCATGGCAAACTCTCGACCGGCCGGGCCGGGGACAAATTCGGCGTGCCGCTGGAGGCCGCGCCGGAACTCTACGCGCGGGCGGCCGCGCTCGAGGGAATCGAGGTCACCGGTGTGGACATGCATATCGGCAGCCAGCTCCCGTCTCTGGCTCCGTTCGAGACCGCCTTCGGCCGGCTCCGGGAACTGGCCGACAGTCTGCGCGCCGCGGGCCATCGCATCGACCGGGTGGATCTCGGCGGCGGCATCGGGGCCCGGTATGGCGACGGAATCGAACCCCCGCCGCCGGAGGCCTATGGCGAATTGGTGCGGCGGATCTTCGGGGATGCCGGCTACCGGATCATCCTCGAGCCCGGACGGATGATCGCGGCCAATGCAGGGATTCTGATCGCCCGGGCGCTCTACGAGAAGGAGGCCGGCGGCCATCGGATGCTGGTGGTCGATGCCGGCATGAACGACCTGCTGCGCCCGGCCCTCTACGGTGCGTATCACGAGGTCGTGCCGGTGCGCGAGGCCGGACCGGAGGCGGTGCCGACTCCCTGCGATGTGGTGGGACCGGTCTGCGAGCCCGGGGACACATTTGCGCGGGGGCATCTCCTGCCTCCGGTGGCGGCGGGAGAGCTGGTGGTGTTCCGCTCGGCCGGTGCCTATGGCGCGGCGATGGCGTCGGAATACAACGCCCGCCCCCGGGTCGCCGAGGCCATGGTGTCGGGCACGGAGCATGCGCTCACCCGCGCCCGCGGCAGCTATGCCGAGATGCTCCGCCGCGAGCGGGTGCCCGGGTGGCTCGCATGAGGCGGCGGGCCCGGCCCCGCAGATTCCCTTTCTGCGGGCTCCCTGCAGCACCATGATATTGAGGGGGGATGACATTCTTCCCCTGACCTCGTTCCCGTCTGTCGGGGATGTCGAGGTGTCCGGGAAGCGGGTGCTGGTCCGCGCCGATCTGAATGTACCGCTCGCCGGCGGAACCGTCGCCGATGCGGCGCGGCTCGAACGGTTCCTGCCGACGGTGCAGGACCTCCTCGACCGCGGTGCTGCGGTGGTGGTGATGACTCATCTCGGGCGGCCGGGCGGGCGGCGCGATCTGGAAACCTCCCTTGCCCCGGTCGCAGAGGTGATGCGGGCCGCCCTGCAGAAGGTGCCGGTGCGATTCGTGCCGGACTGTATCGGCGGGGCGGCGGAGGCGGTGCCGGGCGAAGTGGTCCTGCTCGAGAATCTGCGGTTTCATCCGGGTGAGGAGCGGGATGATCCGGCCTTCGCGGAGAAACTGGCGGTGCAGGGGGATCTCTTCGTCAACGATGCGTTCTCCTGCTCGCATCGCGCCCACGCCTCGCTGCATGCGATCACCCGGCTGCTCCCCTCCTATGCCGGACCGGGACTGCTGGCGGAATTCGAGACATTGCAACGCATCCTGGCGGCTCCCGGCCGGCCCTTGGTTGCGATCGTGGGGGGAGCCAAGATCGGGGAAGCCAAGATCGAGGGCAAGATCAAGGGCAAGATCAAGGGGATAGCCAAGATCGAGGGCAAGATCCGTGTCCTCCGACGGCTGGCGGAACGGGCGGATACCCTGATCATCGGCGGCGGCATGGCCAACACGTTTCTCGCGGCCCTCGGGCATCCGGTCGGCCGCTCGCTCTGCGAGCCGAACAGTTTTGCTGTTGCGCGGGAGGTTCTGAATGCAGCGGAGGACTGCGGCTGCGAGATTTTGCTGCCTGAGGATGTGGTGGTCGCAGAACGGTTTCTGCCGCATGCGCCGTTCCGGGTTTTGCCCGTCGGGGAGGTGCCGGAAGATTCCATGATTCTTGATGTCGGGCCCAGGACGGTGCGGCGGATCTCGGAGCGGCTCGCGCAGGCGAAATCACTGCTCTGGAACGGGCCGCTCGGGGCGTTCGAGACCCAGCCGTTCGAGAAGGGGACGTTCGCGGTGGCGAAGCAGGCCGCGGAACTCTGCCGGGCGGGTCGGCTCGCCGTCATCGGCGGTGGCGGTGACACGGTCGCGGCCTTCCGCGCTTCCGGTACCGTTGATGATTTCACCTATGTCTCGATGGCCGGCGGCGCGTTCCTGGCCTGGCTGGGGGGGCAGGAACTGCCCGGGGTCGAGGCGCTGCGGGCTTCGGGGGTGTGATCAGCCCCCGCTGGGTGTCTGCGCCGTTACCTTCGGGCCGCCGGCGAGCAGCCGCATGGTGACGACCGCGCCGACCCAGATCGAACCGAAGGAAAGGAGCGAGCCGAGGGAGAGCGTGCTGAAGCCGGTGATGCCCTGGCCGATTGTGCATCCCATTGCCGCGATTCCACCGGTTCCCATCAGCGCCGCGCCGATCAGATGCCGGCGCATCTCCCGCGCGTTGGTATAGGATTCGAGTCGCATGTCGCGCTGAACGAGCGCGGCCGCCGCGGCCCCGGCGACGGTTCCGACGACCACGCCGATGCCGAAATTGAGCGTCGCCCCGGTCGATGTCATGGCATAGACGAGCGTGTTCGAGATCGGGCTGATGTAGCCGATGCTCTCCACCGGCTGCGGGTCGAGGGGATTGGCACCGAGCACACCGGTGGCAAACCATCCGAAGGTCACGACCGCGCCGACGGTGAGCGCGCCGAGCTGGAGGGGGATGTCGCGGCGGAATGTCCGATCCCGGTAGGCCCAGCCGGCGAGGAGGGCCACCAGCAGGGCGGCCAGCGGCAGGCGGAGATCGGCACCGGTGAGGTTGTTGAGCAGGCTCGCAAAATCAGGTCCCGCTTCCTTTCCCAGCGGCAGGGTGGTGGAGTCGACCGCCACCCGGTGCGGGATGGCGAGCAGGCCGCGGGTTGTGGCGTAGCCGGCGATTCCGATGACCAGCATGTCGCACAGCCCCCGCAGATCCCCGCCCGCGAAATTGGTCAGGGTCGTGAAGGCGCAGGTGCCGAGCATCGCCATGCCGATGCCGAAGACCAGCCCGCCGATGACCGGGCCGAACCAGTTCAGGTCGCTGTACCAGTAGGTGCTGTTCTGCAGATCGACGATGCCGGCCAGATGCAGTGCCTGGGTGCCGGCGATGGCAACAGCGATGGTGAGCGCGAGCATGCGCGCATGGCCGAGATCGTTGTCCAGAACGGCGCCGCGGATCGCGCAGGCGGTGCAGAATCGGGTGAGGCGTACGGCCGCGCCGAGAGCAAATCCGGAGGCCAGACCCAGAGCGCCCAGGAGTGCGGGGAGGGGGATCAGATCCGTCATACAAAACCGCCGTTTCCGGCCCTTTCGAACGGAAAACTGATCATTGCATAGCACCCGCGCGGCTGGAATCCAATACGCCATCCGATCGGGCGCACGGTGCCGGCAGTCGCAAACCGGGCCGGGATGCGGTATCGAGGGGTGGCATCCGGTCCGGATTCCGCAGAGGACGCCATGGCTCCGATCCGTATTGCCCCGTCGGTGCTTTCGGCCTCCTTCGCCCGGCTGGGCGAGGAGGTGTCGGCACTCGACCGGGCCGGGGCTGACTGGATCCATATCGATGTGATGGACGGGCATTTCGTGCCCAACATCACCATCGGCCCGGATGTCGTGCGGGCTCTTCGTGCCTGCACCGGGAAGACCCTCGACGTGCATCTGATGATCGCGCCCTGCGATCCGCATCTTGCCGCCTTCGTGGAGGCGGGGGCCGATAGGGTCACCGTGCATGCCGAGGCCGGCCCCCATCTCGACCGGTCGTTGCAGGCGATCCGCGATCTGGGGGTGAAGGCCGGGGTGGCCCTCAACCCCGCCACTCCCGCCGAGGCCGTCGAGCATGTGCTCGACCGCGTCGATCTGGTGCTGGTGATGACGGTCAATCCCGGATTCGGCGGCCAGTCCTTCCTCCCTGGTCAGCTCGGCAAACTCGCCCGGATCCGGCAGAGGATCGGGGACCGGCCGGTCCGTCTCGAGGTTGATGGCGGGGTCAGCCCGGAAAATGCCGGTGCCCTGGCCGCGGCCGGAGCGGATGTGCTGGTCGCCGGGACCGCGGTATTTGCGGGTGGGGCGGAAGCCTATGCCGCGAACATCACCGCCCTCCGGAGGGCGGCGGAGGGCTGACCGGGCGGCCGGCGGGTTGCGGAAGAACCGTCCCGCCCCTCCCGCAAACGCGCTATTCTGACACCGGCAACCCGGTCTCTTGGAATCTGCGGATGGACGACCTTCTTGATTCTGCGCGGCGCCGCCGCCTGCGCGTCCGGGTCCTGCTTTCCGGGGCCGCCCTGGCTCTTGAGCGCTTTGCCCGCGCCTTCTGGCCCCTCTGGACCCTGGTGGCCTTCGCCGGCGCGGCCCTGCTCTCCGGTCTGCTCCCCCTGCTGGGCGGATGGCTGCATGCCGCGGTGCTCGGCGGTCTCGGCCTCGGTCTCGTTCCGGCCGCGCTCGCCGGCCTGCGGCGCTGGCGGCTGCCGCTTCCGCGCGAGGCCCGGGCCCGTCTCGACCGGGGGGAACCGGAGCGCCCGGTTTCGGTCCTTTCGGACCGGCAGGCGATCGGGCGGGGGAACGCCTTCGCCGAGCGGGTCTGGGAATTGCATCGCCGCCGGGCGGCCGGCCGGGTGGACCGTCTGGTGCCCACCGCGCCCGATCTGCGGCTTTCGCGCTGGGATCCTTTCGCCCTGCGGACGGCCGCGGTCCTGCTGCTGGCGGCTGCCATCCTGCAGAGTGGGGCCGGCTGGCGCGAGCGGGTCTTCGAGGCACTGCAGCCGGATCTGTCGGCATCTTTCGGGGCGCCGGGCCCGGCCCCGCGGTTTGATGTCTGGGCCGAGCCGCCGGTCTATACGGGACGGGCGCCGATCTATCTGACCGAGCGCACGGATTCCGTCGGGGAGGTGACCGTTCCCACTGGCACCCGGCTGGAGATCCGCGCCTACGGGGCCCGCCGGGCTCCGGTGCTGGTCCGCGAGCCGCTTGCCGGCAGCGGAGGGTCCCCGTCCCGGCAGCCGCTCGATGAGCGGGCCGAGGGAGGGCATGCCCTGTCGGTCGTGCTGGCGGAGGACGGCATCGTGACGCTCCGCACCGCCGGCGAAGCTCTCGGCAGCTGGCAGATCCGGGTCGATCCCGATCTCCCCCCGTCGATCCGCTTTGCCGCCCCTCCGCAACCGACGGCGACCGGGGCGGTCACCTTCGCCTATCGGGTGGCGGATGACTACGGCGCGGCCCGGGCCTGGTCGGTCCTCCGGCCGGCGGCGTCGCCGGAGGGCGGTGGTTTCGTGGGTCTCGAGCCGATCGAGATTCCGCTGGCCGTTCCCCTGTCGGGACCGAATTCCGGGGGTCAGGAGAGCGAGGAATTCGTGATCCGCGATCTGACCGCCCATCCGCTCGCGGGCACCCCGGTGGAGGCGGTGCTGTTCGTGGAAGACGCCGCCGGACAGACCGGACAGAGCCGGACCCTCCGCTTCACCCTGCCGGAAAAACAGTTTGATGAGCCGATGGCGGCGGCCTTCGCCGAGCAGCGCCGGAAACTGGTGGTGACGTCGGATATGAAGGGCATTTCGCGGGCGCAGGATGTGCTGGAGTCCGTCCTCCGCCATCCGGCTGGATATTTTGACGATCCGGTTCCGTTCCTGGCCGCCCGGTTGGCGGCATTGCGGCTGGACCGGATGATCGGAACCGGCCCCGAGAGTGTGGACCTGGCCGGCGTGCTCGACCTGCTCTGGCGGGCCGCGCTCCGGCTCGAGGATGGAGGCCTCGCCAACGCCATCGAGAATCTGCGGGACGCGATCGAGAAACTGGAGGCCGCGCTCGCGCGGGGGGCGGATGAGGCCACGCTCGCCCGGCTCAACAAGCAGCTTCGGGATGCGGTGCAGGAATATCTGCAGGCGATGGCCGAGCGTGCCCGCGAGAACGGGGAGGGCTATACACCCGAAGGGGCCCGGATCGACAGCAGCACCCTCGCGGGGATGCTGGATTCGCTCGAAGGCAACGCCCTGACCGGCCAGCGCGAGCAGGCCCGGCAGATGCTCCGGCAGCTGCGCTCGCTGCTCGAAAACCTGCGTGCCGGTCATGGCGGGCAGGGCAACCAGGCCCTGAACGAGCTCAGCGAGATCGTGCGGGACCAGATCGATCTTGCGGACCAGACCATGCAGCTGGGACGCGGCGATGGCAGCGGGAGCGAGGGAGGGGGTAGCGGCGAAGAGGGGTCGCAGGGTTCTGCGGCCCTGGCCGAAGGCCAGGGCGAACTGCGTTCCCGGCTGCAGGCGCTGCGGGACCAGTATTTCGGTTCTGGTGCTGGTGGAGGAACTCCTCCTCCGGGGGGGATCCGCGATCGTCTCGAGCAGGCCGATGGGGCGATGGGCCGGGCCCGGACAGAGCTCGGGGCGGGGGATTTGGAGTCGGCCCTCACCGAGCAGCTTTCCGCCATTGAATCCCTGCGGGACGTGGCCCGTGAGATGTTGGCCAATTCGCAGAACTCGGCCTTCCTCAATGGCACTTCCCCCGGCGGGCAGGGGCTGTTTCCCAATTATTCCGGCTTCGGGAACGGCGATCTGCAGATCCCCGGCTTCGGGGGCGTGCAGCGGGCGCGGGAACTGTTTGACGAGATCCGCCGGCGGGCGGGCGAGCGCCGCCGGTCGGAGGAGGAGCGCCTCTATCTCGAACGCCTGATCCGGCGTTTCTGAACCGGTCTCCCCCGGGGGCCGGGTTCCCCGTTCAGCTCTTGTGCTCCTCCAGGCGGGGAAGGATTTCGACGAGATTGCAGGGCCGGTGCCGGAGGTCGAGCTGGGATTGGAGAATGCCGTCCCAGCCATCCCGGCATGCGCCCGGCGAACCGGGGAGCGCGAACAGATAGGTGCCGCCCGCCAGGCCGGCGCAGCAGCGCGACTGGATGGTTGAGGTTCCGATCTTCTGCCAGGAGAGCATGTGAAAGGCGGTCGCAAATCCGTCGATCTCCTTCTCGTAGACCATGCGGTGCGCTTCCGGGGTCACATCCCGGCCCGTGAGACCGGTCCCCCCGGTCGTGATCACGACCTCGATCTCGGGGTCGTCGATCCAGGCCCGGAGCTGCCGGGCGATCGCTTCGGCCTCGTCGCGGATGATTTTCCGGTCGGCCAGCCGGTGGCCGGCCTGGGTGATGCGCTGCTCCAGCACATCTCCCGACCGGTCCCCGGCCAGATCGCGGGTGTCGGATACGGTCAGGAGGGCGATCCGGACCGGCACAAATTCCGGGGTTTCAGGAATCGTCGCTCTCCCCGTTTTCGCCGTCGAGCCGGACCCGGAGGGACAGCAGATCCCGCCAGAACAGCCGCTTCATGTTCGGCGTGCGCAGCAGGAAGGCGGGATGGAAACTCGGCAGTGCGGGAATCGACCGCCCGCCGCCGGACGGCGTCCAGCGTTTCCAGGTCCCCCGGAGCCGGGTGATCCCCGTGCTGGTGCGCAGCAGGTTCTGGCACGCGATGTTTCCGAGCAGCAGCAGCAGATCCGGCTCCGCCAGTACGATGTGGCGTTCGCAGAACGGCATCAGCGGGGTCACCTCCTCCGGGGTCGGGTTCCGGTTGGCGGGCGGGCGCCAGTAGACGATGTTGGTGATGTAGAAGGATTCCTGCGGATTTTCGGCTTCGCGGCTGAGGCCGATATGGGCGAGTGCCTGGTCCAGCAGCTTCCCGGCCGCGCCGACAAAGGGTAGTCCCTGCCGGTCCTCCTCGGCCCCCGGCGCCTCGCCGAGGATCATCACCCGCGCTTTCGGATTGCCGTCCGCGATGACCGTGCGGCGGGCCCCCGCCTGCAGCGGCGACCCGTCAAAATCCTCGAGGGCCTGGCGCAGCGCATTGATCGTCCCGCAGCCTTCCGCGATCGCGCGGGTGGCGGCGGCGGAGGCGACCTTCCGGATCTCCGGCCGCACCATGCCCGCAGCTGCGGAGGGCGGGGCCCGGGTGGTCGCGGTCCGGGTCGCGGCGGGTGGCGGAAGGATCTGGCCGGCGGGGCTGAACCGGTCCACGGGCGCATCGGTGATGCCTTCCACCGCGCCCATCTCTACCTGCCATCGGAGGTTGGCGAGGGCGGCACTGCGGGCAGGATCGAATTGGGACATCTCCAGCACCGGGCAGCCACTCGTTCAGGAGACCCAATATAATGCCCCGGGAAGGTCCGTGCCTGTGCCGGATCTCCGAGACCGGCGGGGTGACCCGCACCGGGATTTACAGGAAGGCAGGAATGTCCGAGCCCCCCCCACGCGAAAAACTGGAATATGACACGGTCATCGTCGGTGGCGGCCCGGCGGGGCTGGCTGCGGCGATCCGCCTGAAACAGCTGGGCGGCGAGGATGTCTCGGTCTGTGTCCTCGAAAAGGGCGCCGAGATCGGTGCCCATATCCTGTCCGGTGCGGTGGTCGATCCCTGCGGCCTGGATGCGCTCCTGCCCGACTGGCGGGAACAGGGCTGTCCGCTCGACACGCCGGTGACCTCCGACCGCTTCCTGATTCTCGGCCCCGGGGGGGATCTGAGGATTCCGAATTTCCTGATGCCGCCGCTGATGGGCAACGAGGGTTGCTATGTCGCCTCCCTCGGGGAGGTCTGCCGGTGGCTCGCCAACCAGGCCGAATCGCTGGGCGTGGAGGTGCTGCCCGGCTTCGCCGCCTCGGCTCCTGTCTTCGGCCCGTCCGGTGCCCTGGCCGGGGTCGTGGCGGGGGAGCGCGGAATCGAGGCGGATGGGAGTCGGGGCGGGGCCTATGAACCGGGCGTCGAGGTGTGCGGAAAATATGTCCTCCTCGCGGAAGGTGCCCGCGGTTCGCTTGCCCGGCAGGTGATCGCGCGCTGGCAGCTCGACGAGGATTGCGACGTGCCGAAATTCGGCCTCGGCATGAAGGAACTCTGGGAGGTGCCGGCCGAGAACCACCGCCCCGGATCGGTGCTCCACACGATGGGCTGGCCGCTCGGGACGCGAGCCGGGGGCGGTTCCTTCACCTATCATTTCGGCCGCAATCTGGTTTCGGTCGGCTTCGTCGTGCATCTCGACTATGCCAATCCGCATCTGTTTCCCTACATGGAATTCCAGCGCTTCAAACACCATCCGGCGATCCTGCCGGAGCTCGCGGGCGGTCGCCGCATCGCCTATGGCGCCCGGGTGATCACCGAGGGAGGGCTGCAGTCGCTGCCGCGGGCCGCGTTCCCCGGCGGGCTGCTGGTCGGCTGTGCGGCCGGGCTGGTCAACGTCCCCCGGATCAAGGGCAGCCACAATGCCGTGCTCTCCGGCAAGCTCGCCGCCGAGCATGTCTTCGAGGCTCTCGGGGCGGGGCGGGCGCAGGATCTGCTCGACAGCTATCCGGCCGCGCTCGAAGCCGGTCCGGTCGGCGCGGACCTGCGGCCGGTGCGGAACGTGAAACCGCTCTGGTCCCGGTATGGGCTGGTCGGCGGTCTCGCGCTCGGCGGCCTCGACATGTGGTTCGCCAACCTGTTCGGGGGGACGCTTTTCGGCACCGTGCACCACCGCAAGTCGGATGCCGCGAGCACCGAGCCGGTCGACCGCCACAAGCCCATCCTCTATCCCCGCCCGGACGGCGTTCTCTCCTTCGACCGTCTCACCAATCTCGGCTTTTCGGGCACCAACCATGAGCAGGGCCGGTGGGGCCATCTCCGTCTCGGGGACGAATCCCTGCCGATTCTTGCCAACCTTCCGCGCTATGACGAGCCGGCGCAGCGCTATTGTCCGGCGGGGGTCTATGAGGTGGTGCGCCAGTCGGAGACCGGGGCTCCGCAGTTTGTCATCAACGCGCAGAATTGTGTTCACTGCAAGGCCTGTGACATCAAGGATCCGTCGGAGAACATCACCTGGATCACCCCCCAGGGTGGCGAGGGGCCGAACTATCCGAATATGTAGGGGCCGGGGAGAGGGAATCGGGAGCCGCTCCATGAGCAGTCGAGAAAACCGTTTGGCGGTGCCGGAGGGGAGAGGCTGGTACAGCCTCCTCGGCGCGGTGCTGCTGTTTGTGCTGGTTCCCGCCTGTGCCGGCGCCGGGGCCGGCAGCACAGGCCAGGTGGGATTGTATCTCTCCGCCAAGACGGCGCTGGAGCGGAATGAATTTGCCCAGGCGGCGCAGCAATTCGACCGCCTGATCGAAAATTCTCCAGCCCCCGGGCGCTTCTTCCAGGATGCGGTGTTCGCGCATGTCGCGGCCGGGTCCTTCGATCGCGCCGCTGGATATGTCCGCAAGATTCCTGCCTCCGGACATTGGTCTGTGTCGGCGGTCACGTATGCCGAGGCCATGCGGCGCGGGCAATGGGCGGAAGCCGTCCAGGCGGTGGCCGGTTCTCCTCCCTTGATCCGCGCCTTTCTCGGTGCATGGGCCCATTTCGGGGACGGCCAACCAGACGTCGCGCGCCAGGCACTGATCGGCATCGCGGAGGATGGCAATCGGCCGAATCCTGCGGGGGCCTATGCGCGCTACCATCTCGGGCTTCTCGACATCCTCGGCGGGCGGGAGGCGGATGGGCTTGCCGCACTGGAAGAGGCAGGAACCCGGACCCGTCTGAGATCACGGACCGTGCTCGCGCGGGCGGCGGTGCTCGGTGCGGCGGAGGCGCGGGCGGAGCTTCTGGCGGCGATTTCGAGCGCATCCGACCCGATGATTCTGCGCGCCGCATTGCTGGAGGCCGACAACCGCGAGCTTCGCAGCGTCGGCAGTGCCGGAGAGGGCGCGGCGGAGGCGTTGCTGACCCTGGCGGATCTGTTCGCCCGTGATCACACCGGTCGGTTTGCCCTGTTCCACCGGCAGCTGGCGCAGCAATTGCGTCCGGAGGACCCGTTTGTGTGCCGGGCGGTCGGGAACTCCTTCGCGCATTTCGGCCGTTACGAGCTTGCGGGCGGTTCCTGCCAGGCCGACACCCGTACGGCGACGGATCGGGTCGTGGAGATAGAGATGCTGGAACGGGCCGGGGAGATTCCCGAGGCTCTGCAACGGGCCCGGAGTCTGCGGGATTCCACCTCCGACCATCCCGGCATCCAATACGCCCTAGGCAATTTTCTCCGCCGGCAGGGCGAATACGCCGAGGCCCGCGATGCGTATGGGCGGAGCCTGGCCCGGGTCATGGAAGCGCGGGCCGAGGCGGTCCGGATCGAAGCCGAGCAGGGCTGGGTGGAACTCGTGGATCTGGAGCGTATGGCCGCTCTCGCCGATCTGCCCCGGCGCGAGAGCCGGGAATATCTTCTCGCCCGCGCGGATGCGGAGTGGGCTGAGATGCGGCTCTGGGGCGTGCATTTCGAGCGCGGAATCTGTTTCGAGCGGCTGGGTGATTGGGAGCAGGCGGAGGCCGATTTCTTCCGCGCTCTCGAGGGGGATCCGGGGAATCCGCTGGTCGTCAATTACCTCGGCTACAGCTGGGTGGATATGGGGATCCATCTTGAGCGCGGGCTGGACATGCTGGTGAGTGCCGCGACCGCCCGGCCGAATGACGGCAACATCGCGGATTCCGTGGGTTGGGCACGCTACCGCCTCGGGGACTATGAAGGCGCGCTTCGTGATCTCGAACGGGCGGTCGGTCTGGAGCCGACCGTGCCGGAAATCTACGACCATCTGGGCGATGTGCTGTGGCGGGTGGAGCGGCAGACCGAAGCGCGCTTCCAGTGGCGGCGTGCGCTGACGCTCGAGGTCGAGGGGGAGCTCCGGGATGCCCTGTTGATCAAACTCGAGGACGGACTCGAGGAGCGCGCCCGGCAGTGACAGGAGCCGTGGGGCTCCGGGCGTCCGCCCGCGCCAAGGTCAATCTCTGCCTGCATGTCACCGGCCGCCGGGCGGACGGGCTGCACCAGATCGAGAGCCTGGTGACGTTCCTGGATCTTGCCGATGAATTGTCAGTGGAGCCGTCGGACAGTTTGCAGTTCGAGCTGGATGCGACGTCTCCCTTCCAGGCGGAGGTCGACCGGGGAGAGTCCAATCTCGTCCTGCGGGCGGCGCGGGCCCTTCGGGCGGCCTGTCCCGGTGCGGCCGGGGCGCGGATCCGTCTCGACAAGCGGATTCCCGTAGCGGCCGGTCTGGGTGGCGGGTCCGCAGATGCGGCGGCCGTGCTGCAGGTTCTGCGGCGCCTCTGGGAGGTGCCGGTCTCCGATCAGGAACTGGCCAGGATCGGCTGGGAGATGGGGGCCGATATTCCGGTCTGCCTGGAGGGACGGGCGGCGGTGGTGGGCGGAGGCGGTGAGAAACTGCATCCGGCTCCGCTCCTGCCGCAGTTCTGGATGGTGCTGGTGCATCCCGGGGGGCGGCTTGCCACCCGCGATGTCTTCGCCGCCTACGCCGCCGGAAGCCGGGCGGACGGGTCGGGGCTGCCGGCCCTGCCGGCCGCGTTCCGGGATGTGGCGGAGCTGGTCGCCTGGCTCAGGACGACGCGGAACGATCTTGCGCCCGTGGCCGAGGAACTCCAGCCGGTCTGCCGCGAGGTTCGTCGCGCACTTGAATCGGTGGGGGCGATGCACGTGGCGATGAGCGGCAGTGGGGCCACCCATTACGGGGTGTTTTCGTCAGCCGTTGCGGCTGCGTGCGCTCTGGCCTCCCTCAATTTCGGCTGGTGGTGCGATTTGTGCAGGGCCGGATAGCGGATCAGCTGCGTCGGCGGGCCGCGAAACTTGCGAGGGCATCCAGATGGTCCCGGATGGTCGAGGCCGGCACCTCGGCCAGGGCGCCGCGGGCCCGGTTGGCGTAGTCTTCCGCCTTCGCAAACGTGTCTGCGGCCGCCCCTGTTGCGGAGACATATTCCAGCGCGGTTTCGAGATCACCGGGATTTCGCTCGCCGCGGGTGATGGTTCGCTGCCAGAACGCGCGGGCCTCGTCGGTGCCCCGCCGGTAGGCGAGGAGGGTCGGGAGGGTGGCCTTTCCCTCGTTGAAGTCATCGCCGACATGCTTGCCGAGCTCGGCGGCCTGCCCCTCATAATCCAGCGCATCATCGGCCAGCTGGAAGGCGACACCGAGTGCGCTGCCATAGGTGGCATAGGCGCGGACGGTCGCCTCGTCCGCATCGGCGATCTGCGCCCCGGCCTCGGCTGCGGCCTTGAAAAGGGCGGCGGTCTTCGATTCCACCATGACGAGATAGCGCGCATCATCGGTATCCAGTGCCTGTGCCGTCGAGAGCTGCATCACCTCGCCCTCGGCGATCACCGCGGCGGCATCCGCGAGGGTCGAGAGAACGGGAAGGGATCCGGTCTCCACCATCAGCTGGAACGAACAGCTGAAGAGGAAGTCGCCGACCAGCACGGTCGCCTTGTTCCCCCAGAGCGTGTTGGCACCCGCCCGCCCGCGTCGCAAGGCAGATTCGTCCACCACATCGTCATGCAGCAAGGTGGCGCTGTGGATCAGCTCGACCGCGGCGGCGAGCTGGATGTGACGGTGGTTCTGATACCCGCAGCTGCGCGCGACAGCCAGGGTGAGAAGCGGGCGCAGGCGCTTGCCCCCCGCCTGGATCAGGTGCTGCGCCAGTTCGGCGATCAGGGGCTCTCCGGCTTGGTGCAGACGCTGGTCCAGGAGTGCGTCGACGGCGGCAAGATCACCGCCGACCGATTGCAGGATTGCTTCGTAGACGTTCGCCTGCGATTCGCTTGCAGGCATGGGAGATCCGCCTTGTGGATGCGCCATGGTTTCGGCCTGGGTCCGCGATGCGGCAGGATAGGGCAATTGATGGATGCCCGCGCGTTGGTACTGTTTCGTGGCCGTGTGCGCGCATGCAATGCGGCCCTGCGGATTGAACCCGAATGCCTATCTGTATGATCCGCTGTAGCCGCTCGACCCGGGTTTCGGGATCAGGTTAGAGTGCAGGCTTATCCCGGCCCTGGTCAGGGTAAAGGCGATGAGGAGGAGTTCATGCCCGTTCCCAACAGTATTGTTTCTCTGGCCCAGGAGGTGGGGGAATGGCGGCGCGATATTCACGCCCATCCGGAGCTTGGCTACAGGGAGACCCGCACGGCGGGGATCGTCGAGGAAAAACTCAAGGCGTTCGGGCTGGACGAGGTGCATGCCGGGATCGGCCGCACCGGTGTGGTCGGCGTCCTGCACGGTGCCGGCGGCAAGGCGGCGGGCGAGGCGGAGTCGGTGCTGCTTCGTGCCGATATGGACGCGTTGCCGATTCACGAAGAAAGCGGTGTCCCGCATGCCTCGACGCAGGAGGGTGTGATGCATGCCTGCGGGCATGACGGCCACACGGCGATGCTGCTCGGCGCGGCCCGGCATCTGGCGGAGACACGGAATTTCAAGGGCACGGTGTATTTCTGCTTCCAGCCGGCCGAGGAGGGTGGTGCCGGGGCCGCGGCGATGATCCAGGATGGCCTCTTCGAGCGGTTTCCAAACCGGGCGGTGTTCGGCATGCATAATTGGCCGGGCCTGCCTCCCGGAGCTTTCGGTATCCGGCCGGGTCCGACCTTTGCGAGTGCTTCCCAATTCCGGATCAAGGTGACCGGTAGCGGCGGCCATGCCGCCCTTCCGAATGTTGCCCGGGATCCCATTCCGGCGGCGGCGGCATTGGTGCTGGGGCTGCAGACCATCCTTTCCCGCAATGTGAATCCGCTGGATCCGGCGGTGCTGTCGGTGACCTATATCAAGGGCGGTGACGCCTTCAACGTCATTCCGGACCGGGTCACGCTGGGGGGCACGGTGCGGAGTTTTACGGAAGCGGTGCACGAGCTGGTGTATCGGCGCATGGATCAGATCGTTGCCGGTCTGGCCGCTGCGCATGAGGTGAAGATCGAGATTGAGCGACCGGGGGCGGGGTATCCCGCGACCGTGAATGACGCCGAACTGACCGAGTTTGCGGCCGACGCGGCGGTCGGCATTGCGGGTGCGGATGCAGTGGACAGGGATTTTCCGAAGACGCTTGGAGGCGAGGATTTTGCCTTCCTGGCCAACACCCGTCCGGGTGCCTTCATTCTGATCGGTTCGGGCGAGGAGCATCCGCGGCTGCACACCGCCGGCTACGATTTCAACGACGAGATCCTGCCTTCCGGGATCGCCTATTGGGCACAGATTGTGGAGCGGGCGCTTCCGGTCGAATCGTGATCGGGGAGTCCGGTGACAGAAACTAGTGGCATGTGCGGCCTTGTTCCGCCTGTTTGCAGGAGAAATTGATGAGGACAGATTTCCACATTAGCGCTCTGCAGGAGCGTCATAACGCACTGGATCGAGCGATTGCGGAGCAGGAGCGACGACCCAGCTCGAACGATCTTCAGATTCAGGAATTGAAGCGGGAGAAACTCAGACTCAAGGACGAAATCGCCAAGGCGCACCGGGGTCCCAGCAATGGAATCCCTTCCGGGAAGACTAGGCGGCGGCGCGCGTCTGCCGATGGCTTCGCGCCATGAAATCGAACATCCATTTTGCACAGAGCGCTGAGTCGAGCGGTCGGCCCAGCGAGGCGAGGGCTTCATCCGCGAGGGGCGCGGGAATCCGGTCCCCGCGCAGCTGCTCCAGCAGGGACTGCAGAAACTCCGGGGTGAATTCCGGATGTGCCTGGATCGAGAAGGCCCGGTCGCTGTAGGCGAGGGCGGCATAGGGGCAGAATTCCGAGCTGGCCAGCACTTCCGCCCCCGGCGGGAGATCGACCACCTGATCCTGGTGGATGGCCTGCAGGCTGATCCGCCCGGGCGCGTCCGCCATCCAGGGCGGTCGGGCGAGGATGTCGTAATCGTGCACGCCGATGCCCCAACCCCGATCCGATTTGATCACCCGCCCACCAAATGCCCGGGCAAGAAGCTGGTGGCCGAAGCAGACTCCGATGGTTGGCACATCCGCGTCATGGGCGGCGCGCAGGAACTCGCAGGCTGGTTCGATCCAGGGCAGATCGTCATAGACACCATGCCGGGAGCCGCTCACCATCCAGGCATCGCAGAGATCCGGGGAATCCGGAATTTCGCCTTCGACGGTGAGCCAGCGCTGGAAGGAGAGAGGGCTGCCCACGGGCCCCAGCATCTTCTCGAACATGTCCGGGTATTCGCCGAAACGCGTCGAGATTCCGTCATTGACCTTGCCGGCCAGAAGGATTCCGATCTGCATTGCTTTCTCTCCTCTGGCACGGCCGCCGGTTGGTCCACGGGCTTCGCAAGAATGTCCAATTCCGGTGCGCCATGCTACCGGTGGAGGCGGATTCTGCAGGGAACAACGGGAGAAGTGAAGCACGAAAGAGCCGTCTCGGCAACCGAGGGCGGTCGTGGACCGGAGATCGATCCGGCATCGCGGGGGAATGGATGGGGACGTGTTCCAGCTGCATCGGTGTGATGCATCGGAGCGGTGGGATTCTTGTACGCTGGCCGCCGGGGATTAGCATCGCTTCGTGATGCCAGACCCGTCCCTTCCGCGGTGCCTCCTGTTGGGGCCCGCCATGCGGGGGTATGCCAGACAGTATGAGCCTGCGGGAGGCGTTGTGATGCGTTTCAAGATTGCCACCTGGAACATTAATTCCGTCCGTCTCCGGGCCGGACTGGTCACGCGGTTTCTTGCAGACGAGCGGCCCCATGTTCTCCTCCTGCAGGAGATCAAGTCTCCGACGGAGCTGGTTCCGGGGGATGTCTTCGCCGAGGTCGGATACCGGACACTGATTGCGCGCGGGGAGCCCGGCTATAACGGCGTTCTCGCATTGGCCCGTGTTCCGCTGGAGGATGGCGGGCACCGCGATTTTTGCGGCCGGCAGGATACCCGCCACCAGGCCGTCCGCCTTGAGGGCGGTGTCGAGATTCACAATTTCTACGTGCCGGCCGGCGGTGATGCGCCGGATCCCGAGGCCAATCCAAAATTCGCGCACAAGCTTCAGTTTCTCGAGGAGATGCGGGAGATGTTTGCCTCCCGCCGCCGTCGGCCGGCGATTCTGGTCGGCGACCTGAATGTCGCTCCGCTCGAGCATGATGTGTGGTCGCATGCGCAGATGCGCAAAGTCGTTTCCCACACGGAACCGGAGATCACCCGGCTTGAGGCTGTGATGGAAGCAGGTGGCTGGGTCGATGTCGTGCGGGCGAGGCGGCCGGAGCCCGACAAACTCTATACCTGGTGGTCATACCGGGCCCGCGACTGGGAGGCGTCCGACCGCGGCCGTCGGCTCGACCATATCTGGACGACACCGGATGTTGCGGCCGGGCTGCGGGATGCGCATGTCCGCAAGGATGTGCGCGGTTGGGAACGGCCCTCCGACCACGCACCGACCATTGCGGAATTCGATCTGTGACACAGTCGGGCCGACCGGTGCGGGTTGCCATTGAAGGCCCGGTCGGGCGCCTGACTCTCGACCGCCCGGACAAGCGCAATGCTCTTGGGCTGGACGGGATTGCCTGTCTGCGTGCCGGCATCGAGGAACTGGCCGCATGCGGGGAGTTGCGGGCGGTGGTGGTGGAGGGAGCCGGGGAGGGTGTGTTTTCGGCCGGGCTGGAATTCTCCGACATCCACCACATCGACTGGCGGGAGAATCCCTTCACCCTCGCCTGCGATGCTCTTGAGCGCCTGCCTGCGCTGACCGTCTGTGCGGTGCGGGACGGTGCCTATGGTGCCGGGGTCGATCTTGCCCTTGCCTGTGATTTCCGGATCGGCACCCCGGTATGCCGGGCGCGTGTGCCGGCTGCCGCCCTCGGGGTGCATTACGATCGCACCGGGCTTGAGCGCGGAATTCGCTGCATGGGACTGCAGGGAGCAAGGCGGATGTTTCTGGCGGCCGAGACGCTGGATGCGCCAACGCTCTTGCGGCTCGGGTTTCTGGACGAGATCGTTGAGGCGCCGGGGGTCGGGGCGTGGGTGGAGGAGCGGGCAGCGGCACTGGCCTCTCTGGCCCCGATCGCAACACGTGGGCTGAAAGCGTCGCTTGCCGACCTGGCCGCAGGGACGGCGGATGCCGCCGAGGTCGATGCCCGTGTGGGGGCCAGCTGGGAGTCGGAGGATTTTCGCGAGGGGGTGGCGGCCCGCGACGGGCGGCGCAAGCCGGTCTTCCGGGGCCATTAGGAGGCTGCGGGCGGACATGCGGATATATGATGCGGTGGAGACGGCGGTGAAGGTGGCACCCTGTGCCGCCATGATGGAGGACGTCAGCCGAATCTGATGGGCTCGACGAATCGCGCTTTGGGCTGAAAGATGGCGGGAGGACAGAGCAATGGAGGCTGCCATTGTTTGTATAGGCGCACAGCATAAGGTTACGTTTTCAGAAGCACTGTTCGACCTTCCAGCGAGCAGAGAAGAGGTTTTGGAGAATTTTTGCCTCGGTTTGAAGTTTCAGCACGATGCATATCCTCTGACATGCGGGTGTCTGGCGGATACGATATTGGAGTTCGTGGCACATAGAATGGTGGCTGGATCTGGGAAACATTTGGAACACTCATGGTTTTTCACTTGATACGACAAAACAGGGGGAGGCGGCCGTGGTCTGTCAGGGCTTGTTAAAACATCCGGAGGACCTCTCTGTCCTGCAGAATCAAGAAGATGGCAGATCGGTGCCTCGTGGCGCGCAGATTGCAGCAGCCAATCTTTTCAACAATCTAATGAATGATTGGAAATTATCGAAAAAGGAGATGGCCACCTTGCTTGGGTTGGACTTTGATGCTTCAGGCCAAGAGTATGTGGAGAACCTGTTAAAGGAGATGTGTTCGTTCAGTGGGCACGACGCTAGGAATCGCATGGCACGACTTATTGAAATTCGGGTGGCTTTATTTGCGATTTTTGAAGACCACGAAGTAGAAAACACATGGTTGCGCGCGCCACAGCAGATGCTGGATGATAAAGTACCGATGGATTTGCTGCTTGAAGGGTCAATGGAAAATTTGTGGCTCGTGCAGGAATTTGTGGAAGCGGCGGCCGGGTGGTAGGCATGCTGCAGTCAGTTGTTGCAGAATTTTTTTGGGGAGAGGCATCCAGCATCCTGCACCTCCGGCATCGTTTCGACATCGTTTATGACCCGATAAAATCATCCCACGCCCAAAAGCGTGATCTTTAGGCGGCGGATCAGCAGGCGCGGATCGTGTCACCTGCATAATGGCGTGGTCACGCAGGTATCTCTGTGATGGGTTTCGCGTTGGGAAAGGCGTCAGACACAGAATCAGCACCCCCGGGGATTCTAGGGGGCTCCGTCGAACAGGTGGATGCGGAACAGGCGCTCGGCGACCGGCTGGTTGATTTCCTCGATATCGAGCCGCACGACTGTGTTCTGTCCCTGTGCGTCTTTTACCTGCCAGCCGAGCAGTTCCATCGGTTCCTCCCGGAGCACGAGTGTGACCTCACCCAGTGCCTCCTCTTCCCGCTTGGCGAAAACGGCCCGCACGGTCCTGTCGTGACGGGAGATGTCGATGAGGTGGATGGATTTGTCCTGGCTGGGAATATCCGAGAGAAGTGAGGCGAAAGGTGTGGAGCCAAGCGGATAGCGAGGTGCTTCGCCGGTCTGCTTGTCGATGACCCCGATCCAGGATCCGTCAGCGATCAGGATGATTCCGTCCTTGGCGTCCTCGGCGAAGTGGATCCTGCCGGGACGCTGGAGGTAGAAGGCGCCGGTCACGGGCGTGCCACTGGAAGTGAATTGCTCGTAGCGGCCGGCAAGCGAGCGGATGCTGTCGAGATGCGCGAATACCCGCGCTTCCAGGTTCTCGTCAGCGGCGGAGGCGGAAGCCGCCGACAGGATCGCGGCAAGGGCAAGGAAGATGGCGGTCCGGCGCATGAACGGGCCCTTCATCCGGTTGGGTGGAGATTCCGGAACTGTAGCCACAGGCCGGACATAAATGTGGCGGCCCGTTGTGTGATCTCCACCCCGGCGGGATCGATCGGCCTGCCGTCCGTGCTTGCAGGTCTGGATCGACATCGCCGCGCTCGACGTGGATGCCCGTCCGTCCTGCCCACTGTCCTGGTCGCGTGTGCCTGCAGATCAGATCTAGAACGCATAGGTATCGTAGATCGGTGCCATCGAGCCGTTCCATTCCTCGTGATACAGGCGGAGCATTTCATCGGCCAGCGTCTCGCCGTTCTCGACCACGGCATGCAGATCGTTCAGGAAATGTGTCTCGTCGGTATCGAGCCCGTGGGCGTGGGCGCGGGCCCGGGCGGTCAGTCCGGCACGGGCCAGTTCCAGCAGATCGGCGGCGATGGAACGCAGTTTCCGGCCGTTGATCTCCGCCTCCAATCCGATGCGGCCCGCCTCGAGGCGGAAGCGGGCCCGGGTCTCCGGGGTCCAGTCGCGGGTCAGTTCGAGCGCCCCGTCCAGCGCGGCGTTGTCGTAGAGCAGCCCGACCCAGAATGCAGGCAGGGCGCAGATCCGCCGCCACGGCCCGCCATCCGCCCCGCGCATCTCCAGGAAGCGCTTCAGCCGTACATCCGGGAAGATGGTGGTGAGGTGGTCGGCCCAATCCGACAGCAACGGCCGCTCGCCGGGCAGTGCCGGCAGGCGTCCGTCGAGGAAGTCGCGGAAGGACTGCCCGGCGGCGTCGATATAGCGCCCGTCGCGGTACAGAAAATACATCGGGACATCGAGGGCGTAGTCGGTCCAGGCCTCGAAGCCGAACCCGTCCTCGAACACGAAGGGCAGGGCTCCCGAGCGATCCGGATCGACATCCTCCCAGATCCCGGCGCGCCAGGAGAGATGCCCGGACGGCCGTCCGCTGACGAAGGGTGAATTGGCGAACAGGGCGGTGGCCACCGGCTGCAGCAGGAGACCGACACGGAATTTGCGGATCATGTCGGCTTCGTCGGCGTAATCGAGATTGACCTGGATCGTGCAGGTGCGATGCATCATGTCGAGACCCAGCGCACCGGTTTTCGCCATGTAGCGGCGCATGATGCCGTAGCGTCCTTTCGGCATCCGGGGCATGTCCTCAAGGGGCCATTCCGGTGCCATGCCGAGACCGATGAACCCCGCCCCGATCTCACCCGCGATCTCCGACACCTCGTGCAGATGCTCATTCGCCTCGTCGCAGGTCTGGTGGAGATTGTCGAGCGGTGCGCCGGACAGTTCGAGCTGGCCGCCGGGTTCGAGCGAGACATTGGCTCCGTCGCGGGTCAGGCCGACCAGCGTTTCGCCTTCCTGCACACGTTCCCAGCCAAACCGCTCGGCAAGCCCTTCGAGCATGGCCCGGATCGAGCATTCCCCGTCATAGGGCAGTGGGGTGTGGTCCTGCCGACGAAAGCCGAATTTCTCGTGCTCGGTGCCGATCCGCCAGTCTGCCGGCGGCTTGCAGCCTTCCTCGAGATAGGCAACCAGATCCCGGCGGGATTCGACCCTGCCTCCGCCTTGCTGTGGAATCGACATGGCCAAGCTCCACACCGGTGTCTCGGACGCGCGGCTGGCGTCCCCTAGGGGAATCGAACCCCTGTTTCCAGCGTGAGAGGCTGGCGTCCTGGGCCACTAGACGAAGGGGACAAAGCGCATCCGTGCGACGGAGCATCCTTGCCTGCAGGGCGGATGATGGGGTTTCGGCGGCGGAAGTGCAAGCGGGCCTCGTGCAGCCGGGGTCAGCGGGCGGGCTCGACCGCGACCACGCCGGTCAGCTCTCCGCTCGCGGCGTCCAGCACCAGGATGCGGGCGGCTCCCAGGGCGCGGTTCTCGACCCGCAGATAGGCCTGCCCCCGATCGACCGTCACATCGGCCAGGGTCTCGCCCGGCAGCAGCTGTACCCGCGCCTCATAGGGTATCGGGGGTGCGGTGCCGCCGTCCTCGCCCCGCAGGAGTTTGAATGCGATCGCTCCGAGGGCGATAATCGCGAGCAGGAACAGGCTCGCCGTCATCATCATGACCAGGAGGCGCATGCGTCGCAGATGTGCGCCGCCCTCATCCCCGCGGACCGCAACATCGGGTTCTTCTGACATGCCGGAATCTCCTGCCTCGTTCATTCTTGTCATCGACGAGGACTCCGAAGGGCAACGGCTCGATCTCGCGCTCGTCGCGGCGTTGGCGCGTGAGGGTCTACCACGGATCAGCCGCACGCGCGTGCGGGCATTGATCGAGGAGGGGCGGGCCCGTGAGGTCGGGGCTCCCGAAACTCCGCTGGCTCCGGCGCAGTCGGTCCGGTCCGGGCAGCGTTTCGAGATCCATCTGCAGGATTCCGCCCCGTCCATGCCCGCACCGGAATCCGTGCCTCTCGAGATCCTGCATGAGGATGACGAACTCCTGGTGGTCAACAAGCCGCCGGGGATGCTGGTGCATCCGACTCCCGGCATCGTGCAGGGCACGCTGGTCAACGCGCTGCTTGCGCATGGCAGCGGAGGGCTGTCGGCTGTCGGCGGGCCGCTCCGTCCCGGCATCGTGCACCGGATCGACCGCGGCACCGGCGGTCTGCTGGTGGTCGCGAAGACCGATGGGGCCCATGCCGCTCTCGCGGAGCAGTTCGCGGCGCATGATGTCGAGCGCGAATACCATGCGGTCTGCTGGGGGGCGCCCCGTGCGGCCGAGCCGCGTATAGCCAATGCAATCGGGGTTACCTTTGAGCCGAAAGGCTGGATCCGGATCGAGGCGGCGATCGGCGCCCGTCCCGGTGCCCGCGGTCCGAGGATCGTGGATCTGCGCGGCGGCAAGCGGGCGGTGACGCGGGTCCGCGTCGAGGCCGAGGCGGGACACGGCCCCACCGCCACGGCGGCACTCCTGCGCTGCCGTCTGGAGACCGGCCGCACGCACCAGATCCGGGTGCATCTGGTGTATCTCGGCAGTCCCCTGGTCGGCGATCGGGAATACGGGCGGGTGCGCAACCCGTCGCACCGGGCGCTCGACCCGGCCGCGCGCGCCGCCCTCGGCGCGTTTTCGCGCCCGGCCCTGCATGCCTCCCGCCTCGGTTTCCGCCATCCCGTCTCCGGCCGGGATCTGCGCTTCGAGGCTCCGCCGCCGGCGGATTTTCGGGAGCTGGTCGATGCCCTCGGACTGTCTTTGCCGCAATGATGTATCAAACCTTGCTACCATTGGCCGGATGCGTGCAGGCGGGGTTGAATGGTACGAGACAAGTTGCAGGTGCTGGAGGATGCCGGCGCGGTCCGGCAGTACCTTGAGGAGATCCGCAAATATCCGGTTCTTGAGGCGGAGGAGGAGTTCCGGCTGGCCCGGGCCTGGCGCGACCATGGCGATACCGAGGCCGCCCACAAGCTGGTGACCTCCCATCTCCGCCTGGCCGCCAAGACGGCCCGGGGCTATCGCGGCTATGGCCTGCCGGAGATCGATGTGATCTCCGAGGCCAATCTCGGGCTGATGCGGGCGGTCAAGCGCTTTGATCCGGACAAGGGCAACCGGCTGTCGACCTATGCGATCTGGTGGATCCGTGCCGGCATCCAGGAATACATCCTGCGCACCTGGTCGCTGGTGAAAATGGGCACGACCGCGGCACAGAAACGGCTGTTCTTCAATCTGCGCCGCGCCAAGAAGAACATCGAGGCCTACGAATCGGGCGATCTGCGCCCCGAGCACGTCGAGGAGATCAGCCGCAATCTTGGTGTCCGGGAGGATGAGGTCATCAGCATGAACCGGCGGCTTGCGGGCACCGGTGACGTCTCTCTCAACACGCCGGTCACCGGAGAGGCCGGGGCGCCGGAATGGCAGGACTGGATCGAGGACCCCTCCGGCGACCACGCGACGGAGCTGGCCGAGGAGGAGGAGCGGGATATCCGCCACATCCTGCTCGTCGAGGCGCTCAAGGTGCTCGACGAGCGCCAGGCGGCGATTTTTCTGGAGCGGCGGCTGAACGAAAACCAGAAGACCCTCGAGGATCTGGCCGAGAGGTATGGGGTTTCACGCGAGCGGATCCGCCAGATCGAGATGCGGGCGTATGAAAAGGTGCGCGACCGGGTGCGCGAACTCGCGGTCGAACAGGGATTGCTGGACGGCGCCGCGATCTGAAGGTCTGGGAGGCTATGTGTCCTCGAGCGCCTCCGCCTCATCGATGGTGCCGGCGATCACGTCGATGCCAGTCTTCCAGAAATCCGGATCGTGCAGATCGAGACCGAACGGTGCCAGCATTTCCGGATGCGGCAGGGATCCGCCGGCCCGCAGCATGTCGAGGTATTTTTCGGCGAAGCCTTCCGGCTCCTGCCGGTACAGACCGTACAGCGCATTCACCAGCCCGTCGCCGAACGCATAGGCGTAGACATAGAAGGGCGTATGGATGAAGTGCGGCACATAGCACCAGAAATTTCCGTATTCCTCGCGCAGATGCACGGCAGGCCCCAGGCTTTCGCCCGCGGTCTCCATCCAGATGCGGCCGAAATCCCCGGTCTGGAGCTCGCCTTCGCGGCGGGCGGCATGGATGCGTGACTCGAATTCGTAGAAGGAGATCTGGCGCACCACGGTGTTGATCATGTCTTCGGCCTTGCTGGCGAGAAGGGTGCGGCGGGCCGCGCGGTCGGTCTCCCCGTCGAGCAGCTTCCGGAAGACCAGCATCTCGCCGAACACGCTCGCCGTCTCGGCAAAGGTCAGGGGCGTGCCGGCCTGCAGCTCGCCCTGCGCCGAGGCGAGGCTCTGGTGCACGCCATGGCCGAGCTCGTGGGCGAGGGTCATCACATCCCGCGGCCGGCCGAGATAGTTCAGGAACACATAGGGGTGCACATCGGTCGGGCCGGGGGCCGAGAATGCGCCGGGTGCCTTGCCCTCGGCCGCCGGTGCGTCGATCCAGCCCTCGTCGAAAAACCGTTCGGCCTCGGCCCCGAACACCGGCGAGAACGCCCGGAACGCGTCGAGCACGATTCCGCGCGCCTCGTCCCAGCCATAGATCCGGTCGCTCGACTCCGGCAGCGGCGCGTTGCGGTCCCAGATTTCGAGCTGCGGGAGGCCCAGCCAGCGCGCTTTCATCGCGTAGTAGCGGTGGGAGAGGCGCGGATAGGCCTCGACCACGGTGTCGCGGAGGGCCTGGACGATCTCGGGCTCCACGTCGTTGTCGAGATGGCGGTGGCTTTGCGGGGTGGGGAGTTTGCGCCAGCGGTCATTGATCTCCTTGGCCTTGACGAGCGTGTTGGAGATCCGGGCGAACAGACGGACCTGCGCGCGGAAGGTGTCCGCCAGGGCCTCGGACGCCGCCTGCCGGCGGCTCCGGTCCGGAGACAGCAGCAGGTTCAGCACCCGTTCCAGCGACAGCGCCTCCCCGTCGACGGTGAAGGTGAGCCCCGAGATCGTCTCTTCGAACAGCCGGTCCCAGGCGGCGGCCCCGACCGGGGAGATGTCGTGGATGTATTCCTCGAGCTGGTTCGGGAGCTGGTGGTCCCGCAGGGCGCGCTGCCGGTCCATCCAGGTCCGGTAGCGGGCGAGCGCCGGGCTGCCGCTGCATTGCGCGTCCAGGACCGCATTCTCGATCTGGTTGAGTTCCAGGATGAAGAAGACCAGCGGCCGCGAGAGATCGGTCAGCCGGGACTGGGCGTCGCCGTAGAATTTGGCTGCGGCCGGATCCCGGGTGTCCTGCTGGAAACGCAGATAGGCGTAGAGGAAGAGCCGGCTCGTCCGGCACTGGATGGTTTCGTATTCGGCGAGCGCTCCGGCGAGGGCGTCCCCCGTCAGCCCGGCGAGTCGGCCCTCGAACTGCTTCGCGAAGCCGAGGCAGGCCTCCCCGATCCAGGCAAAATCCCTGCCGATGGAATCGCTGTCCGGCGACTCGTAGAGATCCTCAAGACGCCAGCGCGGCAGTCCGGTGAGCGGCGCCGCGCCGCTCCCGCCCTCCTGCGGCGCCCGTTCTTCCATGCGGGTTATTTGTCTTCAATCTCGATGACAGCACGCCGGTTGCGCTGCAGCTTGACCCCGTCCTTGGTCTGCACGCGGGGGGCACGCTCGCCCAATGCCGTGATCTCCAGAAGACCCCGCGGTACTCCCGCCGCTGCCAGCGCGTTGCCGACGGTGGCCGCCCGCATTTGGGAGAGGACATCGTTGTAGGGCTCGGTGCCGGCCCGGTCCGTGTGCCCGGAGATCCGTACGCGCTTCAGGTTGGAGCGCGAAAGGGCTTCCCGGGCCGCGGCACGGACCTGTTGCAGTGCCTTGTCGTCGAGCCGGGCCGAGCTGAAGGCGAACAGTACCTCGAAGCGGTTCACGGATCCGGTGGCCGCTACCGTTGTGCCGCTCCCCCGGCATTCGCTGAGTGCCGCCGGAATTCGGGCGCGGACTTCGTCGGGATGGGAGTAGTGGAGTGTCCACTCCCCCTCTTCCTCGACCCAATTGTCAAAGAGCACCTGCAACGACGCGCAGGCCGCCGGGCGGTCATTGCGATGGGTCGCGACCGTGGACCGCACTTCCTCCCAAAGCGAAATGGCCGAATCATCCCAGTTGGTGTCAGGCCGGTTCGACCAGTAATTGCGGCGGACACTCTGCGGGTCGATGGCCCGGACGTCCTCGCCTGCCTGGATCCGGAGCGAGCGGGCGATGTAGGCGGAAGCATCCGCCCGGTTGTCATCCTGCGCCAGGGCCTCGGCGGCAAGGGCCAGATACTCCCGGGCCAGATGGTCGCTGAAATCGCTGCCGGTGATCCCGCTCGCCATCCGCTGGGGGTCACTCTGCCTATGTGAGCTGGAGGAATCCGGCAACACACTGACATCGCATGCGGACACGGCGAAGACCGCCATCGCGCCGATGGCATAATTTCTGATCTGATACATCTTACGACTCTCCTGTTGGTTCAGACTGCGCTGTCGGTGCCACCGCTGTGTGGCAGGTGTTTCACCGGGCCGGTCTGGTAGGTCTGTTTCCATTCCTCGTACGGCATTCCGTACACGATCTCACGTGCCGCCAGCCGGTCGATCTCCACGCCCTGCTGGCTGGCCGCTTCCCGGTACCAGTCGCTGAGGCAGTTGCGGCAGAATCCCGCCAGCTCCATCAAATCGATATTCTGCACGTCGCTGCGCTGCCGCAGATGTGCGACCAGCCGCCGGAACGCAGCGGCTTCGAATTCAGGGTGCATGGCGTCATTCATCGGCGGGTTTCCGAAATTTTCACGTACCGCGGAAGGGGAGGCGGGGGCAGGCATGGTTACTCGGATGCCGGGCCGGCATCGTCTTTCGAACCCCCGGTTCCACGATAGAAACGGCCTTCACGATAACGCTCGTCGGCGAATCTCGCAAGCACGCCAATGGCGGCGGCGGCAGGGATCGCGACCAGCAGCCCGGCGAATCCCAACAGGTTTCCGCCGGCGAAGAGCGCGAACAGCAGCCAGGCCGGATGCAGTCCGACGCTCCGGCCGACCAGCCGCGGGGTCAGCACATAGGATTCGACGATCTGGCCGATTATGAAGATTCCCAGCACCAGGGCGACCGGCGGCCAGTCGGGCAGAAACTGTGCCAGCGCGACGCTGCCGGACAGGCCGAAACCGATCGCCGTTCCGACATAGGGGATGAAACTCGCCGCTCCGGCGACGATGCCGATCGTGGCCCCGTATTTGAGTCCGGTCGCGCTGAGGGCGATTGCATAGAATGTTGCGAGGAGGATGCAGACCAGGACCTGGCCGCGCAGGAAGGCCGCCAGCACGCGGTCGATCTCGCCGGCCAGCCGCTGTGCGGTCGGGGCGGCACCCCGTGGAATCAGCCGGTTGACATGCGCGATCGCGCGGTCCCAGTCCGCGAGCAGATAGTAGCCGACCACCGGCACCACCACGGCGAAGGCGACGGCGTCGAGGATCGCGATCCCGCCGGCGAGGGCTGCCTGGAGGGCGCTGGCTCCGGCGCGGCTGCCGGCCGAGAGGAGCGAATCCTTGAACTGTCCGTCGAGCGACAGGTCGATCCACTGCCCGAGTTCATGCGTGGCGAGTCCCGCGAGATATTCCCGTGCCCGCTCGACCAGTGCCGGCACCTCGTTGGCCAGCCCGACGGCCTGCGAGACCAGAACCGGCACCAGCAGCAGGAACAGGGCCACGGCGGTGCCGACCGCCAGGACGATCACGCCGAGCGCACCGAGGGAGCGTGGCACTCCCCAGGCTTCCAGCCGGTCGACCAGCGGATCCAGGAAATAGGCGATCGCCGCGCCGGCCAGGAACGGGGCCAGCGCGCCCTGGAGCAGCCAGAGCAGCAGGCCGCCCACGACCAGGGCCGCCATCCACCAGCCCAACCGGGTCATCGTTGTCATAGGGAGAATTGCTCCTGGATCACGCGCTCGGCGAGATTGTGGCCGGGATCGAACAGCAATCCCACCCGGGCCTCCGGATCCTCACGGATCTCGGCACTGACAATATCGTGCATCTCGCTGAAATCGGCGCTCGCGCTGACCGGTCGCTTGTCCCGTTCCAGCGTCTCGATCCGCACCACCGCCGTATGCGGCAGGATCGCGCCGCGCCAGCGGCGGGGGCGGAAGGCGGAAATCGGTGTCAGGGCCACCAGCGGGGCCCCGATCGGCAGGATCGGCCCGTGCGCCGAGAGGTTGTAGGCCGTGCTGCCGGCCGGGGTCGAAACGATCACCCCGTCGCAGGCCAGCTCGTCCAGCCGCACCCGCTCGTCCACCGAGATCCGCAGTTTTGCGGTCTGCCGGCCCTGCCGGTACAGCGACACCTCGTTGAAGGCGAGGGCCTCCTCCGGTTCTGCCGCCCCGGTCACCGCCCGCATCCGCAGCGGCACGAGATCGGTCCGCTCGGCCGCCGCAAGGCGCTCGCGCAGGTTTTCGGGATGGTAGGAATTCATCAGGAACCCGACCGAACCGAGATTCATCCCGAACACGGGAACCCCCCCGAGGGCGGCATGCAGGGTCTGCAGCATGTAGCCGTCGCCGCCGAGAGCGACCAGCACATCGGCCCGGGCCAGCGGGGTCGATCCATAGCGGGATTCCAGCTCGGCCTGGGCCGCGCGTGCGTCAGGCTGATCGGCCGCTGCGATATGCAGGTTCTGGAAACCGTCCATGCCCCCGTATCCCCGTCCATCGGATGTGCGGCCGTCTCTGAGGGTGCGGACGACGGTTCTATCTTATAAGGTAGCCATCTCCCCTGCACGAGATGAACACAGGCCAACGATTGATGGATGCCAAACCTGATCCGCATGTCGCCGGCGCTGATGCGCTCGCCATGTGCGATCCCGAAATTTCCGCCGCCATTGCCCGCGAGACCGACCGTCAGCGGGACGAGATCGAACTGATCGCCTCGGAGAACACCGTCTCGCGGGCGGTGCTTCAGGCACTCGGGTCGCCGCTCACCAACAAATATGCCGAAGGTTATCCCGGCCGCCGCTACTACGGCGGCTGCGTGCATGTGGACGAGGCCGAATCGCTGGCCATCGCGCGGGCCCGCGAATTGTTTGACTGCGCGCATGCCAATGTGCAGCCGCATTCGGGGGCCCAGGCCAACCAGGCGGCCTTTCTCGCCTTCCTCAAGCCGGGGGAGGTGTTTCTCGGCATGGGGCTCGCCTCCGGCGGCCATCTCACCCATGGCGCCGCGCCGAGTCTGTCGGGCAAGTGGTTCCAGCCGGTCTCCTACGAGGTCTCGCGCGACACCGGACAGATCGACTATGACGAGGTGGCCGCCCTCGCGCTCCAGCACCGCCCGCGTCTGGTCATCGCCGGTGGCTCGGCCGTGCCGCGGGTTCTGGATTTTGCCCGGTTTCGCGAGATCGCCGATTCGGTCGGGGCCGTGCTGATGGTCGATATGGCGCATATCGCCGGCCTGGTCGCGGGCGGGGTCCATCCCAGCCCCCTGCCGCATGCCGATGTGGTGACCAGCACCACCCACAAGACATTGCGTGGCCCGCGCGGCGGCCTGATTCTCTGCAACGACTTGGCCACCGGTCGGCGGATTGATTCCGCCGTGTTTCCGGGCCTGCAGGGGGGGCCGCTGATGCATGTGATCGCGGCCAAGGCGGTGGCGTTCGGAGAGGCGCTCCGTCCGGCCTTCAAGGAATACGCACAGAGCACCGTCGCCAATGCCCGGGCGCTCGCCGCCACGCTCGCGGCGGGCGGTCTCGACATTGTCGCCGGCGGGACGGACACCCATCTCCTGCTCGCCGATCTGCGCCGCATCCAGGTGACGGGCCGGGATGCGGAGGTGGCGCTCGGGCGGGCCCATCTGGTCTGCAACAAGAACGCGGTTCCCTTTGATCCGGCCCCGCCCTCGGTCACCTCGGGCCTGCGTTTCGGCTCGCCGGCCGGCACCACGCGGGGGTTTGGAGAGGCCGAGTTCCGGCGGATCGGGGAGATGATTCTGCGCGTGCTCGAATCGGTGGCCGACCGGGGTGCCGACGGGGATGCCGCGGTCGAGGCCGCGGTGCGGGACGAGGCCATCGCGCTCTGCCGGGCGTTTCCGGTATACCCCGAAACCGAAGCGGCGAGCTGAGGAAGCAGATGCGCTGTCCCTTTTGCGGTTCGGAGGATACCGATGTCCGGGATTCGCGCCGGGCGGAGGAGGGCGGCGCGGTCCGCCGCCGCCGGCAGTGCACGAAATGCGTGGCCCGCTTCACCACCTTCGAGCGGGTGCATCTGCGCAATCTCACGGTGACCAAGCGGGACAGCCGCTCGGAGCCGTTCGACCGCGACAAACTGGCCCGTTCGCTCGATATCGCGCTGCGCAAGCGCCCGGTGGATCCGGACCGTGTCGAGCAGATGGTTTCCGGAATTGTGCGGCGGCTGGAGAGCTCCGGCGAGAGCACCGTCGGAAGCCAGGCTATTGGCGAGATCGTCATGCAGAGTCTGATCCGCATCGACATGGTCGCCTATATCCGCTTCGCGTCCGTCTACAAGAATTTCAAGGACGTCAAGGATTTTGACACGTTTGTCACCCAGCTCCGGCCGTCGCAGGAGGAGGACTGATCCCGGTCCGGATCGATCCTTGCGAAGACCGCCGCTGGATCCGGCGGTGCCTCACCCTCGCCCGCCGCGGCCTCGGCCGCAGCTGGCCGAATCCCTCCGTGGGCTGTGTCATCGTGGCCGGCGGCCGGCCGGTGGCGTCGGCCCGCACCGCGGCGGGCGGCCGTCCGCATGCGGAAATCCAGGCACTCGAGGCCGCCGGCGGGCAGGCGCGGGGTGCGGTGGCCTATCTTTCGCTCGAGCCCTGCGCCCATGACGGAGAGACCCCGTCCTGTGCCGGGGCGTTGGTGGAGGCCGGAATCGCGCGGGTGGTCGCGGCGCTGGAGGATCCGGATCCGCGTACCGCCGGTCGGGGATTTGCCCGGCTGCGGGAGGCCGGGATCGAGGTGTGCACCGATCCGGAAGTGGGCGGCGCGCGCGAGATCATTGCCGGGCATGCCCGGCGCGTCACCTCCGGCCGGCCCTATGTCACCCTCAAGATCGCCGCGAGTCTCGACGGTGCGGTGGCCGCCGGCGGGCGTCGGCGGACCGCCATCACCGGCGCGCGGGCGCGGGCGTGGGTCGAGTCCCTGCGGTCGGAGCACGACGCGGTGCTGGTCGGATCCGGCACCGTGGCCGTCGACGACCCGCTCCTGCTGCCGCTCGATCCCGGTCTCGCCGGCTGCCTGCCGCTGCGCGTCGTCCTCGACACCCGGCTGACGGCGGTCCCCGGCTCCCGGCTTCTTGCCAGCACGGACCGGGCACCGGTCTGGATCTGCCATGGGGCAGAGGCGGATGCGTCGCCGCTCGCCGGAATCGAGGGCGTGACCGCCCTCCCGATCCCGGAAGCGGAGGGCGGGCTCGATCTCGGCAGCGTGCTCTCGGAACTGGGCCGCCGCGGCCTGGGCCGGGTGCTGTGCGAGGCGGGGCCGAGGCTGGCTGCCGCGCTGGTCGGGGGAGGGCATGTGGACGAGATCCTCTGGCTCACCGCCGGGCGGACCTGCGGCACGGCCGGTCTGGCCGCGCTCGGCGGGGATGCGCCGGGAAGATTCCATCTCGCCGGCACCCGTGTGCTCGGTGGGGATGTTGCCAGCAGCTGGCACCCGCAGCCTGAATCCGGATGAGGGGGAGAAGGGGCGGGCGGTTTTCCGACGGATCCGGGCGTGGGGGCCGATCCGGTGCGGACAGGAATCACCGGGTCGGCGGGTATAACCGGCGGGCGGTGCGGGATGCAGGAGGGGGACGGTTTTGATGCGGGTTTGTGTGTTCGGGCTCGGTGCCATCGGCGGCCTGCTCGCCGCGGCGCTCGCACGGTGCTCCGGGATCGAACTCTCCGGCGTCGCGCGGGGGGCGCATCTCGAGGCGATCCGGGCGGGCGGGCTGCGCATCCGCCGGGAAGCCGGCGAGGAGATCGTCCGGCTCGAAGCCAGCGACGATCCGGCCTCGCTCGGTCCCCAGGATGTGGTGTTCAACTGCCTGAAGGCGCATCAATCCTGGGAATCCGCCGGGATGCTGGCGGCACTTCTCGGCCCTGGCACCTCTGTCGTGACCTGCCAGAACGGGGTTCCCTGGTGGTATTTCCACGCCATCGGCGGCGCGCATGAGGGCCGCCGGCTCGCTTCCGTCGATCCCGGCGACCGGCAATGGGACGCCCTCGGCCCGGAGCGTGCGATCGGCTGCAGCGTCTATCCGGCGGCGGAGATTCTGGAGCCGGGCGTGATCCGCCACAGTTTCGGCGACCGGTTCGCGCTCGGCGAGCCGGATGGCTCGATCTCGGAGCGGGTCACCTCGATCGCCTCCCTGCTGGAGGCGGGGGGTCTTGTGGTGCCGGTGCTGGACGATATCCGCTCGGAGATCTGGCTGAAACTATGGGGCAATCTCTGCTTCAACCCGATCAGCGCGCTGACCGGGGCCTCGCTCGACCAGGTGGCGACCGATCCCGGCACCCGGGCCCTTGCGGGCCGGATGATGGAGGAGGGCCGGGCCGTCGGCGAGGCGCTGGGCGCGGGGTTCCGGGTCAGCATCGAACGCCGCATCGACGGAGCCGCCCGCGTCACCGGCCACCGCACCTCGATGCTTCAGGATCTCGAAGCCGGCCGGGCCATGGAGATCGATGCCATCGTCGGTGCGGTCGTCGAGCTTGGCCGGATCACCGGCATCCCGACCCCGACGATCGAGGGGGTGCTCGCGCTGGTCTGCCAGCTCGGCCGGAGCCGCGGCACCTATCCGCCGGACGGCGGTCAGGAACTCTTCTTGTCGGCGCGGCGGAACAGCCAGTTGCTGCCATAGGCCGCCGCCAGTCCGGCCAGCAGCTGGACGATCACGAATCCCGCCGCGTCCATCGGGGCGATGCCGGTCACGCTGTCGGTCAGGATGCGGTTGATCGTGACCGAAGGGTTGGCGAAGCAGGTCGAGGCGCTCGACCAGATCGCGATCGCGGTATAGGCGCCGATCCCCACGGCCACCGCATCCGGCCCCCGCCTTGCCATCACCATCACCGTGCCCACGAAGCCGAAGGTGACCAGGAATTCCGAGAGCAGGAGCGGGAATCCGCTACGCGCGGTTCCGGAAATCTGGATCACGGTCTCCCCGAAGGTCAGATGGACCAGCAGGACTGCGATGGCTCCCCCGACGAGCTGCGCGAGGACATAGAGTCCCGCCTCCGTCGCGCCGATCTTGCGCTGGGACAGGAAGGCGAGGGTCACGGCGGGATTGAAATGGCCCCCCGAGATCGGCCCGAGCAGCTTGATCATCACGAAGAGGATGCCGCCGGTCGCGAGCGCATGCGGCAGCAGGACGAGGGCTCCGCCATCGGAAAACCGGGCCCCGGCGATGCCGGAACCGACGACCGCCGCCAGCAGGAAGGCGGATCCGACCGCTTCCGCGACGAGACGGCGGGTGCAGCTGTATTTCATGGAAATCTCCTGTTTCTGCGCGAAGGACCACAGCCGCACTATACTGCCCTGCGCACCGGCCGCCGGAGGGTGGCCCTATACTTGCGGTTCGTGTCTGTGGCGCCTGTGCGTGATACGCCCATCCGGGAGGCAGGATGTTCACCGGTATTGTCACCCATCTCGGCCGGGTTCTGGAAGTCGCGGACGGCCCGGTCCGCCGGATCCGCATTTCCTGCCCGGAAGGCGGCGGGCCCGAATCCCTGGGCGCGTCCATCGCCTGCGCGGGGATCTGCCTGACCGCGGCGGCCCTGGACGATGCGCGTCCGGCGCGCTGGTTCGAGGCCGATCTCTCTCCGGAGACCCTGGCCCGCAGCACGGCCGGGAGCTGGCAGGTGGACCGGTCGATCAATCTCGAGCGGCCGCTGCGGGTCGGCGACGAGCTCGGCGGCCATCTCGTGGCCGGTCATGTCGACGGCCTCGCCCGCCTGGATTCCCGCGTGCCGACGGATTCGAGCGAGAGCTTCACCTTTTCGGCCCCCCCGGATCTTGTGTCCCGGGTGAGCGAGAAGGGTTCCGTGACCCTCGACGGGGTCTCGCTGACGGTCGCCGCGGTCCGGGATGCCGGCTTCGAGGTGAGCGTGATCCCGCACACCCTGGCGGTGACTTCGCTGGGTGGGCTGGCGGTCGGCGACGCGGTCAATCTGGAGATCGATCTGCTGATGCGCTATGTCGCCCGGGTGCTGGAGGCCGCGCATGTCTGATCCGGCACGGGGCGACGGAATCTCGTCGATCGAGGAGATCATCGAGGATGCCCGCAACGGGCGCATCTTCATCCTGGTCGATCACGAGGACCGCGAGAATGAGGGCGACCTCATCATGCCGGGCCAGATGGCCGGGCCGGCGGCGATCAATTTCATGGTCACCCATGGACGCGGGCTGGTCTGCCTGGCGCTGACCCCGGAGCGGGTGGACGCGCTCGGGCTCAAGACCCTGTCGCCGAAGAACCGCAGCCGCGGCGACACGGCCTTCACCGTTTCCATCGAGGCGCGGGAAGGGGTGACCACGGGAGTCTCGGTGCATGACCGGGCCCGGACCGTCGCGGTGGCCGTCGACCCGACCAGCGGTCCGGGCGACATCACCCTGCCCGGGCATGTGTTTCCGCTGCGCGCCCGCGAAGGGGGGGTGCTCACCCGCGCCGGGCATACCGAGGCCGCGGTCGACATCGCGCGGCTCGCCGGGCTGAACCCGTCCGGGGTGATCTGCGAGATCATGAACGAGGATGGCAGCATGGCCCGGCTTCCGGATCTGGTCACCTTCGCTTCCCGGCATGACATCCGGATCGGCACCATCGCCGATCTGATCGCCTACCGGCTGCGCAACGAGACCATGGTCGATGAGGTCATCTGCAGGGCCTACCGCTCGGCTGCCGGCTGCGAGTGGGTGCTGCGGGTTTTCCTCGACCGGATCACCGGCGGCGAGCATCTTGCGCTGACCCTGGGAGACCTCTCCGGCTCCGGGTCGGTGCTGGTGCGTGTTCATGCGGTCGACATGCTCGATGACCTGCTGGGCTTTGATCCTGCCCGGGCCGCGCGCGTGCCCCGGGCGATGGCACGGATCGAGGCGGAGGGGGCGGGCGCGCTGTTGATGGTGCGCGACATGAATCCGGAGGAGATCTCCACGCGTCTGAACGGCGGGGATCCGGAGTCGGCCAAGCCCCAGACACTCCGCCAGTACGGGGTCGGTGCCGGCATCCTCAAGGAGCTGGGTCTGCGGGAGATCACCCTGCTGACGGATTCGCCGCTCCCCCGGATCGCCGCGATCAGCGGCTATGGATTGTGTGTGGCCGGGGTCGAGCCGCTGGGGGCGGGAAGAGGCGATGGCTGATCCCCTTCGCATCCTGCTCGTCGTCGCCCCCTATTACCGCGAGATCGCCGGCCGCCTGGTGGCGGGTGCGCAAGGTCATCTCGAATCGGAAGGGGCAGAGACAGAGTTGGCCAAGGTGCCGGGGGCACTGGAAATTCCACCTGCCATCCGCATGGTTCATGACATGAATCCGGACAGGTTCGACGGTTATGTGGCACTCGGCTGCGTGATCCGCGGCGAGACCAGTCATTACGAGATCGTCGCGGGGGAGAGCGCGCGGGGCCTCATGGAGCTCGGCATCGGGGGCGGCATTCCGGCTGGTCATTGGGCCAGGTTGATGGAGTCAGTGCTCATCATGTCGAAAGGTGAACTGAGTGACCATTCAGAACAATATCTAAAAGATCTAGCCAAGTGGGAAGCCAGTACCCGGTACGGCATTCCGATCGGCAACGGCATTCTCACGGTCGACAACCATGACCAGGCACTGGCGCGCACGGCCGAGGGCCGCAACAAAGGGGAAGAGGCTGCGCGGGCGTGCCTGTCCCTGATACGGTTGCGGGGCGGCGGGCCATGACATTGCAGGACCGGAGCTCGGCCGCGCGCCTGGCGGCGGTGCAGGTGCTCTACCAGGTGGATTTTGCGGATGCCGACTGGCGCAGTGTGATGAAGGAATACGGGACGCACCGGCTCGATGGTGCGATGTGCCCGGGCGGGATCCCCGGCCCCGTCAACAAAAGACTGTTCCGTGCCGTGGTGACCGCGGCCGGCCAGCGTCGGGCGGAGATCGACCGGGCCATCTGCGCGCGTCTTCCCGAGAAATGGCCGATGGAGCGTCTCGACCCGGTGCTGCTCGCGACTTTCCGCGCGGCCGGTGCCGAGCTTCTTGACGCGCAGCAGACGCCGGTGCCGGTGGTGCTGAGCGAATATGTCCTCCTGGCCGAGGTGTTCGGAGCGCAGGCGCACGAATCCGCCTTCGCCAATGCCATGCTCGAGGGCATCGCGACCGAACTCCGCCCCGCGGCAACGGATGCCACGAATGATGGCTGAGGGGGAATGGCGCGGGCGGGGCAATCTCTGGCTCCTCGTCGCGGCGCATGGACTTCTTTCCGGGCAGCTCGCCGTCCATATGATTCTCGGCGGGCTGGCGGGTGCCTTGCTGGCGGAGCGTCCGGAATACGCCACCCTTCCGATCTCGGCGATGATCGTGGCCACCATGGTGGTGACGGCCCCCCTGTCGCTGTTCATGCAGCGTTTCGGCCGTCGCGCGGGGTTTCTGGTGGGAGCGGTCTCGGGGGCGGCGGGCGGCAGCCTCTGCGCCTATGCCCTCGTGGTCGGATCCTTCCAGCTCCTGCTGGCGGGATCCCTGCTGATCGGGGGCTACCAGGCCGCCAACAACTATTTCCGCTTTGCGGCGGCCGACACCGCGCCGGCGGCATTCCGGCCCAAGGCGATTTCCTGGGTGCTCGCGGGCGGGCTGTTCGGAGCGATCGTCGGTCCCGAGATCGTCCGCCAGACCCGCGACCTCCTGAGCCCGGTGCCCTATGCGGGGGCCTATCTCAGTGTCGTCGTGGTCAATCTGGTCGGCGTGCTGCCGGTTCTTTTTCTCAACCTGCCCAAACCGCCGCGGGCCCCGGAGCGGCGCAGCAGCCGTCCCCTGGTCGAGATCCTGCGCACTCCCCAGATCGCCACGGCGGTTCTCTGCGCGATGCTCTCCTCTTCGATGATGACTCTGGTCATGACCTCGACGCCGCTCGCGATGGTCACCATCGGCTGTTCACCGGACCAGGCAGCGGATGTGGTGCGCTGGCATGTCGTGGCGATGTTCCTGCCCAGTTTCTTCACCGGCTCGCTGATTGTGCGGTTCGGGCATATCCGCGTGATCGCCACCGGGTTCGCGTTGCTCGCCGGGGCTGGTGCGGTCGCGCTCTCGGGGGTGGGTCTGCCGCATTTCTATATCGCGCTGGTTCTGCTCGGCGTCGGCTGGAATTTCGGGTTTGTCGGATCGACCAGCCTGCTGACGGCCAGCCACGCACCGGAGGACCGCGCCCGCGTGCAGGGAATCAACGACGTGCTGCTGTTCGCGTCGCTGGCGGTGGCTTCCTTCGGCTCGGGGGCACTGCTTTCCACTTCCGGCTGGAGTGCGGTCCAGTATGCGATGCTGCCGGCGATCGTGCTGGCGGCGTTCGGGCTGTTGCGGCTGGGGGTGCGGACGGGGCCGAGGCGCTGGCTGCGGATCTGACCGGGGTTCAACCCTCGAAGCGTCCGATATTGCCGAGCAGCTGCCGGAAAATGTTAAGCGGCCGGCTGGCGTTCGGGGTCTTCTGGTCCGAGAACTCAATCTCCTGTCCCTGTTCAAGACCGCGCTCGTCCACGCTGGCGACGTTTCCGTCCTCGTCGAAGGCGATGATCACGATTCGCTGCCCGGTCACTTCCGGCAGTCGGGGGCTGTGCTCCGAGGTTTCGCGGGACACATAGATCCAGGTCTCCTGCTCGCGCAGGCTGATCATCGACGGGCTCCCCGCCTTGCTCCGTACCGTGTCGCGGGTGTCCTGGCCGACGGTGATGTCGCTGGGCTGGTATCCGCGCCAGAGATGGCCGTGCGAACGGTCGACCGGTGCGCAGGCCGCCAGGCCGCCCAAAACCAGTGCGGCGGCGATCAGGCCGGCCCGCCTTCGTGCCGGAACGTGCATTTCCATGAAACGGGTCTCCTCCGGGCGGTGGGGTTCCAGATAGTGGAGGGTGGCGGGATTTCCAAGATGGCGGCCGGAGTCCGGGCCGATGGATCATGGGGGAGGGTAGCGGATTTGGCGGGCTGGCGGGCGGGGGTTCTCCGGCGACGGGGATTTTGCGGCTTGCGGGCGGTCATGTGTATAATAGGGGGACGGGTTGTGTCGGTCTTGTCCGACTCCCGTGCCGCAGAACAAGGATAGGTGTCCATGGCCGTACCCGCCAAGAAGGTTTCCCGCTCCCGGCGGGGCATGCGCCGCGCCCACCAGCGCGATGTCTCGGCCGTGCTGGCCGGATGTCCCAATTGTGGTGCCCTGCGGCGCCCGCATCATATCTGCGATTCCTGCGGTCATTATCGGGGCCGCGAGGTGGTTGCCATGCCGCAGCCGGACGAAGAAGAAGACGAGACATAACCTGACGGACATCTTCCGGATGTGCGGCAGGGTGTCGGCGTGATGCCTTCGAGTCGGGTGATCGCCGTTGACGCGATGAGCGGGGACAACGGGCCCCGACCGGTCCTCCGTGGTCTTGCCGCGGCCAGCCGGAAGGCGCCGGAAATTCGCTTCATCCTCACCGGACCGAAGGCGCAGCTCCAGAAGATGATGGCGCGCCGCCGGCATCTGGCCGAGCGTTGCGAGATCCGTGACGCGCCGGAGGTGGTCGAGATGACCGAATCGCTCGCCTCGGCCCTGCGGCGGCGCGAGTCCACCAGCATGTGGCGGGCGATTCGCTGCGTCCGCGACGGCGAGGCGAGTGTGGCCCTTTCCTGCGGCAATACCGGGGCTCTCGGAGCCATGGCGGTGTCGGCGCTGAAGACGATCCCCGGTGTGGACCGTCCGGCCATCGCCGCGCTCTGGCCGACCCGCCGACGCGGCCGCTTCAACGTGATGCTGGATATGGGCGCCCATCACAGTGCCACGGCGGAGGAGCTGCGGGCCTATGCGATCATCGGCGCCGAATACGCCCGCCTCGGCCTGGATGTCGCCCGGCCCCGGGTCGCCCTGCTGAATATCGGCGAGGAGCGGAGCAAGGGCCATCCCGATCTGCGGGTGGCCGGCGATCTGATCGCGGAGTTTGCGGCCTCGGCCGACGCACCGTTCGAGTATGTCGGTTTTGTCGAGGGCGACAGCATCACCTCGGACATCGCCGATGTCATCGTCACCGACGGCTTCACCGGCAATGTCGCGCTGAAGACCGCCGAGGGGATCGCCCGGTTCATCCGCGATGTCATCACCACGACCATGCGCCGCAGCCTGCTGAGCCGGGCTGTCGCGCTTCTCGCCTACCCGACCCTTCGCAGCCTCCGCGACCGGATGGATCCGCGGCGGATGAACGGGGGCGTGCTGCTCGGCCTCAACGGGGTCGTGGTCAAGAGCCACGGGCGGTCGGACGCGCGCGGGATCGAGGCGGCGGTCGGTCTTGCGGCCCGGGTGGTCGAACGGGACCTGCCCCTGGCGATCTCGCGGGAGCTGGCGCGACGGATGGCCCCGGCGGCGGCCTCCTCGTGAACCGGAGCGGGCGGGCCCTCCGCTCCGTGCCGCTGGGCTGCGGGCATTACCTGCCGGAACGGGTGGTCACCAACGAGGAGCTCTCCACCCGGCTGGATACCAGCGATGAATGGATCCGCAGCCGTTCGGGCATCCGCTCCCGCCGGATCGCGGCAGAGGGAGAGACCACCGCCGATCTGGCCGTGGCCGCGTGCCATGCGGCACTCGCCTCGGCCGGGATGGAGGCCGGCGAGATCGATCTGCTGGTGCTGGCGACCACGACGCCGGACCGCACCTTCCCGGCGACCGCGACCCGGGTGCAGAGCATGCTCGGGATCCGGCGCGGCTGCGCCTTCGATCTGCAGGCGGTCTGTTCGGGCTTTCTCTATGCGCTGGCGACCGTTGACGGCTTTCTCCGCTGCGGCAATGCGAAGAACGCGCTGGTGGTTGGGGCCGAGACGTTTTCGCGCATTCTCGACTGGGAGGACCGCTCCACGGCGGTGCTGTTCGGGGATGGAGCCGGGGCCCTGGTGCTCCAGGCCCGTGAGGCGGAGGACGGTCCGGACGCGCCCGGCATTCTGGCCACCCGTCTGCGCTCGGACGGCGATCTGGACGGCATCCTCTATGTCGATGGCGGGGTTGCGACCGGGGATGTCGGTCGGGTGCGGATGCAGGGGCGCGAGCTGTTCCGCCATGCGGTGCGGAATCTGGCGGAGATCGCCGGCGAGGTGCTGGCCGATGCGGGGGTCGGGATTGAGGAGGTCCGCTGGATGGTGCCGCACCAGGCCAATCTGCGGATCATCGAGAAAACCGCGGCGATGCTCGGCCTTCCGCCGGAGCGGCTGGTGGTCACGATCGCCGAGCATGGCAACACCTCGGCCGCGTCGGTGCCGCTGGCCCTGTCCGCGGCGGTGGCCGACGGCCGCGTGCAGCGGGGCGATCTGATCCTGACCGAGGCCATCGGCGGCGGCCTGACCTGGGGGGCGGCTCTGCTGCGCTGGTAGGGTCCGGGGCCTGCGGGTTTTGGGGAATCCTGCCCCTGGTTGAAGATACGCACCGCGGCGGTCGGGGTCGTTTGACAGGCTCTGCGGGAGTTGCCAAATAGTCCCTGCCGGGGTCACCGGAAAACGGACATGGTTGCGCCGGGGGAGGACGCGCCGATGCCCCAGCGCACCGTCACACGCGCCGATCTTGCTGCGGCGGTGCATCGCCGGGTCGGCTTTTCCCTGACCGATTCGAGGCGTCTCGTCGATGCTGTACTGGCCGCCGTCCAGAGCGGGATCGTCGAGGATAAGGTCGTCTATGTCCACAAATTCGGGAGTCTCCGGCAGCGGACCGTCAATGCGCGGGTCGCCCGCAATCCGCAGACCGGTGCCCCGGTTTCGGTGGCGGCCCGTCGGACCGTCCTGTTCCGTCCTGCCAGCGCGCTGGACCGGGCGCTCAATGGCGAGGCCGACTGATTTGTGGAGATGGCATCGTGACGAGCGGGAACGCCCCTACTTTCCTGACCATCAACGAGGCCTGCGAGTCTCTGGGCGAACCCGCGCATGTGCTGCGGTTCTGGGAATCCAAATTTCCGCAGGTCCGGCCGGTCAAGCGTCCCGGCGGCCGGCGCTACTACCGCGAGGACGACATCCTGCTTCTGCGGGGGATCACGGTTCTGATACGCGATTCGGGCTACACGATCCGCGGCGTGCAGCGCATGCTGCGGGAACGCGGGGCCCGGGCCGTGATCTGCATCGGCAAGGGGGACCCGTTGGTGGACACCTTGCCCCGGCCGCCCGAGTCGGAGGAGGGCGGCCGGCTGAGCGAGGAATTGCGGGAGCAGCTGGAGGAGGCGATCGAGATGCTGGGCGATACGGCCAGCCAGCTCCGCCAGTGAGTCCCGGATGGCGGGTTCCGGTTGCCGACGGGGGGTGTGGTGTCTACCCTGCATCCCGTCGGGCCGTAGCGCAGCCTGGTAGCGCGTATGCATGGGGCGCATGAGGTCGTGGGTTCGAATCCCGCCGGCCCGACCAGCGGCTCCCCGACCGGGGGGGTTCTCCCCCTCCAACATCTGCGTCTGCTGGCTGACGAAGGGCGGATCACCGCCCCGAGGGGTGTGGGTCCCCTCCATTTCCAGCCGGCGAGTCTCGATCTGCGGCTTGGCAAACGTGCCTGGCGGGTGCGGGCGGGTTTTCTGCCCGGCCCGGATGCGACCGTTCTCGATCGCATCTCCACCCTGTCGATGCATGAAATCGATCTCACCCGGGACGCGGCCCTGGAGACCGGCTGCGTCTATGTCGCCGAGCTGCAGGAGGAGGTGCGGCTGCCGGAGGAGGTCTGGGGGATTGCCAATGCCAAAAGCACCACCGGCCGACTGGATGTCTTCACGCGGCTGATTGCCGACCATTCATCGGAATTCGACCGCCTGCCGGCCGGGTATTCCGGTCCGCTCTATGCGGAGATCAGCCCCCGCACCTTCAGCCTGCTGGTCCGCGAGGGATCGCGCCTGAACCAGATCCGGCTCTCGCGCGGCAATCCGATGATTTCCGGGAACCGGTTGCGGAGGGTGCATGACGCCGCGCCGCTGGTCGATGCGCAGGCCGAGATCGACGCAGAGGGCCTGCGATTCTCCGTCGATCTCAAAACCCGCGCGGGGGTCCCGGCGGGCTGGCGGGCCAAGCGTCATTGCGGGCTGGTCGATATCGACGAGACGGGCGCCTATGCGGTGGAGGATTTCTGGGATCGGGTCTATGGCGAAAGCGGCGGGTTGGTTCTGGACCCGGGGGCCTTCTACATTCTGGCGTCCCGCGAGGCGGTTCGCATACCGCCCCACTATGCGGCCGAGATGACCCCGTATCTCCCTTCCGTTGGCGAGTTCCGGGTTCATTACGCCGGGTTTTTCGATCCGGGTTTCGGTTTCGGACTCGACAATGACTGCGGCGCGCGCAGCGTCCTGGAAGTGCGCTGCCACGAAACCCCGTTCATTCTCCGCCACGGGCAGGTCGTCGGCCGGCTGGTGTTCGAGGACATGCTGGAGGCTCCCGAGTGGGCCTATGGCCGGGACAGCGGCGCGAACTACCAGGGCCAGGGGCTGCAGCTGGCCCGGCAGTTCGCCGCCCCGCGCGCGGAGCGCTGAAATCCGGGCCGGTCTTCCGCCCGAAGCCTCGCCGCCCGTCGGGCGGGTAGAATGTTCCGCCCGGTCCGGTTGGTCGGGTCGGGGTCGTCCCGTAGGATGCGGACAGGTGAAAAGGAGATGGCGATGTTGAACGAACTCCAGGAGAGCTGGTGTGATGGGGGCACGTGGGATTTTTCCGATCTCCGCGCGTTGTTCATCAACTGCACGCTGAAGAAATCCCCCGAACCGTCCCATACCGAAGGGCTGGTCGCGATTGCGGCCCAGATCATGGAGCGCAAGGGGGTTGCGGTCGAGCGGCTGCGGGCGCTGGACTTCGACATCGCCACCGGCGTCTACCCGGACATGACCGAGCATGGATGGGCGCACGATGACTGGCCGTCGATCTACGCGAAGGTGCAGGCGGCCGACATTCTGGTTCTGGCCTCGCCGATCTGGCTGGGCGAGAAATCCTCGATCTGCACGCAGGTGATCGAGCGGCTGTACGGCAACTCGGCGGATCTCAACGAGGCCGGCCAGTATGCCTATTACGGCAAGGTGGGCGGCTGCCTGATCACCGGCAATGAGGATGGTGTGAAGCACTGCGCGATGAACATCCTGTATTCGCTGCAGCATCTGGGCTATGTGATCCCGCCGCAGGCGGATGCCGGCTGGATCGGACCGGCGGGACCGGGTCCGTCCTATCTCGACGAGGGGTCGGGGGGGCCGGAGAATGATTTCACCAACCGCAACACGACGTTCATGACCTGGAACCTCCTGCATCTCGCGCGGATGTTCAAGGAGGCCGGGGGCATTCCCGCCCATGGCAACCAGCGCTCGGCCTGGGATGCGGGCTGCAAGCCCGGCTTTGACAACCCCGACTACCGCTAGGGGAGGGGCGCGGGAACCGATGGTGATGGTGGCGGGGTCCAAGACCCTGCTGATCGTCGCCCATGCCCCGTCCCCCAACACGCGGGTGCTGCGCGATGCGGCGGTCCGGGGGGCCCGGTCGGAGGAGGTGGAGGGGGTCGAGGTGCGGGCGCTCGGCCCGCTCGAGGCCGGCCCGGAGGATGTCAAGAAGGCGGACGCCCTGCTGCTCGGCACCACCGAGAATCTCGGCTATATGAGCGGCGCGCTCAAGGATTTCTTCGACCGTATCTACTATCCCTGCCTGGAGGAGACCCAGGGCCGACCCTATGCGCTCTACATCCGTGCCGGGCATGACGGCACCGGCACGCGGCGGGCGGTGGAGTCCATCACCTCCGGGCTGCGGTGGCGCATCGTGCAGGAACCGCTATGCTTGCGGGGCACCTACCAGCCCCGTTTTGAATTGGAATGTGCGGAGCTCGGAACGCTGATGGCCGTGGGCCTCGAAACCGGCGTTCTCTGACCCGGGCGCCTGCGTGGCGCCCAGGGAATCGGCATGACAGAACCGTCCCGCATCCGCAACTTTGCCATCATCGCCCATATCGACCACGGCAAGTCCACCCTGGCCGACCGTCTGATCGAGCACAGCGGCAATATCAGCGCCCGCGACATGCGCCAGCAGGTGCTCGATTCCATGGATCTCGAGCGCGAGCGCGGCATCACCATCAAGGCCCAGACCGTGCGGCTGTCCTATCGGGCGCGGGATGGCGAGGACTATGTGCTGAACCTGATCGACACCCCCGGCCATGCCGATTTCGGCTACGAGGTGTCGCGCTCGATGCGGGCGGTGGAGGGGTCGCTGCTGCTGGTGGATGCCAGCCAGGGCGTGGAGGCCCAGACCCTGGCCAACGCCTATCTGGCGACCGAGGCCGATCACGAGATCATTCCGGTCCTCAACAAGATCGATCTGCCGGCGGCGGAGCCGGAGCGTGTCCGGGAGGAGATCGAGCAGGTGGTCGGGGTCGATGCCAGTGACGCGCTTCTCGTCTCCGCCAAGACCGGGGTGGGCGTCGAGGAGCTGTTCGAGGCGGTGGTCACCCGCCTGCCGGCTCCGGTCGGCGACCGGGAGGCACCGCTGAAGGCGTTGCTGGTTGACAGCCGGTACGATTCCTATCTCGGGGTTGTGGTGCTGGCCCGGGTGATCGACGGGGTTCTGCAGAAGGGGGACGAGATCCGGCTCTGCTCGAGCGGGGCCCGCTACATCGTCGACCGGGTGGGCGTGTTCATGCCGAAACCGGTGCCGGCCGACCGGCTCGGCCCGGGGGAGGTCGGGTTCCTGACCGCCTCCATCAAGACGGTCGCCGACACCCGTGTCGGCGACACCATCACCGGCTACCGGCGGCGGTGCACCACGGTTTTGCCCGGGTTCCGCCCGACCCAGCCGGTGGTGTTCTGCGGTCTCTACCCGATGGATGGGGAGGCGTTCGGGGATCTGTGCGATGCGATCGAGAAACTGTCCCTCAACGATTCCAGTTTCGCGCATGAGCGCGAGAGTTCTCCCGGGCTCGGCATGGGCTTCCGCTGCGGCTTTCTCGGGCTGCTGCATCTGGAGATCGTGCGCGAGCGTCTCGAGCGCGAGTTCGGGGTCGAGCTGATCGCCACGGCCCCTTCGGTTCTCTACCGCATCCGGACCCGGGACGGGAAGGAGATCGAGGCGCACAACCCGACCACCCTTCCGGACCCGTCCCGGATCGACGTCTTCGAGGAGCCCTGGATCCGGGCCACCGTGATGACCCCGCCGGAATATGTCGGGGAGGTTCTGGCCCTCTGCCTCGAGCGCCGCGGGGTGCAGGAGAATCTGGCCTATGCCGGGGCGCGGGCGATCCTGACCTTTTCCCTGCCGCTCAATGAGGTGGTGATCGATTTCTATGACCGTCTGAAATCGGCGACCCGCGGCTATGCCAGTTTCGACTACCAGTATGACTGTCACCGCGAGGGGGATCTGGTGGCCCTGTCCATCCTCGTCAATGGCGAACCGGTCGAGGCGCTCGCCTGCATCGTGCATCGCGGGGTCGCGGAGCGGCGCGGACGGGGGCTGTGCGAGCGGCTGAAGGAGCTGATTCCGCGCCAGCTGTTCAAGATTCCGATCCAGGCGGCGATCGGCGGGCGGATTGTCGCCCGCGAGACCGTTCCGGCGCTGCGCAAGGATGTGACCGCCAAATGCTATGGCGGCGATGTCACCCGCAAGCGCAAGCTTCTCGACAAGCAGAAGGCGGGCAAGCGGCGCATGCAGATGGTCGGCCGGGTGGAGATCCCCAAGGAGGCGTTCATGCGCGCGCTCCGCATCGACGGCTGAACGGCCATGGCCCGCCCGGCCCCGAGACCGGAATCCCCCGTGCTGGCCCTGCTGGGGCCGACCAATACCGGCAAGACCCATCATGCGATCCAGCGCATGCTGCAGCATCGGAGCGGGGTGATCGGCCTGCCGCTGCGGCTGCTGGCCCGGGAGGTCTATGAGCGGGTTCTGGCCCGGTGCGGGGCGGAGGCGGTCGCGCTGGTCACCGGCGAGGAGAAGATCCTCCCCGAGGGGGCGCGGTATTTTGTCTGCACCGTGGAGGCGATGCCGGCGGAGCGGAAGGTGGATTTTGTCGCGGTGGACGAGATCCAGCTCTGCGCCGATCCGGAGCGGGGGCATGTCTTCACCGACCGGCTGCTGCATGCGCGGGGGCGGATCGAAACGCTGTTTCTGGGCTCGGCGAGTGCCGGGCCCCGGATCCGGGATCTGGTCCCCGATGCCGATTTTGTCCGGCGGCAGCGGCTTTCCCCGCTCACGGATGCCGGCCGCATTCGGCTCGACCGCCTGCCGCCCCGTTCGACCCTTGTCGCCTTCTCGGCCGGTGCGGTGTACGAGCTCGCCGAGCGCGTGCGGCACCGGCGGGGCGGGGCGGCGGTGGTGCTCGGTGCGCTCAGCCCGCGCACGCGCAATGCCCAGGTCGCCCTGTTCCAGGAGGGCGAGGTGGATCTGCTCGTGGCCACGGATGCCATCGGCATGGGGCTCAATCTCGACATCGACCACATGGCCTTTGCCGGGCTGACGAAATTTGACGGCAGCACGCGCCGGCCCCTGGAGGTGGAGGAGATCGGGCAGATCGCGGGCCGGGCCGGGCGCTACCGCCGGCCCGGAACTTTCGGGGTCACCGGGGAGGCGGAGGATATGTCGCCCCGCATCCTGCGCGCGATCGAGAGCCAGCGGTTTCCGCCGCTCCCCGCCTTCTGCTGGCGCAATCCGGATCTGGTGTTTGATTCGGTTGCGGAGCTGCTGGCGGCTCTCGGCCTGGCGCCGCAGCATCCGGGCCTGATCCGGCCGCGCAAGGCCACCGATCTGCGGGCCCTGCAGTTGCTGGCCGCCCGTCCGGAGATCTGCGACCGGGCTGGTTCGGCCGGGCAGGTGCGGATGTTGTGGGATGCCTGCGGCATTCCCGACTACCCCAAACTGTCGGATGGGCACCATGCGGCGGTGGTCGGAGAGGTGTTCGGGTTTCTGGTCTCCGACGCGGGGACCGTTCCCGCGGACTGGTTCGCCGGGCGCCTGGAGCGTCTTGCCCACAGCGAGGGGGATATCGCCACGCTTTCGGACCGGCTGGCGCATGCCCGCACCTGCCAATACATCGCCAACCGCTCCGAATGGCTCGAGGATCCGGAGCACTGGCGCGGGCGGGCGCGGGAGGTGGAGGACGCGATCTCCGATTCCCTGCATGCGCGTCTTGTGGCGCAGTTTGTGGACCGGCGGGGGGTGTCGCTGGCGCGAAGCCACCGGCGCGGTGGCGCGGCGGATTTCCGGCTGCAGGAGGATGGTGCGGTGGAGGTGGAGGGCGAATCGCTCGGGCGTTTCGAGGGTCTCCGGTTCCTGCCTCTGGAGTCGGGTGCGGGGATCCCGTCCGGCCCCGAACGGTCGGCTCGGGCGGTGGCGGTCGGCCCGGCTCTCCTGCGTCGCGTGCGATATCTGGAGTCCTGTCCGGATTCCGAATTTGGCCTGCAGGAGGGGGTGGGGGTTGCCTGGGACGGGGCAGGGCTGGCCTCGCTGGTTCCGGGAGATGATCTTTTGCGGCCGGGATTCCGGGTGCTGGCCGATGCCGCTCTCGATGGGGAGGCGCTTGAGACCGTGCGGAGGCGTCTGCGCCGGTGGCTTGATGCGCGCCTGCGGGCGGAGTTTGCACCGCTCTTTGCGTTGCGTGAGGATTCGGATCTTCGGGGAGCGGGGCGCGGGATCGCGCACCGGCTTTTCGGGGGGCTGGGGGTGCTGCCAAAATCGGAGGTGCTCCGGGAGGTGGCCGCACTGGAGCAGGAGGAGCGGGGGCCGCTCCGCAGGCATGGGGTGCGGTTCGGCTATCGCTATATTTTCCTGCCGGCCTTGCTCAAGCCTTCCCCGACCGCGCTGAGGATGGCGCTCTGGGGCGGTGCGGAAGGTCATGCCGGTTTTGTGCCACCCCCGCCGGGCCTGGTCAGCATTCCCGCGGATGCCGGAGCACCGCCCGGCTACTACCCGATGAGCGGTTTTCACCAATGCGGCGAGCGGGCGGTGCGGATCGACATGCTGGAGCGTCTGCAGGACATGCTGCGCGGAGCGGACGGGCGGGGTGGATTCGAGGCTTCCCTGGAAATGCTCTCCATCACCGGCAGCACGGTGGAGGAGTTCCGCCAGCTGATGCTCGGGATCGATTACGAGGCGGAGCCGGTTCTGCCGCGGGGTGAGGGGGAGGCCGGGGGAGCCCCGACGGTCTGCCGGTATCGATTCCGGTGGAAGCAGAGACGGAAGGTGCGTGTCGGCAGGCCATTGCCGAAGAAACGGCGTCCGCTGTCTCCATTTGAAGTTCTGGCCGGGCGGAAGCTTCCGGCGGAGGACTGAGGGCAGCCGGGTCGCGACATCACAGCGGGGGCCGTTTTTCGATCAGGATCTCGCGCCTGCCGACAGGATTGGCGGAGCTCGCCACACCGGGGCTTTTTGATCTGCGTTAGCGATTTGGCGGTGCGGTTGCAGCCGCTTTTCAGTCGGCGTTGCAGGTAGCTCGGGGAAGTTTTTTGTCGCGTGTGGCGGTCTCCACAGCATGCAGGAATGCTGCGGCAAAGAACTCAGATGTGCTTCAGAAAGATTGGCAGACCCTAGGTTCACCCCATTGCGGAGGAAAGTGCATCGGGAATGACTTGATTGGGCTGAAGGTCGTTATTCCGTTGATGTTTATTTCGGAACCGAACGATACCCCACCAGCACGGAGCGGCCTCGTATATCGATGATTTGAATCAGTTTTTCCTCTCCATTGGAGTCAGTCAGGTGCAACTCTTCACCGAACATGGAATGTACGGGTTGTTCCTGACCCTGGTTGACAGCAATGTCGTCTGCATAGAGATAGGTTCTGTTATATGTATCAAGAGTGGGATGAAGTAGGCCTTCCAAACCTGGAATATGGCCGGCGGCGTCGGGAAAAATCACCGAACCTCCGGACGGCAAGGGAAACATTTGCATTGCGAGAGTTTGATCCTCAGGCAGCCAGTTACCCACCCAATGTGCGCCAAAGCCATCGGCGGCAGCGAATACGGTCATTGGCAGGTGGGTGGAATGGAGATTAAGTGTTACTTCCCCCCGCTTATCGGTTATTGCTTGTTCCCAAGTATGATTCGGAAACAATGCTAATATGCTGATGCCGGAAAGCGGACGGTTGTCATAATGTGCCGAGATTACAACAGATGCCGGGGATGTCTCTACTGAAACTGCGGGAATGACCAGGCAAAGCTCGGAGTCATCAACCAGCCGGTATTCAGGCAGTTTGCCGCTGTGCTCCTCGGTTTCACGCTGAATAATGCGTACGCCACCTCCCATCCGCTTCATGAAGGATTGTCTAGATTTTATACCATATAAGTCTTTTATTCGTATCCGGTTGAGTGCAGAGATGAGAGTTTCGTTGCGTGTTGACGATCTATCGGACATGCTTTCTATGGTTAAGTTGCCTGGAAGTGCACCCGGAGAATAAATTTCAAACCGATTGTCGAACATCAGCAACCGGATGCTACTTCCCTTGATCGAGTAATCTCGATGAGCGACGGCGTTGACGATCGCCTCAAAGATTGCTTCCGTGCTGTACTGGGGCATGCCAATTCGACGGGATCCCATGCGCATAGCTACTTGCATGTTCCAGCGGACGAAAGATAGGGCTTTTATAATCTGTGAATTCACAGGGCCATCAAAGGTTTCTGTGCTTAATTGGCGGGATGCCCGATCACTGCCTAAATAGTGGGTGGCGCGAATGCACGCGTTCGGAAGCCACTGCTTCGGGGTCCTGCTACAGACCAGGATGCCGGCGACGGTTGCCCGCCTCTGACCATGTTTGTCTTGTGCAAGGAGCTGCATGTTTTCCAGATCGAGTTCAGGGTTGCTTGCGCTTTCGGAGCTCAACAAAGGTTTCCAGAGGCTTTCATCTAGTGTTTGGAAGTTGGTTTCGGGCACGAGTTGCCCGTCAAACCAATGGAAACGTGCCTGCCCGCGCTTTTGTGCCAGGCTCATCACACCGTCGCTAGTCATTTTCCGTATTGAGGATCCGGATCGTATATATGCTCCATCCGGACCGTGGTGCACCGATTCGCCCTCGGGCACCTCAACCAATAGGAGACGCTTTCCATCGGAGAACACGTGGTTCGATGTACCAATTTGTATGGCAGGATTAATAGCATCGTTGGATTTATTTTCTAGAATTCCGGCCAGATGTTTCAGTTGTGATGGCGACATGTCTTGTATCGTCCCGTTATCCGTAACACCGAATAGTATTGTTCCACCGTGTCTATTGGCGAACGCAACGATCTCGTTTGTCCAGTCTGTTTGTTGCGAGCCTGCCGGGCTATTTCCGCTGAATTTTACCTGTTTAAATTCCACGGAACTATCTTCGCCCCGCTGTAACATGTGTGCGATGTCTTCATTACTGTATGTCATGATGGATTTCCGCAGCCGCGAAGTTTTAGATCTCTCAGAAGCAGCCCGCTAGATGTTGGCTGTCTGCGATATGTGCGGAAATGCAGTTCAATTTTCTTGTAGGTCATTGGCACGATTTTTTTACCATGCATGCATGGATACCTATCAGTTTGGCGGTCATGTATCAAGTGGCCGCTTTTGCGTGATATGTGTGCCGATGGTGGTTTTCCATCTGTCGGTACATAAAACTCCATCCCGTCGGGAAAATAGGACTGACCGCGACATGGGGCTGGTACGATCGTGGCGGCTGGTTACGACCGGCCCGCGAATTGTCCGATGGCCCGGATCGGGAAAGCGGATGCTTCGACAAGCATCGTGTTTCAGCAGGCCGGAGCAGCATTGCATAAATGCGCGATGTCGGGGTTGTATAAAAATCCAGCACCTATGGCCCTCCTGTAGGGTAGCGAAAGACACCGAAACAGGGTGAAGGAGTCCAGGAGGCGGGTCGGCCCGGCGCGAGTGCCCGGGAATGCGATGCCTGCTGCGGCGGGCCCGGCGTCAGGGAAAGGCGATATCCTCCAGCCGGATATAGGCTGAGCGTTTGTCTTTATAATTTTCCTCGGCCAGAGTTCCCATGGCATTGATTGCATCACCCGGGCGGATATCGGAGAGTACCTTTCCGAGCGGGGTGCCCGAGGCCTTGAACGCCATCGCCTTGGCATTTTCGCCGGTGTCGTCGGTGAGTTGGAGACGGTAGTGCTGGTTCTTGAACAGCTGGATGTCGGTGATCTGCATGTTGCGGAGAACGAATCTCGGCGGCGGTTCCTGTGCCCCATGCGGGCGGGCGCGCTGCAGCGCCTCGTAGTTTTCGACGGTTACCGCACGCGGGGTAAGCAGGCCTGCGATGGGAACACAGAAATCCGGCTCGAAACCCGTGGGGTGGGCTGCGGCGAGCAGTTCTCCGACCCTCTCCATCGCCTCTTTGATTTGCGCCTGCTCGACGACTAGGCCGACTGCGGCGGCATGGACACCACCTAAGCGGAGACAGCCCTCCTCGCGGGCCTGCAGGACGGCCGCTCCGAGGTCAAGGCCGGGCGGTGCCCGGCCTGAGCCTGTTGCGGTCTCCCCATCCATCCCAAGCACGATCACCGGAAGACGGAGGTGGCCCGCCAGGCGGCCGGCCATGATACCGACCACACCGGGATGCCAGCCTGCCCCCGCACTCCAGTGGAGAATGCCGGATTCGGTGGGTGTAAGATTTTGTTCTGCCTCCTCCAGCACCCTTTCCTGGATGCTCCGGCGCATCAGGTTCAGTTGCCTGCATTGCTGCGCCAGCTGATCGGCCTGCACGGGGTCGGTGGCAAGCAGCAGGTCGGTGGCGAGGCGCGGATTCTCCCCGATGCGGCCCGGAGCATTCAGGGCGGGGGCGAGATTCCAACCGATACTGGCTTCGCTCGGTTGGGCCTGAATTTCTAGCTGGTTGCTGAGTGCCGCTAGTCCAACATGCTTGCGTCCAGCCAGGCAAGTGAGTCCGCGCTGTACGAAGGCGCGGTTCAGTCCCCGCAATGGCACGACATCGGCCACGGTCGCCAGTGCGACCAGATCAAGGAATTCGTCAAGATCCGGTAGCGGGATGGCACGCTGGCCTCTAGACCAGATACTCTCCCCCATAAGCTGCCTAGCGGCGAGCAGGAACATATAGGTCACACCTGTTGCGCAGAGGTCTTGGAGGCCGCTGTCGTCATCGGCCCGGTTGGGGTTGACCACGGCGAGGGGGCCGGTCGGTGGTCGCGGGCAGAGATGGTGGTCGAGAACCAGGACATCGGCGCCTGCGCCCCTCGCGGCCGCCAGCCCCTTCTCCGCCTCGGGCGAGCTACCGCAATTTACAGTCAGGATAAGTTTGCAGCTGCGACCGAGCTTCTCCATCGCGTCGGGGCCGGGGCCGTATCCTTCGTGTATGCGGTGCGGCACGTGATACACAGCGTCCAGCCCGATGCGGCGGAGCCAGGAGATGAGGAGCGCGGTCGCGCTTGCCCCGTCGACGTCATAGTCCCCGAAAACGGCGATGCGTTCGCCTTTGCGGATTGCGTCCGCGAAGCGTTCTGCCGCCGGTTTCATGTCTTTCATGCAGAAGGGGTCCGGGGTCAGTTCCCGGAGATCGGGGTCGAGATACTGGGGCACCTCCTTGACCTCAATCCCGCGCATGGCGAGGACGCAGGCCAGGGGATGCGATAGGTCATGGTACTGGGCGATCAGCTGGGCACGGCGGTCGGCCGCTGGATCCGGCAGTTCCCAGTGCCGGCCGGTTGCGGATTGGGTCATCTGTCCGTCGGCTCCCGTACCTCTGCCATGTCAATCAAGAATGGAACTGAGAGAACCTTCCAAACCTGGAATTTGGCAGTTGTCTCAGGAAAAATCACCGAACTACCGTATGGCAAGGGAAGCCTTTGAATTGCGAGAGTCTGGTCTACAGGAATCCCGCCGCGTGCCAATTGTGTGCCAAAGTCATTGGCGGCAGCGAACACGGTCATTGGCATGATTTCCTGCTATGCATGCAACTATATCTATTAGCTTGGCGGCCATGTATCAAGTGCCTGATTTCGTATGATCTGTGTGTCGGCGGCGGTTTTCTATCTGGCCAACACAAAACTTCGGCGTCATCAGGCAAGGACATCACCCTTCCTGGCGGGATGGCCGCTCACCGGCATCGAACCTGCCATCGTGAATTCTCTTCTTTTGCAGTGTAGCTGCTAGAGCTATCCGCTCAGTGATGGGGAATGTATGCCTCGGCCCCTTTAATTACCTCATTTGCATGCTCGATTACCTGTTCTGCATGCTCGATTACCTGTTCTGCATCCTGAATTACTTCGTTTGCATGTGTCGCCAAGTTTTCATCTTCATCTATAATTCGTTGCGCTTCAGAAAACAGACTTTGTGCCTCTTGAGCTTTTTTCTTTGGCGCGTTGGATGCATCTTTGACTTTTCTTGCATCCATTTGAATACCTATCGCCCACTTAAGTGCTTTGTATGTGCCTTTTTCCATTTGGCGCAGATCTTCTGCATGTTTCCGTGCACGGGATAGTCGCATATCCATTTCAACTACGCGCATAGCGTCCTGAGTTATCATGGGGTGTTCCTTTCGTTTTGCGCCAAGTGGCAAACAGCTAGTGCCATCCTCCAACTAGCACCTAGGCTATCCAGGCGATCTCGCTTTGGACTTCAGCGCCGTTAGATTACAATGTCGGCTTTCACGCCGGATGTCTACTTGTCGGCATCCAACCACTGTCGGTATTCTGGTTGATCCGCGTCGCGGTGGATCGATGTAGAATTTCGAGTCGAGAGCCCGACAGGTATCAACCAATCTTCGAGTTTTCGGTTCAGGCCATATGGCACAGTTCTTATAGCGTTTTCGGGAAAATCTGCACCAGCAGCTACTTGAAAGAGGTTTGACCCTTGGCGATCGAAATCTTTTCCAATTAGTGCTCGAACGAACTTGGCTTATACCTATTCGTAAAACCCGGTGAAAGTGTGCTGCAATTTGCTAAGAATGCCTTTTGTGAAAAATCCAGCATCTATGGCCCTCCTGCGGGGCAGGCGAAAGACATCGAAAAGGGTGAAAGAGCTCAGGTGGCGGGGCGGCCCGGCGCGGGTGTTCGGGAATGCGATGTCTGCTGCGGTGGGCGCGGGTGTCAGGGGAAGGCGATATCCTCCAGCCGGATATAGGCCGAACGGCCGCGGCCATAATCGTCCACGGCCAGAGTCCCCATGGCATCGATCGCATCCCCCCGGCGGATCCTGGAGAGGACCTCTCCGATCGGGGTGCCCGAGGTGCTGAACACCATCGCCTTGACATTTCCGCCGGTGCCGTCGGTGAGTTGGAGGCGGTAGTGCTGGTTCTTGAACAGCTGGATGTTGATGATCCGCATGCCGCGGAAAATGAATTTCGGCGGTGGTGCCTGTGAACCATGCGGACCGGCGCGCTGCAGGGCCTCGTAGTTTTCGACGGTTACCGCACGCGGGGTAAGCAGGCCTGCGATGGGAACACGGAAATCCGGCTCGAAACCCGTCGGATGGGCTGCGGCGAGCAGTTCTCCGATCCTTTCCATTGCCTCTTCGATCTGCGCCTGCTCGACGACCAGGCCGACTGCGGCGGCATGGCCGCCACCCCGGCGGAGACAGCCCTCCTCGCTGGCCTGCAGGATGGCCGCTCCGAGATCTAGGCCGGGCGGTGCCCGGCCTGAGCCGGTTGCGGTATCCCCATTCATCCCGAGCGCGATCACCGGAAGACGGTGGCGGTCCGCCAGGCGGCCGGCCACGATACCGACCACACCGGGATGCCAGCCTGTCCCCGAGCTCCAGTGGAGAAGGCCGGATTTGGTAGCGGTGAGGTTCTGTTCCGCCGACTCCAGCACCTCTTCCTGGATGCTCCGACGCTGCAGGTTCAGTTCCTTGCACTCTTGCGCCAGCAGGTCGGCATCGACGGGGTCGCGGGCGAGCAGCAGGGCGGTGGCGAGGCTCGAGTCTTCCCCGATCCGGCCCGGGGCGTTGAGGACGGGGCTGATATTCCAGCTGATGCTGGTTTCGTCCGGCCGGGCCCGGAGTCGCAGCTGGTCGCCGAGTGCCGCCAGCCCGACATGCTTCCGTTCGGCCAGGCGGATGAGCCCGTTCTGCACGAGAGCGCGGTTCAGCCCCCGTAGCGGCACGACATCGGCCACGGTCGCCAGTGCGACCAGATCCAGGAACTGGTCGAGATCCGGCCTGGCGAGATCCTGGTCCCGGAACCAGCCTTCCTGCTCGAGAAGATGCCCGGCGGCGAGCAGGAACATGTAAACGACCCCTGCCGCACAGAGATCCTGGAGTCCGCTCTCGTCATCGGCCCGTTTGGGGTTGACCACGGCGAGGGGGCCGGTCGGGGGGCGCGGGCAGAGATGGTGGTCGAGAACCAGGACATCGGCGCCGGCGGCCCGTGCGGCCGCCAGCCCCTTCTCCGCTTCGAGAGAGCTGCCGCAATCCACGGTCAGAACGAGATCGCTGCTGCGACCGAGCTTCTCCATCGCGACGGGGCCGGGGCCGTATCCTTCGTCCAGGCGGTGCGGCACGTGATACCTGGCATCCTGTCCGAGACAGCGGAGCCAGGAGATGAGGAGTGCGATGGAACTTGCCCCGTCGACGTCATAGTCCCCGAAAACGGCGATGCGTTCGTTCTTGCGGACGGCCTGCACGAAGCGTTTTGCCGCCGGTTCCATGTCCTTCATGCAGAAGGGGTCCGGGGTCAGCTCCCGGAGATCGGGGTCGAGATACTGGGGCACCTCCTCGACCTCGATCCCGCGCATGGCGAGGACGCAGGCCAGGAGATGTGGCAGGTCATGGCGCTGGGCGATCAGCCGGGCAGAGCGGTCGGCCGCATCATCCGGCAGTTCCCAGCGCCGGCCGGTCGCGGACCGGGTCATCCGTCCGCCGGTTCGCGCACCTGCGAGCGGATGCGGCGGACGGAGCCGGTATGCGAGTTGAGGAGCAGGGTCTCGGTGCGGACGGTGGCACCGACCCGGCGTGCCCCGCGGAGCATGGAGCCGTCGGTCACACCGGTGGCCGCGAAGAGGACGTCACCCTGCACGAGATCGGCGAGGTCATATTTGCGGTCGAGATCGGTGATGCCCGTGGCACGGGCGCGGGCGATCTCGTCGTCATTGCGGAACATCAGCCGTCCCTGGAACTGGCCGCCCATGCAGCGCAGGGCGGCGGCCGCAAGCACCCCTTCGGGGGCTCCGCCGATGCCGAGATACATGTCGATGCCGGTCTCTGCGGACTGCGAGGTGTGCATGACGCCGGCGACATCGCCATCGGTGATCAGCCGGATGGCGGCCCCGGTGGCGCGGACGCTTTCGATGATCTCCACATGACGGGGGCGTTCCAGGATGCAGACCGTGATCTGGCTGGCAGCAACCCCCCGGACCCTGGCGAGGGCGTGCACGTTTTCGGCGGGCGTGGCGTCGAGGTCGATGGTTCCTGTGGGGATGTCCGGTCCGACGGCGATCTTGTCCATGTAGACATCGGGGGCGTGCAGAAGCGATCCCCGCGGCCCCATCGCGATCACCGAGAGGGCGTTGGGCATGGCCTTGGCGCAGAGGGTGGTGCCTTCGAGCGGATCGAGGGCGATATCGACCTCCTCTCCCTCTCCGGTGCCCACGCTCTCGCCGATATAGAGCATCGGGGCCTCGTCGCGCTCGCCCTCGCCGATGACCACCCGGCCCCGGATGTCGAGGCGGTTGAGCTCTGTCCGCATGGCATCGACCGCGGCCTGGTCGGCATCGGTCTCGGTGCCGCGTCCGACCAGATCGGCGGCGGCGACGGCGGCGGCCTCGCTGGCATGGGCCAGGCCCAGGGACAGCATCCAGCCGTGATAGGCGGTGTCCTTGCAGATGCCGGACATGGGGTGGCTCCGGGTCAGGTTCGGGGCTCCGGCGCGGGCGGCCGGGGCGGACAGATCAGGGCCGGAATATACACGAGGCGGGGAGCCTGTGGGGTGGCAGGGCCGATCGGATGATGGCTGGGCGGGCTGGATGCGGAGGGTTTGGAGGAATCAGGCGGCGCAAGGCCCGGACAGAAAAAAGGATGGAGGCGGCCGAAGCCGCTCCATCGGTGTCAAAGCGAAGCGAAGAGCTGCTGCCCCGCGAAAAGAAGCCCTACCCAAAACCGGATCTAGAAACTAGAAAAGCGCAGGTTCAGCTCTAGGTTTCCGGTTCGTCTTCCTCCGGAGGCTCTGGCTCGTAGTTCTCCAGCATTTCCCCAAGCGAGAGAGGACCTTTATCGGGCGGAGGCTCGTCCAGAATGCTCTATCCGCGTTTCTGCTCCAGTGCCTCCCAAGCCTCCCAGCCGCCGGCTTCCTTCACTTCACGAAGAATTTGCTCCGCGTCTTGTCGGTTGAAGAAAAGTTTCTCTTGCTCCGGATCCTCCGGAGGCTCTGGCTCGTAGTTCTCCCACATTTCCTCAGGCGAGAGAGGACCCTCATCGGGCGGTGGCTCGTCCAGAATGCTCTGTTCGTGTTGCTTCTTCAGTGTATCCCAAGCCTCCCAGCCGCCGACTTCCTTCACTTCACGAAGAATTCGCTCCGATTCTTCCTGGTTCCAGTCCGCTTCGGCCGCAAGCCGTCCCTGGTCCCCGTCGAAGCGTCGCTTGGCCACTCTTTTTGCTAGTGCGTTCGCAAAAATTTTCATATATCTCGCTTCCATCTTTTATTTCTAGGGGAACTTTGTTTAAAACCCTAGCTCCTATCTAAAATTCCCCGACAATAATAGCAAACAAAGATCAGAACACAAGATTGAGCGAGACGCCGAAGGCCAAGCCGTCGTCGGGTTTTCTTTGTACTTCGTGGGGCCGTCTTTCCGGCTCCTCTAGCAGTAGGCAATACCAGCACCAACACCCGCAATATAATAATTGGGTGTCGTGGCATCGTCCGTGTCATATAACGCACCGGCCTGTCCGGTTTCACCCCATGCCACATAGGCGTTGACTGTGACGCCACTGCCGAAGGCATAGCTCACCGAGCCGATAATCATCGTGTCCTCATTCTCCAGCTCGCCAGCGCCGCCAGGGTCCTCGTCCGTACCAGTGCCAGAAGTAACCGGAGCACCAGTGGCATTCACCAGTCTCCGCCCGAATGTGGGAGCGGTCCTTGCGGCCTGCACCCAGCCAAGATCAAGATTGATGGGGTCGATGGCGTGCGCAATCGCAAGGGAGCACCGCAATCCACGGTCAGAACGAGATCGCTGCTGCGACCGAGCTTCTCCATCGCGACGGGGCCGGGGCCGTATCCCTCATCCAGGCGGTGCGGCACGTGATACCTGGCATCCTGTCCGAGACAGCGGAGCCAGGAAATGAGGAGTGCGATGGGGCTTGCCCCGCCGATGTCAGAGTCCCCGAAAACGGCGATGCGCTCGTTCTTGCGGACGGCTTGTACGAAGTGTCTTGCCGCCGGTTCCATGTCCTTCATGCAGAAGGGGTCCGGGGCCAGCTCCCGGAGATCGGGGTCGAGATACTAGGGCACCTCCTCTACCTCGATCCCGCGCATGGCGAGGACGCAGGCCAGGAGATGCGGCAGATCATGGCGCTGGGCGATCAGCCGGGCATGGCGGTCGGCCGCATCATCCGGCAGTTCCCAGCGCCGGCCGGTCGCGGATCGGGTTATCTGTCCGCCGGTTCGCGCACCTGCGAGCGGATGCGGCGGACGGAGCCGGTATGTGAGTTGCAGAGCGGGGTCTCGGTGCGGACGGTGGCACCGACCCGGCGTGCCCCCGAGCATGGAGCCGTCGGTCACACCGGTGGCCGCGAAGAGGACGTCCCCCTGCACGAGATCGGCGAGGTCATATTTGCGGTCGAGATCGGTGATGCCCGTGGCACGGGCGCGGGCGATCTCGTCGTCATTGCGGAACATCAGCCGCCCCAGGAACTGGCCGCCCATGTAGCGCAGGGCGGTGGCCGCGAGCACCCTTTCGGGGGCTCCGCCGATACTGAGATACATATCGATGCCGGTCTCGGCGGCCTGCGCGGTGTGCATGACGCCGGCGACATCGCCATCGGTGATCAGCCGGATGGCGGCCCCGGTGGCGCGGACGCTTTCGATGATCTCTACATGGCGGGGGTGCTCCAGAATGCAGACCGTGATCTGGCTGGCGGCGACCCCCGGGCCCAGGCGGCGGAGTGCACGTTTTCGGCGGGCGTGGCGTCGAGGTCGATGGTTCCTGTGGGGATGTCTGGTCCGACGGAGATCTTGTTCATGTAGACATCGGGGGCGTGCAGAAGCGATCCCCGCGGCCCCATCGCGATCACCGAGAGGGCGTTGGGCATGGCTTTCGCGCAGAGGGTGATGCCTTCGAGCGGGTCGAGGACGATATCGACCTCCTCGCTCTCTCCGGTGCCCACGCTCTCGCCGATATAGAGCATCGGGGCCTCGTCGCGCTCGCCCTCGCCGATGACCACCCGGCCCCGGATGTCGAGGCGGTTGAGCTCTGTCCGCATGGCATCGACAGCGGCCTGGTCGGTGCCGGTCTCGGTGCCGCGTCCGACCAGACCGGTGGCGGCGACGGCGGCGGCCTCGCTGGCATGGGCCAGGCCCAGGGACAGCATCTAGCCGTGATAGGCGGTGTCCTTGCAGATGCCGGACATGGGGCGGCTCCGGGTTGGGTTCGGGGCTCCGGCACGGGCGGCCGGGGCGGACAGATCAGGGCCGGAATATACACGAGGCGGGGAGCCTGTGGGCGGGAGGGTCGGCCGGGTGATGGCCGGGCGGGCTGGATGTCGAGGGTTCGGGGGAATCAGGCGGCGCAAGGCCCGGAAAGAAAAAGAGATGGGGGCGGCCGAAGCCGCTCCATCGGTGTCAATGCGAAGCGAAGAGCTACTACGCCGTGAAAAGAAGCTCTACCCAAAATCGGAACTAGGAACTAGAAAAACTTAGGTTCAGCTCTAGGTTTCCGGTTCGTCTTCCTCCGGAGGCTCTGGCTCGTAGTTCTCCAGCATTTCCCCAAGCGAGAGAGGACCTTTATCGGGCGGAGGCTCGTCCAGAATGCTCTATCCGCATTTCTTCTCCAGTGCCTCCCAAGCATCCCAGCCGCCGACTTCCTTCACTTCACGAAGAATTCGTTCCGCTTCTTGCTGGTTGAGGGTGGGTTCCTCTCCCTCCGGAGGCTCTGGCTCACGGTCTTTCAGCATTTCCTCAAGCGAGAGAGGATTCTCATCGAGCGGAGGAGCGTCGTCCAGAATGCTCTGTTCGCGTTGCTTCTCCAGTGCCTCCCAAGCCTCCCAGCCGCCGACTTGCTTCACTTCACGAAGAATTCGCTCCGATTGTTGCTGGTTCCACTCCGCTTCGTCCGCAAGCCATCCCTGGTCCTCGTCGAAGCGTCGTTTGGCCGCTCTTTTTGCGGGTACTTTTCCAAAAATTTTCATAGATCCCACTCCCATTTTCCATTTCTAGGGAAGCTTTGTTTTAAATCCTATCCTATCTAGAATTCCCTGACAATCATAGTAAACAAAGACCAGAACGCAAGATTGAGCGAGACGCCGAAGGCCGAGCCATTGTCGGGGTTTGCCTTGTACTTCGTGGGGCCGTCTTGCCGGCTCCTATAGCAGTGGCAGTACCAGCAGCAACACCCGCAATATAGTAATTGGTGTCGTGGCATCGTCCGTGTCATATACCGCACCGGTCTGTTCGGTTTCACCCCATGCCACATAGGTGCTGACTGTGACGCCACTGCCGAAGGCATAGTCCACCGAGCCGATAATCATCGTGCCCTCATTCTCCAACTCGCCAGCACCGCCAGGGTCTTCGCCCGTACCAGTGCCCGAAGTAACCGGAGTACCAATGGCATTCACCAGTCTCCGTCCGGATGTGGGAGCGGTCCTTGCGGCCTGCACCCAGCCAAGATCGAGATTGACGGGTCGATGGCGTGCGAAATCGCAAGGGAGCGCCGCAATCCGCGGTCAGAACGAGATCGCTGCTACGACCGAGCTTCTCCATCGCGACGGGGCCGAGGCCGTATCCTTCGTCCCGGCGGTGCGGCACGTGATACCTGGCATCCTGCCCGAGACAGCGGAGCCAGGAGATGAGGAGTGCGATGGAAGTTGCCCCGTCGACGTCATAGTCCCCGAAAACGGCGATGCGTTCGCCTTTGCGGACGGCCTGCACGAAGCGTTCTGCCGCCGGTTCCATGTCTTTCATGCAGAAGGGGTCCGGGGTCAGCTCCCGGAGATCGGGGTCGAGATACTGGGGCACCTCCTCGGCCTCGATCCCGCGCATGGCGAGGACGCAGGCCAGGAGATGCGGCAGGTCATGGCGCTGGGCGATCATCCGGGCAGAGCGGTCGGCCGCATCATCCGGCAGTTCCCAGCGCCGGCCGGTCGCGGATCGGGTCATCCGTCCGCCGGTTCGCGTACCTGCGAGCGGATGCGGCGGACGGAGCCGGTATGCGAGTTGAGGAGCAGGGTCTCGGTGTGGACGATGGCACCGGCCCGGCGTGCTCCGAGGAGCATGGAGCCGTCGGTCACACCGGTGGCCGCGAAGAGGACGTCACCCTGCACGAGATCGGCGAGGTCATATTTGCGGTCTAGATCGGTGATGCCCGTGGCATGGGCGCGGGCGACCTTATCGTCATCACGGAACATCAGGCCCCCCTGGAACTGGCCGCCCATGCAGCGCAGGGCGGCGGCCGCGAGCACCCCTTCGGGGGCTCCGCCGATGCCGGGATACATGTCGATGCCGGTCTCTGCGGACTGCGAGGTGTGCATGACGTCGGCGACATCGCCATCGGTGATCAGCCGGATGGCGGCTCCGGTGGCGCGGACGCTTTCGATGATCTCCACATGGCGGGGGCGTTCCAGGATGCAGACCGTGATCTGGTTGGCAGCGACCCCCCGGCCTGGGCGAGGGCGTGCACGTTTTCGGCGGGCGCGGCGTCGAGGTCGATGGTTCCTGCGGGGATGTCCGGCCCGACGGCGATCTTGTTCATGTAGACATCGGGGGCGTGCAGAAGCGATCCGCGCGGCCCCATCGCGATCACCGAGAGGGCATTGGGCATGGCCTTGGCACAGAGGGTGGTGCCTTCGAGCGGATCGAGGGCGATATCGACCTCTTCGCCCTCTCCGGTGCCCACGCTCTCGCCGATATAGAGCATCGGGGCCTCGTCGCGCTCGCCCTCGCCGATGACCACCCGGCCCCGGATGTCGAGGCGGTTGAGCTCTGTTCGCATGGCATCGACCGCGGCCTGGTCGGCACCGGTCTCGGTGCCGCGTCCGACGAGATCGGCGGCGGCGACGGCGGCGGCCTCGCTGGCATGGGCCAGGCCCAGGGACAGCATCCAGCCGTGATAGGCGGTGTCCTTGCAGATGCCGGACATGAGGCGGCTCCGGGTCAGGTTCGGGGCTCCGGCGCGGGCGGCCGGGGCGGACAGATCAGGCCCGGAATATACACGAGGCGGGGATCCTGTGGGGCGGGAGGGCTGGTCGGATGATGGCCGGGCGGGCTGGATGTGGAGGGTTTGGGGGAATCAGGCGGCGCAAGGCTCGGAAAGAAAAAAGGATGGGGGCGGCCGAAGCCGCTCCATCGGTGTCAAAGCGAAGCGAAGAGCTGCTGCCCCGCGAAAAGAAGCCCTACCCAAAACCAGATCTAGAAACTAGAAAAACTTAGGTCCCCGGCTCGCTTTTCTCCGGAGGCTCTAGCTCAGAGTTCTCCAGCAATTCATCAATTGAGAGAAGCTCCCCATCGGGCGGAGGATTGTCCAGATTGCTCTGTTCGTACTTCTCCCGTGCCGCCTCCTGTGCTTCCCAGGCATCCCAGCCGCCGGCCTCAGCTACGTCGAGAAGAATTTGCTCCGCTTCTTGTAGCTCAAGAGGGGGGGGCTCTTCCTCCGGAGGCATCGATTCGTAATTCGCTATCATCATATCCATCGCAACTTCATCATAAGGTGGAGGATTGTCCCGCATGCTCTGTTCGTACTTCTCCCGTGCCACCTCCTGTGCCTCCCAAGCCTCCCAGCTGCCGGCTTCCTTCACTTCACGAAGAATTTGCTTCGATTGTCGCCGGTTCCAGTCCGCTTCGTCCGCAAGCAGTGCCTCGTTCTCGTCGGAGCGTCGCTTGGCCACTCTTTCTGCAAATATTTTTTTTGCGAGTGCTTTTATTGCCAGGTTTTTTTCTGCCCGTGCTTTTCTTGCTAGGGCTTCCTCAAGAATTTTCATAGATCCCGTTCCCATTTTTCATTTCTAGGGGAGCTTTGTTTTAAATCCCAGCTCCTATCTAGAATTCTCTAACAACAGTATCAAACAAAGATCAGAACGCAAGATTGAGCGCGATGCCGAAGGCCGAGCCATCGTCGGGGTTTTTCTTTGTCCTTCGTGGGGCCGTCTTGCCTGCTCCTATAGCAGTGGCAGTACCAGCACCAACACCCTCAATATAATAATTGGGTGTCGTGGCCACCGTCCGTGTCATATAACGCACCGGTCTGTTTGGTTTCTTCCCATGTCGTATAGGCGGCGTGCAGAAGCGACCCGCGCGGCCCCATCGCGATCACCGAGAGGGCATTGGGCATGGCCTTGGCACAGAGGGTGGTGCCTTCGAGCGGATCGAGGGCGATATCGACCTCCTCGCCCTCTCCGGTGCCCACGCTCTCGCCGATATAGAGCATCGGGGCCTCGTCACGCTCGCCCTCGCCGATGACCACCCGGCCCCGGATGTCGAGGCGGTTGAGCTCGGTCCGCATGGCATCGACCGCGGCCTGGTCGGCACCGGTCTCGGTGCCGCGTCCGACCAGATCGGCGGCGGCGACGGCGGCGGCCTCGCTGGCATGGGCAAGGTCCCGGGACAGCATCCAGCCGTGATAGGCGGTGTCCTTGCAGATGCCGGACATGGGGTGGCTCCGGGTCAGGCTCGGGGCTCCGGCGCGGGCGGCCGGGGCGGACAGATCAGGGTCGGAATATACACGAGGCGGGGAGCCTGTGGGGCGGGAGGGCCGGTCGGATGATGGCAGGGCGGGCTGGATGCGGAGGGTTTGGGGGAATCCGGCGGCGCAAGGCCCGGACAGAAAAAAAGATGGGGGCGGCCGAAGCCGCCCCCATCGGTGTCAATACGAAGTGAAAGGATCAGAACGCGAGATTGAGCGCAACGCCGAATGCGGTGGCACTTTCCGAGTTGTCCGCGTCTTGTTCGGGCCCTGTGGGAGTAGACTCTTCAATCGTAGTATAAGAACCCGGCGTACCTTCCACCTCTTCAACGGTTGTCACAGTGGTCGTGCTATGGACTGCACCGGTCTGTTCGGTTTCGCCCCATGCCACAAAGCCGCTGACCGTGATGCCACTTCCGAGACTGTAGTCAACCGAGCCGATGAGCATCGTGTCCTCATTCTCCAGCTCGCCTGCAGTGGGGTCTGCCGCTGCCTCAGTCGCATCCGGATCGCCTGCTTCATCCACCAGTCTCCTTCCGTTTGTGGGAGCGGTCTTTGTGGCCTGCACCCAGCCAAGACCGAGCTTGACGGGGCCGATGGCATGTGAAATCGCAAGGCCGCTTATTTCGCGTTCCGTGGATTTCGCACCTCCACCCGGGTCCGTCTCATCTTCCTGCCAACGGCCATAGAGGGTCGTATCGCCAAAGCCGAGATTGACGCCAATGCTCCAGACATCAAAGCTGGATTTCGGTGTTGCTGCGGTTCCCGCTCTAACCACAGCACCATCCATCGTCTCACCCGGCGTTATCACATAAGGGTCCGCCTCAGTTCCAGCTCCCGTCCCCGTCGATATACCCGTTTGCACGTCCCCTGTAAGATAGACGGCTGGTGTTGCGTCCGTACCGGCGGTTTCATATGTGCCGTATCCAAACGAGCCGGCGAACGTAATTCCGTCCAGATCGGCTTCGTATTTGGCACCGAAGGAGATAACATTGTCGTCACCGCTTGAGGCCGTGCCGACAGCGTTACCGTTGTTGGGCTTGTAGCCGATCGCGAAGGTGGCACCCCCGAGGGACGGGGTGGTGTAGACCAGGCCCAGTCCGTCGTTGCTGATGCCGACGTTACGGTAGCCGGCCCCTGCGCCGGTGTCGCCCGGAACGACAGAATTATTGGTGTACCAGTAGTCCACGGCGGAAGAGTTGTAGAAGATGCCCTTGGCAAACCGATCGTCCGCACCGTCATTGGCACCGACCTCAACGCTGCCGAAGCTGCCAGAAATCGTGACATAGTGCTCGTCGATCTGGCCTGCGCCGTCGACATCATGACCTTCCAGCTCCACACGGGCCGAAATCTGGAGGCCGCCATCGGTCTCCCCGCTGCCGTTGAAGAAAATCTCCGTGTTGTTGAAGATGGCGAGATCGCCTTCCTGCTCGGCAACCGCGCCGTCTGGATGCTTGGTGAACGCCACTGTGTAGCTACTGTAGCCACCCAGCACCATCATGGTTTCGGCCTCGCCCTGCGCCGCCGCCGGGGATGCAAGGAGCAGTCCCGCCAGCACCGCCGAGGCACCAGTAAATAGTTTTTTCATCGTGTTTTCCCTTTTTCCTGCAATGTTGCTTGGTCTTCAGAAGACCGCACGGAAGCACCATTGCCCGCCGCGCACGCACGAATATGTTCCGAAACGCTGGGGAGGCATCAGACCCGCAAAAAGGGCCGGGTGCAAGGAACTGGCGGGGGTTGAAAGGCCTTTCGGATGCTGTGTAGTATTTTTACAACGAAGGCCCGGACCGCCCCGGTTCCTTGTGGAATAACAGGTTAGGGGAATTCCGCAGAGTTGTATATCTGCAACTTTCGACCGGCCCTCCCCCAGATGCCTTCGGGGGACAGAGATTCGGGCGTTTTTGGGAGGCCCAGGCACCGAATCATCAAGGGCGTGCCGACATGCACCCGACCCGCAGCCCGGGACCGGCGCTCCTCCCCATCTGCATCGGGGATGATTCGCCCGGCCCCCTTTCCGCCGTCCTGCCCCAGGAAGCCCACCCGTCCTGCCGTCCTCTTCCTTCAGGCGCTTCCGCCTGCTGCCAGACCCCGGCTGCACCGTCGGGCGTGCCAGGACCGGCGGCCCGTCCTGCCCCATCTCCCGGAGCTGTGTCCATCCGGCTCCAGGTCACATCCGCACCGGGCCCGGCACTTCCCGAGCCCGGGGCAGGGCCGGGCGTTTCATGCAGACCGCCCTCCGGGAGCAGGCCTCTGCAGCGGCCTGCCCGACATCCCCGGAACGCCGCGACCGGTTGCCGGTCTGCTGGATGATCCACGCCGCAACGGGCACCGATCCCACAGAAGCCTCAAGGGCGAGGTCTCCATCCGCAGACCTGGCCTGGGTGGCAGCAACCCTGCCGGGCCCCACAACCGGCTGGTGCGTGGAGAACCCGAAACCCGTCAGTGCCAGGGTTCTGCTGGCTGCAATGCCCGCTCCTGCCCCTGCAATCTCCACCGGCGGTCCGCGGGAGTCACCAGGGTCTTCAGGACCAGCGTTTGGTCCAGAACGGGATCCCCCTCATCCGGCCTTGCCTTGCACAGGGTCACCCGGTGCAGACCATCCAACACATAGGGCACTCCCGGCAGGCAGGAGAAAGATGCAGGAAAAGGCTGAAGGCGGGCAGGAAGCGGCGAGCGGTCCGTTCGGGCAGACCCCTGCATTTCCGGTTGGCAGGACCTGCCGGGTGCCGCTCAGGCAATGGCCTGTTCGAGCGCACTCTCGAATTCCCGGTCGGCGTAATACCGCACCTTGCGCGCCAGGGCCGCCCGGCCCTCCGGGGGTAGCAGCAGGGCACCCTCGGCCGGCAGGTTCAGCACCTCATCCGGGGTCAGTAGCGGCCGGGCGACACGGGGTCCGTCCCGCCCGGCCCCACCTCCATACACTTCCGTATCTGCGCCGAGCATGGATGAGATCCAGCGCGCGGTCCCCAGATCGTTGACATTGAAGGCCTGCACGATTCCGGCGTTGGAAAGAAACGTCCCCGCCACCCGGTAGCTCTCTCCTTTCGGATCGATGACGATGGTCGGCCGCTCGGCCAGCAGAAGATTTGGCAAGATGGCACCAACACCCTTGCCGGCCCGGGTGGGGGCGATGGTGAGCAGATGGCCCGGCCCCGCATAGCGCAGCAGGAAGTGATCTGGCTGTGCGGCGCGCCCGACAATCAGCCCGTCCGGCCCGCGGAAGGCATCCAGTTCGCTACGTGAGCGGAACCGGGCCGAGCCATGCGTGACGGGTTTCGGGAGGGGGATCCGGAAAGCCAGCCATCCGGCCACGGCACCGAACACGGCAAAGGGCAGCACCACCAGGGCCGAGGCCTCTGGCAGCAGGCGGGCCACAGCAGATAGCCAGCCCCGGCCCCGATCAGCAGGCCCGCCGCTGCCGGAAGGGCTCCCGCCAGGCTGCGTAAGGCAAGTGCTGTCAGCTGATAGGCTCCGTGCATGCCACCTGCTCGTCTGTACAGCCCCACGGGAAGCTGTGCCGCTGGAGGTATCAGCATCCCCAGTCGGAGCCAAAAGGGTGCTCTGCTAGTAGATTACATCTAGGTGTGAACTGTACCAGGTTGGTGCCCTTTCGGCCCTGATTGGAGATGCTGATGTTTCAAAACAACTCAGCTCCTAGGAGGGCCGAATGGACTCCTACAAGAATGCCAGATGCAAACAATCAAACACAGCGGCGGGTGCTCTCCGCGAAACCTTCTCCCGAGCCACCAGCATTGATGGGTGCTGGTATGGCACCGCATCGCCACAACCCGGTCCGCTCTTATGTCACAGCGAGCGGAGTTATGCCGGGAGAGTATTTGCGCCCCGCCATAAAGGGAACCTTCGCCGTAACGGGTTTGTTCCCTGCTCTGATAGAGATATCAAAACAGGGAAATCAAAGTTGAGAAGGCTTGCCAGGAGTGTTGAATGTCGTGATTGTGTGCAATGCCGTCAAAGACCTTATGGTCGGAAAGGAGTGGATGTTTTGTTTGCCCGACTAGTTGGAACTAGTGGCAGGCGATGACTACCCGTGTAGCAGTACTATTAACATGGGAATTCTCGTGCATAACGCTGATCATGTGCAGTTTGGAGATTTATTTAATTGCTCATGCGGTTTTATCATCAGAGTCGAAATTATTAATTTCAGGAATTTCCATCATTTTTTTGGCTGCTTAGGAATTCCTTTAGTATTTTCTGCATCAGCCTTTCATTCCGAATAATTAATGCCAGTGTTAACGTAAGGGAACCCACCCATAGAACAAAACAACCAGCCCACATTGTGTATCCCATAATATTGTCAACAAGCAAACAAATCATCGAAATAATAACCAAGAACAAACTGGACCAAGAGGACTCTGTAAAAAATCTGAGAATATGTGGGTATAACTTCTCATCTACCAATAATTGTGATAGTGTCGATCCTTTGAGCTGAAACACTATGATGCGCTGAGCGGCTGCAAATCCAAACATTACAAGCCCCAAAACCGCTGTCGTTGTGGCTAGAGGCACAGGGAACGATTGAATATTAGGGGTACACCCAACTATTATTGCAGTGGCCCCCAGAACTGCTGTTACCGTCGTGATGTACGGAATGTATGCTTTCCATCCGTAATTTTTCCAGTTTTGCTTAAGCCGACTTATCATCGCGATGATACTCCTCTCGAGTAGATTCGAGGGTCTCCCAGTGGTCCATGGGGGTATTTTCTGCATTGCCGGGTCGATCTTCTTTGTGCTACGGCAAATTGATTATTTCAAACCATTGATCTCTATAATCCAACTTCCTAGTAATCCAGTCCACTAGCGCGATTTCCCCCATGATCTGCGGTCGGAGACAAGGAAAGTCTTCACTCGGCCGCGATTGAGGAGGCTGGGTTCTGCGGAGAAATATATTAGTTGCTTCATTGACCTCATACATCCCACTGATGCTAGCCTAGCCGAGCATACCTGGATACGATAAAAATGCAACCATCGTATGTAACCGCTACATCTGGCATTCTTGGCGGGCCTTGCGGGCGGTGGTTTTCCTGCCGGGACCGGTGGCGGTCGGGTTGCGACGGGGGAGGTTTCGTAGAGCTCCTTGTGCCAGGGTGCTGGCACCGCTCGACGCAGCCATTCTGCTTGGGACTGCGTGGCTGGATGACCTGCATGGCCATGCCTCGTTCCTGGAGGAGTTCCTCGAAGACGCCGCGGAACTCGGAGCCGTTGCCGCTGTCGATCTGGCCCCCGATGCCGACCGGGAAGGTCTCAAGGATGCGCTCGAAGGCCGCCCGCATGTTGCGTGCCGAAGGGGTGACGACGAGTTCGGCGGCGATCAGTTTCGAGACCGAATCGCAGACCGCCAGCTGATAGATCCAGCGACCGGAGGGATCGCGCAGAAACAGGATGTCGGCTTGCACCATCTTTCCGGATTGGTGGGGGCGGCTGCCCTTCTGCCGATGGGTTGCGTGGGGATGATCGCCCAGGGTAGATCTACGGGCGGGCCTGAGGCGGCAAACTCTTGTTTTTCTTGAGATATCTCAGAATCCACCCGACCGTGGCTTCGGAGGTTTGGAACCCCATGCCCCGCAGAACGCTCACAATCTTGTCGGGCCCCGGGTGCGCTGCATGGGAGCCGAACGAATGTCGATGATCGCCTGTTTGAGCTCGTGGGGCTATGCCGGGCGACGCAGCCGTCGGGAATTCGGCCGTAACCGCTCCTCCCGATGGAGATTCTGCCAGCGGAACAGGGTCCGCAGGGAGACGCCGACAATCTTCGCGGCTGCGTCGGCCGACACATCGTGCGGCGGATCTCCCACCACGAGTTCAGCACGCACGGACGGGCATCCTCATCGCGGAGAAGATTCCATTTATCCGGGGACACCTCTCTGGAGCCCGGCCCGGATCTGCAGGACGCGGGCGGTGGAATCGGGCGGGACCGCTGGTAGGGCTTCATCGGGGCTCTCTTCTATTGGTTCTGTTGCCCCCACAGAATGAGAACCTCCACCCCACCCGACAAGGTCAGTCCATCCCCTGCGCCCGCCGGGCGCAAAGCACTACGCGTTTCGTGCCCGGAATGGGGACCGGCACCCCGAACGGACAGCTCGCTTCTGCCTGCCTCCAGCCTTTATCCTGCGTCTTTCACTCGCCTGTCGGGAGTGCCATATGTGTTTGATTGTTTACAGCATGCTCCTAACACACGCTTTCGGGAGGTCAGATTCTTGACGACCGCAGGTTTAAGAAATTGGGTTTCTCACTGTGGCCGATCGGTACGACCGGCGTTTCCGGCGGCCTGAGCGTTGCCTTGTTCTCTAGTTCTCTAGGCCATAGCTTTTGGCGTAGTTAGGCTGGCTCGCGCAATTCACCAATTGGCGACGCCACCAAGGAATGGAAGGAATGGGCGGATGCTCGTCATATGCGTGCAATATTTCGAGCCAGCATAGCACATTCAAGAGAGCTAGCCTTGGCGGCTGTTTCGACTGAATTTCCAGCCATTCGTCTGTCAGCTTTTCAAATTCCTCGTCATCAAGGTTACGGCCGTGACCGAGCCGCTTCGCTAAGTCGGTGAACTGTCCTGCCAGATTTAAGCTACGGATGGCTCGCTTCGCTATCCTTAAGACGGTTATCTCCACGATACCAACGATAGCGATGATTGCGGAAGCGACGGCGATGATTGTGTCAGCCATTGCGGTCGGGTCCTCCAAACCGTATCCCTTCAAGTTGAGAACAGAAAACAATAACGTCATAAAGCTTGCGATTATCATGATGAAAATCGCTATGTTGGACCAGCGTTTAAAGAATTGTTGGCGCCGGCGGTAGTAACGGACCGAACAGCGGATTTTGAACCGCAGATCTACGGTCCGCTCATCTGGTTCCGGGGTCATTTCGTCTGTTCTAGGCATTCGTCTATCTTGGGTAACGGGCGGAGGTCGTGCCGCCAAGAGCACGGTAGTATGCAACGTTAGAATTGTCAAATCCGCTGCTACTCATCTTTAACCCGCTGACGTCTCCTGTGCCTGTCGATCTCGGCGGTCTCGGGTCAACGGTGTTGGGTTTGGCGGTGCGGGATGACTGGTTCGGTTTTGGTGTGCAGGATGGCCGTCTCGGAGGTTTCGGATTGGGTGTGACGCCATAGAAGCCCTGCCTAGGTGTGGAGATCGGCAAAGTTGTTGCCACTTAAGCCAAGTCTACTGATGGGCGCCCTGCCCTTGAGACTGCTGTGAGGTCGGTGCCAGTTGTAGCGGTGGATCCAGACCGGCAACCGGTCACGACGTTCCAGGGATGTCTGATAGACAGCTGCATAGGCCCACTCCCGGAGTGCGGTCTGTATGAAGCGCTCGGCCGTGCCGTTGGTTCTGGGAGTAAAGGGTCGGGTGCGCCTGTGCCGGATGTCCAGCCCGGCACAAGCCTTGCGGAAGAGCTTGGAGGTATAGCAGGGCCCATTGTCGGTCATGATGCTCTTCACGGTCACGCCCAGGCTCTGATAGTAGCCGATGGCCGCCTGAAGGAAGGCGATCGCGCTACGGGAGATTTGGTCCGGCATCAACCTGACGAAGCTGATCCGGGAATGGTCATCAATGGCGACATGCAGATATTCCCACCCCGCTCCCGGGGTGTGGGCCGTTCCCGTGTGCCTCCCGGTCACCCGATGTCCGGGCTTCGCAAAGCACCGTAACGCTTTGATGTTGATGTGAATGATCTCGCCCGATGTCTCGCGTTCGTAGCGGATCATGGCCGGACGGGGCTCGAGATCCTTCATTCTGCTCAATTTCAGAAGCCGAAGATGGTGGTTCACGGTGGATGCCGAGATCCCCAGTTCGGCTGCAATCCGCTTTCCGATCCACCGCTGGAGCCGCAGGGCTGCGATCCGGCCAAGGATGTGCTCCGGGATACTGCTGTGCAGCCTGTGGGGGCGGGAGGACCGGTTCTCAAGGCCATCAGTCCCTTCGGCCCGGAAACATGTGATCCACTTACGGGCAGTCGTCCTGGAGACTCCGAAGGCGGCGGCAGCATCTCTCACGGTCGTCCCTTCCTGGAGCACGCGGCGCACCAGCTCTTCTCGACTATACGGCGTCAATCTGGCATTCTTGTGGGTGTTCATTCGGCCCTCCTGGGGGTTGGTTTTTTTTGGAAGTGTCAGCATTCCAGATCAGGGCCGAATGGACAACAACCTGGCTGCAGTTCACATCTAGGTGTCCATCCTGCTCGATCACCCATTCGCGCAACCACCAAAACAGGCGCTCCACGGTGCGCCAGATCCAGATATCGAGATCGTTGGGTGCAAATTCGCAAGTGATCGCCGGAGCGGCCGAAAACTGTGTCAGTGCCAAGTCGCTGGCCGTTGCCTCAACGCAAGCTTTTCTTGAGGTTGCGATCACCGGTCGGCTGGTATCAGCGCATGATCAATGCCTTTTATACATCCGCCGATGGTCGTCCCGGTCATTTGCTTCAGCACGCTTCCGCCTGTCAGAAACGGGCTTGCGGAGATATCCCGGATATGACGCTTCAACAACGTGCCGGCGGGTCTCCCACCACGGGTTCAGCACGCACAGGCGGGCTCCCTTATTGCGGAGAAGATTCTATTTCTCCGGGGACACCCCCCTGGAGCTCGGTCCGGATCTGCAGGACGCGGGCTATAAACAATCAAGCACATATGGCACTCCCGACAGGCGGGGAAAAGATGCAAGAAAAGGCTGAAGGCAGGCAGGCAGCGAGCGGTCCGTTCGGGCAAACCCCTGCATGTCCGGTTGACAGGACCTGGCTGGGTTCCGCTCAGGCAATAGCCTGTTTGAGCGCACTCTCAAATTCCCGGTCGGCGTAATACTGCACCTTGCGCGCCAGGACTGGCCGACCCTCCTGGGCAAGTAGCAGGGCACCCTCCGCCGACAGGTTCTGCACCTCATCCGGAGTCAGCAGCGACCGTGCGACACGGGACCCGGCCCGCCCGGCCCCGCCTCCATACACTTCCGTATCTGCGCCGAGCATGGATGAGATCCAGCGCGCGGTCTCCAGATCGTTGGCATTGAAGGCCTGCACGATCCTGGCGTTGGAAAGAAACGTCCCCGCCGCCGGCCATAGGTCGCACGGAGCTGGTGCAAGTACTGGAAGATCGCCCAGACCTGCATTCGGCAGTTGCATTTTGCCATATGATTGCTAAAATAGTAGACCAAACGGGTTTGTTAGGCTTACGTTGGATATCCGTGGCCGGAAAGGACAAGACATGCCAATAGAGAAATTTGTCAGGATTAAAAATATTGGTCAATTCGTTAACTGCGTGCAAAAAGAGAAAGATTCGAGTCTTAAGAAATACAATTTAATTTTTGGAGAAAACGGCCGTGGAAAGACTACACTTTGTGCCGTCCTGCGGTCCTTGCAGGATGGCAATCACGAGCACATTACTGAACGCATCACCATTCCATCGAACTCCAAAGTTCCCGAGGTCGTAATCAATTTTGATGCAGAAAACATTGTGTTCGAGAATCAATCTTGGACGAAGAAAATTCCCGAGATTGTAATATTCGATTCAACCTTTATCGCGCGGAATATCTATTCTGGGGAGTCGGTGACCGGGGGCCACCGCACCAATCTTTTGCAGGTCATTGTCGGAGAGACCGGCGTCAGTCTTATGAGGGACATCGAGAAATGGACCGAATCAATCAGCAGGAAAAATTTTGAACTTGAAGAAATCGAAGAAAAGATTGATTTAGATTTTACTGACCTTACACCATTCAAACATCTCATGCCTGTCACAGATTTCAAAGATTTCTTGGAGTTGGATAATATTCCTGATATTGACAGCAAAATTGCAGAAAAGGAAATTGAACTCACCGCGCCTATGTCTATGTTTGGCTCCGGAAACATTTTTGCACAACCTGAGTTTGCACATGTTATAGCGCCAACTCTGCCGAGCGATTTTAACACAGTAATTGCAAAGACACCGGACAGCATCTCGACCGACGTGGATGTCAACTTAATGGAGCAGTTCAAGCAACACGGCATGGATGAGGATGGCCAAGCATGGATTTCGAAAGGGCTTGACTGGGTTCATGATGATTGTTGTCCGTTTTGTGGGCAAAACATCAAGGGGGCCCCTCTGGTCAGCTTCTACAAGCAGTTTTTTTTCGCATCGTGCAGTGAGCTGATCGATAAAATAAACAATCTGCAGCAAAAAATCACAAATGAGATGGGAGAGGGGGCATTAGAAAAACTCGGTACGGTGTTCGCGGACAATAACAACGGTTTGCAATTCTGGAAACCGGTCGCGCCAATAGAATTGGCTGAAGTCGACTACGACATGCTGATTGCCGAACCCATCAGGGTACTGCGCGAGGCGGCCCTTTCCCTTATCGAAAGCAAGCGCAAGAGCCTACTGACCGCGGTTCCAGTTGGGGATGAATTTCGAACAGCTAGTCTAAAATATGATGAAGTCACCGTCTATATGAAGGCATACAATGATCAAGTTGCCACGATGAACACCTTTATTAGAAACCAAAAAGAAAAAATCAAAGAAGTTGACATTATAACCACCACGCAGGAAATGTTCCACCTTCAGTTGGTCAAGCATCGGTACAATACCCGGAATAGTCAACTGTGCTCGAAATATAAAAATCTGCAATCCGAAAAAGATGTTCTTGAACAAGAAAAGGAAGCCGCAAAAGCAAATCTCAACGAGCATGGAGTCACGACAATTAATCCTTATCAAGATACGATTAACGAATATCTTGAGAAATTTGGAGTAAATTTTTCAATCACAAACAGCAAGCAGGAGAATGGCGGAGATGCATCCGCGGCCTCTTATCAGATTCTGATAAATGAGCACCCCATCGATCTCGGAAACGACCACTCATCTATTGGGAAGCCCTGTTTTCGAACAGCTCTCAGTGCTGGTGACCGGAGCACACTGGCATTGGCCTTCTTTTTGACCCAGCTCCATCATAATCCCAGGAAGAAAAATTGTGTTGTGATTTTTGACGATCCGGTCGGTAGCTTCGATTATTTTCGCCGGGAGCGTACGGCTGAATTGTTGAAAAAGTGCGGTGAAGAATCTGCGCAAGTTCTCGTGTTCTCACACGACCCCTACTTCCTTCAGCGTGTTTATTTAAAATTGCCACCTAATGCCGATTTATGTTTTTTACAACTATGCTGTGCGCAAAACAACACGACCGAGATCAAAGAATGGGACATTGAAAGGGAGGTTCAGAGCAATTATTTCAAAGACCATGCCATTCTCAAATCGTATCTAGAGAACGGTGATATGACTCGGGATCCAATCGATATTGCCCGCAAGATTCGCCCTGTATTAGAGCGCCATCTCTACTATCGGTGGCCAAACCAATTTGCGTCTAACGACACGCTCGGCACTATAATCGGGAAGGCCAGAAAGTTCCCCAAGGGATCGCCGGTACATTTGATACTTAATGAGTTGACAGATATCAACGATTTTGCACGGCAGTATCATCATTCCGACTCCGAAAAAATCGGTGAAGAGCGACTACCTCACATTACGTTAAAGAGCTATGTGAGGCGTGCTTTAGATATTATCTGCAGTTGATGGTAATCAGCAGGGCAGACCACACCTACTGCACCTATCCGATCAGAATTTCCTGCTTCTCGGCATGGTTGGCGGAGCTGACCACGCCGGCCTCCTCCAGCTGCTCCATCAGCTTGGCGCGCGGTTATAGCCGATCTCCAACTCGCGCTGCAGATAGCTCGTGGAGGCTTTCCGGTCGCGGGCGACAATCTCCACGGCCTGTGAATACAGATCGCCCTCCTCGCCGCCTCCGGTGCCGAGCAACGGATCGCTGTTCTCGGGGTGACGTTCGACACATAATCCGGCGGCCCAAGGGCCTTCAGATGGTTGACAACATCCTCGATCTCCTCATCCGACACGAACGGCCCGTGGATCCGGCTCAGCCGCGCGCCCGCTCCCTGGTAGAGCATGTCGCCCTTGCCGAGGAGTTTCTCTGTGCCTTGGGTGTTCAGGGTCGTCCGGCTGTCGATCTTGGAGGAGAGGCAGAAACTGATCCGGGTCGGGAAATTCGCCTTGATGGTACCGGTGATCACATCCACCGAGGGGTGCTGGGTGGCCATGATCAGATGGATGCCCGAGGCCCGCGCCATCTAGGCGAGCCGCTGCACGCAGGCCTCAATCTCCTTGCCGGCGACCATCATCAAATCCGCCATTTCGTCGTCGTCGACGACGATGCGGGGCAGATGCCGGACCCCGATCTCCACGTCCTCGTGGACCGGCTTGCCGGTCTCCGGATCGAAGCCGGTCTGCACCTTGCAGGTCAGGGGTTCGGATTTCTTGATGGCGTGGGCGGCGCGGGTGTTGAAACTGCCGATGTTACGCACCCCGATCTTCGACATCAGCCGGTAGCGCTCCTCCATCTCCCGGACCACCCATTTCAGGGCCGAGACCGCGGTTCGGGGATCGGTGACGACCGGGGACAGAAGATGCGGGATGTCGTCATAGACCGAGAATTCCAGCATTTTCGGATCGATCATGATCATCCGGCAGTCCTCCGACGATAGCCGGTAGAGGAGCGACAGGATCATGGTGTTGACGGGACGGATTTGCCAGAGCCGGTTGTAAACAATCAAACACATAGGGTACTCCCGACAGGCGGGGGAAAGACGCAGGATAAAAGCTGAAGGCAGGCACTCCGCGAGCGGTCCGTTCGGGCAGACCTCTGCATATCCGGCTGGCAGGATCTGCCGGGTTCCGCTCAGGCAGTGGCCTCTTCGAGCGCACTCTCAAATTCCCGGTCGGCGTAATACCGCACCTTGCGCACCAGGACCGGCCGGCCCTCCTGGGGCAGCAGCAGGGCCCCCTCCGCCGGCAGGTTCAGCACCTCATCCGGGGTCAGCAGCGGCCGTGCGACACGGGACCCGTCCCGTCCGGCCCCGCCTCCATACACTTCCGTATCTGCCCCGAGCATGGAGGAGATCCAGCGTGCGGTCTCCAGATCGTTGACATTGAAGGCCTGCACGATTCCGGCGTTGGAAAGAAACGTCCCCGCCGCCTTTCCATAGATCGCGCGGAGCTGGTGCAGGTCCTGGAAGATCGTCCAGACCTGCATGCCGTAGCCCGCCATCAGCCCCACCGCCCGCTCAAGCGGGGGCATGCGGCCGAGTGCCGCGCATTCATCGAGCAGGAACAGCACCGGCTTGGTCGGGGGCTCCGGCAGCCGCAGGATCTCGCCGAGTGCCTGGGCCACCAGGATGCGAAGCCACCGCGCATGGGTTGGGATCCGGTCGGGCGGCAGGACCAGAAACACACTTCCCGTGCTGCGGGCAAGATCGGCGAAGCGGAAATCGGTGCGCGAGGTGGCCTCGGCGATGCTGGTGGAATCCAGGAAATGCGTGTGCCGCTGGGCGGTCGAGAGCACCGAGGCCGCTTCCCGCTCGTTCTGTCCCAGCCGGCGGTTGGCCGCACGTGCGACCAGCCCGCCGGCCGCGTCGCTGGCCTGCATCGCCTCCAGCAGCTGGTGGAAGGTTTCCGGCGGCTGGGTCAGATAGGCCCGCACCCGGGCGAGGTTTCGCCGGGCCGGGGGTTCGGAGGAGGCGCAGAGCAGGATCAGCCCGGAGAGCAGGGCCACCGCCTCCTCGTTCCAATGCGCCTCACGCACCTCGCCGGGCGGGTCCGACACGATCGCATCGGCCAGGGCGGCGGCATCTTCCGCAAAGCGCTCGCTCCCGGGATCCAGAAGATCCAGCGGGTTGTAGGCGGCGCTTTCATTGCCGGTCACCCCGAACGGGTCCAGGGCCCAGACCGGGCCGAACCGGTTCCGCGCCCGGGCCGCCACCCGGTAGTTCTCCCCTTTCGGATCGATGACGATGACCGGCCGGTCGGCCAGCAGAAGATTCGGCAGGATGGCACCGACCCCCTTGCCGGCCCGGGTGGGGGCGATAGTGAGCAGATGGCCCGGCCCCGCATAGCGCAGCAGGAAGTGGTCTGGCTGTGCGGCGCGCCCGACAATCAGCCCGTCCGGCCCGCGGAAGGCACCCAGTTCTCTGCGTGAGCGGAACCGGGCCGAGCCATGCGTGACGGGTTTCGGGAGGGGGATCCGGAAAGCCAGCCATCCGGCCACGGCACCGAACACGGCAAAGGGCAGCACCACCAGGGCCGAGGCCTCCGGCAGCAGGCGCGGCCACAGCAGGTAGCCAGCCCCGGCCCCGATCAGCAGGCCCGTTGTTGCCGGAAGGGCTCCCGCCAGGCTGCGCAGGGCAAGTGCTGTCAGCTGATAGGCTCTGCGCATGCCATCTGCTCGTCTGTACGGTCCCACGGGGAACTGTGCCGCTGGAAGGTATCAGCATCGCCCGTCAGGGCCGAATGGACAACCTACCGACAGATCACACCTAGCGCTTCGTGGTTCACTGCAACCATGTCCGGTTCCATGCCGCACTTGGCGGAAGGACGCCCATCGGGTATCTACGTGAACATCTTGGAGAGAGCCTTCGTCGCAACCTGACCACCACCGATCCTGGCGGAAAAATCAATGTCGGCAAGGCCCGCCAAGAATGCCAGATGTAGTGATTTCGTATACAAGCCAGCAAGATCCGCTCCAATGTGCCGTATGTCCCGGTTGCATGAAATTATTTGCCAAAGCAGGCATAAAGTGGTAACATGGAGGCTATGCGCCCGGGGAGGAACTCTGGGCCTAGTCGGAACTGTATTTATTACCTGCAACTTGGGAGCATCTTCTCTATGTCCTTGTCGTCCACCCACTCCGCAAAAAACCTCGAAGACACGGCACCCAATGCCATCAACTGGCATCACCGCAAGCAGGAAAGACTGCTTAACAAAAACCTTTAGACGTTAGCAGAACCCAGTGGACGTAGCAGAGGGAGATAACCACAATGGCACGATGCAGAGACCGGGCACCAAACCCAAACAGCCCCAAGAGGAAAGGACCGTAAGAAATGCGCTTGGCAGTCATAGTTTCTGTTGTCATCTTTACTTTCGCCGTAGGCGTGGGGGGGGGCATCTACGTCATTCGTCATACCGTCAATCTCGACGAAAACATGTGCCCGAAGGACGGCCTTCCTAAAATGGTCACCGCAGTCTTGATCGATGCCACAGACCCGATTTCGCCCGACCAGAAAAAGTTAATCAATGACGCACTAGGGAATGTGAGGAAGAACGTACCGTCAGGCGGAACCTTCGAGATCTACAGGGTTGACGATGTTAACAATGCCCAAGAGAACTTGGTCTTCCGGAAATGCTCTCCCGGAGGACCGACGGATGGAGTGGTGTTTTTTCTGGAGCGTTGGGAGAAGGAATTCATAGAACAGAGCACTGCTGCCTTCCGGGAATCGCTGAACTATCCCGAAGGCTCCGGTTCCCCCATCATCGCCTCCATCCAGTACGTCGCCGACCAATCTTTCGCCAAAAATGAGCTATTCTCCAATAACCCGCTAGATGATGTGCGCAAGAAGCTGGTCATCATCTCCGACATGATCGAGAACACAATAGCCATGAACCATTACAAGAAGGTCCCCGCCTACGAAGACTACAAAGCATCGCAGGAGTCGCGTGTCACCGCCGGATATCTCGCCGGCGTAGAGGTAAAGATCTTCTATCTTCTGGTCGACCGTCGCTTTCGCCGCGATGCCCCCCAAGAGGAGGAGCATATGCATTTTTGGATGGACTACTTTGCGGACCACGGCGCCAATCTGGAAACCCCCATGGAATTAATTCCGTACTAGGTGTGAACTGTAGGTAGGTTGTTGTCCATTCGGCTCTGATCCGGGATGCTGACATTTCCTCAAAACAATCAACCTCCAGGAGGGCCGAATGAGCACCAACAAGAATGCCAGACTGACACCGTATAGTCGAGAAGAGCGGGTGCGCCGCATGTTGCAGGAGGGAACGACAGTGAAAGATGCTTCCGTAGCTTTCGGGGTCTCCAAGACGACCGCCCATAAGTGGATCGTACGTTTCCGGGCCGAAGGGGCTGATGACCTAGATGTGGAGACCGGCAAGGTTGTTGCCACTTAAGCCAAATCTGCTGATGGGTGCCTTGTCCTTGAGACTGCTGTGAGGTCGGTGCCCGTTGCAGCAGTGGGATCCAGACCGGCAACCGGTCGCGACGTTCCAGGGGTGTCTGATAGGCCGTTGCATAGGCCCACTCCCGGAGTGCGGTCTGTATGAAGCGCTCGGCCTTGCCGTTGGTTCTGGGAATGTAGGGTCTGGTGCGCCTGTGCCGGATGTCCAGCCTGGCACAAGCCTTGCGGAAGATCCGGGAGGTATAGCAGGGCCATTGCCGGTCATGACGCCCTTCACGGTCACGCCCAGATTTTGATAGTAGCCGATGGCCGCCTGGAGGAAGGTGATCGCGCTACGGGAGGTTTGGTCGGGCATCAACCTGACGAAGCTGATCCGGGAATGATCATCAATGGCAACATGCAGATATTCCCATCCCGCTCCCGGGGTGTGGACCATTCCGGTGTGCCGCCCGATCACCCGATGCCCGGGCTTCACAAAACACCGTAACGCCTTGATGTTCATGTGGATGATCTCGCCCGATGTCTTGCGTTCGTAGCGGATAATGGCCGGGCGGGGCTCGAGATCCTTCATCCTGCTCAATTTCAGAAGCCGAAGATGGTGCTCACGGTGGACACCGAGATCCCCCGTTCGGCTACAATCCGCTTTCCGGTCCACCGCAGGAGTCGCAGGGCTGCAATCCGGCCAAGGATGTGCTCCAGGATGTTGCTGTGCAGCCTGTGGTGGGGGCGGGAGGGCCGGCTCTCAAGGCCATCAGCCCCCTCAGCCCGAAAACGTGCGATCCACTTGGGCAGTCGCCCTGGAGACTCCGAAGGCAGCGGTGGCATCTTTCACAGTTGTCCCCTCCTGGAGCACGCGGCGCACCAGCTTTTCTCGACTATACGGCATCAATCTGGCATTCTTGTGGGTGTTCATTCGGCCCCCCTAGGGGGGATGTCAGCATTCCAGATCAGGGCCGAATGGACAACAACCTATCTGCAGTTCACAGCTGGACGGACATCCGGCACAGGCGCACCAGACCCCACACTCTCAGAACCAACGGTAAGGCCGAGCGCTTCATACAGACCGCACTCAGGGAGTGGGCCTATGCAACGGTCTATCAGACATCCCTGGAGCGTTGCGACCGGTGGCCGGTCTGTGTCCACCGCTACAACGGGTACCGACCTCACAGCAGTCTCAAGGGCAAGGCACCCATCAGTAGACTTGGCTTAAGCGGCAACAACCGTGCCGATCTCCACATCTACGCGAACACCATGGAGAGAGCCTTCGTCGCAGCCTGACCGCCACCGATCTTAGCGGGAAAACCAATACAGGCAAGCCCCGTCAGGAATATTAGATGCAATGATTGCGTACAGGGTATTGACTCCAACGATTGAGCATGGTAGAAGACTTGCTGGCAACACTAGCACCTATCAAGCCAGCGGTTTGGGGGGGAATAATGTGCGACGAACCCCATGCAGATTACACAGACCAACGCATTCGCCATCTTGAAATGATTCAAGGAGTCATTGTCCACTATTCGGATTGTTCGGCGCGAGTGAAAAATTTAGCGCTTCTCGTCGGGTGGACTATACTTCTGGGGTTTATGATCGGCGGTATATCTGTGGTTTCGGAAAGCGCACGGTCTCCTATCGGCATTTTGCTTGGAATGATTATCGCATTCTTGTTAGTATTTAGTTTGAACGGAATTAATGTTATATGTTTCTGGTTAGACATCCATTACTACCAGAAGGCAAAAAAATTCTGTAAGCTCTATGACCGTGTTAACGCACAACCTTTCGGCCAGAGACCAAATTTTTATATGACTCTTCCTTTGGATATCGCCAAGATAAAGATTACTACACCTAAGCCAACCATAGCGTTCTACGTATCGCTGTCCGTCTATTACTTTATGGCGATTGGAGTGGCAGTCTTTTTATTGTTCGTGATACTATGATGGCTCTCCCCGCGACCGCTATTTTCTTGGGGTCGGTGTATGCTCGTGGCTTGTGATGTTGCGGCGGGATGGGTTCGATATCCTTGATTCTGCTCAACCCGAGGCGGTGGAGAATACGGCTTGCGCTGGACGGAGAGAGGCTGAGTTCGGCTACAATCTGCTTTCCGGTCCACCGCTGGAACCGCGGGGCTGTGATCTGGCCAAGTGTGTGTTCCGGGATGCTACTGTGTGGCCGGTGGGGTCAGGAGGACTGGCTCTCAAAGCCATCCGCCCGACTCCGAAGAAACTGGTGGCGAGCGGCTAACTGACAGTGGGTTACAGGGCTATGTGGAGCGTGCTTTAGATATTTCCGCAACTGATGGAAATCTAGCAAGGTAGACTACAGCTACTGCACCTCGCCAATCAAGATCTCCCGTTTGTCGGCATGGTTGGCGGAGCTGACCACGCCGGTCTCCTCCAGCTGCTCCATCAGCTTGGCGGCGCAGTTGTATCTGATCTCCAGCCTGCGCGGCAGATAGCTCGTGGAGGCTTTTCGGTTGCGGGCAACAATCTTCACGACCTGTGAATACAGGTCGCCCTCCTCGTTGCCTCCGGTGCCGAGCAGTGGATCGCTGTCCTCGGGTGACGTCCGATACACAGTCCGGCGGTTCGAGTGCCTTCAGATGGTTGACGACATCCTCAATCTCCTCATCTGACACGAACGGCCCGTGGGTCCGGCTCAGTCGCCCGCCCGCTCCCTAGTATAGCATGCCGCTCTTGCCGAGGAGTTTCTCCGCGCCCTGGGTGTTAAAGGCGGAAGGCAGGCACTCCGCGAGCGGTCCGTTCGGGCAGACCCCTGCATTTCCGGCTGGCAGGATCTGCCGGGTTCCGCTCAGGCAAGGGTCTGTTCGAGCGCACTCTCAAATTCCCGGTCGGCGTAATACCGCACCTTGCGCACCAGGATCGGCCGGCCCTCCTGGGGCAGCAGCAGGGCACCCTCCGCCGGCAGGTTCAGCACCTCATCCGGAGTCAGCAGCGGCCGGGCGACACGGGACCCGTCCCGTCCGGCCCCGCCGCCATACACTTCCGTATCCGCGCCGAGCATGGAGGAGATCCAGCGTGCGGTCTCCAGATCGTTGACATTGAAGGCCTGCACGATTCCGGCGTTGGACAGAAACGTCCCCGCCGCCTTTCCATAGATCGCGCGGAGCTGGTGCAGGTCCTGGAAGATCGTCCAGACCTGCATGCCGTAGCCGGCCATCAGCCCCACCGCCCGCTCGAGCGGGGGCATGCGGCCGAGTGCCGCGCATTCATCGAGCAGGAACAGCACCGGCTTGGCCGGAGGTTCCGGCAGCCGCAGGATCTCGCCAAGTGCCTGCGCCACCAGGATGCGGAGCCACCGCGCATGCGTCGGGATCCGGTCGGGCGGCAGGACCAGAAACACGGTTCCCGTGCTGCGGGCCAGATCGGCGAAGCGGAAATCGGTGCGCGAGGTGGCCTCGGCGATGCTGGTGGAATCCAGGAAATGCGTGTGCCGCTGGGCGGTCGAGAGAACCGAGGCCGCTTCCCGCTCGTTCTGTCCCAGCCGGCGGTTGGCCGCACGTGCGACCAGTCCGCCGGCCGCGTCGCTTGCCTGCATCGCCTCCAGCAGCTGGTGGAAGGCTTCCGGCGGTTGGGTCAGATAGGCCCGCACCCGGGCGAGGTTCCGCCGGGCCGGGGGTTCGGAGGAGGCGCAGAGCAGGATCAGCCCGGAGAGCAGGGCCACCGCCTCCTCGTTCCAATGCGCCTCGCGCACCTCGCCGGGCGGGTCCGACACGATCGCATCGGCCAGTGCGGCGGCATCTTCCGCAAAGCGCTCGCTCCCGGGGTCCAGAAGATCCAGCGGGTTGTAGGCGGCGCTTTCGTTGCCGGTCACCCCGAACGGGTCCAGGGCCCAGACCGGGCCGAACCGGTTCCGCGCCCGGGCCGCCACCCGGTAGTTCTCCCCTTTCGGATCGATGACGATGACCGGTCGGTCGGCCAGCAGAAGATTCGGCAGGATGGCACCGACCCCCTTGCCGGCCCGGGTGGGGGCGATGGTGAGCAGATGGCCCGGCCCCGCATAGCGCAGCAGGAAGTGGTCTGGCTGTGCGGCGCGCCCGACAATCAGCCCGTCCGGCCCGCGGAAGGCATCCAGTTCTCTGCGTGAGCGGAACCGGGCCGAGCCATGCGTGACGGGTTTCGGGAGGGGGATCCGGAAAGCCAGCCATCCGGCCACGGCACCGAACACGGCAAAGGGCAGCACCACCAGGGCCGAGGCCTCCGGCAGCAGGTGCGGCCACAGCAGGTAGCCGGCCCCGGCCCCGATCACCAGTCCCGTCGTTGCCGGGAGGGCTCCTGCCAGGCTGCGCAGGGCAAGTGCTGTCAGCTGATAGGCTCTGCGCATGCCAGTTGCTCGTCTGATGGCCCCACGGGGAGCTGTGCCGCTGGAAGGTGTCAGCATTTCAGATCAGGGCCGAACGGACAACAACCCGGCGGCAGTTCACATCCAGCTGTCCTATATCTGGTTTTAAGGGGAGCGAGGATTATTGTTGGTATTCGACTCTATCGAATCTGCTATCCGTGTCATCTGTTCAACCAATTCGGCTAGCAGGGTATTTTGCTCTTTCATCTTTTGAAATAGAGTATTTTTCAGGTTGCTGATCTCGTCGACCACCAGATATGCATCACTCATTTGTTTTCTCCTTTGGTTAACTATTTATTTCGGCCCTGATTGGAGATGCTGGTGCTTCGCAACAACTCAGCTCCTAGGAGGGCCGTATGAACGCTCACAAGAATGCACGATTGACACCGCATAGTCGAGTCGTGCTGGTGCGCCGCGTGTTGGAGGACGGGCAGACGCCGGTAGCTTTCGGCATCTGCCCGAAGAACGCTACAAAATGGATCGTACGCTTCCGCACAGAGGGTGTCGCCGGTCTGCGGGGTCGATCTTCCCGGCCATACAAGCTACACCATTCTACTCCTGAGTAGGTCATTCGCCGGATTGAAGCCTTGCGGTGGTAACGATGGGCCGGCCAGCGGACTGCGACCGAACTCGGCATCGTTCTGTCCACCGTCCGTTGCATTCTCCACCGCCTCAGGGCAAGCCAGATCAAGGATATCAGCCTCCTCTCGCCGCTATGTTGCCACGAGCGCAAATAGACCCAGCGATATGATCCACATCGACATCAAGAGGTTGGGGGCACTTCAAGGCCCCCGGGCATCGAGTCACTAGATGGCACACCGGCATGCACTGAAGCGGTAGCGCAGGATGGGAATACCTGCACGTCTGCATCGACAACTATTTCCGCGTGGCTTTCTCCCCTGTGATGCCCGACGAAATCCCCCGAAGCACAACCACCGTTCTCCAGGCGGTTGTCGCCTACTATCAGAACTTCGGATCACCATTGAACGCATCATGATTGATAACGGATCCTGACTACACATCCCAGGTCTTTCGCAATTTCTGTGCCGATCTCGATATCCGTCATATCCGCACCCGACCCTACACTCCGAGAACCAACGGCAAGGCCGAATGCTTCATACAAACCGCCCTTGGATAATAAGCCTATGCGGTCGCCTATCCGATCTCTACGCAACGATGTGACCGACTTTAAGCCGGCTTCATCGCTATAATTGAAACCGACCTCACAGTAGTCTCAAAAAGCAGACACCCATCAGTCGATTGGAGCTAGGCGGGGACAGCTGACTGAGCTTCCACACTTGGCAGCGTTACTCTTCACACGGAAGTTCGAATTGAAATTAGTTGCTTTCCGAAAATTTAATTATTTTTTGACAAAGCGTGTTAAGACTTTGCGGCATCTTCTTGATTCCGTGTAATATTTCGATGCGATGGCCGATGTGAATTGGGTGTTTGTCGAATCCTCCATTCGGGTGTCCTAGGAAATCATTTGCCTGGTTGCCGGCCTGCTTCCAAATCTTCTCTCCGACATCATACTCCAGTGTAGCACCCAAGTTGTAGGGCCATTGCACAAACCTATCACCCCAAGCCGTTTCTGTAGGAAATGGTGCCTTCGGGTCGCCTCCGAGAAGTGTGAGAAGCTCCTTATTTTTCTTGCCGTGACCCTTGTCCTTTTCCTCTTTATTGGCATCTTCCTTGTTAGTGGCATCGGCATCAAAAATTGCAAAAGCGGGGATGCCCAGTGCTTCCGCGATCACAAGCGGCCTGATAAGAGAGCTTTTGCCGCTTACAGCAACGATGTGTGCACCGTGACGGCGAAAACAATTCCACCTGTCGAGCGCAACTAACGATGCTGTGATATAGGCAACATCTTCCAATCCCTCAACGAACACAATTTTGTTTGCAAAAAACATTTCACTCAGATGGGGCTGTAGGACCTGATGCAGGTGCGCCCGCTGCGGAGTGGGTGGGTCTAGCCCTTTTCCGGTTATTTCTGAAATGCGTTCGGAAATTTCAACGAACAAAGCGGATGAAACATTTGATTGATGGTTTTTGCAATCTCGGCGCACCATTCGCAAACGCTCGAAACGCCATCCGGAAACAAAATATGGGCTATGTGTTGAAATAAGTATTTGCGCATTATTCTCACTCAGCTCTTCGAAGACATCGGCAAGGTGCCTTGCTTGCGGTGGGTGCTGATAGATCTCCGGCTCTTCGCATCCGAGTATAAGCGTGGGTGCCGGGGTATCGTTTTCCGAAGCAAGTATTTCCTCCGAAGCAAGCATTTCGACAAGAGCCAAGAAATAGGAGCGGTGGAGTCCGTGTCCGAAGCGAGTAATTTCCCCTTCAAAGCCTCCTTCACTTGCGAGCATGTGTGCAATCGGACCATCGATTTGCACCGACTTTTCGGCATCCTCAGTCCACGCAAGGCGAGCACTGACACCGGGATGCGCCCATCGAGCGAGGCGTTCACCAAGCGATTTTGAAATTTCATCTAAGTTGCATTGGCGTTGATTTAGCAGGTCGCGATATTGCTCGAGTGCGGCCTCCCTAATTTTTTTAATGTCAGGATCGAATTGAAATTTCATCCGCACTGTGCGTGCTAAAATTTTTCCAAGTGCTGTGTTTTTTGCCTCAACGTTCTCTTTGGTGACGTCTTTGACAGCGGGGACATAGATCCATTGAACGTAGCGCTCAAGGAGGTTTTTACCTTTGCTGATTCCATAGAATTGATGTTCGCTGAGAATAGGAGTGCATTTGTCTCGGTTCTTAAGTTCATACTCCGATAGAGCATCTTTCATTCCGCTCTTGGTGGTCTCATCAGGAAGATCCGGAAAGGCACTCTTGAGCTTCTTATATCTATTTCTTAGGTCGGCGACTAGTTCGGTGTTTTCCGTATCGAAGAAGGGTCTGAATTCTTCCATGACGAGACGGTACCCATACTGTTTGACGTCTGCTACTTGTCGCGCATCGTCAAAAATGGCTTGGGCCATAACAATTAGCTTGCCCTGACGAAAATAATGGACAAAATCTTTTTCCGCTTCTTTAGATAACTCATGAAATGTTACGGTAATTTCTATTGGCTGACTTGTGCACCGCTGATGAAAATCTTCAAGCTTCAGACGACTGACATCGGTTGTTGACCCTTCCACGTTGCGGAAAAATATATTTAAAGCCTCAATGACGGTTGATTTGCCAGAGCCATTTGGCCCAATTAGCGATGTGTATGCATCTAAGTTTACTTTGCATTCTTTTAATGAACGGAAATTTTTGATCAAAATTGACTCTATTCTCATGGTACAACCTTTCCACGTGGCACCGCTATTTGCGGCATCGCACATTCTGTCGGCATCTTTCGGGCACGTTGCTGTCCACGCATGCCCATTCGATTATCCTTCAATATGTGCAGAATATCACAAATTGGTCTTAATCTCAACCTCTTGTGCGGCAATCACTACATCTGGCATTCTTGGCATTCCGGGGGGGCTTTGTCGGCGTTGGTTTTCCCGGACGATGACCGGCCAGTCGGCCGGCAGAAGATTTGGAAGGATGGCGCCGACACCCTTGCCGGCCCGGGTGGGGGCGATGGTGAGCAGATGGCCCGGCTCCGCATAACGCAGCAGGAAGTGGTCTGGCTGTGCGGCGCGCCCGACGATCAGCCCGTCCGGCCCGCGGAAGGCGTCCAGCTCGCTACGTGAGCGGAACCGGGCCGAGCTATGCGTGACGGGTTTCGGGAGGGGGATCCGGAAAGCCAGCCATCCGGCCACGGCACCGAACACGGCAAAGGGCAGCACCACCAGGGCCGAGGCCTCCGGCAGCAGGCGCGGCCACAGCAGGTAGCCGGCCCCGGCCCCGATCAGCAGGCCCGTCGTTGCCGGGAGGGCTCCCGCCAGGCTACGCAAGGCAAGTGCTGTCATCTGATAGGCTTTGCGCATGCCATCTGCTCGTTTGTAGGGCCCCATGGGGGGCTGTACCGCTGGAAAGTATCAGCATTTCAGATCAGGGCCGAACGGACAACAACCCGGCGGCAGTTCACATCCAGCTGTCCTATATCTGGTTTTAAGGGGAGCGAGGATTATTGTTGGCATTCGACTCTATCGAATCTGCTATCCGTGTTATTTGTTCAACCAATTCGGCTAGCAGGGTATTTTGCTCTTTCATCTTTTGAAATAGAATATTTTTCAGAGTGCTGATCTCGTTGACCACCCGATGTGCATCACTCATTTGTTTTCTCCTTTGGTTGACTATTTATTTTGGCCTGATTGGAGATGCTAATGCTTCGCAACAACCATTCTTGCGAGCATTCGTTCTGCCTTATTGGATGCTAATTTGTTGGGGAACATCAGTATTGCCAATCAGGGCCAAATCGACAACCTGTGGGTAGATCACAGCTAGGCTATGTTGATCGTCAGGGTTTCCTTGCTCGGGGGCTGTTCGGAGCCATGCTGTGGCTTCTGTGTGATCCTCGAGCACGTCTTTAATCTGCCTCAGCCCAAATTGGACGTCGGGGTACTCTTTCCATCCCTGCGGGGGCTCGGTGGTCTGCTCCAATCCAAATTGGGCATCGGGGTCCTCTTGCTCGGGGGCTTTTCGGGGCGATGCTGTGGTTTCTGTGCGGTCCTCGGGCATGCCCTCATCGTTACGGTACATCGTCGCTAGGATACCTTTAGCTGCGAGGTGTCCTTGCTCGGCCGCTTTTCGGACCCATGCCTTGGCTTCTGTGTGGTCCTTGGACACGCCGTCACCTTTATGGTACATCAACCCCAGTCCACATTGGGCTTGGGGGTCTCCTCGCTCGGCCGCTTTTTGGATCCATTCTGCGGCTTTTGTGGGGTCCCGGCGCACGCCCTCACCGAGATAGTACATTGTCCCCAGTTTATATTGAGCCTGCAGGTTCGGGTTTTCTTGCTCGGCTGCTTTTCGGACCCATTCTGCGGCTTCTGTGGGGTCCTTGGGCACGCCTTCACCGTTAAGGTACATCTGCCCCAGGCAATATTGAGCATCGGGGTCCCCTTGATCAGCCGCTTTTCGGACCCATGTTGCGGCTTCTGTGTGGTCCTTGGGCACACAGTAACCGTGATGGTACATCAGCCCCAGGCAATATTGAGCTCTTGGGTTCGGATTCTCTTGTGCGGCCGCTTTTCGGATCCATGCCTCGGCTTCTGTGTGGTCTTGAGGCACGCTTTCACCGTTATGGTACATCAGCCCCAAGCAATATTGAGCATCGGGGTCCCCTTGCTCGGCCGCTTTTCGGATCCATGTCGCGGCTTCTGTGTGGTCCTCGGGCACAGCGTAACCGTGAAGGCACATCAGCCCTAGGCAATATTGAGCTTCGAGGTTCCCTTGCTTGGCCGCTTTTCGGATCCATGCCGCGGCTTTTGCGTAGTCCTGGGGCACGCTTTTACCGTGATGGTACATTCGTCCCAAGTTATATTGGGCTTTGGGGGCCCCTTGCTCGGCCGCTTTTTGGAACCATGCTACGGCTTCTGCATAGTCCTTGGGCACGCCCTCACCGTTATGGCATATCAGCCCTAGTCTATATTGAGCTTCGGGGTCCCCTTGCTCGGCCGCTTTTCGAACCCATGCCGCAGCTTTTGCGTGGTCCTGGGGCACGCCTTCACCGTGATGATATATTCGTCCCAAGTTATATTGGGCTTGGGGGGCCCCTTGCTCGGCCGCTTTGTGGAACCATACTGCGGCTTCTGTGTAGTTCTGAGGCACGCCCTCACCGTTATCGTACATCAGCCCCAAGTTATACTGAGCTTTGGGGTCCCCTTGCTCGGCCGCTTTTTGGAACCATGCTGCGGCTTCTGCAGGGTCCTGGGGCACACCCTCCCCGTGATAATACATCGTCCCCAGGTGATATTGAGCGTGTATGTTCCCCTGTTTGGCCGCTTTTTGGAACCATGCTGTGGCTTCTGTATGGTCCTGGGGCACACCCTCACCGTTATCGTACACTACCCCCAGGTTATATTGAGCCTGTGGGTTCCCTTGTTCGGCCGCTTTTTGGAACCATGCTGCGGCTTCTGCATGGTCCCGGGGTACACCCTCACCGCGATAATACATCGTCCCCAAGTGATATTGAGCGTGCATGTTCCCCTGCTCAGCCGCTTTTTGGAACCATGCTGCGGCTTTTGTGCGGTCCTGAGGTGCGCCCTTACCGTTATAGTACATCACCCCTAGGTTAAATTGAACTTCGGGGTTCCCTTGCTCGGCCGCTTTTCCGAACCATGTTATGGTTTCTGTGTGGTCCTGGGGCACGCCCTCACCGTTATAGTACATCAGCCCTAGTCTATATTGAGCTTCGGGGTGCCCTTGCTCGGCCGCTTTTCGGACCCATGCTGCGGCTTCTGTGTGGTTCTGGGGCGCGCCCTCACCGTGATGGTACATTCGTCCCAAGTTATATTGGGCGTTGAGGTCCCCTTGCTCGGCCGATTTTTGGAACCATGCTACGGCTTCTGTATGGTCTTGTGGCACGTCGATACCGTTATAGTACATCACCCCTAGGTTAAATTGGGCGTGCTTGTTCCCTTGTTCGGCCGCTGTTCGTAGCAATGCAAAGTTTTTCGTGTGGTCTTGGAGTTTGCCCTGTTCGTATTGATACATCTCCGGGTCGTCCCGATATTCGGCATCGTATTTTTTTTCCGCTTCTATTACCAAATCATAGACCTGATTCCCGATCTCTGCTTGCAAGGATGCAATCATAGCCTTGACAAAGCTGCTGGCTTCAAGTGGTCTGGCGGGCCGGCCGGGTGTGCACTCCCGACGGGTAAAATCAATCTCGAAAATTTTCCGGTCAAGGTTCCAGTTTTCTGGCCATTCAACGGATCCATCAGCTTTGAATAGTGGTGCTGGAATTGGCGGATCGGAAAAACGCTTGGCCACAGCTTTGTGAGTCTCTTCCGAGCGGGTATCGTCGGGCTTGCGAGGGAGCGTCTGGGAGTCAGGCATCATGTTGATTTGCTAGCAGGGTTGCCCGGGAAGTGCAACCCCTTATTTCTAGCCGGGGATTACTGTTGCTTGGATTACCTTTTTAATGGTATAGAGTTTTTTACTCCCCTTCCAGGCTGGAACTTTGCAATCGATCCGGTCAATCCGTAGCCCGAACCCTTGGCGTAGCAGAACTTCCATTTCCTGGCTGTTGTAAACGATTGTTGGCGTGCCTTCGGGAACGATAATTTTCAGGAGCATCTCATTCTTGCCAAACCGTGTGCCGATTGCGAGGTTGGTGGAGGTTGAAGTGGGGAGGTTGTGTTTCACGACATCGCCCACTTCTGCAGTTGCCAATTTCGAGGCCTCGTCCAGCTTATCCATTCCACCTACACCGCGCCAGACAGCCCGCCTGCGGGCTGCCGGAATGGCTGCGTCATAAATGTCGTTCATAACTTTCCACACGTCCGGGCTTATGTTCCTGGATAGAAATTGCTCGCGAACTTCCAGATAGAAGGTTTCCGCAAACTTGTTGACCCCACTCGGCAGTTTTTTCGAAGCCTGGAATTCCGGATCCAATTTGTGCGCTATACCTCGCCAGAAACGAGTGGCTTGCGAATCATAGTAGTCAAGTTTCCGAATTTTGGGCGGCTGCTCGGCGACGAGAGCTAGTTTAGGATTGTGCATTACCGTCACTGTGTATCCGCCCTAGGCTAATATAGCGTGCGTCCTCGTGTCCGGTCGCCGTTCGGGCCCATGTTTGGGTTTCTCTGTGGTCTTGGGGCCTGCCGTCGCGATTATAGGGAAACACTGCATGTGTGGTATTCCATCGAGATAGTAGCTTCATATTTTGGTAAGACTGAGAATTACGGGAAGGTTCCCGGGCAGTGTAGACAATCAAACACATAGGGCACTCCCGACAGGCGGGAGAAAGACACAGGATAAAGGCTGAAGGCAGGCAGGAAGCGAGCAGTCCGTTCGGGCAACCCCCTGCATTTCCGGCTGGCAGGATCTGCCGGGTTCCGCTCAGGCAATGGCTTCTTCGAGCGCACTCTCAAATTCCCGGTCGGCGTAATACCGCACCTTGCGCACCAGGACCGGCCGGCCCTCCTGGGGCAGCAGCAGGGCACCCTCCGCCGGCAGGTTCAGCACCTCATCCGGAGTCAGCAGCGGCCGGGCGACCCGGGATTCGTCCCGCCCGGCCCCGCCGCCATACACTTCCGTATCCGCCCCGAGCATGGAGGAGATCCAGCGCGCGGTCTCCAGATCGTTGACATTGAAGGCCTGCACGATTCCGGCGTTGGAAAGAAACGTCCCCGCCGCCTTTCCATAGATCGCGCGGAGCTGGTGTAGGTCCTGGAAGATCGTCCAGACCTGCATGCCGTAGCCCGCCATCAGCCCCACCGCCCGCTCGAGCGGGGGCATGCGGCCGAGTGCCGCGCATTCATCGAGCAGGAACAGCACCGGCTTGGCCGGGGGTTCCGGCAGCCGCAGGATCTCGCCGAGTGCCTGCGCCACCAGGATGCGGAGCCACCGCGCATGGGTCGGGATCCGGTCGGGCGGCAGGACCAGAAACACACTTCCCGTGCTGCGGGCCAGATCGGCGAAGCGGAAATCGGTGCGCGAGGTGGCCTCGGCGATGCTGGTGGAATCCAGAAAATGCGTGTGCCGCTGGGCGGTCGAGAGCACCGAGGCCGCTTCCCGCTCGTTCTGTCCCAGCCGGCGGTTGGCCGCACGTGCGACCAGCCCGCCGGCCGCGTCGCTGGCCTGCATCGCCTCCAGCAGCTGGCGGAAGGCTTCCGGCGGCTGGGTCAGATAGGCCCGCACCCGGGCGAGGTTTCGCCGGGCCGGGGGTTCGGAGGAGGCGCAGAGCAGGATCAGCCCGGAGAGCAGGGCCACCGCCTCCTCGTTCCAATGCGCCTCACGCACCTCGCCGGGCGGGTCCGACACGATCGCATCGGCCAGGGCGGTGGCATCCTCCGCAAAGCGCTCGCTCCCGGGATCCAGAAGATCCAGCGGGTTGTAGGCGGCACTTTCGTTGCCGGTCACCCCGAACGGGTCCAGTGCCCAGACCGGGCCGAACCGATTCCGCGCCCGGGCTGCCACCCGGTAGTTCTCTCCTTTCGGATCGATGACGATGACCGGCCGGTCGGCCAGCAGAAGATTCGGAAGGATGGCACCGACCCCCTTGCCGGCCCGGGTGGGGGCGATGGTGAGCAGATGGCCCGGCCCCGCATAGCGCAGCAGGAAGTGGTCCGGCTGTGCGGCGCGCCCGACAATCAGCCCGTCCGGCCCGCGGAAGGCATCCAGTTCGCTGCGTGAGCGGAACCGGGCCGAGCCATGCGTGACGGGTTTCGGTAGGGGGATCCGGAAAGCCAGCCATCCGGCCACGGCACCGAACACGGCAAAGGGCAGCACCACCAGGGCCGAGGCCTCCGGCAGCAGGCGCGGCCACAGCAGGTAGCCGGCCCCGGCCCCGATCAGCAGGCCCGTCGTTGCCGGAAGGGCTCCCGCCAGGCTGCGCAAGGCAAGTGCTGTCATCTGATAGGCTTTGTGCATGCCATCTGCTCGTTTGTAGGGCCCCATGGGGGGGGCTGTACCGCTGGAAAGTATCAGCATTCCAGATCAGGGCCGAATGGACAACAACCCGGCGGCAGTTCACACCTAGAGGAAGGCAATCGCGCTGCGGGAGGTTTGATCGGGCATCAACCTGACGAAGCTAATACGGAATGGTCGTCGATGGCGACATGCAGATACTCCCATCCCGCTCCCGGGGTGTGGGCCATTCCGGTGTGCCGCCTAGTCACCCGATGCCCGGGCTTCGCAAAGCACCGTAACGCCTTGATGTCCATGTGGATGATTTGCCGGGTTTGTTATGCTCGTAGCGACGCGGCGATGGAAGGGGTTTGATATCCTTGATCCTGCTCAGTCCGGAGGCGGTGGGGAATACGACTTCAAGGGTGGGCGGCAAGGCTTCAGGCTACGGCCCGTGAGCTTATCACGTTCTCCCTGCTGTAATCTTTCAGGAATTTGGCGGCGCTTTGTGCATATCTCGCTGCGACGAAGATCGCCCGCTTGTCGCTCTTCAAAGCCGCTAACCAAGAGTCGATATAGGCGGCGTGACTCTCGCGAGCTTCGGGGGTAATTTCAAGATCGACGACCAGAAATGCGGAACCTAGCTCGGCTGTAAGCTCCTCCATGGCCCTGGCTTGATCATCACCCCAAAGAGGGTGAACAAAGCTTCGGTTTAGCCGTGATGGGTGGCCCGTCCAATGATTCAGTTCATGAGCTAGAGTTGCATAATAGCTTTCAATGTCGTGAAAACTTTGAAGGGGCGGCATATGCACGTAGTCCAAACGGGGGTCATAGTAAGCACCGATATCATAGTGAGCTCGATGGTCGCCATGTTGGATGTTAGCGCCAGTCGCGGCGAAGAATCGTTCGGCATGCTCAATGCGTTGCTCTGGATCAAGTGTCGGCGTGGCTGCCGCGTAGAAATGCGCCGGCAAACCGTTGATTTGCTCGACATTGAACACGCTGTAACCTTTCAGGGAGGAGATTTCCTGTTCCCAATACTCGCCAGTTTTTGCGTTAACGTCGGTGTGTGTGATGGTGTGGACACGGGCTACCAAAGTACCTTTTTCGCCCTCACGCACAAAACCACCTAATTTTTTAGCCTGCACAAAGGTCATCCAGGTGGGTGCTGTAAAACTCTGCATTGTGGCTGACAGCCACAGAACGACGACATTAATTCCACTATAGGGTACGCCATTGCTCCGAACGGGCCAGGCAAGCCTCTTACCCCAAGGTTGCACCCACGGTCTAACGCCTTTTTCCAAAGCCAATATAACCTGATTGGTTATGCGGGTGTAGATATCTGGCTCATTGGCTGTCTTCTGATAATTCATATCTGTCTCCTGAGGGTTGGCCGTATTGGCGTAGCTCGCATGCTGCGGTTGGTTACTGGGCAATTTCGGTCCGCGCTACCGTTCTGTCTTTCTCCACCTAAGAAAGGCGGTGCTAGCACGCCGAAGAAAACTTGGCCGTCTTCGATCCCCTTACGGAGGTCCGAGACAATTACATTTTCATCTTTTAGTTAGATAGGAAGGTTTTCTCAGGAATCAAGGGGGGCTTCAAAAATAATTGGGAATACCACCGCTTTTTGCGTATTGGTGCTTTGGCGGGCCTGTTTCGGGCAGAAACCTTGTCCCCGGAGCTTTTCTGAAATTTGTCAGCCTTGGTGGGAACAGGCGGAAGGTTTCCGGCGGCTGGGTCAGATAGGCCCGCACCCGGGCGAGGTTTCGCCGGGCCGGGGGTTCGGAGGAGGCGCAGAGCAGGATCAGCCCGGAGAGCAGGGCCACCGCCTCCTCGTTCCAATGCGCCTCGCGCACCTCGCCGGGCGGGTCCGACACGATCGCATCGGCCAGTGCGGCGGCATCCTCCGCAAAGCGCTCGCTCCCGGGATCCAGAAGATCCAGCGGGTTGTAGGCGGCGCTTTCGTTGCCGGTCACCCCGAACGGGTCCAGGGCCCAGACCGGGTCGAACCGGTTCCGCGCCCGGGCCGCCACCCGGTAGTTCTCCCCTTTGGGGTCGATGACGATGACCGGCCGGTCGGCCAGTAGAAGATTCGGCAGGATGGCGCCGACACCCTTGCCGGCCCGGGTGGGGGCGATGGTGAGCAGATGGCCCGGCCCCGCATAGCGCAGCAGGAAGTGGTCCGGCTGTGCGGCGCGCCCGACAATCAGCCCGTCCGGCCCGCGGAAGGCATCCAGTTCTCTGCGTGAGCGGAACCGGGCCGAGCCATGTGTGACGGGTTTCGGGAGGGGGATCCGGAAAGCCAGCCATCCGGCCACGGCCCCGAACGCGGCAAAGGGCAGCACCACCAGGGCCGAGGCCTCCGGCAGCAGGTGCGGCCACAGCAGGTAGCCGGCCCCGGCCCCGATCACCAGGCCCGTCGTTGCCGGGAGGGCTCCCGCCAGGCTACGCAAGGCAAGTGCTGTCAGCTGATAGGCTCTGCGCATGCCATCTGCTCGTCTGTACGGCCCCACGGGGAGTTGTGCCGCTGGAAGGTATCAGCATCGCCCGTCGGAGCCGAAAGGGCAACAACCTGCTACAGTTCACAGCTAGGAGCACCGAATGTATTGGTTGTGCGCGGCATCGTGACTGTTGTATAATTGCATCCTATATATAGTATCAGTTGCAGATGGTTGCTACATCATGTAGTATGATAAGGCTCGTCGCAAGGCATGCGACAAAGGGAATAGAAAGGAGAACAAAAATGGCTAATCGCAATACAGGCAAAGGTTCCAACTCTCACCACGTCGTCCCGAATTCGGAGGGTGGATGGGATGTAAAGCGAGGTGGGTCATCTCACGTTATCTGCCGTTATGATACGAAGGCTGAGGCAATTGCTCGCGCTCGAGAAATCAGCAGAAACCAAGGCACCGAATTAGTCATTCACAACCTCGACGGTCGAATTGCCAGGAAGGACAGCCATGGTGGCGACCCTTATCCGCCAAGAGGTTAGGTTTCGACCTTCAGAAGGTTGTTATGGCTTAAACCTGCACGCGGTACCCGTGTCAGTGCGGGATAGAGATGCATCTTTGTTATCGACACAAGCGACAGTCTGATCGTGAAGCGAGCTGCAAAGATGTCAGCAGGGGATGCTGACGAACGACCTTCTCCCGAGGGGAATCCGGAAAGCCAGTCATCCGGCCACGGCACCGAACACGGCAAAGGGCAGCACCACTAGGGTCGAAGCTTCCGACAGCAGGTGCAGCCACAGCAGGTAGCCAGTTACGGCCCCGATCAGCAGTCCCGTCGCTACCAGGAGGGTTCCCGCCAGGCTGCGCAGGGCAGCTGTCAGCTGATAGGCTCTGCGCATGCCACCTGCTCGTCTGTATGGTCCTACGGGGAGCTGTGCCGCTGGAAGGTATCAGCTCGCCAGGTAAATGTGAACTGTAGCTAGGCTGTTGTCCATTCGACACTCTTGGAAGCTGGGTTGTTGGGAAACATCAGCATCTCCAATCAGGGTGAATAGACAACTTGCGGGTAGATCATATCTAGCATAGAATCAAAATTCTATCACGCACGGACACAAAGTGCACAATGATCAGGACTTACGAAGTGACTGTAAAACTGACAGATCTGATAAACCAAGTGCCGGCAGGCGTGGAGAAGCAGGTACGCGTAGTTCGGGACCAAACACGATCAACGTTACAAAAAGCACTTAGTGCCGAGTGTCGGCTGGTGCTACGGACGCCCGAGGAATCTGAGGCTATGCGGCAGGGGGCAGCAATTCCAGTCGAAATCGCTCCTGCATATCCGGAGGTTTTGAAGGATATTGAGTTTCCTGATGAAATCGAACTAATTTTGTTTATAAGCCGCTACAGGCAGCCCCTTGAGAAAGTTTGCTTGGGAATTCCGGAATTAATGAAGTTAAGGAACGAGTTAGATAAAAAAATGGAAGAAATACCCAATCAATCAAGCTCCGGCGACTGGGTGCGTGCGAGTATTTCCGACCTTCAGAGCACGCACAGTTGGGCAAAAAACCTCTTGCAGAAAATCAAAGATATAGATCCATTAAAAATGCTTTATGACAGCATGTATGTAAATGACGATGTTATGGGGCGTTATTCATACACCGTTCCTTGTGATGCTCCTTGCGATGACCTTTTTTCTAGCGACAAGGATGTCAACTTTTCTAGCGACAAGGATGTCAACCCGGCTCGGATTCTACTGTATTGGGCCGTTATCGGACTTGTGTCAGAATTGGAAGGATATACGGTTGAAGACTTGACTATTGTGGTTCTTGCCCATGAACTTTCGCACGCCTATACTCAGCTTGGTGCTGACATCGACGGTCGAAGATGGCCTGTTGCCCAATTTTCAACCACGGAAACATCGGTCGTGGAAGGATTGGCTCAGTATTACACGGAGCGTGTTTTACAACGGCTTTCTTCTAGGCGCGCTGGAGTCATTCAATACTCAGGGGCACTGGAGACGTATAAGGATTTGCTGGAAGCCCAGCCCGCTCCATATAAAGTTCACAAACGGTGGATAGATAAAAAAGGTTACACTTCCGAGACTATTCGACGTGCATTATTAGAGATACGATGTCACAATGAGAAGAAGCTTGTTCAGTTCGAGGCTCGTTTGGCCGAGGCATACAAAGAATTACAACTTGATAACTAGATGTGAACTATTACGCGTTGTTGTCCTATCGGCCTTGATTGGTGATGCTGATGTTTCCCGGGAAACCAGCGGCTCTTGGGAGGATAGAACGAGCGCTCGCAAGAATGCACGATTGACGCCTCATAATCGAGGCGTGTTGTGCGCCGCATGTTGGAGGACGGGAAGATATTGAAAGCTGCGGCCCTAGCCTCTGGCGTCTGCCCAAAGACCCGAGCCCGATGGGTCGTACGCTTCCGGGTAGAAGGCATCGCCGATCTGCAGGACCGCTCTTCCAGTCCGCACAAGCTACGCAATCCTGCTCTGGAGTTGCCATTTGTCGGATCGAAGCCTTGCGATGCCAGCGATGGAACGGCCACTGGGTCGAATCGTAGCCGAGCCTAGTGCTTCTCCGTCCACCGCAGGCGCATTTTTCACTGCCTCGGGCCGAGCAAGATCAAGGATATCGAACCCTTCCCGCCGTCGCGTTGCTACGAGCGTGCAGACCCGGCGGGATGATCCACATCGACATCAAGAAGTTGGAGCACTTCAAGATCCCCGGGCATCCAATCACTGGATGGCATACCGGCCCGCACCGAAACTGTGGCGTGGGATGGGAATACTTGCACGTCTGCATCGACGACTATTCCCGCGTGACTTTCTCTGTTGTGATGCCCGACCAAATCGTCTGAACCGCAATCCCTTTTCTCCAGTCGGCTGTCGCCTGCTATCGGAACTTTGGGATCACCATTGAACACATCATGATTGCCAACGGATCTTGACTACACATCCAGGGTCTTCTGCAATCTCTGTGCCGATCTCGATATCTGCCACATCCGTACCCGACCTTACATTCCGAGAACCAACGGCAAGGTCGAACGTTTCATATAAACCGCCATCGGAGAATGAGCCTATGCGGCCGCCTATTAGATCTCCACGCAACGATGCGACTGGCCTTTTACCGTCTCCTCGGCGAAGACGCTATCGCGGGACATGAGAACCTAAACCATGTCCTCGCCCTCGGGGAGCACCCGCTCTCCGTTCTCGGTGAATATCTCCGGGGTTTCATAGTCAAGGAAAGCGCACCTAGCGCAAGGAACTTGATGGAATCTCCTTCGTCTCAACCACCATTGATAGCTACAGGCACGATGCCCGATGCTGCGAGTATTACCACAACCATGTCTGTTCCCATGCCACACTTGACAGAATGACACCCGTCGGGTATTTCTTGGCCACCATGGAAAGAGCCCATGTTCCGCCTGGCCGCTACCAACGGAACCATTTCACCGGGATTGGTCTGGAAAAATGAGTCAGACATCTGATCCGATCCAAGAGGCCATACAAAGGCTATTTTTCCAGCGTAGCAGAACCGAGAAAAGCATCCAGAGTGAAATTGTCGGCCTGCTCCGAAATTTGGACTCTAAGAAATTCGACGCTATTGAGGAAGAGACTTTTACTTCCGGAAAGAGGATGGACATCTATCTTCCAAGGCTCAGAACCATCATCGAGACAAAGAAAGTCGGCAAAGCCGGAATCGAGGTTCTGGAACAGCTGGAACCCTATGTCCACAGTAGAATTCTGGAGGAGCAGAACTATCTCCCTTTCCATGATGGGATCGAGCAGAACCGCAGATGGACCGGAGTTATCACCGATGGACAGACATGGTGGATGTGGAAATGGGAGAATCGGGAGAATTCCCCGGCACGGGAAGAAAAAACCTGGAACACCCGGGAGCCTGAAGACATTCTGGACATTCTGAAGGAACTGTTTCAAGACAGCCCCTTGGGAAAACCCAGAATTCCGCAGAATCCCTATGGCCTGTTTACCCAGGATCTGAAAGATCTGGAAGATATCCATTCCGGACTGACCGGACAGATCCAGAAGGAAACCCAGACCAAATTCGATTTGTGGCAGGACATGCTCCGAGCATCCGGCATGGAACCTGAAAACGAGAATGACGCTCTGTCCCTGTTCGTCAAACATTCCTTTCTGGTCAGCATCGCCAGAAATGTCAGCCATATCCTGGTTGATCCCGATCCGGAAAAAGACCCCAATTCCGTCTTAAACGACGGTTTCGCGTCCTGGATCGTTCAGGATACAGACGGAGAGGACTGGCAGAAAGCGCTTCTGGCCAAAATCAACCAATACGATTGGCGCCGCCAGAAGGGAGATGTGCTCCGATCTGTCTATGAGGGTTTTATCTCAGCCAAAGACCGAAAGATATTCGGCGAGCACTACACCCCGGACTGGCTGGCAGAGCTTCTGGTCCATGAGATCCTGGATCCGGAATGGCTGGAACAGAGCATCCAGGCAGCCACTCTGCCGGAACCCCTGAAAGGAATCGGGGTACTGGACCCTGCTTGTGGATCCGGAACCTTTCTCTATCACTCGGCCCGAAAAATTCTGGAATCCAAAGCTATGAAGGATCTACATCTTCCTTTGTCCAGACAGGCCGAGATTGTAGTCCGGCTGGTCCATGGCATAGATATCCATCCCATCGCCGCAGAGATCTCCAGAGCAACCCTTCTCAGGGCACTACCAACGTCACCGCCCGATGGAACCAAATCCATCCGGGTGTTTCAGGGAGATTCCCTGATGACCTTCCAGGACAAGGAAGACAGCGACAAGCCCCTTCTGGATAGAATGAGACATACAATCCGGGAGAAAAACCTCTGTTTCTTTCTTCCAGGCACAAAAACCAAAGAAATCCAGATCCCCATATCTTTCTGCGAATTGCCCAGTTTCAATTTTGATATGGACAGACTGATTGAATTCGCCAAGCGGGAACAAATCCCGCAAGACATCCTGAGAAAAATTCCAGAAGAAGATCAAAGTAATCTAGAACAAAGCTGCAAGGATTTCGCTGCAATTATCGCCGAAAAAGGCAATTCTGTCTGGGCCTGGTATGTAATCAATATCACAGCCCCAGCATTTCTGGCCAGAAGAAAGATCAACCGGATTGTCGCCAATCCACCATGGGTAAAAATGGCAAACATCCAAGTTCCTTACAGAAAAAAAGAACTGGAAAATGCTTTCAAAAACGAAAACCTATGGTTTGGCGGAAAGATGGCACCCCACAATGACATCGCTCAGCTATTCGTAAAAATCTGCAGAAAAATTTATCTAGAAAAACCAGAAACAAATCCTGCAGCATGGATTGTGAAAAAATCAGCGCTAAAATCCAGCCAATGGGAAAAATTCAGGGAATGGTATGAAAATATATCCGCCCAGATCGCAGACCTGACAAAGGTTCAACCTTTTGGATCGGGGTGTGCAAAAGAATCTGTTATTCTTTTCGATATCAAAAAAATCAAACAAACACAAAAAATAGTCCAAGAAAAAATAGAAACCAAGATTATTCTGGCAGAACCTATATCTTCTAAACAGAAACCCAATTATAATGCAAATTTGAACAAGGCACTAGAGTTGCTTAAATTTGATCCGGCGAAAAGTAATATTCCTGTATCAGTCTCCGATTACAAAGGAGACCAATGGAGGCAAGGAGCAGTCGTCATTCCTAGTGTATTGGTCATTGCGCAATCCATTATTCCAAAAACAAAAACTACATCAGATATCTCAACGCGGCAATCCCGTCACAAACCATGGAGAGATATATCTATTCAAAAAGGAGAAGTAAAAAATGAATGGTTGAGAAACCTAATAAAAAGTCTGGACATGTTTCCGTTTATGATCTCAGAAAACCCTAACAAAGCAATCATTCCAATTAATGGAAACGGAGAAATTCTTGAAAATCCCGAAAAGGTATCTGAATTCTGGAGAAAAGTAAACAAAATATTTATCAAATATAGAAGCATCGGTTCAAGCACTCCTCAAAATCTAATAAAGATGATCAATCATCAAAAAGTTCTCACCAAACAAATAGAAAGGACACAAAATTTAAAAAATCGTTCCGTATTGTATCCAGGGTCCGGAGACATTATGAGAGCTTCTAGAATAACTCTTGCAAGTGATATCATCATAGATACTTCTCTATATCATCAAACGTTCTCTTCACAAGAAGAAGCCGCCTACCTGGTTTCACTTCTAAACAATCCTGGTCTGACCGATGCTTTCGCTAGCGCAAGGAGGTCAGACCGGCATTTCCACACGCATGTGTGGAAATACCTTCCAATTCCAAAATTTGATCCAAAAAACCAAGGCCATAAGAGACTCGCAGAGCTCTGTGAAGAAGCCGAAAAAGCCACCGAGACTTGGTATCACTCGAATCCAGAACATGCCAAATACAGACAGCAGAAAGCATCAGCTGAGATTCGAAAGATGCTTCAGGAGAGTAGAATTTTTGACCAGATCAACCAGATTTCCAGAAAGATCCTTCCGGATCAGACCCAATAGAAGGAACTACCCATGGACACCGCCCAAAAGAAAAGCCAAGAAAAAATCTCGAAACTTTCAGACACCCTCAGAATGATGGGGCTCTGTTTCCTGTCCAGCAACCCCTAGGTGTGAACTGCAGCCAGGTTGTTGCCCATTCGGCCCTCCTGGAATCTGGTTTGTTGCCAAACATCAGCATCTCCAAATTAGGGCCGAATGGACAACAACCTATCCGCAGCTCACATCTAGAACTGCCATCTTGGATAAGTGAGGAGAATGGTAATGTCAGAAAAACAGGAAGCTTGTGAAAACCGAAAGCGAAGAAGAATCAGTCTTTGGAGCTTACTTAGGGCAGGACAATCGTTCAAGCTGATGGAAATTGCTCAAGAATGCGCAAACAAACGAGATGCGGTTGTTGTTCTGTATAACGGTGAGATTTCAGAAGATGGCTTTTTCAAGCTGGTTACCGAGGTTCGTCGCAGTTCCCCCGCAAAGACAGTACTTCTTGTGCTGGTGACATCGGGTGGAAGTCCCGATGTAGCCTACAAATGCGCACGACATCTTCAGCGGTTGTTCAAAAAATTTTCTGTGTTCATTCCATCCCATTGCAAAAGTGCAGGCACACTTATCGCCATCGGCGCACACGAAGTGATCATCGGACCACATGGTGAATTAGGGCCTCTAGATGTGCAAATTAGAGACCCGGGTAATTTGCATGGGGAAATGATATCTGGGGCAGATATGATGTCCGGGCTCAAGGCACTGACAGAAAGTTGTGCTCATTCCTTTACGGAGTATGTGGCAGAAATCATTCACCGTAGTCACGGAGACGTGTCATTGCGTACCAGCATGGAGATGGCCGTGACACTTGTTAGCAATCTGTACGGACCAATCTTCGGACAAATTGATCCGAATTATGCGGGGCAAGTTGCCAGGTGTATGAGTATGGTTTGGGACTATGCCATGCGCCTTGCGATCACCGGGCAAAACATTGACGAAAGCGAAATTGTCCATCTAGTGTATAAATATTCAGATCACGGATTTGTAATAGATTCCGAGGAGGTAAAGGACTTGTTCAGAAACGTCGAATGGGCGGATCAGAATCTCCTGAAGTTGCATGATCGTTTAGGTAAAAGAGGTTTGCTTCGATCTTCTGGATATGACATTGAGTTGCTTGCTAGTCCTAACTAGGTTACTGACGTGCTGCAGAGCTGAGGAAAGACCCAACCCATGTTGAGGAAAACCGAGAAATTGCCGAGTCCAGCGGATACTCTGACCAAGAGCAACCCGATGGGGATGGCAAAAATGCCTGATATGGATCATAACTGAGCGGGCTTTTGCGGCCCGTTTCTATCGCTTGCCGAGGGGGGCGCGAGCTTCATTTCTTGTCGGCGGGGGCGTTTCAAGAAAAGCTGAGTTTTCATATCCGGGGACTTGCTGATCGAGTCACTGTTTGATCACAAGAAGTTTTGGACATCTCCCCAAAACGAAACCGCCAGAAAAAGGCTCATCGTTCGTTCGGGGCTACTTTCGGTTTCGGGGCAATTACTGGACATGTAGCGAGGTTGTACGCAATCACGACATCTGCCCTCGGGGCGGGTCTTGTCAGCGTCAATCTTCTGGCGGGGGCCGGAAGCAGTCAGGTTGCGATGGAGACTCTCTCCATGGTGGGCGAGTAGATACCCGGCGGGCATCATTCGGCCAAGTGCGGCATAGGGCTGGATATAGTGGCGGTGATACGTGAAGCGTAGGGCATCGTGCCTGTGTCCGTCGATGGTGGTGGCGACGGGGGAGGTTTCATCAAGTTCCTTGCGCCAGGTGAGCTAACTCGTTTGATGCAACCATTTTGTTTGAAACTGCGTGTTCTAGATGTAACCTATCAGCCGTTCAGAGAATGTTGCAGCCTCTTGACAGTCGAACTTCATGGCTGCGATTGGCATCGGCCCAATACGGTATAAGGCGGTTCCATCTGTTATCGACGGAGCCTGGTCGAGCGCAACTTGCTGCTACATCACAACTACTGCACCTCTCCGATCAGGATTTCCCGCTTGCCGGCATGGTTGGCGGAGCTGACCACGCGGGCCTCCTCCAGCTGCTCCATCAGTTTGGAGGCGCGGTTGTAGCCGATCTCCAGCTTGCGCTGGAGATAGCTCGTGGAGGCTTTCCGGTCGCGGGCGACAATCTCCACGGCCTGTGAATACAGATCACCCCCTCACCGCCTCCGGTGCCGAGCAGCGGGTCGCTGTCCTCGGGGGGGGGGGGGGGGGGGCGTCCGACACGTAATCCGGCGGCCCGAGTGCCTTCAGATGGTTGACGACATCCTCGATCTCCTCATCCGACACGAACGGCCCGTGGATCCGGCTCAGCCGCCCGCCCGCTCCCTGGTAGAGCATGTCGCCCTTGCCGAGGAGTTTCTCTGCACCCTAGGCGTTCAGGATCGTGCGGCTGTCGATCTTGGAGGAGAGGCAGAAACTGATCCGGGTCGGGAAATTCGCCTTGATGGTGCCGGTGATCACATCCACCGAGGGGCGCCGGGTGGCCATGATCAGATGGATGCCCGCAGCGTGCGCCATCTAGGCGAGCCGCTGCACGCAGGCCTCGGTCTCCTTGCCGGCGACCATCATCAGATCCGCCATTTCGTCGACGACGACCACGATGCGGGGCAGATGCCGGACTCCGATCTCCACCTCCTCGTGGACCGGCTTGCCGGTCTCCGGATCGAAGCCGGTCTGCATCTTGCGGGTCAGGGGTTCGGATTTCTTGATGGCCTGGGCGGCGCGGGCGTTGAAACTGCTGATGTTGCGCACTCCGATCTTCGACATCAGCCGATAGCGCTCCTCCATACTCCCGGACCACCCATTTCAGGGCCGAGACCGCGGTCCGGGGATCGGTGACGACCGGGGTCAGGAGATGCGGGATGTCGTCATAGACCGAGAATTCCAGCATTTTCGGATCGATCATGATCATCCGGCAGTCCTCCGGCGACAGCCGGTAGAGGAGCGACAGGATCATGGCGTTGACGGAGATGGATTTGCCGGAGCCGGTGGTGCCGGCGATCAGTAGGTGCGGCATCTTCTCGAGATCGGCCACCACCGGCTGACCCTGGATGTTCTTGCCCAGCGCGAGCGGCAGGAAATTGCTGCCGTCGGCGTAGCGGGGGGAGTCCAGGATCTTCCGCAGCAGGACCGGCTGCCGCCGGTGGTTCGGAATTTCGATGCCGATCGCCTTGCTCTCGGGAATGGTCGAGATCCGGGTCGAGACCACCCCCATCGACCGGCGATGTCGTCGGCCAGCCCCTTGATCTTCGAAGTTTTCAGCCCCGGCGGCGGCTCCAGTTCGAACAGGGTGATCGCCGGGCCGGGGCGGGCTCCGACAATCGCCCCCCGATCTTGTAATCGTCCAGCACCCCCTGCAGGGCCTCGGACATTTCCTGGATGACCGCCGCCGACACCGTGGGCGCGCGCTTGCCGCCGGGCTCGGTCAGCAGGTCCAAGGCTGGGGGATCATACGCCCCGTCCTCCGGCAGGAGGGTAAGGTCGGATTTTTCTGCCGCGGCGCCCGGGCGGGGCTTGGGCTGGGTCGGAGCGGCGGCGGTCGGTGCCCGCCTTCTTGCCGGTGGTGCGGCAGGCGCGACCGGTTGTGCGCGTCCGACGGGCGGGCGGGGGGCGATCGGTTCCTGGAACAGGGGTGCCGACTTCTCCTCCAGCATCTCCGGTATTCGGCCTCCTCCGGATCCACCGGGTGCGCAGGGGACCGGCGCAATCAGGGGGGAGTCTGGAATTTCGGAACCTCTGCCGCGGCCAGCCATCGGGCCGGCCGACGGAGCTGGATTCCACAGGCGCAGGTCGCAAAATCCGCCTCGATCACCCCTCGCAGCCTGGCGACCAGACCCTTGATGGCCGAGGCCGGGGCCCACGGCAGGGTCGGGATCCAGCTCATGATCCGGGTGAGAAAGCGGTCGTCGGCGATGCCGCTCGCGAACGGTCAGGCTTCGGGAGGTGCGAGCAGGGCCAGCATGGCTCCCTGGCTGATTACAGCGATCCCCGCCATTTCGGCGAGTCTGCGGATGAGGAAACCGCCAATGCGCGGGCCTAATCTGGCAACGTCCGGCCGTTAGCGATGGCTCCGGAGCTCACGATTCCCTTCTCCCCGCCGATTTATGGGGTCTAGGTTCCGGTTGGCTTTAGGTTCCTTCAATTCCGAAGGGTGCTTTCAGGCACTCGGATCCAGCCTTTCCTGTGTCTTTCAGCGGTCTGGCGGGAGTGCCATATGTGTTTGATTGTTTACACGCGCCGACAGAAGGACTGTTGTGCGCCCGTCTGTCCGGAGAGAAGATGCAATGTCGATACCCTGCATGGGTTCTGTCTCCTAGGGGCTGGATTTATCTGATGGACTGTCTGCGGTTCGGTTTCAAAACTGATTGCTGCAGGTTCCTCTCCAGCCCTCCGGTGCATGGCATGCGGGATGCCTTTGATCGTATCCCGCGATCTTCTCTGCCGACATCTGTTCTGCTCGGATCGGCAATGGCTCTGAGGGTCCGCTGCGCCTTCAATCGCGCCGTTGGCCCGTAGGTCGACACCCGTAGGTGGTTGGCGATGGTCGAGTTCACTACGCAGACGTGGTCCTTTTGCGCGATGTTCAAGGTGGAGTGCTTGCCGCGCTGTCTTTCCGAAGGAGACCACGGCTCGTCGCAGGTGGGACAAGCGGTCGATTCGCGCCGATTGCACCACGTCGCTGTAATTGGTTTGCGCATTGTGCAAAATGGCTATTACATGCAGAAAAATACAATTTTTGCTATAAATTTTCAATCGAACTTCCCCTTTGGCATAAAAAGTGGTATAAATGTCACATGTGAGTGGCCAAACATTTCCCAAAGACACGGCGCAGGGTACACCATGGCCAGCCCGTCACCGGTCTAGCTATGGAAGTGGGGCTGTTGCGATGTGCCATTTGCGATGTCTTGGTTGGACATGACCTGAATTTCTCTCGCGCAGAGGGAATCTGTCGTGCTCGCAGTTGGGGGCTGTATATCGGCCCGCCCCACGGAGCAGGTCGGACCCAGCACCCATGTTAGGATCATCTACACCAAGTCGTAGGCAAGATACAAAGGCTCCGCACTGAGGCCGAATGTGGAGCACGGGCACCATCGCTTGGTGATGGCAGCGATGCGCCCGGTGGGAAGCGTGGAGCTATCGGTAGCGGCAGGCAGTGGTGCGGATATTGCGTAGGCAGAGGTTACGAGTCATGTGTGGCTTTGTCGCGATTGGTTTGGAGCGGCGTGTTCTCGACCCAGCGCAGTGCACCATGATCGGTGTGCGGGGGTGAATCGATGGAATCGGGGTTGCCGGACAGCTACAAAGTTCTTATATTGCGAGACCGGCACCGGGACGGGTGCATTTTGTCGTCAGAACGGGCATCGGTGTGGTCGTGAAGCGGGCGGGAAAGAATACGGACAAAGGCTGGATGCTGGCGAGCGATCATCCCGCCTGGAAGCCAGCATTTTGGCTGGGCGACGCTGAAGCAATATTGAGCAGAAAGGAGAGTGATAATGTCAGAAGGGCCGGAAGATCACAAAGGCTCAAATGGGACGGAAGAGGTTCCTTGGGATCAGGTGAAATTGGAAGAAATTCCTCAACTTTATGCAAACAAGTACGGTGTTGAAATTATTTTATATAGCGGTCCGCTTGTAGATCAGGGCTTCTATGCTTTGGTTGACGCCGCTCACTGTTCCGCGAAGAACGTACTTCTTGTGCTGGAAACATACGGCGGATCCGCTGACGCTGCCTACAAATGCGCACGGCATCTGCAGGATTCATACAAGAAATTTTCCGTGCTGGTCGCTGGTTATTGCAAAAGTGCCGGTACAATTTTTGCTATTGGAGCGAATGAAATCATCATGGCACCGTTTGGTGAATTGGGACCTCTTGATGTGCAGATTACTGAACGGGATGAGCTGTATGAGCGAAGAAAATCGGGTGCAAACCTGATGGCCGCTTTCAAAACTCTGGAAGAAAGATGTTTCAGCACGTTTTCGGAATATGTGCAGGGAATTATCTCCAAGAGTGGCGGAAGCGTATCGCTACGAACGAGCATGGAAATAGCAGCAGCATTTTCTGGGAGTCTATATCGTCCGATTTTCAAGCAAATCAATCCGGATTACATAGGGCAGATGACCAGAGATATGAGGATCGCAGCCGAGTATGCCGGTCGGCTTGCACGAATTTCACGCAACATCAATCAAGAGGGCATTAAAACCCTAGTGTATGAATATCCAGATCATGGGTTTGTCATAGATTTTCCCGAAGCCAAGCGCCTGTTCAGGAAAGTCCGGCAGGCAGACCAGGATATTTTGTTGCTACTAGAAAGCATTGACAGGAGTGACATTCGGTCACCTGATGGGTATTATGTTGCTCAGCTTGCTGCCCCCGTGGAAACTGCCACTAGGGGCCCCGCCGAGCCAAAAAAGGGAGGCTAACTCATGAAAAAACGAACGACCGAATCACCCCACCGAGAAATAATTCCGGTGGAGCAGAGCAATCGGACCGAACGTGACCAGATACGGATCCTCGCCAGGAAAGCTGCGGCCCGGCAACGGGATCTCTTGCGCGGAGTACGTCAGAAGCATTTGCCTGCTAGCAAAACCCCGTTCTAAGGGGCTCGTAGCTTCCTGATCCAGCTACGGGTTGGACGGAGAGAAGTTCTGCTTATTCCTTAGGGCCTATGCGAGCCCGGTCGAAAAGGAGGTGTCTAGCGACCGGTCGGGCCCCATGGCGGAGCGTGTTGCCAATCTGAAAAACTGGTCGCGATGTGGCAATTCCAAGGGCCTCTCATGGGTATTCTTGTAGCTTTCAGCACCGAATCGACTGCCGAACAGCGGTTTTCCAGATGTGAACGGCAGATGGGTTGTTGTCCATTCGGCCCTCCTAGGAGCTAAGTGGTTACAAAACATCGCATCTCCAACCAGTGCCGAATGGACAACAACCTATCTGCCGTTCACAGCTAGCCAGCGTCCTGTTGTTACCCGCGGGCTTCCCAACCCGCTTTCACGACCCGGCCGTCGTTTGTGTACGCAACGAAAATGCGCCCGTCCCGGCATTAATGCCGGTCGTGCCCCTCTAGGGTAGAAGTGACCTTTTTACATACTGACCGGGGCAGAGGAGCCAGACAGTCGAGAAAGCCAAATTCTCCAGAATGGCCGAGCGGCTAGCGATGTGTTGTGGCGTCACACCTACTGCACCTCTCCGATCAGGATTTCCCGCTTGCCGGCATGGTTGGCGGAGCTGACCACGCCAGCCTCCTCCAGCTGCTCCATCAGCTTGGCGGCGCGGTTGTAGCCGATCTCCAGCTTGCGCTGCAGATAGCTCGTGGAGGCTTTCCGGTCGCGGGCGACAATCTCCACCGCCTGTGAATACAGATCGCCCTCCTCGCCGCCTCCGGTGCCGAACAGCGGATCGCTGTCCTCGGGGGCGACGGTGACGTCCGACACGTAATCCGGCGGCCCGAGGGACTTCAGATGGTTGACGACATCCTCGATCTCCTCATCCGACACGAACGGCCCGTGGATCCGGCTCAGCCGTCCGCCCGCTCCCTGGTAGAGCATGTCGCCCTTGCCGAGGAGTTTCTCCGCGCCCTGGGCGTTCAGGATCGTCCGGCTGTCGATCTTGGAGGAGAGGCAGAAACTGATCCGGGTCGGGAAATTCGCCTTGATGGTGCCGGTGATCACATCCACCGAGGGGCGCTGGGTGGCCATGATCAGATGGATGCCCGAGGCCCGCGCCATCTGGGCGAGCCGCTGCACGCAGGCCTCGATCTCCTTGCCGGCGACCATCATCAGATCCGCCATTTCGTCGACGACGACCACGATGCGGGGCAGATGCCGGACCCCGATCTCCACCTCCTCGTGGACCGGCTTGCCGGTCTCCGGATCGAAGCCGGTCTGCATCTTGCGGGTCAGGGGCTCGGATTTCTTGATGGCCTGGGCGGCCCGCGCGTTGAAACTGCTGATGTTGCGCACCCCGATCTTCGACATCAGCCGGTAGCGCTCCTCCATCTCCCGGACCACCCATTTCAGGGCCGAGACCGCCGTCCGGGGATCGGTGACGACCGGGGTCAGGAGATGCGGGATGTCGTCATAGACCGAGAATTCCAGCATTTTTGGATCGATCATGATCATCCGGCAGTCCTCCGGCGACAGCCGGTAGAGGAGCGACAGGATCATGGCGTTGACGGAGACGGACTTGCCGGAGCCGGTGGTGCCGGCGATCAGCAGATGCGGCATCTTCTCGAGATCGGCCACCACCGGCTGGCCCTGGATGTTCTTGCCCAGCGCGAGCGGCAGGAAACAGCTGCCATCGGTGTAGCTGGGGGAGTCCAGGATCTCCCGCAGCAGGACCGGCTGCCGCCGGTGGTTCGGAATTTCGATGCCGATCGCCTTGCTCTCGGGAATGGTCGAGATCCGGGTCGAGACCACTCCCATCGACCGGGCGATGTCGTCGGCCAGCCCCTCGATCTTCGAGGCTTTCAGCCCCGGCGGCGGCTCCAGTTCGAACAGGGTGACCGCCGGGCCGGGGCGGGCCCCGACAATCGACCCCCCGATCTTGTAGTCGTCCAGCACCCCCTGCAGGGCCTCGGACATTTCCTCGATGACCGCCGCCGACACCGTGGCCGGGCGCTTGCTGTCGGCCTCGGTCAGCAGGTCCAGGGCGGGGGGATCATACGCCCCGTCCTCCGGCAGGAGGGGGAGATCGGATTTTTTCCGCCGCGGCGCGGCGCGGGGTTTGGGTTGGGCCGGCGCGGCGGCGGCCGGCGCGCGCCTTCTCGCCGGTGGTGCGGCGGGCGCGACCGGCTGTGTGCGTGCGACCGGTTGTGCGCGTCCGACGGGCGGGCGGGGGGCGATCGGTTCCTGCTGGAACAGGGGTGCCGGCTCCTCCTCCAGCATCTCCGGGTACTCGGCCTCCTCCGGATCCACCGGGCGTGCAGGGGACCGGTGCAGCCAGGCGGGAGTCTGGAATTTCGGAACCTCTGCCGCGGCCAGCCGTCGGGCCAGGGTGGCGGCCAGCTGGCCGAGCTCGAGCACCAGCACGAGACCCAGACGCAGGGCGAGCAGCAGCCATTGGGCCGGCCGGCGGAGCTGGATTCCACAGGCGCAGGTCGCAAAACCCGCCCCGATCACCACCAGCAGTCCGGCGACCAGACCCTCGATGGCCGAGGCCGGGGCCCGCGGCAGGGCCGGGAGCGAGCCCATGATCCGGGTGAGAAAGCGGTCACCGGCAACACCGCCGAGGCCGCTCGCGAACGGCCAGGCTTCGGGAGGCGCGAGCAGGGCCAGGGCCGGGGCCAGGGCACCCAGGGCCGGGACCAGCATGAAGGCGGCTAGGAGGATGCGGGGGAGGCGGGTGCGGAGGATGACCCGGATTCCCGCTGCCGCGAGGGCCAGGGGCAGCAGGGCGGCCGCGACCCCGAGACCGCGCAGAAGCGGATCGGCGATCATGCTCCCGGCCCAGCCGAGCAGGTTGCGCGGTGGCTGCGTGGTGGCGTGGAGCAGACTCGGATCGGTGGAATGATAGCTGGCCAGGGCCAGGGCCAGCAGGCCTCCCAGGAGGATGACGACCATTCCCGCCGTTTCGGCGAGTCTGCGGACAAGGAATCGGCCGATGCGCGGGCCAAGTCTGGCAAACGCCCGGCCGTCAGCGATAGCTGCGGAACTCACGATACCCTTCTCCCCGCCGATTGATGGGGTTCAGGCTCCGGCTGCTTCAGGTTCCTTCAATTCCGAAGGGCGCTTCCAGGCACCCGGATCCCGCCTTTTCGGCGTTGTTGCTTTGACTGCTCTGGAGGTTCCTTTACACAAAACTCCCGGGATTGTCCAGATCCCCGCCGGCCGGGCGGTCAGGCCGGGCCCTCGATTTCCACCCGCCGTCCCTCGATCCGGGCCCGCACGCCGTAGACGGATTCCATCCGCGCCGGATCCAGCGTCTCGGCGGGGGAGCCGTCCGCGGTGATGGCGCCGTCCTTCATCCAGATCAGCCGGTCGGCGAAGCGGGCGGCGAGGGCGACATCATGGAGCACGGCGAGCGCCCCCCCGCCGCCCTCCACATAGTCCCGGATCAGTTCCATCACCCGGAACTGGTGGAGGGGGTCGAGGGCCGCCACCGGCTCGTCGGCCAGCAGCAGCGGGGCTTCGGCCGCAAGGGCACGGGCGCAGTGCATCCGGGCGGTTTCACCGCCGGAGAGCGTGTCGGTCGGGCGTTCCGCCAGCCGCCCGAGTCCGGCCCGGTCGAGGGCCCGGTCGACCGCCGCCGCATCCCGCCCGGTGAGACGCCCCGGGGCCACCCCATGGGAGAACCGCCCGAGGGCGACGATGTCGCGGACGGAATTCGGCCAGGCGAGCGGCCGCTCCTGGGGCAGATAGGCCACGAGCCGCGCCCGCTCCGCCGCCGGCAGGCGGGCCGTGCACCGGCCGTCCAGCCGCGCGCTCCCGGAATCGGGTTTCAGCAGACCGAGCGCGGCCCGCAGCAGTGTCGTCTTGCCGGCTCCGTTCGGCCCGAGCAGGGCCACGAAGGTGCCCGGCGCGAGGGTGAAGGAGACGTCCCGGAGGATCTCGTTTCCGCCGGCCGTGACCGTGATGCCGCGGACCGCGAGTTCAGGCATGCACCGCTCTCCGGCGCATCGCGATCCAGATGAAGGCGGGGGCTCCGAACAGCGCTGCGACGACGCCGAGCTTGAGTTCCGTGGCGGTGGGCAGCAGCCGCACGCCGATATCGGCGACCACCAGGATGATGCCGGCCAGCAGCGCCGAGGGCAGCAGGCTGCGGGCCGGGTCATGGCCGACCCACGGCCGGACGAGATGCGGGGCCACGATCCCGACAAAGCCGATCGCCCCGGCGAGGGCGACCGCCGCGCCGGTGGCGATTCCGGCCCCGAGCACCACCGCGATGCGCTGCCGGCGGAGATTGAGCCCGACCCCGCTCGCCGCCTCCTCGCCCAGGGTCAGGGCCGAGAGGCCGCGCCGGTGGGTGAACAGGATCGCGAGCCCGGCCAGCAGGAAGGGCGCGGCCAGCAGCAGATCGTCATAGCTGCGATGGGCGACCGAGCCGAGCGTCCAGTTGACCAGATCGGCGAGGGTGAAGGGGTTGGGTGCCAGATTGAGGAGGAGCGACAGCAGCGCGGCCGCGAAACTGGACAGGCCCACCCCGATCAGGATCAGGGTGACGACCGATTGCAGGCGCGTGGCGGCCAGGGCCAGCACCGTCGTGGCCGCCAGCGCGCCGAGGATGGCCGCCACCGGCATCGCCCAGGCCCAGAGACCGGCCAGACCGTAATAGAGGGCGGTGGCGGCACCGAGGGCGGCGGTGGCGGAGACCCCGAGCACCCCGGGCTCGGCCAGTGGGTTGCGCAGCAATCCCTGGAGGGCGGCCCCGCTGGTGCCGAGCGCGGCCCCGACCAGGAAGGCCGCGAGGGCCCGGGGCAGGCGGATCTGCCAGACCACCAGCTGGTCGCCGGGGCCGGCCTGTCCGAGCAGGGCCGCCATCACCCGGGCGGGGGGGAGCGGTGTGGTTCCCAGCAGGCAGGCCGCGAACAGGCAGGCCGGCACGGCCAGCAGCAGCAGGAGGGTGAGATGCCGGCCGGTCATCTTCCGGCCGCGGCCAGCGCCTCGATGGCGTCGAGAAGAAACCAGCCGCCGCAGGCGGTCCAGGCTCCGGGGATCTGCACCACCGGCAGCTCCCGCAGCCGGGCCCGGGTCAGCGGATGCCGCATCGGGCTCCAGGCATCGATATAGGTGTAGTCGTCACTGCGGTTGAAAAACGCCGCCGCGACCAGATCCGGCTGTTCATAGGCGAGGCGTTCGAGGGGCAGCGCGCCCCAGCCCGACCGTTGCTGGAAATTCTCGTACCCCGCCAGCCGCAGCATCTCGTCGATCAGCGTGCCGGGCCCGGTGGTGGCCCCGGAAGGGGTCAGATAGAGCGCGGTCCTGCGCTCCGGGGGCCGCTCCAGACGCGCGAGGCGGGCGTCGATCTCCTCCACCAGCCGGGCCCCGCGCTCCGGCTCTCCGAGCCCCGCGGCCACCTCGCGGAGGGTGTGCTTCATGCTCGCGAGATCGCCGCTCCAGCCGAGCTGCAGCACCGGCAGGCCGGCCCGGGCGAAGAAGGCGCCTGCATTCGGGCCGCCGCCATAGGAGCGGACCACGAGATCCGGCTTGCGCAGCAGCACCTCCTCGGCCGTCGGCCGCACCTGGGGCAGTCCGCGGGCGGCGTCGCGCAAGTAGGAGAAGGCCCGTTCGGAGTCCGGTGACAGCGCCAGGATGCGGTCGCGGTCGGCCAGCTGGAGGACGAACTGGTCGGCGCAGAAATCCAGACTCAGGATCCGGGCGGGTTTGGCCTCCGCGGCCGGGAGGGGGAGGGCCGCCAGGAAGGCCGCCCAGGCGGGGATGGCCAGCCTCCGGAGCATGTCAGAACCGCGCCCGCACCCCGAGCGCGGCCGAGCGGCCGGGGGTGCTGTAGCCCAGGATCTGCTGGTAGTGCTTGTCGGTGAGGTTCTCGATCCGGGCGTAGATCTCGACCTGCTCGCTGAGGTGGTAGCGGCCGGTGGCGTCGAAGCGCGTCCAGGCGGGGATCGTCCCGCCGCCGAACTCCGGCTCGGATCCGTTGTGGCGGGCCAGCAGCACGGCCGAGAAGGGGCCGGTCGGATCGAGGGCCAGGGCCAGATCGGCGGTCAGGGAGGGGACCCGCAGGAGCGGGGTGCCGTCCTGGTCCTCGGCCTCCAGGGCGGCGAGGGCGAACCGGGCCTCCAGCCGGTCCCCGACCGGCAGCCGTCCGGAAACCTCGATTCCACTCTGCTCGGCCCGGGCGATGTTGGCGTAGCGGAAGCCGGCAAAATTGCCCTCCCCGTCCAGCAGGGTGTCGAAGCCGATCTGGTCCCGGGTGCGCTGGCGGAACACCGCCCAGTCGATCTCGCCCTGCCCGTCCGGCAGCTCCACCCGGGCGCCGAATTCCACCGACCGGGCGAATTCGGGCTGGAGATCGGGATTGGCGAGGATGCCCTGGTCCGGAAGGCCCAGGATCTGGAGCGTGGTGGGGGCATTGAAGCCCTGGGCCCAGCTGGCCCGCAGGGTCACCCCGCCGGTGTCCCAGGCGGCGGCCGCGCGCCCGGTGGTCTCGCCCCCGGCCCGGCTGTGGTTGTCCCGGCGCAGGCCCCCGGTCAGGGTGAGCCGGTCGAGGGGCTTGGCCTCGACAAGCGTGAACAGCCCGTTGATCCGGGCGCGGTGGCTGGCTTGGGCGTAGCCCTCATTGTCGAGTCGGGTCGTCTCATGCTCGGCACCGAAGGTGATCCGCGCCTGCCGGTCCGTCTCCAGCGTCCCCTGGTAGCGGTAGATGTTGCGCCGGCCGTCATAGATGTCGGGCTGGTCGTCGGGAAGATAGGTCACACTGCCGTCGGCTGCGGTGGTGGCCGTGGGAACCCGGTCCTCGCTGCGGGATGCCGTGTGGCCGAGGAGCAGCTGGTTCTCCAGCCGGCCGTCGGCCAGCGGAAACTGCAGCATGGCGTTGCCGGACCATTCCCGGGACTCCGCCACCGGAGGGGTGGTGGGGTCGAGCTGGAAGGTCTCAAGGTTGAAACCGTCATATTCGCTCTTCGCCGTGTTCCATCGCAGCGAGGCATCGAGCCGGATCCGGTCGGGAAGGTTCAATCCGCCGCGGGCCACGAGGGTGTTGGCGGCATAGCTGTCCTTCTCGTCGGGGCCGGTGCCGGGCTCGACCTTGCTGATGCCATCACTGTCGAGGGTCGATCCGGAGAGGTAGAGATGGCCCGAAGCATCGCCATAGCCCGCCTCCGCGCCGAGGCGCCGGGTGTTGAACGAGCCGTATTCCGCATGGCCGCCGGAGTGGAATCCCTCGGCGGCCTTTTTGGTGGAGATCGCCACCACGCCCCCGATCGCGTCCGACCCCCAGAGGGTGGATTGCGGGCCTTTCAGGATTTCGATGCGTTCGATGCCGGTGGGATCGAGATAGGCGAAATTGTACTCGCCGCTCAGATTGGCCGGGCTGTTGACCGGCAGGCCGTCGACCAGCACGAGGGTGTGCTGGGTCGCCGCCCCGCGGATGCGCAGGCTGGCGATCCCGCCGAACGGTCCGCTCTGGCTGACCGTGACGCCGGGCGTGGCGGTCAGGGCGTCCAGCACAAAGGGGGAGCCGTTGCGTTCGAGATCCTCGTCAGTGATCACGGTGATGCTGGTGCCGGTTCCGGCCAGGGGCTGGGCGAGACGGGTCGCCTCGACGATCACGGGATCGAGTTCGAACACCTCCTGCGCGGCGGCGGATTGGATGCCGGCGGCCAGCAGCATCGCCAGCCCTCCCGGTCCGGAGAAAACAGCCCGGTTCATCCTGCCCCCCGTTCCCCGCGCCCGCCGGAGCGGGTGGGGGCTCGCAACCACACACGCAATCCGCCCGTCGGGCGGAGTGCGGTCTCGGTGTCGTTACGAAGGAAAGCGTTCTTTCCTGTCCGCGGGGTGCTTTTCCCGGCCCCGGGGCGAACGACGCGACGGCAGGTCTCCTGGCTCACCGCTCAGCGCTTTCGGCCGCCTTCCCAGGGCAGGACGCCCCAGTGGACAGATTGGCCATCAGCTCGCGGCTTACAGTTGCGGGCACAGCCCCGGATTTGCACCGGAGTTCCCTTTTCTGCCCCGGATGGGGCACCGTCTGTGGGGGAGCCTGCCCGGAACCGGGTTGGGTGTCAATCGCCGCGGCCGGTTGTCATGGGCGGGCTGTCCTTGGGGGTGCGGTGTCCGGCCGGTCGGTCAGCGCGGTCATCCCGGCATTCGCGGGACGGCTGCATCCGGAGGGGGATTCCCTGCGGAACAGGGCGTCACTCTCCGGATGTTTGCGGGATGGAGTTGTTTTTTTAGCGCGGTTAGAACGGCCAGCGGATCAATTCCAGAAATTTCTGGAAATAATACGCAAAACTGACAGGCCCTATCATTCCCATGATTTTCCTGAATGGATTCTTTCTCCAGCTCAATTCCTCTTGGGGGCGTCGTGCGGGGGGGCCTATGTTCATAGGCTTGATCTTTTTGGGGAGGGGACAAGCCGGGACCTGACAGTGTCTTTTGTGCTGTATCTCCAGATAAGCGATCTGGTCTGTCAGATCGATGCATTCCGCTCCGAATGCCTCGATTTTTGCTCTGATACTGATGGAATTGCTCGAGTTGGGGTCCTCGCAGAAAGGAAGTCTTTTCGAAAGTTCTACGTGCTTTGCAATCCGGGATTCGTAATGCTGGATCGATCTCCTGGTTCTGTCTATGCACACTTTCAGGCCTGCACAGAAAACCTCTGTGCGGTTGTCTGTCTTGGATCTGTTTGTTTCGTTTATGAACTCGTCGATGTAGGTCTTGTTTTCCTTGGTGCTGTACATCTAGATAATCTGCTCTGTATGGAGATAGGCTGGATCAGGCCGGAACCTGGAAGCGCTCTTGGCTCTCCTCCCGGGTGAGATTCAGGATCTCTGTGACTCTGCCTGATCCGGTGTGCTCTCCGCAGCAGAGAATCGCGACTCCTTCGTCTGTCTCCATGTAGATCTGGTAGTATCTCTCGCAGGAGACCTCCAGAGCAGAACCGACCAGTTTTCTGCCGTTTTTGGGAACCTCATAGATCTGGTAGGGGATTCCATCGGCACTCTTGTCGGAGAATTTGCGACGGCGCCTGGCGAGATATCTCTCCAGAATATCCAGAGTCATTCCGTGAAAGACACTGCATCGGGTGTCCAGTGTTGGCCTCCCGACGCCTCTGCCGAACGTGATTCGGTTGTCCCAGTGTTTCCGGGTCTCCTCCAGGCCCCTGATGATGCTCTCGGCATCGACCCGATCCCGGATTCGGCCGTTTTCGCGGTTGATGATGACGTTTTCTTCCATGGCGGTCGCCTCTTGTTCCCCGATAGGAGCTTCGGGACACTCTGTTGGGATGTCCCTCTTTTATGGATACAGCAAATCCGGGAATCCGCAAGATATTTTTTTCGGCTTCCCACCGGGTTTTCATTTCCGGCTCCGACACCCCGCAGGATAACCCGGGGTCGGGTTTCTGTGGCGGGCACCGGGTGGAAACCACCGGAGCCGGGGCGTGTTCGCAACCACAAGTGCAACCCGCCCGTCCAATGGGGTGGTGGTAGATCGTCCGGTCAGCGTCCGGCGGGCGCTTCCAAATCCAATCGCCGCTACTCGCCTTCCATCTCTGTCGGAGCTCTTTGTTCTCGTAGCGTACCACTTGCATGATCTCGCGGCCGTCGGCGGCGTGATACGGGTAGGTGGCTACGATCTCGCCCGAGACTTCTTGCTTTATCAAGCGTGGGGGGCAATCCCAGCCTTTTGGCAAGTTGCTTCAGACGGCCGCGGTTCCTTGCAGGAGTGGCAGAACCACGCACCGTGATCGATGTTGATGCTGGCGGATGCAGTCTCGTCCTCATGTAGCCCTAGCGGGCAGTGCAGTTCGTATTCGTCATCCCTCAATTTACCGAGGTACGAGAGAGGTTGCGCTCGATCCAAATTTGTGTATTATCACTCACTGTGGTGTCCTTTCATGTGGCAGGTCATTCACGGTCATGCTCATTGGGTCGTGGTTCTTTCGGGATAGGGGGTGTCTTCGCCTCCTTTCTTTTACAACTGCTCACTATCTTCCTCCGGATTCTCCGCCATCCACTGCAGCGCTCCATCAGCCAACCAAGCATCTACGGACTTCTGGTTCGTCGGGTGCAGTAACCCGCGAACCATCCGTTTATGGCACAGGTTTTTCGTGCTGTGTCCAGCGAAAAAGAAATCCGTAATTCTGTCGTCGTCGGTGGGGGTCAGTCGATATTCTGACCGGTTCACCATCGCAATCGAGAAATGTTTGAGAAACAGATTGTATTCACTTTCTTCTATCCCACCCGCCGGTTTCTTCCGAACAAGCAGACGACCAGGGTCAAGCATGTATTCTAGCCGTCCGCGGTCAATTTCCGCAGGGTGTGGCAGAGCAGGGATATACAGAAGCCCGTAGCTGGACGCTTGGTAAAGGATGTCCAAGCGATGTTCGTATGGAATGGTGTCGCCCGTCATTATGATCTCGGCGGGTATCTGATATGAATACCTAAGTGCCTCGGTCACGATATGCAGGAACTCTGCGGCCCCGGAACCTCTGGTGCCGTTCAGCAGGATTAGTCGGCTTCCATCGAGGCTTCCAATAGCAGCGTGGCCAAACTCCATCATTAGGCGTCGGCGGTCTTCGGGGTCGGGCATAGCGCACGACAACCATTGATCCCACCTTGTCCCCTTCCACCCCTTGGCGGCAGATTTCGGAACGCCTTCGATGTGCACACTAATGCATCCCTGCCATTCTTTTTGCGGGTCATAGACGATACCCACGGTTCCATTCTTTGTTCCGGTCATTTGGTTTTCCCTTTCGCTACGGCGTTCAGCCCTAGTTTGACCAGTATAGCACCGCGTCAGACATGGTGCTTGGTACATTGTGGATTACTTCTTCGCGCCGCCGCTCCAAGAAACTATTTCCTCGGTCTTCCATCTCTTTTGTGATGATGGTGTTCGGTAGCACCTTCGTGCCATCGAATACCTTCGGACGTCCTCGTGCCGGTGCGGGCTTGTTCATTACTCCTATTTTTTGTCCATGGTGGTCTCCTTTCCATGCAATTATCGCCCGGTCGCTGTCCGGACCCGAATCAGTTATGCCATTCTCCTTCGTGCATTCCGAGCAGAACTGTTCGGTGCCACCAAATCTACTATGCGCGAAATGCGCTATCAAGCGCAAAAAGAAAGAGGATTTCATGGGGGCTTGCCCTGATCTGCTAGGCTAGCAGGGTAAAGATATACGTCCACGCATCACTGAGAAGAAACGCGATGCCCACGACCTCCAGCCAGACCGGGGTCTTGACCCGTGTTGCGGGATGGTTGATAAATTGAAGGGCTAACCGAGGGGTGGGATGGGCCATGATGAACAAGCGACTTCGAAAGCTTTGGGATGAGCTGAAGCACAAGCGGCTCCATATGGAGCACTTTCTGACAGAGGTTGCTCTGGGTGGTGTGCTCCGTATGCATATTGACACTATTCCAAAGGCTAAAGCCGTCCCGTCTATTCGAGGGAGTGTACGTGGAATTCGTTATCTCCTGGTGGAATTCAAATATCCGGTGAGTGTCATCGCAGGCGAGAATGGGAGCGGCAAGTCAACGGTGCTTTTCGCGGCCGCCTGTGCCTACAAGGGGCCGGGTGCGGGCGGGAGGGAGTTTGTCCCGCCGGCGCTTTTCCCCGATTACCAACCAAAACAGGGGACGCGTGGAGACAAAGAAGTCGAAGCCGCCTTCCTTTACAAGTATTCAACACCGGATGGCCCGAGTGCCTCGGTGTGGCGGCGGTCCGAGAAGGACAGTGAGGACAGTTCGGGGGACCCCCGGGGCCGCGGTCGGCCGGAGCGTCAGGTCCATCTGATGACTCCCGGTAATCTCGCCAGCCCATCCGAACTGCGCGATGGGCTGGAAATGTCGCGCATGGAATTCGCACCGCCGGAATCGCCTTTTACAGCATCCCAGGTTCAATTTGCGGAGCGAGTGCTTCCCTTTAGCTATTCGGAGGTCGTCAATCTGTCCGGGGGTGATAAAACGAACCTGCTCGTTGCCACCCAGAAAAATGGTGCGGCGTATTCCGAACTGCATATGGCTACCGGGGAACGCGCGATCTTGCGGCTGTCAAAAGAAATTGCACAGGCCAAGAACGCACTGGTTCTGATTGACGAGGTGGAAGCCGGTCTGCACCCCTCTGCACAACAATCTCTTATGCTGGAATTGCAGCAACTCGCCCTGCGCAATGACCTTCAGATCATTGTGACCACGCACAGCCCGGTGATTCTTAATTCGGTGCCTGAAATCGGACGCATCTTTCTTGAACGAAACGAGCAGGGCGAAATTTTGGTGCGCCCACCTTATCGCGATCTGATTCAGGATGCGTTCTACGGGCGGTTGGACGAGAAGCTCAATTTGCTCTGCGAGGACAAGATGGCCGAGAGTCTCCTGCAGGGGGTGTTTGACATCATCACGCTCCGTCTGGATGCCAGGAGGGAGTCGATTCGTATCGGTGGCGATACGGGGGCGGAGGAATTTCCGGTGCATGCCAAGGCGTTCGAGCGATTAGGCCAGCTGCAGAATTTTATTTTCGTTCTCGATGGTGACAAGCGTAAGACTGGCTTGGAGCAGAAGATACAAAAGAACACCAAACAGGAAGCACGGGTGGTATTTCTCCCCAGCGAGGATGCTCCCGAAGTATGGGTGTGGAAGCAGTTGAAGGATTTTTCGGATCAGTGGGCCAAAAAGCTGGATATTGCCCCGGAAGAGCTTTCCCGGAAGATACGCCGCTTGGATTCGGCCTATGATTCCGCAACCGGTTCGCCTTCCCAGATCGCAAAGGACAAGCTTCGCGCACTGTCGGAGGTTGTTGATCGGCCCGACACGGAGATCTGTCGGATTGTTGCCCGTCGGAAGGCACGCCACAAGGAGAAGGATATCCAGCCTCTGGTGGAGGCACTGGAGGCGGCGTTTCAGGAATGGCGCAGCGAGACATAAGAGACAGGTTGACGGGCGGCAGGCACTGACATCGGAACCGGGGTCTGACGGAGCTCCATATTCTTCTCCTTGCCGGATCATGCGGGAGCTTCCACACTGCCCCCATGCAAGGGACCTATGATTGCGACGTGGCGGTGGTCGGCGGCGGGCCGGTCGGCCTGACCCTGGCCCTGGCCCTGACGCAGGCCGGATTCCGCTGCGCTCAGTTTGATTCGGTCGCCCCGGAGCGGTTTCGGGATCCGGCTTTCGACGGTCGCGCCTATGCGATCTCGCTCGCTTCCCGCCGGTTGCTCACCGGGCTCGAGATCTGGCCGCAGCTGGCCGGGCATGCGCAGCGCATCGACGACATCATTGTCGCGGACGGCCGTGTTTCGGAGGGGGCCTCGCCGCTGTTCCTGCGGTTCTCACGCGGCGAAACCGACTCCGACGGCTTCGGCCACATGCTCGAGGACCGCTGGCTGCGGGGCGCGCTGCTCGACCGGGCCGAGGCCGCGCCCGGCCTGTCGTTCCATGCTCCGTGCCAAATCCAGGCGACGCGGCCGGAAGGCACCGGCATCACGGTCGAGGCCGGGGACGGGTTCCGGCTGCGGGCCCGCCTGGCGGCCGCCTGCGACGGGCGCCGGTCGCCGGCGGCGGAGCGGGCCGGGATCACCCGCACGGGCTGGCGCTATGACCAGACCGCGATCGTCTGCGCGGTGCGGCATGAGAAGCCGCATCGGGGCATTGCCTATGAGTATTTTCTTCCGACCGGCCCGTTCGCGATCCTGCCCCTGCCGGGAAATGTCTCCTCGATTGTCTGGACGGAGGACCGGGAGATTGCCGGCTATCTCCGCCAGGCCGGGGAGGCCGTGGTCGAGACCGAACTCCGCCGCCGCTTCGGGGAGTTTCTCGGCCGGGTCGAGCTCTGCAGCGGGTGCTGGTTCTATCCGCTCGATATCTCCCTGGCCGATCACTATGTCAGCGAGCGGCTGGCCCTGGTCGGGGACGCGGCCCACCGGATCCATCCGCTGGCCGGGCAGGGCATGAATGTCGGTTTTGCGGATGCCGCGGCGCTGGTGGAGGTGCTCACCGAGGCCCGGACCCGGGGCGAGGATATCGGTGCCCTCGACGTGCTGGAACGCTACCAGGCCCGCCGGCGCTTCGATGCCACGATGCTGGCCTTTGCGACCGACGGGCTCGACCGGCTGTTCTCCTCCGACCGCCCGGGATTGCGGCTGCTGCGGGATCTGGGCATGGCGGCGGTCGGCCGGTCGGGGCCGCTGCGGAGATTTTTTGCCGCCCGGGCCGCCGGCGTGGTTCCCCACTGAGCGGCCCGTCGGGTTATTTCGGGGAGTCGTCCGCGGGCAGTTTGCGCGCCTCATCCACCAGCATGATCGGAATCCCGTCCCGGATCGGATAGGCCAGTCCGGCCCGCCGCGAGAGCATCTCCTGGGCGTCGGCATCATATTCGAGCGGGCCATGGGTCAGCGGGCAGATCAGGGTCTGCAGGAGTTTTGGATCCGGCCGGCTCTCGGCGGCGGGGTTTTCGGGTGTGTGGTCCTCGGCCATCACCGGTCTCCGGTCACGAGAACAGCAGGCTGGCGAGCTGGCCGCGGCCCTGGACGGTCACGGGGTCCGCCTCGCCGAAGGATTCGAACAGCTCCAGCAGCCGGGCCTTGGCCGCCCCCTGGTTCCAGTTGCGGTCGCGGCGGAAAATCTCCAGCAGCTCCTCGACAGCCTCCGTCCGCTGGTCGGCGGCCAGCAGGGCCATCGCCAGATCGAGACGGGACTGGTGGTCGCCGGGATTGTCGGCGAGCCGGGCGCGGTGCTCCGCCGGGTCCCCCGCCTCGGCCAGCCGGTGGGCCAGTTCCAGGTTCCTGCGGGCGGCCTCGAGGGCGGGATCCTCGGCGATCTCCGCCGGTGCCGTGGCGAGGATCTGGCCGGCGCGTTCGAGATCCCGGTTGCGGATATAGCACTGCGCATATCCGGCCAGGGCGCGGGGCTGGGCGGGCTCGGCCTCGAGCACGCCGGCGAAGATCTGCGCCGCCTCGGCCGTGGCGCCCGCGGCCAGTGCCGCCTCGGCTCCGTCGAGTGCCTCCTGGATCATGTCGGCCTGCGGGGCCGGGCCCTGCTTGATGAGATTCTGCACGAAGGTCCGGATCTGGGCCGGGGTCTGCGCCCCGGTGAACCCGTCCACCGGCCGGCCCTCGACGAATCCGAAGACGGCCGGAATCGACTGCACGCGGAGCTGCTGGGCGACCGCGGGGTGGCGGTCGATATCGATCTTGACCAGGCGCACCTTGCCGCCGGTGGCGCGGACGGCCTCCTCCAGCACCGGGCCGAGCTGCTTGCAGGGACCGCACCAGGGGGCCCAGAAATCGACGATCACCGGCTGCTTCTGCGAGGCTTCGATCACATCCTCCATGAAGGTCTCATCGCCTCCCTCGAGGATCGAATCGGGGGCGGTCGGGTCGGGTGCGTCGTCGGGTGCGTCAGTCGTGATGACCATGGGATCTTTCCTCCATCGACGGGGCCTCGCCGAGCTCCAGCCGGGTCAGCGGATGGCCGCAGGCGGCCAGAAAGCGCTCGAAACTCTCCCTTGAGATAGTGACGGTCGCCTCATTGTGAAGGGGATGATAGTTCAGAAACTCGGTCTGCATCATCTCCGCGTCCAGCGCCACGCGCACGCGCTGTGTCTTGCGGTCGTTCCAGAGCGCGAACGGGGTGACCGCGCCCGGCTGCACGCCGAGCACTTCGGCCAGGAGTTCGGCCCGCCCGAAGGAGAGCTTCCCGGCCCCGATCTGGGCCGTGAGGCGCTTCATGTCGAGGCGGCGGTGCTCGAGGCAGACCACCAGATAGAGCTTTCCCTTGTGGTCCTTCAGGAACAGGCTCTTGCAGTGCGCCCCGGGAATCTCGCCCCGCAGCTCCCGGCTCTCCGCGACCGTGTGCAGCGGCGGGTGCTGGTGCAGCTGGTAGTCGATCTCGAGTGTGCGCAGCACGGCATACAGCTCGTCAGGGGTGACAGGCACGGATACGGCCCTCCTTGCCACCGGGCGAACTTGCGGCGCCCGCCGGTGCGCGCCATCTTGCGCAATGTGCGCCGGAAGGGAAGTCGGCGTCTCGGAGGTTGCGATGGAAAACGGCCCGGTCCGGGTCCGGCGGGCGCTGCTGTCGGCGTCGGACAAGTCGGGTCTTGTCGAGTTCGCCTCCGCGCTTTCCGGGCTCGGGGTGGAGCTGGTCTCCACCGGGGGCACGGCGGCCGCCCTCCGCGCGGCCGGCACGCCGGTGGTCGATGTGGCGGAGGTCACCGGATTTCCCGAGATGCTTGATGGCCGGGTCAAGACCCTGCATCCGGCGATCCATGGCGGGATTCTGGCGGATTCCGGGAATCCCGCCCATGCCGCGGCGATCGCGGCGCAGGGGATCGTTCCGATCGATCTGGTGGCGGTCACGCTGTATCCGTTTGCGGAAGTGGTGGCGGCCGGGGCCGGTCCGGAGGCATGCGTCGAGAACATCGATATCGGCGGCCCCGCGATGCTGCGGGCGGCGGCCAAGAACCATGCCCGGGTCCTCGCCGTCAGCGATCCCGCCGATTACGCGGAGGTGATCGACGCCCTGCGCGCCGGGGAGGGCACCACCCTTCTGGAGATGCGCCGGCGCTATGCGGCCCGGGCCTATGCGCAGACCGCCGCCTATGAAACCGCGGTCGCGGATTGGTGCGGCGGGGAATGGGACCGGGATGCGGGCTCCTGGCTGAGGGTGGCCGGCCGGCGGATGGCGACGCTCCGCTATGGCGAGAATCCGCACCAGGCGGCGGCGGTCTATGCCGCCGGGCCGGGCCGTCCGGGCGCGCTCGGGGCCCGCCAGCTGCAGGGCAAGCCCCTGTCCTACAACAACCTCCAGGATGCGGATGCGGCGTTCGAGGCGGCCTGCGAATTCGATCCCGCCGAGGGCGCGGCCTGCGTGATCGTGAAGCATGCGACCCCTTCCGGGGCGGCCCTGGCCCCGGCGGCCGGGGAGGCGTTCCGCCGGGCGCGGGCCGCCGACGAGACCAGTGCCTTCGGCGGGGTGGTGGCGTTCAGCACGGGGCTCGATGCGGAGGCCGCGGCGGCCGTCGTGGAGAGTTATTTCGAGGTCGTGATCGCGCCGGCTGTCGGGGAGGAGGCGGTCTCCGTCCTGGCCTCCCGCCCGGGTCTGCGGGTGCTGGTCACGGGCGGGGTTCCGGACCGCACAAATCCCCCGCCCTCCCTGCGGTCCTTGGCCGGTGGCGTGCTGCTGCAGGAGGCGGACCGTGGACGGGTGGAGGCTGCCGATCTGCGGGCCGTCACCCGCCGGGCACCGTCGGAGGAGGAGCTGGCGGCGATGCTTTTTGCCTGGCGGATCGCCAAGCATGCGCGCTCGAACGCCATCGTCCTGGCCCGTGGCGGGGTGACTCTGGGCATCGGATCCGGTCGCACCAGCCGGGTCGATGCGGTGCGGGGGGCCGTGGCCGCAGCGGGGGAGGCGGCGGCCGGGGCGGTACTGGCCTCGGACGGTTTCTTCCCGTTCGCCGACGGGGTGGAGGTGGCGGCCGCGGCCGGCATCGGCGCGGTGATCCAGCCGGGCGGGTCGATCCGCGACGAAGAGGTGATCGCGGCCGCCGACGCCGCCGGCCTGGCGATGGTGTTCACCGGCATGCGGCATTTCCGGCATTGAGTGCCTGCGCCCTTAAAATCCTGTCGGGGTCGTGCAATCTTGTCTCCTATACAGCGGATGCATAAAGTGTCCGATCATGGGACAGGGCTGGATGTTTGTACTTCCGGAATCGGGATCCTCCCCGATCGGGAGAATGTTTTTGGCGGGATCCCGGTCCGGCCGGAAGGCTGGCTGCCATGGGCCGCGTGTGGTGGGTCCGGGCATATTTGCAGCACCAGAAAAATCGGCATGAGCGGTGGGCTCAGGGCGGTCTGCCTGGGAGGGGTGCTGTTCCTCGCCGCCTGCGGCGGCGGCGGTGGTGGCAGCGGCGGTCCGAGCAACCAGCCTCCCCCGGTCCCTGCGAGGGCTTTTGAGGATCACCCGGAATACTGCGGCGGGCCGGTGCCGAGTGGGCTGGCGCGTGGGCAATGCAGGAATTGGGCATTGCGTGCAGTCGGCGCGGCCGCCGCCTATGCCCGGATTGCGACGCAGGAAGGGTCCTCTGCCGAATCCGTAAGGCCCGGCCGCGGAGTCAAGATTGCTGTTATTGATACCGGCCTTGTCAGTAGCCACAGGGAATTCGAGGGTGCCGACGTCGAACGGGAAGTTCTGTCCGGAACCGGTGATACATCAAGGCACCTGACATCGACGGGAAGAAGAAGTCATGGAACAGCAGTCTCCAGCACCATTGTGGCCAATCGGGGTCCCAACAGCCGTCCCTCTGAATTCAATTTTCACGGTCTTGCCTGGGGTGCCAGTTTGAAGGTGTTTGCGATTGGTCTTGGGGTCTCAAGCCCTACACCCTATGTGGGGGCGCTCATTGCTAGGGTTGAGGAAATAGAACGCGAGATCGACGGACAGATCGGGGCCGCGCTTGCGGATCCGGACGTAGATATCATCAATATGAGTTTCGGCTATCGGGGTCTGGCCGAGAACTATGCTTCCGACAATGTCGGTGTGCGGCTGGCGGAAGAAGTCCGAATTCGGGAGCAGGTCAGCCGGGAACCGGCCGACAAGGTCCTGTTGGTCCATTCTGCCGGGAACGATCATGATGACCCCTGCATGACGGGCCCCAGCTGTAGGTCGGGTCAACTTGACGCAACATCGCCGGGAGTGGGCAATGCTCTTGCGGTGTATTTGCCGCAGCTGAGGCCCCATACGGTTGCTGTGGTCGCAACGGACAGGGATGGCGAGATCACCTCTTTCTCGAATCGTTGCGGCGTTGCCGCAAAATGGTGCATCGCGGCCCCTGGCGAGGATGTTGCGACTGCGTATGTGGGTCCATGCGCGCCCCCGAATGAAGGTCAGCTGTGTGGGGGCTATGCACCTTCGGATGGAACGTCTTTCGCGGCACCCTATGTCTCCGGCGGCCTTGCGGTTCTGATGCATTATTTCAGAGGCATGGGAAATGATGAAATCCTGGCCCTCCTCCACCGAACCGCCGACCGGACCGGCAGTGCCGCTCCGGATCCGGTCGCAGCGGGCGAGCAATGTCCGGAGCATCTCGACACGGATGGTGACCGGTCCGCCTGTGAACTGTCCTCGGTCTTTGGGTGGGGGCGGATGGATCTTGATGCGGCGACGCGGCCGGATGGGATCACGACGGTTGCGCTGGGCGGCACCCTGGCCGGCCGCAGACTGCCTGCCGCATCCAGCCGGCTCGAGGGCGGGCGGGCTTTTGGCGATGCCCTGGTGGCCGGTTTGCGGGGTCAGAAAGCGGTTGTGTTTGATGAATGGGATGCCCCGTTCAGTGTGGGGCTGGACCGGTTTGTGGCCCCGGCGGGGGCCCCCCATGTCGGGCAGAGGCTGGCCCGTTTCATGGAACCGGAAGACGAGCTGTACGGTCATGGCGGCTCGCGCAGGGTCGTCCGGCCGGGGGTGGCCGGCGGCATTGTCGGCATGCCCTTCGCGGACACCCATCTGCGCATCGGCGTCCACCGTGCCAGCTGGGAGAAGGGGGGCTCGGAATGGGCGGGCGGGCATGCATCGCTCATTCCGTTTTCCGGTGGTGGAGCCTCCGCGACCCTCGGGAAGGGTTCGTGGGAAGTGTCGGCTTTTGCGACCTCGCCGGCATTTGCCAATAGCGGTCGGGAGCCGGCGCGGACGGCCGGAGCCATGCTCGCATGGAATCCCGGCTGCTGCCCGTTCGGTTTTCGCCTCGGTGCGGTCCGCGAGTTCGGGAGCTCGCTCGGCATGGAGGCGAGTGGTGCCTTCGGGAGGCTCACCTCCGGGGTGGCCTTTGTCGGAGCCGGGTTCCGCCACAACGCCGCGGGCTGGGAGTGGGCGGCCGATGCGGAGCTGGGATATGCAGATCCGGAATCATCCCCGGATCTTGTGGAGAGGGTTTCAGAACTTTCCATGTCGGCCTTCTCGGTCTCCGGCACGCGGTTCCTGAAGGAGGGTGGCCGGATTCGCCTGTCGGCGATGCAGACCCTGCGCGTGGAGAGCGGCCGGCTGCAGCTGGATGTGCCGGTTGGCCGTGACAAGCAGCGCAACGTTCTGCGCAAGGTGGTCGACACCTCGCTGGTGCCTTCCGGACGGCAGATTGATCTGGGGGCTGAATGGCGCTCTCCGCCCGACCGGGTAGGCGGCGAGGTGCGGCTGGGAACGGTGCTGTCGCTCGAGCCGGGTCATGCGGCGGGCCGCGATCCGGAGGCCACCGCAATGGTCGGCTATTTTCTTCCCTTCTGATGGAGTGCCGGTCCGGCGCGCCACCCGGCGAATGGCGGCGTGCTGCCCGCACCGATCCGGGGCGCACCGGCCAGGATGGCGGCATGCCGGGATGGTCGAGGAGAGATCCAGGGTCCTGTGATGCGATGGGATGCATGCAGGACCGCCCGCATCGGTATTTCGTCGTGGCGGGAATGCATCGCTGAAGGCGACCCATTCCGGGCGGGTTGTGCGCTCCGATGCTGCCTCCCGTACGGGCAATTCTGCCGGAATCCGCAGGCCGCCCGGGTTCAGACGGGTGGCTCGGCCGTATCGAAAAGCTGGAACAGTTCCCGATAATGCACGGATGGGGGCCGGGCAGCGGCCATGCCCCGCGCATCCATGCGGATCGCAGGCTGGCTGCGATGCGGGCCGGGACCGCATGACACGGTTGCCCGGGGCCGAGACTTGCAGGAGGGGTGGCCATGCCGGTCAAATTCGTGCGCACGGCAATAGCGGCACTGGTCCGAAGGCTTGACGCAGGGCGTCCGGCACGGATGCCGCGGCAGTTCCGCATGCAGTGGAATTCCGGAAGACTTTCGCGGGCGCTGAAAATTCCCGAGGAGCAGATCCTGGGGTATTTCCGCGACGGAGCCCACGCCCCCTTTCTGGTCGGAGGGCGGCTGGTGCAGGAGCATCCGGGTTGGGGGCCGGGAGCCGGCCCCGGCCGTCTGGTGGCACCGGATGGAGGAGCGTGGGAGGTGAGATGCCTCACGGAAGGCGGCGTGAGCCTTGCCGGGGACACGCACCGGAACCCGGGCGGGGAATCCGGAAAAAGCTCCCGGCCCGGCGGGCTGATCCTCGCCGATATCGTGAATTTTCCAACCGTGGAAATCTTTGTGCTGCCGGCTGAGAACCTGCAGAGATGGCGGGAGACCGGGCAATTGCCGGCGGCCGGGAAGATCGGCCGGACGACCTTCCGGGCAAGACTGGTGAGGGATATCCGCGTCGACAGTCCTGAATTCAGCTAGCCGCCCTCAATCCGCATCCGACCCGTCCTGTCCCGCCGCTCCGGCTCTCGGGCCCGGTTTTGCCGGCAGCAGACTCTTGAGATCGACGCTCATGTCCGGGATCACCGCCGGATCGATCGTTCCGTCTTCCGCGAGCAGATGCTTGCCGACCATGAAGGCGCGCGGGTCGTCGATCGCATCGACCGCAATCAGGGCCCCGTCCCGGAAGTGCCAGATCGAGGCCGGGCGGATATCCGACGCCGTGCGCAGGATCGTCTGGTCTGCATCCTGCAGGAGTCCGGCGATCTGCAGCCGGGCATCATACTGGTTTGACCAGAACCACGGGACGGATTCATAGGGGGTGTTTTTGCCGAGCATGTTCTGTGCCGCCGCGTCGGCCTGGTCGATGGCGTTCTGCACCGATTCGAGACGCACCCGGCGGCCCTGATACGGAAACGAGGTGCAGTCGCCGGCCGCGAAGATGGCCGGGTCGGAAGTGCGGCAGTCGGAGCCCACGCGGATTCCGTTCTCGACTACAAGCCCCGCCGCTTCGGCGAGGGCGGTTTCAGGAATCGAGCCAATCCCCGCGATCGCGACATCCGCCTCGAGGGTGGTCCCGTCGGCGAAACGGGCGGTGATGCCCGGGCCTGCGGGGGTGATCGCCTCGAGGGCTGCCGACATCCGGAAACAGACACCGTGCTCGAGATGCAGTGCGGCGATGCGCCGCGCCGTCTCTTCGCTGGTCACCCGCGCCAGGAGCCGCGGGGCCGCCTCGGCCACGGTCACCTCAAGGCCCAGCTTGCGGGCGGTCGCGGCGATCTCCAGTCCGAGATAGCCGCCGCCGACGACCAGCAGCCGCGAGGAGGCTGCAAGCCGGTCCGCGATCCGGTCGGCATCGGCCAGCGTGCGCAGGAGGAGCGTGTCCGGCAGGGGGCGGGCCCGGGCACCGGTGGTGAGGGCCAGGAGGTCGTAGTCGAGTTCCTCGCCGCTGGCGAGACGGACCCGGCGGGTGTTCCGGTCGATGGCGGTCGCGGGGGTCCCGAGCCGGAGATCGATCCCGGCCTTGGCGTAGAAGGCGTCCGGTTTCAGGAACAGCCGGCTTTGTGCGAAGTCTCCGGCGGGATAGGCCTTGGAAAGGGGCGGGCGCTGATAGGGTGCCAGCGGCTCGCTGCCGACCAGGGTCAGCGGTCCGTCATGACCGCCGGCACGCAGCTGCATGCAAAGCGAAAGCCCCGCCTGGCCGGCTCCGATGACGACGACGCGGGTCTGTGCGGTCACGATGGCCTGTCCGTTCTTCCGAGGTGTGGCATATCTGAGGGGATGTTTATCCCCTCAGATATGAGGCTTGGCAAGGTTGTGGTCACTTAAGCCCAGTTTGCTGATGGGTGCTCCGTCCTTGAGGCTACCGTGAGACCGGTGCCCGTTGTAGCGGTGGATCCAGACCTGCAGCTGACCGCGATCCACTTTCTGGTTCACCGCTGGAGGCGCAAGGCCGTGCCCCGGCCAAGTGTGTGCTCCGGGGGGCTGCGGTGGGGTCGGGCGGATCGCTTCTTTTCCGTCCACCGAAATAGATGGAAGATATGGAAAGGGTTGGTTTGCCAATTGATGTGTCTAATCCCCATTTAAAATGGTCGCACAGCCTAGCGAGTGAATGATTGTGTATGAGAATTTGCTAGATCCTGGAGGGAATTTTCTTAATTTTCTCGATCTCGGGGCAAAACGCACTTTCCAGCTTCTGGGCATGAACGCGAAGCCATTCAATCATTTCTTGCCAGTTATCCTCATTATAGCCGTCAAACGCCTTTGAGTACTGGATACGACAGGCTTTTTTCCCGTCTAATCGCTCCCAGACAAGATCCGCGCCGAATCTTTTTTCAGTTTCTTCTTTGCCTTTGAGAAGAAGGTCATAAATATTCTTGCTATCCTTCTGTTCGCTGCCTTTGATATAGAATTCGACCCGAACTTCGTGCTTGCCAAAAGTGAGAGCATAGACACATTCGCTCACACCGGATCCGGCATCCAGCCTGCGGTAAGGTGCTGGACTTATGTTACTATAGGGTTCCAAATTTTTCTGCTTGAAATATTCGAGTGCTTCCCCCCAAAACCGCATCGTCATTTCATCGCGTTCGCGAACTAGTTTCTGTGTTTGGCCTTCTTCACTGTCTTTTGATTTCATCTGAATCATGTAGTGTTGGTCTTCCTCTGTGGGAATAATCTGCCGGATGTCCAAAAAATGATTGCCATCAAGTGTGTAGGGCGTCACCCTCATACATTGCGCGTTGATCTCATGCGCTCTTAGCCAAAGCACTGCGGAGGTCACTTCTTTTCGAAAATGGGCGGCGACGAATATAATCCGCTGGCTGTAACCTCTGTTTAAGTTTTTCGCTTCAATATCATCAACCTCCAAAAACTTGCAAATCACTTCGCTTGCATCGTCATCACGATTTTGCTTTTCAAGATAAGTCTTGAATATTGTGATGATCTCGGCTTTAGTAAGAGTGGAACAATAGGCTGCGTATTTGACGGCCTGCCAGACCACATCACGGCCTGAGTCGTCCAGCTTGTTCTCGATGATGACCAGTGAACCGTCCTTGTCCAAGGCCAGGAGGTCGAGGCGTTCGCGTGTTTCCTCAAAGCCAGAATATTCCTTCTGAATAATCAGCAGTTCCTCGCCCAGAGCATCGGGTGTGTTCGCCAGCCATTCCTGAAGATCTCCCCGCTCCTTCATGTCGAGATCCGAGAAGGAAGGTGACTGGAGTCTGGATAGATGCTTTGTGCTTTGTTCAATTCGAAACATTCTGTGCTCCTTGGACTATGCCTTCTTGTCAAAGCGGGACCCTGCTTTGCCTCACCCGCGAGATCAGGAACCCTCCAGCACTGCATGCGCTGCTCCGTGCAAGTTACCATAGGCGAGTTGTGTGCCAATCAGATTCTGTAACGGGTTCCGTGTTAAAAATGGCGCACCCGAGAGGATTCGAACCTCTGACCCCCGCCTTCGGAGGGCGGTGCTCTGTCCAGCTGAGCTACGGGTGCGTGCGGGTCTTTATACCCCCAATGGGGCGGTTTCGGCAATCTCCGGCAGATCGGCCTCGCCATGGTTTCGTGCCGTAGGCGACAGCAACACATCCTCCAGATGTCGAGGCCGATGACGAGGATGCCCTCCTTGCCCAGGCGGGCCGGGGTCTCGGCGGGATTGCCGATGCGCAGATAGGGAACCTGTTCGAGACCCCCGGAGGCGGCCTTGGTGAGGGTGCCGGATTCCGCGGGTGCGCTGTGACCGTTCACGAGCACGGCAGAAATTCCGAACGTCCAGGCCGAGCGGAGCACGGCCCCGACATTGCACGGGTCGGAGACCGGGTCGAGCAGGAGGGCGGTGCTGCCGCCGCCGCCGGCCGGAAACCGGTCAAGGATCTCCCCGGTCTCCGCCTCAAGCGGGGGTCAGCAGCAGGCGGTGGATCTTCCGGGCGGGATTGGCGAGGGCTTCCCGGACGGCATGGATGCCGTAAAGCCAGTATCTGCGGGAGCGAGGCGGCATGGGCGGAATCCGGAAGGCCGGGGAGTCCACTGCGCCCCGGCGGCAACCGGGCAAACCGGTCGGACTCGGGGAGGGGATGCGGGCTGGCCTCCGGCATCGCGGCCGTCTTTCCGGGCCCGAGCGCCGCCGGTGACCCGTTTTGAAACAGACGGCAGGTTTTTTTCGGGGTTTGGATGCGCCCGGCCTCCCCGACCCGGGAGGGCCCGCTTGATGCCGGGAGGATGTGTCAGTTCTTGAAATGCGGGGGGAGGCATGGATTAAGAATGGCAGGCATGGCGCTGATAAAAAGAATGAGCATGTCTGCCAGGGTCTTGTATTTTCTGGTGATTGTGGTTATGGGGACATCATGACCCTTCATGAATCGCCCCGTTTTGGGGAATCTCCGGCCGGTTGCGGTTCCGCAAACCGGGACTGCAAACAAAAATTCCGACTCTTGCGAAGATATCGCATCGGGTGCGCGGGAGTGCTTGCCGGGTTGCTGCTGTTGGCATCCGGCGAGTCCCTGGCGCAGGGTGCTTTGCCGGAGATCTTCCTGTATACCACCACCGTCGGCGGGGATCCCGTCAGCCGGTTTGCCGAGGACAGCGGCCTGACGAACTCGGTCGTGGTGAACGTATCGCGGCAGGCACCCGGCCCTGCGGTCGTGATCTCGTTCTCGATGGTGGGCACCGGTACCAATCCGGCGACCGCGGGAACGGATTTCGTGGTCGCTGATTTCACGGTCGGAATTCCGATGTCCAGCCTCACCGGTCAGGATACGTTTAACCTGGCGGTGACCCAAGACATGCTGGTGGAGGGGGACGAGACTATGAGGCTTATGGGTACTGCGACCGGCTTCACGGTCTCCGGGTCTGCGCAGTTCAGTATCACCGATGATGACTCTGCAGCTGTCACCTTCAGCTCCTCAGCCGTGGATGTAAATGAAGGCGCCGGCGCGGCGACACTGACGGTGTCGCTGGAGGGTATGGTCGAAGGTGGCCTGTCGGTCAGGGCCAGGACCAGGGCTAGCTTCAGTGGGCCGAGTGTGAATAGGGCGTCTAGCGGGGACGACTACACCGAGCAGGATACGACGGTGACGTTCGGGGAGACCGCGACCGAGGCCGAATTCTCGGTGGTGATCATCGACGACAATATTAGCGAGGCTCTTGAGATGTTCGAAGCCCGTCTGGAGCTGGCAGCGAGCGAGCCTCAGACAGGGCGGACTATCACGTTTCCCGCCTTCTCCGAACCCGCCATCGTCACGATCACCGATAACGACACCGCTCCGACAGGTATCACCCTGACGCTCACCCCTGACTCGGTGTTCGAGGGAAGCAGCGGCAGCACAACCACGTCCGTGGTCACGGTGACGGCAATGCTCTCGGGAGGCAGTGCCGGTGCCGCCCTGGATGCCGTGACCCGGCTCACAATCTCGGTGGCGAGCGGCGGCAGCAACCCGGCGACTGAGGGAACGGATTTCACCGCGGTCCCTGCTTTCACGCTCACCATTCTTAGCGGCAGCAGCGACGTTTCGGATACGTTTATCCTGGAGCTGACCGGCGACACGGTGGTGGAGGAGGATGAGACCCTGACGGTCTCGGGTCGTGGCTCGGATCTGCCCATTACGGGGACGACGCTGACGATCACCGATGACGACGCCAACATCGTGCTGTCTATCCCCCCGGCCACCAGCCCGGCGGAAGGTGCTGCCCCGACGACCGTCGCGGTGACGGCGACGCTTTCAGGTTTCCTGCCGGCCGACAATACCAGTGTCATGGTCTCGGTGGACGGCGGCACGGCGACTGAGGGAACGGACTTCACCGCGGTCGATGATTTCACGATCACCATCCCGGGGAGCGGGGACGGGGGCGACGGCACCGGAACGGGCAGCTTCGACCTGACGGTGACGGATGATATGATAGTCGACCCCGACGAGACCGTGACGGTTTCTGGTACGGCGGCGGACAGATTCGGCACCATCCCGCCGCTGACGCTGACGATCGCCGATGACGACACCGCCCCCGCCCCCGCTACGATCACCCTGTCGCTCGATCCCCCCTCGGTGCGCGAAGCAAAGGGGAGCCGCACCGAGCCGACCACGATCACGGTGACGGCGAAGTTCCCGGAGGGCAGCAGCACGCTGACCGAGAATACCGTGGTCATGGTCTCGGTGGCGGGCGGTGCTGCCAATCCGGAGGCGACCGAGGGAGAGGATTTTGCCATGGTCACTGATTTCCCGGTCACCATTGGTAGGGACAGCATCGACGGTTCGGCGACGTTTACTCTGGTGCAGACCGGCGACAGGTTTGCGGAGGGGGATGAGACCCTGACGGTCTCGGGTTCGGTGGGTTCGCTTGACGTCATGTCGGCGACGCTGACGATCACCGATAACGACAGAGTGCCGACGGGGCTCACCCTGACTCCCAGCCCCGTCTCGGTGTCCGAGGGGGATACCGGCACAACCCCGAACACGATCACGGTGACGGCAGACATCCCGAGGGGTGACGGCAGGCCGTTCACGGATCTCGTGATCCCGATCTCGGTGGTGGGCGGTGGCGACAATCCGGCGACGGCTGGGGGAACGGATTTCGCCACGGTCACTGGTGCCACGGTCACCATTCCAAGGGGTGGCTTCACTGGTACGGATACGTTTGACCTGGTGGTGACCGGCGACACGCTGGCGGAGGGGAATGAGACCCTGATGGTGACGGGCACGGCGGCGGTGTTCGGCCTCACCAGCGCTCCGGTGACGCTGACGATCACCGACGAATCCACCGACACCGACACCGACACGCCCGACACCGACCCGCCCGGGGTGATGATCACCCCGACCACCCTGATGGTCACTGAGGGAGGAACGACGGAGACTTATACGGTCACGCTCTCCAGCGCGCCGGCCGTGAGCGCGACGGTCGCGATCACCATGGACCCCGGCACGACGGCACCGATCACGGTTGAGACGACCTCGCCCCTTCCGCCCCTTCCCCTTGTTTTTACTTCGGCCAACTGGAACATGGCTCAAACCCTCACCGTGACGGCCACAGAGGATGCCGATGCGATTGGCGGCCTGCGGACCCTGTCGCATACGGTCACTGGCTCCGGCTATAGGACCGTAACCGCTGACCCGGTTGAGGTGACGGTCACCGATGATGACATAGCGGAGTTCATCATCAAGGGCGGAGGAATAATCGATGCACCTGAAGGCATGGGCCATGTGATGCTGACGGCGGAGCTGGACAGGGCGATCCCGACTGGCTTCGAAGTCACGATCTCGCTCACGGGATCTGCCGACGTTCCCTTTTTTACTGCGGAGGAAGGGAGCGACTACACCTCGACCACCGCGACGTTGACTTTCGCGGGGACGGCGACCAAGTTCGTGGGGATGGAGACCGAGACGGTGACGTTCATGGTGGAGATCCTCGACGACGACGTTGCCGAGGATTTAGAGGTTTTCGGCTTTGGTGTAGCGATGGTAGTGCCCCCCGAGTCTGAGCTGCCTTTCGTCAACTTCGGCGGCAACAGTTCCGGCCAGATCCAGATCATCGACGACGACACGGCCGGGGTGATGATCTCCGAGCCCAGCCTGGCGATCACGGAGGAAGGGATGGCGGGGACTTATACGGTCGAGCTCAGCAGCGACCCGGACGGGGACGTGACGGTCACCATTGATCCGGGCACCAGCACGGCGGCACCGATCACGATTGACCCGGCTTCCCTTACCCTCGCTTTTGATTCGACCGACTGGAACATGGCTCAAACTGTCACCGTGACGGCCACAGCGGATGAGGATGCGATTGGCGGCACGCGGACCCTGATGCATACGGTCAGCGGTTATGGGACCGTAACCGCTGACTCGGTTGAGGTGACGGTCACCGACGACGACACGGTTAGCGTGATCCCGACGGGTATCGTGCTGTCGCCGCTCAGTCCTTCGTCGGTGCCCGAAGGCGACAGCTTCACGGCCACCCCGCCCTCGCCCCCGGTTATGGTCACGGCGTCGTTTTTGCCCGACGGCGCCACGGTGTTGGGTGAGACCAGTGTGAACGTCATGGTGACCGGCGGCACGGCGATTGAGGGAACGGACTTCACCTTGGGCTCCACCATGATCAACATCCCGCTCGGCGCCTCTACCTCCGGCCCGGTTGCTTTGAACCTGCTGCAGGTGTTCGGTAACACGGTGGAGGAAGGGGATAAGACCCTGATGGTGACGGGCACGGCGCTCGGCTTCACCAGCGATCCGGTGACGCTGACGATCACCGATGACGACGTCGCCCCCGATACGATCCTCCTGAATGTCGTTCCACCGACTGTGAACGAGGAGAGCGGCGGCAGCCCCTTCAGGGTGTCGGCAAGTTTTCTGGGCAGTGCAACACTGACCGAACCTACCATAGTTATGGTCGAGGTGGCAGAAGACACCGTCGGCCCCAATTCGGCGACTTCGGGAACGGACTACTCTTGGTTCGGCCCCATCCGGCTCACCATTGAGGCTTATAGTAGCTTCTCCCAACAACATTTCTTGGATTTTACTGTGATCGATGACAGTGATGTGGAAGAGGATGAGACCGTGGTGGTTCGGAGGGTTGCTCGTACGTTGCCCGATTACACCATCGAGCCGGTGACGCTGACGATCATTGATGATGATAAACCGATGATCACTCTGGGTGCCGAGACAGTGGGTGAAGGTGTCGTCGGCGGCATGTTGACAATCACGGCGACGCTGGATCTCGCGATTAATGACGACTTCACGGTCACGGTCTCGACCACGGCCGGCACTGCGGAATCACCGAGCGACTTCACCGCGGTCAGCAGTAGGACGCTGTCGTTCGCGGGGACGGCGACCGAGACGGCGACGTTCATGGTGGAGATCGCCGACAACAGCGTTGTCGAGGGGGATGAGACGTTCACCGTCTCGCTGGGCACCCCGATGGGCACTACGACGGTGATCAACACCGATTCCATCGCCACCATCACAATCACCGATGATGACGTTGCAGCGGTCACCTTGGGTGCCAAGACAGTGCCAGAAGGCGGCGGCATGATGACAATCACGGCGACGCTGAACAACGAGGTCCAGGATGGCTTCGATGTCCTGGTCTCGACCGTGAACGGCACGGCGGTAGAACCGGGCGACTTCACCGTGGTCAGCGGTATGACGCTGGCTTTTGCCGGGGATCCCGGGGAGACGGAGACGTTCCCGGTGGAGATCATCGACGACATGGTTGTCGAGGGGGATGAGACGTTCACCGTCTCGCTGTCCCGCCCGACTGCCACCCTGCCTGCGATCACAGCCAACACCGCCGCCACCATCACAATCACCGATGATGACGTTGCAGCGGTCACCCTGGATGCCGAGACAGTGGCAGAAGGCGCCGGCGTGGTGACAATCACGGCGACGCTGACCGGGGAGGTCGAGGATAGCTTCGAGGTCATGGTCTCGACCACGGACGGCACGGCGAAAGCAGGGAGCGACTACACCGCGACCCCGACCCCCCCGACGCTGAATTTCAGCGGCGGGACCGGGGCGGCGAGCCGGACGGCGACGTTCACGGTGCCGATCCTCACCGACAGGGTTGTCGAGGATGAGGAAAGGTTCACCGTCTCGCTGTCCAGACCGTCCACCACCCTGTCTGCGATCACAGCCAACGACACCGCCATCATCACAATCACCGATGATGACACGCTGCTTATCGGCATCGGGATCGACGAGGGCGCGGAAGACCTCGACGATAGAGCGGAGGGGGCGGAACGTGCAGGTGGCGACACGATCGAGCTCGTGGCGAGACTGGAGATTGACGTTCAGGGTAGAGTCGAGGTCACGGTCTCGACCACGGACGGCACGGCGACCGCTGCGTCCGGCGACTTCACCCTGACCCCCACGACACTGATTTTCGATGGGAGTTCTATACAGACGTTCACGGTGGCGATCTCCGACGACGCCATTGTCGAGGACACGGAGATGTTCAGCGTCGGGGTGTCCGGTGTGAGCCGTGGGCTGACTGCTAACGCCAACTTCGCCACCATCACAATCACCGACAATGACAACGCAGTGGTCACCTTCGTCCCCGCGAGCGTGCCCGTGGATGAAGCTGCCGGCATGGTGATAATCACGGCGATGGTGAACAACGCGGTCCAGGAGGGCTTCGAGGTCACGGTCTCGACCGCGGACGGCACGGCGACATCACCGGGCGACTTCACCGCGATCAGCGGTATGACGCTGACTTTTGATGGGAATGCCGAGGAGATGGAGACGTTCCCGGTGGCGATCCTCAACGACACCGTTGTCGAGGATGAGGAAATGTTCACCGTCTCGCTGTCCAAAGCGGCCCGCGGCGGTCCGCCTAGTCTCACAGTCAGCGGCACCGCCGCCACCATCACAATCACCGACGACGACACGTCGCCCGGCGAAGACACGGCTGGGGTGAGCATCACCCCGACCACCCTGACGGTCACCGAAGAAGGAGGGGAGCAGACCTATACGGTGAAGCTCGACACCGCGCCGGCCGGGGTCGTGACGGTCGCGGTTACTATGGGCAGCGGCGCGACGGCACCGATCACGGTTACCCCGCTTTCCCTCAGTTTTGATTCAAGCACCTGGTCTACTGCCCAAACCGTCACGGTGACGGCTACAGAGGATAATGATGCGCTTGACGGCACGCGGACCCTGACGCATACGGTCACCAACTATCCGACGGTGACCAGCGCGGCGGATGTCACGGTGACGGTCAGCGACAACGACACGGCGGGGGTGACCATCACCCCGACCACCCCCCTGGCGGTCACCGAGGGAATGGAGCGGACCTATACGGTGGAGCTCGACACCGCGCCGGCCGGGACCGTGACGGTCGCGGTGACTCTGGGCAGCGGCGCGACGGCACCGATCACGGTTACCCCGCTTTCCCTCAGTTTTGATTCAAGCACCTGGTCTACTGCCCAAACCGTCACGGTGACGGCTACAGAGGATAATGATGCGCTTGACGGCACGCGGACCCTGACGCATACGGTCACCAACTATCCGACGGTGACCAGCGCGGCGGATGTCACGGTGACGGTCAGCGACAACGACACGGCGGGGGTGACCATCACCCCGACCACCCCCCTGGCGGTCACCGAGGGAATGGAGCGGACCTATACGGTGGAGCTCGACACCGCGCCGGCCGGGACCGTGACGGTCGCGGTGACTCTGGGCAGCGGCGCGACGGCACCGATCACGGTTACCCCGCTTTCCCTCAGTTTTGATTCAAGCACCTGGTCTACTGCCCAAACCGTCACGGTGACGGCTACAGAGGATAATGATGCGCTTGACGGCACGCGGACCCTGACGCATACGGTCACCAACTATCCGACGGTGACCAGCGCGGCGGATGTCACGGTGACGGTCAGCGACAACGACACGGCGGGGGTGACCATCACCCCGCCCACCCCCCTGGCGGTCACCGAGGGAATGGAGCAGACCTATACGGTGGTGCTCAACACCGTGCCGGCCGGGGCCGTGACGGTCATGGTGACTCTGGACAGCGGCACGGCACCACCGATCACGGTTACCCCGCTTTCCCTCAGTTTTGATTCGACCACCTGGTCTACTGCCCAAACCGTCACGGTGACGGCCACAGAGGATGACGATGCGCTTGGTGGCACGCGGACCCTGACGCATGCGGTCAGCGGCTATGGGGCGGTGATCAGCGCGGCGGATGTCACGGTGACGGTCACCGACAACGACACGGCGGGGGTGACCATCGTCCCGCCCACCCCCCTGGCGGTCACCGAGGGAATGGAGCAGACCTATACGGTGGAGCTCGACACCGCGCCGGCCGGGGCCGTGACGGTCGCGGTGACTCTGGGCAGCGGCGCGACGGCACCGATCACGGTTACCCCGCTTTCCCTCAGTTTTGATTCAAGCACCTGGTCTACTGCCCAAACCGTCACGGTGACGGCTACAGAGGATAATGATGCGCTTGACGGCACGCGGACCCTGACGCATACGGTCACCAACTATCCGACGGTGACCAGCGCGGCGGATGTCACGGTGACGGTCAGCGACAACGACACGGCGGGGGTGACCATCACCCCGACCACCCCCCTGGCGGTCACCGAGGGAATGGAGCGGACCTATACGGTGGAGCTCGACACCGCGCCGGCCGGGACCGTGACGGTCGCGGTGACTCTGGGCAGCGGCGCGACGGCACCGATCACGGTTACCCCGCTTTCCCTCAGTTTTGATTCAAGCACCTGGTCTACTGCCCAAACCGTCACGGTGACGGCTACAGAGGATAATGATGCGCTTGACGGCACGCGGACCCTGACGCATACGGTCACCAACTATCCGACGGTGACCAGCGCGGCGGATGTCACGGTGACGGTCAGCGACAACGACACGGCGGGGGTGACCATCACCCCGACCACCCCCCTGGCGGTCACCGAGGGAATGGAGCGGACCTATACGGTGGAGCTCGACACCGCGCCGGCCGGGACCGTGACGGTCGCGGTGACTCTGGGCAGCGGCGCGACGGCACCGATCACGGTTACCCCGCTTTCCCTCAGTTTTAATTCGACCACCTGGTCTACTGCCCAAACCGTCACGGTGACGGCCACAGAGGATGATGATGCGCTTGGTGGCACGCGGACCCTGACGCATACGGTCACCAACTATCCGACGGTGACCAGCGCGGCGGATGTCACGGTGACGGTCAGCGACAACGACACGGCGGGGGTGACCATCACCGCGCCCACCCCCCTGGCGGTCACCGAGGGAATGGAGCAGACCTATACGGTGGAGCTCAACACCGTGCCGGCCGGGGCCGTGACGGTCATGGTGACTCTGGACAGCGGCACGGCACCACCGATCACGGTTACCCCGCTTTCCCTCAGTTTTGATTCGACCACCTGGTCTACTGCCCAAACCGTCACGGTGACGGCCACAGAGGATGACGATGCGCTTGGTGGCACGCGGACCCTGACGCATGCGGTCAGCGGCTATGGGGCGGTGATCAGCGCGGCGGATGTCACGGTGACGGTCACCGACAACGACACGGCGGGGGTGACCATCGTCCCGCCCACCCCCCTGGCGGTCACCGAGGGAATGGAGCAGACCTATACGGTGGAGCTCGACACCGCGCCGGCCGGGGCCGTGACGGTCGCGGTGACTCTGGGCAGCGGCGCGACGGCACCGATCACGGTTACCCCGCTTTCCCTCAGTTTTGATTCAAGCACCTGGTCTACTGCCCAAACCGTCACGGTGACGGCTACAGAGGATAATGATGCGCTTGACGGCACGCGGACCCTGACGCATACGGTCACCAACTATCCGACGGTGACCAGCGCGGCGGATGTCACGGTGACGGTCAGCGACAACGACACGGCGGGGGTGACCATCACCCCGACCACCCCCCTGGCGGTCACCGAGGGAATGGAGCGGACCTATACGGTGGAGCTCGACACCGCGCCGGCCGGGACCGTGACGGTCGCGGTGACTCTGGGCAGCGGCGCGACGGCACCGATCACGGTTACCCCGCTTTCCCTCAGTTTTGATTCAAGCACCTGGTCTACTGCCCAAACCGTCACGGTGACGGCTACAGAGGATAATGATGCGCTTGACGGCACGCGGACCCTGACGCATACGGTCACCAACTATCCGACGGTGACCAGCGCGGCGGATGTCACGGTGACGGTCAGCGACAACGACACGGCGGGGGTGACCATCACCCCGACCACCCCCCTGGCGGTCACCGAGGGAATGGAGCGGACCTATACGGTGGAGCTCGACACCGCGCCGGCCGGGACCGTGACGGTCGCGGTGACTCTGGGCAGCGGCGCGACGGCACCGATCACGGTTACCCCGCTTTCCCTCAGTTTTAATTCGACCACCTGGTCTACTGCCCAAACCGTCACGGTGACGGCCACAGAGGATGATGATGCGCTTGGTGGCACGCGGACCCTGACGCATACGGTCACCAACTATCCGACGGTGACCAGCGCGGCGGATGTCACGGTGACGGTCAGCGACAACGACACGGCGGGGGTGACCATCACCGCGCCCACCCCCCTGGCGGTCACCGAGGGAATGGAGCAGACCTATACGGTGGAGCTCAACACCGTGCCGGCCGGGGCCGTGACGGTCATGGTGACTCTGGACAGCGGCACGGCACCACCGATCACGGTTACCCCGCTTTCCCTCAGTTTTGATTCGACCACCTGGTCTACTGCCCAAACCGTCACGGTGACGGCCACAGAGGATGACGATGCGCTTGGTGGCACGCGGACCCTGACGCATGCGGTCAGCGGCTATGGGACGGTGGCCACCGCGGCGGATGTCACGGTGACGGTCAGCGACAACGACACGGCGGGGGTGACCATCACCGCGCCCACCCCCCTGGCGGTCACCGAGGGAATGGAGCAGACCTATACGGTGGAGCTCGACACCGCGCCGGCCGGGGCCGTGACGGTCGCGGTGACTCTGGGCAGCGGCGCGACGGCACCGATCACGGTTACCCCGCTTTCCCTCAGTTTTGATTCAAGCACCTGGTCTACTGCCCAAACCGTCACGGTGACGGCTACAGAGGATAATGATGCGCTTGACGGCACGCGGACCCTGACGCATACGGTCACCAACTATCCGACGGTGACCAGCGCGGCGGATGTCACGGTGACGGTCAGCGACAACGACACGGCGGGGGTGACCATCACCCCGACCACCCCCCTGGCGGTCACCGAGGGAATGGAGCGGACCTATACGGTGGAGCTCGACACCGCGCCGGCCGGGACCGTGACGGTCGCGGTGACTCTGGGTAGCGGCGCGACGGCACCGATCACGGTTACCCCGCTTTCCCTCAGTTTTGATTCAAGCACCTGGTCTACTGCCCAAACCGTCACGGTGACGGCTACAGAGGATAATGATGCGCTTGACGGCACGCGGACCCTGACGCATACGGTCACCAACTATCCGACGGTGACCAGCGCGGCGGATGTCACGGTGACGGTCAGCGACAACGACACGGCGGGGGTGACCATCACCCCGACCACCCCCCTGGCGGTCACCGAGGGAATGGAGCGGACCTATACGGTGGAGCTCGACACCGCGCCGGCCGGGACCGTGACGGTCGCGGTGACTCTGGGCAGCGGCGCGACGGCACCGATCACGGTTACCCCGCTTTCCCTCAGTTTTAATTCGACCACCTGGTCTACTGCCCAAACCGTCACGGTGACGGCCACAGAGGATGATGATGCGCTTGGTGGCACGCGGACCCTGACGCATACGGTCACCAACTATCCGACGGTGACCAGCGCGGCGGATGTCACGGTGACGGTCAGCGACAACGACACGGCGGGGGTGACCATCACCCCGCCCACCCCCCTGGCGGTCACCGAGGGAATGGAGCAGACCTATACGGTGGTGCTCGACACCGTGCCGGCCGGGGCCGTGACGGTCGCGGTGACTCTGGGTAGCGGCGCGACGGCACCGATCACGGTTACCCCGCTTTCCCTCAGTTTTGATTCAAGCACCTGGTCTACTGCCCAAACCGTCACGGTGACGGCTACAGAGGATAATGATGCGCTTGACGGCACGCGGACCCTGACGCATACGGTCACCAACTATCCGACGGTGACCAGCGCGGCGGATGTCACGGTGACGGTCAGCGACAACGACACGGCGGGGGTGACCATCACCCCGACCACCCCCCTGGCGGTCACCGAGGGAATGGAGCGGACCTATACGGTGGAGCTCGACACCGCGCCGGCCGGGACCGTGACGGTCGCGGTGACTCTGGGCAGCGGCGCGACGGCACCGATCACGGTTACCCCGCTTTCCCTCAGTTTTGATTCAAGCACCTGGTCTACTGCCCAAACCGTCACGGTGACGGCTACAGAGGATAATGATGCGCTTGACGGCACGCGGACCCTGACGCATACGGTCACCAACTATCCGACGGTGACCAGCGCGGCGGATGTCACGGTGACGGTCAGCGACAACGACACGGCGGGGGTGACCATCACCCCGACCACCCCCCTGGCGGTCACCGAGGGAATGGAGCAGACCTATACGGTGGAGCTCGACACCGCGCCGGCCGGGACCGTGACGGTCGTGGTGACTCTGGGTAGCGGCGCGACGGCACCGATCACGGTTACCCCGCTTTCCCTCAGTTTTGATTCAAGCACCTGGTCTACTGCCCAAACCGTCACGGTGACGGCTACAGAGGATAATGATGCGCTTGACGGCACGCGGACCCTGACGCATACGGTCACCAACTATCCGACGGTGACCAGCGCGGCGGATGTCACGGTGACGGTCAGCGACAACGACACGGCGGGGGTGACCATCACCCCGACCACCCCCCTGGCGGTCACCGAGGGAATGGAGCGGACCTATACGGTGGAGCTCGACACCGCGCCGGCCGGGACCGTGACGGTCGCGGTGACTCTGGGCAGCGGCGCGACGGCACCGATCACGGTTACCCCGCTTTCCCTCAGTTTTGATTCAAGCACCTGGTCTACTGCCCAAACCGTCACGGTGACGGCTACAGAGGATAATGATGCGCTTGACGGCACGCGGACCCTGACGCATACGGTCACCAACTATCCGACGGTGACCAGCGCGGCGGATGTCACGGTGACGGTCAGCGACAACGACACGGCGGGGGTGATCCTCTCGACGACCACCCTAGGGATCACGGAGGGGGCGGATGGGAGCTACACGGTCGCGCTCGCCAGCGAGCCGGCCGGTACCGTGGTGGTCTCGATTTCTGCGGACAGCGGCCCGGCACCGCCGATCACATTTTCCCCGATGTCCCTCAGTTTTAATTCGACCACCTGGGCTACTGCCCAAACCGTCACCGTGAGTTCTGCCGAGGATGACGATGCGTTTAGCGGCACGCGGACCCTGTCGCATACGGTCACCGGCTATGGGGACGTGGCCACCGCGGCGGATGTCACGGTGACGGTCACCGACAACGAAACGGCCGGGGTGACCCTCTCGACCACCACCCTGGGGGTCATGGAAGGGGCGGATGGGAGCTACACGGTTGTGCTCGCCAGTGAGCCGACCGGGACCGTGGTGGTCTCGATCTCTGCGGACAGCGGCCCGGCACCGCCGATCACGTTTTCCCCGGCTTCCCTCAGTTTTTCTCCGACCACCTGGTCTACTGCCCAAACCGTCACGGTGACGGCCACAGAGGATGATGATGCGCTTGACGGCACGCGGACCCTGACGCATGCGGTCAGCGGCTATGGGGCGGTGATCAGCGCGGCGGATGTCACGGTGACGGTCACCGACAACGAAACGGCCGGGGTGACCCTCTCGACCACCACCCTGGGGGTCATGGAAGGGGCGAATGGGAGCTACACGGTTGTGCTCGCCAGCGAGCCGGCCGGGACAGTGATGGTCGCGGTGACTCTGGGCAGCGGCGCGACGGCACCGATCACGGTTACCCCGCTTTCCCTCAGTTTTTCTCCGACCACCTGGTCTACTGCCCTAACCGTCACGGTGACGGCCACAGAGGATGATGATGCGCTTGACGGCACGCGGACCCTGACGCATGCGGTCAGCGGCTATGGGACGGTGACCAGCGCGGCGGATGTCACGGTGACGGTCAGCGACAACGACACGGCGGGGGTGACCATCACCCCGCCCACCCCCCTGGCGGTCACCGAGGGAATGGAGCAGACCTATACGGTGGAGCTCGACACCGCGCCGGCCGGGACCGTGACGGTCGCGGTGACTCTGGGTAGCGGCGCGACGGCACCGATCACGGTTACCCCGCTTTCCCTCAGTTTTGATTCAAGCACCTGGTCTACTGCCCAAACCGTCACGGTGACGGCTACAGAGGATAATGATGCGCTTGACGGCACGCGGACCCTGACGCATACGGTCACCAACTATCCGACGGTGACCAGCGCGGCGGATGTCACGGTGACGGTCAGCGACAACGACACGGCGGGGGTGACCATCACCCCGACCACCCCCCTGGCGGTCACCGAGGGAATGGAGCGGACCTATACGGTGGAGCTCGACACCGCGCCGGCCGGGACCGTGACGGTCGCGGTGACTCTGGGCAGCGGCGCGACGGCACCGATCACGGTTACCCCGCTTTCCCTCAGTTTTAATTCGACCACCTGGTCTACTGCCCAAACCGTCACGGTGACGGCTACAGAGGATAATGATGCGCTTGACGGCACGCGGACCCTGACGCATACGGTCACCAACTATCCGACGGTGACCAGCGCGGCGGATGTCACGGTGACGGTCAGCGACAACGACACGGCGGGGGTGACCATCACCCCGACCACCCCCCTGGCGGTCACCGAGGGAATGGAGCGGACCTATACGGTGGAGCTCGACACCGCGCCGGCCGGGACCGTGACGGTCGCGGTGACTCTGGGCAGCGGCGCGACGGCACCGATCACGGTTACCCCGCTTTCCCTCAGTTTTAATTCGACCACCTGGTCTACTGCCCAAACCGTCACGGTGACGGCCACAGAGGATGATGATGCGCTTGGTGGCACGCGGACCCTGACGCATACGGTCACCAACTATCCGACGGTGACCAGCGCGGCGGATGTCACGGTGACGGTCAGCGACAACGACACGGCGGGGGTGACCATCACCCCGACCACCCGGGCGGTCACCGAGGGAGGGGAGCAGACCTATACGGTGGTGCTCGACACCGCGCCGGCCGGGACCGTGACGGTCGCGGTTACTCTGGGCAGCGGCGCGACGGCACCGATCACGGTTACCCCGCTTTCCCTCAGTTTTAATTCGACCACCTGGTCTACTGCCCAAACCGTCACGGTGGCGGCCGACCAGGATGGTGATGCGCTTGACGGCACGCGGACCCTGACGCATACGGTCACCAACTATCCGACGGTGACCAGCGCGGCGGATGTCACGGTGACGGTCAGCGACGACGACACGGCCGGGGTGACCATCACCCCGACCACCCTGGCGGTCACCGAGGGAGGGGAGCAGACCTATACGGTGGTGCTCGACACCGCGCCGGCCGGGGCCGTGACGGTCGCGGTGACTCTGAGTAGCGGCGCGACGGCACCGATCACGGTTACCCCGCTTTCCCTCAGTTTTAATTCGACCACCTGGTCTACTGCCCAAGCCGTCACCGTGACGGCCGACCAGGATGATGGTGTGCTTGGCGGTACGCGGACCCTGACGCATGCGGTCAGCGGCTATGGGACGGTGGCCAGCGCGGCGGATGTTGTGGTGACGGTCACCGACGACGACACGCCCGGGGTGACCATCACCCCGACCACCCTGGCGGTCACCGAGGGAGGGGAGCAGACCTATACGGTGGTGCTCGACACCGAGCCGACCGGGGCCGTGACGGTCGCGGTTACTCTGGGCAGCGGCGCGACGGCACCGATCACGGTTACCCCGCTTTCCCTCAGTTTTGATTCGACCACCTGGTCTACTGCCCAAGCCGTCACGGTGACGGCCGACCAGGATGATGATGCGGTTGGCGGCACGCGGACCCTGACGCATACGGTCAGCGGCTATGGGACGGTGGTCAGCGCGGCGAATGTCACGGTGACGATCGACGACGACGAAATACCTCCGGCGTCGGTCACCCTGACGGCCGCAACGGTGGGGGAGAGCGCCGGCGCGGTGACGGTCACGGCGACACTGGACAACGAGGTCGTGGGGGGCCTTACGGTCACGGTCGCGACCACGGATGGTACGGCGACAGCCGGGGAGGACTACACCACGCCCACCGTGATTCTGACGTTCGCCGGGACGGCAGGCGAGATAGAAACATTCCCGGTGGCGATCACCGGCGATAACCTTGTCGAGGGGGATGAAACCTTCACGGTCTCGCTGACCGCGCCGGACACCTTCCCGGGTACGATCGATATCACCTCCTCCACCGCAACGGTCACGATCAGCGACGACGAGGTGAACCCGACCACGGTCATCCTGACTCTCGCTCCGGACCGGGTGCAGGAAGACAGCGGCACCACGACCATTGCGGTCTCGGTGGCGTATCCAGGCGGTGTCACGCTGACGGTGCCGACCGAAGTGACGGTCTCGGTGGCGGGCGGCGAGGCGGACGAGGCGGATTTCACCGCGGTCTCTGATTTCACCCTCACCATCGCGGTGGGCGAGAGCAGCAGCGCGGGCAGTTTCGATCTGACGGTGACGGAGGATGAGGAGTCCGAAGGCAATGAGACCCTGACGGTCTCCGCTACTCCCACTGCCACCGGGTTTACCGTCACTTCCGCGCCGCTGACGATCCTTGAGGTGGACAGCACAGCGGTTGTGATGGAAGTCGTGCCGGAGCTGGCACGGTTGTCCGTGACCAGTGTGATCGACGCGGTGGCGGACCGAGTCGGGCGGGCGGTGGCCGGCACGGCAAACGTCCTGGTCAGTTTTGCCGGTCATCAATCCCTGGCCCCTGCGCTGGCGGCCAACGAGCAGAAGCTGAACGATGGCGACCTGTCCTGGCGGGAGATCCTGAAGAATTCGTCCTTCGATCTCAATCTTGAGGGCACGGATGAGGAGGCTGGATCAGGTGGCGGGCAGGCGGATCCTGGCGGAGCGGTCGGGATTTGGGCTTCGGGCGGCTATGAAAACGTGTCAAGCCGGGATGCCGAATCGGGTGCATGGGAGGGCGATCTGTTCAGCGTCCATGCGGGTGTGGACATGCGCGTTTCCGAGAATGTTCTGGTCGGGGTGGCCGCAAACCGGTCCGAAGGCAGTTTTGAGTTTGACGAGGAGGAATCGCTCAAGACGGATTCCCAGCTGACGGCCATCAGCCCATATCTCGGCTGGAACTCGGGGGACGGTGCGGGTCTGTGGGCGACCATCGCTTACGGCAAGGGCCACGTCGAGGTGGCCTCGGATAATGGTGCGAAAAGAGATATCACCATGGCGATGGCGGCCGTGGGCGGCAGCATGGATGTCTCCGTGGACGATGAGGTGTCGCTGATCGTCAAGGGGGAGGCCGCGACGGCGCAACTGGAGACCAAGGCCGTCGGCGATCTGGAAGCCGTGACGGCAAACATCCAACGTCTGCGCCTGGCCCTGGAGGTGCAGGATGTGACGGTGCAGGAGGCTGGGAAGCAATTTACGCGGTCCGCGGCACTCGGCATCCGCCATGACGGCGGTGATGGCGATACCGGTCTGGGGGCCGAGCTGGACGGCGAATTGGGCTGGTCGGTGCCGGCCAGGGGCGTGACCCTGAGAGCCAACGGCCACGTGCTGCTGGCACATCAGAGCGATCTCAAGGAATGGGGCGTGGGGGGCCTGATCCGCTACGACATACCCGGCTCTTCGGAAGGGCGCGGGCTGTCGCTCCGGCTGCAGCCGTCCTATGGGGCGGAAAGTGACAGCGGGCAGCTCTGGGAGCATCCGGTCACGGAGCTGGAGTTGGAAAGTGACGATGCACCGGGAGCCCGGCTCGCCATGGGGCTTGACTGGGGTCGGGCGGCACTGTCCGGGCGCGGCCTGCTCACCCCCTATGGCAATCTCGAACTGTCCGAGGATGGAGCGCGGGTCTACCGTCTGGGCAGCCGGCTTGAGATCGGTCCGGCCATCCACATCGATCTTGGGGGAGACCGCAAGGAGACGGCGGATGAGGCTCCGGAACACGGGATCGATCTTTCTGTCCGGGTGTCTTGGTAGGGGGCTGCTCTGCCTCCCGTGGGGGTCGGTGTAAACCCTCCAATCTGGCCGTTTCTGCGGAGTGCCGGAGGTTCTGCTGGCGTGTGGTCGGGTTGACAGCCAGGGCCACCTGCCCCTGAATCTCCGGGGCCGCATGGAGGAGCGGCGGAGTGGTCAAACACACCAGACTGTAAATCTGGTGGAGAAACCCCGTATGGCTTCGAATCCATTCCCCTCCACCCGCCGTCGGCGCGGGGCCACCTCGACCCCGGTCACCTCAAGGCCCGGTTTGCGGGCGGTCGCGGCGATCTCCAGTCCAGGATAGCCGCCGCCAACCCCCCGCAGCCGCGAGGAGGCTGCAAGCCGGCCCGCGATCCGGTCGACATCGGCCAGCCTGCGCAGGAGGAGCGTGCCCGGCAGGGGGCGGGCCCGGGCTCCGGTGGGGAGGGCCGGGAGGTCGTGGTCGAGTTCCTCGCCGCGGGCGGGACGGACCCGGCGGGTGTTCCGGTCGATGGTGGTCGCGGCGGTCCCGAGCCGGAGATCGATTCCGGCCTTGGCGTGGAAACTGTCCGGTTTCAGGAACAGTCGGTTTTGTGCGAGGTCTCCGGCGGGATGGGCATTGGAAAGGGGCGGGCGCTGACAGGGTGCCAGCGGCTCGCTGCCAACCCGGATCAGCGGTCCGTCAGGACCGCCGACACGCAGTTGCATACAAAGCGAAAGCCCCACCTGGCCGGCACCGATGACGGCGACGCGGGTCTGCGGTCTCGATGTGCCGTCCATTCTGCGCCCGGCGTGGCGTAGCTGAGAGGATTCGAACCTCTGACCCCCGCCGTCGGAGGGCGGTGCTCGGTCCAGCGGGGTGACGGGTGCGTGCGGGTCTTTATGCCCTCAATGGGGCGGTTTCGGCAATCTCCGGCAGATCGGCTGCGCCATGGTTTCGTGCCGTCAGCGACAGGAACACCTCCTCCAGATGCGGTTCGTCGATCGAGAGATCCCGGATCTGGATGCCGGCTTCGGCCAGGGCGGCGAAAATGCGCGCGACGGCCACCTGCGAGCGGGAGTAGGACACTTCAAGCGCGCCATCCTCGCGCAGGGATGCGGTGGCCGTATCGATCCGGGTGATGGATTCGGGCACCGAGGTGACGGGGGATTCGGGGGTCACGATCAGGGTCTTGTAGTCAATCCGCAGCAGCAGCGTTTCCTTCTTCTCGCAGGCGACAATGCCCCCCCGGTCGAGGATCGCGACGGTGTCGCACATCTGCTCGGCCTCCTCGATGTAATGCGTGGTCAGGATCACCGTCGTTCCCGCCTCATTGAGCTCGCGCACGGTACGCCAGAGCTGGTGGCGGAGCGCGACATCGACCCCGGCGGTCGGCTCGTCGAGCACCAGTATCGGCGGCGTGTGCACCATGGCCTTGCCGATCAGAAGCCGCCGCATCATGCCGCCGGAAAGCGAGCGGGCATAGGAATGCGCGCGGTCGGTGAGCCCCACCGTCTCGAGGATTTCCCGGGTCCGTCGCCGGCTGCGCGGCACGGCGTAGAGCCCGGCCTGGGTATCGAGGGTTTCGTAGGGGGTGAAGAACGGATCGATGTTCAGTTCCTGGGGCACGACGCCGATCGAGGCCCGGGACATCCGCGGGTTGGCGTCCTGGTCGAAGCCCCAGATCCGCACTGTGCCGGTCGTCTTGATCACCATCCCGGCGAGCACGTTGATAAAGGTCGATTTGCCGGCGCCATTCGGGCCGAGCAGGCCAAAAATCGATCCCACCGGAATCGAGAGGTCGATATCCATGAGTGCGGGGATATCACCACGCTTCGTGCGGTAGGTCTTTGACAGGCCCCGGACCATGACCGCGGGCTCCTGCGTGGGGGGGCTTTCCGTCACCGGCCGGCCTTGGCGATCGCCTGGTCGAGATCCGCGATCAGGTCATCCGCGGATTCCAGCCCGATGGAGAGCCGCACCACTTCCGGCCCGGCCCCCGCCGCTACGCGCTGCTCGTCGGTCAGCTGGCGGTGGGTGGTCGAGGCGGCGTGGATGATCAGCGAACGGGCATCTCCGAGATTGGCAACATGCGAGAACAGGTTGACCGAATCCACCAGCCGGATGCAGGCCTCATAGCCGTCCTTGAGGCCGAAGGTGAACACCGACCCGGCCATGCCGTCGCGCAGATAGCGGATGACGCGGGCGTGATACGGGGAGGTTTCGAGACCGGCATAGCTCACATAGGCGATGGCGGGGTGCTGCTCGAGCCAGCCGGCCACCACGCGGGCGTTCCGGCTGCACCGCTCCATCCGCAGACTGAGCGTTTCGGTTCCGAGCAGCGTCAGGAAGGCGTTCCAGGGGGCCAGGGTCATGCCCAGATCGCGCAGGCCCACCGCATGGCCGTGGACCGTATAGGCGAGATTGCCGAAGGTCTCGTGGAAGTCGAGCCCGTGATAGGCGGCTTCGGGTTCGGACAGGGACGGGAAGCGGTCGGAGGCCGACCAGTCGAACCGGCCCCCGTCGATCACCACGCCGCCGAGGGAGGTCCCGTTGCCGGAGAGATATTTGGTGGTCGAATGTACGATCAGATCGGCGCCGTGCTCGAAGGGGCGGCAGAGAAACGGGCTGGCCAGGGTGTTGTCGACAATATACGGCACCCCGGCCCGGGCGGCTTCGGCGGCAACCCCGGCCATGTCCGTGACCGCGCCGCCGGGATTGCAGAGACTCTCCGAGAACAGGGCCTGCGTGTTGTCGTCGATGGCCGCCCGCAGGGCGTCGAGGTCGTCGAAATCGACAAACCGGGCCTCCCATCCGAATTTGCGGAAACTGTGCCCGAACTGGGTCAGCGACCCTCCATACAGGCGGGTGGAGGCGATGAAATTCCGTCCCGGTGCAAGCAGCGGAAACAGGGCCAGCAGCTGCGCGCTGTGGCCGGAGGCGCAGGCGGTCGCCCCGATGCCCCCCTCAAGGGCCGCCAGCCGCTCCTCGAGGACCGCGACCGTGGGATTGGCGAGGCGGCTGTAGATGAAGCCGTATTCCTGCAGGTTGAAGAGCGCGGCCGCGTGCTCGGCATCCCGGAAGACATAGGCGATGTTCTGGAACACCGGGGTCTGCCGGGCTCCGGTGGTCGGGTCCGGCCGGGCCCCGGCATGGAGCTGCAGGGTCTCGAAACCATAGGCGGGGGGGTCGTCATTCATGGAAGGATGCTTCTCTGCTGGTTTTGCGTGCGGGCGCTATCGAAGTCGTGCGGAAAGAATACCGGTATTGATCCCGCTCCAGCCGAGTTCCCCGAAATGGCGTGCGTATTCGATTTTCGGGCAGCGGTCCATCACCACCTGCAGCCCTGCCTCCTCGGCGATGCGGGCGGCCTCCTCGCTGATCACCCCGAGCTGCATCCAGATTGTGCGGAGGCCTCGGCCCCCCAGGCATTCGACAGCTTCCCGGACGACGCCCGGTGCCGCATCCGGCGTGCGGAAGATATCGACCATGTCGACCGGCCCCCGGTCGGCCGGGATGTCGGCGAGGCAGGCGACGATCTCCTCCCCGAAGAGCGATTGCCCGGCCGCGGCCGGATTGACCGGGATGACCGAAAACCCTTTGCTCTGCAGGTAGCCCAGCACGTAGTAGCTCGGCCGGTTGGGTTTGGGCGAGGCACCGACCGCGGCGATCAGGCGGGTGGTTCGCAGCACCTCCGGGATGTCGGCATTGCGCCGCTCCGTTCCGGCATCCCTGGCTGTCAGGTTCACCGGGGCGTTCTCAATTCAGAACTTCCGGCCAGTGACCGTTGGCCTGGGTGATGTTGTCGGGCCTGGATTGCTGCCAGAGGCTCTGCGTCGGGAGGTTGTAGTTCAGATACAGTTTGCCGTCGACGATATCCCAGGCTTCGGGAATCGTGGGTGCCGTGTGGCCCTTGGAGACAGCATAGGCACAGTAGCCGCCATATTGGGGGGCGTAGGTCTCCGGATCGGCGGCGAAGGCGTCCCGGTTTTCGGCCGAGGCGAAATGCCAGGTCGCGCCGTTCCATTCCAGCGTATGTTGGCTGTTGCCCGCCACCGCCTCGCCCTGCTCGAAATAGGCGACCGGATCGGTGCCGCCCAGCGCAAGGCCCTGTCGGGTGAAGATCGGGGGCTGGCCGGCCCTGGCGGGGGCGGCGGTGATGGCGAGGGCGGCAGCACCTGCCGCCACGCCGAATTCGCGGCGTGTGAATTGTCCCATGGGTCCCTCCTGTCCTGGATTCCTGCCACAGATTGGGCGGTGGCTTCCCCGCGTCAAGTCGCCGTCCGATTCCGGCGGGCGGTGTGCACGGCATAGAGGGCGACGGCGGCGGCGTTCGAGACATTGAGACTCGGAGCGTTCCGGGCCGTCGGGATGCGCGCCAGCCCCCGGCAGCGTTCCCGTGTCAGCCGCCGCAATCCCGTTCCTTCGGCGCCAAGTACAATGGCCACCGGCGCGTCCCGCTCCGTATCGAGCAGATCGGAAAGTTCGTGCGGCGTCTCCGGGTCGAGGCCGATGACGAGGACGCCCTCCTTGCCCAGGCGTGCCAGGGTCTCGGCGAGATTGCCGATGCGCAGATAGGGCACATGTTCGAGCCCCCCGGAGGCGGCCTTGGCGAGAGCACCGGATTCCGCGGGTGCGCCGTGGCCGGGCACCAGCACGGCGGAAATTCCGAACGCCCAGGCCGAGCGGAGCACGGCCCCGACATTGCGCGGGTCGGAGACCTGGTCGAGCAGGAGGACGGTGCTGCCGCCGCCGCCGGCCAGAAACCGGTCAAGGATCTCCCCGGTCTCCGCCTCGAGCGGGGACACCTCCGCCGCGGCTCCCTGGTGGGTGGCTTCGGGCTCGAGCAGGCGGCGGATCTGCGGGGTCTCGACGATCTCGGCCCGGATGCCTCGGGGGGCCAGGTCGCGGCGGGCGGGGGTCAGCAGCAGGCGGTGGATCTCCCGGGCCGGATTGGCGAGGGCTTCCCGGACGGCATGCATGCCGTAGAGCCAGTATCTGCGGGGATGGGAGCGAGGCGGCATGGGCGGAATCCGGAAGGCCGGGGAGTCTACCGCACCCCGGCGGCAACCGGGCAAACCGGTCGGGCTCGGGGAGGGGGTGCGGGCCGGCCTCCGGCATCGCGGGGGTCTTTCCGGGCCCGAGCACCGCCAGCGATCCGTTTTGGAAACAGAGGGCGGGGGCCTTTCGGGGCTTGGGTGCGCCCGGCCTCCTCCGACCCGGGAGGGCCCGCCCGATACCGGGAGGATGTGTACGTTCTTGAAATGCGGGGGGTGGGGGATAGGATGCTAACAAAAAGGATGGGCATGTCCGCCATTGCATGATGACCTCTTCTCGACCATCCCGTTCCGGGGAAGCCGGGGCCGATGGCGGCTCTGCGGGTCGGTTCTGCAATCGGAAATTCCGGCTCTGGCGAAGGTGTCGCATCGGGTGTGCGGGAGTGCTTGCCGGGTTGCTGCTGTCGGCATCCGGCGAGTCCCTGGCGCAGACGTCGACGCCGACGCTGCTGATCACCGTCACTCCAACCAGCGTGAACGAAGGTGCCGGCACGGTGACCATTCACTGGCAGGGGACCTGGAGCGAAGTACCATTATTAGGTCCTGATGGTCTTAGCGTTCGCTTCAGGATAGGTGACGATGCATCGGACTCGGCGGAGTATGGCTCGGATTATGAGCGTTCGGGTAGGTTCAGTTTCCGCAGGATTATCACTCAATTCTACTCGTCGGGCCAAAGAACCGCCACGGGTGAGTTCCCGCTGGATATAACGGACGATATGAACGCAGAGGGGGACGAGTTCTTCACCCTCACCGGGGATGCCGTGCTTTATCCCGTAACGCCCGCGAGGGTGGTGATCGGCGACAATGACGAGGTGACACCGACGGGGATCGTGTTGTCTGTCGACCCGACCCATGTGACCGAAGGTAGCGACACCAACCCCACGCCCGTCACGATCACGGCGGCGTTTGTGCCCACCGGTGCGACGCAGACGGCATCGACCACTGTGATGGTCTCGGTGGACGGCGGCGGCACAAATGGAGCCACCGAGGGAACGGATTTCACTACGATCAGCACTCCCATTTCGGTCATCATTCGGGGGAACAGCAATAGCGGCACGGGCAGCTTCGACCTTACAGTGGCGGATGATATGGTCTCCGATCCCGACGAGATCGTGACGGTCACCGCCCCGGCGGCGGGTGGGCATGCCGTTACGTCGGCGACACTGACGATCACCGACAACGACACGGACGGCGTGACCGTCTCGGCGACCACCCTGGCGGTCACGGAGGGGGCGGAGGGGAGCTACACGGTCGTGCTCGACAGCGATCCGGCCGGGCCAGTGGAGGTCACGATCACTGCGGACAGCGGCACGGCACCGCCGATCACGTTTTCCCCGCCTTCCCTGAGTTTTAATTCGGGCAACTGGAATACGGCCCAAACCGTCACCGTGACGGCCATCGAGGATGCTGACACGGCTGGCGGCGCGCGGACCCTGTCGCATACGGTCAGTGGCTATGGGACCGTAACCGTTGACTCGGTCACGGTGACGGTCACCGACAACAACATGGCCGGCGTGACCCTCTCGGCCACCACCCTGGAGGTCACGGAAGGGGGGGCGGAGGGAAGCTACACGGTCGTGCTTGCCACCGAACCGGCCGGGACCGTGGAGGTCACGATCGCTGCGGACAGCGATACGGCACCGCCGATCACGTTTTCCCCGGCTTCCCTCAGTTTTGATTCGAGCAACTGGACTATGGCCCGAACCGTCACCGTGACGGTCATCGAGGATGCTGACGCGGTTGGCGGCACGCGGACCCTGGCGCATACGGTCAGCGGCTATGGAACGGTGACCAGCGCGGACCCGGTCACGGTGACGGTCATCGACAACAACATGGCCGGGGTAACCATCTCCGAGACCGACCTGGAGGTCACGGAGGGGGCGGAGGGAAGCTACACGGTCGTGCTCGACACCGAGCCGGCCGGGACCGTGGAGGTCACGATCGCTGCGGACAGCGGCACGGCACCGCCGATCACGTTTTCCCCGGCTTCTCTCACTTTTCGTTCGGACAATTGGGCCGATACTCAAACCGTCACCGTGACGGCCACAGAGGATAACGATGTGCTTGGCGGCACGCGGACCCTGTTGCATACGGTCAGCGGCTATGGGGAAGTGACCAGCGCGGCGCCGGTTATGGTGACGGTCGATGACAGAGCGACGTTCACCTTCAACCCCCCACAATTGACTGTGGCTGAAGGCGACCGCATGGCGACGCTGACGTTGATGCTGGACAAGGCGATCCCGAATGGCTTCGAAGTCACGGTCTCGACCACGGGATTTGTAGCCTTGTCCGATGATGCGACGGCAGGGAGCGACTACACCGCGACCACCACGACGCTGACTTTTGAGGGGACGGAGAACGAGACGAAGACGTTCACGGTGCCGATCCTCGATGACGACGTTGCCGAGGATACAGAGCAGTTCACCGCTGGTCTGGTCGATGGAGCGGGTCAATTGATGATAAGCCCAGCGAATACGATCGATTTCGTCGACTTCAGCGCCGCCTCCGCCGTGATCACGATCAACGACGACGACACGGCCGGGGTGATCCTCTCGGCGACCGAGCTGACGGTCATTGAGGGGGCGGCAGGGAACTACACGGTCATGCTCGCCAGCGATCCGGTCGGGACCGTGGAGGTCACGATCGCTGCGGACAGCGGCACGGCACCGCCGATCACGGTTTCCCCGGCTTTCCTCAGTTTTGATTCGACCACCTGGGCTACTGCCCAAACCGTCACCGTGACGGCCGACCCGGATGCCGATGTAGTGGGCGGCACGCGGACCCTGGCGCATACGGTCAGCGGCTATGGAACGGTGACCAGCGCGGACCCGGTCACGGTGACGGTCACCGACAGCAACATGGCCGGGGTGACCGTCTCTGAGGCCGCCGTGGAGGTCGCCGAGGGAGGGGAGGGGACTTATACGGTCGTGCTCGACAGTGCGCCGACTGTGAGCGCGACGGTCATGATCGCTATGGACAGCAGCACGACGACGGCACCGATCACGGTTTCCCCGGCTTCCCTCACTTTTAGTTCGACCAATTGGGCCGATACTCAAACCGTCACCGTGACGGCCACAGAGGATACTGATGCGCTAGGTGGCATGCGGACCCTGACGCATACGGTCACCGGCTATGGGGACGTGGCCACTGCGGCGTCGGTTACGGTGACGGTCACCGACGACGACCGGGCGACTGTGGCCTTTGTGGATCTTGTAACAGATCTGGCCCTACCGACCGGTACTGATCCGCTACCGTCCGATACGCCTGTAGCCACAGTGATGGAAGCCACTCCTTCCGTGGAGGCCACTTTTAGAGTGGTCCTTAATGCCCGTGATGATTTGGATACTATTGTTATCATGGGCTATACCGCCGACTTCACGGCGACCGATGTAGAGGACTACACTCTGAATTGGCCGGGACCGGACTCCGACCAATTCGTCATCACAGTGCCGGCAGGTGATCTCGTCGCGACGGAAACATTCACCATGTCGGTGGTTTCGGATGAGATTGTGGAAGGAAATGAGGCGATACAATTCCCCCGCCTGTTTGTGAATGGGGTGGCCCCGACATCTCCTCAACCCGAATTTCTGAAGATCGTGGACGATGACGTGGCGACGGTCAGCCTGGACAGCCCAACGGTGGGTGAGCGCGTCGGCATGGTGACGGTCGTAGCGACGGTAGACAAGGCGGTCGCGAGGGGGTTCACGATCCCGATCTCGACCGCGGACGGCACCGGCCCCGGCGCGGCGGTCGCAGGGAGCGACTACACCATGATCGGCACGGATCTGGTTTTCAGCGGGGATGTCGAGGAGACGCGTGAGTTCACGGTGGTGATCCTCAACGACGCCACTGCCGATGGGGATAAGACGTTCAGCGTCTTGCTGGGTACCCCTGTCTCACCTGCCGCTAGTGATGCTCGTTTTACGTCGGCGGCTGATCATCCGGTGATCAACACGGGTGCTTCGAGCACGGTCACGATCTCCGACGCCGACGTGCCCCCAACGGGGATCGCGCTGTCTCTCAGCCCGTCCAGCGTGACCGAAGGTACCTCCGAGTTCGTCCTGGTCACCGCGGCGTTTGTGCCTCCCGACACGAGTCAGGTGGATGTCATCACGGTGCCGGTCAGGGTGGGGGCGAGCCCCGGCACGGCGACCGCGGACACGGATTTCACCGCGATCAGCAACATCATCATGGTCACCATTCCGGCGAGAACGACTGCCAGCATCGTCCCGGGCGAATTCATGTTTGAGGCGCTGGAGGATACGATCGTCGACCCCGACGAGACCGTGCTCGTGGATGTCGATGGCATGGCGGGCGGGTTCACCGTTACAGACACGACGCTGACGATCACTGACAATGACATCCCGCCGACGGTGATCGAGCTGTCTGTCAATTCGGGCGATGTCGTCGATCCGACCCGTGTGACCGAAGACAGCGGCACCACGACCGTCATGGTCACGGCGGCGTTTCCGGCGGGCAGCCCGATGCTGACGACAGCGATTGATGTGGTGGTCACGGTGGCCGGCGGCACGGCGGAGGAGGCGGATTTCACCGCGACCCCAGCCACCCTCACGGTCACCATCCCCGCGGAGAGTACCAGCGGCATGGTCACGGGCAGTTTCGACCTTGCGGTTGTCGATGATGGTGATGATGAACTCGACGAGACTGTGACGGTCTCCGGCAGGGTGCTTGGTACCACCACCATCACGTCCATCCCGTCGGCGACGCTGACGATCACTGACGACGACGCCCGGCCGGTGGTGGATGACGTGGATATTACTCCATCAGTGCTGGAAAGCGCCGGTGGTTCCGCGATGGCCACTTTTACAGTGACCCTTCGTACCCGAAGTTATAGGGAGACTACCGTTACCATGGGCGTTTCTCTGCCCAGTAACCGCTCCGGCCTGGCGACCGATGGAGTGGACTACACTCTGGATTGGCCGGGGCCGACCACCGACGAATTCGTCATCACAGTTCAGCCCGATGAGCTCACCGGGACGGGAGTATTCAGCTTGTCGGTGGCCGAAGATGATATCGTGGAGGGAAACGAGGGCATAGGATTCACTCGCCTGAGGGTGAATGGGGGGTCTCCGGGTGTTCCAACATTCCCCGCAGTCCTGAGGATCGTGGACAACGACGTGGCGACGGTCAGTCTGGACAGCCCAACGGTGGTTGAGGGTGCCGGTCCGGTGACGGTCACAGCGACGGTGGACAAATTGGTCCCCGGGGGGTTCACGATCCCGGTCTCGACCGTGCTCGGCTCGGCGGACGCGTCGGACTTCACCGTGGTCACCGATGAGATCCTGAGGTTCGACGGGAATGAGCTGGGGGAGACGGAGACGTTCATGGTGACGATCACGGATGACAGCGAGGAGGAGGAGGCTGAGACGTTCGGCGTCTCGCTGGGTACTGCAGGTGGCTTTCGTTTCTATCAGTTCAGTTTGACAAGCGAAGTAGCGACCTTGGTTCCGACGGTCAATGCGGGTAGTCCGGGCACGGTCACGATCAACGACGACGACACGCCCGGGGTGACCATCTCCCCGGCCACTCCCCTGACGGTCACCGAGGGAGGGGATCAGACTTATACGGTTGTGCTCGACACCATGCCGGACAGTACCGTGATGGTCACCATTGTTCCGGACACCAGCATGACGGCGCCGATCACGGTTGACCCGGTTTCCCTTGTCCTCAGTTTTGACCCGACCGAGTGGGACACCGCTCAAACCGTCACCGTAACAGCCGACCAGGATGACGATGCGCTGGGCGGCACGCGGACCCTGATGCATGCGGTCACCAACTATCCGACGGTGACCAGCGCGGCGGATGTCACGGTCACGATCAACGACGACGACACGCCCGGGGTGACCATCTCCCCGGCCACTCCCCTGACGGTCACCGAGGGAGGGGATCAGACTTATACGGTTGTGCTCGACACCATGCCGGACAGTACCGTGATGGTCACCATTGTTCCGGACACCAGCATGACGGCGCCGATCACGGTTGACCCGGTTTCCCTTGTCCTCAGTTTTGACCCGACCGAGTGGGACACCGCTCAAACCGTCACCGTAACAGCCGACCAGGATGACGATGCGCTGGGCGGCACGCGGACCCTGATGCATGCGGTCACCAACTATCCGACGGTGACCAGCGCGGCGGATGTCACGGTGACGGTCAACGACAACGACACGGCCGGGGTGACCATCACCCCGACCACCCTGACGGTCACCGAGGGGGAAGCGGGGGGGACTTATATGGTCGTGCTCGACACCAGACCGGACAGTGACGTGATGGTCACCGTTGTTCCGGACCTCAGCGTGACACCACCGGTCACGGTTGCCCCGGCTTCCAATACCCTCACTTTTACTCCGGAAACCTGGGACACTGATCAAAGCTTCACCGTGACGGCCATCGAGGATGACGATGCGATCGGCGGCACGCGGATCTTGGGGCACACGGTCATCGGCTATACGGGGCTAGTGGAGGAGAATGTGGGGTCGGTTGAGGTGACGGTCAGCGATATTGACGTGGCGGAGTTCAGCATTGAGGGCGGAGGAGTAGTGCTGGTAACTGAAGGCACCGGCGATGTGACGCTGACGGGGGTGCTGGACAAGGCGATCCCGACTGGCTTCGAAGTCACGATCTCGACCATGGGACCTGAAGACTTTTGGCTTTATAATGTGACGGCAGGGAGCGACTACACCAAGACCACCACGACGCTGACTTTCGTGGGGACGGCGAACGAGAGGCAGACGCTCACGGTGCCGATCCTCGACGACGACGTTGACGAGGATGAAGAGTTTTTCGGCTTTGGTGTAACGATGGTAGTGCCCCCCAAGTCTGAGCTGCCTTTCGTCAACTTCGGCGACAGAAGTTCCGGCCAGATTGTGATCGCCGACGACGACACGGCCGGGGTGACCATCTCCGAGACCACCGTGGCGATCACGGAGGAAGACGCGGCGGCGAGTTATACGGTCGTGCTCGACAGCGATCCGGACGGGGACGTGACGGTCACCATTGATCCGGGCAGCAGCACGACGGCACCGATCACGATTGACCCGGCTTCCCTTACCCTCGCTTTTGATTCGACCAACTGGGCCGATTCTCAAACCGTCACCGTGACGGCCACAGAGGATGGCGACGCGGCTGGCGGCACGCGGACCCTGATGCATACGGTCACCGGCTATGGGGACGTGGCCACCGCGGCATCGGTTACGGTGGTGGTGACCGACGACGACACGCCCCCGCCCGGGGTGACCATCTCCGAGACCGACCTGGAGGTCACGGAGGGAAGGGAACAGACTTATACGGTCGTGCTCGACAGCGTGCCGGTCGGGAACGTGACGGTCACCATTGCTGAGGATGCCAGCGCGACGGCACCGATCACGGTTACCCCGGGCGAGGGTGCCCCGGGTTCCGGGGATCTCATTTTTACTCCGGCAACCTGGGACGCTCCTCAAACCGTCACCGTGATGGCCACAGAGGATGTCGATTTGGTTGGCGGCACGCGGACCCTGATGCATACGGTCACCGGCTATGGGGACGTGGCCACCGCGGAGTCGGTCACGGTGGAGGTCCTCGACAACGACATACCCGGGGTGACCCTCTCCGAGACCACCCTGACGGTCACCGAGGAAGAAACGGCGGAGACTTATGAGGTTGTGCTTAACACCATGCCGGACAGTGACGTGACGGTCACCATTGTTCCGGACATCATCAGCACGACGGCACCGATCGCGGTTACCCTGGGCACGGGTGCCCCGGGTTCCTTGGATCTCACGTTTACTTCGACCACCTGGGCCGATCCTCAAACCGTCACCGTGGCGGCCACAGAGGATGCCGATGCGCTGGACGGCACGCGGGTCCTGGCGCATACGGTGAACGGCTATACGGGAGTGACCACCGTGGCATCGGTTATGGTGACGGTCAACGACAACGACACGGCCGGGGTGACCATCACCCCGACCACCCTGACGGTCACCGAGGGGGAAGCGGTGGGGACTTATATGGTCGTGCTCGACACCAGACCGGACAGTGACGTGATAGTCACCGTTGTTCCGGACCTCAGCGTGACGGCACCGGTCACGGTTGCCCCGCCTTCCGGTACCCTCACTTTTACTCCGGAAACCTGGGACACTGATCAAAGCTTCACCGTGACGGCCATCGAGGATGACGATGCGATCGGCGGCACGCGGACCTTGGGGCACACGGTTACCGGCTATACGGGGTTAGTGGACGCGAACGTGGGGTCGGTTGAGGTGACGGTCAGCGATATTGACGTGGCGGAGTTCATCATCGAGGGCGGAGGACTAGTGGAGGTAACTGAAGGCACCGGCGATGTGACGCTGGTGGCGGTGCTGGACAAGGCGATCCCGACTGGCTTCGAAGTCACGATCTCGACCATGGGACCTGAAGCCTTTGAACTTTATGATGCGATAACAGGGAGCGACTACACCGAGACCACCGCGACGCTGACTTTCGTGGGGACGGCGAACGAGAGGCAGACGCTCACGGTGCCGATCCTCGACGACGACGTTGACGAGGAGGGAGAGTTTTTCGGCTTTGGTGTAACGATGGTAGTGCCCCCCGAGTCTGAGCTGCCTTTCGTCAACTTCGGCGGCAGAAGTACCGGCCAGATTGCGATCGCCGACGACGACACGGCCGGGGTGACCATCTCCGAGACCACCGTGGCGGTCACCGAGGGAGGGGAGCAGACCTACACGGTTGTGCTCGACAGTGAACCAGCCGGGACCGTGGTGATCGGGATCAATGAGGACAGCAGCACGGCACCGCCGATCACGGTTTCCCCGACTTCCCTCAGTTTTGATTCGACCGACTGGGAGACTGCCCAAACCGTCACCGTGACGGCCACCGAGGATGACGATGCGGCTGGCGGCACGCGGACCCTGGAGCACACGGTCACCAACTATCCGGGGGTATCGGACGCGGACGTGGCATCGGTTGAGGTGACGGTCACCGACACCGACACGGCCGGGGTGACCATCTCCGAGACCACCGTGGCGGTTACCGAGGGAGGGGAGCAGACCTACACGGTTGTGCTCGACAGTGAACCAGCCGGGACCGTGGTGATCGGGATCGATGCGGACAGCAGCACGGCACCGCCGATCACGGTTTCTCCGACTTCCCTCAGTTTTGATTCGACCGACTGGGAGACTGCTCAAACCGTCACCGTGACGGCCACAGAGGATGACGATGCGATTAGCGGCACGCGGACCCTGGAGCACACGGTCGCCAACTATACGGGGGTATCGGACGCAGACGTGGCATCGGTTGAGGTGACGGTCACCGACAACGACATGCCCGGGGTGACCATCTCCAAGACCACCGTGGCGGTCACCGAGGGAGGGGAGCAGACCTACACGGTTGTGCTCGACAGTGAACCAGCCGGGACCGTGGTGATCGGGATCGATGCGGACAGCAGCACGGCACCGCCGATCACGGTTTCCCCGACTTCCCTCAGTTTTGATTCGACCGACTGGGAGACTGCTCAAACCGTCACCGTGACGGCCGACCAGGATGCCGATGTGATTGGCGGCACACGGACCCTGGTGCATACGGTCACCGGCTATCCGGGGGTAACCAGCGCGGATGCAGCTGACGTGATGGTGATAGTCACTGACGACGACATCGCCCCGACGGCGATTGTGCTGAGTCTCAGCGAGACCGGCGTGGGCGAAGGTGCTAGCGCGACGGTCACGGTGACGGCGGCGTTTCCGGGCAGTATCACGCTGACGGAGGATACCGTGGTGACGGTCGCGGTGGGGGCCGGTGCAGATTCGGCCACCGCAGGGACGGATTACACCGCGGTCGATGATCTCACGGTCACCATCCTGGCGAACACGACCAGCGGTGAGGGCACTTTCCCGTTTGCGGTCATGGAGGATACAGTTGCCGACCCTGGCGAGACCGTGACGGTCTCCGGCACGGCAGACGGGTTTACCTTTACGAACACGGCGCTGGGGATCACCGACAACGACACCGCCCCGACGGAGATTGTGCTGAGTCTCAGCCCGTCCACCCCTGTGGCCGAAGGTGCCAGCGCGACGGTCACGGTGACCGCGACGCTTTCGCCCGCCAGCGTCACGCTGACGGCGGATACCGTGGTGACGGTCGCGGTGGGTGACAACCTCGATTCGGCCACCGAAGGGACGGACTACACCACGGTCGATGATCTCACGGTCACCATCGCGGCGGGCGCGACCAGCAACACGGCCACTTTCTCGTTTGTGGTCCTGGACGATGCGTTCTCCGACCCGGGCGAGACCGTGACGGTCTCCGGCACGCTGCTCGGGTTTGGCTTTACGGACGCGGAACTGGCAATCACCGACGACGACCAGGCCCCGACGGGGATCACGCTGTCTCTCACCCCGCCCAGCGTGGACGAAGGTGCCACCACGACCGTCATGGTCACGGCGGCGTTTGTGCCCGAAGGCACGAGGCAGGGGACGGCTGTCACGGTGCCGGTCAGTGTGAGTGCCGGCTCGGCGATTGAGGGCACGGATTTCACCGCGGTCAGCGACACCATCATGGTCACTATTTTGGCGGGCGGGACCAGCGCCACGGGCGAATTCATGTTGACGGTGCTGGGGGATGCGATCGTCGACCCCGACGAAACCGTTCTCGTGGATGTCGACGGCCCGGTGGACGGGTTCACCACCCTTAGCGGCACGATGCTGACGATCACTGACACTACCGCCCTGCCGGAGATCGAGTTGTCTGTCACACCGACCAGTGTGCAGGAAGACAGCACCTCCACGACCGTCAGTGTCAGTGCGGCGATTTCAGCAGACAGCCCGACGCAGGCGGCAACGCTTGATATGTCGATCACGGTCACGGTGGTCGGCGGCACGGCGACCGCGGGAAGTTCGACGGATGCGACAAGGGACTTCACCGCGGTCAGCGACACCATCATGGTCACCATTCTGGCGGGCGAAACCCGCAGCACCATCCCGGGCGAATTCACGTTGACGGTGAATGATGATAACGACGACGAATCTGACGAGACTGTGATGCTCTCCGGCTCCGGCTCGGTGGACGGCAGAAGCATCACCATCACGTCGGCGACGCTGGCGATCATTGACAACGACGACCGGCCGACGGTGGCGGGGGTGGATCTTACCGCATCAGTGAATGAAGGCGACGCTTCCGCGGTGGCCACTTTTACAGTGAGACTTAATAGCCGAGGTCATCTGGCGACTGTCGTTACCATGAGAGATGACCGCAACGGGACGGCAACCGAGGGAACGGACTACACCCTGAATATAGAGGATTGGCCGTATCTCACCGCCGCAACCAACGCATTCGATATCACAGTTCAGCCCGGTGATCTCAGCGGGACGGGATCATTCCGCTTGTCGGTGGCCCAAGATGCGATCGTGGAAGGAAATGAGGAAATACGATTCCAGCGCGATGCGGTCAATGGGATAGAGCCGCTATCTGCCTTCCCCCAATCCCTCCAGATATTGGACGATGACTCGGCGTTTGTCACTCTGGTGGACAGCGGCACTCCAGCACTGGTGCGTGAGGGCGACGGCACGGTGGCGCTCATAGCGAGGGTGGACAACGCGGTCGAGGGGGGGTTCACGATCCCGTACTCAACGAACCGCAGATCGGCGGTCGCGGCTACCGATTACGTCGGAGTCAACAATACGGACCTGACTTTCTCCGGGGATGCGGCGGAGACGCACACGATCATGGTGGGGATCAAGGATGACGACATTTTCGAGCAGGATGAAATGTTCATCGTCTTCCTGACCGAGGCCGGGATAAGGGCCACTCGTGTCGGTCTTCCTCCGGGTGGCGCTCCGAATATCAGGGGGTTTGCTACACGCACGGTCACGATCACCAACGACGACCCATCGGGGATCACGCTGTCTGTCGCTCCGGACAGCGTGTCGGAAGGCAGCGGCCCCACGGAGCTCACCGTTACCGCGACGCTTTTGCCCGCTGGCACGGACCTGATGGTGGATAAAATTGTGTCGGTCGAGGTGGGGGACAGCGGGGATTCGGCCACCGAAGGGGCAGGGGAGGACTACACCGATGTCGGTACTGTCTCGATCACCATCACGGGGGGCGACACCAGCGGCACGGGCAACTTCACGTTGACGGTGACGGATGATACTGTGGAGGAAGATGCCGAGACCCTGACGCTCACCGCTCCCGATGTGCGCATCGATCCCGATCCCAAGGTGCCCGGCCTTTCGGTTACCGGCGCGACGGTGACGATCCCCCCGAGCGACACCACGACACCCCCGGAGAGTATCGTGCTGTCTGTCAATCCGGACAGTTTGGCGGAAGGCAGCGGGACCACGGCCGTTGCAGTCACCGCGGAGTTTTTGCCCCTCGGCGCCGTGCGGTCGACGCCGACCCCTGTGGAGGTCAATGTGAATACCGACACGGCGAGCGGGGGAGCGGATTTCGAGTTAGGGGTGAGCTCCATCATGGTCACCATTCCGGCGGGCCGGACCATGGGCGTCGGCAGTGTTGACCTGACGGTGCTCGATGACACGCTCGTGGAAGGGGACGAGACCGTGGCTTTTTTCAGCCAGATCCCGCCGACGGATCTGACCGTCGCGAGGGCTCTGCTGACGATCATCGATGACGACCCGCCTCCGACGGGCATCACTCTCGGTCTCAGTACAGCGTCTGTGCACGAGGGAAACACCGGCACGACGACCACCCCCGATGTGATGGTGACGGCGTCGCTTGATGGCAGTGGGACGCTGACAGCTGCGACCACTGTGACGGTCTCGGTGGCCGGTGGTGGCACCAATGGGGCGACCGCGGGGGAGGACTTCAACTTCAACAGGGGCGCGGGCACCGATTTCGAGATCACCATCCCGATCGGTGCAAGCGACGCGACGGTTTCTTTGCCCCTGGAGGTGATCGGCGACATGCTGGCGGAAGGGGACGAGACCCTGACGGTTTCCGGCATGGTGGATCCGCTCGTCACGTCTCTGGCCGTCACGTCGACGACGCTGACGATCACCGATGATGACAGCGCAATGGTCACCCTCAACGACACATCTCTGGACGTGATGGAAGGCGGCGCGGTGACGTTCACGGCGACGCTGGACAATGAGGTACAGGATGGCTTCGAGGTCACCGTCTCGACAGCGGTGGACAATGCAGTACCAGGGGTCGACTACACCGCGCTCTCCACGACGCTGATTTTCGAGGGCATGGCGGGGGAGCAGGAGACGTTCACGGTGTCGACCCTCCAGGACGACATTGTCGAGGATGATGAGAATGTCTCGGTTGATCTGTCCGTTGTCAGCAGCAGCACGGCGGCGAATGTTGGGATCGACCTCGAGGGTGCCCCCGGCGTCACGCTCGTAATCCTGGACAATGATGCCGCGGAGGTCAGCTTCAACCCATCAAGCGTGACCGTGGCTGAAGACGGGGGCATGGTGACCATCACGGCGGAGCTGGACAATGAGGTCCAGGATCCCTTTGAGGTCATGGTCTCGACCGCCGACGACTCGGCGACTGCACCGGGCGACTACACCGCAGTCAGCGGTATGACGCTGAATTTCCCCGGCGGGACCGGGGCGGCGAGCAGGACGGTGACGTTCACGGTGCCGATCATCGACGACACAATTGCCGAGGTTTCGGAAATGTTCACCGTCGTGCTGTCCTCCGAGGAGTCTCTCCTGTCTGGGATCACAGTCAGCGACACCGCCGCCACCATCACGATCACCGACGACGATCCATCGGGGATCACGCTGTCTGTCACTCCGGACAGTGTGGCGGAAGGCAGTGACCCCACGGTCGTCACGGTCACCGCGGCGTTTTTCCCCGTCGGCGCGGAGCAGGAGACGGATGCCATTGTGATGGTCACGGTGGCTGGCGACACGGCGGACGCGTCGGACTTCACCGCGACCCCGGCCACCATCCCGGTCACCATCGCGGTGGGCCAGACCAGCAACACGGGCACCTTCACGTTGGCGGTGGAGGATGATCCTGATGAAGAAGTCGACGAGACCCTGACGCTCACCGCTCCCGCTGTGGGCACTCTTCCCGTTACCGGCACGACGCTGACGATCCCCGCCAACTACGGCGTGCCAACCCCGACGAGTGTCGTGCTGTCGCTCAGTGAGGTGTCGGTGCCCGAAGGAGGCAACAGCGGCACGACCACGCCCCCGGTTATGGTCACGGCATCGTTTTTGCCCGCCGATGCCATGCGGTTGACGGCGACCGATGTGATGATCTCGGTGGCCGGTGGCGTCACAAATCCGGCGGGCGCGGCGGACTTCACCGCGACCGGTTTCACGGTCACCATCCCGGGCAATGCAAACAGCAGCGCCGCGGTTCCTTTGAACCTGCAGGTGGCCGGTGACACGTTGGTGGAAGAGGATGAGACCCTGGAGGTCTCGGGCTCGTTGGAGGATTCGCTTTCCGTCACGTCGGCGACGCTGACAATCACCGATGATGATAGTGCAACGATCGCCTTCAACTCCACAAGCGTGACCGTGGGTGAAGGCGACGGCATGGCGACGCTGATGGTGACGCTGACCGGGGAGGTCCAGGATGGCTTCGAGGTCACGGTCTCAACCACGGCCGGCACGGCGGCAGCAGGGAGCGACTACTCCGCGACCACCACGACGCTGATGTTCGACGCGCCGAACCAGACGAGGGAGTTCATGGTGCCGATCCTTGGCGGCACAATTGCCGAGGGTGAGGAAATGTTCACCGTCTCGCTGGGCACCCCGAGCGGAACTACGGCGACGATCAACACCTCCGACCCCACCGCCACGGTGACAATCACCGATGATGACAGTGCAACGATCGCCTTCAACGCCACAAACGTGACCGTGGATGAAGGCGACGGCATGGCGACGCTGATGGTGACGCTGACCGGGGAGGTCCAGGATGGCTTCGAGGTCACGCTCTCGACCACGGACGGCACGGCGGCAGCAGTGAGCGACTACTCCACGACTTCCACGACGCTGGCGTTCGCCGGGGGAGAGGAGACGCAGACGTTCACGGTGCCGATCATCGGCGACGCGGTTGTCGAGGGGAATGAGGCGTTCACCGTCTCGCTGGGCACCCCGAGCGGAACTACGGCGACGATCAACACCGGGCCCATCGCCACGGTGACAATCACTGATGATGACAGCGCGGCGGTCACCTTCAGTGCTTCAAACGTGACCGTGAGTGAGGGCGACGTCACGGCGACGGTCACGGCAACGCTGAACAATGCGGTCCAGGAGAGCTTCGAGGTCACGGTCTCGGCCAGTCCCGTCACGGCGACATCAGGGAGTGACTACGCCTATACAGTGACCGGCACGACGACCAACACGACGCTGACTTTCGCTGGGACACCGGGCGAGGTGCAGGAGTTCATGGTGGGGATCGTTGATGACGCAATTGCCGAGGGGGATGAGACGTTCACCGTCTCGCTGTCCGATGCCGCGATCACCTCGTTGGATGTCACCGCCGACGACACCGCCACCATCACGATCACCGATGATGACGACGCGATGGTCAGCCTGGGCTCTGTGGCAGTGGATGAGAATCTAGGCAGTGCGACGGTCGTGGCGACACTGGACCATGCGGTCCAGGGTGGTTTCGAGGTTACGATCTCGACCGCGGACGGCACGGCGACATCACCGAGCGACTACACCGCGACCACCACGACGCGGATGTTCCAAGGAGCCATCGGGGAGACGTTCGAGTTCACGGTGCCGATCATCGACAACAACATTGTCGATGGGGATAAGGAATTCACCGTCGTGCTGTCCACGCTGGCTCAAACGACGGCGACTGTCGCGATCACCGACACCGCCACCATCACGATCGAGGATGATGACACGGCGCCGACGGAGATCATCCTGTCTGTCTCTCCGCCCGCTGTGGTCGAAGGCGACAGCGTCACCGTCACCACGTCCGTCACGGTGACAGCGGCGTTTCCGGTGGGCAGTGCGGTGCTGGAGACAGCGACTGATGTGCAGGTCACGGTGGCCGATGGCGGCACAGATGGGGCGACCGCGGGGGTGGATTACACTGCGGCTCCCTCCACTTTCACGGTCACCATTCCGGCGGGCGATACCAGCGGTACGAACATCTTCGATTTTGTGGTGACCGGCGATACGACGATCGAGCGCAACGAGACTGTGACGGTCTCCGGCATGGCGGCGGCCCCCATCACCCCCATCACGCCGGCGACGCTGACGATCAGCAACGACGATCAGGTGGAACTGACTGGGGTGACCTTGAGTTCATCCGAAGTGTCGGAAAGCACCGACCCAGTGACGGTCACGGTGACCGCGAACATTGCCAGTGCCAGTCCTGATCCGACGATGGTTGGATTGGCAGTGGCCAGCTTCGGCCCAAATGCGGCGACCCCGGGGGTGGATTACACCGTGACTCCCTCCATTTTCGACATCACCATTCTGGCGGGCGAGACCAGCGGTGAGCGCTCCTTCGTTTTGACGGGGACCTCTGATGATCTCGCGGAAGAAGATGAAACAATACAGATCTCTGCCCGTCTTGGGACAGCCTTGGAGGTCGCCACACTGAGGATCATCAACGATGCCACGCCGATCACGCTGTCGCTCAGTCCACTGAATCTGCCGGAAGGTGCCACCACGCCCGTCACGGCGACGGCGGCGTTTTCAGGCATTTCCACCCTGACCGAGGCGACCGAGGTGGAGGTCTCGGTGGTGGCCGGCACGGCGGACGCAGCGGACTTCAGCGTGGATCCGGCCACCATCACGGTCAGCATCCCGGCGGGCGCGACCAGCGGCACGGCCAGCTTCATGTTGACGGCACTGGAGGATACGGCCGTCGATCCCGACGAGACCGTGACGGTCTCCGTCACAGTGCCGGTCGAGTTTCTGCTTTTGCTTTCCGATGTCACGCTGACGATCACCGACAACGATGCAGCCCCGACACAGATTGCATTGAGTCTCAGTCAGCCCAGCGTGGAGGAAGGTGCCAGCCCGACGGTCACGGTGACGGCGGCGTTTCCGGTGGGCAGTGCGGTGCTGGAGACAGCGACCGCGGTGACGGTCTCGGTGGCGGCCGGCACGGCGGAGGCGGCGGATTTCACCGCGACCCCAGCCACCCTCACGGTCACCATCGCGGCGGGTGCCACCACCGGCACGGCCAGCTTCAACCTGGCGGCGACCGATGACACGCTCATGGAAGGGGATGAGACCGTGACGGTTTCCGGTACTACTACGGCGACCGGGTTCACCACCATCACGTCCGCGACGCTGACGATCCTCGATGCTGATAGACCGAGGGTCACCCTGGGTGACGCGACGGTGGAAGAAAGCGGCGGCATGGCGACAATCATGGCGACGCTGAGTGCTGAAGTTACAGGAGGCTTCACCGTCAAGGCCTCGCCTTTGGACGGCACGGCGGAAGCAGGGAGCGACTACACCGACGTCACCAGGATGTTGACTTTCAACGGGACTCCCGGCGAGGTGGTGATGTTCACGGTGCCGATCCTCGCCAACGACGTTGTCGAAGAGGATGAGACGTTTACCGTCTCGCTGTCCGAGCTGTCCGTCGCAGACTCGGTGGTCAACATCACATCCGTCACTTCCAGTGCCACAGTGACAATCACGGATGATGACAGCACAGTGATCTTCTTCGACGATACATTTCCGGTCGTGTTTGAAGACGACGGCATGGTGACGATCATGATGACGTTGGACAATGAGGTCCAGGATGCCTTCGAGGTCACGGTCTCGACCGAGGATGACACGGCGATCGCAGGGAGCGACTACGAAGAGACCTCCATGACGCTGAATTTCACCGGGCGTGCGGGGGAGGAGAAGACGTTCACGGTGTTGCTCATCGATAACGACGTTGTCGAGGATCTGGAGTTTTTCTCGATTAGTCTGTCCGGTTTCACCACTACGGCGGATGTCGTGGTCGAAGAAGATTTCGGTATTGATTTCGTTACTGTCGAGATCGAGGACGATGACACCGCGGAGGTCACCTTCAGTGCCTCAAGGGTGACCGTGGATGAGTCTGCCGGCACGGTGACGCTCACGGCAACGCTGGACAATGTGGCCCAGGATAGATTCGAGGTCGAGGTCTCGGCCAGTCCCGGCACGGCGACATCACCGAGCGACTACACCTTGACCAGCACGGCGCTGATTTTCCCGGAGATGGCGCAGGAGGCGGAGTTCACGGTGTCGATCACCGACGACAGAATCGTCGAGAATACAGAAATGTTCACCGTCTCTCTGACCGAGTCCGATAGCACACCGTTTGAGATCACAGCCAGCGGCACCACCACCATCACGATCACCGATGACGACACCGACCCGACGGCGATCACGCTGTCGATCACTCCGGCCAGTGTGCTGGAAGGTACCACCACGACCGTCATGGTGACCGCGACGCTTTCGCCTGCCGATATCACGCTGGCGGCGGATACCGAGGTGTCGATCTCGGTGGGGCCCGGCACGGCGCAGGCGGCGGATTTCACCGCGACCGGTAATGTCACGGTCACCATTCCGGCGACCCTGACCAGCGGTACGGCCAGCTTCGAGCTGATGGTGGTGGACGATGCGGATCCTGAGTCCGACGAAACCGTGATGGTCTCCGGCACGGCGGGCATTTTCACCATCGATCCGGTGACACTGACGATCATCGACAACGACGCCCCCGATACGATCATCCTGTCGCTCAGTTCCTCCGTGGTGACCGAAGGAGACGACGGTACGAGCACCCCGGAGGTGATGGTGACGGCGGCGCTTGCGGGCGGTGTGACGCTGACGGACACGACCGTCGTGACGATCTCGGTGACCGGTGTCGGCACCAATGCGGCGACCGCGATGGAGGACTTCGCCGCGTTCACCGATTTGGAGATCACCATCCCGATCAATGAAAACAGCATCACGGCTCCTTTGAACCTGATGGTGATCGGCGACAGGCAGGTGGAAGAGGATGAGACGCTGATGGTCTCGGGCAGCGCGGGCAGCTACACCATCGATCCGGTGACGCTGACGATCGAGAATGACGACGACGCCCCCGCTACGATCATTCTGTCGCTCAGTGTCCCGTCGGTGACCGAAGGAGACGACGGTACGAGTACTCCGGCGGTGACGGTGACGGCGTCGCTTGCGGGCGGTGTGACGCTGACGGCCGCGACCGTCGTGACGGTCTCGGTGGTCGGTGGCCGCCCTGCGGCGGTCCCGGGGGAGGACTTCAACGCGATCCCCGCTTTCGAGATCACCATTCCAATCAATGAAAACAGCATCACGGCTCCTTTGAACCTGGTGGTGATCGGCGACAGGCAGGTGGAAGGGAATGGGACCCTGAGGGTTTCGGGTTCGACGCGTTCGCTTCCCGTCACGCCGGCGACGCTAAGGATCCTGGATAACGATGCTGCCCCCGATACGATCACCCTGTCGCTCAGCCCCGCCTCGGTGTCCGAAGGAGACGACAGTACAACCACGATCGAGGTCACGGTGACGGCGTCGCTTGAGGGCGGTGTGACGCTGACGGACACGACCGCTGTGCTGGTCTCGGTGGCCGGTGGCGGTACCAATGAGGCGACCGCGGGGGTGGACTTCAACCCGGTCGACGCTTTCCAGATCACCATCCCGGCCAATGCAAACAGCATCACGGGTACTTTCAACCTGGTGGTGACCGGCGATACGTTGGTGGAAGGGGATGAGACGCTGATGGTTTCGGGCTTCGCATCCTCCCGCTACACCGTCGATCCGGCGACGCTGACGATCATGGATGACGACGACGCCCCCGACATGATCACCCTGTCGCTCAGCCCCAGCGAGGTGCTCGAAGGAGACGACGGCACGACCACGACCGAGGTCACGGTGACGGCGTCGCTCCCGCTGGACAGTGACACGCTGATCGTGGATACCCCGGTCACGGTCTCGGTGGCGGACGGCACGGCGATTGCGGGGGAGGACTTCACCGCGGTCCCCGCTTTCACGGTCACCATCCCGGCGGGCGAGACCAGCGACACGGCCACTTTCGATTGGGTGGTGACCGGTGACACGGTCGCGGAAGAGGATGAGACCCTGACGGTCTCCGGCATGGCGACCGGTTTCACCACCATCAATCCGGTGACACTGACGATCACCGACGACGACGACGCCCCCGATACGATCACGCTGTCGATCACTCCGGCCCGTGCGCTGGAAGGTGAGACCACAACCGTCATGGTGACGGCGGCGTATTCAGGCAATGTCACGCTGCCCGGTGCGACCGAGGTGACGGTCTCGGTGGATATCGGCACGGCGCAGGCGGCGGACTTCACCGCGGTCCCGGTGTTTACACTCACCATCGCGGCGCTTTCGTCCAGCATCACGGGCAGTTTCGATCTGGCGGTGGCGCAGGATACGGATATTGATCCCGACGAGACCCTGACGGTTTCCGGCACTACTACGGCGACCGAGATCACCACCATCAATTCGGCGACCCTGACGATCACCGACGACGACTCGCCCCCGACGGCGATTGAGCTGATTCTCAGCCAGGACATCGTGGCCGAAGGTGCCGACCCGGTGGTCACGGTGACAGCGGCATTTCCGCAGGGCAGTGGTACGCTGACCGAAGCGACCGTGGTGACGGTCGCGGTGGGTGACAGCGGAGATACGGCCACCGAAGGGACGGACTACACCACGGTCGATGATTTCCCGGTCACCATCGCGGTGGGCGCGACCAGCGGCACGGCCACGTTCCCGTTTGCACCGACGGACGATACGGTCTTCGACCCCGGTGAGACCGTGACGGTCTCCGGCACGGCGACCGGGTTTACCTTTACGAACGCGATGCTGGCGATCACCGACACCGACATCGCCCCGACGGTGATTGTGCTGAGTCTCAGCCAGATCACCCCTGTGACCGAAGGTGCCGACCCGATGATCACGGTGACCGCGACGCTTTCAGGCACTGTCTCGCTGACGGCGAATACCGTGGTGACGGTCTCGGTCGGCGCCGACGGAGATACGGCCACCAAAGGGACGGACTACACCGAGGTCATGGATTTCACGGTCACCATCCCGGCGACCACGCTCACCGGCACGAACACGTTCAATTTGGCGGATACCGATGACACGCTCGTGGAAGAGGATGGGGAGACCGTGACGGTTTCCGGCATGGTGGGCGGCATCACGACCATCACCGCCATCAGATCCACGACACTGACGATCACCGACAATGACGACGCCCCGACAGTCATCGCCTTGAGTCTCAATCCAATGTCTCTGTCCGAGGCCATCGGTACCCCCTCTGTTACGGTGACGGCATCGTTCTCGGGGATCAATTCCAGTTCCACCCTGAGCACCGGGACAGAGGTTGTGGTCACGTTGGCGGATGGCACGGCGGTTGCGGGGAGGGACTTCACCGCGGTCCCGGCTTTCACGGTCACCATCCCGGCGGGCGAGACCTCCGGCACGGCCGACTTCAGCCTGGCGGTGATCAACGACACACTCGTGGAAGGGCCTGAGACAGTGATGGTTTCCGGCATGGTGGGCGGCATCACGACCATCACCGCCATCACATCCACAACACTGACGATCACCGACAACGACGTGGCCCCGACGGAGATTGTGCTGAGTCTCAGCCAAGACACCGTGGCCGAAGGAGACAGCGGCAGCCCGATCACGACCATTACGGTAACGGCATCGTTTTCGGGGGCCAATTCCAGTTCCACCCTGACCGACGGGACGCCGGTTGAGGTCACGGTAGCGGGAGACACGGCGACTGAGGGAACGGACTTCGACAGGGTCAGCCGTTTCACGTTCTTCATCGCGGCGGGTGAGACCAGCGGCACGGGCATCTTCAATTTGGCGGTGATCGGTAACACGCTCGCGGAAGCGGATGAGACCCTGACGGTTTCCGGTGTGGCGGCCGGCTTCACCATCGATCCGCTGACGCTGACGATCACCGACTCCGACACCGACATCGCTCCGACGGAGATTTTGCTGGGTCTCAGCTGTCTGTTGTGTCCCGGGGCCAGTGTGGACGAAGGTGCCAGTCCGACGGTCACGGTGACCGCGACGCTTTCGCCCACCAGCGTCACGCTGCCGATGGCTACCGAGGTGACAGTCACGGTGGGTGACAGCGGAGATACGGCTACCGAAGGGACAGACTACACCACGGTCGGGGATATCACGGTCACCATCGAGGCGGGCGCGACCAGCGGCACGGGCACTTTCCAGTTTGAGACAACGGACGATGCCTTCGCCGACACCGGCGAGACCGTGACGGTCTCCGGCACGGCGGACGGCTTCACCATCAATCAGCTGACGCTGGCGATCAGCGACGACGACGAGGCCCCGACGTCGATTGTGCTGTTGCTTAGCGAGGGAGAAGTGGCGGAAGGTGCCAACCCGACGGTCGAAGTGCGCGCGGTGTTTGATCCCGCCGGTGCCGTGCTGGAGGTGGATACCACGGTGTCGGTCGTGGTGGGTGCCGACGGAGATACGGCCACCGAAGGGATGGACTACAGCACGGTCGCTGATTTCACGTTCACCATCCCTGGGCTCGCGACCGACGGTAATGGCACTTTCGTGTTTGCGGTCACGGACGATCCGGTCGCCGACACCGGCGAGACCGTGACGGTCTCCGGCACGGCGGCCCCCGTCCTCCCCATCGATCCGGTGATGCTGACGATCACCGACGACGACGAGGCCCCGACGGAGATTGTGCTGAGTCTCAGCCAGGACAGTGTGGCCGAAGGTGCCAGTCCGATGGTCACGGTGACCGCGACGCTTTCGCCCACCAGCGTCACGCTGCCCGGGCCGACCATGGTGACGGTCGCGGTGGGTGACACCGGAGATTCAGCCACCGAAGGGACGGACTACACCGAGGTCGATGATTTCACGGTTACCATTGATGCGGGCGCGACCAGCGGCACGGGCATTTTCGAGTTTGCGGTAACGGACGATGCGTTCACCGACCCCGACGAGACCGTGACGGTCTCCGGTACTGTTGGCACCTTCGCCATCACATCCGCGACACTGACGGTCACCGACGACGATGTGGCCCCGACGGCGATTGTGCTGAGTCACGACCGGGGCATGACGAACGAAGGTGGCAACCAAGTGACCACGGTGACCGCGGCGTTTGTGCCCCCTGGTGCCGCGCTGGAGGTGGATACCACGGTGTTGGTCGTGGTGGGTGATAGCGGAGATACGGCCACCGAGGGGACAGACTACACCGAGGTCGATGATTTCACGGTTACCATTGATGCGGGCACCACCAGCGACACGGGCACTTTCACGTTTGTGGTAGCGGTGGATGCGGTCTACGACCCCAACGAGACCGTCACGGTCTCCGGCACGGCGGCCCCCGTCCTCCCCATCGATCCGGTGATGCTGGCGATCAACGACCAAAACACCGCCCCGACGGAGATTGTGCTGAGTCTCAGCCAGGACAACGTGGCCGAAGGTGATCTCGACTCGATGGTCACGGTGACGGCGGCGCTTTCAGGTACTGTCTCGCTGACGGCGGATACCGTGGTGACGGTCACGGTGGCGGGCACCACGGCGACTACGGGAACGGACTACACCGCGGGCAGCAGTTTCCAGATCACCATTCCGGCGACCATGACCAGCGGTACGGGCGTTACCGCGGTGGCGGTGGTCGACGACATGTTGGCGGAAGGGCCTGAGACCGTGACGGTCTCCGGCACGGTGGGCGGCACCACCACCATCACTACCGTCACCTCCGCGACCCTGACGATCGACGACAACGACATGGCCCCGACGATGATTGCGCTGAGTCTCAGCGAGACCGGTGCGGACGAAGGGGCCAGCCCGACGGTCATGGTGACGGCGGCGTTTTCAGGCACTGTTTCGCTGCCGGCGGATACCGTGGTGACGGTCACGGTGGGTGGCACCGGAGATTCGGCCACCGAAGTGACGGACTACATCCCGGTCGCGGATCTCATGGTGACCATCGCGGCGGGCACGACCAGCGGCACGGGCACGTTCCAGTTTGTGCCGACGGACGATACGGTCGCCGAGCCCGGCGAGATCGTGACAGTCTCCGGCACGGCGGCCGGGTTTGATTCCATTGCATCGGTGACGCTGGCGATTACCGACACCGACACGGCCCCAACGGAGATCACGCTGTCTGCCACTCCGCTTCGTGTGGCGGAAGGTGCCAGCCCGACGGTCACGGTGACCGCGACGCTTTCGCCCACCAGCGTCACGCTGCCGGTGGCTACCGAGGTGATAGTTTCGGTGGGGACCGGCACGGCGCAGGCGGTGGATTTCACCGCGGTCACTAATGTCACGGTCACCATTCCGGCGACCATGACCAGCGGCACGGCCACTTTCGATCTGACGGTGGCGGACGACCTGATGGTGGAAGGGGATGAGACCCTGATGGTTTCCGGCACGGCGACCGACTTCACCATCACCCCCGCGACACTGACGATCGACGACACCGACACGGCCCCGACGTCGATCATCCTGTCTCTCACCCCGACCGGCGGCGCGGACGAAGATGCCACCACGACCATCACGGTGATGGCGGCGTATCCGGCGGGCAGTGCTGTAGTGACCGCAGAGACGGTGGTTGCGGTCACGGTAACGGGCGGTACGGCGGAAGCGGCAGGGACGGACTTCGACGATGTCACCGGCGTCACGGTCACCATCCCCGCGAACGAGGCCAGTGGCACGGCCACTTTCGATTTGGTGGTGGTCGACGACGAGCTGGCGGAAGGGCCTGAGACCGTGTCGGTCTCCGGCACGGCGACCGACTTCACCGTTACATCCGCGACACTGACGATCAACGACAACGACGTGGCCCCGACGGCCATCTTCCTGAATTTCACTCCAACAAATCTGGTTGAAGGAAGCAGCGGCACCACGACGACGACCGAGATTGATGTGCAAGCGGCATTTTTTGGGAGCGTTGTCACATTGCTCACCGATACCGTGGTGACGGTCTCGGTGGCGGGCGGCACGGCGACTGCGGGAACGGACTTCACCGCGGTCCCTGGTTTCACGATCATCATCCCCGCGCTGATGGACAGTGGCAGGGGCACTTTTGATTTGGAGGTGAACGGCGACACGCTCGTGGAAATGAATGAGACCGTGACGATTTCCGGTGCGGCGCTCGGGTTTACGGTTTTGACCGGGTTTACGCCTACCGCTGGCGAACTGACGATCGAGAATGACGACGCGGTCCCGACGGCCATCGACTTGAGTCTCGATACAACGTCTGTGATCGAGGACAGCGATACCACCTCCGTTACGGTGACGGCGGCGTTTTCGGGGAGCGCTTCCATCCTGACCACCGCGACGGAAGTTACGGTCTCGGTGGCACCCGGCACGACGGAGACGGCGGACTTCAGCGCGGTCCCTGCTTTCACGGTCACCATCCCCGCGAACATGTCCAGCGGTACGGCCAGCTTCAATCTGGCTGTGGTCGAAGACACACTCGTGGAAGGGGCTGAGACCGTGACGGTTTCCGGTGCGGCGACCGGGTTTACGATTTCCGATATTGCACTGACGATCACCGATAATGACCCGGCCCCGACGAACATCGCCCTGTCGGTCTCTCCGGCCGCTGTGCTCGAAGGAGACAGCGGCGATACGACCACGCCCATCACGGTGACGGCGTCGTTTGCGGGAAGCAGCACCTTGACCGAGGCGACCGTGGTTTCGGTCACGGTGAGCAGCGGGACAAGACCCGATGAGGCGACCGTGGGGGTGGATTACCGGTCGGTTACCGATTTCACGGTCACCATCCCGACGGGTGCGTCCAGCGGCACGAACAGCTTCGATTGGGTGGTGATCGGGGGCACAGTCTTCGATGGGGATGAGACCGTGACGGTTTCCGGTACGGCGGCCCCATTTACGGTTGACCCTGCCACACTGACGATCACCGAGGACGACACGGCCGGGGTGACCATCACCCCGACCACCCTGGGGGTCATGGAAGGGGCGAATGGGAGCTACACGGTTGTGCTCGCCAGCGAGCCGGCCGGGACAGTGATGGTCGCGGTTACTCTGGGCAGCGGCGCGACGGCACCGATCACGGTTACCCCGCTTTCCCTCAGTTTTAATTCGACCACCTGGTCTACTGCCCAAACCGTCACCGTGGCCGCCACCGAGGATGATGATGCGCTTGACGGCACGCGGACCCTGACGCATGCGGTCAGCGGCTATGGGACGGTGACCAGCGCGGACCCGGTTACGGTGACGGTCAGCGACAACGACACGGCGGGGGTGACCATCACCCCGACCACCCTGGCGGTCACCGAGGGAGGGGAGCAGACCTATACGGTGGTGCTCAACACCGCGCCGGCCGGGGCCGTGACGGTCGCGGTGACTCTGGGCAGCGGTGCGACGGCACCGATCACGGTTACCCCGCTTTCCCTCAGTTTTGATTCGACCACCTGGTCTACTGCCCAAACCGTCACGGTGACGGCCGAGCAGGATGCTGACACGGTTGGCGGCACGCGGACCCTGATGCATACGGTCACCAACTATCCGACGGTGACCAGCGCGGCGGATGTCACGGTGACGGTCAACGACGACGACACGGCCGGGGTGACCATCACCCCGACCACCCTGGCGGTCACCGAGGGAGGGGAGCAGACCTATACGGTGGTGCTCAACACCGTGCCGGCCGGGGCCGTGACTGTCGCTGTTACTCTGGGCAGCGGCGCGACGGCACCGATCACGGTTACCCCGCTTTCCCTCAGTTTTAATTCGACCACCTGGGCTACTGCCCAAACCGTCACGGTGACGGCCACAGAGGATGATGATGCGCTTGACGGCACGCGGACCCTGACGCATACGGTTACCAACTATCCGACGGTGACCAGCGCGGACCCGGTCACGGTGACGGTCAGCGACGACGACACGGCCGGGGTGACCATCACCCCGACCACCCTGACGGTCACCGAGGGAGGAGAGCAGACCTATACGGTGGAGCTCGACACCGCGCCGGCCGGGGCCGTGACGGTCGCGGTTACTCTGGGCAGCGGCGCGACGGCACCGATCACGGTTACCCCGCTTTCCCTCAGTTTTAATTCGACCACCTGGTCTACTGCCCAAACCGTCACGGTGACGGCCACAGAGGATGATGGTGTGCTTGGCGGCACGCGGACCCTGACGCATACGGTCACCAACTATCCGACGGTGACCAGCGCGGCGGATGTCACGGTGACGGTCAGCGACGACGACACGGCCGGGGTGACCATCACCCCGACCACCCTGGCGGTCACCGAGGGAGGGGAGCAGACCTATACGGTGGTGCTCGACACCGCGCCGGCCGGGGGCGTGACGGTCGCGGTTACTCTGGGCAGCGGCGCGACGGCACCGATCACGGTTACCCCGCTTTCCCTCAGTTTTAATTCGACCACCTGGTCTACTGCCCAAACCGTCACGGTGACGGCCACAGAGGATGATGATGCGCTTGGCGGCACGCGGACCCTGACGCATACGGTCAGCGACTATCCGGGGGTGACCAGCGCGGCGGATGTCACGGTGACGGTCAGCGACGACGACACGGCCGGGGTGACCATCACCCCGACCACCTTGGCGGTCACCGAGGGAGGGGAGCAGACCTATACGGTGGAGCTCGACACCGCGCCGGCCGGGGCCGTGACGGTCGCGGTTACTCTGGGTAGCGGTGCGACGGCACCGATCACGGTTACCCCGCTTTCCCTCAGTTTTAATTCGACCACCTGGTCTACTGCCCAAACCGTCACGGTGACGGCCGACCAGGATGATGATGCGCTTGACGGCACGCGGACCCTGACGCATACGGTTACCAACTATCCGACGGTGACCAGCGCGGACCCGGTCACGGTGACGGTCAGCGACGACGACACGGCCGGGGTGACCATCACCCCGACCACCCTGACGGTCACCGAGGGAGGAGAGCAGACCTATACGGTGGAGCTCGACACCGCGCCGGCCGGGGCCGTGACGGTCGCGGTTACTCTGGGCAGCGGCGCGACGGCACCGATCACGGTTACCCCGCTTTCCCTCAGTTTTAATTCGACCACCTGGGCTACTGCCCAAACCGTCACGGTGACGGCCACAGAGGATGATGGTGTGCTTGGCGGCACGCGGACCCTGACGCATACGGTCACCAACTATCCGACGGTGACCAGCGCGGCGGATGTCACGGTGACGGTCAACGACGACGACACGGCCGGGGTGACCATCACCCCGACCACCCTGGCGGTCACCGAGGGAGGGGAGCAGACCTATACGGTGGTGCTCGACACCGCGCCGGCCGGGGCCGTGACGGTCGCGGTTACTCTGGGCAGCGGCGCGGCGGCACCGATCACGGTTACCCCGCTTTCCCTCAGTTTTAATTCGACCACCTGGTCTACTGCCCAAACCGTCACGGTGACGGCCACAGAGGATGATGATGCGCTTGGCGGCACGCGGACCCTGACGCATACGGTCAGCGACTATCCGGGGGTGACCAGCGCGGCGGATGTCACGGTGACGGTCAGCGACGACGACACGGCCGGGGTGACCATCACCCCGACCACCTTGGCGGTCACCGAGGGAGGGGAGCAGACCTATACGGTGGAGCTCGACACCGCGCCGGCCGGGGCCGTGACGGTCGCGGTTACTCTGGGTAGCGGTGCGACGGCACCGATCACGGTTACCCCGCTTTCCCTCAGTTTTAATTCGACCACCTGGTCTACTGCCCAAACCGTCACGGTGACGTCCGACCAGGATGATGATGCGCTTGACGGCACGCGGACCCTGACGCATACGGTCACCAACTATCCGACGGTGACCAGCGCGGCGGATGTCACGGTGACGGTCAGCGACAACGACACGGCGGGGGTGACCATCACCCCGACCACCCTGGCGGTCACCGAGGGAGGGGAGCAGACCTATACGGTGGAGCTCGACACCGCGCCGGCCGGGGCCGTGACGGTCGCGGTGACTCTGGGCAGCGGCGCGACGGCACCGATCACGGTTACCCCGCTTTCCCTCAGTTTTAATTCGAGCACCTGGTCTACTGCCCAAACCGTCACGGTGACGGCCGACCAAGATGATGATGCGCTTGACGGCACGCGGACCCTGACGCATGCGGTCACCAACTATCCGACGGTGACCAGCGCGGCGGATGTCACGGTGACGGTCAGCGACAACGACACGGCGGGGGTGACCATCACCCCGACCACCCTGGCGGTCACCGAGGGAGGGGAGCAGACCTATACGGTGGTGCTCGACACCGCGCCGGCCGGGGCCGTGACGGTCGCGGTTACTCTGGGTAGCGGTGCGACGGCACCGATCACGGTTACCCCGCTTTCCCTCAGTTTTAATTCGACCACCTGGTCTACTGCCCAAACCGTCACGGTGACGGCCACAGAGGATGATGATGCGGTTGGCGGCACGCGGACCCTGACGCATACGGTCACCAACTATCCGACGGTGACCAGCGCGGCGAATGTCACGGTGACGGTCAGCGACGACGACATGGCCGGGGTGATCCTCTCGACGACCACCCTAGGGATCACGGAGGGGGCGGATGGGAGCTACACGGTCGCGCTCGCCAGCGAGCCGGCCGGTACCGTGGTGGTCTCGATTTCTGCGGACAGCGGCCCGGCACCGCCGATCACATTTTCCCCGATGTCCCTCAGTTTTAATTCGACCACCTGGGCTACTGCCCAAACCGTCACCGTGAGTTCTGCCGAGGATGACGATGCGTTTAGCGGCACGCGGACCCTGTCGCATACGGTCACCGGCTATGGGGACGTGGCCACCGCGGCGGATGTCACGGTGACGGTCACCGACAACGAAACGGCCGGGGTGACCCTCTCGACCACCACCCTGGGGGTCATGGAAGGGGCGGATGGGAGCTACACGGTTGTGCTCGCCAGCGAGCCGACCGGGACCGTGGTGGTCTTGATCTCTGCGGACAGCGGCACGGCACCGCCGATCACGTTTTCCCCGGCTTCCCTCAGTTTTTCTCCGACCACCTGGTCTACTGCCCAAACCGTCACCGTGGCCGCCACCGAGGATGACGATGCGCTTGGCGGCACGCGGACCCTGACGCATGCGGTCAGCGGCTATGGGACGGTGGTCAGCGCGGCGGATGTCACGGTAACGGTCACCGACGACGACACGGCCGGGGTGACCATCACCCCGACCACCCTGGCGGTCACCGAGGGAGGGGAACAGACCTATACGGTGGAGCTCGACACCGCGCCGGCCGGGGCCGTGACGGTCGCGGTGACTCTGGGCAGCGGCGCGACGGCACCGATCACGGTTACCCCGCTTTCCCTCAGTTTTAATTCAACCACCTGGTCTACTGCCCAAACCGTCACGGTGACGGCCACCGAGGATGATGATGCGCTTGGCGGCACGCGGACCCTGACGCATACGGTCACCAACTATCCGACGGTGACCAGCGCGGCGAATGTCACGGTGACGGTCAGCGACGACGACACGGCCGGGGTGACTATCACCCCGACCACCCTGGCGGTCACCGAGGGAGGGGAGCAGACCTATACGGTGGAGCTCGACACCGCGCCGGCCGGGGCCGTGACAGTCGCGGTTACTCTGGGCAGCGGCGCGACGGCACCGATCACGGTTACCCCGCTTTCCCTCAGTTTTAATTCGACCACCTGGTCTACTGCCCAAACCGTCACGGTGACGGCCGACCAGGATGATGATGCGCTTGACGGCACGCGGACCCTGACGCATACGATCACCAACTATCCGACGGTGACCAGCGCGGCGGATGTCACGGTGACGGTCAGCGACGACGACACGGCCGGGGTAACCATCACCCCGACCACCCTGACGGTCACCGAGGGAGGAGAGCAGACCTATACGGTGGAGCTCGACACCGCGCCGGCCGGGGCCGTGACGGTCGCGGTTACTCTGGGCAGCGGCGCGACGGCACCGATCACGGTTACCCCGCTTTCCCTCAGTTTTAATTCGACCACCTGGTCTACTGCCCAAACCGTCACGGTGACGGCCACAGAGGATGATGGTGTGCTTGGCGGCACGCGGACCCTGACGCATACGGTCACCAACTATCCGACGGTGACCAGCGCGGCGGATGTCACGGTGACGGTCAACGACGACGACACGGCCGGGGTGACCATCACCCCGACCACCCTGGTGGTCACCGAGGGAGGGGAGCAGACCTATACGGTGGTGCTCGACACCGCGCCGACCGGGGCCGTGACGGTCGCGGTTACTCTGAGCAGCGGCGCGACGGCACCGATCACGGTTACCCCGCTTTCCCTCAGTTTTAATTCGACCACCTGGTCTACTGCCCAAACCGTCACGGTGACGGCCACAGAGGATGATGATGCGCTTGGCGGCACGCGGACCCTGACGCATACGGTCAGCGACTATCCGGGGGTGACCAGCGCGGCGGATGTCACGGTGACGGTCAGCGACGACGACACGGCCGGGGTGACCATCACCCCGACCACCCTGGCGGTCACCGAGGGAGGGGAGCAGACCTATACGGTGGAGCTCGACACCGCGCCGGCCGGGGCCGTGACGGTCGCGGTTACTCTGGGTAGCGGTGCGACGGCACCGATCACGGTTACCCCGCTTTCCCTCAGTTTTAATTCGACCACCTGGTCTACTGCCCAAACCGTCACGGTGACGGCCGACCAGGATGATGATGCGCTTGACGGCACGCGGACCCTGACGCATACGGTCACCAACTATCCGACGGTGACCAGCGCGGCGGATGTCACGGTGACGGTCAGCGACAACGACACGGCGGGGGTGACCATCACCCCGACCACCCTGGCGGTCACCGAGGGAGGGGAGCAGACCTATACGGTGGAGCTCGACACCGCGCCGGCCGGGGCCGTGACGGTCGCGGTTACTCTGGGCAGCGGCGCGACGGCACCGATCACGGTTACCCCGCTTTCCCTCAGTTTTAATTCGACCACCTGGTCTACTGCCCAAACCGTCACGGTGACGGCCGACCAGGATGATGATGCGCTTGACGGCACGCGGACCCTGACGCATGCGGTCACCAACTATCCGACGGTGACCAGCGCGGCGGATGTCACGGTGACGGTCAGCGACAACGACACGGCGGGGGTGACCATCACCCCGACCACCCTGGCGGTCACCGAGGGAGGGGAGCAGACCTATACGGTGGTGCTCGACACCGCGCCGGCCGGGGCCGTGACGGTCGCGGTTACTCTGGGTAGCGGCGCGACGGCACCGATCACGGTTACCCCGCTTTCCCTCAGTTTTAATTCGACCACCTGGTCTACTGCCCAAACCGTCACGGTGACGGCCACAGAGGATGATGATGCGCTTGACGGCACGCGGACCCTGACGCATACGGTCACCAACTATCCGACGGTGACCAGCGCGGACCCGGTTACGGTGACGGTCAACGACAACGACACGGCGGGGGTGACCATCACCCCGACCACCCTGGCGGTCACCGAGGGAGGGGAGCAGACCTATACGGTGGTGCTCAACACCGCGCCGGCCGGGGCCGTGACGATCGCGGTTACTCTCGGCAGCGGCGCGACGGCACCGATCACGGTTACCCCGCTTTCCCTCAGTTTTAATTCGACCACCTGGTCTACTGCCCAAACCGTCACGGTGACGGCCACAGAGGATGATGATGCGCTTGACGGCACGCGGACCCTGACGCATGCGGTCAGCGGCTATGGGACGGTGACCAGCGCGGCGAATGTCACGGTGACGGTCAGCGACGACGACACGGCGGGGGTGACCATCACCCCGACCACCCTGGCGGTCACCGAGGGGGGGGAGCAGACCTATACGGTGGTGCTCGACACCGCGCCGGCCGGGACCGTGACGGTCGCGGTTACTCTGGGCAGCGGCGCGACGGCACCGATCACGGTTACCCCGCTTTCCCTCAGTTTTAATTCGACCACCTGGGCTACTGCCCAAACCGTCACCGTGACGGCCGACCAGGATGCTGATGCGCTTGGCGGCACGCGGACCCTGACGCATACGGTCACCAACTATCCGACGGTGACCAGCGCGGCGGATGTCACGGTGACGGTCACCGACGACGACACGGCCGGGGTGACCATCACCCCGACCACCCTGGCGGTCACCGAGGGAGGGGAGCAGACCTATACGGTGGTGCTCGACACCGCGCCGGCCGGGGCCGTGACGGTCGCGGTTACTCTGGGCAGCGGCGCGACGGCACCGATCACGGTTACCCCGCTTTCCCTCAGTTTTGATTCGACCACCTGGGCTACTGCCCAAACCGTCACCGTGACGGCCGACCAGGATGATGGTGTGCTTGGCGGCACGCGGACCCTGACGCATGCGGTCAGCGGCTATGGGACGGTGGCCAGCGCGGCGGATGTCACGGTGACGGTCACCGACAACGATACGGCCGGGGTGACCATCACCCCGACCACCCTGGCGGTCACCGAGGGAGGGGAGCAGACCTATACGGTGGTGCTTGACACCGAGCCGGCCGGGGCCGTGACGGTCGCGGTTACTCTGGGCAGCGGCGCGACGGCACCGATCACGGTTACCCCGCTTTCCCTCAGTTTTGATTCGACCACCTGGTCTACTGCCCAAACCGTCACGGTGACGGCCGACCAGGATGATGATGCGGTTGGCGGCACGCGGACCCTGACGCATACGGTCAGCGGCTATGGGACGGTGGTCAGCGCGGCGAATGTCACGGTGACGATCGACGACGACGAAATACCTCCGGCGTCGGTCACCCTGACGGTTGCAACGGTGGGGGAGAGCGCCGGCGCGGTGACGGTCACGGCGACACTGGACAACGAGGTCGTGGGGGGCCTTACGGTCACGGTCGCGACCACGGATGGTACGGCGACCACAGGGGAGGACTACACCCCGCCCACCGTGATTCTGACGTTTGCCGGGACGGCAGGCGAGATACAAACATTCCCGGTGACGATCCTGGGCGACATCGTTGTCGAGGGGGATGAAACCTTCACTGTCTCGCTGACCGCGCCGGCCACCTTCCCGGATACGATCGATATCACCTCCACCGCAACGGTCACGATCAGCGACGACGAGGTGAACCCGACGACGGTCATCCTGTCGCTCGCTCCGGACCGGGTGGAGGAAGACAGCGGCACCACGACCATCGCGGTCACGGCGGCGTATCCAGGCGGTGTCACGCTGACGACGGCGACCGAGGTGGTGGTCTCGGTGGCGGGCGGCACGGCGAGCGAGGCGGACTTCACCGCGGTCTCTGATTTCACGCTCACCATTGAGGCATTTTCGTCCAGCAGCACGGGCAGTTTCGATCTGACGGTGACGGAGGATGAGGAGAGCGAAGGCAATGAGACCCTGACGGTCTCCGGTGCTGCCACCGGGTTTGACGCCGCTTCCGCGACGCTGACGATCCTTGAGGTGAACAGCACAGTGGTTGTGCAGGAAGTCGTGCCGGAGCTGGCACGGTTGTCCGTGACCAGTGTGATCGACGCGGTGGCGGACCGAGTCGGGCGGGTGGTGGCCGGCACGACAAACATCCTGATCAGTTTTGCCGGCCATCAATCCCTGGCCCCTGCGCTGGCGGCCAACGAGCAGAGGCTGAACGAGGGCGACCTGTCCTGGCGGGAGGTCTTGGAGAATTCGTCCTTCGATCTCAATCTTGAGGGCATGGATGAGGAGGTCGGGTCAGGTGGCGGGCAGGCGGATCCGGGCGGAGCGGTCGGGATTTGGGCCTCGGGCAGCTATGAAAACGTGTCAAGCCGGGATGCCCTATTGGGTGCATGGGAGGGCGATCTGTTCAGCGTCCATGCGGGCGTGGACATGCGCGTTTCCGAGCATGTTCTGGTCGGGGTGGCCGCAAACCGGTCCAAAGGCAGTTTTGAGTTTGACGGGAACCAAGCGCTCAAGACGGATTCCCAGCTGACGGCCATCAACCCGTATTTCGGCTGGAACTCGGGGGATGGTGCGGGTCTGTGGGCGACCATCGGTTACGGCAAGGGTAAGGTCGAGGTGGCTCTGGATGAGCCGGCGGATCTCACCATGAGGATGGTGGCCTTGGGCGGCAGCATGGATGTCTCCGTGGGCGATGAGGTGCCGCTGACCGTCAAGGGGGAGGCATCGAAGGCGCGACTGGTGACCGCGGCCACCAGCACTCAGGAGGCCGTGACGGCAAACATCCAACGTCTGCGCCTGGCCGTGGAGGTGCAGGATGTGACGGTGCAGGGTGCCGGGGAGCAATTTACGCGGTCCGCGGCACTCGGCATCCGCCATGACGGCGGTGATGGCGATACCGGTCTGGGGGCCGAGCTGGACGGCGAATTGGGTTGGTCGGTGCCGGCCACGGGGGTGACCCTGAGAGCCACCGGCCATGTGCTGCTGGCACATCAGAGCGATCTCAAGGAATGGGGCGTGGGGGGCCTGATCCGCTACGACGTACCCGGCTCTTCGGAAGGGCGCGGGCTGTCGCTCCGGCTGCAGCCGTCCTATGGGGCGGAAAGTGACAGCGGGCAGCTCTGGGAGCATCAGGTCACGGAGCTGGAGTCGGAAAGTGACGATGCACCGGGAGCCCGGCTCGCCCTGGGGCTTGACTGGGGTCGGGCGGCACTGTCCGGGCGCGGCCTGCTCACCCCCTATGGCAATCTCGAACTGTCGGAGGATGGAGACCGGGTCTACCGCTTGGGCAGCCGGTTTGAGATCGGTCCGGCCATCCACATCGATCTTGGGGGAGACCGCAAGGAGGCGGTGGATGAGGCTCCGGAATACGGGATCGATCTTGCTGTCCGGGTGGATTGGTAGGGAGCTGTTCCGCCTCCCGCGGGAGGCGGTGTAAAACCCCCAATCTGGTCACTCCTCGTGGGAATGTTGTCGTTCAGATACAGTTTGCCATCAATGATATCCCAGGCTTCGGGAATCGTGGGTGCCGTGTCGCCCTTGGAGACAGCATAGGCACAGTAGCCGCCATATTGGGGCGTAGGCTTTCGGATCGGCTCCCGGCATCGTGGCCGTTTTCTCGGGCCCGAGCGCCGCCAGCGACTCGTCCTCGAAACAGACGGCGGGGCCTTTCCGGGGTTTGGATTCGCCCGGCCTCCCCCGACCCGGGAGGGCCCGCCCGATGCCGGGAGGATGTGTCAATTCTTGAAGTGCGGGGGATGCTGGCGGGTGTTCTGGCGTGCTGCCGGGATTATGCGGTGAGGTTGTAATTTATCGTATGACCACCATTTCGGTCATATGGCGGGTAGAGCTATTCGATGGTTTTCATACCCGCATACCTCAACTCTGGAGATGTGGAGAGGGCATGTCCCTCGTTGCGTCGTGGCCTCTTCCTGGCCATCCCGTTGCGGGAAGGCCAGGGCCGGTCGCGGCTCTGCGGGTCGGTCCGGCAACCGGAAATTCCGGTTCTGGCGAGGGTGTCGTATCGGGTGTGCGGGAGTGCTTGCCGGGTTGCTGCTGTCGGCATCCGGCGAGTCCCTGGCGCAGACTCTGCCGACGCTGATGATCACTACCACTGAAAGCAGCGTGAACGAAACCGACGGCACGGTGGCCATTAACTGGCAGGGGACCTGGAGCGGCCCACGTGCAGGGGATGTGAGCGTTATCGTTAGGATAGGTGTTCCATCGGACTCGGCGACGTATGGCACAGATTATAGTAGTCCCGTTAATTTCGGTTTAGGGGTGTTCAGTGTAACCTACTCGCAGGCCTCAACATTCGACTCGGGTAGTTTCATGCTGGAGCTAACGGACGATACGGAAGCAGAGGGGAACGAGGTCTTCACCCTCACCGCGGATGCGGAGATTTATCCCGTAGTGCCTGCGATGGTGACGATCGTCGACGATGACAGGCTGACGCCGACGGGGATCATGTTGTCTGTCGACCCGACCCATGTGACCGAAGGTAGCGACACCAACCCCACGCCCGTCACGGTCACGGCGGCGTTTTTGCCCATCGGTGCGACGCGGACGGCATCGACCACTGTGATGGTCTCGGTGGACAGCGGCACGGCCACCGAGGGGACGGATTTCACCACGATCAGCACCTCCATCCCGGTCACGATTCAGGGGGACATCACTCGCGGCACGGGTAGCTTCAACCTTACAGTGGCGGATGATACGCTCGACGAGCTTGATGAGACCGTGACGGTCACCGCCCCGTCGGCGGGCGGGTTTGCCGTTACGTCGGCGACACTGACGATCGCCGACAACGACGCGCCCGGCGTGACCCTCTCGGCAACCACCCTGGCGGTCATGGAGGGAGGGGAGGGGAGCTACACGGTCGTGCTCGACAGCGCGCCGGCCGTGAGCGCGACGGTCACGATCGCTGCGGGCACCAGCACGCCGACGGCACCGATCACGGTTTCCCCAGCTTCCCTCACTTTTAGTTCGACCGACTGGCATATGCATCAAACCGTCACCGTGATGGCCACAGAGGATACCGATGCGCTTGATGGCACGCGGACACTGACGCATACGGTCAGCGGCTATGGGACCGTAACTCGCGCTGCCTCGATTGTGGTGGCGGTCGCCGATGACGATACACCGACGATTACCCTGGGCGCCGAGACCGTGAATGAAGGTGTCGCCAGCAGCATGGTGACCATCACGGCGGTGCTGGATCTCCCGGTTGCGACCGGTTTCACGGTCACGGTCTCGACCGCGGACGGCACGGCGGAAGCAGCGAGCGACTACACCGCGCCCACCACGATCCTGACGTTCGACGGGACCGAGAGCGAGACGGAGACGTTCACGGTGCCGATCACCAACGACAACATTGCCGAGGGGGATGAGACGTTTACCGTCTCGCTGGGCACCCCGAGCGGAACTACGACGACGATCAACACCGCCTCCATCGCCACGGTGACAATCACCGATAATGACTACGCAGAGGTCTCCTTCCGTGAGGGAGCCCCGTTCGTGGGGGAAAACGATGGCACGGTGCGCATGACGTTGATACTGGACGAGGCGGTCCAGGGTGGCTTCGAGGTCACGGTCTCGACCGCGAATGGCTCGGCGACCGCAGGGAGCGATTACGCCGCGATCCCCACGACGCTGACTTTCGTTGGAACGCCGAACGAGATGAAGATGTTCACTGCGGTGTCGATCATCGACGACGAGGTTGTCGAGGGTGTGGAGGATTTCGCCGTTGTTCTGTCCGGTGCCAGCACTACGGCGTTGGTCGATTTCGACGAAGAAGCCTACATCTCGATCGATGACAATGACTACGCGGCGGTCACCTTCAGTGCCTCAAGCGTGACCGTGGGTGAAGACGCCGGCACGGCGACGGTCACGGCAACGCTGGACAATGCGGTCCAGGGTGGCTTCGAGGTCGCGGTCTCGACCAGTCCCGGCACGGCGACATCACCGAGCGACTACGACTATACAGTGGCCGGCACGACGACCAACACGACGCTGACTTTTGCGGGGATGGCGGGCGAGATACAGGAATTCACGGTGTCGATCATCGACGACAGCACTGCCGAGGGTGCAGAAATGTTCACCGTCTCGCTGTCCGATGCCGCTATCGCCCTGTCGAGGATCACAGCCCGCGACACCATCACCATCACGATCACCGATGATGACGAGGCAATGGTCACCCTGGGCCCCGAGACAGTGGCTGAGAATGCAGGCAGTGTGACGGTCACGGCGACGCTGAACAATGCGGTCCAGGATGGTTTCGAGGTCACGGTCGTGACCATGGACGGAACGGCGGAAGCAGGGAGCGACTACACCGCGCTCTCCACGACGCTGACGTTCAACGGGACAGTGAGCGAGGCGGTGGCGTTCCCGGTGTCGATCACCAACAACGACATTTTCGATGGGGATAAGGAATTTACCGTCGGGCTGTCCACGCTGGCCGAAACGACGGCGACTGTCGCGATCACCGGCACTGCCACCATCACGATCGAGAATGATGACCCCGACCCGACGGTGATCACGCTGTCTCTCAGCCCGACCCGTGGTGCGGAGGAAGGTGACACCACGGCCGTTACGGTCACGGCGGCGTATTCAGTCGGTGTCATGTTGACGGCGGATACCACGGTGACGGTCACGGTGGGGGACAGCGAAGATTTGGCCATCGCAGGGACGGACTACACCCCGGTCGAGGTTCTCACGGTCACCATTTTGGCGGGCGCGAACAGCGGCATGGCCAGCTTCAACCTGGAGGTGCTCGAGGACACGATCCATGAACGGACCCGTGTCGTGGATGGGGTACTGTCTGCAGGGGATGAGGTCCTGACGGTCTCCGGCACGGCAGACGGGTTTGCCGTCACGTCGGCGACGCTGAGGCTCCGCGACAACGACGATACGGATGAGGTGGTGCTGAGTCTCAGCCAGACCGAGGTGGAGGAAGGTGCCAGCGCGACGATCACGGTGACCGCGGCGTTTTTGCCCACCGACGTCTCGTTGGTGTTTGATTTGCCGGTGTCGGTCAGGGTGGGGAACAGCGGAGATTCGGCCACCGAAGGGACGGACTACACCATGGTCGAGGATCTCACGATCACCATCGCGGCGGGCGAGACCAGCGGCACGGGCACTTTCCAGTTTGCGCCGACGGCCGATGCGATCGACGACTCCGGCGAGACCGTCACGGTCTCCGGCTCGGGGCTCGATTATCCGATCACGGACCTGACGCTGGCGATCACCGACCCCGACCCGACCGTGATCACGCTGTCTCTCAACCCGACCCGTGTGGACGAAGGTGACACCATGGCCGTTACGGTCACGGCGGCGTATTCAGTCGGTGTCACGCTGACCTCGGCGACCGAGGTGACGGTCACGGTGGGGGACAGCGGGGATTTGGCCACTGAAGGGACGGACTACACCCCGGTCGAGGTTCTCACGGTCACCATTTCGGCGGGCGCGAACAGCGGCATGGCCAGCTTCAACCTGGAGGTGCTCGAGGACACGATCCATGAAGAGACCCGTGTCGTGGATGGGGTCCTGTCTTCAGAGAATGAGGCCCTGACGGTCTCCGGCACGGCAGACGGGTTTTCCGTCACGTCGGCGACGCTGAGGCTCCTCGACAACGACTCGACGCAGGCGATAGTGCTGAGTCTCAGCCAGACCGAGGTGGAGGAAGGTGCCAGCGCGACGGTCACAGTGACCGCGGCGATTTTGCCCACCGGCGTCTCGTTGTTGTTTGATTTACCGCTGACGGTCAGGGTGGGGAACAACGGAGATTCGGCCACCGAAGGGACGGATTACACCATGGTCGATGATTTCACGATCACCATCGTGGCGGGCGCGACCAGCGGCACGGGCACTTTCCAGTTTGCGCCGACGGCCGATGCGGTCGACGACCCCGGCGAGACCGTCACGGTCTCCGGCTCGGGGATCGATATGGCGATTGAGGACCTGACGCTGGAGATCACCGACCCCGACCCGCCGGCGATCACGCTGTCTCTCAACCCGACCCGTGTGGACGAAGGTGCCACCACGACCGTTACGGTCACGGCGGCGTATGCAGTCGGTGTCATGTTGACGGAGGCTACCACGGTGTCGGTCACGGTGGGGGACAGCGGGGATTTGGCCACCGCAGGGACGGACTACACCCCGGTCGAGGTTCTCACGGTCACCATTTTGGCGGGCGCGAACAGCGGCATGGCCAGCTTCAACCTGGAGGTGCTCGAGGACACGATCCATGAACAGACCCGTGTCGTGGATGGGAACCTGTCTACAGGGGATGAGGTCCTGACGGTCTCCGGCACGGCAGACGGGTTTGCCGTCACGTCGGCGACGCTGACGATCACCGACTACGACTTCACGCAGGGGATGGTGCTGAGTTTCAGCCAGACCGAGGTGGAGGAAGGTGCCAGCGCGACGGTCACAGTGACCGCGGCGATTTTGCCCACCGGCATCTCGTTTGTGTTTGATTTGCCGGTGTTGGTCACGGTGGGGGACAACGGAGATTCGGCCACCGAAGGGACGGACTACACCATGGTCGAGGATTTCACGTTCACCATCGCGGCGGGTGAGACCAGCGGCACGGGCACTTTCCAGTTTGCGCCGACGGCCGATGCGGTCGACGACCCCGGCGAGACCGTCACGGTCTCCGCCATGGCACTCGAGTATACGATCACGGACGTGGCGCTGGCGATCACCGACCTCGTCCCGCCGGCGATCACGCTGTCTCTCAACCCGACCCATGTGGACGAAGGTGCCACCACGACCGTTACGGCGACGGCGACGCTTTCAGGCAGTGTCTCGCTGACCTCGGCGACCGAGGTGACGGTCACGGTGGGGGACAGCGGGGATTTGGCCACCGCAGGGACGGACTACACCCCGGTCGAGGTTCTCACGGTCACCATTTTGGCGGGCGCGCTCAGCGGCACGGCCAGCTTCGACCTGGAGGTGATCGAGGACACGATCCATGAAGAGGTCCGTGTCGTGGATGGGGTCCCGTCTGCAGGGGATGAGGTCCTGACGGTCTCCGGCACGGCAGACGGGTTTGCCGTCACGCCGGCGACGCTGACGATCCGCGACAACGACTTGGCGGAGGGGGTTGTGCTGAGTATCAGCCAGACCGAGGTGGAGGAAGGTGCCAGCGCGACGGTCACGGTGACCGCGGCGCTTGTGCCCATCGGCGTCTCGCTGCTGTTTGATTTGCCGGTGTTGGTCACGGTGGGGGACAACGGAGATTCGGCCACCGAAGGGACGGACTACACCATGGTCGAGGATCTCACGATCACCATCGCGGCGGGCGCGACCAGCGGCACGGGCACTTTCCAGTTTGCGCCGACGGCCGATGCGGTCGACGACCCCGGCGAGGCCGTCACGGTCTCCGGCTTGGCGTTCGAGCTTCCGGTCGCGGCGGCCCTGACGCTGGCGATCACCGACACCGACCCCACCCCGACGGCGATCACGCTGTCTCTCAACCCGACCCATGTGGACGAAGGTTCCACCACGACCGTTACGGCGACGGCGACGCTTGCAGGCACTGTCTCACTGACCTCGGCGACCGAGGTGACGGTTACGGTGGGGGACAGCGAAGATTTGGCCACCGCAGGGACGGACTACACCCCGGTCGAGGTTCTCACGGTCACCATTTTGGCGGGCGCGCTCAGCGGCACGGCCAACTTCAACCTGGAGGTGCTCGAGGACACGATCCATGAAGAGACCCGTGTCTTGGATGGGGACCTGTCTCCAGAGAATGAGGCCCTGACGGTTTCCGGCACGGCAGACGGGTTTGCCGTCACGTCGGCGACGCTGGCGATCCGCGACAACGACGATGCGGAGGGGCTTGTGCTGAGTATCAGCCAGACCGAGGCGGAGGAAGGTGCCAGCCCGACGGTCACGGTGACCGTGGCGCTTGTGCCCACCGGCGTCACGCTGCTGTTTGATTTTCCGGTGCCGGTCGCGGTGGGGAACAACGGAGATTCGGCCACCGAAGGGACGGACTACACCATGGTCGATGATCTCACGATCACCATCCCGGTGGGCGCGACCAGCGGCACGAGCACTTTCCAGTTTGCGCCGACGGCCGATGCGATCGACGACCCCGGCGAGACCGTCACGGTCTTCAGCTTGTCGCCCGAGGTTCAGGTCGCGGCCCTGACGCTGGCGATCACCGACACCGACACCGCTCCGACGGCGATCACGCTGTCTGTCACTCCGGTCAGTGTGGCGGAAGGTGCCACCACGACTGTTACGGCGACGGCGATGCTTTCAGGGACTGTCTCGCTGACCTCGGCGACCGAGGTGACGGTCTCGGTGGCGGGCGGCACGGCGAGCACGGCGGACTTCACCGCGGTCGGTGATGTCACGGTCACCATCCCGGCGGGCGCGCTCAGCGGCACGGCCAACTTCAATCTGGCGGTGACGGAGGATACGGTCGTCGACCCCGACGAGACCTTGACGGTCTCCGGCACGGCGGTCCCCTTCACCATCACACCCGCGACACTGACGGTCGACGACAACGACACGGCCCCGGCGGCCATCGCCTTGAGTCTCAATCCAACGTCTGTGTCCGAGGACAGCGGTACCACCTCTGTCACGGTGACGGCGTCGTTTTCGGGGAGCAACTCCATCCTGGCCACCGAGACGGAGGTGACGGTCTCGGTGGCGGCCGACACGGCGAGCACGGCGGACTTTACCGCGGTCGGTAATGTCACGGTCACCATCCCCGCGGAGATGACCAGCGGCACGGCTAGTTTCGACCTGGTGGTGACCAACGATGTGTTGGCGGAAGGGGACGAGACCCTGTCGGTTTCCGGTACGGCGGCGGCCAGCTACGGCACCATCCCGCCAGCGACGCTGACGATCACCGATGACGACACGGCTTCGTCAACCATCGCCCTGTCTCTCACCCCAACCAGCGCGGCGGAAGGTGCCACCCCGACCGTCACGGTGACGGCGACGCTTGCAGGCACTGTCTCGCGGACCTCGGCGACCAATGTGACGGTCTCGGTGGCGGTCGGCACGGCGAGCACGGCGGACTTCACCGCGGTCCTTCCTTTCACGGTCACCATCCCCGCGAACATGCTCAGCGGCACGGCCAGCTTCAACCTGACGGTGACGGAGGATACGGTCGTCGACCCCGACGAGACCTTGACGGTATCCGGTACGGCGACCAGCTTCACCATCACATCCACGACGCTGACGATCACCGACAACGACACGGCTCCGACGTCGATCGCGCTGTCTCTCAACCCGACCAGTGTGATGGAAGGTGCCGCCACGACCGTCGTGGTGACGGCCGAGTTTCCAGGCAATGCCACGCTGACGACGGCGACCGAGGTGACGGTCTCGGTGGCGGGCGGCACGGCGGAGGCGGCGGATTTCACCGCAAGCCCGGCCGCCATCACGGTCACCATCCCGGCGGGCGCGACCCGCGGCACGGCCAACTGCAGCCTGGCGGTGACCGGTGACACACTCGTGGAAGGGGATGAGACCGTGACGGTTTCCGGTACGGCGGCGGCCAGCTTCGGCACCATCCCGTCGGTGACGCTGACGATCACCGACGACGACACGGCCCCGACGACCATCGCCCTGTCTCTCAACCCGACCCGCGCGGCGGAAGGTGCCACCACGACCGTCACGGTGACGGCGGCGTATCCAGGCAATGCCACGCTGACGACGGCGACCGAGGTGACGGTCTCGGTGGCGGCCGGCACGGCGCAGGCGACGGACTTCACCGCGGTCAGTGATTTCATGGTCACCATCGCTGTGGGCATGACCAGCGGCATGAACACCTTCGATCTGGTGGCGACGGAGGATACGGATCTTGATCCCAACGAGACCGTGACGGTCTCCGGCACGGCGACCGGCTTTACCACCGTCACGTCTGCGACGCTGACGATTGATGACAACGAAACGCCTCCGGCGGCGATCACCCTGGCGGCCGCAACGGTGGGGGCGGGTGCCGGCTCGGTGACGGTTACGGCGACACTGGACAACGCGATCGAGGGCGGCCTTACGGTCACGGTCGCGACCACGGACGGCACGGCGACCGCAGGGGAGGACTACACCACGCCCACCACGATTCTGACGTTCGTCGGGACGGCAAGCGAGATACAAACATTCCCGGTGGCGATCACCGACGATAACCGTGTCGAGGGGGATGAAACATTCACCGTCTCGATGACCAAGTCGGCCATCTTCCCGGATACGATTGATATCTCCTCCACTGCAACGGTTACGATCACCGATGACGAGGTGAACCCGACGGAGGTCATCCTGTCTCTCGCTCCGTACTGGGTGGAGGAAGACAGCGGCAAAACGACCATCGCGGTCACGGCGGCGTATCCAGGCGGTGCCACGCTGACGACGGCGACCGAGGTGACGGTCTCGGTGGCGGGCGGCACGGCGAGCGCGGCGGACTTCATCGCGGTCTCTGATTTCACCCTCACCATCGATGCACTTTCGTCCAGCGGCAGGGGCAGTTTCGATCTGACGGTGACGGAGGATGAGGAGACCGAAGGCAGTGAGATCCTGACGGTCTCCGGTGCTGCCACCGGCTTTGCCGTCATTTCCGCGACGCTGACGATCCTTGAGGTGAACAGCACAACGGTTGTGCAGGAAGTCGTGCCGGAGCTGACACGGTTGTCCGTGGCCAGTGTGATCGACGCGGTGGCGGACCGAGTCGGGCGGGTGGCGGCCGGCACGGCAAACACCCTGATCAGTTTTGCCGGCCATCAATCCCTGGCCCCTGCGCTGGCGGCCAACGAGCAGAGGCTGAACGAGGGCGACCTGTCCTGGCGGGAGGTCTTGGAGAATTTGTCCTTCGATCTCAATCTTGAGGGCACGGATGAGGAGGTTGGGTCAGGTGGCGGGCAGGCGGAGCCGGGCGGAACTGTCGGGATTTGGGCCTCGGGCGGCTATGAAAACGTATCACGCCCGGATGTCCAATTGGGTGCCTGGGAGGGCGATCTGTTCAGTGTCCATGCGGGTGTGGACATCCGCGTTTCCGAGAATGTTCTGGTCGGGGTGGCCGCAAACTGGTTCGAAGGCAGTTTTGAGTTTGAGGGGAACGAATTGCTCAAGACGGATTCCCAGCTGACGACTATCAACCCATATCTCGGCTGGAACTCGGGGGATGGTGCGGGTCTGTGGGCGACCATCGGTTACGGCAAGGGTAAGGTCGAGATGGCTCTGGATGAGCCGGAAAGAGATCTCACCATGGGCATGGTGGCCTTGGGCGGCAGCATCGATATCTCCGGGGGCGATGGGGTGTCGCTGGCCGTCAAGGGGGAGGGCTCGGCGGCGCAACTGAAGACCGCGGCCGTCGGCACTCTGGAGGCCGTGATGGCAAGCATCCAACGTCTGCGCCTGGCCCTGGAGGTGCAGGGTGTGACGGTGCAGGATTCCGGGGAGCAATTCACGCAGTCCGTGGCACTCGGCATCCGCCATGACGGCGGTGATGGCGATACCGGTCTGGGGGCCGAGCTGGACGGCGAATTGGGCTGGTCGGCGTCGGCCACGGGCGTGACCCTGAAAGCCATCGGCCACGTGCTGCTGGCACATCAGAGCGATCTCAAGGAATGGGGCGTGGGGGGCCTGATCCGCTACGCATCCGGTTCTTCGGAAGGGCGCGGGCTGTCACTCCGGCTGCAGCCGTCCTATGGGGCGGAAAGTGGCAACGGGCAGCTCTGGGAGCATCAGGTCACGGAGCTGGAGTCGGAAAGTGACGATGCACCGGAAGCCCGGCTCGCCATGAGGCTGGACTGGGGTCTGCCGGCACTGTCCGGGCGCGGCCTGCTCACCCCCTATGGCAATTTCGAACTGTCGGGGGATGGAGAGCGGGTCTACCGTCTGGGCAGTCGGTTTGAGCTCGGTCCGTCCATCCACATCGATCTTGGGGGAGACCGCAAGGAGGCGGCGGATGAGGCTCCGGAATACGGGATCGATCTTGCGGTCCGGGTGTATTGGTAGAGAGCTGTTCCGCCTCCCGCTGGAGGCGGTGTAAAGCCCCGAATCTGGTAGCTCCTGCGGAGTGTCGGAGGTTCTGCTGGCGTGTGGTCGGGTTGACAGCCAGGGCCACCTGCCCCTAAATCTCCGGGACCGCATGGAGGGGTGGCGGAGTGGTCAATCGCACCAGACTGTAAATCTGGCGGAGAAATCCTACACTGGTTCGAATCCAGTCCCCTCCACCAGCCGTCGGCGCGGGTGTAGCTCAGTGGTAGAGCAGCAGCCTTCCAAGCTGAAGATGAGGGTTCGATTCCCTTCACCCGCTCCAGATGCCGCTTTTACTGGATCGCGGCCTGTCATACGATTTTCTCTTTCGTGTGCAGGGCAAAGCAACCTGGAATTTACGTTTTTATAATATTTGCGAATGGTAGCATGCCGTTATGTGCCCGCGCGAAGCTCTCGAGCATTCGACTTTCCGCCTGATCTTCGTTCGGTACTTCCTTCCAGAAGATCTTGAAATCTTCCGCATCCGCAATCTGCCACAGATATCTACCTCCTCCGTGGGGTGACTTTTTGCCGTCACCGAATCTGATTAACTGACGAATCCGTGTTCGCAGATTCACGCTCTTACCGACATAGAGGATCAGAGCACCCTTCACCCACCTCTTTTCTAGCTCGCCTGTGTCAACATTGGGATCTTTGCATGTTATTTTCCCATTTTTGTCTTTGCGGCGGATTTTGCCCCCGGTTCCTTTGAGAAGAAATTCCGGGCGATCCTTCCGATTCCGGATCACCAGATAGATCCCCTTACATGGCGGGGGCCGGTGCTCCCTCCTGGCATTCTGCAGGTTTTTGACGGAGCAAAACTCATCGAATCCCAAGTCCTTCAGTACGGCCACCCAGCGGGGGAATGATGTCGTACCGTCATCCATGGAAGTGCTCCGTGTTGGCGTCTTCTGGTTGGTTGTTCCGCTCCACCAGTAAAATCAGGTAATGACACAATAGAGTTCAAGTAATGGTGAATTATACATCCGGTTGCCGGATGGGTGCTGTCCGAGTCCTAGCCTTTTAGATTTGCAAAGGGCAACTTGCCATGTGTTCGCTTGAACTCCGCGAGCATTTTCTTTTTTTCATCTTCCTGTTTGTCGTCTGCCACAGTTTTCCAGCAGATCTTCAGATCTTTGGCATTCTTGATTTGCCACATATATCTGCCGCCGCGATGGGTCGTTCCGTTGCCACTGCCGAAATCGATTAATTGCTCAATCCGATCTTTCAGGTTGCCCTTTTTGTCTTCTTCGTTTGCGCCGACATAGATGATCAGTGCGTTTTTCACCCATTTGGCTTTCAGTACGTCCGTGCTGACATGCAGGCGCTTGAAACCCTTCCATGTTCCCTGGTCACGAAATTCCGGGCGATTCTTCCGATTCCAGATCACTAGATAGATACCCTTACCTAGTGGGGGCTTGTGTGCGTCCCAGATGCCAAGTGGGTTTTTGACGGAGTAACACTCCGTGAATCCCCGTTTCTTCAGTCCGGGCCTCGTGTCCAATGATTCGTCCATGGAAGTGCTCCGTGTTGTGGGCTTCCGGTCGGTTGTTTCGGTTCCACCGGCAAAATCAAGTCATGGCGCGATAGAGCCCGGGCAATGGCAAAGTATATAGCACCGGTCGGAGGCCGGGTATGCTGGTTTTTGCGTCTGTGATGCCCGGAGAATTGCAGCATATATTTCGCCCCCGAAAGCCTGCAGGAAGCGCTTGCCTTGCGCGCCCGGCATGCGGTCGTTCCGCTGGCGGGAGTCACGGACCATTTTCCGGTACCCGCTCCAGCGGGCAATACGTGCCTCGCCGCTTGCCGGACTGCCATGCCGGACGCATCATGCCAACACCCCGGATGCAGGGAGCGCGGGCGATGGAGATGCCGCAACCGGATGCGGAGGTGATCGCCCGCAAGCCGGAGATTGCCGCCCGGCTTCGGGAGAATCTTGGCGCGGATTCGGTGATCGACAATGCCGCCGGATGCGCCGCCTATGAATGCGACGGGCTGATCGCCTACCGCCAGCCTCCGCTCATGGTCGCCCTGCCACGGAGTGCCGAGGAGGTGGCGGCGGTGCTGCGGGTGGCCGCGGAATTCGATGCCCCGGTGGTGCCGCGCGGGGCCGGCACCTCGCTCTGCGGGGGGGCCCTGCCGACGGCCGACTGCATCCTGCTCGGTCTTGCCCGCATGAACCGGATCCTGGAGATCAGCGTGGAGGATCGCTGTGTGCGGGTGGAGGCCGGGGTCACCAACCTGTCGGTGACCGGAGCGGTCGCCCCGTATGGTTTCTTCTATGCGCCGGATCCCTCCTCGCAGCTCGCGAGCCTGATCGGCGGCAACATCGCCATGAATGCCGGCGGTGCCCACTGCCTCAAATACGGCGTGACCAGCGGGCATGTGCTCGGCCTCCGGATGGTTCTCGCCGATGGCGGGATGGTCGAGCTCGGCGGCCCGGCCGGTCCCGGCCCCGGCTATGACCTGGTCGGGCTGGTCTGCGGCTCCGAGGGACAGCTCGGCGTGGTCACCGATGCCTGGCTGCGGATCCTGCCGGTGCCGCCCTGCGCCCGTCCGGCCCTGTTCGGCTTTGACTCCGCCGAGGCCGCGGGGGCCTGTGTGGCCGATATCATCCGCTCCGGAATGGTGCCGGCGGCGCTGGAATATATGGACCGGCCGGCGGTCGAGATCACCGAGAAATTCTCCGGGGCCGGCTATCCGCTGGATGTCGAGGCACTGCTGATCGTCGAGGTGGACGGGACCGAGGAGGAGATCGCGGACCAGTTTGCCCGGATCCGCGCGGTCGCCGCCCCCCACAAGCCGGTCACGGTCCGCGAGAGCCAATCGGCCGAGGAGGCGGCGCGGATCTGGATGGGGCGCAAGGCGGCCTTCGGAGCCATGGGAAGGCTCTCCGACTATCTCTGCATGGACGGCGTGATCCCGACCGGCCGCCTGCCGGATGCGCTGCGCGGGGTGGCCGAGATCTCCGACCGCCACGGGCTGCGGGTGGCGAACATCTTCCATGCCGGCGACGGCAATCTGCACCCCCTCATCCTGTTCGATATCGGCGATCCGGAATCGCTGGCCCGGGCCGAGAGATGCGGGGCCGAGATCCTGGAACTCTGTGTGGAGATGGGGGGATGTCTGACCGGCGAGCACGGGGTCGGGGTCGAGAAGCGGGATCTCATGGGGCACCAGTTTGAGGCCCATGAGCTGCGCCAGCAGATGCGGGTCAAGGATGCGTTCGACCCCGCCTGGCGGCTCAATCCGGCCAAGGTCTTCCCGTTCGAATTCCGCCCCGCAGCCAGGCAGTGATCTGCCATCCTGTGGGGCCTTGCCCTCAGGCGGAGCTGTTGCAAAGCTCCAGTGTTTGAGTGGAAATTGGGTCCGGGGGTGTTCGGCCATGACCACGGCCGAAGTGGTGCCACCACCCCTACGGCGTGTCGGTTGCGACAAGCCCCGGAGTGGTTGGCCCGGGGCTGGGACGATCTGTGGCACGCTTCCGGATCAAGCCGTGGCTGCGGATTGTTGTTTGTCGTCGCGAGCTTCCTCGTGCCGGCCGCGAGTCTCCTTTTTTCTTGGCCCTTTGGAATCCAGCCTAGCGGACCGGATCTTCCAGGTAGTCCGCGTGGGAATATACGGAATCCGGCGGATTCCACCGGTCTTCTTCATGGGTAAGCCAGGCGGCCGAATTCCGGTCGTAGGGATCCTCGCGCTGTTCGTTCAGCAACAGATGCAGTTCATCGGCCACGCATTTGCCGTAGAGATAGCGGGGGTAATCCTGGCAGTAGTGACGGGCCTGCCGGATCAGATCCGTGTGATGCCGGCTGCGACGGGAATAGCCGTCATGGGTCTGGTCCCCGAACAGCCAAGCCTCTGATTGCCGATCATAGGGATCACCCCGGTCATCACGAAGCAGCTGGTTGTATTCGTCGCGGACACATTCGGCATAGTTCTCATTGGCCTTTTGGTAGCCGAAGTCATTGCAGATCTGCTTGGCTTTCCAGATCAGCTTGGCATCGAGATCGGCTGCGGCAGCCGGGCTCCAGGCCAGAATTGCCAGCAAAACGGCAAAGATCAGGTTTTTCATGGTTCTTCTCCCTTGAGTGGTTTGGGTTTCGGAGGACTTTCCCCCTGTATCTCCGGGGCGACCTTCAGTCATTCGGCCAGAAGCACTTCGGACAGGACGGGTATCCTGCCATATTCCTGGGCCCGCTGGATCTTCTTGCCATTTTGATTGTTTGCAACTGTCGGGGGGATATAGTGAGCCCATCGGGACTGCGTTCAAAAGAACTCACCGCTTTCGGTCATTTGGGGAGAATCAGGCATGAAACCATTGCGGCTGTTGCTGTGCGCCGTCGTCACCTCGTCGAGCGTGTCATTTTCGGCATTTGCGGCCGATTTTACGTTCACGATCCATCATTTTCTCAGCCCGAAGGCGCCCACCCAGACCCGGCTGATCGAGCCATGGGCCGAACGCATTGAGGAGCTCTCGAACGGCCGGATCAAGTTCGAGATATTTCCGTCAATGTCGCTGGGCGGAAAACCGCCCGAGCTCTACAAGCAGGTGCGCGACGGGACGGCGGACATCGTGTGGACCCTGCCCGGATACACGCCCGGGGTCTTTCCGCGCCTGGAGGTCTTCGAACTGCCCACCGTGCACCGCGGCAGCGCCGAGGCCACGACCCGGGCGATCCAGGACGTGATGCCGGAACTTGCGGCCGACCTGCGGGACGTCAAGCCGCTTCTTGTCCATGTCCATGCCGGGAACGCCCTTCACCTCGTGAGCAAGGATGTGACCGGTCCCGCGGATGTGGAGGGGCTCAAGATTCGGAGTCCGTCGCGGACCGGCGTCTGGATGCTCGAGACCTGGAAGGCCGAACCGGTCGGCATGCCGGTTCCGGCCCTCCCGCAGGCGCTGTCCAAGGGGACGATCGACGGCGCGCTGATCCCGTTCGAGGTGGCCATCCCGCTCAAGATCGCCCAGTTGACGGAGTACTCGGTCGAGCTGGACGGGCAGCGCCGTTTTGGGACGTCGACCTTTCTCCTCGCGATGAACAAGGAGCGCTATGCGGCACTGCCGGATGATCTGAGGAAGATCATCGATGACAATTCCGGCTCTGCAATCGCCGGTGAGATCGGCGCGGTCTGGGATTCGATCGAGCCTGTGGGCAAGAAGATCGCGCGCGACCAGGGCAGGACGGTGCGCGAGCTTTCGCCCGAGGCGTCGGCGGCCTTCGACCGGCTTCACCAATCCCTTTCCGAGCGCTGGGTCCAGGAAGCCGGCGAGAGCGGTGTCGAGGCCCGACCCCTTCTGGAGAAGGCGCGCGCCGCCGTCGCCCGGCACAGCCGGTAGCCCCGGGCCGGGCGATTCCTCCAGCCGAAGGGCATGCCCGGATCGCCTGACGGTCCTGCGCGCGCCCGGCCGGCGCGTCTCCGGGAGCGTTTCGCGTTCAGTCGGGCCGTCCGCTCTGCCGCCTGGCTCCTCGCGCTGTTCAGCGGCGTTCTCTGCGGCGCCGTCGTTCTGGTCACGGTCGTCAATGTCACAGGGTTCCTGCTGAACGTCGCCGTCCGTCCGTTCGGATACAACGTTCCCGGCCTTCCCGGCTATGAGGATGCGGTGTCGTTTCTCGTCGGGATGGCGGTGCTCTGCATGCTCCCCTACTGCCAGCTGGCCCGGGGCCATGTGAGCGTCGATTTCTTCATGGATTGGCTGTCGGAGCGGTGGCTGGCGTGCCTTGTGCGGTGCACCGATGCGCTGATGGGGATCGTGGCGGCCCTTCTCGCCGGGATGCTGGCGGCCGGCATGCTTTCCTACCGGGCCGACGGCGTGCGCTCGCCCGTGCTCGACTGGCCGGTCTGGCCCTTCATGGCGCCGGGGATACTGGCGCTCGGACTCTGGGCGGCGGCCGCGTTCCTCCTTGCGCTCCATCCGCCACCGCCCTCCGGGGATCCGGTCCGCGCGGCGGAGGAGGGCTGAGCGGTGTCCGAGCGGGAGCTGGTGGGGGCGGCCGCGGTCGCGGTGCTCTTCGGCCTCATCGCGCTCCGGATCCCCGTTGCCCTCGCGATGATCGCAACCTCGGTGGGCGGGGCCTTCGTCCTCAGCATCGTCGCGCCGTTTCTCCGCTTCGAGCCCTATCTGATGCAGTTTTCGACCTCGTTCTGGTCGATCGTCACGAACTACGACCTCTCGGTGGTTCCGCTGTTCATCCTGATGGGGTTCCTGGCCTCGGAGGCGCGTCTCAGCTCCGACCTGTTCCACGGGCTCAACGCGATCGTCGGCCGGCTGCGCGGCGGGGTCGCGATCGCCACCATTGCCGCTTGCGCCGGTTTCGGCGCCGTCAGCGGCTCCTCGCTCGCGACCGCGAGCACGATGGCGCGGATCTCGCTGCCGGAGCTGCGCCGACTGAAATATCAGGAGGGATTCGCCACCGGTGTGCTCGCCGCGGGGGGGACGCTGGGCATCCTGATTCCGCCATCCGTCGCGCTGGTCCTCTATGCCATTGTCGTCGAGGCGTCGATCATTGAGATGTTCCAGGCGGCGGTTCTTCCGGGCCTGCTCGCGGTCGCGTTCTTCATCGCCGTGATCTGGCTGCTCGTGTGGCGGCGTCCGGGGATCGCGCCGGTCGCCGCGCCGATGCCGGCCGCCGAACGCACCCGTGCGATCATCCGGATGTTGCCCGTGCTGGCCATCTTCGGGGCGATCATCCTGGGGCTCGGGCTTGGCCTTTTCACGCCGACGCCGGCGGCCTCGGTCGGCGTCTTCCTCATCGCGCTCTACGGGTTCCTGTCTCCGGGCCGGCCGCTCAGGATCTCCGGGCTTGTCGGGGCCGTGCTCGCGACGGCAAAGACCACCGGGATGATCTATCTCATCCTCTTCACCGCCGACATGCTCAAGGGGTTCTTTGCGAGAACGGGCCTTCCGGCGATGCTGAGCGGTGCGGCCGGCTCAAGCGGGCTGGACCCCTATCTGGTCCTCTTCCTGCTGCTCCTGGTTCTCGTGCTGCTCGGCTGCTTCATGGAGTCCCTTTCCATGATTCTCGTCGTCGTCCCCTTCTTCTGGCCCGTTCTGGTGGAGATCAATGGCGGCGACCATGCCACGGCGGCCACTTCCGCCTTCGGGATGGGCAGCGAGAGCCTCAAGCTCTGGTTTGGCATCCTCGCGCTGGTGGTCGTGGAGCTTGGCCTGATCACGCCGCCGGTCGGGCTGAACGTGTTCGTGATCAAGAGTTTCGCTCCGGACACGCCGATCCTGACGATTTTCCGGGGGGTGTTTCCGTTCTTCCTCGGGGAGCTGGTCCGTGTCGCCCTCCTGGTGCTGGTGCCGGGGCTGTGTCTCCTCGTTCCCCATCTGTTGCGGAACTGACGGCCGACATGGCCATGCCGCAGGGAGCCGGGGGGAGGCCGAATCTCCTGAAGACACAGGTCGCCATCATCGGCGGCGGTCCCGCGGGGCTGCTGCTCTCCCAGCTGCTGCGCCTCGACGGGGTCCGCTCGGTCGTGGTCGAGCGGCAGTCCGCCCTGCATGTCGAGGGGCGGATCCGGGCCGGCGTGCTCGAGCAGGGAACCGTGGACGTCCTGCACCGTGCGGGCCTCGGAGCCCGGCTGGCCCGCGAGGGACAGCGGCACGGCGGCTTCGTGCTGGCCGCCAACGGCCGGACCTGCCGGATCGCGCTCGACGAGCTGACCGGCCGGCATGTCACGGTCTACGGCCAGACCGAGGTCACCAAGGACCTGATGGAGGCGCACCGGGACGCCGGAACCGAGATGCACCACGAGATCTCGCAGACCGCGCTCCATGGGCTTGAGAGCGACACGCCGTCCGTGACCTTCCGGAAGGGCGGGGAGTGCTGGCGGATCGAGGCCGACTTCCTCGCCGGATGCGATGGATTCCGCGGCCCGTCCCGGCAGGCGATCCCGGCCGGGAGGCGGCGGGAGTTCGAGCGGGTCTACCCGTTCGGCTGGCTCGGCGTCCTGGCCGATGTTCCGCCCTGCCGGGAGGAAATTGTCTACGCCAGCAGCGAGCGCGGTTTTGCGCTGGCGAGCATGCGATCGCCGGTGCGCTCGCGCTACTACGTGCAGTGCCGGGCGGACGAGTCGCTTGAGGATTGGCCGGATGACAGGTTCTGGGACGAGCTCAGGCACCGCCTCGGGCCCGACATCGCATCCCGCATCACCACGGGGCCCGCGATCGAGAAGAGCATCGCGCCGATCCGGAGCTTCGTCTGTGAGACGATGCGGCACGGGCGGCTCTTTCTGGCCGGGGACGCCGCGCATATCGTTCCCCCCACCGGCGCCAAGGGCCTCAATCTCGCGGTGGGCGACGTGAACTGCCTCGCCGCCGCCCTGGGGGCCTTCTACCGCGAGGGCAGCGAGCGCGGTCTCGACCGATACGCCGAGACCGCGCTGCGGCGGATCTGGAAGACCGAGCGGTTTTCCTGGATGATGACGTCGCTCCTGCACGATTTCGAAGGCGAGGATGCCTTCGTCAAGCGCATGCGGGTTGCGGAATTGGACTACATTTTCTCGTCCCGGGCGGCCCGGACCTCGATCGCCGAGAATTACGCCGGGCTGCCATTCGAGGATGTGCTCGCATGAGCGGACAGGGCCGGGGCGTCGTGCCGCGGTGGCGGAGGGGGAACCATGCAATTTGTTGATCTTGGCGGAGTGACGATTCGCTTCCGGGTCGCGGGGGATCCGCGCGGGCCCTGGATTGTCTTCGCCAATTCTCTCGGCACCGATCTGACGGTCTGGGACGAGGTGGTGGACCGGCTTCCGGCCGGGTTCGCGGTGCTCGGCTATGACAAACGCGGGCACGGGCTGTCGAGCCTGCCCGGGCATCCGCTCAGCATCGATGACCATGCCGGGGATCTGCTGGGGCTCCTCGACCATCTGGGTGTGGCGAGCTGCGTCCTCTGCGGTGTGTCGGTCGGCGGCATGATCGGGCAGCGCGTCGCCGCCCGCGCCCCGGAGCGTGTGCGGGGCCTCGTCCTCTGCAACACGGGGGCGCGCATCGGCGATCTCGAGACCTGGAACCAGCGGATCGCGGATGTCGATGCCCATGGCCTGGAGCCCCAGGCCGACGCGGTCCTCGGGCGCTGGTTCACGCCGGCCTTCCGCGAGGCTGGCGGTGCGCGGCTCGAAGGCTGCCGCGCCATGCTCGTGCGCACCCCGGCAAAGGGCTACACCGCGACCTGTGCCGCCATCCGCGACGCCGACCTGAGCGTGGAGACAGCGCGGCTGGACGTCCCGACGCTCTGCATCGCCGGTGCCGGAGACATGGCGACGCCGCCCGGGCTGGTCCGGGCGTTGCGGGACCTGATCCCGGGGGCCGCGTATTGCGAGATTCCGGATTGCGGCCATCTCCCGTCGGTCGAGAGGCCCGAGGAGTGCACGGCGGCGATCGTGGAGTTTCTCGCCCGCCTGGATGCGGCGGCGGCGGCGGATCCGGCCGAGTCCCGCGCCTATGCCCGTGGAACCGCGGTGCGCCGCAGGGTGCTGGGCGACGCCCATGTGGACCGCGCCACCGCCCAGGCGACCGAGATCGACAGGTCCTTCCAGCGCTTCATCACCGAAGGGGCCTGGGGCAGCGTCTGGTCGGGCCGCCGCCTCACCTTGCGCGAGAGGTCGATGGTCACGATCGCCGTGCTGGCGGCGGGCGGCCAGGATGACGAGCTGGCCCTGCACATCCGCGCCGCCGCCAATACAGGGGCCGCGCCGGAGGACATCGCCGAGGTCCTGATGCATGTCGCGGTCTATGCCGGGGTGCCGAGGGCGAACCATGCCTTCAAGATCGCGAAGCAGGTTTTCCTGGACGCCAAAGGGGAGGGCTGAAATGCCGAAACAGGCGACGGGCCGCAGATGGTCCCAGATGCCCGGGCAGATTTTTCCCGACTACCGGTCGACGGTGCTGCGCGGACCGCAGCAGGACTCCGTGCCGGTCGGGGACGGCTGGGACCGGTCGCTGTCGCTGCGGCCGGTCTGGCCGTCCCTGCCGGAGGCCGAGGCGGATCTGACGGCGAACGCCCGGGTCAGCGGGGAGCCGATCGGCGAGCGGATCCTCGTCGAGGGCCGGCTGACGGACGAAGCCGGGCGGCCGGTGCCGGGCGCACTGGTCGAGATCTGGCAGGCGAACGCCGGCGGCCGCTACCTCCACCGCGAGGATTCCCATCCGGCACCGCTCGATCCCAATTTCCTGGGCGCCGGGCGCGCGGCCAGCGGCACCGATGGTGGCTACCGCTTCGTCACCATCAAGCCCGGCCCCTATCCCTGGGGCAACCACAGCAACGCATGGCGGCCCGCGCATATCCACTTCTCGGTTTTCGGCGCCGGGATCGCGCAGCGGCTGGTCACCCAGATGTATTTTCCCGGTGACCCGGCGCTGCCCTACGATCCGATCTTCAATTCCATCCCGGACCCGGCGGTCCGCAACCGCCTGGTCAGCCGGTTCTCCATCGAGGACACGGTTCCGGACTGGGCGCATTGCTACAGGTTCGACATCGTGCTCGCCGGCGGGGCCGCCACGCCGTTCGAGGAGGACCACGACCATGGCTGACCTGCGCCGGCTGGGCTCGATGGGCGGCGGGCAGCATGCGTTCGAGTATCGGGACGAGGGGCAGGTCCCGCCCTCCGCCGGCCCCACGCCGAGCCAGACAGTCGGTCCCTTCTTCGCCTACGGGCTGACTCCGGGCGCGTATGGCTACCCTTTCCGCGAGATCCACACCAGTGATCTGGCCGGGCCCGATGTCTCCGGCGAGCGCATCTCCGTCGAGGGCCAGGTGTTCGACGGCGGGGATGTGCCGGTCCACGACGCCATGGTCGAGATCCTCCAGGCCGACAGTTCCGGGCAGTATGTGGCCGCCCCCCGCAACGACGGGTTCACGGGCTACGGCCGCTTCGGCACCGGCGGCAGGGGACCGGCGGAGGCGGGCGGGGACACGCGGTTCGTCTTCCGGACGGTCAGGCCCGGCGCCACCCAGGCGGGGGCGGCGCCGTTCCTGACCCTGGTCCTCGTCATGCGGGGCCTGCTCAACCACTGCGTCACCCGGATCTACTTTCCGGAGGACGACCTGGAGGGCGACCCGGTCCTCGCCCAGGTCCCGGCCGGGCGGCGCGAGACGCTGGTCGCGCAGGCTCTTTCCCCCGGCTGCTATCGCTTTGACATCCACATGCAAGGGGAGAGGGAGACGGTGTTCTTCGATGTCTGAGGCCGCGCCCAAGCCCTGCATCATCTGCGTCGCCATCACCGGGTCGCTGCCGACCAAGGCGGACAACCCGGCGGTGCCGGTCAGCGTGCCGGAGCAGATCGAGTCGACCCAGGAAGCCTTCGAGGCGGGTGCGGCGGTCTGCCATGCCCATGTGCGGAACGAGGACGGAACCCCATCGAGCGATCCGGAGAGGTTCGCCCGTCTGAAGGAGGGGCTGGAGCGGCACTGTCCCGGCCTGATCATCCAGTTCTCGACCGGCGGGCGCTCCGGTTCGGGCCGGGAGCGCGGCGGCATGCTTTCCCTGCGCCCGGACATGGCCTCGCTGAGCGTCGGGTCGAACAACTTTCCGACACGCGTCTACGAAAACCCGCCGGATCTGGTGGACTGGCTGGCCGGGGAGATGCGCGAACACGGAATCAAGCCGGAGGTCGAGGCCTTCGACCTCTCGCACATCCATCGGGCGGTGGCGATGTGGAAGGAGGGCCAGATCCCCGAAGTGCCCTACATCCAGTTCGTGATGGGGGTGAGGAACGCGATGCCGGTCGACCGGCCGAGCTTCGATTTCTACGTCGAGACGGTGAGGCGGCTCTCGCCCGACAGTGAATGGTGTGCGGCCGGCATCGGCGCTGGCCAGGCCGTCGTGAACGAATGGTCGGTCGCCGCGGGCGGGCACGCGCGCACCGGGCTCGAGGACAATGTCCGGATGGACCGGGATACGCTCGCGCCCTCCAACGCGGCCCTCGTCCGGCGCGTGGCCGGGCTCTGCGAGAGGTATGGGCGCCCGGTGGCGACCTGGCGCGAGGCCCGGAGCCTTCTCGGCCTCCGGGATCCGGCCGGAGCGTGATCGTGGCGGAGGCCTGGCGGAGTCTGCCATTGGGGGCGGCCGGGGCCCTGCTGGAGGATCCGGAGATATCCGGTCTCTTTGCCCTGGAGGCGGAGCTGGAGACGATGCTGGCCGTCGAGCGTGCGCTCGCCCAGGCCCAGCATGCGGTTGGGGAGATCGGCGACGACGCGCTGCGGGCGGTTGAGGCCGCGTGCGAGGACGCCCGCTTCGACCTGACGGCGCTCGCGTTGGGCCTCCGGCGCGATGGTGTGATCGTGCCCGAATTCGTCCGCCAGATCCGCTCTGTGATCGGTGCGCCCCATGCCTCCGCCTTCCACCGCGGCGCGACGAGCCAGGATGTCATCGACAGCGCCCTGATGATCCGCCTGAAGCGCGCCGTCGCGATCCTTGAGCGGCGCCTCGTGGCGCTGGTCGGGCAGCTGCGGGAGTTCTCCGAGCGCCATGGCGGCGCGCCTGTGATGGCGCGGACCCGTTTTCAGGATGCGCTTCCTTTCACGCTGTCGGACAGGGTGGAGACATGGGTGGATCCGATCCATGGGCTGGTCCGGTCGGCACCCGATTTCTTTCCCATACAGCTCGGCGGGCCGATCGGACTGCGGTCCGCTGCGTTCGGCCCGCATCATGAGGCGGTCGCCGAGGCCATGGCGCGCGATCTCGGGCTTTCCTGGGCTGACCGGGCCTGGCACACGGACCGCCGGGCGGTCGCGCAGATTGCGCATTGGTGCACCGGCGTCTCCACCGCGCTCGGGAAATTCGGCCAGGACGTCGCGCTGATGGCGCAGAACGCGGTTTCCGAACTCAAGGTGGAGGGTGGCGGGTCCTCGTCGATGCCCCACAAGAACAACCCGGTCCGCGCCGAGTTGCTGGTGGCACTCGCCCGCTACACGGCCGGCAATTCGATGATCCTGCAAGGGGGCGGTCCGCACGAGAACGAGCGGTCGGGTGCATCCTGGACGCTCGAGTGGCTCGTCCTGCCGCAGGTCCTGATCGGATGCGGCACCGCCACGATCACGGCTTCGAATCTGCTGGCAGGCATGGTGCCGGCGGGGACGGACGAAGGCCCGGGGTAGGGGCCGCGCCGCGGGGCCGTCCAGCCCCCCAACACGCAGGGCCGGGCCTGCACACAATCCAACACATCCGGCACTCCCGAACAGGCGGGTGAAAGACGCAGGAAAAGGCTGAGGGCAGGCAGGAATGCCAGATGCAGTGATTGCGTGCAAACCCTGTCGCATCGGGGCGGCTCCGGCTACGCTCCAACCGGATCCTGGACGGCGGGGGAAGAGGGGCCGGGACAGCGCCCCGCCGGGTCGGGCCCCGATGCTCGTCGAGGTCCGGGTGTGGTCTGTTTGGATGTTGTTCATCCGGTTCCGATTGGAGATGCTGATGTTTGGCGGCCCCTCAGCCCCCGGAAGGACCGGATGGAACCTCCCCACCTAGCGCGGTCCGATGTCTGTGCCGACGGATGAGGTTGCGCTGGCCGATGCCGTAAGGGAGGCACGGGCCCGCCAGATGCCCGTCGAAATCCGCGGCGGCGGTTCGCGGGAGGGCCATGGCCGGCCGGTGCAGGCGGCACAGATTCTCTCGACAGCGGCACTCGGCGGCATTCGGGCCTACCGGCCCGGCGAACTCTCTCTGACCGCCGCGGCCGGAACCCCCCTCGCCGAGGTGGAGGCCGCCGCCGCCGAAAGCGGCCAGATGCTGGCCTTCGAGCCGCCCGATCCCCGGCCCCTGTTCGGTACCGCCGACCGGGTGCCGACCCTTGGCGGGGCCGTGGCCACGGGCCTGTCGGGACCCCGGCGGATCGTCGCGGGCGGCTGCCGGGATGCGTTGACCGGACTTCGCTTCGTCAACGGTGCCGGCGAAATCCTGCGGACCGGCGGGCAGGTGATGAAGAATGTCACCGGCTATGCCCTCGAGCGTCTGCTCTGCGGCAGCCACGGAACCCTCGGCGTGATCACGGAAGTCTCGCTGCGCACGGCACCCAAACCCGAAACCGAGGCGACCCTGGTTTTTCCCGGGCTGGCGGTGGCGTGCGCGGTCGAGGCGATGTCGGCAGCCCTCGGCCTGCCGCAGGCGGTGAGCGGTGCGGCCTGGCTGCCGGGGAGCGGCGAGGGGACTCCGCGCATGATCCTCCGGGTCGAGGGGTTCCGGGATTCGGTGCGGGTCCGGATCGCGGCACTGGGTGCTGCACTGGAGCGGTTTGGCGGCGCGGAGGTGGTGGAGGCGGAGGAGAGTGCGGCTCTCTGGCGCGACCTGCGCGATCTTGAATCCTTCGCCTCCGTCCCGGGGGCGGTCTGGCGGGTGACGATCCGGCCGTCGCGGGCGGCGGCATTCGTCGCGGGCATGGAGCCGGGCGGCGGATCGGTCTGCCTGCTCGATCATGGCGGCGCATCGGTGTGGATCCGGGTTGCGGAGGAGGGGGAAGATGCTGGCGGGGCGGAGATCCGCAGGGCCGCGGCGGAGTGTGGCGGGGTGGCCGAGCTGTTGCGCGCGAGCCTGCCGGTCCGACTCGCCGTGGAGCCCTTCCCGCCGCTGTTGGAGCCCCTCGCGCAGGTGAGTGCCCGGTTGCGGGAGCGTTTCGATCCGGACGGGATCCTCAACCCCGGACGGATGGGAGGCTGACGGTGCGGGCGGAGTTTGCTCCGGAGATCCGGCGCGACCCGGATGGAGCCCATGCCGAGACGATCACGCGGCGCTGCGTGCATTGCGGCTTCTGCAACGCCACCTGTCCGACCTATCTGCTGCTTGGGGACGAGCGCGATTCGCCTCGCGGCCGGATCTATCTGATCAAGCGCATGCTGGAGGCCGGTGGGCCGGCGGACCGGGATACGGTGCGCCACATCGACCGCTGCCTGTCCTGCTACGCCTGCATGACCACCTGTCCGTCCGGGGTGGACTACATGCATCTGGTCGACCACGCGCGGCGGCATATCGAGCGGACCTATCGCCGGCCGCTGGCCGACCGGTGGCTGCGGGCGGTGTTGCTGCGGATCCTTCCCCATCCGGGACGGTTCCGGTTCGTGGCTCGGATCGGATCCTGGTTCCGTCCGCTGGCGCGATTGCTGCCGTCGAGGATTGGTGCCCTGCTGGCTCTCGCTCCCGTTCGGGTGCATCCCGTCTCGCCGGGCGAAAGGCCCGCGATCTTTCCGGCGGAAGGGGTCCGGCACCGGCGCGTGGCATTGCTGGCGGGATGTGTGCAGCCGGTGGTCGCACCGGAAATTCATGCGGCGACACTCCGTCTGCTCACCCGGTGCGGCTGCGAGGTGGTCGTGGCCCACGGGGCCGGCTGCTGCGGTGCGCTTGCGCATCATTTTGGTGCCGGGGATCGGGCCCATGCCTATGCGGCGGCCAATATCAGTGCCTGGTCGGACGAGATCCGGGGGGAGGGTCTGGATGCGATCCTGGCCAACACTTCGGGCTGCGGAACCAGCCTCAAGGATTACGGCCATATGTTCCGCTCCGACCCGGAGCTGGCGGAGGATGCGGCGCGGGTGTCCGGTCTGGCCCGGGATGTGTCGGAGTTTCTGGCCGAAATCGATCTCGGCCCTGCCACCGCACCGGGGCCGCTCCGGGTCGCATATCATGCGGCCTGTTCGCTCCAGCACGGCCAGGGGGTGCGCGATGCGCCCAAGGAACTGCTGGCGCGGGCAGGCTATGAGGTGGTCGAACCGCAGGAGTCACATATCTGCTGCGGCTCGGCGGGCCTCTACAACATCCTCCAGCCGGAGATCGCGCAGCGTCTGCAGGCGCGCAAGGCCGGGCATCTCGCGGCACTGGAGGCGGATGTGATCGCGACCGGCAATGTCGGTTGCATGATGCAGATCGGCGCGGCGATGTCGGTGCCGGTGGTGCATACGGTCGAGCTTCTCGACTGGGCCGCGGGCGGCCCGCGCCCGCCAGGTCTGGGCTAGCGGTTACCTGGCTGCGGGTTGTTTGCCTGCCCCGAGTCCAGGTGTGGGGGTTCATTAGAAAGAACAATCTGCTGACAGGTCACAGCCAGTGGATTCATGAAAACAGTGAATGGAGCCATGTCCAGAATCTGTGAAGATAGAAAGCAAAAACGCCTCTGTAGAACATCGAGGACAGCTTGCGGGACAGGCTGACCCCTCCTAGTGCGGGGTTTCTGGGAATCCCCATCTTCGGAGTTTTGATCTTCTTGGGAAGAACGGCTGTTTCGTCTTGGCAGTATTTCGCGTTCAGGTCATCCAGATCATCGTGATGGAAATCGAGGCTGATGCATTCTGACCGCAATGCGTTGATCCTTTCCTCAATCCGGATGCAGTTGAAGGAGGTGGGATCCTCTTGGGCACACAGCTCCTGCAGCTTTTGCCTGTGTCTGGTGATCTGCCTCTCGAAATGATGGATTGATCTCTGTGTTCTCTCGATGCACTTCTTCAGCCCCTCGCAGAGGTCGTTTTTGCGATTTCGATCCAGGGCCCTGGACCTGTTTGCGTTCCTGATCAGCTGGCCTAGATGATCGAGATTCTCCTGGATTCTGTACATCAAGAATCCTGGATCAGGTTGCCACCTCGGATGTCTGGGCCTGTGGCCTTGGGAGATTGAGAATCTTGGTCAGTCTTCCCGATTCGGTGCACTCCCCACAATTGTGGATCACCACTCCGTCTTCTGTCTGCATGTAGATACGGTAGTATTTCTCGCAGGCTTCCCCCAGGAGCGAACCGACGATTCTTCTTTCATTCTTCGGAATCTCGTGGATCTGGTACGGAATCCCGGTCGTGCTGGTCCCGGAGAATTTGGGCTTGCGTCTCTCCAGATAGCCGTACAGGGCCCTGATGGTGAGGTTGCGGTAAAGCCTGCACCTGGAATGTGGTTGCGGGGTGTCCTCACCGGGCCCGAACACGGTTCTGTTTTTCCAGTGCTCCTTGGCTTCGCTCATGCAGCCGATGATCCTGTCGGAGTGGTTCAGTTCTCCGATCCGGGTCCTTTCGCTGCGGACTTCCACCAGGTCTTCCATGTCCATGTCTCCTTTCGCTTCTTTTTGTAGAGATTGGCGTTCTCTCTTCTTTCATTGATCCTTGAGGTATGTATACCATGAGAATTCATGGGGTAGCAAGAGATGGAATCAGGGAATTTCCATCATGACCTTCCCATCCAGCATCTGGTGAGGGTGGTGGGTGCTGCGTGTTCTGTATCTGTTCTGTCTCCAGAATTCTGGAGGCCTCCGTTGAGATTGTGTGGGAAATCTGGGCTGATCAGCATGTATTCGCGGTCTACCGTCCCGAAAGCGGCTAGATATCGATAGTGGGTTGATCTAATAGTGCCGATTTTGCCAATGCAGAACTTTTTCGGTTTCGGAATTAGAAAGGATTTGCTTTTTTCAGACTTTGGTATATCGGGGTATACGAGGATGCTATAAGAACGATACGGTGAAACCGCCAAGACATATCGGGGGAGACAATCATGCCTGCTAAGGAGACAACCGTGCCGGCCATGCCTGTAGTGATACAGGAGCCTGAACGCAGGAGTATCGGAGAATTGGAGTATTCTTCTGATGTTTTGGAATCCATGGAAAAAATCCACAACAATTTTGAAGTTTCTCATCGGGGTTCTTCTTTGGTTTTCGATAGTGATGGAAAAGATTTGGGTCCTGATACAGAGTGTAATTTTTTCCCAGGGATCAATTTTGATTTCCTAAATGGCTATTTGGATGATTCGAGACTTGAAGATCGTGGAGAGGGGAGCAAAGGGTTCCTCTATCGTATTTATGATATTCCAGAAAAATACACCAAGATAATTGGTGTTGTTTTTGGTGTACCGTGTAACAGATATCATAGAGTGTTTTTACAGACTCCGGACGGAATTGTGAATCACGATTTCGGTGAATGCATCGCTGATTTGACGTAATATACTATAATTTTAAGCATTTCAGATGGAGTAGAAGGAATCAGATGGCTTGGACGGTTTGATAGAAAGATTTTATTCTTCTATTGAAGAATATTGCTCGGAAGCAGCGGGTGCCCTTGCCGATGCAGATGTCTTCTTCTGATCCAGAGCGATGGGTACACCGCACAGGGTGCCATTCCGGGCCCTCGACCCCAGACACTAGGCTGATACCGCCCTTCCGGACCCCTTGAAAATCCGGAATTCTGCACCAGATAAATCTGTGTCGGGTGTCAATGGTGAGCCCGGCAGAGTCGGGCGAAGGCCGCTTTCAGGGGCGTTCGTCCAGGGCATATCGCTTTAAAGGAGGATATGAAAATGAACATGAGAACATTCGACATTTCGCCGTTGTACCGCACCTCGGTCGGCTTTGACCGGCTGGCGCAGGTGATGGACGGTCTGGGACGTGGGGACACGTCCTCGCCGTCCTATCCGCCCTACAACATCGAGAAAACCGGCGAGGCTTCCTACCGGATCTCGCTGGCCGTGGCCGGATTCAGCGAGGACGAGATCGAGATTGAGACCAGCAACGGTCAGCTCAAGGTCTCCGGGTCGCACAAGGAGACGCAGGAGAAGGGCAACGGTCGTTCCTTCCTGTATCGGGGGATCGCCGAGCGCGCCTTCGACCGGCGTTTCGAGCTGGACGCCCATGTCAAGGCGACGGGGGCGAACTTGGAGAACGGTCTCCTGCATGTGGATCTCGAGCGCGAGATCCCGGAGGAGCTGAAACCCCGCCGGATCAAGGTCGGCAACGGGAAGGCCGCCCTCCAGGTCTGACCTGTTAGGGGGGGCGGGGCCGCCCGGGAATCCGATCCCGGGCGGCCCCGTTCTTCCGGAGCCACCGTCCCGGCCGGGATTGTTCGGTCCGGGCGCTGGCACCGGCGGCGGCGCTCTCTATGCTCGGATCACCGGCCCGATCTACCCATAAGGAGACACCCATGGCACTTGCCTCTCCTCCGATCTGCGATTTTGGATGGAAGGCTCCCGCCTTCGAGCTTCCGGGCGTCGATGGCCGGAGCTATGCGCTTGAGGGGATTGCCGGCTCTGCGGGCACGCTGGTGATGTTCATCTGCAACCACTGCCCCTATGTCGTCGGGGTGGTCGACCGCCTGGTCGCCGATGCAGGCGAGCTGATGAATGCGGGGATCGGCGTGGCCGCGATCTGTTCCAACGACGCGCAGAATTATCCCGCGGATTCCTTCGACAGGATGCGGGATTTTGCCGCGAAGCATCGATTCGGCTTTCCCTATCTGCATGACGAGAGCCAAGAGGTGGCGCGTGCCTATGATGCGGCCTGCACGCCCGATTTTTTCGGATTCGATGCGGATCTCGGCCTGCAGTACCGCGGCCGATTGGATGCGGCGGGGCGCGATCCGAGGCCCGAAGGCATGCAGCGCGAACTCCTGGAGGCGATGCGCCGGGTCGCCGCAGGCGAGGGCGGCCCGACCGAGCAGACCCCGTCCATGGGCTGCTCGATCAAATGGCGGGCCTGACCTAGGTCAGATCTGTTCCGCTTCCTTGACCGCGGCCCAGAGCCGCTCGAGTTCCTCCGGATCTGATTCCATCGGCGTCCGCCCTTCGGCGGCAAGGCGTTGCTCGATCTCGCGGAAGCGGGTCTCGAATTTCCCGTTCGCGGCCCGCAACGACGCCTCCGGATCGATATCCAGATGCCGCGCGAGGCTGGCCAGCGTGAACAGCAGATCGCCGAATTCCTCGCGCCGCCGGGCGGTGCTGTCGGCCTCCCGCAATTCGGCCAGCTCCTCCTCGACCTTGGCGAACACAGGTTCCGGATCCGGCCAGTCGAAGCCGGCCCGTCTTGCCCGGAGGCCGAGGGTGAGGGCGCGGGCGAGAGGGGCATCCGGATTGGCCGCCCCGTCGAGCAGACTCCGCGCCCCGCTTTCTTCTTCCTGGTGTTTCTGCCGTTCCCAATCGGCGGAGTTGAAGCCTTCCTCTCTGGCGGTGCCGCCGAAGACATGCGGATGCCGGCGGACCATCTTTTCGGAGATCGCGGCGACGACATCCGCAAAGCCGAACCGGCCTGCCTCCTCGGCCATGCGCGCGTGGTAGACCACCTGCAGCAGCAGGTCGCCGAGCTCATGCCGGAGTCCGTCGAGATCGCCGCTGCGGATGGCGTCCGCCACCTCATAGGCCTCCTCGATGGTGTAGGGGGCGATGGAGGCAAAATCCTGCCGCACATCCCAGGGGCAGCCGGTCTCCGGATCCCGGAGCCGGCGCATGATCTCGAGGAGTCCCTCGATGTCGCCGGCGGATCCTTCCATCAGGATTCCGGGCTCAGGCACCGCTGTGGGCGGCCTTGATCGACCGCGCAATGATGGCTTCGGCCTCTTCGCGCCCCGCCCAGCCGGTGACCTTGACCCATTTGCCTTCCTCGAGATCCTTGTAGCGCTCGAAAAAGTGCTGGATGCGGTTGCGTTCCATCTCCGGAAGATCGCCGATATCGCGGATGTCCTTCTGGAACGGATCGATCTTGTCCACCGGCACGGCAAGGATCTTGTCATCGATGCCGGACTCGTCCTCCATGTTTAGGACGCCGATCGGGCGGCAGCGGATGACCGCACCCGGAACCAGCGCGACCTCGGTGCGCACGAGCACATCCGTGGGGTCGCCGTCTTCGTGCAGCGTGTTTGGGATGAAGCCGTAATTGCACGGGTAGAACATCGAGGTGTGGACGATGCGGTCGACCAGGATCGCGCCGGAATCCTTGTCGACCTCGTATTTGACCGGGGAACCGCCGCCGGCGCCTCCGGGGATCTCGATCACGACATTGATGTCCGCGGGCGGGTTCGCGCCGGCGGGAATGCGGGTTATGTCCATGGGGTGTCTTTCCTCCTCACAGGGCTGTGGCGGGTGCGGCTCATTCCCGTCGAGGCTCGGAGCCTGATCTGTACTATACGCCAGGAAATTTCAAAATCCTTGAAACGGCTTCAAAGCGCACGGGAAACTAAAGATCTCTAATTTCTGCTTCCATCGGATTGAGAGGTAGGGCCGGAATTCAACCTTCTGCCATATGTTCGATACCTGCTCTTCGGTGAGTCCTGTTCAATAGAAGATTGATCGTTCCGTGCCGGTTCTCAAAATTGTCAAATTTCACAAACCACTGTCTTCAAAATTTAATACGGTTAATTTCGTACATGCGGTCCTCGATGCATACTTTTCCGTGGCCCTCGTCTGAGAATAAAATTGTAGCATTTAGTCCGGTTGCATTCCCTGGGTTTGGACGGTTCTCAAGGCAGGTGACTTCCAAGGTGTGATTTAGAATCAAATTTCTTTCTTTTCTACAGCCGGAAAAACCGGATTGCACGGTTCCTCCTTGATCAATGTAACCCGTTACAGTTCCGGAAAGGTCAATTTTCCATCCAGCGTATTCCGATATATCAACCCGACAACCGGCATATGATTTGGATGAAACCAAACCAAAGAGTAAAGATACACCTGCAACAATGGCAAGAAATTTCAGTTTCATCAACACGTTTTCCCTCAAATTCCGAGTGGGCTGTGTTCGGGTTTCCTGCAGAATGTCATTTTTGCGCATTTTCTGATCCTCCGTGCTGTTCATTCCCATTCGATGGTTCCGGGGGGTTTCGAGGTGACGTCGTAGACCACCCGGTTGATTCCCGGCACCTCATTGACGATCCGGGTTGCGACCCGGGCAAGGAATGCCACATCGAAAGGATATGCGTCCGCGGTCATTCCGTCCACCGCCCGCACCGCGCGCAACGCGCAGGCCTGCTCATAGGTGCGGGCATCCCCCATCACGCCGACGGAGCGGACCGGGAGCAGGACGGCGAAGGCCTGCCAGATATCGTCATAGAGGCCGGCCTTGCGGATCTCGTCGAGAAACACCGCATCGGCCTCGCGCAGCCGGGCGACCCCCGCGGCGGTGACCTCGCCCGGCATGCGCACGGCCAGGCCCGGTCCCGGGAAGGGATGCCGGCGCAAAAATTCATCCGGCAGGCCGAGTTCGGCCCCGAGGCGGCGGACCTCGTCCTTGAAGAGTTCGCGGAGCGGTTCGATCAGTTGAAGCGACATGCGTTCCGGCAGGCCGCCGACATTGTGGTGCGATTTGATGGCGGCGGCCGGGCCGGCCCGGGCGCAGGCACTCTCGATGACATCCGGATAGAGCGTGCCCTGGGCGAGGAAGCGGGCTTCGCCGGCCTCGTGGGCCGCGGCTTCGAATTCCTCGATGAACAGGCGGCCGATGGTCTTGCGCTTCACCTCCGGATCGGTGACGCCGGCGAGACCCGCGAGGAACGCTTCCGAGGCGTCGCGCAGCACGAGATGGACCCCGAAATGGTTCTGGAACATCGTCGCGACTTCCGCGGCTTCGTCCTTGCGCAGCAGGCCGGTATCGACCAGCACGCAGACCAGGCGGTCGCCGATCGCCTCATGCAGGAGGGCCGCGGCAACAGCACTGTCGACGCCGCCCGAGAGACCGCAGATGACCCGGCCCTCGGGGGCGGTCTCACGGATCGCCGCCACCGCCCGGTGCCGGTAGTTGGCCATCGTCCAGCTGTTTTGGCAGCCGGCGATCTCGATGGCGAAGTTGCGCAGGATCCGGTCGCCCTCCGGGGTGTGCGCCACTTCCGGGTGGAACTGCACGCCGTAGTGTTTCCGGCCTTCATCGGCGATGGCGGCGAACGGTGCCCCCGGACTCGTGGCGATGGCGGTGAAACCCGGCGGCAGGGTGCGGACCTCGTCCCCATGCGACATCCAGACCGGGCGTCGGTCCCCCGGCTCGGCAAAACCCGCGAGAAGGGGCGAGGCGGCGCAGGCCTCAAGTTCGGCCCGGCCGAATTCCCGTTTGCCTCCGGTCTCGACCCGGCCGCCGAGGCTCTGTGTGAGGAGTTGCTGCCCGTAGCAGATGCCGAGCACCGGCAGGCCGGATTCGAACAGCCCGGCCGGGGCCTGCGGCGCGTCGGTTTCGGTGACCGAATGCGGGCTGCCGGCCAGGATCACCGCCCGGGCCCCGTCGATGCGGGCGGAGGAGAAGGGTTCGATCCGGCAGTAGACCCCGGCTTCGCGCAGTCGCCGGGCGATCAGCTGCGTGACCTGCGAGCCGTAGTCGACGATAAGAACAAGATCGTCGGCCATGGTCGTTGCCGCGCTCCGGCTCGAGGGGAGGAGGGTCGGACGGGCAGGATAGGCGGGGGCCGGGGGGCTGTCGACACGGAAAATGTCGCAACCGGGGCGGAAACAGACGGATTTGATGCCTTTCGCGACACTGCGGATGGGGTAAGGTCAGGGTGTTGGCAGGAGAAGTGTGAAGAAATTCCATGTCGGAGCCTCGAAGCAAGAGACGTGCGGGCGGTGGCTCGGGTGCACGCCGCGCGGTGCGCGATACGGGCCTGCCGCCCCCCGCCGCTCCGGTCATCCGGCGGGCGATCCCTTGCTATGAGGTGCTGGATGAGGAGGCGCTCGCGCTGATCGAGCACAACGCGGAAACCGTGCTGGCCGAAATCGGCGTGAATTTTCCCGAGAACCCCACGGCGCTCGCGCGCTGGAAGGCGGCCGGGGCGGAGATCGACGGGGACCGGGTGCGCCTGCCCCGCGGCATGGCGGTGGAGCTGGCGGCGACGGCTCCGTCGGAATTTGTCCAGCATGCGCGCAACCCCGAGCGCTCGGTCGGAATCGGCGGCAACTGCACGGTTTTCGCTCCCGTCTACGGACCGCCCTTCCTGCTCGATCTCGAGGGCAAGCGCCGCTACGCAACCCTGGCGGATTTCGACGATCTGGTGAAACTCGCCTATCTGTCCCCGTCGCTGCACCACTCGGGCGGCACCGTCTGCGAGCCGGTCGATATCCCGGTCAACAAGCGCCATCTCGATATGGTCTACAGCCATATCCGCCATTCCGACAAACCGTTCATGGGCTCGGTCACCGCGGCCTCCCGCGCTGCCGATTCGGTGGAGATGGCGCGGATCCTGTTCGGGGCCGATTTTGTCGACAGCCATGTGGTGCTGCTGAACCTCATCAACATGAATTCACCGCTCGTCCTCGACTCGGCCATGATGGGCTCGCTTGAGGTCTATGCGGCCGCCAACCAGGCCTGTGTGGTGTCTCCCTTCATCGTCGGGGGCGCGATGTCGCCGGTGTCGGTGGCCGGCACGCTGGCGCAGCTCCTCGCCGAGGTCCATGCGGGGGTGGCCTATTCGCAGCTCGTCCGTCCGGGGGCGCCGGTGGTGTTCGGGGCGTTCGTTGCGACCATCAACATGAATTCCGGCGCGCCGACCTTCGGCACCCCCGAGGCGGCCCACGTCCTGTATGGCGCGGCCCAGCTCGCGCGGCGGATGAAGCTTCCGTTCCGCTCCGGTGGGTCACTCTGTGGTTCCAAATTACCGGATGCGCAGGCGGCCTATGAAAGCGCCAACACCATGCAGCCGGCCCTTCTGGCGGGGACCAACTTCGTGCTGCATGCGGCCGGCTGGCTGGAGGGCGGGCTGGTGGCGTCGCCCGAGAAACTGGTGATGGATGCTGACCAGCTGCGCGGCCTGCAGCGGTTTGCCGAGGGGGTCGATCTCTCGGAGAATGGCCAGGCGATGGATGCGATCCGCGAGGTCGGGCCGGGCCAGCACTATCTCGGCTGCGCGCACACCCAGGCAAATTTCGAGACCGCCTTCTGGAGTTCGGAGATTTCCGACTATCGTCCGTACGAGACCTGGTCGGAAGATGGATCTCCGGATACCCGGACTCTCGCCCGCACCCGCTGCCGGGAACTCCTCGCCGTCTATCAGCCGCCCCCGCTGGACCCGGGCGTGGACCAGGCCCTTCAGGAGTTCATGACCCGGCGGAAGGCCGAGGAGCCGGATTCACTGACCTGACCGGGAGGCCGGGATTCCCCGGAGCCTTATAGGCGGGGTATCCTGTGCTTGCGTCGGCCTTCTGGACCGGCGCGGATTTCACAGACATTTCGGAGGCGGATGGGTATGGCGGTCTATCTGAAACAGGGCAGGGGGACGGCAGCACCGGAGGATGCGGGGCTGCGCGCCACGGTCGAGGCGGCTCTGGCCGATATCGAGGCTCGCGGCATGGATGCGGTGCGCGAGATGTCCGAGAAATTCGACAGCTGGAGTCCCGACAGTTTCCGGCTCGGCGAGGAGGAGATCGAGGCCTGCCTCGCCTCGATCGATCCCGACGCGCTGGCCGATCTGCGGTTCTCGCAGGCGCAGGTGCGCGGTTTTGCCGAGCGGCAGTTCGAGTCCTTGCGGCCGCTGGAGGCGGAAACGCAGCCGGGCATCATCCTCGGCCACCGGCATATTCCGGTCAATGCAGTGGGTTGCTACGCACCGGGCGGCAAATATCCGCTGGTCTGCTCGGCGACCATGACGGTGGTCACCGCAAAAGTTGCCGGGGTGAAGCGGATCATCGCCAGCGCACCTCCTTTCCGGGGGGTGCCCTCCGCGGCGATTGTCGCCGCCCAGCATCTCGGCGGTGCCGACGAGATCTACACGCTCGGCGGCATCCAGGCGGTCGGGGCCATGGCCTTCGGGGCGGGGGAGATCGTACCGGTCGATATGCTGGCCGGTCCTGGTAGCGCATTTGTCGCCGAGGCGAAGCGGCAGCTGTATGGCCGGGTCGGCATCGATCTTTTTGCCGGCCCCACCGAGACCCTGGTGATCGCCGACGAGACGGTCGATGCGGAGATCTGTGCCGTCGATCTGCTCGGCCAGGCCGAGCACGGACCGGATTCGCCGGCGGTGCTGCTCACCATTTCCGAACCCCTGGCCCGCGCCACCCTGGAGGAGATCGAGCGGCTGCTGGAACTCATGCCGACCGGGAAGATCGCGCGCCAGGCCTGGGAGGATTGCGGCCAGGTGATCCTTGCCGGCGATCATGAGGAGATGTGCGCCGAGGCGAACCGCATCGCCTCCGAGCATGTCCAGGTGATGACCGACCGGGATGACTGGTATCTCGAGAACCTGACCAATTACGGATCCCTGTTCCTCGGGCCGCGGACCAATGTCTGCTATGGCGACAAGGCGATCGGGACCAACCACACCCTGCCGACCCGGGGGGCCGCGCGCTACACCGGCGGCCTCTGGGTCGGAAAATTCCTGAAGACCTGCACCTACCAGAGGATCCTGAGCGATGAGGCGTCCGCGAAGATGGGGGCCCGCTGCTCAAGGCTGGCCCTGCTGGAGGGGTTTGCCGGTCATGCCGAACAGGCCGATCTGCGACTCCGCCGCTATGGGGGCGTCAATGCGCCGCGCTATGGCGGCCGTCCGCTGCGCTACGAATCCTGAAGCCGGGAGGCACGGGGCAGGGCTGCAGGCCCATCTTTGATAGGAGAATTAGAGGAATTATACGCCTAACCGGCTGTTTCGGATCGAACCAGGGCATCCACAGCCATCACGCGGTCTTCATAAACGAAAAGTGGATTGATCTCGATTTCGGCGATGTCGTCCGGATGCGCCAGCGCATATTCCGACAGTTGCAGAAGGGATCCCGCCAGGATGTCAAAATCGGCTCTGGGCCGGCCCCGGAAACCGTTGAGCAAAGCAGCTCCTTTCAGGCGTTTCAGGGCGGCCGAAATTTCCGACATGCTGCTGGGCAGCAACAGCGTCATGACGTCTCCGACGAGCTCGACCAGAATGCCGCCGCTGCCGAGCCCCATCACAAATCCAAACTGCGGGTCCCGGCGAATGCCGACGATCAACTCGGCCAGGGGCTCCGGGGCCATGGATTCGACCAAAAAACGGTCGGTGACCGCCGCGGCATCATGGCGGCGTACCGCCTCGCGCATCCGGACCGCCGCCGCGGCGACCTCTTCCGGAGAACCGAGCCCAAGCATGACCGCTCCCGCCTCGGTTTTGTGCGCAAGCGCGGGCCCCATCATCTTGAGGGCGACGGGAAACCGGATTTCGCGTGATGCCTGCTCCAGGAGCTCGCCGGTCGCCACCCTTCCCTGTGGCACCGACAGCCCGGCCTCGGCCAGGCGTTCCTTTGCCAGTGCCTCGTCGAGAAGGTGCGGATTTTCGGGCGGCCGGGACCGCGCCAGCGGCGGCGGGGGAGTCGCGAGAATCCGGTCGCGGTTTTTTCGCCAGCGGGCCGCGTCCCGAATTGCGTTGAGCGTTTCATGAATGCCCTGCATCGGGGCCAGATTCCGCGCGATCAGGATTTCACGGGTTTCCGGGTCCATGTTTTCCGGCAGGGTTGAGCAGATCGCGGCCGGCAGCTTCGCCGCCTCGACGGCCTCCGCAAAAGCAAGACCGTCTTTGAGATAAAAGTGTCTCGTTTGGTTCAGCTCGGGAGGGGGATAGTCCTGCACCAGAATCGCGGTGTCGGCCGGGATCTCCCGGATCGTTCGAGCAAAGACCGGTCCGGTGCTCTCGGGCTGTCCCCAGATAGGTGTGGTGTAGTCGAGCGGATTCGAAACGGTCGCAATCGGGGGCAGAAGAGCCGCCAGTGTTTCGCAGGTCGCGCTCGACGGTTCCGGAAAGGAAAGACCGATTTTTTCGGCATGGTCGGCCAGCATTGCCGCCCCACCCCCGGAACAGGTGAAAGCCACCATCCGGGTTCCCGCCGGCGCGCCCGCCACGGACAGGAATTTGAGCGTTTCAAGCAGCTGTGAGGGGTTGCTGACGCTGATCACCCCGATGCGTTCGAACAAGGCCTGGTAGAGTTCGTGCGTACCGGCAAGCGAGGCGGTATGGCTCATCGCCAGAGTGCTGCCGAGGGAAGAATTTCCCGTTTTCAGGGCCACGACGGGTATGTTCTGCCGCAGGGCCTTGAGAGCCGCGCGCTCGAAAGCCGCGATATCGGAGAGCCCCTCGATATGCAGGCCAATCGTACGGACCTGAGGCTTGTCGCAAAAGAAATCGATGAAATCGGCCATCTCGAGGCCGGCCTGGTTTCCGGTCGAAACCATATAGGCCAGGGGCAGCGAACGCTGACTCATGATGATATCGGACGAGAGCATGCCGCTCTGGGTGATGATCGCCGCTCCGTATCCGGGACAGGCACCACCATGCGGAAAGGGCCAGAGGGCGGCCCGGTCCAGATAGTTGATGATGCCATAGCAATTGGGTCCGACCAGGGCCATGTCACCCAGCGCGTTGCGCAATGCCTGTTCCCGCTCCCGCCCCTCGGTCCCCGTTTCGCCAAAGCCAGCGCTGTAACAGACCATGCCGCCCGCTCCCATCTCCGAGAGCAGACGCGTGATCTCCACCACGGAAGCTGCCGGTATCGCCAGGAACACGGCGTCAGGTGGCTCGGGCAATTCCCGGACCGAGCGGAAACAGGGCAGCTCCGCCAGGGTTTCCAGTTTGGGATTTACCGGCCATATCCGGCCGGCGAACCCGACCCGCTGCGCCTCGCCGATCGCTGCCGCCGCCTCGCTGCCGCCGATAAAAGCAATATGGCGCGGATTCAGAAGCCGTTCGAGATTTGCGCGTTGCGCGGAATTCATCAGGCTTAGGCCCCCCGCGGTCTCAGGATCGAACGGGTGATGATGTGACGCTGGATTTCGCTGGTGCCATCCCAGATCCGTTCCAGGCGTGAATCCCGCCACAGGCGCTGAATCGGCAGTTCCTCCATCAATCCCATGCCGCCATAGATCTGGACGGTGTCGTCGGCCACTCTGCCGAGCATCTCCGAGCAATAAACCTTGACCATCGCGGCATCCATCTCCTGCATCTGGCCGGCATCGGCGCGGCGGACGGTATCGGCAACCAGCAGATCGGCCGTGCGCAGACCGATGGCCATATCGGCCAGGCGGAAGCCGGTGGCCTGGAATTTCCCGATGGGTTTGCCGAACTGCTTGCGATGGGCAGCCCATTCGGTCGCGAGGTCAAGCAGTCGTTCGGCTTTTCCGCAACAGGTGGCTCCCAGCCAGACCCGCGCCATGTGAAGCCATTTGCCGGCCAGCTCGAAGCCTTGCCCCTCCTCGCCGAGCACCTGTTCCGGTCCGAGCCGGACATTGTCAAAGCTGAGTTGGAATGTCTTGTATCCCCTGTAGCTGGCGGATTTGTGGCCCTCGCGGCAGTCAAAGCCGGGCAGGCCGACATCGACCAGAAAGGCGGTGATCCGCTTGCGTGGCCCTCGTTCCGTTTCCTCCATGCCGGTAACCGCGAAGACGATGGCGAAATCCGGCATCCTCGGACCGGAGATGAAATGTTTGGAGCCATTCAAGATCCAGTCGCGACCCTCCGGCACGGCACGGGTCTTCATGCCCATGACATCAGAACCGGCCTCGGGCTCGGTCAGGGCAAAAACTTCGCGCTTCTCCCCGGTGACGCAGGGCGCCAGATAGCGCCCGACCTGGTCGCCGCTGCAGGCCAGAAGCAGTTCGGTCGGACGTCCGATCCAGCTGTGAAGGGCGTGCGTCGTCTTGCCGTATTCCCGCTCGACGACGGCCATGGCGGAATAGTCCAGCCCGCCTCCGCCAACGCTTTCAGGAAGATTTGCGGCATAGAGGCCGACCTCCCGGGCGCGGGCCTCGATCTGGCGACCCAACTCCTCGGGAACCTCACCTGTGCGATCAACCATTTCCTCATGCGGATAGAATTCGGCCTCCATGAAGGCACGAACCGTATTCAGGATCAGATCGTTTTCAGGGGAAAGGGGAAAACTCACATTGCCTCCGCTCGGGCCCCGGATTCTCTTTCCCGCCGCTGCGACAGAATCGTCAGGGCCGCAAAGGCGACCAGTGTAATCACGATCAATACCACGGCGGCGGCGGCGACAACGGGATCGGTGTTTTCACGAATGCCGTTCCACATGCGGCGGGGCAGGGTGTAGACGTTGAATTTCGAGATAAAGAGCGTGACGACGATTTCGTCCCAGCTGAGAATGAAGGCAAACAGCGCCCCCGCGAACACCCCCGGCCGGATGGAAGGCAGGATGACGCGATGCAGGGTGGTCCAGCCCGAGGCACCGAGGCTTCTCGAAGCCTGCTCCTGCTTCGGGTCGAAACCGGCCAGCGAGGCGCTGACCGTGATCAGGACCATCGGAGTGGCCAGAATGGTATGGGCCAGGATCAGCCCCGCATAGCTGTCGAGCAGACCGAGCGGAACCCAGAGCCGGTAGAAGGCCATGGCCGAGATGATTTGCGGAATGATCAGCGGCAGCAGCAGAAAGGCGCGGATGGTCTCGCTGTATTTCGACGAAACCCGCCAGAGACCGATCGCGCAAAGTGTGCCCAGAAGGGTTGCCAGCAGCGCGACGGAGAGGCCGATGATCGTGCTTTGCGCAAAGCTCGAGATCCACTCCGGGCTGGTAAACAGCTTTTCGAAATGGCGCAGGGAAAATTCGCCCCGAGGCATGGAGAGAAACCGCTTCGGGGTCAGCGAGACCGGAATCGCGATGAGCGCGGGGGCCACCAGAAACAGCAGCAGCAGCCAGGCAGCTGCGCGGTTGGAGGTCGAAAGCAGGCTCGGCCTCATGACGTGCTGCCTCCAAATACTGTGCCCAGATTCATGAATTTCGACATGATCCAGAGCAGGGCCAGAACGCCGATCAGCATCAGCGTCGCCAGCATCGCCGCCGTTCCCCATTGGAGCGTCACCAGCAGCTGGACCGAGATGTATTCGGCCACCATCAGAACCTTGCCGCCGCCCAGGATCGCCGGGGTCACATAGAAGCCAAGGCTCAGGATGAAGACCAGGAGCGTGGCCGCCACCAGACCCGGCAGGGTCAACGGCAGATAGATGCGCCGGAATGTCTGGGCGCCCGTGGCCCCCAGATTGCGGGACGCGTCCATCAATCGCATGTCCAGCGATTGCATGTTCGCCAGCAGGGGAAGAATCGCAAACGGCACCATGTAATGGATCATGCCGATCAGCACGCCCAGCTCGTTGCGAATGAAGGCAACCGGTTCGGAAATGATGCCGAGGCTTTCCAGCGTGGTGTTCAGGGGTCCCCGGGGCCCCAGCAGCATCAGCCAGGCAAAGGTCCGGACCAGGATCGAAATCCAGAACGACACCAGCAACAGGATCAGCATGTAGTTTTTCTGCTGCTGTCGCACATGGGTCATGGCGTAGGCAATGGAGTAGCCCAGGCAGACGCTGAACGCCGTGGTGATCAGACAGATCCGGACGGTGGTCCAGAGAATGCGGATCAGCGTGTCGCTCTCGTAGAGATTGCGGTAGTTGCCAAGACCCGGCTCGGGGTCGGTGAAACCCAGCCAGAGAATGTTGAGGGTCGGCCCCAGATAGAGCACCAGAACGAGCACCAGAAACGGTGCGACCAGCATCCATCCGGATCCGGCCGCTTTGCGCAGGGCACTCACGAAAACGTCCGGTGGGGAGGGGGAGGGTGCATGGCCCGGAGCCCCCTCCCCACCTGCCTGCGACGCGGCCCGCCGGGCGCGAGATCAGGCGGCATGAGTCCTAGCTGATCGCCTCGAGGAAGGCGTTGACCGCAGCACTTCCGTTTTTCCCCCACCAATACGGATCGTTGAAGACGACGTTGTTGATATTCTGCTTCGAGGTGATGGCGTAGGCCTTCTGGTGATCGGGGATCCGATCGAACGCTGCGGGGTTGGTGGGCGTCATGCCCAGGCACTCGAGCAGCGCCAGCTGCGCATCCGGGTCCTGCGCGGTGGCGATGAATTTCATCACCGCGCTGCGCCCGGCCGGATTGCCCTTGGGCACGATATAGGCACCCGGCATGGCCAACGCCTGATTCATCACCAGCTTGAAGCGGCCATCGGTGTCCTTTTCGATATTGCGGCCCCGATTTTGCCAGACCATGCCCATCGAAACCTCGCCATTGACAATCATCGAATGCGCATCGGAGGCGGATCCCCAATAGAGGCTGTCATCCTTGATGGACTTGATCTTGGCCAGGGCCCGCTCCATGTCGAGCGGATAGAGTGAATCTTTCGATACCCCGTCGGCCAGCAGGGCTGCCTCGAGGGACCCGTTGGCCCATTTGTAGAAAGATCGCTTGCCGGGGAAATTCTGGGTGTCAAAGAAATCGGCCCAGCCCTTGGGAGGATTGTCAGGATAGGCCTGGGTGTCATAGACGAAGGCGTAGCCATACAGAATGATCGAGATGCCATGCTCAAGGGCATATTTCGGCAGCGTCTTCTCCTTGCTGACGACCTGGTAGTCGATCGGCTCAAGATGCCCCGCAGGCCCCAGTGCCACGGCGTCGAACAGATCGGCATCGCAGACATCGGCCGTGACGTTGCCGCTGACCACCATCTCCTTGATCTTGCCTTGAAGCGGCCCCGAGGTATCAAAACGCAAGGGGATGCCGGTGGCCTCGGTGAAGGGCCGACCCACGGCGTCACCATGACATTCCACGGCATGGCCGCCCCAGTTCCACATGATGATTTCATCCGCCGCCGCCCGGGCCTTGCCCGCCAAAGCGGAAGCGGAGGTAAAACCGGTTGCCGCGCAAAGCGCCAGGAAAGCGCGTCGGTCCATTCTTCCCTCCCGGAAAGCCTTTGCTCCTTCCGTCAGGGTTTCCTGTGTGAATTGCTTGTCTTGCATCGGATTTCTCCTTCGTTGGCTATGCCTTGCGGCGGGTTTGTCCGGGCATCTGGGTGGGAGGTCACATTCCGGCCAAAGATCCGGATTCGTGCTCCAGCTTTACCGCGGCCCACTCCTCCCAGAGGAGATCCACTTTCTGGCCCTCACTCAGGGGCTCGCGGTTGCGCCAGGAATCAACATCGACTTCGAGTTCCGACCCGCAAGGGGTCGTGACCATGATACGCCGCATCGAGCCGAAATACGCAATCGAGCGGATGGTGCCGCTCAACCGCGGCTCGTCCCCCGTGCCGGTGCCGGCTACCCGAATATCGATTTTTTCGGGGCGCAGCGCATAAAGCCCGTCCGGGGTGCGCAGAAAATTGCTCTTTCCCAGGAAACTGGCGGAAAATTCCGTGGCCGGACGCTCGTAGAGTTCAGACGGGCTCCCCATCTGTTCAATGGAGCCGTCGTTCAGGATCACGATGCGGTCCGACATGGACAAGGCTTCTTCCTGGTCATGGGTCACGTAGATGAAGGTCGTGCCGATGCGCTTGTGAATGTCTTTCAACTGTTCCTGCACTTCAACCCGCAATTTCTTGTCCAATGCTCCCAGAGGTTCGTCCAGAAGCAGAACGGGAGGGGAAAAGCACAGGGCGCGCGCCAGGGCGACGCGTTGCTGCTGCCCGCCCGATAGCTGGCCGGGCTTGCGCTCGGCGAAATTCTGGAGCCGCACGAGTTCCAGCATCTCGTCGACCCGGCTCCGGATCTCGCCGGCCGGACGCTTCCGCACGCTAAGCGGATAGCCGATATTCTCCCGCGTGGTCATGTGCGGGAACAGGGCATATCCCTGAAACACCATCCCGAAATTGCGCTTCTCGGCCGACAGGTCGGCAATCGAGGCGCCGTCGAGTTCTATGTCGCCGGCCGTGATATCGAGAAAACCGGCGATCATCATCAACAGCGTGGTCTTGCCCGATCCGGATGGCCCGAGAAGGGTCAGGAATTCGCCGCGCGGGATATCCAGGTTGATCCGGTTGACGGCATGAAAGCTTCCGAAGTGTTTCGACAGCTCACGGAGCCTCAGCTCGCCCCCAGATGCCTCGGCCATCGGCATTCTAGTCTTCCGCGCCCCGCAGCCCCAGCTTCTTGCGGGCTTCCTGCGGAGTCACCGCCCGCCCGCCCATGCGGTCGATGATCTCGATCACCCGCGTCACCAGTTGCTCGTTGGTCGCCAGCTTCCCCCGCTCGAAATAAATATTGTCCTCAAGTCCGACCCGCACATTGCCGCCCATCGCCACGGCGGCGGCGGCCATCGGCATCTGCATGCGGGAAATTCCAAAACTCGCCCAGTTCGCGCCCTCGGGCAGTTCGTCCTTCATTACCTTCATCGTGTCGACACTCTGGTTTGCGCCCCACGGAATTCCAAGACAGATCTGGAACATCGGCGGATCGGCAATCAGCTCTTCGGCGATCATCTGGCGCGCAAAACGGATATGCCCCAACTCGAACACTTCCAATTCGGGCTTCACGCCCCATTCCCGGGTCAGTCGGGCCATGTGGCGAAGAGTGGAGGGGGTCGAGATGTAGATGATGTCGTCATCGCCGAAATTCAGTGTGCCGCAATCCAGCGAGCAGATCTCAGGCATGCATTCATGCACGTGGAGAAGGCGCTCCTCGGCGCCAATCATGTCCGTGCCGGGTCCCGGCATGGCGGGGTTCTGCGCATCCGGCACCCAGTCGCCCCCCATGCCGGCGGTCAGGTTGATGACCACATCCGTGCCACTGTCCCGCACGCGGTCGATCACCTCCCGGAACAGCTGCGGGTCCCGGGAGGCCTGTCCCGTCTCCGGGTCGCGGACATGGATATGCGCCACGGCGGCCCCGGCCCGTGCGGCACCGATCGCTGCATCGGCGATCGCCTGCGGGGTAACCGGAACCAACGGGCTGCGATCGGTTGTGTCTCCGGATCCAGTGACAGCGCAAGTCACGACCACTTCGTAGTTCATGGGCAGGTTCTCCCTCGTCGGCAGCCATTTTGCCGACCCGGAGAAGGTTTTCTGTCGGTTGTACGACTAGAACCTTTCCACAAGGTCGAACAAACGGATTTTTGAGGCACGGCCCGACGTGCCGCGAAAATTGGATGGAATTCCCGGACGGGCGGAACAGATGGGGCCGGTGATCCGCAGCAGGCCGTTTTCGTGATCATTGTGCACTCAGACATAGCGTCCTAACCGCCGGTGCTGGCTTGCGGGTCGGCGGAAATCCGACGCAGCGCGTTCAGGACAGCCACGATTTCACGATCCCGCTGCCGGACCAGGTCGGAGAAATGCTTTCCGCCGGTCATGGCGTTGCAGCCCTCGATCATTTTCTTCCGCAGCTCGTCAGTCAGCTCCGGCGCCTCCAGCCGGGTCCAGGGGAGTTTCAGGGCCGGTCCGAAATGTTCCAGATTTCTGGCCATGCCGCCCTCTCCGCAAAGAACGTGAAAGGCCAGGCAAATTCCCGCGGAGACCATCCGCGGGGCCGTCCCGTTCATCAGCGCCATGTCAATTTCTTCCGGCGTTGCCTCGTCATTGGCAACCATATGCAGGGCCTCGCGCCAGACCGCTTCCTGCAGCCGGGTTCCGACGAAGCCGGGGATTTCCTTTCTCATCAGCAGGGGGGCTTTGCCCGCCCGTTCGAAGAACCGTCCGGTCCATTCCACGGCGGCGGGGTCGGTCTTCTTGCCGCCGACAATTTCCACCAGCGGCAGGAGATAGGGCGGGTTGAAGGGATGGGCGACTACGGTTCGTTCCGGTGTGGCGCATTTGGCCTGAATGTCACTCATCAGCAGGCCGGAGGTAGAGGAGGCAATGACCACGTCCGCCGGCGTGACCTCTCCCAGCCTGCGGAAAATGTCCTGCTTCATCGGCAGCCTTTCCGGGGCGCTCTCCTGGATGAACTGCACGCCTTCGACGGCCTCCTCGAGATCTGTCACGATCCTCAGACGGTCCAGCGAGGCACCGGGAGCCAGCCCCAGGCCGGTCAGGCTTTCCCACCCCGTCTCCAGAATGGCCATAAAGCTCGGCTTTTCCGCCTCGTCATGCAGATAGTTTGTCACGTCATAGCCGCGAGCCAGAAAATGTGCGCACCAGCCGCCGCCAATGGGCCCACCGCCGATGCTGGCAATGCGCGTGACGCTTTCGGGCGCTGGGTACATGGCTATTTTCCCTTGAAATTCGGGGCGCGTTTTTCGACAAATGCCGCCACCCCCTCTGCGGCATCTTCTGATTTGAGCATCTTGCGATAGGTGGGCATCCGGTCTCCCCCCTTGCGCATTTCACGATAGGCCTGTTCGAGCGGCAGGCATTCGGTCCCGCGCTGGATTTCCTTCACGCTCTGCATCGCCAGCGGAGCGGCGCCCGCGATCAGACCGGCCCATTCCCGGGCGGCGTCCATCAGATGCTCCCCGGGCACGACCTTGTTGACCACCCCGTAATGCGCCGCCTCAGCGGCTTTCATCCGGCGTCCCAGAAAAAACATTTCCATGGCGATGTTGTATGGAATGCGCCGCGGCAGGCGCTGCAAGGCGCCCCCATCCGGAACGATGCCCAGCGGCATCTCGGGCAGGCCGAATTCGGCATGCTCGGCCGCAATCAAAAGATCGCAGGCCAGTGCCATCTCAAAGCCGCCACCAATGGCGAGTCCGTTGATCGCCGCAATCACCGGCTTGTTGAGCCGCCAGTTTTCGGTCAGCCCGGTAAAGCCTCCCTCACCGTAATCGTCGGTCTCCCACCAGTTGTCGAGCTGCATATCGCCGGCATTCAGCGCTTTCAGATCCCAGCCGGCCGAAAAGATCCTCTCCCCGCCGCCGGTCAGAATGGCGACGCGCAATTCTGGATCCTCGTGAAATTCGACGAACGCGGCGGCCAGCTCCTGGGAGGTCGGCACGTCAATAGCGTTGACCTTGGGACGGTCGAGCGTGACCTCCAGCACATGTCCGTCGCGGTGAAGTTTGACGCCATCCGGCATGTTTCTCTCCTTTTGCTCCAACGCCGGCTTACTGAAAGGCTGGCATCACTTCATTGCAAAACATCTCCAGCGAGCGTTTCTGTTCTTTCTGCCCCAATCCCATGGAAGCGTAGTAGATAAACTCGTCCACCCCCAGCGCCTCGTATCTTTTCAATTTCGCAATCACCTGCTCCGGCGTTCCGAACATCAGATTTTCGGCCAGCATCTCGGGATCGTACTCGTTCCGGTTTTCGAGGCTTTCCAACGAAACCTGCTGGGGAAATCCGTTGACCACGTCGTCGAGATTCTTGAACAGGTTCTCGAACTGACCGAGCTGGCGGCGGGCGGCGGCCATCGGGACATCCCGGTCCTCGGGCTTTTCGTAGACCGCCGTGTGGCGCATCATCGCCATGACCGGGCGGCGTGCCCCGGGATGCGCCTCCAGCGCGTCCTGCAGGCGCTGCATGTAGGCTTCCGCCTCGCTCATCGGGCGGGTCAGCGGCCAGGCCATGATGTTGCAGTCGTTTTTGACCGCAAAATCATAGGAGATGGGCGCTCTCGCCGCGATCCAGATGGGGACATCCTTTTGCAAGGGCTTCGGAACCGAGGTTGCCTGGGGGAAGGACCAGAACTGCCCGTCATGTGTGTAATCACCGGCCCACAGCGCTCGGAGAGCCGGCAGCATTTCCTGCATGTAGCGCCAGGCATCGGATTGCTTGAGACCGGGATGCATCCGGTCAAACTCGCGCTGGTAGGCGCCCGAACCGATTCCGAATTCGAGCCGGCCGCCGGTCAGCAGATCGGTCATCGCCGCCTCGCCGGCCAGACGAATCGGATGCCAGTAGGCCGCCACCGCCACGGCGGTGCCCAGCCGGATCCGTTCGGTGTTTTCTCCCCACCAGGTCAGAAGCTGAAACGGATTGGGCGCGATGGTCATTTCCATGGCGTGGTGTTCCGCCGCCCAGACGATGGTAAAGTTGGCCCTGTCGGCCATTTGCACCATCTCCACCGTATGGCGGGCGACCTGCCTCATATCGAGGCTGTCATCCATCCGCTCCAGGTTGATCGCGATCTGAAATTTCATATCTGTCTCCTTCCGGATGGGTCAGCGCATGACGAACGGATTGGCCATCGGCTTGTCCGACATGTTCATCCAGATGGTTTTGGGGCGAGTGTAGTCATACATCGCCTGGAATCCGCTTTCGCGCCCATACCCCGAGCCCTTTACACCACCAAACTCGGCAATCGGTGAAACGACGCGATAGGTATTGACCCAGACGATGCCGGCCCGCACCGCGCTGGCCATCCGCAGCGACCGCGCGCTGTCAGCGGTGAAAATCCCCGCCGCCAGCCCGTGCCGGGTGTCGTTGGCCTGTTCGATCGCTTCCGCCTCGGTGCGAAAGCGTTGCACACAGAGTACCGGGCCGAACAGTTCGGTATCGACGATGCGCAGATCCTGGCGCGGGCATTCGATGATCGTCGGTTCGTAGTAAAGGCCGCCCAGCCCCTCGGGCTGCCGGCCACCGGTCAGCACGCGGCCGCCCTCGGTCTGGGCATGGGCGATCTCGGCCTGGATATCACGGAGCTGGCCCGGGGTGCAGAGCGGCCCCATCTGGGTTTCTTCTGCCAGCGGGTCGCCAATCCGGATGGTACGGGCCTGGGCGGTGATCCGCTCCAGAAAATCATCCGCGATATCCTCATGCAGATAGAGCCGCGATCCGGCGACACAGCTTTGTCCCGCGGCCCCGAAAATGCCGGCGATCGAAGCGTTGACCGCGCTTTCAATATTGGCGTCGTCGAACACAATGAAAGGGGATTTCCCCCCCAGTTCCAGCGAGACCTCGGCGAAGTTGTGGACGGAATTCTGCAGCACGTGACGCGCGGCAACGGGCCCGCCGGTAAAGGAAATTCTGGCCACCAGGGGATGGGAGGTCAGGACGCGTCCGCAGGGATCTCCATGGCCGGTGACAATATTGACCACGCCAGGCGGAAACCCGGCCTTCTCGACCAGCTCGCCGAACTCCAGCAGGGCCGCCGATGCATGTTCGGATGCCTTCAGGACAACGGTGTTGCCGGCCGCCAGGGCCGGGCCGATCTTGACCGCGACCAGAAAGAGCTGCGAATTCCACGGTACGATCGCCGCCACCACACCGAGCGGCTCGCGCTTGGTGAAGACAAACATGTCGGGCTTGTCGATCGGCAGGGTCTCGCCGCCGATCTTGTCGGCGCAGCCCGCGTAGAACTGGAAAAATTCGGCAATGTATTTCGCCTGCCAGCGGGTTTCCGTGAGCATCTTGCCGGTATCCACCGATTCGATGCGACCCAGATTCTCGGAGCCTTCAGCCAGCAATTCCGCCAGGCGGCGCAGGTATTTTCCCCGCTCGCTTGGGGTGATTCCGGACCATGCTCCGGACAGGAAGGCACGATGCGCGGCCTGAACCGCGCGGTCCACGTCTTCGGCGGTGGCCTCCGGTACCCGGCTCCAGACCTGGCCATTCGCGGGATTGATGCTGTCAAACAGTCCCCCATCTGACGCTTCCGCCCATTCCCCGTCGATGAGCATCTTGTACGTTCGAATGTCCGCCATTTTCCTTCCGGCCCCTTCGTCCGCTTCGCATCCTTGACAGAACACCGGGCTTTATATACGGATTTTTGATGCCGTGGGACGCAAACAGACGCAAAATCAGCCGGAATGCCGTCTTGCCAGGAGTTCTCCGGAAACACGCAACCATTCGGGAGAAACGCGGGCATGGGCAAGAAGAAAGAGGTGATTGGCGGACCGCTTGAAATCGGGGGGCGGGTCCTGTCCCTGTCACGGGCGATCCGGGCCGGAGATTTTGTCTTTCTGACCGGGCAGATCCCCATGCGGGACGGAGCGCCGATGACCGTAGGATCCATCGAGGAGCAGACCCGCGCGGTACTGGACGATCTCCGGGCGACGCTGGCCGAGGCCGGGTGCGGGCTGGAGGACGTGGTCAAAGCCATGGTCTGGCTGCGCGAGCGGGCGGATTTTCCAGGCTTCAATGCGGTCTATGGCGAATACTTTCCGGTCGAGCCGCCCACCCGTTCCGCGGTGGTCAGCGATCTGTTGGTGGATGTGCGGGTCGAGGTCGAGGTCGTGGCCTACAAGCCTGTGGACCCGGCCTAGATATGGAGGGGGTGGCTTCCGAGGGCACGGTCTATGAGCTGACCGGTTCTCTGGAAGCACCGACGGCCATACTCGTTCACGGGTTGGGGCTGTGCCGCGCCTGCTGGCAGTGGACCCTGCCGGCCCTGGCCGGACGCTATCGGGTGCTGACCTATGACCTGTACGGCCATGGTGACAGTCCGCCCCCCCCGGAAACACCCTCGCTCGGCCTCTTCTCCCGGCAGTTGCGGGCGGTCATGGACCATTGCGGCTTCCGACGCGCCGCGATGGTCGGTTTTTCGCTGGGCGGCATGGTCGTGCGGCGCGTGGCGCAGGACGCGCCGGAGCGGGTTGCGGCACTGGCCATCCTGCATTCGCCGCACCGGCGGGTCCCCGAGGCGCAGGCCGCCATTCTGGAACGGGTGGAGCGGGCCCGCGAGGTCGGTCCTGCCTCGACCGTGGATGCGGCGCTGGTACGATGGTTTGGCGAGGATTGCCGCGCTACAAATCCCGAACTGATGGATCTGGTCCGCAGCTGGGTGATGGCCAATGACATCACGGTGTATCACACGGTCTACCGGGTGCTGGCGGATGGGGTCGATGAAATCATTTCCCCGACCCCGCCGATCGCCTGCCCGACCCTGGTCATGACAGGCGACGAGGATTTCGGGAACGGACCTGAAATGGCGCGCGCCATCGCGGCCGAGATCGAGGGGGCCGAGCTGTGCATTCTGCCGGGCCTGCGGCATATGGCCCTGGCCGAAAAGCCGGAGGCGGTCAACCAGCCCCTCGTCCGCTTTCTGGACCGGCAGGCATGAGCCGCGGGATCCTCGCGGGCGTCCGGGTGCTGGATCTCAGCGGGATGCTGGCCGGCCCTTACTGCACCATGATGCTGGCAGACCATGGCGCCGAGGTCATCAAGATCGAAGAACCCGGCGGCGATACCAGCCGCAACAACGGTCCCTACCGGGACGACGATCCAGAACATGCATGGGCCGGGTATTTCGTCAGCCTGAACCGCGGCAAGAAAAGCGTCCGGCTGGATCTGAAATCCGGGGAGGGACGTGAAGCGTTCCGCAGGCTGGCGGCAACGGCTGATGTGATCGTGGAGAATTTCCGGCCCGGCGTGATGGACCGGCTCGACCTTTCCTTTGAAAGCCTGATCGCAGACAACCCGCGGCTGGTCTACGCGGCGATCCGGGGGTTTGGAGATCCGCGGTCCGGCACAAGCCCCTATGCCGACTGGCCTGCCTGCGATGTGGTGGCGCAGGCCATGGGCGGTGTCATGGCGATCACCGGCCCGGATGCCCAGACGCCCATCCCGGTAGGGCCCGGAATTGCCGATATCTTCTCCGGTCTCCTGATGTCTTTCGGCATCCTCGCGGCCCTGCGCCAGGCCGAAGCGACGGGCGTCGGACAGTTCGTCGACGTGGCCATGTATGACGCCATTCTTTCGCTCTGCGAACGGGCGGTTTACCTGCATGACATGGCGGGGCTGACGCCCGGCCCGGAAGGCAGCGGCCATCCCTTTCTGGCCCCGTTCGGTCTCTTTCCTGCCGCCGACGGATTCGTGGCGCTGGGAATTGTCGACGACGCCTTCTGGTGCACCCTGGCCGGGGCCATGGGCCGGCCCGAACTCGGCGAGGATCCGCGCTATGCGACCCGCGCCGCACGTTCCGAAAACAACGCCGCCGTCAACGCCATGACACGCCAGTGGACTTCCGGGCTGACCAAGGCGGAACTCTGCGAGCGTCTGGGCGGGCAGGTGCCGTTCGGCCCGCTGAACAACATTGCGGATATCTTCACCGATCCCCATGTCGCCGCGCGTGGCATGTTGGCGCAGGTTCCCCATTCCGATCCCGGCAAGGCTCCCTGGAGGGTCGCCGCCAATCCGCTGCGCTTCGGGGGGCGGGCCCCGGAAACGCCGGCCACGCCGCCGAGATTGGGAGAGCACACCGAAAGCTGTTTGCAGACCGTTTCTTCCCCGGCGATGTCCGAAGCCGACAAGCGCATCCTGCGCAACGCCTTCGGCAGTTTCGCTACCGGCGTGACCATCGTGACCACGCGGGAGAAAAACAGTACCCCGCGAGGTTTTACCGCCAATTCCTTTACCTCGGTGTCGCTGGACCCTCCACTGCTGCTGATCTGCATCGACAAGTCAGCCCATAGTCGCGATGTCTTCATCGAAGCCAGTCATTTTGCCGTCAACATCCTCAGCGAGGAACAAAAGGCCGTCTCGGGTCTCTTTGCCTCGCAATCACCAGAGAAGTTCAAACTGGCGACGTGGCAGCCCGGCCGGGCCGACATGCCCCTGCTGGACGGATCGCTCAGTACGTTTGTCTGCGCGCAGCACCGGTTGGTGGATGCGGGGGATCACCTGATTCTGATCGGCCGGATTGTCGACTTCCGGATCGGCGAAGGTCAGCCGTTGGGCTACTACAAGGGAAGCTACTTTTCGATCGGGCTGGAAGAGGATCTGGTCAGCGCCGCCCGGGCCAGCGGTGCCATCCGCATCGGCGCGGTACTGGTCCGCGGCCGGGAGGTTCTGCTGCACCGGATGCCGGACGGGGAGTATCGGGTACCTTGCGCCCCTGCGGAAAACAACAGCCTTGACCACCTGCAGGCCAGTCTGGAGGAGCTGGGGCTGAGGCCGCGGATGGACTACCTGTATGCGGTCTACCAGGACAGCGAAACCGGCCTGCACGGTATCTTTTATCACGGCACCGTCACGGGCGAGGCACCCGAAGGCATGCGTTATTTCAATCTGCAGGAAATCCCCTTACAAGAAGTGAGGAGTGCTGCCGAGCGCAGCATGCTGGCCCGTTACGCCGACGAATTCCGCCATGGCAGCTTTGGCATCTACCAGGGCGACGAGAGCGGCGGACTGGTCCATAAGATCGCACGACGCCAGCCGTCGGAACACTAAAGAGGAAAACAAGATGCTTCCCGAACTGAGAAAAGTGGTCACCTATGACGAGGATGTTCACAGCGAGGGAGGCCGCGCCGCCGATCCCCTCCTGCGAATGATCGGCGTCGCGGCGGTCGTGGCCAATCCTTGGGCCGGTCGTGGCTATGTGGAGGATCTTTCGCCGGATATCCAGCGCATGGCACCGGTCCTGGGCAGACTGCTGACCGACCGGCTGATCGCACTGGCCGGGTCCGGCGAGGCCATCCAGGCCTATGGCAAGGCTTGCATCGCCGGCACCCAATGTGAGATCGAGCACGCCTCGGCCCTGATCCACACCTTGCAGTTCGGAAATTTCTATCGCCACGCGGTGGGCGCCAAAAGCTATCTGGGATTCACCAATATCCGCGGACCGGCCAACACCCAGGTCCAGGTGCCGCTGATGGACAAGCACGATACCGGCCGCCGCTCGCATTATCTGACCGTGCAATTTTCAATTTGTGACGCTCCCGCTGCGGATGAGCTGGTCGTGGCATTGGGCGCGTCCACCGGAGGCCGTCCGCATCACCGGATTGGGGATCGTTATTCGGATCTGGCTGCGATGGGGCGGGATGTCGAAAACCCGGCCGGGGTCGAGTAGCCACGGCCGTTCGATTCCAGGCCGGAATTCCTTTGAACCGCGCCGGCGCGTCCTGACGCCGGGAGCGCGGGGCTGGGCTACAGGCCCATCTTTCGCAGCGAGCGGGAAAAACCCCGGTGCGCGGCGCGGCGCATGCGGTTCTTCACCACCGCCTTGGGCCCCCGTGATACGGAGGTGACGAGGGCGAACAGGGACATCAGGCGGAACAGGGAACGCAGCATCGGGATCTCCTTCCGGTTTCCTTCTCCGGGGGCCGCGGCCGGGTTTCCCGCGCGGGCCGGATTTGGCGGAGCGGGAGGGATTCGAACCCTCGAGACGGCTCAACACCGTCTACTCCCTTAGCAGGGGAGCGCCTTCGACCGCTCGGCCACCACTCCAAATCCTAGAATAGCGGACGCACCGGTCCCCGGCAATGACGCGCGCGCCCGATTCAGCCCTCCGCCGGTTCCCGGCCGGCCCAGGCCGCGAATTCGGCCATGCTCCCGAAACGGAGATCCGGCTCGACCGCCGCCGCCGCCGGGGTCGCCCCGCCGGTCTTGCCCGCCCGCCGGTCGATCCACACGGTGGTGAGCCCGGCCGCCTTCGCCGGCACATGGTCGTGGTAGAGACTCTGCGCGACATGCAGGATGTCGCTTGCGGCGGCTCCGAAATCGGCCGCGACCCGCTCGATCAGAAACGTGAAATTGGCCGGGGAGGGCTTGTAGGAGCCGACATCCTCGGCCGTCCAGATGGCGTCCCAGGGCTGGCCGAGGCGCCGGTCGCTTCCCCGGTAGCTGGCCTGGTCGCAATTGGTCAGCGTGATCAGGCGGTGGTTCCGCTTCAGGAAGGCGAGGGCTTCGGTGGCGTCGGGGAAAGCCGGCCAGTCCCCGACCGAGTGTCCGAAGCGGGTGTTTTCCTGCGCATCGGGTTCGAGCCCCCATTCCCGGGCCAGCCGGTCATGGGCGGCCGTGAGGAGATCGGAATAGAGCATCGTGGGGGTTTCGGCCTCCTGGGCCGCCTCGACCCGGGCGAAGGCCGCCAGGCCGGCCTCGCGCTCCAGCGGGTCCTGCCGCCGCGCGTGGAGCGGCCCCAGCGCGTTCCAGATCCCGGTCTCCCAGTCGATCAGCGTGCCGTAGGTGTCAAAGGTCAGAACCGGAAAATCGTCGATCTGCATGCTTTCGCTCCTGTCATTTCTTTCTGTCTGGGGGGGAGGGGGTGCCCGTCCGGCAGGTCATGCCGCAGGAATTCTCCGGCCGGCGGAGATGATCAGCCCGCATTCCGCATGGCCGTGCCGGCCGGATCATAGGGCGAGGGCGCGATCACCCGCGCGGGGCGCTCCACCCCGATCACAGGGACCGAGAGCGGGGTGCCCTCCGCGGCATGGGCGGGATCGAGCAGGGCCATCGCCAGCGACCGGCCGATCGTGTGGCCATACCCGCCGGAGGTGACAAAGCCCACCCGCTTCCCGCCGGCCAGGACCGGCTCGTAGCCCGAAGCGTCGGCATCCTCGGCCTCGATCTCCAGGGTGGTCAGGATCTGCGCGGGGGCCGGGCCGTCGCGTTCGGCGAGGGCCGCCTCGCGGCCGACAAATTCCTCCTTCTGCCAGTCGATCCAGCGGTCCATGCCGGTCATGCGCGGCGTGTAGCCCTGGGTGAATTCCGCCGACCAGATGCCGAAACTCTTCTCCAGTCGCAGGCTCAGCATGGCATTGAATCCATATTCGCGGAGGCCGAGACCGTCCCCGGCCTGGAGGAGGGTCCGGCGCAGTGTGGCATGCTCGCCGGTCTGGCAGTGGATCTCGTAGCCGAGCTCGCCGGCGACGGACAGTCGGCCGACCTGTGTCCGGGACAGGCCGACATCGAAGAATCCGCAGCCCATGAAGGGCAGGGCTCCGGCGGAGGGAGCCGGATGCGCGACCCGTTCGAGAAGCCGGTTTGCATTCGGCCCCGACAGGCTGAAGCCGGTGATCCGGTCGGACAGGTCCCGGACCTCGACGCCGGGTCCGGCATGGCTGTCGAACCAGCGCAGATGCCAGGCGCGGAGATAGTAGCTGCCCATGATCCACCAGCTTCCGTCCCCCCAGTTGAAGAGGGTCAGGTCGCCCTTGAGCCGGCCCTGCGACGACAGCATCGGTGCCAGCCGGGCGCGCCCGGGGGCCGGCAGCCGGGAGGCCAGGAGGCGGTCGAGCCAGGCTTCCGCGTTCGGGCCGGTGACCTCGAAGCGGGAGAAGCCGGAGATGTCGAGCAGGCCGACCCCGCTGCGCACCGCCGCACATTCGGCGGCCACCAGGGGATGCGCGTTGGAGCGCTTGAGGGAGGGTTTCTCCTCGAATCCCTCCGGCGCGAAATAGAGCGGCACCTCCAGCCCCCAGCTGGTTCCCCAGCGGCAGCCGGCCGCGGTCATTGCGTCATGGGCGGGGGCGGTGCGCAGCGGGCGTCCGGCGGGGAGCTGCTCGTTGGGATAGGTCATCACGAAGCGGCGGCTGTAGAACTGGCCGGTGGTCTGCCGGATGTATTCGCGGTTCGAGGCAAAGTCTCCGTAGCGGGCGATATCCATGCCGTAGACATCCGCCTCCGGCTCTCCGTGGATCATCCATTCGGCCAGGGACTTGCCGACGCCGCCGCCCTGCAGGAAACCGGCCATCACGCCGCAGGCCGCCCAGTAGCCGCGCCGTCCCGGCACCGGTCCGACCAGCGGGTTGCCGTCGGGGGAAAAGGTGAAGGCGCCGTTCACCCAGTTGCGGACTCCGGCCGTCTGCAGGCAGGGAAAGCGGTGGAAGCCCATCTCGAGCTCGTCGCTGATCCGGTCGAGATTCTCCGGCAGCAACTCGGTTCCGTACTCCCAGGGCGCGCCGTCCATCATCCAGTGCTGGTGGCGGATTTCGTAGATGCCGAGGAGCATGCCCTGCTGGTCCTGGCGCATATAGGTGAACCCCTCGAGATCGACCACCAGCGGCAGTTCCCGATCGAGGGCCGCCACTTCCGGAATGGACTCGGTCAGCAGATAGTGGTGCTCGAGCGGCGAGACCGGGAGTTCCAGCCCGGCCATCCGGCCCACCTGCTTGGCCCAGAGGCCGGCGGCGTTGATCACATGCTCGGTGCGGATCTCGCCCTGCTCGGTGACGACCCGCCAGCCCCCGGCCTCCTCGTGAAGCTCTAGGACCCGGTTCCGCTCGATGACTTCGGCACCGTGCAGGCGGGCGGCGGCCGCATAGGCGCGGACGGTGCCGGTCGTGTCGATATAGCCCTCGCGGTCGGCCCAGAGTCCGCCGAGCAGGCCCTCCGTCGACATCACCGGGCAGAGGGCGCCGGCCTCCTCGGGCGTGACGAGCCGGACATCCTCGATGCCCATGGTCTGGAAGATGCGGTAGGCGGATTGCAGCCATTCCCAGCGGTCGGGGGTGCCCGCGAGGGTCAGCCCGCCGGTCATGTGCAGGCCGACCGGCTCGCCGGACTCCTGTTCGATTTCCGAGAGCAGGTCGATGGTGTAGGCTTGGAGGGCGGCGATGTTCGGGTCGGCGTTGAGGGCGTGGACCCCGCCTGCCGCATGCCAGCTCGACCCGGCGGCGAGGACCGAACGCTCGATCAAGGCGACCTCGCGCCAGCCGAATTTTGCCAGATGATAGAGGACCGAGGCGCCCACAACGCCTCCTCCGATGACGACGGCACGATAATGCGATTTCATTCCCGGCCTTCCCCCCTTCCGGCCGCCGAAGATAGCCCGGGCCGTGGCGGATTGCAGGACCGCCGGAGGTCCGGCGCCGTCCTGTTCTGCCTCCTGGCCGCCCTCGCAGTCCCGCCGGCGGCGGCGCAGGTTTTTGACACCGAACACCACCGGGTGCGGGTCGAGACCGTGACCGACGGTCTCGAGCATCCCTGGGCACTGGCCTTCCTGCCGGACGGGCGGATGCTGGTGACCGAGCGGCCGGGCCGGCTGCGGATCATCGCCGGGGGCGTGCTCGATCCGATCCCGGTGGCCGGCCTGCCGGAGGTGCGGGACCGCGGCCAGGGCGGGCTGCTCGATGTGGCCCTCCATCCCCGTTTCGCGGAGAACGCCTGGGTCTATCTCACCTATGCGATGCCGGGCAAGGGCGGCGGCCGCACCGCGCTGGGCCGCGGCCGGCTGGTCGGTCACGCCCTCGAGGCCTTCGAGGTGCTGTTCGTGGCCGAAAACGCCGCCCGGGGCGGGGTGCATTACGGGTCGCGGATCGCGTTCGATCCCGGCGGCAGGATCTATATGACGGTCGGCGAACGGGGCCGGCCGGAGGAGGCGCAGAGTCGGGCCAGCCACAACGGCACCGTGCTGCGGCTGAACGAGGACGGCTCGGTGCCGGAGGACAATCCGTTTGTCGGGGACCGGTCGGGATTGCCGGAAATCTACAGCTACGGCCATCGCAATCCGCAGGGCCTGGCGGTCCGCCCCTCGAACGGGCAGGTCTGGCTCACCGAGCACGGGCCGCGCGGGGGTGATGAGGTGAACCGGGTCGAGGCGGGGGTGAATTACGGCTGGCCGGTGATCACCCACGGGCGGGCGTATTGGGGCGGGACCATCGGTGAGGGGTCGGCCAAGGAGGGAATGGCGCAGCCGGTGCTGCACTGGACTCCGTCCATTGCCCCGTCGGGAGCGGCGTTCTATGCCGGCCGGCTGTTTCCCGGCTGGCAGGGCAATCTGTTCGCGGGGGCGCTCAAATTTCAGTATGTCGCACGGCTGGAGATCGAAGGGGACCGCATCCTGCGGGAGGAACCACTGTTTCGGGACGGGTCTTTGGGGCGGATCCGGGATGTGCGGGCCGGGCCGGACGGGGCCCTTTATCTGCTGACCGATGCGGCACAGGGCCGGCTTCTGCGGGTGGTTCCCGACCGCTGAGCCCGGGGCTCCTCCGGTCGCACGGGGCCAGAATCTGTATTGACCGCTCTGGCGTTTTGTGAAACGCTTTTTGCGGGTTGCTGGAGGCGGCCCGGTGGAGTGGAGGAACTCTCATGGATATGGAAACCGGGAAGGTGCCCACGCACTCGCTTGCGGATGTCCGGCGGGATATTTCCAGCGCGCGCGGTCTTCCAAATGCCCATTATGTGGATCCGGCGGTCTACGAAATCGAGAAGCACAAATTGTTTTTCGAGACCTGGGCGAGCATCGGCTTTGCCAGCGATGTCCCGGAAGCGGGGGACGCGGTGCCGGTCGACTATCTCGGCATACCTCTGTTGTTGCTGCGCGACCGGGAGGATCAGGTGCGGGTCTACCAAAATGTCTGCCGCCATCGCGGCATGACTCTGGTGTCGGAACCCGGGAAGATCCGCGGTGCCATCCGCTGTCCGTATCATTCCTGGTGCTACGGACTCGACGGACAGCTGGTCTCGACCCCGCATGTCGGCGGGCCGGGGCAGAACCTCCATGAGGGGATCGATCGCAGCCAGCTCGGCCTCATCGAGGTCCGCAGCCATGTCTACCGTGATGTCATCCACGTCAACGTTTCCGGCGATGCGCCGCCTTTCGAGACGCATGCCGCCGAGGTGATCGAACGGTTGCGGGAATTCGACCAGCCGGACTATCGGCCGGCCGACGATTCCGCCTTCACGCTGGATGTGCAATGCAACTGGAAGCTGGCGATTGAGAATTTCTGCGAGAGTTACCACCTGCCCTGGATACATCCGGGTCTGAATTCCTATTCCCGGCTCGAAGACCACTATCACATCATCGAGGAGGGGAAGTTCGCGGGCCAGGGGACAACGGTCTATGCCCCGAGGCTCGGGGACGGCTCGCTTGCCTTCGAAAATTTTCCCGGCCTGTCCGACAAATGGAACACCGGGGCGGAATACATCGCGCTGTTCCCGAACACGCTCTATGCCGTGCAGCGGGATCATGTCTATATGGTGCTGATGATACCCGCCGGGCCCGACCGCACCTTTGAGCGGATGATGATCCGCTATGCCGACCCGGATGCGCTGGGCGACCGGTTCGCGGAACTGCGGCGGGAGAACGAGGCGCAGTGGCGGGAGATTTTTGAGGAGGATATCGGCGTCATCGAAGGCATGCAGAAGGGGCGGAGTGCGCCCGGATTTGACGGCGGCAAGTTCTCGCCGGTGATGGACAACCCGACCCATGCATTCCACGTCTGGGTGGCCGAGCGGGTCGCTTCCTAGGCGGCCCGTGTCGATGGAGTCGTGGAGCGAGGAACAGCGCGAGCGTGACCGCCGGGTGACCGCCGCGCATGCGGCCGGCGATTTTCTGGCATTGCTCGAGCTCTATGCCGAGGCCTCGGCATGGCTGGAGGCGCAGGGCGCGGTCGACGAGGCCTGCTTCTTCGGGACCCAGGCCTATGTGCTGGCCCTGGCCGAAGGAAGTGATCGTGCGCCGGCCCTGCATGCGCGGCTGGTCGCGCATGGGCGCGAGGAATAGAATCCGGCCGGGCAGGAAGCCGTGGTGCCGGCAGAGGGATTCGAACCCCCGACCTTCGGTTTACAAAACCGCTGCTCTAGCCACTGAGCCATGCCGGCATCCGGTTTTTGTATATCAGCGGCGGGCGCGTTTCCGCAAGTCGGCAGGATTCAGTTGTAGCTCGCCAGCCGGGACTGGCATTTGCGCATCTGCTTGCGGTATCGGTCTCCCATGGCGGCTGTCTCGCGCGCAAACTTGCGTGCTTTCGGCTTGTTCTTGTACACTTTCTTGCGGAAACTTCCGTGCCCCAGGTAATAGGCGAGATACTGGTTGTAGGTGTCGGATTTCCGCACACCGTTGATCTGATGGGTCTTGGAGACATACCAGCCGACGAAATCGGCGGAATCCACAAAATTGCTTCGGCTGGCACCGGAGTTGCCGCTGGACTGGATATACCAGTCCCAGGTGCCATCCACCGCCTGGGTAAAGCCGCGGGATGAGGATTGCCGCCCCCAGGGGATGATTCCCAGAATGTGCTTGCGGGGTGGGCGGATATCCTGGCGGAACGCGGATTCCCGCCAGATGATGGCCATCTGGACATATGCGGGTGCGCCCCATTTTTGGTGGGACTTGCGCGTGGCCCGGTACCAATGGGGATGCTCGGAAAAGATCTGGCAGATATCGGTGGTGGTGGTCGGCTGGGAGTCGGAAACACAACCCGACAGCAGAAGCATCGCGCCCGCGAAGGTGGCCAGGGGGGCGATTCTGTGAGGTCCGAACTTCACGCGGGGAGGATAGCGGGCCGGGATGAATTTGCAATTTGCCACTAGACAAGGCCGATTTTGTGATACATTTGTAGGGAGGACAGGGGCTCGGAGGCTACCTCGTCGTTACGGGGGTGCATCATGGACGAAAGGCAGGTCAAGCCGAAATTCCGTATCGGGCAGGTGGTCCGCCATCGGGTCTATCCGTTCCGGGGTGTCATCTATGATGTGGACCCCGACTTCCAGAACACGGAAGACTGGTGGGATTCGATTCCTGCCGAGGTGCGTCCGCGGAGAGACCAGCCCTTCTACCATCTGCTGGCTGAGAACGCGCATAGCTACTACATGGCCTATGTCTCCGAGCAGAATCTCCTGCCAGATGAGACAGGAGAGCCGGTGGAGCATCCGGAAGTGTCGATCTATTTCGGAATGCATATGGACGGGCAGTATGAAGTTGCGCCAGGTCGGCTGAATTAGGCCGGGTAGCGGGGGCAAGCTGTGTCGGGAGCCGGGCAGTGACTCGCGGTCGCGATGAATTCCTACAAAAAATTGATGCCATACGACTCTGGCAGCAAAATGGCCTGCGTGCGCCTCACAAGCCATTGCTAATTTTGTGGGCACTTGGAAATCTGACGGGGGAAAATCGATTTGTTCTGTTTCAAGACCTAAAAGAACCGTTCGTAAAGCTATTGCGGAGTTTCGGGACACCCCGGGGTACAGATCATCCAGAAGACCCATTTTGGCGCTTGCAGAAGGATGGGTTGTGGAAAATCCCGAATGCGGAAAGGCTCCAAGTACTCCCGGGTAGGGCACCATCAGTGGCACAGCTAATTGGTGGTCAATTCGAAGGGGGCTTTCCGAAGCCCGTATATGATCTTTTGCGGAATAATCCGAAATTAGTGGAAAAAACAGTCAGCACGCTACTGGGAATGAATTTTCCTTCGGCGCTTCATGATGATATCCGACTGGCCGTGGGGCTTTTCCAGAGTGGGGAGAGTTTTGATACTACAGTCCCGGGTCGCGCCCCGTGGTTTCGTGAAGAAGTTTTGCGCGCTTATGAACAATGCTGTGCCGTGTGTGAATTTGATGCTCGCATGGACCACGCTGTATTTGCACTTGAAGCCGCACATATTAAATGGCACTCTGAGGGTGGACCTGATCAAGTAAGTAATGGGTTGGCCCTTTGCGCAACACACCACAAGGCTTTTGATTATGGTGCATTTGGTGTTGTTTGCAGCGACAGGAAACATTATAAAATTTCTATTTCTCCACATGTTAACGGCCGAAGCAAGGTGGTTCGGGAATTTGTGAAACACGATGGCAAGTCACTTCGGGTGCCTCGGGATGACACTCTTGCTCCCAATCAAGAGTACATTGAATGGCACTACTGCCAAGTCTTTAAAGGAAAAAGGTAAAGCGAGTCAAGCAGCACACTCGTGAGTATGGGAACGTATATGGATGACCTGAATGTGTTAGCACGTAGAATCACTATTGAATTATGCACTGTGCCGCTATGTAGTTCTGGATTTTCGTTTGAGCCAAAAGCAGAAGCAAAACAATGTTTGCTAATATAGGTGATATTACACAAAAGTAGCAGTTGCTGTGTGAACAGGATTTCGTCTGTGGGTGTTGCGCTTCATTAAATTTCGGTTGATTCAGCTTGTCTATGCGCGAGGGCAGAGATTGTGTGCTCTCTGAGGTATTTCTTAGATATAGAAGTTCAATAGGTTGTCCAAGCCCATGCTCAATCGGCTGATGGGTATCTGCTTTTTAAGACTACTGCGAGGTCGGTGCCAATTATAGCGATGAAGCCAGGCTGGGAGCTGTCGCATCGCTGCGTGGAGGTCTGATAGTCGGTCTCATAGGCCCATTCCCTGAGGGCGGTCTGTATGAAGTGTTCGGCCTTGCCGTTGGTTCTCGGGGTGTAGGGGCGGGTACGGATATGGCGGATGTCGAGCTCGGTACAGAATGGCGAAGATCTTGGAGGTATAGCAGGGTACGTTGTCGGTTATGATGCGTTCAATGGTGATTCCGGAGTTCTGATGGTAGGCGACAGCCGCCTGGAGAAAGGCGATTGCGCTTCGGGCGGTTTGGTCGGATATCACAGCAGAGAAAGTCACACGGGAATGGTCGTCGATGCAGACGTGCAGGTATTCCCATACTGCTCCACCGCTTCGGTGCATGCCGGTGTGCCATCCGGTGATTCGATGCCCGGGAGCCTTGAAGCGTCCCAACTTCTTGATGTCGATGTGGATCATCTTGCCGGGTTTGCTGCGCTCGTAGCGACACGGCGGCGGGAGGGGTTCGATATCCTTGATCCTGCTCAGCCTGAGGCGGCGGAGAGTGCGACTGACGGCGGACGGAGAGATGCGGAGTTCGGTGGCGATCCGCTGGCCGGTCCATCGCTGGCGCCGCAAGGCTTCGATCCGGCGAATGACGCACTCCGGAGTAGGATGGCGTAGCTCGTGCGGCCGGGAGGATCGATCCCGCAGACCGGCGATACCTTCTGTGCGGAAGCGTGCGATCCATTTTGCGGTATCTGCCCGTCCTCCAACATGCGGCGTACCAGTACGGCTCGACTATGTGGCGTCAATCGCGCATTCTTGTGAGCGTTCATTCGGCCCTCCGAGGAGCTGGTTTGTTGCCAAACATCCGCATCTTCACTCAGGGCCGAATGGACAACCGGCTGATAGATCAGACTTAGGCACTCTAGGATTGGTTGCTCTAAGGGCCATTCCAACGTAAATGCAGTGCTTCCTGAATTTGTGCCACAGAGCATAGGTTCCTATGGCATCGTGTGGCATTTCGCCAATCGCAGGGCGCATGAAATTCCTTGTCGATTTTACGGCTGTTTTCTAGGAGGGGTAAATTTCCATATTTCAGCAGCTTTCTTGGCAAGGCGGAGGGATCGACGTTCCACTATAGTTGGCGTCCATTTCTGATATAATTTTGCAATGGAGCGTGTCATGTGAATAGGACTAGACTTAAACAATTCTAGCTTTTTCGTGAAGCTTTGGTTATACTCCGCACTTGATTTGTTCTGGTTTTTTGGGACAATGGTTAGGTTTCCAATTCGATGCACGCATTCTTGAGCGTCAGAATCGGTGAATTCAACCCAACCTTTCCAGTGTTCTTTGGATTTTGGCAGGATGTGTTCGAGGGAACATTTGGACTCTTGAATAGCGTCTGAGCCGGGGTCTTGCCTTGAGTTAATGCCCCAAAGGCAACGACGAGCTTTTTGGGAGTCAAAATCGCGCTCCGCTAGGTGGCGAATGAAGTTAACATTGTTGATTACATCGTAATGATCACAGGCGGCAAGTTGGTTGTCAATACACAGCGAGCTAATTGAAGTTCCCTTAAAGACTGTCTTAGTACAATTAGCGAGTTCCATTTCAAATTTCGATGGTTCAAATTTTGGGGCAATAAATGCAGTGCGTATGACGAACGAAGTTAGGTTTGCGATGCTTCGTACTGCCATTTTATCGGTATTTAATTTTTTCTTTGGATCCTTTGAATTTTTCTTTGGATCAGGTTCTATAACACATCGATATAGCAGTGCAAAGACAAGAGGGTGCGATACTGTATATGGGTGAAGCTCTTTCAACAGTACGGATAGAGCGCGTTTGCCGCGGGTTTTTGGTAGGCGTAGACGTTTTTGCAAATCCGAATCTATCTCTCCAGAGCATACGCCGCGAAATAATTCTATGTTTGCCTCATCGCCGAAATTTTCAATAAGCTGATAAACGTAATCAGAAGGATCACTTCTAGCCGCGCGTCTTTTTGTGCATGCCTCTATTCCTTTTTCAATATGGTCGCTAACGTGGCGGTAAAATTTGATCTTTTTAATATGGCCGTAATTACATTGGAAGTAGCAACTATAATACCCCTCTGTCTTTTTGGAAGTACGAAGAATGGTAGGAATTTTTTCAATTTTGGTGTGAACATTTTTGTACCGATGGTCACCCGGTTTATTCGAAAAGTAAGAATAAAGCCGGTTTCTAATTAAATCAAGGCTATCAAGAGGCTTTCCGCGAGCATTAAGAGATTCAAAAACCGAATTTGCATCGATGTCCTTTGGAATGTTAAGCACGGCAATTTCTACATTACGCATAAGGAAATCAAAAATTTTTTGGCATGTAGCGTAATTCAGCTGTTTCACGAACTCATCAATTTTACCCCATGCACCTGTAAGAAGACTGTTCGCTCCCCAGGTCTCTCCGGCAAGAATTTGATTGTATTTCATCTCATCGGTCCGGTGCGGTTTAATCCTAGGTGGATATTTAGGTACATTTTTCCACTGTACGCGTTTACGTGGAGGTGTGCAAAACAGTGCTCGTATGGCCTTGGCGTTTCGTGTGTGATCAGGATTACGTTGCTGTACAAATCTTCGAGACAAAGCTGCAATAAACATTGAAAGCGTAATTAGCCTCTGCTGCCCATCGTTGAGAATCCTTGGTGCGGCTTTTCTTGGCCCTTTGGCAAGCATAATGGATCCAAGAAAGTAGCAGGCTTTGTCACGGAGATGCGCATCCGTGATATCGGTGAGCAGCTCTTCGACATGCTCGATCTGCCAGTCATAGTACCTTTGATGCCACGGAACTGTAAAGGATTCAGAATATAGAACCTCGGAGAGAAGAAATACTTTAGATGTAATTTTGGTCGAAGCTGTAGTCATGCTGAATCTCCAGGGATTTCGATATTGGAAGTTGCATCTATACGCGTGTTTAGGGCCTGTCGTGCATTTTCACGAATTTCATCTCGCCACCATACATCTTTAATGCAATCAATCTCAGTAGGCGAAATCAATTGCTCGCCAATTTTTTTCTGCAGAATGCGTAGGCGAGAAAGAATTTTCTTGCGAATTTCCAATTTGAAAGGCCCCAAAACCCAGGAACCATCTTCGCGTTGCTTTGAGTTTCCGTCTCGCCGGACGGGGAGACGGTTCACTTTGTTTTCTCGAAGCTCAATCAGCCATTCGCGAAAATCGAATAATGCTTTCATTCTTGCTGCTTGGGCGTGCCCTGAGTCAATCAAACCTTGAAGACTGCGGTCCTTGTTAACTACGGTACAGGTCCAGCATCCGAAACGAGGTGAGGAACTCCCGCAAGAAGGTGCTTGTTCTTTGGTTATGACAAGTGGGCACTCACCACCTCCCGCATTACGGTATAGTGTGATCAGTCGGCGATGCGATCCACCCCACGGGGGGGTGCGTTGTATGAGTGTCATCCAGACATCATCGTCTTCAAGATCTGCTAGTGGCGCAAATATCTTACAATTAGAAATTGAATTATGAGGGTTCATATGCACAGATGAAGTTTTGCGCTTATCCATTGCGCGTTTGCGGTTTTGAGATTCAGCTCGGCGAGTCCCAATCAAAAGTATGGCTCCCGAGTCTTGTTGAATAATTTCGTTCAACAGGCGGGTGGTAGGAAGAATTTTCATCCTGTCCGTGCACCAGCGAAAATTTCGAGTAGGGGGGATGTAGCCGCGACCAATAACGTTGACCCAAAAAGTTTGATCAATGCAGGGCTCTGTAATTTGCACTCTTAGCGGCAAATTATTTCGCCGTGCAGCTTTATCAATTGTTTTTAAGGAATTTCGCAAATGCTCAATCACCAACGGCGATTCAACAAGGGTGTCATTTCCTACAATTAATAGTGGGCGCTGCCGTTCTTCAATTGGCAGACTAACTACAGTCTCCCACACCATCTGCAGTAAAAGTGTAGAGTCTTTCCCACCGGAGTACGCTATGACCCAAGGATAAAGGTGCTTTTTAAGGTATTCGGTTCGCAGGATATTTTTGATCTTATTTAGGCGGTTGGGCAAACTTGTTACGGCACTAGTTGAGGTGGTGATAGGTGTGGTCATCGCGCGATTCTCCGAAGAGCATCCACTGCCTGCTGGATAAGCGTTCCGGCCCGACGAATTTGCTCTGCTGTTGTAAAGCGTCCATAGCTGAATCTAACAGAAGACAGTGAGTGCTTAGTACTGTAACCGAGACCAGTAAGAACATGCGAAGGCTCAACATTGGCAGAAGTGCAAGCGGAGCCTGAAGAAATTGCAATGTCCTCAAGTGCAAGCATAAGTGATTCAGCTTCGACATTAGCAAAATGAACGTTAAGAATGCCAGGAGCGCGGTTTTGTGTATTTCCGTTTATTTCAATTTTGTCAATTTGATTGAGATAACCCATAAACTCTTTATCTAAGTGACGGAGGTGTGCCATATCTGCTTTCAAGCGCTGTCTTGCAAGATAAGCGGCGTGCCCCATGCCTGCAATTTGGTGCGTGGGCAAGGTGCCTGGGCGTAATCCGTATTCATGTCCACCACCGTGCATTTGTGAGGGTAGCTCGGTGCGGAACTGCTCGGAGATGCGCAAGGCACCGATTCCTTTCGGCCCATACATTTTATGAGCACTGATGGATAGAAGATCGACGTTGGTGATAGCATCCCTTATAGCTAGGCGAGCTGTGCTTTGCACCGCATCCACGTGAAATAGAGCTCCATGGTCGCGGAGCAGGTGGGAAAGAGAACCAATATCGGTGATAGTTCCTGTTTCGTTATTGACGTGCATTAAAGATACAAGAATGGTGTCTGATCTTAGCGCATTTGAAATGCTGCGTGTAGTTATCTCTCCCTTGTTGGTTGGTTTAACGTAGGTAACAGAAAAGCCTTGGGATTGGAGCCATTGCATGCAATCTAGGGTAGCTTTGTGCTCCAGCATAGAAGTAACAATATGTTTTCCACGGTTTTGATTGGCTTGTGCTACACCTTTAATGGCAATGTTAATTGATTCAGTCGCCCCAGAAGTCCAGATTACTTCGTCGGGTTTTGAAAAGACGAGATCGGCAATTCTCTGACGCGCTTTTTCTACTGCTTCTTTCGCTGTATGGCCAAATTTGTGTGTCACAGAAGCAGGATTACCGAATATGCCGTCAATCGTTAGGAAGTTACCCATTACACTGGCCACTTCCGGATCGGTGGGGGTTGTTGCTGCGTAGTCGAGATAGATTCCTCTTGGTGCTTCCATATGCTCTGTGCATGCTGATTGCTTCAATTCAGCATGCTGCGGTATTGCAGCTGCAGCTGAATGCGGATTTCCTAGCATCTAACCACCCGATCAAAAATGCTAAACTTAACAAGTGTGCGATCCTACTAGATGGCCTTGGCCTTGGCAAGTGACTGCACGCAATTACGTCATTGAGCACTCCTGGCGGGCATAACGACTGGCGAACCATAACGGCATTGGCCTTCCCGCTAGAATCGGTGGCAGGTAGCTGGGGATGAAAGCTCCCCACATGGTGGGCGAGTAGATACCCGACGGCGTCATTTTGCTAGGTTTAGCATGGGGCCGGGCATGGTTTTGGGCGGTGATTCGCCTATTCGCTTTCGTGTGCTGGACTTCCCGTTGCACACAGAGAAATGGGGATTTTTGCTTTTTGTTCTACCGGTTGGCTTGCAATCGCCGCCGACATTTGCCATGGTACGGGTATGAGCCAGTCGGCTTCGGTCATACAACTGCATCCGCCGCCCGCCGGCCCCGAGCCGGTGACTGTCTTTACACGTCCGGAATTGCGTTCCATCTTCGAGATCTACGGGCGCAAGGTGATCGGCGGCGAGTGGCGGGATTATGCCCTCAGTTTCCAGCCGGATGTCGCCTGTTTCGCTGTCTACCGTCGTGCTTTCGACAGCAACCCTCTCTTCCGGGTCGAGAAGCGCCCGGCTCTGGCCCGGCGGCAGGGCACCTTCGTTGTGATCGCGGCCGATGGCCGCATCTTCCGTCGAGGACAGGAACTCGCGAAGGTCCTGCGGGTGTTCGACCCCGCCCGCCGCAAGGGGGGATCGGGCTCGATCCTGGAGTTTTCCAAGCTTCCCGGTAGCTAGTCGCGGTCCGCAAGAAGGGTGAGTTCGATGCTCCCGCTCAGGCGGGAGGCGGCGCGCAGGCGGACCCGGACCCGCCGTCCCGGGTGGAGTTCGGCACCGTCGCTCCGGCGGTGGAACGTTCGGCTCGGATAGGCACGGTAGATCCGTTCGCCCGGTCCGAAACGTGGCACGAAGCCGTCCGTTCCGGTTTCCTCGATCCGCACGAACAGCCCGGCTCCAACACTGCCGGCGATGATTCCCCGGAGGGTCCGGCCGATATTCGCCTCGAGATGGGCGGCGATGCAGCGATCCAGGGTTTCGCGCTCGGCTTCGACCGCGTCGCGCTCCCGTTCGTTGAGCCCGTCTGCCAGCGTTTGCAACTCCTGTCGTGTCTCGACCCGGCCGCCCTCTCCGCCGAGCCCGAGCGTTTCGATCAGTGCACGATGCGTGCTCAGATCGGCGTAGCGGCGGATGGGGGAGGTGAAATGCGTGTAGTGCTGCAGGTTGAGTCCGTAATGCCCGCCGGGAGCGGCGGAGTAGAAGGCACGCGCCTGTGCGCGCAGGACCGCGAGGGCCATGGTTTCTTCGGCACCGAGTTTCCGGGCCGCTTCCAGGAGCCGGTTCTGGTCGGCGGGCTGCGTTTTGATCCGCCTGTCTTTGTGGGGACGGGTGGGCGGGGTGGGGATGCTGAGTGACTCCGTGAGCTGTTTCAGCCTGTCGAGTCCGTCCGGGTCGGGCGGGGGATGGATGCGGCGGAGGAACGGAACTTCCACCTCCGTCAGCACCCGGGCAGCCGCGGTGTTGGCCAGCAGCATGTATTCCTCGATCAGCCGGTGGGAGTCGAGCCGCTCTGCCAGCTGGACCGCCTCCACCTCGCCATCCGGGTCGATCCGGACCGCGCGCTCGGGGAGATCGATTTCGAGCGGCTCTCTCGCCTCGCGTGCCTTCGCGAGTGCCGCGTAGCCCGCATAGAGTGTCCGGATGTCCGGTGCGTCCTCGCTGCGGCGGAGGGATTCGCATTCCTCATAGGTCAGGTTCCGCCGGACGCGGATGGAGGCGCGGCGGAATTTCACGCCGACCAGTTCACCTTCGGCCGTGATTTCCATTTCCGCCACCAGCGCGGCACGGGGCCGGCCGCTGTGCAGCGAGCAGAGATCCGCGGCCAGTTTCTCCGGCAGCATATGTGCCGCCCGGTCGGGGAAGTAGCAGGAATTTCCCCGCTCGCGGGCCGCGCGGTCGATCGCGCCTCCCACCCGGACATAGCGGGCGACATCGGCGATCGCGACCCGCAGGAGATGGCCGCCGGGATTGCCGGGATCGGTGCTGGCGCGGGCATCGACCGCATCGTCATGGTCGCGCGCATCGGCCGGGTCAATGGTGAGAAAACTCTCGTCCCCCGGATCGGGTTCGGCGGGTACGGGTTGCTCCGCCACCGCGGCAGCCTCGGCGTCCGCACTCTCGGGCAGTTCGAACTCGATGCCATGGGCGGCGGCCGCGATGTGACGCAGGTCGGCGGCGGTGGTGATGGTCTGCAGGCGCTCCTGCACCCGCACGTCGCACAGCCGACCCTTGACGTCGGGATCCCCGGTGTATTCCACCAGCTCACCCTCGCGGGCACCGCCGGCCAGCTGGCGTCTCAGCGGGAAGTGGGTGCTGCGCCCTTTGGCCACCGAGATGACGGTACTGCCCTGTATGACGCCGAGCAGGCGGCCCCCGACGGGAGCGCGGGGATGCTTCACCGCTTGGATTTCTTTCGGGCCTTCCGTTTGTTGAGAAGTTCGACGGCTGCGTCCATGGTCACATCCTCAGGCTCCATGCCAGAGGGCAGCGAGGCGTTGAGGCTCTTCCATTTCACATAGGGTCCGTAGCGTCCGTCGAGCACGCGCACCTCGCCGCCCTCGGGATGCTCGCCAAGTTCCTTCAGGGCGGAGGCCGAGGAACCGCCCCGCTTGCCGCCGCGGTCCCGTTTGGCGGCGATCAGATCGACGGCACGGTTGAGTCCGATCTCCAGCACATTCTCATCCTTCGGGATGTTGGCGTAGGTCCTCTCATGTTTGACATACGGCCCGTAGCGGCCGATTCCGGCGACGATCTCCTGGCCGTCCTCCGGGTGGGGCCCGATCGGGCGGGGGAGGGCAAGGTAGAGGAGGGCGGTTTCGAGGCTGACCGTCATCGGGTCGACGCCCTCGGGCAGGCTGGCGCGCGGCGGCTTGTCCGGCGGTTCGCTCCCCGGTTTGTCGCCGAGCTGGAAGTAGAACCCATACGGTCCCTTGCGCACGGTGACGGGCCGCTTCTCGGGATCGGTGCCGAGCTCCCGGTCGCCGAGCCAGTCGGCCATCTCGCTGTCCGCCGAGTCGAGAGAGCGCACGAAGTTGCAATCCGGATAGCGCTGGCAGCCGAGGAACACGTTGGCCTTGCGGCTGGCGCGGAGGCCGAGGTTGCCGGTGTGGCATTTCGGGCAGAGATGCGGATCGACGCCGTCGCTGCGGGGCGGGAACAGGATCGACTCCAGCTCCTTCTCCACCCGGTCCAGAACCTCCCGGATCCGGAGCTCGGCGGCCTCGCCGACCGCCGGCGAGAAGTTGTCCCAGAATTCTCCGAGCACATCGTTCCGGGCCGCCCGGCCGCCGGAAATGTCATCGAGCTTGCTCTCGAGATCGGCGGTGAATTCATAGGCGACGTAGCGTCCGAAATGCGACTCCAGGAAGGCCGTGACCAGGCGGCCGAGAAAGGTCGGTGCCACCCGGTTGCCGTCGCTTTCGACATAGCCCCGGTCCTGGATCACCGACAGGATGGTGGCGTAGGTCGATGGCCGGCCGATGCCCAGCTCCTCGAGTTTGCGCACCAGACTCGCCTGTGTGTAGCGCGGCGGAGGCTTGGTGAAATGCTGCGTCGCCTCGATCCGGTCGCGCTCGAGCGGGTCGTTGTCGGCGAGGGCCGGAAGCTGCCGCAATTGATCCTCTTCCGGATCCGCCTCGGCCTCCTCCTTCTCGGTTTTTTCCTGGTCCCGATAGATCTTCAGGAACCCGTCAAAGCGCAGCACCTGGCCGGAGGCCCGCAACCGCGTTTCCGTCGCGCCGGTGACATCGATCTCGGCCGTGGTGCGCTCGAATCGTGCATCCGGCATCTGGCTTGCCATCGTGCGTTCCCAGACCAGCCGGTAGAGCGCGGCCTGGTCGGGCGGCAGATCCCCGGCCTTCGCGGGCAGGTGGGCGGGATCGGTCGGCCGGATGCATTCATGCGCCTCCTGGGCGTTCTTGACGCGCGAGCGGTAGGTGCGCGGCTGGTCGGGCAGATAGTCACGGCCGAAGCGGGTTTCGATCATGCTGCGGGTGGCCTGCACGGCCTCCGGGGCCATGTCGACGCCGTCAGTCCGCATGTAGGTGATCAGTCCGCTCTCGTAGAGGCGCTGTGCGGTGGACATGGTCCGGGCCGGGGGAGAGCCGAGCTTGCGGCTGGCTTCCTGCTGGAGCGAGGAGGTGATGAAGGGAGCGGGCGGGGACCGGCGGAGCGGCTTGGCCACGATCTCGGCGACGGTGAATCCGGTGGCCTCGAGCAGGATGCGTTCCGCTTCCCGGGCACTGGTTTCGTCGGGAAGACCGAACTGGCCGATCTTCCTGCCGTCCAGCAGGGTCAGGCGGGCCGGGAACACCGTGCCGTCGGGGGCGTGGAGGAAGGCGTGGACCTTCCAGTGCTCCCGGGCGGTGAAGGCCTCGATCTCCTGCTCGCGCTCCACCGCCAGCCGCACGGCCACCGACTGGACCCGTCCGGCCGAACGCGCCCCGGGCAGTTTGCGCAGCAGGACCGGCGAGAGATTGAAGCCGACCAGGTAGTCGAGCGCCCGCCGCGCAAGATAGGCGTCCACCAGTTCCTGGTCGATGTCACGCGGGTGCTTGATGGCGTCGGTGACGGCTGCTTTGGTGATGGCGTTGAAACTGATCCGCTCGATGGTGAGGTCGTCATGCAGGGCCTTGCGCTCCCGGAGCTCCTCGACCAGATGCCAGGAGATCGCCTCGCCCTCGCGGTCCGGATCGGTGGCGAGCACCAGCCGTCCGGAACCCTTCAGGGATTTGGCGATGGCCCGGATCCGCTTGGCGCTGTCCTCGTCCACCTCCCAGACCATGCGGAAGCCCTCTTCCGGCACCACCGATCCGGGTTTCACACGCAGGTCGCGCAGATGTCCGTAGGTGGCCAGCACCTCGAAATCGGGACCGAGATAGCGGCCGATGCTCTTCGCCTTGGCGGGGGATTCGACGATTACGACATTCATCAGGACATGACTCCGGCAGGCAGGAAGGGAATCCAGGCTGGCAACCTGTGGCGCAACGGGCGGGGTGTCAACTACCCAACGTTTCCGTGCGGGTGGGTGGGGCGGCAGGAAAGGGGGATGGATTCCGGTCCGGGCGGACTCGGAGTTCTTGCCTTCTGCCGGACGATAGGGGTATGGTGCAAGGCCGCAAGGGGGGAGTTTGTCTGTGCGTTGGATCGGGTCACTGCTTCTGCTGGCCGCTGTGGTCGTGGGAGGGTTTGACGGGCTGAATTATCTGCGGTCGGGCGAGGAGCTCTTCCGCCCCATCGGTGCCTGGTGGTACCAGCTCCACTCCGAGAGTCTGCTGCTGCTGCAGCCGGCCATCGAGCGCTACATTCTGCCGGCCCTGTGGGACCCGGTGGTCCTTACCGCACTCGAGCAGCCGCTGGCGGTCGTTTTGGCGGTGCTCGGCATCGTCCTGCTGCTTCTTGCCCGCCGGCGCGGCCGGCAGGGGCATCTGTTCCGCTGAGTTTGCGCTTGCGTCCGCCTCGGGAGAGATCCGCGGGACGCAGGGGTTCCTGTTCGAACAGCTCGGCGAGCTGATCGGCGATGGTGCCGGCCAGCTGCTCGACGGTATTGATGGTGATGGCACGCCGGTAGTAGCGGGTCACATCATGGCCGATGCCGATGGCCACCAGTTCGACCCGCCCGGCTTTTTCGATCGCGGCGACCGTCCTGCGCAGATGGCGCTCGAGATAGCCGGCGCCATTGGCTGCCAGGGTCGCGTCGTCGATCGGGGCGCCGTCCGAGATCACCAGCAGGATCTTGCGGCGTTCCGGACGCAGCGCGAGACGGGCATGCGCCCATTCCAGGGCTTCGCCGTCGATGTTCTCCTTCAGCAGCCCCTCCCGCAGCATCAGGGCGAGATTGCGCCGGGCCCGGCCCCAGGGCGCGTCCGCCGCCTTGTAGATGATGTGCCGCAGATCATTCAGCCGGCCGGGTTTCGGGGGGCTGCGTTTCTCGGCCAGCCAGCGTTCGCGCGATTCGCCGCCTTTCCAGGCCCGGGTGGTGAAGCCCAGGATCTCGACCTGGACCCCGCAGCGTTCGAGGGTGCGGCCGAGGATTTCCGCGCAGACCGCGGCGGTGGCGATCGGGCGGCCGCGCATGGAGCCGGAATTGTCGAGCAGCAGCGTGACCACGGTGTCCCGAAACAGGCTTTCCTGCTCGCGCTTGAACGACAGGGGGGCGAGCGGTGAGGTGACCACCCGTACCAGGCGGCCGGTATCCAGCAGGCCGTCCTCGAGATCGAACATCCAGGACCGCGCCTGCTGGGCCTGCAGGCGGCGCTGCAGGCGGTTGGCGAGGCGGCCGATCGCCGGCCGCAGGGGCTCCACCTGGCGGTCCAGACTGATCCGGTGGCGGTCGAGTTCGGCGGCGTCGCAGAGTTCGGCCGCGTTCACCACCTCGTCGAATTCGTGGCAGTAGACCGTGTAGTCGGAGGTTTTGGCCGGGGTGCCGGGCGGGCCGGAGGGCGATTCGGGCACCTCCCTCTCCTCTCGCTCGCCGGATTCCACCTCGGCCGCGAGATCGTCATGGAGAGCCTGGCGGAGCTCGACGGCCGTCTGCTCGCCGACCTCCGCGTCGGGCGTGAATTCCGCGGTTTCCTCCGCCTCGCCGCTCTCCGCATCCCCCTCGGTGTCCCCGTCCTCGGGCGGGGGGGCCGGTTCCGGAGTGTGGTCCGGGTCGTTGCCGAGTTCGGCGGCGTATCCCAGTTCGGCGATGGCGGTGCGGGCCCGGCGGGCGAATTCCTCCTGCGAATCGAGCACCTCGGCGAGCCGGCCGAAATCCGCGGCCGAGACATCGGGGCAGGCCTCCAGCACCCCGCGGACCATTTCCTCCGGCAGTTCGGTGGCGGTGTCGCGAAGCGACAGGCGCGCGGCCAGCGCGGTCGCGGCCGCCGGCCCCGTCCGGTCCGGATGCATGTCGTGCAGTTCCTCGGCGAGAACCACGGCAAGATTGCGGGCCACGCCCGGCATCTCCCGGGCCCCGAGCGATTCGACGCGGGCCTGTTCCAGGGCGTCAAAAATCCTCGCCGCGGAAGGTCCCGGAGGACGGTAGCGGAGGTGGACCGCATCCCGATGATGGCGCAGCTCCAGGGCCGCGGCGTCGCCGATGCCGCGCATCCGGGTCACCTCCCGCGGCTCCAGCCGCTGGGACGGCTGCGGCAGGCAGGCCCGCCGGCCCTGCAGACCGACCGGGCCGGTGGTGAATTCCAGTTCGAGATCGGCCGTGCCGGCCACCGCGCGGGTGGCGGCTCCGAGAGCGGTCTCGAACCGATCCGGAGGGCGGGGGAGGCTCATTCGGGCTCGGGCGCGAAGGTTTCCCCGAGGGCGCCTTCGGGAAGGTCCTCGCCGAAGCAGCGCTGGTAGAATTCGGCGACCCCGGCCCGCTCGAGCTCGTCGCATTTGTTGAGAAAGGTCACCCGGAAACCGAAGGCGATGCTGTCGAAGATGCTGGCGTTCTGCGCCCAGTTGATCACTGTGCGCGGACTCATCACGGTCGACAGGTCGCCGTTCATGAAGGCTGTGCGGGTCAGATCGGCCACCCGGACCATGCGCTCGAGGATTGTGCGGCCTTCCGGGGTGTCGTAGCCCGCCGCCCGGGCCCGGACGATCTCCACTTCCTGCGCCTGCGGGAGGTAATTGAGGGTGGCGACAATGGACCAGCGGTCCATCTGCCCCTGGTTGATCTGCTGGGTGCCGTGATAGAGGCCGGTGGTATCGCCGAGACCGACCGTGTTGGTGGTGGCGAAGAGCCGGAAGCAGGGATGCGGCCGGATGACCCGGTTCTGGTCGAGCAGGGTCAGACGGCCCTCGGCTTCCAGCACCCGCTGGATGACGAACATCACATCCGGCCGGCCGGCGTCGTATTCGTCGAACACCAGGGCCACCGGGTTCTGCGCCGCCCAGGGGAGCATGCCGTCGCGGAACTCCGTCACCTGCTGGCCGTTCTGGAGCACGATCGCGTCCTTGCCGATCAGGTCGATGCGGCTGATATGGCTGTCCAGATTGATCCGCACGCAGGGCCAGTTCAGCCGCGCCGCGACCTGCTCGATATGGGTCGATTTGCCGGTTCCGTGATAGCCCTGCAGGAGGACCCGGCGGTTGTGCGTGAAGCCGGCCAGAATGGCGAGGGTGGTGTCGGGGTCGAAGAGGTAGTTCGGATCCACCGGCGGCACCAGCTCGCTCGGCTCCGCGAAGCCGGTCACCACCAGATGGGAGTCAAATCCGAAGGTGGCCCGCACCGGTATCTCGGTGTCGGGCACCTGCAGCAGGGGTGCCGGGGTTTCGGTCAGCATCGGTCGGACCGAAGAGGTCGTCAGGTGCCGGGGCGGGAGAATTGCTTCCGCAATTGCCCCCAGGCCCAGATCACGGCCCGCAGCCGGCTGGCATCGACGGTCCTGCCGCCGTTCGAATCCGGATGGAGGTGCTTGATCAGATTATGGAAGCGGTGCCGGATCTGCTCCTGTGTGGCCCGCAGTCCGAGTCCGAGCACGACGAGGGCGTGGCGTTCCTCGATGCAGAGGGGCGGCGCCATCCGTTCCTCGCGGAGGCGGTCTTCGGGGCCCGGCGGGTGCCAGCGGCCGTTGCGCTGGGCGGCGGTGATCTCGCTGTGGCTCATGCCGTCAAAATAATTCCAGCCGGTGTTGTACTCGCTCGCATGCGCCTCGCAGAACCAGTACACGCCCTCTTCCGGCCGGCGGCCGCGGGGGGCCCGGTGGAGCCCCGCCTCGAGACAGCCATCGGCATCGCAGGAGCGGGTGTCGGAAGCCATCGGCATCCGTGCGCGCAGGAGCGAGAAATCGTGATCCGGGGGGCGAATGGCGGGCATGGCAGCCAGTTCCGTGTTGCGCACAGGATGCCGGAGGTCGGCATCGGGGGCATAATACTATTCTTTGACGGGCCTGAAACACAATATCCCGGTTTGGGGGCGAGGGAGACAAGATGCAGATCACGGAATCACTGCTGCGTGCGCGGCTCGAACAGGCGTTTGCCGGGGCGCGCATCGAGATCACGGATGAGAGCGAGATGCATCGGGGCCACGCCGGCTGGCGCGAAGGGGGCGCACGCATTTCCGGCTGCGGATCGTGGCGGCGGAGTTTGCCGGGCTCGGCCGGATCGCCCGCCAGCGCAGGGTCCATGACGCGCTTGCGGCGGAGCTCCGGCCGCGGATCGTGGCGGCGGAGTTTGCCGGGCTCGGCCGGATCGCCCGCCAGCGCAGGGTCCATGACGCGCTTGCCGAGGAGCTGGCCGGGACGCTGCATGCCCTTTCGGTCCGGCGCTCGCACCGGACGAGGAGAGTCCGGCCGGCTAGGCGGGCCCGTTGATTCCGAGTTTTTCACGTACCAGCCGGCCGACCTGTTTCGGATCGGCCCGACCGCCACTCTCCTTCATCACCTGCCCCACGAACCAGCCGGCCAGTGTCGGTTTCTTTTGGGCTCGGGCCACTTCTTCGGGGTTGGCGGCCAGCACGCGTTCGACATCCGCCTCCAGCGCACTGGTATCGGTGACCTGCCCGAGGTTGCGCTGGGTGACAAGCTCGGCCGGGTCGCCACCCTCTTCCCAGATGATTCCGAGCAGTTCCTTGGCGGTGGTGCCGGATATGGTGCCGGCCTCGGTGAGATCGATGATGGCACCGAGCTGGGTGGGACTGACCGGGCAGTCGGCGATGTCGGTGCCGGTGCGGTTGCTGTGGGCAAAGAGCTCGTTGACGATCCAGTGGGCGGCGGTCTTCGCCTCCCGGCCCTGCGCCGTCTTCTCGAAATATTCCGCCGCCACCGGGTCTTCGGCGAGAATCGCCGCCTGGGCGGCGGGGAGGTTGAGTTCCGACACGAAACGCGCCTGCCGCGCTGCTGGCAGTTCCGGCAGGGAGGTACGGATCGATTCGATCCAGGCCGGGTCGAGTTCCAGCGGCGGCAGGTCCGGGTCGGGGAAGTAGCGGTAGTCCTCGGCCTCCTCCTTGCCCCGCATGGTGCGGGTGCGGCCGGAGGTGGGATCGAAGAGCCGGGTCTCCTGCCGGATGCTTCCGCCCTCTTCCAGGATTTCGATCTGGCGCTGTGCCTCGAAACGAATCGCCTGCTGCATGAAGCGGATCGAGTTCAGATTCTTGATCTCGCACCGGGTGCCGAGCTCCGCCCCGGGCCGCCGCACCGAGACATTGACATCCGCGCGCAGCTCGCTGCGCTCCATGTTGCCGCCGCAGGTTCCGAGCGTCCGGAGGATGGCGCGCAATCCACGCAGGAGGGCACCGGCCTCTTCGTCCGTGCGCAGATCGGGTTCGGTGACAATCTCCATCAGTGCCACGCCGGCGCGGTTGAGGTCGACGAGGGTGGTTCCGGGCTCCCGGTCATGCGTCGACTTGCCGGCATCCTGTTCGATATGCAGGCGCACGATCCGGATTTGGCGCGGCCCGCCCGGCCCGGTCAGGATTTCCATTCCGCCACCGGTAGCGATGGGATTCGAATACTGGCTGATCTGGTAGCCCTGCGGCAGATCCGGGTAGAAGTAGTTCTTGCGGTCGAAGATCGAGCGGGGATGCACGGTGGCCCCGATCGCGAGTGCCGTGCGCACGGCCTGCTCGACGCAGAACCGGTTCAGTACCGGCAGCATGCCGGGCATGGCCGCATCGACCAGCGAAACGCTTTGGTTCGGTTCTTCGCCGAACGAGACCGGGGCGGTTGAAAACAGTTTTGTACGGGAGGCGACCTGGGCGTGCACCTCCAGGCCGATGACGGTCTCCCAGCCGGGTGCCGGCGCGGTCATGCCGGCCGCCACCAATTTCCGGGCCGGCCGGGGCTGTCAGCGGCCGCCTCGATGCGGGCGGCCAGGGTCAGCGTTCCGGCATCGTCCCAGGGTCGACCGATGATCTGCATGCCGAGCGGCAGCCCGTCCGCGGAGAGTCCCGCCGGCACCGACACCGCCGGCAGCCCGGCGAGGTTGGCGGTGACGGTGAAGATATCGTTCAGATACATGCTGACCGGGTCGTCGATTTTTTCACCGATGGTGAAAGCCGGGGTGGGGGTGGTCGGTGTCAGGATCGCATCGATGCCGGTGGCGAAGCATGTGTCAAAATCCCGCCGCACCAGCGTCCGAATCTGCTGGGCCCGCAGGTAGTAGGCTTCGTAATAGCCGTGCGACAGCGCGTAGGTGCCGATCAGCACCCGCCGGCGCACTTCGGCACCGAAGCCCTCGGCCCGGCTCCGCTCGTACATGGCATCGATATCGTCCCCCGGTTGGGGCGGGGTGCGGTGGCCGTAGCGGACCCCGTCATAGCGGGCGAGATTGGAGGAGGCCTCGGCCGGAGCGATGACGTAATAGGCGGGCAGTGCGTAGCGGGCGTGGGGGAGCGAGATTTCGGTGATCTCGGCTCCGGCTTCCCGCAACCAGCCCGCCGTCCGTTCCCAGAGTTCCAGGGTCTCCGCCGGCAAGCCGTCAATCCGGTATTCGCTCGGGATGCCGATCCGGCGGCCGCGGATGCTGGCGTCGAGCGCTGCGGCACAGCCGGGTGACGGCTGCTCTGCGGAAGTGGAATCCTGCGGATCGTGACCGGAGATCGCATCCTGCACCAGGGCTGCATCGGCGACACAGCGTGCGAAGGGGCCGGCCTGGTCCAGCGATGAGGCGAAGGCGATCATGCCCCAGCGCGAGCAGCGACCGTAGGTCGGTTTGAAGCCGACCGTGCCGGTCAGGGCCGCGGGCTGGCGGATCGAGCCGCCGGTGTCGGTGCCGAGGGCGACCGGTACCGCACCGGTGGCGACAGCAACGGCGGAACCGCCGGAGGAGCCGCCCGGACTCAGTGGGGCCGCGGAGCCGGTTTTCTGCCAGGGGTTGATGGCCGGCCCCTCGGCACTGTTTTCGGTCGACGAGCCCATGGCGAATTCGTCCATATTGGTCTTGCCGATCAGCACCGCACCCGCCGTCCAGAGCTGGCTGGTGACAAAGGATTCGTAAGCCGGCCGGAAGCCTTCGAGGATCCGCGAGCAGGCCTGGGAGCGTTCGCCCCGGGTGCAGAAGAGATCCTTCACCGCGACCGGCACACCAAGCAGGGGGGAGTCGTCGCCGGCCGCAAGGCGACGGTCGGCCTCTGCCGCCATGGATCGTGCCCGGTCGGCGGTGACCGCAGTGAAGGCATTGAGCGGCGCGATCGATTCGGCCGCGGCGATGTGACTTTCGGTGAGTTCGGCGGCGGTGAATGCGCCGCCGCGCAACTGCGCACCGATTTCGCGGATGGTCAGGTCGGGGGGGACGGCCACCGGCGGGCTACTCGACGACCCGGGGAACCGCGTAGAATCCGTCCCGGGTATCGGGTGCGTTGCCAAGCACCTCGTCACGCGAGGTGGGCCGGCCGGAATCATCCTCACGGGTCGGAAGCGTGATGCCGGTGACCGACGCCATCGGCTCGACGCCGGTGACATCCACCTCGAGCAGCTGCTCGACCCAGCCAAGAATGTCCGAAAGCTCCCGGGCGAGATCCGGCAGCTCTCGATCCTCGACGGCAATGCGGGCAAGGTGCGCGACCTTGCGCACCTCATGGGTGCTGACCGACATGCTTGGCTCCGGCTGGCGCGGGGAGACGGCTTCCGGCGCAACGCGCGGGCGGGGTGTTTCTCCGCCTGCGTTGGCCGCGCGGGCTCCACGCCGGACCGGCACTCCATAGCACAACCCGGTATGGACTGCAGGAGTTGGCCGCATGGCCGGGGGTCTTTGCGATGATGCAGAGCGGGATAGAATGCCGCCGGTTCTGTAACCCGGAGACACTCCAATGAAACTCACCTGGCTCGGACATGGCGGCTTCCGGATCGAAGCGGCGGACGCGACGCTGCTGGTCGATCCCTGGCTGCGCAACAATCCGATGTTTGACAACGACCATTTTGACGAGGCGATCGAGGGGGCGACCCATATTCTCGTCACGCATGCCCATGCGGACCACGCCGAGGATGTCGCGGAGATCGCCCGGAAGCTGAAGATCCCGGTGGTCGGGATCATCGAATACGCGGCGTGGATCGGCGAGACGGAAGGGGTCGAGACGGTCCCCTTCAATATGGGCGGGACGGTCGATTGCGGCGGCGTCGCGGTCACCATGGTGCGGGCGCTGCACAGTTCCAGCTATCCGGTCAACGGACTTCCCCATTACCTGGGCACCGAGGCGGGCTTTATGCTCCAGGCCGACGGCAGCACGCTGTATTACATGGGCGACACCGACGTGCATTCGGATATGCCGATTCTTCAGGATCTGCATGCGCCGGATTATGCGATCCTGCCGACGGGCGGCCACTTCACCATGGATTCGCGCCGGGCCGCTTATGCCTGCAAGAAATTCTTCAATTTCAAGACCGTCGTGGCCTGCCATTTCGGCACGTTTCCGATGCTCGAGCAGAATGCGGATGCGTTTGTCGCCGCGATGGCGGGGACGGCCCGGGTGGTGGTGCCGGAGGTGATGGTCCCGTTCGAGCTTTAATCCCCGCGCCGGGCGGCGAAAAATCCGCGCAGCAGCTCCGCACATTCCCGCTCGCGGATGTTGCCGTAGATTTCCGGAACGTGGCGGCAGGTCGGTTGCGCGAACACCCGGGCCCCGTGCTCGACCGCTCCGCCCTTGGGATCCCCGGCGCCGAAATAGAGCCGCCGGAGGCGGGCATGCTCAATGGCCCCGGCGCACATCGCACAGGGCTCCAGCGTGACATGCAGGTCCAGCCCGTCCAGTCTTCCTCCGCGCTGCGCGGCGGCGGCGCGGATCGCAAGGATCTCGGCATGCGCGGTCGGGTCCCCGGTGGCGCGCATGGCGTTGCCGGCCCGGGCCAGGATCTCGCCCCGTTGCGGATCGACAATCACCGCGCCGACCGGAACCTCGCCCGCCGCGGCCGCGATGCGGGCGGCTTCGAGCGCGGCTTCCATGGGATTGCAGGACATCACACCGCCCGGGTTGCACGCCGCCTCACGGCGCCACCTTACCGCCCCGGTGCCGGGGTCGCTGTGCTTCCATGAGCGAGCCTTCCGCTCCGGCCGGCGAGCGCATCGCCCGGCGTCTGTCGCGGGCCGGAATCGCCTCCCGGCGGGAGGCCGAGCGGCTGGTCGCGGAGGGGCGGGTGCGGATCTGCGGCCGGCTGTGCGAATCTCCGGCCGAGCGCGTGACCGCGGCGGACCCGGTCGAGGTCGATGGCCGGCCGGTGGCTCTGCCCGGGCCCGGGCGGCTCTGGCGCTACTACAAGTCCGTCGACATCCTGGTCACGCGGAGCGATGCGCATGGGAGGCGGAAACTCGCCGACGAACTGCCCGCAGAGCTGGCCTCGCTGATGCCGGTCGGGCGGCTCGATCTTGCCTCCGAGGGGCTGTTGCTGCTCACCGATGACGGGGCGCTGAAGCGTCGGCTGGAACTGCCTGCCAATGGCTACCAGCGTGTCTACCGTGCCCGGGTGCGGGGCTGGCCGGATGCGGAGGCTCTGCGGCCGGCCGGCCGGGGGCTGGTGATCCGGGGGGAGAGGTTCCGGCCGATGGGGGTCGAGATCGAGCAGCAGGAAAAATCCAACACCTGGCTTCGGGTTTCGCTCTGCGAGGGCCGCTATCGGGAGGTGAGGCGGGTGCTGGCGCATCTGGGATTTCCGGTGAACCGGCTGGTGCGCATCGCCTATGGTCCGTTCTCCTTGGGTAGCCTGGCGCGCGGTGCGGTGGCGGAGGTCCCGCCGGCCCAGGTCCGGCGGCTGGAATCCTCCCCCCCGGTTTCGCGCTGACGGGAGATGGGCTCGGCGAATTTCAACTCCCGCGGCGGGATCACTCCGTCGCTGGTGATTCTCCACTACACCGGCATGGAGAGTTTTGAGGCGGCCCGTGCACGGCTCTGCGACCCGGAGGCCGAGGTCAGCTGCCACCATCTGATCGGCGAGGACGGGCGGGTCGAGATCCTCGTTCCCGAAACCGAGCGTGCCTGGCATGCGGGGGAGGGGAGCTGGGCGGGAGAGCGGTATCTCAATGCCCGCTCGATCGGAATCGAACTCGCCCATCCCGGCCATGGGCCGGACACTCCCCCGTATCCCGCCGAACAGATGACTTCGCTGGAGGAGCTTCTGGCCGGAATCCTGTCGCGCTGGCCGGTGCCGCCGGAAGGCGTGATCGGGCATTCCGATGTGTCTCCTTGCCGCAAGCGCGACCCCGGCGAGTGGTTTCCTTGGGAGCGTCTGGCCCGGGCCGGTCTGGCGGTCTGGTGTCCGCCGCCGCGGGCGGCTGCGGAGGAAGGTTTTGAGATCCGTCGCCTGCAGCACCTGCTCGCGGAGATCGGCTATGACACCCCGCAGAGCGGATGGCTCGACCCGGCGAGCCGGGCCGCCATCCGTGCCTTTGCGCGCCGCTTCCTGCCATCCGCACTGGGCCGGCCGCTGACCGCAGAGCTGGTCGATCATGCGGCGCAGGTTGCCGCCCGCTGGCCGGCCTCTCCGGGATCCTGGAAAAGCTCAAGCCCATAGGACTTCCGTCATGGATCGTCGGGAATCCGAGGGGCCATTGCTCCGATCTGGCGCATGCGGATGGATCGGGTGTAAACCATCAAACACCTATGGCACTCCCGACAGGCGGGTGAAAGACGTCTGAGAGGAGGCGGGTCGTTCGCCTGGAGTGCCCGTGCTGATTGCCTGCGCCCCCTCGAAAAGATCCCGGCCAGCCGGTAGACTCGTTCCGCCAGGCGGCCGGATGGCCGCGCGTTGCAATGCAGCGTGAGGAAAGTCCGGGCTCCTCGGAGGAACGGTGCCGGGTAACGCCCGGCGAGGGATGCCGCGTTTGCGGCGGAACCTTAGGGAAAGCGCCACAGAGAACAGACCGCCCGCTTGCGGGTAAGGGTGAAACGGTGGGGTAAGAGCCCACCGCACTGCCGGAGACGGGAGTGGCACGGCAAGCCCCACCGGGAGCAAGGTCAATAGGGATGGTAATACAGGTCGTGGCACGGTCATCCGTGTCGGGACCGGGCCGCCTCCGGCCTGCCGTCCGGGTGGACCGCATGAGGCGTCGGGCAACCGGCGTCCTAGATGAATGGCCATCGCCCGCGCGTTTGCGCGGAGCACAGAACCCGGCTTACAGGCCGCCTGGCACCTCGGCCCATCTGTCGGCACCGGGGCTTTGAGCGCACCCTGCGGGTGTAAGGTTCCCGAATTACAGGTTCAAAACAGGAACATCCCGGCCTGTTCCGCCGCCATCCTCCTGGCTGTTGCAACTCTGCAACCACCATCTTGCCGTTTCAGGGCCCAACTCCGCCGCCTTCCCCAAGACCTTGTGGCTCCGCCGGAAACCCCAGCACAGGATGAAGGAAATTCCGGATTTCGGCGTTTCGGGGCAAAAAAACCCTTCCTTTCCCATGATTTCCCATCTAAAGTCATCAGATGGCAAAACCGCCCCTGGTTCGGGTCACCTGATTCGGACAAAGCGCGGTGACGAAGGCGAAGCCTGGTCGAGCAGTAAAAGTTTGAGGGCAGAGAGTTGAGGCAGTGCGCGGCGGGCAGGGAGTTCTAACCAACACCCTGTCCGCCGTCGCATCCCACCGAATCTTCCCGCCCCGAATGCCGACACAGCCTCCGCCTGACGCGTGGACCGAAATCCACGCGGGAGACAGGAGAGGGTCAGGTGCCGGAACTGTATCTCTCGACGAGTGTGCACAAGGTCGACCGCAAGGGTCGGGTGTCGGTTCCGTCGCGGTTCCGCACCGCCATTGTGCTCAGCGATGATTTCCATGGAGTCGTTCTGTTTCCCCCGATCGTCCCGCTGGACGTTCCTCCGACCGGCCAGCCGGACACATCCTATTACAGCGGCTGCAGCCGGGAACGCTTCGCCACCTATACGGAGGCCGGCGACGGATTCAATCCGCTGATTCCGGGTTCCCGCGATCTCGACTCCCGCGATCTCGATGCCGTCCTGTTTGACGGGGTCGAGGAGCTTTCCTTCGATAGTGAGGGGCGCGTGGTGCTTCCTCCGAAAGTGATCGATCAATGCCAGATCGAAGGGGAAGCCTGTTTTGTCGGTTTCGGCAAGACGTTCCAGATCTGGAGCGAGGGCCGCTTTAAGGCGGAAGTCGCACGCGCCCGGGAGGCCGTCTCCCGGCGCCTTCAGCGGGATCCGAGATGATCCCGGCCCTGTCTTCCGCCTTTGTGTCCATGATGCTCCCGCCCCCGGTCCTGAAGTCGCGGCACCTCCCGGTGCTGTGCGAGGAGGCGATCACAGCCCTTGCCCCGGAACGGGGCGGGGTGTTTTTCGACGCCACCTACGGGGCCGGTGGATACAGTTCCGCGCTGGCACAGGGCGGAGCCGAGCGGGTGGTGGCGATCGACCGCGATCCCGATGCCGTGGCCCAGGGGCGGGAAGGGTTGGCTGGATCCGGACTGGCCGTGACGCTGGAAACGGCCACCTTCGACCGGCTCGCCGGAGTTGCCGCCCGGCTTGACTGCGTTCCCTGCAACGGCGTGGTGTTCGATCTGGGCGTCTCCTCGATGCAGATCGACGAGGCGGAGCGCGGATTCTCGTTCCTGCGCCCGGGGCCGCTCGACATGCGCATGAGCCGGGAGGGCCGGAGCGCCGCCGATATCGTCAACACCGCCGACGAGGAAACTCTGGCCGGGCTGCTCCGTGCCTATGGCGAGGAGCGGGCCGCGCGCCGCATCGCGCAGGCGATTGTGGGCGCACGCCGGTTGCAGCCGATCCTGACCACCGACCGTCTTGTCGAGGTGGTCGCTACGGCCTCCGGCCGGGTTCGGCCCGGCGGGATCCATCCGGCGACCCGGACATTCCAGGCTCTTCGGATCGCGGTCAATGACGAGCTCCGGCAGCTGGTGCTCGGGCTGGAGGCGGCGGAGAGAATTCTGGCACCGGGCGGCGTGCTCTGCGCGGTCAGTTTCCATTCTCTCGAGGACCGGATCGTCAAACAGTATCTGGCGGCGCGGACGCGCTCGGAGAGCGCCAACCGCCATCTGCCGCAACCTGAAATCCTGGAGCCGAGTTTCGAACTCCTCCACGCCCGGGCCCGACGGCCGGGAGCTGAGGAGGTGCAGGGGAATCCGCGCGCCCGTTCGGCGCGGCTGCGCGCCGCCCGGCGCACGCACGGCCCTGCCCGGACCCTCGAACAGGACACACCGTCATTTCCGGATCCGGGCCGCCGCGCCCGGAGTAGCAGAAGGAGGGCACCATGAGGGCTGTCTACCCCTGGCTGATGTTCGGCCTGTTTCTTGCCTGCGTCTATTCAGCCTATCGAACGAGCTATGACGCGAGGGCCGCCGCCTCGCATCTCGAGCGGCTGACGGAGGAGATCCAAGAGGAGGAGCGACAGACCGTGATCCTGTCGGCGGAATGGTCCTATCTCAATCGGGGTGACCGTCTGGCCGCACTGGCCGGGCAGTTCCATGACCGGTTGCTGCTGGAGCCACTCCTTCCTGCCCAGATCGCCCCGGCCCCGGCGGAGTACCGCCCCGATCCGTATGGCCTGCAGTCGGAGCCGAAACCGTGAGCGCGATGCCGCTTTCGCCCTGGCGGGCGACCGTCGCCGTTGCGGTCTTCGCGCTCGTCTTCAGCGTGCTGGGGGTCCGGATCGGCTGGCTGGCCGTCGGCAGTGCCGCACAGCCGGCTTCGGCGCCGACAGTGGCCACCACAGGCGAGATGCCGGTGCGGGCCGGAATTCTCGACCGGAACGGAGAGTGGATGGCCGTGACCGTGCCGATGTGGTCGCTCTATGCCCATCCCCGCGAGATCGCCGACGCGGCCGCGGCCGCGCAGGCACTGGCCGGTGTGTTTCCGGATCTCGACCGGGAGCAGATCGGCCACGAATTGAGCGACGGACGGCGCTTCACCTGGATCCGCAGGCGGGTGATGCCGGCCGAGAGGCAGGCGGTTCTCGATCTGGGCCTGCCGGGGATCTATTTCGGCGAAAGCCTGATGCGGGTCTATCCCGGCGGCGAGCTGGCCGCGCATGTTCTGGGCGGGGTGCGCAATGACCGCCAGGGGGTCGACCGCACCCGGATGGTCGGCGTCGGCGGAGTCGAAAGGCATTTTGACGACCGGCTGAGCGACACGGCCGAGCCGCTGCGGCTTTCGCTGGACATGCGTGTGCAGGCGATGCTCCACGGCCAGCTGGCCAGCGGCATCCATCACTATGGCGCGGTGGCGGGATCTGCGGTGCTGATGGAGGTGTCCAGCGGTGAGCTGCGCGGCATGGTGTCGCTGCCGGATTTCGATCCGAACCGTCCCGGCGAGGCCCCCCCGGAGGCACATTTCAACCACGCCGCACAGGGGGTCTATGAATTCGGCTCGGCCCTGAAGCCGATCACCGCGGCCCTCGCGATCGAGCATGGCGGGGCCGGGCTCGAAACCATCTATGACATCCGCAAGCCCATCCACCTCGGAGGCTACAGCCTGCGCGAGCCGACCATCCAAAGCGCCTCGGTGACCCTGCAGGAGGCTCTGGTCCGCTCGTCGAACATCGCCTCGGCCACCGCCGCCCTGGCGGTTGGAGGGCAGGTGCAGAAGGGGTTCCTCGGCCAGCTGGGCCTTCTGGAGCGGTTGCCGGTGGAGCTGACCGAAGCGGCCGGCGGCACCCCGCTCTATCCGAAGCGCTGGCGGAAGATCAACACCGCGACGATCGCCTACGGCCATGGAATTGCCATAACCCAGCTCCATCTTGCGGCGGCCTATGCGACGCTTCTGGGCGACGGGCGGCGGGTGACTCCGACCCTCCTCGCGGATCGTGGCGAGGTTGGCGGAGAACGGCCGCGGGTGGTGTCGGCGCGGACTGTCGAGAGTCTGCGCATTGCGCTGCGCAAGGTCGTGGTCAGCGGCACCGCCCGACGGGCGGAGGTGTCGGGCTACGCGGTCGGCGGCAAGACCGGGACCGCGGAAATCGCCAAGGCAGGGGGCAGCTACGAGAAGGAGAAGGTGATCTCAACACTCGTATCGGCGTTTCCGATGCATGATCCGGCCTATGTCCTCGTGGTCACACTGCGCGACCCCAAGGGGATCGGGGACGGGCGCTACCGCCGCAGCGCCGGGGTCACGGCGGCGCCGATCGTCAGCGAGATGATCCTGCGTGCGGCACCGTTGCTGGGCCTTCCGCCGGTGGGGGATGTGGCGGCCCGACTTGACGGGTCCGACTGGCAGCTGGCGGTCAGCAACTGAGTGGTGCGGCCGGACGGGGAGACACGAATCGTGGAGTCAGAGCTCTGCGGTCGTTCGGCAGAGGCTCTTGGTCTTGCCGGCCAGGCCGCGATCGGTATGCCGCCGGATCCCGGTCTCCGGATCACCTCGCTCGCCTCTGACAGCCGCGAGGTCCGCAAGGGCGGGCTGTTCGCCGCCCTCAAGGGCGGGGAGGTGGATGGAGCGGCCTATGTCGGGGCCGCGATCCGCGCCGGTGCGGCCGCGGTGCTGGCCTCCTCGGAGGGGGCGCTCCGGGCCCGTGACGAGATCGGCGAGCTGCGGCTGCCGGTGTTTCTCGACGAAGATCCGCGCCGCCGGCTGGCACTGGTCGCGGCGCAATTCTGGGCCGCGCAGCCCGAACATGTGGCCGCGGTCACCGGCACCAACGGCAAGACCTCGAGCGTCTGCTTCCTGCGGTCGATCTGCGAGGCGGCCGGTCATCCGGCGGCCAGCATCGGCACTCTCGGCGTGTCGGGGCCGGGCACGGAGGCGGGGCTGCGGCACACGACGCCGGATCCGATCACCCTGCACCGCATTCTCGCCGGGGCGGCGGCGGCCGGAGCCACGCATCTGGCGGTCGAGGCGTCGAGCCATGCCCTCGTGCAGCGCCGCCTCGATGGCGTCCGGATCGCCGCGGCGGCACTGACCAACCTCTCCCGCGATCATTACGACTATCACGGCGGCTGCCACGCCTACGCCGCCGCCAAACTCCGCCTTTTCTCCGAGCTTCTCGCTTCGGATGGCTGCGCCGTCGCCAACCTGGATGATCCCATCGGGGAAACCGCACTTGAGATCGCCCGCTCGCGCGGCTGCCGGACCCTGCCGGTGGGAAGCGGTGCGGCGGCCGCCGAAGGCATCCGCCTGCTCGACGGGCGCCCGGTGCCTGGCGGCGGGCAGTGGTTCCGGTTCGGCTACGCGGGCCGGGAGTGGGAGGCGGAACTGTCCTTCGCGGGTGCTTTCCAGGTCACCAACGCCTTGCTCGCGGCCGGCTGTGCCATCGCCCTCGGGATCGATCCGGAGCAGGCTTTCGCGGCGCTTGCCAAACTTGCGCCGGTGCGCGGCCGCATGGAGCTGGTGGCCCGGCGGGAGAATGGCGCGGCGGTCTATGTCGATTATGCGCACACGCCGGATGCGCTTCGGGCGGTGCTGGCCGCGGCCCGCCAGCATCTGGGTCCGGCCGGGCGGTTGCACGTGGTGGTCGGCGCCGGCGGCCGCCGGGATACCGGAAAGCGGGCCGAGATGGGCGCGGTGGCGGCCGGACTGGCGGATGGGGTGATTGTTACGGATGACAATCCGCGCGATGAGGATCCGGCCGCCATCCGCCGCGCCCTGCGGGAAGGGGCGCCGGAGGCGCGGGAGATCGGCGATCGCGGCGAGGCCATCCGGGAGGCGGTCGCCGGGCTTGCCGCCGCCGATGTGCTGGTGATCGCCGGCAAGGGGCATGAGCAGATGCAGGATCTTGCGACCGGTGCGGTGCCCTTTGACGACGCCGAAGCCGCCCGCGCCGCGGTTGGGGCCTGACCGCGATGTCGGTGCTGTGGAATTCCGAAGAGGCGGCCGCTGCGAGCGGCGGCGAGGCAGGCGGGGCCTGGCAGGCGGGCGGGGTGTCGATCGACACGCGCAGCCTCGCGCCGGGCGATCTGTTCATCGCCCTGACCGGGCCGAATCATGACGGGCATGATTTTGTGGCCGAGGCGTTCGCCCGGGGCGCGGCGGCGGCGATGGTCTCGCGGGCTCCGGACGGTGCCGGGATCGGCCCGCTTCTCCGGGTGCAGGACACCCAGCGGGCACTGGTCGATCTCGGGCGCGCCGCGCGCGGCCGGGCTCCCTCGTTGCAGGTTGTCGGCGTCACCGGCTCGGTGGGAAAGACCGGGACCAAGAACATGATCGCGGCGGCCCTCACACCTTCGGGAACGGTGGTGCATTCGGCCCGGTCGCTGAACAACGAAATCGGCGTGCCGCTCACCCTGGCCCGGATTCCGTCCGATGCCCGGTATGCCGTGGTCGAAATGGGGACCAGCGCGGCGGGCGAGATTGCCGCCCATACCGCCCTCGTCCGGCCCGGGATCGCCCTCGTCACGGCCATCGCTCCGGCGCATATGGAATCTTTCGGAACGCTCGAATCGGTGGCCCGGGCCAAGTCGGAAATCTTTCTCGGTCTTGAAGCCGACGGTGTCGCGATTGTGCCGGCTGCGGGTCCGGGGCACGAAATCCTTTTTCAGCGGGCGCAGGAATCGGCGGCCGCCCAGGTGCTGCGCTTCGGCGGCGATGGGGAGGCGGATGCGGTGGCGCTGCGCGTCCATGTCGGGGCTGATGCCACCGCCGTGCAGGCGCGGATCTGCGGCCGGGAGGTCGCCTATCGAATCGGCGCGCCGGGCCGCCATCTGGCAAACAATTCCCTGGCGGCCTTGCTGGCCGTTGGGGCGGCGGGGGCCGATCTCGCGCGCGGATGCTGTGCGCTGGCTGCGTGGACCGCCCCGGACGGGCGTGGCACGCGCGAGCGGATCCATCTTTCGCGGGGGGGAAGCTTTGTCCTGGTCGATGACAGTTACAACGCCAATCCGACCTCCATGGAGGCGGCGCTGGAGGGACTCGCGGCGCAGCCTTCGGACAGCGGCAACGGCCGCCGGATCGCGTTTCTCGGGGACATGCTCGAACTCGGCCCGGAGGAAGACCGCTATCACGCCGGCCTCGCCGGCCTTGATGCCATGCAGAACATCGATCTGGTCTATGCCTGCGGCCCCCGCATGCGGCGCCTCTACGAGGCGCTGCCCATCGCGCGGCGGGGTGGCTGGGATGCCTGCGCGGGCCAGCTCGCGGTCCGGGCTCCGCAGCTCGTACGGGCCGGCGATGTCGCGATGGTCAAGGGGTCGAACGGGGCCCGTGTCTTCAAGGTCGCGGCCGCCCTGCGCGGCGCCGGCAGCGTGGGGGGCTGAAGCATGCTGCCGCAATGGCTGGCGGGGCTGAGCGAGGGCGGGGATCTGTTCAACCTGTTCCGCTACATCACGTTCCGCGCTGGCGGCGCCATGATCACGGCGCTGACCATCAGCCTCCTTCTGGGCGGACGGATGATCGCGGCCCTGGCGCAGATGCAGGGAGAGGGCCAGCCGATCCGCGAGGACGGTCCGGCCCGGCACGCGGTCGAGAAAGCCGGGACCCCGACCATGGGGGGGCTGATGATTCTCGGCTCCCTGCTCGCCTCGCTGGTGCTCTGGGCGCGCTGGGACGGCCCCTATATCTGGATCGCGGTGCTCTCCCTGCTGGGCTTCGGCTGCATCGGCTGCATCGATGACGCGATGAAATTGCTGCGCCGGGCCTCGCGCGGCCTGTCCGCGCGGGTCCGCATGCTCGCCGGCCTGCTGCTGGCCCTCGCCGTTGCCGGGCTGGTCTGGCGGGCCGCTCCCGAGGCACTGGCCGGGCATCTCGCGGTGCCGTTCTTCAAGCAGGTGCTCTTCGATCTCGGCCCGTTCCATCTCGTCTTCGCGGCGTTGGTGGTTCTCGGCAGCGCCAATGCGGTCAACCTCACCGACGGTCTGGACGGGTTGGCGATCGTGCCGGTGATGATTGCCGCCGCGACCTTTGGCCTGATCGCCTATCTGGTCGGCAACGCGCTGTTCTCCGAGTACCTGCAGCTGCATTACGTTCCCGGTGTCGGCGAGCTGGCCGTGTTCTCGGGGGCGCTGATCGGGGCCGGTCTCGGCTTTCTCTGGTACAACGCGCCCCCCGCGGCGGTGTTCATGGGGGATACCGGATCCCTGGCACTCGGCGGTGGTCTTGGGGCGATCGCGGTCGCCACCATGCACGAATTCGTGCTGGCCATCGTCGGCGGCCTGTTCGTGCTCGAGGCGGTCTCCGTGATCGTGCAGGTGGCGAGTTTCCGGCTGGTCGGCCGCCGGGTGTTCCGGATGGCCCCCATCCACCACCATTTCGAGCAGCTGGGCTGGAAGGAACCGACGATCGTGATCCGGTTTTGGATCGTTGCGGTCGTGCTGGCGATGGTCGGTCTTGCCACGTTGAAATTGCGTTAGCGGCGATGATCTCCCTCGACTTCCTTCGTGGCCGACGGGTCGGTGTGGTGGGGCTGGGCCGTTCCGGCCTCGCCGTTCTCCATGCGCTCCGCGCCGCCGGTGTCGGGGGGGTTGCCTGGGACGACTGCGAAGCGGCCCGTGCCGGGGCGGAAGGGTTTGAGCTGGCCCGGCTGGACGTGCCGGGGGCCTGCGACGGGCTCGCGATGCTGGTCATCTCGCCTGGCGTGCCGCATCTCTATCCCGCGCCGCATCCCGCCGCCGCCGCGGCCCTCGCCGCCGGGGTGCCGCTCGACAACGACATCGGGCTGCTGTTCGCGGGCCTGGGCCGTCTTCCGGCCGGGCACCGGCCGCGGGTGGTCGCGGTCACCGGCACCAATGGCAAATCGACCACGGCCGAACTGATCGGCCATGTGCTGCGTCATGCCGGGCGGCCGGCCCGGGTGGCGGGCAATGTCGGCCGTCCGGTGTTTGCGCTCGACCCGCTGGAGCCGGCCGAGACACTGGTGCTCGAACTCTCCTCCTACCAGACCGAGCTGGCCCGCTGCCTGGCCCCGGATCTGGCCGTGCTGCTCAATCTCTCCGACGACCATCTCGATCGGCATGGCGGGCGCGGGGGATACTACGCGGCCAAGGAGCGGCTCTTCACCATCGGTGCGCCCCGCGTCGCGGTGGTCGGCATCCGGGAATCCGAAGGACGCTTTCTCGCCGGACGGCTGGAGGGTCTGCCGCGGCGGCGGATGGTGGCACTCGGGCCGCCGGATGCGGTGGGGGGCTATGCCCATGCCGTCGCCCATACGGAGACGGAATGCACGGCGATGCGGAAGGGCGTCCGGAAGGAAGAGATCCGGGATCTGCCCGCCGGCCTCGATCCGCAGAACATTGCCGCGGCCTTTGCGGTCTCGCGGGCGCTCGGGGTCGGCCGGCGCCAGTGCGGCGCAGCTCTGGCCTCCTTTCCCGGCCTGCCGCACCGGCAGGAATTGCTCGGCCGGGCGGCGGGGGTGGCCTATGTCAACGATTCCAAGGCGACCAACGCGGCCGCCACCGCCCGTGCCCTGGCGGCGGTCGGTCGGGTGCGGTGGATCGTCGGCGGCCGGGCCAAGGCGGGCGGGATCCAGGATCTCGAAGGCTACTTTCCGCGGGTCGCCAAGGCCTATCTGATCGGGGAGACGGCAGAGGATTTTGCCCGCACCCTGGGGGCCACACCGCATGAGGTTGCCGGCACCCTGGAGAGTGCGGCCGCCCGCGCCTTCGCCGAGGCCCGGCCCGGCGAGACGGTGCTGCTGAGTCCGGCCTGCGCGAGTTTTGACCAGTTTCCCGATTATGAGGCGCGCGGGGAGGCGTTCCGCCAACTGGTCGCGGGGCATCTTGCGGATGCCGGCGGGGAGACGGCGGGTGCCTGACGATTCCCGGATCACGACCGCCCTCTGGTGGCGGCAGGTGGACCAGCCGCTGGTACTCGTCGCCTCGGCCCTGTTCGCGCTCGGCCTCGTGATCTCGTTTTCGGCCTCGCCGCCCCTGGCCGTGCGCAACGGGCTTGGCGAGTTCTATTTTGTGCTCCGTCAGAGCCTCTACGCGGCCCTGGCGATCGCGGTCATGCTGATGCTTTCGATGGCCCCTACCCGTGTGATCCGGCGGGGCGGACTTCTGTTTGCGATCGCCGCTCTGGTCGCCCTGCTGTTGCTGCCGGTGCTGGGCACGGATTTTGGCAAGGGCTCGATCCGCTGGTATTCGTTCGGCTACTTTTCGGTACAACCCTCGGAACTGCTCAAGGTTGGTTTCGTGGTGGCCATCGCCTGGTTTCTGTCCGGCGCACTGATCAAAAGAGGTCCGCCCGGCAAGACCCTCGCCTTCGTGCTCACCGCCATCATCGCCGGCGCGCTGATGCTGCAGAAGGATTACGGCCAGGCCATCCTCTTTCTGGGCACATGGGGTGTGGTGTATTTTCTCGCCGGTGCGAATCTCGCGGTGATCGGGCTGCTGGGGGTGCTCGGGCCGCTCGGGGTGGTCGGAATCTATTTCCTGTCGCCGCATGTCGCCTCCCGCATCGACCCGTTCCTGTCCGGTGTGACCGATCCCTACAGCCAGACCGAGCATGTCGAGCGGGCCCTGCAGGCGGGCGGGCTGTTCGGCCAGGTCGGGGTCGGGGGGGCCAGTCAGGCGCTGCCGGATGCGCATAGCGATTTTGTCCTGGCCGCCACGGTGGCGGAATTCGGGCTGGTCCCGGCCGGATGCCTCCTGGCCCTGTTCGTAGTTCTCTGCTTGCGTGCCGCCTGGCTGATCCGCCACACCGAGGACCGGTTTGCGCAGCTCGCCGGTGCGGCCGTGATCGTTCTGCTGGCCCTCCAGACCGCGATCCATTTCGGCGTCAATCTCCGCGTCCTGCCGGTCAAGGGCATGACCCTGCCCTTCATCTCCTATGGGGGCTCCTCGCTGCTGGCGACCGGTCTCGCGATGGGGGTGCTGCTGGCACTGACCCGCAGGTCTCTGCAGCCCCGGCGCAAGGCCGCGGCCCGGTCCCGTCCGGTCTGATGCGCGTTCCGGCCGGTGATTCCCGCCGTCGACTGGCCCTCGCTGCCGGCGGCACCGGCGGGCATATCTTTCCTGCCGTCGCCCTGGCGGCGGAGATGGAGGGCCGGGGCTGGCAGACCGATTTCCTCACCGACCGTCGCGGGGTGCGCTATCTGGACGGGCTGCCCCCCCGCAACGGGTTGCTGGTCCTGCCGGCACTCAGCCCGTCGCGCGGTCCGGTGCTCGAACGGCTGGCCTCTCCCTTTGCGATGGGGTGGTGGAGTCTCCGTCTGTGGGGGTTGTTCCGGCAGTGGCGGCCGGCCGGCCTGGTCGCGTTTGGTGGCTATGCCGCGGTGCCGGCGCTCCTCGCGGCCGTCCTGGCGCGGATGCCCTGCATCCTGCACGAGCAGAATGCGCGCCTCGGTCGGGTCAACCGCCTGTTCGTGCGCCGCGGCATGCAGCTTGCCTGCGGTCTCACCCGGCCTCCGGAGGCGTCGGCCGACGCCGAGGTCACCGGCAATCCGATGGCCGCCGAGTTCGGGCCGTATGTCGGCCACCCCTATCGGGCCCCGGCGGACGGGGAGACGATCCAGCTGTTCGTGACCGGCGGGAGCCAGGGTTCGCGCAGCGTGGCGTCCCTGTCCGCCGGCGCGCTCGGGTTGCTGCCCGAGGATCTCCGCCGGCGCCTGGAGGTGACCCTGCAGGCGCGCGAAGAGGACATTGGGCGGGTGCGCGGCATGCTGGAGGCGTGCGGGGTCCGCCATCAGGTGGCGCCGTTCTTCCGGGAGGTTCCGAGGCGTCTGGCCGATTGCCATCTGGTGATCGGCCGCGCCGGGGCTTCGACTCTCACCGAGATCTCGGCGGTCGGCCGCCCCTCGATCCTGATTCCGCTGCCCTCGGCGATGGACGACCATCAGAGTGCCAACGCCCGGGTCCTGGCGGAGGCGGGCGCGGCCCTGACCTTCGCGGAGACCGGAGGAGGGGGCACAGAGGCGCTGGCCGGCGAGATCGAAGGCCTGCTCCGGAACCGGGAGCGGCTGCAGGGGATGGCGGCGGCGGCCCTCCGTGTCTCCCATCCGCGCGCGACCCAGGCCCTCGCCGATCTGGTGGAGCGCCATGCCGGAGCGGGCGCATGATCCCGGCGCCGGAGGAGGTGGGGCCGGTGCATTTTGTGGGCATTGGCGGAATCGGCATGTCCGGCATTGCCATGGTGCTCCGCAATCTTGGTTATGAGGTGCGGGGATCTGACCAGAGCGAGGGGCTGCGGGTCGAGGAGCTCCGCAGGATCGGCGTGCCCGTGACGCTCGGCCATGCGGCGGCCAATCTCGGCGATGCGCGGGCCGTGGTCGTCTCCTCGGCGGTGCAGGCCGACAATCCGGAGATCCAGGCCGCCCGCGCGGACGGCATTCCGGTCGTGACGCGGGCGGAGATGCTGGCCGAGCTGATGCGCTTCAAGCGCAATGTCACGGTCGCCGGCACGCATGGCAAGACGACGACGACCTCCCTGGTGGCGGCCGTGCTCGATGCGGCGGGGTATGCCTCGACCGTGATCAATGGCGGGATCATCCAGAGCTACGAATCGAACGCCCGGATCGGGACCGGCGACTGGATGGTGGTCGAGGCCGACGAGTCCGACGGCTCTTTTGTGCGCCTCCCGGCCACGGTCGCGGTGGTCACCAATATCGACCCCGAACATATGGATCACTATGCGGATTTCGATGCCGTGCGCGCCGCCTATGACCGTTTCCTGGACAATGTTCCGTTCTATGGCCGGGCCGTCTGCTGCCATGACCATCCGGAAACGCGGGCCCTGGCTGCGCGCGCGGGCCGGCTGCGCATGCTGGGCTACGGTCTCGACGAGGGGGCGGAGATCCGTGGCCTCAACCTCCGTCCCGGAGGCGGCGGGACCGTTTTTGATGTCGAGATCGGCGGCCATTCCGGGCCGGCGCGCCGGCTCCGGGACCTGCGCCTGCCCCTGCCGGGGCGGCACAATGTGTCCAATGCCCTGGCCGCCATCGCGGTCGGGCTGGCCATGGGCATTCCGGACGAGGTCTATTCCGCCGCGCTCGCCGGATTTGGCGGGGTCGGGCGTCGCTTCACCCGGATCGGCCAGGCCGCCGGCGTCGAGATCGTCGATGACTACGCCCACCACCCGGTGGAGATCGAGGCCGCCCTGGCGGCAGCCCGGGAGGTCAGTGCGGGGAGGGTGATCGCCGTCCACCAGCCCCATCGCTACACCCGCCTCGCCCATCTGTTTGACCGGTTCTGCGAATGCTTCGACGACGCGGATGTGGCCGTGATCTCCGATGTCTATCCGGCCGGGGAGAATCCGATCGAGGGTGCGGACCGTGATTCCCTGGTGTCGGGTCTGCGTGCGCACGGCCATCCGCGGGCCCTGCCGCTCGCGGATCCCGACGGGCTTGCGGGGCTGCTGCATGGCGAGCTGCGGCGGGACGATCTGGTGATCTGTCTCGGGGCGGGGACGATCACGCACTGGGCGCGGGCCCTTCCGGCGGCACTCGAAAATCTGGAGGCGGGTCGATGACGTGGATGCCGCCCTCCGTGCGCGGGCACCTTGAGCGGAACACCCTGCTGGCCCCCTACACATGGTTCCGGGTGGGTGGCCCGGCCGAGCTTCTGTTTGTCCCCGCCGATGCGGCCGACCTGCAGGCGTTTCTGGCCGATCTGCCGGCGGAGATTCCCGTCAGCGTGGTCGGATTCGGCTCCAATCTGCTGGTCCGGGATGGTGGCGTGCCGGGGGTGACGGTCCGGCTCGGCCGGGGCTTCGGACAGATCGAGATTCTGGAAGATGCCGGCCTTTGTGTCGGCGCCTTCGCGCCCGCGGCCCGGATCGCCCAGGCGGCCGCCGAGGCGGGGATCGGCGGGCTGGAATTTCTGCGCGGGATTCCCGGAACCCTCGGCGGGGCTTTGGCGATGAATGCCGGCTGCTATGGCAGCGAGATCGCTTCCGTGCTCGTGCAGGCCTCCGCCCTCGACCGGGCGGGCCGGCGGCTGGAACTGACCGCCGAGGAGATGGGGTTTGCCTATCGCGGCTGTGAGGCTGCCGGGGGGCGGGTGTTTGTCGGGGCCGTTCTGCGCGGCCGGCCGGCCCCACCGGCGGAGATCCACCAACGGATGCAGGAGATGCTTGACCGCCGGGAGGCAAGCCAGCCGGTGCGCGAGCGCACGGGGGGGTCGACCTTCCGCAATCCGTCCGGCCGGACTTCGGGGCTCAATGGATGCGCGGAGGGGCCGTCGGCCTGGCGGCTGATCGATGCCGCGGGCTGTCGGGGGTTGCGGGTCGGGGACGCCGAAGTGAGCGACCGGCATGCGAATTTTCTGGTCAATCGGGGCGGGGCCACGGCGGCGGATCTGGAATCCCTTGGCGAGGAGATGCGCCGCCGGGTCCGCGAGACGGCCGGCATCGAGCTGTCCTGGGAGATCCGCCGGATGGGAGATCCGTCGTGACGGCCGGACCGGCTCCGGCGCGGCGGCGGGTCGCCGTCCTCCTCGGCGGTATCTCCGGCGAACGCGAGGTGTCGCTGGTCTCGGGCGAGGCCTGTGCGGGGGCCGTGCGCGAGGCGGGGCATGAGGTGATCGAGATCGATGCCGGGCGTGACCTCGCCTTCCGCCTCCGGGAGGTGGCTCCCGACGTGGTCCTCAACATGCTGCATGGGAGTTGGGGGGAGGATGGCTGCGTGCAGGGGCTGCTCGAGACGCTCGGTCTGCCCTACAGCCATTCCGGAATTCTTTCTTCGGCCCTGGCGATGGACAAGACCCGCGCCAAGATCCTTCTTCGGGCGGCCGGCCTGCCGGTCGCCGAGGGGCTGCTGGCGGCCCCCGCGGCGATCGCGGCCGCGCATCCGATGGAGCCTCCTTATGTGGTGAAACCCAATGACGGGGGTTCTTCGCTTGGAGTGGTCATCGTCCGCGAAGGGGAGCCGCCGCCGGCCCTGGCGGATTCTCCATTCCCGGAACTCCTGGTGGAGCGCTATGCGGCGGGACTCGAACTTACCGTTGCGGTGCGCGACGGGCAGCCGATCGAAGTCACCGAAATCGTGCCACCGGAGGGAGGGTGGTACGACTATGCGGCCAAATATGCCGCGGGCGGCTCCCGGCATGTGATTCCGGCCCGTATTTCGGAGGCCGAACGCGAGGCCTGTCTGGAGATGTCGGCCCGGGCGCATGTCGCACTCGGCTGCCGCGGGGTTACCCGGGCGGATCTGCGCTATGACGTCGGGTCCGGCCGGTACGTCCTCCTTGAGGTCAACACGCAACCCGGCATGACCCCGACTTCGTTGGTCCCCGAACAGGCAGCTCATCATGGCCTGCCATTCGTGGATCTGGTGCAATGGATGGTGGAGGATGCCTCATGCAGCCGCTGAAACTCGGCATCAACGAGGAGCGTCGCGAGGACGTCGCGGCCCAGGCCTATTGGTGGCGTCGCCTGTTGAGGACTCCGGGCGTCCGACCGGCGCTCTACGCGCTCGGTTTTGCGGGGCTGGCCTGGCTGGCCATGACCCAGCTTCCCGTCCGCCAGATCGAGCGGGGGCTGTTCGAACTTGCCGGAGCCGCGAAGGCGCGCCTGATCGAGGCGGTGGCGATGGAAATGGATCTGGGCAAGGTCGTCGGGGTCGAGCGCACCTCCCGGCGGGAGATTGCGCAGGCGCTTGGCCTGCCGCGTGTGACCTCCTGGATCGCCATCGACATCGATGAGGCCCGGGATCGGGTCGAGGCATTGGGCTGGGTCGTGCAGGCGGCGGTGCGGGTCGACATCCCGGACCGGATTGATGTCACCGTGGTCGAGCAGACTGCGGAGGCCGTCTGGCAGATCGACGGCGAGGCCTGGCTGCTGACGGCCTCCGGCGAACAGATCGCCCGGGCCGAGGGCGACCCGATGGCGCGTGGCCTGCCGGTGCTGCGGGGGGCCGGGGTCGAGGTTGCGGTCGGAGAGATTCTGGCTTTTGGCACGGCCCATCCGGCCCTGCTCCGGGAGTTTCGCTGGTTCCGGCGGATCGGCCGGAGGCGCTGGGACGGGGAGTTGCGGGGCGGCATCACGATCTCCTTCCCGGAGGGGAACCTGACCGAGGCGGCGGAGCGGTTCGTGGCCATCAACCGGGCATCCGGCCTGCTCGAGCGGGACATCGCGGCGATCGATCTCCGGAATCCCCATGCCATCGCCATCCGCTATCGCGGTGCGGATCTCGAGCGGTTTCTGGAGCGGCTGCGTAGGACGCCGGGCTCCGGGCAGGGTGCCTGAGCGGGATTGGCGATGGCTGCGGTTCCGGGCGATACGGCACTGTGCGACCGGCTGGCCCGCGCCCGCCAGCGGAAGCGAATCGTTCTGCTCGATCCCGATGGCCGCCGGGCTACCTGTGCCATCATCGAATGGGGCTCGGAGGCGGCCGGGTCCGCCGCGCGCTCCGGCCGACCGGCGGTCGCCGCCGTCTACAGCTGCGAGAATGACGGTTATGCGGGGGATCGGGTCAGTGATATGCGCGCTTTCGAGCGCACCTTGCGGGGTGTCTTCGATACGACCGAACGTGAGGCCCGGCTTGGTCGGGTGGACGAGTTGCTGGTCGCGGTCAGCGACCGGGATCTGGGCTGTCATTACGGCCGGGGCGATGCGCGGGTGTCCGGCGGCCGGGTCGATGAACGTGACATGCTTCGCTCCATGCGCCGTTGCGCCCGGCCGAAACTGGGAGCGGATGAGGTGATCCTGCATGCCCTGCCGGTGCATTATTCTCTGGACGACCGTGACGGGATTCACAACCCCCGGGATCTGGCGGGGCAGCGGTTGACGGTCGATATGGTCTGGATCACAGGGCGCCGTGGGTTGCTGGATGACCTGTCCCACTGCGCGCGGGGCTGTGGGCTTCGCCCGGCGGGCTTTGTCGCGCGGCCCTATGCAGCCGGGCTCGGCTGCAATCCATCGACGAACCGGCGGGCGGGTGGATATGCATGCATCGATCTCGGGGAGGGGTGCACGGGTGTCAGCATGTTTCTGAAGGGAGCGGTTGTGTTTGCTGGAAGTGCCGCCGCGGGCCGCAACTGGCCGGAGCTGTTCCAGGAGGTGAAGGAGCAGCTGGCGCAGGCAGAGTTCAACGAGATGCCGAAGCGGAGCGTATTCCTGACGGGGCCCGGTGCCCGGGGACGGGAGGTGGAGGAAGTCGCCACGCGCATCCTCAATTGCCGGGTGGAGACCGGCCAACCGGGTGGGGTGTGGTGGCCGGACGAACAGGCGGCCGCTCCGGAATCGGCGGCTCTGGTCGGATTGGCGCGCTACGTGCATTCGCCCATTTGGGAGTACTGGGATTACGAACGAAAATTTGCCGGCGGGGTGAGCGGTGTCGTGCAGCGAACCTTCCGCTGGATGATGAAGGCGTGGTGAGACCGTTCCGGCGGCACGCGGAATCCTGTCTCCTCGGGGATGGGTGGATCGCGGCTTGACTTGCGGGCGGTAAAGGGTTAGCGGATAAGGAACAATTGAGGCAGTGGCGGCCAACGAACCGCCGAAACACAGGCAGAAATCCTAAGGAGCAGAAACCATGACAATCGACAAATTGGATGTGCCCGAGTCGGTCGGCGGGCATCCCCGTATTGCCGTCATCGGCGTTGGTGGCGGTGGTGGCAATACCGTCAACCATATGGCGAAGAGCGATCTCAGCGGTGTGGATCTCATCGCCGCCAACACGGACACCCAGGATCTCTCGAAAACGGGAGCGGATTTCCGGCTACAGCTCGGGCCGCAGGAGACGGGGGGCTTCGGGGCCGGCACGGATGCAGAGATCGGGCGCAAGGCGGCCGAGGAGTCGGCCTCCGAGATCTACACCGCACTGGACGGGGTGTCGCTGGCCTTTCTGACCGCCGGCATGGGGGGCGGCACCGGAACCGGTGCCCTTCCCGTGATCGGAAGGATCGCGCGCGAGCTCAATGTGCTGACGATTGGGGTCGTGACCAAGCCGTTCAATTTTGAGGGTGAACTGCGTATGCAGGTGGCCGGCCGCGGGATTACCGAAGCCGCCCGGCAGGTCGATACGCTGCTTGTCATCGCCAACCAGAATCTGCTGCCAGAGGGGCAGCAGGCTCCTTCCCTCCTCAACGCGTTCAAATCGGTGGATGATGTACTGCTGGATGCCGTGCGCGGGGTGGTCGATCTCGTGGTGCGTCCGGGCCTGGTCAATCTCGATTTTGCCGATCTCTCCATGGTGCTTCGCGATGGCGGCATCGGGGTGATCGGTGCCGGGGAGGCAGCGGGACCGGATCGCGGAATGCTGGCCGCCCAGCGCGCGGCCGACAACCGGCTGCTGGACGGAATCCGTCTGAACGGGGCCCGCTCGCTTCTGATCAACGTGACGGGCGGCGACGATCTCGATCTTAGCGATATGGATGCGGCCTCGAAGTATCTGGGCGGTCTCGCCCGGAAAGGCGTCCGGATGAAAATCGGGGCGACCCATGATCCCGAGATGACAGATCGGGTGCGGGTCTATATCGCGGCGAGCGGTGTCGACACCGATCTGGCCGATGCACGGGCGGGTGCGGCCGCACATGTCAGACGGACGCATCGCAATCCGCGGCGGCCGATTCCGGGGGCGGCTTCTATGCCCGCCCGCCCGCAGAACTGGAGCAACAACGGCATTCTCAACCAGGGTCCGAAGCAGGGTCCGAAAGTCCGGGTGGTGGGATCGGCGCCGGTGGCGGTGTCCGACGGGCATCAGGAGGGCCCGGCAGAGCCGGTGCCCCCGAGGACCCATCCCGGGAGGGAGCCTTCCGGCTCACCGTCGGGGAGAGCCGCCGGTCTTCCGTCGGCGGCGGTTTCCGATTTTCCTTCGAGGGCTGCTTCCGCCCCACCGTCGGCGGCGGTTTCCGATTTCCCTTCGAGGGTTGCTTCCGCCCCACCGCCGGTGCCGGTTTCCGATTTCCCTTCGAGGGCTGCTTCCGCCCCACCGCCGGTGCCGGTTTCCGATTTCCCTTCGAGGGCTGCTTCCGCCCCACCGCCGGCGGCGGTTTCCGATCTCCCTTCGGGGGTTTCGGAGGAGAGCGAGGGTCTGTGGGGCGACGATCTCGAGATCGATGCCGATTCAATTGTCGCCGAGGCTCCGCAGGAGGCGGAGGCAGCGGTATCGGCACCGGCCGTTCCGGCAGGGAGTTCGGTCTTCCCCGGCAAGAGGCTTTTGGGCCGGAATCCACAGCAACCCTCCGGGGCTGGAGCTCCTGGCGGCCGGCCGGCCGCTCCCTGGCCTCAGGCCGCGGAAGATGCCGGTGCCGTGAATCCGCCGGTCCGTCCGGAGCCACATTCTGGCGGGCCGGAAAACGCCACCCCGCCCGAGGCAGGCGCGGAAGATGCCGGGGATGAGGACAGTACGTTTCGCAGTCGCCGTTCTACCCAGACGGGGAAAGGACTGATTACCCGGATGCTGGCGGCAGGCTGAAACCCGCTGTCATATTGCGTAACAGGTCGTGAGTTGGGAAGTCCACTGCGCTCTCTACTCTCTGTCAGGATTGTAGAGGTCGGAACACAGGCGGTGGAATGCAGACGACAGTAGCGCGGGAGCTCGATTTTTCGGGTGTGGGCCTGCATGGTGGATGCCCGGTCAGGATGACCGTGCGGCCGGCGGCGGCCGGTCATGGCATCCGGTTCCGGCGCATTGATCTCCAGGACGGGGGAAACATCATTCCCGCCTGTCCCGATGCAGTCGTCGAGACCCGGCTCCGCACGGTCCTTTGCAATGATGCCGGCGTCCAAGTCTCCACGGTCGAGCATGCCATGGCGGCATTTGCGGCTTGCGGACTGGACAATGCGCTGGTCGATATCGACGGACCGGAGCTCCCGATTCTGGATGGAAGCGGTCTGCTCTTCGCCGAAGGTCTGGAATCGGTCGGGTTGCGGAGTGTGGGCGGCAAACGGCGTGCCCTTCGAGTTCTTCGCCGGGTTGCCGTGGAGCAGGACGGTGCGATGGTCGTTCTCGAACCGGTGCAGGGAAATCTTTTCGAGATCGATTTTTCGATCGAGTTCGCCGATTCGGCCATCGGCCGGCAGCGGCTGGAACTGGCCCTGTCGGGCGGCGAGGCGGTCAGCGAACTTCTGCCGGCGCGGACTTTCGTATCGAGCGCGGATGTGGAGCGGGTCCGTCAGCAAGGGCTGGGCCGCGGCGGCTCGCTCGCCAATACGGTGGTCGTCGAGGGGGACCGGGTCCTGAACGAGGAAGGTCTGCGTGCCCCCGACGAATTTGTCCGCCACAAGATGATGGACGTTCTCGGCGATCTGTATCTTTGCGGCTGTCCGATCATCGGCCGGTTCATCGGTCGTTCTTCGGGACACGGATTGACGGTCCGGCTGCTGCAGAAGCTGCTGGCCGATTCTGCTGCCTGGCGGGTCGAGTCAGCCCCCGCATCGGCCGGCATTCCGCAGCTCCTGTCCGCCCGGGAAGGGGCCGGCGAGGCTCTCCCGGTGGCGGGCTGATCGGTCCGTTCCAAGTACCCGCATGATGCGTCTTTCAGGTTTTGTGACCGCGGTGAGGATCGCGCCGGCATTGCTGGCCGTCTTCGTTCTGGCGGGATGTTCCTCCGACGGAGAGAATGAGATTGAGACGCAGTCGGCGGAGGAGATCTATGCCCGGGGACAGGAAGAATTTGAAACCGATCTGATTATCGCTGCGAGCACTTTCGAGGAGCTCGAGCGGATTCACCCGTATTCCCCGCTGGCCAAGCAGGCGATGATCCGGGCGGCCGATGCCTATTACATTGCCGGAAAATTCGACCAGGCGGTGGCCGCTTCCAACCGGTTCCTCCAGCTCTATCCCGGCGACGATCTCGCTCCGCGGGCCCAGTTCCTGATGGCTCTGAGCCAGTATGACCGGATTCCGGATGTCGGGCGCGACCAGTCCTTTTCGAGAGGGGCCGAGCAGGAGCTTCTGACCCTCATCCAGCGATATCCCGATTCCCGCTACAGCCGCGACGCACAGCTGATGCTGGAGGCGACCCGGCACCAGCTGGCAGGCCAGGAGATGGAGATCGGCCGCTACTATCTGAAACGCGGACATTATCTCTCTGCCGTCCAGCGGTTTCGCAACGTGATCAGCGATTACCCGAAGACCGAGCATGTTGCCGAGGCGCTGCACCGGCTGGTCGAGGCAAACCTGTCCCTTGGGCTGATCGAGGAAGCGCGGCGGGCTGGTGCCATTCTCGGGTACAATTTTCCGGGCAGTGGGTGGTATCAGGAATCGTATGCGTTGCTTGAGGGCGTTTCCGGCTGATCCTTTTTCCGTCGTCCCTCCGACACGCGTCCGCCTGGCCCGGCCGGGCGGCATCGGCCCTGGATTTTTGTGGATGCGGATTCGACCCTTCGGACGAATTCGGCCTTCGGGGCGGCCCGGGTCGAGAAAACCGTCTGCCGAAAAGTCACAGATCTACGCGCCCGTCACGGCGGGAGTTCGTACCGCAACCAGGCTCTATGCCGGGTTCCAGGTCAGGACCACCAGCCAGAAGGACACGCTGAGGGCAGAAAGCAGGGTCGAGAGCACAATTCCGCTCGCCGCGGTCCCGACGGCGCGGTTGTACATGGCTGCGAACAGATAGGAATTCATTCCCAGCGGCATGGCGGCGGTGAGCGTGGCCACCCCGATGGGGAGCGGGTCGAGTTCGAACACCCAGCGCGCCAGGATATAGGTGGCTCCGGGCTGCAGCAGGAGTTTGCTGGCCGAGGCAACGCTGGCAAGCGTCGCTTCCGCGCGCAGCCGGTAGCGGGTCAGGGCCGCGCCGACTCCGAACAGCCCGAGCGGGATCGCGGACTCTCCCAGCAACCGGGTGGCCGTTTCGATCGGGGCGGGCAGCGGTGTGATGCCGGCCGCGTTCCCGATCGCGCCGAGGGCGACACCGATCAGGAGAGCGTTGGAGGCGATGCCGACCAGCATGCGTCGGAGCGTGGCGAGAACCCCGGCGCCTTCCTGCCGCACCACCTCCATCAGCGTGACCCCCATCAGATACATCGCGACCGCATGCAGGCCGACAATGCCCACCATCGGGGTCAGGGCGATGTCCCCGAAAGTGCCGATGACCACCGGCACGCCGAGCATGACGGTGTTTCCGAAGGTGGATGCGAAACCGATGACCACGCTGTCGCCGGCCTCACGCCGCCAGAGGAACCGTGCCGTGAGCGTCATGGCGGCGAAGAAGAATACGATGGGCAGATAGAACGAGGCGATCAGGGCGAGATCGAACGTCTCCGCGAACTGCGCATGCAGCACGGCCCGCATCAGCAGGCAGGGGGCGGCGAACTGGGTGGCAAAGGCAAGAATGCCGTTGATGCCCGACTCCGGAACCAGACCGGTCCGGGTTGCGATGTAACCTAGGCCGATCAGCGCAAAGACCGGAAACAGGATCGGGACAATGTCGCCCATTAATTAGTCGAGTTGGGCACTGGTAATGAACATGGAAAAGGCTTCGCACCAGACAAGGACATTGTCATAGGCGTCGGTATCGACCCCCTCCGGCAGTTCGAAGCTCAGCGGCCCGGAAAAGGTCTTCAACGAGGCGACCTGGACGGCATCGGCCTTCATGCCCAGAAAGCTGGGCTTGTCGTCGGCGAAGCGCTTGGTGAGGTAGATGCGGTAGTCGGGACCCGGCGTGAGGGTGACATCGGTGTCGAAGATAAGCTGGGTTTTGCTGAGGCGGACGGTTCCTTCCCCCCAATGCAGGGGATCCGAACCCGGAAGCGTGCGGACAAACGTGCCCGTGCGGTCGCCCGGTTCCACCGCCGGCACCTCGGTGAGGGCATTGCCCCGGACCTCGACCAGGATCGGCAGGGTGTAGATGCCGGCCGCGAATCCCGCTCCGAAGGAAAGCACGAGGAGGCCGGCTCCGATCGCGATATGGGATCTTTTCATCATCATGGGAGGTTCTCCTTGGGTGGGTCGGCGGGTGGCCCGACATCAAATTCCAGCACCATATTATCATAGGCAGGTACCACATGTTCGGGGGTTTCTGCGGCCACCGTCTCGTAGTCGAGATCATTGTGCATGTTGGTGAGGACCGCCCGGCGGGGATTGATATGGGCGATCCATTCCAGGGTCTGGGCAAGATGCGTGTGCGTGGGGTGGGGGTTGCGCTGGAGCGCATCGACGATCCATGTGTCGACCCCGGCCAGCACCTCTTGCGCCTCTTTCGGGAGGGCGGAGAGATCGGGGGTGTAGGCCACCGGTCCGAAACGGAAGCCGGAGCATGCGATGCCGCCATGCGGTACCCGGAAGGGCTGCGCCAGCACGCATCCGCCGTCCCCGTCGATCCGCACCGGGCCGTCGGTCTCGTGGAGCCGCAGGATCGGGAGATAGCCCGTGCCGGGGATTTCCCGGAACGCATAGGCGAAACGGCACTGCAGCACGGCGGCGGTCTCGGCATCGGTCCAGAGCGCCATCGGCTTGCGCCCGTTGCGGAGATAGAGGCCGCGCAGATCGTCCAGCCCGTGCACATGGTCGGCATGCGCATGGGTGACGAGGATGGCATCGAGATGCTGGATCCCGGCACTGAGGCACTGGGCACGCAGGTCGGGGCCGGCATCGACCAGCACCGATGTCACGCCCCCGGCATCGATCCGTTCCACCAGGAGGGCACAGCGAAGCCGGTGGTTGCGGGGGTTGCGGGGGTCGCAGGCACCCCAGTCACCGCCCACCCGCGGCACTCCGCCGGAGGAGCCGCAGCCGAGAATGGTGATTCGCAGGCGGGGGCCCGGCACCTTACGCCTCCCCGGCGGCCGGGGGCGGCACGCGATCGAACAGGCGGAAGAAATTGTCGCAGGTCGCCTGCGCGAAGGCCGCCTCGTCCAGGCCCCGTTGCCGGGCGGCGGCCTGGGCGGTGTGGCGCACATAGGCCGGCTCGTTGCGTTTTCCCCGGAAGGGTTCCGGCGCGAGATAGGGGGCGTCGGTCTCGACCAGGATGCGGTCGAGCGGTGCCTCGGCCAGTGCTGCCCGGATGTTTTCGGCGTTCTTGAAGGTCGAATTGCCGGCGGCCGACAGGTAGAAGCCGAGGGCCAGCGTCTGGCGGGCGAGTTCCAGGCCGGACGAGAAGCAGTGCATGACGCAGCGGAAGGGGGCGGTCCGGTGCGCCTCGGTCAGGATCTGACCGAGATCCTCATCGGCGTCGCGGGCATGAATCACCAGCGGCAGACCGGTCCGGCGTGCGGCCTCGATATGCCGTTCCAGCGATTCTTTCTGCCTCGAGGCGGTTTCCCGGTGGCGGAAGTAGTCGAGCCCGCTCTCGCCGATCCCGACCATCTTCGGATGGGCGGCGAATTCTTCCAGCTGGTCAATCTCGGGCATCGGCTCTTCATGGACATGGCAGGGGTGCAGACCGACGGTGAAATACACCGGGTCATGACGCTCGGCGAGTTCCCGGGCCTGTTCAAACCGGGAGGGGCGGGTGCAGATGTTGAGCATGCGCAGGATGCCGGCCTCCTGGGCCCGGGCGAGGACCGCGTCGAGATCCTCGGCGAAGGCCGGGAAGTCGAGATGGCAGTGGCTGTCCACCAGCATCGGTTCAGCCCTGTTTCTCCGCCCGTCGGGCCATTGTCTCGATCTCGACAAAGGCGGTGAGGAGGGTCCGCGCCGGGTCAAGATTGGTGGCCCGGGCGCGGTCGAAACCGCTCCGGAACGTGCCGGCCGCATCGGCCCAGAGGGCCGCCCGGGCGGTGCCGGGGGAGGACTCCAGGGCCCTGCGGGCATGGGCGGCCAGGGCCCGTTCGAGAAGGTTGGCGGCGAGTTCGAGCCGTGGAGCGCTCTCGCGTTTGGCGAACCCATTCACAAAACCGACCAGGGCGTTGCGATCCAGATTCGGAAGGGTTGCGAGGAGATTGTCGCAGGTCTGCGTCAATTCGGCCCCGCCCAGCAGATGCAGCCGGGCCGCCTCGCCCGGGGAGCCGTCGCTGGCCCGCTCGAGGGCTTCGATGTCGCGTTGCGGCAGCTTTCCCAGTGCGCCCGTCAGGGCCGCCGCGAAATCGGCGCTCTCCAGGGGTTGTACGGCCAGGCGGCGGCAGCGCGAGAGGATGGTCGGGAGCAGGCGCCTCGGCGCATGGCTGATGAGCAGGAGGATCGCTTGGTGGGGCGGCTCCTCAAGGATTTTGAGCAGGGCGTTGGCGGCGTTCGGATTCATCTCTTCGGCGGGATCGACGATCAGGATGCGCCAGCCCTCGTTCAGTGCCGCGTAGCGGAACAGGTCGGATGCATTCCGCACATCATCCACCCGGATCTCCGTGTAGGGTCGGGGCGCAGCCGAGCCGGTCCGGTTCCAGTTCCGGCAGAGCGTGCGCAGGCGACGCTCGCCCCCGGCGGCGACGCGGGCCGTCACCGGATGCTCTGCGGGAAGCTCGAGCCCCCCCTCCTCGGTCCCGCCGCCGGCGAGCAGGAAGCGTGCGATCCGGTAGGCGAGGGTCGCCTTGCCGACGCCCCGCGGCCCGTGCAGGAGCCAGGCATGGTGCAGCCGGCCGTTGCGATGCGCCGAGCAGAACTCCGCCTCCGCCGCCGACTGTCCGCGCAGGGCAAGCGTCGTCCGCGGATGGGGCGCGCCGGAAACCTGGTCGAGGGGAGTTTCGTCTCGGGTCTCAGCCATGAGAAGGGGGCACCTTCCGCAGCCGCGGCTCGACGGTTTTCCAGATCGTCTGAGCGACCTCGTCGATGTTGCCGCTGGCGTCGATCTCGCGGCAGCGCTCCGGCTCCCGCTCCGCGAGCTGGCGGTAGCCTTGTTCGACGCGCATCCGGAAGGCTTCGCCGAACTCCTCGAATCGATGCCGCTCCCCGGAGCGTTTCTGGCACCGCATCTCCGCCGCCTGGGGGGAGAGCAGCAGCACCAGGGTGAGGGAGGGGACGCGGCCGACCGCGATCTGGTGGAATTGTTTCGCGATGCCGATATCCACCCCTCCGGCGGCGGCCTGGTAGACCGCGGTGGAATCGTGGAACCGGTCGCAGAGAACCACGGCACCCTCCGCCAGGGCCGGCTCGATGACTTTTTCGAGATGATCCCGGCGGGCCGCGCAGAACAGCAGCAATTCGGTCATCGCCGACCAGCGTTCGGTGTCGCCTTCGAGCAGCAGCCGGCGGATCTCCTCGGCTCCGCTCGTGCCGCCGGGCTCCCGGGTGACCACCACCTTGCGGTCGTGGTCGCGGATGCGTTCGGCGAGCCGCGTCACCTGGGTCGATTTGCCGACACCGTCGCTGCCCTCGAAACTGATGAAAAGTCCTCCGGCGTCGGTGCTCACTCCGCCTGCCCCCGCCGGGCGAATTTCCGGATCAACATCACCAGACGCGTGCCGAAGCCGCCGGCCGGCACCTCCTCTGCCGCCAGGGCGGGGGCTTCATAGATGGCACCGTCCGGGGTGGTCACGAGGATGGTTCCGAGTCTCTGGCCATTCGCAATGGGGGCCGGCACCGGTTCCTGCAGGTGGATTTCCGCTTTTGGCTCGCCGGAGGAGATCCGGAGCAGGCCGCGGATCTCCGCGCCGGCCACCAGGTCGACATGGGAATCGGCCCCGAGCCAGACTTTGGCCGACCCGACCCGGTCGCCTTTTTCGAAGAAGGTGCCGTGGCGGAATTCGCGGAAGGCCCATTCCACCAGCCGCTTGGATTCTGCGGCCCGGTCGCGTTCGCTCGCCAGTCCGCCCAGCACGGCCACGATCCGCCGCCCGTCGCGCATGGCGGAGGCGACGAGGCCATAGCCGGAGGCTTCCGTATATCCGGTCTTCAGACCGTCCGCTCCGTCGATGGCACCGATCAGTGGATTGCGGTTGCGCTGGCGGACACCCTCCCAGGTGAACTCGGCCTCGGCGAACAGCGGATAGTATTTCGGGTAGCTGCGAAAGATGTGCGCGGCCAGCCGGGCGATGTCATGCGCGGTCATGTAGTGCTCCGGATGCGGCCATCCGCTGGCATTGGCGAAATGCGAATCCTCCAGACCGATCTCGCCGGCCCGACGGTTCAGTCGCTCCGCGAAGGCCTCCTCGCTCCCATCGAAGCCTTCCGCGACCACGACGCAGGCATCGTTGCCGGAAGAGATGATGATGCCGCGCAGAAGATCCTCGACCCGGATCGAGTCGCCGACCCGCACGAACATCTTCGACCCGCCGGTCTTCCACGCCTTCTCGCTGACCTGGAATTCGGTGTCGGGGGAGAGACGCCCCTCCGTGAGGGCCCGCAGCACCACCTCGACGGTCATCAGTTTGGACATCGAGGCTGGCGGGATGCGGGCATTGGCATCTTTCGCCATCAGCACTGTATCCGTGCCGAGATCGATCAGGAACGCGTGGCGTGCCTGGGTCTCGGTCGCCGAGGCGGTTCCGGCGGCGAGTAGCGCCGCCACAACCGAAGAAATGATGATTCGGAGATTCAGCATGATGGTGAATTAGACCGGATTGGCGGCCGCTACAACGAGCGGGCAGAAATTCGGGCCGAAAACCAGGGGGGAGATCGATGCAATTCCAGCGGATTTGGGGGTGGTAGAGGCAGTGTGGGCGGTGGAGAATGGGGGCTTCGCGCCCGGACACCCTTACCCTCGGGGGCAGGTCGTTGCATAATTGCAAATTCGGGGAAGGGTGGCAGAGTCAGGTTTAATGCACCGGTCTTGAAAACCGGAGTGGGCATGGTCCACCGCGGGTTCGAATCCCGCCCCTTCCGCCAGGATATCCGGAGACCGGCATGGAGACTGCATCCGCTTCGCCCGCCCTGCTGTCCCTGATCGGCAATACGCCACTGGTCCGCCTGGGCAGGCTGTCCGAAGCGACCGGCTGCGAAATTCTTGGAAAGGCGGAGTTCCTCAATCCGGGCCAGTCGGTCAAGGACCGCGCGGCCCTCTACATTCTGCGCGATGCCGTCGAGCGCGGTGCGCTGAAGCCGGGCGGGGTGGTCGTCGAGGGCACGGCCGGAAACACGGGGATCGGTCTGGCTCTGGTCGGCGCGGCGATGGGCTACCGTACCGTGATTGTGATTCCGGAAACCCAGAGCCAGGAAAAGAAGGACATGCTGCGTCTCGCCGGTGCGGCGCTCGTCGAGGTGCCGGCGGTCCCGTACCGGAATCCCGACAATTATGTTCGCTATTCCGGCCGGCTGGCGGAGGCGCTGGCGGTGACGGAGCCCGGCGGGGCGGTCTGGGCCAACCAGTTCGACAATCTCGCCAACCGACAGGCCCATGTGGAGACCACCGGCCCGGAGATCTGGGAGCAGACCGGCGGCCGGATCGACGGGTTTGTTTCCGCGGTCGGCACCGGCGGCACCCTCGCCGGCTGCGCCGAGGTCTTGCGGGCGCGGAATCCGGAGATCCGGATCGCCCTGGCGGATCCGGAAGGCGCGGCCCTTCATGCCTATTACACGGAGGGGGAATTCCGCGCCGAGGGGAGTTCGATCACCGAAGGCATCGGCCAGGGCCGGATCACCGCCAATCTGGAGGGTCTTGCGGTCGATCACTCCTATCGGATTCCCGATGCCGAGGCTCTGCCGTATCTGTTCGACCTGCTCTCGGAAGAGGGGCTGTGCCTGGGCGGCTCAAGCGCGATCAACCTCGCCGGGGCGGTCCGGCTGGCCCGGGAACTGGGGCCGGGACACACCATCGTCACGCTGCTCTGCGATGGCGGCCAGCGCTACCAGTCCAAACTCTTCAATCCTGCCTTCCTTCGCGAAAAGGGACTTCCCGTGCCGGGCTGGATGGAAACCCGTCACGAAATGCCGCAGGTTTTCGCACCGGAAGCCGGCTAGGTTCGAGGGATGGGCACGGATCCTCTCTGGCGGCGCGACCCGTATCTGGCGCATTGCCATGCGCAGGTGGTGATGACCACGCCGGACGGTGCGGTGGCCCTTGACCGGACGGTGTTCTTCGCCGCCGGTGGCGGTCAGCCCGGAGATCATGGAACCCTCCGGCCCGCTGGCGGCGATGCCTTCGCGGTGCGTGGTGCCGGCTGGGGGGAGGCGGGTGTCATCCTGCATTATCTGGAGGCACCGGAACAGGCTCCGGACTCCGGCACTGAAGTCGAGCTGGAACTTGATTGGGATTTGCGGCACCGCCGGATGCGGATGCATACCGCGCTGCATCTGCTCTCGGTGGTCGTCCCCTGTCCGGTCACGGGCGGGGCGATCGGGGAGGAGAAGTCGCGGCTCGATTTTGACATGCCGGAGGCTCCGGAGAAGGAATCCCTGGAGGCGCGGCTGAACGAGATTGTCCTGGCGGATCACCCGGTCAGCGAGGAATGGATTGGAACGGAGGAGCTGGCGGCCCGGCCCGATCTGGTGAAGACCGTCGGTGCCCGCCCTCCGGAGACCGGCGGGCAGATCCGCCTGGTTCGGATCGGGGAGATCGATCTGCAACCCTGCGGCGGTACGCATGTCCGGAGCACGGCCGAGATCGGTGCGCTCCGGATCGGCAAGATCGAGAAAAAAGGCCGCGCCAACCGGCGAATCAATCTGCATTTTGCGCAGTGGTCCGGCTTTCGGGCAGGAGGGGAGGCGGGGGTATGAATCGCCCGATCTGCCACATGGGGGTACGGGATCGCGGGCGGCAGGGATTTATCGCCGCCCGTCCGGACAGACAGGACGCCGTAGGGTGCTTTCCACGCAACGAACGCGGTCGGGATTTTGTCGTCGGGGATATCCACGGCATGTTCGATCTGGTGGATTCCCTCCTGGAGCATCTTAAATTTAATTCCAAGCGGGATCGGTTGTTTGCCGTCGGGGATCTCTTCGATCCCGGACGGGAGCGAAAGCCATGGGAGCGGGAGCCGGATCGTGCTCTGGAGTGGATCCGCAGCCGTCCCTGGTTTTACTCGGTCCGCGGCAATCACGAGCAATTTCTGCTCGATGTCGCGGCCGAGGCGGACAGGGAGAAGATTCAAGGTCCCGTCCGTAGTTTTTCTCCAGCTCCCGCGGGCGGGGAGGAGACTCAAAATCCCTTCCATAGGGCTTTTCCAGATCTCGCGGCCGACGCGGGCGGGGAGGAGCTCCGTTTCTGGGGGGGCAATGGCGGGGCGTGGTGGAGCAAGGCTTCGGAAGAGACACGCGAAGCGTTCGTCAAGGTTTTTGCAAAGCTCCCGTTTGCGATCCAGATCGATTGCGATATGGGGGTGACGGGAGTCGTGCATGCCGACGTCCCGGAGGATCTGAACTGGAACGAGTTCTGCGAGGCGTTGCGCCGCGGTAGCCGACCTGACATCTACCATACGATCAGCTCGAACCACTGGATAACGTATCAGCGCATGGAGCGCACGCCTCCCGTCGTCACCGGCCTTGAGCATGTGATTTGCGGACACATACCGGTCGGTGAGCCTGTGCGGCTTGGCAATATGTGGAATATCGACACGGGGGCGGCCTATGGCGGTCGGCTGACCATCATCCGCATTCATCCCGGGCCGTTGGAATGGTTTCCGCCCTCCCCTCCGGAGGGATAGCCTCCATATGCTTGGGTTTTGCGGACATCGCAGTCCGTGCCCTTGGGATCTCCATTCTGCGTGGCACGTTTCAGAAATTCCTTGCGGGCAAAGGCTTGAGTTTTTTTTGCATTCCATCCAGCCGCGTACTCCCGCGCCCGCCGGGCATCTGTCGACCGCACCACGATTTCTCTGCAGGTACCGGGGTGGGCAGTTGGGTGTGCTGTGTCTTCCTAGGTCCCGCGACAGACCCCCGGCAGTTTGACGATCGATACGGGATTGCCCTCCAATCCGATGCTGAATAGGAAGTGTCTGAAACCGCCCTAGGCCGGGTCCGGCGATCACGCCGGGGCCCTGCAGGATCCGCGCGATGCGGAAGCGGTGGATGGAAGGGAGGGGAGAAGATGAAATGCGTCTATCAGAAATTCGAGGCCGAGCATGCCCCGGTGCAGGAGAACAGGACCTCTTCCCAGATTCTGGAATATGGAGAGTTGGAACTCCGCTACTACGCGCCAAAAAATCTCGTCGGCTACGCCGAGGCTTTGCGGGCGCAGAATCCGGAGATCCGGATCGCCCTGGCGGATCACCCGGTCAGCGAGGAATGGCTCGGAACGGAGGAGCTGGCGGCCCGGCCCGATCTGGTGAAGACCGTCGGTGCCCGCCCTCCGGAGACCGGCGGGCAGATCCGCCTGGTCCGGATCGGGGAGATCGATCTGCAGCCCTGCGGTGGCACGCATGCCCGGAGCACGACCGAGATCGGTGCGCTCCGGATCGGCAAGATCGAGAAAAAGGGTCGCGCCAACCGGCGAATCAATCTGCATTTTGCGCAGTGACCCGGCGTCGGCCCGGCTTCCGGGCGGGAGGGGAGGCGGGGGTGTGAAGCGCCCGATCTGGAAGCCGGAGGCACTGTCGGGCCGGTCGGGATTTATCGCCGCCGGCCTCGGCGGAGAGGGTGCCGTACGGCGCTTTTCACGCAACGAATGCGGTCGGGATTTTGTCGTCGGGGATATCCACGGCATGTTCGGGCTGCTGGAAACCTTCCTGCAGAGTCTTGAATTTGATTCCGGGCAGGATCGGCTGTTTGCCGTCGGGGATCTCGCCGACCGCGGACCGGAACCGGGTCTTGCCCTGGAGTGGATCCGCGACCGTTCCTGGTTTCATTCGGTCCGCGGCAATCACGATCAATTTCTGCTCGATGTTGCGGCCGGCGCGAACGGGGAGGAGATGGATCTCTGGGGATACAATGGCGGGGATTGGTGGGCCGGTGTTCCGGAAGGGGAACGCGGGGCGTTTGTCGAGGCTTTTGCAAGTCTCCCGTTTGCGATCGAGATTGATTGCAAGGAGGGGGTGACGGGAGTCGTGCATGCCGACATTCCGGAGGATCTGGACTGGAGCGGGTTCTGCGGGGCGCTGTGCGCCGGCAGCCGGGCCGACAGCTACCATGCGATCTGGTCGCGTCGGCGCTGGAGCGAGTTTCTGCGACATGGTTTCGCGGACCGCGTGCCTCTCGTCACCGGCCTGGAACATGTGATTTGCGGACACACACCGGTCGATGAGCCTGCGCGGTTTGGCAATCTGTGGAATATCGACACGGGGGCGGTCTATGCCGGTCGGCTGCCGGATGCGAGACTGACCATCATCCGCATTCATCCCGGGCCGTTGGAATTGTTTGAGCATCGCTCTCCGGAGGGATAGCTTCCATGCGACGGGGTTTTGCGGACGCCGCAATCTGTGCCCTTGGAATCTTCACTCTGCGGGGCACGTTTTTGAAATGCCTTGTGGGCGGAGGAAACTCCGGGCAAAGGCTTGAATTTTCTTGCATTCCATCCAGCTGCGGACCCCCGCGCCCGCCGGGCATCTGCCGACCGCACCGCGATTTCTCTGCAGGTGCACGGGGTGGGCAGTTGGGTGTGCTGTGTCTTCCAGGTGCCTGCGACAGGCCCCGGCAGTTTGACGATCGTTACGGGATTGCCCTCCAATCCGATGTTGAATAGGAAGTGTCTGGAACCGCCCTGGCCGGGTCCGGCGATCACGCTGGGGCTATGCAGGATCCGCACGATACGGAAGCGGTGGATGGTGGAGGGGGAGAAGATGAAATACGTCTATCAGAAATCCGAGGCCGAGCATGCGCCGGTGCAGGAGAACAGGACCTCTTCCCAGATTCTGGAATATGGAGAGTTGGAACTCCGCTACTACGCGCCGAAGAATGTTGACGAGCAGGTGCCGCATACGCGCGATGAGGTTTATGTGGTCACCTCCGGGGAGGGCACGTTCTTTTGTGCGGGCGTTCGGGAACCGTTCCGGCCCGGGGATGCCATCTTCGTGCCCGCAGGAGCCGAACACCGCTTCGAGTCATTCACCGACGATTTTGCCGTCTGGGTGATGTTCTACGGACCCGAAGGGGGTTCGGCTCCCCGATAGCTCAACGCTCTTCCGTCGAGCAGATTTGCGGGGTGGAAAGGTCGTTGCGTATCGCGCAGGGCTACCCGCTGGACATTCCAGTCTTGATCAGATGCCAACCCGACGCGTCGTTCCGCACGCGGCCGGCTTTTTTCAGGCTCGACAATTGGGTGCTTGCGGATGTCTTCTTGAGAGTGATCCCGTATTCTTTTTGCACCGCGGCGATGGCATCTGAAATTTTGATTCCCTGACTTTTCCCGATCACCGCAGTCAGAGCTTCGGCCTGGGTCGGCTGACCCGCTTTCCGACGGGCCCGGCGGCGGACGGTTTTCTGCTTCACAGCCTTGCCGGTCACGGCAGCTTTGCGAGTCACGACCGGAGTCCGTGTTTTGGGCAGTCCGCCTGCAAGGCTCCGCAAGGTGCTGTCAAAATTGGCAATAGCCTGTTCGGCAGTCGAAAGAGCAGCCGTTGCCTGCTGCGCGATTTTCTGCTGCTTCTTGACCGCCTTGGCAAGTTGCCCCCGTTGCAAGGCAAGTTTTTTCAACGTGCCCCCACTTACGGATTGTGTGCGTCGTTTGATTTGTTTGCGTCGTACCGCCATGATTTTGCTCCTAACAGATGTTGAGCGGGTTGGTCAATTATGCTTGCAGGAAGCCACAAGATGGCTTCTTCCAAGCTCGTATCGGGTCATTTTAGTTGAATATTGTCAAAAAATCCAGAGTGTATTTTGAAAAAAATTTCGAGCAGTTAAATTTGAAGTGTCGGGTTTCATGCCCGCAAGAGCCGTCGGGTGCCCGGGACAGGAGGGCCGCCTGTATTGGCATTTGGAGAATGCCCCCGGGCTCTGTCCGGCGCGGGTAGAGGCTGGCTTCCCGGGATGCACCTCCGGGCGGTTGCCTCTGCGGGGATGTGGCGGCCCGGGAAGTCGACGGCGAATCAGCGGCACGGATGCTGCAGGACGGCCAGAATTCGGAGCAACGATTTCCTGCAACCTCGGAAAATTTCGGGGCAATTCGCTCCATGGAACTCTCCTGGCGGCCCCCTTCGGTTGGCACTTTCCGTTCCTCTCGTAGCATTGAAAAATAGATTTTGGATTTCCGTAGGAATGAAAAATGCCGATTTGGTTTCAAAACACTCTTTTTGCATTTCTTTTTCGGATCGCTCCGGCAGCGGTCCTGGTCCTGCTGTCCAGCGAGCCCTGCATCGCGGCTCCCTGGGATTCGGTGCTCACCCAAGTGGTGACCATCCTGACCAGTGGCTGGGCCCGGGGAGTCGCCATCATTGCCATTGTTCTCGCGGGCCTCGGCATGATGGTCAACCTGTTCGACCGCAGGACGGCGATCTTCATTGTGCTTGGCGTGATCCTGGTTTTCAGCGCACCGTCGCTTGTCGATTTGCTGATCCAGGCGGCCACCAGCCCCGGGGGAGGCTGATCGTGCACCGAGCTGCCGACCCGCTGGCCAAAGGTCTCTGCCGCCCGCCGATGTTCCTGATGGCACCTTTTGATGCCATGGTCGTGAATGCCATGTTGAGCGTGACCCTCTGCCTTGTGGTGGGGGAAATGCTCCTGCTGCCGGTGTTTGCCGTGCCGACGCATGTCGTCGCGGTGCTGATCTGCATGGGAGAGCCTCGGGCCTTCGAATTGGCGCACCGGTATTTCGTCTCGCTTCCGCACGCCTCTGCCCGGCGGGTCTGGAAAGGGGTTGCCTTTGCGCCGGGACGGATCTGTAGCGATGGCTGACCCCAGTCCCCGCCGCGCGGCCCGGGAGAGTGATGCCGCGGGCATCGCAGGCCTCTCCGAGCATCTTGACGATACCACGGTGCTGACCCGGGATTTGCAGGTCGTGAAGGTGTTTGAGGTGGAGGGGCTCGACCCGCATCCGGCATCGGAGGAGGACGTCGCGGACCGCTACCGGGCCACCGCCGACGCCATCAAGGCCCTGGCCCGCGACGATCTGACTCTCAAGGTCTACTTCGTCAAGCAACGCACGCAGATCGATCGCGGACGGGTTCCGGTGGTGCCTGCGCTGGACATGACGGAGCGCTACCACAACGCCCTCGATTGTCGCGGCGTCTTCGATCTCCGGCTCTATGTGGCAATCGAAAAATGCGGCCGTGGCATCGAGGGGGCACTCCTGGACAAGCTTCGAGCCCCTTCGGGCCAGCGCATTGCCGGTCGGGTGGAGGCAACAAAATCCGAACTGGACGAATACGGAAATCGCCTCGCCGGTGCCCTGGAATCATTTCGTCTGCGGCCGCTCGGAGTCGAGCAGCGCGATGGCCGGGCCTGTTCCGAGATCGCGCGGTTTTTCAATTATCTGCTGGAGCTGCGCCAGCGCGACATCGAAATCGGGGAAAGCGTGCTGGCGGATCGCATGGGAACGGCCCGTATCGCCTATCCCGAACTCGATCACATCGAATTCCGCCTGCCGTCGTCGGTCACCCTCGGTGCCATGCTGGGCGTGGCGGAATATCCGGACATGGTCGATGCGGATGCGCTGCTGCGTCTTCTCTGGGTTCCGTCCGAGTTTGTTGCCTGCGTCGGCTGGCGGTATGTGAGCCGGGAATTCGCTCTCGAGCAGGTACGGCGGCAGCGCCGGAAATTGCTTGCCTCCGAGGATGATTCAAAAAGCCAGGTGCAGGAAATCGCCTCGATGCTGGATGATGCGGTCGCCGGCCGCACCCTGCTCGGCCGCGCCTGGCTGTCGGTCCTGGCCATCGGCCGGGGTGACACGGCGGCTTCGTCCATGGCATCGCTGAATGCCGGTGTGGGTGCTGTCGAACGGGCGTTGAACCGCTCGGGCTTCACGGTGGCGCGCGAGGATCTCGCGATCGCCTGCTCCCACTGGGCGATGTTTCCGGGCAAATGGCGTTTCGCTCCGCGCGTGGTGACTCTCACCAACCGCAATTTCGCCGCCCTCGCCGGCCTGCACAACGCCGCGCGCGGTCCCCGGACGACGCCCTGGGGGCTGCCGCTGGCCCATCTTGAGACTCCCTATCAGGTGCCGTACCGGCTGTCGCTGCATGTCGGTGATCTCGCCAATGCCCTGATCACCGGACCCTCCGGATCCGGTAAGACCGTCCTGCTGGGATGGATCATGGCCCATGCCCATGCGATCGGCGCGAATGTCGTCCTGTTCGACAAGGACCGCGGCGGGCATCTGGCGGTGGCGGGAATCGGCAAGCGCTATTTCACGTTCCGGACCGGGAAGCCGACCGGGCTCAATCCGCTCGCCACGACTGAAAACCCCACGTTCCTGCGGCGTCTGGTCGAATTCCTGCTCCGCAAATCCGATCTGACGGTCGGGGAGACCGCCGAACTGGAAAGGGCGGTGCGGGCGGCATGCTCGGTCGCCCCCGAACGCCGCCGCCTCCGCCATATCGCCGACGCGCTGGATCCCGGCAGCGACCTGTTCCGCGGCATGCGCAAATGGGTGGGCGATGGTGAATACGCATGGGTGTTTGACAGCCCTGCTAAATCTTTCGGGTTTGACGGGACCCCCGGTTTCTACGGGTTCGAGATCAGCCCGTTTCTTGCCGATGAGGAGCTTCGCATGCCGGTTCTCCATTGTCTTTTCGACCGCATCGATGCGCTGCTCGGCAAGGCGCCGACCCTGCTGGTGATCGACGAGTTCTGGAGAGTGCTCGCGGACCCGCTTTTCGCCGGCTATGTGCGCGACCGTCTGGCAACGCTCCGCAAGCGCAACGCGGCGGTGCTCCTGGCGACCCAGTCCCTCTCGGACGTCATCGATTCGGAGATTTCCCGGACGGTGGTGGAGCAGTGTCCGACCAAATTCTTTTTCGGCAACCGCACCGCCCGCGACGAGGATTACATCCAGGGCTTCGGACTCGATGCGCGGGCGGTTGAGATTGTACGCAGCCTTCCGGGGCGGAGTTTTCTTGTCCAGCAGGGCCCCCGGGGCTGCGTCTGCCGGCTGGATCTGGAGGGTCTGGAGGATGTCGTCCGGCTGTTTTCCGGAGGGGATCAGACGCTTCGCAGTTTCGACCGGCTCCTGGCGGCGGAACCGGGCTGTGATGTTGCCGGGGCGGCATTGCGGGTGGCCGCGGAAGGGGCCGGCCATGCGGTGTAGGGCGGTCTGCACGTGGATCTTCCGGGCAGGGTTGGTTGTGGCCCTGACGCCGGTGCCGGAAGCCGCCGGGCTGACTGTCCATGACCCTGCCGCGCAGCATACCCGGCGCGACCAATTGCAGAATGCGAGGGATCGGGCCGACACGCTTCGGGAAATTCTGGATGTGGACCGCGCCCAGCTTGAGGCCTTCACCGGCAGCCGGGGATACGGAGAGGCACTGTCCTCCGGCTTCGAATCCGACCTGCCGGCCGGTGGGCTCGGCCTGGCCGATCTGCTTGCCGGGCTGACCGTCGGCGGCCTCGCGAAAGAGCTGGCAAGACGCCTGGCGGAGCGGGTCGGGCTGGAGGTGGAGGAACTGGTGCCCGGGGTGGGTTCCCAGGCGCATCACAATCTGCGGGTGCGCCGCAGTCACGGCCAGGAGATTCTTGCCACGGCCGCCTATCAGGAGGCCGTCGAGGATCTCGAGGTCGTCCGGGCACTGTCCCGATCCATCGAAGCGGCGGACCGCCCGAAGGACATTCTCGATCTGCAGGCGCGGTTGCTGGCGCAGGGCGCGAAATCGTCGCTGATCGTTGCCCGCATTCTTGCCGTTGCCGAACTGAACCGGGCCCGCCAGGCAGCCGAAGCGGCCGACCGAGCCCTGCGCGTGCGGCGTCTGGTCGAGCCCCGGTTCATCAACCCGCATTTCGGCAATTAGGGCGGCAGCGAATCATGGCCGAGAGCGGAACGGTAGGGGTGGTCCAATTTCTGGACGAGCTGGTCGCAAAGATTGTGGACGATCTGATTGTCGGCGGGGCCACCCATATGGCGGCGGAAGCGGCGACCCTGATGCCCTTGATGCTCTGGCTCTACATCATTTTCTGGGGGTATCGGATGCTCGGCGGCGTGGCCCCAACCCGCAGTCTGGTTCTGGAGCTGGTCAAGGTGATGATGGTTCTGTTGCTGGTGCTGAATTTCGAGCACTACAACCGCTTCGTGAAGGAGCCGCTTTTCGCGCTGCCGGAATACCTCGCGGCGGTGGCGATCGGTGCGGATCTGGACCAGGGGGTTGTGGCGCTGATGGACGAGGTCCTGACGACCGGATTTCGGGTGGGCGGCCGGTACTGGTCGGAGGCCAGTCTCTTCTCCGGGGATCTGGGGCTGTATTTTGTCGCCATCCTGATCTGGGTGAGCGTGGCCGTGCCCGCGGCCTTTGCGGCATTCCTGCTGATCCTGTCGAAACTGTATATCGGCGTCCTGCTCGTATTCGGGCCTCTGGTCATCGCGCTGACCCTGTTTCCGCGGACCAGCGGCTATTTCGAACGCTGGCTCGCGGAGATTGTCACCCGCAGCCTGACCATCGCCTTTGCGGTTCTGGTGCCCAAAATCCTCCTGTTCTACTTCGAGCAGAACCTCTCGGAAATTGAGGCCTCCTTCCAGAACGGCAACACCGCCTTTGCGACCGCAATCGTGGTCCTGTTCTTCAGCATCGTGCAGATTCTGTTCTACTGGCAGGTGCCGACGGTCGCGTCCGCCCTGGGCGGCGGCTTCCAACTGGCTCCGCATGGCATCGACCGTCGCCTGCATAACGCGATGCTTGCCACCCCGGCCGCGGTGATGCGGTTTTCGAGAGCGACGGAGCGGCTGGCCAGCAGGTTCGAGAGGCATGCGGGTGAAAATCCGATGGTGGCCGAGGTTCAGGGGCGCCGCCGCCCCCTGCCTTGGGCGTGATCCCGGAATGCGTGCCGTCCATCTCACCCCGTGGCTGCAAGGACTGGCGGCGGCGCTGCTTGCAAGCCTGACGCTGGTCGCATGCACGGCCCCCGTTCCGCCTTCCTGCACCGGTGGCGACCGGCAGCCCGTGAATCACGGAATCACCAATGTCCGCTGAAGGGCCGCCATGCGTCCGACCTGGTTGTTCGGTCGCCGCCGGTCGGCGGCGGCTGCGCGCGATGCGCGCACCATCACGTTCGCCGAGAACGCGTTCGCGCTGAATGCCGCGAGCCGGCGGAATGCCTGGATCGTGGCCTATGGAATTCTGCTGGTCGCCGTCGCGGAGGCGGTGGCGCTGGCCTCGTTGGCACCGCTGAAGACCGTGGAGCCCGTGGTCATCACGGTCGACCGCACGACGGGCGAGGTGAACCGGCCGGTGCATGTGCGGGAAGCGGCCTCCTACACACCCGAAGAGGCGATCGCGAAATCGTTCCTGCATCGTCTGGTGGTCCGGCGGGAGGGTTTTTTCCATGCCCGCGCGGAGGAGGATTTTCTCTATGTGTCGCTGTTTCTGGATCCGGCCATGAAGGAACGCTGGGCGGCGTTTTACCGTCCCGGCAATCCCGACTCCCCCCTGAATTACGGGAAGGGTGTCGAGGTGCTGGTCGATGTCGCTTCCATCGCCTTCCTGCGCGAGGGAATCGCCTCGATCCGGTTCTCCCGCAGGATCCTGGGACCGCAGGCGGCGGAGCGGGAGGAACGATGGACCGCAACGGTGGTGTACTCCTTCCGTCCCGCGCGGATGAAGGAGGGGGATCTCTGGCGCAATCCTCTGGGCTTGCAGGTTTCCTCCTATCGTCGTGATCCGGAGGTGGTCGGACGATGACCCGGGTGGCCGCCGGGGTGCTGGCCGTCCTTTCGGTCACGGTTCCGGCAGTGGCGGAAGTGTCGCCGGACCCGCATTCCGCCGATCCCCGCATCCGCTCCGTCCTCTACAACCCGCATGATGTGGTCGAGATCGTCGGCCATGTGGGCTACGCGACGACGGTGTTCTTTTCGGAGTCCGAGCAGGTCCGCTCGATCGCGCTGGGCGATGATGCCTGGCATGTCGCGCCGGAGGGGAACCGGATCAGCATCAAGCCGCGCAGTGATCTCGATCTGCCGGGCGCGGCCGGCAGGACTGAATCCGATACCAACATGACCGTGTTTACCGACCGGCGGAGCTATTTCTTCGAACTGCGCGCCTCCCGCCGGCGTGAGCCGGAGCGGATGACCTATGCCGTGCGCTTTCGCTATCCGCGCGACCGGGAGAGGGGCGGCGAGGGCCTCCGCCGGGAGACCGGTGCCCGGCGGCTGTCTACAGGGGTCGGGCGGAGTCTGGAGGCGGCGGTGTCCGGTGCGGGCAATCCCCGTCGCCACTGGCACTACAGCTGGCAGGGCAGTCCGGCGCTCCGGCCTCTGGCCGCGTTTGATGACAGCCGGTTCAGCTATCTGAAAATGCCGGCGGGAGCCCCCCTGCCGGCGGTCTTTACCGCCGAGGCCGACGGCCAGGAGACGATCGCCAATTTTCATCTTCGTGGCTCGTGGCTCGTCGTCCACCGGGTGGCGCGCAAACTCGTTCTCCGCGACGGCGCGCTGGTCACCTGTGTGTTCCGTGAGGAGACCGGGCAATGAGCACGGAAGAGTCGGCGACCGGGACCCGCACGATCCAGCCGGCCGGCCGCCGCCGTCCCGGCGACCGCATCCGCCGGATCGCCGTCTTCGGTGCCGGGGTGTTGCTGATTCTTCTCGTTGTGGTGCTGCTGCCGGACAGGCCGGGTGCCGACAGCGAAGAGAAGGAGACGGGGGACCGGATTTCGGAGATCAGCGGAGTGGGTGCCGAGGCCGTGCTGCAGGCGATCCAGGACGGGGTGGAGCGATCGCTGCCGCCGGTGGTGGAGCAGGATTCCCCGGAACCGGATCCGCCTCCGCCCGAGGAATTCCCCATCCGGCTGGAACCCCAAACCATCGCTCCCTTCGAGCCTGAGGATGGCGCCCGGGAAGCGATCGAGCGCCGCAAGGGGGAATCGCCGATTCTCGTCTATGTGGCGGGAGGGGACGGAGCCGGACCGGAACCGGGGGAGGAGGGGCCTGTCGGGGAGTCGGCATCGGATCTCCTGTCGGCGACCGGGCTGGGCCGTCGGCTTGTGCCCACCGCGGCGCGGGCGGAGGAGGCGGTGGAACTCGGTTCTCTCGACGGGCGCATCCTGCAGGGGACGTTGATTTCCTGCGTGCTGGAGACCGCCATCTCCTCCGCGGTGCCCGGCCTGGTGACCTGCCGGACCCGGACGCCGGTCTATTCCGCGAACGGGGAATACGAACTCGTGCCGGCGGGCTCGCGGGTCACCGGCGAGTATCAGGGGGGCATCGAGGACGGCCAGGCACGAATCTTCGTTCTCTGGAACCGCCTGGTCACCCCGGACGGTGTGGCCGTGACGCTGGCATCCCCCGGTGCCGGGCCGCTCGGCCGGGGCGGTCACGGTGGCTGGTTGAACCGACGCTGGGGAGATCGGGTCGCTGCGTCGTTGATGGTCTCCCTGATCACGGATGCGGCGGCGGATTCCGCGGAGGGCGGGCTGTCCGCGACCCGGGAGGCGACCCGCGCGGCGGCGGCCGAGGTGATCGCCTCTGAACTCGCGGTGCGTTCGGAACTGACCAAGAATCAGGGCGAGCGGATCACCATCATCGTGGCCCGCGATCTTGATTTTCACCAGGTTCTGGAGCGGCGGATCTGGGAGGCCGGTGCGGGGGCCGACTTTTTCCTGTTTGAAGAGTGACGTGGCGGATCACCTCGCCGAAATCACCACCGAGGCCCTGCAGCGGTTTCTCGACGCGCCGGGGGTGACCGATGTCAGCATCCACCGTCCCGGAGAGATATGGGTGGATGACGGGTGCTGGCGGCGGGAGAAGGCGGAGGAGCTGACTTCGGGTCTCCTGCATGCGGTCATTGACGCCGTTGCCAACCGGTCGCGGCAATCCTCTTCCGAGCAGCGGCCGCTGCTTTCTGCCGAGCTTCCCGGCGGGGAGCGGCTGCAGGTTGTCCGTCCGCCGGTCGCCGAGCATCCGGTGCTGGTGATCCGCAAGCCGGCGCATGTTGCCTGGAATCTCGACGCTCTTCATGCGCGGGGCGTGTTCGACGGGGTCCGTGCCGAGGCTGACGAGCGACCGTCGGAGGAAATCCGGGCGGCGTATGGCGCCCGCGACTGGGTGCGCTACCTGACCCTGTGTGTGCGGGCCCGGCGCAATGTTGTGGTCTCGGGGCCGACCGGCTCGGGCAAGACCACGCTGCTGAAGGCGATCGCCTGTGAGATCCCGCAAAGCGAGCGCGTGATCACGATCGAGGATGTCCTCGAGCTCTCGCTGCCTCATGAGAATGTGGTGCGGCTGCGCTATTCCAAGGGTGCACAGGGGCTTGCCCGGAGCGATCCGCGGGAGTTGCTCGAGGCCTGCCTGCGCATGCGCCCGGACCGGATCCTGTTCGGGGAGCTGCGGGGCGGCGAGGCATTCCAGTTCCTGCGCACTGTGAATTCCGGGCATCCAGGATCGGTGACCTCGGTGCATGCCAACAGCCCGCTCGCCGCCATCGACCAGATCGCCCTGCTTGCCCGGCAGTCGGAAGAGGGTCGGGGATACGGGGTGGGAGAGATGCGCCAGTTTGTCGAAGGCCTGATTGATGTTGTCGTGCAGATGCGCGACCGGCGGGCGGTCGCCATCCATGACCGGATGCTGGACGGTGCCTGACTGGGCGGCCACGGGTCTCGGCTTTCTGGCGGGGCTATCGGAGGGGCGGGGTCCCGGTCTTCTTCTGCTTGTCGGCACCGGTGCGGTGGTGCTGCTGGTCCTGGGGGCGGGGGGTCGGAAGCGGCGGAGCGGTGGTGCCCGCTGGGCATCCTGGCGGGACATTGTCCGTTGTGGCGGCTTTGGCGGGCAGGGGGTGGTGCTCGGCCGCTGGGGATGGCGGGGCCGGCTGCTCCGCGCCGGTGGCGAGGGCCATACGCTCCTGGCCGCGCCGACCCGTTCGGGCAAGGGTGTCGGCTTTGTCATTCCGAATCTGCTCGACTGGCCGGGTTCGGTCGTGGTTCTTGACATCAAGGGGGAGAACTACGCGCATACCGCCGGCTGGCGGGCGGCGCATGGCCATGAGATCTACCGTTTCGACCCCGCCTCCCGGGATACGCATTGCTGGAATCCGTTCACCTATGTGGACGCCGATCCGGCCTGTCGGGTGCGGGACCTCCAGCAACTGGCGACGCTCCTGATGCCCTCCGCCGCCGGGGACAAATTCTGGACCCACCAGGCCCGCGATCTGTTTGTCGGGGCCGCCCTCCTCAATCTCGAGACCAAACAGCAGGAGGTCACGTTGGGGGATGTGCACCGGTTGCTGGCACTCCCCTCGCTTCGCGAATTTGTCACCGGGGAGCTGGCGCCGCGCGAGGGCGCGGTGTCGGCGGGCTGCCTTCGCAGGCTGCTCGCCTGGGCGGGGATCGAGGCGGCTGCCACCCGTGCGGGCATTCTTGCCAGCGCTCGGGAATCGTTGCTGCCCTGGAGCGATCCCATCCTGGATGCGGCCACCTCCGCCAACGACTTTGATCTGGCGGCTCTGCGCCGTCGGCCGATGGCGGTGTATGTGACGGTGGCACCCGCCAGCCTTGTGCGGTTCGAGACTGTGCTGCGGGTTTTCTTCGACCAGCTGATCCAGGTCAACGCAACGGGGGAGTTCGATCCACGAGGCCGTTTCCGGGTGCCGGTGCTGTTGATGCTCGACGAGTTTCCTGCCTTTGGGCGGATGGCCACCATCGAGAAGGGGATCGCCTACATGGCTTCCTACGGGATGCGGTTCTGCATCATTGCGCAGAGTGAGGCGCAGCTGCGCGGAATCTACGGCCGGGAAGGGGCGCAGGTTCTGGTCGATAATTGTGCGAGCCGGATCTATTTCGCGCCGAATGCGATGGAAGAGGCGGTGGCAATTTCCAATGCGCTGGGCATCCGCCGCGTGGAGCAGCGCACGCGCTCCCGCGCGCAGGGCCTGCTTGGCGGCCGCTCGGTATCGGTGGCAGAGGGCGAACGGCCGCTCATGCGTCCGCAGGAGGTGCGGGAAATCGGTACCGACCGTGCGATCGTGCTTACCGCTGGCTGTCGGCCGATTCTGGTGCAGAAGATCCGCTGGTATCGGGACCGGGACTACCGGAGCCGCCGTCGGCCGTCGCTGGATGGATTGCCGCGAGCACATAATTGATTCCGAGATCCCGTTCCCGGAGCTGCCAGATGCCGCGCAACGGATCGAAGGTGATTCCGGCCGAGGCGACTGGTTCCAGCCCGGCTGTCCGCAGATGCCTGCGCAATTCGTCCGGGCGGAGGAACCGGCGCCAGTCATGGGTCCCCTTCGGCACCCAGCGGAGGATCCGCTCGGCCCCGACAATGGCCAGCAGATAGCTCCGCATCGTCCGGTTGAGCGTCGAGACGATGAACAGCCCGCCGGGACGGAGCAGGCGTGCGCAGGCATCCAGATGTGCATCCAGATCTGCGAGATGCTCGACGACCTCCATGCTGAAGATGACGTCGTAATTCCCCGTGCCGGTGGCCAGAATTTCGGCCGTGGCGGTGCGGTAGTCGATCTGCAGGCCGGCCTCCTCGGCATGTTGCCGGGCGGTTTCAAGATTTGGCCCGACGGGATCGATGCCGCAGACGGAGGCGCCGAGGCGCGCCAGCGGTTCGGTGAGCAACCCGCCTCCGCATCCGGCGTCGAGCACGGAAATGCCGGCGAGTGGCAGAGATACCTGTCGGTCGCGGCCGAAATGCGCGGCGATCTGCTCGAGGGCAAAATCCAGCCGTGCCGGATTCATGCGGTGGAGGGCTGCGAACGGCCCGTGCGGATCCCACCAGTGGTGGGCGGTTGCGGCGAAGCGGGCTGCCTCCTCCGGGTCGAGGCTCGCTTGCGCAGGGGAAGCGTCGGATGGCACCATGTGTCTATCCTAGTGTGTCCGGTCCCGCCTGTTCCATGCGATCGTCGGGAGTCGGGGTTTTGGGTAGCGCACGACTGGCAGAAGGCTGCGGTCGGACTGTCGTGTGATGCCGTCGGCAGGGATGCGTGGGTATTCCCGGGGCGTGGCAGGAGATGGTGATGTCAGAAACCGGATCCATCCGCTCTGGCAGACGGGGCCGTGGCCTGTGCTGGCTCCTGCTCGTCGCGGCCGCCGCCGGCATGCTGGCGGCGGGTGCCCGGGCGGAGATACGCGAGCGGCTGATCGCGCGTGGCGATCATGGCGATCGGGTGTTTTTGGTCGAGATCGCGGATGAGCCGCATGAGATGCAGGAGGGGCTGATGTGGCGCCGCGAGCTTGCCGAGGATCACGGCATGCTGTTCCTCTATCCCGCCCCGACCGAGACTTCGTTCTGGATGCGGAACACCTATGTGTCCCTCGACATCGTGTTCATCGACCCGGAAGGGCAGGTGCTGCGGGTGGCTTCCAACACCCGACCGTTGAATGACACATCGATCCCGTCGGGTGGGGAGGTGGTGGCGGTGCTGGAGATTGGGGCCGGGCTTGCCGAACGCTACGGGATACGTCCCGGCACCGAGATTCTTCACCGCCGGCTACCGCGCTAGGACACGGTCCGTGAGACAGCCGCCAGGCCGAGTTCCGCGATCATCTGTTCCTGCATCCGGTATTTCTGCGGCTTGCCGGTGGCGGTCAGCGGCATGGAATCGACGAACCGCACATAGCGGGGGATTTTGTAGTGCGCGATGCGCCTGTCGCAGTATTTGCGGAGCGCGTCCTCGGTCGGCGTGCGGCCGGTGCTGAGGATGATCCAGGCGCAGCCCTCCTCGCCGAGTTTGGCGTCCGGAACTCCGAAGACGGAGGCCTCGGCGATGTCGGGATGGGCGGTCAGGAAATTCTCGATTTCTGCCGGGTAGACGTTTTTGCCGCCGCGAATCAGCATGTCCACGTTGAGTTCCTTGAAGGTGCTGAGGCACTCGTCGTCGTCGTCGGTCTGGCCCCCCGGATGGCGACCGGGGAGGTATCGAGGACGTGCCGCCCGAAGGCCGCCCGCATGTTGCGCACCGAAGGGGTGGGGACGGGTTCGGGTTCGGCGACGGTCAGTCTCGATACCGGATCGCAGACCGCCAGCTGTTAGATCCCGCGACCGGAGGGATCGCGCAGAGACCGGGTGCCGACCTGCACCCTCTCTCCAGGGACTGACCGATACCCTATGCTCGCCCGTCAAGACATTTGAGCAGCGCGGCACCGGATTTGCTCTCAGTGAGCCGCTCGGAAATCTTTACAAGCAATTTGGGGTCGGATATCTGATCCAGATGCTCTGTCAGCCGTCGGACCGTTTCCGGATCAAATTTCGATGCCGCCTGACGGCACAGTTCCTTCCGAAATGCGTCCAGTATTTCCTCGTGGCCGTCCTTGCGACCTTCCTTGTGACCTTCCATATGGCCTGCCTCAACCCATCCCTTGACCCAGTCGGGATCCGGCCAGTCCATCACAAGTTCTTCCATCTGCTCCATCTGCCCCAGCGGGGGCAGATCCGGATCGATATGCTTTTGGATATCGTCACGCATTGTTGAAACCTCCATAAACCAGCCGTTGAACGTCCTGGTCAAATCTCCCTTGCCAATTTCCTGCAACCGCATTCGCAAACCGCGCAGCAACGGTTGATATGCCTCGCAGGAACGCCGCTGCTGCACCAGTGCGATCAGGAACCACACCAGATGGTTCGGCATGTGAACTGCAGCCGGGCTGCTGTCCATTCGACACTGGCCGCCGTCATCATTGCCCTGGTCCGATTGTGCCCAGTCTGGTCAGGGATGGCCGGACGGCATGCTTGATTCGATCCCGCAGAAAATATCCCATCTGCCCCAAGGGACTGACCGATATCCTATGCCCGCCCGTCAAGACATTTGAGCAGCGCGGCACCGGATTTGCTCTCAATGAGCCGATCGGAAATCTCCATCAGCAATTCGGGATCGGATATCCGATCCAGATGCTTTGTCAGCCGTCCGACCGTTTCCGGATCAAATTTCGATGCCGCCTGACGGCACAGTCTCTTCCGAATTGCACCCAGCGTTTTCTCGCAACCTTCCGTTAGGCCTTTCTCGTGACCTTCCGCTAGACCTTTCTCGAGACCTTCCTTGCGACCTTCCATATGGCCTGCCTCAACCCATCCCTTGACCCAGTCGGGATCCGGCCAGTCCATCACAAGTTCTTCCATCTGCTCCATCTGCCCCAGCGGGGGCAGATCCGGATCGATATGCTTTTGGATATCGTCACGCATTGTTGAAACCTCCATAAACCAGCCGTTGAACGTCCTGGTCAAATCTCCCTTGCCAATTTCCTGCAACCGCATTCGTAAACCGCGCAGCAACGGTTGGTATGCCTCGCAGGAACGCCGCTCCTGCACCAGTGCGGTCTGGAACCACACCAGATTGTTCGATTCTGATTGTGCCAGCGGATGCCTCCATTGGTCAAGCAAAAGATATTGCGCTGACAGCCCCCACAGAGACCACATCTTCCGGCCCGTTTTCCTCATCTCCTCCAAAGAGCGTGCCGAGTTCCACAACCGTTCGCCGCAATAGAGAACGATCAGCACGATCTCCGGCAGCTTCCCCTTTGGGGCGCTCCGGAAAATATCCAAATACAGCAACCCGGCATAATTCAACATGCGGAGCACCATGGACGGCTCAACCGTGGACTGGCATTCCAGCACCACGACCAGATATTCGTCGCGGTCACGAAACTTCACACGCCAGACCAGATCGCCCTGGTACCGCCTCAGCTCTGGGCTCACCCAATCGGAGGGCAGTCTTTCCAGGGTTGAAAAATCGAGCTCATCACTCCGGGACGGCTCTACGAAACCGGAAAGCAGATCTATGACCATCTCCGGATGGCTGAACATCTGCCTGTAGTACATATCCAGCCAGTCACGGCGCGGTCGGCGCGGTCTGCGGGATGCTTCTTGGTCAACCATCGAGAACACCGTTGTTTTTTGTGTATCTTCGTTCTGGCTGGCCTGGCTCCTGTAAAAGCACCCGCACCAGCCGCTTTTGTGGCATCCGTCGACCCTGCTGGGAGCAGGCGGTCGCGGATGCCCGTCGATGGTTCCGGTACGGGTGGTGCTGCCGATGCATGCAACGAGCCGCACGCCCGCTGTGCGGCGGGGGTGGGGACCGGGCGGGGTTTGCAGGCGGACGTACCGTCCCGGCTCCACCCTCGGGTTTTGCATGCACTCGTCATGGAAAACACTTTTTACGAATCGCCTCGGAGCTGTCAACCCGCTCTACGCAATCACTACATCGGGCATTTCTGGCGGGCCCTGCCGGTGTTGGTTTTCCCGCCAGGACCGGTCCGGTTTCAGGCTACGCCGGTTTCGGGATCCAGCACCGGGATGCGGCCCATGAAATGGCCCTTCACCCCCTCCGGCCATTCCGTGCGCGGAACGATCCCGTCCTCGCTTCCGGCATGTAGCTCTGCATAGGCGACGATCGCTTCGGCCGAGGCTTGCTCGGGGGCAAATTCGGTGAGATAGAACGAGACCTTGCCGGGGGCCGTCACCGCGACATTGCAATGCCGCTTGCATCCCATCAGGCAGGAATGCCGCCGGACCTGCACCGCCCCGGCCTCCTGTGCCGTGCGTTCGATCAACCCGGCCAGCACCTCGCCCCCGGTCTTGCCGTCCTCCTCCCGCCGCCGGAGGTCGGGCTGCCAGCGGCAGGTGTCGCAGACGATGATGGTGGAGACCATGCCCTTCAGCGGTTGCCGCGCACGAGGCTGTCATAGTCCTCGCTGAGCGTCTGCACGATCGTGCCGATCTCGAATTTGTGCTCGCCGATCTCCGTGACCGGCGTGATCTCGGCGGCGGTGCCGCTCAGGAAGCATTGCTCGAAGCTGTCGAGTTCCTCGGGCTGGATGTGCCGCTCCTGCACCGGCACATTGCGCGCCTCCAGCAGGCGGATGGCGGTCCGCCGCGTGATTCCGTCCAGGAAGCAGTCCGCGATCGGTGTATGCACCTCGCCGTCCCGGACAAAAAACATGTTGGCACCGGTGCTCTCGGCGACATAGCCGCGATAGTCCAGCATCATCGCATCCGCATAGCCCTGGGCTTCGGCGTCGTGCTTGGCGAGGGTGCAGATCATGTAGAGCCCCGAGGTCTTGGCGTTGAACGGGGCGGTTTCCGGGGCGGGGCGGCGCCATTTGGCGATGCCGAGCCGCGCCCCCCGTTTCCGGGCTTCGCCGTAATACGCCCCCCAGGGATAGGCCGTCACGGCGACATGCACCGTGCAGGCGGTGGCCGTCACGCCCATGCTCTCGGAGCCGCGCCAGGCGATAACGCGGACATAGGCATCGGACAGGCTGTTTTCGCGGATGACCAGTTCCTTGGCTTCCTCGAGAACCGCAACCGCATACGGAATCTCGTAGCCCATGAGGGACGCCGAGCGGTGCAGCCGCTCGGAATGTTTGCGGCTCTCGAAGATCTTGCCGCCATAGGCGCGCTCGCCCTCGAACACCGCACCCCCGTAATGCAGGGAATGGGTGAGCACATGCAGCTTCGCCTCGCGCCATGGCACGGCCTGGCCATCGACCCAGAGCGTGCCGTCCCGGTCGTCGAACGGTTCGTTCATCGGAAATGGAATCCTTGTTCTTGTGGTCCGAAGTCGCTTGCGCGATGGCGTGCAACCTGCGCAATTGCGCGCAACCTAGATAGCAGGTTATATTATGTCAAGAACACTGACTCAAATGGCGGATCGCGGAATGACCAATCATGCGGGCGGCGGAGAGCGCGGCCGCTTCCAGGGAGACCATCTCCTCTATCTGACCGACGAGCAGCTCCGGCAGGGCGCCGAGTTGATGTTTTTTGCCTATCGGGAGTTTACCGCCGCTCCGGACCGCATCCTCGCCCGGCACGGACTCGGCAGGGCCCATCACCGGGCCCTGCATTTCATCGCCCGCAGTTCGGGCCTGTCCGTCAACGACCTGCTCGAAGTGCTGGGGGTCACCCGGCAGTCACTCAACCGGGTTCTCGGGGAACTCGTGCATCGGGGGCTGGTGGGTAAAGAGACCGGGGAGAGGGACCGCCGACGTCGCGTGCTGGCGCTCACCCCGGCGGGCCAGGTGCTCGAGCGGTCGCTCTCCGAGGCGCAGCGGGCGCATATGCGGCGCGCCTACCGGGAGGCGGGGGCCGAGGCGGTGAGCGGGTTCCGGACGGTTCTGGAGGGGCTCCTGGACGGCCGCGACCGGGAGAAGACGCTCGGCTTTGTCTACCGGAGCGGCGCGGGATGAGTGACGCCGCCGCCCGCGATCGTGCCTTGCGGGCCCCGTTCCCGGATGCGCATGTCCTGGTGGTCGATGATGACGAACGGCTCCGGCGGTTGCTCAAGCGGTATATCGAGAGTGCCGGCTATCGGGTCACGGGGGCGGCAGAGGCGGATGTCGCCCGACGGCTGCTTGCCAGTCTGCGCTTCGACCTCCTGGTGGTCGATGTGATGATGCCGGGGGAATCCGGCCTGGATCTGACGGCTTCGCTACGCGGCAGCCTGCGGACGCCGGTTTTGCTTCTGAGCGCGCTCGGAGGGGATCCCGAGCACCGCATCGCCGGACTGGAGCAGGGGGCGGATGACTATCTCGGCAAGCCGTTCGAGCCGCGCGAATTGCTGCTCCGGATGCGCTCGGTGCTGCATCGCGCCCGCGAAACGCCCGAGCTGGCGGTGGATCCGGACCTGCTGCGCTTCGGCGAGGTCCGGTACGACGTCACCCGCGGCGAGTTCCGCTGGGAGGATGGCTCGGTCGAGCCGCTGACCGGAGCGGAGGCGGAGCTCATGCGCGTCTTCGCCCGGCGTCCGCGCGAAGCCCTCGGCCGGGGGGTGCTGTTGGCGGCGCTGCGCAGCGGTCCGGAGCACGGGCAGGACCGGGCCATCGATGTGCGGGTGGCGCGGATCCGCAAGAAACTGGAGCCTGCGCCGGGCAGCCCCCGCTACCTGAAGACCGTGCGGGGCGCGGGCTATATGCTGGTGCCGGACAAGGGGTCCGCGGATGGATCGGCATGACCACAGCATTTCTCACCCATGCGGCATGTATCGATCATGTGACCCCGCCGGGGCATCCCGAGCGCCCGGACCGGTTGCACACGATCCTCGCCGCGCTGGAGGCACCGGCTTTTGCGTCCCTGCACCGTGTGGAGGCGCCGGAGGCGGGGGAGGCGGAGATTCTGCGCGCCCACCGGCCGGAATATGTCGCGGCCATCCGTGCGGCCATGCCGGCCGAGGGATGGGTCGATCTCGATGCCAGCACCTCGATCTCGCCGGGTTCGCTGCAGGCGGCCCTGCGGGCTGCCGGGGCCGTGGTGCGGGCGGTCGATCTGGTCCTGGAGGGCACCTGCCAGAATGCGTTCTGCGCCGTGCGCCCGCCCGGCCATCATGCCGATCAGGGCCGCGCCATGGGGTTCTGCCTCTTCAACAATGTCGCCATCGGCGCGCTGCATGCGATCGAGGCGCATGGGCTGGAACGGGTCGCGGTGGTCGATTTCGACGTCCATCACGGCAATGGAACCCAGGATCTTTTTGCCACCGATCCAAGGGTGCTTTTTGCCTCGACCCACCAGATGCCGCTCTTCCCGGGCACCGGTACGGAGGCCGAGCGGGGGGTCGGCAACATCATCAATGTGCCGCTCGCGGCCGGGGATGGAATCGACGCGTTCCGGGCCGCCTTTGACGGCCGGATCGGTCCCGCCCTCGATGCGTTCCGTCCGGAACTGGTGATGGTCTCGGCCGGGTTTGACGCCCATGCCGACGACCCGCTGGGAGGGACCGAACTCGACGGCAGCGATTTTGCATGGATCACGCGGGAGATTTGCGGGATCGCGGCGGCGCATGCTTCGGGTCGTTTGGTTTCGACTCTGGAGGGCGGCTATTCTCTCGACGCGCTCGCCGAATCCGTCCCCGCCCATCTGGCGGTGCTGATGGAGGCCGGCGGTCGGACAGGTTCTGGAGAGGGGGCGGATTGATGGCCACGAAACAGGGCGGGAAGAATTCTCCCGGCACCCACCCGGACATTCCATCCATGACATTCGAGGGTGCTCTCGAGGAGCTGGAGGGCCTTGTCGAGGATCTCGAATCCGGACAGGTCGAACTGCAGCGGAGCATCGATCTCTATGATCGCGGGGTTGCCCTTCGCAAGCATTGCGAAAGCAAGCTTGGCGAGGCGCGCGAGCGGGTCGACAGAGTGGTCGGTGCCGGCGCCGGACTGGAGCCGGTGCGCGAGCGGGGCGAAAAAGCGGTCGGTGCCGACGCCGGACAGGAGTCGGCGGATGACGCAGATCCCCCATTCTAGAAAGGCAGCCCGGGAGGGATGCAGGGATGGAGGACGGCGCGTTCGCGGCGGTGCTGGCGGCGGTGCGGTCGGAGACCGATGCGGCCCTCGAACAGCTTCTGCCGCCGGTACAGGGAGTCGGGCTCGATCCGGCGCGGGCGCGTCTCCACGAGGCGATGCGCCACGCGGTGCTGGGTCCGGGCAAGCGGTTTCGGGCGTATCTTGTGGTGGCCTCGGCCGATCTCTTCGAGGTGCCGCGCGGGCATTCCGTGCGCGTCGGGGCGGCGGTCGAATGCCTGCACGCCTATTCGCTGGTGCATGATGATCTGCCGGCGATGGATGGCGACGATCTGCGGCGCGGCCGGCCGACCGTGCATCGCGCCTTTGGCGAGGCGGTGGCGATTCTCGCCGGCGATGCGCTGCAGAGTCTGGCCTTCGAGATTCTCGCCGACCCCGCGACGCATCCGCTTCCGGCGGTGCGTGCCGGGCTGGTCGGGGAGCTCGCCCGGGCGGTCGGCAGCGCCGGCATGGCGGGTGGGCAGATGATGGATCTGCATCCGGGTCAGGACGAGGCCAGCATTCGGGCCATGCAGGCCGGAAAGACCGGGGCTGTCATCCGGTTCTGCTGCCGGGCGGGCGGGGTCCTCGGAGAGGCCGAGGCCACCTCTCTCGCCGCGCTCGATGCCTATGGCGCGGCCATCGGTCTGGCCTACCAGATTCAGGATGACCTTCTGGATATCGGCGGTGACGAGCGGCAGGCCGGCAAGCGGCTGGGCAAGGATCAGGAGGCCGGCAAGGTGACGCTGGCCGGGCTGCGGGGGGTTGCGGGTGCGCGGCAGCTGGCGCAGGAACTGCTGGCGGAGGCCGTCTCCCATCTCGATCCCTGGGGTGACCGGGGAGCGGCACTGGGGGCTGCGAGCCGGTTCGTGATGGAGCGAAGCCGTTAGCGCCGGATCGGAGGGTGTGATGGATGCTGGCGAGCCGGAAGACGGGGTGCCGCCGGGCGGAACCCCCCTGCTTGATTCCCTGCGCGGCCCGGCGGATCTCCGGAGCATGGAGATCGACGGTCTCCGGCAGGTATGCGACGAGCTCCGGAACGAAACCATCGCCACGGTGTCGGAGACCGGAGGTCATCTCGGCGCGGGTCTCGGCGTCATCGAACTCACCGTCGCGCTGCATGCGGTGTTCGACACCCCCCAGGACATTCTGGTCTGGGATGTCGGCCACCAGTGCTATCCCCACAAGATTCTCACCGGCCGGCGCGACCGGATCCGGACCCTGCGCAAGGGCGGCGGGCTGTCCGGCTTCACCCGGCGCAGCGAGAGCGAATACGATCCGTTCGGGGCGGCGCACAGTTCCACCTCGATCTCCGCCAGTCTCGGCTTTGCGGTGGCCCGCGATCTTGCCGGCGGAACCCACAACGTGATCTGCGTGATTGGCGACGGCGCCATCTCTGCCGGCATGGCCTATGAGGCGATGAACAATGCCGGCGCGCTGAAAAGCCGGCTCGTGGTGATTCTCAACGACAACGACATGTCGATCGACCGTCCCGTGGGGGCGATGAGTGCCTATCTCGCGCGGTTGTGGTCGGGCGGGGCCTATCGGGCCTTTCACGGTGCGGTGAAGAAGGCTTCCAGCCGGCTGCCGGGGGGAATCCGCGACCGGGTGCGCCGGATCGAGGAATACACCAAGGGGATGGCGGTCGGCGGCACCCTCTTCGAGGAGCTCGGCTTCAACTATATCGGGCCGATCAACGGCCACGCGCTCGAACACCTGCTTCCGGTGCTGCGCAATGTCCGCGACCGGGCGGACGGCCCCACCCTGGTCCACTGCGTCACCCGCAAGGGGAAGGGCTATCCACCGGCGGAAAATGCCGACGACAAATTTCACGGGGTGGGCAGTTTCGACATTGCGACCGGGGCGATGAAGAAGAAGGCCGCCACTGCACCCAGCTATACGCGCGTGTTTGTCGACAGCCTGGTCCGCGAGGCGGAGCGGGACAGCCGGATTGTGGCGCTGACCGCGGCCATGCCCTCCGGCACCGGGCTGACCCGATTCCAGGAACGGTTTCCGGAGCGCTTCTTTGATGTCGGCATCGCCGAGCAGCACGCGGTCACCTTCGCCGCCGGCCTCGCCGCGGCCGGCATGCGTCCGTTCGTGGCGATCTATTCGACCTTTCTCCAGCGGGCCTATGACCAGGTCGTCCACGATGTCAGCATCCAGGGGCTGCCGGTCCGGTTTGCGATCGACCGCGCCGGATTGGTGGGGGCGGACGGCCCGACCCATGCCGGAGCTTTTGACATCACGTTCCTGACCTGTCTGCCGGGCTTCACCGTCATGGCGGCGTCGGATGAGGCGGAGCTGGTGCATATGGTGGCCACCGCCGCGGCCCATGATGAAGGCCCCTGCGCGTTCCGCTATCCGCGCGGCGAGGGCACAGGTGTGGATCTGCCGCAGGAGGGGCAGGTGCTGGAGATCGGGCGCGGCCGCGTCCTTCGGGAGGGCGGCGACGCGGCGATCCTGTCCTTTGGCGCGCGGCTCGGAGAGGTGCTGGCGGCGGCGGAGCTGCTGGCCGCGGAGGGAATCGGGGTGACCGTCGCCGATGCACGCTTCGCCAAGCCGCTCGATGGGGATCTGGTGCGGCAGCTGGTCGGCCACCACCGGGCGCTGGTCACGGTCGAGGAGGGCGCCCGGGGCGGATTTGGGGCACATGTGCTGCATCTGCTGGCCGAAAGGGGTGAGCTCGACCGCGACTGCCGGATCCGCACGATGACGTTGCCGGATGTGCATCTCGACCATGACAGCCCCGCGGCGATGTATCAGCGGGCCGGCCTCGATGCCGGCAGGATCGCGGCGACCGTACGCCGGGCTCTGGATCCCGGGGCCGCCTGAGGATGCCGGCTCGGCTCCGGCGGAAAGATCAAGGCCGGCAAAGCCCCTTCACAGCACCGGATGTCCCGCTTGCGGATGCGATCTTGCAATTGGTGCCGGATCGGGACAGACTGCGCGGGTAGCTGCTCGCCTGGGCTTCCATGCATACTCCTCTGTTCACCCGGTTCACTTCTGCTGAGGAATCGGATTACTCGGACCTGGTACGGGATCTGTCGGACCTGCTCGGTGCGCGTCGCGGGTTTTCAAACCGCCTGCCCGGGATTCTCGATTGGGGGTTGCCCTCCCTGTCAGGGATCTCTCCCAGTTCGGAACGCGACCGCGAGGACGTGGCCAAGCATGTGGCCGAAGCGATCGAGCGTTTCGAACCCAGGGTCGAGCAGGTCCGGGTCATTCCGGTTCCGGGCGTGCGCGATTTTGCCTTCGAGATCGAAGCGATCCTCGCCGAGACTCCGGACGGGACGATCAAACTCCGTGTTCTGGCCCCCCGGCGGGGTGGCGGGCTGGGGGCGGATGTCGTGGTGATTGGTGGAGAGGGCCGGTGAGTGACCGGCAGGACCGGCGGCCGCCATGGTGATCGACGCGCAACTCCTGGATGCCTATGTCGCGGAGCTCGAGGCCCTGCGCACCCACGGGCGCGATTTTGCGGAAGCCTTTCCGGATATTGCGGGCCGGCTTGATATCGGATCGCGGCGCTCGCGGGATCCGCATGTCGAGAGGGTGATCGAGAGCTCGGCCTTTCTCGCCGCGCGCCTGCGTCTGATGATCGACGGCACCGCGGCCGAGTTGCCGATGACCATGCTGTCGATGCTGGCCCCCAACCTGATCGAGCCGGTGCCTTCCATGGCGCTGGCCGAATTGCGGGGGGGCAGCGAGGCACAGTTGGTTCCTCGGGGCACGCGTTTCGAGCACCAGCTCGGCGGTCAGGTGCCGGTGTTTTTCACCTCCACGATGTCGGTCGAGGTTGCGCCGCTTGCGCTCCGCCTTCGCCGTCTCGAACCGACGGGGGGTGCGGCGGACGGTCTTGCGATCCAGCTGGTCGGCGAGCCGCCGCATCGACTGATGCTGTGTCTCGGCAATGACGAGCTGAGTGCCGCGACCCTGATGGATGGGCTCACGGACGGGCTGGCAGGGATCGAGGTGGTCCCGCCCAATGGTAGCCCGGTGCGGGTGCCGCGGAGCCGGCTCCAGATGCATGGCTTTACCGAGGACGAGGCGGCATTGCCGGTGCGGCCGGCGGTTCACCAGGCGCACCGGCTGATGACCGAATTCATCGCGTTCCCGGAAAAATTCCGCTTTGTCTCGTTTTCCGGAGTGCATCTGCCGGCGGGCTCGGAAATCCACCTTCGCTTCCGCACTCGGCTCTCCCTGCCGCCTTCCCTGCCGCCGGATCTGATCACCACCAATCGGGTGCCGGTGATCAATCTGTGGCCGACCGCAGCGACCCCGTTCGATATCAGCGGCCACAAACTCAGCTATCCGGTCCAGGCCGATTCGCTCCGCAACCGTACCGTGGAGTGTCATTCGGTTGAGGGCGTGGATCTGCACGGGCCGGAGGGCGGGCCGCCCATCCGCCTTGATCCGGTGGTTGCCTTCGGCCAGATCCAGGACACCGACATCCGCTGGGGCGTACGCCGCACGGTGTCGCGGATGGGGGGCGAGGTGAGTCTCTATTTCCAGGGCCTGGATTTCAGTCTGATCGGGCGCCAGCGCTTCCTCGTCGCGCCGCAGGTTCTGGCCAGCAACCGCGATATCGCGCAGCGCGCCCAGGTCCGTTCCGTATTGCAACCGACCGAGGGGCTGGGCAATTGGCGTTGCACGCTGGCCGGCGTGCCCAGTGCCTACAACCCGGCCCTGAACGAGTATCGGGCGATGGAGGCACTGACCGGCTATTTCCAGAGCAGTCTGAGCAGTCTCTCTGCCACCAACCGCCGCCGCGGCCGGTTGCGCGATTTTCTCAAACTGTTTCCCGGTGGCCAGAATGTGGGCTGGATTGATGCTGTCGGGCGGGTGAGTTTCCGTCCGGTGGCCGTGCAGCGTGGCGGCCATATACAGCCCGGGATGGCAGTGCTGATTGGTTTGGACAGGAATCGGGTGCGGACGACGAGCACGGCCGTGATCCGGCGGGTGCTCAAGGAGCTGTTTGAAAGTCAGCGCATGGTCAACCACGTAGAGGAAGTCATTGTCCAGCGAAGTGCATGATCCTGATCCGGAACCGGCGGAAAAAGGGTCGGAGGTCCCGCCGGGGGCACCGGAGGGTGGCCGTGTAGCGGCATCCGCCGGGCAGACATCGGCGGCGGCCGTGGTGATCGGAGGCAAGCCGTCGGATGCGAGCCCGGAGGCCATGAGCCATCCGCTGGTTCAGGATCTGTTGCTCAATCCGGCAAAATGGCGGATCTGGCCGGCCCTCGCCGTGCTGCGCTGGCTGCTCCGCCGGTCGTCGGGCGGTGCCCGGTCGATCATGTTCCGTTCCAAACCATCCCTCAATTTCCCCACTTCGGAGATCGATGATGTGGCCATTGATGGCGGCCGGATCGAGCTCACGCTGAATGCGCCGGGACTGGCGGCCACCGGTACGCCGCTGCCGACCGCGGATATCGAGCGGATCATCCACGATCGTCGCGACGGGGGCGGTCTTGGCTATTGGCTTGACGGCACCGGGGATCGCTTCATGCATGCGCTGGAAGCGGCCTTTGCCCGCAACAACGCCGAATTTGCGCTGGCTACTGGCGGCCGCATCGAAGCACTCAATGCGGTCTCCAGCGTGGTCGGAAAATCGGCGCCGCTGGCGGCGCAGAAGGGGGGGGTGCTCGCGGACACGGAGCGGCACGAGCCGCTGGGCGCGGTCGGCCTGTGTGCGCTCTTTCTGGGGCCGGTCTCGGCGTCCGGACTCGTGGCGGTGATGCGCGCGTTTACCGAACTTCCGGTCCGGATCACGGAATTTGCCGGAGCCAAGGTGCTGACCTTGCGCCCGGCCCGCCTGGGCCGTCGGATCGGCAACATCCTCGGAGCACAATGCTGGGTTCCTGCGGCCGGAATCGAGATTCAGATCAATGGCGGTCACAATCCGGAGGCGCTGCAATGGGCCCGGGACCCGGTGCGGCGGAGTGCGTTGCGCATGCTGGCGGTCGCCTATATCGGATCGACCCAACCGGCGGCACGGTTGTATTTGCGGCTCGAACCCGGAAACGTGCCGCCGGCGGCGTTTGACGGCGGCACCGTGCTGGGCGGCCTCGCAGTCCTCGGCAATCCCTCCGAAGCGGTACGGGTGCCCCTGCAGATCTGAAGTGTGCTTTCCAGGATTTCTGCATCCGGTTCCACAAATCATCGTCGGGGATTCCGGCTCCTGTCTGCTCCCCGCCGGACCCCCTCCGCCACGGCGGTCCGTTCCGGAGGGTCTGGCGACAGGCGGCTTTCGGAGGGGCGGGCTGGTGGCCGGAGGCAGGATCGCCCGGTGGCTGTGACAAAAGCGGTCTGTGTTGCTATGATTCTGTTTCGCCTGAGGAACGGCCGGTTCCTCTCGACGGGTTGGCGGTATTCAAAGCCGTCGTTCGGGGGGATGTGGCTGCCGATGGGTGGCTTGCGCGGTCGAAGCACGCATCTGTTGTGGTTTCAGGAGAGAGAGGCATTTCCATAATCCTGTATAGTCAGTTCTGTCCCGCCTGCCCCGCAGAGGGGCAGGGGGCTGGTTGGCAACTGACGACAGGACAGCGGCACTCGCCCCTTTTCGCGCACCAGGTCGGAATTTGAAAGTCAAAAAAAATGAATCTTCGCAAACTCTTCGAACATCTGGATCCGGACGCCCGTCGCGTGTTGCATGCGACGGCCGAAAGTGCCGCCCGCGAGGGGCGGGTGTCGATCAGTATCGAGCTCTTCCTGCTGGCCCTGCTCCGTGACCGCGGCATAGGGCCGGGGGTCATGAAGGCACTCGACAATGCCGGGCTGGACTCACCCGCGATCGAGTCTGCCCTCGCCGAGCAGACGGCTGCCGAACCCCGCGCACCGGGAGGCCAGCTGCCCTCTTTTGACGGCTCCCTGGCCAATCTCCTGCGCGAGTCCTGGTCTCTGGCATTTGACGAATACGGGGATTCTTCCGTATCGCCGGTGCGCTTCTTCGAGACCGTCGCCCGCCGTGGCGAGTCCTGGCCGCGGCTGGTCGCGCTGCTCCCGGGGTTCGACCGTCTGGATCTTGCCAGTCTTGCGGCCTCGGCGGGCCGTCCGTCACCGGTCGCCGAGGGTGGCACGATTGCCGCTGCGACCGACCAGCAATTTCCGGAGCTGTCGCGCTACGGCAAGGACATGATTGCCGAGGCTCGGGACGGGAAAGTTGATTCGGCCATTGGTTTTGACACCCAGATGCAGGCGATTTCCTCCATCCTGCTTCGCCGCCGGCAGAATTCTGTGGCCGTGGTCGGTGATGCGGGCGTCGGCAAGACGGCCTGCGCGCTCGGCTTTATCGACGCGATCGCCAAGGGAACGGATGCGGTGCCGAAGGCTCTGCACGATACTCCGGTCTGGTCGCTGGATCTGCCGGCGCTGCGTGCGGGCGCCATGGTGCGCGGAGCGCTTGAGGAGAGGCTGCAGGCGATCGTGCGGGAAATCGAAACGGCGGGAATGATCCTCTATATCGACGATCTGCATATTCTGTTCGGCGACCAGGGGCAGGGCGCGGACGCGCTGCGGAGCGTTCTCTCCGGGGGCAGCGTGCGGGTTCTTGCTACTTGCGGGTGGCGGGAGTGGCGGCGTTATATCGAACCCGATCCCGGTCTTGCCCGGCGCATTGCCTCGACCCGCGTCCAGGAACCGGATGATGCGGAGTCGTTGCGTGTCGTCGAGCATATTGCGCCGGATCTGGCGCAGCATCACTCGGTCCAATTCGGCGAGAATGTGCTGGACTCGGCCGTCAAGCTGTCGCGGCGCTACATGGTCGGTCGGCAGCTGCCGGACAAGGCGATCGTGGTGCTCGATTCGGCCTGCGCCCGGGCGCGGATGGCACACGGGAAGGGCAACGGGGCCGCGGTCCCGGCTGCCGGAGAGGCAGAGGGAGACGCAGCCGCCGCAGAGGGAGATGCAGCCGCGGCAGAGGCCGGCAACAGCACGATCGAGGTCGTCGAGAACGATGTCGCGATGGTGGTGTCGGATCTCACCGGGGTGCCGATCGGCGGCATGCTCTCGGATGTGAGCAAGATGGCGACCCAGCTCGAGCAGGCGCTCTCCGAGCGGGTCAAGGGCCAGGACGACGCGCTCGCACGGTGTGCCACCCAGGCCCGGGCCTATCTCGCCGGGCTGTCGGACCGGCGCCGTCCGGTCGGGGCGCTGATGTTTTGCGGCCCGTCCGGTGTCGGCAAGACGGAGACCGCGCATGCGCTTGCCGAGATACTGTTCGGGGGTCGAATTCTCACCATCAACATGTCGGAATACCAGGAGGCGCACACCGTCTCCGGGCTGAAAGGCGCTCCGGCCGGTTATGTCGGTTATGGGGAGGGGGGAGTGCTGACCGAAGGCATCCGCCGGACTCCGTATTCCGTGGTGCTGCTCGACGAGATTGAAAAAGCGCATGGCGATGTGATCGAGATGCTCTACCAGGTGCTGGATCGCGGCTGGATGGAGGATGCCGAGGGCATTGAGGCCGATTTCTCGAACGCCATGATCATCCTGACCTCGAATGCCGGAGACACGGTGGTGGAGAAGGCCGTCATGGCCGACCCGCCGCCGCTCGAGGACGATTTCCACCAGGATCTGAGCCGGGCTCTGGCCAAGGATTTCCCGGCCGCCTTCATCGGCCGACTGCAGCTGGTTCCCTACTGGCCGCTCGGCGAGGACACGCTGGCGGAGATCGCCGGCATGCGTCTCGACCGCATGTCCGATACCTATAAATCGTCGCACCGCAGCTCGCTCATCTTCGATGACGAGGTACGGGGCTGGCTGGCGGATCGGGTCAAGTCGACCCCTCAGGGGGCCCGATTCCTGGATGGGGTCATTGCCCGCTCGATCCGGCCGGCGGTGGCCGATTATGTGCTGGCGCAACTCGGGGAAGGCCGGGCTCCGGGCAATGCGGTCGTCGTCCGCAAGGATGACGGCTTCGAGGTACGGGGTGATGGTGCGTGAGCGGAACTACCGCTTTTGCTGTCCGATGGTGGCCTTGGCAGCTTGCCTGGCTGTGGCTGGCTGTGGCGGGGGCAGCGAGAGTTCCACGAGCCCGGAACGACCCTTGCGCATCGATACGATTTTCTTCGCCATGCAGGAAGAGGAAAACCAGAACTGGCCGGCACAGGTGGCACTGGTGCGGGTAACGGATGTGGATCTGGTGCCGGAGCTGATGCGGATCAAGCCTGCCGCCTGGTTCGGCGCGGATGGGACCGCTTTTCGGAACGCGCATCCGGAAGGCTTCTACAATGACTGGGAGGTTGTTCCAGGGGTCGATGTCGGCCCCGACAAGATCGAGATCGACGAGGATGTAGCCGGCGTGCTGTTCTGCAACACCCGCAAGGAAACCCCGCCCATCCGGCTCGAGCTTGATGGCGACGTGCGGGTCCTGTTGGGTGATGACGGCTGCGAGCCCCAAGGCGGAGAGCCGTCGGAAGAGCCGTCGGTCGCAGAAAATGTTTGGGACTCCGTTGTGGATCCGGCCGAAAGCCTGGTCGAAAGCCTGTATGAACAGCTGCAAGGTATTTTGGGAGGGGAGTGACGCGATGCGTATTCCAGCAATTCCTGACGCGATTGCGTGGCGGGAGGGGATGATTCTTGAGCCCTCGCATTTCGAGCGCGGCGACGACCGGTCCGCGAGTCTTTCGCATGTCGCGGGGCTGGTGGCCGATCCGTGGCCCTGGGGGTTCCTGTCGGACAGCATGGATGAGACGGCGCTGGCATCCAACGAGCTTCGGGTCTCCTGCACCGGCATCTTTCCCGACGGCACGCCTTTCCGGGGCGATTCGCTGGCCCAGAGTCTGGAGGCGGGCCAGCCCGGAGCACAGGTCGAATACAACATCCTCCGGGAGCCGGATGGCTCGGATGTCCTGTTGCGTCCGAGCGGAGGGGCTCCGGCGGAATCCTCCCTGCCGGTGGCCCGACTGGTGTTCAATGCCGGCGTCTGGAACGGCGTGCGCGACTGGTCACCGCCGGCGATCCTGGTGGGTCCCGACCATCCCATGCGCGTCGAGCTCAACCGCCAACTCGGTTCGCTCGCCGCCGCCGCTGCCGGTTTCATGACCACCTTGCGGATGCCGGGTGCCGAGGACCGGCCGGCGGCCCGGGTGCTGGGCCTGGTCGCGGCGGCCCTCGCGCAGGGGGTCGGGGTGATGGAAGCCTTGCTGGCCGCTCCCGCGGTCGCTCCCGGCCGACTCGGAATTGAGGCGCTGCGCCTGGCGCTCGGGGTCCGCAGCGCGGCCGGGATTTTCGAGCCGCTCGGCGCCGCCTGGGAACCGGCCGACCAGCGTGGATCGATACGTCGGCTACTGTATGCAGCGGAGTCAGCGGCTTCCGGTATCGGCCTGCCGTTCCGCACCGCCGCGTTCCGCGACCTGGACAACAGCGGGATACTGAAGGTCGAGGGGATGCCCGCGGACACGGTTCTGCTCGCGATCGAGGCGTCGCGTCCGGCCGACCTCATCGCCGGTCGCTCCTGGTTCGAGGGCGCGGCCCTGGCGGGGCCGGAGCGAATTCAGGAGGCACTGACCCGGCGGGTCGCCGGCTGTGCGCGCCAGCCCGTGGAGCGCGACCCCCGGATCGGGGTCTCCAGCGGACCGTTGCTGGCTCTCTACTATGTAGAGAACGACCCTTCCTGGCGGGGCGGGGCGCCGACCATCGCCCTTGCCGCCAAGACGCCGCCGCCTGTGAACACGTATTTCTCCATACTCCTGCCGGAGAACATGGGCGGGGCTCCGGCGATGTCACCCTCCGGTCCTCCTCCCCGGCAAGCCCTGCCGCCTGCTTCTCCTCCGCCCGCCCTGCCGGCTCCCGGCTCCGGGGGAGGTTCTCCTCCGGGCTGGGGCGGCCGGTCGGCTTAGGCCGGGAGGTGCCGGGTGAGCCTCGGCTATTCGATTGCGATTGCGGCCGTTCCGTTTCTCGATCTTCTTGACAAGGAGGTCGAGGATCTGGCGGCACAGCTGCTTGATGCGGGCGACAGTCCGGAATCGGCCACCTCGATGGATGCGGCACGCCGGCGTCTGGCCCAGGGGGTGGACAGTTCCATTCGGGCCCTGCCGGCGGCGGTGCGCGGCGACCAGACCGCTTCCCGCGCGGTTGCCTATGCGTTGGTCGGACTTGCCGATGAGCGCATGCTGCACCATCCGGCCGGTGGCCTGCATCGGTGGCGGGAGCGGCTGCTGGAATTTGAATTATATGGTTCGGCCCTGGCCGGACAAGAGATCGTCAACCGGGCCCGGGCCACGGCTTTCGGGGCGACAGGTGCGGCGGTGGGCGGCGGCGAGGAAAGCGAGCATGCCTATCTGGCACCGCTTTACCTGGCGGTGTTCCGCTCTGGCTTCGAGGGTTCGCTGCGCGGTGACTCGGTCGGTCTGACTTCGCTGATGGCGTCGCTGGGCGAGGCCGTCGGCGGCACGCGGCAGATTGACTCGGGATTGGTCTCTGACGTCCGCCCGACCCGCTCCGGCATGGCACCGATTCCGCTTGCGGTGATCGGGGTGGTCATCTGGCTGGTCAGCGGTTTTGCACTCTGGCTGACCTTGCCGCAGAGCTCCCTTGCCGATGCCGAGCGGATTGCCAGCCGGATCTCCGCCGGGCTTTCGGTGGATGGCCAGGGTGGCGAGCGGGAGCCACTCGAGCGCAGCGTAGGCCCGTCCGGCCTTCCAGCTCTTGATGCCGGAACGGACGACGGCAGCAGCGAAAATTAACGGATAGCGCCATGGCAGGCGTATTTGCAAGAGCGGGCGAGTTTGTCGTCCAGTTGCTGTCGGGCGGTACCTTCGAGATCGTCCTGCTGATTGTCCTGATTGTTGTCGGCCTCATTCTCTTTCTGGTCGCGCTCTTCCTGCTGGTCAAACTTCTCATCTTGCTGGGCAAGGGCCTGCTCTGGCTTTTCCGGGTGGGTGGCGAGACGGCGAAGGAGAAATCAGCGGAGCGGCGCGAGGCGCAGCTGTCGGCGGCACCTGCGGTGGCGACCAGCTGGGACCCGTCGCGCAAGATCGGTTTGCGAAGTGCGCTGGCGCAGGCGCGGCGGCTGGCCGGGCCGGACGCGCTGAGCGTCGTTGTGCTGGCCGGCGAGGGCGGTGCCGATCTTTGCCGCGGCCTCGGCCTGACCCCGCCGGGTGTCGGCGTGATCGGGATTGCCGCCGATGCCGACATGATTCTGATCGATGTGTCGCAGGCCGAAACCCACGCGCTGCGGCGCCTTGCCGCGGTCCTGCCCTGGCGCCGACCGACCGATGGCGTTGCGGTGCTGGTCGCTTCCGAGGGGGTTCCGCCGGAGACTCTTGCCCGGTCCTCGGCCTTTGCGCGGCTCACCGGCATGCGCGTCGCGCTCCATTTTGTGCTGCCCAGTGCCGGGACAATCGCCGCCCGGAGCATTGTCGAGCCGCAGAACCGGGACGGTACCACGCTCTGCACGCAACTCGCCGGCGATGTGGTGCGGGTGTGGCTGGATGGGGGGTCCCGATCCGGGCTCAAGGAACTGGCTCTGGCGCAGTCCCGCGAATTGCCGACTTCTCTCGACCGGGCCCTGGCCGCGGCCCCCGGCTCCATTGACGTCGCCTCGCTTTGCTTCGGGGGGGCCGGACTCCGCGCGGCGGTGGCGCAGACCCTCGAACGTACCCGGCCCTCGACCGCACCCGGGATCGCGACATGGGTCGCCACCGCGGTGCTCGTGATGGGGGTGGCACTCACCTTGCTGGCGGGGATCAGCAGTTACGAGAAGACCCAGGAACTGCGTTCGACCGTGGATACCGCCTACCGCGAGGCGACCGTGCCGTGGACGGCACAGGGCATTGACACGGTCCCCAGCGCCGCCCGGATGCGGCGGCTTGCCGGGTTGAGTGCACGTCTGGCGGAATTTTCCTCCTTCTCCCCGTTGGTGCCGCTGGCCCCCCTGGCCCCGAATTTTTCGGCCCCGGAAAATCTGGGTGCGGCCTTCCTGGTGGCCTATGTCCTGCGCCCGCTGGCGGCCGCGCTGGACCGCGAAGCCCGCAAGTCTCTCGAAGCGACCGATGATCCGTCACAATGGCTGAGCAGTGCCCGCCGGGTGGATGAATGGATCGCGGCTTGGGAGGGGCTGGAAGACGATCCCCGCGAGGTCGATATGCGGCGGCTGTTTGTCGATGCCTTCGGCGGGGACCGGAGTTCCTGGGCGGAAGGAACCGATCTCGCGCTGGTGCAAACCGGCGTCAAGCCTCCGGCCGCGGCCCAGGGGGGCCTGGATCCTGATGCCCTGTCGACCCTGGCGGGGGCGAATTTCGTCCAGACGATGCAGCGCTGGGCGGATTCGGTCTACACCAACGGACCGGTTGCTTCTGCCGCGCGGCGGGCCATCGACCGCAGCGCCAACTGGCGCGAACAGCATGCCGCACTTCTTGATCTTCGCACGGCATTGCAGGATCCGTCACAGCAATGGCTGACCGAAGCCAAGGACCGTCCCGATATCGTCTTCGAGGTGCAGATTCTCGGCCGGGCCCTGGCTCTCTCGATTCTGGGGGAAACGAATGCGCTTTCCGGGAAGGCGGCGGTCGCTGCAATCCGCATCGAGGCCCGCGAAGCCCCCCAATTCATGATCCGGCCGGAGATCGGGCCGCTGATGACGCGCAGTGGCTCCGGGAGCGGACCTTCGCTTCTGCTCTCGCGGCCGGCGGAGGCGTGGTTGTCCTTCCTCGACCGGGTGGAGAGTGCCGGCTTTGCCGATCTTCCCAAGGAGTCCCCGCTGTATCTGGCAGGGCCGGTGACTCTGGATGTCGGTGCGGTCGCGGAGACGCGTCGCAAATTGCAGGTTTTCGACCGGTTCGCATCGGATGTCCCTGCCGAACTGCCGCCCGGTGTCGGCCAGAACCTTGTCCGGGAAATCGCCAGCGAGCTTGTGATCGGGGTGGCGGCCAGTGTGGAACTGGCACTCCGGACGCGAAACCCGTCCGGCACGCCGGCCGAACAGGTGTTGCGGCTGACACGGTCGGCGCCGGCACTTGTCGATCTGGCGGATATCGAGGCCTGGCTGCGCGAGCGCGAGGCCCGGGCCGAGGCCGACCGGGTGCTGGCGGTGCGCGGGCGGATTGCCGAAAACGTTCTGGCCGCAAGTGCGGAGGTGCTCTACGAGGAGGACCCCTTGGGGGTGTTTCCGGACCCCACAGCCGATCGTGCCGCGCTTACGCGCCGCCTGGATCGCGGAACTGCGCGTCTGCGGCGGATCTACGAGCAATATGCGGAGCCCTTCGTGGAGGCCGCGGAGTCCGGCGGCGACCGGGCGACGGAGGAGTGGGCGGCGATCGGCCGGGACCTTGCGGGTTTCGGGCGTGGCGACGCGGATTCGGCCCTGTCGGCACTGGAAGGAATGGTCCAGGCCTATGTGGATGATCCGCTGGAGGTCTGCAATGCCCCGCGGCCATCACTCTCCGGAAGCCGCGATGACTACATCGCCCGGGCCTTGTCGCGTTTCCGCCTCGAGCTGGACAATATCTGCAAGGTTCGCCTGACCGCCGACTCGCGGGTATCGTATGACGAGGTGCGGGAATTCTTTGCCCGGAACCTGGCCTGGCTGTGGCCGTTTGCCCAAGATCCGGAGGCGACGGAAGTGCCGGTGTCGACGATGAGTGATTTCGTGCAGCGGCTCGATTCGGCGCATGAGGAGCTGGTCGATCTCGAGGATTCGTTTGCGCTTACCCTGGCGGAATTCGCCAAATTCTGGACCTACAGCGAGAGCGGGGGAGCCACCGTCCGGTTCGAGATCGAGTGGCGCGCGCGGCCGAGCGAGGAAAAACTGGCCGAGAACGTGATCAGCTACGAAATCATCGGTGCGGAGGTCGATGAGGACGGCATCTACACCTGGCGGTATGGTGCTCCCATTGAGATCCGGATTCAGCTGGCAAAGAATTCCCAGTACCGCTTTGTCGACCACCAGGACAATGAGGGTTTTGTTCATAGCGTGACAGCGGAGGGGAACGGCTCGTTTCTGCGGGTGTTCGCCGAGCTTACGGGGGGGGCTCTGGCGTTTGAGATTCCGGTTGTTGACTCGGAAGGCATGCCGGACATGCTTCGGGTGACGGCCCAGGTCAGCGACGCGGGAGGAGCACCGATGACAATGCCGGATTTCTCTGAATATTCACAGGAGGCACTTCGCCCCGGTTAGGGGTTAGGTAGCAAGAGGAGGTTAAAGCATGGCGGATATGGCATTTTTGTTGGAACCCATTCCGGGGGAGGATCCTTGCGGATCGGATCTGCGGTGGGATCCATCTTTTCTGAGTCTGGATCAGAAACTGGAAGCCGCCCGGGCCGGTACCGGCGGTTCGGTGGTGGATGCGGAGGTGGTCTCCGGGGATACCCCGAAATTCGAGGACCTGATCGAGGAAGCCAAGTCGCTCCTGCAACGGAGCAAGGATCTCCGGATTCTGGTGATCTACATCGAGTCCCGATGGCGCGAAGAGGGGCTGGCCGGCTTCGCTGAGGCACTGGAGGAACTGGTGACGGTCGCGGAAACCTGGCCGGATGCCAATACGGGGATCTATCCGCGTGCCGATCCCGATGATGGGGATCTGGGCGAGCGTGTGGCCCCCTTCGGCAAGCTTCTCAACCTCGTCCCGGACATGGTCATTTCGGTCGGATGGGGAGTCCGCCCGGAAATTTCCGAGCGTCAGGCGATCGCGGAGCAACTGAAGGGGGTGTTCGATGTCTGGTCGGAGCGGCTGACACCGGCCTTCGGGGGCGAGCTTCCGAGCAGCCGGCAGGCATGGACGGCACTGGGCAAGCTGATCAGTTCCGATGGCGGGGAGGCAGGCGTCGAGGATGGCGCGGGAGGTGCCGCCGGACCCGGAGGAGGCGGGCGTCTTCCGGATGGCGATGCCTGGGATCTCGTCGAGCGTGCCGCCGAACTGATGAGCCAGCAGGACCGCCACTCACCGGCCCTGCCGGTGTTGCGGATGCTGTCAGGCTGGCGGTCCCTCGGACTGGTGGAGATTGCCGATGCCATGAAGCCGTCCGGGGTTTCCCTCGAGCAGATTCTCGAGTCGATCAAGCGGCAGCGGGACCAGCAGCAGAAGTAACCGGAAGGCGGATCATGGATGAGGTGTGGCACGGGAGGCACCGGCGGTGAACGCGAAGAGGGATACCGCCGCCGCACCGGAGGAGCCCCCAAGGGAGGATGCGGCAGCTTCCGTGCTCGAGCGGATGCTGGCCGGACAGCAGGATGAATCCGCCTCCGGAAAATCCGGTCTGCACGAATCCACCGTGGAGGCCTGGTCGGGAACTGTGGGCACCCTTGCCGGCGGGCACACGGCCCGCCTCGCGACCTCCTGTCTTCTTCAACCGGTCGCGGGCGACCGGGTTTTGGTCTGGGCCCAGGAGGGCGACATGCGCTGGATCCTGTCCGTGATCGAGCGGCAGAATGCGGAGGCCCCCGCCAAGCTCGCCTTCGGCGGGCCGCTCACGATCGAGGCACCGAGGGTCGGAATCTCCGCCAATGCGGTTCATGTGGTTGCCGAGGATTTCCTTACCAGCACCCGGAACCGGCATGCGGTCGAGGAGACACGCACCGAGACGGTCCGCACCCGGGTCGCGCAGGTCGGCACCGATATCCGTCGGGCGACGACTGTGGATGACCAGATCGAAGGCACGCTGCTCCAGCGTACGGGAACGTGGATCTCAAGCACGGCCCGCGAGGCGCGCCTGCGGGCCCGTACGTTTCTGTTCGATTGAGGGGTTTGCCGGGGTCTCTGCGGCTAGGTCAGCGGAGGACCATCTTGACGGTCTGGCTCGGAACCGCGCTGATCCCCGGGGCGTTCATCATGTTGTGGATGGTGGGGGCCGTCAGTCTCCAGGACGGCATGCCGCCGACGAAATAGCAGGTGGACCCCATCATCGGCCGGCCGGGGCCAGCGATGATGCCGCTGACGACGCCGCCCATGGCACCGGCTTCATCGCCATTCGTGACCGCATACATGCTGGCCATGTTCAGCTCCGGCATGCAGTTGATCATGATCGTGAAATAGCCCGGAACCGACATGGCATTGTTGCCGAGATTTGGAAACGGCGCTGGAATCGCGAAGGGAGGTGTCTTGCAGACATCGGGGACGGCATTCGACATCCCCATCCCGAAGGTCATTGGCATCACCATGGTCTCACTCCTTGCCCGGATTGCGGCACCTGGAAGTTTATCCGGCCGCCCCGGTGATTGGGGGCAATACCCCATCAGGATGATTGACTAATGCATGGACGGGGGGTTGTCAAGTGCCGGTACGGTCTGTGGGGGGTTTGCGGCTTCCGCGAAAATACGAAAAACCTTGCAGGTAAAGGGTTTTTCCGGGTCGTTGGGTCTCTGTGACCGGATGGATACGGCTGGTCGGGCCCGGGCATGGTACCGTGGCCCAGGGGATGCAGGGAGAGAGGGTGCAATGTCCGGAGTTCGGCCGTGAAGGGGCTTGTTCGATCCCTGTCGCTTCTGCTGGTGACCGCCGGCATCTGGGGCGGAGATTCCCTGCCCGTCCGGGGCGAGGACGGACGCGGTCTGGTGACCGCCTCCCGCCAGATGGTGGCGGCCGCCCACCCGGAGGCGGCCCGGGCGGGGCTGGAGATGCTCCGGCGGGGAGGCAGTGCGGTGGATGCCGCCATCGCGGCTCAGCTGGTGCTGAATCTGGTCGAGCCGCAGAGTTCCGGCATCGGCGGGGGTGCGTTCCTGCTGCATTATGATTCGGATTCGGCGGAGGTGATCGCCTATGACGGGCGGGAGACCGCCCCCCGGATGGCGACCCCGGAGCTGTTTCTCGACTCTGCCGGGCAGCCGATGGAATTCATCCGCGCGGTCGTCGGCGGGCGCGCCGTCGGCGTTCCCGGGGTGATGGCACTGATGGCACGCGCACATGCGGATCACGGCAGACTTCCCTGGGCGGATCTTTTCAGCCCCGCGACCCGCCTGGCACGGGAGGGCTTTGTGGTCGGCCGGAGGCTTGCCGGTCTGCTGGCGGGCCCCCGGGGGCAGTTTCTGCGGAGTTTTCCCGAGGCGGAGGCCTATTTCTTCCCGGGCGGCGAGCCGTTGGAAGAGGGGGAGCGGAAGACCAATCCCGCTTTTGCCGACACGCTCGAGAGAATCGCGGAGCAGGGAGCGGCCGCCTTCTATGAAGGGGACATTGCCCGTGACATCGTCCGGGCGGTACAGACCGCACCGGGGAATCCCGGCCTCCTTTCGAGGGTCGATCTTGCGGCCTATCACGCCATCCGGCGGGATCCCGTATGCCACCGCTACCGGCAGTGGCGGGTCTGCGGCATGGGGCCGCCGAGTTCGGGCGGGCTGACCGTGGGCGGAATTCTCGGAATGATCGAGCATCACGATCTGGCGGCTCTCGGTCCTGAAAATCCCCGGAGCTGGCATGTTTTTCTGGAGGCATCGAAACTGGCCTTCGCGGACCGCAACCTCTACATGGCCGATTCCGATTTCGTCGGGGTCCCGACCGACGGTCTGCTGGACCGCGACTACCTGGCCGGTCGGGCCGGACGGATCCCGGCCGGCTCGGCTCTCGAGACTCCGGTCTCCCCCGGTCTCCCTCCCGGGGCGCCGCCGGAAGCGACGGGATCCGACCGCGGTGAGGGGCGGGCCGGAACGAGCCATCTTTCCGTGGTTGATTCCCGCGGCAACGCGGTATCCATGACGACCTCCATCGAGGGGGCTTTCGGTTCGCAGCTGATGGTCCGGGGGTTTCTTCTCAACAACCAGCTGACCGATTTTTCCTTCGCTCCGGAAAAGGAGGGCTGGGCGGTCGCCAATCGGGTGCAGGCGGGCAAGCGCCCGCGAAGCTCGATGTCACCGACTCTGGTGTTGGATGAATCCGGATCGCTCCGTCTCGTCATCGGCTCCCCCGGGGGCAGCCGGATCATCGGTTATGTCGCAAAGACCCTGGTCGCGGTGCTGGATTGGGGCCTCGACATGCGGGCGGCGATCCATCTCCCGCATGTGGTCAACCGCAACGGCAGGACCGAGATCGAGGAGGGTGCGGGAGCCGAGGCGCTGCAGGTACCGCTCGCGGCGCTCGGGCATGACATCCTGATTCGCGGACTGACCAGCGGTCTGCACGGAATCGAGCGGACCGGCGGGACGCTGCACGGTGCCGCCGACCCCCGGCGCGAGGGCATCGCGGTCGGGGATTGACGGGGTGCTACCGGATGCGCTTGATTTTGAGCATCCGACCGAGAACGATCGCGATCCCGGCCATCGCGAAACTGAGCAGTGCCCCCATCTTTGCGGCGTCCTGCGTCAGTCCTGCCGGGAAGGCCACCGCGGCCACGAACAGTGCGACGGTGAAGCCGATGCCGGCGATCGCCCCGACGAGGAAGAGGCTGTGCCCGTCCATACTGTCGTCCAGGCCGAATTTGAGCACCCGGACGGCGAACATGCCGCAGGCCCAGACGCCCAGGGGCTTGCCGATCAGGAGACCGAGCAACACCAGCCAGGTGGCGTCGCCGACGGATGAGAATTCCACGCCGGCATTGGCCAGGCCGAAGAACAGCAGCACGATATCGACCGGCACCTTGAGGGAATGCTCGATCCGGGTGAGCAGGTCATTGCTCAGATGCTGCTTGGCCTCCGAGAACATCCCGAAGGAGATGTCGGAATGCGGAATGGCCGGAATGATCGGCAGCAGGCCGAGCACCGGGTGCAGGCCGGCCTGCTGGAACCCGTACCAGCTCAGGCATCCGGCGACGGCATAGGGCCAGAAACCAATCTTTTCCCGCGCGAAGGAGGAGAACCGCCGACTCGGGTCACCGCGATCGAGGCGGCGGGGGAGGCGGTTGAAAAGCAGCCAGGAGACGAAGGCGGCCCCGGCCGACAGCAGCAGCCATTCGGGAATGATTTCGCCCTGCGGATAGAAAATGGCGATGATGAGAAGTCCGATCGCATCATCGGCGATGGCGAGCAGGAGCAGGAACCGGACCGCCGGGTGCTTGGGGCCGAATACCGTCCGCCCGATCAGATAGGAAAATGCGATATCGGTTGCCGTCGGGATGGCCCAGCCATTGCCGAGGATGGCCATCTTGCCGAGGGCATAGGCGCCCAGCAGGTAGAGTCCGGCCGGCCCGATCATGCCGCCGACGGTGGCGACCAGCGGAGTCAGCGCGCGCCGTCCGCGCATGCTGCCGCCCTCCAGGATCACTGCCTCCCACACCTCCTTGCCGGCGATCGCAAAGAACAGCGCCATCGCCATGTCGTTGATCAGGAAGTGGACCGTCAGAACACGCTCCCCGTCATGCACTTTGCCGACATAGTCATTGACCAGCAGCGGGTAGTCGACGAGGTGGTGATAGGAGTGGAAGTCGAGATTGGCCCAGAGCAGGGCGGCGGCGGCGCCGAACAGCAAAAGGACCGAATACTCGGTAATAAACCCCCAGACTCGATACATGGCACTCCGCCTCCGTTCTGTCCGCTTGGGTGCCGTCTACGGGCGGCAGGCGCGCATCGCAAGTCGGCACGCGGTGGAAAGGGTGGGTGGCGCGCCGGGGAGGACTCGAACCCCCGACCCCCAGATTCGTAGTCTGGTGCTCTGATCCAACTGAGCTACCGGCGCCGGATGCTGTGGTGTAAGCCCGCTGCCGGACAGCCGCAAGGGGCATCGCTCCGCCGGAGGTCGGCGGAAGGGGTCCGGGCCCGATGCGTTTTTCATGCCGCGGGCACGATCTTGCCGGGATTCAGGATCCCGTTCGGGTCGAGGGTGTGCTTGATTTCCGCCATCACCTGCCAGGCTTCGCCATGTTCGGCCTGCATGTGTTTGATCTTGCCGGAACCGACCCCGTGCTCGCCGGTGACGGTGCCCTCCATCGCCAGGGCCCGGGCTGCGAGCCGGTCGGCGATCCGGCTCGCTTCTGCGGTCTCCTCCGGGCTGTTGGGATCAATCAGAATCGACAGGTGGAAGTTTCCGTCACCGGCATGCCCGACCAGCGGGGCCGGCAGGTCGCTGCCATCCAGGTCTTTCCGGGTCTCGAGAATGCACTCGGCAAGGCGCGAGATCGGAACGCAGATGTCGGTCACATAGCCCTCGGCTCCGGGGCGGAGCGCCTTGGCGGCGTAATAGGCATCATGCCTCGCGCGCCAGAGGCGGTTGCGGTCCTCGACCGCGGTCGCCCATTCGAACCCGCCTCCGCCGCAGGCTTCCGCGATCTCTCCGAAGCGTTTCGACTGGTCCTCCACCTCGGCGCGGGTGCCGCCGAATTCCAGGAACAGAGTGGGGGATTCCTGATAGGAGAGGCCGCTGTGCAGGTTCATTCCCCGCATCTGCACCTCGTCGAGAAGTTCGATCCGGGAGACCGGAATGCCGGACTGGATGGTCAGGATGACCGTCTCGACGGCTCCTTCGAGCGATTCGAACGTGCAGATCCCGGCGGCGGTCTCGGCCGGCCGGCCGTGCAGGCGGAGGGTCAGTTCGGTGATGATCCCGAGCGTGCCTTCCGAGCCCAGCAGCAGGCTGCGGAGATCGTAGCCGGAGGATGATTTTCGCGCCCGGCTGCCGACCCGTATCCGGCGGCCGTCGGCGAGGATCGCTTCCAGAGCCAGCACGTTCTCGCGCATGGTTCCGTAGCGCACGGCGTTGGTGCCGGAGGCGCGGGTCGCGGCCATCCCTCCGAGGGTGGCGTCGGCACCCGGATCGACCGGGAAGAACAATCCGGTATCGCGCAGATGCGCGTCGAGCTGCAGGCGGGTGACCCCGGGCTGGACGACGGCATCCAGGTCCTCGGGGTGCACGGCAAGGATCGAATTCATCCGGGTCATGTCGAGGGAGACCCCGCCCCGGGCGGGAATCACATGGCCTTCGAGCGAGGTTCCGGCTCCAAAGGGGGTGATCGGGCAGCGATGCTCCCCGCAATGGCGGACGATCTCCACCACCTCCTCGGGGCTCTCGGGGAAGGCGACCGCGTCCGGGCTGGCCGGCGGGCTGTGCGCCTCATCATGGCTGTGACGTTCGATCTCGGATCCGGTGACGGCAAACCGGTCGCCGAGCAGGTCGCGCAGTTGGGATTCAAGGGTTCTGGCCAGCATGCGCACCTCCCCGGGGAGGGGAGCATACCCCAATCCAAATCCCCAAACACATCCGGCCCTTCCCCAGACGGGTGGACAATGTCGAAAACGGCCGGGCAAGGGCAGGAAGCAAGCGGCCCCCTCCCGGGCATCCTTCCCCAAACCCTGCAAAACCACCTTCTTTGCCCATGTCCTCTACGGGCGCAGGCGGAGCGTCCGGTGCCTTCCGCATGCCCGACCCCATGTGATTTCCGACGGAAGGACGCGGCCGGGTATCTGCACAGCACGACGGGGGGAATCTTTGCCGCAACCGGTCTCCTTCCGGTCCCGGCTGGCAAGGTCCGCCAGGAATGCCCGATGTCGTGATGGCATACAAAAGCATTGGCATTGCCGGTGCGGGTGGATACCCTATTACCAGTTGCATGCCCGCCCGGAGGCGGGCGAGGAGAAATGCGATGAACATGATCAGATATCTTTCAGCTGCGGCACTCGCCGTTGCGGTGCTCGGGGCCGGTCCGGGCTTCGCCCAGGTCGTGGGTACCCCGATTGAGGCTAGCCAGGCCGGGTCCAGGGCGATTTCCGCTGTGCTTCCCGAGCTCACCCGCATGACTGCGGACAGCACCGGCAGAGCTGTCGAGCATGTGACAGCTGCGGCCCGGCCGGCGAAGACCGCCGGGGGCGGGCTGGTCGCCGAATCTGCCGCTGGCAGCAGCTGCGGGCCCGGCTGGTACTGCAGTGCATGTTCTGCCGGCTGGCGGTATGAGGGCAGCCTGTCCAGAGTGGACAGCGGCGATTCTCACCCGCAAAGCCCCTAGAGCGGGCGGCTCCGACCTGGATCGGAGCCCGGCTGTCGGGAAAGGTTTTGCGCTTCCGGCGGGCAGGATCCGCGGACGCGCATAGCGAGGTTTGTTGGCGGTGGGCTTTGCCGGTAGGGTGATCCACGAGGAAGATGTTGCGGGCGCGATACGACCATCGTTTCTCGTCGACCGCTTGTGAACCAAAAGGGGATATCGAATGCACATTATCAGGTTGTTTGCAGGATCGGCGTTCTTGCTGCTGGTGGGACTTGCTTCCCATTCCGCTCTGGCCGAGATCAGGCTCGGCTCTCTTTCCGCGATCACCGGCCCGATTCCGGAACTCGTCGCCAAGATCGTTGGCGGTGAGGAGCATGCGGTCGAGGAGATCAATGCCGCAGGCGGCGTGCTCGGGGAGCCGGTCGAACTGGTCATCGCCGACAGCCAATGTGATGCCAAAGCGGCGGTCGATGCGGCCAACAAACTGGTCAATGTCGATCGGGTGACGGCGATTGTCGGCGGGATCTGCTCCGGGGGAACGATCGGCGCCGTGCAGGCGGTGACCATCGGTGCCGGCGTGGTGTCGGTTTCGCCTTCGGCCACATCTCCGACGATCACCGATCTCGATGACAAAGATCTCGTCTACCGAACCGCACCGTCCGACGCCTATCAGGGCGTGGAACTGGCGAAACTGGCCCGCGAGCTCGGCTATGACCGGGTGGCGATGACCTACGCCAATGACGACTACAATTCCGGCCTTGCCACGGTGTTTCGCGATTCCTTCACCGCGCTGGGCGGTATGATCATTTCCGACGAGTCCCATGAGCCGAACAAGCCCTCCTACCGGTCGGAGCTTGCAACCCTCGCCCGGGGGGATGTCCAGGCCCTGGTGCTGTTCGCCTATTACGACGGCAGCGGCATCACCATCCTCCGCCAGAGCCTGGAGAACGACTTTTTCGAGAAATTCCTCGGGGCGGACGGCATGGTCGACCAATCCGTCATCACGGAGATCGGGGTGGAGGCGCTGCAGGGCAAGGCGGTGTTCACCGCGAGTGCTTCCGACGAGGAAGGCAAGGCGTTCCAGACGTTTGCCACAGCACACAAGGAGCGGGACAAGGACAGTGATCCGCGTTCGCCCTATGTGGCCCAGGGCTACGATGCCACGATCCTGCTGGGTCTTGCCATCGAACATGCGGGCTCGGCGGATCGCGACAAGATCGCTCGCTCGCTCCGGGCGGTCGCCTCGGGACCTGGCGAGGTGGTCGGCCCGGGGGATTTTGCCAAGGCCGTGCAGCTGATCCGTGCCGGCAAGGATGTGAATTATGAGGGGGCCGCCGGGAGCCACGATTTTGACGCCAATGGCGATGTGGCGGGGCTGTACAACCGCCATGATGTCGATGCGTCCGGGAAATTCGTGGCCCGCCGCATCAACTGATCCCGCCGCCCGCCGGGGGTGACTTCGGTCGCGGCATCTCGGAGGAGAAGATAGCATGCTGACCTTGGCGGAGGAGCTGCTGCTCCTGATTCTTGATGATGAAGACGGCACGATGTTGCCGGTGCCCCAGCGCACGCTCGATTTTGCCCTTTCCGGGGCCGTGCTGATGGATCTTGCGCTACACAACCGGATTGATTCCGATCCCGACAAGATCTGGCTCTCCGACCCCAGCCCCACCGGCGAGCCATTGCTGGACGGGCCGCTGGCCAGTCTGACCGATTCTGATTCCTTTCCGTCGGCCGAGAACTGGATCCAGCTGCTGGCCAGCGAGCCGGGGCAGACCCAGGACGCCGCACTGGCACGGCTGGTGGAGCGGGGTGTGCTCCGGCAGGAGGAAAAACGGTTTTTGTGGATGTTCGAGATGCGTCGCTATCCGCTGATCGATAACAAGGAGGAGCGCGAGGTCAAGCTTCGCATTATGGCGGTCCTGTTCAGTGAGGAGATTCCCGACCCACGGGACATCGCACTGATCTGCCTGGTGGATTCGTGCAATCTGTTCGAGGATCTGCTCGGTCGGCGGGAGCTCGAATCCGTGCGCGACCGGATCGCCGTGGTGCGCAAGCTGGATCTCATCGGCCGGGCGACCCAGCAGACCGTGCGCGAGATCGAACGCGTCGTCACCTATATGCTCCCGGTCCTGCACTGAGGGCGGTGGATCAGGCAGGCAGGGCGTCCAGCTCGATTCGGATATTCTGCAGCACCTTTGCGAAGGTGGCTTCCGTGAGGCGGCGGGTATTGGTGTTGTAGCGGGAGCAGTGATAGCTGTCATAGAGAACGAGACCGGGGAGCGTGTGGCGTGTTCCGTGCCCGAACGGATGGGCCTTGAGGGATGCGTTGAGGGTGCGGAGCAGGCTCTCATGGGCGATGCGGCCGAGTGCCAGCGCGATCCGGAGCCGTGGCATGAAGCCCAGCTCGCGGGCCAGGAATTGACGGCAGGTGCGGATCTCCGGTCCGGTCGGGCGGTTTTGCGGCGGCACGCAGCGGACCGAATTGATGATGGCGCAGTCGACGAATTCCAGCCCGTCATCGGCCCGTCGGTCATAGACCCCCCGGGTGAATCCGAACCGCGCCAGGGTTGCAAAAAGCAGCTCGCCGGCCCCGTCGCCGGTGAAGGCACGTCCCGTGCAGTTGGCTCCCGCCCGTCCCGGCGCCAGACCGACAATCACGAATCTTGCTTCGGGCTCTCCGCTCACCGGCACCGGTGCGTTGAACCAGTCGGGATGGGCGGCGCGGAGTTCCTTGCGATAGGCGGCAAGGCGCGGGCAGAGGGAGCAATTCCGCTTCGGGCGGATGGAAGATGGGGGCATGGGCGGGGGTGGCTCCTGGCTCTCGGCGTGTTTCCGGTGGTGGAGTGTAGCGATGCTGCCCCGCAGTAGGCCTTCCTCCTCCCATCTCTGCCTGATCGGCCTGGGTGCCAATCTGCCCTCTTCCGCGGGACTGCCCCGGCACACGCTCGAAGCGGCGCTCCGCCGTCTGCCCGGATATGGGGTGCGGGTGCTCGCACGCAGCCGCTGGTATGCGAATCCGGCCTGGCCATCGGGCTCGGGTCCGGATTTTGTGAATGGTGTGGTTCTCGTCGAGACCGCCCTCCCGGCCCCAGGTCTGCTGCGTGTGCTCGGCCGGGTGGAGGCGGGTTTCGGGCGCCGCCGGATCGGGCGGGGGGGCGCACGGCCGCTCGATCTGGACCTGCTTGCCTATGGAAGCGAGGTGATTCCCGATCCGGCCGGCTGGCGCCGCGCGGCCCTGCGCCCGCACCGTCCGCACCGGCAGCTGGTGGTGCCGCATCCGGCCCTGCACCGGCGCCCGTTCGTTCTCCTGCCGTTGCTGGAAGTGGTGCCGGGCTGGCTTCACCCCGCGCTAGGTCGACGCGGCATCGATCTCGCGGACCGTCTCTGTCCTGCCGAAATCCGGCAGCTGCAACCTCTGTTCTGACGCATCCGGGCTTCTCCAACCGGAAGGGGAGGGGCAGCTTCGCGCCATCGGCCTTGCGGGACGGTCGGGCCGGGTCGAGATCAAGGGGTTCCGGTTGGATGCGGAACAACCGGGGGTCTGTCGGGTAGAGTTCCGGGTCGGCACGGGAGGAGATGGATGGACGACAGCGGGAGTGCCGTGGTGGAGCCGCGGGATGCGGAACCCTGGTTCTGTTGCGCGGCAGCGGGAAGGCGCGCGAGGTGCTGATGGGGGTGCGCGGCTCCGGCGCGCGGTTCATGCCCGGGCGGCGGGTGTTCCCCGGCGGTGCGCTGGATGCCGCCGACCGGCCGGGGCCGTTTTTTTCCGATGGCCGTCACACGGGAACCGTCGGAACGCTTTGATCCAGGAACCGGAAATTGAAAATGGTGGCGGGGATCCAGCCGATCAGACTCGAAAAAGGCCGCCTGCTGGGCATCGCGGGCGCGCTGTTCTATGTTTTTCTGTTCGCGCTGGTCTACGGACTCTCCTTCCCGTTGCTCACCATCCTGATGGAGCAGCAGGGCCTGTCCGGGGTATTTATCGGTGCCTCCTCACTGATGCAGGCTACCGGCGCGATCCTTGTGGCACCCTTGATCCCGGCCCTGTTCCGTCTCGTCGGATTGGGACAGATGCTTGCCCTCGCCGCAGCGGTGGAGGTGGTCGGTTATCTGCTGATCGCCGCAATTCCCGATCCCTGGGTGTGGCTGGGAATCCGCCTGATCATCGGGGGTGCCAATGGCGTCGTCTTCTTTGGCGCGGAACACTGGATTGTGGCGATGGCTTCCGATTCGCGACGGAGCCGCATCGTCACCGCCTATACGATCCTGATCGCAATCGGCTTCGGAATGGGGCCGCTGGTGCTGGCGGGGATTGGCGTCGAGGGCTGGCTCCCGTTTCTTCTGATCGCGGTTGTCGGCGGGGTCGCGATTGTGCCGGTTCTTCGCGTGCGCCGCTATGCGCCGCATTTCACGGGGCAGGTGAGTTTTGCCGAGGTTCCGCATTTCCTTTTCCGCTATCCGGTGATCTGTGCAGCGGCGGGGGCGTTCGGAGTGATCAATGTCGGCATACTCAGTCTGCTGCCGGCCTGGGCGGTGCGTTCGGGCATGGTTCCGGAGTCCGCAGCGGCACTGGTTGCGTTCGCGGGCTTTGGCAGCATCTGCGTGCAGCTGGTGCTCGGTTGGGTTGCAGGCTATATGAACACGCATCGCCTCATGCTGATCTGTGCCCTTGTGGGCGTGTCCGCCCTTCTGGCGATTCCCGGTTTTGTCGGCATACAGTGGATGCTCTGGTTGTTGGTGCTCACCGGCGGTGGGATGTTCATGGGGGTGTACATGCTGTCCCTGATCGATCTCGGTGAGGAGTGTTCCGGGCGCATCCTGGCCATCGGCAATGCCGCCGTGGTGATGTCCTACTCTCTCGGGGCGGTTTTCGGACCGCTCTATGGGGGTGCGGCGATGGACGCGATTCCCCCCGACGGGCTGCTCTACTTCATGGCCGGCGTCGGTCTCGTATTCCTGGTCATCCTGGTTTGGCGCGGGCGGGTGTGGGGTGCGGGATGGCGGAAGCCGCATGATGGCGGGGCCGGGCTGCAGGAATAATCCCGGTTTCCACCGCCGCCCGCACCGGTAGCTAGTGGCGCCGCATCCGGCACCGCATGGGTGTCCGTTCGTTCTCCTGTCGTTTCTGGAAGTGGCACCGCACGGATGTCATCCTGCGCTGGGCCGACCGGCATCCATATCGCGAACCACGTCTGCTCGGCCGAAATCGAAAAGATGAAGTCTCGGGTCTGGCCCACCCGAGGGGGGCTCTGCGCATCGACCGTGTTGGAGCCGCGGGGGCCGTCCCGGGACAGAAGGGGGGCGGCCGGTCGGGTAGAGTGGCGGGCCGGTACGGAGGGAGATGGATGGACGACAGCGAGGGGGCCGTTGTGGAGCCGCGGGATGCGGGAACCCTGGTCCTGTTGCGCGGCAGCGGGAGGGCGTGCGAGGTGTTGATGGGGGTGCGCGGCTCCGGTGCACGGTTCATGCCCGGCCGACGGGTGTTTCCCGGCGGTGCGCTCGATGCTGCCGACCGGCAGATGTCGGCATCGAATGCACTCCCGGCGCTCTGTCATGCCCGTCTGCAGAAAGCTACCCCGACCCCCGAGATCGCTCTTCCGCTGGCCCTGGCGGCGATCCGCGAGACATTTGAGGAGACCGGGCTCGCACTCGGTGCGTCCCCGGCCCGGCCGCCTTCTACCGCCTGCATTCCGGAGGGGAGCTGGACGGAGTTTCACGAGCTCGGACTGGAGCCGGGGCTGGACCGCCTCCGCTTTGTGTTTCGTGCGATCACCCCGCGCCGATATCCGGTGCGCTTCGATGCCAGGTTTTTTCTGGCTCCGGTGGAAGCTGTGGCGGGAGATCCCGACGATCTGTCGCGGGCGTCGGGAGAGTTGCACGATCTTCGCTGGATCGGGATCGGCGAGGCGCTGGGTCTGGATGAGCTGCCCTTCATCACCGGGATCGTCCTTCGCGAGATCCAGGCGGGACTCCAGAGCGGAGCCGAGGACCGACCGGTGCCGTTCTTCTCTGATGGGCGCCACACGGAAACGGTCGGGACGCTTTGATCCGGGAAACCGGGAATCATGATGACCGAGGATCGACCGACGGAAGTGTCAAGAAGCGGTCCCGGCTGGGTGTTGAGTGCCCCAATGCCGGGTATTGCGGCAGCCATTGCCTATCTTGCCCTGTACACCCTGACCTACGGGCTTTCCTACCCTCTGTTCTCCATTCTGCAGGAGCGGCAGGGCCTGTCCTCTGTGTTCATCGGCACCTCGGCCCTGTTGCAGGGACTGGGGGCGATTACCGTGATGCCGCTGGCACCGGCGATATTTCGCCGCACCGAGCTGGGGCAGATGCTTGCCCTGGCCACGGGGCTTGCGGCGGTATGCGTCCTGCTGATGGGGGCGGTCTCCGATCCCTGGCTGTGGCTGGGAATCCGCATGATTCTCGGAGCGGCCACCGGCATCGCCTTGTTCGGTGCTGAACACTGGATCGTGGCCATGGCACCCAACCTCCACCGCTCCCGTATTGTCGCCGGCTACCTCGTCGCCTTTGCGGTCTGCTTCGGGGTGGGACCGCTGGTGCTTGCTGCGGTGGGGGTCGAGGGCTGGCCGCCGTTTCTCATTATCGCCGCCATCCTGGCACTCGCGAGCGTGCCGGTTTTTCTGATGCGGAGGTCGGCACCGCGCTTTCGTGGCGAAGTGCATCTGTCAGCGGTTCCGCGATTCGCGTTGCGCTATCCGGTCATCTGCCTGGCGGTCCTGCTGGTTGCGATGATCGAGATCTGCGTGCTCGGACTGCTGCCTGTCTGGGCCGTGCAGTCGGGCCAGCAGGCGGAAGCGTCCGCGACACTTGTCGCATTCGCGGGCTTCGGCGGTGCCTGCACAACGCTGGCACTCGGTCTGGCGGGGGACCATCTGTCGCACCGCCGACTGATGGCGATCATCGTGGTTGTGGGCGTGCCCGTCCTGCTGCTGATCCCCGGCTTCAGCGAGGTCCGGTGGGTGCTCTGGCTGCTGGTGTTTGTGAGCGGGGGCACGTTTATGGGGCTGTACATGCTGGCTCTGCTGGAGCTCGGGGCGCGATGCTCCGGACGCGGCGAACTCGCCACCGGCAACGCCGCCGTGGTCATGTCCTACCACACGGGCGCGGTTTTCGGACCACTCTATGGGGGTGCGGTGATGGATCTGTTCTTCCCGGATGCTCTGCTCTATGCCCTGGCCTCCGCCATGCTGGTGTTTCTGATTGTTCTGGCCCGGGATGGGCGGCGCAGCACGGGGAACATCAAGGAGGGATAATTTCGGGCCGGATATCCAGTCCCATGGCTTGACATTTCCCGTTATTTCGGTCAATTTCCGGCATCGTTGCGGATGTCGGTGTGCACCAGCTGCAGATATGCAGCCCGGGAGCATCCTGTATTGCTTTGGGGGCGGTATGTTTGCGGTAATTCGCTCGGGCGGCAAGCAGTACCGGGTATCGGTCGGTGATGTCCTGACCCTCGAGAAAATCGAGGTCGAAGCCGGTAGCTCGTTCGATTTCACGGATGTGTTGCTGGTCGGCGGCGATGGAGAGACGAAGATCGGGGAGCCGACCGTACCGGGTGCTGTGGTGCGGGCGGATGTGCTTTCGCATCTGCGCGGTGCCAAGGTGATTTGTTTCAAGCGGCGTCGGCGCAAGTCTTCATCGAAATCCACCCGGGGGCACCGCCAGCAGCTGACCCAGGCCAAGATCCTCGAGATCTCCGCCGGCGGCGTGACCGCTCCGGCCGCGAAAGAGATGGTTGCCGCAGAGCCGGAGACGGTTGCTGCGGAACCGGCCGACAGGGAGGAATAGACCGTGGCGCATAAAAAAGCCGGCGGGTCGTCCCGGAACGGGCGCGATTCGGCCGGGCGTCGGCTCGGGGTCAAGAAATTTGGCGGCGAACGGGTCGTGGCCGGCAATATCATGATCCGCCAGCGCGGCACCCGGTGGTGGCCCGGGCGGAATGTCGGCATGGGACGCGATCACACGATTTTCGCGACCGTTGACGGGCAGGTCCTGTTTCATACCGGATTCAAGGGACGGACCTACGTCTCCGTGACCCCGGCTCCGAGCGGGGAATAGAGACACACGGCGTTCGCGGCGCGCGGCGCCGGCCCCTCATGACGCATCATGGATTTTCTTGACACGGCCCGCATCCGGATCCGCTCCGGCTCGGGCGGTCCCGGTTGTGTGAGTTTCCGGCGCGAAAAGAACGTGCCGTTCGGCGGCCCCGATGGCGGCGATGGCGGCGATGGGGGGGATGTCTGGGCGGTGGCGGTCGCCAGTGCCGGCACTCTGATGGCCTACCGGCGGCGGCGGCATGTTTCCGCCGACAGCGGCGGTTCGGGGGCCCGTCGCAACCGTACCGGTGCCGCGGGCAGCAGCCAGACCCTCGAACTGCCGGTCGGAACCGTGCTGGCCGATGACAGCAACGGCACGGAAATCGGCGATCTTTCGGAAGTCGGTGCCCGGGTCCTGCTCGCCCGCGGAGGCCGGGGCGGGAGTGGCAATGCGCGCTTCGCCACCTCCACCGACCGCGCCCCCCGGCGCACGACTCCGGCGGAGGCGGGGGTCGAGCGCATGGTGGCGATGCGACTCAAATTGCTGGCCGATGCGGGACTCGTCGGGTTGCCGAATGCCGGGAAATCGACGTTTCTGCGGGCGACCAGCAATGCCCGGCCCAAGGTCGCGGACTACCCGTTCACCACCCTGCATCCACATCTCGGAATGGTCGAGCGCGATCATGAAGCCTTCCTGATCGCCGACATCCCGGGGCTCATCGAGGGCGCGCATGCCGGGGCCGGGCTTGGCGACCAGTTTCTCGGTCATATCGAGCGCTGTGCCGTCCTCCTGCATCTGGTCGATGGCACGGTCGGGGATGTGGTGGCCAGTTACCGGACCATCGAGAAGGAACTCTCGGCCTATGGCGGGGGGCTTGCGCAAAAACCGCGCATCGTCCGTCTCAGCAAATCCGACGCGTTGTCGGAGGAGGAGGTCGAGACCAAACTCACCCAGCTCCGGGCGGAGGGGGTTGTCGATGTGAGCGCGCTGTCGGCCCTTTCCGGGCGTGGCGGCCCCGGCATCCAGGACACGCTGCAAAGCCTCTGGTATGGCGTGCGCACCGCCCGGGAGGTGCAGGCATGAGCGATCCCGGGGCCATCGCCGGGGCCCGCATCGTCGTGGTCAAGATCGGTTCTTCCCTGCTGGTCGAATCGGCCGGCCGACTGCGGGAGGAATGGCTGGCGGGTCTTGCGGCAGACGCCGCGCATCTGCACTCGCGCGGGCAGGGTGTCGTGCTCGTGTCTTCGGGGGCCATTGCCCTGGGGCGCGGGATCCTGGGCTATCCGGCCGGTCCGCTGATCCTCGAGCACAGCCAGGCCGCCGCGGCCGCCGGGCAGATCCGCCTTGCGCAGGCCTATGCGACGGCGCTGGCCCCCCATGATCTGACGGCGGCGCAGATCCTGCTCACCCTCGGGGACACCCAGAACCGGCGGCGCTATCTGAACGCCCGGGCGACGCTCAACGCGCTGCTCTCTGTGGGCGCGGTGCCGGTGGTCAACGAGAACGACACCGTCGCGACGGACGAGATCCGGTTTGGTGACAATGACCGGCTGGCGGCTCGGGTCGCGCTCATGGTCGGCGCCGATCTTCTGGTCATGCTCTCGGATGTCGATGGCCTCTATACCGTCGACCCGCGCCAGCAGGCGGATGCCGTCCGCATCCCGGATGTCCGGGAGATCACTGACGCCATGCTGGATGCGGCGGGTGCAACCGGCTCGGACGACTCCCGCGGTGGCATGCGCACCAAACTGCTGGCCGCGCAGGTGGCGATGCAGGGAGGTTGCCTGACGGCCGTGGCCCGCGGCGATGTGGTGCACCCGGTCCGGTCCCTGGAACAGGGGGCGGCCTGCACATGGTTTCATCCGGTGGCGACCTCGCAGGCGGCGCGCAAGCAGTGGATTGCCGGCATGAAGCCCTGCGGGACCCTGGTGGTCGATGCGGGCGCGGTGCAGGCTCTGCGGAACGGCCGCTCCTTGCTGCCGGTCGGATTGCGGTCGGTGGAAGGTGGATTCGCGCGGGGCGATCCGGTGCAGATCCTGGGCGAAGGGAACGGGTCGGTCGGGGCGGGGCTGGTGGCCTACAGCGCCCGGGATGCGCGCAGGATCGCGGGGCTGCCGACCACCGAGATCGTCGGGGTGCTCGGACATCCCGGGCGGGACGAGCTGGTCCACCGCGACGACATGGTTCTGTGGGGGCGGCCATGAGCGAGATCGTCCGACAGATGCAGAATCTCGGGCGCCGCGCCCGCGAAGCCGCAAGCGTGCTTGCTGCGGCGCGGTCGGCCGACAAGGATCGGGCCCTGGTGGTCGCCGCGGAGCAGGTCCTGGCGCGGGGCGAGGACATTCTGGCCGCCAATGCCGGAGATCTCGCGGAAGGGCAGGAGAAGGGGCTCGGTGCGGCGATGCTCGATCGGCTGGCCCTGGATCCGGAGCGCCTTGCGGGGATTGCGGACTCGCTTCATGCGATTGCGGGGCAGGCGGATCCGGTCGGTGCCGTGATCGCCGCCTGGGAGCGTCCGAACGGGCTTCGCATCCGCCGGGTCCGTACCCCGCTCGGGGTGATCGGGGTGATCTACGAGAGCCGTCCGAATGTCACTTCCGATGCCGGAGCCCTCTGCATCAAATCCGGCAACGCGGCGATCCTGCGCTGCGGCTCGGAGAGTTTCCGGAGCTCGACTGCGCTTCACGCCTGTCTGGAGGACGGGCTCGAGGCGGCCGGTCTGCCACGCAGCGCCGTGCAGCTGGTTCCGACCCAGAGCCGCGAGGCGGTCGGGGAGATGCTGGCTGGTTGCGGCGGCGCGATCGATGTTGTCGTGCCACGGGGCGGGCGTGGCCTGGTCGAGCGGGTGCAGCGCGATGCGCGGGTGCCGGTATTCGCCCATCTCGAGGGCATCTGCCATGTCTATGTGGATGGTGCCGCCGATCTCTCCCGCGCCCGCGCCGTGGTGGTCAATGCGAAGATGCGGCGGACCGGAATCTGCGGTGCCGCCGAGTGTCTGCTGGTCGACCAGGCCTGTGCGGCAACGCATCTGGCACCGATCATCCGGGACCTTCTGGAGGCGGGGTGCGAGGTGCGTGGGGACAGCACCGTGCAGGCGGTGGATCCGCGGGTGGTCGCCGCCGGCGAGAGTGACTGGGGGCGGGAATTCTGCGATGCCATCATCGCGGTCCGGATGGTCGAGGGCGTCCAGGGTGCGATCGAGCATATCCGACGCTTCGGCTCCTCCCATACCGAGGCGATTCTGACCGAGGATGATTCCTGCGCCGAGCAATTTTTCCGCGACCTCGACAGCGCCATCCTGCTGCGGAATGCCTCCACCCAATTTGCCGATGGGGGCGAGTTCGGACTCGGTGCCGAGATCGGGATCGCCACCGGAAAAATGCATGCCCGGGGTCCGATCGGGGCGGAGCAGCTCACCACCTTCCGGTATCTCGTCGAGGGAGACGGCGCGGTGCGTCGCTGAGGCCCGGGATGACCGCCTGCACCATCAAGACCCTGGCGGCTGCGATCGGCGCCCGCGCCGAGGGGGAGACCGGCATGGAGATCGACCGGCCCTGCCATCCGGACGATGCGAAATCGGCGCGCGATCTCGCCCTGGCCATGGACGCTTCGCTGCACGACCGGCTCCGGAACTCGCCGGCACGGGCGGCGGTCCTGCTCGGGGATACGGACTGGAAGGCCCTGGGCCTGGAAGCGGCGATCTATGTGGAACACGCGCGGAGCGCGCTCGTCTCGATCACCGGCCTGTTCGCGCGGCCGCCGGAACTCGCTCCCGGCGTGCATCCGAGCGCGGTGGTGGGGCCGGATGTGGAACTGGGCGAGGGGGTTGCGATCGGGCCGTTTGTCGAGATCGGGGCGGGAGCGCGGATCGGCGCCAACAGCTGCATTCTCGGAGGTGCCAGTCTTGGAAGAGAGGCAGAAATCGGCCCGGACTGCCTGCTGTATTCCGGGGTGCGGATCGGCGAACGGGTGCGGATCGGTGCCCGTGCCATCCTCCACGCCAACGCCGTGCTCGGTTCGGACGGCTTCTCGTTCCCGCCGGCGGATCGGGAGCGGGTCGAGCGGGTGCTGGCCGGCGGCGACCCGGTGCCGGCGGGCGGCGATGGGGGGTATGCGCGGATTCATTCCCTCGGGGCGGTGCGGGTGGGCGATGACGTGGAAATCGGTGCCGGCACCGCGATCGACCGGGGCACGGTGGTGGACACGGAAATCGGGGACGGGACCAAGATCGACAATCTCGTGCATATCGCGCACAACGTGTGGATCGGCCGGAATTGCCTGATCTGCGGGCAGGTCGGCATCGCCGGCAGTGCCCGGATTGGCGATCGCGTGATTCTGGGCGGCCAGGTCGGTGTCGGGGATCATGTCGAAATCGGCGCGGATTGCATGATCGGTGGCAAATCGCTGGTCGGTCGGAAAGTGCGTCCGGGCAGCATCCTGGTGGGCTGGGCATCCCTGCCGCGCGACGAGTTCCATGCGGTGTTCCGGGCGGTCCGCCGTCTCGCCCGCAAGTCTCGGGATTCGTAGCGTGCGGCAGGGCCGGGGAACGGGTAGTCTGGGGGGTTCGGGGACGTTCCGCCTCGCCTGCTGTGAGTCGGCTTCATGACCCACCGGATGCCTCCGGGGCCCGCTCGATCGAATCTGCCCGGCACCGGGGTGTAGCGTGGTGATGTCGTCCCGTCGGGTGGTGGTGACCGGGTTTGGCGTGGTTTCGGCGCTGGGTCACAATGCGCAGGAACATCTCGAAGGGCTTCGCGAGGGGCGTTCCGGCATCGGCCCCCTGACCGGCATCGAGGGCATCGAGGGCGGTGAATTGTCGATCTCGATCGCTGCCCAGGTCAGGGATTTCAAGCTCTCCAAGAACGGCACCGAGATCCGCGAGTCACTGCTCGACCGGTTTTCCCAATTCGCCCTCGAGGCGGGGGCCGAGGCGGTGAAATCCTCCGGCATCGAGTTCGACGAGAAGTTGGCCCGCCGCACCGCCACGGTCGTCGGTTCTTCGCAGGGCGGTGCCAACACCCTGGAGGAGAACTACCGGCTGGTCTACGGGGACCGGGGCCGGCGGGTGCCCCCCCTGACCATCCCGCGCTCGATGTCGAATGCGGCGGCGAGTCTGCTCAGCATGGCCCATGGGCTGCAGGGGCCGGCCTGGAACGTATCGACCGCCTGCGCCTCGTCGAACCACACGATCGGCCAGGCCTTCCATCTGATCCGGGCGGGTGGTGCCGATGCAGCCCTTGCCGGCGGTGCCGAGGCCGGGCTTACCTACGGAACGCTGAAAGCCTGGGAGAGTCTGCGGGTCATGTCACGGGACGCCTGCCGGCCCTTTTCGGCCAACCGCTCGGGTCTGGTGCAGGGAGAGGGGGCTGCGATTCTGGTTCTGGAGGAGCTGGAGCGGGCCAAGAAGCGTGGGGCCGAGATCCTCTGCGAACTCGTGGGTTTCGGGATGACGGCGGATGCCGCGGATATCGTGCAGCCTTCGATCGAGGGGGGAGCGCATGCCATGGCCACGGCCCTTGCGGATGGCGGGTTTCCACCAGAAGCGGTCGATTATATCAACGCCCATGGCACCGCGACCGCCGCCAACGACCGCAATGAATGCGCCGGAATCCGGAAGGTGTTTGGGGCGCATGCGGACCGGCTGCTGGTCTCGTCCACCAAATCCATGCACGGCCATCCAATCGGTGCGGCCGGTGCGATCGAGATGGCGGCAGTGATTCTGGCCCTTCGGGAGGGGATTGTGGCCCCGACCATCGGCTATGAGGAGCCCGACCCGGAATGTGACCTCGATGTGGTGCCGAACGAGGCGCGCGAGGCGCGGGTCGAAGTGGCGATCTCGAACAATTTCGCGTTCGGCGGCATGAATGCGGTGCTGCTGGTGCGGCGCTTTGACGGATAGCCGGTCGGGTTTTCTGCCACTCCGAGGACAGATTCGGTGCTGCGTGGCAGCGGCCCGTGTCCGGGATCAGACCGTCGAGATATCGGGGGCGTCTTCGACCTTCATGCCGATGACGTGATAGCCGCAATCGACGTGATGCACCTCGCCGGTGACGCCGGAGCTCAGATCGCTGACCAGATACATTCCGGACCGGCCGATATCTTCCCGGGTGATATTGCGCCGCAGGGCCGAATTGTATTCGTTCCATTTCAGGATGTAGCGAAAATCACCGATCCCGGAAGCGGCCAGGGTCTTCATCGGCCCGGCGGAGAGCGCGTTGACACGGATCCCGTTCACACCGAGATCGACGGCAAGATAGCGGACACTGGCTTCGAGCCCTGCCTTGGCCACGCCCATGACATTGTAGTGCGGCATCACGCGTTCGGCGCCGTAATAGGTGAGAGTGAGCAGGCTTCCGCCTTCGGACATCAGCGGCTCGGCGCGCTGCGCGACGGCGGTGAAGGAGTAGCAGCTGACCAGCATGGTCTGGGTGAAATTCTCGGCCGTGGTCCCGATATAACGCCCCTTGAGCTCCTCCTTATCCGAATAGGCGATCGCATGGACGACGAAATCCAGACCGCCCCAGTGATCCGAGACAGCGCCGAAGGCCGCATCAAGGCTTGCCGCATCGGCGGCATCGCAGGGCACCACCAGCCCGGCATTGACCTGCTCGGCGAGCCGCATCACCCGCTTCTCCACCGGCCCCTCCTGGAAGGTGAAGGCCAGTTCGGCTCCCGCCTGGTGGCAGGTCTCCGCGATCGCCCAGGCGATCGAGCGGTCATTGGCGACACCCATGACAAGACCGCGCTTGCCTTGCATTATCGTGCCAAGGTCGGTCATACGGATCGCTGTTGTTTGCCTGTATGCGGGGCCGCAGGGTAGCGGCGGGCATCGTAGGGGAGAGGCGGCGATGCTACCGGACTGCCCCGGATGGCGCAATGCGGGAGGGTGTTATGGCGGAAGACAGGGATCTTCTGGAGGGTGCGGACCCGCTGGTGCGGGCCCGCCAATGGCAGCAGGAAGCCTGGGATGCGGAGCCGACCGATGCCCATGCTGCGGCACTCGCCACCGCGGATGGGGACGGGCTGCCCAATGTCCGGATGGTGCTGGTGCAGGACATCGCGGAAGGGGCGGCCGGCGGCTTCGTCTTCTACACCAATCTGAACAGCGTCAAGGGCCGGGAGATCGCCGCCAATCCCCATGCCGCCCTGGTGCTGCACTGGAAGTCGCTGGAACGGCAGCTCCGTGCCCGCGGGCCGCTGCAGCCGGTGGATGCGGCGCAGGCCGATGCGTATTTCGCGAGCCGTCCCTATCAGAGCCGGGTCGGGGCCTGGGCGTCGCAGCAATCCGAACCTCTCGGCTCCCGCAGCGAACTTCTTGCCGCCGCGGCCCGGATTGCCGCGCGCCACCCGATCTCTCCCCCGCGGCCGCCGCATTGGAGCGGCTTTTTTCTCCGGCCGCTCGAAATCGAATTCTGGTGCAGCGGGGCATTCCGGTTGCATGACCGGTTTCGCTGGAGCCGGGCGGATGTGGATGCGGCCGAGTGGCGACGCGAGCGATTGCATCCATAGGGCTCTGGCGGGACCGGAACTCCTGCCGCAGATGAGGGGGGCCCTCCGGGATATTCCGGTTTTGAAGGCAATTCCCGCCGGATGCGGGCGCGAACGGCCGGTGTGCCGCGCATTTCCGCGGCCCTGCCGCATTGCATGCGTTTCGGGTGCGGGGTATCGCTGATGCTGGCATCCGGGCGGCCCGTGGGGGTGCGGGCCGGACCGTCATGGCGGGGAGGGCCGTATGGGAAGTGGAGAGCGCCGCCGGACATTGCTTCTGACCGGCGCGAGCCGGGGCATCGGCCATGCCGCGGTCAAGCGGTTCGCATCGGCTGGCTGGCGGGTGATCACCTGCTCGCGTCACGCATTTCCGGAGGATTGTCCGTGGGAGGCGGGGCCGGAGGACCACCTGCAGCTGGATCTGGCCGACAGGGAGAGTGTCGACCAGGGCATCCTGGAGGTCCGGAAGCGCCTCGACGACGGCCGGCTCGATGCGCTGGTCAACAATGCCGGCATCTCGCCCAAGGGCCCCGAAGGCGGTCGTCTCGACAGCATCATCACCCCTCTGGATACCTGGCAGCATATCTTCGCGGTCAACTTCTTCGCCGCCATTCTCCTGGCGCGGGGACTGCTTTCGGAGCTGAGCGCTGCCGGGGGTGCCGTGGTCAACGTCACCTCCATCGCCGGCGGACGGGTGCATCCCTTCGCGGGTTCGGCCTATGCGACCTCCAAGGCAGCGCTTGCCTCTCTGACCCGCGAGATGGCGGCCGATTTCGGCCCCCATGGGGTGCGGGTCAACGCCATCGCGCCCGGCGAGATTGACACGAAGATTCTCTCTGCCGGCAGTGCCCGGCTGACCGATTCGATTCCGCTGCGCCGCCTGGGCCGCCCGGAAGAGGTGGCGTCGATGATCTACTTCCTGTGCAGTGACGCTTCCACCTATGTCACCGGTGCCGAGATCCACGTCAATGGCGGCCAGCACGTCTGACCGGCAACCCTCATTTGCTTTTGCCGGCGGCAGGTTCAAGGGCGCGGATGACGAGGCTGGAGATGCGGTTTCTGTCGCGGCCGGTGATCTCGAACCGGAAGCCGTGGAAATTGAATGCCTGGCCCTTTTCGGGGATCCGCTGCGCCTCATGGATGACAAGTCCGGCCACGGTGGTCGCTTCCTCGTCCGGCAGATTCCAGTCGCATTCCCGGTTGAGGGTACGGATCGTCACCGTGCCATCGACGGCGTAGCTGCCATCCGCCTGCCGCTCGATCGTCCCGGCATCCTCGTCATCGGCCTCGGTGATGTCGCCGATGATGTCCTCGACGATGTCCTCAAGGGTCACCACGCCCTGGAAGTCGCCATATTCATCGACGGCCAGCGCGATGCGGTCTTTATCTGACTGGAAGGCACGCAATTGGTCGGCGAGCGACCGGTGCTCGGGCACAAAATTCGGCTTGCTGGCGATCGACCGGATGTCGAGATCCTTGATGCCGTTGGCATCTCCGGTCTGCCGGTGGGCCTGCGCGGCGCGGAACAGATCCTTGGTGTGCACCACGCCGATGATCTGATCCCGCGACTCCTGCCACAGTGGCAGCCGGGTGTGCTGGCTCTCCAGGCAGAATTCGATCAGGTTCTCGGGGTCGGTGTCGGCATCCAGCATGTCGACATTTCCCCGGGGGGTCATCACCTCGGAGACTTCGGTGGCCTCCAGATCCATCGCGGCCACGAGGATGTCGCGGTCGCGCTTCACAAAGGCACCGCGCTTGTGCCCCAATTCGATGGTGCCGCGGATCTCCTGCTGCACCGCCAGCATCGGCTCGTCGGGGCCGGGGCCGGTGCCGACCAGCCGGAGGATGCCGCGGGTGACGGCCTGCACCACCACGAGGATCGGCGTCAGCAGGAACACCAGCCCGCGCACCAGGCCGGCAGATCTCAGGGCAACCGATTCGGGGACGCTGATGGCGTAGGTCTTGGGGGTGATCTCGGCAAAGATCACAATCAGCGCGGTCATTCCGAGCGTTGCGATGAGAACGCCGCCCTCATCGAACACCCGCACGAGCACGAAGGTGGCCAGCGCGGTGGCCAGGATGTTGACCAGATTGTTGCCGATCAGGATCGCCCCGAGCAGGCGGTCGGGGTTCTCCACCAGCTGCAATGCGATGCGCGCGCTCCGGGAGCCGTCATGGGCCATCTGGTGCAGGCGGCCCCGGCTTGCGGCGGTCAGCGCGGTCTCGGTGCCGGAGAGAAAGGCGGAGAGGAAGAGGAGAGGGATGATCGCGGCGAGCGTCCCCCACAGCATGATGTTCATTTGGGGGGATCCGGTCTGCTGGGATCGCCGGGGCGGTTCCGGCGGGGTGCTGCGGCTCTGGCCAGCGGGTGCCGTTCGGCAACCAGGGTCTTGAGCCGCTCGTCGAGTACATGCGTGTAGATCTCGGTCGTGGAGATGTCGCTGTGTCCGAGCATCTGCTGGATGGCGCGCAGGTTGGCGCCATTGGCGAGGAGGTGGGTGGCAAAGGCGTGGCGCAGGGTGTGCGGGGAGAGCTGTGCCGGGTCGAGGCCGCTGTCACCGGCAAGGCGCTTGATCTGCTGGTAGTAGGCGATGCGGCTCATATGTCCGCTCCGGCTCTTCGGCGAAGGAAAGAGATGCGGCGATTCCTCCGGGTCGGACAGGGTGGCGTCACGGATCCGCAGATATCCGGAGATCGCTTCGCGGGCCCGTTCCGAGAGGGGTACGATCCGTTCCCGTCCGCCCTTGCCGCGCACCAGCAGGGTGCGGGGCTCTCCGCGTGCCGCCGCGGCCGGCAACGAGACCAGTTCGCTGGCCCGCAGCCCCGTCGCATAGGCGGTCTCGATGAGGCAGAGCGTACGGAGCTCCCGTTCGTCTCCGGTTTCGGCCTGCTTGCGCGCGGTCCGAAGCAGCTGGCCGGTCTCCTCGACCGTGAGGGTGCCGGGCAGTTTCCGTCCCGCGCGGGGATTGCGGATTCCCGTGGTCGGATTCGAATCAGTGAGCCCTTCCTCATAGGCAAAACGATGCAGGCACCGGACAGCGGAGAGGTGGCGGGAGCGGGTCGAGACGGCCATGCAGCGGGTGAGGAGGTCGCCGAGATATCCCTCGACATCGCTGCGCCCGGCCTCGGCGAAATTCCTGCCGGACCGGTCGAGATAGCGGCCGTAATCCAGGAGGTCACGACGGTAGGCGTCGAGGGTGTTGGCACTCGCACCGCGTTCTGCTGCGATCGCATCGAGCAACAACTCGATCCAGTGTCGGTCAGACTTGCGGTCAGATCGGGTTTCCAAGGAGGATTGCCTCAAGTGCTGCCTGCCGGGCCGGTGCTTCGAATCCTGCCGACCGCAATGCGGCCAGTGCCAGGTAGAGCGTGCCCGGTGTGGGGTTGTCGCGGAGTGCCGAAAGGGCGACCAGCGCCGCTCCGGCTCCTTCCGCTTCCCGGAGCTGTTCGGCCAGACCGGGAAGGGTCTCCGCATCCATGCGGGGGGTGGGGGTCGCCCGCCCGAAGGCGGCGAGGGCGGCCAGGAGGCGGCCGTCGCCCGGGTCGCCGTCGCGTTCGTAGAGCTCCTCCAGCTCCGCGACCGGGGCGGGGTTCCAGTCACCGGGGGGGTCGGGGAGAGCGATGGCCAGGAGCATGGACTCGGCCGCGTCCGGCGGCTGGGGCACCCAGACCAGGGCGCTGTCGGGGTCGCCGGCGAGCAGGAACAGCCGCTGCATGATGCTGGCTTTGGATTCCGTGTCCGAAGTCGGGAACAGGCGGCGCAGCATCGGCGCGAGCATCCGCGCGGCACTTCCCTCCCGCTTCTGGATGCGCCCGAGCTGCAGTCCGCCTTCGGCAATGCGGACGAGGCGTGCGTCGCCGCCACTGCGTACCGCGTCCAGCAGGCGCACCCACAGTTGCTGGGATTCCTCCGACCCGTCCGGGGGCAGTTCGGCGTAGGCCTGCACGAGGTCTTCCGCACCGACCAGGGCACTGGGCTCAAGCCGTTCGAGGGCGGTGGCGCGGGTGGCGGGCGGTTCGCCCGGCCCGGTGAACTGCCAGAGATGGGCGTGCCGGCCGGATTCAAGCACTCCGGCGGGGGGAGACTGGTCGAGATGGCGCAAAAGGCCGATTTCGTAATCGGTCGGAACCGCATCCTCGGCCGGCTCGGGGATGTGCTGCTTCAGCTCCGGATCGGCCACCGCGTCGATGAGGGCGGTCTCGGTCTCGGTGATGTCCCCGGAGCGGATGGCGGTTTCGAGCAGGGTGCTGGCGCGGTCCGTGTCTCCGGCAAGCATCAGGCAGAAAATGCCGGCGATGCCTGCAGGCAGCAGATCGGATACCGAGCGGGCGTGGCCGCAGGCGTCCTCGCCCCTGCCGAGCAGCAGGCCGGCACGGACCAGGACGGCCAGCGTCTCGGGATCGGGCTGGGGGGCCGAAACGGCGACATTGAAGGCTTCCGGAGTCGCGCCGAGAGCGAGCAGGGCGTTGGCGCGCTCCGCCGCCAGCGCGTTGGGGAAGACGGTGGCCGGGGTGATGAGAATCCGCTTGAGCAGGAGGTCGGTGGCGTGGGAGCCGGAAGGGACGCTGGTGGCGATGGCATCGACCAGCTGCGGGCGGGGCAGATCGGGCCAGATGCTGGAATCGAAACCGGAGGCGGAGTCCGCCGGCGCGATCGTGTTGGCCCCGATGATGCTGTTTTCGACATCGCGGACCAGGGTTTCGGTCTCCTCGCGGTCCGCCGCCGCGCTCTCGGCCCGGGCCTGCTTGAGGAGTGCCTCGATATCCGGTTCGGCATAGGGGCGGACATAGTCCGGGCCGGGTCGGGCGCGCTGCTCGGCGATCCACGGAATCACGGTGCGCGGAGCCTGCTGGGCGGCGGCCGGCATAGCAAGAAAGAGAACTGCGGCCAGCCCCAGAAAAGATCTAGTGTTTGAAAGGTACATCCGGAATCACATGGATAACATCACGCGTTGGGGGCGGGAATTCTGCGAAAGCGACATAGGCGGCCCCGCCGGCAAATGCGAGCAGCAACAGAATCGATGCAAGCAGATAGGGCCGCTTCCAGAGCGGTTTCAGGGCGAGGGAAAATTGCGCGCTCAAGGGATCCAACTGATCACGCCTGCTCCACAGACTGGGGAAGCACGGCGAGTGTATGCCAGTGGGCGGGGCGGTGCAACAATCCGGATCTGGAGCGGTGGCCGCACTGCATTCTGTCCGTGCGCTCGGAGATCTGCGGGGGAGGCCGGTGGCGCAGGGGCCTGGTGATCCGAACGCCTGTCAGCCGACCGGCGGGCCGGGAAACATCCCGCCGAGGAGGATGGCAGCGAGCAGCACCAGTCCGGCGTCGCGGTTTGAACGGAATATCCGCAGACATTGCTTCCGATTGTCGATCTCGAGAGTCCAGACCTGCCAGGCGAGGTGGGCGGCCCAGGCAACCAGGCCGATCCAGAACCCCACGCCTGTCTCTGCTGCCCAGCCCGCCGCCGCCAGACACAGCACCGACAGGCTGTAGAACACCGCAATCGCGCGGGGTGTGCGCTCCTCGAACAGCACGGCCAGCGATTTCACCCCGGCCGTGCGGTCATCCTCCCGGTCCATCGCCGCATAGATCGTGTCGTAGCCGAGGGTCCAGAAAATTCCGCCGAGATAGAGCCAGACCGGCGGCCAGTAGAGATAGCCGACCAGCGCCACCCAGCCGAGCAGGGCACCCCAATTGAAGGCGATGCCAAGAATCAGCTGCGGCCAGTGGGTGAAGCGTTTGGCGAACGGGTAGAGGGCGGCGGGCAGGATGGCGGCAAGACCGAGCGCGATGGCGGGCAGGTTCATGGTGAGCAGCATGGCGAGGCCGATCAGCGAGAGGCCAAGGCTGCAGAAGGCTGCGCCACGACGCGTGATGCGGCCGGTCGCAACCGGGCGGCCCCGGGTGCGGCGCACGGAGCGGTCGAAATCCCGGTCGATGAGATCGTTCAATGCGCAGCCGGCGCCGCGCATGGCGATGGCACCGATGGCGAAAGCGGCCAGCAGCCAGAATCCGTCCGCTTTCCAGCCCTCGACGCCGGCGGCCAGCATCAGACCCTGCCAGCAGGGCAGCAACAGCAACCAGATGCCGACCGGCCGGTCGGCGCGGACCAGTTCGAGCCAGGGGCGGAGCTGTGCGGGTGCCCGACGGATAATCCAGTTCGGGGGCGGTGCGTCCTCGATCCCGGACAGATGATCCATTTCTGCCATGCGGGCAAGTATACAAGGGACGGGAACAGCACCGCGCAGGGCGGAAGATTCTCCACCCGGGTATTCGGGCCCGCATGGAGCGAAGGGAGCAGCATATGGGGGGGATGGGTCCGCCGCCGGATCTCTGGCTCCTGTTCGCGCCGCTGGAGCGGGTCCGTGCCGACTGGATTGTGGAAAAGGCCTGCGAGCTCGGCTGTCGGCGCTTGCTGCCGGTCCTGACCGAGCGGACCGGGAGTCGGCGGCTGCCTGTTGCGCGGCTGCGTGCGCGTGCGACAGAAATGGCGGCGCAATGCGGTCTGCTGTCGGTTCCGGATGTTGTGGCCCCCGCACCCCTCGCTCGGGTGCTCGATACATGGTCGGCGGAGCGGCGGCTGCTGTTTTGTGACGAGCGCCGTCGGGCGCCGCCTGCGCAGGAGGTGCTTGCGAAATCCGAAGGCGGTGCCTGGGCGGTGCTCGTCGGCCCGGAGGGTGGCTTTACGCCGGCCGAAGCGGCCCGGATCGCATCCCATCCGCAGGCGGTACCGGTTTCGCTCGGCCCGAGATTGTTGCGGGCCGACACCGCCATGATCGCAGCTCTGTCGCTCTGGCAGTCAGCGCTGGGAGACTGGCGGGAGGGCGCATGACCGGGATCCTGCTCCCGCTGGCCCGGGTGCGGGACTCGCAGGAGTTGATGCAGGTCGGTAGGGACCGGCACTGACGAGACCGAGGAGGAAACGAAATGAGAATCACGATCGACGAGCCCCTCACGGGCAACCCGAAGATACCGGCGACCCGGCGTCCGTCACCGATTCCGACCAGGAGAAGGGGAGGAAGATGACAGCAACAGATGAACCGCGCGTGGCGCAGCAGATTGTGGAGGACGGGCTCGATCCGTGGCGGGCGCAGGCGCTGGCCGGCGCACTGGGCCTGGATGTTTCTCCGCCCGGGGCGGGGGATGAGCTCCTGCCGACCTGGCACTGGGTGTATTTTCTGGAGGCCCCGCCACATGACCGGCTTGCTCCGGACGGGCATCCGAAGCGCGGTGATTTTCTGCCGGATGTAAAACTTCCGTCCCGGATGTGGGCGGCGGGAAGCCTGCGGGTCGGTGATCCGCCGCGGCTCGGGCAGTCAACCCGGCGGGTTTCCGAAGTCGCCAGCATGGTCGAGAAGCCCGGCCGCACCGGGCCGCTGGTCTTTGTCACTGTCCGTCACCGGATCGAGCATGCGGCGGGGGTGGGGATCGAGGAGGAGCAGGTGCTGGTCTATCGCGAGCCCCCACCTCCCGGAGCCCCCCTGCGAAAGGGGCCCGAGGCTCCCGGTGGGGCGGATTGGAGGCGGGGCTGGCGGGCCGATGAGCGCATGCTGTTCCGCTATTCGGCGCTCATCTACAACGCCCATCGGATCCACTACGACAGCGACTACTGCCGCGATGTCGAGGGCTATCCCGGGCTGGTGGTGCATGGCCCGCTTCTTGCCAGCGCCTTGGTCGAACTGGCGCGTTCGGTCGGCCGCGAGCGGGGGCGCAGGATCGCGGGTTTCGAATACCGCGCGGAGGCGCCGGTCTTCCATGTCGAGGAATTTGCGGCCTGCGCCCGGTCCGAGGAGGACGGCCTGTCGCTCTGGATCGAGGGAGAGGAGGGGGATCTGCGGATGCGCGGACGGGTCCGCTGGGCGGAGGCTGGCTGACGGGTCTGTCCGTCCGGTTCCTTTGGTACCCCCGATAGGGTAGAGTGGGGCGGGTTCCGCGCGTGCTGCCGACAGGTCCGATGTCCCGCTATTCCGCTTGGTCACTGTTGCGAAACGGCCTTGGAGGGCAGCGGCACTGGGCCCCTGCCTGGAGGATGCCGGACCCGAAACCCGCCTATGATGTGGTCATCATCGGTGGCGGCGGCCACGGTCTGGCGACCGCCTACTACCTGGCCCGCCGCCACGGCATCCAGCGCGTGGCGGTGGTCGAGAAGGGCTGGCTCGGCTCCGGGAATGTCGGGCGCAACACCACCATTGTGCGCTCCAACTACATGATGCCGGGCAATACCGCGTTCTACGAGCATTCGTTGAAGCTCTGGGAGAATCTCTCGCAGGAGCTGAACTACAACGTCATGTTCAGCCAGCGCGGGCAGCTGACCCTGTTCCACAGCCCGCATGCGCGCGATGAGTTCGCCCGGCGGGCCAACATCATGCGCCTGCATGACATTGATGCCGAGATTCTCGATCGGGACGAAGTCGAGCGGCTGGTGCCGCATCTGGACTATTCCCCGGATGCGCGGTTGCGGATCGAGGGCGGCGTGCTGCAGCGCCGCGCGGGCACCGCCCGCCATGATGCGGTCGCCTGGGGATATGCCCGGGCGGCGGATGCGCTCGGCGTCGATATCCTGCAGAATTGCGAGGTCATCGGCATCGATCGGGAGGGGTACCGGGTGACCGGTGTCGAGACCACCCGCGGGCGGATCCGCGCCGACAAGGTCGGCATCGCAGTCGCCGGCCGCACCTCGCAGCTCACCGCCCTGGCCGGTTTCACCCGGCTGCCGATCGAAAGCCACAAACTGCAGGCCTTCGTCACCGAGCCGCTGAAGCCGCTGCTCGATCTGGTCATTTCCTATTCCTATCCGGGCAGCCATTTCTATATGAGCCAGTCCGACAAGGGCGGGATGGTCTTCGGCGGCCATCTCGACGGCTACAATTCCTATGCCCAGCGCGGCAACCTGCCGGTGGTCGAGGAGGTGGCCTCGGCGGCGGTGTCGCTGATGCCGTGCCTCGGGCGGGTGCGGCTGGCCCGCCACTGGGCCGGGATCATGGACATGTCGATGGACGGCTCGCCCCTGATCTGCCGCACGCCGGTTGCCGGTCTCTATCTGAACGCCGGCTGGTGCTATGGCGGCTTCAAGGCAACCCCGGCCTCGGGCTGGTGTTTCGCTCACACCATCGCCGAGGACGCGGTGCATGAGCTGAACGCTGCCTTTACCCTCGGGCGTTTTGCCAAAGGCGTGCAGATCGACGAGAAGGGTGTCGGCCCGACGCCCCGGGATCACTGAGCGATGCTGCGGATCCGCTGTCCGTTCTGCGGGGTGCGCGACCACGCGGAGTTCTCCTGTGAGGGAGATGCTTCGGTCGTTTGGCCGCCGGTGGAATCCGACGACATCCGGGCGTGGCATCGCGCGATTTTCCTGCGCCGGAACCCGGCCGGCCGGCATCTCGAATACTGGCAGCATGTGCAGGGCTGCCGGATCTGGCTGGTGGTGGAACGCGACACGGTCACCCACGAGATCTGCTCGGTGCAACCGGCACATCCCAAACTCGCGGAAATGTTTTCGCCCCGCCCGACGGAGAAGGCGTGATGGGGGGCTACCGGCTGAAAGAGGCGGCGGGCGGGCAGGTGGATTTCAGCCGCCGGCTCCGGTTCAGCTGGAACGGGCGGAACCTGCACGGCCATCCGGGCGACAGCCTGGCTTCGGCACTCCTCGCCTCCGGCGTCCGGACGGTGGGGCGGAGTTTCAAATACCACCGCCGGCGTGGAGTCATGACCGCGGGGGTCGAGGAACCCTGCGCCTATGTGACCCTCGGCAGTGGGGCGTGGACCACACCGAACACCAAGGCCCCGATGGTGGAGCTGGTCGCCGGGCTCGAGGTCCACGGGCAGAACGCCTGGCCGGGGGTCGGCTTCGATCTCGGGGCGGCCAGCGGCCTGCTCTCGCCGTTCCTTACCGCCGGGTTCTACTACAAGACGTTCATCGGTCCGGGACGCGGCACCCGGTTCTGGATGTTTTTCGAACGCTTCATCCGGTCCGCCGCCGGGATGGGCCGGGCCTCGCGCGACCCCGACCCCGACCAGTACGACCGTGCCAATGGATTCTGCGACGTGCTGGTGGTGGGATCCGGGCCGGCGGGGCTGGCGGCGGCGGAGACCGCGGCCGCGGCCGGGCTGATGGTGTGGCTGGTCGAGCAGGATTTCGCCCTCGGCGGGTCCCTGCTGGCCGAGAGCGGCCGGATCGAGGACCGGCCGGCCGCGGACTGGCGCGCCGAGCGGATGGCGGCCCTGGAGGCCAGCGGACAGGTGCGGATCCTGTCGCATACGACCGCTTTCGGCTTCTATGACGGCGGCGTGGTCGGGCTGTACCAGCATCTGCCCGGATCCGGCGAGGACGGGCATCGCGGGCGGTTCTGGGTGCTCCGCGCGGGCCGCACGATCCTGGCCACCGGTGCCCATGAGCGGGGCTTCGCTTTCGCCCACAATGACCGGCCGGGCGTGATGCTGGCCTCCGCCGTCCGGACCTATGTCAACCGCTTCCGGGTGGCGCCGGGCCGCCGCGGGGTGGTCGCGACCTGCAACGATTCGGGCTATGCGGCGGCGCGGGATCTCGTGGCCGCCGGCATCGAGGTGGTGCTTTGCGACGCCCGCCCGGAGGGGGCCCCCGGCATCGATAGCGGAGATTTCGAGGTCCTGCGCGGGGCGGTGCCGCAGCGGGTTCTGGGCCGCAGCGGGGTGCAGGGTGTCGAGATCGGAGACGGGAGCGGCACGGTCCTGCGGCAGGCGGCCTGTGACTTCGTGGCGGTTTCGGGCGGTTGGAATCCGGTTCTGCATCTTGCCTGCCACCGGGGCATGCGTCCGGTCTGGCATCAGGAGCTCGCGGCGTTCCTGCCGTCGAAGGTGTCTGCGCCGGTCAACATGGCGGGTGCGGTGCGCGGGATCTGGGGCATTGATGCCTGTGCCGCTTCCGGCCGTGTGGCGGCCGCCAATGCTGCCGCGACCTTCGGCAGTCATATTGCTGCCACGCCGCAGCTGAAGCCCGGTGGCTGGCGCAATCCGATCCGCCCGCTCTACGAGGTCCGGCTGCCAGGGCAGAGAGGGGCGAAGAGTTTTGTCGACCTGCAGAACGATGTGACGGCGGCGGATCTGCGCCAGGCGGTGCAGGAGGGATATGGATCGGCGGAGCATCTCAAGCGCTACACCACGCTTGGCATGTCTCCCGACCAGGGCAAGACCGGCAATGTCATCGGGCTCGGAATTCTGGCCGCCGCCCGCGGCGTGCCGGCCGGCACGACCGGGGTGACGGGTTTCCGTCCGCCCTATGACCCGATTGAGCTCGGGGCGCTTGCGGGACGGCTGCGGGGCCGGCATTTCCTGCCCACGCGGCGGACCCCGGCGCATGACTGGCACTACCGGCAGGGCGCACCGATGCTGGATACCGGTCTCTGGCGGCGGCCGTGGTACTACCCGCAGATGGGGGAGGGGCTTGAGGAGGCCTATATCCGGGAGGCGGCGGCGGTGCGCGCGAGCGTGGGGTTCACCGACGTATCGACCCTGGGCAAGATCGCCGTGCAGGGACCCGATGCCGGGATTTTTCTGGACCGCATCTATGTCAACGGATTTTCCGGGCTGCCGGTCGGCCGGGCGCGCTACGGGGTCATGCTGCGGGATGATGGCTTTGTGCTGGATGACGGCACCGTCTGGAGGCTCGGCGAGCACGAGTTCTTCCTGACCACGACGACGGCACAGGCGGGGCCGGTGATGGTCTGGCTCGAGCGGCTGCTGGCCACCCGGTTTGCGGAGCTGCGGGTGCATGTCACATCGGTCTCCGATCAATGGGCCGGCATGGCCATCGCCGGGCCGCGGGCGCGGGAGGTGCTGGCGCAACTGGTCCGGGGAATCGATGTCTCCGCCGCCGCCTTCCCGTTCATGGCGGTGCGCGAAGGCCGGATCCAGGTCGGGGAGGGGGATGCCGATTGCCGGGTGGCGCGGATCACCTTCTCGGGCGAACTCGGGTATGAAATCTATGTCGGGGCCGACCATGCCGACGCGGTCATGGAAGCGGTGTCGGAGCGGGTGGTGGAGGCGGGGGGTGTTCCCTACGGACTGGAAGCGCTGGGCGCGCTGCGGATCGAAAAAGGGCATGTCACGGCTGCCGAACTCGACGGGCGGGTGACTCTCGAGGATGCCGGCCTCGGCCGCATGGCCTCCAAGAAGAAGGCCTATATCGGGCGGATGATGGCCACGCGCCCGGCGCTGGACCCATCGGGCCGTCCGCAGCTGGTCGGGATCCATCCGGTCGAGGAGGGCGCGACATTCCGGGCCGGCTCCATCCTGTGCGCGCCGGAGGCGGTCGAAAAACACGGGGTGGGCTGGATCACGGCGGTGACCCATTCGCCGGCACTCGGCCATTGGATCGGCCTCGGCTTCGCCGAAGGGGGGGCCGGTGCCTGGGAGGGCCGCCACGCGGTCGCGGCCAATCCGGTCGATGGCCAGGAGACCGAGGTACGGCTGGTGTCGCCGCATATGTACGACCCGGAAGGGGAGCGCCAGCGTGACTGAGCGGCTGTCGGGGCTGGCAGAGACCTATGCACCGGGCGTGTTCGGGCGGTCGGCGGCCGGTGATCCGGGCGTTCGGCTCCGGGAGATCCAGGCCCTCCGGATCTTCCAGATCGCGGCCTGGCCGGAGACGGTGGCGGAGACAGGTAGCTGGCTCGCGGAGCTCGGCGGTGCCGGGGAGGCCCCCGGTCCGGGCCGGTCCGTGGCCTGGTCGGGCGGCCTTCTGCTGCGGGTCGAGCCGCTGAAATGGTGGGTGGTGGATGCGGAGCCGGGCGCGGTGCTGGAACCCGGTATCGAGCGGGGGGTGGCCCTCGATCTCTCGCATTCGCGGACGGTCATCCGGGTGGAGGGACGGGACGCCACCGAGCTGCTCAACCGCTATCTCGCGGTCGATCTGTCGGATGGGCGGTTTCCGGACGGGGCTCTGGCCACGGGCCGGGTCGACCATCTTGCGGGGATGGTGGTGCGCCGGGATCGGGGGAAAGAGTGCGGCTATGAGATTTACGTCCAGCGGAGTTTCGGCGTGTCCTTCTGGCTGGAGCTGTCGGACACGGCGACGCAATTCGGTGTACAGATTGAAGACCCGGAACAGGGCGGGGGGTGAGGGCGCCGGCCCTGCGTCCTGTCCGGCCGCCCATGCGTCCCCGTTGCGGGTCTGCTACTAATCCGGGCACCGTTTCCCCGCAATCACTCAGGAGTGTCACGTGGCCCGCCCATCCAAACCCTCTCCCATCCGTCTCTATTTCTGGCCGACTCCCAACGGCCACAAACCCGCGATCATGCTCGAGGAATGCGGACTCCCCTATCGGACCCGGTATGTCGATATCGGGGCCGGCGACCAGTTCAAGCCGGGCTTCCTGAAGATCTCCCCGAACAACCGGATGCCGGCGATCGTCGATCCTGACGGGCCGGGCGGCGGGCCGGTGTCGGTGTTCGAGTCCGGTGCCATCCTGCTCTATCTCGGACGCAAGACGCGGCGCTTCTACCCGACCGCTCCGCGGGCGCGGATCGAGGTGGAGGAGTGGCTGATGTGGCAGATGGGCGGTGTCGGGCCGATGGCGGGGCAGGCGCATCATTTTCTTCTATACGCTCCGAAATCGATCCCCTATGCCAAGAAGCGCTATGCCGATGAGGTCGGCCGGCTCTACGGGGTGCTCGATAAGCGGCTGCGGGGCCGCGACTATGTGGCGGGAAGCTATTCGATCGCCGACATGGCGCTTTGGCCTTGGGCCCGGCTGTGGGAGCGGCAGAATCAGGATCTCCGGAAATTTCCCGATCTGGCCGCCTGGCTGGAGCGGATCGGGGAGCGGCCGGCGGTGCAGCGGGCCATGGCACTCGGCCGCGCGAGGCGCCGCGATCTGTCCAAGGATTCCGGTGCCCGGAAGGTCCTGTTCGGGCAGAAATCCAAGAAGTAGGTTCAGGCGCGGAAGCGGCGGAAGGTCTCCGAGGCAAGCCAGCCGGCGAACGCGGCGACCAGGATCGACAGCAGCCCGTAGGCCAGCGGCTCGTCCTGGGCCAGCCGGTAGATCCAGTATCCGATTCCGGTCCGGCGTACCGGCAGGATCAGCGTGTGGCGGTCCACCACCTCACGGTCCCGGACCAGCAGCAGGTGGATTCGGTAGTCGCCCTCGAAAATATTGGAGGGCAGGCGGATTCGGGATTCGAACAGCGAGGATCCGATCAGCCGGACATTGCCGGGCAGCTGGCGATAGAGATCCGCGTCTCCCATCAGCCGGACCACCGCGTCGTGCCAGATTTTCGGCTGGTCCGCTTCCGGCTCGATCAGGGATTGGCGCAGGCCGATATCGTGCAGGTCGATCTCGCGCGCATCCAGCATCTCCTCGAGCGGGGCCGAGGTGCTGACGGCATAGAAACTCGGCACGGCCGGGAAGGCGCGGGCATGCCGGTTGATCCAGATTCCGAAGGTGCGCTCCTGCTGGCGGATCAGGGTCGGCTTGTCGGGCCCCTGGGCGATGAGGATGACACCGGGAGGCATCTCCTCGGCGGTGAGGAACCGGTTCCGTTCCACGGCACCGTAGACCAGGATCTCCTCACCGGAAAAGGTGGCGGTGATCGAGACCCCCGATTGTGAGAGGCCGGTCAGGATCCGTTCGTCCAACGGGATGCGGTCGTCTTGGGCTGCTGCGGCGGTGGCGAGCAGGAGGAGGAGCAGGCCGACGCGGATCATGGCTGCAAGGGCGCGTAGGCTGGATCGATCGAGAAGAATTCAGTCGGCACCACCACCAGATCCCAGGCCAGTCTGCCACAGACCAGCAGCACGAGGCCGGCAAGGAGGACGCGGAGCTCCTCCCCCCGCAGGCGGACGCCGAGCCGGGCTCCGAATTGGGCGCCGACGACGCCACCGACGAGAAGCAGGAGGGCGAGCACCGCATCCACGGTATGGTTGGTGGTGGCGTGCAGGACGGTCGTGAGTCCGGTGACGAACATGATCTGGAACAGGGAGGTGCCGACCACGACATTGGTCGGCATATGCAGCAGGTAGATCATCGCCGGCACCATGATGAATCCCCCGCCCACGCCCATGATGGCGGCGAGGATGCCGACCAAAACGCCGATCACAACGGGCGGAATCACACTCAGATAGAGTTTGGAGGTGCGGAAGCGCATTTTCAGCGGCAGCCGGTCGATCCAGGTCCGTCGGCGGCGACGGGGTGGCTCCACTCCCTGCCAGCGCCGGTAGAAGACGCGGAGGCTTTCGTAGAACATCAGCAAGCCGACAATCCCGAGGAAGAGGACGTAGGAAAGCTTGACCGTAACATCGACATGGCCGAGCAGGCGCAGTTGCTTGAAGGCCTCGACGCCGAGAAAGGCACCGACCGCGCCGCCGGCCAGCAGCACCATGCCCATGCGGATATCGACGGTCCGACGCTTGCGGTGGGCGAGAAAGCCCGAGAAGGAGGCCGCGACGATCTGGTTGGCCTCGGTCGCAACCGCGACGGCCGGCGTGATGCCCATGAAAATCAGCAGCGGTGTCATCAGAAAACCGCCACCGACGCCGAACATGCCGGAGAGGAAACCGACCCCGGCACCGGCTCCGAGCAGGAGAAAGGCGTTGACCGAAATCTCCGCGATCGGGAGGTAGATATTCATCTCGCGGCAGTCCCGGCCGACTCTGCGGATGCGCGTTACCCCCACGGAAATCTCCGGTGCCTGGGGGCTACACGCTCTGCGGAGTCAAGATTTATCTTTCTGGCGCGAACTTGCAAATCGCCCCTGCCCTGAAGGGGGGCAGAATCCGGCCAGGCCGGGATGCGCGGCCCCCGGATTTTCGGGGTTCCCGCCGGGCATTTCCGGAATCCCGCGGACGGGAATGCGCAGGGCCGGGACTGCCCGTACCCCCGGCTTGACCGGTCTGGTTGCCGGCCTAGAATTCCGTGTTCTTAAGATTAAGAAGGGAAGGCGGTGGTTTCGGCGGTGGGAATGTGGGTATTGCCCCTGACCCCGTGGACCGCCTGTGCAAGGGCAGAATGTCAGGGCAGGGAAATGGAGATGAGGTCTGTCATCGGCCAAGAGACGGGTGACACGGAGGCTCGTGGGGTAGGAAAACCCTTAGGAACCTCCAGGGTCGTTCCGGTCGGGCAATTCAGACTCCTGGTACGTGCACGCATACAAGACTAGAATACCCAATCGGCGACAGGCAGTTTTTCATGGATTCGGCTCGCGGATGAGACAGCGGACAGGGAGGTGAAGCATGTTCAGCGCGTCACAACTTGGAAGCCGATTGCAAGCGGTACGGGAGCAGCGGGGCCTCAGCCTGAAAGAAGTTGCCGATGCGCTTGGTTTGCCTTGTGCATATGTAACCGGTTTGGAAAGCGGTCGATGGGAGGTGTCAGTATCTCAAATTACAAAGCTGGCTGAAATCTATCAATGTTCGCCGATGGTTTTCCTCTCGGCAGATAGAGAGTTGGGCAAGGACGACTTGCCTGCTGTCGTGCATCGGGAACTATCCGAACTGGATCTTACGCTAGAGTTTAAGGTTGCGCTCTGGCGGCTGTTTTGTTTGTGCGGCGATGGCGTAGCCTTACGGGAGGTGCTCAATAAGACGATTGAGCTGGAACTTCCAGATTATGGCGCACAAAGGGTGGATGTGCCTGATCCGGTCCGTCAAGGTAAAGATGCAGCCTGGAAAGAGCGTCTCCGACTCGATTTCGGGAACAGGCCTATCGGAGATGCTGCCAAGCTCATCGGTCGTCATGGCATTTGGACGGTAGCAGCGGATCTCCCCAATGGATTGCCGGGTTTGTTGGTCAATCATCCATATGTCGGACGAGCCATTCTGGTCAACCGACAGTATCCGTACAGGCGCAGGCGTTTTTTCTATTTGCTCGGGTTTGCGCATGCTCTTTTTGATCGCTCCGGCAGGACCGTTGTGATGATGCGGCAGGCAAGATCGTCCAATCGCAGAGAGATACGGGCAAATGCTTTCGCTGCAGAATTTCTAATGCCGCAGGAAGGTGTTGCAAAGCAACTTAAAAAGATTGGCTCGAAGCACCTAATTCTGCGTGCGCTGATGGGTGTTAATCCTGCCGATAACGCGCGAACCGAAGAAAATATTGATCCGCGGTCGGTATTCCAAGCCGTAACCTATCTGGACATAGTTCTTCTTGGAGACCATTTTGTGGTTAGCGACGAGGTGGCGATTGGGCGATTGGAGAGCCTTCGTTATATTAGCTCCAAGCAAAAAAAGGTGCTTGCCAAACAAAGTGAACTCGTTGGAAGATATATCAGATTGCCGGGCACCCTTGAATTACTCAGGGACCCCGCGCTGCCTGAAACTTCCGAACGAGAGTTTTGTAGACAGCTCATGTGCTTGGCAAAAGAAGCATTTCGCCAAACAGTAATTTCCCGTGGACGATTGATCGAAATTGGCAGAGAGTTTGAAATCAAAGATGACCGATTATATCGATATGTAGAGAGCACACGCGTTGGTAAATTGAACATAGCTGATCCTCTCTAATGTGTATTGTTGTGGATACATGCGTCTTGATCGATTTTTTGCGCATTGATCGCATGGATTTGATTGGCAGACACCCGAGTCCATTTATCTCCACAAATGAAGTCGCTGCGGAAATTCGCTATTCCGTGCAGAAAGAACGTTACAGGGCAGCTTGTGCTGCCAACTATCTTTATCAGACACCGCTCTGCGGTTCGGCTGAAAGAGATATATTTTGTAATTTGTTAGAGCCTTTTCCAGGGATAGGTCTCTTGAGGGGGATAAGGGCTCCTTTTTTACAGGCAAGGCCCCTAGGCTCTGGCGAAAGATCGGTCATTGCAGTTGCGTATAATCGTGAGTATCAATTGGCCACTGATGATGTCCTGGCAGCCCGTTGTGCGCATGCTATTTTCGGGGAGCAACTTATCCCGGGCACGCAAGGCATCATAGAAGAATTGGTTGCCGCTGAGATGTTGACCGCTGAAGAAGCCAATCACATAAGTCTCGAACTAATAAGACCAGAACCGATTTAGGTTGAAGATAGGGTCTTTTGGTGAACTGCTGTAGTGCCTGTTGAGGCGTGCGGATATCTCCCTTTCATCCATCCACAAAAAAGCTTCCGGGCGGGCTGCTCAATCGCTTTGGCGTCCAGACCCTGAACGATGCCCGTTCCGATGCCGTGCCTGATGGCACCCGTGGCGTATCTACCTGCTCACCATGGAAGGAACCGCCGTCGCGGCCTGCCGCCCGCCATCCCCGGCGGAAAGACCCACGCCGACAAGGCCCGCCCAAAATGCCATATGTAGTGACTGCCTGTACCTTGTGGCGCATGCCGCCGGTGGGCGATACCATTCAACCCTCGGTTGGGTCGGAGCGATGGGGGCGATGATGCAAGCCCTGGCGCCCATGGGCGTGCATGGTAGCGAGGTGGTAGCACGGGCTTGGCTGGCTCGCGGGGGTGTGCGCGCGACTCGTCCCCGACTTACCCTGGCTCGCCTTCTGGTCGGGGATGGCCAACACCGGCACATCTCGGCCGAGGCACTTCTTGCCGCCACCACCACCACCGGAGAGCCGGTTTCGGTCGCAACGGTCTACAACGCGCTCCGGCGGTTTGCCGCCAGCGGCTTGCTACGCGAAATCCGCATTCATAGCGGCTCGTCGCATTTCGACACCCGTGTCGACGACCATGCGCATTTCTACTGGCCCGTGAGCGGGGTCATCAAGGACGCGCCGTCACGGCTCGTCGCCACTGACCTGCCGCCACCGCCTTTGGGCACCCGCATCGCGGGTGTCGATGTGATCATCCGCCTCGAAGAGGAGCACTAGCGCGGGGGGTCGCCGAACTCGTTTTCCAGCACACCCCATATGGCGCTGCGATCGACCCATCCGCGATGCGCACCGCTGATGGCTAGGCACCAATCGCGCTCGCATCGTTTGAGATCCAGCAGGGCTTCCGGCTCGGCTTCTGCCACGACGCGGGCGGAGGGTTTGGGAAGAATCCGCAGGGATGCGTGTTCGTCGGCCACCTGCACGGTACGACGGCCGGCCAGCTGCGAACGATGGATCCAGCCGATGGAGCCGTTGGCGTCGCATACCCGCCGCCAGTGGTTGTGCTCGGCGATGATCATCACCGGGAGCCCCCTGCGGAGATAGATCCAGTCGATTTTCTGGGACAGATCAGGGCCGCGCCGGACATTCACTTCGGCGAAGCGCAGCGAGACAAAACGCGGGAGCCGCCCCCCGGAGGCCGTCTCTGCGGCGGTCCGGGTGAGTGCGGCACATTGTGCGGTGGATCCAGTGGAATCCGCATTGACCGCATCGGGTCCGAACCCGGCGAGCACGGCTAGGACTGCTGCCGCGCGAAGCGTTGTCGCCATGCCCATCGTGCCGCGTCTCCGTATCGCCGGACTGGAAGCCCATATTGCCCGAGTGGAATTCGACCCGCCAGAGACGGTGCTTCCAAATCCCCTGCCGGGGGAGCGGGGTGGACATTCCTTTACCCACGAACTATAGTACTGAATTGAAAGCAACACAGTATTTTTCTGTGTTATACAGAATCGGAAGCCGACCGGATGCAGCATTCCGTCCTTTTGGTTATCGGCGGTGGCATTTCCGCCTACAAGACGCTCGATCTTATCCGCCGCCTGCGCGAGCGTGGCATCCGCCTGCGCTGCGTCCTGACCTCGGCGGCGAAGCAATTCGTAACCCCGCTTTCTGTCGCGAGCCTTGCCGGTTCGATGCCCCAGGAGGAATTGTTCGACCCGGCGGCAGAGGCGTCCTTCGGCCATATCGAACTCTCCCGCGCCGCCGATCTGGTGGTGGTCGCCCCGGCGACGGCGGATTTTCTGGCCCGCATGGCCGCCGGACTCGGCTCGGACCTGGCTTCGGCCCTGTTGCTGGCGACCAGTGCACCGGTGCTGGTGGCCCCGGCGATGAATCCGCATATGTGGGCCCATCCCGCGACGCAGCGGAATGTCGGGATTCTGCGCGGCGACGGCATCGTCATGGTCGGCCCCGAATATGGGGACACCGCCTGCGGCGAGCTGGGCCTTGGTCGCATGGCCGAGCCCGATACGATTCTTGCGGCCATCGAGGAACGGCTCGGTGCATCGGGGCAGGGGCCGCTGGCTGGCCGCCGGGCGGTGGTCACCGCCGGCCCCACCCATGAGCCGGTGGATCCGGTTCGCTTCCTGGGCAACCGCTCGTCCGGCCGGCAGGGACGCGAAGTGGCCGCGGCTCTTGCCGCTCTCGGCGCCGAGGTCACGCTGGTCGCGGGGCCGGGCGCGGGAGAGGCACTGGGGGGGTGCACGGTCCATTCGGTCGAGACCGCCATGGAGATGCGGGCAGCGGTGGACGTGGCCCTTCCGGCAGATGTGTTCGTTTCCGTGGCCGCGGTCACCGACTGGCGCCCGGCGGAACCGGCCTGCAACAAGATCAAGAAGAACGCCTCGGTCGGACCGCCTGTGCTGGAGCTGGTCGCGAACCCGGACATCCTGGCTGGTGTTGCGGGGCTGGAAGGCAGCGGCCGCCCGCGGCTGGTGGTCGGCTTCGCGGCCGAGACCGGGGACCCCCGTGCGGCGGCTGCCGACAAGCGCAAGACGAAGGGTTGCGACTGGGTGCTGGCCAACGATGTTTCGGACGGTGTCTTCGGCAGCGACCGGAACGAGGTGGCGCTGGTCACCGCCGACGGTGTCGAGGCCTGGCCGCAGATGGGCAAGGATGAGGTGGCGCGGCGGCTGGCCGGGCGGATCGCGGATGTGTTGGGAGAGGCTGGTGACCCGGCGGGATGAGGTCAGGGATGAGGCCCTCCGCATCGTCCGGTTCGCGCGCCGGCACATGCTGGCTCTCGAGGCGGTGCTGACGATCGCGCACCATGCCCGCGGTCAGCCCGTGCGGGCCTGGTGGCTTGCCGACCGGCACGGCGTTCCCCATCGCTATCTCGAACAGCCGCTGCAGCAGTTGGTCCGCCGTGGTGTGCTCAAGGGGCTGCGCGGGCCGCATGGCGGCTATGTGCTGGCCCGCGAGCGGCGGCGGATCACGATCGGGGAGATTCTCCGTGCCCTGGTCGCCGGCGAGAAGGATCCGCGCACCGCGCACACCGATCTCGGCCGCGCGATCCTGACTCCGTTGTGGATGGAGATCTCGCATCAGGGGCTCGGGAGGTTCGACCAGATCACCCTTGAGGATTTGTGCCGGCGGGCGCAGAAGGCCGGCATTCCCGCCGGCATCGACCAGGTACAGGATTTCACCATCTGACGCGGCCGCACCGGCCGCAGGAAGCAGGGAGGCGTCGGCGACGGCGTGAAAAACCATGACAACAGACACACGGGGCAGGATCTATGACGACATCACCCAGACCATCGGCAACACGCCGCTGGTGCGGGTCAAAAGATTTGCGGCCGATGCGGGCGTGAAGGCGGAGATTCTTGCCAAGCTTGAATTTTTCAATCCGATCGGCAGCGTCAAGGACCGGATCGGTGTGGCGATGATCGATGCGCTCGAGGCGGAGGGCCGCATCGGCCCAGACACCACCTTGATCGAGCCGACTTCCGGAAACACCGGCATCGCCCTGGCCTTCGTGGCGGCGGCGCGGGGCTACCGGCTGATCCTGACCATGCCGGAGAGCATGTCGGTCGAGCGGCGCAAGATGCTCCAGCTGCTGGGTGCCGAACTGGTTCTGACGCCGCCGGCGGAAGGTATGAAGGGCGCGGTGGCGCGGGCCTACCAGCTGCAGGAAGAGACGGAGAATTCCATCATCCCGCAGCAATTCGCCAACCCCGCCAATCCGGAGATCCACCGCCGCACGACGGCCGAGGAAATCTGGGACGATACTGGCGGCCAGCTTGACTATTTCGTCTCCGGAGTCGGCACGGGAGGCTCCATCACCGGCATCGGCGGGATGCTCCGGGAGCGCAGTCCTTCGACCCGGATTGTGGCGGTCGAACCGGAGGACAGTCCGGTGCTGTCGGGCGGCAGCCCCGGCGCACACCGCATCCAGGGGATCGGCGCCGGTTTCGTGCCGGACGTCCTGGACCGCTCGGTGATCGACGAAGTCATCGCGGTTGGCAACGAGACCGCCTTCGAGACGGCGCGGCGGGTCGCCCGCATCGAGGGAATTCCGGGAGGGATCTCGACCGGTGCCGCGCTGGCCGCGGCCCGCGAAATCGGCCTGCGGCCCGAGGCGGAAGGCAAACGCATTGTGGTGATCGTGCCGTCCTTCGCGGAGCGCTATCTCAGCACGCCGCTGTTCGAGAGTTCCTGATCCCTATTGCGGCCTGTGGCGGACCCTCCTCTCTCTGACGCCGAACTCGAGCGGTATGCCCGGCATATCGTGCTGCACCGGATCGGCGGAGCGGGGCAGGTCCGCCTCCGCCGTGCCCGGGTCTTGGTCATCGGGGCCGGCGGGCTGGGATCGCCGGCACTCCTCTATCTGGCGGCCGCCGGGGTGGGCCGGCTGGAAGTGGTCGATGACGATGTAGTGGCCCTGTCCAACCTGCAGCGGCAGGTGCTGCATGCCACCGGGGATGTCGGCCGCGCCAAGACCGAAAGCGCGGCGGTCGCGCTGGGCCGTCTCAATCCGGAGATCCACATCGAGACCCATGCCCTGCGCCTCGACCCGGACAATGCTCCGCAGCTGGTGGAGGGCTGTGACGCCGTTCTGGACGGCTCGGACAGCCATGCCACCCGTGCGGCGGTCAATGCGGCCTGCGCGAGGGGCCGCACGCCACTGATCACCGGTGCGCTCGGATCCTGGGACGGGATGCTGTCGGTGTTCCGGCCGTGGCGCGGCACGCCCTGCTGGGCCTGCGTGTTTCCCGAGGAAGCCGGGACCGGGCCGGTGCAGAGCTGCGCCGAGATCGGGGTGCTCGGATCGCTCGCCGGGACGATCGGCACGATGATGGCGACGGAATGCGTGAAACTGATCACCGGCGCCGGCGAATCCGCCGAAGGGCGGCTGCTGCTCTACGATGCGCTCGGGATGGAGTTCCATCTGCTGAAGATTGCCCGCCGCGAGGACTGTCCGGTCTGCGGTCCGCTCCCGCGGGACGACCCCGCCCCGGGCGCGGAGCTTGCCACACCCTGAGGAGATGGAGTTTCAGAGCATCGAGACGAGCACCCGGTCGGCGGGCTTGTGGCCGTCGAGAAAGGTCTTGATGTTGATCAGCACCTTCTCGCCCATATCGACGCGCGCTTCGCGGGTTGCCGAGCCGACATGCGGTAGCAGCACGACATTGTCGAGGGACAGGAGTTTGGGGTTCACCGCCGGTTCGTGCTCGTATACGTCGAGGCCGGCCCCGGCAATCTGGCCGCTGGCGAGCATGCGTGTCAGCGCACCTTCATCGATCACATCGCCGCGGGAGGTGTTGACGATATAGGCGTCGGATTTGAGCAATTCGAGGCGCCGGGCCGACAGCAGATGGTAGGTCGCCGGCGTGCGCGGGCAGTTGACCGAGATGATGTCGGTGCGGGCCAGCATCTGGTCGAGGCTCTCCCAATAGGTCGCCTCGAGCTCCTCCTTGAGGGCGGGGTTGACGGGCTTGCGGTTGTGGTAGTGAATCTGGATTCCGAAAGCCCGTGCCCGGCGTGCCACGGCGGTCCCGATCCGGCCCATGCCGATGATGCCGAGGCGCTTTCCGTGCAGGCGGCGTCCGAGGAAGCCGGTCGGGGTCCAGCCGGTCCACTCGCCGCTCCGCAAGGTGCGTTCGGAAGCCGTCAGATGCCGGGAGACCGCGAGGATCAGCGCCATCGTCAGATCGGCGGTGTCTTCGGTCAGTACATCCGGTGTGTTGGTCACGATGATGCCGCGCTTGTCGGCGGTCTCGACATCGATGTGATCGAAGCCCATGCCGTAATTGGCGATCAATTCCAGCTGTGGCCCGGCCCGGGCAAGAAGCTTCTGGTCGATGCGGTCGGTCACCGTGGGAACCAGCACCCGGGCGCGTGCCATGGCGTCGACCAGTGCGGCATCCGACAGGGGCGCGTCGGTCTCGTTGAGTTCGGTGTCAAACAATTCCCGCATGCGGGTCTCGACCGGCTCCGGAAGGCGGCGGGTGACGAAGACAAGACTGCGTGGGGACATATTGATCAATCCGTTGGCCGCCGGTGGATCCAGGCAGGGGGGGGGCTATTGTTTGCCGATGGAACGCCTGCGGTCAAGATGCGGGGGCCGGGTCATGCATCTTCCACCCGCAGGGTCACCGGGTCGACCGGGCAGACTCCGAGAGCGCGGATCGCGTCCAGCGCCTGGTCGAGCTGGCCGCGAAAGGTCTTGTGGGTGACGATCAGCACGGGGACCTCGGCCTCGGCGTGTTCCTGCTGGCTGAGCCGGTCGATGGAAATGCCGGTTTCGCCGAACGCCGCGGCCACCTGCGCCAGCACGCCCGGCCGGTCATCAAGCAGAAGCCGCAGATAGTAGGCCGCCTGGCGGCTTTCCCGGGGCTGGCGTTCGGCGGCGCGAAGCCGGGAGACAGGAAGGGTGAACACCGGTCGGCGATGCCCCCGGGCGATGTCGATCAGATCCGCGGCGATGGCCGAGGCGGTCGGCTCTGCCCCGGCCCCGGCCCCGGCGAAGAGCACCGGGCCGGTCTCGCTGCCTTCCACGACCACGGCGTTGTCGGCACCGGTGAGCGTGCCCAACCGGGACTCCGCCCGCACCAGACAGGGCTGCACGCGCTGTTCCAGCCGGTCCTCCACCAGCTGGGTGACCCCCAGCAGCCGGATCCGGAAGCCGAGGCTCCGGGCGTATTCGATGTCGATGGCTTCGACGCATTCGATGCCTTCGATGGAGACGCCGGCGAAATCGATTTGCACCCCGAAGGCCCGCGCCGCCAGAATGGCGAGTTTGTGCGCGGTATCCACGCCGCCGACATCGAAAGCCGGATCCGCTTCGGCGTAACCGAGCTCCTGTGCGGCCGCGAGGGCCGTCTCGTAATCCGCCCCGGTGCGCTCCATCTCGGTGAGGATGTAATTGCAGGTTCCGTTCAGGACTCCATAGACGCGATCGACGGCATTGCCGGCGAGTCCCTCGCTCAGTCCCTTGATGACCGGAATGCCTCCCGCCACCGCCGCCTCGAAACCGAGGGCGCGGCCGGCGCGTTCCGCCCGTTCCGCCAGCTCGTGCCCGTGATGGGCGAGCAAGGCCTTGTTGGCGGTGACCACATCACGTCCGGTGGTGAAGGCGGCGCGATGCGCGGCCAGCGCAGGGTCACCCTCGCCCCCGATCACCTCGACCAGACAGTCGATGCCGTCCGCCTGCGCGAGAGCCACCGGATCGTCGAACCACGGAAGGTCGGAAATGTCCGCTGCCCGCTCCCGGCTGCGGTCGCGGGCCGACACCCCGGCGACGACGATCTCACGTCCCGCCCGGGCGGCCAGCAAGTCGGACTTCCGGCGCAGCAGGTCGAGGACTCCGCAACCGACGGTGCCGAGCCCGGCGACGCCCACCCGGAGTGGCGCAGGGGGGGCCGATTTTTCCATCGGTAAATCCGTTTCTGTCCCGGGTGCTACCGTTTCATAACCCGAAATCGGGCCGGGCGCATCCGGGGGGCGTGTGGGGGGCCCCCCACCACGACCGGATGTGCTATCCTGCGGCCGGAGGGGGGAGACCGGCCGGGCGAATGGCCGGTGTTTTTTTTATCCGTGACCGCGATTGCGGAGGAGTGACGGGTTATGTCTCCGGAAGATACTTCACCATCCCCCCAAGCTCCCTGCAGGCCGGATTCGATCCCGGCGCAGATGGTTGCGGGATTTGTCTCGGCCTTCGAAATGTTTGGCGATGCCGGGCACGGCATGGCCCGCACGATAGAGCGCAATTTCAGCGACGGTCGGCCTCCTGCGCTGGATCCGCTCAATCTCGCGCCGGCCCTGCAGGAGGTCGGATCTGCCTCGTTGCGCAATCCGGCCTGGCTGGCGGAGCGGCTCGGAAATCTCTGGGCCGACCAGGCTGGACTCCTCGGCCGCACGGCGCTGGGCGCCATGTTCGGCACTGTCCCGGATCAGGAGGAAGTGGTCGAGTCGCGTCTGCGTAGCCGGAAATGGGCCGAAAACCCGTATACGGACTGGTTGCGGCGCGCCTACCTGCTGAATGCCGAATGGCTCCTCGAATATGTCGAGACCCTCGACCTGCCGGATATCCGCACCCGGCGCAAGGCTCGGTTTGCGGCCCGGATTCTGGCCGATGCGGTCTCGCCGGCGAATTTTCTGGCCACCAATCCGGTCGTGCTGAAAGCGACTTTCGAGGAGGGCGGCCACAACCTCCTGCGCGGCCTCCAGAACAAGCTGGCCGATGCGGCCGAGCAGGGCTGGCCGCCGATGCCCGGCAAGGTCGATCACTCGGCCTTCCGGTTTGGCATCGATGTGGCCAGCACCCCCGGCAAGGTGATCTGGCGCAACGATCTCTTCGAGCTGCTGCAATATGAGCCGAGCACTCCGCGCACGCATGCGACTCCGTTCCTGTTCGTGCCGCCCTGGATCAACAAATACTACATCCTCGATCTGACCGAGAAGAAGTCGATGGTGCGCTGGCTGGTTTCCAAGGGGCATACCGTGTTTCTGGTCTCCTGGGTCAATCCTGACCCGTCGCATGCGGCGGTCGGCTTCGAGAACTATCTGCAGGAAGGCGTGCTGGAGGCGATCGATCGGGTGCGCGAGGAAACCGCCGCGCCGCGGGTCAACATCGCCGGCTATTGCCTCGGCGGCACGCTGATGGGCACGGCCCTCGCCTGGCTGGCCGCCCGGGGCGATGAGCGGGTCAACTCCTGCACCTTCTTTGCCAGCCAGTTCGACTTCTCGGACTCCGGCGATCTGATGGCGGTCACCGATTCCAAAACCGTGGATGCGCTGGGCGGCGAGACACGCGATACCGGCTATCTGCCGGGCAGCAAGATGGCGGGCAGTTTCGATCTGCTGCGCCCGGGAGATCTGTACTGGGATTTTGCGGTGCGTCGCTATCTGCTCGGCCTGGATCCGGCCGCGTTTGATCTGCTGTACTGGAACGCCGATTCAACGCGAATGCCGGCAAAAATGCATGACGAATATCTGCGGGCGTTCTACCTGGAAAACCGGCTGGTCCGGGGCGAGCTGCGGATGGGCGATCTCCGGCTCGATCTCGCGGCGATCCGCACGCCCACCTACCATCTCGCGGCCGCCGAAGATCACATCGCACCCCCCGCATCGGTCTATCGGGGCCTGTCTGCGATGGGGGGGAAGAGGCGGTTCGCCCACACCGAATCCGGACATATCGCGGGCATCATCAACGCCCCGGCGGCGCACAAATACGGATTTTGCGCCGGGGCGGTCCGGGCGGAAACCGATCTCGCCGAATGGCTGGCCGCAGCCCCGGCGCGACGGGCCGGCTCCTGGTGGGGGGACTGGCTGCGCTGGCTGAATGCGCTTTCCGGGAAGACCGTGCCGGCCCGCAAGCCGGGTGCCCGTCTCGGCGTGATCGAGGATGCTCCCGGCAGTTATGTGCAGGTGCGCTACAACGACTGAGGGCGGGCTCAGCTCCCCTTGCGGATCAGGAACGCCCATCCGCCGTCCCCGGTGACGGATTCTTCCAGCAGAGCATGCCCGTTCTCGGCGCAGAAATGGGCCACATCAATCGGCGCGGCCGGATCATCCGCACACAGTCGGAGCACCGCCCCCGAGGCCATGTCGGCCAGCCGCTTGCGGGCCTTCAACACCGGCAACGGGCACCGCAGGCCGACCGCATCCAGGGTTTCATCCGGGTTTTTCATGCTCCGTCTCCTCTTTCGGGGACGGGGGGTCGGCCGGCTCCTCGTCGGTGAAGACATAGCTCTCCGAGAGCCAGCGCCCGAGATCGACATCGGCGCAGTGCCGGGAGCAGAACGGCCGGTGTTCCGGCACGCTCGTGGTGCCGCAATTCGGACAGGGGGGAGGGGCCTGCGTCATGTCGCGGAGTCGGCCGGGAAGGATTCGCCGAGCGGGCGGCGGTCACGCGAGCGCACCAATTCATAATTTCCGGCCGCGGTCCAGCCGAACGCCCGACCCCCGTCTTCGTGCAGCGCCTCCTTGAGGGCGCGCTCGATGGTGTCGTCTTCTGCCTCGGTCCCATGCGGAAAATCGACCACCACCATGCCGCCCAGCCCACGCAGCCGGAGCTGGCGCGGGATCTCCTGCGCGGCCCGCAGGGAGGCTTCGGCGCGGCTGGTGCCGGCGAGTTCACCGGTGCCTGTATTCACATCAATGGCGACCAGCGCTTCGGTGGGCTCGATCATCATCCAGGCACCCCCACCGAGCTCGACCCGGGCAGTCCCGAGGGATCGGAGCTGGGCGTCGAGATCGGAGATGGCGAGCAATTCATCCTCATCGGCGGCCCGCTGCATCCCTTCCGGGAGGAGGTCGCCCGCCGCCTCCTCCAGGCGGGAGCCGGCGCCCATGCTGGCAACCGGTTCCTCGGCGCACCAGGCGGTGAGGCCCTGCTGCACTGGGCCGGGTGCCGGCAGAAGTTCCCGCGCCTCGCCGGTTGTGCCGTCCCGGCGGATTTCGTCATGCCGGGCCGCGAGCATGGCGAGCTCGGCCACAAGTTCCTCTTCCGATGCCGCGAGAGCCGCCGTTCGCACGACGATGCGCGCCTCCGTCGCATGGGGTGCCAGGATGTCCTGCAGGCGGGCCCGCGCTCCGGGATCGCCGATCCGGCGCGAGATCCGCACTTCCTCCCGACCGGCGATCCGGATCAGCAACCGGCCGGGCAGTGAGATCGCCTGGGTGACCCGGGCGGCCTTGCCGCCCTGGCGGAAGCGGTCGATCTGGACGGTGATGCTGTCACCGGGCGCGAGTCCCGCAGCCCTGGGCAGGAACCCCGTCTGGCCGTCGCCGAGATTGACGAAGGCCGAGCGGCCGCCGGTGGAGATCCGGTCGACGCGGGCGGCACAGACCGTTCCCGGCCGTGGACCCGGGTAACAGCAGGCATCTTCCGCGAGGATATCTTCGAGCCGGCCGTCGACCAGCAGGGCCGCCCATTGACGCGTCCCCTCGGCATAGAGCAGGACGCGGCCCTCGCCGCCGCTCTGCGCGGCAGGCAGGGCGGTCATTTGAACCGGTAGATGATCCGACCCTTGGTGAGGTCGTAGGGGGTCATTTCCACCTGCACGCGGTCGCCGGCCAGCACGCGGATGCGGTTCTTGCGCATCTTGCCGGCCGTATGGGCGATGAGTTCGTGATCGTTTTCGTCCAGCCGCACGCGAAAGGTCGCGTTGGGCAGCAATTCTGTCACGACACCGGGAAATTCCAGCGTCTCTTCTTTCGGCATAAGTGAACCGATCTCCCAAATATTTCTGCAGACGCCGGTGCGGCCACGGCTGTGTTTCCGTGTCCGGCACCCGCTTCAGGGCAATTTGTGCCGGTCGCCGCAAAAACGCAAGCACCCTCTCCGGATGGAAGGGCCCTGTGGGTGGAATGGTGGCCCGCCCGGGGGGGCTTCGCTCAGCCGCCCGGTGCCGTCCCGGCGCCGAATCGGTCCTCGATGCGATGGCGGATCCGGTCGCGCAGGGCCCGATAGGCGTCGAGCTGCGTTTCCCGCGAACCTTCAATGATGGTGGGATCCTCCGTCGGCCAGTAGACGGCCTCGAGGGCCGAGAGGCGGGTGTATTCAAGCGCCCGCCGGTGGGCCGCCGGGGTGAAGGAGACGATCAGCTCAAAGGCCCCGAAATCCTCGCCATAGGCCTCCATCTCGTCGAAGGTACGCGGCTGGTGGCGGGAAATGTCGACCCCGATTTCATCAAGGGCCGTGACGGCCAGACCGTCCAGCGGCGTGCCGCTCCGGATCCCGGCCGACTGGACGAAGACGTGCCAGCCATGCAGCCACTTCATGATGCCCTCGGCTATCGGCGAGCGCACCGCATTGTGATCGCAGGCAAAGACCACGCTTTTGGGTGTCCCGCTCCCGCTGGAATCCATGCTCTCCGTCAGCCTCTGTGATGGAGCACGCAGACCAGGGAGAACAGCTGCCGCGCGGTCGGAAAATCGATTTCGGCCTTGCCGGCCAGCCGCTCCTGGAGGAGGGTCGAACCCTCGTCATGCAGTCCGCGCCGGCCCATATCGATCGCTTCGATCTGGTGGGGCGGCCGACGCCGGATGGCGTCGAAGTAGCTGTCGCAGATGGCAAAATAATCCTTCATCACGGCCCGGAACGGCGACAGTGCGAGATGGATCTCGGCCGCCGGTTGGTCCTCCGGCCCGGTCAGGGCCAGTATCAGATGCCGGTCGCCGGTGATGAGACGGAGCGAGTAGGGCCCGGCCGGGACCGCGCGTCCCTCCCGGGGCACCAGCCGGAAACTGTTCTCCTCAAGCAGGTCGTGAATTGCGACCCGGCGTTCCTGCTCGATCTCCGGTGTTGGCGGGGCAAGACCGGTTTCGTCGAGCTCGACCTGGACCAACCGGTCGGTGCCGAGGTTCAAGACGACCCGCCTTTCCGCCCGGTTCGCGCCGGTCGGCAGGCTATGCCGGGATCACGCTTGCCGGCCGACATCGCAGATGGGGGGCGACCGCCGGGCCGTGAATCAGCTGCCGCCGGGTGCCGGCAGATCGACAAGATGAGCCTCGATACATTCCACTTCGAGGGCGATGGTGGCCTCCTCGGTGCAGCGGAGCAGGATCTCGCCGGCACATCCCTGCCCGGGGAGAAATTCTATGGCCAGCAGGTGTAGAACACCATCTTCCGAGGTCGGGACGCCGCGCATCCGCACCCGGAGCACTCCGTCGAACAGAAGGGCCGCCTTCCACTGCCCGCCTTCCCCGTCATCGGTCTTGATGTGCCGGAGCAGTGGCAGCAGCAGGTTGCGCTTCGCCCGGCGCCAGGAGATCTCCGTGACCGGGATCAGGGCATCTTGCAGCACTACGGAAAGTGCTTCGATATCTTCTGCGGTTTCGGCCCGCAGGCGCAGTGGGGTGTTCACGATCTGGCTCCCTCAGTCAACAATCCGGCGGATCTGTGCGTTGCAGGCGGCGAGCTTCTCCACCGGACATTCATAGCCGCGGTCGAGATGATAGACCCGACCCACCACCGTTCGCCCCTGGGCCGCGAGACCCGCCAGCACCAGGCCCATGGAAGCGCGCAGATCCGAGGCCATGACCGGGGCACCTTTCAGGGCGGGAACGCCGCGCACCCGTGCGTGTCTTCCCCGGATCTCGATATCGGCCCCCATGCGGACAAGTTCCGGAATGTGCATGAAGCGGTGCTCGAAGACCGTCTCCTCAATGACACTCTCCCCGCGGGCGATCGAGAGCAGGGCCATGATCTGCGCCTGCAGATCGGTCGGAAAGCCCGGATAGGGCTCTGTCCGGACCGAAACCGGCTGCACGCTGTCCGGCCGTGTGACGCGCAGGCCGCCCTCCACCGCTTCGATCCGCAACCCGGTCGCTTCGAGGTAGGCGGTCACGGCCAGGGCGTGTTCCAGCCGGGCGCCTTCGAGGATGACCGTGCCGCCGGTGATGGCCACGGCGGCGAGATAGGTGCCGAATTCGATCCGGTCCGGAATCACCGTCTGCTCGGCGCCCGAGAGGGGCGTTCCTCCCTGGATGCGGATGACCGGGCTGCCCGCCCCCTCGATCCTGGCTCCCATCGCTTCGAGCAGATCGGCGAGAGCCGTGATCTCGGGCTCGCACGCCGCGTTCTCGATGACCGTTTCGCCGCGGGCCAGGGTGGCCGCCATCAACGCGTTCTCGGTCGCCCCCACCGAGGCCATCGCGAGCGGGATCCGTCCGCCCGAGAGCCCGCGGGGCGCGGCAGCACGGACATAGCCGCCGACCAGATCGATCTCGGCCCCGAGGGCGGAAAGCGCCGCGAGATGCTGGTCCACCAGCCGCTCGCCGATGGCGCAGCCGCCCGGCAGGGACACCTCTGCCCGCCCTTCGCGGGCGAGGAGCGGTCCGAGCACCAGGAAACTTGCCCGCATCTTGCGCACGATATCGTAGTCCGCCCGGTGATTGCGGACCCGCCCGATGCGCACGGCCATCCGCCCGTTTTTGCGGTCGCGGTCGATTTCGGCCCCGAGCCCTTCGAGCAGCGCAGTCATCGAAGCCACATCGGCAAGGCCGGGGACATTGTGGAGCCGGAGCTCGGCATCCGTGAGCAGGGCGGCCGGCAGCATCGCCAGGCAGGCATTCTTGGCGCCTGCGATCTGGATCCGGCCGGAGAGCGGTGTGCCACCCTCGATCTCGATGCGGTCCACTAGCGGGGTTCTTTTCCGTTGCGCATCCGCGACTGCTGCTTGCGCCGGTGCAGATTCTCGCGGAGCGCGGAGGCAAGCCGCTTCCCGCGCTCGGTCTTTTCCGGGGCTGCCGGGCGGGAGGGGGTGGAGGGCGGTGGGGGAGGTGGTTTCTGCATGGTCGGTTCCGTGACATCGGAGGGGTCGCAGATGGGCCGACCATACCCGGTTTTGCGGATCACTGCCGATTCCGGATCTCGGGACCGGAGAGTTTGGGGGCTGTCGGAATCCCGGTCCGGCCCGCCTCCGGCGGAATGGCTCCGGTCGGGTATCTGCGCCCCCCTGGAGAAAGCTTTCATCTCGACCTGCCTTTCTCCGGTCCCGCGGGAAGATCAGGACCGGCAAGGCGCCTCCGAAATGCCGGATGTCCTGGGTGCGGGGCGGCCCGGCGGATTTCCACGTGGGACGCTATACTTTCGCATTCAGCGGGACGCTATACTTCCGCATTCGGAGGGATGCAGAAACCCGGATGGGGTGGAGGCAGAGATGAATGTGCGGCAGGTGCTCGTTGGTAAGGGTTCGGTCGTGGTCGAGTCGGTGACCGGGGCTTCGACCCTGTCCGAGGCTATAGGCCGTCTTGCCGAGAAGCGGATCGGGGCGCTGGTGGTATCGAATTCGGAGGTCGAGCTTGTCGGCATCTTTTCCGAGCGCGATCTGGTCAGGGCGCTGGCCAGCGAAGGGGAGGGCTGCCTGCAGAAGCCGGTGTCGGAATACATGACCCACGATGTGCTTTGTGCGGAGCTGGATGATTCCATTGACAAGGTTCTCGGGATCATGACCGAGGGCCGGTTCCGGCACATGCCGGTGATGGAGGATGGCAAACTGGCCGGCGTGATTTCGATCGGCGATGCGGTGAAGGCACGGATCGAGGGGCTGGAGCGCGAAAACGCAGCTCTCGCCGACTGGATCAAGAGCGGTTGAATCCCCGGCCTTCCGGCCGAAAACGTCAGGAATCCGTGCCATGGAGCGCATCGGTCTTTATCCCGGAACCTTCGACCCGGTGACCAATGGTCATCTGGATGTCATCCGCCGCGCCCGCCGCCTGGTCGACCGGCTGGTCGTCGGGGTCGCGGTCAACCCCGAGAAGCGGACCCTGTTCACCCCCGAAGACCGCGCCGGGATTCTGCGTGCGGCGCTCGACGAGCAGGAGCTGGGGCAGGGGATCGAGGTCAAGGTTTTTGACATCCTGCTGATGCGCTTTGCCGAGCAGATTGGTGCCGGTATTCTGATTCGCGGATTGCGCGCGGTGTCGGATTTCGAATACGAATTCCAGATGGTGGGGATGAACCGCGCCATCAACCAGGAGATCCAGACCGTGTTTCTGATGGCCGATGCCAACCACCAGGTCATCGCTTCCAAACTGGTCAAGGAGATCGCCCGCCTGGGCGGGGATGTGTCGCGCTTTGTGCCGCAGGAGGCCGCTCGTCGGCTGGAGGAGCATTTTTCCGCGAAGGTGTCATAAGGGTTTCCGACATGGGGAAATGCCAAAATTTTGGAGGATTGATTTGATGAAACCATTTGCTGTCGCAACGGCGCTGGCCGCGCTGATGCTTGCTGCTGCCGTTCCGGGCCGGGCCGTCGCCGCCGACGAGCCACATCTGCAGATTGTTCTGAAGAGCGGTGAGGTGACGATCCGCCTTCGGCCGGATCTGGCCCCCGGCCATGTCGCCCGGGTGCTCGAACTTGCCGCGGATGGATTCTATGACGGCATCGTGTTCCATCGTGTCATCGCCGGCTTCATGGCCCAGACAGGGGACCCGACCGGCACCGGCGCGGGGGGCTCCGGACAGAACCTCCAGGCGGAGTTTTCCGATGCGCCCTTCCTGCGCGGGACGCTGGGCATGGCCCGCTCCCAAAGTCCGGACAGTGCCGACAGCCAGTTTTTCATCTGTCTGGCGGATGCGCAATTTCTGGACGGACAGTACACGGTGATTGGTGAGGTGGTCGAGGGAATGGAACATGTCGACCAGATCAAACTCGGCAACAAGGCCGCCAACGGCAAGGTGACGGATCCCGACCAGATGATCCGGGTGCGACCGGTTCCGGGGGAGGCGGAATAGAGGGCACGCATGCCGCTGTCCGTCCGCCTCGCGCTCGCCGCCGCGCTTCTTGCCACGCCGGCGGCGGCACTCCTCCCGCCGCAGACCCCGCTATCGGGCTGGGCGGTGGAATGGCCGGATACGGATTTTTCGCGCAGCACGGTGGATTTCGGCGAAATCCTGTCGGGAGGCCCTCCGAAGGATGGAATTCGCGCCGTCGACGACCCGGAACACGGGCCGGTGTCCGGGGAGGACAGGCTTACGCCCCGGGAGCCGGTGGTGTCGCTCGAGATCGGCGGTGCGGCGCGGGCCTACCCGATCCGCTATCTGATCTGGCATGAGATCGTCAATGACCGGCTTGCGGGCACACCGGTCGCGGTCACGTTCTGTCCGCTGTGCAATTCGGCACTGGTCTTTGTCGGGCGGCTGGATGGCACCGATCTGACCTTCGGCGTCACCGGCAAGCTGCGCAATTCCGATCTGATCATGTACGACCGGCAGAGCGAGAGCTGGTGGCAGCAATTCCTCGGCGAGGGCATCGTCGGCATCCATGCGGGGCGGCAGCTGGAGACGCTGCCGGTGCGGCTGGAGAGCTGGGAGTCCTTCCGCGACCGCCATCCGGAGGGGGAGGTGATGCAGCGGCCGGGCCTCCGCCGCAATTATGGCCACAACCCGTATGTCGGGTATGACGGTTCCGCTTTTCCGTTTCTCTACCGAGGCGAGATGCCACCCCCGGATATCAGCCCCCTGTCGCGCGTCGTGCGGGTGGGCGACCGCGCCTGGCCGCTGAGCCGGCTCCGGCTGAAGGGCGAGATCGTCGAGGCGGGGCTGCGGCTGACTTGGAGCTTCGGTCAGGCTTCGGCCCTCGATTCGGGTGACATCACCCAGGGTCGCGAGGTCGGCAATGTGGTCGTGGTCGATGCCGGGACCGGCGAGCTGGTGGTGCATGAGGTGATCTTCGCCTTCGTGTTCCAGGCGTTTGTTCCGGAGGGCAGCTGGATGCGCGGCGGTTGACCCCGTAGCGATGCGAGTCGAGGAATTCGACTTCGACCTGCCGGCCGGTCGGATCGCCCTGCGCCCGGCAGAGCCGAGGAGCGGGGCGCGCATGCTGGTGGTCACGCCCGGTGAGATGGTGGACACGGCGGTGGCGACGCTAGGGGAGTGCCTGCGGCCCGGCGATCTTCTGGTCTTCAATGACATCGAGGTCCTTCCGGCGCGCCTCGCCGGCCGCCGGTCTCGGGCTGGGGTGGAGGCCGGGGTGGAGGTGACGCTGTTGCGGGATCTGGGCGCGGGCCGCTGGCAGGCGCTGGCCCGGCCGCTGCGGCGGCTGCGGGGGGGCGACCGGATCGAGTTCGGGCCGGATCTCTCCGCAGAGGTGGTGGGTCTGGGCTCGGGACGGGTGGAACTGGATTTCTGCCTCGAGGGTACGGAATTCCGCACCCGCCTGGCGGCGGTCGGGGAGATGCCGCTGCCCCCCTATATCGCCCGTGCCCGGCCCCCCGACCGTCGCGACCGGATCGACTACCAGACGGTCTACGCATGCCGCCCGGGGGCCGTGGCGGCTCCGACCGCAGGGCTGCATTTTGACGAATCGCTGCTGGCCGGTCTCGCCGCGCGCGGCGTTCGCACCGCTTCCGTCACGCTGCATGTCGGGGGCGGCACATTCCTGCCGGTCCGGTCCGGGCGGGTTGAGGAGCACCGCATGGAGCCGGAATGGGGTGTGGTCGGCAGGCAGGCGGCGGCGCGGGTGGCGGAGACGCGGAGGGCGGGCGGACGGGTGGTGGCGGTCGGCACGACCACGCTCCGGTTGCTGGAGGCGGCCGCGCGCGGCGCCCCGGATGGGGTGCCTTTCGAGGGCGACACGGATCTCTTCATCTATCCGGGCTTCGCGTTCCGGGCCGTCGACGCCCTGCTGACCAATTTCCATCTTCCCCGCTCGACGCTGTTCATGCTGGTCTGTGCGTTCATGGGCACGGGCCGGATGCAGGCGGCGTACCGGCATGCGGTGGCGTCGGGATATCGGTTCTTTTCCTATGGCGATGCCAGTTTTTTGCTGCCCGGGAGGGCTCCTAAAAACAGCCCTTGACACAGATGCGACTCCCGATTCGGGAATCTGTCGCAATTCTGCAATCAATCCCCACCTGAAACGGGTTCAAGCGCATTAGAGGCGGATATAGCGATGCCGGGGGCTGCTCATGAACACGGTGATGCGCGATTCTTGGAGCCTGTTGCTCTGCACTGCAGTGATCATGAGCGCGAATGTGCTGATGACCACATTGCTCGGTCTTCGTGGCGCGATCGAAAATTTCAGCACCTTCTCCCTGGGCCTGGTGATGAGCGGCTATTTCATGGGCTTTCTCGCGAGCTCGGTGCTGACTCCCCGCCTGCTCCGGTGGGTCGGGCATGTGCGGGTCTACGCGGCCTATGCTTCGGGCGCTTCGGCGTGCCTGATCCTTTATGTCACAGTGCTCGATCCGACTTTCTGGGCGGTGGTGCGGTTCGCCACCGGTTTTTGCATGGCCGGGATCTATGTGGTTTCGGAGAGCTGGCTGAACGGCATCAATGCCAACGCCAACCGCGGTCGTGCGCTTTCGCTCTATGTCGCCGCGCAGCTGATCGGGTCGATTTTCGGCCAGGTTCTGGTGGCGGCCGGCGACCCGGGCGGCTACGGCCTGTTCATTCTGTCCACGGTTCTGATGTCGCTGGCGATCGGGCCGATGCTGCTCACCGTTTCCCCGGTGCCGGTCTTCGAGACCGCGCAGCCGATGTCCCTCCGCGAGCTCCACCGGGCTTCGCCGCTGGCCGTCAGCGGCATGGTGCTGGTCGGGGTTACGCTTTCCATGGTGTATTCCATGATGGCCGTCTGCGCCGCGGAGTTGGGCTTTAATGGCCGGGAGGTGGCCACCATGGTCGGCGTGCTCTATTTTGGCGGATCCCTCTCCCTGTATCCGGCGGGCTGGCTCTCGGACCGGATCGGCCGCCGACCGGTGATCGTGGGACTCTCCGGAATCATGGTGCTGACGGGAATCGTGGCAGCGATCATCGGTGCGAATCCGCTGGCATTGCTGGTCGCGGTCGGCGTCATCGGTGCCGTCGCCGCGCCGACCTATTCGATCCTCATCGCGCATGCCAATGATACGGTGGAGCGCGACCGGATGGCCGCCTGTGGGGCGCTGATGGTCTTTCTGCACGGGACCGGCGCGATGGTGGGGCCGCCCCTGGCCGGGGCGGCGATGACGCTGTACGGGCCGCTGAGTTACTTTCTCCTGCTGGCCCTGGGAGGGGGGCTGCTGGGTATCTACGCGCTCTACCGGATGGCCCGGCGCACGTCTCCCGAAACGGAGATGGAAATTGGTTTTTCGCTCATGCCGCAAAGAGGCTCCGCGGTCGGCGCGGCCATGTACACCAGTGCCCTGCAGGCCGGCACTCCGGAGCGGGAGTAGCGGGGCCTTTCGAAGCCGGCTGTCCGTGCTTCCTCTCAGGACCGGAATTTCCGGGAGCTCCGGGTCACCCGATCGACCGCCAGGGCGATCAGGGCGATTCCGATCCCGGCGAGAATCCCCCGCCCGACCCCGGTCCGGTCGAGGGCATCCACCACGATGGCCCCCATGCCTTCGGTGCCGATCACCGCAGCGATCACCACCATCGACAGGCTCATCATGACGACCTGACGGATGCCGGCGAGGATCGACGGGACGGCGAGGGGAATCTCCACTTTTGCCAGCAGCTGGCGGGGGCTCGCACCGAAGGCGAGGGCCGCCTCCTTCAGGCTTTCGGGAACCTGTCGGATGCCCGATGCGGTCAGCCGGACCATGGGCGGCATGGCGAAGATCACCGTCGCAAAGATTCCGGAGGGATTGCCGAACGAGAAGAACAGGACGGCGGGCAGCAGATACAGGAAGGACGGGATGGTCTGCAGGAAGTCGAGCACCGGTGTGGCGATGGCGGTGCCGAGCCGGGACTTCCCGACCCAGAGGCCGAGCGGGAAGCCGATCGCCGCGCAGAGGAGGGTGGAGGTGACCACCAGCGAGACGGTGCCCATCGCCGCCTGCCAGAATCCGAAAACGGCCAGATAGGCCAGGGAGGCACCGACGAAGATGGCGGGGCGCGGACCGGCAAGTCGGGCCACGATCCCTACCAGCAGGGCCGCGGTGACGATCCATGGCGTGCCGACGAAGACGGCTTCGATCCCGTTCAGCAGTACCTGCAGGAACGCGGCCACGCCGCCGAAGAGGTGGCCGTGGAAGGCTTCCAGGTAGTCGATGCCCCGGTCGATCAAGGCCGAGACAAAGGTGTTCAGATTGACCGGCCGGTTCTCTTCCGGTTCCAGGATCAGGGTGATCCGGGTGCCGTCCTCGTTGCGTGGATAGGAGACTTCCGGCAGGGGCTCGAACCAGAACAGGGTCGGGAATTCAGAAATCATCCAGCAATCGAAGCGGTCTTTTGACTCGGCTGTGCCACCTTCCCGGATCTGCTGTGCCAGCTCGGCGCAGCTGTGCTCATCGGGAGCGAATTGGGAGGCGCGATAGAGTGTCAGCGGCGCGATCAGGGCGACGATCAGCGCCGCCGTGACCAGGCGGACCGGCCGCAGGCCGGAGGCACCGCTTGAGGGTTTGATGCGCCAGCGGGTGTACTGGCGGTAATACAGGCGGTCCGCCAGGGCTCCGAGCACCAGCCTGCCGAGCACGAAGGTTGTGGCCGCGGCGATCAGATGTGCGTCGCTCCAGTTTTCGTGGTGGGGGATCAAGAAATCCTGGCTGTCCGTCGCGGCCTGGGTTGCCGCCAGGGCGTATCGGTAGGCGAGGGCGGCGTTGGCGGCCGCCACCAGATCGACGATCAGGCCGACCCAGAACAGGAACCAGTTGGCACGCAACGCGGCCCAGACAAACCCGCCGGCGAGGGCGGCGAGGTTGAGATGGCCGAGCGGGAGTCCGGTCAGCTGGAGTCGCAGGAAGGTGGAACTGTAGTAATGCCGGTTGAAACCGGCGAATTCCTCGAACGGAGCCAGGCGGTCGGCGTCGGCCACCGCGGATCGGTTTTGCACTAGGGGTCTCCCCGGATGCCCCGCAGCAGGGCGTCTTTGGTCACCACGCCGACGAGACGGTCGCTGTCCATGACGGCCACCGGACTGTCCCGGCCTATGACGATGTCAACAAGTGAATTGAGATCGGTGCCGGGGGTTGCCTGCGGCCAGTCCTGTTGGGCGGCAGATCCTCCGTTTTCGGCCGCATACTGTTCCGGCGGAATCATGAGGGTGTGTGCGAAGACCTGCTTGAGGCGTGAAAGGCCCCGGGTGAAATCCGTCAGGCCGTTCCCGGCCAGGTCGGTCAGGATCTGCCCGGGGGTCCCGGTCTGGACGATTTCACCGTCCTTCAGGATGGCGGTTCGCGAGCCGAACCGGATGGCCTCGCCAAGGTCACGGGTGACAAAAATCGTGGTTTTGGCCACCTGCCGCGACCAGGCCAGGAATTCGTCCAGCAGGGCCCGGCGGGTCTGCGGGTCGGGCGTTGCGAAGGGCTCGTCCATGAGGAGGATCTCGGGGTCGGCCGCCAGTGCCCGCGCCAGTCCCAGGCGCCGTTGCACCGCATCGGACAGTTCGCCGGGCATGCGGTCTCCGCTGCCCTCGAGCGAGAGCGAGCGGAGGATCCGGTCGGCGATGTTGAGACGGGTGTAGGTGTCGATCCCGCGCAACTCGAGCACGAACGAAAGGTTGTCCCGCACCGTCCGGTGGGGCAGCAGCGCCGCGTCCGGGAACACCATGCCGATGCGATCGGCCCGCAGGTTGCGCAGTTCCTCCTGCGACAGGCCCCCGACATCCTCGTCGTGGATCAGAATCTGCCCGTCGGTCGGTTCGACCAGACGGTTGATGTGGCGGAGCAGGGTGGATTTGCCGGATCCCGGCAGCCCCAGGATGCAGAGGGTTTCGCCGGCACGGAGATCAAAACTGACATCGCGGAGGCCGAGGACGGCATCGAACCGCTCGAGGATTTCGGCTTTCCCGGCGCCTTCGTCGCGCGCGGCGGCCAGTGCTTCCTGGGCCTGTTTGCCGAAAATCTTCCAGACCTGTCGGACGGAAACAGCCGCCGTTCCGGATCGATCCGGCATAGGGTCCTGCTTTGGTGGGGCGGAGCCTGGCATTCGCGATTGCTCCGGCATCCCTCCCTAGGGTACGGTGGTGCAGCCAGCCACCGGTGGGCGCATCCTACATTCCGGCAGGGGGGCTGTCCAGATTGTGTGCGCAATCGCTACATCTGGCATTCCTGGCGGGCCCTGCCGGGGTTGGTTTTCCGCCGGGGTCGGGGGCGGTCAGGTTGCGACGGAGGCTCTCTCCATGGTGCTCGCGTAGATACCCGATGGGTGTCCTTCCGCCAGATGCGGCATGGGGACGGACGCGGATCCGCCAGACACAGGAACGACCGGTCGGGGCAGATTGCAGGCCGCAATATGGAGAGCATCGATCCCCGTGGATTGATCCCGCAGCCCCCTCGTGGAATACCCCACTGCACAGCCAGAAACACCCTCGGCCGAATGAACGACAGCCCGGCTGCAGTTCACATCTAGATTCCGCGCCGGATCAGGTTTAGTGCTGCGACAAGCAGTATGGCGATCACGATCCGCCGGAAGGTGACGAGGTTCAGATGGTTGCGGAGTTTGCGTCCCGTCCACAGGCCGGCAAGGACGGGCGCGGTCGCGGCGGCCGACAGCGGGAGGGTCGTCGAATTCAGAATGCCGCTTTGCAGATGACCGGCAACATAGGGGATGCTTCCGGCCAGCAGGGCGACGCCGGTGGCACGGATGAAGGCCTCCTTGTCGAGGCGCAGGGCTACGAAATAGATGACCAGCACCGTCCCCCACAGCCCGGACAGTCCGCCGAAAAACCCGCCCACAAGCGCACAGGGAAATTCCAGCGGCTTGCGCCAGCGTTTCGGCAATTCCCGTTGCGGGCCGAGTGCCTGCAGGGCGGCCAGGCAGAAGGCGCCGGTTCCGAGAGTGAGCAGGAGCGTTCGTTCCTCCAGTGCTACAAGCAGTTGCGTGGAGGCGAAGGTGGTGAGGAACAGGGTCGTGTTCAGCAGCCAGAATTCCCGGAACGTGGCCAGCGCCGCGACGCCACCGGCTGCCCGCGCCTGCAGGACATTGGCGACCAGCGCTGGGATGGCGATGATGGCCGCGACGACCGGTACCGGCAGGATGAGGCTGAGTCCCGTCAGCAGCACGAGAGGCAGGGCCATGCCGGAGACGCCCTTGACAAAACCAGCTGCGACCGCGACGGCTGTCGCGAGCAGCAGGGCTCCGGGATCGGTGAGCGTGGCAAGGGCTTCTTCGGGCATGGGGGTATTTCTGTGCAGGAGGGAGCGCCGCGTCACAAGGCACCACCTCCGTTCCGGTCCGTGTCCTCAAGGATAGCCTATGTCCGAATTACGGGATGATCCCGCGGCCTTGGCCGCGGCCGCCTCCGAATCGGTCGCCGCGGCGGAAGTCGTTCTCGACCGTGTCCGCGCGGTGCTGCTGGAGATGATCGCGGCAGAGGGCGGCGGTCCGGCGGCGGTCGCGCTGCAGCATCCCTCCCACGCCTATGCCTGGCTGGCGACGGTGCTGGCGGGTCTCCGCGCCGGCCGCGACTGGATCGCGGGTCGGGTCGAGGAGGGCGCCTTCGGGGAGATCGAGCGGGATCTGGCGGTCGTCGGCTTCGGCGAGTATCTCGCGCAGTTCTCGGGCGGGGTGCCGATGAGCCAGGGAGAGACCGCTCGCCTCGGTGTTTTCGGCCTCGCCACCGAGGGAGCTGCGCTGGCCGCGGCAGCACCGGTGGAGGCGCTGGTCCGGGCGGGGGAGGAGGGACACAGCCACCGCCGTCTTGCCGGGGCGATGGCCGACATGGCGGGAGGCGATCTTCTCGGGGCGGACGGGCTCGATGAGGAACTGGCCATGGTGCGTGACCAGTTCCGCCGGTTTTCGGCGGAGCGGATCCGGCCACATGCACATGGCTGGCATCTTGCGGACGCGTTGCTGCCGGAGGATGTGCTCGGCGAACTGGCGGCACTCGGTGTGTTCGGGCTGACCATTCCCGAGCGATATGGCGGAGTCGGATCCGGCAAGGTGGCGATGTGCGTGGTCTCGGAGGAGCTGTCGCGCGGATTCCTGGGCGCCGGCTCGCTGGCCACGCGGTCGGAAATCGCCGGGGAGCTGATTCTTTCTTCCGGCACCGAGGAACAGAGACGCCGGTGGCTGCCGGAAATCGCGGTCGGCGCGGTGCTGCCGACGGCGGTCTTCACGGAACCCGACACGGGATCGGATCTCGGTGCGCTGGCGACCCGGGCCGGGCGGGAGGGGGATGTCTGGCGGATCACCGGCTCCAAGACCTGGATCACCCATGCCGCCCGCGCCGATCTGATGACGGTCCTGGTCCGCACGGTTCCGGGGGTGCAGGACCATCGGGGGCTCTCGATTCTTCTGGCCCCCAAGACGCGCGGAAGGGAGGGGGAGGATTTCCCGGATCCCGGCATGGAGGGCAGCGAGATCGCGGTGCTCGGCTATCGCGGCATGAAGGAATATGCGCTGTCCTTTGATGGTTTCGAGGTGGACGCGGACGGCCTTCTCGGGGGCGTCGAAGGCGAGGGGTTCCGGCAGTTGATGCAGACCTTCGAATCGGCGCGGATCCAGACCGGCGCACGGGCGGTCGGCGTGGCGCTTTCGGCCCTCGATCTGGGCCTCGCCTATGCCTGCGAGCGGCGGCAATTCGGCCGGTCGCTGCTCGAATTTCCCCGCGTGCACCGCAAATTGGCGATGATCGCGGCGGAGACCTGCATCACCCGGCAGCTGACCTACGCCGCGGCCCGGGCCAAGGACGCGGGCCGGCGTTGCGACCTCGAAGCGGGGATGGCCAAACTCCTCGCCGCGCGGGTCGCCTGGGCGGCGGCCGACAATGCCCTGCAGATCCATGGCGGCAACGGCTATGCGCTGGAATTTCCGATCTCGCGGGTGCTGTGCGATGCCCGGGTGCTCAATATCTTCGAGGGAGCGGGAGAGGTGCAGGCGATGGTGATCGCCCGGCGTCTGCTCGAGCGGCGGAACTGAGCCGGAACGGGAATTCAGGCGAGGCGGGCGCGAAAGCGGCGGACAAGACGATCCCGGGCATCGGGCAGTTGCCGCCGGGTGAGATGGGTGATTTCCTGCTCGAAAAAATGCCCCGTCAGGCGCAGGGCGGCGAGCAGTCCCGCTGCGTCTGCCGCCCCGCCCCGGATCAGGAAGGCGGGCAGTTCGAGGAGTCTCTCTTCATGTCCCTCGCCGGCGGCTCGGCACACCGCCCGGCCGTTGCGGCGCGAGACCCAGATGAGATCCTCGGCGGTGCCTGTGGCGGCGCAGCGCTGCAGGTCCAGGCCGTAGCCCAGCGTGCGCAACAGGCCGATTTCCCAATGCGAGTAGGCGGTCGGCCAGATTTTGGGGTCCGTGAGCGTCGCCAGGGTCGTCAGAGTGGCTGCGAAGAGTGCTGGATGGGGCTCCCGGTCGGCGAGATAGACACTCATCAGCGCCAGCATGCTGGCGAGGGCGGCCAGGGCATCGGGGTCATCGCGAATCGCCGCCCAGGTCGTGCCCAGGGATTCGATCCGGTAATAGCCGAGATGTTCGGGAAGACGGGCGTTCCAGTAGAGATTGGCCCGCAATCCGGGCTGCAGCGAACCGCTCCCGCGCCGGCGTCCTCCCCGCACCAGCCCCGCATGGCGTCCATGCGTGCGGGTCAGGGCGTCGACGATCAGCGAGGTCTCCCCATGCGGCCGGAGCGAGAGAAGGATTCCTTCGTCATTCCAGTTCACGGGCCGTTCTCCGTCGCCGTGCCGGCCTGTTCCGCCGCCACCTCCGCGGGCCGCAGCCGCACCCGCAAGTGGAGATGTACCGGCATGTCGGCCAGTTCGGCGATCTTGAGCCGTGCCGCCTGTCCGATCGCCCCCAGGTTCCGTCCGCCCCGGCCGATCACCATGCGGCGATGCGATTCACGCGTCACATAGATGTCCTGTTCGACCCGCGCCGCGCCGTCCGGCAGGGTCTCCCAAGAGCGGGTTCGGACCGCGATCGCATAGGGGATTTCGTCATGCATGCGGAGCATCAGCTCCCCGCGGGTGATTTCGGAGGCCAGATGGCGCAACGGTGCGGTGGCGGTCTGCCCCTCCGGGTACATCCATGGGCGTTCGGGAAGGGTGCCGGCGATCCAGCCGGCGAGGTCGTCCACACCGCTGCCGGTGCGGGCCGAAATCATGAAGGTGGCGTCGAAGCGGGCCTGCCGGTTGACGGCCTCGGCACGGGCGAGAAGGGTGTCGCGGGGAATGCGGTCGATCTTGTTGAGTGCCAGGACCGAGCGCATTTCGGCCGACAGGCGCCGTGCGTAGGTGGAGAGGAACGCGTCGAATTCCGGAGCCGGGGCGCGGGCTGCGTCGACTACCACCAGGGCGATCTCGGCTCCGGCGAGGCTGCCCCACGCGGCGGCGAGCATCATCCGGTTCGGCTTTCCGCCGGAGGCAAAAATTCCCGGGGTGTCAACGAAAACCGCCTGCGTGGAGCCAAGGAGCGCGATCCCCCGCACCCGGCTCCGGGTGGTCTGCGCCTTGTGGGTGACAATGGAGATTTGGGCTCCCACCAGGCGGTTGATCAGGGTGGATTTGCCGGCATTGGGCAGACCGAGCACCGCGACCTCGCCGCATCGCGGGGGGGCGTCAGCGGGCATCCTGGATCCGGGCGAGTAGTACTTCCGCCGCCGCTCGCTCCGCTTCGCGCCGGGTCGGAGCGGAGGCTTCGGCCGGGGGGAGGCTGCCGACCCGCACCTGCGCGCGGGTGTGGAGCGGGGTGGTTTCGTGGAGCTCGTATTCCGGCAGGCCCAGCCCCTCCTTCTGGGCCCATTCCTGGAGCAGCGATTTGGCGTTCCGCACCGGCGGCGCGGAACGGGTGTCGATCTCCCAGAGCCGCAGGACCACCTTGCGGGCGGCGTCCAGTCCGCCGTCCAGAAACACCGCCGCCATCACCCCTTCCATGGCTTCGGCCAGTGCGCTGTCCCGGTCCCGTCCGCCGCTCCGCGCCTCGCCGCGGCCCATCTCCAGATGTGGCCCCAGATCGGCGCGGCGGGCGGCGGCGGCACAGGCATTCCGGTTGACCAGGAATTCGTAGCGGGTGTGCAGCTCGCCGGCGGAAGCGTTGGGACAGGCATCCAGCAGCCGCTCGGCGACGATCAGGCCGAGGACGCGGTCGCCGAGAAATTCAAACCGCCGGCTGTTGGTCCCACTTCCGGGCGCTGCACTCGGATGCCGGAGGGCCTCCTGCAGGAGTGAGGGGGCACGGAAGCGGTAGCCGAGCGCCTGTTCCAGATCCGGAATTTGCTGTCCGTCCATCAGCCGCCTATCGGAGAGTTTTGAAAAAGCGGGAGAAGCGCCAGTCCCAGAGGGCGAAGAACCGGCTGGCGGTGGAGAGGAAGATGACTTCGCCGCGCCCGACCAGATTGCTTTCGGGAACCATGCCGACACCGCTGGTGAATCTGCTGTCCACCGAATTGTCGCGGTTGTCACCCAGGAAAAAATAATGCCCATCCGGGATCACGAAGATTTGGGTGTTGTCGGCACCATACCCACTGTCGTCATTGGTGCTGAGCGTGTAGTAGGAGCGTCCGTTCGGCAGGGTCTCCCGGTATCGGGCCTTGACGCAGACCGGGAGCTCGTCGGGTGGGGACAGGATCCGCAGGCAGCGGGTGGAGCCGGATTTGCCATAGGGTTCCAGGAACTCTCCGGCCGGCTCCCGCGGCACCGCCCGACCGTTGAGGTGCAGGACGCCGCGAATGAGCTGGACATGGTCGCCCGGCAGGCCGATGAGGCGCTTGATGTAGTCGGTCTTGTCGTCGCGGGGAAGCTTGAACACGACAATATCGCCGCGCTCGGGGGTGCGGCCGAGCCAGCGGCCCTCTGGAAGCGGTGGCGAGAAGGGCAGCGAGTGGCGCGAGTAGCCATAGGCGTATTTCGAGACAAACAGGAAATCGCCGACCAGAAGCACCGGTTTCATCGAGCCGGAGGGGATCGAAAAGGGCTGGTAGGCAACGGCCCGGAAGGCCCCCGAGATCAGCAGCGCGTAGAGCACGATGCGCAGAAAGCCGAAAAATCCACTATCCCGCCAGGCGGCCTTGCGGGAGGGTTTCGCCATCAGGGAGCTCCTTGGGGAAGTGCCTCGATCACCACGATGGCCTGCGCATAGGGAGGCTCGTCGGTGAGGCTGACATGCAGGTTCGGCGCATGCCCGGCCGGCAGGGCGGAGGCGAGACAGCGGGCGGCGGCACCGGTGAGCGAGAGGGTGGGCCGGCCCGAGGGCAGGTTCACGATCTCGATCTCGCGCCAGCCGGCATTCCGGCCGATACCCGTGCCGAGTGCCTTGGCGGTGGCTTCCTTCGCGGCCCACCGCCGCGCCAGAACCGGGGCGGGGTCCTGCCGCCGGAATGCGCGGTCCCGTTCCCCCGCGGTGAACACCCGGTGGAGAAACCGCTCGCCGAATCGATCCAGCACTCTGGCGATGCGGCGTGTGTCGCAGAGGTCGATGCCGGTACCGAGGATCATCCGGAATTTCCCTCGCGGGCGGCATCCATGCGGTGGCGGATTTCGCGCACGGATTCCGCAAGGCCCACGAAAATGGCCTCGCCGATCAGGAAATGGCCGATATTCAGCTCCGCGATCTCTTCCATCGCCGCAAAGGGTGCCACGGTTTCGAAGGAGAGTCCGTGCCCGGCATGGACCTCGAGGCCGAGACCGCGCGCGGTCCGGACGGCGGCACGGATTTGCGTGAGGATCCTGTCCCGCCGGTCGAAGTCACCTTCGTCATGGGCATGGCAATAGGCCCCGGTGTGGAATTCGACCACGGCCGCGCCGACCCGGTGGGCGGCTTCGATCTGGGGCCGCTCGGCCTCGACAAACAGCGATACCCGCGATCCATGGGCCGCGAGCGGGGCGATGAATTCCCGCAGGCTTTCTTCCGCTCCGGCCGCATCCAGACCGCCCTCCGTCGTGCGTTCCTCCCGCCGCTCCGGCACGATGCAGACCGCATGCGGCGACCAGCGCAGGGCGATGCGCTGCATCTCTTCGGTCATCGCCATCTCCAGGTTGAGCGGCAGTGCGATCTCGCGGGAGAGACGCGCCACATCGTCATCGGAAATATGCCGCCGGTCCTCGCGCAGATGCGCGGTGATGCCATCGGCCCCGGCCTCGGCCGCTAGGGTCGCCGCCCGGATCGGGTCGGGGGTCGGGGTGCCGCGGGCGTTCCGGATGGTCGCCACATGGTCGATATTGACGCCGAGGCGTTGGCGGGTGCTCATGGATGACCCTTCGGTGTTTTCGTGGTTCTCTTGACCCGTCGCCGCGCCACCCGGTAGGCGATCACGGCGGACCGGATGCCAATATAGGCGAGGGTCCCGGTCACGAGGCCGAGAACGGTTCCGCCCAGCAGATAGGGCAGGAAGATGCTGTCGAAGATGCTCGGAAGTTCCAGCAAGAGATCCTCCGCTGGGGGAACGTGGTCGTCGCCGGGTTCGAAATTGATTCCGAGCAGGAACTTTCCGTTGCGGATCGAGGTGGCGGCGATGATCGGGAAGGTGATCGGATTGCCGACCACAGTTCCGAGGGCGGCGGCCAGGATGGGGACGCGAAACAGTGCCGACAGGCCGATGCCGATGAGGATGTGAAAGCCAAAAAACGGAGTGAAGGAGGCAAACACGCCAAAGGCGAATCCGAGCGCGATCGCATGCGGGGATCCCGACAGGCGGCGCAGGCGGATGCCGATATATCGGAGGCCGCGCAGGAATCCCTTGCGGGGGGCGACATATTCGCGCAGTTGATCCGGATGCAGGGTGCTCCTCCGGCGCTTGAACATCAACGCGGCTCGGAGGGTCAGGCGGCCAGCCGCCGGCTTCCCGGGCTTTCGGTCGGGAGCACGGCGAGTTCCGGCGGCAGCGCGTCGGCGGCGTAGGTGGGGACGTCGAGGGCCAGCGCCGATACCAGCGGTGCGCCGGCATCCGCGCGACCGCCACTGCGGTCGATGAGGGTGGCGGCCAGCGGCACCCGGCCGCCGAGCGAGGTGACCAGCTCGGCGACCTCGCGCACCGAACCGCCGGTGGTGACCACATCCTCCACCACCAGGCAGCGGCTGTTCGGCGGGATCTCAAATCCCCGCCGCAACATGAAGGCACCTTCCCGGCGCTCGGCGAAGAGGGAGGCGGTGCCGAGCTGCCGGGCGGTCTCGTAGCCGACCACCACGCCGCCGAGGGCCGGGGTGACGCAGAGATCGATCTCCTCCCGGGTCGCCGCGAGCCGTTCCTGGATCCGAATGACGAGGGCGCCGCAGAGACGTGCGGCGCGCGCGGGGTCCATCAGGGCGAGGGCGCATTGCAGATAGACCGGGCTGTGCAGGCCCGAGGTGAGGACGAAATGTCCCTCCTGATAGGCCCCGGCCGCGCGGAACTCGTCGAGAATGTCAGCCGGCGTCACGGTCCCTCTTTCCGCGTTCCGGACCGGTCGCGGATCCGCACGGCGCTGGCGACCACGGATTCGGCGTTCACCGCGGTCAGGATCTCGCTCATATGCTTGGCGTCGCGGACGCCGATCTCGAAACGGATCCGGAAATAGTCGGGGTGTCGCTGTAGCATGGTGAGGTCTTCGATATTGGCTTCGTAGCGTCCGATCAGGTCGCATACCTTACCAAGCGAGCGGGTCTGGTTGGCGATGGCCACCTCGAGGCGGGCCCGGTTGCGGGGCAGGGCGTTGGCGGCTTCATCCCAGCGCAGATCGGCCCATTTGGCCCGGTCGCTTTCGGGCGAGGCCAGCGATTCGCAGTCGATCGTATGAACGGTCATTCCGCGTCCGCGGATGGAGACGCCGACGATGCGCTCCCCCGGCAGCGGGCTGCAGCAGGAGGCGATCTCCACCCCCTTGTCGCCACGCAGGCCGATCACCGCGTGGTGGGGGGCGTCGGGGCTGGCGGCGGTGGTGGCGGAACCATCCGGGCCGGCGGGATAGATCACCTGCACGATCTGGTCGCTGGTGACGTTCGAGCGGCCGAGCGCGGAGAAGAGTTTTTCGGCACTGGCAAAATGGAGACGCCGGGCGGCGAGCGCGAACGCGCGGGCCGTGGGTTCGTGTCCTGCCTTGCGGAAGGCGGCCTTGACCAGCCGCTCGCCGAAATTCGCCCGGTCCTGTTCCTCCCGCTCGCGCACCGCCCGCCGGATCGCGGAGCGCGCCCGCGTGGTCACGACATCCGCCTCCCATTCCGGGTGCGGGCGGCTGCTTCGGGAGCGCAGGATCTCGATTTCCTGGCCGCTCTTCAGGGGCTGGAAGAGAGGCACGGGGTTTCCGTTGATTTTGGCGCCGACGCAGTCATTGCCGATTTCGGTGTGCACGGCATAGGCGAAATCGACCGGGGTGGCGCCGCGAGGGAGGTGGATGATCCGGCCCTTGGGGGTGAAGCAGTAGACATGGCCGGAAAGACTCTCGGAGGCGGCGAATTCCAGCGATTCGGCCGGTGATGCGCTGTCCCGCACGCTGTCAATCCAGTCGCGCAGATCGTGGAAAGGATCATTGTCGAGCGTGCCGCCGCCGGTCTTGTAGAGCCAGTGCGCGGCGATCCCGCCCTCGGCACGCTCATGCATGTCGCGGGTGCGGATCTGCACCTCCATGCGGGTCGCGTCGGGACCGACGACCGTGGTGTGCAGGGACTGGTAGCCATTCGGTTTCGGCACCGACACATAGTCCTTCAGCCGGCCCGGGACGAGCGGCCATTTTGTGTGCAGGATGCCGAGGGCCCGGTAGCAGTCGAGCGGCTGGTCGACCAGCACCCGAAAAGCCGAGATGTCGGCCAGCTGGCCGAATTCCACTTCCTTGTGTTCCAGCTTGCGCCAGATCGAGTAGGGACGCTTGTCGCGGCCGACGACTTCCGCTTCGATGCCGCTGGCCTGCAGGACAGCGCTGATCTCCGCGGCGATTCGCTGCGTCCTGCGTCCGGACCGCCGTATCAGCGAGACAAAGCGCTGCATGATGGCCTTGCGGGCCTTGGGGTTGAGAACCTCGAAAGCCAGGTCCTCCAGTTCCTCGCGCATTTCATGCATGCCGATCCGGGCCGCGAGCGGGGCATAGACATCGAGAGTCTCGCGCGCGATACGCTCGCGCTTGGTGCGCTTGAGGGCGTCGATGGTGCGCATGTTGTGCAGACGGTCGGCGAGCTTGATGACCAGGACGCGCACGTCCTCCGCCATCGCCAGCATCATCTTGTGCAGGTTTTCCGCGTCCACACCGTTTTCGGATTCGACCCGGAGCCGGGCGACCTTGGTAACGCCATCGACCAGATGGGCGACCCGGGGCCCGAATTCTTCCTCCACCTCGGCAAGGGTGGCGGTCGAATCCTCCACCGTGTCGTGCAGCATCGCCCCGGCGATGGTTTCCGCATCGACCCGGTAGGTCGAAAGGATGCTGGCCACCTCGACCGGATGGGCGACATAGGGCTCGCCACTCGCCCGCTTCTGCTCGGCATGGGCGACGGTGGCGAAATCATGGGCCCGGCGCAGCAGATCTTCGTCGACCTGCGGGTCGTAGGCGCGAATTTTCTGCACCAGTTCCAGAAAATCCGTGGTCATCGCACAGACTCCGGCCGTGGCAGATCGCGCAGGAGGTGGTTCCGTATGTAGGGGGGGTGCGGGATGGATTTCAATATCTGCCGGCATGTTTCGGGATGGATACGCGGGGAGACACCGACATCGCGGGCGGAAGGGCCAGAATGGGGATCGGGAATGCCGACGCAACCGGTCGGTCCGGCACCGCCGGACGCGGCGGCGCGGTTCGGGCTGTGAGATACGGCGAGGGCGCCGGTCATGTTTCCGCTCCTGCCGGTACGGGCGGCCTGGATCGTTCAGGTGCCGCCGGCGGGTGGCTCGTAGCCCTCGACGATCAGCAATTCGGCTTCCGAGACCTGCTGGCGGATCGCCTTCGCGGCCTGGTATTCGTCCGAATGGTAGCAGGCGAGGGCCGTCTCCTTGTCCGGGAATTCGATCACCACATTGCGTTGCCGGTTGGCTCCCTCCAGCGGCAGGGTCTCGCCGCCGCGGGCGAGGAACCGCGCTCCGAAGCGCTCCATGGCCGGGAGGGCTGTGGACACGTAGTCCTTGTATCGCTCGGGATCATGTACATCGACGCGGGCTATCCAGTAGGCTTTGGGCATTCGATATCTGCCTCCATGGTGATTCATGCTGTTGCGCATATGGTAGCGTAGTAGCGACTTTCCGTCCGGCCCCTGTCGGCCCGGTGGCCGGGTGCGATGCAGGTACCCGTCTCCATGAGAGGACCGGATGGGACGACGAGGCAGGAAGGCTCCCCCATGCTCGCCAAACTCGGGATGCTGCTCTTTCTCGTCGGCGTTGCTCTGGCCGTGATCCGACTGGTCTCCCGCGCCCGCATTCTGGTGGGAAAAACCGGAAAGCGCACCCGGCCGTCCCGGCCGGACCGCACCCAGGCACTCAAGCCATGCCCGCGTTGCGGCACCTATGTTCCGGACGGCCAATGTGACTGCGGGCAGCAGGGAACGTCATGAAACCGGGCAACGCTCTGGTCACGGGGGCCGCGCGGCGCATCGGACGAGCCATCGCTCTGGCCCTGGCCGCGGAAGGGTGGTCCGTTGCCCTGCATTTTCGGGCTTCCCGGGAAGAGGCGGCAGACACGGCCGCGGAATGCCGACGCAGCGGGGCCCTGCGGACCGCGGTCCTCGCGGCGGACCTGACCGATCCGGATGCCCGGGTCCATCTCGTTCAGCGGGCCGCCTCGGCCCTCGAAGGACCGGTCTCCCTGCTCGTCAACAATGCTTCCGGGTTTCATCGGGATGATTACACGACGCCGGACGGGAATGCGGCCCGGGCCAATTTTGAAATCGATCTCGCCGCGCCGCTGGCCCTCACGCAGCACTTTGCCGCGCAGGCACCGGTGCCCGACGAGGAGGAGGGCGGGATGCTCCGGGCCAATGCCGCCATCCTCAATCTCGTCGATGCTGCGGCGCTCCGCCCGGTGACCGGCTTCGCCAGCTACCAGCTCGCCAAATCCGCGCTGGTGGCCCTGACCCGGAACGCGGCCATGGAGTTGGCCCCGAATGTGCGCGTCAACGCCATCGCGCCGGGACCGACCCTGCCGGCGGCCCGCCAGAGCGACGCGCATTTCACCCGCTCCTGCGTCGACAACCCGCTCCGGCGCGCCACCCGGGTCGAAGACATCACCGCCACCGCACTCTTCATTCTTGGGAGTCCGACCATGACCGGACAGGTGATTGCCCTCGATGGGGGACTGCATCTGGGCGTTCTTCCGCACCGCTCCGGGGCACAGATCATGGAAGAACTGATTGCGATCGAGGACGGGCCGGATTCAGGATCCGGAGAAAGGGGGGCGTGACGGTGTTGCGCGGGCCCCGGATCACGCGCGTGTTTCTCGACCGGCTCTGTGTCGATGCGCGGATCGGAATTAATCCGGACGAGGCCGACAAGCCGCAAGCGGTCCGGATTGATGTTTCCTTGGAGGTGGTGCCCGGCAGGCCGCCCGATTCAGGTGCGCTCGTTCCCCTCCATGCTACGGATGCCCGGACGCGCTCGGTTGTCTGCTACAGTGCGCTGGCAGAGGCTGTGCGTGAGGCGGCCGGTGGCCGGCACTGGGATCTTGCGGAGGATCTTGCCGAGAGCATCGCCGGAATATGCCTCGGCGACCGTCGTGTGAGGCGGGCGGTGATCCGGATCGGCAAGCCGGACGCTGTGGCGGGCGCAGTCGATGCAGGGGTGGAAATTGAGGTGGAGCGCGGAAATGGCATCGCAGACGGAGATTGAGGCGGAAGGGGAACTGGACGGCGGGTTTCCACCGGGTTATACTCGGATGGAGAGTCAGGCGCCCTCTGTTGGAGAGTCTGGACGCGGATGCGCCAAGCCGCGGAAACCGCGATGAGCCCGCAGATATTAGAAATCCTTATATTTGTTGCTGTTGCAGCATTCCTGCTGTTTCGGCTGCGGGGTGTGCTCGGCACGCGCACGGGTCATGAGGATCCCAATGACGGCACCCGCCGGCCTGGATTCGGCCGCCGACCGCCGCGGGCGGATGAGTCAGATGTCGTGATTCCGTTGAGACCGGTACCTGTCGAGGTGGAACCACCGGTCGAGGAAGTGGAGCTGCCCGATCTTGCGGCACTCGGTGTGGATGCCTCGCTTCGCAAACAGCTCCAGGCATTGATGAGGGTCGAGCCGGAGTTCACCCTGGATGCATTTCTTGCCGGTTCCGAGCATGCCTATGAGAGCATTCTCATGGCCTATGAGAATGGCGACAAGGAGCGGCTGCGGGGGATGCTCTCGCAGGATGTGTTTGAGGATTTCGAAAAAGTCATCGACGACCGGGCCGGCAAGGGGTTCATCGTGGATGCGCGGTTCGTGCGTCTGAAGAGCACCGAACCCCAGCGCATCTCGCTGGACGAGAGCACCAAGCGGGCCGAGATTGCCGTGACATTCATCGCCGAGCTGATCACGTCGGTGCGTGACGCCGAGGGCAAGGTCGTCGAGGGAGATCCGAACTCGATACGCACGCAGAAGGATCACTGGGTGTTCGAGCGTGTCTTCGGCACCCGCGATCCCAACTGGACCCTTGTTGAAACCTGATCCCGGTGCGCCATGCGTAGCCCCAATCCGGATGACAAGAAAACCTGGCATCAGGCGGTCAGAGATGTAACGCCGCTTGGCGGGCGCAAGCGGCCGGATTTCGCAGCTGCCCAGGATCCTCCTGCCCCGGAATCTGGGGAAGAGGACTACGAATTTCCGCGCGATCTCGACCGGGTTCCGGCGGTTTCTGAACCGCCTGCTTCACCGGGGACTGCGGCGCCCCCCCGGGGCTCGGGCGGGAAGTCGGATCCCGGCACCTACTCGATGGACCGCAACACCAGAGAGCGCCTCCACAAGGGGAAGATCGAGCCGGATGGCAAGCTTGACCTGCATGGCCGTCGATACGACGCTGCGCAGAGTGCTTTCGAGGATTTTCTGGCCCACCATATAAAGGTTGGCAGCCGTATGGTGTTGGTGGTCACCGGCCGCGGTGGCAAGAAACTCTCAAGCGAGCGGCCGGCTCCCGGTGTGCTCCGCGAGTCGTTTTATCAGTGGGTCACCGCCAGCCCTCACCGAACATCGATCATCTATGTCTGCCAGGCGCATCGGGATCATGGCGGCGAGGGCGCATTCTATATCTGGCTCAAGAAGAGCCATCGAAGGGGCGGGAAGGCGCGCGGGGATTCGAACCCCGGACCCGCTGATTAAGAGTCAGCTGCTCTGCCAACTGAGCTACGCGCCCTGATTGCCGATCCCGGATAGCGGCGACTGGCCCCTTCCGTCCCCTGTGGAGGACAGTGGAGCACTTGTTGCCATAGCTTCTCCGTCTGCGCAACCGACGGCACGCATTCCGGGCGGTCGTGCAGGCGGAACGACCCTGGCGGGGGGGGGGGGGGGGGGGCGGATTCCGGTCAGGCAGGTTGCGGTATGACGTGCATCGGCGTTTTCGGCAGTGCCAGGGCCGCGGCCAGGGCCAGGGCGGCCACCGCCGTCAGGGCCAGAAACAGTTCCGTGAAATTCCCCGCCCGGCCATAGAGCCAGCCCGCCGCCTCGACCGCGGGCCAGCCAACCCCGAAAGCAAGCACGAATTTGATGCCGTAGAACGTGCCCCGCCATGCGGGCGGGCTGAAGCGGGCATACATCACGTTTTCCGGCGGCAGGGACATGACATTGAAGGATATGGCGAGGAGGGCGAAGGGCACTGCCACCGGACCGACCAGCATGCTCAGTGGCAGGAGCGTCAGGAGCACCATCCCCCAGCAGGCCACGTAGATCCATTTCACGGAGTAGCGGTCGGACAGGTAGCCGCCACAAATCTGGGCCAGGGCACCGACCAGATAGATCGGTGCCACGGCGAAGCCGATCCGGGTCATTCCGCCCTCTGCCAGGCCCGGGATCGAATCGGCCACGAATTTTGGCATGATGGTGAAGGTGGCGTTGAAGAACACACCGGTGCAGATCGCCACGACGGCCAGAAGAAGGATGGCGTGGCGGATCTCTCCCGGGCTGGATTTGATTTCAGTGAATCCGGTTTCGCCGGGCGTGGCCCGTGTCCGGCCTGTAGCGATGCAGAAGATCAGCATCACACCCAGGGCCAGGGACAGGGCACCGGGCACCAGGAACGCGGCCCGCCAGGAGAATGTGTCGATCAGGATGCCGGCCAGGGGCGGGGTCAGGCCGACCGTGGCGTTGCCCACCATGCCATTCATCCCCATGGCCCGGCCACGCCGGGCGGGATTGCGCACGAGCCACGCGATCCCCACCGGATGGTAGATCGATCCGAACATCCCGATCAGGGACAGGGCGATCCAGAGTTCGGTGCGGCTGCCCGACACTCCGGCGAAGAGTGAGGCTGCGCCGCTTCCCAGGAAAAACACCACCATCATCCCCGGGCCGCTCCAGCGGTCGCCGAGCAGACCGGCAGGGATGGCGCAGAGGCCGTAGAGGAAGAGGCCGAAACCCATCAAGGGCAGCAGGGTCGCATAATTGCCGCCGAATTCGCCGCGTGCGGCCATGTCCACCACCACGACCGCATAGGCCGAGAAGAACACATGGCTGAACACATGGCCGGCCCCGGCGAAAAACCGTGCGAGTCCCGCTCCGGGCTCGTCCGCGGACGTCATCCCGGCCGGCCCGATTCCATGACGGCCCTCCTGCGGCCGCGGATTCCGGTCATGGATCGATCCGGGTGCCGGGCATCGGGTTCGGGAAATAGTCCTCGCAGCTTCCTTCCCGGTGGACGTCGGCGGTGGCGCAGTGCAACCCGCCGCCAAACGCATAGGCATCTCGGAACGGCACCGGAATCACCTCCATGCCGAGCTTGTCGAGCTGTTCCATCTGCCAGGTTTCGCTGGCCTCGACGCAGACGGTCTTGGGGTCCAGGATAAGGCAGTTCATCGACAGCCAGACGCTCGAATAGCAGAGCGGTGGGGGTTGGTTGTGTGCTGGCTGGGCGGCGGGAAGGATCTCCCAGTCATTGGCCTTGAAAATCCGGCTCTGCTCCTCGGGAATCGGACGGTGCGGGTTGTTGATGATCAGGCCCGGGCGCAGGGCGACGAAGGTTGCATCGATATGGGCCGGCCAGGGGTCGCCGGGGAAATTCACCACATGCACGCGGTGCGCCGGGAAGTGGCGCTGCAGCCAGCGGATCCCGCGCCGGTTGGTGGTCAGCCCGTGCTGGCAGAAGAGGTCGCGGCCGATCCTCAGCACATCGGCGGCATCGAAGAGCGGCTCTGTCTCGTTGGTCACAAAATCCAGTGCCGCGGTGCGCTCCAGTCGCTCCTCAAGGGTGATCTCGTCAAAATATCCAGCCTTGTAGGAAGTATCGGCCAGACGCGGCCGGGGAGCCTGTTCCCAGCGGAACTCCGGGCATTCGTCAAAATAGGTCTGCATCAGCGAGTGGTAGGCGAGGTATTCCCAGTAACGGCAGCGGAAGGACATCGGCGCGCTCAAAATCTCCGTGCCCACCGTCAGCAGCACATCGCGGGGCGGCATGCAGCCGAATCCGCAACGGGCCTGGAAATCCGGCGTGGTGACGGCCTGGTTCCACTGCAGCGGGGTCGGTCGGTCAACGCGGATGCCGCGGGCTTCGAGCAGGGCGGCGAAATTGTCCAGGAGTTCGTTGGCGCACTCCACCGTTTCCAGCGGACGTGGCCCCCAATTTCCGCGCATGGGGCTGTCTTCGGGGATTTTTGCCTCTGTGGCGGGCTCCGAATCGGGAATGCAGCTGTGCTCGGCCCGCCCGACGATCACGTGGCGAAGCGGGTCGAAATCGTTCCATGACGAGATAGTGGTCGGCGGCATCGTCAGTTCTCCCGGGATTGAGGTGCTGGCGGCAGGCACGCTGGACGCCCGGAGAAGGTGCGTTGGCGGCCGCGCGGCAGCAGTCTATATCGCAAATTCGATTTGTGGATGTCGGGGGCAGGCGGAATGCCACGGCTCCTTGCACTACACTGGCCGTGGTGGATTGGGCGGCCGGGGCCGCGGGGCTGTGGGCGACCGGTTATGACGCGCGACCCTAATGGCGGCATGCCGCTGACCAGTTCCGAGGCCGCGCTGCATGCCCGGCTTGTCAGTCTGCGCGAGCAGCATGTTGCATTGGAGGCGGAGCTGGTCGCAATGAGAAAGATGGGCGCTCCCGACGCTCTGGCGGTGGCACGGCTCAAGAAGCGAAAGCTGCTGGTGCGGGACGAGACTGTGAAGCTCGAAGCCGAGCTGTATCCGGACATCAGCGCGTAATGGCGTCGACAGATGCAACCGCCACGCCCCTGGTCGGGGTGACGATGGGAAGTCAGTCCGACTGGGAGACCCTTCGTCGGGCGGCGGAAGTGCTGGCCGAGCTGGAAATCCCGCATGAGGTGCGGATCGTGTCGGCGCATCGCACGCCGGAGCGCATGTACGCCTATGCCCGGGAGGCGCGCGGCCGGGGTCTGCGGGTGATCATCGCCGGCGCCGGCGGTGCCGCGCATCTGCCGGGGATGCTGGCTTCGATGACCGAACTGCCGGTCTTCGGTGTTCCCGTTTCCACGGCGGCGCTCGGGGGGGAGGACAGCCTCCTGTCGATCGTCCAGATGCCGTTCGGCGTTCCCGTCGGGACACTGGCGATCGGCGCCGCCGGGGCGGGCAACGCGGCCCTGCTCGCGGCTTCCGTGCTGGCCCTCTCGGATGAGGCACTGGCAACGCGGCTGCAGGACTGGCGGGCACGGCACCGGGATGGGGTGGCGGAACAGCCGGACAGCCGGTGAGCATGCCGACTCCGGCGGTGCCGGGAGAGACGGTTGGCATCGTCGGCGGCGGCCAGCTCGGGCGCATGCTGGCCCTGGCGGGGGCGTCGCTCGGGCTGGATATTCGTATCTTTGATCCGGACCCGGATGCGCCGGCCGCACGCGTGGCCGCGCACACGGTGGCCGCGCCGTATGACGATGTGGATGCGCTTCAGAAATTCGCTGAAGGCATTCGCTTCGCGACCTGTGAATTCGAGAATGTGCCGGCGGTGTCTCTTGCGCAGATCGCGGGAAGCGGGGTCGCATTGCGGCCGGGCGCGGAATCCTTCCGCATCGCGAGCGACCGCGTCGAAGAAAAGCGCTTCCTGGAGGCCACCGGGATTCCGGTCGCGCCCTGGCATCCGGTCGCCGATGCGGAGGCAGCCCAGGCGGCCTTTCACGCGGTGGGCGGTGCGGCGATTCTGAAAACCCGGAATCTCGGTTATGACGGCAAGGGCCAGATCCGGGTGGAGAGCGGCGAGGAAGCGGCGGCCGCTTTTGCCGGGCTGGGTGGGGTTCCCTGCGTGCTGGAGCGGCAGCTGGATTTCAAGGCCGAATTCTCGATCTTGGCGGTGCGCGGTGCCGATGGCACTTCGGTGTTTTTCGATGCCTGCCGCAACCGGCATGCGGACGGGATCCTGCGCCGCACGGAGGTTCCGGCCGGGCTGTCCCCCGCCATCGAGGCCGGGGCCCGGGATCATGCCCGCCGGCTGCAGGAGCGGCTCGGTCATGTCGGGGTGATCGCGATCGAGTTCTTTCTGCTCGCCGGGGGCGGGATCGTGGCGAATGAATTCGCCCCCCGGGTGCATAATTCCGGTCACTGGACGATCGATGCCTGCCGGCCGGATCAATTCGAATTGCATATGCGCGCGGTCGCCGGCTGGCCGCTGCCCGCGCCGGTCCGGCACGCCGGTGCGGAAATGATCAACCTGATCGGGGCCGAGGCCGGGGCATGGCGGGATTGGGCGGCCCGGCCCGACTGCCGGGTGCATCTTTACGGCAAGCGGGCCGAGCGGCCCGGCCGCAAGATGGGGCATGTCACCCGGCTCGTTCCGGAACCGGGGGCGGAGGATCAGCGGGGCTGAAAGAATTCCACCGGTTCGGCGGCTCCGGGGGGTTCCGGGTGCCGCCCGGAGCGCTGCCACAGATTGCGGGCGCAGCCGGCAAAGGGAAGGAACTTCGCCTTGACCTTCTCGAATCGCATCACGTTCTCGATCCGCCGGTCGAGGAAAGCCCAACTCTCCGCGGCCCCCTCCGACTCATCGGCGAGCCAGCGGGCGGCCGTGGCTCCCAGGACGGCGGCGAGGGTGATGCGCTTGGTGTATCGGTTGTAGTCCTGCGAGGTGTCCCCGAGGGCTGTCCAGATCCTGTCGGCGGTGCTCCAGAGGGCGCGCATTCCTTCCGTGGCATGGATCGGCAGCGCGAACAGGGCCGCGCCGCGATATACCGCCTCGCGGTTCGCTTCGCCGAGTTCCATGCGCAGGCGGACTGCCGCGGTGATGCGGTCGCGAAACCGCCCCTCGGGGGGGTGCTCTGCCAGCCGCTCCGCCATTTCGTGGTCGAGGCTCTGGTGGAAGAAGACGAGCAGGTCGAGGCCACCGCGCGGAAATGCCAGCCGGACCAGGCCGGGATCGGTGCCGGTCTCCTGTGCCGCGGCGGCCAGCACCCGGGCCGACCAGCCGTCGAACGGGACCTGCGGCAATGCGGCGGCCAGCAGTTTCTGGCGCACTTGGGCGAGGGAGTCTCCGGACTCCGATTCGCTGTGGGTCGGGCTCATGCCGTCAGTCTACTGCCTGGATTCCTTCTGTCCTGCGAGTCTTTGGCTGGTTTGTGCGATACTGGCAACGGAAGCAGGCAGGCAGGGACACGGGTGTGCACGATCGGGTACCGGATGGAGTGGCAGCAGCACCGGGGGGTGAGGCGGATTTTCTCGATTCCGGCCCCGCTCCGGGTCTGCCTGCGGAATTCGATATCGAATCCAGCGCCCGGTTTTTCGACCGTGAACTGTCCTGGCTGAATTTTGACCGGCGGGTGATCGAGGAAGCCGAGAACCCCGCCCACCCGTTGCTGGAGCGCGTCCGGTTCCTCGCGATTTCCGGCGAGAATCTGGATGAGTTCTACCGGGTCCGCGTCGCGGGTCTCCGGGGCCTGGTGCGTACCGGATATGAGGCGCGGCGGACCAGCGGCATGACGCCGCTCGAACAGCTGGCGGCGGTGACCTCTCTCGGCCACGAGATCGAGCAGAGCCAGCAGGAGGCATGGGAGCGGCTGCGCCACGATCTCCGGGAGGCCTCGTTCGATGTTCTCGAAGGCGGCGAACTGGGGGAGGCGGACCGGGCGTGGCTCGACGATTATTTTGTCGATCAGGTACTGCCGCTCCTCACCCCGCTCGCCGTGGATCCGGCCCATCCCTTCCCGTTCATCCCCAACAAGGGGCTGGTCCTGGCCATGCATCTGGTCGGCCAGGGCAGCGGGGGGGAGCGTGAGGAGAATCTGAATGCGCTGCTGCCCATTCCGGCTACGGTCGGGCGCTTCATACAGCTGCCGCGCAGCGGCGACTCGAAAAGGATGCGATTCCTCCGTGCCGAGAGTCTGATCCTGCTTTTTGTTGATCGGCTGTTCCCCGGCTACACCGAGGGCGGTGCCGGCTTGTTCCGTGTGCTGCGCGACTCCGATCTCGAGATCGAGGAGGAAGCCGAGGATCTGGTGCGCGAGTTCGAGATCGCCCTCAAGCGCCGCCGCCGGGGCGAGGTGATCAGCCTCACCATCGAGGCCGGAGCGCCGGACGGGTTGAAGGCACGCATCGCCCGCGAACTGGGCGTGGCGGTGGGGGATGTTGTCGAGGCGAAGGGCATGATCGGGATGTCGGATCTTCTCGGTCTGGTCACGGCCGACCGTTCCGATCTGCGCTGGCCCCCCTACACGCCGCGCATGCCGGAGCGGGTGCGCGACCATAACGGGGATATTTTTGGTGCCGTGCGGCAGAAGGATATGCTGCTGCACCACCCCTATGAGTCCTTCGAGATCGTCGTCAATTTTCTGCGCCAGGCCGCCCGCGATCCGGATGTCGCGGCGATCAAGCAGACCCTCTACCGCACTTCGGAGGGCAGTCCGGTGGTCGAGGCGCTTTGCGAGGCCTCGGAGGCGGGCAAGTCGGTCACCGCAGTGGTCGAGATCAAGGCCCGATTCGACGAAGCGGCGAACATCCGGCTCGCCCGACAGCTCGAACGCGCCGGCGTGCAGGTGGTGTTCGGCTTCGTGGAATGGAAGACCCATGCCAAGATCTCGCTGGTGGTGCGGCGCGAAGGCGGGGCACTGATCGCCTACACGCATTTCGGCACGGGCAATTACCACCCGATCACGGCCCGGTTCTACACGGATCTGTCGCTGTTCAGCTGCGATCCGACCCTGGGACGTGATGCCGCGCGCATTTTCAACTACATCACCGGCTATGCGCTGCCGCGGGGGATGGAGCAGGCGGCGGTCGCTCCGATCGATCTGAAATCGACGCTGCTGCAGCGGATCGAGGAGGAAATCGCGCATGTCGAGGCCGGTCGGCCGGCGGCGATCTGGGCCAAGGTCAATGCCCTGATCCATCCGGAGATTATCGACGCGCTCTATCGGGCCAGCACTGCCGGGGTGCGCATTGATCTCGTGGTGCGTGGCATCTGCGGCCTGCGCCCGGGCGTCGCCGGCCTGTCGGAGAATATCCGCGTGAAATCCATCGTCGGGCGCCTCCTCGAGCACAGCCGCATCGTCTGTTTCGGGGCCGGTGGCGGCCTGCCCGGCAAGGAGGCGCGGGTCTATATCTCGTCGGCCGACTGGATGGAGCGCAACCTCGACCGCCGGATCGAGACGCTGGTGGAAATCCGGAACTCCACCGTCCGCGCGCAGATCATCGACCAGGTCATGGCGGCCAATCTGCGCGACGAGGCGCAGAGCTGGCTGCTGCAGCCGGATGGGCGCTATGTGCGCTATGCGACATCCTCGGCGGCAGAGGGGCGGGGGGAGCTGTTCAGCTGCCATGGCTTCTTCATGCAGCATCCCTCGCTCTCCGGGCGGGGCCGCAGCGGTGCAGGCGATGTGCCCCGGCTCACTGCTTCCTGAGCAGGATGTCCCGTTCCAGACCCGCAGGCCGGGCCGGCATCAAGGTGGATGGATGCGGGGTCGGCAGCCGTGTCGGGGTGATCGATATCGGCTCGAATTCGGTGCGGATGGTGGTGTATGAGGGCCTGGGCCGCTCCCCGGAACGGTTTTTCAACGAAAAGGAAATCTGTGCGCTGGGCGCCGACATCGACAGAACCGGACGGCTGGATCCGGCGGGATGGGTGAAGGCATTGGCCACCTTGCGGCGCTTTCGCACCCTGGCGGACACCCTGGCGGTGGACCGGCTCGAAGGGGTGGCCACATCGGCGGTACGGGATGCTTCGGATGGTCCGGATTTCGTGCGCGAGGTGGAGTGGAATACAGGCATCCGGCTTCGAATTCTTGGGGGGGAGGAAGAGGCACGGCTCGTGGCCCGCGGCGTTCTGCTGGGCACACCCGATGCCGAAGGGCTGGTCGCAGATCTCGGTGGCGGATCGCTCGAACTGGCCCGACTGGCGATGGGCAAGGTGCAGGAATGTACCTCGCTGCCGGTCGGCTCGCTCCGGTTCGCTTCCACCGGGCGCAGTCCGCGGTGGGTGAGCGCGGAGATCAAGACGCATCTTGACCGCAGCGCTCCGCTCCTCCGCAGGCAGCCGCGCATCTACCTGGTCGGCGGCGGCTGGCGGGCCCTGGCGCGAATTCACATGCGGCGCACCGGCTACCCGGTGCGCGTGCTGCAGGGCTATGCCCTCGGGCGCAGGGAGCTGCGGGAAGCCATCCGCTGGGTACGGGCGCAGACACCGGACGGGCTACGGTCGTTTTCCTCGGCCGCCGAATCGCGGTTGAAGACAGTGCCCTATGCGGCGCTGGTGCTCGATCGTCTGGTCGCGCGGGTCCGCCCGGAGGAGGTGGTGTTCTCGCTCTTCGGTCTTCGCGAAGGGATCTATCACCGCCATCTGAGTGCGTCTTGTCGGAGCGAGGATCCGCTGATCGCTGCCTGCGAGAATTTGGAGATCCGCCGGGCACGATCGCCGGGTTATGGCGGGGAACTCTATCGCTGGCTGCGGCCGCTATTTGCGGAAGCCGGGGCTGCGGAACAGCGTCTGATTCGTGCCGCCTGCCTGGTCAATGATATTGAATGGCGGGAGAACCCTGACTACCGGGCAGCGGCCGCTTTCGAGACCATGATGCGGGTCACGGTCAGCGGGGTAAGCCACCCGGAGCGGCTGTTCGTTTTCGGTTCGCTGCTGTTCCGTCACAAGGGGGGGCGGCGGGCGGCTGCGGAAATCCCGGGCCTGGCCCTCCTGCCCCCGGAAAGACTGGCCCGTGCGAGAACCTTGGGCACAGCCATGCGGGCGGCGGCGACGCTGTCGGGAGCGATGAGGGGCGTGCTGCCGGAATGCCGGTTGCAGATCGACAACATCGATATAATAGTGGTTACCCTGCCGGGGTCGCTTGCGGCACTTGCCGGCGGGCGGGTACAGAACCAGCTGGAACTGCTCGGACAGGCGATGTCCCGCAGGATCCGGCTCGAAGTGGCGGCGGAATGAGGACGGATTTCTGAATCCGCCGCGGGCACCTCTCAGGGTGCCAAGGGGATGCCATGCAGCGAATTTTCCGGCTGGTCACGACTTGGTGGAACGGCATGACGATCGGAACCTGGTTGTACACGTCCCTTTGGGGCCGTTCCGTCGGCCAGGATGAAGAGGGCAACACCTACTACCAGACGCGGGATGGCGGTCGGCGCTGGGTGGTGTATGCAGGCGAATCGGAGGCCTCGCGGGTGCCCCCCGGCTGGCATGGCTGGCTGCACGGAACCCAGGAGCAGCCGCCGAGCGAAGCACCGCTTTTGCGGCAGCCCTGGGAGCGGCCGCATATCGCCAACCGGACCGGCCTGCCGGATGCCTGGCGGCCCGCGGGCAGTCTGCATGGAGAGGCGGTGCGGCCGCATGCAACCGGTGATTATGAGGCGTGGACGCCGCCTGGAACAGAGGAGCAAGAACGGGATGTCGCGTGACTATTTGGAGACCGCGGTTGGCGGGCTGGTGCTCGCTGCGGCGGTGGGATTTCTGCTCTATGTGAACGGTATCCGTGAGGGTTCTGCCGGTGACGGGAGCTACGAGCTGGTGGCCTATTTCGGCCGTGCCAACGGCCTCGCGGTGGGCAGCGAAGTGCGGCTTGCCGGGGTGCGTATCGGTTCGGTGCGCGAGGTCCGGATTGATTACGATCGCTACCAGGCCGAAGTGCGGATGGAGGTTGCCGCCGCGTCCCGCATCCCGGAGGATTCGGCGGCTCAAATCCGCGGCGATGGCCTGTTTGGCGGTTCCTATATCGGGGTCGAACCCGGCGCCTCGGATGAGATGCTGGATGCCGGGGAGGTTTTTGCCTTCACCCAGGGCGCGGTGGATCTTGTTGATTTGCTCGGAAGGGTGGTCGCCGGGGGTGAATGAAGCAGAGGGTGACGTCTGGCATGCTGGACGCTACAGCACGGATGCATGTTTTGTCAGCGCGGCCGGTGCCGATCTGATCGAATGGCTGGCCCCCCGCCCCGGAGAGCGCATTCTTGATCTCGGTTGCGGCGACGGGGAGCTCGGTCGGCGGATTGAAGAATCCGGTGCTGGAGTTACCGGCATCGACGCTTCCCAATCCATGGTTGAGGCGGCCTGCGGCCGGGGTCTTGATGCCCGGCAGGGCCGTGCCGAGGCACTGGAATACTGCCGCGAATTCGATGCCGTGTTCTCGAATGCTGCCCTGCACTGGGTGCCGCAGGCGGACGCGGTGCTGGCCGGCGTCGCCCGGGCGTTGCGCCCCGCCGGACGGCTTGTGGTTGAGCAGGGGGGGGCCGGCAACATTGAAACGGTGCGTCGGGCCTTGGCCGAGGAACTCGCGGCGAGTTGTCAGATGGCCACCGACCTGTCGGATGTCTGGTATTTCCCGGAACCGGAAGCGCATGCGGAGCGGCTGCGGGCGGCGGGATTCGAGGTCGAAAAGATGATCCTGTTCGAGCGACCGACACCCATCGGCGGGAGTCTGGAGAAATGGCTGCAGGCACTGGCGGGGCCGGTGCTTGCCAGACTGCCGCGGGAGAAGCATGCCGGGTTTATGGATCGGGTCAGCCAACGGGCGGCACCGGCTCTGCGCAGCCCGGACGGCAGTTGGATACTGGACTATGTGCGTCTGCGTTATCGGGCCCGGCTGGTAGCGACATCATGAGCCGACGGTGCAGTACGGCTTTCGCGGTCGCACTCGCACTCTGGGCGGCACCGGGGGAGGCTTCGGGGATCACGGTGCAGCCATTGCCGGAGGTGGATTCGGAAGCGCAGGAGTCGGCTCCGCTGCCCCCCGGTTCGGCCACGGAGTTTGCCGTGCTGCGAGGGCTCGACAAGGTGACCGGACGGGCGGAGACCTTTGATGTCCCGATCGGCGGGGAGGTCGATTACGGCCGGCTTTTCGTGCGCGTCATGGCCTGTGACCAGACCGCTCTCGACGAGCCCTTGGAATCGGCGGCATTCCTGCAGATCCGTGACCCGGCGCGGGCGAAGGATGCGGAGATGGTGTTCAGTGGCTGGATGTTCGCGTCCTCGCCGGAACTCTCGGCGATGGACCACGTCCGCTACGACATCTGGGTGCTCAGCTGCAGGATTTTTTGAGGAAGGACCCCGTCGGCCATGGCCGCGAAATCCGCTTTCCGTCCGGTTGCGTGCGCAAGGCGGGCAAGGAACCGCTCATGCGGGATTTCCACAGCACCGAAAGAGAGCATGTGGTCACTGGTCTGCTGCGCGTCGAGCAGGTCGAAGCCGCCATAGCGCAGGCGGGCGACCAGGTGCACGAGGGCGACCTTGGATGCGTCCGTTGCCCAGCTGAACATGCTTTCACCGATAAATGCCGAGCCGAGCGCGAGGCCGTACAGGCCCCCGACCAGCTCGCCAGCGCACCGGGCTTCCACAGAATGCGCGAAGCCCTGCGCGTGCAGCTGGAGGAAGGCATCCCGGATCGGCTTGGAAAGCCAGGTTGTCGACCGCGCCGCGCAGGCATCAATGGTGCCGGCAAAATCGCGGTCGGCGGTAATCTCGAACTGCTGGCGCCGGACGGACCGGGCCAGCGAGTGGCTGACATGCAGCCCGCCGATCGGCAGAACGGGTCGCTGGTCGCGAGGCTGGACCCAGGTGACCCGCGGCTCTTCATCGGGATCGCCCATCGGAAACCAGCCGAGGGCGTAGAGCCGTAGCATGTCCAGCGGCGCGGGCATTCCCTCGGAGTCGAAGTGGATCGCTTCTGTGGAGCGCAGCAGATCGGAAATCCGCGGAATCTGTGTGCGGCCGTCGGTGTCGCCCGCGTCAGCCATGATCCGCATCTGCGGTGTCACCGGCCAGCCAGGCCTCCAGCGAGCCGGTGTGGTAGGTGCCATTGATAAAACTCGGCTGCCGCAGAATGTCGCGGAACAGCGGCACGGTGTTGTCCACCCCTTCCAGGACGATCTCGGACAGGGCACCGCGCAGCCGCATCAGACATTCTTCGCGGTTGCGCCCATGGATCACCAGCTTGCCGATCAGACTGTCGTAGTCGGGCGGAATCCGGGAGCCGGTATAGACCGCTGAATCCATCCGCACGCCCAGTCCGCCCGGCACATGATATTGCTCGATGCGGCCGGGAGAGGGAGCGAAGGTGGTCGGGTGCTCGGCGTTGATGCGGCACTCGATCGCGTGCCCCTGCGGCACGGCCTCCGATTGCGAGACGCTGAGCGAGGCCCCGTTGGCGATCCGGATCTGTTCGCGCACGATATCCACGCCATACACTTCCTCGGTGATGGGGTGCTCGACCTGCAGCCGGGTATTCATCTCGATGAAATAGAAGCTTCCGTCGACGTGCAGGAATTCTATCGTGCCGACACCGCGATAGCCGATGCGTTCGGCCACCCGGGCCGCGGCGGCGCCCAGTTCGGCGCGGACGCAGGCATTGAGCGCCGGCGACGGAGCTTCTTCCAGGATTTTCTGGTGTCGACGCTGCAGCGAGCAGTCGCGTTCGCCGAGATGGATCGTGTTGCCGTTGGTGTCGGCCAGGATCTGGATTTCGATATGGCGCGGGTTGATGAGAAGTTTTTCGATATAGACGGAGCCATCGCCGAAGGCGGCGGCCGCTTCACTGCTGGCACTGGCGAGGGCTTCGGCAAGCTGGGCTTCCGCATGGACCCGCTTCATCCCCCGTCCCCCGCCGCCCGCCGAGGCCTTGATGAGAATCGGGTAGCCGATTTCGGCGGCGATGCGCCGGGCTTCCCCTTCCTCGGTGACCGGTCCGTCGCTGCCGGGCACGCAGGCGAGGCCGGCATCCTGCGCGGCCACCCGGGCCGCGGCCTTGTCGCCCATCAGGGCGATATGCTCGGGGCGCGGCCCGATAAAGACCAACCCGTGTTCCTCGACGATGCGGGCGAAGGTGGTGTTTTCGGACAGGAACCCGTATCCCGGATGCACCGCGTTGGCACCGGTCAGGTCGCAGGCACTGATGATCGCAGGGATGTTGAGATAGCTGTCCCGCGCTGGTGCGGGGCCGATGCAGACGCTTTCATCGGCGAGCCGCACATGCATGGCATCATTGTCTGCGGTGGAGTGCACGGCGACCGTGGCGACCCCCATTTCCCGGCATGCCCGGTGGATGCGGAGCGCGATCTCGCCGCGGTTGGCGATCAGGATTTTGTCGAACATGGTCGTCGGGGTTGTAGATCAGTCAAGAATGACCAGGGGGGTTCCGTATTCGACCGCTTCGCCGTCCGTCACCAGGATGCGCTGGACGATGCCGCTGCGTGGCGAGGGGATTGCGTTCATGGTCTTCATCGCGTCGATGATCAGCAGGGTCTGCCCTTCGTGGATCGGGTCACCGACCTGGATGTAGGGAGTAGCCCCGGGTTCCGGTGCCAGATAGGCGGTGCCGACCATGGGTGATGGCACGGCGTTCGCGTTGATGCTGTCGGCCGATTCCGGGGTCGTTTCGGGAGAAGGTGATTCGGTCGGGTGCTGCGGTGCCGCGGCCGCCATTCCCGCTCCGCGTGACACGCGGACCGCGAGGCTGGTGCCGTCGCCGTAGGCGCGGCGCACCGAGATCTCGTTGAGTCCGGTTTCCTCGAGCAGGGCGGCGAGGTCGCGGATGCAGTCTGCGTCTTCTTCGGGGAAACCGGTCATTTGTGTTCCTGTCCTGCGCCGGACTGGTGATAGATCGCATCGAGGGCATAGACATAGCCATCGGCACCGAGACCGATGATCGCGCCCCGGGCGGCGGCACCGATGCGGGTGGTCTGGCGGTAGTCTTCGCGTGCATGGATGTTGGAAAGGTGCACCTCGATCACGGGGCAGGCGCAGGCGCGGACCGCATCGAGGAGGGCGATCGAGTCATGGCTGTAGCCGCCGGCGTTGAGCGCCACGCCGAGGGCGCGCTTCGACGCCTCCTGGATCCAGTCCACCAGCGTGCCTTCGTGGTTGGTCTGGCGGAATTCCAGTTCCATTCCAAGGGTTTCGGCCCGCTTCCGGCAGAGGGTTTCGATTTCGGGGAGAGTCAGGCGGCCGTAGAGTTCGGTCTCGCGTTCTCCGAGCAGGTTGAGGTTCGGGCCATTGAGCACATAGGCAACGGGGAGAGAGTCGGGCATGGCGGTCAGTTCAGGCCGTTCCGGATGTGGGCAGCCCAATCGGCAAGATCCTGGCGGTCAAGATAGCCAGGCTGCACATCATCTCCAAGAATGAAGGCTGGCGTGCCCCGGATTCCGAGCTCCCGGGCGGTGGCGTAGTTTTGGGCGATCCGTTCCCGGATCCGGTCTGAGTCCATATCCTGGAGGAGCTGCGTGGGGTCAAATTTGTGCGTGCTGGCGAGGGCGAGCACAGTCTCTTCGTCCAGGGGTCCTTTATGGAAGAGCAGGTCCCGATGGAAGGCGAGATACTGTTCTCCGCGGTCCTGCTCGCTTGCTGCGATGGCAGCGCGTGCGGCCGTTTCCGAAGCCGGGCTGAGAATGGGAAATTCCTTCAGCACATAGCGGATATTGCCGTCCGCTTCGAGGAAGGCCTGGATTTCGTGGAAGGCCCGCTGACAATAGCCACAGCGATAGTCGTAGAACTCGACCAGGGTCAGGTCGCCATCGGGGTTGCCGGCCACGACCGAATAGCCATCGTCATAGACCTCGTCGGGATGGGCACGAATCCACTTGGCATTGGCGGCTTTCTGCCTTTCCTGTTGCTCCTGTCGCTGCTGGTTGAGGGTGTTGATAACATCGACGGCCAATTTCGGATTTTCCAGCAGATAGGCACGGATCTCTTCCGGGGAATGGGCCGCGGCCGGAGCGGCGGCAAGACAGGCAAGGAGCAGGATGCGGCTGGCGGTGTGGATTGGGCGGGGCACGATCAGTTCTCTTGGATTGCGGTGTCCAGGACGGTCAGGATATCCTGGGCGCGGTGCCAGGTCGGGGACCCTTCGGTCGAGGCCGATTGGGCACGCTGCGCGAAGCGGACCGCGGAGGCGGCATCGCCAAGGATCAATCGCTCCTCGGCGGTCATCAGTGCCGCATGGGCCTCGTCGCCGACGCGGGCGAACGCGACGGCCAGCAGGCGCCGGGACGCCGGATCAAGATCATCCTTGGCTACTGCGCGCTTGAGGACCGCGCGCGCTTCGTCGTCGGCTTCCCGGGTCTGCAGGGAGAGCAGTGCCTGGCCCAGGCTGGTGAGGATCAGTGGCTCGTCGGGTGCCAGTTCAACGGCCCGACGGTAGGAGAGGACGGCCGGGCCAGTTGCCCCGCTCTCGAACAGGATCTGGCCCCGCAGCTCGTGATAGTAGGGATCGTCGGGGCGTTTCTGCAGCAATCGGTCGACCGTGGCGATGGCACCCTCCCGGTTGCCGGCCCGATGCCGGGCGATGGCGAGGCCGAGGAGGGCTTCTTCGGTATCGCTCCCTGCATAGCGGGCTTCCGCCTCGGCCGGAATTCTGGCAAGGAACGCACCCAGCTTGGTGCGTATCCGGGCGTAGCGGTAGTCTAGATCTGCATCCGTTCCGGCCCCGCGCTGCGGTGATTTGTCAACGAGATTCTGCAGGTTGCGAATCCGCTCGCTGGCGATGGGATGGCTGAGCGCGTAGGGATCGAGATCGCCGTAGGTTTCCTGCGTGCGACGTAGCATGTGCATCAATGTGAGTAGTGCGACCGGGTCGACACCGCTCTTTTCCAGAAAACCGACCCCCTCGGTGTCGGCCGAGGTCTCTTCGTTGCGGGTGTAGCGCAGGAATGTCTGCTGGGCGATCTGCTGCGAGGCCGTAGCTCCGGCGATCACCAATTCCGGTTGTCCGCCGACGATTCCGAAGAGCAGTGCGAGAGCCGTGAAGGCACTCGCCTGTGACAGGGCAGTGGTATATTGCTCGATACGCCGGATCACATGGCCGCTGGAGATATGCGCGGTTTCATGGGCAATGACCGAGAGCAGTACGGGATAGGTTTCGCTGGCTTCGACCAGGCCGCTGTTGAGAAAAATACGGTTGTCGCCGGTCGCGACGGCGTTGATGCCGCGCGCATTGACGACCGCGATGTGTACGGTTTCCGGGTCGAGGCCGGCGGCATGCAGCACCGGTTCCGACATGTCCCGGATTACGGCTTCGATTTCTGCATCGCGGATCAGCCACCCGCTGGCCGCCACCGGTGCTGCATGCCACATGCAGGCGATGGTTGCAGCCAAAATTCCGACGACGAGGCGGTTCATGCGCCGGGGTTCGGTGCGAATGCCCATATCTGCGGCCCCGTCCTGGTGCATCCTCTTGCCGCTAGGGCTGGGGATCTCCCGGCAGGGGCTTTGCCCCGACGGGAAAAGCGGGATTCCCGTCATCCAGGGAGTCGCTTTCCCACGGGCGCGCGGGCGAAAAACCGTCCTTTTTCGCGGTGCGCAGGGGCCGCCGTCTTCCGCGCCCGCCCGCCCGGGGGGCGCTTTCCGACGGGGGTGCGCTGCCCCGCGGGTGCGCTGGCGGAAAATCATCCTCTTCCTTGTTGCGCAGGGGGCGCCGCCTTCCGCGTCCACCTTCCCGGGGGGCGCTTTCCGACGGGGGTGCGCTGTCCCGCGGGTGCGCTGGCGGGAAATCATCCTCTTCCTCGTTGCGCAGGGGCCGCCGTCTTCCGCGTCCACCCTCTCGGGGGGCGCTTTCCGACAGGGGTGCGCTGTCCCGCGGGTGCGCTGGCGGGAAATCATCCTCTTCCTCGTTGCGCAGGGGCCGTCGTCTTCCGCGTCCACCTTCCCGGGGGGCGCTTTCCGACAGGGATGCGCTGTCCCGCGGGTGCGCTGGCGGGAAATCATCCTCTTCCTCGTTGCGCAGGGGCCGTCGTCTTCCGCGTCCACCTTCCCGGGGGGCGCTTTCCGACAGGGGTGCGCTGTCCCGCGGGTGCGCGGGCGGGAAATCATCCTCTTCCTCGTTGCGCAGGGGCCGTCGTCTTCCGCGTCCACCTTCCCGGGGGGTGCTTTCCGACAGGGATGCGCTGTCCCGCGGGTGCGCTGGCGGGAAATCATCCTCTTCCTCGTTGCGCAGGGGCCGCCGTCTTCCGCGTCCACCCTCTCGGGGGGCGCTTTCCGACAGGGGTGCGCTGTCCCGCGGGTGCGCTGGCGGGAAATCATCCTCTTCCTCGTTGCGCAGGGGCCGTCGTCTTCCGCGTCCACCTTCCCGGGGGGCGCTTTCCGACAGGGATGCGCTGTCCCGCGGGTGCGCTGGCGGGAAATCATCCTCTTCCTCGTTGCGCAGGGGCCGCCGTCTTCCGCGTTCGCCCTCTAGAGGAGCGCTTTCCAACGGGGGAGCTGGCGAAACATCGTCCTCTCCCTCGCTGGGCCGCCGCCGTCCGCGCCCGCCGCGCCGGCTCCGGCGCCGCCGGCCGGAGCGGTCTGCGTCTCCCGCAGAATCCCGCGCTTCGCCCTCGCGGGTCTCCTCTTCCTCGTCGTCGGGAGACTCTTCCGTGCGGCTGCGTTCGGGCCGTTCCCTGCTGTCCTGCGGTTCGGTCCGGGTGGGCGGTTCGGCGCGATCCATCTGGCCGCCCCAGGAAAGATCGACTTTTCCGGCCTGCATGGAGGGATCTGCTGCGATCTCGATCTGCACCCCGTGCCGTTCCTCGATCACGTTGAGCGTCATGCGTTTGGTGTTGCTCAGGAAATTGGCGACCCCGACGGAGACACGGAGCTTGGCGCGGCTTCCGGAGTGGGTGGCTGCCTGCTCCTCGGCCTGGCGCAAGGCGGACAGTCCGAAGGAGGCGTCGGTACGCATCCGTCCGCTTCCCGCACAATGCGGGCAGGGCTCGGTGGACATTTCCAGCATGCCTTTTTTGAGGCGCTGGCGGGACATTTCGAGAAGGCCGAAACCGGAAATCTGTCCGATCTGGCCCCGGGCCCGATCTGATTTCAGACATTCCTTCAGTCGGCTTTCCACGGCCCGGCGGTTGCGTCCGACATCCATGTCGATGAAGTCGATGACGATCAGGCCGGAAATATCCCGCAGCTGAAGCTGGCGGGCGACCTCCTCGGCCGCCTCGAGATTGGTATGCAGGGCCGTGTTTTCGATGTTCCGTTCCTTGGTGGAACGGCCGGAATTGACATCGATGCAGGTCATCGCCTCGACCGGTTCGAGGACGATCCAGCCTCCCGAGGGCAGCCGCACCTCCGGGTCGAAAAGCGCATCCAGCTGGTGGTCGACCTTGTGGCGGACGAAAATCTGGGTCTTTTCGTTGTATTGCTTGATGTTTTTCGCATGCGACGGCATGAGCAGGCGCATGTACTGCTTGGCGTCGCGATAGGCGTCGTCGCCGTCGATCTGGATTGCGTCCATGTCCTTGTCATAGAGATCCCGGATCGCGCGGCGGATCAGACTGCTTTCCTCATGGATCAGACAGGGGGCATAGGATTCGAGTGTGGTGGTACGGATTTCCTCCCACTGCTTGAGAAGTGCCGCATAGTCACGCTTGATCTCGGCCTTGGTACGCTCGGAGCCGGCGGTGCGGATGATCACCCCGTGTTCGGGGGCGACGTCGAGCTCCTGGACGATGCTCTTCAGCCGGGTGCGGTTCTTCGAGGTGTCGATCTTGCGCGAGATCCCGCCCCCGCGGGCGGTGTTGGGGGCCAGCACGCAGTAGCGGCCGGCCAGCGACAGATAGGTGGTCAGGGCCGCGCCCTTGTTCCCCCGCGGCTCGCGGTAGATCTGCACCAGGAGAACCTGCCGCCGCTTGATGACCTCCTGGATGGCGTAATTCTTGGCCCGCGGCGGAGGCGGTCGGTTGATTTTCTCTTCTTCTTCTTCCGCATCAGGGTCGGGTTCATTCGCGGATTCGGTTTCGTTCCCTGTCTCGGAAGGCGGGGTGTCGTGGTCTTCACTTTCCCGTTCCGCATCGGCCGCCTTGCGGTCTTCGCGCAGCAGTACCTGCCGGTCGTGATCCGGAATCTGGTAGTAGTCCGGATGGATGTCGGGTAGCGCGAGAAACCCGTCCCGCTCGCCGCCATAATCGACAAAAGCGGCCTGCAGGGCCGGTTCTACATGCACTACGCGCGCAAGATAGATGTTTCCGCTGAGTTGCGCGTTCGCCTTGGCGTCGAATTCGAATGCGGTTAGGCGGCCATTGTTGATAATCGCTACCCGAGTTTCCTCGGGGTGGGCCGCGTCGATGAGCATTTGTTTTGCCATTGTTCCTGCCGGGAGCGCACAAGGGCGCTCCGCTTTGTCCAGGCATGGGAGCCATGTTCGAAGACTGCGCCGGGGCGCGTCAGAAGAAATGAGGCCATCATGCGTCCTCGGTGCCGTCGTGCAGCGCACGACGCCTGATTGGAAGGCGCGGGACGATGCCCGCAACCATGTTGCATCCGCCAAACCACAGACCCGAATCGGGTGGGGAATTCGCGGGTGCAGGATCATCCCATAAAAAATGGGCGAAATCACGGCGGCGCGGGGACGGAAACTCCAAGAGGCTTTCCTGAAACCAAAATCCGCGCAACCACTGCGTTATTTGGGGAGGATAAGGCATTTCTGTCCCAAAGCAAGCCGCTTTGTCACGATCAGCCGAAAAACGTTGCCATGACACCGTCCAGAATGAATTGCGCGGCGAGCGCGGCCATCAGAATGCCGAGAAGACGTGTGAACACGAGGGTGACAGACGGGCCGAGGCCACCGCCGAAACGGCTGGCAAGAAGAAACAGCGCCAGAGAGAAAACCAGAATGGCCAGCAACATGCCGACCAGCAGAGTCATGCCGCCAAGGCTGTCGCCATGAGGACCGGCGGAGAGCAGCAGCACGGTGGCGATGGCGCCGGGCCCGGCAAGGAGCGGAATGGCGATCGGAAACACCGCGATCTCATGCACGCTGTCGGAATCGTCATCCTGCGCCCGCTCGCTCAGCGCGCGTTCGGCTGCCCGTTCGCGCCGCTTCCCGCGCTTGCCGAACACCATCTCGATCGCGATCAGAAACAGCAGGAGGCCGCCGGCGATCCGGAAGGCCGGCAGCCCGATGCCGAGCAGGCGGAGGACTTCGCCACCGCCGGCGGCGAACAGGATGAAGGTGATGCCGGCGATGATATGCGCGTTGATCGCCGTGCGTCTGCGGACGCGAATTTCCTGATGCGCGGTGAGGCTGACAAAGATCCACGCCGCGGCAAACGGGTCGATGATGATCGTCAGAGTCAGCCCGAGGCTGAGGAGTTCCTGCAGTGACCAGATATCCGTCATGGTGTGTACCTTTTCCAATCTTCCGGCCCGTGCGGTCCGATTCGGTTCCCGGCCGTCCGAAAGAGCGGGGGAGGCGGAGACTTGCTACAAAATGGGGGTTGTTCCCCATTTCGGCAACTCCGCTTCCGGCATGATCGATCTGACGCTCGCAGAGACTCCTTCCAATCCGGCCCCCCCCGGCGGGTACTGCTTTGCCGTCGACACCGCGGACGGGTTGGTCCTGCGCGCCGCAGTCTGGGAGGCGCCTGCCACGAAAGGGACGACGATTGTCTATCCCGGCCGCGCGGAGCCGATCGAACTCTATTTTCCGGTCATCCGGTTTCTGCTTTCGCTCGGCTGGTCCGTAGCCGCTGTGGACTGGCGCGGCCAGGGGCGCAGCACGCGGGTTCTGCCCGACCCGCGCAAAGGCCATGTCAAAAGTTTTCTGGAATACCAGCAGGATACCGCAGCCTTGCTGGCTGCGCCCGGGATCGCGGCCCTGCCACGGCCACGTGTGCTCGTCTGCCATTCCATGGGAAGTGCCATCGCCATCCGCCAGCTCTCGGCGCAGCCGGATGCCGCCGATGCCATGGTGCTCTGCGCACCGCTTTTGCAGCTGCGGTTTGGTCGCGTCGGCAATCTTCTTCTCTGCGGCCTCGCCCGCCTGATATCCGGAATGGGTGGGGAAAACCGCTATGCCAGCATCCGGGGCGGGACATCTGTTGCGCAGATGGGATTTCCGGGCAACCCCCTGACCGGGTCGCCGGAACGCTTCGCGGTCCTTCAGGAAATCGAGGAAACGATCCCGGGACTCGCCATCGGCGGTCCAAGCTGGGCCTGGCTCCGGGCCTGGTATCGGGACGGTGCCGAATTGCGCCGGCTGCCGCCTCCGACGGTGCCGGTTCTGTTGCTGGTCAGTGCCCGGGACCGGGTGGTCGCGCCGGGGCCGGTGGTGGAATTCGCCCGGCGGACCGCGAAATCCCGCCTCCTTGTGCTGGAGGAAGGCGAGCACAGTCTGCTGATCGAACGGGACGGGATCCGCGATCCGGTTCTCATGGAGATAGCCGGGTTTCTCAAAACATTCGCCTAGGTGTGGAAGTTCATCTGGTTGCCCTCGTCCAGCTCCGGTCGGCTGATGGATGTCTGCTTTTCAGGCGGTCGTGAGGTCGGTGCCGGTTGCAACGATGAAACCGGTCGGATCGTTGCGGGGAGATCGGGCAGGTGGCCGCATAGGCCATTTCTTGGGGGCGGTCTGTATGTAACGCCCGGCCTTGTCGTGGATGCCCGGGGGGAGGAGCGCGACGGATATGGCAGATGTCGGGGCCGGTGCTGCGTTGCGGCAGACTCTGGAGGGAGCGCCGGATCCGTCGGCGGTCGTGAGACGCTCAATGGGGAGGTCGAAATTCGGGCAGCCGGCGATCACAACCTCAAGAAAGGCGTTGCGGATCAAGCGGTTTCGCCGGGCATCCTCCAGCACCGGACATCAAGGCGGGCCCGGCCCGAACCGCTCCGGAGCGGCGGATTTGACACCTCGGGAGAGATTTGTAATTTCCCCACCATGACTGATGCACCGAGCCCCGGGGAATCGCGCATGGACGGTCCGTCCGCCCGCAAACCCCACCCTGTCCTCACTCCCGCAGCACAGCGGGCGTGCGGCTTGCTGCATGCATCGGCAGCACCTCCCGTACCGGAACCATCGCCGGTCGTCCGGGACCGCCTGCTCCCACCAGGGTCGGCGGATTTCGGACCAGCGGCTGGTGCAGGTGTTTCTGCCCGCAACAGGCCCGCCCAAACGCAGCGACACCCAAAAAGATGGTATTTCCAATGGCCTCAGGACAGCAATCTCAGGCAACCTTTCGGCACAAACCCCGGCATGATGCCTGTTACAAGCAGCTCTTTGACCATGCGGTGGTGGTCAAAGATCTGATCTCCGGATTCATAGCTCCGCATCTGAGTGATAAGTTTAATTTTTCCACACTGGAAAAAGTCCCGTCCTCTTACGTAAGCAACAGCCTGAAGCAGCGTCACATCGACCGGGTCTGGCGCGTCCGCCTTCGTGGCAGCGGCCGGTGGCTGTACATCCTGCTGGAATTCCAGTCCACGGTCGATCTGCTCATGGGGGTGCGCATGCTGACCTATATCGGGCTGCTGTATGAGGATATTTGCCGGAACAAGGCGAATCTCGGGCCGCAGGGCGAACTTCCGGAGATATGGCCGATTGTTCTCTTCAACGGCGACACGCCGTGGACTGCACCGCTCACTATCAATGCGGTGGCACTGACCCGGGGCGATGGGCATCGGGATCAAGTGTTCCCGGAGTATTTTGTGTTCTGCCAACAGGAGTATCCGTTGGACGATTTGCCACCGGACAATGTTGTATCGCTCCTGATCAGACTGGAACGAATACCCCGGTCCGGCGCACCGATGGACCAGCTGCTGGATGATATCAGGGCATGGTTACGGAAATTTGACAAGGATGATTACACCCGGCAGAGTCTCATCAGGGCGATTAGCAACTGGGTTGGGGAGTATCTGATGCTGAAAGACAAAATTGACTCCAGTCTTGATCCGTGGGATCAGCTGGAGCGGATGCAGAACCTCGCGATGAATTGGGAAGCCCCGGAATGGGCGCAGGGATGGCTTGAGGAAGGGCTTGCGAAAGGCCGGACGGAAGGCCGGACGGAAGGGATCGAGGAAGGGATCGAAAAAGGCCGGACGGAAGTGCTGGGGGCAATTCGGAAGAGTCTGTACCTTCAGGCCGGGTCGAGATTTGATCCGGAAACGGTCGGCCGGCTGACCCAGCATCTGGATCAGGTATCCGATCCGGAGCGGCTGTTGGAGATTTCCGGGAAGATCCACGAAGGCGCAACCTGTGCCGCGCTTCTCAAATGTCTCAAAAACCGATCATAGTCGATCGGATGCTCCTTTGCGGCCCATGAGGATGATTTCACCCGGCAGAGTCTCGCCAGGACGTTCAGCAACTGGGTTGGGGAGTATCTGATGCTGAAAGACAAAATTGACTCCAGTCTTGATCCGTGGGATCAGCTGGAGCGGATGCAGAACCTCGCGATGAATTGGGAAGCCCCGGAATGGGCGCAGGGATGGCTTGAGGAAGGGCTTGCGAAAGGCCGGACGGAAGGCCGGACGGAAGGGATCGAAAAAGGCCGGACGGAAGGGATCGAAAAAGGCCGGACGGAAGGGATCGAAAAAGGCCGGACGGAAGTGCTGGGGGCAATTCGGAAGAGTCTGTACCTTCAGGCCGGGTCGAGATTTGATCCGGAAACGGTCGGCCGGCTGACCCAGCATCTGGATCAGGTATCCGATCCGGAGCGGCTGTTGGAGATTTTCGGGAAGATCCACGAAGGCGCAACCTGTGCCGCGCTGCTCAAATGTATCAAAAACCGATCATAGTCGATCGGATGCTCCTTTGCGGCAGGCGGGGTAGATGTGTTGCCGGCCCGAATCAAAAATGCCCTCCAACCATCCTGAAGTAGGGCGGGCATAAAACCGAACCCAGGCACTGATGGCGACGGTCAGGGCCGAATGGCGACCTGCTGGCAGATCACACCTGGGCCTCTCCGGCGGCGGCGAGTTTTGCCATGGCCAGCTGGTGGAATTCCCGGCATCCGGCCGCGAGCACCCGGCCGCCACCGGCACAGTCGCTTCCGTCCCAGCCGGTGATGACGCCACCGGCCCCCTCTACCACGGGTATCAGCGCTGCGACGTCATAGGCCTGCAATCCTGATTCGACCACGAGATCAAGATGCCCGTCGGCGAGGAGCGCGTATTGATAGGCGTCACCGCCATGCCGACTGAGTCTGCATTCTGTCTCCAAGGTGCGGAAGGCGTGGCAATCTGAAGCTGTTGCGAAAGCGTCGGGATGTGTGGTGGCGATCACCGCCTTCGGAAACCCGGTGCAGGAGCGGGTCTGCATCCTCCGCGACCCGTCGCGGCCGGAAAATCCAGATTCCCGGGTCGGGTCGTTTGTAATTCCCCAATACCGTTCGCCGATATAGGGCTGGTCGATCACGCCGAGGACCGGCCGGGTGCCTTCCTGCAGGCCGATCAGAATCGTCCAGAGCGGGAATCCGGCGATAAAGGAGCGGGTGCCGTCGATCGGGTCGATCACCCAGGTAAGGCCGCTGCGACTCTCGGAATTTCCGAATTCCTCGCCGATGATTCCGTCGTCCGGGCGGATTCGGGCCAGGGCTTCGCGGATTGCCAGTTCGCTCTCCCGGTCCGCGGCCGTGACCGGATCGAAGCCGCTTGCGTCCTTGTTTTTGACTTCCAGGCCGATGGTCCGGAAATGGCGTAGGGCGGGCTCCGCGGCAGCCTCCGCGAGTTGCCCGGCAACGGCAAGAAGTTCCCGCGCGGCGCGGGCCGAAATTTTTTGCGCCATGCGCTCCTCTACCACTTCGCGCACAGGAATGATGCGCCGGTCACTATAGTTCAGGCAGATGCAGAGCCCGGAATGCCGGAAAGCGGCAGATCTCGGCGGCACGGTAAAGATCGGGGATCCTCGCGCCTGCCGCTTCCCGCAGGGGAATGCATTGATATAGAATCGCCCCGGTGGGGTTGCCTTGACGGAAGGCAAGCGGCGGAATTCATCCGGGCGCGCATATTCGTACAATGCAGGTCAGGATGAGGGGCGTGGCATGCCGGGATGTGGAGGTCGCGTCCCGGTTCACTCCGGGGCGGAGGCGTGGCTTGTCCGCGAAGGGTTTGGGGAGCCCGGCGGCTGGATGCGGAGAGCGGGGGAATGATGGTGCAAGACGGCAGGCATGACACCGAGACGGGGATTGCGGTCCGGTCGATATCGGCGCGGTGCCGCAGCTAGGCATGGTGCAGATCCATCCAGTGATCCTGTGTGGCGGCAGGGGTTCGCGGCTCTGGCCGGTGTCACGGCAGATTCATCCCAAGCAGTTTCTGCCCATGATCGGCGAGGAGAGTCTCCTGCAGGCCACCCTTGCCCGCGTGCCGCCGGATCGCGGGTATCAGAAGCCGGTGATTGTCACTTCGGAAGAGAGCCGCTTTACGGTTGCCGCGCAGCTTCAGGAAACAGGCACCCAGGCAGGGGCGATCATTCTTGAACCGGCACCCCGAAATACCGCGCCCGCGGTGGCGAGCGCAGCTCTCCATGTGGGGGCCGCTGATCCCGGGGCGCTGATGCTCGTCATGCCCGCCGATCACCATATCGAGGATACTGCGGCATTCTGGGAGGCTGTGGCCGAGGGTGTGGAAGGTGCCGTTTCCGGCCATCTTGTTGTTTTCGGTGTGACACCCGAACGGGCCGAAACCGGTTATGGCTACATCCGTCGTGGCCAGCCGGATGGCGGGCGTTTCGACGTGGTTGAATTTGTCGAGAAGCCGGACCGCGCCCGGGCAGAAAAATATGTCGCGGCCGGTGACTGCTACTGGAATGCAGGAATTTTTCTGTTCCGCTGCGACCGCTATCTGGACGCGCTGGCGCGCGCACGCCCCGAAATCCATGCCGCAAGTGTGGCGGCTTTCAGCGGCGCCGCCCGGGATCTGGATTTCATCCGCCTCGATCGGGAGGCGGTTCTCGGCTGCCCGGCCGAATCGATCGACCATGCGGTGATGGAGAACGACGAAAGGATGCAGGTCGTACCGGTTGGCTTCGGCTGGTCCGATATCGGCTCATGGGACGCTGTCCGGAGGGTGGGTGCACCGGACGGGAATGACAATGTGGTGCAAGGCGATGTGATGCTGGAGGATTGTCGCGGCTGCTACGTGCGGAGCGATGGCAGGCTGGCGGTGGCGATCGGTGTCCAGGATCTGGTTGTGGTCGAGACCGCCGATGCGGTGCTGGTCTGCCACCGCGAGCGCGACCAGGAGGTCCGGGCGGCGGTCGAGCGCCTGGAGGCTGCCGGCCGGCCCGAGCACCAGCTGCATGCACGGACCTACCGGCCCTGGGGCTATTACGAAATTCTTCATCGGGGAGACCTGCATGAGGTCCGGCATATCCTGGTCAATCCCGGTGCCAAACTCTCGCTGCAGATGCACCACCACCGCGCGGAGCATTGGGTGGTCGTACGCGGGACCGCGATTGTTGTGCGGGGCGAAGACGAGTTCACGCTGGAGGAGAACGAGTCGACCTATATTTCGTTGGGCCAGAAGCACCGGCTGAGCAACCCGGGAAAAATTCCACTCTCCCTGATTGAGGTGCAGACCGGAACGCATCTCAGCGAGGACGACATCGTCCGTTTCGAAGATATCTACAACCGGATCTGAGGGGCGGGCCGGAAAGCGCGCACCGCCGGGAATCGATCGGGCGGAGGGCCGGATTCTGCGGGGTATGGCCGACGGCAATGGATGTTGCACGAAGGTCCCGCGGCCTCCGGGTTCCCTTCGGACCGACAGGCACCGGAGACCGTTACGGGTGGAGGAGCGATGAGCCCTTACCGCTATGCGCGCCGGGCCGAGGTGCTGGGCACCTCCGTCTACGACCACACGTCGGATGCCATCGTCCTGAGCAGCGGCCTCGCCTATCCCCCGACGATGCCGGAGGTGGTCCGCGAGGCGATGGAGGCCGCCCGCGACCACCGCACCGAGACGCTCCAATACGGGCCTCTTATGGGACTGGACGACCTTCGCGACGAGATCGTTCGCTTCGTGGCTGAGGACAACGTCATCTGCACCCGGGAGAATGTCCTGGTCACCAACGGCGCGAAAGGCGCGCTGGACCTCGCCTGCCGTGTCTTCATCGAGCCTGGGGACCGCGTGATCGTGACGCGGCCGACCTACATGACCGCGCTCCAGATTCTGCGCGGCCACCAGGCCGTGCTCCTGGATGTCGGCCAGGACAGCGAGGGTCTTGATGCGGACGAGCTTGAGGGCAGGCTGAAGCGCCTGGCGGTGGTCGGCGAGCGGCTGCCGAAACTCCTGTTCGACGTGCCGGATTTCCACAATCCCTGCGGCATCACGACCTCGGCGGCGCGTCGTCGTCGTCTGGTCGAACTCGCCGAGGCCTACGGGTTTGTCATTCTGGAGGACGATCCCTACCGCCGCATCCGCTTCGAGGGGGAACCGGTGCCGCCGGTCAAGTCCTTTGACACGGCGGGCGTTGTCATCGCGCTCGGCACGCTCTCCAAGATCCTGGCACCGGGCCTGCGCATCGGATGGGCGATCGGCGAGCGGGAAGTGATCGACAGGATGGCGCTCCAGAAGGCAGAGGGCGGCAGCACCCCCTTCACACAGCGGGTCGCCGCCGACCTGATGCGCAGCAACAAGATGGCCGAGTATGTCACCAGCATCACGGCCGAGATGAAACGGCACCGCGACATCATGGTGGAGGCTCTCAGGGAGCATCTACCGGAGGCGGCGATGCAGGTCCCCCAGGGCGGTTACTTTCTCTGGACGACCCTGCCCGAGGGAACCGATGCGGAAGCTGTGGTCGCCCTGGCCCTCAAGCGCGGTGTGGAGGCGAGCAGCGGCCGCATCTCCTTCCCCCACGACGATCCCGGCGGCCATATCCGTCTCGCCTACAGTTTTGTCGACGAGGATTCGATCCGCAGCGGGATCCGCCTTCTGGGAGAGGCCTATCGTGAATACAGGGACCGCGCCTGAACTCGCACCCCACCCAAGCCAAGGAGGACCGCATCATGCCCTGCCCGGCGTCGGGCAGAACCTGATGGACCATTCCATCACCTCCATCCAGGTCGGGTGCCGGAAGCCGGTGTCGCTCTACCGGCATCTCAATCCGCTGGCGCAGGCCGGGATGGCGGTGCTCGATCCGCAATGTCGTGTGATCGGGGTCGAGGGGCTCCGCGTCGTGGATGCCTCGGTCATGCCGATGATCCCCTCGTGCAATCTCAACGGTCCGACCCTGATGATCGGCGAGAAGGCCGCGGGTCTGATTGCGGGGCGCGTCCCATTGCCGGCCTCGAACCTGCCCTATTTTGTGGATCCGCACTGGCGGACGCGGCAGCGGAGCGCGGCGTAGGATCCTGTCGGGCGGGGGACCGGGACGGCCGCGGGCTCCGGGATGCGGGCGGATGCGTCGGCCCTGGCGACCCCGGGAGGATTCGAACCTCCGACCTACCGCTTAGGAGGCGGTCGCTCTGTCCGGCTGAGCTACGGGGTCGATCCAAGGGACAGGTTTATAGACCATCGGAGAATCCGGTGCCGTGCCGCGGCCCGCAGGCTCGGGATGCCCGTGCCCGCGCATCTCACCCATAGCGCACCTCCTCGAGATACAGCCCGTCCGGGGGCGCGACCGGGCCGCAGGCGGTGCGGTCGCGCGCTTCGAGGGCGGTGCGCACCTCCTCGATCTTCCAGCGCCCGGCACCGACCCGTTCCAGGGTGCCGACCATGCTCCGCACCTGCCGGTGCAGGAAACTCCGGGCCCGGGCCCGGATGCAGATCTGCCCGCCGGTGCGGTGTACGGAAATTTCATCCAGGGTGCGGAGCGGCGAGCGGGCCTGGCATTGCGTGGAGCGGAAGGTTGTGAAGTCGTGATGTCCGATGAGATGCTGTGCGGCCTCGTGCATGTTTTCGGCATCGAGATTTTCCGGCCGGTGCCAGACAAGTCCGCGTTCGATGGCGGCCGGTGCCGCCCGGGCGGTGATGCGATAGAGATAGACCCGTTCGATCGCATCGTGGCGGGCATGGAAATCCTCGGCCACCTGTCGGGCATCGAGCACGGCAATCGATTCGTATTTGAGCTGGGTGTTGGCGGCGGCCTGGAGGCGCTCCGGCTCCCAGTCGCGGGCGAGATCGACATGCGCGACCTGGCCCAGCGCATGCACACCGACATCGGTGCGCCCGGCTCCATAGACAGACGGCCGGGCCGGCTCGACCGCGGCCAGCGCATCCTCGAGTGTCTGCTGGACCGAACGTTCGCTCTTCTGGCGCTGCCAGCCGGCATATCGCCCGCCATGATACTCGATGCACAGCCGGTAGCGTGGCATGGACCCTACGGGGCCTCGTTGAGGCTCCAGTTGTATTCGTCTCTGGCGATGCCTGAAATTTCCTTGAGCGCGAGCTTCAGGTCGGGTTCGGCATGCGCCTTCAGATGGCTGATGATGCCCGCATCGTTGCCGCCGAAATCCTCTGCATACCAGGCATAGATCGAGGACACGATGAGTTTGCCATCCTCAATGCGGGCGGCGCGCGAATGATTCACATAGGCCTGCGCGGCAGCGTCCAGGGTCGCCTCGGCATCGGTCACGGGAAAGGATTTGAGGTCGAGATTCGGACAGCCGATGGAGGCGCAGTTGACCACATAATGGATCCGGGGGTCGTTCCAGATCGGGCGCAGGATGCCGTGCTCGATGTCGTTCAGACTGAGGGTGCGGCCGGCGACTGTGACGGCATCGTCGTCCCACGGCCCGCGTGCGAACAGCCCGCCGCCGATATCGCGGATGCTGTCGACCGGCTGCTCGTTGAGGATCAGCGCCACGGTGGCGGCGTTGTAGAGATTCACCCAGTAGGCGAATTGCTCGGCGCGCGACAGCGCCGTCGGGTCGGCGGCCTGCAGGTGTTCGAGATAGGCGGCCAGTTCGGTCTGGCCTCCGGCATCGACCTTGCTGTATGCGACGCGGTTGATGCCGTCCGGACTTGCGGTCGCCCAGCGGTCGAGAAACGCGTCCCAGGCCTGGTGGACGATGCTGCCGGATCCCGATTGGGTCCAGTGTTCGTCCACGAGTTCTGACTTTGGCGCAGCCTCGGCCGTGCTGGCGGTGGTCACGGCCGCGATGAGCAGGGCAGCAACAATTCGCATGGGCTCTCTCCACTGATAGTGCGTGTTGCACAGGCTGGTTTTCCGTGCGGGTCTCAAACAGTTCGGCATGCTACACTCCTGCCCCCTTGCATGATAGGTACTCTTCTCGATGGAAGGTCCATCGAGATCCCCTGTCTTTCCTGCATGTAGTGGGATGGCACTTGTTCTTGCTCTGGACTCTCCTTCCGCCGCACAGAATGGAGCAGGTCTCTTCCTGCGTGTCCATCTCTGCCTCATATCATTGCAATTATTGCATTTTCCGGTCCCCTGCGGTGTTAAGTTGTGGTTCCGGGTTTCTTTGTGCGGGGCTTCCCCGGATTATTGGTATTTGGTGGATCGGATTGCATATACGGAGCCCCATCTCACAATCGTGGAAAAGATTGTGAAACGGGTCTCCGTTGGTTTCGGAGAACCGGGATGCGCAATCCTATGCTCGCATAGTAACGGTTAGCTCAACTCTGTGAATAGATATTGTTTCATCAATGCTCGCTGGATCATCAATGTTTGCTGAATCATCTACACAATCATCTATACGCGTCAAAGGTGGAAGCAATTTTATCGTCTCATTTCGCAATTGTCTGCTTTTGTCATAACTTTGACTTGAAATGATGATGGTGATTTGTTCATGTGTGATGCTACTACTTCGCAGTGTGTCGCTTATTTCGACACCGCTGGAATAGACAGCAATGTTCGGCATTGGACTATATTCGGGAACTACTCCGGCGTAACATTCTCCTTTTACGAGTGGGTCGAGCATTGACACCATATGGCTCACCGGGTCGGTTTGATCAGGCATAATTTTTTACCTCTCGGGTTGTTCCTAGATGAAATTCTTATCGAGCCAGCAGTATAGGATGTTCTGAGAAGGCAGTCAATGGCTGTTAGGGTTCTTTCTGGAATTCACTTCGTTGGATCTGGCATGGCATCCACGATTTTTACAGTCCCCATACTGATATGGAGCAGTTGCTCATAGCAGGCCAGTATCTCGCTTGGAGCGGAATACATGGCATTCGGGTCCGACATGTAGCCGGTTTCCTTGCCGTTGCGCTTCAGTTTCTTGATCGAGTGCTGGTTCATGAACCATTTTAGGGTTGATTTTCCGTTCAGCTCGTACTGGAAAGCATTTTTGGAGTTTTTCTCCAGGATCACATCCGGATTGACGGCGATCTCCCGGAATCCGTCTTTGGGCACTGGAGACAGGGCCTGTCCGGATGCGGTGAATTTCAGGTCTTTGAAGCCCTTGCCGTCTCTGCAGCGGATACGGTGAATATGACCGGCATCTAGGTGAAGTTCTTCCTCCGGATGGGATCCGCCGGAGTCGGATTCAGCTGCATCTGAAGCCACGAGGTAATTTCCATCAGGATAGGCCAGAAACAGACAGGTTGCTTATTGCACGGGGATGCCGGAATTCGAGCCGCTCGGCCTGCGACGATCCGCTCTCCGTTCGAGTGTTTGGACATCTGCCCCGTCTGGCTATACTCCCGTTCCCGAGCTCGCATCCGTTTCTGCATCCCGCTTCGGGGCGCTTCCTATGCCCAAAGAATCCCGACCCGCGGACGCCGTCGCCAGCCCGTCTGCGTATCGCGACACCTTGTTTCTGCCCCGCACGGATTTTCCCATGCGTGCCGGGCTTCCGAAACGCGAACCCGAATGGCTGGCGCGCTGGGCGCGGATGAAGCAGCACCGCCAGCAGCGCGAGGCCGCACGGGGGCGGGAGCGGTTCATTCTCCATGACGGCCCTCCCTACGCCAACGGCAATCTGCATATCGGCCACGCGCTCAACAAGATTCTCAAGGACATGGTGTACCGCTCGCAGCAGATGATGGGCCGGGATGCCCGCTATGTGCCGGGTTGGGACTGCCATGGGCTGCCGATCGAATGGAAGGTCGAGGAGGCGTTTGCGGCCGCCGGCCGTCCCAAGAGTGAGGTGCCGGTCGCCGAGCTGCGGGCCGCCTGCCGGGCCTTTGCGGAGAAATGGATCGATATCCAGCGCGAGGAATTCATCCGGCTCGGTGTGGGTGGTGACTGGGAGGACGCCTATACCACCATGGCCCCGGAGAACGAGGCCCGGATCGCCGCCGAATTTCTGAAATTCGTGATGAACGGGGCCCTGTATCGGGGATCCAAGCCGGTCCTGTGGTCGACCGTCGAGAACACCGCCCTGGCCGAGGCCGAGATCGAGTATTTCGATCACACTTCGCCCACCGTCACCGTCCGGTTTCCGGTCCTGGCCGGGCCACCTGCGCTGGCCGGGGCTTCGGTCGCGATCTGGACGACGACCCCCTGGACGATTCCCTCGAACCGTGCCGTCGCCTTCTCGCCGGATCTGGTCTACGGCGTCTATCGGGTCGAGGCGGCACCGGAGGGCAACTGGGCGACACCGGGTGACCGGCTGGTTCTGGCCGACTCGCTCGCCGAAACGGTGTTTCGGGAGGCGCGGGTGGAACGTTTCACGCGTGAGGGCGATGCCGGCGGGCTGGCCGACACGATGTGTGCGCATCCGCTGCGGGAGGCTCCCGGGGGCGGGGATTTCTGGGCTTATGACGTGCCGGTGCACCCGGCGGGGTTTGTGACCGGCGACACCGGCACCGGCTTCGTGCATGTGGCGCCTTCCCATGGTGCCGACGACTATGAGCTCGGCGTCCGGCACGGGCTGGAGATCACCCACAACATCGACGCCGAGGGCCGTTTCACCGACAGGGTGCCGTTCTTTGCCGGCCAGGCAATCCACGACCCGAAGGGTGCCGAGGGGACCGCCAATGAGGTGGTCACGCAGAAGCTGCTGGAGACCGGTTCGCTGGTCGCGCGGGCGCGGCTCCGCCATCCGTACCCCCATAGCTGGCGCTCGAAAGCACCGCTGATCTTCCGCAATACGCCGCAGTGGTTTATCGGCATGGACACGCCTCTCAAGGACGGATTGGGCGAGGGTGGGGCCAGCATCCGGGATCGTGCCCTCACATCGATCCGGGAGCGGGTGCGCTGGGTGCCGGAAACCGGCCGCAACCGGATCGAGGCCATGATCCGGACCCGGCCCGACTGGGTGGTGTCGCGCCAGCGTGCCTGGGGGGTGCCGCTCGCCTGTTTCGTCGAACGCGCGACCGGCGAGCTGCTGCGCGACGAGACGGTGAATGCCCGGATTGTCGAGGTGTTCCGCACCGAGGGTGCCGATGCGTGGTTCGCGGACGGTGCGGCGGCGCGCTTTCTGGGCCCCGGGCGCGATCCGGCGGACTGGGAGAAGATCGACGACATTCTCGATGTATGGTTCGAATCGGGCAGCACCCATGCCTTCGTGCTCGAGGCCGCGGACGAACCCGGCCTCTGGCCGGCCTCGCTCTATCTCGAAGGCACCGACCAGCATCGGGGCTGGTTCCACTCCTCATTGCTGGAGAGCTGCGGCACCCGCGGCCGGGCTCCCTATGAAGCGGTGCTCACCCACGGTTTCGTGCTGGATGAGAGCGGCAAGAAGATGTCGAAATCCATGGGCAATGTCACCGCCCCGCAGGAGGTGATCGAGGCTTTCGGGGCCGACATCCTGCGCTTCTGGATTGCCGGAGCGGATTCCTCGCAGAATTTGCGCATCGGCCCGGGGATCCTGAAATCGACGACGGATTCCTATCGCCGGTTGCGGAACACCCTGCGCTTCCTGCTCGGCAATCTCAGCGGCTGGGAGGAGTCCGAGCACGTGGCCCGCGATGAGATGCCGCTCCTGGAGCGCTGGGTGCTGCATCGGCTGGCCGAGCTCGACGTCACGATCCGCACGGCCTACGAGAATTTTGCGTTCCAGCGCGCGTTCTCGGAACTGTTCAATTTCTGCACCAATGATCTGTCGTCCTTCTATTTCGACACCCGCAAGGATGTGCTGTATTGCGCGGCGGCGACCGATCTCCACCGGCGCGCCTGTCGCACGGTGCTCGATCTGACCTTCCGTCGGGTGGTGACCTGGCTGGCACCGACGCTTTGCTTCACCGCCGAGGAGGCGTGGCTGTCGCGCTTCGGCGACAGCACATCGGTACATCTTGAAACCTTCCCGGAGACACCGGCGGACTGGGTGGATCCCGAGCTTGATGCGCGGATGGCGCGGTTGCGTGTTGCCCGGCGGGTGGTGACGGGGGCGATCGAAATCGCACGGCAGGAAAAACGCCTGGGCGGGTCGCTGGAAGCCAGGGCTGTGCTCCATGTCGCCGATCCCGAACGGGCGGCCGAGATCGAGGCGGTCGATTTTTCGGAACTCTGCATCGTCTCGCAGTCTGAGCTGCGGCAAGGAGAGGGGCCGACGGATGCGTTTCGTATCGAGGGCGTGCCGGGCATTGCTGTCGGGATCGAGAAGGTCGAGGACGGGCGCTGTGCGCGGTGCTGGCGGATGCTTCCGGGGGTCGGTGCACAGGCGCGGCCGGATCTCTGCGAGCGTTGCGACCGCGTGCTGGGCCCCGCTGCATGAGAGGCGCGGCCGCAGGGCCTGCCCTGGTTGTCGCGGCCGGCATCTTTGCCATCGACCAGGCGATCAAATACTGGGCGCTCGGCCTGCCTCTGACCGGGGCGGGAATGGAGGTCAACGCGTTTCTGCGCATTGTGCGGGTCTGGAATACGGGGATCAATTTCGGCCTGCTGGACGGGGAGTCTGCGCTCTGGCTGCCCTATCTGCTTGCCGGTGTTTCCGTTCTTGTCGGCCTGGCGCTTATCTGGTGGGCGGCGCGTTCCGACAGTCTCTGGCGCAAGCTTGTCTGCGGTGCGGTGGCCGGGGGCGCCTGGGGGAACGGTTTTGACCGGCTGGTGCATGGCGCCGTGCATGACTATCTGAATGTCAGCTGTTGCGGTATCCAGAATCCCTATGCGTTCAACCTGGCCGACACGGCGATCACGCTGGGGGCTCTGGCTTTGATCTTTCGTCGCTAGCCGTGAACGGCCGCCGGGTGGCTGTCCGTTCGGTCCCTGCGGGAGTTTTGAGGTTTTCCAGCAAACTCGTTTTCGGGAGGATCGCACCGGCGGGTGAAAATCTGGCAGGCGACTGCACAGACCCCTTCTCCGGGGTGGCTGGCATGAAGCGTTCGGCCGGGCTGTGGATTCCCGGAGTGCCGGGCCAGGCGCGGATGTGGGGGACCTCGGGAGACCGGCAGGGCCGGTCCGATATCACGCCGGAACAGCGGGTGTGCAAACCATCAAACACCTGTGTCACCTCCGACAGGCGGGGAACCAACGAGCAATGCCGGATGCAGTGATTGCGTACAGCCCCCTCGACTGTACGGCGTCAATCTGGCATCCTTGCGGATATTCATCCGGCCCTCTTGGAGGGTGGGTGATTTCCGGGAAGCATCGCATTTCAGACCCGGGCCGCATGAACCACAATCTGGCTGCAGTTCACAGCTGGCATTCGTCGAGGTGTTGCAGGATGATCCGCTTACCCTTGTATTTTCTGTTGCCGCTGGCAGGGGCGCTTGCGCTGGCTGGCTGTAGCGGCGGCGAGCTCCGCCAACAGCTCGGCCTGGTCCATCAGGGGCCGGACCCGTTTGCCATCACGACCAACAAACCTATTGAGCTGCCGGAAGACACAACCCTGCCGGTGCCGCAGCCGGGCAAGGCTTCGCGGGTAAATCCCAGCCCCCTGGACACAGTGCGGCGAATTCTTGGGGTGTCGGTTGTGGAGGCGGCATCGGCCGGTTCGGAGGAATCCCTGCTGGCCGCGCTCGGGGTGACGGAAGCAGATCCTGGGATCCGCGAATTGGTGGACCAGGAGGCGGAGCAGGAGCGGGAGGCCATCGGCGTGCCTCTGGTGCATCAATGGTTTGGCCTTGCGGACCGGGCGCTCCGGGATGCCCACATACTTGATCCCGCCGCCGAAACCGAGCGGCTCCGCGCCGCGGGTCTGGTTTCGTATCCGGGCGGCGGAGGGGAGCGCTGAACGGGTGGAGGCCGCACGCGCGACCGCGTTTGGGGCTGCTTGTGTCACCGTGGCGGGGCTGCTGGCGGCATCGGCGGTGGGCGAGGAAGGTTCGAAGGTGAACGAGTTCCGCCTCGGCAACGGGATGCGCGGCGTGGTCATCGAGGATCGTCGGGCACCGGTGGTGACGCATATGGTCTGGTATCCGGTCGGCGGTGCCGACGATCCGGCCGGGCGCTCGGGGCTGGCGCATTTTCTCGAGCACATGATGTTCAAGGGCACCGAGCGGCTTTCCGGGGAGGGCTTCACGCGCAAGGTGGCCGAGAATGGCGGCCAGTCCAACGCTTTCACCTCCTATGACTACACGGCCTATTACGAGCGCGTCGCACGCGACCGCCTGGGGTTGGTGATGGAGCTGGAGGCCGACCGGATGGCGGGCATCACCCTCGGTCCCGAGGCGATCGGAAGCGAACGCAACGTGGTCATCGAAGAGCGCAATGAGCGCATCGATGTGAACCCGGATGCACTGTTCAGCGAGCGCATGGGGGCGGCCCTCTATCTCAACCATCCTTACGGCCGGCCGCTGATCGGCTGGCGGGGTGAGATCGAGGCTATCGAGCGCGAGGATCTGGTGGCGTTCCACCGTCGGCATTATGCGCCGGATCGGGCCTTGCTGGTGGTCGTGGGGGATGTGAGTGCGGAGGAGGTCGAGCGGCTTGCCGAGGATGCCTATGGCGGTCTTCCGGCAGCGGGAATCACTTCGGCCGCCCGGCCGGCCGAGCCGCCGCACCGCGCGGCCCGCCGGATCCGGATGGAGGATCCGCGGGCGGTAAAGCCGAATTTCCGGCGCGACTATCTGGTGCCATCGCGGCACAGCGCCGGAGCCGAAGAAGCCGCCGCGCTCGCCGTTTTCGCCGGGGTGCTTGGCGACGGTCCCGACAGCCGTCTCGGCCAGGCGCTGGTGGAGACCGGGCGGGCGCATGTCGCTGGGGCGTATTACAGAGGCTCCCTGCGCGATTATGGCTCGGTCATCCTGGCGGCGGTGCCCGCGGACGGAATTTCGCTGGAGGAGATCGAGGCGGATATCGACCGCGAAATCCGGAAACTGGCCACGGAGGGTCCGACGCAGGACGAACTCGCACGGATCAAGACCCTGGTGCTGGCGGGGGAGATTTACCGGCTGGACAGCCAGTTCGGGCTGGCCCGCCGCTATGGCGCAGCCCTGACCAATGGCGAGACGGTTGCGGAAGTCCAGGCCTGGTCGGGAAAGATCGAGGCGGTCAGTGCCGCAGAGGTCATCCGGGCGGCGCAGGAACATCTGCGTCTGGAGAGTTCGGTGACCGGCTATCTTCTGTCACCAACCGGGCCGGGTTGAGTGCGGGGCGTGTTCTTTGCTTCCGCTCTGGTGGCCGCATCGGGTTGCGTGTCGGGCCGGGATGTCGGTTCCGCACCCACGGTCGCCACACCCGCGGAATCCCGTCCGCGCATCCAGCATGTCGTCAGCCCGGGGGGGATCGAAGCCTGGCTGGTCGAGGAGCGGTTCATTCCGATGCTTGCCATCGAGATCGGTTTCGCCGGCGGGGCGTCCCTCGATCCGGATGCCGGGCATGCGGGCCGTGCCCAGCTCCTGGCCGGTGCGCTGGAGGAGGGCTCCGGCGAATACGACGCGCCGGCCTTCCGGCGCGAGGCCGACGCGGTGGCATTGCGGCTTCATGCCGGTGTCGGCCGCGACCGCTTCCGGATCGGTGCCAGGATGCTGACCCGTCACCGGGCGCGGAGTCTCGAGCTCCTGCGGCTCTATCTTGCCGAGCCCCGCTTCGAAGCCGGGGGGGTCGGGCGGACCCAGGCACGCACGGTCGCCTCGTTGGAGCAGTCGCTGGAACAGCCGGATGTGGTGGCTGGCATCGAATGGGGCCGCCTGGCCTATCCGGAGGATCCCTACGGGCGGCCGGTCGCGGGCACGCCGGAATCGGTGGCCGGGCTTTCGGTGCAGGATCTTCGCCCTGCGCATGCCGAGCAGTTCGATCTCGGTCGGCTGAAGGTGGGGGTGGTCGGGGATATCAGCGCCGCCGAACTCGGGCCGGTTCTCGACGAGTTGTTCCGGGGACTGCCGCGGCATGCCTATGTCCCGCCCGCACCGGTGGCGGCCCCCGTAGCGCGCGGACTCGCGGTGATCGAGCGGGATGTGCCGCAGAGCGCGGTGCGTTTCGGCCATGCGGGCCTGCGCCGCGACGATGCCGATTTCATTCCCGCCTATGTGCTCAATTACATTCTGGGCGGGGGTGGCTTTGATTCGCGTCTCAACGTCGCGGTCCGCCAGGAGCGCGGCCTCGCCTACAGTGCCTATTCCTACCTGGTCCCTCTCGTCCGCGCGGGATTGCTGCTGGGCGGGCTCAATACCTCCAACGAGACCGCCCGCGAGGCGGTGGCATTGGTGCGGGAGGAATGGCGGCGGCTGCTCGAGGCGGGTGTCGATGCGGAGGATCTCGACCGTGCCAAGCGCTACCTGACCGGGTCCTATCCGCTGAATTTCGATTCCAATGCAAAAATCGCGCAATGGATGATGAACACCCAATTTGAAAATCTCGGTATCGACTACATCGATCGCCGCAACGCGCTGGTGGAAGCGGTGACGCTTGAGGAGCTGCACCGGGTTGCGGCCCGGCTGATCGATCCGGACGCGCTTCTGTTCGTGGTGGTGGGCCGTCCGGCCGGCATGAGCACGGAGCTGAATTAGGGTCATGCTTGAGGTGGTCCCGCAGATCCGCCGGCTTGGGGAAGCGGTCATCAACCGGATCGCTGCCGGCGAAGTGGTCGAACGGCCGGCCTCGGCCGTCAAGGAGCTGGTCGAGAATGCCTTGGATGCGGGCGCAGGGCAGATCTCCGTCCATATCGAGGAGGGGGGTCGCGGGCGCATCCAGGTGACCGATGACGGGATCGGCATCCCGCGCGCCGAACTGCCCCTCGCGATCGAGCGCCATGCCACTTCCAAACTTGCCACCGAAGACCTGCAGCAGATCCGCAGCATGGGATTCCGGGGCGAGGCGCTGGCGGCGATTTCCGGGGTGAGCCGGTTCAGCCTGGTCTCCCGTCCCGCCGGTGCCGAGCATGCCTGGCGGTTGGAGGTGAATGCCGGCGTGGCCGGAGAGCCCGCGCCGGCTCCGGGCGGGGAGGGGACCACGGTCGAGGTTCTGGATCTGTTCTATGCGACGCCGGCACGGCTGGGGTTTTTGCGCAAGCCGCGCACGGAGGCGGCGGCGGTCGCCGATGTGATGCGCGATCTGGCGGTCGCCAGCCCGAGCACGGGTTTCCTGTTCTGTGATGACGGCCGCGAGGTGTTGCGGGTCACGCCCGAATCGGGCGACCGGGACGAGGCACGGCGCGCCCGCATCGGCGCGGTATTGGGGGAGGGATTCCTGGAGAATGCGGTGCCGGCGGCCGGGCAGCGGGAAGCGGGCGCAGTCTGGGGCTATGCCGGGCTACCGACCCACAACCGGAGCAACGGCCACGCCCAGTATGTGTTCGTCAACAACCGTCCGGTGCATGACCGGGTGGTGCAGGGCGCGATCCGCGGGGCCTATCGCGACCTGCTGCCGCGCGGCCGCTTTCCGGTGCTCGCCATCTGGATCGAGACCGAGGCCGATCGGGTCGATGTCAACGTGCACCCGGCAAAATCCCAGATACGGTTTCGCGATGAGGCGGAGATCCGGGCCCTGATTGTCGGCAGTCTGCGCCGCGCTCTCACCGGCGCCGGGCATCTGGCGACGAGTGAGGGGGGGCGCGCGGCGCTGACCTCTTTCCAGCGGCAGCCGGAGTCGACGGGGGTGTCCGCCGGCGGGCCGGAGCTGTTTGCCGCGCCGCCTTCCGCTCCCGGTGCCGACCCGGCGGTGGTCGAGGCGGAGGGGCCGGCGCCGGGGGACTATCCACTCGGGGCGGCGCGGGCGCAGTTGCATCGGATGTTCATCCTCGCCCAGACCGAGAATGGAATTGTTCTGGTCGACCAGCATGCCGCGCATGAGCGCCTGGTCTATGAGCGGATGAAGGCCGATCTCGAGGCGAAGGGCGTGACCCGCCAGAGTCTGTTGATCCCGGATGTCGTGGAACTGCCACCGGGGGATGCCGATCGGGTGCTGGCGCGCAGTGCCGAACTCGCCGAACTCGGTCTGGTGATCGAGCCCTTTGGCGGGAACGCGGTGTGCGTGCGGGAGGTGCCGGAGATTCTGGGCGTGGTGGACACCAAAGGCCTTCTGCACGATCTCGCGGGGGATTTTGCGGAGGACGGGGATGCCCCGGCCAGCCTGCGCTCCCGGCTGGATGCCGTCTGCTCGCGGATGGCCTGCCACAGTTCGATACGTGGCGGTCGGGCGTTGAGTGTGAACGAGATGAACCAGCTCCTGCGCGATATGGAGTCGACGCCGCATTCCGGGCAGTGCAATCATGGCCGCCCGACCTATGTCGAGATGAAGCTCGACGATCTCCTGACACTTTTTGAGCGTCGGTGATAAGGTGCGGCCGGTTTTGCTACCGCGTTGCCGTTCCAGGTTCTGCGCATTCGGGGTAGGTCCGGCGGGGCGGGGCAGGGCATGACAGATTCTGCCGGGAAATCTCCGGAGCGGGCCGCCATTCGCGGCGCACGCAAGGCGCGGACGCGGCCCAAGGGGCGGCCGCTGGATCCCCGGGCACTGGAAGAGGTGCGGGCGATTCTCGGCCCCGCACCGGTCCGGCCGGATCTTCTGATCGAGTATCTGCACCGGATCCAGGATGCCAGGGGGTGTCTTCCGGCCGCGCATCTGCGGGCACTGGCCGAGGTGATGGGCCTCGCGCAGGCCGAGATCTGGGAGGTGGCCACCTTCTACGCGCATTTCGACCCGTTGCGCGAGGGCGAGACCCCTCCGCCTCCCGTCACGATACGGGTGTGTGATTCGCTCTCCTGCGCGATGGCGGGTGCCGGGGAGCTTCTTGCCGCGCTGTCCGAGGGGGTTGCCGCCGATCAGGTGCGGGTCGTGCGGGCACCCTGCATGGGGCGCTGCGACACCGCCCCGGTCGCCGTGATCGGCGGCAACCATATCGACCATGCCTCGACTGGTTCGGTGCTGGCGGCGGTCGAGGCGGGGGTCACCACCCCCACGCTTCCCGAATACGAGACTTTGGACGCCTACCGTGCAGCCGGTGGCTATGAGCTGCTGGCAGAATTGCGCGCCGGCCACCGGCCTGTCGAGGAAATCGAGAAGACTCTGCTCGACTCCGGCCTGCGCGGACTGGGCGGGGCGGGATTCCCGACCGGCCGCAAATGGAGTCTGGTGCGTGCCGAGCCGGCCCCACGCTATCTGGCGGTCAACGCCGATGAGGGGGAGCCGGGCACTTTCAAGGACCGCTACTATCTCGAGCGCACGCCGCATCGGTTCCTGGAGGGATGCCTGGCAGCGGCCTGGGCGGTGGAGGCCGGGCGCATCTTCATCTATCTGCGCGACGAGTATCCGGCTGCCCGTGAAATCCTGGCCGCCGAAATTGCTGCCCTGGAAGCCGCAGGCCTGGCCGAATCCGGAATGTTCGATCTGCGCCGCGGGGCCGGAGCCTATATCTGCGGGGAAGAGTCAGCGATGATTGAATCGATCGAGGGCAAGCGCGGTCTTCCCCGGCATCGACCTCCTTTCGTCGCCCAGGATGGGGTGTTCGGCCGCCCGACCCTGGTGCAGAATGTCGAGACACTCTGGTGGGTCGCGCGTGTGCTGCGCGAGGGACCGGAGATCCTGAATGCCCATGGTGCCAACGGTCGCAAGGGGTTGCGCAGTTTCTCGGTCTCGGGGCGGGTGCGCGAACCGGGCGTCAAGCTCGCCCCGGCCGGCATCACGGTGCGTGAACTGATCGACCAGTATTGTGGCGGCATGGCGGAGGGGCATGGGTTCAAGGCCTATCTCCCCGGGGGGGCTTCGGGCGGAATTCTGCCAGCCTCGATGGGGGATATCCCACTCGATTTTGACACGCTGCAGCCGCATGGATCCTTCATCGGCTCGGCGGCGGTGATCGTGCTCTCGGACCGGGACAGCGCCGCCGATGCGGCCCGCAACCTGCTCCATTTTTTCGAGGATGAGTCCTGCGGGCAGTGCACGCCCTGCCGGGTCGGATGCGAGAAGGCGGGCCGGTTGATGGCGGGAGAGGTGTGGGATGTGCCGCTGCTCGAGGAGCTGTCGGAGGCGATGGAGGATGCGTCCATCTGCGGTCTCGGCCAGGCGGCACCGAATCCGATACGTTCCGTATTGCGGCATTTCCGGGAGGAGGTCGGCCAATGACTGATGTGACACCCGTATGGTTCGAACTCGACGGCCACAGGATCGAAGCGAAACCCGACGAGACGATCTGGTCGGCGGCGGCCCGGGCCGGCACCCGCATTCCGCATCTCTGCCATGCCGAGGAGCCGGGCTACCGGCCGGACGGCAATTGCCGCGCCTGCATGGTCGAAGTCGAGGGGGATCGCGTCCTGCAACCCGCCTGTCGGCGGGTGGTGACCGAGGGCATGGTGGTGCGGGCGGCGACCGAGCGTGCCGAGCGCGCCCGCCGCACGGTCATCGAGCTCCTGCTGGCTGACCAGCCGCCCCCCGAGCTCGCCCATGACCGCCGCTCGCGGCTCTGGCACTGGGCCGGGGAGATGGGCGTGCAGGGGAGCCGGTATCCGGCCCGCGCCCGTGAAGACCTGCCGCCGCCCGATTCGAGCCATCCGGCGATGCGGGTCCATCTGGATGCCTGCATCCATTGCAATCTTTGCGTGCGCGCCTGCCGGGAGGTGCAGGTGAATGACGTGATCGGCATGGCCGGGCGCGGCCCGAACGCGAAAATCGTGTTCGACTTTGATGATCTGATGGGAGAGAGCACCTGTGTCGCCTGTGGGGAATGTGTGCAGGCCTGCCCGACGGGGGCGCTGATGGAAGCGAGCATGGTGGATGCGGCGGGTATCGGCGATTCGACCGCCTTCGATCGATCCGCCGATTCGGTCTGTCCGTATTGCGGGGTTGGCTGCCAGATCACCTATCGGATGCGGGAGGAGAAGATCGTCCGCGTCGATGGCCGCGACGGTCCGGCCAATGAGAAGCGGCTGTGCGTCAAGGGACGTTTTGGCTTTGACTACATCACGCATCGGCACCGGCTGACCCGGCCGCTGGTGCGCAGGGAGGGGGTTCCGAAAAATCTGGAGGTCGATCCGGGCAACCCACATGCCCAGTTCCGCGAGGTGGACTGGGAGGAGGCCCTTGATTTCGCCGCCGGCGGTCTGGCGCGGCTCCGCGATGCCCATGGCGGCCGGGCGGTCGCGGGTTTCGGTTCTGCCAAATGCTCGAATGAGGAAGCCTATCTCTTCCAGAAACTGATCCGGTCGGGTTTCGGCCACAACAATCTCGACCATTGCACGCGGCTCTGCCATGCCTCCTCGGTTGCGGCTCTGATGGAGGGCATCGGTTCCGGTGCGGTGACCGCCACGTTCAACCAGATCGAGCATGCCGATGTTGCCATCGCCATTGGCTGCAATCCGACCGAAAACCATCCGGTCGCGGCGACCTATTTCAAGCAGTTCGCCCGGCGCGGCGGCCAGCTGTTCGTGCTTGACCCGCGCGGGCACTCGCTCCGGCAGCATGCGACGCGGATGTTGCAATTCCGCCCGGCGACCGATGTCGCGCTGCTGAACGCCATGCTCCACACCGTGATCGAGGAGGGGCTCGCGGACCGGCAGTATGTCGATGCCTATACGGAAGGATTTGAGGAATTGCGCGCGCATCTGCAGGATTACGCGCCCGAACGCATGGCGGAGATCTGCGGGATCGCGGCGGAAGAGATCCGGGAGGTGGCCCGCGCCTTTGCCAAGGCCCGCGCGGCGATGATTTTTTGGGGCATGGGCATCAGCCAGCATGTGCACGGCACCGACAATGCCCGTTGCCTGATTTCCCTGGCGCTGATCACCGGCCAGGTCGGGCGTCCGGGCACCGGACTGCATCCGTTGCGAGGCCAGAACAATGTGCAGGGAGCTTCCGATGCCGGATTGATTCCGATGGTGCTGCCGGATTACCAACCCGTCACGGATGCAGGGGCGCGTGATGCCTGCGAAGAGCTCTGGGGCATCCGGATCGATCCGGAGCCGGGGCTGACGGTGGTCGAGATCATCAACGCGGCCCATGCCGGAGATGTGAAGGGGATGTATATCCTGGGAGAAAACCCGGCGATGTCGGATCCGGATCTGGATCATGCCCGCACGGCCCTTGCCCGGCTTGAGCATCTGGTCGTGCAGGACCTGTTTCTGACCGAGACGGCGATGCTGGCCGATATCGTGCTGCCCGCGGCGGCCTGGCCGGAGAAATCCGGCACGGTCACCAACACCAACCGGCAGGTGCAGATGGGCCGGCAGGCGCTTGCCCCGCCCGATGGCGCGCGTGCGGACTGGCGGATCCTGGTGGATCTGGCCGGCCGACTCGGGCTGGACTGGAATTACGAAAGCCCGGCAGAGGTGTTCGCGGAGATGAAGCAGCTCATGCCATCCCTGGAGAACATCGACTGGGCCCGGCTGGAGCGGGAATCGGCCGTCACCTATCCGTCGCTCGGGCCGGAGGATCCCGGCCAGGCGGTGGTGTTTGGCGATGGATTCCCCCGCCCGGGGGGGCGGGGTCGGCTGGTTCCGGCCGCCCTCACATCTCCGGCCGAGGAGCCGGATTCCGAATATCCTCTGGTGCTGACCACCGGTCGGCAGCTCGAACACTGGCATACCGGTGCGATCAGCCGCAGGGCTTCGGTGCTCGACCGCCTCGAGCCGGCCCCGACCGCTTCGCTGAATTACCTCGAACTCGACCGGCTCGGCATCGCGGCGGGCGATCCGATACGAGTGCTGACGCGGCGCGGGGAGGTGGTGCTGACCGCGCGTGCCGATGACTCGGTGGCCGAGGGTATGGTGTTCATACCTTTCGCCTATGTCGAGGCGGCGGCCAATCTGCTGACCAACCCGCAGCTGGATCCGATCGGGAAAATTCCGGAATTCAAATACTGCGCGGCCCGTGTCGAACCGGCCCACACATCATGAAGCGGAGACTCCTGTGACGGCAAAAATTCTGAACGGCAAGGCTCTTGCCAACCGGCTGGTGGGGTGGGTCGCCGACGAGGTGAAAGCGATCGTGTCCTCCGGTCTGAAACCACCGGGGCTCGCGGTGGTGCTCGCCGGCGAGGATCCGGCCAGCCAGGTCTATGTGGCGAGCAAGCTTCGCCGGGCCGGAGAGGTCGGGATGCATTCGGTCGAGCGCCGCCTGCCGGCGGATGTCTTGCAGCCGCAGCTGTTTACAGAAATTGTGGAGCTCAACGCGGACCCGTCGGTGCACGGAATCCTTCTGCAGCTCCCGCTGCCCTCCCAAATCGACGAGGCGGCCCTGCTCGATGCGGTGGTGCCCGAGAAGGATGTGGACGGTTTCCATGTGGTCAATATGGGCCGCCTCGCCTCGGGCGGAGAAGGGGCGGTGCCCTGCACCCCCAAAGGCTGCATGATCCTGCTCCGCGATCATCTGGGCGATTTGACGGGCGCGCGTGCGGTGGTGCTGGGGCGCTCGAACATCGTCGGCAAGCCGATGGCGCAATTGCTGCTGGCCGCGAATGCCACCGTTACGGTTGCGCATTCGCGCACCCGCGACCTGCCGGAGCTCTGCCGCGAGGCGGATATCCTGGTGGCGGCTGTCGGCCGCCCGGAAATGGTGCGCGGCGACTGGATCCGACCGGGTGCCACGGTGATCGATGTCGGGATCAACCGCATTGCGGCCCCCGAACGGGGCGAAGGCAAGACCCGGCTGGTGGGTGATGTGGCATTTGAGGAAGCCTGCGAGACAGCCGGTGCGATCACGCCGGTGCCGGGCGGGGTTGGGCCGATGACGGTTGCCTGTCTGCTTGCCAACACGTTCGAGGCCTATCGGAAGATCGAGGGCGTCTAGATATGAACGGCAGATAGGTTGTTGTCGATTTCCTGCGGTTTCCCCCGCCTGTCGGGCGGGGCCATATGTGTTTGACTGGTTGCATGTTTGTTTCTGTGCGCAACCACGATGTCTGGCATTCATGCGGGTCTTTCCGGTGTCGGGTTCCTCCCGGAAGCGGTGGAGGCCAGGTTGCGACGAAGGCTCTCTCCATGGCGGGCGAGTAGATACCCGACGGCAGGGCCCCATGTGTTTTGGTGGTCTGCAGTTCGTTCCCCACAGAATGTGAACCTCCACGCGACCCGGCAAGGCCAGGTTGGTTCCGTGCCGGGTGCAGGCGTTTTCGAGCGCGGGACCGAGGATGCTCGGGAGGCGGGTTCCGGGCACAGCGCTCCTGCGGCCGCCTCACGATCGTTGTTTGTTCCGAAGGGAGTTCTGAATTTGCGGGTGGATGGCGCGTGGCGGCCGCTCTGGAAGGGGTGAACGATTTCCAGCGCGTCAGGCGTAGCATTCCGCGGACCGGCAATTCGGGGAGTCGTTTGATCCTGTTCGGTGACCGGAAGGTACTTTGCACGACAGGGCTTTTGTGCCATGTGTTCCGTCGGGTGGAGGATTGGGGTATCCTCCCGTCAGGTGCCTTCCGGGTGCCTGGCGCACGGATTGTAGCGGGGCAGGCGGTATGTCTGAAAGCGTCACGGAACGGATCATCGAGCTGGTGGCCGAAAAGGCCATGCTGGATGCTGAGAGCGTGACGGTCGAATCGACGCTGGAAGACCTCGGTCTCGATTCGCTGTCGCTGGTCGAATTGGTGTTTGCGATCGAGGAGGCGTTCGGGATCGAGATCGCCTACAACGCCAATGAGCCGGAGAGGTCGGATTTTGACATCTCGACGGTCGGTGCGGTTGCGGATTCGGTACGGAAACTCGTGACGGTGGAGCCGGCCTGATCCATCCGGGAGGTTTTGCCGGCGGATTGTGGACATGTCCGGATGGGCAGGGTACCACGCGTTTCTTTCCGGCCCGGAGGTAGCGACGTTTTCCGGATTGCGGTGGCTTGCCCAGGTAGCTCAGTCGGTAGAGCAGGGGACTGAAAATCCTCGTGTCGGCGGTTCGATTCCGTCCCTGGGCACCCGCTCCCGTGATTCAGCGCACCGGCGGGAATCGCGGCTGGCGGGCAGATGGCATCGGGGCCATGCGCAATGGTGCGGTGGTGGGCGCGGGTGGGATCGAACCACCGACCCCTACGATGTCAACGTAGTGCTCTCCCACTGAGCTACGCGCCCACGCCACGGGGTTTCTAGGAGGCCGCCCCCGGCCGGTCAACCCGTCCGCCCGAGTCACCGACCCTTCGCAGACCGGGGCGGTTCTGTGGAATGCCTTTGATGATAGGCCTCCCGCCGGTAGACGTAGAGTCCCGAGGCAATGATAATGGCGATGCCGCCCCAGGCGATGAGAACCGGGAAATCCCCGTAGAAGATCCATCCGAGCAATGTCGCAGAGATAATTTCCAGATATTGCAACGGTGCGATCAACATCACCGGGACATACCGCAAGGCTGTTGCCATCAGGGTGTGGCCGAGGGCTGCGACCGCTCCGAGTGCCGCGAGCCAGAGCAACTGGTTGGCATTCGGCAATACGGGCATGGCCGCCTCGATTCCTGCCGCCGAACCGGCCAGGATGAAGAGGCCGAGGGTCAGGGTCGCCGAGTAGCCGGTGTAGACCTGTATCGTGATGGGACTGGTGAAAGGAATCAGACGCCGGGCAGCGATAATATAGAGTGAGAAGCACAGCGCAGTGCCCAGCGGCATCAGGGCCGGCCAGCCGACCTCCATGAAATTCGGCCGGATCACCAGCATGGCACCGACAAACCCGACCAGGATCGCTCCTATCCGGTGCAGGCCGACTCGTTCTCCGAGCAGGAGCACGGCGAGGATGGTCAGTACCATCGGTTCGACGAAGAAGATCGAAATTGCGTCGGCAAGGGGCAGAAATTTCAGGCCGATGAAGAAAAACAGCGTCGCCAGTGCCATGGCACAGCCGGGAGCGAGCAGCAGTGCCGGCCGCCGTATGCGGAATCCGTTGGGGCCCTCGATCACCAGGACCACGGCGGTGAGCAGGATGGAATGCATGGCAAACCGTCCGAAGGCGATCTCGACCGCCGGCAATTCATCGGTCAGTCCTTTGGCGATGGCATCCAGTCCCGGCAGTATCAGCATCGCCGCGATGGCGATCAGCAATCCGCGATGGGGGATGGGACCGGCGGGATCCGGCGCCTCGTTGCCGGTCAGACCGCCGGGCGGTCGGGGTGAGGGCATGGGCTGCTTCCGGATTGTCGGGGCACCGCCGGAGTTCTGTTCCGCCAGCACTACGTTGGGCGCGGCTATTGTATGGCCGTGGAGGGCTGGGTGCAGTCGCGGCGAGGTCCCTCCCTGCGAGCATGGCGCGGAGACCGGGAATATGCACGAAGCCGACAGCGACCCCCCGCCCAGCCGGGGCCGACTGGTGCGCTCGGTCGTGCTTGTCGGGCTGATGGGCGCGGGCAAGAGTGCCATCGGCCTGCGGCTGGCGGATCGTCTGGGGGCGGCTTTTACCGACAGCGACAGGCTGGTTGAAAGCCGGGCCGGGATGAGCGTGCCGGAAATTTTCCAGCAGCAGGGCGAGCCTGCTTTCCGCGCCCTCGAGCATGCCGCGATGGCCGACAGCCTTCTGGCCCCGCCGCAGGTGATTGCGGCCGGTGGCGGGACGTTTCTGGATCCCCGCACCCGCGAGAACATCCACCGATGCGCCGTGTCGATCTGGCTGCGTGCCAGCCTCGACCTGCTCGTCGAACGCTGTGCGCGGAACGACAGGCGGCCGCTCCTGCGGGGTCGGGATATCCGCGCCGTGCTCGAATCCCTCATGGCCGAACGCCATCCGGTCTATGCGGAGGCCGACATCACCCTCGATTCCGTGGCCGGGCCCCATGACAGGATGGTGACAAGACTGTGCGAGGCGCTCGAGGAGCGTGGATGGCTCGCCGGGAGAGACGGCTGATGGCGGAGAAAATACTGCGGGTGGAGTTGGGCGCGCGGAGCTACAACATCCATATCGGTGCCGGCCTGCTGGAGCGGACGGGCGGGATTCTCCGGCCGGTCCTGGGGGGCGGGCGCATCGCGGTGGTGACGGATGAGCGGGTGGCCGGGCTCCATCTCGACCGGCTGTCGGCCTCGCTCGCCGCGGCGGGTTTTGACGCCTCGCCCGTGCTCCTGCCTTCGGGGGAGACAGCCAAGAGTCTGGATGAGTTTGCGAAACTCATGGACCGGCTGCTGGATCTGCGACTCGGCCGGGATGGTACGGTGGTTGCGTTCGGTGGCGGTGTGACCGGGGATGTGGCGGGGTTTGCCGCAGCGGCACTCTATCGGGGCGTGAAATGGATCCAGATCCCGACCACATTGCTCGCGCAGACAGACAGTTCTGTCGGGGGGAAGACGGGGATCAACATGCGCCAGGGGAAGAACCTGGTGGGGGCCTTCCATCAGCCGTCCTGTGTGATCGCCGATCCCGACCTCCTTTCGACCCTGCCGATGCGGGAGTGGCGCGCAGGCTATGCCGAGATTGCCAAGATCGCGTTGCTCGGCGATGCGGAATTCTTTGCCTGGCTCGAGCAGCGGGTTGCGGAGATTCTTTCGGGCAGCGGAAATGCGGTGGCCGAGGCGGTGCATGCCGCCTGTGCGGCCAAGGCAGAGATCGTTGCCGGGGACGAGACCGAGGAGGGGCGGCGTGCGCTGCTGAATCTGGGACACAGTTTTGGCCACGCTCTCGAAGCGGTGGCCGGCTACGACGGTGGTTTCGTTCATGGCGAGGCGGTGGCGGTCGGTACCGTCCTGGCTGTCGAGGCATCGAGACGCATGGGTTTCTGCGAGGAGAGTGTGCCGGTGCGGGTGCGCGCGCATCTGCAGGCGGCCGGCTTGCCGGTTTCGCTGCGGCAGCTGGCCGATCTCCCCTGGGACACCGGCCAGTTGCTTGAACGGATGGCGCAGGACAAGAAATTCCGCGACGGCAGGCCGGTATTGGTGCTGCTTCGTGCGGTCGGTGAGGCGTTTGTCTGCCGCACCCCGGATATGGATGTGGTCCGGGAGGTGTTGCAGGAAGCCTGCGCCGCAGATCGATAGGGACCGGAATGCCTTCCCTGTGCCGGGATTGCGGTGCCTCTGATTCGGATTCGAAACCGGCCGGAATCTGTGCCGCCTGTGGCGGGGTCCGCCGGGTCTCCCATGCCGAACTTGCGGAACTTTCGATCGCGCATGTGGACTGTGACGCGTTCTACGCCGCGGTCGAGAAGCGCGACCGCCCGGAATTGCGCGACCGCCCGGTGATCGTCGGCGGTGGTCGGCGCGGTGTCGTGGCCACGGCCTGCTATCTCGCCCGCCGCTCCGGCGTGCACTCGGCCATGCCCATGTTCGAGGCCCGGCAGCGCTGTCCCGATGCCGTGGTGGTGCCGCCCGACATGCGCCGCTACCAGGAGGTGTCGGGGCGCGTTTTCGAGCGGATGTATGCGCTGACGCCGAAGGTGGAATCGGTTTCGATCGATGAGGCCTATCTGGATCTTTCCGGCACCACCGGCCTGTTCGGGCGGTTTCCGGCGGAGTCGCTGGCACGGTTTGCAGGCGAGGTCGAGCGGGAGATCGGCATCACCATATCGGTGGGGCTGAGCACCAACAAACTCCTCGCCAAGATTGCCTCCGAGCAGAACAAGCCATGCGGATTTACGGTGATCGGGCGACAGGAGGCGGCGGCCCTGCTCGGGCCGATGCCGGTACGCGTTCTGCCCGGTGTCGGCCCCGTGCTGGAAAAGAAACTGGTCGCCGGGGGGATCTGCAAGGTGGGTGATCTCGTGCAGCTGTCTCCCGGACAGCTCTCACGCCGGTTTGGGAGCATCGGCCGACGGCTCGCGGAATACGCCCGGGGGGAGGATTCACGCCCCATCCGGGGTGCCCGGCCGGCGAAGAGCATCTCATCGGAGGTCACGCTGGAGCGGGATCTGTCGGATCCCGCGGGTCTGCAGAAGGTTCTTGCCCGGGTCGCAGGGACGCTGGCAGGTCGGTTGGCCCTGCGGGGTCTGGCGGGAGAAAATGTCACCCTCAAACTCAAGACCGCGGATTTTCGGCTCCTGACCCGTTCGTGTTCGGTCGGCCGACCGGTCTGCTCGGCGGGCGAATTGCTGCGGACGGTGCGTCCGCTCCTGGAGCGCGAGGCCGATGGCCGGGCGTTCCGCCTGGTGGGCATCGGCGTCCACAAATTGCGGGCGATGGGCAAGGAGGAGGAGCTGCCGTCCCTGTTCGGGCCGCCCGGAGGCGTCGAGAATCCGCGGTTGCGCGACGCCCTGCGCGAGATCCGCGAGCGTTATGGCGCGGATGCGCTGCGGGAGGGGATCGAGGAGCTGGAGCCGACGCGGGGGTCGGGGGGAGCGGATGAGTGATTCAGCCCGAGCAACTGGCACCGCCGAGAACGCAGAATTTGGCGCAATGCGGATGGTTGAGTTTTACCGGGCGTTCGGCCTCTTCGAGGCTGTGTCCGAGTTCGAATTGCGGGTCTTCGGTGATCAGCGTGCAGGCGAGCACGCTTGGACGCTCGGCCCCCTTGCGCTTGACGACCATGCGCGAGGAGGAGCACATGACCTCTTCGGGCTGGCGGCCGAGAATGTCCCAGCACTGCTCGGTGATCTCGGGGACATCGGCGGTCTCGTCCATTTCCGGGAACAGCACGCATTGGACGGGATCGCTCGCGTCGATGGCGAATCCGTTTTGTGTGAAGAGCCGCCTGTAGCCGGTCCGGGATTTGGCGTCGTTTTCATTCCAGATGGTGCGGCCGGCAACATGCATCTGGAAGCCGTTTTCTGAAAGCCAGCGCATGCCGGCCAGGGTGACTTCAAAACTGCCCTTGCCGCGTTCGTTGTCATGGAATTTGGCGGAGAAGTGATCCATGGAGACGCGGAGCGTCAGTTGCGCCCCGAAGCGCTCGTGCAGATCCAGCAGCCCTTTCTGCACGCGCGGGCGCATCATTGGTCGCATCGCATTGGTGAGTACGAGGACCTTGTAGCCGGCTTCGAGCGAGGCTTCGATCATGCCGATGATCTGGGGGTTCATGAACGGTTCCCCCCCGGTGAAGCCGATTTCGGTGGTCGGCCAGTCGCGTTCGCGGATCTGTTCCAGATAGTCGGCGACCTCGTCGCGCGTCATATAGACCAGGGAGTCGTTGGTCGGACTGGACTTGATGTAGCAGCGGACACATTCGATGTTGCAGAGCGTCCCGGTGTTGAACCAGAGGGTCTGCACCCCCTCAAGTTCGACGACGGCCCGTCGTTCGCCGGTGGCGGTGCGGTCCGGGTGGCAGAATTTTGCCAGGCGCACCGTGCCGATTTCTGTCGTTTGCATGCTCATCCGCCATCCCCGTAATGCTGACCTGTGCCCCTCTGGCGGGGGCCGTTGCTCGAGTGCTTTGGCCCAGAATGCCGGAATTTGGCGGGCAAAAGCAAAAAAGTCAATAAAGCCCGCCCAATCCGGGCGACGAGCACTCCGGCTTCCCGCCCGCTCGGGACGGCTACCCTTGCGCCCTTGGGCCGGTTTTCAGGATCATACCCCATTTGGAAATTCGCCGGAGGTCCTTGCCTGGACTCCGCCCTCTGTGCGGTCGGTGGCGGAATGCCGGCTCTGCCGGTATATTCAGGTAGCCGGACATCGGGTCCGGGTTGTACGGAGATTCAGCATGGGTATCGGCTGGCCACAGATTCTCATTGTTGTCGTGCTTCTTGTCCTGTTGTTCGGGCGCGGGAAGATTTCTGATCTGATGGGGGACGTGGCCAAGGGAATCAAGAGTTTCAAGAAGGGCATCCGGGAAGAGCCGCCGACGACCGCTCCGCAGGTTACGGATACCACGGACGCTACCGGGCCGACTGTGGAACCTGTTGCGGCACGGCAGGAAGCCGGCGGTCCGGGCAAGATCTAAGTACCCCCCTCCGTGCTTGACATCGGTTGGTCCGAGCTCCTTGTCATTGGCGTTCTGGCGCTCCTGGTGGTGGGGCCGAAGGAACTGCCACGATTGTTGCGTACCGTCGGCCAGTGGGCTGGCCGTGCCCGTAGCATGGCCCGCGATTTCCAGCGCAGCATGGACGATGTGGCTCGGGAGGCCGATCTCGGTGATCTCGCAGAAACTCGCAAAATTATGGGGGACATGCGTGCGGTACGGGACGAGGCGACCCGGGGGCTTGCCAATCCGGGAGGCTGGGCGCGTGATGCGGCGGCAGGGGAGAAAGCCGGACCGTCCGGATCTCCCGGGGCACCGGAATCGGGCCCGGGGACTCCGGCTGCACCGTCCGGCAACGGCTGACGCCGCCGGGCTTGAGGCCGGGCGCGGGTCATGAGCCAGGAGGATATCGACGCTACCAAGGCACCGCTGCTCGAGCATCTCGTCGAGTTGCGCCGCCGGTTGCTGTGGTCGGTTCTCTCTCTTCTGATTGCGGTGATCGGCTGCTACGTTTTTGCGGCTGACATCTACCATCTGCTGACCCTGCCGCTGGTCGGGGCGATGGAGTCCCGAGGCCAGGAAGCGGAGCTGATCTTCACCGCCCTGCATGAGGCGTTTTTCACCTATCTCCGCCTCGCTGTGTTCGGGGGCATCTGTGTGGCCTTCCCGGTGGTCGCCGCACAGCTCTGGATGTTCGTGGCCCCGGGCCTCTTCCGCAACGAGCGCAAGGCCTTCCTGCCGTTCCTCCTGGCCACCCCGGTCCTGTTTCTGGCCGGCGCAAGCCTGGTCTATCTGGTGATCATGCCGCTCGCCATCGACTTTTTTCTCGATTTCGAGGCACCGGGGGGCGACGAGGCAGCGGGGATCGTGTTCCTCGGCAAGGTGGACCAGTATCTGAGTCTGGTGATGACCTTCATCCTCGCCTTCGGCATCTGCTTCCAGCTGCCGGTGCTTCTCACCCTGCTCGGGCGGGTCGGGATCGTCACCGCGGCGGGTCTTGCCAGAAAGCGGCGCTATGCGGTGGTCGGGATTGCGGCCGCCGCCGCGCTGCTGACCCCCCCCGATCCGATCAGCCAGATCGGTCTCGCTGTGCCCATCTATCTGCTGTATGAGGCCTCGATCCATCTCGTGCGCCTGGTCGAGAAAAAGGCCGAGGCGCGCCGCCGCGCGGAGGAGGCGGCGGCGGAAAGCGAAGCGGAGGCACCGGCCGGTGATGGCTGAACCCGATCTGGAGCGGCAGATGACGCGGATCGCGGCCGCGCTTGAGCGGCTGGCACCGGGCCCGCTGCCGGTGCCCGGATTCAGCCGGGGGGAAGCCTATGTCTGGCGCGCCGACCCGGACCGTTTCGAGGCGGTGGCCGAGGTCAACCGCATTCCGCTCCGGCTGCTTGTCGGAATCGACTCCGTCCGCGAGGCATTTCTCGGCAATCTCCGGCAGTTCGCCCGCGGGCATGCGGCCAACAATGTCCTGCTCTGGGGGGCCCGCGGCATGGGCAAGAGTTCGCTCGTGAAGGCCGCCCATGCCGAGATTGCCGCGGAGTCGGGGCACGAGCCGCTGGTGCTGGTCGAGATCGACCGCGCCGAAATCAATGCCCTGCACCGTCTGCTCGAAGTGTTGCGGCCTGAATCGGGATCGAGATTCCTGCTGTTTTGCGACGACCTCACTTTTGATGCGCCCGACCGGGACTACCGGGCGCTCAAGGCGGTGCTCGATGGCGGGGTTGCCGGTCGTCCGCCGAACACGCTGTTCTGTGCCACGTCCAACCGCCGCCATCTGGTCCCGCGCACGATGATCGAGAACGAGCGGCAGACCGCCATCACGCCGAGCGAGGCGACCGAGGAGAAGGTCTCCCTCTCGGACCGGTTCGGCCTGTGGCTGGGGTTCCACGCCTGCTCGCAGGATGCGTTTCTCGAGATGGTGCGTGGCTACTGCGACGCCTATGGAATCGAGATCGGCGAGGAGGAGCTGCGGGCCGAGGCGGTCGCCTGGCGGCAGGTGCGGGGGTCGATCTCCGGCCGGGTGGCCTGGCAGTGCGCGTGCCATCTCGCCGGCTCGCGCGGCCGCATGCTCGACTCCGGAGCCGCCTGAAATGGCCGCCTGGGGGAAAATTCTGGGCGGGGTCGCCGGTTATGCGATTGGCGGTCCGATCGGCGCACTGATCGGGCTCGCGGCCGGTGCCGGCATCGATGCCCGGCGTTCGCGCAGGGCTCGCGACGTAGAGTGGGATCAGCCTGGGGAGATTCCCGAGCAGGCGTTCACGGCCACGATTGCGGCCGGCGTCGCCGCCCTGGCGGCCAAACTCGCCAAGGCCGACGGCCTGGTCGGGCGCGCTGAGGTGGAGGCGTTCCGCAGTGTCTTCCCGCCCGAATTCGCCGAGCTGGAAGGGATCAGCGATGTCTACAACGAAGCCAAGCGCTCGGCCGAGGGCTATGAGGTGTATGCCCAGCAGATCGCCGCCATGTTTCAGGAGCGGCGCGGTGCCCTCCTCTATGTCTACGAGCTCCTTTGGGTGGTGGCACTCGCGGATGGAGACCTGCATCCGGCCGAGGATAGGTTCCTCAACCATGTCGCGCTCATCTTCGGTCTGTCGCACCAGGAAGTCACGGCGGTGCGGGGACATCATCGCTGGTCCGCAGCGGTCCAGGGCGGTGACACCATTGACGCCGATCACGCGGTGCTCGGCCTTTCGACCGACGCCATGAATGAGGATGTGCGTCACGCCCACCGGCAGCTGGTGCGGGAACTGCATCCGGACCGGCTGATCGCGCAGGGGGTGCCGGAGGAGATGGTCGCGCAGGCCACCCAGCGCATGGCATCGGTGAATTCCGCCTATGACCGGGTCCGAAAGCATCGCGGGATGTGATGGGGAGTGCGGTTCTGGATCAGTTTTCCGGTTCTTCGAGCGGGGTGACCTTGACCGGATCCACCGGCGCCGCGATGAACGCGGCACCGTCCTCCTCGCCGATATAGTCGGAGGCGGGGACGATGAGGGCCTGGCCGATCCGGACGCTGTAGGACCCGTCCAGACGGTTGGCCTCCCGCAGGGCCTGCGGCGGGATTGCGTAGAGATGCGAGAGGGTGAAGACCGATTCGCCGGGTTCGATGATATGCATCCGCTCCCTCCCCCGTAGCGGCCGCCAGGGTTTTCCGAGCGGTGTGTCGGAGGTTGCGGTGGTACCGGCCGTCAGGAAGAACGGGGCACAGCCCGACAGGGGTGCCAGGCAGAGGATGCCGGCGGCGAGAAGAAGGACGGAGCGGGTCAGCAGTCGAACTCGATCGCCGCTGCAATATCCGGCTTGATTCGCGCATGTGCGGTGATGTCGGTGGTGATGGGGGTGGCCGTGATCCAGCCTTCGGAGCACAGATTCTGATCGCAGTTCTGGTCCGGTACAGGCTCGTCCGGGTTGTAGGCGAGCCAGTAGTAGTCGGCACTTAGGCGGGGGCTGTGCGCCGGTGCCGGGCGCAGGGCACTCTCCGGACGCATTCCTGCCGGCGCGAGGCGCAGCCCCCGGGCCCCCCCGGTCGGGCGGGCCGGAAAATTGACGTTGAAGCAGGCACGCGGGAGGCTGTTTGCGGACAGCAGGCGGCGGACCACCGCCGCGCCATGCTCGCGCGCCGGGGCGAAGATGTCGTTCTGGTCGCTGCCGGTTCCGAAACCCTGGCTCAGCGCGATGCCGATCGTGCCGCGCAGGGAGGCTTCGATGGCGGCGGCGACGGTGCCGGAAATCAGCACGTCATTGGCGACATTGCGGCCGTAATTGACGCCCGTGAGGACCAAATCAGGGGGCTGTCCTTCCAGGAACGTTTCCACGCCCATGATCACGCAGTCGGCGGGCGTGCCGTCGACCGAGTAGCGGCGCTCGCGGATCTTGCGGGTGCGGATGACCGAGGTGTAGGTCAGGGCATGTCCGGCGCCGCTGTGGTTGGTCTGGGGGGCGACGGTCCAGATCTCGCCGTCGGGGCCGGCGATCTCGCGGGCGATCTCCTCCGCCACCACCAGCCCCGGGGCGTCGATTCCGTCGTCATTGGCGATCAGTATCCGCATTTCAGGCTTTTCCTGCGAGTGAACCGTCGGGATCGATCCGCCGCGCACCCCCCATATAGGGGCCGAGGACGGGCGGCAGATCGATGCCACCGTCTTCGGTCTGTCCGTTCTCCATCACTGCGATCAGGGCCCGTCCGATCGCGACACCGGATCCGTTCAGGGTATGGACGAATTCTGGCTTCCCTCCGCCCGCCGGGCGGAAGCGTGCGTCCATCCGTCGGGCCTGGAAATCTCCGCAGGTCGAGCAGGAGGAAATTTCGCGATAGCGGCCCTGACCGGGCAGCCATGTCTCGATATCGTAGGTCATTCCGGCCGCAAAACCGAGATCCCCGGTGCAGAGTGCCACGGTTCGCCAGGGGAGGCCGAGGGCTTCGAGCACGCCTTCGGCACAGCCGGTCATGCGCTCGAGCTCCCCCGCCGAATCTTCCGGCCGGGTGATCGAGACGAGTTCCACTTTCTCGAATTGGTGCTGGCGGAGCATGCCACGCGTATCCTGCCCGGCGGCCCCGGCCTCGGAACGGAAGCAGGAGGTCCAGGCGACATAGCGTTGCGGGAGCTGGCCGGAATCGAGCACCTGCCCGGAGACGAGATTGGTGAGGGGCACTTCCGCGGTCGGGATCAGCCAGTGTTCCCGCGTTGTCTGGTAGAGGTCATCGTGGAATTTCGGCAGCTGGCCCGTGCCCCGGAGGACCTCCGGCAGCACCAGCGCGGGCACCCAGATTTCCTCATAGCCGTTTTCTTCGACATGCCGGTCGAGCATGAAGCGGCCCAGGGCCTGGTGCAGGCGGGCCAGGGCACCGCGAAGCACAACGAACCGGGAACCGGACAGCCTTGCGGCCGTCGTGAAATCCATCAGCCCGAGGGCTTCGCCCAGCACAAAATGCTCGCGCGGTGGATATCCGCGCTCCGGAATCGTGCCGTTGCGCCGCAATTCAAGATTGGCACTTTCGTTGACGCCATCCGGCACTCCGGCGAGCGGCAGGTTGGGAAGCTGTTCGAGTTCGGCGGCCAGATCGGCACTGCGTTCGCGGGCGGCCTGCTGCAGTTCCGAGAGTCTGTGGCGGGACTGCGCCATCCCGTCGCGGAGCTGGGTGAAGGCCGCCATCACCCTCGCAGAGGCCTGATGGGCCTGCTCGTAGGCGGCCCAGGTCTTACGGGCCTGCTCGTAGGCGGTCTCAAGCTGTTTGATGGCGGCCTGGGCCCGGGCCTTACTAGCCTGCTCGTAGGCGGTCTTGAGCTGTTTGATGGCGGCCCAGGACTTACGGGTCTGCTCGGAGGCGATCTCGATCTGCTTGATGGCGGCCTGAGCTCGGGCCTTACGATCCTGCTCGGAGACGGTCTTGAGCTGTTTGATGGCGGCCCAGGCCTTACGGGCCTGCTCGGAGGCGGTCTCAAGCTGTTTGATGGCGGCCCGGGCCTTACGGGCCTGCTCGGAGGCGGTCTCGATCTGCTTGATGGCGGCCCGGGCCTTACGGGCCTGCTCGGAGGCGGTCTCGAGCTGCTTGATGGCGGCCCGAGCCCGGGCCTTACGGGCCTGCTCGGAGGCGGTCTCGAGCTGCTTGATGGCGGCCCGAGCCCGGGCCTTACGGGCCTGCTCGGAGGCGGTCTCGATCTGCTTGATGACGGCCCGGTCCCGGTCCTTACTAGCCTGTTCGGAGGCGGTCTCGAGCTGCTTGATGGTGGCCCAGGCCTTACGGGCCTGCTCGGAGGCGGTCTCAAGTTGTTTGATGACGGCCCAGGCCTTACTGGCCTGCTCGGAGGCGGTTTTGAGCTGTTTGACGGCGGCCCGGGCTCGGATATTGCGGGCCTGCTCGGAGGCGGTCTCGAGCTGTTTGATGATGGCCCAGGCTTTGCGGGCCTGCTCGGAGGCGGTCTCGAGCTGTTTGATGGCGGCCCGGGCCTTACTGGCCTGCTCGGAGGTGGTCTCGAGCTGCTTGATGGCGGCCCGGGCCTTACTGACCTGCTCGGAGGCGGTCTCGAGCTGTTTGATGGCGGCCCGGGCTTTGCTGGTCCGCTCTGAAGCGGCGTTACACGCCGCCTGTAGATTCTCGATCTGTTTGATGATGGCGTTGCGCGTCGCTTGCAGATCATCGATGGCGGCCCGGGCCCTGCGGGCCTGCTCGGTGGAGGCGTTGCGCCCCGCCTGCAGATTCTCGAGCTGTTCGATGGCGGCCCGTCGGGCGGTATCGAGCGTGAGAAGTCGGGTGGCCGCCGGCTCCAGCCCGAGACGGGCGAGAGCGGCATCGAAGAGATCGGGGTCGGCGCGGACGGCCCGTATGTCGATCATCGGGTCCTCCGGCGGCGAGATGTCTCGGAAGCGGCAAGAACCCCTATCATGCTGCGTTGCGCGGGGCTTGTCGAGAACCGCGCATTGACAGGAAATCCGGCGGCAGGAAATTGCAGGACCGGAGCAGAAGGATTGAAGGTTATGGCCGAACACGCGGGCCGGCGGGCGGTGGCCGAGGCTGCCGCGGAATGGGCGGCCGATATGGCGGAATCACTCGCCCCCGAGCCATTCCGACTCGGTCTTGGAAGCGGCAGTACGGCCGAGATGTTTCTCGCCGCGCTCGGTGCCATGCCCGGCAAGCGGATCGCCAATATCGTGGGCATGCCGAGTTCGAAGCGCGTCGAGACTCTGGCCCGAAAATCGAAGATCGTGGTCATGGATGCCACCGGGCCGTCCTGGCTGCATCTTGCCGTCGACGGTGCGGACGAGTTCGATCGGGATCTTGTGCTCATCAAGGGCGGGGGCGGAGCCTTGCTGCGCGAGAAGATTGTCGCCGAGGCAGCACTGGAGATCATTATCATTGCGGATGCGGGCAAACAGGTTGATAGGCTGGGCGCGTTCCCGTTGCCGGTGGAGATCTCGCCCTTCTATCCGGGTGCTACGCTCGACGCGATTCGCACCGAGCTCAAGGGCCTCAATTATGACATCGCAGACGAATGCGTGCGGCTGCGCAAGATCGAGGGCGAGCCCTTCGTCACCGACGGGGGCAATTGGATCGTCGATCTGGAACTCGGGTCGATCAAGGACCCGTGGCTGACAGATACGATTCTGTGCGGCGTTCCCGGCCTCTTGGCCACCGGCCTGTTCTGCGGGCTGGCGGACAGGGTGCTGGTCGGCCATGAGGATGGGGGGATCGATATCCTCGAGCCGGATCCGTCGGAGGATACGGACAGGCGGGAATCGTGAGCCGGGACCTCTATGACCTGTTCGTCATCGGCGGCGGCTCGGGTGGCGTGCGGGCGGCGCGTCGGGCCGCGGAGAGCGGGGCGCGGGTCGGCATCGCCGAGGAGAGCCGGTTTGGCGGGACCTGTGTCATCCGTGGCTGCATCCCGAAAAAATTGCTGGTCTATGCATCGGGATTTTCGGAGGCGTTTGAGGCGAGCCGCGGGTTTGGCTGGCGCACCGAAGGGATCGGGTTTGACTGGCCGACCCTGATTGCCCGCAAGGATGCCGAGATTGCCCGGCTGGAATCCCTGTATCGGACGGGGCTTGCGAGTGCGGGGGTTGAGATCTTCGAGACGCGGGCCCGCCTGGACGGGCCAGGTCGGGTCCAGGTGGAGGACGGCCGGTCTCTCGAAGCCCGCCATGTGCTGGTCGCGACCGGGGGGCGGCCTTTCGTGCCGGAGTTTCCGGGTCGTGAACATGCCGCCATTTCGGACTCGGCCTTCGATCTGCCGGTGCTACCACGCCGTGTGCTGGTCATCGGGGGTGGCTACATCGCCTGTGAATTCGCGTGCATTTTTTGTGGCCTGGGGGTCGAGGTGGTCCAGATCTATCGCGGGCCGCTGTTCCTGCGCGGTTTTGACGACGATCTTCGGGCCTATACGGCCCGGGAGATGCGCCGGAAGGGCGTTGATCTCCGTTTCGAAACCGAGATCGAGGAGCTGCGCCGGAAAGGGGACGGTTTTGAGGCTGTGCTCACCGGCGGTGCTGTGGAAAGGGCGGATTTCGTGCTGGCGGCGACCGGCCGTTGGCCCAATACGGCCGGCCTCGGTCTCGAGGAGGCGGGGGTCCGGCTCGGCAGGAATGGCGCGATTCCGGTGGATGCGTTCTCGGCGACCTGTGTGCCCGGCATTCACGCGGTCGGGGACGTGACTGATCGTGTCAATTTGACCCCGGTCGCGATCCGGGAGGGAGAGGCATTTGTGCGGACGGTGTTCGGGGGGGTGCCGACGGAGGTGGATCACGCACTGATCCCGCATGCGGTCTTCACACAGCCGGAACTCGGTTCCGTCGGCCTGTCCGAGGCGGACGCCCGCGCCCGTGGCGGGGTCGAGATCTATCGCACGGAATTCCGGCCCTTGCTCCAGACTCTCGGCGGGAGTGAAGAAAAGACATTGATGAAACTGGTGGTGGACCGGGACACGCGGCGGGTGCTCGGGGTCCATATCGGCGGGCATGGCGCGGCGGAGATGGTCCAGTGTCTGGCCGTGGCCGTGAAGATGGGGGCCACCAAGGAGGATTTTGACCGTACCTGCGCGTTGCACCCGACCTCGGCGGAAGAGCTGGTGACATTGCGCGAACCCGTCTCCTCCTGACGTCCATCCGGTTTGGCGGTTAGAATACGCCCAACCGGCAGCGGCGTTTACTGCGGATCGTCGGACAGAACTTCAAAAAACAGAGAGAAAGACGGCATGGCCAAGGAATTTTTTTACTCGTTTGGGGTCGATGTGGATGCGGTGACTGGATGGCTGGGCTCCTAGGGTGGCGAGGACAGTCCTTGTGACATTTTGCGCGGGCTGTTTTTTGGTGAGGTCGGCTCGCCGCGGTTGCGGGAGCTCTTCCGGTGCTTTGACATCCAGACGACCTAGTTCATTCCGGGGCATCGGAATCTTGGCCATGAGATTTGTTCCGCCGAGTCGGCCTGGATTCCGGGCGAAACAGGCCGGGAGGGAAGGGGTGATGGGCGGCAGGCAGCGGTCTGCCCTCGGAGCCATGCGCAGGGGGGATTCGGGCGTGCCCGCTCTGCGGGCATCCGGCCCCAGGATCCATCCGGTTCCAGGAGGATTCGGTTCATGAAGATCCACACCGCCGTGCTGCCCGTGGCCGGGCTGGGCACAAGGTTCCTGCCCATGACCCGTGCGGTGCCGAAGGAATTGCTGCCGATCGTCGATCGTCCGGTCGTGCATTACGTGCTGGAGGAGGCCATGAATTCCGGTATCGGCCGCTATGTACTGGTCACCGCGCGCGGCAAAACGGTCATCGAGGATCATTTCGACCGCAATCCGACACTCGAACGGCAGCTCGAATTGCGTGACAAGAAGGATCTGGTTGCGGCTCTTCGCGACATCCCGGAATCGGGCCGGATCATCTATGTGCGCCAGGGTGTGCCGAATGGCCTTGGCCATGCCATCAATTGCGCCCGCCATGTGGTGGGCGACGAGCCGTTCGCGGTTCTCCTGCCAGACGATTTCATCGATTCCGAGCAGCCCCCGCTCGGCAGGCTGGTGGAGGCCTATCAGGAGGTGGGCGGGGGATGTCTGATCGGCGTGCAGGAAGTCGCTGCGGAGGATGTCGGACGCTACGGAATCATTGAGCCCGACGGTGCGGAGGAAGGGATCATACGGGTTCGCTCGATGGTCGAGAAACCCTCTCCGGGAGAAGCACCGTCGCGGCTTGCGGCCGTCGGCCGCTATATTCTCGGCCCTGAGATCTTTCGGCATCTCGACGCCACCGGCGCGGATGGCGGAGGCGAGATTCAGCTCACCGACGCCCTCGCCGCGGTGGCGGCGGCAGGCGCTCTGCATGCCATCAAATTGTCCGGCACCCGGTATGACTGCGGCAGCAAGATCGGATTCCTGCAGGCCAATATCCAGATGGCACTCAAGCGCGAGGATCTTGCGCCCCGCCTGCGGGCATTTCTGGCAACTCTCGATTTGTAGGGAGCGGCCCGGCCTTTCCCCGCCTCCCGGAGAGGACTATCCGGTCGTCTTGGTGAGGTCGGCGGCACCTTTCGCGATCTCCTTGTGGAGTGCATCAAGTGCTTCGCCATGCGCCTTGGCGGCGGTTTCGACCAGCTGCGTGAGCTGGCCGGTGGCCCGCTCGAGTGCCGCCTGCACGATTTTGGCCTGTGCTTCCGGATCTTGCATTTTGCCGGCATCTTCCCGGAGTTTTTCAAAATCCTTCATGGCTTCCTCGGTCGCCGATTTCACGATCTCGACCTGGTCGCGAAAGAGATTTTCGTAGACTTTTGCCGTGGCGCGGCTGGTCTCGACCAGCGCATCCATATTGTGCTTCTGGTTTTCGAAGATCTGCTTCGGGTCGACGGAGCCGTAGCTGGCCTGCGTCAGCCGGTGGGCGGTTTGGGCGAATTCCTCGCCGATCTTGAAATAGGCGGCAATCCGTTCGGGATCGAAGCCAGGAAAATTCTTGTCCATCTGTTGTTCTGCCCATTCTGTCGGTCTGGTAGTCAAATAGGGTAAATCCGGTTTCGATTCAACCGTCATAGGCGGCCCGGGTGAGGGAGGACAGCGAGACCCGCTGGCATCCGTCGGCGTCAAAATTGCCGGGGGCGAGCCATTGCTGATAGGCGTTTTTCAGCCCCGGCCAGTGCCGGTCGAGGATCGAATACCACGCCGTGTCACGGTTGCGGCCCTTGTATGTCGTTGACTGACGGAAGATGCCTTCAAAGACAAAACCGAGCCTCTTCGCGGCCCGCATCGAGGGTTCATTGAGCGCGTCGCATTTCCACTCGTAGCGGCGATAGCCGAGATCGTCGAACACATGGCGCATCATGAGAAACATCGCCTCCGTGGCCGCCACGGTCCGCTGCAGGATGGGCGCGAGGCAGATATGCCCGACCTCGATCGATCCATGTGGAGGGTCGATGCGCAGATAGGTTGCGACGCCGCCCGGGTGCCCCGATCGGTGATCGACAACGGCATAGGCCTGCGGTTCTCCCGCCGCCACCCATGATTCCAGATGTCGCTGGTATTCTCCGGCGCTTTCAAAGGGCCCATACGCCAGATAGGTCCAGATCCTGTTCTCCCGGTCTTCCTGATAGGCGGCCAGGAGGTCGGCCGCGTGACGCTCCGGATCGATGGGTTCGAGCCGGGTATGGGTGCCCTCCAGCACCCGGCGGGGCGGGGAAGCGGCGCCGTTCCATTCCGCGGGAAGAGGGGGTCCGACGGGCTGGCCGAGGGCGTTGGTATAGGTCACCGGAAATCCTCCCTGCAGTCACCGCATGGCCAGCATAGCAACGGGCCGTGAGGGGGAAGATTTGAAAATCGCCCCGTTCCTCTTGTCTGCCCGGTGTTTCGGCCGCTGCCGGATGTGGGAGGCAGGCGGAAGGAGGCCATCCCGGGGTCGGGGGCGTGTTGTGCCGCAATGCGTTGCGTGGTACTCATAAATCTGCGTGGCGGCGTATCACTGCTTGCTATGTGTTCTTCCGTCGGCGGGGGGATCCTGCCGGGCTGTCCAATCAAGGGGGCGCCGTGTCCGATCTGTCGCCAGCACTGCACGGTGCCGCTGGCAGGTATGCGTCGGCGCTTTTTGAGCTGGCGGACGAGGCGGACTGTCTGGAGCCCGCTGCCGCGGATCTGCGGGCCCTTCAGGGGATGCTGGCGGAGATTCCGGATCTGGCGCGGGTGGTCCGCAGCCCGCTCTTCGGGCGGAGGGACCAGGCACGGGCGATGGTCGCCATGGCCCGCAAGGTCGGATTTTCCGATGTTGTCACGAGATTTCTGGGCGTCATGGCGTCCAATCGAAGGTTGTTCGTTCTGGAGGATTCCATCAGGGCGTTCATGGCACTCCTGGATGCCCGGCGCGGCATTGCGCGCGTCCGGGTGCGGTCGGCGCGCCCGTTGGCCGCGGAGCAGCAGGAAGCGATGCGCAAGGCATTGGCCGGCGTTGTTGCGGGCGATGTAGAATTGGAGTGTGTCGAGGAACCCGGACTGATTGGCGGGATTGCCGTGCAGATCGGGAGCCGGTTGGTGGATGTGTCCATCCGCTCCCGTCTTGAGCGGATGCGGGTGGCGATGCAAGGAGGCAGACTGACATGAGTGTGCAAGCCGCGGAGATTTCCGCGATTTTGAAGGAACAGATCCGAAACTTCAGCGATGATGCGGAAGTTTCCGAGATCGGACGGGTTCTGAATGTGGGCGACGGGATCGCCCGGGTCTATGGGCTGGACGGAGTCAGTGCCGGCGAAATGGTGACCTTCGACAGCGGCGTCCGCGGCATGGCCCTCAATCTCGAGCGCGACAATGTCGGGGTCGTGGTGTTTGGGAACGACCGGGGCATCCGGGAAGGCGACATCGTCAAGCGCACCGGTACCATTGTCGATGTGCCGGTCGGCAAGGGATTGCTGGGGCGGGTGGTGAACGCGCTCGGCGATCCGATTGATGGCAAGGGCGAGATCAAGGCGGCGGAGCAGCGTCGTGCCGATGTCAAGGCACCCGGAATCATTCCCCGTCGCTCGGTGCATGAGCCCATGCAAACCGGTCTGAAGGCGGTGGACGCGTTGATTCCGATCGGTCGCGGCCAGCGCGAGCTGATCATCGGCGACCGGCAGACCGGCAAGACCGCCCTGGCCCTCGACGCCATCATCAACCAGAAGTCGATCAATGAGAGCGGGGAGGGGTCGAAGGACGAGAAGGAGTCAGAGTCCAAGAAACTGTACTGCATCTATGTGGCGATCGGGCAGAAGCGCTCGACCGTGGCGCAGCTGGTGCGCAAACTTGAGGAGAGCGGTGCGGCGGCCTACACGACGGTGGTTGCCGCCACGGCCTCCGAACCGGCCCCGCTGCAGTATCTTGCCCCCTATGCGGGCTGCGCGATGGCGGAGTATTTCCGCGACAACGGCATGCATGCGCTGATCATCTACGACGATCTCTCCAAGCAGGCCGTTGCCTACCGGCAGATGTCGTTGCTGCTGCGCCGGCCGCCGGGACGCGAGGCGTTTCCGGGCGATGTGTTCTATCTGCATTCGCGGCTCCTGGAACGTGCCGCAAAACTCAATCCCGACCATGGCAGCGGATCGCTGACCGCCCTGCCGATCATCGAGACACAGGACGGGGACGTGTCGGCCTACATTCCGACCAATGTGATTTCGATCACCGATGGCCAGATCTTTCTCGAGACCGATCTCTTCCACCAGGGCGTGCGCCCGGCCGTGAATGTCGGCCTGTCGGTCTCCCGGGTCGGTTCCTCCGCCCAGACCAAGGCCATGAAGAAGGTTGCCGGCAGCATCAAGCTGGAACTTGCGCAGTACCGCGAAATGGCGGCCTTTGCACAATTCGGCTCTGATCTCGATGCCTCCACGCAGCGCCTTCTCAACCGGGGCGCCCGGCTCACCGAAATTCTCAAGCAGGGGCAATTCGATCCGATGTCGATGGAAGAGCAGGTCTGCGTGATCTATGCCGGGATCTCCGGAGCACTGGATGCCATGGAGGTGGAGGCGATCGGGAGGTTCGAACGCGGCTGGCGCGCGCGCCTCCACGACCGGCATGACGACATCCTCAAGGCGGTGCGTAGCAGCGGCGAGCTCGACGAGGCGACCGAGGGGAAACTCAAGGAAGCCCTCGGTGACTATGTCCAATCCTTTGCTTGATTGATCCAGGAGCCCGCCGATGGCGAGCCTTAAAGCCCTCCGCACCCGCATCAACAGCGTCGTTTCGACGCGCAAGATCACTCGTGCCATGCGGGCGGTCGCGGCGGCCAAATTGCGCCGCGCACAGGAAGCGGCAGAGGCGGCGCGGCCCTATGCAGAAGGGATGGAGGCGATGCTGGCCAACATCGCCGGGTCGATGGGCAGCACGGCGTCGGCACCGCCCTTGTTCTCCGGCCATGGCGGGGAGATCCGCAATGTGCTGCTGGTGGTGGCGACGAGTGAGCGAGGTCTCTGCGGGGGCTTCAATTCCACGATCATACGCCTTGCAGCGGAACGGATCGTGCGTCTTCACAAAGAGAACAAGACCGTGCAGATCCTGACCGTCGGGCGCAAGGGGCGCGAGGCACTGCAGCGAAGATATGGCGAGCTGTTTGTCGACCATGTCGATCTCGCGGGTGTCCGCCGGATTGGCTATGGAGAGGCGAGGGGGATCGCGCAGCGGGTGATCGGGCGTTTCGAGTCCGGCGAACACGATACGTGCTCGATTTTCTTCAACCGCTTCCAGTCGGTGATCGTGCAGGTTCCCACGGAACGGCAGCTGATTCCGGTGCAGGCTCCCGGGGAAGCCGCAGTCTCCGGGCACTATGAATACGAAGAGGATGAGGCCGCGGTTCTTGAGGAACTTCTGCCGAAGAATGTGGCGGTGCAGATTTTCACTGCGCTGCTGGAGAACGCTGCCTCCGAGCAGGGGGCACGGATGACGGCGATGGAGAGCGCGACGCGCAATGCCGGCGAGATGATCGACCGCTTGCGGCGGGAGTACAATCGCTCCCGTCAGGCCTCGATCACCAAGGAACTGATTGAAATCATCTCGGGTGCGGAAGCACTCTGAGAAAACGGAGCAGCCTGGAGCAAGGAAATGAAGGACAATCCGACCGGACACATCATCCAGGTCATTGGCGCGGTCGTCGATGTGCAGTTCGAGGGCGACCTGCCGCCGATCCTGAATGCATTGGAAACCGAGAACGCAGGCCAGCGGCTGGTGCTTGAGGTGGCACAGCATCTTGGCGAAAACGCGGTCCGTACGGTGGCGATGGATTCGACCGAAGGATTGGTGCGCGGTGCCAAGGTAGCCGACACCGGGGGCCCGATCACGGTTCCGGTCGGTATCGGGACGCTCGGCCGCATTCTCAATGTGGTCGGTGAGCCGGTCGACGAGCGCGGCCCCGTCGAGGCAACGGAGCGCCGACCGATCCACCGGGAGGCCCCGAGCTTTACCGAACAGTCCACCGAATCCGAGATTCTGGAGACCGGGATCAAGGTGATCGACCTGCTCGCGCCCTATGTCAAAGGCGGCAAGATCGGCCTGTTCGGGGGTGCCGGGGTCGGCAAGACCGTCATTATCATGGAGCTGATCAACAACGTCGCCCTGGGTCATGGGGGCTTCTCGGTCTTTGCCGGCGTCGGCGAGCGCACGCGCGAGGGCAATGATCTCTACCATGAGATGATTGAATCGGGGGTCATCAAGCCGGACGACCTTCCGCAGTCGAAGGTGGCGCTGGTCTACGGGCAGATGAACGAGCCGCCAGGCGCACGCTTGCGGGTCGGCCTGTCCGGGCTGACTCTCGCCGAGCAGTTCCGGGACGAATCCGGCGCGGATGTGCTGTTCTTCGTGGACAACATCTTCCGCTTCACCCAGGCGGGTTCCGAAGTGTCGGCCCTGCTCGGGCGCATTCCCTCGGCGGTCGGCTACCAGCCGACCCTTGCGACCGATATGGGCACGCTGCAGGAGCGGATCACTTCGACGCGTTCGGGCTCGATCACCTCGGTGCAGGCGATCTATGTGCCGGCGGACGATCTGACCGATCCGGCTCCGGCGACTTCGTTTGCGCATCTGGATGCGACCACGGTGCTGTCGCGGCAGATCGCGGAGCTTGGCATCTACCCGGCGGTCGATCCGCTGGATTCGACCTCGCGCATCCTGGAACCCGGGATTGTCGGCGAGCGGCATTACGCCATCGCCCGCCGGGTCCAGACGATCCTCCAGCGCTACAAGGCGCTGCAGGACATCATTGCCATCCTCGGCATGGAGGAGCTGTCCGAGGAGGATCGTCTGATCGTTGCGCGGGCCCGCAAAATCCAGCGCTTCCTTTCACAGCCGTTCTTTGTGGCCGAGGTCTTTACCGGTTCGAGCGGCGAGTTGGTGCCGCTGGAGAAGACCATCGACGGATTCGAGAGAATCTGTGAGGGCGAGTTCGATCATCTGCCGGAATCTGCCTTCTACATGGTGGGCGACATCGACAAGGTGACCGCCAAGGCAGCGCAGCTGGCCCGGGACGTTGCCTGAGGACCGATCATGGCCGACGCTCTGACCCTCGAACTTGTCACGCCGGAGCGGCGCCTGCTGCAGACGGAAGCGCAGATGGTGGTGTTGCCGGGCGTGGAGGGGGAGTTCGGTGCCATGCCCGGACATGCGCCGGTTGTTTCGGCCCTGCGGCCGGGACTGCTTCGGGTGCATGGGGCGGACGGCGTTGCGGAATATGTCGTCATCGATGGTTTTGTCGAGGTGACGGGCACGCATGTCCGGGTGCTGGCCGGTGAGGCGGTGCTGCGTGCGGAGTTTGATCCCGGCATGCTTGAGGCGCGGGTGCAGGGGGCCGACGAGGCGGAGGATCGGGAACGCGCTGGTGCGCTGCGGGAACTGACCCGGCAACTCTCCTGATTCAGGCCAGGAAGTCCGCAAACTCCATCAGCACCCGGTCATAGATGGCCCGCTTGAAGGGGACCACCCGCTCGGCGAGATCCGCCGCCGCCAGCCATGCCCAGCAGCGAAATTCCGACGGATCATGCGCGGTGATGTCGATCGCGGTCTCGGGGGCCGTGAGACGGTAGGCAAACCATTTCTGCGTTTGCCCGCGATAGCGCCCGCCCCACAGTCGGCCGGCCAGCTCGGTCGGCAGCTCGTAATCATGCCAGTCGGCACTCTCGGCGAGCGGCTCCAGATGCTCCGGATGCAGTCCGGTCTCTTCCCGGAGCTCCCGCAGGGAGGCCTCCTGCGGAGTTTCTCCGTTTTCGATGCCGCCTTGGGGCATCTGCCAGGCATCCGCGTAGCGGTCGACGCGCTGTCCGGCAAATACGAGACCTTCCGCATTCGCCAGCAGGATCCCGACGCAGGGGCGCATGGGCTTGTCCATGCTCAACGATAGAAGCTGATGCCGTGGATCAGATCGAGGGCGTAGGCAAGCTGGTTGTCGGTGCGGCGCAGTTCGGCCGCCGCCTCGGCGCGACGGCGCTGCTCTTCTTCTTCGCGGGTCTGCGCGTCATCCTCCAGCCCGTCATCGATGCTGCCGCGCAGGTCCGATTCCTTCGAGCGCGGGCGGCCGGTCGGCTCTTCGGCTTCGCTGTCGATGGCGGGGATGTGCTCCACGATGATGTCCGGCTGCAGGCCGCGGCCCTGGATCGAGCGTCCCGACGGCGTGTAGTAGCGGGCGATGGTGAGGCGCAAGGCGCCCTTGTCCCCGACCGGAGAGATGGTCTGCACGGATCCCTTGCCGAAGGTTTTGGTGCCGACGACGACCGCCCGACGGTGGTCCTGGAGAGCCCCGGAGACAATCTCGGAGGCTGAGGCCGAGCCGCCGTTGACCAACACGACGACGGGCAGCCCGTCCGCAAGGTCGCCGGGCCCGGCGTTGTGCCGCTCGATGTCTTCCGGATTGCGGCCGCGGGTGGAGACGATCTCGCCCCGTTCGAGGAAGGCGTCGGAGACGACCACCGCCTGTTCCAGCAGGCCGCCGGGATTGTTGCGGAGGTCGAGCACATAGCCGCGCACCCGATCGGCCCCGATTTCACGGTCAATCTCCTGGAAAGCCTTGCCCAGATCGTCGCCTACATTCTGGCTGAAAGTGGTGATCCGGATGTAGCCGACTTCATTTTCGGCCCGCTGGCGGACCGCGCGAATCTGGATGATGTCACGGACGATGTCGATGTCGAACGGATCGGTACCCTCGCGGGTCACAGTGACGGTCACGGGGGAGCCGACTTCCCCGCGGAGCAGGTCGACCGATTCCTGAAGGGTCAGGCCCAGGATGGACTGGCCGTCGACATGGGTGATGAAATCACCGGCCTCGAGTCCGGCCCGGTCGGCCGGGGTATCGTCGATCGGTGAGACGACCTTCACGAAGCCGTTCTCCTGGGTGATCTCGATTCCGAGTCCGCCGAATTCCCCGCGGGTCTGGACCTGCATGTCGTTGAAACTCTCTGGGTCCAGATAGCCGGAATGCGGATCGAGGGAGGAGAGCATGCCGCGGATTGCGGCCTGGATCAGTTCGACGTCATCGACCTCTTCGACGTAGTTGGAACGCACCCGTTCCAGGATGTTGCCGAAAAGGTCGAGATACTCAAAGGTCTCCTGGGTTCCCCGCTCATCCGCCCGGGGCAAAGCGGGGGCGACGAGGAGAAAGCCGAAGGCAAGGCCGAGAATGGCGGGAATGGATCGATACATGAATCCGGTCGTTCCGTCTGCAACCGAGTCGCGAGTCTAGCAGATTGACGGGAAAGCGAAAACATCCCCCCGGCCGGCGGATCGAAGGATCCGTGCCCGGGTCATGCCGGTCGGCCGGATGCGGAATTCCCGACGAGCAGGGTCCGTCCGCTCATCGCCTCCGGTGCCGCAATCCCCATCAGGTCCAGGAGGCTTGGCGCGATATCGGCGAGCTCGCCGCCGGAGCGGATCGATCGGACATGGCGGGGGAGGGTACCGGCAAGGAGGCAGGGGACCGGCACAGTAGTGTGCGCGGTGTGGGGTCGGCCCGTCTTCGGATCAAGCATCGTCTCGGCATTGCCGTGATCGGCCGCCACCAGAGCTGTCCCGCCGTGACGTGCGAGCGCATCCACGGCCCGGCCGAGTTCTTCGTCGACCACCTCCACGGCGCGGATCGTCGCCTGGAGGCTACCGGTATGGCCGACCATGTCGGGATTGGCAAAATTGACGATGATGAGGTCGTGTTCTTTCTCCCGGATCGCCTGCACCAGCCGGTCGCCGACCGCCCGTGCGGACATTTCGGGTTTGAGGTCGTAGGTCGCAACCTTGGGGCTCGGCACCAGAAAGCGCTCTTCGCCCGGATTTGGGGCCTCCACGCCGCCATTCAGAAAATAGGTCACATGCGGGTATTTTTCGGTTTCGGCGATGCGGAGCTGGCGGTAGCCCAGCATTGAAATGTGCCGACCCAGGGTCGGTTCGATGGCTTGGGCGGGGAACAGGATCCTGAGATGTGGATCCAGTTCGGCCGAAAGCGAGGTCATGGCTGCGAGATGCTTTGGCCGCAGGGCGGTGGAAGTGTCGAAGGCCCCGAATTCGGGATCGGCGAGGGCCCCCATGATCTGCCGGGCACGGTCAGCCCGGAAATTCGCGATCAGCAATCCGTCTCCGGAAAGGAAGCCGTCGTATCCGTCGATGACGGTCGGGGCGACAAACTCATCCGTCTCGCCCCGCTGGAGGGCCATGTCGATGGCGGCATCTCCGTTTGCGGCACGGGGTCCTTCCCCGAGTGCCAGCGCCCGCCAGGCCTTCTCGGTGCGGTTCCAGTTGCGGTCACGATCCATGGCGTAATAGCGGCCGGAGATCGTGGCGGGGGAGATCTCGCCGTCCATACCGGCAATCCGCTCCCGCAGGGAGGCCAGGTAGCCGGCGGCGGTGCCCGGCAGGACGTCGCGGCCGTCGAGAAACAGATGGAGACGGACAGGGATGCCGTCGGCGGCAAGGTGCCCCGCCAGCGCGGCGATGTGGTCGAGATGGGCGTGGACTCCACCATCCGAGGCGAGGCCGATCAGATGCGCGGTGCCTCCGGATGGGCGCAGGTCTGCCGCAAAGCTGGCGAGCGCGGAATTTTCGGCCAGTGCACCGCGGGCGATGGCCTGGTTGATGCGCGGCAGATTCATTTGCACGATGCGGCCTGCACCAATGGTCGTATGACCGACCTCAGAATTTCCGATCTGGCCTTCCGGCAAGCCAACCGCACTTCCGGAAGCGCGCAGGGTTGCAAACGGGCCGGTCTTGCGCAGGCGGTCGAATACGGGGGTGCGGGCGAGAGCGACCGCATTGCCTTCTTTCTGTTCGGGTCGTTCCCCCCAGCCGTCAAGAATCACCAGAACGACCGGCCGGATTCCGGTCACCTCAGCCCGCCGCGGCTGGATGCGCGCCTATCGGACCCCAGAGTTTTTCCAGGTCGTAGAATTTGCGGATTTCTGGCCGGAACACATGAACGATGATGTTGCCCGCATCGACCAGGACCCAGTCACCGATTTCGGTGCCTTCCAGATGGCTCGGGAGATTGCGTTCCTTCTTGAGGCGCTCGACCAGGTTTTCGGCAATGGCACGGACATGGCGGTTGGACCGACCGGAGGCAATGACCATGCCATCGGCAAGCGGGGACTTCCCGCGGAGGTCGATATGGACGACCTCCTCTGCCTTCTCATCGTCAAGCACGGCCAGAAGGAAGCCGAGCAGGGAGTCCGATTCGGTCATCGGCCTGGACCCGGCGGTTCCGGTTGTGAATGCGTGTTGCGAAGCGGATGCTTGCAGCGGAAATCCTCCAGGCATCGGGCACCGTGTGCCCGTCTCATCCCCGGTGCAAGGATAGAGATGTGCGGGGGCGATTCAACACCCCGATCCCACAAAGGCGGATTTGCCGGGCAGAAAAACGGATCCGCTTCCGGCCCTCTTCGGCAGCAGGGGGCGGTCTGCGCATTCAGCGGATCAAGTAGGTGAGCGGGATGCGGAAGGTAAACCGTTCTCCCGGCAGGCTGGCGGGGGCCGTGCGGTATTCGCCGGCGCGGGCGGTCCGTTCGGCGGCGCGATCGAGAATGGCCGACCCGGAGCTCCGGATCACCGCCGAGTGAAGATGTGAACCGTTCCGCGCCAGGGTCAGTTCGATCAGGACCGTGCCCTCGAGATCGTAGTTGAAGGCGGCCGGCGGATAGCGTTTGTGGCGGTTGATCTCACGCAGGATCTCCTGCTGGTAGGAAAGTGCGGCTTCCTGTCCGCCCGCTTCGACCGGGAGTGTGGCACGGGACGGAAGCAGGGACGCTTCAGAGGGGGAGGTCTGACGGGGAGGGAGATGGGTCTCGACAGGTGTGGATGTGGCAGCAGGTTTGGGGGCCGGGACAAGGGTGACGGCGGACGGTTGCGGGATCGATGCCCGCTCCTCCTGCACGGGGTCGGCCGGGGCGGATGTGATGACTGATGGCGGTGGATTTGGTGCCGGGTCCGGGGTGGGGTCGGTCGAGGCGGATGTGGTGGTTGACGGCGGCGGATTTGGTGCTGGGTTTGGGGCGGCGGCGGATGCGGTGGCCTCCGATGCCGCCGACACGCCCGGTCGCTCGATTCCCTCTCCGGGCCCCGGGATGCGGAGGGTGATGGTCCGGATGGCCGCACGGCCGTCATCGGGACGCGCCTCAAGGAGTCCAGCGAGGGCCAGATGCGCGGACAGGGAGATGGCGAATGCCACCGCCAGCCCCGCCCGGGCTGTCATCGCGGCCTCACCAGCAGCTCGGCTGTCGGGATATCCCGGTCGCGCAGTTTTCCGAGTGCGGCCGCAAGATGTCGGGCTTCGACGTCGCGGTCGACGAGAATACGGACCGGATCCGAGCCTGACAGGGAGGAGAGTGCTTCGGCCCCGCGGAGTGCTCCGCTGCGCAGCGTGCCATCCGGTTCGATGTGGAGCAGCCGGCCTCCGCCAGATACGGAGCCGCCCGTTGCCTGGGGCGGACGCAACCCGGCCTCGCCGCCATGCAGGGAGGCGGTGATCAGCAGGAAGGCGAGCATCAGGAATGCCACGCTGACCATCGGGGCGAGGTCCTGGCCGTCGCTCGGGACGCGGGCACTCCTGGCCTCGAAGCGAAGCCGTGCAGGGGCCGTCATTCCAGCACCGTGAAATCGCCCAGGCCTGCGGCGGTGAGCCTGTCCATGACATCGATCAGGCGCTGCACGGTCGCACCGGAAGTCGCGCGGAGCGCGACCGGACCGCTTTCCGCCGGTGCCTGTGCCTGCAGGTGCCGGCCCAATTCGGCGAGCGGCACCTCCGTGCCATTCAGCTGCACCCTGTCGGGTGTGACCGTGACGATGCGGGGAGCTCCGACCGAGGCGCTCCTTTCCGATTGTGTGATGGGCATTCCTGCCATCGGAGTGCGGGCGGTGAGCAGGAAGAAAAGTAGCAGCAGGAAGACCACATCGATCATGGGCGCCAGTCCGATCATGCGGCGGCGGGGGGGAGTTGCCAGCTGGAGTGAAGGCATCGCGTCAACCCGTCGGAGGACGGGTCAGAATCTCGGCGGCTGCGTCCTCCATGCGGTGTCGGGTGCGTTCCACCGCCGCGTCGAACAGGGCCAGCATCGTGCCTGCCACCACCGCTACGGCCATTCCGAATGCGGTGGTCAGCAGTGCTTCCCAGATTCCGCCTGCGAGTGTGGCGGGCTCTGCCGACCCGCCGCTCTGTTCAAGCGTGCGGAAGGCATCGATCATGCCCAGGACGGTGCCGAACAGACCCAGCAGCGGGGCGAGCATGGCGGCCGTTTCCAGCAGGCGCAGCCCGGCCCGCAACTCCCGGAGCATGCGGTTGGCCTTGCGGGTGGTCCGCTCCGCCATGTCCTCCTGCAGTCCGGGTGTCTCCGCCTGCATCTGCAGCACACTCGTGACGAATTGGGCGGCGGCATCACCGCTCCGGCCGGCCTGCGCGACCGCTTCGGGGCTTTGCCCGGCCCGCCATGCGGCGAGCACCGCCTCGATGGTCCCGCTCCGCCAGACTCCGGCCCGCGTCAGTTGCCAGAATTTCCAGAGAATCACCGTCAGCACGGCCACTGACAGCATCGCCAGCACCCAGATGACCGGGCCGCCGCGCTCGAACAGCCCAGTCATGGCTGTTCGGTCGGGAATTGCGCCGCACCGGGGGTACCGGGCGGATGGTTAGGGGTCACGTGATCGCGCCTCCGGTTCTCGATTTCTGCGTCTGGCGAAAAGGGAGAGCCGGAATCCGGAATCCCGCGCCAGCGGCAACGTTTCTTCGCCACCGCAGCCCGGGCCGTCGCCTGGTGCCTCCCGCACCCGGCTCGTGGTGACGGCGCTTCGGCAGGTTTCCTGGCTCGCGGGTCATCGCCGGTTCCGCCTTCCCGGGCTTTGCCCAGTGGCGTATGGAAGCGGCTCGCCGGTCACAGTTGCGGGGGCAGCCGCGGATTTGGTCCTGTCGACCCTTCCGCGTTCCCTCTTGCGTTCCACATCTTGCGATGCGGAAACCGATGCGCGATGGGAGAGTTCCTGTTGCGGGCGGGCATGTCAAGCGCCCGCCATCGTTCTTATTTGATTTGCGCAAAGTGCTAGGATGTTGCCGGATTTCGGGTTGGAAGCAGGAAATGCGGCACCGTCCGCGAGAGGGGGCAAGGATGAATCGAGGAATTTTACTTCTTGTTGCGTTGCTGGTTGGCGCGGGTTTCGCCATATCGCCTTCGGCGTTTGCGGCAGACGGTGACGAACTCGACATTGCGACCTTTGCGGGGGGATGCTTTTGGTGCGTCGAATCGGATTTCGACACGGTTCCCGGTGTGCGGAAGACGATCTCCGGTTTTGCCGGAGGCACCGTCGAAAATCCGTCCTACAAGCAGGTAACTAGCGGCGGCACGGGCCATTTTGAGGCTGTGCAGATCTATTACGACCCGGAACAGGTGTCCTATGAGCGGCTGCTGCACATCTTCTGGCGCAGCGTCGACCCGACGGATGATGGCGGACAGTTTTGTGATCGTGGCAACAGTTACCGGACGGCAATTTTTGCCGGTGATGACGAGCAGCTGCAACTGGCCGAGGTATCAAGGCAGACCCTTGAGGATTCTGATGTGTTGTCGGAACCGGTGGTGACCCCGGTCCTGCGGTTCGACAAGTTCTATCCTGCCGGAAAACATCACCAGGACTACTACACCAAGAAACCCATCCGGTACAAATTCTACCGGCGGGGCTGTGGCCGGGATGCCCGGATCCGGGCGGTCTGGGGCGAGCAGGCCCTTGACGGTATCGGCGACCATTAATCGCCCGGCGGCGGTCTTCCGGTCGCACGCGGGGTGCGCCCGCGCTATGTTCCATCGTAGTGGCGGGGCGTAGCGCAGCCTGGTAGCGCGTCGGTTTTGGGTACCGAAGGTCGGCAGTTCGAATCTGCCCGCCCCGACCAGATGCGCGAGCTTTATATAGCAATGGAGACACCTGTCCTGGCGGAGATCAGGGTGGAAGACCGGTGTTCCGTGCGGTCGCAGGCGGCCGGGAGCTGATGATGGATTTTGCGCTTTCCGACGAGCAGCAGCAGATGCGCGATATGGCGGCCGGCTTTGCGGCCGAGAAACTGGCACCGAACAGCCGCGCATGGGATGAGAGCTGCGAATTTCCAACCCGCCCACTTCGCGAACTGGCGGAGCTGGGGTTTGCCGGAATGTATGTCCGCGCCGACCACGGTGGCACCGGAATGGGCCGCCTGGATGCGGCGGTTGTTTTCGAGGAGCTGGCCCGCGGGGATGTTTCCCTGGCCGCGTTTCTCACCATCCACAACATGGTCGCCTGGATGGTCGACCGGTTCGGGGATGACCGGCTGCGGGAGGCGTGGCTGCCGGGGCTGGTGCGGATGGAGAAGATTGCGAGCTACTGCCTGACCGAACCGGATTCCGGCTCCGATGCGGCGGCTCTCTGCACCCGCGCCGAGACGGATGGCAATGACCGCTACCGGCTGACCGGTGCCAAGGCTTTCGTCTCCGGTGGCGGGTTTTCCGATGTCTACGCGGTGATGTGCCGCACCGGCGATGAGGGGCCGGGCGGGATCAGCTGCCTGCTGGTGCCGGCGGGTGTCGAGGGCCTGTCTTTCGGAGTTCAGGAACAGAAAATGGGCTGGCGCAACCAGCCCACGGCCACCGTCCATCTCGACGCTGTCCGCGTGCCCGCGGCCAATCGCATCGGTGCCGAGGGGGAGGGGTTCCGCTACGCCATGGCCGGTCTCGATGGAGGCCGGATCAATATCGCGGCCTGTTCCCTCGGCGGTGCGGCCTGGGCGCTCGACGCGGCCCGCAACTATGCGCTGGAGCGCCGCGCATTCGGCAAACCGATCGCGGAGCAGCAGGCGGTTGCCTTCAAACTCGCCGAGATGGCGACCGGACTCGAAGCTTCGCGGCTGATGGTATGGCGCGCTGCCGCCGCTCTGGATGCGGGCGAATCCGATGCCGGGATGCGGGCGGCGATGGCCAAAATGTTCGCGACCGAAGCCTGCTGGAAGATTGTCGACGAGGCGCTCCAGATCCATGGCGGCTACGGCTATATCCGGGACTACGGGCTGGAGCAGCGGCTCCGGGATCTCCGGGTGCACCGGATCCTCGAAGGCACCAGTGAGATCATGCGCCTGATTGTTTCACGGCACCTGCTCGCTGCGGGCTGAACCGGTGTCGGAGACCATTCTCTTCCGCCGGACGGGCACACGGGCGCATGTCACGCTCAACCGGCCGGAAGTCCTGAACGCGGTCACCCATGACATGGCCCTTCGCCTGGAGGCGCAACTGCATGACTGGCGTGAGGACGGGGATGTCGCCGTGGTGACCATCGAGGGGGCCGGCGACCGCGCCTTCGCCGCCGGCGGCGATATCCGTGCGCTCTATGCGGCCGGGTCCGAAGACGGCCAGCGGAATTTTCCCTTCTATGCCGATGAATACCGGATCAACGCGCTGGTCAAGCACTATCCCAAGCCTTTCGTGGCCTTCATCAACGGCATCGTCATGGGGGGCGGGGTCGGGCTTTCCGTCCACGGTTCCTATCGGGTGGTCAGCGAGCGGGTGACCTTTGCGATGCCGGAGACGGGGATCGGGCTGTTCCCGGATGTCGGAGGCAGCTATTTCCTGCCGCGGATGCCCGGTGAGACGGGCATGTATCTCGGTCTGACCGGTGCCCGGATCGGATCTGCCGATTGCCTGTATTGCGGTGTGGCGGACAGCCTGATCCCGCCGGATTCCTGGCCGGCGGCGATGGCCGCCCTCGACAGCCTTCCGCCCGGCTCCGACCGCACCCGGCTTGACCGGGAGGTGGCGGCTCGGCTTGCAGCCCATGCGGTCCCTCCTGGCGAGGCGCCAATCCAAGGGCGGCAAGCGGAGATCGACCGTCATTTTTCGGCCGACGGGCTGGCCGGGATCTTTGATTCGCTCGCCGCGGCCGATGGGGAATGGGCGGCCGCTCAGCTCCGCGCCCTGCACAGCAAATCGCCCACCAGCCTGCATCTCGCTTTCCGGCAACTGAGGCAGGGACGGGAGCTGGATTTTGATGACTGCATGCGGATGGAATACCGGCTGGTTCGCAGCTGTATGGTCGGTCATGATTTCTACGAAGGCGTACGGGCGGTGATTCTCGACAAGGACAACGCACCCCGCTGGAACCCGGCCGGGATTGGAGAGGTGGAGGAAGAAGCGGTGGCGGCTGCCTTCGCGCCGCTGGGTGCCGGCGAGCTGGAACTGTAGCGGCGGCCGAATGGACAGCTGTCATAGGGGTCCGCCGCCGCCCGGGCGGGTGCAAGTCGGCGGCGTGCCTGCCGGTCATGATTCCGGCCTGCTTCTTGAACTGGCCGTCCAGACGGACGGGCCCGTGCTGCATATCGCGCGCGATGACCGCCGTCTTGCCGAAACCCTTGAGGGGGTCGCGTTTCGGGGGCCCGGGTTTCCGGTACTGGAATTTCCGGCCTGGGACTGCCAGCCCTATGATCGGGTTTCGGCCAACCCGGAAATTGCCGCCCGGCGGACGCTGGCCCTGACCCGTCTTGCCGGGGCCCGGCCCGGTCCGATGCTGGTTCTGACTTCGGTCAACGCTTCCCTGCAGCGGGTACCTCCGCGTCGGCACATGGCCGCGTCGAGCTGGGCGGCAAAAACCGGTGATGCGGTCGACCTTGGCAATTTGACGGAGTTGCTGGAACGCACCGGCTATCTGCGGGTTCCGATGGTGGGCGGGCCGGGGGAATATGCCGTGCGCGGCAGCCTGGTCGATGTGTTCGGCCCCGGGATGGAGCATCCGCTACGCCTCGAATTCGCCTGGGACCGTCTCGAAACCGTGCGTCGGTTCCACCCTTCGGACCAGCGCACGATCGGTGCGGAGGATTCCGTGGAGCTGGTGCCGGCCGGCGAGGTGCCGCTCGATCGGGATGCGATGGCGCGGTTCCGCCAGTGCTATCTCCAGGAATTCGGCGTTCCGGGCGGCGACGACCCTCTCTATGAAGCGATCGCGGCCGGCCATCGGACTCAGGGGATGGAGCATTGGCTGCCGTTTTTCTTCGAGCGGCTTGAAACCATTTTTGACTACCTGCCGGAAGCACCGGTGGCACTGGATGCCCTCGCCGGGAATGGGGCCGAGGAGCGTCTGGAGACGGTCGCGCGCAACTATGCGGCCCGCCGGGAGCTGGGCACCGAATCGGGGCGCTCTGCCGTCGCCTACCGGCCCTGTCCGCCCGAGCAGCTGTATCTCGGACTCGAGGAATGGCACGGGTGCATGCAGGAACGTGCGGTGCGGGAATTCCTGCCCGGACGACCGCCCTCGGGCGGGAACGCGACCGATGCGGGGGCGCGGGTAGGGCGGGATTTTGCGGTCGAGCGCACTGCCCGCGATACGGATCTGTTTGCGGAAGTGGCCCGTCACCTTCGGGCGCTCCGGGCGGCGAACAAGGGGGTGCTGCTGGCAGCGGTGTCCGAGGGCTCCCGGGACCGGATCGGCCAGCGGGTCGCGGAGGCGGGCTGTCCGCTGCGACCGGTCCGGAACTGGCAGGAATTTGAGGCGGAACGGGATGCGGTGCCCCCGCCGGCCATGCTGGCGGTCTGGCGCCTGGAGGCCGGTTACGAGACCGAGCACTATGCGGTCGTTGCGGAGGCGGATGTTTTTGGCGAGCGGCTCGCGGCGCGCTCGGCACGGACCCGGCGCCCGCAGGACTACATCAAGACGGTGGCCGATCTGGCCCCGGGCGATCTGGTCGTGCATGTGGAATTCGGGCTGGGGCGGTTTCGCGGCCTCGACACGATCGGGGCCGGTGGCACAACACGGGAATGCGTGACGCTCGAATATGCGGGCGGAGATCTTCTGCGGGTGCCGGTCGAGAATGTCGATCTGCTGTATCGCTATGGGGAGAGCGAATCGGCGTCGCTCGACCGCCTGGGCGCAAGCGGCTGGCAGGCACGCCAGGCCCGGGCCCGCAAGCGGGTGCGCGAAATCGCGGCCGATCTGATCCGCACGGCGGCGCTCCGGGCCCTCCGCCGCGCCCCGGCCATCGATCTTCCCGAGGACGGCTATGCCGAGTTCTGTGCCCGGTTTCCCTATACCGAGACCGAAGGCCAGGTTATCGCGGTTTCCGAGACGCTTGCCGATCTTGCGTCGGGCCGGGCGATGGACCGGCTGATCTGCGGCGATGTGGGGTTTGGCAAGACCGAAGTGGCACTCCGCGCGGCCTTTGCGGTCGCCATGTCCGGTGGCCAGGTCGCGCTGCTGGCGCCGACCACCCTGCTGGTGCGGCAGCATTACCGGACGTTTTGCGAACGCTTCAAGGGGTTTCCGGTTGAGGTGCGCTCCCTGTCGCGTTTTTCCAGCGCCGCGGATGCGGCGCGGGTCCGTGCCGAGATCCAGGACGGCTCGGCCGCGATCGTGATCGGCACCCATGCGTTGCTTTCCAAGGCGGTCGGGTTTGCGGATCTCCGCCTGGCGATCATCGACGAGGAGCAGCAGTTCGGGGTCGAGCAGAAAGAGCGCCTGAAGGCATTGCGTGCGGATGCGCATGTGCTGGCCATGAGCGCGACGCCGATCCCGCGCACTCTGCAGCTGGCGCTGAGCGGTGTCCGTCCGATGAGCGTGATCGTCACGCCGCCCGCCGACCGGCTTGCGGTCCGCGCCTATGCGGTGCCGTTTGATCCGCAGCTGGTTCGGGAAGCGCTGCTGCGCGAGCATGCGCGCGGCGGCCAGTCCTTTTTTGTGGTGCCGCGGATCCGTGATCTGGATCTGTCGGAAGGTTTTCTGCGAGATGCCGTGCCGGAGGTCCGTTTTGCCGTCGCCCACGGGCAGATGCCGGTGGCGGAACTCGAGCAGCGCATGAATGCGTTCTATGACGGTGCCTACGATGTCCTGCTGTCGACCAGCATCATCGCATCCGGACTCGATATTCCGCGCGCCAATACCGTGATCATCCGCAAGGCAGACCGCTTCGGCCTGGCGCAGCTCTACCAGATTCGCGGGCGGGTCGGCCGCTCCCGGATCCGGGCCTATGTCTATTTCACGACGGAGAGCGGGCAGCGGGTGACGGAAGCGGCCGGACGGCGGCTGGAGGCGGCGGCCATGATGGAGGAGCTCGGAGCCGGTTTCGCCCTGGCCAACCGGGATCTGGACATCCGCGGTGCCGGCAATCTGCTGGGCGCCGAGCAGGCGGGGCATATCCGTGAAGTGGGTGCCGAGCTCTACCAGGAAATGCTCGCCAGCGCCGTGCGGAAACTGCGTTCCGAGAAAGGGGAGGAGGTCGAGGAGGAGGAGACCTGGTCGCCGCGTATCGAAATCGGCCTGCCGGCCGCGATCCCGCAATCCTACATCCCGGATCTGGCGGCACGCGTGACCCTCTACCGGCGGCTGGCGGGCCTGCAGGATTCCGACTCGATCGAGAGCCTCGCGGTCGAGATGCATGACCGTTTTGGGGCTCCGCCGCCGGAGGTGGATGCGCTCTGCCAGATCCTGCAGCTGAAGGCCGCCTGTCGGCGGGCGGGGATTGCTTCGATCGAGATTGGGGAGAAGGGGGCACGGGTTGCGTTCCGGCCGCGCGCCATCACCAATCCCCAGCGGCTTGTGGAGTATGTTGCCTCAAAATCGGGAGACGTGCGGCTGCGGCCGGACGGGACACTGGTGCTGCCCGGGGAAGGGGGTCCGCCGCAGATGCGGGTGCCGCGGGCACTTGCGATTTGCGGCGAGGTCGCTGAAATTGCAGGCATGGCCTGACGGAAAAGGACAGGTGGATGACAGACCGCGAGCCAGCTTTCACGATCGGGATTGAGGAGGAGTATCTCCTGGTTGATGCCGCCACCGGCGAGCTGGCCAGCGACCCGCCCGAGGCGTTGATGCGCGACTGCGTGGCCCGGTTCGGGGATCAGGTCAGCCCCGAATTTCTCCGCTCCCAGGTCGAGGTTGGCACGGCGGCGGTTTCGAGCGTCAAGGAAGTGCGGGCGGAGCTCGTGCGTCTCCGCCGCGGTGTGGCCGAGGCGGCTGCCGAGCACGGGTTGAAACCGATCGCCGCCGGCACCCATCCGTTTGCCGATCATGAGATCCAGCCGCATACCGAGAAGGAGCGCTATGAGATCCTCGCGCGCGAGCTTCAGGGGATTGCCCGTCGGCTGCTGATCAGCGGCATGCATGTGCATGTCGGAATTGAGAACCGGGATCTGCGGATCGATCTGATGGGGCAGGTGAGCTACTTTCTTCCGCATCTTCTCGCGTTGAGCACGTCTTCCCCCTATTGGCGCGGGATTGACACCGGCCTGATGTCCTACCGGATCGCGGTCTGGGACGAGCTGCCGCGGACGGGAATGCCGGAAGAATTTGATTCCTGGAGTGAATTCGAGCGGTTTCAGGCAAAGATGCAGGAAGCTGGGCTGATCGAGGACGGGAGCAAACTCTGGTGGGACCTCCGCCCCAGCGTGCGTCACCCGACTCTGGAGATGCGCATCTGCGACATGATGCCCCGGCTCGATGATACAATCTGCGTTGCGGCACTCTATCTCTGCCTGCTTCGCATGCTCTGGCGGCTCCGCACGGCGAATCAGCGCTGGCGCCGTTATCCGCGGTCCTTTCTGAACGAGAATCGCTGGCGTGCGCAGCGCTACGGGATTGATGGCACATTGGTGGATTTCGGCACGGGTCGGCAGGTGCGGTTCGCCGATCTGATCGAGGAACTGCTTGAGTTGGTGCGCGAAGATGCCGAAGCGCTGGAATGCCAGGACGAGGTGCAGCATGCGCGTGAGCTGCTTGCACGCGGAACGGGTGCCCATCGTCAGCGACGGGAGGTTGCGGGGGCGTGCGAACAGGGGGCGGACGAAAGCGAGGCGATGGCCGAGGCGGTGCATGCGCTGGCTGTGGATACGGTGGCGGATCTTTAGAATGTCGTCCCGTCTCCGCAATTTCGCCCAATTTCCCGGGCAATTAACGGTGACGGCGAGTTACCAGAGCTGAAAGAATACCATGGATACCCTCGGGTCATTGGCGTCGGCCTCTGACAATTTTTCGCTTTCAGCCCTCTTCCTGCGCGCGCATGTGTTCGTGCAGGCGGTGATTCTGGTCCTGCTGGTTTTTTCGGGCTGGAGCTGGGCCGTCATTGTGGAAAAGGCCCGGATGCTGGCCCGCGCCCGGCGCAGCTCGACCACTTTCGAAACCGCGTTCTGGTCCGTCACCCAGCTGGACGGGCTTGCCGAGCGTATCGGAGACGAGCCCCAGGCCCCCATGGAGCGGGTGTTCCTCGCGGGCATGCGGGAATGGGGCCGGTCTTTCGGGTCGCATGGCGACCTGCTGGTCGGGTCGTTGCCCCGGATCGAGCGTGCTCTCCACATCGCCGTCATGCGCGAGGTCGACCAGCTGCAGAACCGCCTCGGCGTGCTGGCCACCGTGGGCGCCGTGTCACCATTTATCGGATTGTTCGGCACGGTTTGGGGGATCAAGAACAGTTTCGAATCCATTGCGCTCAGCCAGAACACCAATCTTGCGGTGGTGGCCCCCGGCATCGCCGAGGCTCTGTTTGCCACCGCCCTTGGCCTGCTGGCCGCGATTCCGGCGGTGATCGCCTATAACCGCTTCACCGGCGAGACCGGCCGCCTCGGGTTGCGGTTCGAGAATTTCACCGATGAATTCTCCAATTTGCTGTCGCGCCAGATCGACAGAGGCAAGTGACCATGGCCGTCCCGATGACCTATTCCGGCTCGCGCAGGCGCTATGCGCAGTTCGCCCCGATGGCAGAGATCAATGTGACTCCCTTCGTCGATGTCATGCTGGTGCTGCTCATCGTGTTCATGATCGCGGCGCCGTTGCTGACGGTCGGCGTGCCGCTGGAACTGCCGCGCGGGCCGGCGCGTGCACTGCCGTCAGAACTGACCGAGCCTCTCACCATCCACATCGATTCAGAGGGCCGGACCTTCATTCAGAGCACGGAGATTGCCGATCAGGATCTGCTGCCCCGATTGCGTGCCATCGCTGAGGAACGTGGCGGCGGTCGGATCTATGTCCGTGCGGACACGTCGATTTCCTATGGCCGCGCGATGCGGGTGCTTGGGGCTCTCAACACCAGCGGGTTTGAAAGTTTCGGGCTCGTGATGGACAGCGGCGGGGCTGCAGCGGCGGAACCCGATCAATGAGCTGCGCGCATTGTGGCTGCTGAGTGGACCCGAGAGGACATGCCATGGCAGCCGGGCCGGAAACCGGGGCAGAGGGCCGGGCGATCCTGCCGGTATCGGGGGCTTACGCCCGGCTCTCACCGGACGAGCGGGCGGATGCACCGGTCGGCTACGGGCTTTCCGCCACGGCGCATGTGCTTCTGCTGGCCGGGGTTTTTCTGGGCGGCGAATTATTCGTGGCACGGGACACGCAGAGCGTCGAGGTGATCGAATTCAACCTGCTTTCGCCCTCCGAGTTTGAGGCATTGGGCACCCGGGAGGCCGAGGCTCCGGCCGAGGCTCCCCGTGACCCGCCGCCCCCCTCCGAGCCGGTCGTGGAATCGGTCCCCGAACCGGTGCCGGAAGAACCCGCGCCGGTTGCGGAATTGCCGGATCAATTTCTGGAGCCGGAGGAAGCGGAGGAGTCTGTGGTGCCGCAGACCGCGCTGCCTGAGGAGCCGACATCCACTCCCCAGGAAGAGGTGGTGGAAGAAAAGGTGCCCGATGCTCCCGATCCACCGCTCCCTCCCCGGGAGGTGGTGGAGGAGAAGGCGGCCGAGGTTCCCGAGCCGCCCGCCGATCTTTCCGAACCACCACCGCAAACGGCAGAGGAACTGGCTGCTCTTGTGCCGGTGGCTCGTCCGGAACACATCCGGCCGGCACCGGTGCCGGATGTGGCGGAAGAACTGACGGCGATCCTGGACAAGGGGGGCGATACCACTGCGCCCTCGGCGGGGGCACTTTTCAGCAGCGATCTGTCGGGCAGCGAGCGGGCCTATCTGCGGCGGAAGGTTTCCAATTGCTGGAACGCGTCCGCCATTGTCGGTGCCCGCAACGCCCATACGCTGCGTGTGACGGTCGGCGTGGATTTCACGGCCGACGGCCATCTGCGCCAATCGCCGGTGCTGGTCCGGCCGCAGCCTCTCCCCAGCGCAGCCCATCGCACCGCGCTGGATGCCGCGCGGGCCGCACTCATACGATGCGCACCCTATGACCGCCTGCCCAGCCATCAATACGAACGCTGGCGCCGCCTCGAATTTACCTTTGATCCAACTGGCATGGTGGATAGATGACCCGAATTTTCCGTTTCTCCTGCATGGTTGCCTTCATCGGGCTCTGGGCACCGCACAGCGTGCTGGCGCAGAGTGATGAATCGGTGCCGAATGTTCAAATCACCGAAGGTGTGATCGAACCGGTCAAGATCGCCTTTCCGGAATTCTTTGCCGCCACGACGGAAGCGGAGGCGGAAGGGCGGCGGATTGTCGAGGTGGTGCTGTCCGATCTGACCGGAACGGGCCTGTTCTACGCCGCCGATCCAAACGCGTTCATCGATGACATCCGGAGCTTCGCGACCCGCCCGCGGTTTGAGGACTGGCGCGCGATCGGCGTGCAGTGGCTGGTCACCGGCGAGACGGAATTGGCCCTCGACGGCCTCCTCGCGGTCCGTTTCCGGCTTTGGGACGTGCTTTCGGAGCGGCAGGCCAGCGGCCTCCAGTTTGTTGCCCCCCCGACCTCCTGGCGGCGGATCGCCCATCAGGCCGCCGATGCGATCTACTCGGAAATCACCAATGAGAGCGGCTATTTCGATTCGCGGATCGCGTTTGTGGAGGAGACCGGCCCGAAGAACCAGCGGCGCAAACGTCTTGCCTTGATGGACCAGGATGGTGCCAATATCCGCTATCTGACCGGCACCGGCCGGCTTTCGATGACTCCGCGGTTCTCTCCGTCGCGCCAGGAGATCACCTATATCTCCTTTTCCGACGATCGTGCGCAGGTCTATGTCGCCGACATCGACAGCGGAGAGAACGAGTTTCTGGGCGATTTTTCGGGAATGTCGTTTGCTCCCCGCTTTTCTCCGGATGGCCGCCGCATGGTGATGAGCATCGAGGTCAACGGCAACACCGATATCTATGTGCTGGATCTTGACACCCGCAAACGGGTGCGCCTGACCACCCATGCGGCCATCGATACGGCGCCGAGTTTTTCGCCAGATGGCCGACAGCTCTCCTTCGAGTCCGACCGCAGCCGCCACCAGCAGATCTATGTCATGAATGTGGACGGGAGCGGGATCGAAAGGATTAGCTTTGGCGAAGGCCGCTATGCGACTCCGGTCTGGTCACCCCGCGGGGATCTCATCGCGTTCACCAAACAACATAAGGGACTCTTCCATATCGGATTGATGACGCCGGAAGGGGAGCATGAGCGGTTGCTGACCGGCAGCTATCATGATGAAGGTCCGACCTGGTCACCGAACGGCCGGGTGCTGATGTTTTTCCGGGAATATCCGGGCGCTGACCGGCTGCCCAAACTCTACACCGTCGATGTGTCCGGGCAGAATCTGCGCGTTGTCCGCACCCCCAACGGCGCCTCCGATCCGGCCTGGTCCCCGATCCTGGAGTGAGGGGTCGGGCATCAGGAGGCGGTAGGATGGATCGAAGAAGGGGCGGTTGCAGGCAGGGGGCCGTCCGCGAGCGATGTTTCGGGAGGTTGAAAAAGACTGCATTTGCTACTATCAGGGTATCGCACCCGCGGGGATAGTTTGCTAGGCTCATGCGTTTTCCTGGGACGGGTCCGCAGATTGACGGTTGTGATTTGATCTGCGCCGGACTGAACGCGGACGGTATGGGCAGGAAGCACAGAACCTAAGAAGGGGGAGAGATAAATGTTGCGTTGCATGAATTTTTTCGGTGCGGCCGGTTTGGTCCTGGCGCTTGCGGCTTGCGCGGGCGCAGATCACGGTGAGGCAGTTAGCAGTGGATCCGCTGCGGAATCATCCGGCATACTCCCAGGGACTCCGGCGGTCACGCTGGCGTATTTCGAGGAGAGTGTAGGGGATCGGGTGTTCTTCGCATTCGACAGATACGAACTGAGCAACGATGCTCGGCTCGTGCTTGCACGCCAGGCGGCCTGGCTGGAGCTTGCTCCCTCCGCCTGGATCGTGGTTCAAGGTCATTGCGACGAGCGCGGCACACGCGAATACAACCTGGCACTCGGTGCGCGCCGGGCCGCGTCCGTACACGATTTTCTGGTGTCCTACGGGGTGCCTGCCAATCGGGTCGAGACGGTCAGCTACGGTAAGGAGCGGCCGGTGGCAGTTTGTTCCGCAGAAAGTTGCTGGTCGCAAAACCGGCGCGCCGTCAGTGTAGTCCGCGGCGGCGTACCAGGGAGTTGATTTCCGTCTTGCATGGGATGTGCGGCGGTCTTGCCACGCATTTCATGCGAAGGCCTTGGGTGCGCTGGGGGCCAGGGATTCTGGCAGGCCTGGTCCTTGTTGGGGCCACGCCGGTTGGGGCACAGACCGAATCCGGGCTCGAACGCAGTTTCCGGGCGTTCCAGAACGAGATGGCCATCCGTATCGGAACCCTTGAGGCCTCGATTGCCAATCTGACGGATATTGTCGAACGCTTGCGTCGCGAGCAGCGGGATTCCTCCAAAGACACGCTCGGCATCATTGATGACCTGCGCTTCCAGGTAGCGGACCTCCGCCACGCTCTGGAAGCGGGGGGTGCCGTGTCGGGGTTGCCGGATCAGGAGCCCCCCGGCGAGGGCAGCGGTGTGATCGGCGTCATCCGAACTCCGGTCGAGGGCGGCGACGGGGAGATCACGGCCGTCCTTGGCGCGGTGGAGGGTGGGGGATCCGAGCCGGACCCGTTGCAGGAACTTCTGGGGGAGATCGCGTCCCTTGGAGAGGACCCCGCGCAGCCGACACAGCCACCGGAAGAGGCGTTTGCCGCCGCCGAGGGGAAGCTGAAGGACGGGTTCCTGGAGGATGCGGCCGAGAATTTCACCGCATTCCTGGCGGCGCATGCCGAACACGAACGTGCGGGTGAGGCCAAATTTCTTCTGGGTGAGGCACTTTTTGGCCTTCGCCGCTACCCGGATGCAACGGCCGCGTATCTGCAGGTGCTGGGCGAGCATGCGGACAGCCCGTGGGCACCTGACAGCATGCTCCGGACCGGGATGATGCTGTCCCGCCAGCAAAACGCCGAAAAAGCCTGCGCGGTGTTTGCATTGGCGAGCAAGAGATTTGCCGCGGCATCACCGCGCTTCCTGAATCGCCTGGAGGCGGAAGCAGATCGCGCCGAGTGCAATTGATCCGGCCCTTGTTCCGGAAGCCTTCGCTGCGCGTCTGGATGGATTGCAGCCGGGCCGGAGGGTGGGCGTCGCCGTCTCCGGCGGGGGCGACAGCATGGCACTGCTGCTGCTGGCAGCAGATTGGGCCCGGGCGCGCGGAGCCGCACTGACCGCACTGACGGTGGATCATGGCCTGCGCTTTGAAGCGGGTTTGGAGAGTGCCCGCATTGCTGACTGGTGCGCGGAGATCGGCATCCCCCATATGGCACTCACGGTCCGGGAGCCGCCGCCGCAGTCCAATATCCAGATGTGGGCCCGGGAGCAGCGCTACCGAAGCCTGCTCGGCTGGGCCGGCGGCGAGGGCGCGTCGCTGCTGGTCGCCCATACGCTGGATGACCAGGCAGAAACTGTCCTCATGCGCCTTGCGCGGGGGTCGGGGGTCTACGGACTCGCGGCGATGCGGCCGGCTACGGTCCGGGACGGGGTGCGTATCCTGCGTCCCCTGCTGGGTGTATCCCGGGCCGCGCTTCGGGTTCTGCTGCGGGCTCGCGATCAGATCTGGCTCGAGGATCCTTCGAATGACGACCTCCGCTATGGGCGGACGCGGGCACGGCATGCGCTGGCGGTACTGGCTCCGCTGGGTCTTACCGCAGAGCGCCTTGCGCGGACCGCGGAATCCATGGCCCGGGTGCGCGAGGTGCTGGAGACGCAATGCCATGCGCTGACGGGCTGCGCGGCACGGTTTGGGGAGCTCGGGGAGGCGGTGCTGGCCACTCGGCCGTTGCGCGATGCGGAACAGGAAATCGGTCTGCGCGTGTTCTACGAGGTACTTCGGAGAGTCTCGGGGAGCGTGTCGGGGCCGCGCCTGGATGATCTCTCGGCCGCATTTGCATGGTTGATCGGGAAGGATGGACCGCGCGGGCGTACCTTGCATGGCTGTGCTTTGACCCGGTTGCCGGACGGAGAGGTTCTGGTGATGCGCGAATTGGCGGCCTGCGAATCGGCCATCCTCCTGTCGGTCGGCGAGGACCGGGCATGGGACGGGCGTTGGCGGGTGCAGCTGGAGGAGGGGTCCTCCTGTCAGGTGGGGGCACTGGGCGAGGCGGCAGGGAAGATCGAATCCGACGTGCCGGCTTGGTGCGGGGCTTCGCGCGCTGCCCGTGCCACGGCACCGGCCTTCCGGGTCGGCGGACGAATTCACGCAGTCCCCATCGCCGGAATGCGCAGATCCGGGAGTGCCATCCGGGCCCGGGCCTGGTTGGCCCGGCCCCCTAGCGATTTGTAACTGCTAGTACTACCTTTCCGGTGGCATGTAGCTCGGCGGGTGAGGAGATCCGGTGAAGAATTTTCGCAACATAGCTCTTTGGGTCGGAATTTTGCTGTTGCTCGTGGCACTCTTCAACGTGTTCCGCGGTGGCACGAATCCCAGCAACGCAGTGCAAGTACCGTATTCCGCCTTCGTGACTTCGGTCGATCGTGGCGAGGTGCAGGACGCGACCGTGTCCGGTGAGGAGATCAGCGGTCGCCTGAAAACCGGCCAGGCCTATGTCACCTACCAGCCACTCGGCTCGGAAGTCGTTGAACGGATGGTCGCGAGCGGCGTGACGGTGGAGGTGGATCCCAAGGATTCCGGCGGCATTTTTTCGGCGATCGGCTTGTGGCTGCCGATGCTCGTGCTGCTCGGGGTGTGGATCTTTTTTCTCAGCCGCATGCAGGGGAGTGGCCGCAACCCGTTGAGTTTTGGCCGTTCCCGGGCGCGCATGCTGAACGAGCAGACCGTGACCAAGACCTTTGCCGATGTTGCCGGCATCGACGAGGCGAAGGCCGAGCTTGAGGAGATCGTCGATTTCCTGCGCGACCCACAGCGCTTCAGGCGGCTCGGCGGCAAGATTCCGAAGGGTGCGCTGCTCATCGGCCCGCCGGGCACCGGCAAGACACTGCTCGCCCGGGCGATAGCGGGTGAGGCCAGCGTCCCCTTCTTCACCATTTCCGGCTCCGATTTCGTGGAGATGTTCGTGGGCGTTGGCGCGAGCCGGGTGCGCGACATGTTTGAGCAGGCCAAGAAGAACTCCCCCTGCATCCTCTTCATTGATGAGATTGACGCGGTCGGCCGACACCGCGGGGTCGGCTATGGCGGCGGCAATGACGAGCGCGAGCAGACCCTGAACCAGCTTCTCGTGGAGATGGATGGTTTCGAGACGAATGAGGGGGTCATTCTGATCGCGGCCACCAACCGCCCGGATGTGCTCGATCCGGCGCTGCTGCGCCCCGGCCGCTTTGACCGGCAGATCATGGTGCCCAACCCGGATGTGGGTGGCCGCGAGAAGATCCTGCATGTGCATTCCCGCCACGTCCCGATGGCGCCGGATGTGGCGCTGAACACCATCGCCCGCGGCACGCCTGGGTTTTCGGGGGCGGATCTTGCCAATCTGGTCAATGAGGCTGCGCTGCTTGCCGCCCGGCTCGGCAAGCGGCTTGTCACGATGGATGATTTCGAGAGCGCCAAGGACCGGGTGATGATGGGCGCCGAACGCCGCTCGCTGCTGATGACCGATGACGAAAAACGGCTCACGGCCTATCACGAGGCCGGTCACGCGATCGTCGGCATCAACATGCCGGGGCATGATCCCATCCACAAGGCGACCATCATTCCGCGCGGACGCGCGTTGGGACTGGTCCTGGCATTGCCGGAGCGGGACCATCTGTCGATGACGCGCCAGCAGCTGGAATCAAAAATCGCGATGGCGATGGGCGGTCGGGCGGCAGAGGAGCTGGTGTTCGATGCCGACCATGTCACCAGCGGAGCCTCTTCCGACATCCAGCAGGTCACCAAGATCGCACGGGCGATGGTCACCCAATTCGGCATGTCGGAGGCGCTCGGCACCATCGATTATGGAGACGAACGGGATACCTTTCTGGGCATGCAGCGGGGCATGACCCTGCATGCGCCTGAGACCCAGACGCAGATTGATGTCGAAATCCGGCGGATCGTTGACGCAGGACATGCCCGGGCGTGCGAGATTCTTGCCGAAAAGCGGGACGATCTTGAGCGGCTGGCGCAGGGATTGCTCGAATACGAGACGGTCACCGGCGACGAGATCACAAAAGTCCTGAACGGCGAGAAACTCGATCGCGGCGATGGGGATGCGGATTCCGACACGGATGCCTCGACCGAGGGGATGAGTGCGGTTCCGAAGAGCCGGCGTTCCTCGGGCCGGCCTGCCGACGGCGTGCCGGACGATCCGGAGCCGGTTCCGGTCAATGCTTGAAGCGATCTCTTGCAAGAATTGAATCGACCGCCTGCAGGAATTTCCGGTTTTCGTGCCCGGTGGGGTTAGACTCGGCCCATTGCCGGGAGCGCCATCCATGAATCTCTATCTCCGGCCCGTACCGATGCGCGGCGGTCGTGCGGTTCGCGAGGCGTGTGCGCAAGGTCGGGCCCTTCCGCTCGGCGGAGGCTCCGGTGCCTTCAGCGAGGTGGATTGCATCGAGCGCACCCGGGACGGCTGCGGGCGGTGGACGCGGAAACCGATTTCCGCCCTGACCGGTTCTGAAGCGGAGGGATGGCTTGCCCGCATCTCCGCGCCGCGACCCCCCTTCGCCGGAGTTTCGTTGGACCGTCCGGTGCTGATGGGCGTCGTCAATGTGACGCCGGACAGTTTTTCGGATGGCGGTCTGTATGAGGGAGGGAACGCGGCGGCCGCGCAGGCGCGCCGATTGGCCACCGAAGGTGCGGCGATTGTGGATTTCGGAGGCGAATCGACGCGGCCGGGCGCACAGGAAGTGCCGGCCGAAATCGAGTCCGCCCGGCTGCTGCCGGCGGTCGGGCAGTATCTGCGTGATCCCGGCGGAGCGGTGGTCTCTGTCGACACCCGCAAGGCGGCCGTCGCGCGGGCGGCACTCGATGCGGGTGCCCGGATCGTGAATGATGTGTCGGCCCTGGGCCACGACCCGGAGATGCTTCCGACCGTCGCCGCGACGGATGCCTCTGTCTGCCTGATGCATGCGCAGGGCGAGCCGGCCACGATGCAGGACGCGCCCCGCTATGCCGATGTGCTTCTGGATGTGTATGACTGGCTGGAGGCATGCGTCGAGCGTACCGTCCGGGCCGGGATCGAACGCTCCCGGATTGCGGTCGACCCCGGGATCGGTTTCGGCAAGACGCAAGCCCACAACCTCGCTCTGCTGCAGGGCCTGTCGCTGCTGCTCGGTCTCGGCTGCGCGGTGCTGGTCGGGGCTTCACGCAAGGGTTTCATCGGCCGCCTGTCGGGAGTGGAAGACGCCGGGGCGCGCGTCTCGGGATCGGTGGCTGCCGCGCTGCATGCGACCGACGAAGGGATCCACCTTCTTCGTGTTCATGATGTCACCGAAACGGCGCAGGCATTGGCCATCTGGTCGCCCCTTGCCCTGCCGGAGGCAGCATGAGCGCGGAGCAGGGGGGGATTTTCGGCACCGACGGGGTTCGTGGCCGGGTCAATTGCTATCCGATGACGGCGGATCTGCTGCTGCGGCTGGCCATGGCGGCGGGCCGCAGGTTCCGGCGGGGAAGTCACCGGCATCGGGTGATTATCGGCAAGGACACCCGGCGTTCGAATTACATGATCGAGACCGTGCTTACCTCGGGGCTTGCTGCGATGGGCATGGATGTCTATCTGCTCGGGCCGCTCCAGACCCCGGGCGTGGCGATGCTGACCCGCACCCTGCGGGCCGATCTCGGAATCATGATTACGGCCTCGCACAATCCCTATCACGACAACGGCATCAAGCTCCTTGACAGCGAGGGGCGCAAACTTTCCGACGCATGCCAGGCCGAACTCGAAGCCATGATGCAGGAGCCGATGGAACCGTATCTGGCGGGGCCGCGGGAAATGGGGCATGTGCAGCGGCTGAATGACGGGGCATCGCGGTATATCGAATTCGCCAAGGCGACCTTCCCGCGGGCCTCCCGCCTGGACGGGTTGAAGGTGGTAATCGATTGTGCCAATGGGGCGGCCTACCGCACGGCCCCGGAAGTGCTTTGGGAGCTCGGCGCCGAGGTGGTGCGCATCGGAGTCGAGCCGAACGGCTTCAACATCAATGAGAATTGCGGCTCGACGGCACCTGCGGCGGCGCAAGCGGCGGTTCTTGAACAGGGTGCCGATATCGGCATTGCCCTCGACGGGGATGCAGACCGGGTGCATGTCATTGACGAGAAGGGACAGCTGATCGACGGCGACCGGATTCTCGGCACGGTGGCCGGCTATCTGCTGGAACGTGAACGCTTGCGCGGGGGCGGCGTGGTGGCCACCGAGATGTCCAATCTCGGCCTCGATCGGTATCTGCAGTCGCTGGGCGTCAGGCTCCACCGGACCCCGGTGGGGGACCGGCATGTGATCGAGCGGATGGCGGAAACCGGCTGCAATCTTGGCGGCGAGCAATCGGGGCATGTGATCCTCAGGGATTATCTGGTCAGCGGGGACGGCGTGATCGCCGCGCTGCAGGTGCTGGCGGTGATGGTGCGGAGCCAGCGGCCGGCCAGTGAGGTCTGCCGTCCCTATGAACCGGTTCCGCAGGTGCATCGCAGCATCCCGGGAGAGCCGGGCGTGCTCGGGGGGGAGCGCGCGCAGAAGGCCATCCAGGAGGCCCGTCGCCGGCTCGGAGAGGAAGGCCGGTTGCTGGTCCGCGAATCCGGCACGGAACCGGTGGTGCGGATCATGGCCCAGGGTTCCGACTCTCAGGCACTGGACGAGGTTCTGGACGAAATCTGCAACGCGATCACGGGATCCGATGGGAGAAGTTTTGCGGCATAGTCACTTGTGCCGGATGCCGGTTTGGGCAATGGTGCGGTTGCGAAGAAACCCGCGCCGCATCCACCCACCGTCCCGCCCCATTATGGAGCTTTCGCAGCATGCCTCCGTCCCGCATGCGCCCGGCCCGGAAGCCGGCGCGTCCCGAATTTTCTTCCGGTCCCTGTGCAAAATTCCCAGGATGGGCCCCGGAAGCCGTTTTCGGCCGCGCCTGGCTCGGGCGCTCGAATCGCGCGTCCGGCCCGCATGCGCAGATTCGCGAGGTTCTGGCCCGCATTCATGAACTGCTCGGCCTGCCGGAAGGGTATCGGGTTGGAATCGTTCCCGGGTCGGATACCGGTGCCATGGAGATGGCCCTGTGGAACCTGCTCGGGCCGCGTCCGACAGATGTGCTGGTCTGGGAGCATTTCGGGCGGCTCTGGGCGGCGGACGCGATACAGCAGCTCGCGCTTCCCGATTGCCGTGTCCTGGAAGCGCCTTACGGGAAAATTGCGGACCTTGGCGCCGTGCGTCGGGATGCGGATATCGTCTTTGTGTGGAACGGAACCACATCCGGGGTGCGGGTGCCGGATGGGAAATGGATTCCTGAGGATCGTGCGGGGGTAACGATCTGCGATGCGACCTCCGGTGTGTTTGCGCAGGACCTCGACTGGCCGCGGCTCGATGTGACCACCTTTTCCTGGCAGAAAGTGCTGGGAGGTGAAGCCGCGCACGGCGTGTTGGTTCTTTCGCCGCGGGCCGTCGAGCGTCTCGAATCGTCCCCCCCTCCGCGGGGGCTGCCCAAGATCTGGCAGCTGGTCAAGGAGGGTGCCTTGCTGGAAGGGGTGTTCAATGGCCTGACCATCAATACGCCCTCCATGCTTTGCGTCGCTGACTGCCTTCTGGCGCTGGAGTGGGTGGAGTCGATCGGCGGTGCCGTCGGCACACGGCGGCGTTCGGACACGAATTTTGCCGCCCTGCAGGACTGGATCGACCGGACCGACTGGATCGAGAACATGGTTTCCGATCCTTCCATCCGATCGAATAGCTCGGTCTGCATGTGCATTGTGGCGCCATGGTTCGAGGCACTCGATGAGGCCGGGCAACGGGATGCCCTGAAACGGATCGGGACACTCCTCGAACAGGAGGAGGCTGCCTATGATGTGGTCAATCACCGCAATGCACCGCCCGGGTTGCGGGTCTGGTGCGGGGCCACGATCGACAGCGCCGATATCGAGTTGCTGACGGAGTGGCTCGATTGGGCGTATGCCGTGGTCGCCGCCCCGCAGGCTGGATCGAATTCCTGATGCACAAAGTTCTGATCGCCGATCATCTCGACCCGAAGGTGGTGGAAGTCTTCGAGGCCCGCGGAGTGGAGGCTCGCTACCATCCGGAACTTGCCACCGATGCCGCCGCGTTTGTCGAAGCGATCGGAGCCTGTGAGGGGTTGGCGGTTCGTTCGGCCGCCCGGGTCACGGCCGAGCTCCTCCAGCATGCAGACCGGCTGCAGGTGATCGGCCGGGCTGGGGTCGGAATCGATACGGTGGATGTCGAAGCGGCAACAGCCCGCGGAATCGTGGTGATGAACACGCCGTTCGGGAACACCATCACGACCGCCGAGCACAGCATCGCGATGTTGTTGGCACTTGCACGTCACATCCCGCAGGCAAATGCCGCCCTCCGCGCCGGCGAATGGGCGCGGTCACGCTATGTCGGCTCGGAGGTCGCCGGCAAGATTCTCGGGGTGATCGGTTGCGGCAATATCGGCGCAGCGGTCGTCGAGCGGGCGGTCGGCCTCGGCATGCGGGTGATTGTGTATGATCCCTATCTGCCGGCCGCGCGGGCAGAATCACTCGGTGCCACGCGGATCGATGATCTCGAACAGCTTCTCGCCCGTGCCGATTTTGTCACCCTGCATTTGCCGCGCGCGAAAGAAACCCGGAATTTGCTGTCACGCGAGCGGATTGCCGGGATGAAGCCGGGGGCCATGCTGGTGAACTGTGCGCGGGGCGGTCTGGTGGATGAGAAGGCACTCCTGGTGGCTCTCGAATCCGGCCATCTTGCCGGTGCGGCGCTGGATGTTTTCGAGTCCGAGCCGGCCGTTGACAACCCGCTGCCCAGCCTTCCGAACGTCGTTGCGACCCCGCATCTCGGGGCCTCCACGGTCGAGGCGCAGGAGAAGGTCGCGCGGCAGATCGCCGAGCAGATTTGCGATTTTCTGCTCGAAGGCACGGTGGCGAACGCCATCAACATGCCTTCGGTGAGCGCGACGGAGGCTCCGTTGATCCGCCCGTGGATTGCCGTGGTCGAGACGCTGGGCACATTTGCCGGGCAGGTCACGGAAACCTCGATCCAGGAGATCGGGATCGAGTATGTCGGTGCCGTCGCGGAACGTGACATCAAGCCCCTGACCTCGGCCCTGATCGCGGCCTTGTTGCGTCCGCGTCTTGGAGGTGGAGTCAATATGGTTTCAGCCCCGGCGCTGGCCCGCAGCCGGGGGGTGCGGGTTACCGAGAGCGTCAGCCGGGATCCCCGGGGGGCGTTCGGGTCCTATGTGCTGCTGACGGTGAAGACCGAGCGTCAGACGCGCACGGTGGCGGCCACACTGTTCTCGGACGGGAAGCCGCGCATCATCCAGATCAAGGGTGTGGAGATGGAGGCCCTGCCGCAACCGCATATGATCTATGCGACCAATATCGACCAGCCCGGCTTCATCGGCACCCTCGGCACCGCATTGGGCGAGGCAGGGGTCAATATCGCCACCTTTGCGCTCGGACGTGCTGCGGTCGGCGGCGAGGCGGTCACGCTTCTTGGCGTTGACGCAGAACCGGAGGAAGAGGTGCTGGAGCGGCTTCGGGTCCTTCCGCTCGTCCGGCAGGTCAAGGCAGTCAATTTTCCGTGACCGGAATTGCGGTGGTCGGTGCCCAGTGGGGCGATGAGGGCAAGGGCAAGATTGTCGACTGGCTCAGTGCCCGGGCGGATGCCGTGGTGCGATTCCAGGGGGGGCACAACGCCGGGCATACGCTGGTTGTCGGCGGCGAGACCTACAAACTCTCGCTGCTCCCGTCGGGTGTGTTGCGGCCGGGAGCCCTCTCGGCCATCGGCAGTGGTGTCGTGATCGACCCCTGGTCCCTTGTGGACGAGATCGCCGGCCTGCGGGCGCGCGGGATTGAGATTGGCCCGCACAATCTCCGGGTCGCCGAGACGGCGCCGCTGATCCTGCCGATCCATCGCGACCTGGACAAATTCCGCGAGGTTCGTGCGGGAGCCCGGAAAATCGGCACCACGGGGCGGGGAATCGGGCCGGCCTATGAGGACAAGGTCGGACGGCGGGCATTGCGGGTGATCGATCTGAGCGATCCTGCGAATCTTGGCGAAGGCGTGGACCGGCTGCTCGCGCATCATGAGCCGCTTCGGGCGGGGCTGGGCGCGGAACCGGTCAACCGGAATGCGCTGATCCAGTCGCTGGTGGAGGTGGCCCCGGCGATTCTGCCCTATGCCGCTCCGGTCTGGGCTGAAATTGACGAATGGCAGAAGGCGGGCCGACAAATTCTGTTCGAGGGCGCCCAGGGGGCGATGCTCGACATCGATTACGGCACCTATCCTTTCGTGACCTCCTCGAACGCCATCGCCGGGCAGGCCGCGGTCGGCTCGGGCGTCGGTCCGAACGCCATCCAGAGGGTGCTCGGCATCGCGAAGGCCTATGCCACCCGCGTGGGAGCCGGCCCCTTCCCGACGGAGAATACGGGGGAGTTGGGGGAACTCCTGGGTGCCCGCGGGCGGGAATTTGGCACCGTGACCGGTCGCCGTCGGCGTTGCGGTTGGCTGGATACCGTGCTTTTGCGCCAGGCGGTGCGGGTATCGGGAATTGGCGGCATCGCCTTTACCAAACTTGATGTGCTGGACAGTTTCGAGGAGATCCAGCTGTGCGTGGGGTACCGGCTGGAGGGGGTGGAGATCGACCGTATGCCTGCGCTGGCGCGTGCCCAGATCCAGGTTGAGCCCATCTATGAGACCCTGCGGGGATGGAACCAGCCAACCGCCGGACTGCGGGATTGGGAGGATCTGCCGTCCGCCGCGCAGGCCTATATCCGGCGGGTCGAGGAGCAGGTGGATTGTCCGATCGTGCTGGTTTCGACTTCACCGGACAGGGACGACACCATCCTGCGCGCGGACCCCTTCAGCGACATCTAGGGGTGGAGCTCGGCAAGGTTGTTGCCACGCAAGCCAAGCTTCCATTTTTCAGGCAGATTTCTGGAGGGATGTTTTCGGGAAAAGAGCATGCGTCCACTTCAGGATTTGTGGGAAATGAGGAGGATGATCAGAAGGCTCTTGCTGCATGGAAAGCGGATGATCTTGAAGAAGCTATTCCATCGGGGGTTATGTGTGCTGGGCCTTTCCCCGTTTGGTGCGGGTTCCGGGCCGGCCGGCACTTGAGCGGCTTTTGACGCGCGCCCCGGCCGCCTTGGAACGGATCTCCGACTGTCGTGCCTTGGGGTTTTCGTGGCAGGCGAGATCGACCCGTTCCAGACGCCGGATCTCGTCCCGGCATTCACCCGCCTCCTCGAATTCCAGGTTCTCGGCGGCGGCGAACATCTTTGCCCGCAGGTGTTCGAGATGCTTCGCCAGGTTGCCGCCGACGAATTCGGTCTTTTCCCATGCCGGGCCGAGATCGACCGTCACATGATCCCGTTCGTGGATGCTCGCATGGACGTCGCCAATCCGCTTCTGCACGCTTGCGGGGGTGATTCCCTTCGACTCGTTGTAGGCCTGCTGCTTGTTTCGCCGTCTGTCTGTCTCGCGGATCGCCCGTTCCATCGACCCGGTGGTCTTGTCGGCATACATCAACACCCGGCCGGCGACGTTGCGCGCCGCCCGCCCGATGGTCTGCACCAGAGAAGTTTCGGAGCGCAGGAATCCCTCCTTGTCCGCGTCGAGGATCGCTACCAATGCGCATTCGGGTATGTCGAGTCCCTCCCGCAGCAGGTTGATTCCGACCAGCACATCGAAGGCTCCGAGGCGAAGGTCGCGGATGATTTCGGTTCGCTCCAGGGTTTCGATATCGGAATGCATGTAGCGCACGCGCACCCCTTGTTCATGCAGGTATTCGGTCAGGTCCTCGGCCATGCGCTTGGTCAGGACGGTGACCAGGGCACGATGCCCGTCATCGGTGAGCCGACGGATTTCATGTAGCAGATCATCGACCTGGGCTGTCGCCGGCCGCACTTCCACGGGCGGGTCGACCAGCCCGGTGGGACGGATCACCTGCTCGACAATCACCCCGGTCGAGCGCTCGATCTCCCACGGGCCGGGGGTGGCCGAGGCAAACACGGATTGCGGGCGCATCGCGTCCCATTCCTCGAATTGCAGGGGCCGGTTGTCCATGCAGGAAGGAAGGCGGAAGCCATGCGTTGCAAGCGTTTCCTTGCGCCGCCGGTCACCGCGGTACATGCCCCCGAGCTGGGGCACGGTGACATGGCTTTCATCCACAAAAACGAGGGCGTGATCGGGGATGTATTCAAACAGGGTCGGCGGCGGTTCCCCGGCCTGGCGGCCGGTCAGATAGCGTGAGTAATTCTCGATTCCCGGGCAGACGCCGACAGCATCCAGCATCTCGAGATCGTGATGCGTGCGGTCCCTGAGTCGCTGTGCCTCGAGCAGGAATCCCCGCTTCTCAAGATCGCCGACGCACTCGGTCAGCTCTGCCCGAATTCCCTGGATCGCCTGTAGCAGGGTGGGGCGTGGGGTGACGTAATGAGAGTTGGCGTAGATCCGAACCGCATCAAGGGGTCCGATCTTTTCGCCGGTCAGGGGATCGAACTCGCTGATCGCCTCCACTTCATCCCCGAAAAACTCAATCCGCCAGGCGCGGTCATCCAGATGCGCGGGCCAGATATCGAGCGTGTCTCCGCGTAGCCGAAAATTGCCCCGCTGGAAGGAGCTGTCGTTGCGGCGGTACTGCATCGCCACCAGTTCCCGCAGCATTTCCCGGCGCTCGGCCGGGTGGCCGCCGGTGATGTCGAGGCGCATGGCCGAGTAGGTCTCGACGGCGCCGATTCCGTAGATGCAGGACACCGATGCGACAATGAGCACATCATCCCGTTCGAGCAGGGAGCGGGTGGCGGCGTGCCGCATGCGGTCGATCTGCTCGTTTACCTGTGCTTCCTTCTCGATGAAGGTGTCGGTGCGCGGGACATAGGCCTCCGGCTGGTAGTAGTCGTAATAGGAAACGAAATACTCCACCGCGTTGCCGGGAAAGAAGGATTTGAACTCACCGTAGAGCTGCGCGGCAAGGGTCTTGTTGGGCGCGAGCACGATCGCCGGCCGCTGGGTCGCTTCGACCAGTTTTGCCATGGTGAAGGTCTTGCCGGTGCCGGTCGCGCCGAGCAGCACCTGATCACGCTCCCCCCGACGGATCCCCTCGACCAGTTCGGCGATGGCTTGGGGCTGGTCACCTTCCGGCTCGAAGTCGCTCTTCAGCGAAAACCGGATGCCCCCTTCGAGTTTGGCGGGAAGGCCGGTATCGGGGGGGAGGGGAATGGCAAGATCGGTGGCCATGATCGGGCTCTGCCTATTCGGTGCCGGGCATGCGTCGGCGATGCGCGAGGTGGCGGGCGGGGCTATGCTGTAACCCCGGACCGTTTCGGAGGCCCTGCATGTTCGCACGCATCTATCGGCCGGCCAGGACGGCGACGCAGTCGGGAACCGCCTGCAGCCGCCATTGGATGCTTGAATATGCGCCGGAGACACGGCGCCATATCGATCCGCTGATGGGCTGGACGAGTTCCGATGACATGCGTTCGCAGATCCGTCTGACCTTTGCGACCCGGGAGGCGGCGGTGCAGTATGCGCGCACCCATGGCATCCCGTTCCGGGTCGAGGAACCGCAGGGGCGCCGGTTCATTGTACGCCAGGCGGGATACGGTGCCAATTTCGCGGTCGGCCGACGCGAGGGCTGGACGCATTGAGGGTCGGCGTGCAGGCCCCATAGCTCAATTGGATAGAGCAGCGGACTTCTAATCCGCAGGTTGCAGGTTCGATTCCTGCTGGGGTCGCCACCGGTTCGATTCGGATCATCCGGTGACTGGATGGCGCAGGCCCGTGCCGGGTCCCGGAGATTTCGTACAGGATGGCGGCACTCAGCCCGCCGCGAGTTTTTCCTGCTCGATCTCGCGCAATTGCCGCTCGTAGGCAGGGATATAGCTGCGCCGTATCGGCAGTGTGTCGATCCGGCGGGCCAGCTGGTACTGGAACACGGACAGGCCGCGATAGACGAAGGCGAGTTCGCAGGCGGCGAGATAGAATTCCCACAGGCGGGCGAAGGGTTCGCCAAACATCCGCACCGCGTCGTCGCGCCGGTCCAGAAACCGCTTTCGCCAGTGGTTCAGCGTGCGCGCGTAATGGTCGCGCAGAATCTCGATATCGGTTGTGATCAACCCGGTCCGTTCCACGGCCGCGGCCACTTCCGAAAGGGCGGGGATATAGCCGCCCGGGAAAATATGCTTCTGCATCCAGGGATTGGTCCGGCCGGGGGGATCCAGGCGGCCGATCGTGTGAAGGAGCATGTTGCCTTCTTCGGTCAGCAGTTTCCGGCATGTCTCAAAGAAGGTGTTGTAGAAGCCGACGCCCACATGCTCGAACATTCCGACCGAGACGATACGGTCGAAATTCCCTTCGATCTGCCGGTAGTCGCGGAGATGGAACTGGACACGGTCGGCGAGGCCCCGCTCGCGGGCGCGTTGATTGGAAATTCGGTGCTGGTGCTCGGACAGGGTGACCCCGGTCACCTGTGCGCCGGTCATCTCAGCCAGATAGAGGCCGAGACCGCCCCAGCCAGAGCCGATATCGAGGACCCGCATCCCGGGCTGGAGGCACAGTTTTGCGGCGAGGCGTCGTTTCTTGACCAATTGCGCCTCTTCCAGGGTGGCGTTGTCGGTTTCGAAATAGGCGCAGGAATACTGCTGGTCGGGATCCAGAAACAGTTCGTAGAGGCCGGAGTCGAGATCATAGTGATGGGCGATATTGGCGCGTGCGGCGGTCCGGGTGTTGTTCTGCCGGAAGCGCCGCGTGAGGGTGCGGGCCACTGCGAGGAAGCGGGCAAAGAGCGTGGCGTCGGGCGCAGATTCCACCTGTCCGAGTTGCATCAGAACGTCGAAGATCCGGCCGTTCTCCACGGTGAGGCGTCCTTCGGTGAACATCTCCCCGAAACGCAGTTCCGGGTCCAGGAGAACGGCCCGCTCTGCCCCGCGGTCGTGGAAGCGCAGGCGCGGTCCCTTGCCGGGCTCTCCGTAGGCCCGGGTCTCTCCGTCGGCGTAGGTGATTTCGACGTTCTGTCCGGTCAGGACCTTGTTCAGATGCCGGTCGAATGTCAGATTCACTGTGAGTTCCTCCCCAGGCCTGTGAGAATGCTTTCGGCGGCCAGGGCCGCACCGTGCAGCCGGTCGTCGCTCCCTCCGCGGGCACTGATCAGCACCGCGGTCGGCAGGCCCTTGTCGTCCCGGCCATTGGGGAGCGACACGCCGCAGCTGTGCAGATAATTGCCGGGCATGGTGTTGCGCAGCATCCGCATGTTGACCCTGTGGTAGAGTTCCGGATCGGCATCCAGCGGAGCGATCTCGGGGGCCACAAAGATGGTCGTCGGGTGTAGCAGGAACCGGTCGCCCAGTTCGCTTTCGAAGGCTGCGGTCAGGTTGGCGCGGTTCGCCCGGGCCTCCTCGACCCGCCCGGCGAGGTCGGTGCCCGCCAGCATGCGGCTCCGCACCCGCGGGTCCATCCGCTCGGAGTCCGGCCCCTCGAGGACATGCCGCCAGTTCTCCATGGCTTCGTGGGCCGTAAGCATGCCGTGCTCGGGGAACAATTTTCCATAGGCCTCAAGGAAGGCACAGTGGTGGCGCTCGATGTGGGCGCCGGCATCGGCAAGTGCCTTGAGCGTTGTCTCGAAATTTTCCGCCACCGCCGGCTCGAGGCGCTCAAGCACGTAATTCTCGGGCACCAGGAAGGTCAGTTCCGCTGGATTTGCAGGTGCCAGGGCCGTCGGCGGCATGCCCCGGAGCACCGCATCAAGCAGGATGCAGTCCTCGACCGTGCGGGCAAGCGGCCCCACCGTGTCAAAACTCTGCGCCAGCGGGGCGATCCCTTCGAGGGAAATCCGCCCGTCCGAGGTCTTCAGTCCGACGATGCCGTTGAGCGCGGCCGGGATACGGACCGAGCCGCCGGTGTCGGTGCCGATCGCGGCCGGGACGATCCCCGCCGCCACCGCGACGGCAGAGCCGGAGGAGGAGCCGCCCGGCACACGGGGGATTTCCGGATCGTTCGGATTGGAGGGCGTGCCGAAATGCGGGTTGATGCCAAGCCCCGAAAAGGCGAATTCGGTCAGATTGGTCTTGCCGACGCTCACCATCCCCGCGGCGGCGGCGTTGGCCGCGCAGACGGCGTCGGATTCGGAGGGCGCTGCGTTGCGCAGGATCTCGGAGGCGCAGGTGGTGACAGAGCCGGCGATATCAAAGAGGTCCTTCCAGGCAACGGGAACTCCGTCCAGCGGGCCCAGCAGGCGGTTTTCCTTCTGACGGCTTCGCGCGGCCTCGGCTTCGCGCATGGCGCGCACGGAGGTGATGGAAATGAATGCGGCACTGTCGTCGGCCTCGATCCGCGCCAGGGTGGCTTCTGCGATTTCCACCGGATCGGCTCCTGCGGCGATCTGCCGCCCCGTTTCCGCGGCGGTCAGGGATATTGGCTCCGGACTGCGACCCGCCATATAGGCCCCCCATTTCTCCGGCAACAAGTATGCCGCATCTGCGACCCTTGAAACAGAAGGCTCCGGCCGGAAGATGCCCCAGTCGAGGCGAGCCAGTAGAATATCCGGCGTGATGCCCTCTGTCTTTCCTGTGGTTTTCCTGCTTGCAGCTGCATTCCTGTCTGTCGCGCCGGCCGCATTCGCGCAGGGGCGGGCGGCTCTGGTGGCCGCCGACCCCGTGAGCTGGGTCGAGATCACCGAAACCATCCCGATCTTCGCGAATGTGGTCGCCCGCAGGGAGTCCGCGGTGGCCTCCCGGGTCGCGGGCTTCGTGAGCCGGGTGCCGGTTTCGGTCGGGGAGAAGGTGGAGGCGGGGCAGGTGCTGGCCGAACTCGAGGAGCGGCCGTTTGCCATCGCACGGGCGGCCGCGCAGGCGACCATGAGCGTCGCCCGCCACGGGCGGGAGGTGGCCGCGATCCGTACCGCCCTGGCCGAGCAGGCTTTTGAGCGTCTGCAGAGTCTGGGTGGATCTGCGGCATTGTCGCGGGGTTTGCTGGAGGACGCGGACCAGGAACTCCGCCTGGCGCAGGCGGCGCTGGAGGAGGCGGAGGCGCGGATCGACTCGGCGCGCGCGCAGGCAGAGGGGGCGGAATTCGATCACGAGAGCCGCGAGGTGCGGGCGCCCTTCGCCGGCGTTGTGGTGGAACAGCGCGCGCAACCGGGGGCGTATCTGCGGGAGGGCGAACCCGTCGCGATGCTGCTCGACATGGGCAGCCTGGAACTGGTCGCGGAAGTGCCGGCCGGTATCCTCGGCGGGCTGCGTCCGGGAGACGACATCAACGGGATGCGCGATTCCGGGCTGCCGATGCGGACCCGCGTCCGGGCCGTGCTGCCCGTCGAGGATATCCGCACCCGCACCCGCCCCGTACGTCTGTCGATGATCGCCGAGGATGACTCCTCCGGTCTGGCAACGGGCGAAGCCGTCATCCTTGCGGTTCCGCAGGGCGGACGGCGGCGGGTTCTGTCCGTGGCGAAGGATGCGCTGATCCGGGAGGACAATGGCTGGGTGGTGTTCCTGGTCGAAAACGGCATGGCCCTGCGCCGGACAATTCTCGTGGGTGCGTTCGTGGAAGACCGGGTCGAGGTCCGGTCCGGGTTGAGCGAGGGCGATCTGGCGGTGATTCGCGGCAATGAGCGGCTGCGGCCCGGGCAGCCGGTGACGGTCGAAAAGGCCGGGCCATGAATCTGATTCGACTGGCGATCGATCGGCCGGTCGCAGTCCTGTCAGCGGTCGGGATGGCGGTGCTGCTGGGGGGCCTCTCCTTGGCCGCGATCCCGATCCAGCTCACGCCGGAGGTGCGCAAGCCGGTGGTCACGGTCACCACCACCTGGTCCGGTGCCGCACCGGCCGAGCTGGAGCGTGAGGTGCTGAACCGGCAGGAGGATGCGCTCCGCGGACTTCCGGCACTCGAGGAAATGTCCGGCAGCGCACGTACCGGGCGCGGACGGATCCGCCTTGAATTCACCATCGGCACGGAGATGGATCATGTTCTGCTGCTGATCTCGAACCGTCTGGACGGAGTCAGCGGATATCCGGAGGAGGTGGATGCGCCGAGCATCGACACTTCGGACTCCGATGACCAGCCGATCGCCTGGTTCACCTTGCGGCACCTGCCGGGCAATGACCGTCCCATTCACGCCTACGGGGAGTTCGTGCGCGACGTCGTGCAAAGCCGCATCGAACGGGTCCCCGGGGTTTCGCTGGTCAATGTCTACGGCACCGCCGAGCGGCAGATACGGGTTGTCGTCGACCCCGAGACCCTGGCCCGGTTCCGGATCACGGTTCCGGAGATTGTCGCCCGCCTGCGCCGCGAGAACCTGTCGGCCTCGGCCGGTGACCTGGAGGAGGGCAAGCGTCGCTATGTCATTCGCGCCGAAGGCGAGCTGAATGATCTCGAAAGCATCCGCAACGTCGTTCTTCGCAGTGTGGGCGCGCAGGGTGGGGGCCGGGTGACGGTCGGAGATGTGGCCGAGGTCCGCTTCGATGTTGCCGACCCGACCGCACGGATCCGCAGCCTTGGGGAGGCGGCGATCGGTTTCAACGTCATCCGCGAGGCCGGAGCCAATGTCATCGAGACCATGCAGGGGGTGCGCCAGGCGGCGGCGGAACTTGCTTCGGGTCCCGTGCCGGATGTAGGTCTGGCGCTGAAGCAGGTCTACGACGAGACGGTCTATATCGTGGGGGCGATCGACCTGGTGGTGCAGAATATCTGGGTCGGTGGCGCGTTCGCTCTCGTGATCCTGCTCCTGTTCCTGCGCTCGGCGCGGGCGACGCTGGTGGTCGCTCTCGCCATTCCGGTCTCGGTGGTAGCGTGCTTCGTGGCGATGACCGCACTCGGGCGGACCCTGAACGTCATCTCGCTTGCCGGAATCGCGTTTTCGGTGGGCATGGTCGTGGACGCGGCCATCGTGGTTCTGGAGAACATTTTCCGGTTGCATCAATCCGGCCAGTCGCCCAGCCGCGCCGCCTATGCCGGGGCACGGCAGGTCTGGGCCGCGGTTCTGGTGGCGGCTCTGACGACGGTGCTGGTATTCGTGCCGATTCTGACCATCGAGCAGGAGGCGGGGCAGCTGTTCCGCGATATCGCGGTGGCCATTTCGGTCGCGGTGCTTCTGTCGTTGGTGGTCTCCGTGACCGTCATCCCGTCGCTGGCGGCCCGACTGCTCGAAAGCGACCGGGGCCTGTCTCCTGTCCGCACGGACAGGCTGGCCCGGTTGGGGGCCCGGATCACCGAGCTGATCGCGGATTATGCCCGCCTGACCACAAGGCGGCCCGGGCTCGGGGCGGTGCTGGTCTGCCTGGTCGTGATGGCGGCGGCGGGGGGAGCCTGGCGGTTTCTGCCCCAGCTGGAATACCTGCCGACCGGCAACCGCAACCTGGTCTTCGGGGTCGTCCTGCCGCCGCCGGGCTACAGCCTGCCCGCGACCCTGAAGATCGCCGAGCGGGTGGAGGAGGTGGCACGTCCGCATTGGGAGCGGGAGGAAGATCCCGAGGCATTGGTGCCGGCCATCGAGAATTTCTTCTTTGTGGCCCTGCAGGGGTTTTCGTTTGTCGGTGCCAGCGCCAAGGACCCTGCCCGGGCCCGCGAACTTCCCGGAATCCTGACGCCACCGATCTATGCCGAGCCGGGAACCTTCGGAGTGATCCGTCAGAGCTCCCTGTTCGGCCGGTCGATCGGGGGCGCGCGCGAAATCCGCCTGAATGTATCGGGCGACGACATCGATGCGGTCTACCAGGTGGCCGGCGAGGTGACGGCGCGGATGCTGGAGGCCTTTCCGCGGGAGGATGGCCATCAATTCCGTGCCGTCCCGGAGGTTTCGCTGCGGGCCCCCGAGATCCGTCTTGTGCCCGATCGCGGGCGGCTGGCCGATGCGGGGCTGGATACACGTGACATGGCCATGACAGTCGATGCCTATGCGGACGGGGTGCGGGTGGCGGAGGTGAATGTAGGCAGCCAGCGCCTTGATCTGGTTCTGGCCGGGCCGCGCCGATGGGCGGGGGCGGAGACCCGGGTGCAGGATGTCGCGAGCCTGCCGGTGGTCACCGCCGAGGGCCGCATCCTGCCGCTCGATTCCTTGGTGCGGGTCGATCTCACTGCCGGCCAGAATGAAATCCACCATCTGGAGCGTCGGCGGAACGTGTCGCTCCGGCTCTCGCCAGGCAGTTCGATCGCGCTGGAGACCGCCCTCCAGCGGCTGCAGGAGAAGGTGCTGGCGCCGGTCGAAGAAGCCGGGCTGCCGCCCGGCATCCAGCTGTCGGTCTCCGGCTCCGCAGATTCGCTGGCCCAGACTTGGGACGCGATCCGGGCCAGCCTGCTGGTGGCGATCGCCATCGTTTTCCTGCTGCTGGCGGTCCTGTTCGAGAGCTTCGTCCTGCCGCTGGTGATCTTGCTGACCGCGCCGGTCGCGGCCGCGGGTGGGGTGGGTGGACTGGCCCTGCTCAATCTGGTGCGCAAGCAGCCGCTCGACATGCTGACGATGCTCGGTTTCGTGATCCTCATCGGCATCGCGGTCAACAACGCGATTCTGCTCGTGCACCAGACCCTGTATGGCATGCGCGAACAGGGTCTGTCCCCGGGGGATGCGATCGTCGAGGCGACCCGCAACCGGATCCGCCCGATCTTCATGAGCACGCTGACCAGCGTGTTCGGGATGGCCCCCCTGGTGCTGTTTCCCGGCGCCGGCTCGGAACTCTATCGCGGCCTCGGCTCGGTGGTGGTGGGCGGGCTGCTGCTCTCGGCCTTGTTGACCCTTGTGATCGTTCCGCCGCTGCTGGGGCTGATCTTCTCCCGCAAGACGGCGGGCGCGGTGGCGCACGGACCGCCGGAATCCGCTAGGAAGGGCGGGGGAGGAGACAGACCCGTATGACGGCCGTTCCGCAACTGCTCGTGCATGACCGCCGCGACAATGTGGGCGTGGTGGTGGTGGAGAATCTGGCCGCCGGAACCGAGGCGCTCGGGGTCACGATCGCGGACGATTCGGATTTCCGCCTGACGGTCACGGACAGCATGCCCATCGGGCACAAGGTTGCGCTGGTGGACTTCGCGATCGACGATACGGTGGTCAAATACGGGGAAGATATCGGCCGCATCGTGGCTCCCGTCGGCCGGGGCGGGCATGTGCATGTCCACAACCTGAAGACCAAACGCTGGTGAGATCCGGGCGATGATGGATTCCGCACCCCCGATGGTTCGCGCCTACCGGCGCGAGAACGGACGTGTGGGCGTACGCAACCATGTGGTCATTCTGCCGGTGGATGATATTTCGAATGCCGCCTGCGAGGGGGTTGCCGCCCATATCGCCGGCTGCATGGCACTGCCCCATGCCTATGGCCGGCTTCAGTTCGGGGAGGATCTCGACCTCCATTTCCGCACCATGATCGGCACCTGTGCCAACCCCAATGTCGCCGCGGCCGTGGTGATCGGGATCGAGCCGGAATGGACCGCGCGGATTGTCGAGGGTGTGGCCGCCACCGGCAAACCGGTCGAGGGTTTCTCGATCGAGCAGAAGGGCGACATCGCTACGATCGCGGCGGCGTCGCGGGCGGCCAAGCGGCTGGTCCAGGATGCCAGTGAGATCCAGCGCCAGCCCTGCCCGCTTTCGGATCTCTGGATCTCGACCAAATGCGGGGAATCCGACACCACCACGGGGCTCGCATCCTGTCCGACGGTCGGCAATCTCTATGACAAGCTGCTTCCCGGGGGAATCTATGGCTGCTTTGGCGAAACCTCCGAGATCACCGGGGCGGAGCATCTCTGCGAGGCCCGGGCCGCGACTCCGGAAGTCGGTCAGAAATTCCGCCGCGTCTGGCAGGCCTATCAGGACGAGGTGATCGAGGCGCACAAGACCTCGGATCTGTCGGACAGCCAGCCGACCAAGGGCAACATTCTCGGCGGCCTGACGACGATCGAGGAAAAGGCGCTCGGCAATCTCGAGAAGATCGGGCACAACTCCCGCTACATTGATGTTCTCGGGCCGGCGGAGATGCCGGCGCAGGGCCCGGGCCTCTATTTCATGGACACCTCCTCGGCTGCGGCCGAATGCGTGACGCTGATGGCTGCCGCCGGCTATGTGCTGCACCTGTTTCCGACCGGGCAGGGGAATGTGATCGGCAATCCAGTGATTCCGGTCGTCAAGATCACCGGCAATCCGCGCACCGTGCGCACCATGGAAGAGCATGTCGATCTGGACGTGTCGGGCGTGCTGCGGCGTGAGATCACCATCGAGGAGGCGGGCGACCAGCTGATCAATCTGGTGTTGCGCACCGCCGAGGGAAGGCTGACCGCCGCGGAGGCGCTGGGTCACCGCGAATTCGTGATGACCAAACTATACCGGAGTGCCTGACCGCGGCATGACTGCTGAGCGCTCATTGCTCCTGGAACGGGGATGGGTGAGCTTTGCGCGGGATCCCGGCATTGCGGGCTGGATGGAGGCGGTGCGCGAACCCGCCCTCGGACTGGCAGCGCGCGAGGATCTGCGGCGCGCTTGGCTGCGTTGCGGAGGCACCTGGTTTGCGGGGGTGAACGCTCTCGACAATGCTGGAGACGGCTCTGTCGCTTCCGCACCGCCGCTTTCAGGACAGGTGGTGAAGTTTCTCCGCGAGACGCTCGGCTTTGGCGGGTTTGTCTGGGATCCGGCCCAGGTATCGATCTGCTACCCGGGATATCCGAAACGGGATCCGGAGGAAGAGAGCAGCACTGCGCATCGCTACCGGCTCCGGCGGCATGCCGCGCATGTGGACGGTATCGGGCGCGTGGGGCCGGAGCGGCGGCGGCATCTGACCGAGACCCACGGTTTTGTGCTCGGCCTGCCGCTCACCGAGACCGAAGCCTCCGCATCCCCGCTTTCGGTATGGGAAGGATCCCACGAGATGGTCCGCACCGCGCTGCAGGAGGCATTCGCGGATCTGCCGGCCGAGAAATGGGGAGAGGTGGATCTGACGGAAATCTACCAGGAGGTCCGTCGGCATTGTTTCGAGCATTGCCGCCGGGTTTCCGTCGTGGCTCGGCCCGGGGAGAGCTATGTCGTCCACCGCCTGGCACTGCACGGAGTCGGCCCTTGGAAGGCATCCCCGGAAGCCCCGCCGCGGGCGGTGGTGTATTTCCGGCCGGATCCGTATCCGGGCGCGAATCCTTCCTGGTGGCTGGAGATGCCCTAGCTCTGGAAGCTCATGTGGGCGGGTACGGATAGGGTGGATGTCGGGGCAATTCGGCATTGTAGCAGACCCGGGCGATACATCCGGATCCGTCACCGGCCATCACCGAAAGAAGGCCATCATGGCGAAGGTCACGGCCGCATGAACAACCGCTTGGCAGATCACATCTAGCGCGTCGGCGATATTATTTCGGCCAGCCCGGGGAGGTAGAGATAGGCCAGACCCAGGGCGGCAAAAATCAGCAACCAAACCAGAATCCAGCTCGGCCGGATTTCGATGCGCCCCCAAAAACCGACGGCGACAGCCGCGAGCAGGGCGACCGCGCCGATGGCCCGCGGGCCGATCCCGCGTGCCGCCAGCTCGTCGTCGAAAACGGCACCGACAAGAGCCGCGAGTCCCAGCAGCCCGAGAACCCAGAGCAGGCGGCGGGATCTCATGGGGGAGAGCGCCGGCGTCGCTTCCGCTGTGAGGGACGCACGCCGGCGGCATGCAGGCGCGGCTTTCGCAGAGGCAATTCGGTGCGGATCCGATGGCGCTCCTCCGGCGTGTAGCTCGCCCAATGGGCGATTTCTTCAGGGGTGCGGAAGCAGCCGATGCAGATGCCCGCGCCGGGGTGCTGGGCGCAGACCGCCAGACAGGGCGAATCCGGTTCGTCGCGTTTCCAGACGAGGTCGGTCTCGTTGTTGGTCACGCTCGGAGCTCCGCCAGCCGGTCGAGGGCACCCTGCAGGATATAGGCCGCGGCCGAAGCATCGACCATCTGTTCCTGCTTGTGGCGTGGTGCGCCGCCCTCTCGGAGGGCACGTTTTGCTGCACGGGTCGACAGACGTTCGTCCCAGAGCACTACGGTGAGTCCGAGCGCGTCGGAAAGATTCCGGGCGAAGGATCGTGCTGACTGCGCCATCGGTCCCTCGCTGCCGGACATGTTGATGGGCAGGCCCACGACCGCCGCGTCAGCCTTGCGCGTGTCGACGATCTCGCGGAGCCGGGCCATGTCGTCCGCCAGGCGGTGGCGGTGGATGGTGCTGATGCTCGCGGCAACACGACGGTCTGGATCTGAGATGGCGACTCCGATCCTCTTCCGGCCGGGATCCAGTCCGAGCAGCGGTCCGGAACCTCCCAGATCTTCGATAGAGCGGACGACAGGCATGGGGTTCGTTGCATGGTGGGCGGGGCCGAAATTATAACGGCAAACGGGGCATCTGTGTGCGGGTCCTGAGCAGGCAACACATCCGGCACCCCGGACGGGGGATGTCGGCTCCGACCGGCGGGCTGTCTTTTGGGTGTCTGCGGGTATGATGCCTGCGGGTTGTGCGGTTCCCCTTCCTGCAGACATGCCGGGCGGAGTGCCGTGCCGCAAAACGTTTCCAGTTCCCGCCTGTCTCGGATTTGTAGACTTCCGGCGGGCCGGGATCGACGGCCCACCGGGTCTGCGAAGGGTTGGAGGGCATCTTGCGGACGGTCTCGAACGGCAAGGGAGGTGGGACAGGCTGTCGGGCCTCACCCGTCCGGGGAACCTTCGGTTTCGCCGCGCTTCTGGCATTGCACATCGCCGTGGCCGGACCTGCCCATCCGCTGACCATCGAGGAGGCATTGGCTCTGGCCGGGCAGACCAGCCCGATCGTGCAGGCGGCATATGAATCCGCCCGCGCCCGGCAGGAGGAGGTGCGTTTTGCCGGCTCAGCCTGGCGGCCGTCGCTTTCGGTCAGCGGGAGTTTCGCCTGGGATGAGAGTGGGCCTTGCCCGTTTCTCGATCCTGGCTGTCCGGATGGGGAGGCAGGTCTTGCCATCACCCAGAATCTCTTTCGCAATGGCCGGGACAGTGCGGAATTCCGCCGGGCGGAGGCGGCCGCCCGTCAGGGGCGGCTCGAGATCGAGACCACACGGCAGTCGGTGCTGCTGCGCACGGCCACCGCCTATCTTGATGTGATCCGCGCCGAACGCGTCGTCGAACTGCGTAAAACTGCACTCACAGCCTTTGTCGAACGGATCCGGGAGACCGAGGCGGAATTCAAGGTGGGCGACCGCACCCGGGCCGATCTCGCGCAGGCCAGAGCGGAACGTCAGATTGCGGCGGCGGATGTGACCACTGCCCGGGCCGAGCTCGCAGACCAGTGGGCCCTGTTCGAGGAACTTGTCGGCATCCTGCCGGACGGTCTGGAACCGGCGGCGGAACCCGTCGGCCTGCCGGAGACGCTGGAAAAGGCGCGGCGCATGGCCGAGGAGGAGCGGCCGGCGATCCGCGCTGCCGCCTATGCCCTGCAGGCGGCCGAGCATGCCGTGGTGTCCATTGCGGCCGAGCAGGGGCCGAGCGTGGATCTGAGGTTGGGTGTCGGGCGCAGCGATTTCCATGGTTCCGAGGCGGATGGCGTTGACAAGCAGGCAATCCTCCAGGTGACCGCCCCGTTCTATCAGGGGGGCCGCGTCGGGGCCCGCCGCCAGCAGGCGGAACGAGTCCGCGCCCAGCGCAGAGCGGAGTGGGTCGCGCTGCGGCGGGAGGCGGCGCGGCTGGCGACCAGTGCCTGGCGCCGCCTGGGCGCGGCGCGGCAGCGACGGGAGGCTCTGGTCGCCGCGGTCGAGGCTTCGAGCACGGCGCTCGAGGGCATCCGAAGCGAGGCCGAGATTGGGGAGCGGACCACCCGGGAGGTTCTGGATGCGGAGCGGACACTTGTGTTCCATCAGGTCAACGCGCTGTCCGCCGAGCGTGATGTGGTCATCTACGCCTATGCGCTGCTGGAGGCGATGGGTGCGCTGGTCGTGGAAGGGGACGGAAGCCAGGATTCGGATGTCCGGGATGCGGGCTGGACTCCGGACTGATTCTTTATTGGGGGATTTCGGAGCGCGGTCAGACCAGCTGGCGGCGAAGCAGGGAAGCAAACGCGCCATCGCGCTCGACGAGATCGTTGTAGCGGCCGCTTTCCACCAGCCGGCCGCCTTCCAGCACAAAAATCCGGTCGACATCGCGGATCGTGCTGAGACGGTGGGCGATGACCACCCGGGTGATGTTGAGATTGTTCAGCGATTCCTGGACGATTTTCTGGGTCCGGTTGTCCAGGGCACTGGTGGCTTCGTCGAGCAGCATGATGCGTGGCTTGCGGGCGAGGGCGCGGGCGATCAGAAGGCGCTGCCTCTGGCCGCCGGACAGCCCGGCCCCTCCCTCGGCGAGCACTGTGTGCAGCTCCATCGGCATGGCCCGGATGTCTTCCTCAATTCCGGCCGCCTGCGCGGCCCGCCATGCGTCCTCGGTCGTCAGACCGGATGCGCCCAGGATATTTTCGAGAATGCTGCCGGCGACCAGCTGGCCGTTCTGCAGCACCACCCCCATGCGGCTGCGCACGGCGGGCATGTCGAGGCTGGAGAGGTCGTGGCCGTCGAGCAGGATGGCCCCGGAATTCTGCTGCTCGAAGCCGAGCAGCAATCGGTAGACGGTCGATTTGCCGGAGCCTGACGGCCCGACAAAGGCCACGTAATCGCCCGGCCGGATCCGGAAGGACATCGAGTCGACCGCATCCGGACCTTCCGGCAGGTAGCGAAACGAGACATTGGCGAATTCGATACTGCCGATGAGCTCGCCGGGGTCGATGACCCCGGTGGGGGTTTCGGGTTTGGTATCGAGAATCGGGCGGACGCGCTCGAAAAGCGGAATGGCGGCGGCGACCGCCAGCATCGCGCCCATCAGCCCGGTCATGGTTCCGATCAGCTGGCCGAAGGCGGCGTTGAAAGAAAGGAAATCCGCGAGGCCAAAGGAAGATTGGGACCCGCCGCGGGCAAAGGCGTAGTAGATGATGGCGAAGAGGGCCAGCACACTCAGGGGCTGGAACAGGCTGACAAAAGCGATCTGTCCGACACCCCAGCGGCGGGCTGCGAGTGTCTCCCGCATCTGTTCGGAATACCGTTCCCCCCACCAGGCGAGGGCGAAACTTCCAGCATTGGCAACGCGCAGTTTGGCCAGGCCGTTGATGATCTGGAAGACCAGGCCGTCCAGGGCACCTTCGATCCGGAGGGCGGCGCGATGGTGGCGCATCTGGCGGTTGGCGAAGATCAACCCGGCCACCGCCAGGATCAGGAGCATGCCGCCGGCGGCGAGGGCCAGGGACCAGCTGTAGTAGAACAGCAATCCGAAACTGTAGAGGGAAAGAATTCCGCCGATCACAGAGGCGGTCACGGCTCCGGTCAGCAATTGATGGAGACTGCTGACAGCATTCGCCCGGGAGGCGAGGTCCCCGGCGGTGAACCGCCGGAAAAAACTGACCGGGAGCGATACGAGCCGGTTCCAGACCGCGGCCTGCAGCCGCTCGTCGATGCGGCTTTCGATGCGCAGGAGGGAGATTGCCAGGACAAACCGGAAGACCGTGCCGGAGAGCGCGCCGATGAGCAGTGCGCCGAGGGCGGCGCCCCACATGGCGATATCCGCGCGTGGGATGATGTCGGCCAGGAGTTTGCCGGTCAGAATCGGGACCAGCAGGGAGATCGGTCCGCTGAGGACGATCATGGCCACTACCAGGCCGATATCCCGACCTCTTCCGTGCAGAGCGAAACGAATCAGCGCTTTGCCCGTGGCGGAATCCGGGAGGGGCGGGTAGAGCATCACCGCGGTGCTGGCGATGGTCTCGGCCTCGCGCGCGCCGACGGTCTGGGTCCTGCCGGAATCCGGATCCACGACCCGGTAGCGCCCCCGGCCATCGGCGAGCAGGGCGAGCGGCCGGTTGTCCCCGGTGGTGAATCCGACCACGGAAGGTCCGTCCTTGCGCCACCATTCCGGCTTCAGCGAGACCGTTCGGGTGCGGATCCCGGAAGTGCGGGCGATGGCCGCGACCGCACGCTTGGGATCGGTGGTGTCCGGGATCTTCGCAGAGGGAGCGAGGGGCGTGCCCACGGCGGTGGCGACCAGGCGGGTCGCCGCGTAGAGCGAAGACTGTCCGGGGGCACTGTCCGGCAGGGTCCCGTCGGCGGCCGTTCCCAGAATGCCGCCGAGGCTGCCGAGGGCGCGGGTCACGGTCGTACGCCGGGCTTGGTGGGCACTGAGATGGCGTGCATCGGCGGCTTGTTCGTGCTCGACCAATCGGAGAGCGGCGAATTCCAGGATGCGGGCCGCAAAACGGTCGAAAGCCAGCCAGAAACCCTTGTTCAGCAATGCGGTGGGGGTCAGGAGGGCGGAGACCTCGGCCGGCGTCTCGAGTTCAAGCCAGCTGCGTTCACTGATAGGAAACAGGGGTTCTCCGGCCTCGATGACGAGGTCGCCGCGTCCGGCCAGGCGGGCGGGTCCGGAAGCGGTGATCCAGATGATGGTCGCATGATGCGAGCTCAGGCAGGCTCCCGCGGGGAAGGACATCTCCGGTTCGGCTTCGAGCAGCAGCGCGTTGCGCGGGGGGGCCTGGCGCCGGACCAGAAATTCGGAAAGCTGGAAAACCCACTCGTCGATCCAGTCGACCGCGGCAAGATCCAGGGCATCGGCGGCAATGCCGTCGCGGCTGCCTTCGATGAGGACGGCATCCACCGAAGGTGCGGCGAGGAAGCTGAAGGAACGTTCGGGGGTTTGCGGGTCGGGGAGCGGGAGGAATCCGAAGGCAACCCCGCCGGGGGTGATCCGGGCGACAAACTGCCGCCGGCCGACCACTTCATGGTCGATCCGTTCCACGGCGAAGATGTCCAGATGGCCGCGGTCGACATAATGTGCGCGCGCCGGATCCTCGAGAAAGAAGGAAGGGGGCAGTTCGCCGGATTTGAACCGGGTGCCCCGAAAGCGGTCGATGATCGACGGAGAGGGCATGGGTTCAGCCGGCGGTGACGAGGGCTCGGTAGGGACCGTCCTGCGCGAGCAGCTCATCATGCCGGCCCCGCTGGACGATGTGCCCACGATCGAGAACCACAATCTCGTCCGCGTCCCGAATCGTGCTGACCCGATGGGCGATCACGAGGCAGGTGCAGCCGCGCCGCCGGATCCGGTCCTCGATCTCAATCTCGGTGACCGGGTCGAGCGCGGCCGTGGCTTCATCGAGCACCAGCACCGCGGGATTCGACGCCAGGGCCCGGGCGATTTCCAGACGCTGGCGCTGGCCGCCACTGAAATTCCGCCCCCCTTCCTCAACCGGTGTGTCGTAGCGTCCGGGGCGTGCCACCACGGAACCGTGCACCGCGGCGTCGATCAGGGCATCGGTCAGGTCGCGCTCTTCGACGGTCGCATCCCATAGGGTCACATTGTCGCGCACGCTGGCTTCGAAGAGGGAGATTTCCTGGCTGACATAGGACACCACATCCTTGAAATGGGAGGGCGAAATCTGGCGCAGATTGCGCTCGTCGATATGGATCTCGCCGGACCAGGGTTCCAGCAGGCCGCAGGCCAGTTTGGCGATCGTCGATTTGCCGCTGCCGGAACCGCCCACCAGGGCGACCCGCTGGCCGGGCCGGAGGGTAAGGGTGAAATCCTCGATCAGGGGGGGCTGGTGGGGGTTGTAGCCGAAGGTGATCCGGTCGAGGGAGATAAATCCCCGGGCCGGGGCGGGCGGCTCGTCTTCCCGTGCGTAGAGGCCGTTGACGGCGCGCTCGTCAGGTGTGTATTTGAGCACGTCATCAAGCCGGGCCACATCTCCCCGGATGGTCTGGAGATCGCCGCCAAATTGCACGAGCCCGTTGATCGGCCGCGAGAAGCTGAGTGCCAGGCTCTGGAAGGCGACGAGCCCACCGATGGTCAGCGCGCCGTCGAGGATCCGGAGCCCGCCGAGGCCGAGAATCGCCAGGATGGAGAGTGTGGTCAGCAGGGGAGGGACGAGGTTCAGGAGGTGCGTGACCAGCCCGAGTTCCTGCTGGGCGGCGAGGAGATTGGCGTGGTTGCCCGACCAGCGGGCAAAGAAGTCGCCCTCGGCACCATTGGCCTTCAGCGTTTCGACTATATGGATGCCGTTGACGGAGACGGCCGCGATCTTGCCCTCCTCCTTGAGCAGACGGCGGCTCGAATTGACCCGTGCGCGGGAGGCAAGATGAAGCGCCAGTAGATTGGCGACGGCCATGCCAAAGACGACCAGGGTCAGCTGGAGGTCATAGAGCATCATCGCCGCGGCGTAGAACATCATGGTCAGCACGTTGATGGCGTTGGTCGCAAGCTGACCGGCGAGCAGGCTGGCGACCCGGTCGTTGGAGGTGACCCGATGGGCGATATCGCCGGCATAGCGCTGGCTGAAAAACGCCATCGGCAGGGTCACGACATGCCAGAAAAAGCGTGTGGTCTGGACCAGGGCGATCTTGATCTCCATGCGGGCCAGGAAGGTCTGCTGCAGCCAGGTCAGGGCACTCCGCATCACGGCGGTGATCCCCAGTCCGAAAAGCAGGGGGGCCACCCAGGATCCGTTCCCCTGGATCAGGACATCGTCCACGAACACCTTGGTCAGGGCCGGAAGGGCCAGGCCGGGGACGATCAGGGCCAGGGTGGCCAGGGCGATGAAGGCGAGCGGCCAGCGCGTCGCCCCCAGCCGGGACAGAACGCCCGTCAGGGCTCCCGGCATCTTCTTGTCCTTGCGGAATTCGGAGGTCGGATGAAAGGCGAGGCAGACCCCGGTGAAGCCTTCGTCGAATTCCTCCAGGCTCATTCGGGTCGGGCCCTGGGCAGGGTCGTTGACATAGACGGTGTCGCCCCGGATCCCCTCAAGAACCAGGAAGTGGTTGAATCGCCAGAACACGACCATCGGGAAGGGGCGCTTGAAAATATCCTCCGGCTCCTGGCGGAAGCCCTGCGCGACCAGCCCGTATTGCCGGGCCGCCCGCAGCAGGCTGGAGGCGTTGCTGCCGTCCCGCGAAACCCCGCAACGCAATCGCAGCTCCTCGAGCGGCACCCAGCGTCCGTGATAGGCAAGAATCATGCCGAGGGCGGCGGCACCACATTCCGTTGCTTCCATCTGCAGGACGGTGGGCGTCGAGCACCGCCCGCCGCGGGACCGGTGCAGGTTCGGACGCAGGACCTCTTCCGTTTCCGGGCTCATAGCCCCAGGGTTTCGCGGATGAGCGGCACCACCAGAGCGATGGGCGGCTTGCGCTCCACTTCAATTTCGACGGTGGCGAGCACCCCGGGGGAGAGGGACAGATCCGCCCCTCGGGATGAGGTCCAGGACAGGCCGCTGGCAGTGGTCGGGTCTGGGAGGAGCACCACACGACAGGCATAGGGCGGGCCCTGGCGCGAGAAACTTTCCACCAGATCCCGGTTCTGCAGAACGGCGATCATGCCCTCGGGGCTGGCCGGAAATTCGGACACATATTCGACAGCCCCGATCAGGGCGCCATACTCCTCGCGCCGGGCCAGCGAGGAGACGACCAGCGCCCGCATGCCGGGCTTGACCCGCTTGCCTTCGGAGGGCGGAAGATAGGCCAGCGCCTCCAGCCCCTTGCCGCCGCTCTCGATGCTGAGCACGGCCTGTCCGACCCGAAGCACGGTGCCGATGGCCGCCTTGAGTTCGATCACCCGGCCGGCGGCGGGCGCCAGAATGCGCTGGGTGCGGAGCGATGCCTTGATTTCTTCGGCTTCGCGTTCCGCCGCAGACTTTTGCGCCTCTGCATCGGTGATCCGGGATTCGAGATCGTGCTGGCGGCGGAGTTCCCGGGTTTCCAGGTCATCCTGGCGGCGCAGGATGTCGAACAATTCGTGCTGGGCCTGGTCAAAGGCCTGCTGGCTGCGGTCGAGTGTGATTCTCGTGACCACACGTGTCTCGAAGAGCAGGAGATGGTCATCCAGACGCTTGCGGGCCGCTACGACAGAGCGGGTGCCGCTTTGCTCCAGCCGTTGCAGTCGCTCGCGCTGCTGGTCGAGATTTTTCTTGGTCAGCGCATTTTCCGCCTCGGCGGCGATCTTGCGCTCCGCCAGTACCCGTGTGAACTCCTCCGTACGTGCGAGGGCGCTGCGCAGCCGTGCGGCTTTCTCCTCATCCACGGTTTCGGCGACGACCTCGCCTTCCCGGACGATGTCGCCCACTTCCGGCACCGTTTTGATCAGCGTACCCACTCCGGTGGTGACCGCATCGACCACCCTGCCGCCGCGATTCAATAGCACCCCGTCGGCGCGGACGAAGGTCGAGACATGACCGGTCACCGACCATGTGATGAGGGCGGCAGCTATGACCAGGAGTGCGACCAGCGCCAGCCACGCCCGGGCGGTCGTCACGGGAAGCGCACGGTCGAGCTGTTCGGGCGTGTCGAGGCGCCGCAATGCGGCGGCACGGAAAATCTGGATCATGCCGGCTCTCCGGTCGAGTTCATCGCGCGGGTTCCGAGCGGTTCATGGGGCCGGGGCTCCCACATCCGGACTTTGGCGCTGCACGGCATCAGTCTGTTGCACGGATCACAGGGTGTCGGGGTGGGCCGGTCTGCGGGCCGGGATTCCCCTGCAGGGGGCTATTCGCCGAAGCCGCCTTTTGGGGCGCGCTCGTAGGAATCCCAATAACGGTCCCGGACATAGGCCCCTTTCCCTTCCGGGCTTGCCTGCCGGATTCCACCGATGACACCGACCGGCATCTCGTCCGACAGATTCCGCTCTTCCGGAGAACCGGCTTTCGCCTCCTCCGAGGGCCTGCGCGTTCCCCTGTCGGTTCCGCCAGATTTTGCTCCGGTCATGCGGGCCTCCCCGGATGTCTCATCGCGCTTGCGACACAACGCAACCCGCGAGTGGATTCAGGATAGAATTCGGCAATTTGCGCGTCAAGCCGACGGTCGGCCGGCGTTCTGCTTCCAGATAGCCTGTGCCGGTGCCTGCCATGCGTCATGTATTGTTGGAGCAGGATGTGGCAAAGGCAGCGGACCGTCTTGCGTGCTGTCGGAAGTGCGGTATCGTTCCTGCGTGTCCCGTAGCCGTGCATCTGAATTCCGGGCACCTTCCCGAAACCTTGCCGCTCCCCCGGCTCCCGAGACGGAGACCGTCCATAGCCGTGTCCTGCATTGCGATGGTGGTGGCCAGCTCGGCCATCCGCTGGTCTATCTCCGTATCGGTCCGGCGGGATATGTCGAATGTTCGTATTGCGACAAGCGCTTTGTTTTCCAAGACGACGACGGATCGTCCTGAAACATCTGTCTGAAGATGTCGCCGCGATCGGATATCGGCGCTGACGACTGCCTCTATCTGCTGGACGCTTCCGGGTTCCTGTTCCGGGCCTTTCATGCCATGCCCCCGCTCACCCGCGCCTCGGATGGGCTGCCGGTCGGTGCGGTGTCGGGGTTCTGCAACATGCTGCTCAAATTCCGGCGGGACATGGCCGAAACCGGAAAGCCGAGCCATCTGGCGGTGGTGTTTGACCATTCGAGCCAGACGTTCCGCAAGGATATTTTCCCCGGCTACAAGGCGAACCGGCCGCCCCCGGATCCTGATCTGGTGCAGCAGTTTCCCCTGGCACGGGATGCGGCGCGCGCTTTCGGCTTTGCCTGTGTGGAACTTGAGAAATACGAGGCCGATGACCTGATCGCCACCTATGCCCGGCAGGCCGAGCGGGCCGGGTTGCGGACCTGCATTTTTTCTTCCGACAAGGATCTGATGCAGCTGTTGGGCGACCGTATCGAAATGCATGACACGATGAAGGATGTGGTGATCGGCCCGGCGGAAGTGCGTGAGAAATTTGGCGTCGGGCCGGAGAAAATGATCGAGTTGCAGGCGCTTGTCGGCGACTCCAGCGACAACGTTCCCGGGGTGCCGGGGATCGGGCCGAAGACGGCTGCCGCGCTGCTCGCGGAATACGGCGACCTCGACACGATTTTCGCCCGCGCTTCCGAAATCAAGCAACCCAAGCGCCGTGATGCACTTCTGGGCAGTGCCGACCAGGTGCAGATCTCCCGCCAGCTGGTCACGCTCGTCGACCAGGTGCCGGTACCGGTGCCGCTGGCCGACCTGTCGGTGCGCCCGCTCGAGGCGGAGCCGCTGCTCGGCTTTCTCCGCAAGATGGAATTCCGGACCATCACCGGCCGTGCCGAGGCAATTCTGGCGAAAGGGACTGGCAAGGCACCGACCGACACCGCAGCGGACCTGCAGGATTTCGCCGGAACGGATTATGCGATGGTGTGCGACCCGGCCGTTCTGCAGGATTGGGTGGCCCGCGCCCGGGCGCTCGGCCGGGTAGCGGTCGATCTCGAAACCGACTCCCTGGAGGAGATGCGCGCCGGTCTGGTGGGCATTGCTCTGGCCGTGGCACCGGGGGAGGCCTGCTACGTGCCGCTGGGCCACCGCGCGGCGGGCGGGCAGGGGGATCTGTTTGGAACCGATCCGCAGAACGAGCCGGGGCAGATGGGTTTCGATACTGCCTTGCAGATTTTGCGACCCCTCCTTGAAGACAGTTCGGTACTCAAAATTGGCCACAATCTGAAATTCGACGCTAAGGTGCTGGTGCGTTATGGCGCGGGGCTGGCGCCGTTCGATGACACCATGCTGATGTCGTATGCGCTCGCCGCAGGCCGGCACCGTCACAGCCTCGCCACACTGGCCGAACTTCATCTGGGCTACCGCATGCAGCCGATCACGGATCTGATCGGCAAGGGCAAGGGGCAGAAAACCTTCGCCGAGGTCGGCCCCGAAGCCGCCACGAAATATGCGGCGGAAGATGCCGATGTGGCCTTCCGCCTGCACGGTCTGCTCCGGAAGATGCTTCTCCTGGAGGGTCTGTGCACCGTCTATGAAACGCTGGAGCGGCCGCTGCTGCCGGTGCTCGTCGAGATGGAGCGGGAAGGTGTGCGGGTCAGGCCGGAGGTGCTGCGCGAAACCTCGGAAGCGTTCGGTGCCCGGGCGGGGGAGCTTGAAGCGGAAATCCACGAGCTCGCCGGCGAATCATTCAACCTGGCTTCGCCGCAGCAGCTCGGACGGATTCTTTTCGAGAAACTGGATCTGCCCGGCGGAAAATCCACGGCGGGCGGAACCGGCTACCAGACCGGGGCCGATATTCTCGAACAGATCGCAGCCGACGGGCATCCGATCGCGGGGTTGATCGTCGACTGGCGGCACCTGACCAAGCTGAAGGGCACCTATGCAGACGCGCTTCTCGAGCATATTCATCCGCAGACGGGGCGGGTGCATACTTCCTTTTCGCTGGCCGGCACCACCACCGGTCGACTTGCCTCGTCCGATCCCAATCTGCAGAACATTCCGGTCCGGACGGAGGAGGGGATCCGCATCCGCCGGGCCTTTGTCGCCGATCCGGGCAATCTGCTCCTGTCTCTCGACTACAGCCAGATCGAGCTCCGGGTGCTGGCGCATATTGCGGGCATCGACACGCTGTGCGATGCGTTTCATGCCGGGCTGGACATCCATGCGATGACGGCCGCCGAGGTGTTCGGGGTTCCGGTTGAGGGCATGGACCCGATGATCCGCCGCCGTGCCAAGGCGATCAATTTCGGGGTCATCTATGGAATCTCGGATTTTGGACTGTCGAACCAATTGCGGATTCCACGCAAGCAGGCGAAGGAGCTGATTGACGCGTATTTTCAGCGCTTTCCGGGAATCCGCGAATATATGCGCGATACCATCCGTTACGCGCGGGACCACGGCCATGTCGGGACCCTGTTCGGCCGGCGTGTCCACACCCCGGACATCAACGTCAAGGGACCGCGGCGGAGCTTTCAGGAGCGCGCGGCGATCAATGCGCCGATCCAGGGGACCGCAGCGGATATCATCCGCCGGGCCATGATCCGGATTCCGCCGGCACTGGCCGCCATTGGCGGGGGCGCACGGATGATCCTGCAGGTGCATGACGAGTTGCTGTTCGAGGTGTCGGAAGATCGGGTGGAGGAATTGCGCGATCTCCTCCGCGGGATCATGGAGAACGCGGCAGAACCTGCAGTCCGTATCGCGGTACCGGTCGTCGTCGATGCGGGCACCGGACGGAATTGGGCGGAGGCGCATTGACGCGAGGGCGGGTTCGGGGCCTGTCGCTTTGCCCTGCCTCGGAGCTTGTCTGGAAGCCTGGAATTTTCACCGGGGCCGATTCGGCATCCGGCCGCTGCATATTTCGCGGAGTTCCTTGTCCGGACAGGGTTTTCCGGGCTGTGGCCCGGCCTCGGGAGGGCATCACTCCCCGCCCGAATTTGCCATCGACTCCGTTCCGAGGTATAGAATGATTCGGGTTCCGCCTCCCCCTGCTTGCAAGGAATACACATATGGCTCGCGTCACCACCGAAGATTGTGTCAAGGTCATTCCGAACCGTTTCGAGCTTGTCGTTCTCGCGGCACAGCGTGCACGGGCAATCACCAATGGCTCTCAGCTCAGGGTCGAGCGGGACAATGATCGCAATCCGGTTGTTGCGCTCCGCGAGATCGCCGATGGGACCATTGATGTGGAAACGCTCCGGGAAGATGCGATTGTCTCCCTGCAGCGCTATGTGCAGAGCGTCGAGCCGGAATTTGAAGACTCTTTCAAGGTTGATGATCGGGGAATCCGGGCCTGGACGGCAGATAGCGAGTAGGTTTTCCGGTATTTGGTGACGGGTTCGGGAAACGGGTCACGCGGTGCAGCTGTCGCGCGAATTTGTTGAAGAGGTCCGTACGCGCGCTTCACTGGCTCGCTATGCAGAAAAGCGAATCAGCTGGGACCAGAAGAAATCCCGACCGGATCGCGGCGAATTCTGGGCCTGTTGCCCCTTTCACGAGGAAAAGACCCCAAGTTTCTCGATCAAGGATCGTGATGGACTGTATTACTGTTTCGGGTGCCATGCCGGCGGTGACATATTCAAGTTTGTCCAGGAAATTGAGAACGCCAGCTTTCCCGAGGCCCTCCGGATCCTAGCCGCCCAGGCGGGGATTTCGGTTCCCGAGATGTCTCCCGAGCGCACCGAACAGATCGCCCAGGAGAGTGCTCAGGCCGAGCGGCTCCACAAGGCCAACGCTGTCGCACTCGCCTATTACACAGAATGTCTGGCCGGCGCGAAGGGCAGGGCCGCCCGGGAATATTTGCAGGAAACACGCGGTCTCAGCGATGAGATCATCCAGCAGTTCCGGCTTGGCTATGCGCCGGACCGTCGCGGAGAACTGGCCGCGAAACTGGAGCAGGCAGGTGTCGCGGAGGCGGATGCCATCACCGCCGGCCTGCTCCGCAGGTCGGATAACAGCAACGATATCTACGACTTTTTTCGCAACCGGATCATATTCCCGCTCCTGGATCCCCGGGGGCGGTGTATCGCATTCGGCGGGCGGGCCATGTCGCAGGATGCCAGGGCAAAATATCTGAACTCTCCGGAGAGCCCGGTGTTCCAGAAGGGGCGCACTCTCTACAATTATGGCCCGGCCCGGGAAGCGGCGCGGAAAAGCGGTCGGCTGCTTGTGGTCGAGGGCTATATGGATGTCATCGCGATGGCCGCCGCGGGGTTTGCGGATGTCGTTGCCCCGCTCGGCACGGCGCTGCGCGAAGACCATTTTGCGCTGGCCTGGCAGGCGGTCCCGAAATTGGTGCTGGCGCTGGATGGCGATGAGGCGGGGCAGCGGGCAACGGGGCGGGCCGCCGATCTGGCACTGGCCAGCATCAGCCCGGGACGCGATCTGTTTGTTGCCCTGCTGCCGGAGGGCAAGGATCCGGATGATCTGATTCAGGCGCATGGAGGAGGCGAGGGCCTCCGGCGGATTGTCGACCATGCGCTTCCGCTGGCCGATCTGATCTGGCGGCGCGAGATGTCGTCGGGAGCGGCCACCAGTCCGGAACAGATTGCGGCGCTTGAGCGCAGGCTCAAGGAGCGGGTGGACCGGATCAAGGATGCCGGGCTTGGCTATCACTATCGGCAGTATTTCCGCAAGCGGGTTTTCGAACTGGGCAGAAGCGGCCAACGCGGACCCGATGCCCGGGGGGTGGCGATCGAGACCCGGAGGTCTGCTCTCGCGGGAGTCACGGAGGAGGGGCCCGGATATGCCGCCCGAGGCCGCGCGACCATCATTCTCCAGACTCTTCTGTTCCATCCATCGCTTGCCGGTGAATTCTGCGAGGAGCTGGGTGAACTTGAATTCCAGCAGGAAGATCTTGAATTATTGCGGCGCGAAATTATATCTGCCATTGCCGAGGGTGACATGGGGGAGGGGTTGCGCACCGAATTGGAAGCCCGGTTCGAACCCAGCCTGCGGCGGGTGCCGCATGTCCGCGAGGTTCCCTATGCAAGAGCGGGTGCCGATCTTGAGAAAGCCCGCGAAGGCCTGCGCATCACGCTGGAAGAGCATCGCCGCCGTGAGAACCGCCGGATTCAGATAGAAGTCGCGAAGGAGGAGATCTGTGAGGAGGATGTTGGCGACGAGCTGGTCCAGGACGTCCGGACCGTCATTGCGGCGGTGGAGGACCATGAGCGAGGGATCTCGGTCGGACATTCCTTGGATGACCAAAGTGAGATAGCCCAGGATGAATTGCGCAAAATGCTCTCCGAGCGGATCTGGGAAAACCAACCGCTTCGCAGCCCGGTGAATTGAGGAACCAAGCAGATGGCTGACACAACCACAACGGTGCAGGGAGCCGACTGCCCCGAGGCGCAGGACCGGATACGGCGCGCCACATACCAGGAGGTTCTCGCAAAAGCGCAGGCCCAAGGCGGAATCAGCTATGACGAAATCGTTCATCTTTTTCCGGATGACGTCACTGCCGAGCGGATCGCCAGCACGTTGCAGAACATGCATCTCCTGACGACCGAGGGGGGGCAGGATTCAGAGACCCGGACCCAGCCAAGCAATGCCGCACCTGTGGTGCGGGCGGGCGGCGAGCGGCGTGAGGACACCCTGCGTATCTATATGCGGGAGATGGGGACCGTCGAGCTGCTGTCGCGCGCGGGTGAGATCGCGATTGCCAAACGGATCGAAGCCGGGCGCAAGGTGATGCTCGAAGGGCTGCGCGAAAACCCGCTTACCTACAAGGCGATATTCGAGCTGTATCAGGATTTGAAAAAGGGTGGCATCTCGTTGCGGGATATCGTCGAGATCAATGTGCCCACAGGGTTTTCGAATGGCGAGGAAGATACCGACGGGGTGGATGCTGCTGCGGCTCCGGCCAAGGGTGCTTCGCCGCATGACGGAATCGTAGATGAGCTGGCCTCGATCGGAAAGAAATATGAAAGCATGATCCGGTTGCGGCGTGACCAGATCGAGGTCCGCTGCCGCGGGGGCAAGGAGCTGTCGCGGGACCGGGGCCGGAGACTTCGGCGTCTGGAACGCGAGCTTCCCAAGCATGTCGGGGCGTTGCAGCTCAACCGGAAGCGGATTGAGGAGCTGGTGCAATCCTCCTGTGCCAGTGATGCCTATTTCTCGTCCATCGAAAGCAAACTGGCCGGTATGGCCGGGCGGAAGGGTGTGCCGAGGCAGGAATTTCTGGCCCGCTGGCGGGGCAGCGAGCTCGGTCCGGATTGGGGCGAGTTTCTTGCCGGAAACAAGGCGCGCTGGCAGAAATGGCTCAATCACGACAGCACCCGAATCGAGAAAATCCGCAAGGAGATTGGGGAATATTGCCGCACCAACGGATTGGCCGATATACAGAAATTTCGTGCCACTGTGCGCACCCTGCAGGCGGGCCAGCGGGAAGCGCAGGGAGCGAAGACCGAAATGGTGGAGGCCAATCTGCGGCTCGTGATCTCGATTGCCAAGAAATACGCCAATCGCGCCAATCGCGGGCTGGCTCTCGATGATCTGATCCAGGAAGGCAATATGGGCTTGATGAAGGCCGTCGACAAATTCGAATGGCGCCGCGGCAACAAATTTTCGACCTATGCCACCTGGTGGATCCGGCAATCCATCACCCGGGCGATCGCCGACCAAGCGCGCACCATCCGGATTCCGGTGCACCTGATCGAAACCCACAACAAGGTTCTCCGGGCGCAACGGCAGTTTCTGCACGAGCATGGCCGGGAACCAACGACCCGGGAGATTGCGGCCAAACTCCAGATCTCGATCGAGAAAATCGACAAGGTGCTGAAAATCGCCCGCGATCCGCTTTCGTTTGACCAGCCCGTCGGGGATGATGATCAGACCCAGCGCGGTGACGGTATCGAGGACGAGACCGCACCGCAGCCGCTCGAGGAAGCGGCTGCCAGCGGCCTCCACAAGACCGTGGGCCATCTGCTGACATGTCTCACGCCTCGCGAGGAACGCGTGTTGCGCATGCGGTTTGGTCTCGGACCGATCCAGGAGCACACGCTTGAGGATGTTGGCAAGCAGTTCAATGTCACCCGCGAGCGCATCCGCCAGATCGAGGCCAAGGCGCTTCGGAAACTTAACCATCCGATCCGCGCCCGCCATCTGGAGGGATATCTGGACGGTTGAACAGGGAAGGAGCCGAAGGTGCTGAAGGCAATCATTTTTGACGTTGACGGGACTCTTGGGGAGACCATGCGGATCCACCAGGAGGCATTCAACGACGCGTTCCGGCAGATGGAACTGGACTGGGTCTGGGACAATGAGATCTATGCGGAACTGTCCGAGATCCCGGGCGGCCCCGCGCGGTTGCGCCATTACGTCCGGACATACCACCCAGATCTCCATGAGGATTTCGAGAAGAAGGATATCTATGGCGAGATCCATCGTCGCAAGACGCGGCAGCTGGGACGGTTGCTGGAAGACAGCGGGGCATCACTCCGGGATGGCGTGGGCCGGCTGATTACGGATGCACGCTCGGCCGGCGTCAAACTCGCCGCCTGCACGACCTCGCAATTGCAGACGTTCGAGATTCTGATCATCAATGCGCTTGGCTTCGAGGCACTCAACTGGTTCAGTGCCGTGGTTTCGGGCGCGGATGTAACACGGGCGAAACCGGACCCGGAGGGCTATTTGGAAGTCATTCGCCTGCTGCGCATCGCACCCGAGGAGGCGGTGGTGATCGAGGATTCGGGACGTGGGGTGGTGGCGGCGCGGGCGGCCGGGATTCCTGTGATTGCGGTGCCGACCCCGGTGACGCGGGATGAGGATTTCACCGGCGCGGTCATCGTGCTTTCGGATCTCGGCGAGCCGGGTTCGCCCTTTGATGTGATTGCCGGCGATCCGCAGGGCTTCGGCTATGCCTCTCTGCGGGCAATCCGTGCATGGACCCAGAGCACCGAAGCGGTGGACGCGGCCGCCTAGCCACGTTGCTTCGGCACGGAAATGGTGTCCTGGTGCGGCCGAGAAGACTCGAACTTCCACGGGCAAAGCCCACAGCGACCTCAACGCTGCGCGTCTACCAATTCCGCCACGGCCGCATCGTTGCGGAGTTTAGCACTTTCCAGGAGGCGGGGACACCGTGACCGAATGGAGAATTTCGCCGACTGCGGTCGGCTATCGGGAGGCGATGGAGGTCATGGAAGCCCGGGCTGATGCGGTGCGGCATGCTACCGCCCCCGAGCTGGTGTGGCTGCTGGAGCATCCACCGCTCTACACCGCCGGGACCAGCGCCGTACCTGAGGAGATGCTCGAAGCGGGGGGGCTGCCGGTCATCCAGACCGGGCGTGGGGGGCGGCATACCTATCACGGGCCGGGCCAGCGGATCGCCTATGTGGTGCTGGATGTCGGCCGCCGTGGCGGCGATGTGCGGCACTTTGTCTGGTCACTCGAAGAATGGGTGATCCGGGCTCTGGCCGAGCTGGGCGTGGCGGGCGAGCGCCGGGCGGGGCGGCCGGGAGTCTGGGCGGTTCATCACGGGTGCGAAGAGAAGATCGCGGCACTCGGGCTGCGCATCCGGCGCTGGGTTGCAACGCATGGGATCGCCATCAATGTAGATCCTGACCTGACCCGGTTTTCCGGTGTCGTGCCTTGCGGAATCCGCGGACATGGTGTGACCAGCCTGCGGGCACTCGGCTGCCGCGCCGGACGGGAAGAATTGGATGCCGCACTGGCGCGGCATTTTGGCGCGGCACTCGGCCTTGATGAGGTTTCGGCTTGCCCGATGGCGGCGTCCGCCACATAATGTAGCGATTTGCAGGGGGGAGCATCCATATGGTTGAGGCAGTCGCACAGGGCGGGCACCATGAGGAGCGGCTCGGCTTCTTTACCCGCTGGCTTTGCTCGACCAACCACAAGGATATCGGGATTCTCTACCTGCTGACGGCTTCCGTCGCCGGGTTCATCGCCATTGCCTTCAGCATGTATATGCGCCTGGAGCTCATGGAGCCCGGCGTCCAGTTCATGCTCGACGAGGATGGAACGCCGAACGGCCATCTCTGGAACGTGCTGGTCACCGGGCATGGCATCCTGATGATGTTTTTTGTCGTGATCCCGGCATTGTTCGGCGGTTTTGGCAACTACTTCATGCCGCTGATGATCGGCGCTCCGGACATGGCGTTTCCGCGCCTGAACAATCTCAGCTACTGGCTGTTTCTGGCCGGCACCAGCTTTGCGGTCATCGCCGTTCTGGTCGATGGCGGTGTGGGAGTGGGCTGGGTGCTGTATGCCCCGCTTTCCACCTATGGAAGCCCCGGGATGGCCATGGATTTCGCGATTTTCGCGGTCCATCTTTCGGGGGCCTCTTCAATTCTCGGCGCGATCAACATGATCACCACATTTCTCAACATGCGTGCGCCCGGAATGACCCTGCACAAGACGCCGCTGTTCGCCTGGTCGATCTTCGTCACCGCGTTCATGATCCTGCTTGCCCTGCCGGTCCTGGCGGGGGCCGTCACCATGTTGTTGACGGACCGGAACTTTGGCACGGCATTCTTCGACCCTGCCGGCGGTGGCGATCCCATCCTCTACCAGCATCTGCTCTGGTTCTTCGGGCATCCCGAGGTCTATATCGTCATCGTTCCGGGTTTCGGGATTGTCAGCCATGTGATCTCCACCTTCTCGAAGAAACCCATTTTCGGCTATCTCGGCATGGTCTATGCAATGGTCGGGATCGCAGCGCTCGGCTTCGTGGTCTGGGCGCATCACATGTATACGGTCGGGATCGGTCCGGGGACACAGGCCTATTTCATGCTGGCGACGATGGTGATCGCCGTGCCGACCGGGATCAAGATATTTTCCTGGATTGCCACCATGTGGGGCGGCTCGATCGAATTCCGAACGCCGATGCTCTACGCGGTCGGATTTCTGGTGCTGTTCACCTTCGGAGGGGTGACGGGCATCGTCCTTGCCCAGGCCGGCCTCGATCGCCAGCTGCATGACAGCTACTACGTCGTCGCCCATTTCCACTATGTGATGTCGATCGGCGCCGTGTTCTGCATTTTCAGCGGCGTGTATTACTGGATCGGGAAAATGTCGGGTCGGCAATATCCGGAGTTGGCTGGAAAGATCCAGTTCTGGCTGATGTTTCTTGGCGTCAACATCACGTTCTTCCCGATGCATTTTTCCGGTCTGGCCGGCATGCCGCGGCGCTATATCGACTATCCGGAGGCATTCGCGGGCTGGAATTACATCTCCTCAATGGGCGCATTCCTTTCCGGTTTCTCGTTCCTTCTGTTCATCGGCATTGTGTTCTGGACCCTCGTCTATGGCCGGCGCTGTCCGGCCAATCCCTGGGGGGAGGGAGCCGATACCCTGGAATGGACCCTGCCGTCCCCGCCGCCGGCGCATACCCATGAGAGTCTGCCGAGGATTGCCTGACAGGCTTCTCAGGCGTCGAGATTGGCCACATCGAGTGCGTGCTCGCTGATGAAGACCCGGCGGCTTTCGACCGTCTCGCCCATCAGTTGCTCAAAAACTTCGTTGGCCTCGGTGCCGTTGCCGGTGTTGACGCGGAGCAGGGTGCGCGCCTCCGGGTCCAGGGTGGTCTCCCAGAGCTGCTCGGGATTCATCTCCCCCAGCCCCTTGTAGCGCTGGAGTTCGGTGCCTTTGCCGCCTTCTCCGAAGACGGCTTTGAGCAACTGGAGCGGGCCGTTCACGGGCACTTCCGTATCCTTGCGCTGGTAGACCGCCGGTCGGGCGTAGACGGTGGCGAGCTGCCCCGACAGTTTTCCGAGCCGCTCGGCTTCGGCACGCAGAAAGGTGGGGGGGGCAAGATGGTGCCTCTCGTTTACGCCCCGGACTTCGCGCGCCAGTTCTACGGCACCGTTTTCGTGGGTATGCGCGGTCCAGCCCCGCTCGCTGGCAGTGGCGTAGGCATTCAGGCGTGCGGCTACGGCGTCGGCGGCCTCCGGCGTAGGCAGGTTGCGGCCGGTGAGGCCGGCAAACAGGCCGGCGACGGCCGCCTGCTCGATGATCGAGGCCGGATGGTGGAGGCAGAATGGTTCGATATATCGAGTAGCCCGGTGCGCCTCCTCGATGACCCGCCAGAGCTCGTCCCCGGTGCGGAGTGAACCGTCACCAAGTGTCAGTGTCGCTCCTTGCGCGCCGACCTGGAGCATATGCATCTCGAGTTCCTCCGGGTCCAGGACATACACTTCGGAACGGCCGCGTGTGACCTTGTAGAGGGGCGGTTGGGCGATATAGAGATACCCGTTCTCGATCAGCTGCGGCATCTGCCGGTAGAAGAAGGTGAGTAGCAGGGTGCGGATATGGGCGCCGTCGATATCGGCGTCGGTCATGATCACGACCTTGTGGTAGCGGAGCTTGTTGATGTCCAGCTCATCACGGCCGATGCCGGCGCCGAGGGCTGTGATCAGCGTCCCGATCTCCTGATTGGAAAGCACCTTGTCGAGCCGGGCACGCTCGACATTCAGGATCTTGCCCCGCAGGGGCAGCACCGCCTGGTTCGCCCGGTTGCGGCCCTGCTTGGCGGAGCCGCCGGCGGAGTCGCCCTCGACCAGAAACAGCTCGCTCAGTGCCGGGTCACGTTCCTGGCAGTCCGCCAGTTTGCCGGGCAGGGAGGCAATATCCATGGCCCCCTTGCGTCGGGTGAGCTCGCGAGCCTTGCGCGCCGCTTCTCGTGACAGCCCGGCCTCGACAACTTTCTTCATCACCTCGAGTGCCGGCTTCGGGTTCTCTTCGAACCACTCGCGGAGGGCCGCATGGACAATTTGCTCGACCGGGGCGCGTACCTCGGAAGAGACCAGTTTTTCCTTTGTCTGGCCGGAGAATTTCGGGTCCGGCACCCGTACCGCAAGCACGCAGCTCAGTCCTTCGCGGGCATCGTCGCCGGTCAGCGAGACCTTGCTCTTGCGCATGAGGGCGTGGCTGTCGGAATAATTTTTCACCACCCTCGTCAGCGAATTGCGGAATCCGGCCAGATGTGTGCCTCCGTCGCGTTGCGGAATGTTGTTGGTGAAGCAGAGAATGTTTTCCTGGTAGCCGCGATTCCACCACAGGGCGGCTTGGACGAGGATTCCCTCGTGCTCGCCGCGCACCGTGATCGGATCGGGAAACAGGGGTTCGCGGAAACGGTCGACATGACGGACGAAAGACTGCAGTCCGCCCTTGTTTCCCAGTTCTGTGGTTTCGGGCGTGCCGCTGCGCTCGTCGGTCAGCGTGATGTGGATGTTCTCGTTGAGGAAGGCAAGTTCGCGCAGGCGGTTTTCAAGGGTGTTGCGGTCGTAGTCGAGATTTCCAAAGATTTCGTGGTCGGAAAGAAAGCTTACCTGCGTGCCCCGCCGGCCGTCGGCCTCGCCGACTTCGTGCAGCTTTTCGACAGGATCGCCCCGCTCAAAGCGCGCCTGGTGATGCTTGCCGTCGCGCCAGATATCGAGCTCGAGTCGGCTGGAAAGAGCATTGACCACGGAGACCCCGACTCCGTGCAGGCCGCCGGTGGCTCCGCTCCGCTTCTGGTCAAATTTGGAGCCGGCATGCAAGCGGGTCATGATCAGCTCGGCCGCGGGGATGCCCTCTTCTTCGTGGATGCCGGTGGGAATGCCACGGCCGTTGTCGAGCACGGTGACGGCCCCGTCGGCGTGCAGCGTCACGTCGATCCGATCGCAGTTCCCTTGCAGCGATTCGTCAATGGCGTTGTCGACCACCTCGTAGACCATGTGGTGGAGGCCGGTGCCGTCATCGGTGTCGCCGATGAACATGCCGGGTCGCTTGCGCACCGGTTCCAGCCCGCGCAACACCTCAATGTCGTCGGCACCCAATCCGTTCTCATTGACGGCCTCCGGGCCGTTTGTACCACTAGTCATTGTTCTCTCCGTGCTTCCAACGGCCGCATGGGCCCGGCTTGCGATATTCCCTCCGCATCCCGTGCGATCTCAAACCACATGGCGGCCCCGCCGATCCCGGCGAACACTTCCGGATGCGTGCCGGTCAGCCAGACCTGGGCGCCACAGCCAAGAATTTCCTCACACACCGCTTGCTGCTGCACCGTGTCCAGGTGGGCGGCGACCTCATCCAGCAGAAGGGCGGTCGCCGTCTCCTCTGCCAGGATGCGTGCGGCGAGCAAAACCAGGCCGAGCAGAACTCCTTTTTGCTCTCCGGAGGAGGCCGCCCGAAGCGGCGTTCCGGTGCGCCGCAGGCGGGCCGAGAGATCGATGCGGTGCGGCCCCTCGAGAGTGCGCCCCGCGGCAATGTCATGCGGCCGCCCGGCTCTCAGGGCGCTCAGAAGTTCTTCCTCGGTCCAGATTTCGTTGTTTCCGGGGTCCGCCCATGAGGCATCCTCCGGCATCCCCCGGCGCCGTGCTCCGATGATAGCAAAATCAGCTTCCGGGAGCACGGGGCTGGTGGCTGTCGGCGCCTGCAGGCGCTCCAGAACGGCCGCCCGGCGGCCGGAAATCGCCGCCCCGGAGCCGGCCATGCGGGCTTCCAGCGCACCGAGCCAGCTCCCGTCCGGAGGGCCGTCCCGGAGCAATGCGTTGCGCTCGCGCATGGCACGCTCGTAGCGGGCGGATTCCGGCGCATGCTCGGGATGGAAGGCGGTGACGATGCGGTCGAGAAGGCGGCGCCGTTCGGCGGCGGCATCCACCCAGACCCGTTCGGAGGCAGGGGTCAGCCAGAACATGCGGAGGGCTTCGCCGACCCGAGCGCGGGAGACGGGGTTGCCGTCGATCAGTGCCGCCCGGGCGCGCTCCCGGGTGGGAGCGAGGCGGGCCTCAAGCACCATGGGGATGTCGCCGGCCAGTTTGGCACGGACATGCCACCCGACGCTGCCATCCGCCTGCCGGATGGCTTCCCGGGCCGGACAGCCCCGCAATCCGCGCCCCGGGCTGAACATCGAGATGGCCTCCAGCACGCTTGTCTTGCCGCTGCCATTGGCCCCGATCAGGACGACGGCCGGGACAGCACCGCAATTCAGGCGGGTGTGCGCATGCGAGCGAAAGCCGGTGAGATCGAGCGCGGAGATGGTGGCTGTCGCGGGACCGCAGTCCTGCATCAGGTCCGATATGGCATGACCACGAATTTGGTAACGAGCTCCCCGACCTGCTCCGCGAGGATGCATGGAGAGCGGTCGTCAATGACCTGCAGAATGATCCGGTCGCCTTCGATCTGACCGAGAATGTCGTGCAGATGTCGTGCGTTGGTGGCGATTTCGGCTTTCTGGCTGGCGATGCAGTCTGCGACCGTGTCTTCGGACTCAGAGGTCACGGTCCGGACGGACAGCCGGACAGATTTGGAATCGCCGAGGATCTTCACGCGTTCATCATCCTCGGAGATGGCCGTTACCCGATCGAGGGATGTCCTGAAATTTCCCACATGGAGGTCGATCTCGATCTTTCCACCTTCCGGGATGACTCGCGGGTAATCGGGATAGGTGCCTTCGATGGCCACCAGGGAGAGTGTGTAATTCCGTGCGGAAAAACGCACGCGGTTTTCGTCGGTCGCCACCGTTACCTCCTCCTCTGGATCGAGATGGCTGACAAGCGCTCGGGCCAGGGTTTGGGGCATGATCAGTCCCGGCTCTCCCTCGCAATCGGCGGGGGCCGGAAACGATGCGTAGGCGAGGCGACGGCCGTCGGTCGCGACGGCTGCAAGCCGCCGCGCTTCGCCTTCCCCCCCGGGCGTGATGTGGAGGTAGATGCCGGTCAGATAAAAACGCTGGTCGGTTGAGGATTCGGCGGCATGGCGGGTCTTTTCGATGATCCGGATCAGTTCGCTACCCTGCACCCGGAACGCATTTTCGAAGTCCTGCTTGGAGGGCTCGGGAAACCCTTCCTTGGGATGCACGGAAATATCGAAATTCGTCCGTCCCGCCTGGATCAGGAGTCTGGACCCCGGGCCGGTTTCCGATTTCTTGGCCTCGCTATTGGTACTGATGTCAATCGACGAATCCGGCGGGCTGCGGCGGGCGATGCGGTGAAAGGCATCTCCATCGACGAGGGCACTCCCCGGCTCTGCCACTTCGGCGGGACATGTGGCCACGACCTCGGTCGTGTCGGAAGTGGTACGGAGCGAAAGCAGGTTCTCGGAAGCTTCAAGCAGCATGTATTTTTCGTAGTTATTGGGGACACTGCTCTGGATGATGCTGTGCGCACGGTCGGCAGCACGCTGGAGGTCCTGCTGGTTCATGGAGAGTTTCATGGTGGGCTCGGGGTAGTCGATTCGGGGAAAATTGTGGGTTCGCGAAATGCGATTCGATGCAGGATAGCGGTCTCTCCGGCGGTCGTCCAATCGCTTTCAGCCTCCGAAGATGCGCTCCATTTCGCGGATCTGGTCATCCAGGGCGGGGTTGGTGCCACGGAGTGCCTCGATCTTCCGGGCTGCATACAGGACCGTCGAATGGTCGCGTTTGCCGTATGCGGCTCCGATCTCGGCCAGGGAACTATCCGTGAATCGACGGGTCAGATACATGGCGATCTGGCGTGGTCGGGCGGTTTCGCGGCGGCGCGATTTCGAGGTCAGATCCGACTCCCGGAGGTCGTAATAATTGGCGACGAATTTGCGGATGCTGTCGGCTGTGGGCCGACGGCGGGAAGCACGCAGGACGTCCTGCAGCCGGTCTTCTGCAAGTTCCTTCGTGATCGGAGCCTGGATGAGGAGCGCCTCCGCGACCAGGCGGTTGATGGCCCCGTTCAGCTCGCGGAGATTTGTGGGCAGCTGCTCGGCAAGGAATTTCAGGGCCGTGTCCGTGCATTCGAGTCCCGGATGGCGGGATTGGGCTTGGGTCACCTGGGCGCGGAGAAAATCGAGGCGTAGCCCCCCGCTGGCCGTGGAGATGGCGGCGACCAGGCCGCCGGCGAGGAGGCTGCGAATCCGTGGGCCGAATCCCTTGATATCCCCGGGTGCCCGGTCCGCGGTGACTGCGACCCGCCGTCCTTTCGTGATGAGCTCGTTGAGCGTGTGCAGGAATTCCTGCTCGATGCCGGATTTTCCGTCCAGGAACTGCAGATCATCGACCAGCAGCAGATCGACGCTGCGCAGTTGCTCCTTGAACGCCATGGGGGTGTTGTCGCGGAGCGCGCGCACGAAGCGATGGGTGAATTGCTCGGCGGAGAGCGCAAGAATCCGGGCCTCCGGATGCTGCATCTGGAATTGCTGGCCGATCGCGTACAGCAGGTGGGTCTTGCCGGTGCCTATGGGACTGTGCAGGAACAGCGGGTTGAAGGCGGGAGGGGAGGAAAATCGGGCGAATTCGGACGCACACTGGTGGGCGAGTCGGTTGCTGTCGCAGCACAGGAAATTGTCGAAGGTAAGTTCGCTGTCGAAAATGAAACGGTCTGGGGAAGTCGGAGAGTGTGCTGGCGCCGTTTTCCAGCCTGGTGGGGAGGATGGTCGCTCGTCCGCTCTGACCATCAGGGTGACCGACTCGATTTCGGGCAGATGTCTGATAATCTCCGCACGGATGTCGCTCCCGAAACGCGCCCGCACGCTGTTGAGGATGTATTTCGTGGGCAGCGAGAGGATGGCCTCATAGCCGTCGATTCGCTCCAGTTGTGTGTGTGGGAGCCATTCGCGGGTGGCACTTTCTCCCAGCTCCTTGTGGAGCTGGGCGCAGATGTGGGGCCATAGACCGGGTGGCGGCGGCACGGCCGAATCGGGCACCGGTTCTGTCCGGCCGCTACCGTAATCTACCGTCGTCATCGCCCGCATCTGTCGGTTGTCCTGATTCGCTGAATCCGCACATGAAGGCACTGCCGGAACCCTGTGCAGGACACGGAAATTTTCGCATGTGGCAGTGCACGAATTCTCATTAGCGGCGATCTCCAGCCTGACCTGAATACACGCAAGATGCCAAGTAGTGTTTCAATGAACTGAAACAAAACAGGTGCATTATTGTGCTTTTACAAGTTGTTCTCAATTGAATGCCAAGTAACCACAACACCGACATCCGATGCGCTGGCCACCTGGCGGGAGTGGCCGAAGGCTACCGATATTTGGCCATCCTCCGCAACAGGGACGAATCGGGAACTTGCAAAACCCCCCAAGATCGCTGCCCTTAGCGGAGTGTATGAGGCTATGCGGGAGGGGCGGAGACCAATTCCAGGGCGGTCCGAATCTGCTCCATTTCGCTTTCCGAGAGTTTCAGAAACATCGCCGCGAGCTCGATCGCCCGGCGCCGCTTGAGGGTCTCATTGGTGTGCCGGTCGAGCTTGCGGAGCGCTTCGCTTTCCACTTCCTCGATGAATCCGGTCAGGGTCATGTAACGCAATTCTTTGGCGATTCGTGCAAGTTCGGGAATCGAAAACCGGATTTCCTGTTTTATATCTGGGCTTTTTAGCTTGTCTTTGATCCGAAAAATCCGATTTCGAGCAATGCCTGTTCGTTGGATGAAAGCATTTTGGAGATGGGTTTCAACATGTTCATCAATTCGTCTTGCGAGTCCGAGAACCATCTCTTCTGCGACGGTTTCATTCAGTGCTTGTGGTTGTTCGAGCATTTCAGGGCTCCAAATCGGTTGCTGAGGAGAACGTCCACTATATCCCGAAATTTCTGCGGCGCGGGGGACGGTTTCTGTGGGACCGGACGGCCCCTGCCGGGGCAACACAGCATGCGTCCATCCCGGTCGAGGATTCGGATGCGGGGCTTCCTGCCCGGGGCAGGCGGGCTAGTAGCGGTAGTGGTCGGTCTTGTACGGTCCGGCGGCCGGTACACCGAGATATTCGCATTGCGCCTCGGTGAGGGTGGTGAGCTGCACACCCAGTTTGCCGAGATGCAGCCGTGCGACCTTCTCGTCCAGAGGCTTGGGCAACACATAGACAGAATTCGAATACGCCTCTGGCCGGGTCGCGATTTCGATCTGCGCGAGAACCTGGTTGGTGAAACTGGCCGACATCACGAAACTCGGATGTCCGGTCGCACAGCCGAGATTCACCAGCCTTCCTTCGGCCAGCAGCAGGATTCGCTTGCCGTCGGGCAGCGTGACCTCGTCGACCTGCGGCTTGATGTTCTGCCAGGTGAAATTGCGCATTCCCTCGACCTGAATTTCGTTGTCGAAATGCCCGATATTGCAGATCACCGCGCGGTCCTTCATCTCCCGCATGTGGTCGATGGTGATCACGTCCCGGTTGCCGGTGGCGGTGACAAAGATATCGCCGAGCGGTGCGGCCGTTTCCATGGTTCGCACCGCATAGCCCTCAAGGGCTGCCTGCAGCGCGCAGATCGGGTCGATTTCGGTAACGATGACACGGGCGCCGGCGGCGCGCAGCGAGGAGGCGGAGCCCTTGCCGACATCGCCAAAACCGGCGACAACCGCCACCTTGCCGGCGATCATCAGCTCGGTCGCACGCCGGATTCCGTCGATCAGACTTTCCCGGCAGCCATAGAGGTTGTCGAATTTCTGCTTGGTGACCGAACTGTTCACGTCGATGGCGGGGAACGGTAGCTCTCCGCGCTCTGCAAAGCGGCGCAGGCGGTTCACGCCCGTGGTCGTTTCTTCGGTGACTCCGCGTACGCTGTCGCGTACGGTTGCGAACCAGCCTGGCGGGCCGGTCTCGATGCGCGTGCGGATCTGCGCCGCCAGGGCGCGCTCTTCCTCGGAGTGCAGGCCTTCAAGCGCGGACGGGTCGGCCTCCGCTTTTGTGCCCAGCAGCACATAGAGTGTGGCGTCGCCGCCATCGTCGAGGATCGAATTGGCGGACTCCCCGTTCTCCCAGTCAAAAATGCGATCGACATACGCCCAGTATTGGGCAAGGGTTTCCCCCTTGAAGGCGAACAGTGGCGTTCCTGCCTCGGCGATCGCCGCCGCTGCCTGGTCCTGGGTCGAGAACACATTGCACGAGGCCCAGCGCACCCGGGCCCCGAGTGCCTCCAGGGTACGGATCAGCACCGCGGTCTGGAGGGTCATGTGCAGGCAGCCCGCAATCCGCATGCCGGCCAGGGGCTGCGCGGCCGCAAATTCCTCACGGCAGGCCATCAGGCCCGGCATCTCGCCCTCGGCGAGGTCGATTTCGCGCCTGCCGCGCTCGGCGAGGCCGAGATCACGAACGGCGTAGCGGTCTGATATATCCATTATTCCCTCCAGGATGTGAGGTTCGCTCTGGCGGATGCGTGCTATAGCACATCACCGGGGGTGGCAGATACATGCGGAAGCATCCGGCCGCTGTCAGCGATGGAGAGGACGTGATGACGGCATGGCAGCGCATGCTGATGAGCGGCCGCAGGCTCAATCTGGTTGATCCATCGCCCCTCGATATCGAAATCGTGGACATCGCCCACGGGCTGGCGCGGACCGCGCGCTGGAACGGCCAGACCACCGGAAAATGGCCGATGTCGGTGGCCGAGCATTCGCTGCTCGTCGAGCGGATCGCGAGTGCCTATCGCTCCGGGCTGTCGTCGCGCTGGCAGCTGGCCGCACTTCTGCATGACGGCCCGGAATATGTGCTGGGCGACATGTTGGGGCCGCTGAAGAAGGAGGTCGGCAAGACCCAGGCCGAGCTTGAGGCACGCCTTCAGGATGCCATCCACCAGCGATTCGGATTGCCGCGTGCATTGCCGGCAGGGATCGCCGAGTTGGTGAAACGCTCGGACCGGGCGGCGGCCTATGTCGAGGGCACCCAGCTCGCCGGCTATGGTCGGGCGGAGGCCGCGCGCAATTGGGGCCGGCCGCGCCTGGCGATGCTCCGCGACATAAAACTGGCACCGCTCCCGGCCGCCGAGGCGGAGACGGCGTTCCAGAAGCGGTTTGAGGAACTCTGGCGGTTCGTCCGCTGACCGGTCCGGATCAGGTATTGAAACGGAAGCGAATCACGTCTCCGTCGGCAACCGCATAGTCCCGTCCTTCGGCGCGGATGCGTCCCGCATCACGGGCCGCGACCTCGCTGCCGAGTTCCACATACTCCTCCCAGGGAATGACCTCGGCGCGGATGAAGCCGCGCGCGAAATCCGTGTGGATGCGGCCGGCGGCTTCGAGCGAAGTGGCTCCACGGCGGAGCGTACGGGCACAGACCTCTTTCGGGCCGGCGGTAAAGTAGGTGATCAGTTCCAGCGCCCCGTAGCCGGTCCGGGCCAGTCGGTCGAGGCCGGATTCCGCCAGCCCCGCATCCTGGATCAAGCCCGTGCGATCGGCATCCTCGAAGCTTGCAATCTCGGCTTCGAAGGACGCGGCGACGACGATACAGGGCACGCCTTCGGCCGCCGCGACCTCGGTCAGCTGCCGGCTGGCTGCGTTGCCGTCCGCGGCCGCATCGTCCTCGACATTGGCGACATACAGCATCGGCTTTGCGGTCAGCAGGCCGAGACTGTGGAACCGGTCGCGCTCGGTCTCGGGGATGTCGGCGCGGCGCGCCGGTCGGCCTGCTGCGAGCTCGGCTTGGGCGGCTTCCAGCAGCCGGGCGCGGTCGCGGCCCTCCCGGTCACCGGCGCGGATCTTGCGGGCGAGTGCCTCGAGATGGCCCTCGGCGCGTTCGAGATCGGCGAGCATGAGTTCGGTGGCAATGGTCTCGAGATCACGAATGGGATCGACGGCGCCGTCGACATGGGTGATTCCGGTATCGGCGAAGCAGCGCACGACATGGGTGATGGCGTCGACCTCACGGATCTGGGAGAGGAAGCGGTTGCCGAGACCCTCTCCCTTCGAAGCCCCCCGAACCAGCCCGGCGATATCGACGAAGCCGAGTTTGGTCGGCACGATCCGCGTGGTGCCCGCGGCTTCGGCAATCGGCCCGAGCCGGTCGTCAGGTACCGGCACCTCTGCGATGTTGGGCTCGATCGTGCAAAACGGATAATTCGCGACGGCCGCCTGGGCCGTGCGGGTGACCGCGTTGAACAGCGTCGATTTGCCGACATTCGGCAGGCCGATCAAGCCGCAGGAGAAGCCCATCCGTCCGTGCTCTAGCTGTGATTGATCGACAGGTGGTTCATGCGGCCCTGGCGGGAGATGCTGATGCTCTGCAACAGTTGGGTTTCCAGAAGGGCCGAATCAACGTCCGCAAGCATGCATGATTGGCATCGCTGTACTCGCCGGCACGAATGACCTCCTGGGGGCCGAACCATCCATCGCACAGACGCGCCCACTCATAGAAGTTTGCTGAGACAGGAGGATTCTTGGGACGGACCCGCTCCCAGTCGAACTCTTGGGGCCAACCCAAAGCGTCACCTGCAGCCAGCGCAAGGAAGTCTCCTTCGGCTTTGGCCCGGTTGCACCCTGCGTCAGGCGGGGGTTTTCGGGCTTCAGTCATTGTGTTTTCCTGTGTATTTCTGTCGGGCCTGGACGGCGGCTGCTTGATCAGCCTCCATATCTAGACTTCTCGTCGGGCACTGGGATGGGCGCGCTCATAGGCTTCGAGTAGCTGCGCTGTTTCCACCGTTGTGTAGCGTTGCGTGGAGGCGAGCGAGGCATGGCCCAGCAATTCCTGGATGGCGCGCAGATCGCCGCCGGCATCAAGCAGATGGGTGGCAAAACTGTGTCTCAGTGCGTGCGGGGTGGCCGAGGCGGGCAGGCCGAGCCGCCGGCGGAGGGCGGCGACGGAACCCTGAACGGCACGGGGGCCGAGCGGCCCGCCGCGAACACCCCGGAAGAGGGGGCCGGCTGCCTCCCGCGGATGCGGGCAGAGCTCGAGATAGGCGTCCACGGCCGCGCGGACGACCGGCAGCACCGGCACAATCCGCTCCTTGTCGCCCTTGCCGACGATGCGGAGGGTTTCCGGCAGGGGCGCATCGCGCCCGCGGAGCGCAAGGGCCTCGGAGATGCGAAGGCCGCAGCCATAGAGGAGAGTGAGCACCGCCGCATCGCGCGCGGCAATCCACGAATCGATTCCGCGGTCGGTCACTTCGATCATGGCCGCGGCCTCGGTCTCGCTGACGGGTCGGGGCAGGGGGGGCCGGTTGCGGGGGCCATGGAGGGCGGCGACCGCAGACCCGTCGATTCCCGCGGTTTCGCTGAGCCAGCGATAGAAGCCGCGCAGTGCCGACAGGCGCCGCTGGAGGCTCGCCGCGCCAAGGCCCCGGCGCCGTTCGGCGGCCATCCATGCGCGGAGATCCGCAACCCGCTCCCCTCCGAGCTCTGGCGGCTCACCCAGATGCTGGGTCAGAAAATCAAGATAACCCCGCACATCCCGCCGGTAGGCTTCGAGGGTCCGTGGGCTCATGCCGCCGACCGCACGGAGATATTGCAGCCAGTCGGCGAGCAGTGCATGTGGATCGGTGGCGGGCAAGCCGGGTTTCGCCCTTTAGATATTCTGGCCGGTTTCCGCCCAGTCGGCGAGGAAGGCTGCCAGCCCCTTGTCGGTCAGAGGGTGGGCGGCCAGCATCCGGAGTATGTTCGGGGGCAGTGTGGCGGCGTCGGCCCCGAGCCGGGCGGCCTCTGCCACATGGCCGGGCGAACGCACCGAGGCCACCAGAATTTGGGTTTCGAAGCCGTGCACGTCATAGATCTCCCGGATATCCGCGACCAGCTCCATGCCGTCGAGGCCAATATCATCCAGCCGGCCGATAAAAGGCGATATGAAGGTTGCACGGGATTTGGCGGCAAGAAGTGCCTGGGCGGCAGAGAAGCAGAGGGTAACGTTGACGCTGTGGCCATCCGTTGCAAGCCGGCGGCAGGCTTCGAGTCCGTCCCAGGTCAGGGGGACCTTGATGACGATATTGGGAGCGACCGCAGCCAGTTTTTCGCCTTCGGCAACCATCCCGTTAGCGTCGATGGCAACAACTTCGGCACTCACCGGTCCCGGTACTTCGGCGCAGATCTCGCGCAGGACCTGGTCGAAATTGCGGCCGGATTTCCGCACCAGGGAAGGGTTGGTCGTGACACCATCCACCAGTCCGCTCGGCGTGAAACGCCGGATCTCCTCGATATTGGCAGTGTCGAGAAATAGTTTCATGGGTGTCAATTCGCGCGGTGGCAACCTGCAGGGAGGTCGGTCGACTCCCCGAGAAATAGCGGTGCCGGAGCCGGTCTGCAAGGCGGGAGCGTGCCGGTGAAGAAATTCGGAGCGGGCGAGGCGGTCGCCGTCCTCCTGCCACGACCGGTGCCAGGGCCTTTCGACTATCTGCCGCCGCCCGACTGCGACCCGTCGCTGGTGCCCGGCGAGTATCTGCGCGTGCCGCTTCGTGGCGGGGAGGAGGTGGGTGTGGTCTGGGGGCCGGGGAGTGGCAAGACGCCCCCCTCGAAGATTCGGGCTGCGCGGGCGCGGATCGATCTGCCTCCGATGAGCGAGGAACTGCGCAATTTCCTGCACCGCGCGGCCGCCTACACGCTGACTCCGCTCGGAACGATGCTTTCACTGTCGCTGCATCGCCGCTGGCTGGAGGAGTCCCGGTCGGCCCTGCGATTCGCCCGTCGTCCCGGTCCGATGCCGGCGCGCATGACGGAGGCGCGGATGCGGGCGCTGGATGCCGTGGAGGCCGCGGGAGTCGGGCCGCTATCGGCGGCCGAGCTTGCCCGGCGGGCTGATTGCTCGGTGGCGGTGGTCACGGGCATGGTGCGTGCCGGCATGCTGGAAGCGGTTGCCGCCGATCTGACTTCCGCTGGAAGTTTCGAAAGCCTGTCACCGGTACCGGCGGTGCTCGAACCTGCCCAGGGCAAGGCGGCCGGGGAACTTGTCGGTGCGGTCGAGGCGGGCGGATTCGAGACCATCCTGTTGCAGGGCGTCACCGGTTCCGGAAAGACCGAGGTCTATCTTGAGGCGGTGGCCGCCAATCTGGCGGCCGGTCGGCAGACTCTTGTACTGCTGCCGGAGATTGCGCTCACCACGCAATTTGTCCGGCGGCTGGAAGCGCGCTTTGGGGCCACCCCGGCGGTCTGGCATTCGCGGCTTGGCCTGGCGGCACGCAGGCGGGTCTGGCAGATGGTGGCCCGAGGGGAGGCACGGATCGTGGTCGGAGCCCGCTCGGCGCTGTTTCTGCCGTTTCAGAATCTGGGCCTGGTCATCGTCGATGAGGAGCACGATACGAGCTACAAGCAGGAAGACGGCGTCCTCTACCACGCCCGCGACATGGCCGTGCTGCGGGCGCAGGCAGCGGCGGCACCGGTGGTGCTGGCGACCGCGACGCCGTCGCTCGAGACCTACGCGAATGTGTGCCGCGGCCGCTACCGGCGGTTGCGCCTGCCCGAGCGCTATGGCGGTGCTGTGCTGCCGGAAGTGCGTGCTCTTGATCTGCGGCAGCACCGGCCGGAGCCGCGCTGCTGGCTCGCTCCGCCGCTGGTGGAGGCGATCCGCGAAACCCTCGAAGAAAGCCGGCAGGCACTGCTGTTCCTCAACCGCCGGGGCTACGCGCCCCTGATGCTTTGCCGCAATTGCGGCCATCGGCTGGGCTGTCCCGACTGCGATGCCTGGCTGGTGCTGCACCATGGTTCGTCCGCGTTGCGTTGCCATCAATGCGGGCGGACCGAACCTGCGCCCGTCCACTGTCCGGAATGTGGTGCACCGAACAGTCTGGCTGCCTGTGGTCCGGGCGTCGAGCGCATTGCCGAGGAGGTAGCGACCCGGTTTCCCGAAGCGAGGCAGGCGGTGCTGTCGAGCGACACGATAGGGGGTGGCGAAGCCCTTCTGAAGGAACTCGCGGCGATCGAACAGGGTGAGGTCGACATTGTGATCGGCACCCAGATTGTGGCCAAGGGGCACAATTTCCCCAATCTCGCACTCGTGGGCGTGATCGACACCGATCTTTGCCTGCGGGGCGCGGATCTGCGCGCCGGCGAGCGGACGTTTCAGGTTGTGCGTCAGGTGACCGGTCGTGCAGGACGTGTCGGCGGCACCTCGCGAGCCCTGCTGCAGACGGCCGATCCGGAACATTCGGTCATCCAAGCCATCCTTGCCGGTGATGAGGAAGCGTTTCTGGCGCAGATTGAGGCGGAGCGGCGGGAGGCGGGGGCACCGCCTTACGGGCACTATGTGGCGGTGATTGTATCGGGGATCAATGCGGCGGATGTCCGCAGGACCGCGACCGATCTGGCCGCGGCCGGGGGAACGCTGGAGGCGGCCGGGATACGGTTGTACGGCCCGGCCCCGGCCCCGTTCGCCCGGCTGCGGGCGCTGTGGCGCTGGCGTCTGCTTGCCGCTGCCCCCCGCGGGGTCCGGATGCAGCCTGCGGTGGCTGCCTGGCGCAACCGGGTGACGCCGCCACGGGGCGTGAGGGTCGCGCTTGATGTTGACCCGCAGAGTTTCCTGTAGGCGGGGTGCCCTTCGGGTTTCCTGCTTTCCGAGGCTCTTTTTGCGTGTTCGTTTTTCGGCGATCGTGTGTGTTGCTTTTCCGCGAGGGTTGTGCCGTTGTTGCTGACATGCCTGTCTTCATTGCCGCCCGTTCCGGCGGCGGGAATTCTGATCGATTTTTCTGTTCGCCAGATATTCACGGGTGTCTTTTTCGGATCGATGGTAATGCCTGTAGGCGAAGATGAGGCATGGATCAGAACCGCGAGTATCACCGCACTGGACGCGCCTTTGTTTGCCTGTGCAAACACACATATGGCACTCCCGCCGGGCGGCGGGTATACTGGAGTATGCGAGGACAGGTCTTGCGGGGCGGTTTCGCTTGGAAGCGGAAGGCGGGCGTAGTTCAGTGGCAGAACGTCAGCTTCCCAAGCTGAATGTCGTGGGTTCGATCCCCATCGCCCGCTCCATTCCCTCGTGATACCCATCAATAAGGAGCAGAATCCATGAATATTTCGACTTCCGTTGTGCAGGCACTCTGGCCGGTGCACCGGATCTGGCGCGATGCTGTTCTGGTTGTTTTCGGCAGCTTCGGTCTGGCGCTTGTCTCACAGATCAGCGTGCCCTTGCTGCCCGTTCCCGTCACGGGCCAGACATTCGGTGTGCTGCTGATCGGCCTGCTGTATGGCTCGCGGCTCGGCGCACTCACCATCGTCGCCTATCTTGCAGAGGGGGCGGTAGGACTACCCGTGTTTGCGAATTGGGGCAGCGGCTTGGCACCGCTTTTTGGCCTGACGGCTGGTTATCTCTGGGGATTCATTCCCGCCGCCTGGCTCGCCGGCTTTCTGCTTGAGCGAAACTGGAGTTTTCGTGCAACACCTATGGGCAGTATCGTGTATGTCACGCTCGCGGCCCTGGCCGGCAATATCGTGATCTATCTTCCGGGACTGGCGGTGCTCTACGGCTTCCTCGGTTCATGGCAGGCGGCGTTTGCGGCGGGATTGCTGCCGTTTCTGACCGGCGACCTTCTCAAATTGCTGCTCGCGGCGGCGGTGGTGCTGGCTGCGCAGGCAGCGGTCAGGCCGAATCTAAATCGCTAGGTGCTTTCGGTTGGGTGAGGCGGGCGACCGCCGCCTGGCAGATTCCAAGCGGGAGCCACTGGCAGCCGGCGCAGATCCGGTCGAGATCCTCCGGCACGATCCGCTCGGCAATCCGGCGTGTGGCGGCCCCCCAGCGCACCCGATCACCGGGTCGGTAGCCGAGCGCATCGGCATGTCTCCGGTCGAGGCGGTCGATCTTTGCCTGCCTCGCGCAGCCTCTGCCGCGGCGGTGCGGGCAGGGCATGCAGATCGCGTCTGCGTCCCCGACGACCTCAATCTCCACCGCATCCCCGCCTTCGGCCCGCAACCGGCCGTCGACAATAGCCGTCATGTTGGCGGTGAACGCCTCCGCATAGCCCTTGCCCACGAAGCCCAGCGCGCAGAGGAAATGATGGGGCCGGAAACGTAGGGGCGGAGGTGCCGGCACGATCAGGTCCGGGAGAATTTCTTGTAGCGGGTTCGTTTCGGGGACAGGGCATCCTCTCCGAAACGGCGGATTCTGTCTTCCACATAGGTGGTGTAATTGCCGTCGAACCACTCCACCCGGCTTTCGCCCTCGAAGGCGAGCAGATGGGTGCAGACCCGGTCGAGGAACCAGCGATCGTGGCTGACGATCACCGCACAGCCGGCGAATTCCATCAATCCATCCTCCAGGGCGCGCAACGTGTTGACATCGAGGTCGTTGGTCGGCTCGTCGAGCAGGATGACATTGGCACCGGATTTCAGGAGCTTGGCAAGATGCACCCGATTGCGTTCGCCGCCGGACAGGGCGTTGGTTTTTTTCTGCTGGTCCGGCCCGCTGAAGTTGAAGGCATCGACATAGGCCCGGGAATTGACCTCGGCGTCACCGAGCATCACGGAAGCGTCCCCCCCGGAGATCTCCTCCCAGACGGTATTGGCGGGATTGAGCGCGTCTCGGCTCTGATCGACATAAGCCAGTTTGACGCTTTCGCCAATGCGTAGCTCGCCGTCATCGGGTGTCTCAAGGCCGGCGAGCATGCGGCAGAAGGTGGATTTGCCCGCCCCGTTCGGGCCGATCACGCCGACGATGCCGCCGGGGGGAAGCATGAAGGAGAGGCCGTCGATCAGCAACCGGTCACCGTAGCCCTTGACCAGATTCTTGCCCTGGATGACCAGGTCCCCCAGCCGCGGACCGCGCGGAATGATGATCTGGGCACGGCCGACCAGTTCACGCTCCGAGCGCGCGACGAGCTCGCCATAGGCGCGGATCCGGGCCTTTGACTTGGCGTGACGGGCGCGCGGCGATTGCCGGATCCACTCCATCTCGCGCTTCAGTGCCCGTGCCCGGCGGCTCTCTTCTCGGCCCTCCTGCGCGAGACGGGTGCTTTTCTGTTCCATCCAGGAAGAATAGTTGCCGCGGAAAGGGATCCCACGTCCGCGGTCCAGCTCCAGGGTCCATTCCGTGATGCTGTCGAGGAAATAGCGGTCATGGGTGACCAGCATGATGGTGCCGGGATAGTCGCGCAGATGCTGCTGCAGCCAGGCGACACTGGTGGCATCAAGATGGTTGGTGGGTTCATCGAGCAGCAGCAGATCCGGGCGTGCCAGCAGCAGCCGGCAGAGTGCCACCCGCCGCCGCTCGCCGCCGGAGAGCTGCGCGGGCGAGGCACCATCCTCGGGGCAGCGCAAGGCCTCCATCGCCATGTCCACCCGCGTGTCGAGATCCCACAATTCCTGCGCCTCGATCTTGTCCTGCAGTTCGGCCATCTCGGCAAGGGTCTCGTCGGAATCCCCTTCTGCCAGACGTGCGGCGGCGGCGTTGAAGGCCTCGATCAGGCGCAGCTCTTCCGCCAGGCCATCCATGACGTTCTCGCGCACGGTCCGGCTGTCGTCGAGTTCCGGCTCCTGGGCCAGGTAACCGATGCGGGTTCCCTTGGCGGCCCAAGCCTCGCCGGTGTAACCGGTCTCGATCCCGGCCATGATTCGCAGCAGCGTCGACTTTCCGGCCCCGTTCGGGCCAATCACCCCGATCTTGGCCCCGGGCAGAAACGACAGATGGATGTTTTCAAGTGCTTTTTTCCCGCCCGGATGGGCGAAGGTGAGCCCGTCCATGTGATAGATAATGCTGGCAGACATCGTGTGTATGTACGGGCAGAGATCAAGCGGTCTGTGTCGGGGGACAGAGATCCCGTGGTAGTAGCGAAGGCATCGCGCGAACGCAACGCCATCGGCAAGCCGGGTCCCCTGGCGATGGGGTGCGGATGTCCGGTGTTGTCGGCCCGTTTCTGGCCGGTCAAGTATCCAATTCCCGGTATCCCGGGTATCCTCATTCTGTCCGGACGGGAATGGCGGACCCCGCCCATCAGCGGATGGTGATGGCAGGCTTCGTGCGGGCAGGAGTGGGCGCGGAATGCATCCAGGAGGCGAGATTGGGGCCAGCGACGCAGGCGCAGGACGGGTGCAGCGTCGACGGAGGCGAGGATGCACGGTATTGCGGCGCGGTCGTCGGATAGGTTTGCTGGGAGGGTCTTTCGATCCACCCCATAACGGGCATTTGCAGATATCGCGCCAGGCACTCCGCCGCCTTGGCCTGGATGCGCTCTGGTGGCTGGTGTCGCCCGGCAATCCGTTGAAAGATTCCCCTTCTGCCAGTTTTGCGACCCGCCTGGCAGCAGCCGAAAGAGCGGTTGTCGACGAGCCGCGCATCTGGGCGAGCAGCCGGGAGGCGAGGTTCGGGACGCCGTATACGGCAGACACACTCGTCCGGCTGACCCGCATGGAACCGGACGTGCATTTCGTCTGGCTCATGGGGGCTGACAATCTTGCCAACATTCATCGGTGGAAGAATTGGCTGCGCATATTCCTGACCATGCCGGTGGCGGCATTCGCCCGCCCTGGCTGCCAGCTTCATGCCGGACTCTCTCCGGCGGCGCGGCGTTTCGCCCATGCGCGATTGCCTGATTCCCAGGCCGGGGCGCTGGTGCGTCTGGCGCCACCCCGCTGGTGCCTGCTGACCGGACCGCTCTCGGTGGATTCCTCAACTGCTATACGGGGTGCAAGCATGTCATGACCGGGCGGCTGTGGCGCACATCCATGGCGGCCGTATGGCTCCTTGCATCTGCTCTGGAACCGGTGCGGGCGGAAGAGCCTCCGCGGCCGCGTCCGACTTCCGGCTTTCCTGCCAGCGGAATTGCAGCCCATGCCATCCGGCTCGGTGGGGTCACCGGACGCACGGGAGCGATCCTGTTTGACCTTCACACCGGCAAGGTGCTTGACGAGGTGGCTGCAGACGAAGCGTTTCCGCCGGCCTCCACGATCAAAATCGCCACCGTGGCACGGGCTCTGGAAATTCTCGGGCCGAGATACCGGTTTGAAACCCGGTTGCTGACCAATGGCAAAATCATCGGGTCCGTGCTGGAGGGCGATCTGTATCTCCAGGGTACGGGCGATCCGACCCTGGACACGGTCGACCTCGCGGACATGCTGCGACAGTTCCGCCTGATGGGTGTGAGCGAGGTCCGCGGACAGTTCCTGTATGACGACAGCCTGCTGCCGCGGGGAAGCGGGATCGATGACCAGCAGCAGGATCATGTGATCTCGAATCCCGGCTATGGCGGGCTGAATCTGAATTTCAATCGGGTCTGGCTTGACGGATTTCGCAGCGGGGAGGGTTTTGACGCCCACATGCTGGCGCGGGCCGACGGGCGCACGGTAGAAACCGGTTCTATCCGCCTCCGCTATCTGCCCGATGTCAACTTTCCGCTGTTGCGCCACCGGTTCGAGGGCCGGGAAGAGATCTGGGAGGCCGACTTCCGCACGCTTGCCGCGGTGCCCAAACGGTGGCTGCCCGTGCGCGCCCCCGGAGCCTATGCGGCTTCGGCATTCCGGAGGCTGGCCGCCGAAACCAACATCCTGTTGCCGGAAGCCCGGCGCATGCGCGTGCCGGAGGGAGCCACCGTGCTGGTCCGCCATCAAAGCCAGATTTTGGCCCGCCTTGCCGCGCAGGTGCTTCTCTATTCCAACAATCTTGCCGCGGAGCTGTTGGGTCTGGCCACAGCGGTGGGTGAGGGACAGATGCCAGACGGATTGGCCGATTCAGCACGTGGGCTGACGGAATGGATCGGTGGGGATGCTCCGGAGGGAACCGTTGTGGCATACAATCACTCCGGGCTGGGTGACGAGCTTCGCATCACCCCCAACGTGTTTCGTGAGCTGCTGGCCAGGCTTGTCTTGGAGGAGAAGCGCCGTGGGGATATTCGCTCCTACCTGCCGTTCAGCACAACCGTCGTCTCGGATACGGGCATCCGAGCCGACATGATCCTGCACGCCAAATCCGGGACGCTGCATTACGTGCGGGCACTGGCCGGGTATATCCGGGATCACGAAGGTGATCGGGAATTGGGCTTTGCGATCTTTTCGGCCGACCTGGTGCGCCGGAAGGCTGTGATCCAGCTTCTCGACCGTCCGATACCTGGACTGCGCTTGCGCCCGCCGAGCGAGTGGCGCCTCCGCGCGGTCCGGCTCGAGAAGCAGATCCTGAAAAACTGGGTTGATACTTTCGTGGAGGCACCATGAGCAGCACTGGCAGGGATGCCTCGGAGGGGGGCGTGCCGGAAATCCCGGAACTCGGGACCGCTCTGCACCGGAATTTTCCCCACAGGATGGTCCGAGCCATTCTCTGGAGCTCCGGGCCGCCCGCGCCCCGGCGATGGTGAAGGCGGGTACAGTGCCTGGAAGTCCGGGTATGACAGAACAGGCCGCAATCGCCCTGGCGGCCAAGGCATGGCCGTTTGAGGAGGCCCGGAAACTCCTTGACCGGATCGGCGGACGGACGGACCGCCCGGTCGTGTTCGAGACGGGCTATGGGCCCTCCGGGTTGCCGCATATCGGCACCTTTGGCGAGGTGGTCCGTACGAGCATGGTCCGTCGGGCGTTTGCCGAGATCTCTGATCTTCCTACCCGATTGATCTGTTTTTCCGACGATATGGACGGGTTGCGGGCCGTGCCGGACAACATTCCCGAGCCGGCACGCCTGGCGGAAGCGGTGGGATTGCCGTTGGCGCGGGTGCCCGACCCGTTCGGAACGCATGCTTCCTTTGGCGCGCACAACAATGCCCGGCTCCGGGCCTTTCTGGATCGATTCGGGTTCGAATACGAATTCATCTCTGCCCTCGATCAGTACCAGGGCGGCGTTTTCGACGAGCTCCTGCTGCGGGTGCTCCAGCGCTATGACGATGTGTGCGAGATCGTTCTGCCAACCCTCGGCGCAGAGCGCCGGATGACGTATTCGCCTTTTTTGCCGGTCAGCCCGAGCACGGGCCGGGTGCTGCAGGTGCCACTCAAGGCCCGTGACCCCGCACGCGGAACCATCGCCTTCACCGATGAAAACGGGGAGGATGTCGAGATTCCAGTGACCGGTGGTCATGCAAAACTGCAATGGAGGGTTGACTGGGCCATGCGATGGGTGGCTTTCGGGGTCGACTACGAGATGTCCGGCAAGGATCTGATCGATTCGGTTCGTGAATCCTCAAGAATCGCCCGTGTCCTGGAGGGCGTGCCGCCGGTGGGGATCAGCTACGAGCATTTCCTGGATGCCGACGGGCAGAAAATCTCCAAGTCAAAGGGCAACGGGCTGTCGGTCGAGGAATGGCTGGCCTATGCGCCGTCGGAGAGCCTCGCCTATTTCATGTATGCCAAACCGAAAACCGCCAAGCGTCTTTATCTTGACAGCATTCCCACGGTGGTTGACGACTACCACCGGGAATTGCGGGGATATCCAGAACTTGCCGGGGCTGCACGTCTGGAAAGCGCGGTATGGCATGTCCATGCCGGGGATGTGCCTGCATCCGGCCTGCCGGTCAGTTTCCGCATGCTTCTCAACCTTGCCGCGGTCACCGGAGCGGAGAGCAAGGAGAGGTTGTGGGAGTTTCTGCGCAGATCCCAACCGGAATATGCTCCCGACACCCATCCCAAACTGGACGCTGCCGCCGCCTGTGCCGTGCGGTATTTTCTCGAAGTGCTGCGTCCGCGGCGCTCCTGGCACCACCCCGACCCGCGTGAGGCGGAAGCCATTCGGGCATTGCGCGACGCGCTTGCGGCCCATGCAGGGGAGGCGACCGCCGAGGCACTCCAGGATATCGCCTATGAAGTCGGGAAGGTCCAGTGGGGGGATCTGCGGGGCTGGTTCCGCCTGCTCTACCAGACCCTTCTGGGGCATGACCAGGGACCGCGTTTCGGTGCGTTCGTTGCCATCTACGGCACCGACAACACAGTGGCCCTGATCGACCGTGCTCTCGCGGGCGAATTCGCGGGGAGGTGTGCCGGCCCGGCGGATTGATGAACGCCAATCTCTATACGAAATTCCCGTTTGCGGATTCCGGAGGCCCTCCTGTGCCGGTTCTGGAGACCGCTGGGGGGAGGGTATGGAACAGCACCGAGATTGACCGGGCGGCGGCCTGTTATGCGCAGTGTCTTCGTGGGCTGGGCGTCCATGCCGGCGACCGAGTGGCCTCGCTGGTTACCAAATCTCCGGAGGCGCTGTTCCTCTATCTCGCCTGCCTCCGGGCGGGCGCGGTCCACACGCCGCTGAGTCCCGACTACACGGCGGCCGAAGCCATACCGCTGCTTCGGGATGCCGATCCAGCGCTGGTCATCTGCGATCCGGAAATGGAGATCCGTCTCTCCGACCCCTCCCTGTCGGTGCGCACATTCACGCTGGATGGGAAGGGGGGCGGGAGCCTGCCGGAAGCGGTCGCAGGCTGCGAAGGGGATTTCGGGACCGCCGAGCTCGGCCCGGATGATCTGGCCGCGATTCTCTATACCAGTGGCACCACCGGGCGGCCGAAAGGCGCGATGCTCACCCATGGCAATCTCCAGTCAGGCGCCGCTGCGCTGGCGGAGGCATGGGAGGTTCGTGCCAGCGATACGCTGTTGCATGTCCTGCCCCTGCATCACGTGCATGGGCTTTTCGTGGCCGCGAATTGTGCCTTCCTGGCCGGTGCCCGGATGCTGCTCCTGCCCCGGTTCGATGCACCGCAGGTCTGCGGGCTTCTGCCGCGTTGCACGGTGATGATGGGCGTGCCGACCCATTATGTCCGGTTGCTGGAGGAGGCCGAATTCGGTGTCCAGGCATGTTCCGGCATGCGGCTTTTCATCTCCGGTTCGGCACCCTTGCGGGAAGAGGATTTCGAACGCTTTCACCGCCGCACCGGGCATGCCCTGCTGGAGCGCTACGGGCTGACCGAGACGGTCATCAACACCTCCAATCCACTGGCGGGCGAGCGCCGCCCGGGCAGTGTCGGATTCCCCCTTCCCGGTGTGGAGATCCGGGTGGTCGGCGAGCATGGAACTGTGCTGGTCCGTGGCGAGACCGGGATGCTGGAGGTGCGCGGTCCGAATGTATTCAAGGGCTACTGGCAGATGCCGGAAGCGACCCGCGAAGCATTCCGTGAGGATGGTTTCTTTGTCACCGGGGATCTGGCGCAAATCGGAGAGGACGGTTTTGTGCAGATCATCGGCCGCGCCAAGGATCTGGTGATTTCAGGCGGACTGAATGTCTATCCGCGTGAAGTGGAGCGGATGCTCGATGAAATTCCGGGGATCGATGAATCGGCGGTGGTGGGCATTCCCCACCCGGATCTCGGAGAGGCTGTGGTGGCCGCGGTGGCGGGCGGGGGCCCGGGTCTGGAAGAGGCAGAGGTGATCGAGATCTGCCGGCGGCATCTGGCGGGATACAAACTGCCCAAGCGGGTCTTTTTTCTCGACCGGCTGCCGCGCAACACGATGGGCAAAATACAGAAGGCGAAACTGCGCCAGCGCTATGCGGATCTGTTTGAGGGGTAGTGCCGCACGGGGTTTCCGGCCTGCCTGTGAGCGGCTCCGAAAACCGACCCATTCGGTCCTGCGCTGTCCGAGGGGAACATGCCGGTATGCGGGTCGTGGCTTCCCGTCTCTACTGCTCCGAAGCCTGTTGCGGGGCATGTGGGGTGGGAGCGATGTTGTGCACGTTGGCGAATTCGCGGCGCGGGGCTGCTGTGGGTGTGGCTTGATCGGCTTCGACGACCGTGACCAGCGTGTCGAGCTCGGTTTCGCCATCTCCGAACACCGAGCCCCGGGTGGGGGCGACATCGGCATAGTCGCGGCCGACAGCCAACCGCACATGCCGCCCGCCGGCCAATCCGTCATTGGTCGGATCGATTCCCAGCCAGCCAATCTCGGGCAGCAGAAACTCCGCCCAGGCATGGCTTGCATTCGCCATGCTCTGCTCGCCGACGGCGCCGGCAAGCTGCAGGTAGCCGGACACGTATCGGGAGGGAATGCCCCATCCGCGGGCAATCGCCAGCATGACATGCACATAGTCCTGGCATACCCCCCGGCGGGTCTTCAGGATGTGGCTGATCGGCGAATCAACCTTGGTGCTCCCGGGGGTGTAAACAAAAGCCCGGTGGAGTCGGCTCGCGGTTTCCTGGAGGGTGGCGAGCGGGTCATCGCCCCGCTGGATCCCGGTTTCCTCGGTGAACGCAGCAAGTAGCGGAGAGAAGCAGGCAAAATGGCTCGGTGCGAGAAACTCCCAGTAATCGGCCGGATTGGCGAGTGTGGCAAGTAAATCCCAGGCATCGGGGGACATCTGCGCCGGAAGGGAGGGAGTCTCCGCAGTCTCGACGGAAACCCGGGAAAGCACAGTCGTGTGTTTGTGTTCCCGGTGGATGTTGAACAGATGGCAGGTATTGCCGAAGGCGTCGTCAAAAATGACCGGCACCGACAGCGGGTCAATCTCGAGCCGGAAGGAAAGCATCCGCTGGCCGAGATCTTCGCGCGGATACAGGCGGAGCAGCATGACGCTGCCATGCGCGGGTTCCGTGTAGCGGAACTCGGAACGGTGTTCGATATTCAAGCAGCGTATGAAGTCGGTCATCGTATCGGCGTGTCCTCTATCCCGTAATGAAAATACGCGCCGTCAATATCCGCATGCAGGCTGTGGCAGGTGTCGCGAATTTCGATCAGCATCGACCGGCTCTCGCTGTCCCTGTCGGGCGTGTATTGGGGCCAGTCGTAGTCGAGGCGGGCGGCCATGCGTCGTGTGCGGCGATGCGCCTCGACCGCCGGAGGCATGGCGTTCGGTCCGGTGACGGCTTCCAGTTCCTGCTCGATGCGGGTAAGCGCATACCGCACGGAATGCACCAGGCAGGCATCGGAGACCAGAAAATTGACCACCCGGTCGGGCTGGTAGTTCAGGGAGTGGAGCCGCCGGAACGCGCCCCGTGCGAGGCAGATGCTCAGCAGTGACTCCCAATCCGATTCGGTGTCCGGTTGATCGGTGGAATAGATTTCGAGATGGGCATCCAGCAGGACGGCGACCAGCTGCGCTCTCTCCAGAAAACGCCCGAGCTGGAAAAAGCTCCAGCTATCATCCCGGTACATCGTGCTGTCGGCGACGCCGATGAACGTGCGAACCGCGTTCTCGGTGCGCTTGTAGAATTCTTCCGTCCGGTCGACCCAGATATCCTCAATCCGTCGTGTATGCAGTTCCAGATAGGCGGTGTTCAGGCTGCCCCACATCTCGCGGCTGACCGCATTGCGTACCTGACGGATGTTTTCGCGGGCGTTTGCGACACAGGCGCCGATCGAGTCCGGGTTCTGCGGCTCGAAGGTCAGGTCATCGGCGAGGGTATAGGCATCCGCAAAGATATAGGCATCGTCCTCGGGGCTGGGCTCCAGTTTCCCCGCGACCGGCTCGCGCCGGATGCTGGCATAGAGCCGCTGCCACCGCCGGTCGATCATCTCGATGCTGCAGTCCCCCAGGGCCTCGATCTGGTGCGCCATCAACCGGCAGAGATGCTCTGCCCGCTCGAGATAGCGGCCGGTCCAATACAGACCCTGGGCACTGCGTGACAGCATCGGTCTATGCCTCGAGCACCCAGAGATCCTTGCCGCCACCCCCCTGGCTGGAATTGACCACCAGGGAGCCCGGGGCCAGTGCGACACGACAGAAGGCACCGGGAATGATGCGGGTCTTGCTGCCGTTGAGGATGAAGGGACGCAGGTCCACATGGTGGGGGGTGGCGCGGGTGCCGGTGAGACAGGGCGCACGGGACAGGGAGAGGGTGGGCTGGGCGATGAAATTCTCCGGGTCTTCACGGATCTGCATGGCGTAGGCCTCGCGCTCCTCCTTGCTCGCATGCGGCCCGATCAGCATTCCGTAGCCACCGGATCCGCCCACGGTTTTCACCACCAGCCGGTCGAGATTGTCGAGCGTGTAGGCGAGCCCCTCCGGATTCCGACATAGATGTGTCTCGACATTCGGCAGGATCGGCTCCTCGCCAAGAAAATAGCGGATGATGTCGGGCACATAGGCGTAGACGCTTTTGTCGTCGGCGATGCCGGTACCGGGAACATTGGCGAGACTGACACGACCGAGACGGTAGGCGTAGAACAGACCGGGCACGCCAATTTGCGAATCCGCCCGGAAGGCCAGCGGGTCGAGGAAGTCGTCATCCAGCCGCCGGTAGATGACATCGACCTGGCGCAGGCCATGCGTGGTGCGCATATAGGCGTAACCGCCGTGCACCAGCATGTCGTTTCCCTGGACCAGCTCGACCCCCATTTCACGGGCCAGAAACATGTGTTCGTAGAAGGCCGAGTTGTGGACGCCGGGAGTCAGCAAGGCGATGCAGGGATCGGTGACACCGGGTGGGGCAAGTTCGCGCAGGGTCTCGTAGAGCAACCGGCCATATTCCTCGACCGGGCGCACCCGATGGCGGTGGAAAGTTGCCCGCAGACCGGTCTTCACCGCCCGCCGGTTGGCAAGCATGTAGGAGACCCCCGAGGGCACCCGGAGATTGTCCTCAAGCACCAGGAAACCGTCGTGGGTACGCACGATATCAGAGCCGCAGACCGCCACGTAGATGCCGTGCGGTGGTTCGATCCCCCGCATTTCGACCCGGTATTGCGGGCAGCCGCGCACCAGGTCAACCGGTATGACACCGTCGGTGAAGACGCGTCCGGGCCCGTAGACATCGGCCAGAAACAGATTGAGGGCGCGAAGCCGCTGCTCGAGTCCGCGCTCGATATGGCTCCATTCAAGCGCATCCAGAATTCGTGGCAGACAGTCGATCGGAATGATCCGCTCATGCGCTTCGCCTTCGCCGTAGACAGCGAATGTGATTCCTTCATGCAGGAACGAATGCTCGACCAATTCCTGCAGGGCCGTGAGCTCGGCGGGCGGCATGGTGTCAAGGGCCTTCCAGAGTGCCCGGCAGTGCGGATGGGGTTCGCCGGAATCATCGAACATCTCGTCATAAAAGACAGGATCGCTCGGGTAACCGGCAAAGAGGCCGCTGTCGCGTGGGGTGCTGGAGGCGGAGGGGCACATGGCGGGGATCAAGGGTCGGATGACTCTCCGGGCAGCTCGGGATCACACGCCGTGCCTGCCGGGGGTGTCCGGCTCTCGCGGGCTTCGCAGGCGAGGAACATCTGCGGGTACTGTACCTTGCGGGCGACAGCGATGCACGCCGGGGCCCAGGCACCCTCCGTTCTCTTCGCGGAGGACCGTCGGCGATGCCGATCCGATCCGGCATGCGGGTTGTGCACGCTCCCGGTCGATCTGCCGAATGCGCCCGATCGCCTTACGGGTCGTCCGTGCGTTCGGCAATATCCGCAGCCTCTGCAGCCGCGTTGTAGGCCAGGAGGATCGAGGCATGCCGGTTTTTGAATTCGCGCGCCGGCAGCAACACTTCCAGCTCCCCGAACGCACCGTCGGGCGGTGGGGCATTGCTGCGTAGCATGGCCTCAAGCTGGTCACGTAGCTGATGGAGCTCGCGGGCGCTCATGCCATGGACATGCTTGCCCAGCACAGCCGAGGAAGCCTGGCCCAGGGCGCAGGCCTTCACATCGTGCCCGTATTCCGCCACCCGGCCATCGCGCATGCGCAGATCGACGGTCACGGTGGAGCCGCAAAGCGGGGAGCGTTTGGTGACTGTGGCGTCGGGGTTTTCCAGCCGCCCGATTTCGGCCAGCTCCGTGGTGAGTGCGAGGATTCGTTTGGAGTAGAGCCGGAAGAGGGTGTCGTTTCCGGGGGTTGTGTCAGGCTCCATATCGTCCCTGCCTGCTTCTGCAGATCCGCGTTTCTGCGCCGGGGCCGACAAGCCGGAGGTTGCGTCCTTTTCCATGTCCATCATAGTCTCTCCGGACCCGCATGCCGGGCCCGCCGTTTCTTTGATTGTAGGGATTTTGACAGTGCCCGCGAACCCTCTTACGCCCGAATCCCTTGTCTATGATGCCAGCGGATTGATTCCGGCAGTGGCCCAGCAACATGACACCGGCGAGATCCTGATGGTCGCCTGGATGAGTGTTGACACCCTGCGCGAGACTCTGGCCAGCGGCAGGGTGGTCTACCATTCGCGTCGGCGCGGCCGCTGGCGCAAGGGGGATACCTCCGGCAATGTCCAGCGGCTGGTTTCGGTGCGGGTGGATTGCGATGCGGATTGCCTGCTCCTGCTCGTCGACCAGACCGGCCCGGCCTGCCACACCGGCTCCCGCAGCTGTTTCTTTCACGAAATCGTCGACGGAAGAGAGGCGGGGGATTGAGCGTGGAAGCCCCGAAGCGGGCGATCCGCACGCATGCCGATCTTGCGAAAGGGGTGGCGCATCTGTGCGCCTGCGAGCCGAATTTTGCCATTCTCGCCGGAGTTCTGCCGCCACCGCCGCTGCGGCGCTCGCGCCCGGGCTTCGAGACCTTGCTGCGGATTATCGTGTCGCAGCAGCTCTCGGTCGCCTCGGCGGATTCGATCTGGCGCCGGGTGACCGCCAAGGGGCTGCTGACGGCTGGTGGGATTCGCCGCGCGCGCCGCTCATCGCTGGTCGCGGCCGGTCTCTCGCGGCCGAAGATCAATTGCATCAAGGGTCTGGCACGCATGGTGGACAGTGGCGAGCTTCCGCTCGGACGGCTGGCCCGGATGCCGGAGGAGGAGGCCATCGCGACACTGGTGCAGGTTTCGGGGATCGGGCCCTGGACGGCCGAAATCTATCTGATGTTCGGTCTCGGCCGGCCGGATGCTTTCGCTGCGGGCGATCTCGCCCTGCAGGAGGCGGCGCGGCAATTGTTTGAACTTCCCTCCCGTCCGAGTGATGCGGAGTTGCGGGCCCTCGCCGAACCCTGGCGGCCCTGGAGATCGGTGGCGGCGCGGGTGCTCTGGCAGTACTACCGCCATGTCAAAGGTCGTGCAGGAGTGACCGGCGGTGGCTGAACAGCGGATCGACGGGCCCCGGGCGGGCGTCGCGGCGGGTCTCGCAGATTCGCTCGTGGTGTTGCTGCATGGCTACGGTGCCGATGGCCGCGATCTGATTGGTCTCGCCGGGCCCCTGGCGGAGGTCCTGCCCGGAGCCGCGTTCGTTTCACCGGATGCGCCGCAAGCCTGTGCCGCGAATCCGACCGGCCGGCAGTGGTTTCCGATCCCGTGGCTTGATGGCTCGACGGAAGTGGAGATGGCGCAGGGCTTCGCGTCTGCGGTCACGGTGCTTGACGGGTTTCTGGATGCCGAAATGGAACGGCACGGGCTCGAGGCCGGGCGTATCGCGTTGGTGGGCTTCAGCCAGGGCACCATGATGGCCCTGCATCTGGGCTTCCGGCGCGAGGCCGAGCTGGCGGGCATTATTGGCTATTCAGGCAAGCTCGCGGTGCCGGAACGGCTTGCCGCCGAGGCGCACTCCCGGCCGCCGGTGTTGCTCGTGCATGGCGACCAGGACGAGATGATTCCGGCGGAGTCAACGCATGAAGCGGCGGCGGCCCTGGCGGAGGCAGGGGTCCCGGTGCGCTGGCACATTTCGCGGGGAACCGGCCATGGCATTGCGCCGGACGGGCTGGAACTCGGGCGGAACTTCCTCGCCGGGCGACTCGGTACGGCGGCGGGGGGAGATGGCTGAATCTGCCGGGGGGGTCCAGGATGCCCGTGCAGGTTTTGGATTTTTCGGCGCGGGCGGTATGCTCCCCTGTCAGTTGTGGCACCTTCGGGGGACGACATGAATGCGGACACGGTTGCGAGGGCTTTCGTGCGCACACCGTCTCTGCGCAACCATCCCGCATTGGTGCTGAACGCCGACTACCAGCCGCTCTCCTATTTTCCGCTGTCGGTCTGGCCGTGGCAGGGCGCACTGAAGGCCGTGTATCTCGATCGTGTCGACATCGTCGTCGAATACGACCGGGTGGTCCGGAGCCCGAGCACCACCTTCCGGCTGCCCTCGGTGGTCTGCCTGCGCCGATATGTGCAGCCGGCCGCGCGCACCGCCTTCACCCGGTTCAACCTGTTTCTGCGGGATGAATTTTGCTGCCAGTATTGCGGGGCCGAAGGCGAGATGACCTTCGATCATGTGCTGCCGCGTTCGCGTGGCGGGCGCACCAAATGGGGCAACGTGGTTGCGGCCTGCACCAAGTGCAACCTGCGCAAGGGCAACCGGACCGCAGCCGAGGCACGGATGCATCTCGCCCGCCCGCCGGTCCAGCCGACCACGCATTCGCTCAAGGAGATCGGTCGGAAATTCCCGCCGAATTACCTGCATCAGAGCTGGGCGGATTTTCTGTATTGGGATGTCGAACTGGATCCCTGACCCGCAACCGCCACGCGGCCCGCAGCGTGGCCGTGGCCAGTCCTGCGAGAATCAGTGCACTCCACCCGGCCAGCGATAGGCCGGCCAGACTCCAGGGAGCCACATCGCAGCGCACCGGCGGTGTCGCCTCCAGCGCCTGCAGCAATTCCTCGGTGGAAAATCCTTTCGTATCCAGAGAGGGGACGCAGGAGGAGGGGCCGGACCACCAGCCATATTCGATCCCCGCATGCCAGGCACTCAAGCCCATCCCCATCACGAAGACCAGGCCCGCCAGCGCACCGACCATGCCGCCTCCCGCGGAATTCCGGAGGGTGAGGATTGCGGCCAGTCCGGCCAGTCCGGCCCCGATCGCGTAGGGCCAGCGTTGCCAGATGCAGAGCGGGCAGGGAGTCAGGCCACCGATATGCTGGAAGGCAAAAGAACCGGCAAGGGTTGCCAGTGCCACTCCGGCCACGGATGCCAGCAGGCGAGATGTCCCGGTCGGCGGGCGGATCATAATTTGTAGGCGACCGCGACCAGCACACCGATGGCGAGCAGGGTCAGCCCCACCATTCCCCACAGGAGATGGCGTTCGAACCATCTGCGCGCGATCGGGCCGAACCGCCAGACCACGGCGACGAGGAGGAAGAAGCGGATGCCGCGCCCGAGGACGCAGTATGCGAGGAGTACCGGGACGCTCAGCTGGAAAAACCCGGAAAGGATGGTGACGAGCTTGAACGGGAAGGGGGTGATGGCCCCCATCAACACCACGAGATGTCCGTATTCGCTGTAATACGCCTTGAATTGGCCGAACGCATCCACATGTCCGTAGACTTCCAGAAGAGGTCGGCCGAGGGTCTCGTAGGCGAAATAGCCGATTCCGTATCCTGCCAGCGCCCCGGCGGCGGAACCCAGGGTGGCGATGGTCGCGATCCGCCAGGCCTGTTCGCGGCGGGCAAAAACCATCGGCAGGATCAGTGCCTCGGTCGGCAGGAACAGGATGAAACTCTCCAGGAAGGAAACAACCGCCAGCACGGCAGAGGCATGGGGCGAGCCCGCGAGCGCAAGGAGGCGGGCACTGATCCCTCTGGCTTGCCTGCCCTCCGGCGGGGAGGGGGGGACCTCATCGGTCATCGGGCGGATTCCGGCATCTGCCTGCGGTCCCCGGCCGGGAACAGTCCACGGCTTCGGGGAGCCGGGCGGGCCGCCCGGTCGGGGTGTCTCCAGCGCCGCGGATTCCGCGTCACGAGCGGGGCCATTTGCGGGTGATGAAACGGTGCCCGGCTTTCCAGCCCCGCGTGCCAATTGGAATGAGCCATATCGGCAGGCTCAGCACGATGCCGACGACCAGCTGCCCGGGTGGGCCGAGCAGTCCAGCGAGGAGGGCCATCCAGGCGGTCAGGAGGGCGATCGGGAGCAGAGGGATGTAGAGGCCCGCGCGAAATCCCCGCCTGTAGACGAAGAGGGCCGCAAGGCCGAGGGGGAGACCTGCCGGGATGGAGGCGAGGAGGCCGAACAGGCTGTTGAGCAGGAGTTTGGGATCGTTGCGAGAGAAGTCGGGGAGGGTGCCGTGAATCGCGCTGGCCAACAGGATCCCAAGCGGCAGCCAGAGGAGAATCATGGCGGTCACGGTGACCCGGCGGCGGAACGAGGGATGCAGGGGCATATTGTCACGCTATCGAATGGACGGGTCGTGCCGCGCTGGTACCCCGGGCGGGATTCGAACCCGCACTGGCGCGATTTTGAGTCGCGTGCCTCTACCGATTGGGCTACCGGGGCAGACCGCTCCTGCGGGTCGCGGATCAAGCGGGAGGTGAGGATACCCGGTTTGCGCGGCCGCTCCAACATCTGGCCGTTCCGAAACGCTTGCAGGACGGGGATTTGGGGTCCGTGCACCCTCCTGCAACGGACGGCTGCACGGGAACACGCTATGGTGCCCGGTGTGCTGGCCGACCGACCGGCGCTTCCACGATGTCGATGGATTCCAATGACCGGATTGACGTTGTCCGTATCCACCTGCAGCCAACCGCCTTTCGGATCGCGCAGAGGCGGACAGCAGGCCTGCGGGAGGGCGGGTTGATGGATTTTCCCACCGCCCTGACCTTCGATGATGTGCTTCTGGTGCCGGCCGAGTCGCATGTGCTTCCGGCGGATGTCGACACGCGGACGCGTGCGACACGCAAGATCAAGCTGGAGATTCCGCTGATCTCCTCGGCCATGGACACGGTGACGGAAGCCGATATGGCGGTGGCGCTGGCGCAGGCCGGCGGGCTGGGTGTGCTGCATCGCAGTCTCAAGCCCGAGGAGCAGGCCGCCCAGGTCAAACGCGTGAAGCGTTTCGAGTCGGGCGTGGTCTATGACCCGGTAACCCTTGCCCCCGATGACAGTTGTGCGGATGCCCGCCGCCTGCAGGAGAAGCACCAGATCACGGGATTTCCGGTGGTCGATCCGGAGACCGGACGGCTTGCCGGGATTCTTACCAGTCGGGACATACGGTTCTGCGACGATCCGACAACACCGGTTCGTGCAATGATGACTTCCGACGGACTTGCGACCGTCCGGGAGCCGGTCGACCACGAGGCGGCACGCGCGTTGCTGCAGAAGCGCCGGATCGAGAAACTCCTGGTGGTGGACGGGGAGGGGAGGTGCGTCGGCCTCATCACCGTGAAGGATATCGAGCGATCGGTGCTCAATCCGCAGGCTTCGAAGGACCATTTCGGTCGGTTGCTGGTGGCTGCCGCCACGACGGTGGGCGATGCCGGCCAGGCGCGCAGCGAGATGCTGATCGATGCGGGTGTGGATGTGATTGTGATCGACACGGCGCACGGGCATTCCGTCCATGTGCGGAACGCAGTCGAGAGGCTCAAGAAGCACTCCAGCCAGGTACAGGTGATGGCCGGCAACGTCGCGACCTACGACGCCGTCAGGAGTCTGATTGATGCCGGCGCCGACGCGGTCAAGGTGGGTGTCGGGCCCGGCTCGATCTGCACCACACGAATCATCGCCGGAGTGGGCATGCCGCAATTGACCGCAGTGCTGGAGGCAGCGCGGGCGGCGGAACCGGAGGGGGTGCCGGTCATCGCCGATGGCGGCATCCGGTATTCGGGGGATTTCGCCAAGGCGATCGCCGCTGGAGCGGACTGCGCGATGGTCGGGGGGCTGCTGGCCGGAACCGAGGAGTCGCCGGGCGAGGTGTTTCTCTACAAGGGGCGCTCCTACAAGATGTATCGTGGCATGGGGTCGATCGGCGCCATGGCCCGTGGTTCCGCCGACCGCTATTTCCAGGAAGAGGTGCGCGAAACCATGAGATACATCCCGGAAGGGGTGGAGGGCCAGGTTCCCTACAAGGGACCGGCAGGCACCGTGTTGTACCAGCTGGTCGGCGGATTGCGGGCGGCCATGGGCTATACGGGCCATGCAACGATTGCCGAGCTTCGGGGCTGCCGCTGCTTCGTGCGTGTGACCAGTTCCGGCCTGGCCGAGAGTCACGCCCATGACGTGCAGGTCACGCGGGAGCCACCAAATTACCGGGCCGACGGGTAACGCAGGGACTTGCGCTCCCCGAGGCTCGCTGAATTTTCATTCCGTGGTGGTTCGATCTGGTATCCTGCCGCCCGCGGATGGGAGTCCGAACCTGAAACCCTGAAACAGATGTGCCCGCCAAGATGTTGGCGCGGTATGAAACCAAAGAGAGAGACCATGGCCAGCAAGAAATCCAACTCCAATTCCTCCCGCGAGGAGGCCAGCAAACTGCTCGCCGCCGCCCTCACCAAGATCAATCGCGATTTTGGGGAAGGCTCCATCATGCGCCTCGGGGACGAAGGTGCTGTCACCAAGATTGAGGCGATATCCACGGGCTCCATCGCCCTGGATCAGGCGCTTGGCATCGGCGGTCTTCCGACCGGGCGGATCGCCGAAATCTATGGGCCGGAGAGCTCCGGCAAGACCACCCTCGCGTTGCATGTGGTGGCGAATGCCCAGAAAGCAGGCGGGGTTTGCGCCTTCATTGATGCCGAGCACGCGCTGGATCCGGTGTATGCGCGCCGCCTCGGGGTGATGGCCGATGATCTGCTGCTGTCGCAGCCGGACAACGGCGAGCAGGCGCTGGAGATCGCCGACACGCTGGTCAGCAGCGGGGGGGTCCGGGTGGTGGTGATCGATTCGGTCGCGGCCCTGACCCCGAAGGCCGAGCTCGACGGCGAAATGGGAGATTCACAAGTCGGTCTGCAGGCGCGGCTGATGAGCAAGGCGATGCGCAAACTCACCGGCAGCATCTCGCGCACCAATTGCATGGTCATTTTTATCAACCAGATCCGGATGAAGATCGGTGTGATGTATGGCAGCCCCGAAACGACCTCGGGCGGCAATGCGCTGAAATTCTACGCCAGCGTGCGCCTTGATATCCGGCGGATAGGTGCGATCAAGCACCGGGAGGAGACCATCGGAAACCAAACCCGGGTCAAGGTTGTCAAGAACAAGGTCGCACCGCCGTTCCGGCAGGTGGAATTCGAGATCATCTATGGGGAGGGAATTTCCCGCACCCGCGAGTTGCTGGATCTCGGCGTGCGTGAGGGGCTGGTCGAAAAAAGCGGTGTCTGGTTCTCCTACGGCAAAGAACGCATCGGACAGGGCCGTGAAAACGCGTGTGCCTATCTCAAGGAGCATCCTGAAATCGCCGACAGTATCGAGGCGCAGCTGCGGGAGCTGGCGGTTTCTCGTGATTCGGCTTCGGGGGAGGAGCGGGCTGCCGCGGCATGATCTCGCTCCCGGCGCGGGCGCGGGCGGAGCCGTGTGAGGCCGGGCCGGCGTAACCGTCGGGCGAGTTCATTCGGCTCCGTCCTCCGCCCGGCATCGGAATCTTCAGAAGACCGGAATGTCTGTGCCCTCCTGGATGGCCATCCGCGGTGATTGGACGGAACCGATGCGGTCATTAGAGTACGGTTCCGGCGCGGTTCCCGGCATTCCGGCGCAGGCGGCTCCATGACGACGCTAAACGACATTCGAGCGGGTTTTCTGGCGTATTTTCAGAGCCACGACCATACGGTGCTGCCCTCTGCGCCGCTGGTGCCGTTCAACGACCCGACACTGCTCTTTGTCAATTCCGGCATGGTGCAGTTCAAGGATATTTTCACCGGCCGCCAGGAGAGTGCTACCCCCCGGGCTGTGACCGCGCAGAAATGCCTGCGCGCGGGCGGCAAACACAACGATCTCGACAATGTCGGCTACACGGCCCGGCATCACACGTTTTTCGAGATGCTCGGGAATTTCTCCTTTGGAGACTATTTCAAGGAGCGTGCCATCCCGCTGGCCTGGAAGATGGTCACGGAGGAGCTCGGCATCGACCGGAATCGCCTTCTGGTCACGGTATATGCCGAGGATGATGAAGCGGCGTCGATCTGGCGGAAGGTCTCCGGCCTCGGCGACGACCGCATTCTGCGGATCCCGACGGCAGACAATTTCTGGGCCATGGGACCGACCGGGCCGTGCGGCCCGTGCTCGGAAATCTTCTTTGATCATGGTGAATCCGTGCCGGGCGGCCCACCGGGAACGCCGGAGGAAGACGGCGACCGCTTCGTGGAGATCTGGAACCTCGTCTTCATGCAGTATGAGCAGCATGCGGACGGACAGCGGGAGCCGCTGCCGCGCCCCTCGATCGACACCGGCATGGGGCTGGAGCGGATGGGGGCCGTGCTGGAAGGCACACACGACAATTACGCCACGGATGTGTTCCGGGCCTTGATCGAGGCGAGTGCCGAACTGTCCTCCACCGACCCTGATGGGTCGTGCTCCGCGCATCACCGGGTCATCGCGGACCATCTGCGCGCGGCCTGCTTCCTGATTGCCGATGGTGTTCTCCCGTCGAATGAGGGCCGGGGCTATGTGCTCCGGCGGATCATGCGCCGGGCGATGCGCCATGCACATCTGCTCGAAATCGGTGAGCCGTTGCTGTGGCGCATGGTGCCGGTACTGGTCCGCAAGATGGGGCAGGCTTTTCCGGAACTGACCGATGCGGCCGCCCGTGCCGGGGAGACGTTGCGCCTGGAGGAAACCCGGTTTCGGGAGACCCTGGAGCGGGGGCTTGGGTTGCTCCAGAGAGAAATTGGAAAACTCGGCGAAGGCGAACCGCTTCCGGGCAAGGTGGCGTTCCGGCTCTTCGACACCTACGGCTTTCCGCTTGATCTCACCCGCGACGCGCTCCGGGAGTGCCAGCGGGCAGTGGACATAGCGGGGTTTGAAGCGGAAATGGCGGTGCAGCGCACACGGTCGCGACGGGCACGTCTGGCGGCCGGCCCGGGGGAGTCAGACACGGATGTAGCTCTTTGGCTGGCGGCGGGCGAAGACACGCCGGCCAGCGAATTTCTTGGCTATCAGACCACCACTGCCGAGGCGCTCGTGCAGGTGCTGGCCCAGGACGGAGGTCGGGCGGAGTCGGCCGCGGCGGGCGATCACGTCAGCCTGGTCGCCAACCAGACCCCCTTCTATGCGGAGGCGGGTGGACAGGTCGGCGACACCGGCATGATCCGCTTCCCTCAAGGCAGTGCCCGGGTGGTGGCCGTCCAGCGCCGCGGGGCATTGATCATCCACGAGGTGGAAGTGCTGGAAGGTGTGATCGAGGCCTCCGCGACGGTGGTGCTGGAAGTGGATGCCTCCCGCCGCGCCCGGATCTGCAGCAATCATTCTGCCACCCATCTGCTGCATGAGGCGCTACGCAAACGACTCGGCCCGCAAACCGCCCAGCGGGGTTCGTTGGTGGCACCCGACCGGCTTCGATTTGATTTTTCGCATTCGGGCGCGGTCGACGAGGAGGAGCTCGCGCGGGTTGAGACGGATGTGAACGCCCAGATACGTGCCGATCATGAAGTGTCGGTGCTGATGATGGAGCGCAAGGCGGCCGTGGCTTCGGGTGCACGGGCCTTGTTCGGCGAAAAATACGGCGACGAGGTGCGCGTGGTCTCGATGGGCGGTCCTGCCGAAGGGGGGACCGGTTCGGTCGAGCTTTGCGGGGGAACACATGTCCGGCAGACCGGCGAGATCGGCGTTTTCAAGATCATCAGCGAGGAAGCCGTGGCCGCCGGCATCCGGCGGGTCGAGGCACTCAGCGGGGAAGCCGCGTTTGCCTGGCTCGCCGGGCGGGACCGCACACTCCGCAATGCCGCCACCATCCTCGGGGTGCAGCCGGATCAGGTCGTCGCGCGGGTCGAAGTGCTTGCCACCGAGCGTCGCAGGCTGGAGCGGGAGCTGGCCGAGCTGCGGCGGGTGGCCGCCGCGGGCACGGGAGACGGGGCCGGGGAGATTCGTGTCGTGGCCGGAATTCCGTTTCTGGCCCGGCAGCTGCACCATGTCACCGCCAAGGACCTGCGGGGCGTGGTCGATGACTGCAAGCGCCAGATCGGCTCGGGGGTTGTTGCGGTGGCGGCAAACATCGACGGCAAGGCCGCGCTTGCGGTCGGAGTCAGTGCGGATCTGGCAGAGCGGGTGTCGGCGGTCGATCTCGTGCGCGAGGCGGCACAAGCCGTCGGTGGCAGTGGAGGCGGTGGTCGGCCCGACCTGGCGCAGGCCGGCGGCCCGGACGGGTCGCGCATTCAGGACGCGCTTGACGCGGTGGAGCGTGCGATCGGATAAGGCCGGAGAGGAGGGCCGGGCGTGGGATCAGGCGGTCAGTTCGGCCGCCAGCGTCTCGGCCACCGCATCGAGGAAGCCTTCGGTGGTCAGCCATTTGCTGTCCGGCCCGACGAGAAGGGCGAGATCCTTGGTCATCTTGCCGGACTCGATGGTGTCGACAGTGCTGCGCTCGAGGGCGGCGGAAAAATCTGCCAGTGCCGTATTGCCATCGAGTTTGGCGCGATGGGCGAGGGCGCGGGACCAGGCGAAGATCGAGGCCGTCGAGTTGGTTGAGGTGGATTGGCCGGCCTCGTGCTGCCGGTAATGGCGGGTGACGGTACCGTGCGCGGCTTCCGCAAGGACGGTCCCGCCATCCGGGGTGAGCAGCACCGAGGTCATCAGGCCAAGGGAGCCGAAGCCTTGGGCGACGATGTCAGACTGCACGTCACCGTCGTAATTCTTGCAGGCCCAGACAAAATTGCCGGACCATTTCAGGGCTGCGGCCACCATGTCGTCGATCAACCGGTGCTCGTAGGTGATGCCCGCCGCTTCAAAGGGTGTCGCAAATTCCGTCTCGAACACTTCCGCAAAAATGTCCTTGAAGCGCCCGTCATAGGCTTTGAGGATGGTGTTCTTTGTCGAGAGATAGACCGGATAGCGGCGCATCAATCCGTAATTCAGCGAAGCGCGGGCGAAGTCACGGATCGAATCGTCAAGATTGTACATGCCCAGCGCAACGCCGGGGCTGGTGAACTCCAGCACTTCCCGCACGACAGGCGCACTGCCGTCTGCCGGTGCAAAGGTCATGGTCAGCGTTCCCGGTCCCGGCACACGAAAATCGGTGGCGCGATACTGGTCGCCGAATGCGTGGCGGCCGACGACGATGGGCTGGGTCCAGCCCGGCACCAGGCGCGGGACGTTCCGGCAGATAATGGGTTCGCGGAAGATGACGCCCCCCAGAATGTTGCGAATGGTGCCATTCGGGCTGCGCCACATTTTCTTCAGGCGGAATTCCTCGACCCGCGCCTCGTCAGGCGTGATGGTGGCGCATTTCACCCCGACTCCAGCGCGGGCGATCGCTTCCGCAGCCTCGACCGTGACACGGTCATCGGTCTCGTCCCGGTGCCGGATGCCGAGATCGAAATACTCGAGTTCGAGATCCAGATGCGGGAGCAGAAGCTTGTCCTTGATCATTCCCCAGATGATGCGAGTCATTTCGTCCCCGTCGAGTTCGACAATGGGGTTGGCAATTTTGATACCGGACATGCCCTGGCTCCTTGGTTCCACCCGCTTCGTTCAGAGGTTACTCCAGACAGACGCAGGATACCCGACCTGCGGAAACGTTCGTCTTGTTCCTCCGGATTTCTGCCATCGGCGGAAATTCCACCGCCCCGGCGGCCGACCGCATCTTCCCCGAATCCGCTCCGGCAGGCAAAGCCGGGAAGCCTGTCTTTCCGCGCCATGCTACTACTTGCCGCATGAGCAGGCCGCCGACGATTGTTCTTGTCGAACCGCAAATGGGGGAGAATATCGGCGCGGCCGCCCGGGCCATGCGCAATTTCGGCCTGTCGGAACTGCGTCTCGTGTCCCCCCGTGACGGCTGGCCCGATCCGAAGGCCTATGCGGTCGCTTCCGGTGCCGATGCGGTTCTCGAAGCCTCTGCCCTGTATGCCGATCTGCCGTCGGCGATCGCGGATTTCGACGCTGTGTACGCCACCACCGCGCGGCTGCGGAGCCGTCCGAAACCGATCTTTGCCCCGCCCCGTGCCATGGCGGAGATGCGCGCCCGCACCGAGGCCGGTGCCCGTTGTGCCGTCCTGTTCGGATCCGAACGTGCAGGCCTCAACAACAGTGACATTCTGCGCGCCGAGGCGCTGATCCATATCCCGGCGATGGAGGGGTTCCTGTCTCTGAACCTCGCCCAATCCGTGCTCGTCGTCGCCTATGAGTGGCGGTGCACGGACCGTGAAGCCCTCGCATGGGAGGGACCGCCGGCGGAACTTGCGGCCGGTGCGCGGCAGGAAGATCGCGAGCGGTTGGTGATCCATCTGATTGAGGAGCTGGATGCGGCAGGATTTTTCCATCCCCCCGAGCGGCGGGATTCGATGATCGAGTCCCTGCGCAATCTTCTGCACCGGATTCCGGTGACTGGCTCTGAATTGCGTATGCTGCGCGGCGTTGTCCACCATCTCGGACGTCAGCCGCCGCGATAGGTCGGAATGCCGTACCGCAGAGCCGACAGCGCACGAGCGGTTGCGGCCTGGCTGGCTGTGGTGGCGGGGCTGGTCACGGCCCTGATCCTGCTCGGCGGGCTGGTGCGAATCACCGGCTCGGGGCTCTCGATCGTGGAGTGGGATCTGGTGGCCGGCATCCTGCCGCCGCTCTCGCAGGCAGGGTGGGAATCCGCCTTTGCCGCATACCGGCAAAGCCCCGAATACGCCGCTGTCAACGCCTGGATGGAGATCTCTGATTTCCGGTGGATTTTCTGGTGGGAGTGGGCGCACCGGTTTCTCGGGCGGCTGACCGGCGTTGCGTATGTGGTTCCGCTCGTTGTTTTCGCCTGTCGCGGTGCGCTGCATCGGGACTGGCGCGGGACGCTCCTGCTGCTTTTGGCTCTCGGCACCATCCAGGGTGGGGTTGGCTGGTGGATGGTGTGGTCGGGGCTGATCGACCGCCCGCATGTGAGCCCGTATCTGTTGGCTCTGCATCTGGGATTGGCGTTTGTCATGCTCGGCTTGTTGCTGGATTTGATCCAGCGTGTCCGCCTGGGTGAAAGAAGAATGACACCGGCACCCGGAACCGGGCTTGTCAGCCTGCTGGTGGGGTTGGTGCTACTGCAGGTTGTCCTGGGGGCCTTCGTCGCGGGGACCGGGGCGGGGCGGGTGTTCAATGAATGGCCGCTGATGGGAGGCAGCCTGCTGCCGCCAGCCCTGTTGGAGTTGCAGCCTTTCTGGCGGTCCCTGTTCGAGGATCCCGGAATCGTGCAATTCGCCCACCGTATGCTGGCCTATCTCGTACTCCTGACGGCCATCGCGCTTGCATGGCGGGTGGGCGGAGCCCGGACCTGGACGATCAGTGCGCTGGTGGCCGCACAGCTGGCACTGGGAATTGCCACGCTGCTGGCGGGAGTTCCCCCGGCCCTTGCCGCCGCCCATCAATGGGGGGCGGTGGCGGTCTATGCCTCGGCCGTGCTCCTGCGGGACCGGTTGCTCAGAAGCAACTGACGGAGAGCAGGAGCGGTGAAACCGCCCTCCGCGGGGATACCGCGGAGGGTGGCCTTCACTCAGGCGTGCAATTCGCCACTCAGACTGGTGCCATCCGGTGCGTGGGCATCCGCGGGCGGGCTGGCGACGGCACTGGAGTCCTCGTTCAGCGATTTGATGACGCCAAAGGTTATCAGCAACAGGATCACGCTCACCGGCAACGCTGCAGCGATGGAGGCGGTCTGCAATGCGGAGAGGCCGCCGGCAACCAACAGCACTGCCGCCACCAGCCCCTCGCCCATGCCCCAGATGATCCGGAATCTCTGCGGTGGGTTGTCGTCACCCATGCTGAGCATGGTGGTGATGACCAAGGTGCCGGAATCCGAGGAGGTGATGAACCAGGTGGCCAGAAGCAAGGTCGACAGTGCGGCCATGATCCAGTTAAGCCAGGATATCGCGGTCAGCTGGTCGATGGTGGCGTAGAGTGCACCGGGCAGGTTCCACGCACGCACCAGATCCGCAATGCCTGCGGTTCCGACCCCGCCGGCCGCATTCAGCTCCAGGAAAATCGCGTTTCCACCGAACATGCAGAGCCAGAAGAACCCGACCGTGGTTGGCACGAACATCGCCCCGACCAGAAATTCACGGATGGTGCGGCCGCGGCTGATGCGGGCGATGAACATGCCGACAAACGGGGCCCAGGACATCCACCATCCCCAATAGAAGATGGTCCAGCCGCCCTGCCATTGAGCAGGCCCGGGATCGTTGAAAGTCTGGAAGCCCATCGGGATCGCGGCCCAAAGGTAGTCGCCGACACTGGTGACGAAGAAGCCGAGGAGCCACTGGGTCGGGCCGCCAAAGAGAAAATAGGTCAGCAGCAGGACGCTGAGCAGAACGTTCCACTCCGAGATGATGCGGATTCCATGGCCGACACCCGACACGGCGGACACCGTGGCCACGAGCGAAATCACCGCAATCAGAATGATCTGGGTAATGATGCCTGGATCGATTCCGAACAGGTGGTTGAGTCCGATGGCCATCTGGCTGACGCCGAGGCCAAGCGAAGTGGCCACGCCGAAGACGGTGCCGAACACTGCCAGCAGATCCACCGCATGCCCGATCGGGCCGTAGATCCGCTCACCGATGATCGGATAGAGGGCCGAGCGCAAGGTCAGGGGCAGTTTCTTGCGAAACCCGAAATAGGCCAAGCACAGCCCGACCATCGCATAAAGCGCCCAGGCGTGGAATCCCCAGTGGAAATAGGTCACCCGCATGGCGATAGCACCGCGCTGCTCGTTCATTTCGGTCACGCCCGCCTGGTCGGCAAACGGATTGTTCGGATAGCCCCAAGCCTGGGTGTTGTCGAAATAGAACATCGGCTCGGCAATGCCGAAGAAGAGGATGCCGATGCCGACACCGGCCGAAAACAGCATCGCGAACCAGGAAAAATAACTGAATTCCGGCCTGCTGTTGTCGTCACCGAGCCTGACCCGGCCGTGGCGGCTGCACATCACATAGAGGGCAGCGAAGAAGACCACCACGACCGTGGTGATGTAGTACCAGTTCAAGGCCGACTCGATCCAGCCACGCACGGATGCGTAGATCGATCCAGCGAAATCCACGTTCAGAACCGTGAACAAAACGAACGCGGCCACCATGCCTTTGGCGGCAATACCCATCGATGGGTGGAGTCCCTTCCACAGCCCGTGCTGGGCGACCAAATGTTTCATTGTTTCTCCCCTGATTCGCTTGTTCGATGCCACGACCGTTTGCTACGGGCGGCATCTCGTAATTGCGAAAGCGCGCCGATTGTGCCGTTTTTCGGACCGGTTGGCAACCGGGATCTGGAAATTTTTGGATTGCCAAAAAAAAGAGGCAACAAGGCCACTGCGGGCAGATTCCCCCCCGGGGCCACAGGCAGGCGGAACTGGGGTTCCCTGCGGATGCACATCCACTCGCAAAAATTCCTAAACCTGGACCGCAGATGCTCAGGGGATCTGCCGATCACTGCGACCGTTGCAGCACTTACAAAGGGCCGCACCGTCCCTGCCGGGCGACTGCACGCTTGCGGAACGAGGAGTAGAACTCGGCACCGGCGGGCGGGTGTTGCGGATCGCCTGCGGTGCGTTTGCTCGCGAGGCTCTTGCTGTGCTCCGGATCAACGGCTTCGGGCATGTGGATTTCGCTTGCCAGCAACACGCCGGAGGCCATTCCGGATGCCCTGCGGGCACGAATCAGCCGGGCGCGGGCGGATGGCTGTGACTCGATTCTGATCGGCTATGCGGATTGCGGCACCGGCGGGCGGATCGACCCGGTCTGCGCCGAGGAGAGGGTGGAGCGCATTCCGGGGCCGCATCGCTACGCCTTCGTCGACGGCCTGGCCCATTTCACGTAGCGGATGGAGGAGGAGATGGGCACCTTCTGCCTGACCGATTTTCTGGTCCGGCAGTTCGACACCATCGTCTGGAAAGGACCCGGTCTGGATCGTCACCCGGAGCTGCGGGACATGTATTTCGGAATTGCGACCGGGGGGTGTATCTGGCGCAGACCGACGATGCAAAGCTCGACCGGGCGGCGGTCCGGGCGGTGGAGCGATTGGGATTGGCCTATCGCCGCAGGCTTACGGGGTATGGGGGATTTGCGACATTCCTGCAGGGCGCAGGCACAGCGTGATCAGATCATTCGGCTTTCGGGCTAGCCGTCACTCTCCGCGGTCTCCGTGCGTAGCCGGTCGAGCGTCTTCCTGAATTTTTCCTCATCCGGCCGGAGTTCGACGGCACGCTCAAAACTCTTCAGTGCGGCGCGTTTCTGTCCCAAATTATCAAACACAGACCCCAGATGGGCATGCGCCTGACCGTTTTCGGGCTCGATCTCGACCAGGATCCGATACAGCGAGAGCGCTTCCTCATAGTGCCCCTGGTCGAATCGTATCTGACCCAGAGTCAGGAGAAGTGGGGGATGGCGGGGGTTAATCTCAAATCCGCGCTCGTAATGCCGGATGGCAGCTTCTGGATGCCCCATCTTGGTTTCCGAGCTTCCCAGCAGGAGACGCAAGCTCAACTGCTGTGACAGAGGTATTCCAAGTTCAAGGGCTCGTTCCAGATCCCGTATGGCTTCTTCATAGCGCTCCATATTAAACAGGCAGGTGCCTTTGCCCGCATGGGCGAGGAAGTAGTCGGGACGAGACTTCAGGGCAGCCTCATATAACGGCAAGGCGTCAACGCAGTTTCCTCGCCGCCGGAAAGTTTCAGCCAGGTTATTGAGGGCTTCATGATCCGATGGCTGGATCTCCAGGGCACGGCGATGGTACTTTTCCGCCTCTTCGAATTGGCCCAGTTTGTGATACAAAACTCCCAGATGGGTTTGCTCCGCGGATTTGTCGGGTGCTTGCTCCGCAGCAATGAGACCAACGGCAATCGCTTCCTCATAACGCCTTGCCTTGCCCAGCGCTTGGGAGATCCCTAGCGCAGGTGCTTGTGGATTGAACGCAGTTATGTGGTTGAGATACGTCATGTTGTCCCGGTAGATCTCCGTCTGCTTCCAGGACAGCACGCCAAGCAGAACCAGCACGCACCCGGCGAGCACGGCCGTTCCGGTCCTTGCCGCCCTCGGCAGCCGGGCTGATGCATGGACAGCGCCACCGGCAATGGCCGCCAGCAATGCGCCACTGGCCAAATACTGATATCGGTCGGCGACAAAGGAATAGGTCATCCAGCTGAAGTCGACAAAGCCGAGAACAGGTGCCAGCGCGACCACAAAGAACATCATGGCGGCCGCCGGCCCCCGTCCGGTCTGCTTGCGCAGGAGCCAGAGAGCGAGTGCCGCAGCGAGAACCGCCGCGACATATCCCCATGCCCGGAGATCGGTGACGCCGATCTCCCAGTGCGGGTAGATGATCGCCAGCTTCGTCGGCCAAAGCAGACTGGTGACATAGAACCACAGAGAATGCGCTACGATCAGGATCCTTTCGGGAATGGAGTGGTCGAAGGGGATGATTGCTCTCTCGAACGAGTAAAGCGTATTGACGATCGACCAGACCAGGCCCAGAACAAAAAGCGGTGCCAATCGATGCAGGTCAGCAGAGGTTATGCGTCCCCGCTTCCACCAGTGCACCACCAGCAGGGCTACGGGCAGGATCACGGCGGTCGTCTTGGTCAGCATGCCGGCCACAAAAAGTAGCAGCGGCCACAGATAGCGGGTCCGGGTCGGGTTCTGCGTAAAGCGAAGCCAGGCGAGCATTGCGGCAAGGATAAAAAATGTCGATAGCAGGTCCTTGCGGCCGATGATCCAGGCTACAGGCTCTACATGCGTCGGGTGCACGGCGAACAGGGCTGCTGCGAGCCAGGCACCGGGAATGGCCAGCTTGCGCAGAAGAGCCCACAGAAAAACCACATTGGCGAAATGCAGGGCGAGATTGACCAGACGAAACCCCAGAGGATTGAAGCCCCAGATTTTGTGTTCCAGCCAGAAAGTTGAGTACAGGAGCGGCCAGTAATTGACTTCCTCTGGTATCGGATATGGCGAAAACCAGATCTCCCAGATGCCGGATGCTTCCCGGACAACGCGGGCAGTTACGAGAATGAAATCGTCCCAGATGAAGTCGGCCTGGGTTGCCGGATAATAGGCGGCACCGACAAGCAGACCGAGTGCCAGCGCAGCTGGCATCCACTTTTGCGCCCAGTCCCGTATGTCCGACCATCTGGCCTGGAATTTTCTGCCATCGGGCGGGCATTTTTTGGGGGCGGGGACGGAAGCGGTTTGCTTCTTGCGTCGTGGCCTTGCTTTCTTATTTGCGGCCATGCTGGTTATCAATGCTGCTGTTCCGGCGGGATGCCTGCTATCCGGGCAATGGCTGGCTGCCGGTGCCACACCATCATTACGGAGGCATGGATTTCGGGTTCATGGATGGAAGGCGGGGATCACCGGCACTCCGGCAGGGGCGGGCGGGTCGCTACGGGAACGCCCATGCGAGGGGTGATCTGCTGGCAGGTTCGCCTCGCATCAATCTCCGGTCCCCGGCCAATCTAGCAGAAAAGCGGTGAATCGCCAATCCTGGCAGCCGGCCAGCCGGGCTGGTTCTGATCCGTTGCGATCAGTGCACCGTAGTCCGTACAAATTCGGCTTGGTCTGGATTGATCCATTTTGTTTGTCTGCCGATATAGGAATCGCACACGGATGGTCCATAAATTGTAGTATCGGGGTGCTATGGCCACGCCTATCCAACCATCCGGGACACCACTTTTGCCGGACGATCACGCTCTGGCGGAGCGGGGAGCGGAGCTGGGCACCGGCGGCCGGGTGCTGGTGATTGCCTGTGGCGCGCTCGCGCGCGAGGCGCTGGCCGTGCTCCATACCAACGGGCTTGGGCATGTGGATCTCGCTTGCCTGCCGGCATTGCTGCACAACACGCCGGATCAAATTCCGGACGCCCTCCGGGCGCGGATCGGCCGGGCGCGGGCGGATGGCTATGACTCGATCCTGATCGGGTATGCGGATTGCGGCACCGGCGGACGGATCGACCAGGTCTGCGCCGAGGAGGGGGTGGAGCGCATTCCGGGGCCGCATTGCTATGCGTTTTTTGACGGCATCACCGATTTCATGCAGCGGACGGAGGAGGAGATGGGCGCCTTCTATCTGACCGACTTCCTGGTCCGGCAGTTCGACACCATCGTCTGGAAAGGACTCGGTCTGGATCGTCACCCGGAGTTGCGGGACATGTATTTCGGCAATTACGACCGGGTGGTGTATCTGGCGCAGACCGACGATGCAAAACTCGACCAGGCGGCGGCCCGGGCGGCGGAGCGATTGGGATTGGCCTATCACCGCAGGCTTACGGGGTATGGGGAATTTGCAACCTTTCTGCGCACCGCCGACGCGATGTGATCAGAACTCCAGCCGGTTTTGCTTGAGTGCCGCCTTGATGAAACTGGCAAACATCGGGTGGGGCTCGAAGGGTCTGGATTTCAGCTCCGGATGGAACTGGACCCCGAAGAACCAGGGGTGTTTGCGAAGCTCGACAATCTCGGGCAGACGTCCGTCGGGAGAGAATCCGGTGAACTGAAGGCCGACCGCCTCAAGGCGTTCACGATAGCGGATATCCACCTCGTAGCGGTGCCGGTGGCGCTCGGAGATGGCTTCGGCCTTATAGATCCGTGCCACCTTCGAGCCGGGCGCAAGATGCGCCGGATAGGCGCCGAGCCGCATGGTGCCGCCTTTGTCGTCCTCACGGCTCCGCCGGACGGTCTGATTGCCCTGTGCCCATTGCTTCAGGTGATAGATCACAAGCTCATAGTCACCGCCATCCCCTTCATCCAAGAATTCCTCCGAGTTGGCCCGCTTGATTCCGGCAAGGTTGCGCGCGATCTCGATGATTGCGATCTGCATGCCGAGGCATATCCCGAAAAAGGGAATGTCCTTTTCGCGGGCAAAACGTACGGCGGCGATTTTGCCGGCGGTGCCGCGGGCACCGAAGCCGCCGGGGACCAGGATGCCGTCGGTACCCTCGAGCATGATTGCCACCCGCTCCGGATCCTCGAGCTCCTCGAGCTCCTCGGCATTGACCCACTTCGTCTTCACCCGGGCACGGTTGACGATGCCACCATGCACCAAGGCTTCATTCAGGGATTTGTAGGCATCTTCCAAGCCGACATATTTGCCGATCGCAGTGATGTTTACCGTGCGTCGGATAGACTGGGCCGCCTTTGCGACCTTCCGCCAGTTCTTAAGCGGGGGAGCGGGTAAAACCGGCAGGCCGAAGCGATCCAGGAGTTTCCGGTCCAGGCCGTTTTCGTGATAGGTCACCGGCACCTGATAGATGCTCGGCAGATCCGGTGCCGGGATCACGGCATCCGGCCGCACGTCACAGAACAGGGCGATTTTCCGGCGGACACTGTCGGGCAGTTCGCTTCCCGAGATCCGGCAGAGGAGGATGTCAGGCTGGATGCCGATGGAGCGCAGCTCCTTGACCGAGTGCTGGACAGGCTTGGTCTTCAACTCGCCGGCCTTCTCCACGAAGGGGAGCAGCGTCACATGCACGAAGGCGACGGTGCCTTCCGGCCGTTCGTGACGGAATTGCCGGATCGCCTCAAAAAACGGCAATCCCTCGATATCACCGACCGTGCCGCCGATTTCGCAGAGCATGAAATCGACTTCGCCCTCGCCATGAAGGAGGAAGGTCTTGATCTCGTTGGTCACATGCGGAATGACCTGGATGGTCTTGCCAAGAAAGGCGCCGCGTCGTTCCTTGTCGATCACGTTCTGATATATGCGGCCGGCGGATATCGAATCCATGCGGCACGCCGCCACCCCGGTAAAGCGTTCGTAATGGCCGAGATCGAGGTCGGTTTCGGCGGCATCGTCCGTGACGAATACTTCCCCGTGCTCGAGCGGACTCATCGTTCCCGGGTCCACGTTCAGATAAGGGTCGAGCTTGCGGAGTCGGACGGTGTAGCCCCGGGCCTGGAGCAGGGCTCCGAGACCGGCGGTGGCAAGACCCTTGCCTAGGGCCGAAACCACCCCGCCGGTGATGAAAACATATCGCGCCATGCGGGTGGTTCCGGGGCATCCTGCTGCGCCGGTGGCGCATACCTGCCTCGGGGTATTAGCAGTACGACAACGGGCGGAAACTTGCAAGGGGTGAGGCGGAACTGATTGCGGGGCCAACGCTGTCCGGCCCCGAAATTCGTCTGCCGCGCAGCACCGGTCCATGCGCGGGCCGGCTTCCGGCCTGCAGATCGGACGCATACGGATGGTGGCCGTCTCGACCGGAGGATTTTGCGGCATCCGGTCGGTTTCGGAGATGGGTGCCCGCGGGGGAAGGCGGTCTCCCCCCAATCTCGCTTGCCATGCGGTTACCGTATTTCGCGTGTCTTCCTGATTCCGGGCACTTGGCTTGGGCCTCCGGTTCCATCATTCTCTTGCCATGGCCCGTATCTGTCCGCGGGTGGAGATTTTATCCTATTCACTTCTGCGGGTCCGGGGCAGAAGAAGCCGGGTCACTCTGCGGATCCGGGGCAGAAGGGGCCGGGTCACTCTGCGGGTCCGGAGCGGAAGGAGCCGGGTCACTCTGCGGGTCCGAACCGTTCTCTTTCTCTTTCCCCTCCAGCCAGGTGAGGCCGGTCTGTGATCCCGCGTGATCGGGGTTGATCGCGAGCACCAAGTTGAAATTGCGGCGGGATTCTTCAAATTGACCTGCGTGGCCGAGCACGACGCCCAGGTTGTAATGGGCCTCGATATCGTTCGGCTTGCGCTGGATGAAATCGCGAAGACGACCTTCCGCCTCCTCGTAGTTCTTCTCCTCAAACAGCATCTTGGTCAGAAACGAAACGGCTCCCCAGTGGTCAGGGTTGATACCGAGCGCAGTTTGATACTGCGCTCTTGCCTCTTCCGGCCGTTCCTTCACCTCGAGTGCGCGGCCGAGGCTGACACGGATTTTGGACTCTTTGATGGGCCTCAGCCCGAGCGAGATGGCCCGTTCCAGAGTCTCGATGGCCTCGTCATATTTCTTCATGGCGATAAGGACATCACCCAGCTCGGCATAGGCGGGAGCGTAGTTGGGGAGCCCCTCGAGGGTGACGGAAAGGACCCGCCGCGCCTCCTTGTAGCGCTTCTTGATGATGAGAATTTCGCTCAGGCCGTTGAGTGCCTCCCGGTGGTATGGCAGGATTTCCAAGGCACGACGGTAGTGCGTTTCCGCGTCATCGTGCTGGCCTAGCCGCCCGTATGCCACGGCGAGATTGATATGCGCATCGCCGTGGGTCGGTTCCAGTTCCACGGCGGCGAGCGCCGCCTCGCGGGCTTCCTCATTGTTGCCTGCATCGAGATATCCCTTGGCAAGGTTGGCATAACCTGCATACGCTTCCGGATTCAGCGAAACGATATGGCGAAAGAGAGTGAGCTCGCTCTCGTAGTGTTCTGCTTGCTTCCAGGTCAGGAATCCCAGCAGGACCAGCGCCAGTCCGGTGGAGGTGGCCGCTCCGATCTTCACTGCCCGCGGCAGCCGGTTCACAAAGGTCACCGCAACGGCCGCCAGGATTACGATCGGTCCGACCCCGGACAGATATTGGTAGCGATCGGCAACGAAGGAGAACTGCATGTAGCTGTAGCCGACGAAACCCAGCACGGGCAGCAGAGTGATGACAAAGAACAGTGCGCCTGCCAGCGGCCCCCGTCCGATCCGGGACCGGAAAAACCATAGGGCTGCTGCCAGTGCGAGGCCTGCGACGACATATCCCCAGGCCAGGGGATCGGTGACGTCAATTTCCCAGCGCGGATAGATCACCGCCAGTTCCCCCGGCCAGAAAAGTTTGCCGAGATAGAACCAGAACGCGCGGGCCGCGATCAGCGTGCTTTCGAAGAATGTGTGAGAGAAACTGGAGGCGTCCCGGCTCTGGTAGAACGCCAGATCGGCGAGCGTAATCCACGTTCCCACAGCAAAAAACGGTGCCACCCGGAGCAGGTCGATACCGGTGATGCGACCTTTTTTCCACCACTCGAGCACCAGGAATATCGGGGCCAGGGTGACGGCCGTCGACTTGCACAGCATGCTCGCCACATAGAATCCCAGCGACTGCAGATAGGAGGCCTTGCGCGAGGTCTCCGTGAAGCGGATCCAGGCCAGGATGGAAGCGAAGCTAAGCAATGTCGCGAGCAGATCCTTGCGGGCGATCACCCAGGCGACGGGCTCGACATGTGTCGGGTGGACGGCAAACAGGGCGGCGGCAATCCAGGCACCGGGAATGGCGAGCCGGTGCAGGATGCGCCAGAGCAGCAGCACATTGGCCAGGTGGAGGATTGTATTGACGACGTGGTAGCCCACGGAATCGAATGCCCAGAGTTTGTGCTCCAGCCAGAAGGTTGAATACAGAAGCGGCCAATAATGGCCTTCGCGGTCGATGGCATTCTGAACCAGCCAGATGCGCCAGATTCCGGAGGGGGATCGGATCGGTTCGGAATCGGTGAAGATCACGTCATCCCAGAGAAAGCCGGCTTGGGTGGCCGGATAAAAGGCGACCCCCACGAGCAGGCAGAGAACCAGCGTGCCCAGCGTTTCCCGCCGGGTCATCAATTCACGCAGCCGCAGGGACAGCGGTATCTTGGGGGTCTCCACACCTTTCCGGGCGGAAGGCTTCGGCCGTGGGGAGGCCGGGATCAGAGCTCCGCGCCGCCGCCGTGATTTTTTGCTCGTCGCCATATCGGTTAGGGGCATTCCCGGTGTGGCGGGTTGGCTGCAGAATTCCCCGGCTCCGGAGAGTCCAACAGGCCGTTCGCCGGCCGGGGGCTGGAGCGAAACGTCCAGTGGGAATTCAGATGGTAGTTGAGCAAGGCCGCAGGCACGATTCCGCATCCCTGCAGCAGCACCGGATGTGCGGCTGGAAACAGCACCGAGAGGACCAGGAACGTTCCGTAGCTCAACCCCAGTGCCAGCATGGAGATAAGGTTGAAATTCAGGGCGCGGATATGTCCGCGATTGGCCATCGTACGGTCAGCGAACGTCCAGTAGTTGTTGATCAGGAAGTTCGTGATGATCGATATCTCGATGGCGATCGGCGATGCAAGATACTTGTGGAGATTGAGCTCGAGCAGCAGGTAAAACGAACCGAGATTGACCGGCACGCCGGAGAGGCCGACCAGAGCGAAGCGGAGGAAGTCCCGGTGATCGGCCAGACGCAGCTGCCAGAGGCTGGCAAAAAATTCCAGAAGACTCCAGATCCCCAGCTTCGTAGTGCCGTGCTCGCGGTCGCGGAAGTGGACCGGCTCTTCAAGGACCTGTGCGCCGGAGCGCATCAGGCGGTGGAGGAGCACCACCTGGAACGCATAGCCCCGGGTCCGGATTTCCTCCACTCGGGCAGTGCGGAGAGCGTTCGCCCGGATGGCCCGGAAGCCTGCGGTGCAGTCGCGGACACCCTTCAGACCGGCGATCAGGCGGGCGAGGCGGTTGCCCCAGCGGGACAGCAGCCGGCGCCGGACGGGCCATTTGCTGTCCAGCGAACCGCCGGCCACATAGCGGCTGCCGATCACGACATCTGCGCCCTCCGCGAGACGGGCCAGCAACCGGCGCGTATCGCCCGGGTCGTGGGAGAAATCGGCATCCATCTGAACGACCGCTTCCGCCCCCAGCGCGTCGAGGGCATGGGTGATTCCCCGTAGATAGGCGGTTCCCAGACCACGTTTCGGGCCTTCCAGAAGATGGATACGGGCCTCCGAGATCGCAAAATCCCGCACCCGGTCCGCCGTGCCGTCCGGGCTTTGGTCGTCCACGACCAGAAACGCCATCTCCGCACCCGGGTGCAGTTCGGTCAACCGCTGCAACAGGGGCACGATATTGGATGCCTCGTTGTAGGTGGGAATTACAAAGCAGGTTTGCATCAAGGGCAACAGAGTGGCTTGCCGGGCAGTCCGGGTCTTTGCGGGCGTTGCAGCGGATTCCCGGGTCAGGGCAGTCCACGGGGGCGGGGAGGATAGCGCATCCCTGGGGAAGAAGCCAATCCTTAGTACGCCATCACTGCATGGGGGATTCCGGGTGGGTCTTGCCGGTGGGGGCTTTCCCGCCAGGGTCGGTGGCGGTCAGGTTGCGAAGGAGGCTCTCTCCAGGGTGTTCGCGTGGATACCCGATGGGCATCCTTCCGCCCGGTTCGGCATGGGGTCGGACAGGGTTGTGGTGAGCCACGAAGCGCCGGGCATCGCGCCTGTACTCGTCGAGGGTGGCTGCGACGGAGGAGGTTTTGTAGAGCTCCTTGCGTCAGGTGCGCTGGCACCGCCCGACGTCGCCATTCTGTTTGGGACTGCGTGGCTGGATGACCTGCATGGCCATGCCGCGCTCCTGGATGAGTTCCTTGAAGGTGCCGCGGAATTCGGCGCGGTTGTCGGTCTGGCCCCCCTGGATGACGACCGGGAAGGTCTTGAGGATGTGCTCGAAGGCCGCCCGCATGTCCCGCGCCGAAGGGGTGGTGACGAGTTCCGTGGCGATCAGTTTTGAGACCGGTCGCGACCGTCAGCTGATAGATCCAGCGACCGGAAGGATCGCACAGGAACAGGGTTTCGGCCTGCACCCTCTCTCCGGATGGGGGGGGGGGGGGGGGGCGGTTGCCCTTCTGCAGCCGGGGGCCGGAGACAACGCCTGCCAGGGTTCGGGTCGCGCAACCGGCAGACATTTCCCTTATTGTTTCTACGGGTTCTGTTTCTTTTGTTCTTCCCCCTGCAGCCAGATGAGGCCGGCCTTCGAGGACTCATGGTTGGGATCAAGCTCAATTGCCCGGTTGAAGCTTTGACGCGATTTTGCGAATTGCTCCGAGTGGCCAAGTACAAGGCCTAGGTTGTAATGGGCCTCGACACGGTCCGGCATGTGCTCGAGAAAGCCACGAAAATAGACCGCTGCTTCCTCAAAGCGCTTCTGATCAAACAGCTGGATGGTCAGATGCGAAAGGATGCTCCAGTTTTTGGGGCTGAGCTGGAACGCATTCTGGAATTGTGTCTCGGCCGCGTCCTCCTGTCCTTTTGCCCGTAACGCCTTGCCGATGTTGGCACGGGTCCTGGACTCCTTGACCGGCCTCAGCCCGAGCGAGATGGCTTGCTCCAGAGTCTCGATGGCTTTGTCATAGCGCTTCATGGCGACGAGAACCTCGCCCAGTTGGGCATAGGCGGGTGCGAAATTGGGAGACTTCTCGATCATATCGAGATTGAGTTGGCGCGCTTCCCTGGGGCGGTTGTTGAATACAAGAAACTCGCTCAGACCGGTTAGAGCCGCCCGATGTTGTGGCACAATTTCCAGGGCCCGCCGGTAGTGCCTTTCGGTATCCTCCAGCTGGCCCAGCCGCCCGTATGCCACAGCGGCATTGACATGTGCATCGCTGTGATTCGGCCGGTTTTCTATGGCGGAGATAGCCGCGGCAAGGGCTTCCTCGTTGCGGTGCGCATCCAGAAGTCCCTTGGAAAGATTGGTATAGGCCGAATACGCCTTCGGATTCAGCCCCGCAATGTGGCCAAAGAGGGTGATCTCGTTCTCGTAATGCTCGGTCTGCTTCCAGGACAGGGTTCCCAGCAGGGCCAGCATCAGGCCGGCGGCAACGGCCGCTCCGATCCTCGCCGCCTGCGGCAGCCGGCCTGCGAGGGTGACCGCAATACCGGCAAAGACCGCGATCGGTCCGGCACCGGCCAGATACTGGTAGCGATCGGCAACAAAGGCGAACTGCATGTAGCTGTAGCCGACAAAACCCAGCACGGGGAGCAGGGTGATCACAAAGAACAGGGCACCGGCCAGCGGTCCCCGACCGATCCGGTGCCGGAAAAACCAGAGGACTGTTGCCAGTGCAAGACCTGCGGCGACATATCCCCAGCCCAGAGGGTCGGTGACGTCGATCTCCCAGCGCGGGTAGATAACCGCCAGTTCTGTCGGCCAGAGCAGTTTGGCGGTGTAGAACCAGAATGCGCGGGCCGCGATCAGCACGCTTTCCAAAAAGGTGTGACTGAAACTGCTGCTGTCCCGACTCTGATAGAAAGCCAGATCGGCGAGAGTGATCCAGGTTCCGACAAGGAAAAAGGGAACCACCCGGAACAGGTCGGTGCTGGTTATGCGACCGTTTCTCCACCACTGCAGAACCAGCAATATCGGGGCCAGGGTGACGGCCGTCGACTTGCTCAGCATGCTGGCCGTATAGAATCCCAGCGACTGCAGGTAGGAGAGGCCTTTGCGCGAGGTGTCCGTAAAGTGGATCCAGGCGAGAATGGAGGCGAAGCTGAACAAGGCCGCGAGCAGGTCCTTGCGGGCGATCACCCAAGCGATGGGCTCGACATGCGTCGGGTGCACGGCAAACAGGGCGGCGGCAAGCCAGGCGCCGGGAATGGCCAGCCGCTGGAGAATGCGCCACAGCAGCAGCACATTGGCCAGGTGCAGGAATACATTGACGATATGGTAGCCGCGGGGGTCCAGGCCCCAGAGTTTGTGCTCCAGCCAGAAGGTGGAATACAGGACCGGCCAATAATGGCCCTCGCGTTCGATGGCATCCCGAACAAACCAGATGGGCCAGATCCCGAAGGGTGCCCGTATCGGCGCGGAATCGGTAAATATCACGTCATCCCAGAGGAAGCCGGCATTGGTAGCCGGAAAATAGGCGACCGTGGCAAGCAGGCAGAGAACCAGGATGCCCAGTGCCTTCCAGGTCACGATGACTTCGCGCAGCCGTTGGTGCAGCGGCGTTTTGCTGCCCCCGGCGTTCTTCGCCGGGTTCTTCCCGGGAGAGGATGCCGGTCGCGGGGAAGCCGGGATCGGTCCTCCGCGCCGCCGCTGCCGTGTCTTTCGTCCCGCTGCCATGGCGATCAGGGGCATTCCCGGTGGGGCGGGCTGTCCGGGCTCCGGTCGTCAACCACCCGAAACGCCGTCTCGGCATCCCGGTGCAGATCGGTCAGCCGTGGCAACAAGGGCACGATGTTGGATACCTCGTTGCAGGCAGGAATTACAAAACAGGTTTGCATCAACGGCATGCAGATTGACGGGTCGGGCATTTCCGGCTTTCGCTGGATTGCAGGGGGTGCCCGGCCGGGCACCGGCACTATGGACGATTGGGTGCGCCGGGGAAAGGGGCCCGTGCGGCCGGATGATTACTTCTCGTTTCCCTCCAGGTCGAAGCCGCGCAGATATTCGATCACGTTGGCGCGGTCCGATTCCTTGCGCAGCCCCGCAAACGCCATCTTGCCCTTCGGGATCATCGCCTTGGGCTTGGTCAGATAGGCATCAAGGGTTTCGACATCCCATACCCGTCCTTCTTCTCCGAGCGCAAGAAGGTTCTTCGAATATCTGTAGTCCTCGATCACCCCGAACGGCCGGTCGACCACCCCGTTCAGAACGGGGCCGAGGGCGTTCTTGGCCGTCGGGCCGACCCGGTGGCAGGCGGCGCATTTCTTGAACACCTTCTTGCCCTTGGCGGCGTCGGCCGCCTCCGCAGGTCCGGCGAGCAGACCCGCAAGAGCCAGTGCCAGGATAACGATGCGCATATTGATCCTTCCCACCGATTCTGCGGGGAAACACCCGCATTCTATCCCTACTCCCGATGGGTGCCATTGCAATTGACCGGCATCAACTCGCCCCGAGGGCCGTTTTGCGTATCCTGCGGGCACATTTTCCCCACGCCCGAAGTCCCGAAATGTTCGACGGAACTCCCATTGAAACCGGCATGGCCGTGACCGCCATGGCACTGGTACTGGCGGGGCTGGCCGCCCTCTACGCAGCGCTCGGGCTTGCCTGGGAGAGGCCGTCCTTTCAGACCGTGGCCCGCCGGGCTCTCTATCTGAACGCGCCGCTGGTGGCCCTCGCCTTTGCGATCCTGGTGACGGCATTCCTCGAGCAGGACTTCTCCGTGCTGTATGTCGCGCAGCATTCCAACAGCCGCCTGCCTCTGATCTACCGTGCCACCGCAACATGGGGCGCGCATGAAGGCTCGCTGCTGCTGTGGCTGCTCTATCTCACCGTCTTCTCGGCCCTGGCGGTGTGGCTGCACCGTGACACCCATCCACACTCCGGGCCCTGGGTCGTGATCACATTGGCCGCGGTGCAGATGGGGCTGATTGCCTTCATCTTGTTCCTGTCCAGCCCGTTTACCGAGGTTTTTCCGCCACCGCTGGAGGGTCGCGACCTCAACCCGCTGCTGCAGGATCCCGGGCTGATCTTCCACCCGCCGCTACTCTATATGGGGTATGTCGGTTTTTCGGTGCCCTTTGCTTTCGCCATCGCCGCGCTGGCCCGGGGCGAGGCGACGTCGGAATGGATTGCGGTCACCCGCCGCTGGACCCTGTTCTCCTGGACCGCCCTGACCAGTGGCATCCTGCTCGGCGGCTACTGGTCGTATTACGAACTCGGTTGGGGGGGCTACTGGGCCTGGGATCCCGTCGAGAACGCGTCCCTCATGCCGTGGCTGACCGCGACCGCCTTTCTCCATTCGGTGATGGCCCAGGAGCGTCGGGAGTTTTTCCGGGTCTGGAACCTGTTCCTGATCATCACCACCTTCGCGCTGTCGCTGATGGGCACGTTTCTGGTCCGCTCCGGCATCCTCACTTCGGTGCACGCTTTCGCCACCGATCCCCATCGCGGGATCTACATTCTCGGGTTTCTGGCTCTCGTGCTCGCAGTGGGCTTTGGGCTGCTGGTCAGCCGTGCACCGGCGCTGGGCCGCGTGCGGGATGATTCGATTTCGATCGTCTCGCGGGAGACGGCATTGCTCTACAACAACCTGCTGTTCATCGTGGCCCTGGCCACCGTGTTCTTCGGCACCATGCTGTCGCTGTTTGTGGAATTCCTGTTCGATCTCCGCCTCTCGGTCTCGGCCCCGTATTTCAACAAGGTCATGACCCCGCTGATGCTCGGCATCGTGTTTCTGATGGGGATCGGGCCGGTCATTCCCTGGCGGCGGGCCACCGTGGCATTGCTGCGCCGCAAGTTTCTGGCTCCGGCGGTTCTGGCCGGTTGCGCGACGGCCGGATTTGCGGCCTTTGCCTTCCACCAGGGGGTGGCGCTCGTCTGCACGGCCATCATCGTCTTTGCGGCCAGCTCCACCTTGCTCGATATCTGCCGGGAGGCCCGGGCGCGGGCCGCGGGCGGCACGCTGCTGGCGGGGTTTGTTCGCTTTATTTCCGCCAACCGGCGTCGCTGTGGCGGGCTGATCGTGCATCTCGGCGTGCTGGTGATCGCGCTCGGTCTCGTCGGTTCCGGACTCTTCAAGGAAGAGCGCACCCTGATCCTTGCCGAGGGGGATGCTTTCGAGATTGGCGACTATCAGGTGCTCTATCTGCGCAAGCGGGATGTCGCGGGGCCGAACTACACCGCCCTGCGCCTGGAATTCTCGGTCACCCGGGAGGGCGTTCCGTTCACCGAACTGCATTCCGAAAAACGCCGTTTCCTGCGCGACGGGATGACCACCACCGAGGCCGGCATCCGCTCCGGGCTGATGGAAGATCTGTATCTGAATTTCGAGGGTGAATTCGAGGATGGCCGGGTATCGGTGCGTGCCTACCGCAATCCTCTGGTGAACTGGATCTGGATCGGCTGGATGGTCGTGCTTCTGGGGGCGGCGATGGCGCTGACCGCTCCGCGCCGGGCGGGACGCATGCCCGGCAGCGCGCCGGCAACAACCTGACCCGGACGCAGGCATGCGTGTCGTTCCCTGGAAGATTGCGGCCATCCTCGGTCCGGCCGTCCTCATCGCCGCCTTCGGCTTTGGCCTGACCCGCGACCCTTCGCGGCTCCCTTCCGCCGTCCAGGGCGGCCCGGCCCCGAATTTCGAGCTGGAGGCCCTCGATGGTGGCCGGCCGCTGAAACTCGCCGATTTCCACGGCCGGGCGCTGGTGATCAACTTCTGGGCTTCGTGGTGTGTGTCCTGCCGGGAGGAGCACGAAACCCTGGTCGCACTCGGGCGGGCCTTTGCGGAACGCGATGACATCGCCGTCCTCGGGGTCAATTACCGGGATACGCCACGCGCGGCGGCCTCCTTTCTCGAACGCTACGGGGCCTATCCGTATCGGAGCGGTATCGATCCACGCGGCCGGATCGGGATCGACTACGGGGTGTATGGTCTGCCGGAGACCTATTTTGTGGATGCCGGGGGCCTGATTGTCGAGCGGCATATCGGGCCCCTGGACAGGGCGGCGGCACAGCGCATTCTCGCGCGAATGGGAATCCCGCTGTGAGAGGGCGCCTGTGGCTGGCCGCCGGACTCTTCTGCGGACTTGTCATGGGATCCTCGGCACCGGCGCAGCTGGTGCAGGAGGATCCCATGGAGGTCCGGGTCCGGGAGATCGCGCAGCATTTGCGCTGTCCGGTCTGCCAGGGAGAGAATGTCTACGATTCACGTTCGCCACTGGCCGGCGAAATGCGCGCCATCATCCGGGAGCAGCTGGCAGAGGGCGGGGGGGAGGCCGAGATCATCCAATTCTTTGCCGACCGCTATGGGGAGTATGTGCGCCTGGAGCCGCGCTGGCAGGGAGGACAGCTGGCCGTCTGGCTGCTCCCGGCGGCGGTGCTGGCGGGAGGGCTGGCGGCCATGACCTGGGCCCTCCGCCGGCGGGCGGCGGCCTCCGCCCGGAAGGGCACGAACGGAGAGCGCCCATGACAACCTGGGTGGTGTGGGGGGTGCTCTGCGTGCTGGCGGCGGGAGTCTTCCGCCCGCTCTGGTCGCGGCCCCTCGACCCCGATCCGGGGCCGGAAGGGAATCCGGATCTTCTGCGCCGGGCCGCGGAGGAACAGGCTGCGGAGGAATTGCAGGGTCTTGAGCAGGCCCGCGACGAGGGCAAGATCAGTGCCGCCGACTGCACCGAGGAGCGGGACCGCATCCGCGCGCGACTGGCGGCCTTCCATCCGGAGCCGGCGGCAGGGACCGGGACCGCGCGCCCCGTGCGCCAGCCGGCGACCTATCCCCTGGCGGCAATTCTCGGCTGTGGTGCGGTGGCGGTGCTTACCCTGGCCATCACGCTCGGACTCGATGGCTCGGATATCCGCCGCGGGGATTCCGCGTCCGGAATCGGGGAGGTGGACGGGTCGCCACCGCTCGATGCCGAGGGGCAGCCCGATATTGCCGCCATGCTCGCGCGTCTCGAGACGCGGGTCCTCGCCGGCCAGGCCTCCCCCGAGAACATTGACATGCTGGAGCGGAGCTATGAGGTACTGGGGCGCGGGCAGGAGATCGTCGGTTTTCTGCGCGGCGCGGTGGCGGCAAATCCCGAAGATCCGATCTTGCTGATGGCGCTGGGCATTCGCCTTTTCGAGTCAGGAGCGGGGGAGTCGGAAGTGATGTTCGATCGCGTGATCGGACTCGGAGAGGAGTATCCGGTGGCGTTCTGGTTCAAGAGTCTGATTCTGGCCGGGCGGGGGGATTCCGCGGCCGCCATCCGGTTGCTGCGGCACATTGAGCCCATGGTCCAGGACAACCCCCCGGCGGCCCGGGCGGTGGCCGAAAAACTCGCAGACCTGACCGGGGCAGCGGCCTCGGATGCCAGCCAGGAATAGAAGGGATGGGGTCTGCAGGCGATCACAGCGTGGCGTGTGCCTCCGGCACCTGGATGCGGACAACCCTGCCCGGAGGCCTCCGTTGCCGGCGGGTCGGGCACCGGCAGATCGTTGATCGGATCCGGGCGGCATGAACGCGGGCTTTGTCGATCCGGTTCGACGCCGACGCCGGCGGGTGTTGATGCTTCTGGCGGGTGCCGTGCTGCTGTCAGCGGCGGCGGGGCTGGCCTCGATCGCACTGCGGGACTCGATTGTCTTCTTTTTCGGGCCGACCGAACTCGCCGCCCGCGGCGAAAACGTGCCCGCGCATGTGCGCCTCGGCGGGTTGGTGGCGGAGGACTCGGTGCGTGAGGGGGTGGGCCATGTCTATGAATTCCTGGTGACCGATTACGAGACGTCCATTCCGGTGGTGTATCAAGGGGCTCTTCCGGATCTTTTCCGCGAGGGGCAGGGGGTGGTGGCCGAGGGCCGGTATGCCGACGGGCGGCTGCATGCCACCCGCATCCTCGCCAAGCATGATGAAAACTACATGCCCCGCGAGGTGGCCGATCTGCTCAAGGAGACCGGCGTCTGGCGCCCGGCGAAACCGTGACCGGAAGCCGCCGGAGACTGGAGGCGCTGCAGGCCGTGGCGGCGGACACGGACGGGCGCCAGCCGCTGCCGGTGCATCTCTGGAACCCACCACTGTCGGGCGATCTCGACATGCGCATCGCCCGGGACGGAAGCTGGCACTATCTGGGCGGTGAGATCCACCGCCCGTCGATGGTGCAGCTGTTCGCACGGCTGTTGCGCCGCGAGCCGGGGGGCGATTACGTGCTGGTGACGCCCGTCGAATGCTGGCGCATCACCGTCGAGGATGTGCCGTTCATTGCGGTCGATTTCGAACTCCTGGAACCCGGCCCGGCGCAGACCCTGAGGTTCACCACCAATGTCGGCGACCGGGTTGTGGCCGATGACGAGCATCCGTTGCGCATGGCCCGATATGAGGCCAGCCGCTCGGATGCTCCCTATCTGCGGGTCCGGGGCGGGCTCGATGCACGGGTCGACCGCAAGAGCTTCTATCGGCTGGTCGAAATCTTCGAGGAGGCCGGGCAGGGCGAGATGCGTGGTTCCGGCGTGCGCTCGCGGGGTACATTTTTCAGACTGGCGGATTCTCCGGTCTCGACCGGCTGACATCCGGGCGGATTCAGAACGGGGGGCGGAAGCCGTCCTTCCCCTCGCCGAGGCAGGGCAGCCGCTCGGCCAGCACCGCCTGCGCCTGCCGGCAATGTTCGAGATAGGCGGTGTGGAAGGTTTCCGGTGTGGAGTCCAGCTTCTCCGCCATCAGCTGCCGTGCCGCCTCGCGCGTTCCCGCCACAAACCTGCCGCCCTGGAATTGGAAGGGTTGAAGGATGAATTTCCGGACGCCCGTCGCCAGCAGATCCTCGGCGAAGGCATGGACGTCGCGGATCAGCAGGAGCGGCGTCATGGTGATGCAGGTCTCGATCCCCGCCGCCTGCAGCCAGGCGGCCGCCTCCAGCCGTTTCCGGTTGTCGGGGCATGACGGCTCGAAGGTCCGCCGGATCTCCTCATCGTCTGTCGTGACGGTCATGTTGACCTGCACGCGTCCGCCCCGGTCGGTGATCGCGCGAAGCAGGTCGTGGTCACGAACCACATCGGGGCTTCGTGTCTGCACCACCAATTTGGGGCGGTGCCGACGGGCCAGCTCTTCCAGCAGCCGGCGGGTCAGTCCGAGTTTGCGCTCGATGGGCTGATAGGGGTCGGTGACGCTGCTCATATAGATCCGCTTGCCGTCCAGACTGTGCCGCCGCCGTTCGAGAAGCTCCACGGCGTTCTCTTTCACGGTGACCCACCGGCCCCAGGAATCGACCTTGCTTGGGTCGCGCACGAAGAAGGCGGCGTAGCAATAGGAGCAGGCGAAGGAGCAGCCCGAATACGGGTTGAGCGTGAAGTCATACGCGTCCAGGAAACCGGTGGCCCGGGTCAGGATCGCCTGCACTTGGGCATAGTTGATTTCCGCCTGGCCGATCTGGAGCGGAGGTGTGGCGGCTCCGGATAGCGGCAGTGGCGGGCCGGGGTGCTTCATGGAAGATGGCTCGGCGGACAGGATGCCGGTTTCATCCTATACCGGATGGATGCCTGCCGGGCAGGGGACCGCGCAGGGACAGGAAAGGGCGGATTGTGGCCGCAGGATTGCGGGATTGGGCGACCCTCCGGCGGGCGGATGTCGAGGGGGCCCTTGCGGCATCCCCCGGCACACCCGGCGCGGATTCTTTTCGCCCCGGGGATCCCCTCCGGCCGGAGCGCTTCCAGCCTGCGGCCGTGCTCTGTCCGATCGTCGAGCGGGCCGAGGGGCTGGCGGTGATCCTCATCCGCCGGTCCGCCGAGATGCGGGTCCATGCCGGCCAGATCGGGTTTCCGGGCGGGCGGATCGAGGCCGGTGATTCGGATTCGCTCGCGGCCGCGTTGCGGGAGGCGGAGGAGGAAATCGGTCTTCCGGCCGATCTTGTGACACCTGCCGGCCGGCTGGAATCCTATCGGACCGGAACCGGCTATGAAATTGTCCCCCATGTCGGCTTTGTCGAGGATGAATTCACGGCACAGCCGGCTTCGTGGGAAGTCGCCGCAACCTTCGAGGTCCCGCTCGGCTTCCTGCTGGATCCCCGCAATCGACGTCGGGAACGGTTTGCGATTCCGGGCGGGGAGAGGTGGTATGACGCAATTCCCTATAAGGGGCACTATATTTGGGGAGCGACCGCGTCGATTCTGAAATCCTTCGCTGATCGCTTTGCGGGCCCGGACATGGAATTCGAGGCCCTCCCGGACGCGTTGTAGCGGCTGCACGGAAGACTGGACATGTTGCGTCATATCCTCACCACGGTCGCCGTGATCCTGCTTCCCTATCTGGTGTATGGAATTGTCGAGGCGGTCCGCCGCCACCGCCGCCGCCCGCAGGTGATTTCGACCGAACGCGGCTACTGGAGCCATGCGCCCGTGTTCCTGCTGGGATTGATCGGATGCCTGCTGGCCGTAGTCGTGCTGGTAGCGGTGGCGGTGTTCGACACCCATTCGGGCAGACCGCCCTACATTCCCCGCCCGTGAACACGGGATCCCCGTGAACCTTCCGCGCCTGGATCCCCACAATCTGGTCACGCCTGCCGCCCGCGCCACCATCCAGGCACTCGCGGCGGGCGGCGGCACCGTGCGCTTCGTCGGCGGCCGCGTCCGGGACCTTCTGCTCGATCTTCCGCCGGGTGATGTAGATCTCGCGGTCGACCTGCCGCCGGAAGAGTCAAAAACATTGCTGGAAGCGGCGGGGTTTGGCGTCGGGACGATCGGCATCCGCTATGGCACGGTCATCGCAATTCCCGAGCGGGGCACCGGCATCGAGGTCACCAGTCTCCGCCGGGACATCAAAACCGACGGCCGCCATCCGGAAGTCACCTTCGGCACCGACTGGACCGAGGACGCGAAGCGGCGTGATTTTACGATCAACGCACTCTACGCCGATCCGGACGGCACACTGCGGGACCCGCTCGACGGAATCGGCGATCTGCGGGCGCGGAAAGTGCGGTTTATCGGCGATCCGGAGGTCCGGATCCGCGAGGACTATCTGCGGATCCTGCGGTTTTTCCGGTTCCAGGCACAATTCGAGGAGGGGGAAGCGGATCCGGCGGCACTGGCAGCCTGTGCGGCCGGGCGGTCGGGAATCGCGCGCCTGTCGTCCGAGCGAATCACCATCGAAATCCGCCATCTGCTGACGGCACCGGACCCGTCCCGGGCGCTTTCTGCGGCCCATGCGACGGGTGTGCTCGGCACCGTTCTGGCAGATCCGGAACCGGCACCGGTGGCAGAACTGGTGACCCTGGAGCAAGAGCACAACGTTCCCCCGAACTGGTTGCGGCGGTGGGTGCTGGTCGACCGGGCACCGGAGAAGGCAGTCGGCAAGACTCTGGTTCTCTCCCGGCGGGAGGCGGACGGCCTCCGGATCCTGCAGCAGGTGGCGGCCTCCGGGGACACGCCACTCGCGCTGGGCTACCGGTTCGGCGGGGAGCCGGCTCGGGATGCCATTCTTGTGCGGGCCGCGAGGCGGGGAGAGAGGGGGATCGGGACGGATCTGGAGGCGGCGGAGCGGGGCAGCCATGCCCGCCTGCCGGTCAGTGCCAACGACCTGCTGGCGGCAGGCATCCCCGAAGGCCCGGAGGTCGGTGAGGGGTTGCGCCGGGCCGAACAGGCATGGCTGGAGGGCGATCTGGCTCCGGGGCGCGGGGATCTCCTGGCGGCGGCATGCAGGAAAGGCAGATGACCACCGGCCTGGAGCTGATCGAAGGCGCGCGCCTGGCCGCCCTTGTCGGCTTTGCGGTGGCGGGCCTCTGGACGCCCGGTCCCAACAACATCCTGCTCGCTCGGTCCGGGGCCACTTTTGGATTCCGGCGCACGGTCCCGCATGCGCTGGGGGTTGCGCTGGGATTTCCGATCATGCTGTTCGCCGTCGCCTTCGGACTCGGCGAAATCTTCCGGTTCGAGCCCGTGCTCCGCGAGGGGGTGCGCGCCGCTGGAATCACCGTGCTCCTGTATCTCTCCTGGAAGATTGCCACCTCCCGCTGGAAGAAAACGGAGGGTGCCGTCGGGCGCCCGTTCCGTTTTTATGAGGCGGTCGCGTTCCAGTGGATCAATCCCAAAGCCTGGGTGATGGCCATCGGTGCCTCCGCCGCCTTCGTGACCGGAGGGGCACCGGCTCTCGAATCGGCACTCTGCGCGGTGGTGTTCGCGGTGGTCGGACTCAGCTCGGCCGTGAGCTGGACCGCATTCGGGACCGCCATCAGCCGGAAACTTCACACCGAGGCACGGCGGCGCGCCTTCGGCGTGGTGATGGGGGTCCTGCTGGCCGCCTCCGCCGTCGGACTCGTTTTCCAGGATATGACGGCATTCGGGATCTGAACCGACCGCGCTCCCCGAATCCCGTCCGCCGTGGCCGCAACCCCTTCCGTCAGGGCCAGGCCGCAAGGGGTGGCAGGGACATCAGCACGGCCTCGGGGTTGCCACCGGTCAGCAGACCGAAGCGCGTGCCCCGGTCATAGACGAGGTTGAATTCGGCATAGCGGCCGCGCCGCCGCAACTGCTGGGCACGCTCCTCGTCGCTCCAGGTCTCCTGCATCCGCTGCCGGACGATCGGCAGATGCGCGTCCAGATAGGCGTGTCCGGTCTCCAGGGTGAAGGCGAAGTCCTTCTCCCAGTCACCGGTGTTGCGGTAGTCGAAAAAAATCCCGCCGACCCCGCGCTCCTCGTTCCGATGCGGAAGAAAGAAATATTCCGCGCACCATTGGCTGTATCGGGCGTAGAGATCGGGCCCGTGCGCATCGCAGACCTTGCGATAGGCGGCGTGGAAGGCTTCCGTGTCGGTGGGCTCCGGCACCACCGGGGTGAGGTCGCCGCCGCCGCCGAACCACCAGCGGTCGGTGACGATGAAACGGATGTTCATATGTGCCGCCGGCACCCGAGGCGAGTGCATATGCGCTACCAGCGACACCCCACTGGCCCAGAAACGGGGATCGGCCCCGGGCATCTCGCGGGCCAGGGTCTCGGGGAAAACCCCGCAGACCTCCGAAATATTCACGCCGATCTTCTCGAACACCCGCCCGCGCATCACCGACATCGTGCCGCCGCCGGCCTCGGCCTCGGTCTCTTCCCCCGCGGGGCGCTTCCAGTCAGTGCGCTTGAAACGACCCGGTGGCAGATCCGCATGCCGCCCGCATCCGGGCTGGTCCTCGACCTCCTCGCAGGCCTGGCAGATGCGGTCGCGCAGTGCCGTAAACTCTTCCACAACGCGCTGTTTGAAGCGGTCGATGCCGGCGGGCAGGCCCGGTGGAATGTCTTCCTTGCGGTGCATGCGTCTCCCTCCAGCCGGATGATCCGGCATCATAGCCGACGGAGGGAACCGGCCGAGGCAGGGGATCGGTCCCGACAGGATGCGGGGTGCAGACCGCGCAAGGCTGTGGGTGTTGGCTTGCGATTTGCTGTCCGGCAAATAGGATGCTGTCGAGAACCAGCGCGGAAAGCGTCGGCGGGCAGGTTGAGGAACGGTTGGTGGCCGAGTCGACGACAGCTGACCCCCCCGGGCGGCGCGATTTTTTGTATGTGGCCACCGGTGCGGTCGGCGCGGTGACCGTGGCGGCCGCGGTCTGGCCGCTGATCGACCAGATGAATCCCGATGCCAGCGTGCGGGCCCTGTCCTCGATCGAGGTGGATGTCTCCGGCATCGAGCCGGGCATGCAGGTCATCGTCAAATGGCGCGGCAAGCCGGTCTTCATCCGCCGCCGCAGCGCGGGGGAGATCGAGGCCGGGCGGGCGGTTCCGCTGGCCGAACTTCCCGATGCCAGTGCCCGCAACGCCAATCTCGGAGCCGATACGCAGGCCGAGGACAGCAACCGTGTGCTGGATGAATCCGGCGAGTGGCTGGTGCTGGTCGGTGTCTGCACCCATCTCGGCTGCGTTCCGATCGGGGAGGGGGCCGGGGACTTCGGCGGGTGGTTCTGCCCGTGCCACGGCTCGCATTACGACACGGCGGGGCGCATCCGCAAGGGGCCGGCGCCGGAGAATCTTGCCGTTCCGCCGGCGGTGTTTGTCACCGAAAGCGTCCTCCGGCTCGGCTGATCGCAGATCATGAAATCCATTCCACAGGAACCTTTCGAGCCCCGCTCCGGCCTGGTGCGCTGGATCGAGCGGCGCATGCCGGTCTTCTCGATACTGGACCACATGAACCGTTTCCCGACGCCCAAGAACCTCAACTGGATGTGGGTGTTCGGGGCCGTGCTGGCGGTCTTTCTGGTGCTGCAGATCATCACCGGCATCGTGCTGGCGATGCACTACACCTCGCATGTCGACCAGGCCTTCTCCTCGGTCGAGCACATCATGCGCAATGTCAACAGCGGCTGGCTGATCCGCTACGCGCATGCCAACGGCGCCTCGTTCTTCTTTGCCGCCGTCTATCTGCACATCTTCCGTGGCCTCTACTACGGCTCCTACAAGGAACCGCGCGAGCTGCTGTGGCTCGTCGGCATGGTCATCTACATCGTGATGATGGCGACCGCCTTCATGGGGTATGTGCTTCCCTGGGGACAGATGAGCTTCTGGGGCGCGACGGTCATCACCAACCTGTTCTCCGCGGTGCCGGTGATCGGCGACGAGATCGTGACCTGGCTGTGGGGTGGCTTCTCGGTCGACAATCCGACCCTGGGCCGCTTCTACGCGCTCCACTACCTGCTGCCCTTCGTGCTGGTCGCGCTGGTCGGGGCGCATATCTGGGCCCTGCACACGGTCGGCAACAGCAATCCGGCCGGGGTCGATGTGCGTCCTGCCGAGGCCGCCAAGGACACCGTCCCCTTCTCTCCGTTCTACACCGTCAAGGATCTGTATGCGGTCGTGCTGGTGCTGGTGGTGTTCGTGGTCTTCGTGTTCTTCATGCCGAACTATCTCGGCCATCCCGACAACTACATCGAGGCGGATCCGCTGAAGACGCCGGAGCACATTGTTCCGGAGTGGTATTTCCTTCCTTTCTACGCCATTTTGCGCTCGATCCCCGACAAGCTGCTCGGCGTGGTGGCGATGTTCGGCTCTCTGGGGCTGCTGGTCCTGGTGCCGTGGCTGGACACTTCCCGCGTGCGCTCGGCCCGCTACCGGCCCATCTACCGTTGGTGGTTTTGGCTTCTGGCTCTGGATTTTCTGGTCCTGATGTATATCGGAGCCAAGCCGGCGGAAGGAGTCTTCCTGATCGTCGGGCGCATCGCCACCGCCTACTGGTTCATCCATTTCCTGCTGGTGATGCCCATTGTCGGGCTGGTGGAGACGCCGCGCGAACCGCCCAAAAGCATCGACGCCGATTTCCGCGCCACCCATGCCCGGCGTGCCCCGACCGGAAAGGCGGAATGATGCGCGGTCTGGCCGGGGTGTTGCTTGCCTTCGCGATCACCGGCCCGGCTCTGGCGGCCGGCGGCGGCGGCCATGTTGAGGATGTCGATTTCTCCTTTGAGGGACCCTTCGGGCACTTCGATCCGGCGCAGCTGCAGCGCGGCTGGCAGATCTACAGCGAGGTCTGCTCCGCTTGCCACGGGCTCGAACTCCTGTCCTACCGCAATCTTGCGGAGCCGGGCGGGCCGGAGTTCTCGCCGGCGCAGGCCAAGGCCATCGCGGCCGCCTTTGAGGTCACCGACGGACCCGATTCCGAAGGCGAGATGTTCGAGCGTCCGGCCATTCTCTCCGATCCGATCCATTCGCCGTTTCCCAACGATGTGGCCGCGGCGGCCGCCAATGGCGGTGCACTTCCCCCCGATCTGTCGCTGATCGTCAAGTCGCGGGCCGGATTTCACGGCATTCTCAACCAGATCGTTTCGGGCTCGGGTGGGGCCGAATATGTCTACTCGCTCCTGACGGGCTATGAGGAAGAACCCCCCGCCGGGATCGAGGTCGGCGATCTCTACTACAACCGCGCCTTTCCGTCCGGGGTGATCGCCATGGCACCGCCACTGGTGGAGGATCTGGTGGAATACCAGGATGGAACCCCGGCCGAAATCGGCCAGATGTCCATGGATGTGGGGGCTTTCCTGGCCTGGGCCTCGGAGCCGAAAATGATGGAGCGCAAGGCCGCCGGAATCCGCAACCTTGTCATCCTGCTCCTGCTGGCCGGACTGCTCTACGCATCCAACCGCAGACTCTGGAAGCGGGTGAAGCATCCGGGCGACGCCTGAGTACGGGGCAGGCTGTGCCCGGCAATAGTTTCGGGCGGCTTTTCCGCTTCACCACCTGGGGAGAAAGCCATGGCCCGGCGATCGGCTGTGTGGTCGATGGCTGTCCGCCGGGCGTGCCGCTGGCCGAGGAGAATCTCCAGATCTGGATGGACCGGCGGCGGCCGGGACAGAGCCGCCACACCTCGCAGCGTCGGGAGCCCGACCTTCTCCGCATTCTCTCCGGCGTCTTCGAGGGCCATACAACCGGCACCCCGATCAGCCTCATGGTCGAGAACCAGGATGTGCGCGGGCGTGACTACAGTGCCATCGCCGACAAATACCGTCCCGGTCATGCAGATTACGTCTACGAGGCCAAATACGGTCTCCGGGATCCTCGGGGGGGCGGGCGCGCCTCGGCGCGCGAGACGGCGATGCGGGTGGCGGCCGGCGGTGTGGCCCGGGCGGTGCTCGGAGAGTTGCTTCCCCGCCTCCGGGTGAGAGGTGCGCTGATACAGATCGGCAGCGACCGGATCGATCCGGAACGGTGGGATTGGGAGGAGATCGAGCGCAACCCGTTCGGGTCGCCGGACGCGGAGGTTGTGGCACGTTGGGAGGAGCTGCTCGACAGCACCCGCAAGGCGGGCGATTCGATCGGTGCGGTGGTCGAGATTCGTGCGGAAGGTGTGCCGGTCGGGCTCGGCATGCCGAGCTACGCCAGACTCGATCAGGACCTCGCGGCGGCGATGATGTCCATCAACGCGGTCAAGGGGGTCGAAATCGGCGCGGGCTTCGGGGCTGCGGGACTGCGCGGGACGGAGAACGCCGACGGGATGCGTTCGGGAGAGGACGGTCCGGAATTCCTCAGCAATCATGCGGGCGGGATCCTTGGCGGCATCAGCAGCGGACAGGAGATTGTCATCCGGTTCGCGGTCAAGCCGACTCCCTCGGTTGCGACCCCGCACCCGACGGTCGACCGGCAGGGACACGAGGTTGAGATTCGCACGCTCGGTCGGCACGACCCCTGCGTCGGGATCCGCGCCGTGCCGGTCGGCGAGGCGATGATGGCCTGCGTGCTTCTCGATCATTTGCTGCTCGACCGGGGACAGACCGGTGCCCGGCGGGGAGGCTGACAGCCCGCATTTCCCTGCCTTCGGCCCGGATGCGCCCCGGCCGCGGCAGGAGATACTCACCGGCACCGTCCGGAGCGTGATTTTCCATAGTCGGGAGACCGGGTTTTGTGTGCTTTCTGTGAGCATGCCCGGAGAGTCCGAGCCGGTCCGTCTGGTCGGAGCCACCACCGGCATTGATCCCGGCGAGAGCATCCGGGCAGAGGGAAGCTGGGTCCGGCATGCGGAGCACGGTCGGCAGTTCAAGGCCAGCGGAATCACCATTGCCATGCCAACGAGTCGGGACGGGATGGAGAGCTATCTGGCATCCGGCGCCGTCGAGGGGATCGGGCCCAAAACCGCAAAGACCATCGTTGCGGCTTTCGGAGAGAAAACCTTCGACATCCTCTCGCGCGAGCCGGAACGGCTTCAGGCGCTGGACGGGATCGGCCGCAAGCGCGCAGCGACGATCGCCGCGAGCTGGACGGAGAAGCAGAATCTTCGCGAGATCCTGCTGTTTCTCCACAGTCATGGTGTCGGCGCGGCGCGGGCGGCGGTGATCTACAAGCGCTATGGCGACGACACGATCTCGCTGGTCAGCCGTACCCCCTACCGGCTGATGGAGATCCACGGAATCGGCTTTTTGACGGCAGACCGGGTCGCACTCAGCGTCGGTATCGCCCGCAATGCGCCCGAGCGTCTGCGGGCGGGGGTTACGCATGCGGTGCGCACCGCCGTCGAGCGGGAGGGGCATTGCGCCATGCCGCAGGAAGAGCTGGCGCAGGTGGCTGCCGGTTTGCTGAAGTGCGAGATACAGGAGGTAGAGAGCGCGATTTCCTGCGAAATCAAGGCGGGTGGCGGGTTGGTACTGGATCGGATCGGCGGAGAGGAATTCGTGTTTCCGCGTGATCTGCACAATGCGGAGCGGAGTATCGCGGCGGATCTGCGGCGACTTTCAGAGGGTGAGATTCCGTGGTTGGAAATCGACGCTGCCCGGGCGATCGAATGGGTGGAAAGCCGGGCTGCGATCAATCTTGGCGCCGAACAGCGCGCCGCATTGCCGACCATGTTCTCGACCAAATTAATGCTGCTGACCGGCGGGCCGGGAGTCGGGAAAACCACGATCATCCACGCCCTCCTGCGGATCCTTGGGGCCAAGAAAAAAGCCGACGGCAAGGAAGTCGTCATCCGGCTCTGTGCGCCAACCGGCCGGGCGGCTCGGCGGCTTGAGGAGGCGACCGGCGCCGAGGCTGCGACCATCCATCGCCTGCTCGAGTTTCATGCCTATGAGCGGCGCTTCCTGCGCAATCGGGAGAATCCACTCGACTGTGATCTGGTGGTGGTCGACGAGACCTCCATGGTTGACACCGAATTGATGGCGCAGCTGCTCGCGGCCGTGCCCGACCGGGCCGCGCTCCTGCTGGTCGGCGATGCCGACCAGCTGCCGTCGGTAGGACCGGGGCGTGTGCTCGCCGAATTGATCGAGTCCGGTACCATCCCGGTTGTCCATCTGAGCGAAGTCTTCCGGCAGACCCGCGGCAGCCGGATCCTCGAGATTGCGCATCGCATCAATCGGGGTGAAGCGGTCGACCTCAAGCGCCCGCCCGAGCCGGATGAGGATTTCTTTTTCGTGTTGAGCCGGGACCAGGCGAATTCGGCGGAGATGGTGGTGCGCCTGGTCCGGGACCGGATTCCGGCCAAGTTTGGCTTGGACCCGATCCGGGAAGTGCAGGTTTTGAGCCCGATGCAGAATGGGGATGCCGGGGTTAAATCGCTGAACCTACGGCTGCAGCAGGAACTGAATGGGGGGGCCGGACAGCCCTCCGGAACCCAGCGGTTGTGGCCCGGCGATCGCGTGATGCAGACCCGCAATGATTATGACCGTGACGTGTTCAACGGTGATATCGGATATGTGGAGGCCCGGCCGGCGGCGGATGGCACCGGGCTCCGGGTGCGCTTCGGGGACCGGCGGGTGGAGTATGAGATGGGGGACGCGGATGCGCTCTCACTTGCCTATGCCGCAACCGTGCACAAGGCACAGGGGTCGGAGTATCCGGCCGTGGTGATTGTGCTGCACCGGGCGCACAGCATCATGCTCAGGCGCAATCTCCTCTATACCGCCGTCACCCGCGGCCAGCAGCTGGTGGTGCTGGTCGGAGAAGAACGGGCTGTGCAGATGGCGATTCACCGCACCGAGGGCGGAATGCGCCATACCAAGCTCCAGGAATGGCTGGACCCGCAGGATTGCGATCCTGCAGGGGCATAAGGCGGTTGCATCATTGTAGGTAAAGGGGAATCAGGGCCATGAAACTTCTGCGATACGGAGACAGGGGGAAAGAAAAACCCGGAATCCTGGACGTCGGCGGCCAGATCCGGGATCTGTCCGGCATTGTCGAGGATCTGTCTGGCGAGACGCTGACAGCACCCAGCCTCGACCGGCTGCGGGCTCTTGATCCGGAAAGCCTGCCGCTGGTTGCGGGCGCACCGCGCCTGGGCCCCTGTGTCGGACGGGTGGGAAAATTTGTCTGTGTCGGGCTGAATTACGCCGACCATGCAGCCGAAAGCGGTGTGGAGCTTCCGGAAGAGCCCGTGATCTTTTCCAAGGCCACCTCCTCCATCAACGGCCCCTACGATGATGTGCAGATTCCCCGCGGGTCGGTCAGCACCGACTGGGAGGTGGAACTTGCCGCTGTGATCGGCGAGGAAACAGGATATGTGGGCGTGGAAGAGGCGCTCGGGCATGTCGCCGGCTACTGCATCGTGAACGACGTCTCCGAGCGGGATTTCCAGCTCCGCCGCTCAGGGCAGTGGGTGAAGGGCAAATCGGCGGATACCTTCGGCCCGGTCGGGCCCTGGCTGGTCACGCGGGATGAAATCGCCGACCCGCAAAATCTGTCCCTGTATGCGGATGTCAACGGCCAGCGCTGCCAGGACAGTTCCACCGCGCAGATGCATTTCGGCGTGGCGGTGATCATCTCGCATATTTCGCAATTCATGAGTCTGCAGCCGGGCGATATCGTCTCCACGGGCACGCCGCCCGGTGTCGGAATGGGCCACAACCCGCCCAGCTATCTGAAGCCGGGCGACCGGATGGAGTTGGGCGTGGAGGGGCTCGGTGTGCAGCGACAGAATGTCGTTGCGGCATCGTAACGCAGAGCGCAACCCTGAAACGAGAACGGGCCTCCTGAGGGAGGCCCGTTCCGGTTGTGCTGTCCGTCCGTGCTACTCGCGCGCCATGCCGAGGAAGTGGAGGAGAAAGAGGAAGAGGTTCAGGAAATCGAGATACAGCGAGAGGGCGCCCATGATGGCACTCTTTTCCCGTACGCCCGTCCCGGCATGCTGGATCACCAGATAGGTGTTCTTGATGCGCTGTGTGTCATAGGCGGTGAGACCGGCAAAGATCAGCACCCCAATGGCCGATACCGCGAAGCTTAATGCCGAGGACTCGATGAACAGGTTCACGATACTGGCCGCGATCAGGCCGATCAGGCCCATCATCAGGAACGAGCCCATGCCGCTCAGATTGCGCTTGGTCGTATAGCCGTAGAGGCTCAGCCCCATGAACGCGATGGCGGTGATGAAGAACGTGCGGGCGACGGATACGCCTGTGTAGACCACAAAGATGTAGGAAATCGATGCGCCGACCAGTGCTGCAAAGAGCCAGAACACCAGTTGCGCGGTAGAGGCCTGCATTTTCTTCACGCGGGCGGACAGAAGGAGCACCACACCCAACGGCGCGAGCATCACCACCCATTTGAGCGGGGACCCGTAGATCAGCTGCAGCAGGGCGGGGCTTGTGCTGATCGTAAATGCGACCGCGCCGGTCAGCACCATGGCTCCGGCCATCAGGCCGTAGACACGGTTCATGTAGGCGCGCAGGCCGGCATCGACCTGCGCGACCGTGGTTACACCGCCAGTTGCGGGAAAGGCTTGAGCCTGCCGTCGGAACGGAGCCATTGGATATTCTCCTTGTCATGCTGCGCGGGCGTATCAATGCCCGACCGGTGCCTATTATATGACAATCTGCGGGCGATAATGCAAGTGAAGGCCGCGTGCGGGGTCTTTCTCCATTACAGGTCGGCGGCCCGCCGCAGGTTTTGAATGGCAGGATCTGCTGTTATGGGGCGGGATGTGGGAGAGTCTTGCAGTCCTGCAGTCCGCGGGCGCGGAAGATCGCGGCCAGCCCCTCCCGGTAGGTTGGATGCTCGAGCGAGGGAAGCAGCATCCGCTTCAGTTTCCGGTTCGAGACCCGGCGGCTCTCCTGCAGAAACTCCCGTGCCATCGGACTCAACTCGACCTCGTCCGCAGCCACCGGACGCGGCGGGGCAATTCCCAGCAATTCCGAGGCATGGGCAAGAAACGCACCGCGCGGGGCGGGGCAGTCATCGGCGAGATTGAAAACCGTGCCCGGGTCGGGCGACGGCAGGGTCGCGGCCAGGGCCCGGGTGATATCGTCGATATGGATCCGGGAAACCACCCGGCCCGGGCGCTCGGGGTAGCTGGTCATCCCGGCGCGAAGCCGGTCGAAGGGATCACGCCCCGGCCCGTAGATGGCGGACAGCCGGAAAACCTGCACCGGCACGCCGGTTTCCCCACCGAGTCTCTGCCAGCCGGTTTCTGCCTGCACCCGCCGCCGCGCCCGCGGGCTGCCCGGCCGCAATCGTGCCGTCTCCGTCACCCAGCCTCCGTCCCTGTCGCCGTATACGGCGGTGCTCGACAGGTATCCGAGCCAGCGAGGTTTCTCAGGCCGGGCGGTGAGCGCGTCACGGACGCGGGAGAGAAACGGGTCGCCGGTCTCCGTCGGCGCGGCCGAGACCAGAATATGGGACGCCTCCGCCAGCAGCCCGGCCGGAATCCCGGCTTCGGCACCCGGTGCGGGCAGGGGCGGGACCTCGATTCCGTTTTTTCGGAGTTCGCAAGCCCGGTCGGGGTCCCGGGTCGTGCCCGAAACGCTCCAGCCTCTTGCGAGCAGGTGGCGTGCCAGCGCTTCGGCGACATAGCCGCAGCCCAGACAGAGCAACCGTCCCGGCACTGCCGTCATGAAACGGTCTCGGTGCGTCCGACCTGCCATTCTTCCCGGACATCCGCATCGGCTTCCCGGTCGAACATCTTTTGCCTCATGGCCTCGAAGCGGGCCGGGGTGGCGAGGCGGCTGAGAGCCCAGACCGCGGCCCCGCGGACCAGGGGGGAGTCATCCAGAAGAGACGCTTCGACTTCCAGCAGGGCCTCCCGGTCCCCGCTGTTGCCGAGCGCAACCATGACATTGCGCAGCATCCGTGTGCGGCCGGTGCGCCGGACGGGGGTTCCCCGGAAGCGTGCCCGGAACGCTTCTTCGCTGAGCCGGGCAAGGCTGCGCAGATCCTCCGCGTCGGGTGCTGTGCGCGGACCTTCGGCGGCAGCGGCGGCGAAACGGTTCCATGGGCAGACTGCCAGACAGTCATCACAGCCGAAAACCCGGTTGCCGATCAACGGGCGCATCGGGCGGGGAATCGGGGTTTTGAGCTCGATCGTCAGGTAGGAAATGCAGCGCCGGGCATCGAGCTGGTAGGGGGCGGGGAAGGCTGCCGTGGGGCAGACATCAAGGCATTTCCGGCAGCTGCCGCATCGATCCTGATGTGGCTGGTCGCGCGGCAGGTCGAGCGTGGTGAAAATCGAACCGAGAACAAACCAGGAACCCAGGCGGGTGGAGACCAGGTTGGTGTGCTTGCCCTGCCATCCGATTCCCGCCGCTTCGGCGAGCGGTTTCTCCATCACCGGTGCGGTGTCCACGAACACCTTGATCTCTCCGTCGGCGCATTCCAGCAGCCAGCGTCCGAGACGCTTCAGGCGCTTTTTGACAAGATCGTGGTAGTCCGGGCCGCATGCATAGGCGGCCACGACACCCTGCCCTCCGGTGGAGGGCGGCGGAGCGGGCGGGGAGTAGCGGTCGGCCAGCATGATCACGCTTCGTGCCTCCGGCCAGAGGGTCCGGGGAGACTCCCGCCAGTGCGCCCGGTGTTCCAGCCAGCCCATCTCGCCATGTGCGCCCGCCTCGAGCCAGGGCCGCATGCGGGCACGGGATCGGGCGGCGGCATCCGGGCTGCAGATCCCGAACCCGGCGAATCCCTCCTCGCGGGCGCGGTGGGCGAGTTTGTCTCGCAGTTCCTGCATGACGGAAAGGCCCATTCCTGCGATCCGGTGGTTCCGCCGGCCCTGCCCGAGCCGGGGAGGTGGAAGCAAACCATTCTACGATTTCTGCCGCATTCACATTCCACAGCACCGCAGAAGCCATTTTCGTGCCGGTGCCGGGACCCTGCCAATCCGAAACAAACCGGTGCATGGGACCGATCTGCATTTTCCCGCAGATATCCTCGCCGCGGGCGGTATACTCCGTGCTGACCCGTCTCCCCCTCTCCAGGACAGGCTAGGCCAGCGATGCGCTATTCGTTTCTTTCGCTGGCGCGCAACGCCCTTGATTTCCATCAGAGCTGGAGTCCGGCCTGGCGCTCGCCGGAACCCAAGGAACATTACGATACGGTGATCGTCGGCGGCGGCGGGCACGGCCTGGCCACGGCGTATTATCTCGCCCGCAATCACGGCGCCCGCAGCGTTGCGGTCCTCGAACGCGGCTGGATCGGCGGTGGCAATACCGGCCGCAACACCACCATCATCCGCTCGAACTATCTCCAGGACGCGTCGGCCGCGATCTACAAGCTCTCCCACTCGCTGTATGAGACATTGAGCCAGGAGCTGAATTTCAACGTCATGTTCAGCCCCCGGGGGGTGCTGACCCTGTGCCAGACCGAGCACGACCTTCGGGGCATGTGCCGGATCGAGCATGCCAACCGCGTGCATGGCATCGACTCCCGGGTGGTCGATCTCGACGAGATCCGTCGGCTCTGTCCCGTCCTCAACACCAGCCCTGAAGTCCGCTTTCCGGTGCTCGGCGGTCTCTGGCAGGAGCGGGGCGGCGTCGCCCGCCACGACGCGGTGGCCTGGGGCTATGCCCGGGCCGCCGACCGGCTCGGGGTGGACATCCTCCAGAACTGCGAGGTGACCGGGATCGAGATCGAGGCCGGGCGTGTGCGCGCCGTCGGGACCACACGCGGACGGATCACCTGCGACCGGTTGGGGATGGTGGTGGCCGGGGATGCCACCCGCCTTGCCGAGAAGGCCGGCTTCCGGCTTCCGATCGAATCGGTGCCCCTGCAGGCATTCGTCTCCGAGCCCATCAAGCCCTGTCTGGATGTCGTGGTGATGGCGAGCACCGTCCATGGCTATCTCAGCCAGTCGGACAAGGGCGAGATGGTGCTGGCCGGCGGCACCGACGGATTTCCGAGCTACGCCCGACGCGGCTCCTTCCAGCACATCGAGGAGACCACCGCCGCGCTGATCGAGCTGTTCCCGTTTCTCTCGCGGCTCCGCCTGATGCGCCAATGGGGCGGGACCGTCGACATGACGGGCGACCGCTCGCCCATCATCGGCCGCTCGCCGGTGGAGGGGATCTTCCTCAATTGCGGATGGGGCACGGGCGGGTTCAAGGCCATCCCGGGTTCCGGACACTGTTTCGCCGCGACCCTGGCGCATGGCGAGCCCGACGAGGTGGCGGCTCCCTTCAGTCTTGACCGTTTCCGGGAAGGTCGGCCGATCGACGAATCGGTGGCCTCCGCGGTCGCTCACTGAGGACGGGGCCATGTTGCGGATTACCTGCCCCTGCTGCGGTGCCGATGCGGAGGAAACCGAGTTCACCCGCGGCAGCGAGGCGCATATCCGGCGCCCCGACAGCCAGACCGCGAGGGATCTGGCATGGGCGGCCTATCTGCATGGGCGCAGCAACCCGGCCGGACCGGCCCTGGAATGCTGGCATCACTCCTATGGCTGCGGCAAGTGGTTCCACCTCGCGCGCGACACCGTCACCCAGCAGATCTACGCCACCTACAGCATCCGCGAGTCCGGCCCGCCGCCCGAGGTGATCGACCGGATCCGGGCCGGGAGCCAACGGTGAGCGACCCGGGCATGCATCGTCTCGCGGAGGGAGGGTGCCATCTCGACCGGCACCGGCCGCTGCGCTTCACCTTCGACGGTCGGGAGCTGTCGGGATATGCCGGCGACACACTTGCTTCGGCGCTGATTGCCAGCGGCATGGGTCTGGTCGCACGCTCCTACAAACTGCACCGCCCCCGCGGCCTGGTCGGTTCGGGGCCGGAAGAGCCCAACGGTTATTTCGGCATCGGGGAGGGGGCTGCGGCCACCCCGAACCAGCGCGCCACCGAGATTCTGCTTGAGGACGGGATGGTGGTGCGCAGCCAGAATCGCTGGCCAAGCCTTGCCTTTGACATCGGCGAAGTGAACGCGCTGTGCTCGCGGCTGCTTCCGGCCGGCTTCTACTACAAGACCTTCCTGTTTCCCCGGATTGCCTGGCAATGGGTCTACGAGCCGCTGATCCGCCGCGCCGCCGGGATGGGCCGGGCACCGGTGCTGCCGGACCCGGACGTATATGAGCAGCTCTATCTGCACACCGACCTCCTGGTGGTCGGTGCCGGCCCGGCCGGCCTTGCGGCCGCGCGGGCGGGGGCGGATGCCGGCGCGCGGGTGCTGCTGGTCGAACAGACTCCCTGGGCGGGGGGCAGGCTGCTGGCCGATGACGCGCGGATCGAGGGCCGGGATGGAGGCGACTGGGCCCGTGCCGAGCTTGCCGCCCTGGCCGAGCGGCCCAATGTGACCGTGCGGCTCTCCACCATGGCTGCAGCCCTCTATGACCACAATTACGCCCTGCTCTACGAACGTCCGGAGGGGGCAGGAGCCCCCCGCCGTCGTCTGTGGCGGGTGCGGGCCGAACGGGTGGTGCTGGCGGCCGGTGCCCTGGAGCGGCCGATCGCTTTCGCCAACAACGATCGGCCGGGCGTCATGCTCGCCTCGGCGGTGCGCGACTACCTGCGACGCTGGGCCGCGGCGCCGGGCTCGGCGGCGGTGATCTACACCTGCAATGACGACGCCTACCAGACCGCTTTCGCTCTCGTCGATGCGGGTCTGGAGGTGCGGCGCATCGTGGACGCACGGCAGTCATCCGAAGGGGGGCGGTCCTCGGAAGCGCGGGCACGGGGCATCCCGGTCTCCCACGGAGCCGGCATTGTCTCGGTGCAGGGGCGGAAGCGGGTGCGGGCCGTCGAAATCGCGCCGGTCCGTGGCAGCGGTCGACCGGGTGAGCCGCGCGAGAAGATTGCCTGCGATCTGGTGGCGGTATCCGGCGGCTGGTCCCCCACGGCGCATCTCTACTGCCATGCCGGCGGCCAGCTGGCATGGGACGAGGCGAGTGCGATGCACCTGCCGGATCCGGCAGCCCCTCCCGCCAGCACGGATGGGAGCCCCGCGGTCTTCGTGGCCGGTGCGGCGCAGGGTCTGATGAATCTCCCGGAAGTGCTCGCGAGCGGCGCCGAAGCGGGCGCACGGGCAGCGGCCGATCTTGGATATGGGGAGGGCCGGGCCGGGCCGTCGCCCCGGACAGATCCGGTGGCAGAGCAGGCTCCCGAAAGCCGCTGGCTGGCCCCCGGCGGCGGGCGCAACGCCGTGGGTGACCGTCATTTTGTGGACTACCAGCACGATGTCACCGTGGCCGATCTCGAACTGGCCGTCCGTGAGGGGTACGGTGCGCCCGAACACGCGAAGCGCTACACCACCCTCGGTATGGCCCCCGACCAGGGCAAGCTGTCGAATGCCCTGGGCCATGGAATTCTTGCCGAAACCCGCAGCGGGACAACCGCGAAATCGGGTTCGACGACGATCCGGCCGCCCTATAGCGGGATCACGCTGGGCGCCATCGCCGGAACGCAGACCGGTTCGCTTTTCCGCGCCGTGCGCGAGACAGCGATCCATCCATGGCATGCCGCCCATGAGGCCGATTTCGAGCCGGTCGGGGACTGGCGTCGGCCCTATTGCTACCGGCGCGGCAACGAGACCCGGAACGAGGCGGTGGCCCGTGAGATCACCGCAGCGCGGGCGTCTGTCGGCATGATCGATGCCTCGACCCTGGGGAAATTGCTGGTCGGAGGACCGGATGCGGGACGGTTTCTTGACCTCGTCTATACCAACAGAATGTCGACCCTGGCGGCGGGCCGCTGCCGCTACGGGCTGATGTGCAATGATGCGGGCTACCTGTTCGATGATGGGGTGGTCGCACGGCTTGGAGATGGCACCTTCCTCTGCCACACCACATCGGGGGGAGCCGAACGGGTGCATGCCTGGCTGGAGGAGTGGCTCCAGACCGAGTGGTTCGATCTTCAGGTCCATGTCGCCAATGTCACCGAGCAATGGGCCCAGTTTGCGGTGATCGGCCCTCGGTCGCGCGAGTTGCTGCAGGTCGCGGCCGCCGGCATGGATCTCTCTGAGGAAGCATTGCCGTCGCTCGCTCTGGCGGAAGGGAGGATCGGCGGCGCTCCGGCCCGCGCCTTCGGGATCTCGTTTTCGGGTGCGCTGGCCTGCGAGCTGGCGGTGCCCGTCGGCTACGGCGCGTCGCTTTGGGACGCCCTGCTGGCGGCGGGTCGGGAATTCGGCCTCACGGTCTATGGCACCGAGGCCCTGCACGTGATGCGCGCCGAGGTGGGCTACATCATGATCGGTGACGAGACCGATGGCACGGTGACCCCGTTGGACCTCAATCTGGGCTGGGCGGTGTCACGCAAGAAGGACGATTTCCTCGGCATGCGGGGAATGAAGATGCCCCATCTCGCCGCGGAGGACCGCCGGCGGCTGGTCGGTCTGCTGACCGAGGATCCGGAGACGGTGCTGCCGGACGGTGCCTGCGCGGTCGAGAAGGGACGCATCATCGGTCATGTGACCTCCAGCTACCGGTCCCCGACGCTCGGGCGTTCGATCGCCATGGCGCTGGTGCAGCGCGGGCCGGAGCGGCTCGGCGAGACCCTGTCCTTCCCGGTCCGGGACGGGCTCATCCTGCGGGCGCGGATCGTGAAGCCGGAATTCCTCAATCTGTCGGAGGGAGAGAATCATGGCTGAGCTCGTGCATGCGGTGCCGCTGGCGGATCTCCCGGTGGTGGAGGAATCCGCGGTCAAGATCGAGGTTCTGCCGGCCCGCGGCATGATCGCGCTGCGCGGCCCGATGGAAGACGGACGCTTCATCGAGGCGGTGCGCGGGGCGGTCGGTTTTGAGCCCCCCGACAGGCGTCGGTTCCGGTTCGAGGGCGGACGGGGTGTCTTCTGGATGTCGCCGGACGAGCTCCTGCTCACGACCCCGCGGGAGGAGGTCGCGGGCTGCATCAAGGCACTCGGTGTCGCGCTCGAAGGAGCCCATCATCTGGTGGTGGACATGTCGGACGCGCGGGCGGTGTTCCGGCTGACCGGCACGGGCACCCGCGAAGTGCTGGCCAAGGGTGTTCCGGTGGATCTGGACAGAGCGGCATTCCGGCCCGGCATGTTGCGGCGGACGCGCATCGGATCCGTCGCGGCCGCCCTCTACCAGACTTCGGAGACCCCGGAGATTTTCGAGCTTCTCTGCTTCCGTTCCTATGCCCGCCATGTGCATGGCTGTCTCTGCCGTTTCGCGCGGGAAGGCACGCTGCCGGCCGTGTTCGGCGCGCCGTAGGGCGGTTCCCGGTCAAAATCCACCGGCCGAATCCTGCCGGCCGCAGCTGTCTGGCCCGGGATTCCGCGCGGAAACTGATCGGGGGACTCCCTCCCATGCTTGCGGAACCCGATGTCAGTTCTCTATTCCGGTATCGATGCATTCCGGTGCAACGATTGATTGTAATGCATTCCGGGGCAGTATTCCGGTGCAACGATTGATTGTAATGCATTCCGGTGCAGTATTCCGGTGCAACGATTGATTGTAATGCATTCCGGTGCAGCTATTGATTATAATGCATTCCGGTGCAACTATAGAATATAGATATCTCGGTATGGATGGGTCTCTTGCGTTACTAGGATATTTCCGTAAGGAGCGGCCAGATGTTTCCAGCCCCGCCAGGCCAACCACTGCTTTCCCTGACCGCGGCAGCGGTGACGCATCTGAAATCCCGGGCAACGCCCCGCGAAGATTTTTCCTGCGTGCGCATCGACGTCAAGCAGGGCGGTTGCGCCGGCATGGAATACACCATGGAGTTCGCCGTGGAGCCGAGCGCAATGGATGAAGTGATCGAGCAGGATGGGGTCCGGCTTGCCGTGGCGCCGACCGCGACCCTGTTCCTGGTCGGGACCGAAATCGACTACCGGACCGGCCTTCTCGAATCGGGGTTCGAGTTCCGCAATCCCAACGTGTCCGAAAGCTGTGGCTGTGGCGAGTCCGTCAAATTCACCACCGCCGCCGCTTCCTCCTCCTGAGTCTGCCTGCCTGCCCATGTAATGCCTGAACGGTTGATCGCTGGCAATTGGAAGATGAATGGCCAGGCGTTGGATTTTTCGGAACTTGACCCGATCATTGCAGCCTCCGACAGCACCCGTGCGGATACCCTGCTCTGCGTTCCGGCGACGCTGATCGCTCCCTTTGCCGCTCGGGCAGCGGACAGCAGGCTGGCGATCGGCGGGCAGGACTGCCATCCGAAAGAATCGGGTGCCCACACCGGCGAGATCTCCGCCGGAATGCTCGCCGAAGCCGGTGCGGTTGCGGTGATCGTCGGGCATTCCGAGCGCCGTACCGGCCATGGTGAAACCGACGCCTTGGTATGTGAAAAGGCGCAGGCAGCGCAGCGCGCCGGGCTCGTTGCGGTGATTTGCGTCGGGGAGACCACGGCCGGGCAGGATGCCGAGACCGTCACCCGGCAGCTCGACCAATCCATGCCCGACCAGGCAACCCCCGACCGAACGGTGGTTGCGTATGAACCGATCTGGGCGATCGGGACGGGCCGACCGGCTACCCCGGAGCAGATTGCCGCGGCCCACTCCCGGCTGCGTGCAGCGTTGCGGATGCGGTTCGGCGCGGCGGGAGATGAGTTCCGTATCCTGTATGGGGGCTCGATCAACCCGACAAATGCCGCAGCGATCTTCGCCATTCCGGAGGTGGATGGAGGTCTGGTTGGCGGCGCGAGTCTGACGGCGGAGCAGTTTCTGCCGATCCTTGCGGCTGCCGCGTAGTCCGGTGGACGTGTCGGGCGGTTTGTGGCGCGTGGGGGGGGCCGCCGCGGTCTCCTTCCTCGTGATGCTTGTGTTCCAGCGGCGGCGGCGGCGGATGCCGCTTGCCGATTGTGTTCATCGGGGTGTCGTGGCGGCACTGGTTGCATCCATCCTCTGGATCCTTATCGAGATCGTGGCTTTCGAGATCCGCACCGGAAGCCCGTAGTCGTCACCACGATTTCCGGAGCGGGATTGCGCTCCGGCTGCCGACGGCCGGCACCCTGCGGAGGATGTCTGTGCTTCGGGGTGCTGGCGGGTTGGGTTCCTGCCAACGGGGCAGCGTGGATGTGGTATGAGGCGGGGGCAGACAAGAAGGGTGCATTGCCGGAAGGCGCGGGGAGTCGGAAAACGATGCCATCGAGCGACCAGGCCCCTGATCCGGAAACTCTGGCCACCGAGCCGGTGTGCACTCCGATGCGCTCCGTGCCGGAAGAGTGGATCGACTACAACGGCCACATGAATGTGGCCTATTACGGGTTCGCCTTCGACCAGTCCCTCGACTACGCGCTCGAACATGCGCTGGGGATCGGCCCGAGTTTCGTGCGCGAGCGTGGCTTCGGCCCTTATGTCGTCCAGTGTCACATGCATTACCTTGCCGAACTGCTTGCGGGCGATCGTTTCCATGTGCGCATACTGCTACTCGACGCGGATGCCAAGCGGGTCCATCTCTATCTCGAGATGATTCGGGAGAAGGATGGCCGTCTGGCTGCGACCTCCGAGCAGCTGCTGGTCAATGTGGACCTCGCCACCCGGCGGTCGGCACCGTATCCGGAAGATTGCCGGGAGAAAATCATGGCGCTCAGCCGGGCACATAGCGGTCTGCCACGCCCGGCGCAGGTCGGTGCGTCACTCGGCATCCGCCGGACCCAAAAGACATAATCCAGGCACCGTCTGATGCGGGATGATGGCACGCCCCCCCGTGGTCCGACATACAGCGCACCGATACGCGTCATCCGCCAGATCGCCGGCATGCTCCGCGGATGGCAGCGAAGGTTCCGCCAGGCCGGCCGTCTGTATCTGTGGGTCGTGGCGATCCTTCTCGGCACGGGTGTCGGTTTCGCCGCGACCGGCTTCCATCTGGCCATCCAGGAAATCCAGCTCCTTGCCTATGGGGCCAATGACTACACGCTGATGCGCTCTCTGATTTCGCCCGCATGGCTGATCATCGTCATTCCGGTGGGCGCGGGGCTGGTCGTCGGGGTGCTTTTGCACTGGCTGGCGCCGGACGGGCGCGCCCATGGCATGGCCGATGTCATCCGGGCCCGTGACCTCACGCGCGGGCGGGTCAATCTCCGTGCCGGGGTGGTCTCCACCGTCATCTCGATCATCTCGCTCGGCGGAGGTGCCAGCACCGGGCGGGAGGGGCCGGTGGTGCATATGGGTGCCACCCTGTCGAGTCTCATCGCCAGGTTCCTGCGCGCCGATGAGACCACCTCCCGCACGCTGCTTGGCTGTGCGGCGGCGGCGGGCGTTTCCGCGCTGTTCAACACACCGATCGCGGGAACGGTGTTCGCTCTGGAGGTGATCCTGGGGAGCTACTCGATCCGCGTATTCGCGCCGATCGTGGCCGCGAGCGCAGCCGGCACGGTGGTCAGTCGCTTTGTGCTCGGCGACTCTCCTGCCTTTCTGCTGGCTCCGTTCGAATCGAGTCCGCTCTGGCAGCTACCCGCTTTCGCCCTCCTGGGCGTGCTCTCGGCCCTGGCCGTGGGGGTGTTTGCACGGACCATTTTTGCGGCCGGGCGGGCGGCGGACCGGATCCAGCGATCGCTTCACATGCCGCTCTTTCTGCGCCCGGCCGCGGCCGGGCTTCTGCTCGGAGTCCTGGGCTGGATGGCTCCCGAAGTGATCGGCGTCGGCTATGTCGCGACGGCCAACGCCCTCTCCGGAAACATCCTGTGGCAGGCGGCGATGGTCGTGTTCGGCATCAAGCTCCTGGCCACCGCTGTGTCGCTCGCAGGTCGCTTCGGCGGCGGTATCTTCTCTCCGTCCGTGATGCTGGGTGCCCTGCTGGGGGCGGCCTATGCCCAGATCCTGACCGAGTTGCTGCCGATCGCACAGATGTCGGTCGGCACCTATGCGCTGGCCGGTATGGCGGCCTTCGCGGCCGCGATGCTCGGTGCGCCGATCTCGACCACGTTGATTGCATTCGAACTGACCGGTGACTACCGCACGGCACTGGCGGTGATGGTCACGGTCTCGGCGGCCACGATGATGGTGCAGCGCTTTCTGCGCCGGGGTTTCTTCTACGAACAGCTGGAACGAAGCGGCATGCCGCTGGCAGGCGGGCGGCAGGCGCATCTGCTCCGCACGGTCAAGGTTGGCGAGATGCTCCGCCCGTTCGGGCTCCCGCACGCGGCGACGGAGGAGGAGTGTGCGCGGCTGGTTGCCCTTGGCTGCACCCTGTCGTTCGATGCTTCCCTGGGGCAGGCGCTGGAATTGTTCGGCAGGGAGAAAATCGAACTCGCGCCGGTTCTGTCACCGACCGGCGATGTCCTGGGGGCGGTGTTTCACAGCGATGCACTGCGCATCTACAACCGCGCGTTCGCTAAATCCTACTCCGAGGAACACGACTGCTGAGCGTCACAGCGGCGCACAGGTCCGCTCCAACCAGTCCTGTGCATCGGTTTCCAGATGCGGGCCGATTTCGTGAAAGACGCGCGCGTGGTAGGCGTCGAGCCATTGTCGGTCCGCCTCGGACAGCATGCCGGTCTCGATCGGGCGGGTGTCGATCGGCACCAGGGTCAGGCACTCGAATTCATGCATGGGCCGCGTGCCTCCTTCGATTTCCTGGAGTTCTCCGACCAGCAGCAGGTTCTCGATCCGGACCCCGAAGTTGCCGGGCAGATAGAAACCCGGCTCGTTGGAGAGCACGGCCCCCGATTTCAGCGGCCGGTTCGCGTCCTCCCCGCGATTCGACAAGCGGAACGGCCCCTCATGCACGGCGAGGCAGGCTCCGACCCCATGTCCGGTCCCATGCGGGTAGTCATGCCCGGCCTGCCACAGCGCCTGCCGTGCGATGGCATCAAGTGCGATCCCCGGCGTTCCCTCCGGGAATCGCTGCCGGGCGAGGGTGAGCATGCCGCGGAGGACCAGGGTGTAGGCGGCACGCATCCTGGGGGAGACCTCGCCGAGCGCGATCGTGCGGGTTACATCGGTGGTGCCGGTGAGATACTGGCCCCCGGAATCGACCAGCAGAAACTCGTTCCGGCGAAGCGCGCGGTCGCTCGCCCGGGTAACCCGATAGTGGGGCAGGGCGGCGTTCGGCCCCGACCCGGAAATGGTGTCGAAAGCGATATCGATCAGCCCGCCGGTGTCCCGGCGGTATCCTTCCAGCGCGTCGACGATGGCGATTTCGGTAAGATCCGAGGGTTCCCGGGCATCCAGCCAGGCCAGAAATCCAGCCATTGCCACGCCGTCCATCTGGTGGGCTTCCCGCATGCCGGCAATTTCGGCCGCATTCTTGCATGCGCGGGGAAGCAGGACGGGATCGCTGTGCTCGATCACCCTGGCCCCGGAGGCTTCCGCGATGGCGTGGATCCGCTCCGGGGTCGCATCCGGGTCCATGGCCAGCGGTCGACGGGCCCATCGACGGAATTCGGTGGCCAGCACATCGGGTGTGGGCTCTACGATGCGTACCCTGTCGTCCCAGTCTTTGCGCAGTTCTGCGCTGATCCGGCTCGGATCGAGGAACAGGGTTGTGCTGCCATCGGCGGCGAGCAGTGCCCAGGCCTGAACCACCGGTGTATGCGGGACATCCTCGCCGCGGAGATTGAGCAGCCAGTTCACCGATTCGGAAGACGCCAGAAACCCGGCATCGGCTTTGCTCTCGGACAGGAGGGTGCCGATGCGGGCGCATTTTTGGGCGGCCGTTTCGCCGGCAACAGACTGCGGGTGCAGGCGGGCTGGTGTGCAGGGGCGGGCGGGCCGGTCTTTCCAGAGCATGTCGACGGGATTGCGATCGACGGCCAGCATCCGCATCCCGGCCTTCGCAAAGCTGCGGATCGCCCCGAATGCGTGCAGATCCGGGTCATAGGCGAGGACGCCATCGGTTTTGAAATTCTTTTGCATCCAGACGGAAGGCGTGGTCTTGGCGATATCGATGATCTCGAACAGCGCAGGGTCGGTCTGGGCTCCGGCCTGCACCAGATAACGGCCATCGACAAACAGCACCGCGCGCTGTGCAAGCAAGAGGCCCAGGCCCGCCGATCCGGTAAAGCCGGTGGCCCAGGCCAGTCGCTCGTCGGCCGGTGCAACGGATTCGCCCAGATACGGGTCGGCGCGGGGAATCAGAAGCCCGTCGACGGCCATCTCCTGCATCCGGCCGCGCAGTGCGGCAAGCCGGCCGGAGACCTGCGCCGCATGATCGGGTAATTCAAAACTCTGGTATTCGGCCACGGGCTAGCTGTGGAAGTTCATTAGGCTGTCCTCGTTCAAACCCAATCGGCTGATGGGTGTCTGCATTCTGAGGCTACTGTGGGATCGGGGCCGATTGTAGCGATGAAGCCGACGGGTAGCCGGCCGCATAGGCTCCGAAGGCGAGCAGGTCGACACCGCAAAGCGGCAGGTTGGTCGTCGTAATTCCGAAGAGCCGCGGCCGTCGCCCTGCACGGGGCAACCCGCAGGCGGTTGGCATCCAGCTTCTCGGCCCTGGTCGTGGTGGTTGCCAATCTCCTGACCGATCTTGTGCTGCGGCTGATCGACCCGCGGATCCGGACAGGGAACACATGATGGGAACCGGTGACGTGGCCGGACCGCGGACCGGGCGGGCGCGCGGTCCTCTTTCCGAAGTCGGCCACATGTTTCTGCGCAACCACTCCGAGGTCGCTGCGCTGTGCGTGCTGGTCGCGGTGGTTATTGCCACGGTCATCGGGCCCTCCATCTACGGGGTCGACCCATTCGACATTGTCTGGGGACCGTTTACCCGGCCGGGGGAGGGAGGGTTTCTTCTCGGGACGGACTATCTGGGACGCGACATGCTGGCGGGACTCCTTTACGGGGGGCGGGTGTCGCTGGTGATCGGTCTGTCGGCCGCGCTGATGAGCGTCTGCATTGGGATCGCCATTGGCTCGCTGGCCGGTTTTTATCGGGGATGGGTCGAGGAAATCCTGATGCGGTTCACCGAATTTTTCCAGGTGCTCCCGACGCTGCTGTTCTCGATGGTCATCGTCGCTCTGTTCGGTGCCTCCATTGAGGTTGTTACCATCGCCATCGGGGTCGCGCCGGGGCTGGTGCCCGATATAGGGGAGGTCCCAGATGCCGCCTTCTTTGGCGTGACAATGGCCTTCCACGAATCCGGGCATCAGGATCTTGCCGGCAAAGCGCGAATCGAGTTCGGCCTCGCCAAAAACACCCAGCTCGTCCCGAGAGCCGACTCCGAGCACGCGGCTGCCGCGAATCGCGACATGCGTGGCTTCGGGGCGATAGCTGTTCATGGTGATCAGCTTGCGTGTTTCGAGAATTCTTGTGCCTGTCATTTTCCCCAGATTTCTGTTCAGCCTGAAGGGCTCCCAAGATATGCCCGGACCGAGCCTGGGGGCACCGGTCAAAGACGATACCAGCCAATACGATATTGCCCTGTCCGGCAGGCGGGGTGTCCGGACCTGCGTGAAACCTGGAAGGCGGAGCGAACATCGTTGGTCGGACCGGTGGAAGGGGACGAAGCCTATATCGTGCGCATCTGGCTGCGCCGAAATTCGATCCCGAAGCGGCCGGCCGACTGACGGAGCATCGGGAGCGGATCACCGATGGAGAACGGCTTCTGGAGATTTGCGAGCAGTTTGCCAGGGGTAAAACCAGTACCGCTGTTCTTGCGCATATGGAAAGGCGGATCCGGCTGTGACCTGCCGGCAGGTTGCTGATTCGACTCTCCCGGAAACTGTGTCGATGAAAAGCATCCGTATTTCCCGTCGGGGCGGCGGGACCATCTATCTGCAGATCACAGCTAGGCCGGCAGTTCGATCACGAAGCAGGCCCCCCCTCCGCTGCGGTTTGCGGCCCAGATCCGGCCCTCGAAACTCTCGACAATCTGGCGCGCGATACTGAGTCCGAGTCCGGAATGCTGGCCGAATGCCTCCGATTGGGGGCGGTCGGTGTGGAAGCGGTCAAAAATTTTCTCGAGCTGGTCCTCCGGTATGCCGGGCCCCTCATCCTCGACAGCAAGGCGGGTGGTTGGACCGGGTTGAAGCCGCAGCCACACGGTGCCACCGGGTGGCGAGAAGGAGATCGCGTTCGAGAGGAGATTGTCGATCACCTGCGCCACGCGCGACTCGATGCCGGTGGCCGTGACGGGTCCGTCCGGCATCTCAAGGCGGATCCTGACCCCGGTTTCGTCGGCCCGTTCCTCCGTCAGTTCGGCGACGGTGCGGACGGGTTCGCGGAGATCAAACCGGGCGACCTCCTCGCGGGCCATCTCGGCATCGATCCGGGAGGCGTTGGAAATCTCGGTCACCAGCCGGTCGAGTCGGAGCACATCGCTTTCGATCACGGCAAGAAGCCGTTCGCGGATCCCGTCATCGATTCCCGCATGCCGGACCGTCTCGACGGCGGAGCGAAGAGAGGTGAGGGGATTCTTGAGTTCATGCGCGACATCCGCCGCAAACGTTTCGGTGGCATGAATGCGGCTGTAGAGCGCATCGGTCATGCGCCGCAGGGCCCGCGCGAGGGCACCGATCTCGTCGCGCCGACCGGTGTGATGGACGAAGATCTGCCGGGCCGGATCAAGGGGGAGCCGGCGGGAGCGACGGGCGACGGTACGGGCGTTTTCGGCCAGCTCGTGCATCGGACGCGCGATCAGCCTCCCGAGCCCGAAAGACAGCACCACCGACACGGCCAGCGCGACCAGTGCGATCTGCAGCAGCTGGACCCGCTCCTCCCGGACAATTCCGTCGATATCGCCACCTTCGGTCGACACAACCAGCGCGCCGATGCCCGATTTCAGCCGCTGCACCGGCACCGCCACGGACACGATCGTCTCGCCGGCACTGTTGGCGCGCACGGCCGAGGCGGACCGGCCGGTCAGCGCCATCCGCACCTCCTCTTCCCGGGCGGTGCCGTCGGTCGGCACCTCGATATAGATCGGCGGGGGTACGCCGGTCGCCTGTTGCATCCAGTCGATCAGGTCGGCGAGGCGATAGAGGGCGGTGCGTGGATCCGTCCAGTCCGGCACCAGGCCGCTCCGCCGGATGGCCGCGTGCGGACCGCGAAGATTGCGGGTGTCGCCAGTCAGGCGCCCCCGGCGGTCGTAGAGGCGGATCCGGATCGGGGTGGGCAGGTCAAGACGTTGCAGGATCTGGTTGGCGCGCCGCGGGTCGTAATGTGGAAACGGAACTGTGGGATCGACGGTGGAGGCGACCGCCCGGGCAATGATCCAGCCCTGGTTCTCGAGATCGCGGATCCGGAACTCAATCAGCCGTTCCCGGGTTTCGTCAAGAACCAGGGTGCCGGCAACAAACAGGAGCAGGCCGACAAGATTGATGGCAAGAATCCGCTGGGCGAGGGTCAATGCGGCACGCCTCCGCCCGCCGGGACGCAAGCGTCGCAAGATGGCCGTGATCCGACCCCCCGGTGTCGGAGGTGGGTCAGGCGTTTCCGTAGCGGTAGCCGATTCCATAGAGTGTCTGGATCTCCGAGAAGCCGGAATCGACGACACGGAATTTCTTGCGGATCCGCTTGATGTGGCTGTCGATGGTGCGGTCATCCACATAGACATTGTCGCTGTAGGCCGCTTCGATCAGCTGCTCGCGCTTGCGCACATGTCCGGGTCGCTCGGCCAGTGCCCGCAGGATCAGGAATTCGGTCACCGTGAGCTGGATCGGCTGATCCTTCCAGCTGCATGCGTGCCGGGCGGGGTTGATCATCAGGTCTCCGCACCGGAAGGAGCGCTCGGCATCGGATCCGGGCAGATCGTCGGACGGGGCCCGGCGCCGCAGCACAGCCCGGATCCGCTCGACCAGAAGCCGCTGCGAGAACGGTTTCTTGATGTAGTCATCGGCACCCAGCCTGAGGCCAATCTCTTCATCCACCTCCTCATCCTTGGAGGTCAGGAAGATCAGCGGCAGATCCGACGTCTGCCGGATGCGGCGGAACATATCGAGCCCGTTGAGTCGCGGCATCTTGATATCGAGCACCGCCAGATCCGGCGGCCGGTTCTGGAAACTCTGCAGCGCGGCGACCGGGTCGGTGAACACCTCGACCTCAAATCCCTCGGTCTCCAGCAGGATCTGCAGGGAGGTAAGAATGTTTCGGTCGTCATCGACACAAGCGATCATGGTCATGCGGGCGGCTCCCGGGTGCCTGCGCGTCCCTGACAGATATACTACAAGAATGACGAAATTCGGGCAGGGGGATGCGGTTCTGTATCCGCCCGGGGCTCGAAATTGCAGAATCGGGCGGCTCCTGCGCCTTCCGCGGAATGGCTCCGGTCCGGAATCCGGGGATTCCGGGATATGGGGCGTGGCAGCCTGCCACCCGCACCGGACCGAAACGGTCCATTCGAGCAGGGAGACACGTGCGTGCCAGCGGATTCCAATGCGCGCGTGGCAATTTTTTCACGGCGGGTCCGTGATGTCATGCGCAAGAACCCGGTCGTTCTGTCTGCCCGCGAGCCGGTCCGCAACGCCGTGGCGCGTTTTGCCGAAACCGGCACAGGTGCCGTGCTGGTGGTCGACGAGGACGGACGTCTGGCGGGGATTCTGACCGAGCGCGATGTGGTCCAGCGGGTGGCGTTCCAGGTCGACGGCTGCGTGCCCCTCGACAGGATCATGACCGCGCCGGTCGATACCATCGAAGCTGGCGATTATGTGTATCACGCGATCGCCCGGATGCGCCGGTTCAACCGGCACCATTTTCCGGTCGTGGATGCCGACCACCGCCCGGTCGGCATGGTGCGGCTCGATCGCGCGCTCGCCTCGGCCGTCGGGCCGCTGATGGGACAGATCGACCGGCTGACCCGCGACGACACCCGGGAGGGCCTGGGCGACATCAAGGCCGCACAATTCGACCTCGCGCAGGAACTGCTCGACGACGCGCTTCCGGCCCCGGAGATCCAGGCCGTGATCACGCATATCAACAACGACATCTACCGCCGCGTCGTCGAGCGCCAGATCAAGACCATGGAGACGGACGGACGGGGTGCCCCGCCGGTCGGCTTCGCGGTGATTGTCATGGGGTCGGGCGGACGTGGGGAGAGTTTTGTCTCCCCCGACCAGGACAACGGATTCATTCTCGCCGACTATCCCGACCGGGATCATGAGGCGATTGATGGCTGGTTTGTCGAACTGGCCGGCCGGATCACCCAGGAACTCGATCTGGTGGGGTTTCCGCTCTGCAAGGGCGGGGTGATGGCGACCAATCCGCTGTGGCGCAAGACGCTCAGCCAGTGGCGTGCGCAGACCGATCTGTGGATGCAGCGCCGGAGTTCGGTCGCCATCCGGCTCGGTGATATCTTCTTCGATTTTGTTTCCGTCTGCGGCGACACCCAACTCGCCGGAAGGCTGCGCAGGCATGTGACGGAGCAGGTGCAGCGCCATCCGGCCCTCCTGCGGGACATCTGCGAGAATGATGCCGAACACAGGACCGCGCTCGGACTGTTCGGCCGGTTGCGCACGGAAAAGGACGACCCCGAGCATCAAGGCAAGGTCAACCTCAAATACAACGGCACGCTGCCGCTGGTCTCCGCCGTGCGGCTGCTGGCACTCCGCCACGGCATCCGTTCCACCCGCACCCTGGCCCGCATTGAGGAGCTGGTCGGACAGGGGGTGGTGGATGCCGACCGGGCGGACGCGCTCGCCGGTGCCTATCGGGTGATCACCGGTATCGTGCTGCGCCAGCAGATCGAGGATTTTCGTGCCGGTGCCAGACCCAGCAACTACGTCCCCCTCGACCGCATCACCAGCCGCGAGCGGTCGGTACTGAAACAGAGTCTTCGCGCGATCGAGGAACTGCGCCAGAAAGTGCGCAGCGACTTCACCGGAGATCTGTTCTGATCTGCGATCCGGCCACGGTCCGTTGATGCAGGATCCGGGATTGCTGCTCGCTGACCCGCCGGGCGTCCCGGAGCGTGCGCAAACCGCGCTTGGCCAGCAGGTCGATCAGCCGCGTCAGAATCTCCGCCGTTACCAAGGCATCGCCGAGCGCGGTGTGACGCTGGCCGGGAGGAATCGGGATATCGAACCGGGCGGCGATGGCATCCAACCCATGGTCCCCGGCATGGTCATGGACGGCCGCCGAGAGCAGCATGGTATCCAGCACCGGGATCTGGAAGGACAGGCCGAGGGGTTTCGCCGCGCGCTCAAGGAAGGACATGTCAAAAGCCGCGAAATGCGCCACCAGTACCGCGTCACCGACAAAATCCCGGAATTGGGGCAGGATCTCGCGGAGAGCGGGTGCGGAAGCAACCATTGCATCCGTGATGCCGTGCACGCGGGTCGCTCGCGGCGGGATCGGCCGACCGGGATTGACCCGCCGGTCAAAGGTCTCATCCACCAGCACCTGTCCGCCCCGCACCCGGACGCTGGCGAGTGAGACCACCTCATCGCCCGCATCCGGCTCCAGGCCGGTGGTCTCGGTATCGAACACCGCGAAACTGATATCCCCCAATTCCGTGTCGTCGGAGACGAATCGCGGGGCCGGGCGGGAAAAGAGCTGCAGATCGTAGAACTGTCGCGGGGGCGGGCCGACCGGGGGTTCTGTTTCCCCGCCGGTGAGGGTGAGGACATAGCCATCCGGCTCGCCGGCTTGATTCTGGGTCAGGGTAACGCGCCCGCGCAGCTCCGTGCGGTCGAGCAGCATGCAGTCGAAACTGATCGTGCCGCGGTTTTCGGTATTTTGGAATTCAAGCAGATTGTCGATCACCGGCGCGATCGAATCCTGCCGGACGGTGCCAAAAACCGACCGGCCCAGGCCGACCGCACCGGCACCGCCCAGCTGCCAGAGGGCCATGCGGTTGAAGAGCAGCATCTGGTGCTCGAGATTGCAGACCACCACGCCCTCGCTGAGATCCCGCAGGATTGCCTCAAGGCGGTTGCGGGTCGGGTCCGAATCCTGCTGCTTCAGGAGTGTCTCGCGATCGCGGCGTGCCTCCGCAAGATGGGCGTCAAGTGCCGCAATGCTGCCCGTGATCGGGGCCAGTTCCGGAGCCAGCTGCGGCATCTCCGCCCTCGGAGCATCGGTTTCGACCATGCGCAGCATGGCCAGCAGGGGCTGGCGGACATGGAAATAGAGCCAGAGGCCGAGAAAGACGAAGCAGATCACCGAAAGCAAGGCGGCGCCACCGGCCAGGAGATAGATCACGCCGCTTTCGCGCGGAACCAGCAACCCGGCGAGGACCGTGCCTCCGGCCGCCGCGGTGACGGTGGCCGCCGCGGTGAGGGCGAGGGCGGTGATGATCGAGCGCCGCAAGCCGTTCATGCCTCCCTGTTGCGGAATCAGAGTAGCGGTTTGCCGCGTGCCGCCAAACGGGGCAGGGTTCTAGACAGCGGTAGCACCCGCACTCGGATGCGCGGGGTCGGCACAGGCCGTACAAGTGTCCTTGTCGCGCGTCACTCCCGACGGACAGGCATAGGGCTTCGGGAATACGGTCTGTGGCGCAAAACCGGCATCCCCTCCAATTTCCACAAGGGCTTCGGGGCCCAGGCGCGGATCGACCCAGGTGTATCCATCCGGACCGATATCGATGCGCGGGCTGTGGAGCGCGGTCTCGATGTCCATCTCCCAATCGAGGAGATACGAAACCACCTGCGCAACGGCCGGAACAATGCGGTTGGAACCGGAGGCGCCAATGGCAAACAGGGCCTGCCCGTCACGGGAACCGATCACGGGACACATATTGGAGGCGGCCACCCGGCGGCCCGGTGCAATCGACAGCGGCAGGCCGGGGAGCGGATGGAAGTAGCTGACCGCGTTGTTCATCAGGATCCCGGTTCGGGGTAGCAGAAGTCGGGAGCCGAACCGGTTCAGCAATGTGTAGGTGACCGCCAGCATGTTGCCGTCACGGTCGCAGGCTGAGAGATGGGTGGTGCAGCCCTCCTCGCCACCGATCTGACCGGTGCGCAGCTGGTGCCGGTGCCAGGCCTGGCGTAGCGCTTCGCCATAGGCAGCGGATGATTTCGGACCGAACCCGGCACTCCGGTCCAGATGCCCGGCGAGATAGTCCAGGGTGTCGGCCAGGCGCGGGCCTCCGGAAGCGGACCCGGCGGTGTGGATTTCCGAGTCGCGATAGGGTGCAACGGCCGCCTCCGACCAGACCGTCCGATAAGCGGCAAGATCGCTCTGCCGGATGGCGCTGCCAGCGGCTTCAAGATCTTCCGAAATCCGGTCGGCCAGGCTTCCCTGGTAGAAACTCTCCGCACCGCTGTCGGCCAGCATCCGCAGCGTGTCGGCCAGGGCCGGGACGGGGAGTCGGGCGGGCGCTTCCGGCGGCACACCGTCCGGCAGGAAGACCGCGGCCGTGGCGGGGAAGTTCTGCAGATCGCCCATCGCCATTGCGATCATCAGACTCGCATGCCAGTCGACCGGGACACCTTCCTCGGCGATACGAATTGCTGGCGCAAGCACTTCCGCCCAGGGCAGCCGTCCGTAGCGGGCATGGATCTCGGCCAGGCCGCGCACCGCACCGGGCACGGCGGCGGCGGCGGCACCAACGAGATTGCGCCGGTCCAGCACCCCCGGATAGCCCATCAGATTCTTGGCTCCGTCGGGATCCACCGGATAGTCGGCCGGGTCGAGGCCGGACGGGAGCACGCCCAGGAAATCGACCGTCTGCGCCGCCTCTTGTCCCGCCTCCCAGATCACCGCAAGACCTGTGCCGCCGAGACCGCTCATCCAGGGTTCGCAGACGCCGACCGCAAATGCCGTCGCCACCGCCGCATCGGCGGCGGTGCCGTTCGCACGGAGCATCTCGGCTCCCGCCTCGGCCGCCCGCCAATGCTGGGCAGCGACCGCGCCGTCCGGGCCGGAGACCGCAGCCCGGCGCATGGTCCAGCTCGCGGGGCCGACGGATCTCGCGACCGGGGAAGGGGAGGAAGGATTCATGTGGCTGGTCGGGGACGGGGGAAGCACGGCATCAGAGCCAGTCCCGCAGCAACGCGACCAGCCCGGCATTGGCCGGCGGCATCGGCTTTTTCGCCAGTTCCGTTCTGCCGGCCCAGCTCAGCTCCTGCCCCTCCTGCGCGCGGGGGATTCCCGACCAGATCCGGCAGGCATAGAGGAGCAGGAGAAGATGAAACCCGGGATAGAGGTGGGAGGTGAAGGCCAGGGGGGCCAGGCAGGTGGATTCGACCGAAATGCCGATTTCTTCCTCCAGTTCACGCATCAACGCGGCCTCGGGCAATTCGCCGTCCTTCACCTTGCCGCCGGGAAACTCCCAGAGTCCGGCGAATTCCCGCCCCTCGGGCCGGCGCGCGAGGAGCACCCGCCCATCGCGGTCCACCAGCGCGCAAGCGACCGCAAGGCGCAGCTCAACTCCGGTAGTCGGCGTTGATTTCGACATAGCGTGCGCTCAGATCGCAGGTCCAGACGGTGGCCCGGCCGGTGCCGCCAAGACCGAGATCGATACCGATCTCGATTTCCGGGTTTTTCATATAGGCCGCCCCGGCCGCCTCTGCGTAATCGGGCGCGACGGCACCGTCTCGGGTGACCAGAATCGAGCCAAGCCGGATGGCAAGCCGCTCGGGATGGATGCGGGCTTCCGATTTGCCGACCGCCGCAACGATCCGCCCCCAATTCGGGTCCTCGCCGGCGATCGCGGTCTTGACCAGCGGAGAGTTGGCCACCGCAAAGGCGGCAGACCGGGCCTCCACCTCGCTGGCCGCCCCCGTGACCGCGATCTCGACGAATTTGGCCGCTCCCTCCCCATCGCGGACGATCTGCTGGGCGAGGTCGCAGAGCGTGTCGGTCAGTGCCGCACGCAGGCTCTCCGCCCGCGGGTCGGCGGCATCCGTGATGGGATCTTCCGTTCCGGTCGCCGCCAGGAGCACCGTGTCGGATGTCGAGCGATCCCCATCGACGGTGATTGAATTGAAACTCGGCCCCACAGCCCCGACCAGAAGCTCCTGCAGCAGCGGCGGTGCCACGGCGGCATCGGTGAACACGAAAGCCAGCATGGTGGCAAGGTTGGGCGCGATCATGCCGGAGCCCTTGGCAATGCCGGCAATCCGGATTCCGCCCGTGTCGGTCCCGGCCCCTTTCGGAAAGGTGTCGGTGGTCAGGATCGCCCGGGCCGCCGCCTCCCAATGGCCGGGGCCAAGGCCGGACGCAAGGCCGGGCAGGGCGGCCCCGATCGGCCGGGTATCGAGGGGCTCGCCGATGACCCCGGTCGAGGCAAGAAAAACATCCTCCGGCTCGCAGCCGACCGCCACGGCCGCAAGCTGTGCCATCTCCTGCGCGGCTCGCTCCCCGTCTCTTCCGGTAAAGGCGTTGGCGTTGCCGGCATTGGCGAGAATGGCCGCCGGGCCGGTGGTGGACGGAGGGTGGCGGCGCTTCTTGATACAGGCGGCGGTCCAGTTGACCGCCGGAGAGCGGGTCGAGGAGCGGGTAAAGACACCCGCCATGCTGGTGCCCGGCGCAAGCCGGACAAGCATGAGATCAGGGCGTCCCCGATAGCGCAGGCCGGCTTCGACGGCGGCAAGTGTAACGCCGGCGATTTCCGGCAGGGCCGGAAAGCCTTTGGGAGCGAGCGGGGAAATCGGCGGGTTCATGGTATTTCAACCAGCCGGTGCGGTGGATCAGCCGGCCAGTTCCTTAGCTTCCGCAATCCACTGTACGAGTTCCTGCGAGTTGCTGTATTGGCGGATTTTGAAGCCATGGGCCTTGATCTGCCATGGTGCCTCTCCCTCCCGGGGATCCGGATGCGAGCTGTCATGGAGATGGTGGATATGCAGCCCCAGAAGCCCGTTGCCGAGTTTCAGCGACTGGTCGATCTCGTGGTTGATCCACAGGCGGGTGCTGATGCCATGGGTGATGCAGACGACCGTCACGGAGCTCCCCTCCAGTGCCTTGTCCGCCATTTCCTTGATCTTGCTGGCGTCATTCTTCGCGCTTTCCCAAAGGGAGTCATCATCAAAACCCGCGGCCGCGACATGAGTGACGTTGGGGAGGGGTACGATCTGATGAATCCGCGCCAGATGTTCGTATTTGAAGCTGAAGAAAACCGTCTGTGCCATCAGGAACTCCTAGGAAACGAAGGTGCCCCGGACAGGAACGGAACGGCCGCGCGGACAGGGGAGCCACGGCCCGCTCGGGCGCATCTCCGCATATCCTGCAACCATGGGCCTTGACGGGCCACAAGGAAGATCTCTCTGGCGGTCATCCGGATAGGCCCCGGCGCACGCGGCTGGTGTGAATTTCAGGAGTCTCCATTTGTGACGGCCACTGTCGTGTGCCGGTCATCAGGAGGAATACGGCCGTCGCGTTCAGAAGATGCCGTATAGCCGCCTATGTTCTAAGTTAGCACAAACTGCGGGGCGGGTCAACACCGGCACAAGCGCACACCTGTCCGGATCGAAGGGCTGGAGATTTTTCTGCTCTCCGGCATGTCTGCAGAAACAGGTCCCCGTGACCCGCGCCACGGTATCTTCCTCTGCACAGTGCTGTCCGGCAGACGGGCCCCGGCCCTTGCGGTAGTATAGTGCCATTCCTACCTTGCCCTAGGAGAGAGATCTGCCTCCAAGGAGTCCGTCTGCCAGAGCGGGCCCGGGCTGGCTCTGCCGCCGGCCAGATTTCGTATGCATCTGGATCTCGCCGAGGTCGCCCCATGCCCCAGATATCCTCCCTTGCCCGCAAGATGTTCGGCACGGCCAATGACCGGCGGCTGCGGGCGATCGGCGGGCTGGTCGAGCAGGTGGGCGGTTTCGAAACCGCCCTGCAGGCGCTGGACGATGACGCGCTTCGCGCCCGGACGGCGGAGTTCCGCGAGCGCCTTGCGAGAGGGGCCGATCTCGAGGATCTGCTTGCCGAGGCTTTCGCGGTGGTTCGCGAAGCATCGTCGCGGGCACTCGGCATGCGTCATTTCGATGTCCAGCTGATCGGCGGATGGATCCTCCACCAGGGCAGCATCGCGGAGATGAAAACGGGCGAGGGCAAGACCCTTGTCGCAACCCTGCCCGTCTATCTCAACGCCCTTGCCGGCAAGGGCGTGCATGTGGTCACGGTCAACGACTACCTGGCCCGGCGCGATGCCGAATGGATGGGAGGGGTCTACAGTTTTCTGGGTCTGACGAGCGGTTGCGTGGTGCCCGGCCTCGCCGATGCCGAGCGGCGCGAAGCCTATGCGGCCGATGTCACCTATGCCACCAACAATGAGCTCGGTTTTGACTATCTGCGCGACAACATGAAGCAGAGTCTGGGGTCGATGGTGCAGCGCGACCACGCCTACGCCATTGTCGATGAGGTCGACTCGATCCTGATCGATGAGGCGCGCACCCCGCTGATCATTTCCGGCCCCACCGAGGACCGCACGGATCTCTATCTCGGCATCGACGGACTGATTCCGCAGCTGGTGCCGGAGCATTACGAAATCGACGAGAAAGTCCGCTCCGCCACCCTGACGGAGGAAGGCAACGAATATGTCGAAGCGGTCCTGCTCGAGAAGGGACTGCTCCAGGAGGGCACGCTCTATGACGCCGAGAACGCGGCGCTCGTGCATCACGTCAGCCAGGCCCTGCGGGCCCACAAACTGTTCGTGCGCGACCGCGACTACATCCTGCGCAACCGGCAGGTGGTGATCGTCGACGAGTTCACCGGCCGGATGATGGAGGGGCGGCGCTACGGCGAGGGGCTGCACCAGGCGATCGAAGCCAAGGAAGGGGCCGAAATCCAGCCGGAGAACGTCACCCTCGCCTCGATCACCTTCCAGAACTATTTCCGCCTCTACGGCAAGCTGGCCGGCATGACCGGCACGGCGATGACCGAAGCCGAGGAGTTCCAGGAGATCTACGGCCTCGAATCCATCGACATTCCCACCCACCGGCCGATGATCCGCGAGGACGATGACGATCAGGTATTCCGCACGCTGAAGGAAAAGAACACCGCCATCATCGAGTCGATCCGCGACGCGCAGACCCGCGGGCAGCCGGTGCTCGTCGGCACGACCTCGATCGAAAAATCGGAGGCGCTGGCGGCCGAGCTCAAGAGAATCCAGGTGCCGCACAATGTGCTCAATGCGCGCTACCACGAGCAGGAGGCCTCGATCATTGCCGATGCCGGCGAGCCGGGCGCGATCACCATCGCCACCAATATGGCCGGGCGCGGCACCGACATCCAGCTGGGCGGCAATCTCGAGCGGCGCCTCGCTCTGGAAACCGTGGAAGCCGCCGATGAGGACGCGGCGGCCCGGATCCGCGCCCGTATTGAAAGCGAAGTCGAGGCCGCCCGTCAAAAGGTGATCGAGGCCGGCGGGCTGTGGATTGTCGGCACCGAGCGACATGAATCCCGACGGGTCGACAACCAGCTGCGCGGCCGCGCCGGCCGCCAGGGCGATCCGGGCCGCTCGACCTTCTTTCTCTCGCTCGAGGATGACCTGATGCGGATCTTCGGCTCCGAGCGGATGGACGGGATGCTGCGCAAGCTCGGCCTCGAGGAGGGCGAGGCCATCGTCCACAGCTGGGTCAACAAGGCGATCGAGAAGGCGCAGTCAAAAGTGGAGGTCCGCAATTTCGACATCCGCAAGAACCTTCTCAAATACGACGATGTGATGAATGACCAGCGCAAGATCATTTTCGAGCAGCGCCGGGAGGTGATGGATGCCGAGAGCATCTCCGATCTGATTGCCGATATGCGTGGCGCGGTCATTGACGGCCTGGTGGACGCACATTTCCCGCAAGGTCCCTATCGCGAAAAGTGGGATGTGCCGGGCATCACGGAGCGCCTGTCGGCGACTTTCGGCCATGCGTTCCCGGTGGCGGAATGGGTGGAGGAAGAGGGGCTCGATGACGAGGGCATCCGGGAGCGGCTGCACACGGAGGGGGACCGGCTGGCGGCCGAGAAGGCCGAGGATTTCGGGCCGGATCTCGCGCGCGAAATCGAGAAGTCGCTGGTACTCCGCGCCATCGATATGGTCTGGCGCGACCATATCGGCATTCTCGACCATCTCCGCTCGGTGATCGGCCTGCGCGGCTTTGCCCAGCGCAATCCCCTGAATGAATACAAGGCCGAGGCCTTCACCCTGTTCGAGGGGGCCCTCCAGCGTCTGCGCGTGCAGGTGACCACCGATTGGGCCCATCTGCAGCTGATGCGCAAGCCCGAGCCGGGGGCAGAAGAGGCGGCAAGCCCGCCGCCGCCACCGATGATTGCCGACCGCGCCCGGCTGCCCGCCTTCGGCGGGGGGATGGAGGGCAGCGCAGCCACTGCCCTTGCAACCCGGCCGGCGGCGAAGGATGACCGGCGCAGGGTCGGGCGCAACGAACCCTGCCCCTGCGGGTCGGGCAAGAAATTCAAGCGCTGCTGCGGCCAGTGAGACGGGTCTGCCGGAGCCGGGCGGCGAGGGCAACGGCGCTGCAACCGAGAAGGGCCAGCGCGAGAATCCGGAACGTCCCGTCAAACCCGTGCTGGGCCGACAGGAAGCCGGCGAGGACGGGACCGGCCACCTTGCCGGTATTTCGAAGCGCACCGTAAACCCCCATCCGGGAGCCGGTCATGCCCGGGCTTGCGCTGCGTCCCACCAGGGCCGCCACCGCCGGAAAGACCAGCCCCTGACCGGCCCCCAGGATGACCGCGGCGAGCAGGGTCCAGCCCCCGGCCAGCGAGGTCATGGCCACCAGCCCGCCGGCGAGAATGACCGTGCCCGCGAAAATCACTCCCCGCAGCCCGTGCCGGTCCGCGGCCCGTCCCCCAAAGAAGCGGCAGGCGAGATGGGAGGCTTCCTGGACGCTGAAGAACAGGCCGGCGAGCAGGATGCCGCCTTCCGGATGCTGGGCTAGATGCAATGGCAGAAAGGCCCGGGCACCATAGGTGGCGGTGTGGATCAGGGTCTCAAGACCGCCGGCCAGCCACAGGGCGGGTGCGGCCAGCGCGCCGCGCAGGGCTTCCCCCGCCTCCGCTCCGAGGAATCCACGCGGCGGCCGGGGGCCCTCCGCGGTCGGCCGGTCGAGGGTGGGGGAGAGCAGCAGCAGCGGAACCGCGGCCACGGCTGCCAGCGCACCGGTGAGCAGATACAGTTGGGCAGGGTCCACAAAGCCGATCAACAGCCCGCCGACGGCGGGCGCGACCAGATAGGCCGCCCCGCGGGCGATGCCGAACATGCCGAGCCGGGCCGCCCGGTCCTGCTCCGACATGGCGACCACGCAGGCCAGGGTGACGGGGCCGAGAATCGCGGTCGCCAGCCCATGCACCAGACGCAGACCCAGCAATTCCTCCGGTCTTGCCACAAAGGGATAGGCCAGAGGTGCCAGTGCGAAGAGGCAAAGCGCGGCGAACAGCCAGCACCGACGTCCCCAGCGATCGGACAGAAACCCGAAGACGGGCTTGGCGACGATGCCGGTGAAGGTCGAGGACGCGACCACAAAGCCGATCATGGCCTCGCCGGCACCGAGGGCGGCCGCATAGAGCGGCAATACCGGAGTCTTGCCGAGCTGGTAGGCAGACCGGAGGATGAAATCCGCAAACGAAAGCCGCCAGAAATCCCGGGGCAGGGGGCGCGTCATGCGCGTTCTTTCGTCACACCTTTCCGTTTTCGGGTTGGCTTTCTGGACTGTGCCCGGGTCAGGGTTTTGAACTCGGCCAGCAGCTTGTTCAGCCGTGCGAGTTCTTCGTCTGCGACCTCCTCGGCCTGCTGCGGCGGTCGGGCATCGGCGATCCTGACCAGCCAGGCGAGTTCCTTCAGCGTGTCGTCCAGCCCCGCCCGGTGCCGCAGCATGTCATCGGGGGTCTCTTTCTCGAGATTGACCAGCTCTCCCTCGATCCGGTCCAATTGCCCGCGCAATTTTCCGGCATCCGCTGCCAGCTCTCGTCGCAAGGTGCGGAGGCGGTTCACCGCATCATTCAGTTTCGAGAGTCCGTCGAGAATGCGCGCATGCAGCGCATGGAGCGCGGCGTAATCCTCATCGGTGGTCGAGAGGCGTGGATCCGGGCGGATGGTCAGCTGCGCGTTCATCGAACGGCGGCCGTCGGCGCGGACCGTGACGGTGTAATCCCCCGGCACCGCCAGCGGCCCGGACAGATCGCCGCCTTCCTCCGGAGCGAAGGGCAGGTAGCGAAGGTCCGCCAGTCCCGGATCCAGCCGAACGGGCGCGTCATGGGTCAGATTCCAGACGAAGCGGTTGAGACCGGCCCGGCCCGTCGGCCCGCCGGGCAAGGAATCCGCAGACCGGAATTCGGCCACGCGGCGCCCCTTCGCATCCTGGATGGTGATGGAAACCTCGCTCGCCTCCTCCGCCAGCCGGTAATTGAGGATCGCACCCGCCGGCGGGTTCTCGCCGCAATCGAGATACCGGTACTGCTTGGTGCCGTCCCGCAGGGTCGTGATGCAGGCGGTGCCCGGAAGACCGAAAACCGGGCCGTAATCCTTGCCTTCGCCACGGAACAGCCCGGCACTCCAGTTCAGACGGGTGCGGATGGCGGGACGCGGGGTGAGGAGATGCGGCCGCCGCCTGATCTGACTCGGAAGGTCCCGGAGGGGAGCGATATCGTCCGCGATCCAGAACGAACGTCCATGGGTGGCCGCCACGAGATCGCTGTCCTTGATCCGCAGGTCATAGACCGGAACCACCGGCAGGCCACCCTTCATCCGCTCCCAGCCGACACCGTCATCCCGGCTCCAGAACACCCCCGTCTCGGTACCGACAAAGAGCAGCCCGGGGTGCTTTGGGTCCGCACGCAGCACGCGGGTGATCTCATCCTGCGGCAGGGAATCGGAGATCCGCTCCCAGCTGGCCCCACCATCCCCACTGCGCCAGAGATACGGGCGGTAATCGGACAGTTTGTAGCGGGTGGCCGCCAGATACACGGTGTCCGCATCCTGCGGCGAAATCTCGACGCATCCGATATAGCTGAATTCCGGCATGTCCGGCGGCGTGACATCCTGCCAGTCAGCCCCTTCCGGGGGGCGCTTCTGCACCCGCCCGTCATCGGTCGAGACCCAGATCTCCCCCGGGCGGTGTGGGGATTCCACCAGCGAGGCACAGGTGCCGTATTGTTCGGCGCCGGCGCTCTCACCGGTCACCGGCCCGCCCGACAGACCGAGCTTGGACTCGTCCCGACGGCTCAGATCCGGCGAGATCCGCTCCCAATGCATGCCCTCGTCGCGGCTGCGGAATACATGGCTTCCGCCGGCATAGAGCACCCCGCTGTCATGCGGCGAAAAGGTGATCGGAAAGGTCCAGGCAAAGCGGTAGCGCAGTTCGGAAGGGGCCACCCCCATGGTTTCTTCGGGCCAGACATTGACCAGCTGGATCTGGCGGGTGCGATGGTCATAGCGCTGGAGCGCGCCATTGCCGCCCGGACTTGACCCGACCGCCCCCACGAAGACCAGATCGTGATTCTCCGGATGCACGGCGATGAAGCCGCTTTCACCGGTCCCCACCGGAACGCAGTCGGCCATGGTGATCCGACCCCATTCGGTCGCGCTCGGGACCGAGATCGAGGTGTTGTCCTGCTGCGTCCCGTAGACCCGGTAGGGATACTGGTTGTCCACATCCATGCGGTAGAACTGGGCCGTGCACTGGTTGTAGACCGAGGACCAGGTTGCGCCGCCATTGAAGCTCACACAGGCGCCACCGTCATTGCCCTGCACCATGCGGGTGGGGTCGCGCGGGTCGATCCAGAGAGCGTGGTTGTCGAGATGTGGCGTCGAGATCTCCTGGAAGCGGTTTCCGCCATCCGTGGATTTCCACAGATGCAGGTTGTTCACATAGACGGTGTCAGGAGTGAGCGGATCCGCATGGATATGCGCATAGTACCAGGGCCGGTGCATCAATTCACGGTTCCGACAGATCAGGGACCAACTCTGGCCGGCATCTTCCGACCGGTAGAGTCCGGTTTGTTCGCCTTGGGCCTCGACCAGCGCGAAGACACGTCCCTGCCGGGCAAAGGAGGATGCCACCCCGATCTTGCCGAGCGGACCCGCGGGCATGCCCGGCCGCTCCGAGATGTCCTCCCAGCTGTCGCCGCCATCCCCGGAGACGAACAGGCCGGAACCCGGCCCGCCGCTCGAGAGTTTCCAGAAACTGCGCCGCGCCTGCCAGAACGAAGCGTAGAGAACCAGCGGATTGGCAAGACCGAGACCGAAGCTCAGATCGATCGCTCCCGCGTCGGGGCCGCGATCCAGCACCCGTTCCCAGCTCTCGCCGCCATTGGTGGAGCGATAGACACCACGCTCCGAGCTGGGACCGAACGCATCGCCCAGGACGGCGACATAGACGAGATCCGGATCATCCGGGTGGACCAGGATCCGGCCGATATGACGGCTGTCGGCCAGCCCCATATGGGTCCAGCTGCGGCCGGCATCGGTGGAACGGTAGATGCCGTCACCATAGGACACATCGACCCGGATGGTGGTCTCGCCGGTGCCGGCATAGATCACATTGGGGTCCGAAGGGGCGACGGCCAGGGCACCGATGGTGGCGCTCGACAGGAAACCATCCGAAACGCATTGCCAGTAGGTGCCGCCATCCTCGGTCTTCCAGACCCCGCCGGCGCAGGCCCCGAAATAGAATGTCATCCGGTTTTCGGGATCGCCGGCCACGGCGACGACCCGCCCGCCGCGCGGCGGCCCGATGCAACGCCAGCGGAGCGCTTCGATACCGGTGAGCGGGTCGATCCCGGTGTTTCTGGGCATCAACGGCCTCGAATGCGAGGATCCAGGGCATCGCGCAGCCCGTCACCGATATAGTTCACGCTCAGCACGGTCAGCGAGATCGCCAGCCCCGGCCAGATCACCCGCGACGGTGTCAGGGTCATGAAATTGGCACCATCGAACAGCAGCCGTCCCCAGGTCGGAAAATCCGACGGAAAGCCCAGTCCAAGAAAGCTCAGCGCGCTCTCGGTGATGATGGCATTGGCCACCCCGAGGGTGGCCGAGACCATGATCGGGCTCAGCACATTGGGCGTGATATGGCGGCGGATGATCCGCCCCGAGGAGACCCCGATACTGTGCGCGGCCAGCACGAATTCGCGCTCCCGCAGGCTCAGCACATCGCCCCGCACAATGCGCGCGGTCTGCATCCAGCTGGTGGCCCCGATGATGGACACGATGAGAAGGAAGATACCGGTTTCCGGGCCGACGACGGCACGCAGCACATCGCGGAAGAGCAGGATGATGACCAGCAGCAGCGGCAGCAGCGGCAGGGCCAGGAACAGATCCGTGAACCGCATCAACGGCCCGTCGAGGCGTCGGAAATACCCGGCCAGCAAACCGATCCCGGTGCCGAGGAACAGCGACAGGAGCATGGCGGTGATGCCGACCGCCAGCGACACCCGGCCGCCATGCAGCACCTGCGCAAGCGTGTCGCGTCCGAGATTGTCGGTGCCCATCGGATGGCTCAGCGAGGGGCCGAGATTTTTGTTGCGGATATCCAGAAACTGGGGATCGACATCATAGAGGAACGGACCGAAGGTCACCGCCAGGATGATCACGGCAAAGACCGAGACCCCGAAGAGGGCCCCGCGATGGGCCCGGAACTGGCGCCAGACATCCCCCCAGAGCGAGCGGTGCCTGCCGATGTTGCTGCCGGTGTCCGTCGTGTCAGTCATAGCGGATTCTCGGGTCCAGCATGCCGTAGAGGATGTCGGCAACCAGATTGAAGAGGATGATCAGGGCCGCGAAGATGAAGGTCAGGGTCTGCACGAGCGGGATGTCGGCACTCTGGATGCCGCTGATCAGCAACTGGCCGAGACCGTTGACGCGGAAAATCTGCTCGGTGATGATCGCCCCGCCGAAGACCTGCGGCACGCCGAGCGCGATCACCGTGACCACCGGGATCAGCGAGTTGCGCAGCACATGGACCAGCAAGACAAACCGCTCGGCGAGGCCCTTGGCGCGGGCCGTGCGGACGTAGTCCTGCTGCAGGTTGTCGAGCATCGAGGCACGCATGAAGCGGCTGATCTGGGCGGCGTTGTAGAAGGCCAGCACCGCCACCGGCATCGCCATCTGCTTGATCTGGTACCAGAGACTGGCCAGATCCGTGACTCGGTGGTTGGTGTCGTAGATCGAGGGCAGCCAGCCGAGGATGACGCTGAACACCACGATCAGCACCAGGCCGGTGAAGAAGGTCGGCACCGAAAACCCGACCATCGAGACAAAGGTGCCGACCTGGTCGAACCAGGAATACTGCCGGTAGGCCGAGACCACTCCGATCGGCACCGCGATCAGGATTCCAAAGACATAGGAGAGGCCCACCACCCACAGGGTCTGCGGCATGCGCTCGACGATCAGATCCCCCACCGGGGATTTGGTGGTCCAGCTCAGTACCCGCAGCCGCTCCGCGCTGTTGCCGATCTCGATCCCGAGCAGGCGTTCCAGGACGTTGAGCGGCTCGTTGACAAAGAACTGCTGGAGCCAGAGCAGGTAACGGATGTACATCGGCTCGTCGAGGCCCAGCGAGGCGCGGATTTTGGCCCGCACTTCCGGGGGGATGGTGAGGGGAAGATTGCCGGTCGGGTCGTTGGGGGCCAGATCAAGAACAATAAAAATAATGAAACTGATGACCAGCAGCGTCGGCACGGCAAACAGCAGTCGGCGGAAAGTGTAGGTCAGCATATCGTGCGTGTTGCTGGCAGCACCGGGACAACGCGGTCGGCAGTGCTACGCAAGAACGGTCAGCGGATCCGGTGCCAGTCGGCGATGTTCCACAGCTCCGAACCCCAGGCGTTCATATTCACTCCCCCCAGCGAGAGAGCCTGCGCCGAAACCCGGCCCCGATGCACCAGCGGAATGATCGCGCCGGCCTCGACCAGCATGTCGTTCATCTGCTGGGCGAGTTCGGCCCGGCGCTCCAGCTTCGCGGTCCTGGCCATTTCAGCTACCAGTTGATCGTACTTCTTGTCGCAGAAGCGCGGCATGTTCTCCCCCTGCCACTGGTTCTCCGGAGAAGGAATTTCATCGCACTGCCAGGCGGCCATGTAGATCTCCGGATCGGTGCCGTCGAAACTGTCGGCATACATCTCGATATCGGAATAGTGCTTCTGGTAGGTGTCCGGGCTCGCTGGATCACTGCCGAAAAACACGCCGGCGGCGATGTTGCGCAGCTCGACCTCAATGCCGATCTGGTTCCAGGCCTGTTTGACCAGCGCCTGTGTGGCCTGGCGCACGGAGCTGGTCGAAGTCTGGTAGAGCACCGACAGTCGGACCCCGTTCTTGGTCCGGATGCCGTCGGAACCGCGCGCCCAGCCCGCCTCGTCAAGGAGGCGGTTGGCACCGTCAATATCCGGGGTCATGCACCAGTCATTGTTGGTCGAGTTGTAGATCGCAGGGGCCGGGAGGACGTTGCAGGTCACCTGGCCGGCCGCGCCATACCCCACCTCAACGAGGACGCTCCGGTCGATGGCCATCGACATCGCCCGCGGCACCGCAGGATCGGTCAGGAACGGATGCGGTCCGCCGGCGAGGGTCGAACGCTTGTCCTTGAGCGCCGGATCCGGATTGGTCAAGTTGACCTGCAACCGCTCGGACAGCGTCCCGAAGGCACTGATGACCTTGCCCTTGCCGGCGGCCACCATCTGGGTGAGGATCTCAGGCTCGACCTGGGCGTTCCAGGCATAGTCGAATTCGCCGGTCTCAAGCACCGAGCGCACCGCCGAGGCGGCTTCGCCTCCGCCCTTGAACACCACGGTGGCAAAGGCGGGCTTGGTCGGGTCCCGGTAGTGCGGATTGGCTTCGAACAGCACCACATCATTGGCCTTGAAGCTCGTCACCCGGAACGGGCCGGTGCCGATGGGGCTGAAGTTCTGTTCGGTGCAGGAGGGGGCCGAGGCTCCGAGGCAGTCCTTGAACTGCGCTTTCTGGAGGATGGGGGCCGCTGCGACGAACGGGCCGTAGGGGAACGGCTTGGCGACCGAGAAATGGACCCGGACGGTGTGCGCGTCGAGTACCTCGACCTTGTCTACATCGGAGAAGCTGTTCAGCTGCGCGCAGCCGGCATCCGGATGCAGGCAGTATTCGGCGGTGAAGGCTACATCCTCGGCATGCAGGGGGGAACCATCCGACCACACGATATCGGAGCGGATCTTCCAGGTGACGGATTTGAGATCCTTCGCCACCCCGCCATTCTCGATGGTCGGGATGCTCTCCGCCAGATAGGGAACCAGATTGCCCTTTTCGTTGTAGCGGGCCAGCGGCTCAATGATGAGGGAGGAGGCGTGCAGGTCCTTGGTACCTCCGGAGAGATAGGGGTTCAGGGTCGATACGGCCTGCCAGTAGATGATTTTCAGCTCTCCGTCGGAGCCGCGGGCGGCAAGGGCAGGGAGTGGGGACAGCATCAATGCGGCGGCGAGGCCGATTAGCAGGAAGCGGAATTTCATGGCAGCTTCTCTCTTGATGGTTCAGGTGGTGGTGTCCGCGCCGCCGTTAGGGTGGGCGTTCGGGGCCTGCAGGGGGTGCTATCGGTTACGGTCCGGAAGGAAGCACTAAAGGGCGGTCCTCCTCCTCCCCGATGCGATGGCAGGCTGCATGATGACCCGGCCAGATCTCGCGCCATTCTGGCACAACCGGGTGGCAAAGATCAAGAGCAATCGGACACCGGGCGCAGAAGGGGCATCCCTTTCCATTCCCAGGATATGCGCCGGTGGTGGGCGGAAATCGTGCGTGCTACCGACCGCACCGGGACGGCGCGGCCGGCAGTGCTACGCAAGAACGGTCAGCGGACTCGGTACCAGTCGGCGATGTTCCACATCTCCGAATCCCAGGGGTTCATATTCACTCCCCCCAGCGAGAGAGCCTGCACTGAAACCCGGCCCCGATGCACCAGCGGAATGATCGCGCCGGCCTCGACCAGCATGTCATTCATCTGCATGGCCAGTTCGGCCCGGCGCTCCAGCTTCGCGGTCCTGGCCATTTCAGCCGTCAGTTGGTCGTACTTCTCGTCGCAGAAGCGGGGCATGTTCTGCCCTTGCCACTGGCTATCCGGGGAAGGGATTTCCTCGCATCGCCAGTTGGCCATGTAGACCTCCGGATCGGTGCCGTCGAAATTGTTGGCATACATCTCGATATCGGAATAGTGCTTCTGGTAGGTGTCCGGGCTCGACGGATCACTGCCGAAAAACACACCGGCGTCGATGTTGCGCAACTCGGCATCAATGCCAATCTGGCCCCAGGCCTGCTTGACCAGCGCCTGTGTGCCCTGGCGCACGGAGTTGGTCGAAGTCTGGTAGAGCACCGACAGCCGGACACCGTTCTTGGCCCGGATGCCGTCGGAACCGCGCGCCCAACCCGCCTCGTCAAGGAGGCGGTTGGCACCGTCAATATCCTGGGTCAGGCACCAGTCATTGTTGGTCGAGTTGTAGATCGCAGGGGCCGGGAGGACGTTGCAGGTCACCTGGCCGGCAGCGCCATACCCCGCCTCGACGAGGATGCTCCGGTCGATGGCCATCGACATCGCCCGCGGCACCGCCTGATCGGTCAGGAACGGATGCGGTCCGCCGGCGAGGGTCGAACGCTTGTCCCCGAGAGCCGGATCCGGATTGGTGAAGTTGACCAGCAACCGCTCGACCAGCGTCCCGAAGGCACTGATGACCTTGCCCTTGCCGACGGCCTCCATCTGGGTGAGGATTTCAGGTTCGACCTGGGCGTTCCAGGCATAGTCGAATTCGCCGGTCTCAAGCACCGAGCGCACCGCCGAGGCGGCTTCGCCTCCGCCCTTGAACACCACGGTGGCAAAGGCGGGCTTGGCCGGATCCCGGTAGCGCGGATTGGCTTCGAACAGCACCACATCATTGGCCTTGAAGCTCGTCACCTGGAACGGGCCGGTGCCAATGGGGCCGAAGTTCTGTTCGGTGCAAGAGGGGGCCGAAGCTCCGAGGCAGTCCTTGAACTGCGCTTTCTGGAGGATGGGGGCCTGGGCTCCGACGAACGGGCCGTAGGGGAACGGCTTGGCGACCGAGAAATGGACCCGGACGGTGTTTGTGTCGAGCACTTCGACCTTGTCTACATCGGCGAAGTTGCTCAGCTGCGCGCAGCCGGCATCCGGATGCAGGCAATATTCGGCAGTGAAGGCCACATCCTCGGCCTGCAGGGAGGAACCGTCCGACCACACGATATCGGAGCGGATCTTCCAGGTGACGGATTTGAGATCCTTTGCCACCCCGCCATTCTCGATGGTCGGGATGCTCTCTGCCAGATAGGGGATCAGATTGCCTTTTTCGTCATAGCGGGCTAGCGGTTCGATGACGAGGGAGGCGGCCTGCTGGTCCTTGGTACCTCCGGAGAGATAGGGGTTCAGGATCGACACGGCCTGCCAGTAGATGATTTTCAGCTCCCCGTCGGAGCCGCGATCACGATCCGCACCAGCCTCAGGGTCAGAAGTGGAGGACACCTTGTCCGGCTGAGACCAATTGAAATAGGCGTAAGCCCCGGTAAACGCAATCAATACGGCCACGAGGCCGATCAACAGAAAGCGGAATTTCATGGTGGTTTCTCCCTTGAAGGTTCAGGTGATGGTGTCCGCGCCGCCGTTAGGATGGGCGTTTGGGGTCTGCAGGGGGTGCTATCGGTTCGGGTTCAGAAAGAAGCCCTGAAGGGCGGTCCTCCTCCTCCCCGATGCGATGGCAGGCTGCATGATGCCCCAGCCGGATTTCGCGCCATTCTGGCACAACCGGGTGGCAAAGATCAAGAGCATCGGACACCGGGCGGAGAAGGGGCATCCCTTTCGATTCCCCTAATCCGCGCCGACGGCGGGCGGAAAGTGTAGGTCAGCATGTCGTGCGTGCTGCCGGCCGCACCGGGACCGGTGCGGCTGGCAGTGCTACGCAAGAACGGTCAGCGGATTCGGTACCAGTCGGCGATGTTCCACAGCTCCGAGTCCCAGGGGTTCATATTCACTCCTCCCAGCGAGAGAGCCTGCACCGAAACCCGGCCCCGATGCACCAGCGGAATGATCGCGCCAGCCTCGACCAGCATGTCGTTCATCTGCACGGCCAGTTCGACCCGGCGCTCCAGTTTCACGGTCTTGGCCATTTCAGCCGCCAGTTGGTCGTACTTCTCGTCGCAGAAGCGGGCCATGTTAGTCCCCTGCCATTGGCTCTCCGGGGAAGGAATTTCCTTGCACCGAAAGCCGGCCAAGTAGACCTCCGGATCGGTGCCATCGAAAGTGCTGGTGTACATCTCGATATCGGAATAGTGCTTCAGGTAGGTGTCCGGGCTTGAAGGATCACTGCCGAAAAACACGCCGGCATCGATGTTGCGCAGCTCGGCATCGATGCCGAGCTGGCTCCAGGCCTGTTTGACCAACGCCTGTGTGCCTTGGCGCACGGAGTTGGTCGAAGTCTGGTAGAGCACCGACAGCCGGACACCGTTCTTGGCCCGGATGCCGTCGGAACCGCGCACCCAGCCCGCCTCGTCGAGGAGGCGGTTGGCACCGTCAATATCCTGGGTCAGGCACCAGTCATTGTTGGTCGATTTGTAGATCGGAGGGGCCGGGAGGACGTTGCAGGTCACCTGGCCGGCAGCACCATACCCCGCCTCGACGAGGATGCTCCGGTCGATGGCCATCGACATCGCCCGCGGCACCACAGGATCGGTCAGGAACGGATGCGGTCCGCCGGCGAGGGTCGAACGCTTGCCCCCGAGATCCGGATCTGGATTGGTGAGGTTGACCACCAACCGCTCGAGACTCCCCCCGAAGGCACTGATGACCTTGCCCTTGCCGGCGGCCTCCATCTGGGTGAGGATTTCAGGCTCGACCTGGGCGTTCCAGGCATAGTCGAATTCGCCGGTCTCCAGCACCGAGCGCACCGCCGAGGCGGCTTCGCCTCCGCCCTTGAACACCACGGTGGCAAAGGCGGGCTTGGCCGGATCCCGGTAGAGTGGATTGGCTTCGAACAGCACCACATCATTGGCCTTGAAGTCCGTCACCCGGAACGGGCCGGTGCCGATGGGGTGGAAATTCTGTTCGGTACAGGTGGGGGCCGAGGCTCCGAGGCAGTCCTTGAACTGCGCTTTCTGGAGGATGGGTGTCACTCCGACGAGCGGGCCGTAGGGGAACGGCTTGGCGACCGAGAAATGGACCCGGACGGTGTGTGCGTCGAGCATCTCGACCTTGTCTACATCGGCGAAGTTGCTCAGCGACGCGCAGCCGGCATCCGGATGCAGGCAGTATTCGGCCGTGAAGGCCACATCCTCGGCCTGCAGGGGGGAACCGTCCGACCAGAGGATATCGGAGCGGATCTTCCAGGTGATGGATTTGAGATCCTTCGCCACCCCGCCATTCTCGATGGTCGGGATGCTCTCCGCCAGATAGGGAACCAGATTGCCTTTTTCGTCGTAGCGGGCCAGCGGCTCGATGACGAGGGAGGCAGCCTCCTGGTCCTTGGTACCTCCGGAGAGATAGGGGTTCAGGATCGATACGGCCTGCCAGTAGATGATTTTCAGCTCCCCGTCGGAGCCGCGGGCGGCAAGGGCAGGGGGTGGGGACAGCATCAATGCGGCCGCGAGGCCGATCAACAGAAAGCGGAATTTCATGGTGGTTTCTCCCTTGATGATTCAGGTGGTGGTGTCCGTGCCTCCGTTAGGTTGGGCGCTCGGGGTCTGCAGGGGGTGCTATCGGCATCGGTTTGGAAGGAAGCCCTGAAGGGCGGTCCCCCTCCTCCCCGATGCGATGGCAGGCGGCATGATGACCCGGCCGAATTTCGCGCCATTCTGGCACAACCTGGTGGCAAAGATCAAGAGCGACCGGACACCGGGTGCAGAAGGGGCATCCCTTGGGCGGGTTGGCCGGGCTCGGCACATCGCCCTTGAGGATGGTCCGGTCCTCGCGGGTGGAGGCGGCCGGCGGCTCCGGCCGTGGAATGGCCGAGAGCAGGGCGCGGGTGTAGGGATGCTGGGGGTTGGAATAGAGTTCCTCACTGCTCGCCAGTTCGGCCAGGCGGCCGAGATACATCACCGCCACTCGGTCTGCGAGATGGCGCACCATCGACAGATCGTGGCTGATGAACAGATAGGTCAGTCCCATCTGCGCCTGCAGATCCTCAAGCAGATTGACCACCTGGGCCTGGATCGAGACGTCGAGGGCGGCGATGGGCTCGTCGCAGATGACAAATTGGGGTGACAGGGCGAGGGCCCGGGCGATGCCGATCCGCTGGCGCTGGCCGCCGGAGAATTCATGCGGATAGCGGTTCGCAAAACTGCGTTCGAGGCCAACCGAATCCATCAGCTCGGCCACCCGCCTGCGCCGTCCGGCGCGGTCCAGCCGACCGTGCTCATCGAGCGGCTCCGAGATGATCGAGCCCACCGTCATGCGCGGATTCAGACAGGCCTGGGGATCCTGGAAGATCATCTGCATCTTCGGCCGCAGGGCCCGCAGTTTGGCACCGGCCAGAGACGAGACCTCCACCCCGTCCAGCTCGATCGTGCCGCTGGTGACGTCATAGAGGCGCAGGATCGAACGCCCGGCGGTGGATTTTCCGGAGCCGCTCTCGCCGACCAGGCCGAGGGTCTCGCCCTCCAGGATGTCGAAGCTGATCCCGTCCAGCGCCTTGATGACCCCCGTCTGGCGGCGTAGCAATCCCGTATGGATCGGAAAATGCTTGCGCAGCCCGCGCACCCGGACCAGCGGCCGGGCACCTCCGGCCGGGGATTTCCCGGGCATCGCCGCTTCCATTCCCCTAACCCGCGCCGGCGGCGGGCGGATCCCACCAGCAGGCGACCTCATGGCCATCGCCGAGCGGGCGGCGGAGGGGATTCTCGGCCCGGCACCGGTCGAACGCATGCTGGCAGCGCGGCGCAAACACGCAGGAGGCGGGACGGCCGGCCAGGTGGGGCGGTTGGCCTTCGATCGAGAGCAATCGTCCGGCCCGTGCCCCGTCGATCTTCGGCAGGGTCTCGAGCAGGGCCCGCGTATAGGGATGTCGCGGTTCGGCAAACAACTGGTTGACCTCCGCATATTCCACGATCTGGCCGCCATACATCACCGCAACCCGGTCGGCGATGCCGGCGATCACCCCCAGATCATGGGTGATCCAGACGATGGCCATCCCGAGCTGGCTCTGCAGTTCGCGCACCAGTTCCAGGATCTGTGCCTGGATGGTGACATCCAGTGCCGTGGTCGGTTCATCCGCGATCAGCACCTTGGGCTCGCAGGCCAGGGCCATGGCGATCATCACCCGCTGGCGCATGCCGCCGGAGAACTGGTGCGGATAGTCGTCGAGTCGCTTGCTGCCATCGGGAATTCCGACCAGTTCGAAGAGTTCCTCCGCCCGGCTCCGGGCCGCCCGCCGACCCAGACCGAGCTGGTGGCGCAGCGGTTCCATGAGCTGGAAGCCGACGGAGAAGACGGGGTTGAGCGAGGTCATCGGATCCTGGAAGACGAAGCCGATCTGGGCACCGCGCACCTTCCGCATCTGCTGCTGCGTCATCGTTCGGAGATCCTGGCCGTTCAGGATCACGCGGCCAGAAACGATCTCGGCCGGGGGGCTGGGCAGCAATTCGACCAGGGACATCATGGTCACACTCTTGCCGGAGCCGCTTTCCCCCACGACCCCGAGCAATTCGCCCGGAGCCAGTGAAAAACTCACGCTATTGACCGCATGGACGTCGCCGTCGCGGGTGTGGAAGACGGTGGAGAGGTCGGTGACTTCCAGAATCGGCTCCGGGGCGGACATGCTCATGCGCCCGTGCGCCCGACCGGGGCGGCCCTCATCGTGCCATGTCCTTCCTCCCCGTACCCATCGTCCGCCATAGTCTATTCCGTCGCATGCTGCCAGGCATCCGGCGGCTCCGGCAGGGTGCCGCCCCCGCCTGAGGCCGCGCGGTCTCCGACTTCTCTCGTCACATAGGTGATGTCGATCACGCTGGCATCGACCGCCCGGCCCGTGTCATCGCTGTCCGAAACAATTCCGACATGGGTCGGGTTGGGTGCCTCCCATCCGAAAGCAGCCCGGAAATCCGCTCCCACATCGACCCGCTCCATGAGCCACTGGTCGATCGGCGCCTCTGGGGTGCGCAGGATCTTGATGGCATTCACATCGCTTCTCCGCCTCCGCTGCAGTATCGTGCCGCGGGGCTGGTTGCCGCCCCATGTATAGATGAGCAGGCGCCCCGGCGCGTTCCGGCCCTCCCTTGAGGTCACCATCGAACGCCCCAGCGCCTCCCAGAATCCGGCCCGCTTTGGCTCGTAGGGAAAGCCCACATAGATGGCTGCGGCCCGGTCCTCGTCCTGCAGCTGCGTCAGATCGGTCGGGATCGGTGCCGCGCTGGTGCGCCATTTCCAGGTCAGGATGGGAGTCTGCGCGAGATCGGCCGCCAGCGATCGGAAGATGACCGACACGCTCCGGTCCGAGGCGACATGCGCGCCGCCGGGGATCTCCGACCAGCGATTCGGAGTCAGCCCGTCGAAGGTGATCTCCTTCCAGCCCGCGGCAGTGAGACCCTCCGTGATCTCCGCCTGCGCCCCTCCCTCCACAATCCAGAGCCCGAGCCCGAGCAGCAAGGGGGCGAAGAAAGCCGTGCGGAGTGTCACGCAGGGACCGGAGAGTGCGGGGGCAGGGAACCGGAGGCTTCCCGCAGTGCCTGCCAGAGCCTTTGCTGGCTCAGCGGCGTGGCGATGCTTTGGATTCCGTACGGAGCCAGCGCGTCGAGGGCCGCGAGATGCAGGCAGGGCAGGGAGCCGACCGTGCCCGATTCGCCGCATCCCTTCACGCCGAGCTCGTTGTCATGGGCCGGGATCTGGTGGGTCCGGAAGTCGATCGACGGCAGCTGGTCGGCCCGGGGAAACGCGTAGTCCATGAAACTGGCCGCCACCGGCTGGCCGCTGGCCGGGTCGTAGCCGGCCTCCTCGCAGAGTGTCTGTCCCAGTCCCTGGGCGACACCGCCATGAATCTGGCCGGCGACAATCCGCGGATTGAGCAGGATTCCGAAATCATCGACCACCACATAGCGCAAAATCTCCAGCCCGCCGGTCGCCGGGTCGATTACGATCTCGCAGATATGGCAGCCATTCGGGAAGGTCGGCCCGATCTGTTCCACCCGGCCGTCCCCGGCGAGCTCGCCGTCCGCAGCAAGCTCGGCAAGACCGACCCGGCGGTCGGTGCCCGCCACCACAAAACTGCCCCCCGCCTGCGGTTCGAATTCCAGATCCACCGCTGCCGCCTCGAGTCGGTCGCCCGCCCGCTGCCGGGCCTCTTCGATCAGGCTGCGGGCCGCGGCACGGAGGGCCGGACCGCCCGATTTGGCCGAACGGGAGCCGCCGGTGCCATGGCCCTCCGGGAGGAGGTCGGTATCGCCCCAGCGGAGCCGGATCTGCCCCGGGGCGATCCCGAGACTGTCCTCGAGCAGCTGCGCCCAGACCGTCTCATGCCCCTGGCCGCCGGACTGCGTGCCGACCGCGACGGTCAGCGCGCCATCCTCCCCGAGCACGAGGCGGGCATGTTCCTTGGGCATGCCGCCGGTGCGCTCCATGTAATAGGCGACTCCGATCCCGGCGATGCCGCCGCGATCCCGTGCCGCCTGCCGGCGGCTCTCGAAGCCCGCATAGTCGGCCGCGGCCAGCGCATCCTCGAGATTGCGGATCGGATCGCCGGAATGGAGATCCAGGCCACCGGGCGTGCGATGGGGAAAATCTGCCTCCGCGAGGAGGTTGCGCCGGCGCATCTCGGCCGGATCGAGACCGAGTTCGCGCGCCGCCCGGGTGACCAGGAGTTCGGTGGCGGCGATGACCTCGGGCCGTCCGGCACCCCGATACGCATCCGTGGGGGTTGTGTTGGTGAAGGCACCCTCGACCTCGGCAAAGAAGGTGGGGGTCCGGTACATGCCGCCGGTCAGCCGCATGCTGAATTCCGTGTGTACCGCGGCACCGAATTGCGAGTAATGGGCCCCCAGATTGGATTGCCCCCGGAGGCGGAAGGCGAGGATCCGGCCCTCCGCATCGAAGGCCCCCTCGGCATCCACGACAAGATCCCGTCCCTGGACGTCGGAGAGGAAGGATTCCGACCGGTCGGCGGTCCATTTCACGGGCCGGCCGCATTCCCGCGCCGCCCAGGCCGCGAGCACATATTCCGGATGCAGCATCAGTTTCATGCCGAAGGCGCCGCCGACATCGGGGGTGATCACGCGCAGATTCGAGGGATCGGTGCGCAGGCAGGCGGCGATGGCGGAGCGCATGCCATGGGCGCCCTGGCTCACGCAATGCAGGGTCCAGCGCCCGGACGCGGCGTCCCAGACGGCGCTGACGGCCCGGGGCTCGACCGGGGTCGGTGCGATCCGGTGGCAGTGATAGTGGAGGCGGGTGGCATGCGCCGCCCCTGCGAAGGCCTCCTCGGTGGCGGCCCGGTCGCCCACCTCCCAGTGATAGGCGCGGTTGCCGGGCGCGGCCTCATGGAGCTGCGGGGCTCCGGGGGCGAGGGCGGCTTCCGCGGTGGTCGCGACCGGCAGTTCGTCATATTCGATCTGCACGAGTTCGGCGGCATCGCGGGCCGCCGCCAGGGTCTCGGCGGTGACGAAGGCGACGGGCTGCCCGACATAGAGCACCCGCGGGTGCGCGAGGACCGGGGCCTCGACCGGAGCCGGGCTGGAACCGTCGGACTGGCGCATCGGCATGCGGTTGCCGAGCCCGCCGAGCTGGTCCGCAAGATCGGCCCCGAGAACGACCGAGAGAACCCCGGGGCAGGCACGGGCAGCCTCGGCATCCGCGCTGCGGATGACGGCATGGGCGTGCGGCGAACGCAGCACCCAGGCATGGGCCTGGCCGTCCTGGTGGATATCATCGACATAGGTGCCGGCACCGGTCAGGAAGCGCACATCCTCAAGGCGGGTGAGCGGCCGGCCCGTGCGGGTGGAACTGTCGGTCATCTCGGCCTCTTTTGGAATTTTCGCCGGGCACGGGAGTGGACACCGCCGGGTCCCGCACTATACTCCACTCAGGGAGCCCGGAAGGCTCGGAGAAAGGATACCTGCGTGCAAGTTGTCGTTCGCGAAAATAATGTCGACCAGGCCCTGCGGGCACTGAAGAAGAAGATGCAGCGAGAAGGACTGTTTCGCGAAATGAAACTCCGACAGGCCTACGAAAAACCCTCCGAGCGGCGCACGCGCCAGCGCGCGGAGGCGATCCGCCGGGCCCGCAAGCTGGCCCGCAAGCGGGCGCAGCGCGAGAGCTGACGCCACACACTTCTTCCCCGGCACCCGGAACCGGTTTGAGGGGGCAGGGTGGACATCCACAAACGCGTGGCGATCATCGGCGGTGGCGCGATGGGCACCGGCCTCGCCTACCATCTCGCCGATGAGGGCTGGAACGACGTCATCCTGCTCGAGAAGGGGGAGCTGACCTCCGGCTCCACCTGGCATGCGGCCGGCCTCTGTACATCTTTCATCGGCGGCTACGCCATCGGCCAGCTGCACGCCTATGGCGTCCAGTTCTATCCCCGGCTGGAAGCACTGACCGGACAGTATGTCAGCTGGCACGAATGCGGCAGCATCCGTCTCGCTCCCAACCAGGATTTTCTCGACTGGTACCGCTATGTCGAGAGTCTCGGCCCCTCGATCGGCTTCGAGGTGGAAATCCTCTCCCCGAACGAGCTCCGCGAGCACCATCCCTATCTCGAGACCGAAGGTCTTCTGGCCGGCGCGCTGACCCGCGGCGACGGGCATGTCGACCCGGCCGGGGTCGCCAACGCCATGGCCGCCGGGGCCCGCGCGAAGGGGGTCGAGATCCGCCGCCGCTGCCGGGTGACCGGCATCGAACGCACCCGGGAGGGCAGCTGGCGGCTCACCACCGAGGATGGGGTGGTGACCGCCGAACATGTGGTCAACGCCGCCGGCTGCTATGCGCGCGCCGTGCAGGCGATGGTCGGCGGGACCGCACCCCTCGCCAACATGCTGCATCACTACGTGGTCACCGAGCCGATCCCGGAGCTGGTCGAACGCGAGGCCGAATTGCCGGTGGTGCGCGACCCGCATGCCTCCTGCTATCTGCGCCAGGAACAGAAGGCCGGGCTGGTCGGCATCTACGAGATGGAGGGCGCGGCTGAGGCCTGGGCGGGCGGGGATCCGCACTGGGAGGATTCGAACGAGCTGTTCGACCCGGCCTATGACCGGATCGCCCCCTGGCTCGAGCGCGCCTTCACGCGTCTGCCGCTGTTCTCGACCAAGGGGATCAAACGCGCCGTGCATGGCGCGATCACCCACACCCCGGATTCCAACCCGCTGATCGGACCGGCCCCGGGACTCGACAATTTCTGGATGTGCTGCGGCTCCTCGATCGGCATCGCGCAGGGCGCGGGGGCCGGCAAGTATCTCGCGCAGTGGATGGTCCATGGCGCCGCAGATATCAACATGGCCGCCCTCGACCCCCGGCGGTATGGCGCCTGGACCACGACCGACTACACCCGCGCGAAATCGGTCCAGGATTACGGGCTGATGTATGCCTGCCCGCTGCCCGGCGAGGAACTGCCGGCCGGCCGGCCGGCACGCCGCTCGGCCCTCTATGAACGGCTCCGCGCCCGGGGCTGCGAGCACACCGAAGCGGGCGGATGGGAACGGCCGAAATGGTTCCCGCCGGAGGGTGTGCAGGAGAAGCACAGTTTCCGCCGCTCCAACGCCCATGACGTGGTAGGCGCCGAATGCCGGGCGGTCCGCGAGCGGGTCGGGGTGATGGATTTCTCGAGTTTCTCGAAATTCGACATCTCCGGCCCCGGGGCCGGGGCTCTGCTCGGACGGCTCTACGCCAACCGGCCGCCGGCCACCGGCCGGCTGGTGCTGTCGCACCGGCTGGGCAGGGGAGGCCGGTTCGAGGGGGAGTCCACGATCGCCGGGCTCGCCGGCGGAATTTTCTATGTCGTCACCGGGGCCGCCTGGGAGCTGCGCGAGATGGATGCGCTCCGCCTGGCGCAGCTTCCGGGAGAAGAAGTCGAGATCCGCAAACGCAGCGACGAAATCGGCGTGCTGGTGGTGGCCGGCCCGCAGGCCCGGAAGGTGCTGGCACCGCTGGCCGGGGAGGATCTCGGGGATGCGGCCTTCCCGTGGCTTTCGGTGCGCGAGATCACCCTTGCGGAGGTTCCGGTACGGGCACTCCGGGTCAATTATGTCGGGGCGCTGGGCTGGGAACTGCACTGTCCGATGGAACGGCTGGTGACACTCTACGATGCGATCCTGGAGAGTGGCGAAAGCAGTGGGATCGCGGATTTTGGTGCCTATGCCGTGGACAGTCTGCGGCTTGAGAAAGGCTATCGCGGGATGGGGGTGGAACTCACCAATGAGATCGGTCCGGCGGAGGCGGATACCGGCCGCTTTGTGCGCGGGACCGGCTATACCGGCGAGGTGGCGGTGCAGGCCGCGGCCGGGCAACCGCCCGCGACCCGGATCGCCTATCTCGAACTGGAGGATCCGGAGGATGCCGATGTGATCGGCGGCGAGGCGGTGTTTGCGGGGGACCGTGCGGTCGGGGTGACCACTTCCGGTGGCTACGGGCACAGCAGCGGGAAGAGTCTGTTCTTTGCCTATGTTCCGCCGGAACTGGCGAAGCCGGGCCAGCGGCTCGGCGTGCTGGTGCTGGGCGAGCGGCGGCAGGCGAGGGTGCTTGAAGCCCCCGTCCACGATCCGGAGAATCGTGAGCTGCGCGGGTGATCAGCCGCTAGAAACCGGTCCCCGGCCGCGGCAATCGGGTCAGACCTCTTTCAGCCCCAGCATTGATTGAGTCCGGCATCAGACCCGATCGAGGGGATGTCGGGCATGGGCTGGTCGGTGACCAGGGTGGTTCCGGTGTGGAAGAAATCCAGGCCCGGAGAATTTCCGGGCCGCTCACCGCTACGGAGAAATTTCACGACGGCTTCGAGTCCGAGCACGACCATCTTCCGCGGGAATTGCATGGAGGTCGCCCCGATCACGCCGCTGGCGATATTTCGTACCCCGGGGCAGCCCCCATCGATCGACACCAGCAGCACCTGTTTCTCCCGGCCCCGCGCTTTCAGGGCCCGATACGCGCCGGCGGCGGCGGGCTCATTGATGGTATAGACGAGATCAATCTCCGGCTCCCGCTCCAGCAGGCGTTCCATGGCGGCCTGCCCGCCTTCTTCCGATCCCCGGCTGGCCTCGTGACCGACGAGCCGGGGGTCGGTCTCGTCATACATTCGTTGGATATCCTTCACATCGATCCCGAATCCCTGCAGAAACCCTTGATTGCGCAGCACATCCACCGTGACCTGCGCCTCGGAGAGATCAAGGGTCGCGATCCTGGCCTCCGCAGCCCGGGTAGCCAGCCGCGCCCGCGCCCAGCGGCCGATCAGGGCCCCGGCCGCAAAATTGTCAGTTGCAAAGGTTCCGTCTGCCGCGTCGGCGGGCACAAAGGGAGTGTCGAGTGCGATCACCAGGATGCCGGCCGCCCGCGCCTGCTGCACGGCATCGAGGAGAGCGGCAGGATCGGAGGGGGCGATCAGGATGGCTTTCGCACCGGCCGTGACCAGACTCTCGATCGCCGCAATCTGGCTGTCGCTGTTTCCGTCATATTTTCCGGAAAAGCTCCGCAATTCGAGGCCGAGCCGCCCGGCTTCGGATTTTGCGATCTCGCGCATCTTTACGAAATACGGATTGCTCTCGGTCTTGATGATCAACCCGATCAGCGGGGCATCGGCCGCCGCTGCCGGCCGGGCGGAGAACAACAGGCCCAGGACGACGAGTGCGACCAGCACACGCCAGAGCGGGCCGGGTCGGAACAGGGTCGGGGTTTTCGGATTGTCAGAATTCATGTTTTTGCACCCAAGGTGGCCGCTCGGACGCCGAACCGGTATCAGAATTTCATCGGGCGGATGCATTTATAAAGAGAAACCGGCCCCGCCGGGCGCGGGAGAACTCCTCACGGGATGCACCTATCCCTGGCGCGCCTTGAAGCGGGGCTGTCGCTTGTTGATCACATAGACCCGACCGTGGCGTCGGATGACACGGCAGGACCGCTCGCGGTTCTTCAGCGAGCGCAGGGAGTTCTTGATTTTCATGGTTGCTCCGGCCCGGGTGTCGGACAGCCTTGTTCCGCCAGAGCCCTTCCGGCCGACGACCCGTCTTCCATACAGAAAATCTTCCCGGAAGGCAAGTCGGAATTGCGATCGGAAACCGGCGGAAGCGTCGGTGCCGCGGTCGTCCCGGTTGCGGCTCCCTCTGTTTTGTGGAAGATAGCCTTCCACGAGGGCTTCGCACGGGGCCGGGCCCATGCGGGGGCATCCCTGCGCACCGGCACCACACGACCAGAATGGGGGCAGTGTGAGCGAAGACGCGGCGGACACACTGCCAAAATTGCTGGCGCACAACGTTCGCCTGCGAGGCGACCGACCCGCCTGCCGTGAGAAGGCCTACGGCATCTGGCAGAGCTGGAGCTGGGTCGAGGTCGAGAAGGAGGTGCACGCACTCGCGCTCGGTCTCGCGGCCAAGGGACTGCAGCCCGGCGATCGCCTCGCCATCATCGGTGACAACCGCCCCCGTCTCTATTGGGGAATGATCGCGGCCCAGTATTGCGGGGCGGTCCCGGTGCCGCTCTATCAGGATTCGGTGGCCGAAGAGATGGCGTATGTGCTCCGCCATGCCGGGGTGCGGATGGTGCTGGCTGAAAACCAGGAACAGGTCGACAAGATCCTCGCCATGAAGGAGGAGTTGCCGGAACTGGAGCGCGTGGTTTACGAAGACACGCGCGGCATGCGCCATTACGACCACGAGCGGCTGCATTCCTATGCCGAACTGCAGGCCGAGGGCCAAAAGGCCGGGACCGAGGCGGTGGCCGCCCAGGAGGCCCGGATCACGGCCGCCCAGGGCAGCGATGTCTGCATCATCCTCTACACCTCCGGCACCACCGGCCAGCCCAAGGGGGTGGTGATCACCCACAGCAATGTCATCGAGAGTTCGCGGATGTCGGCCGAGTTCGACGGGCTCGACGAGAATGTCGAGGGGCTCGCCTATCTGCCGATGGCCTGGATCGGCGATTTCGTGTTTTCGATCGGCCAGTCCTATGTCTGCGGATTTTGTGTTTCCTGTCCGGAAAGCCGCGAGACGATGATGGAGGATCTGCGCGAGATCGGCCCGACCTTCTTCTTTGCCCCGCCCCGGATTTTTGAGAGCCTGCTGACCAAGGTGATGGTGCGCATGGAGGACGCAAGCTTCCTCAAGCGGTGCCTGTTCCGCTACTTCATCGGCCATGCGCGCCGGGTCGGTTCCCGCATCCTGGATGGCAAGCGCGTCAGCCTGTATGAGCGGCTGCTCTATGCGCTCGGGGATCTGCTGGTCTATGCGCCGCTGCGCAATGTGCTCGGCATGAGCCGGGTTCGGGTCGGCTATACCGCCGGCGAGGCGATCGGCCCCGAGATTTTCACTTTCTACCGGGCCCTCGGGATCAATCTGAAGCAGCTCTACGGGCAGACGGAGGCGACCGTCTTCATCGCCGCCCAGCCCGATGCCGAGGTCCGCGACGACACGGTGGGCATACCGAGTCCGGGTGTCGAGATCCGCATCGCCGAGAGCGGCGAGGTGATGTATCGCTCGCCGGGCGTGTTCCGCGAGTACTACCGCGACCCGGAAGCGACCGAGAAGGCGCGGGCTCCGGATGGCTGGGTGCATTCGGGTGATGCCGGCTTCCTCGAGGAGGCGACCGGCCATCTGCGGATCCTGGACCGCGTGAAGGATGTCGGGCGGCTTGCCTGCGGCACGGTGTTCTCGCCCAAATACATCGAGAACAAGCTGAAATTCTACCCCGAGATCCAGGAGGCGGTGGTGGTCGGGGACGGACGCGAGCACGTGGTGGTGATGCTCAATCTGGATCTCACGGCGGTGGCGAGCTGGGCCGAGCGCAATGACGTCGCCTACAGCTCCTATCAGGAGATCGCGGCCCATCCGGAAGTCTATGCAATCATGCGCCGGCATGTGCAGGAGGTGAACCGCTCGCTGGCCGGCGACCCCGCCCTGGCGGCCTGCCAGATCCGACGTTTTCTGATCCTGCACAAGGAGCTCGAGGCCGATGACGGCGAGCTCACGCGGACCCGCAAGGTGCGCCGCCGGGTGATCAACGAGCGCTATGGCGAGGTGATCGACGCCCTCTATGACGGCTCCGAATCGATCCGGGCACGGACCGAAATCACCTATGAGGACGGTCGCAAGGGAACCATCGAGGCAACCCTGCGCATCGAAGATATCGCGGCGGTCAGCCCGCAAGCGCTGGCGGCCTGATGGCGGCGAACAGAGGCAGCGGTGAAGCGGTGCTGGAAGTGCGCGATATCACGCTGCGCTTCGGCGGCGTGGTGGCGATCGACTCGGTAAGTTTCGACATCCGGGACGGCGAGATCCGCGCGATCATCGGTCCCAACGGCGCCGGAAAATCGTCGATGTTGAACGTGATCAGCGGCTTCTACCAGCCGCAGGAAGGCGAGATCTATTTCCATGGCAAGCACCGGCGCGAAACCCGTCCGCATCAGATCGCACGGCTCGGCATCGCCCGCACCTTCCAGAATATCGCGCTGTTCCACGGCATGAGCACGCTCGACAACATCATGACCGGCCGCCTGACCAAGATGCATGTGGGGATTCTCGAGCAGGCGCTCTGGAGGGGGCGGGCGCTGCGCGAGGAGGCCGAGAACCGCGATGCCGTCGAGCGGGTCATCGACTTCCTCGAGATTCCGCATATCCGCAAGACACCGGTCGGCCGGCTGCCCTACGGGCTGCAGAAGCGGGTCGAGCTCGGCCGGGCGCTGGCCGCCGAACCCTCGCTGCTGCTGCTCGACGAGCCCATGGCGGGCATGAATGTCGAGGAGAAGGAGGATATGTGCCGCTTCATTCTCGACGTCAATGACGAGTTCGGCACCACCATTGCCCTGATCGAACATGATATGGGCGTGGTGATGGACATTTCAGACCGGGTCGTGGTGCTCGATCACGGCTGCAGGATCGCGGATGGCACGCCGGATGAGGTGCGCGCAGACCCCGTGGTGATCGACGCCTATCTCGGTGTGGCCCATGACTGAAGGAGGGGACGGATGCTGTTTCTGATTGAGATCGTGCTTTCGGGGCTGATGGCAGGGACCATGTATGCCCTGGTCGCCATCGGCTTCGTGCTGATCTTCAAGGCCTCGGGGGTTTTCAATTTCGCCCAGGGTGTGCTCTGCCTGTTCGCGGCCCTGACCCTGGTCGGATTTCTGACCGGCACGCTGCCGGTGCTCCACCACCGCATCGAATGGCTGGCCATGCCGGTCTGGCTGGCGATTCCGATGACCGGGGCGGTGATGGTCGGGCTGGCCTGGCTCATCGAGCGGCTGGTGCTACGCCATCTCATCAACCAGGAGCCGATCATCCTGTTCATGGCCACGATCGGCCTCGCCTACGTGCTCGAGGGGGTAGGGGACATCCTGTGGGGCTCGGATGTGAAGGTGCTCGATATCGGCCTTCCGCAGGGTGCCTCCGACTGGGGGCTGACGACGCTGAATCTGTATTTCGAGAAGATCGAGGCGACCGCGGCCGTGGTGGCGACGGCCCTGGTGGTCGTTCTGGCGGTGTTTTTCCACTACACCCGTATCGGACGGGCGTTGCGGGCGGTGGCCGATGACCACCAGGCGGCGCTGTCGGTCGGCATCTCGCTGCGGACCATCTGGGTGGTGGTGTGGTCGGTGGCGGGCATCGTCGCGCTGATTGCCGGCGTGATGTGGGGGTCCAAATCCGGCGTCCAGTTCTCGCTGTCGCTGATCGCGCTGAAGGCGCTGCCGGTGCTGATCCTCGGCGGCTTTACCTCGATCCCCGGGGCGATCCTCGGCGGGCTGATCATCGGGGTCGGCGAGAAGCTGGCCGAGATCTATCTCGGGCCGTTCGTCGGCGGGGCGATCGAAAACTGGTTTGCCTATGTGCTGGCCCTCCTGGTGCTGCTGGTCCGCCCGCAGGGGCTGTTCGGCGAGCGCCTGATCGAGCGGGTCTGAACGATGCTGTACCGGGAGACCGGCGATTTCCGTGCCACCTACGCGGCCGACGAGCAGATCTTTCCGCTCCGCCAGGACCGCTGGGCGTTCTGGCTGTTCCTGCTGGCGGCCTACACGCTGGTGCCGCTTCTGATCAACGACTATTGGGAGAAGGCGATCTTCATCCCGGTGCTGATCTATATTCTGGCCGCCATCGGCCTCAACATCCTGACCGGCTATTGCGGGCAGATCTCGCTGGGCACCGGCGGTTTCATGGCAGTAGGGGCCTATTCGACCTACAAGCTGATGACGACTTTCCCGGAGCTGAACATCGCCTTCATCGTGGTGCTCTCGGGACTGATCACCGCGCTCGCCGGCACCGCCTTCGGACTGCCCTCGCTGCGCATCAAGGGGTTCTACCTCGCCGTGGCGACACTCGCGGCGCAGTTTTTCTTCGTCTGGCTGTTCAACCGCGTTCCGTGGTTCTTCAACTATTCGGCCAGCGGCCAGATCGCGACCTCCACCCGCACCGTGTTCGGCGTCGAGGTCACCGGCGCGAGTGCGCCGAGCTGGGCCACCTATCTCTTCTGCCTGAGTTTCGTGGTGGTGTTCGGGTTCGCCGCGCGCAACGTGCTGCGCGGCCGCATCGGGCGCTCCTGGCAGGCGATCCGCGATATGGACATCGCCGCCGAGATCATCGGCGTCAACCCGCTGCGCGCCAAACTCTCGGCCTTCGCGGTCAGCTCGTTCTATGTCGGCATGGCCGGGTCGCTGTATTTCTCGGTCTGGCTCGGGGCCGCGGAGACCACCGAGGCGTTCGGGATCGACCAGTCCTTCCTGGTCCTGTTCATGGTCATTGTCGGCGGCCTCGGCACCATGCTCGGCTCGGTGCTCGGGGCCAGTTTCATGGTGGTGATGCCGATCCTGCTGAAATCGCTGCTGGTCGGCGGGGTCGGCCTGCAGGCGGTGACCGCCAAGCATATCGAGTTCACCGTGTTCGGTGCGCTGATCATCTTCTTCCTGATCGTGGAGCCGCACGGCTTCGCCCGGCTCTGGGCAGTCGTCAAGCAGAAATTGCGGCTCTGGCCCTTTCCGTATTGAGGGGCGGCGGAGATGGAGAAAACGCTACAGCCGGACGACGGCGCGCTGATCGATGTCCGGAGCATCGAGGTGGTCTACAACCGCGTCGTGCTGGTACTGAAAGGCGTGAGCCTGGCGGTGCCGGAGGGAGGCATTGTCGCCCTGCTCGGCGGCAACGGCGCCGGCAAGAGCACGACCCTGAAGGCGATCTCGAACCTGCTCCGCTCGGAGCGCGGCGAGGTCACCCGCGGTGAGGTGCGCTATGCCGGGGAACGGGTCGACGGGCTGTCGCCGGCGCGGCTGGTGCGCGGCGGGGTTGTCCAGGTGATGGAGGGCCGGCACTGTTTCGAGCATCTGACCATCGAGGAGAACCTGCTCACAGGTGCCTATACCCGGACCGACGGCCGGGCCGAGCTGGCCGGTGACCTCGAACGCGTCTACAGCTACTTCCCGCGGCTGAAGGAGCGTCGGCGGGCGCAGGCCGGCTATACATCCGGGGGCGAGCAGCAGATGTGCGCGATCGGCCGGGCGTTGATGTCGCGGCCGCGGGTCATTCTCCTCGATGAGCCGTCGATGGGCCTTGCGCCGCAGCTGGTCAAGGAGATTTTCGAGATCGTCAAGCGGCTGAACACGGAGGCGGGGGTGTCGATCCTGCTCGCCGAACAGAACACGCATATGGCTTTGCGTTATGCGGATTATGGGTATATACTGGAATCCGGCCGCATCGTTATGGATGGCTCGGCGGGGGAACTCAGCAAGAACCCGGATGTGCGCGAGTTCTATCTCGGCATGTCGGAGGGGGAACGCAAGAGCTTCCGCGATGTCCGTGCCTACCGGCGGCGGAAACGCTGGCTGAGCTAGCGGAAACCACAATTCAATAGATAAAGGGAGAAGGAAGTGATGAAAATCAGAAGCATGCTTCAACTGGGGATCGCAGCCGCGACGGCACTGGCCGTATCGGTTCCGGCCTCCGCCTACGAACTCAGCATTCCGTCGCTGGCCTACCGCACCGGCCCCTACGCGCCGAACGGCATTCCGGTTGCGGATGGCTATGCCGACTATTTTGCGCTTCTCAACGAGCGGGATGGTGGCATCAACGGTGTGAAGGTCAATCTCATCGAATGCGAGACCGCCTACAACACCAAGCAGGGTGTCGAGTGCTACGAGAGCACCAAGAACGCCGGTGACTCCGGTGCGCTTGTGATACAGCCCCTGTCGACCGGCATCACCTACCAGCTGATCCCCAAAGCCGCGGTCGATGAAATCCCCATCTTCTCGATGGGCTACGGGCGCACTTCCGTCACCAACGGCCGGGTGTTCCCATGGGTGTTCAACTTCCCGGCCTCGTATTGGGACCAGGCGTCGATCTTCGTGAAATACATCGCCGACCGCGAGGGTGGTATCCCCCAGCTGAACGGCAAGAAGATCGCGCTGGTCTATCACAACTCGTCCTACGGCAAGGAACCGATCCCGACCCTTGAGGCGCTCTCGAAGAAGCATGGATTCGAGTTCCTGAGCCTCGCTGTCGACCATCCGGGCCAGGAGCAGAAGGCGACCTGGTTGCAGATCCGCCGCGAGAAGCCCGACTGGGTGCTGCTCTGGGGCTGGGGAGTGATGAATGCGGTGGCCATCAAGGAGGCGGTTTCCATCCGCTATCCGATGGATCGCATGATCGGCAACTGGTGGTCCGGTTCGGAGGTGGATGTCCGTCCTTCCGGCAAGGACGCGCATGGCTACCTCTCCGGTGGGTTCCACTCGCCCGGGGCCGACACCAAGCTTCATGCCGACATTTTCGAGCACCTGTATGACAAGGGCAAGGGAAGCGCGGCCGAGCGCTCGGTGGTCGGCGAGGTGCTCTACAACCGCGGCATGATAGCGGCGGTCTGGACGGTCGAGGCGATCCGCACGGCCATGGAGATCCATGACACCAAGGAGGTCACCGGCAAGCATGTGCGCGACGGGTTCGAGGCCCTCTATGTCAGCCCGGCGCGGATGACCGAGCTGGGCCTGGAAGGTTTCGCGCCGTCGGTCCGGATTTCCTGCACCAACCACACGGGGCCCGGCGTGGTCGCCATCCAGCAATGGGATGCCAACAAGCAGAAATGGTCCTTCGTGACCGATTTCTACACGTCGGACCGGGAGGTCATCGATCCGTTGATCGCCGCGGATTCGGCTGCCTACGCCAAGGAGCAGGGGATCACACCTCGCGATTGCTGATCCTCGGGGTGTCTGCATGCAGGGCGGGGTCCGACGACTCCGCCCTGCACACACTCCAGAGACAGGAAAACAGCGGAACGTGACCGTGGCGCTGGATCCACTGGAATGCCGCAGCCCGGAAGAGCGTGTCGGGGCACAGTTCGAAGCCCTGCGCGCGTTGCTTGCGCGGGCAGGGGCCCGCGCGAAGGGCTGGGCACATATTCTTGAGGGCGTCGAGCCGGAGTCGGTGGACGGTTTTGCGGCACTGGCCGCGCTTCCCCTGCTACGAAAATCCGATCTCGTCGCGCTTCAGGCGGCTGACCCACCCTTTGGCGGACTCCAGACAGGTCCGGTCGGGGGAAAGGGAGCAGGCATCGACCGGGTGTTTGTGTCGCCCGGCCCGATCTACGAGCCGGGACGCGTGGCGGCCGATGGCTGGCGGTTCGCGCGTGCGTTACGCGCGGCGGGGTTTGCCGAAGGCGACCTGATTCTCAACACCTTCTCCTATCACCTGACCCCGGCCGGGGCGATGCTGGAGGCGGCCGCGCGGGCGCTCGGCGCGGCGGTCATTCCCGGCGGCACGGGTGGCACCGCACAGCTGGCGGCAGTGGCCGCCGGACTCCGCCCGACCGGCTACACCGGAACCCCGGACTATCTCAAGGTGATTCTCGACGAGGGCGACACGAAGGGCCTCGACCTCACGGGCTTCCGCCGGGCCGCGGTCACGGCCGGAGCGCTGTTTCCCTCCCTGCGGGAGGAATATGCGTCGCGTGGAATCAGCTGCGTGCAGTGCTACGGCACCGCCGATCTCGGCCTTGTCGCCTATGAGAGCGAGGCGCGGGAGGGGATGATCCTGGATGAACATGTGATTGTGGAAATCGTGCGGCCGGGGACGGGTGACCCGGTGCCGGAAGGGGAGGTTGGCGAGGTGGTGGTCACCGTGCTCGATGACGACTATCCGCTGTTCCGGTTTGCCACGGGCGACCTGTCGGCGTTTCTGCCGGGACAGAGCCCGTGCGGGCGGACCGCGCCGCGCATTGGCGGCTGGATGGGACGGGCGGACCAGACCACCAAGGTCCGCGGCATGTTCGTGCACCCTTCGCAGGTGGCGGAGATCGTCGGGCGTGCCGAGGGGGTGGAGCGGATCCGGATCGTGGTCACGCGTGACGGAGAGCGGGATGCGATGACACTGCACTGCGAAACCGCCGTGCCGGCGGATGCTGCACTGGCCGAGCGGGTAGGCGGGTTCGCGCAGGAGGTGCTGAATCTGCGGGGAGAAGTGGAGCTTGTAGCACCGGGATCCTTGCCGAATGACGGGCTGGTGATTGTCGATGAACGCGAATACGGGGAGGAGGCTTCGTAGCCAGGTTCTGCTCTGGGGGCATTTCCCGGTCACCAACCCTGGCAACGGGAATGGTACATTTGCGTCCGCCATGCGAGGCTTGAAGGTGGCTTGCCAAACCATACGGAATGCGCAGTGCGCGATATTGGTCATTCCTACCAAGGCTTTCCATACGAAGCTTAGGTCGCGTAATTGCTGTGCCCTTCCCCACAGCCAAAGGACTGCGAAATTCCTTGCCTGCCGATGCAAGCCAAAAAACTGGCTCGGGTCCATGCGAGCGCGGGGTGATGCGGGTTCATGCGAAAGGCGTGGCAAGCAGGCCATAGCGACATGCCCAAAGTAACGACCCGGACAGGAAACCTGTCCGGGCCGTATTTTGTGACCTTAAAGGTCTTGTTAACGGGTGCCCCCCGATCTCTAATGGGCTAGCACCTAATCCAGCATACGCAGATGCCGGGCATTGTCAAGCACCATAGGCAACAGGATATTGGGCACTCCGAGTGAGGCTTACCGGCTTTGATCTGCACGCTGGAGTCGGGGGCGGGCAGGTTGTACAGGGGTTCCCTTTGTGCGGGGTGGATAGGTGTGAAGTCCTGGCAGATTGTCTCTCGTCGCAGGCATCCTTGACGAGTACAGGTGGGATGCCCGGTGCTTCGTGGTTCACCACAACCATGTCCGGGACGGCCCCATGCCTCACTTGCGGAAGGACACCCACTAGGGATCTACGCGAACACCATGAAGAGAGACTCCGTCGCAACCTGACCGCTACTGACCCCGGCAAGAAAATTAACGCTGGCAGGGTCCGCCGAGAATGTCCGATGTAGTGATTGCGTGCAATGTGTTGCGGTTTCTGCACCAATATGCACACTGCCAGAATAGGACAAGATAAGTGGTCGGGCAAGGAGGAGCAGATGCCAAACTACAGGCTGGGCCTGGACATGGGAAGCAGCTCCATTGGGTGGTGCGCAGTGGAACTTGATGCGGATGGTTGTCCCGCCCGAGTATTGGACGCTGGTGTTCGTATCTTGAGCCCTCACATCGCGGCGGGGCGCGACCCCAAGTCAATGGCATCTCTAGCAGCAGATCGCAGAAAGGCGCGTGGCATGCGGCGGCGACGGGACCGCTTTCTCCGGCGCCAGCAGCATCTGATGAATGTATTGGTTCGAGCCGGCTTGATGCCAATGAATAAGGGTGAGCGCAAAAAACTTGAAAAGCTTGATCCGTACTGGCTTCGAAAGGAAGCACTTTATAGCCCTCTCGAAGCTTATGAAATTGGCCGCGCTCTGTTTCATTTGAACCAACGTCGAGGATTTAAATCTAATCGCATAACTGATTCCGAAAATAGAGAAAAAAGCGATATAGAGGCTGCAATAGAAAATTTAACGCAACAAATCAGTAACGAAGGCGCAACAACGCTTGGTGAATTGCTTGCAAATCGGCATCGTACCGACAAATATGGAAAGCGCTTGCACGAGGGCATGCCACCTGAACTTGTGCGGTTTAAGCCTACGCCCAAGGGTAGCAAGAACTTGTATGACATCTATCCGACCCGTGACCTAGTGAAAGACGAGATTGAGAAAATTTGGAATGGACAAAAGGATCACCACCCAAACCTATTAACGGACAATTTGCTAAAGGAGATACGACACATCATTATCGACCAACGGCCCCTAAAAAAGCAACCAGTCGGCCGGTGCACATTTCTACCGGAGGAAGCGATTGACAGTCAACACGGCTTTGACATCGACCGGGGGGAGCGGGTGCCCAAGGCGCATCCCTTGTTTCAAGCTTTTCGTATCTTGGACGATGTATCTCGTCTCCGCATCATGCGTCCTGGCTATCGCTCGCGCCGACTACGGGTGGAGCAGTCCGATGCGGTTGCGAGGGAGTTGGCAAACCGGTCAAGTAGTCCAGTAACGTTCGAAACACTCCGGAAGGTCGTCAAGGAATTAAGCGAGGATGAGCGGTTCAATTTCGAGCACACTAGGCGCAAGGGGTTTGCACCCGATCAAACCGCCTCCGTGCTCGGGAGCGAGAAGGCATTTGGCAAGTATTGGCGCAAGCTTTCACGAGACGAGCAAAGCAGCGTTGTGGAACGGCTGTTACATTCTGAAGATGAAATAGCATTACAGAACTGGCTACAAGACACATTCAAAATTGACCAAGATCACGCAAAATACATATCTGAATTGCGACTCCCACAGGGTCATGGCCAATTCGGTAGAGAGGCTCTCGACGGCCTAGTAAAAATTTTAGAAAGAGAAAAACGCGAAGATTTCGATCTGGAAACCGGTGAAATTTTTATACGACGCTTGACCTACGATGAGGCCGTAATGGAATTTGACCGGCACCATTCAGATTTCGCACCACGGGACAAAGATCGCCGCGGCAAGCTACCATATTACGGAACTCTTTTTCCTCGCCACGTTATTTCTCGGCCCGGTGCTCCAAGTGGCAGTCAAGAGCACATTGGTCGCGTGTCCAATCCTACAGTTCACATTGGATTAAACCAACTTCGTAAAGTCATCAACGTGATCATCGATGCACACGGCCCACCCAACGAAATCGTTGTGGAGTTGGCTCGGGAATTGAAGCTTAATCAAAGACAAAAAAATGAACTGAATCGAAGAAACTCGGAGAACGAAGAAAAGAACGCTAAGATAGAAAAAGAACTTCATGAAATGGGTTTCGCCAGTACATACCATAACAGATTGCTATTGCGCCTTTACCATGAACTGCCGGCACTAGAGCGGGTGTGTGTATTTTCCGGAGCAGCAATATCCAAAAAAATGTTGTTCAGTCCTAAAATCCAAGTCGAGCATGTTTTGCCACGTTCAATTAGGGAAGACGACTCCTTCAACAATAAGGTGCTCTGCACTATTGACAGCAACCAAAAAAAGGCCAACCGTATACCCTCGGATGCGTGGAGTGGAAAAGAGCTTAGTGATATTTGCAACCGCGCCGCGCGGCTGTTTCCGCACAAGGCTTGGAGATTTTCACCGGATGCCATAGAAAAGAGTGGCGACATGCACGCTCGGCATCTTACGGACACTCAGCATTTATCAAAATTAACAAGAAGCTACTTGGAGCATACTTGCGGAAATGTGTGGTCAACGCCAGGTCGACTGACTGCAATGCTTCGCGCAAAGTGGGGGCTTAACACTCTCCTACCAGATCACAATTATACCAACACAAGTAACGAGAAAAACCGAAAAGATCATCGCCATCATGCAATTGATGCATTTGTCATCGCTTGCACTGACCGCAATTTGCTAAACAGGATATCGAGGGCGGCCGGACACGCTGAGGAACTGAATCTAGATAGGTCTTTTTCGAAAGGCGAATTTCCGACACCTTACACCGATTACCGCGATGATTTGAAGCAGCGACTAGCGATCTTAATTGTTAGCCACAAACAAGATCACGGCATTGCGCCTGGTGCACAGGCTCACCATGGGAGCACTTCAGGCAAGTTGCTCGATGAAACAGCCTACGGGATGGTCAACGAAGAAATCGATGGAAAAGTCTACAATCTTGTATCAAGAAAGCCACTCGAAAATCTGACCATTAACGAGGTAAAGCGTGTGCGGGACCCCCACCTGCGTGCAAAGATACAGAAGGAACTTCATGGCTACGAGGCGAAAGATCAAGCAAGCATCAAAGCGGCCCTCGTAAAATTTGGCCAGGACCACTGCATTCAAAAAATTCGCATACTGGGGTTAATAAAACACAACTACATTCGCAAAATTGAGCACGGACCAATCGAAGAATCTGAACTTCGATTTACAAAGATTCAAGCGTTAAGTGACAATCATCGCATTGAAATTTTTGAATTGAATGGCAAATGGAAAGGCGAGACGGTTTCCGTTTTTGATGCTAATCAGCCTGGTTTTAATTCGTCGTGGCGCTGTGTTCACCCCGACGCAAAGCCAGTTATGCGCTTACACAAAGGAGATTTAATCGAGGCGGATTTTGGCTCGGGGCGTATCGTCTATCGTGTATGCCGCCTCGAGGCAGCCGCAAAGCGCCTGAGGTTAGCTCCCCATAATGAAGCAGGTTCACTCGACAGTCGTCATGCCGACGCGGAGGACCCATTTTCATATGAACTGAAAGCGTATTCTAAACTACAAGCGGCCGACGCAATCAAGGTTCGAGTGAATCCTATTGGTCAGAAAATTCCACTGAAAGAATTTGCATGAGTGGCCGAATTGTTGAAATTGTTGAGGATGGTTGTCATTTGTCCAAGGCCTACGGATTCCTAAAGGTTACAAGGCAACAGCACGAAGTAGGGCGTGTTCCTTTTACGGATCTAGCCACCGTAATCGCAAGCGCGCACGGGATAACCTATTCTAATAATTTGCTTGTTGCGCTTGCCGAACATTGCGTTCCACTGGTTGTTTGTGGTGCTAATTTCCGGCCTGTCGCCTTCCTTTGGGCGGTGGACGGGAATTATGAGCAAGCCGGTCGTATGATGGACCAGGCATCGGTATCGAAGCCTCTACGAAAAAACCTGTGGGCCCAAATCGTCAGAGCAAAAGTACTGAACCAGAGCGCAACTCTGGAGGCCGCCGGGGCCTACAACCGTGGTTTTCATTTGCTCGCCCGAAAGGTACGGTCGGGAGACCCGGAAAATATCGAAGCACAAGCAGCCCGGAGATATTGGTCACTGTTGTTTGGCAGCGACTTCCGCCGAAACCGGCAAGAAGCAGGTATTAATGCAATGCTGAACTATGCGTATACTGTACTTCGTGCGGGCACTGCACGTGCAGTTATGGCGGCCGGGCTCCATCCTAGCCTTGGTCTTGCCCATCGGCAACGAGGGAACGCATTTGCGCTAGCGGATGATCTAATGGAGCCATTCCGGCCCGTGGCAGATCTCTTGGTAAGTAACCTCATCAATGATGGCACAACGGGCATTACCAAGGATACAAAGCCTCTTCTTGCCCGCATTCTGACGATCGATATGAACACAGACAGAGGTGTAAGTCCAGTTAATGTGTGCCTTCAAAAATTAGCACTGTCGGTTGTTCACTGTTTCGCTGGAGAAGCGAAAGTGCTAGAACTTCCACGTGGGAAGCTACCAATGGTAACATGACACCTAAGGGACAGCCGCTCGAATTGAGCAGCTATCGAATGATGTGGTTGTATGTGATGTTCGACCTTCCTGTGGGAACAAAGGCCGAGCGCAAAACGGCAACGGCATTTCGAAATTTTTTGCTTCATCAGGGATTTGAGATGGCTCAGTACTCAGTCTACATCCGTTTCGCTGCAAGCAGGGAAATTGCAGAAACCCATATAACTAAGATTAGTAATGTGCTACCCGAGAGAGGAAATGTTCATATCCTTACCATCACGGACACGCAATATGCCGGAGCCCGTATTTTCACAGGAACAAAACGTGAACCAAAGCAAGAAAAACCCGAACAGCTGTTGCTGTTCTGATTCGCTTTCATGGCTTTTTTTACCCATAAAAGCCCCCAAGCCTTGAAAATTCCAAGGCTTGGGGGAAAGGCAGTTTAGCCCATTAGAGATCGGGGGGCAACCGCAACCCGTTCCATGTAAAGGGCGACCTCCACGGAAGTTTAGCCCATTAGAGATCGGGGGGCAACCGCAACTGACGCTACCTTGGTTCATGATTGTCGCGCAGTTTAGCCCATTAGAGATCGGGGGGCAACCGCAACTGATCGCCTTGCACGCCATATAGCCGACTGAGTTTAGCCCATTAGAGATCGGGGGGCAACCGCAACCCTGGGTGAGGCACTGCGCTACATAACCGAAGTTTAGCCCATTAGAGATCGGGGGGCAACCGCAACTCCTGCACCATCTCCATCGTCACCGCAATCAGTTTAGCCCATTAGAGATCGGGGGGCAACCGCAACACACAGGCGCAATACAATGCTATTGCCAGCAGTTTAGCCCATTAGAGATCGGGGGGCAACCGCAACTGCCCGATGCCCGCCCATGAGGACAAGAAAGTTTAGCCCATTAGAGATCGGGGGGCAACCGCAACCTGTGATACATTCGCCATCGGTGTCTCCATAGTTTAGCCCATTAGAGATCGGGGGGCAACCGCAACTGCGGTGCGCTGCCGTCACGCGGCTGGACTAGTTTAGCCCATTAGAGATCGGGGGGCAACCGCAACCCGGATACTCCACGCCATCATCATGGCCGAAGTTTAGCCCATTAGAGATCGGGGGGCAACCGCAACCCAGGTGGTGCGCTGGAGCTCGGTGTCTATAGTTTAGCCCATTAGAGATCGGGGGGCAACCGCAACCGCTGTTCCGTGGTGTCGAGCAGACCTCGGAGTTTAGCCCATTAGAGATCGGGGGGCAACCGCAACTCGTTCCGGTCGTTTATGTCGTATCCGGTCAGTTTAGCCCATTAGAGATCGGGGGGCAACCGCAACTTGCTGGACGAGATGGACGCTAACGCCACAAGTTTAGCCCATTAGAGATCGGGGGGCAACCGCAACTGTGTCGCTGTTCGCTCTTTGCCAAGCCTAGTTTAGCCCATTAGAGATCGGGGGGCAACCGCAACGTTGTGGTGGTACGCTCCCTGAAACACGGGAGTTTAGCCCATTAGAGATCGGGGGGCAACCGCAACGTGCGGAGTGCCGTCGTGTCTCGAGGCACAAGTTTAGCCCATTAGAGATCGGGGGGCAACCGCAACCCGGTGATCGGATCCTCGTATTCGTACGTCAGTTTAGCCCATTAGAGATCGGGGGGCAACCGCAACACCAGGAAGTCGCGATACGCAGTGATGGCCAGTTTAGCCCATTAGAGATCGGGGGGCAACCGCAACACCAGGAAGTCGCGATACGCAGTGATGGCCAGTTTAGCCCATTAGAGATCGGGGGGCAACCGCAACTCCGTAACCTTGGTCTCGACAATGGCCAGAAGTTTAGCCCATTAGAGATCGGGGGGCAACCGCAACTCCAGAGATCGAACGGCCCCATATCATGCGAGTTTAGCCCATTAGAGATCGGGGGGCAACCGCAACGGGTTCGCGTCCATGCAGTTCATGTAGAGGAGTTTAGCCCATTAGAGATCGGGGGGCAACCGCAACTTCCATCTCCCCTTGTCGAACACTGTCCTGAGTTTAGCCCATTAGAGATCGGGGGGCAACCGCAACTTCCATCTCCCCTTGTCGAACACTGTCCTGAGTTTAGCCCATTAGAGATCGGGGGGCAACCGCAACGACACCATTGAGGACGATGGCCGTTTCGATCGCTTCGGCGCCAAGCGGCAGCGCGCCGCGCTGGCAGGCGATGCCGACGAGCACGAGATTGGCCGCGATGCTCTCGTCAATCAAGGCACGGGCGATCCGGTCTGCATCGGCAAACGTGCTCGCGGTCTCTGCGACCGTCCCCCAGCCGGTTGCATCAAGTTTGACGGCATCTCGAGATCCAGATCATGGGCAAACCCCAATCATGACCGCACAGGCGCTGACACCACCTGGCTGCATCCGGCATCCCGCGTGCGAAACACCGGCAGGGTCACACTCACCACCAGATCGCTGCCGAGCAGCAGGTCGGCCTCCCGCTGCCGCGATGCGGGTCGCCCCTGATATCGGCCGGGGAAGGGCGGGCTTGAGATGGGAAGTCACCGTGCCGCTCTTCTGCGCAAGACCGGCCGTATAGGCGGGGGATGCCAAAGCTCAGGCGCAGAAACCCCCAACAGTCAAGCAGGAACGGCCTGATACACAGCAGGGGCGGGGGGCTGCAGGACAAACCCGGATCGCATGCGAGTGGGCCAGGCGATCCGCGGATTCCTCCACAGCATACCTGCGGATCGGGCTTGCCAATTACGCCCGGTGTTCGCGAGGGCTACCTCCGGGGCTAGAGGTTCTGGATCGATCTGACCCATCTCCTGAGATCGGCATCGTAAGTATCCGGATCCTGGAACACTACTCTGTGCGTTTTTCCGCGGTTCTGTATTATCACAATATATTTCCCGGGTGCCAAAGCTGTCAGCCCGTCCGGCGTCGAAACTCTCAAGGGAGCACCGGCTATAATGTCCATTTGATCGGCCTGGTGAAGCTTGATTACGGGCAAGCTCTGGCCGCTCTTCCATACGGTGGGGCGGACAATGGCAGGGACTCTCTGCGTGGCATCCTCCCCAAACTCCAGAGTCGGAAGCTCGGGGACAACTGAGGCAGTCGGTGGAGCGAACACATAATCGACACCTTGCACGGAACCAATCGGGGCGTCAGGCACAGGGGTATGCGCGCGGGCGAGCTCCCGGTACCGGTCGCTCCAGCTCACCCCCTCGGGAAGCGGTGCCGGAAACTCTCTGTTGGGGTTGGGAGCCGGTGGTGGATAGAACACCCCACCTGCATTGGGGCCTGCGGTCCCTCCGACCTCGTCAAGTTGCTCAAGGGGGATCGCATCAAGCACCGCGTCCAGATTCGCCTGCGACGGGCCCGAGCCAGGCACCGCGATATTGTCGGGAGAGGGAGGTCGAGATCTGAGGCGGGTTCGCGCAACCTCAAGCAGCTCTTCGACGTCCGGCCCCGCGCCAGGCCTCTCCAAATTGCTGTCCAGGACTGTCTTTACCTCGAACGGATAGACCTTGCCCCCGAACTCCGGGTCGAATACCCCCTTTGTCTTATCAAAGTACCCCAAACGAATCTCATACAGGGATGGATCGATCACCTGCGTACTGTTCTTATACGTAACATGTAATCGTATATCGGGGTCTATTCCCCATACGGGCCCAAAATCGTTAAAAGCTTCTCGGTGGTCATTTAGGTCAATCTCGACGTACCATTTCCCCTCAGGTGTATCAGGCGGTTTCGCTTCAAAATCTGTTGTAACCTCCACCAGGCCAGGAGATGTCGGCCTTGTGGGATCTTCCGGCTGAAGAGGATGCGTCAGCGCCAATATTTGCGAACGCTTCTCCTTTTCGTGTCCAACGGGAAGATAGCTCTTATCAGCGCTGGGCCGGGACGGGTTGCGGGCCGGTAGCGGCGGCCCATCGAACACATCCGCAAGATACACATCCTCAAGATCTGTATACTGCTCGGAAGGCCGCTTGCTGTTGCGGGGCCGGGGCCTGTCGCTGACCGGCGGCGGCGCATCCAGCACATCCTCAAGATCTGCATACTCCTTGGAAGGCCGCGTGCGGTTGCTGGCCCGGGGCCTGTCGCTGACCGGCGGCGGCGCATCCAGCACATCCTCAAGATCCGCATACTGCCTGGAAGGCCGCGTGCGGTTGTCGGGCCGGGGCCTGTCGCTGACCGGCGGCGGCGGCGCATCCAGCACATCATCAAGATCCGCATACTGCCTGGAAGGCCGCGTGCGGTTGTCGGGCCGGGGCCTGTCGCTGACCGGCGGCGGCGGCGCATCCAGCACATCATCAAGATCCTCATACTGCCTGGGAGGCCGGTTGCCGCTGCTGGGCCGGGGCTTTTCGCGGACGGGTACCTCAGGAAACCCCTCCGTATAGTCCCAGCCGGCCGGTCCCCCGCTACCTTCTGCAGCCGGGCCGTCGCTTGCCCAGTGGGCGCCGCTGGAGTCCAGCCTCGGCTGTGCGTTGCTAATATGGGCGGGCGGATTCCAGCCGGGCGGCAGGTCCCGGGCTCCCCCGCCGGGCTGGGCCATAAGATCGCCGTCCCCCTCCCGCATTTGCTCAAGCCGCGCGCTCTGGGACCCGAACCATTCTTCAACAGACTCTACTCCACCGGACTCTTGCCTGCGCGCTGCTTCCTCAAGAAACGCATTCGAACTCATTGCGTTGTTGAGAATAATTTGAACGGTGGGAACAGGATCGTCCAGCCCGGGGACGACTGCGTTTGGATCGGCCGGTCTGAACACCGTCGGTGCTCTGGCGAAGTCCCAGGCCTCGCCAACTTGTCCCCTCCCCGGGACATCCGGCCGGATCTCATATTTAACAATATCGAAGATTTTTTGATAGACCAGCAATTCGGCTTCTATATCATCAGGCGTTGCCCCCGTGCGGTCGTGGATCGTGATCATTACGGTTGCGAAGAGATCTTCCGCCGTGGCCAAGGGGTCGTATTCATCTGATTCCGTCCGCCTCACAATCGTATCCCATAGATCCGCTTCCAGGACATCCAGCTCATAGGGCTCCCCGGCGAGTTGATTCTTCCTCGCCGTTTCACGCGCATTATCGAGGTAGGGAATCATCTGGTTGACGTAGTCGTCCGGGTCGAGATGAGCCGGAAGTTTTTTCTGATTCGCGATCCGTTGTGCCTCAGCATTAAGGAAAGTGTCCCGTAAAAGGGCCTCCGGATATTCGTCCAGCTCATCCAGTGCCGTTCTCAAGCGGGCGGCCTCCTCGTGCTTGCCGTGTTTTGTGTTCGAGTCGATCTCCTTGAGAAGATACCCCCTCGCGTGGTAATAGTTGGCTTTGTCTACTATTTCCGCTTGCGTATAGTTGTCGAGAGGCTGACTAGGATCAGATTGGGTATCCCGCAGAGCCTGCTCCAGAACCCGCCGCGCATGTTCGTCAACCTGGTCCAGAGACTCTCTCATCTTGGCTGCGGATGATTGATTGCCATCTGCCAGGTCCTCGGCCATCTGCACCTCGGCGGCCCTGACCCAATCCGTAGTCTCTGCCAGTTTTGCATCCGGGCCCTCCAGCAGTTCCTGGAGGTTGCCCTCGATCCGCCGGAGTGTTTCCAGTTCCGCAGGAACCTCCCCGAGCTCCTCGGTGTCATACCGCAGGTTTTCGACCACAACCAGCGGGTTATGGCCTTGCTGCGTGCGCTCTGCGAGCAGATCATAGGTCTTGATCTCAAACTCAAGTGCTTTGTATCGCTCGGCTTGTTCGGGATCCAGTACGTCGAGCCGGGCCTGCTCGGCCGCGAGTGTGTCCCGGGTATCGTAGAGATCGTTCAGCACATAAAGCCGGTTGTTCTGGTCCGGAAATGCTTGCATGCTCCGGGATCTTGGATCTCTCTTGATGGCCACAACTTCGTCCAGGATGTTTTGATAGAGCTTGATCTCGTCCTCCGGAAGCTCGTTCAGTTTTGCAGCAGCCAGGAAATCCTCCGCCGTACGTTGCGGGTCGACGTTCTCCTTTTTTAGACGTTGCTTGATCACGTTCCAGGTCTGCTGCTGCTTGGTCGTCAATTGGGCCTTACGTTGGTCGATCTCTGGATCGACCGGAAGTTGTTGCACCTGGTAATTTCTATTGTCGATGCGACCGAGTAGCAGCTTGTGGTCGTATTGGCGCACGAGAGGCTCATTGGCCTGGGCGCGCGCAATCGCGGCTTCCTCGTTCCGGTAAGTCAAGTGCTCTTGTATCAGATCGTCAAGAGAGTCGAGCAGGCGGGAAATCTCCCGGGTCTTCCGGGTGTCCTCGTTTTCGGCTGCAGTTTTGTAGATTTTTGTGATACGCGCGATAGCATCGTTGAACTCCATCTGCTGGAGTTCCTCCGGGGGAATTGTGGAGTCGAGTCGCCGAAGCACGTCCTGGGCCGCCCGGTTGCTGACTCGGGTGCCCTCCTGCATATGAAAAAATGCCTCATTGTTGGGAGCCGTCTGATCCTCGAAGGCTAAGTTGTTCCACTCGTTCATGCTTTTCGTGTAATCGATATGCTGCAGCTCGGGGTCTGCCTCCAGGTGCCGGATAGCGTCAAAAACACGCAGATAGGCATTATGGGCATCATCCGGCAGGGCGCCTTCTGCTTCTGCACTCAACCGCATGCGCGTATAGGTAGTCATCGGGTCATACCCGTCTATCACCCCGAATCCGATTTTCTCCCAGAGATTTCTCTCGACCCTCGCCTGCTCATCGGGAACCCCCTGTCCGATATTGGGAACCAGCGCCTCCATCGCCTCCGTCCAGGCCTGGTGCTTGCTGGTGGGTAGCAAAATGCCATTGGCAATCGGGTCATCATCCAATTCATCGATGTCCGACACAGGCGCAACCGGACCTTCAGCTCCATCCAGAGGTGCAGGCGGAAGTGTGTCCTCCAGACTGTCGGGCCTCGGGCCCGCCCCGGCCGGGGGGGTGTCGGAGACGAGTTGCGAGGGAGTGATATTGAGACTCTGCCGGATAACATCGCGGGGATCCTCCGGACGGCTCACAAAACCCGTAGAAGTAGGAGCGTTTGCGGCATTTTTCGCTTTGTCTTTTTTGTATGTGGTCAGGTTCGGCACTTCCTGGGGAAAATTCGCGAGCCGGCGCGGCGCGCCATCGGCACCACTGGAGCCTGCCGTCAGCATGGAGCGCTGCCACGCCCCCCTGAAGCGGTCCGGGGCATGAATGCCCCGCAACGTGGTCAGGACGTTTCCAACCCGTTTCTTGACTCCCTTCAGGGATTTCCACCATTTTTTGGTGCCGCTTTGGGCCGGCTCGATGTTCCCGGAGAGACGCTTCGGATCCCAGTACTCCGGCAGGTGCTCGGCGATTTTGAGCGCGGGGTCTTCCGCGGTCCGGGGATAGATCGCATTTTCCAGCACCGCGGGAGTCAGCGCCATATTCGGTATCGGACCGGCATACGTTCCGCGCACATCACCCAGAACGGTTTGGGCAGCGCGCTGAATCTCCGGATCCAGGTTGATGCCCTGGCTCAGCCCCTCCAGTGTCTCGGTGGGGTCTGTACCCTTGCGGAGATCCTGGGCCGCAAGATCATACAAATTGGCGAGATGGAGTTCATACGTGTCCCCGGTTTCGAGGGCCGCCTGCAGATGGGTGTCGGACTTCTGGGAAAACGTCCAGGCCGCCTGAGCGGATTTCTGGCGGGCATCGGGCGACAGAGCCTGCGGCGCATCCACCCCGGTCTGATCGACCCAGAGAAGGGCGTCGCCCATGATGTTTTTCATGCGCTGGTCCAGCGTCACAAGGGCATTGTTCAGTTCCTGAATCCGCTGGGCGTTTTCGGGGGTATCGGGCAGAGATGCCAGCTCGGCATTCAGTATTTCCTCAACCTGCGTGGGAGACAGGGTGTAGGGAGAGACCTCGCTCGTGAAGGTCCCGACCCCCGTCTCTGTCAGAATGTACTGTGCCTGGGTTCTGGCTCGGGTGCTTGCGTCGCCCAAGGTGTATTGGTTGGCGGTGATGACCTCCAGGGCCTCGGGGTCGGAAGCCGCCGCGAAGTCAAATCGGGTGAGGGCGACACCCGTCGTGTCGGGATCCGCAAGAGCCAGCCGGATCGGAGTCATGGAATCGATCAGATTTTCAACGTCTACCTGAAGGGCCTTGTACGCCTCCGCTCCATCGGGTCCGCCGCTTTGCCCGCGAAAAGAGATCATGCCATCCAGGTAGTGGATCGGATCGTAGCCCGTCCGTACCGTGTCCAGTGTGCCGTCAACAGCTACAAGTTGGTTGTTGAGTTTCTGGAATTGTGCAATATTCCCCTCTGAGAGCAGCTCCCCCTGCGGCGTCAGCGCCGATATCTCATCCACCAACGCCGCTCTCCGGTTCGCAAGTATGGTGACGAGTTGGTTCTGGTCCACATCGTCGGCCAAGGGGACCCTGTGGACATACACCGTCTCGGCGGTCTCCAGCCCCGCATACAGCCGGGAGTGAACTCCCTCCCGGATGTCCGCCATGGCCTGCTGGATGTCGACGACGCGTCCGATATTCTCTTGGTCTTTGGGGAGCGAATCACTCAATGCGCTCAGGCTTCTGTACTGATCCCCCCGGCGCAGGTTGGCATCCTGGAGATTGTACGCGTTGTAGAAAGTCGGATCCGAGTCAACCAGCTTGGTGACCACACTGTCTACATAGGTGCTCGCCTCAACCTGTGTATCCAGCATGATCGCATGGGCATGACCATCGGCGGAATCGGCCGGACCCTTGCTCAGCAACCGATCCCACCGGCCGCGACCCGTATAGTCCATCACTTCCTCGTAATTGAACGTCTTCGGATCTTCGAAAATCCGCGGCTGGCTTTGCCGGTAGCGCCGCTCAGGGATGTCGGGCCCGGCCCCATCACCTCCCGCAGGGGCGGGCGGGGAACCCGCTGCAGCGGGAGGGTTCACTCCGTCCCCGGCCTGGTCGATATGCTGCGCGTTCGGATAGTCTATCTGCTGGTCGTCGAACAGATCCTGCCAGTTCTGGTCGGCGAACAGATCCTGCCAGCTCTGCTCGTCGAACAGATCCCGCCAGTTCTGGTCGTCGGACGCACTCCCGTCCGTAACGGTCACCGTTCGGTCGCCTCCAGCGCCCTCGACGACGATCAGATTTTGGTCTGCCGCATTTGGCTCTGCATCGGCCTCGACCCGCCTCCAGAAATCGGCTGCTGCCTCCGCCGCATCCTCCGTAGTTCCGCCGCTGTCCGCCGCCTCGTTCGCATCGGCGAGCCGTTGGGCATCGCCCAGACTTTCCGCCGTATCCGAAGTGCGGGCCGGGGGCACATCCCCAGGCGCGTCCGCGACCACCCTGAGGATCCGCCCGCCATCCTGTGCGTCTTCCACCCCGGCGATCTCGTCGGCACCGGTCGCGAGGGACGGATCCGCCAGCATGCCGCCTCCCCCGGCAGCGGGTGCGGCCGGGGGAGGGGAGGCACTGGCTCCGCCCGCGGGCGCGCCGGCACCCGGGACCAGATTGCGGGGACCCGTCATGGCCTTGAGAAGCGGGCGGAAGCCCGCGGCCTGGGTCACAAATGTCGGGCCGGAAAAATTCACCGCCCCGGCGTTGTGCAGCCCGGCACCGTATTCCCGCTCAAAGGACATCCCGTAGAGCTCGACCAGGGCCCCATCCACGGCCGCGATACCGACCTTCTCTTCCATCCCCATCAGGCCGCACAGCCACAGGTCGCCCGCCACCGTGGTCCGGACCCCCACCCCGACTATCAGGTCGTCGCTCATCCCGGCAGCCAGAACTTCCGGCCCGATATGGGTGTCCACAAGGGTGCCGCCGAGAATGCCGGTGTCGCCTTTGCCCTTGAGGTTGAGATGGCCCCGAACGGTGGTCCTCATCCGGTTCGACTGCGTGATGCCGTCCCCTCCGGTGTGCTCGGTATAGGTGCCGCCCACATCCAGGCGGTCCGTGCCCTGCACATAACTCTGCGGACCGGATTCAGGCAGGCCCAGGCCGACCTCAATATGATCCGAATCGCCACGCCGGATGGACGGCCCGATTGTGATGAGGGTCAGCTGCTCCGCTCGTGCCTCACTCGCGTATCGGTGCTCGAACGCATTTTCAGATCCACCGTTTGTGGGACCGGGCTCGGTCGTTCTCCGGGCGGTGGAAGGCACCCCGCGGGTGGCCAGAGGCGGACCCCTTCGTCCGGCGTCCGGGGCAGGGCGTTCGGTATTCTGGACTTCGCTGTCTATCATGGCGCCTCGCTGGATGTGGCGTGATTGCAAATTTGCTGCCCGTTTCTTCCTCCGAGAGACGCCTATTTCACCCCACAGCAGCAGATTAAGGGAAGGCTCAATGTATATTTCAGATAATGTGCAAACGGCATCATTCAAGTGGTCTCCGTCTGCGGGAAGAACGGGACAGGCCTTTCTGCCCCCCAAACCGTTCTGCGCGGGCGCGGCATCGGGGAATTGCGCGGCGGCGAGGGCTTCGACCGCAGCAGGGTCCTGTGCCCAGGCACGTCCCCAGCGAAATGCCCGCGGATTGCTCTCGACGGCACAGCATTGAGGGTAATGGTGCCGCCTCGACCGCTTCGGCACCCAGTGGCAGTGCACCGCGCGGGCAGGCGATGCCGACGGGCACAAAATTGGCGGCGATGCCCTCGCCGATCAGGGTACGGGCGATCCGGTCTGCATCGGTAAACGTGCTCGCGGTCTCTGCGGCCGCCCCCCTGCGGGTTGCATCAGGCTTGACGGCATCTCGGAATCCCGATCATGGGCACCCCCAAGTCATGATTGCACGGGTGTTGACCTCCACCGGGTTGTGTCCGGGCATCCAGCGTCGAGGCACCGGCAGGGCCACCCTCACCACCCGATCGCCGCCAAGCGGCAGCTCGGGCTCCGGCTGCGCGCGTGATGCGGATCGCCTTGATCTCTCAGCGGAGGAAGGGCGGGCTTCATACGGGAAGTCACCGCACCGCTCTTCTGGGCAAGACCGACCATATCGGCTGGGCACGCCAGAATTCAGGCGCAGAAACCCCCAGCAGTCAAACAGGAACGGCCTGAGACACAGATGGGGCGGGGTGGCTGCAGGACAACCCGGATCGCATGCGAGCGGGCAGCCGCTCTGCGGACTCCTCCGCAGCGTGCCTGCAGATCTGGCTTGCCAATTACGCTCGGTGTTCGCTAGGACTTCCGGGGGTTCCGGATCGATTCGACCCATCTCCTGAGATCGGCATCGTAGGTATCCGGACCCTGGAACACCATTCTGTGTGTTTTCCCGCGGCTGTGTATCGTCACAACATATTCCCCGGGCTGCAAGGGCTTCAACCCGTCCGGCGTCGAAACTTTCAAGGGAGCACCAGCCATAATCGCCCTTTGATCGGGCTTGTACAGGTCGATTACGGGCAAGCTCTCGCCCTTCTTCCATTGAGTGGGGCGAACAACGCCGGCGACTCTCCCATTCCCCGAAAGCTCCAGATTCGGAACCTCCGGGACAACTGAGGCGGTCGACGGAGCGAACACATAGTCGACACCGCGCGTGGAGCCAAGCGGGGCGTCAGAGGTGATCTTCGCGGCAGCGAGGTCCCGGTATTGCTCCCGCATGCTCAGCTCCGGAAGCGGTGCCGGCAACATTCTGTCTCTGGGGGCGAGGTCGGCCGGAGGCGGTGGCGGATAGAACACCCCACCGGCCTCGGGGCCTGCGACCCTTCCGACCTCGTCAAGTTGCTCCGGGGGGACTGCATCCAGCACCGCATCCAGGTTCGCCTGCAATCGGCCAGGGCTAGGCCTATGGTCGGGAGGGGGAGTAGGTCGACGTCTGAGGCGGGCCCGCGCAGCATCAACCAGATCGTCGAGCTCCGGCTTCGGGCCAGGCGTGGTCAAATCACCGTTCAGGACTTTCTCCACCTCGAATGGCACGTGCCTGACGTTGGTCTCCGGGTCGACTACCGCTTTCGTCTGATCTAAGTGCCCCAAACGAACCTCAAAGGCGGATGGGTCCAGCGTAGCGTCACTTTTCGGGTATGTAACATGCAATGGTCTTTCGGAGTTTGTTCCCCATACAGGCCCAAACTCGTTAAAAGTTTTGTGGTACTTGTCTAGGTCAACCTCAATGTACCATTTTCCCCCAGGTGTGTCGGGGGGATGCGCTGTAAAGCTTGTATTAGAGACCCGATTGCCTTGAACTTTCGGCCTTGAAGCATCTTCCGGCCCAAGCAAATCGTCAAACTGGCCTTGCTCTCGCCGTTTTATCTTCTCGTGGTCAACGGGAAGGTAGCTCGCTTCTTCCTCGAAGTCCTCAGGGGAAATATGGTGGACGCCGGACTGGGGCTTGTCGCCGACCGCCGCCGGCGGCGGCCCATCCAGCTCGTCAATGTCATACGCATTGGGAGACGGCCGGCCGGGGCGGGGCCTGTCGCTGACCGGCGGCGGCGGCGGATCCTTCGCACCCCCAAGATCGTCATACTCGGGAGTCGGCCGGCCGCTGGGGCGGGGCTTTTCGCTGACCGGCGGCGGATCCTTCGCACCCCCAATATCGTCATACTCGGGAGTCGGCCGGCCGCTGGGGCGGGGCTTTTCGCTGACCGGCGGCGGATCCTTCGCACCCCCAATATCGTCATACTCGGGAGTCGGCCGGCCGCTGCGGGGCTTTTCGCTGACCGCCGCCGGCGGCGGATCCTTCGCACCCCCAATATCGTCATACGCATTGGGAGACGGCCGGCCGGGGCGGGGCTTTTCGCGGACGGGCACGTCAGGCGTAGGCGGGCGGTCTGCCCAGTAGGCACCGCTGACATCCAGCGTCGGCTGGGGGTTTTCAACATGGACGGGCGGGTTCCAGCCGGGCGGCAGGGTCCGGGTTCCAACGCCGGGCTGGGCCATAAGATCGGCGTCCGCCGCCTGCAATTCATCAAGCAGCGAGGTCTGGGACCCGACCCAATCGTCAAGAGACTCCAGTCCATCGGACTCTTGCTTGCTTAAGATTTGGTCAAGAAACGCATTCGAACCAGATGCCTTGTCACGAATGAGCTGGGCAGCTCCAGCCGGCTCGGCCGCCGGGGCTTCCGCCGCATCGCCCGGTCGGAGTGTCGACAATTTCCATCGCCGGGCCAACACATCGTCATCAACCTCGGCCGCCCGGGCCGGGCGGACTTCAGGTTCGATCTCGTTGGTGATGATATCGAGGACTTTTCGATAGACTCCCACCTCGTCCCCCTGGTTAGCACCTTCAGCCTGGTTTCTGAATCTTGCAGCCGTATAGAGGTCTTCCGCCGTGGCGATAGGATCATATGCCTCATCTGATTCCGCTCGCCTCAGAACCGTACTCCATATGTCCTCTTCCAGGATTTCCAGGTCGTTGGGACTGTAGCCTTTGCTATTCATGGTAGTGCGAAGCTCGTCGTAGTAGACAAGTATCCGGTTGATGTAGTCGTCCGAATCGAAGATCTCGGACATTTCTTTCTGATTCATGTACCGGTACCGGTCGACTTCCGCCCAAGTGGTCTGGAACTGCAGCTCGGCATATAGGTCTAGCTTGTCCAGTGACACTCTGAGGCGGGCAGCCTCCGCATGGTCCTCGGCCCCTCTCGCGTCACCGATCTTGTCCAGAAACAGTGTCCTCGCGTCGAAATAGTTGGTGTTCGCGACCTTTTCGTCGCGGACCATCCTCTCCAAGGTGTTCTTGGCCTGAGGCAAGTCCTTCTCCGCGAGCTCCCGCGCAAACCTGTCAACATCGTCCAGGACCTGTTGCATCCTGGCCGCAGCTGCTTGATTGCCTGCTCCACGTCCTGACCCTGGTTGACACGGGCGGAGGCGGCCCAGTCAGTGCCCTCTGCCAGCTCCAGGTTAGGGTCTGTATTCATCACATCCCCGACCTCGCCCTCGATCTGACGGAGCATGTCCAGCTCATCAACCGTTTCCACCGACTCAGCATCGCGCCTCATATTTTCGATCATGCGCCGCGGGTCATAACCCTCCCACGTGTTGTTAATCAGATCCTCGTAGGTGTTAATCATGAACTCCAATTGTCTGTATTCCTCGGCTTGGTCCGGATCCATATTCAGTACGTCGATCTGGTCCTGTTGCCCCTTCAGGTCGTCTTGGATGCTTTGAAGGATCTCTATCACAGCTACCCGGTTCTCCTGGTCCGGAAATGCTTCAGTATTCCAGCTGCTTGAGCGTTCCATGATGTTATTAACTTGGGTCTGGATGTCTTTATAGACCTCGAGCTCCTCCTGCGGAATCCGGTTCTTTTCCCCGGCGAGCACAAAATCGTCCGCTGTACGCCGCGGGTCGATGTCATTGTTCTGCAGACTGCGTAGGACCACGTGCCAGGCCTGCCCCCTCTTGCCCTTCAATTTGGCCGCCATCGGATCCTCCTCTGGATCGATCACAATCTTTATTGCCGCCTGCTCAAGCTCCAGAATATCGGCCTCCACCCGCGACTTGTTGTAGCGATGAGACAGCGGCTGATTGGCCCTGGCGCGCGCAAGCTTGGCCTGCTCCTCCTGCTCCCCCATGATTTCTACCAACCGGATGTCAAGATCGTCGAGCAGAGCTGAAATCTCCCGGGTCTTCCGAGTGTCGCCGCTGTCGGCGGCGGCCTCGTAGAGTTTCACGATATTCTCCATAGAAACAACGAACTCCATGTGCTGGAGTTCATCCGAGGAAATTGGGGGATCGAGCTGCCGAAGCACATCCCGGGCCGCTTGATCGGCGTTCCAGGTGCCTTGCTGCATATGAAAATATGCCTCTTGGCGGAGAGCTAACCGATCTTCGTATGCGAGCTGGTTCCAGGCCTTCATATCCCGGTGCTGTAGCTGGGGATCGTCGGCCATTCTGTGGAGGGAGGCCTCCACATTCTGGTAGGCCGCGGCGTCGGCTTGGGACAGCCCGTTACCCTCTGCATGTGCAGAGCGCATCTCCCTGTGGGCATTTTGCGGATCGTACCCATCCGAAAGCCGGGCTATCAGTGTCTGCCAGATATTTCGCTCGCTCGCAGCCTCTTCCGGGTCAGAAACACGATCCCCGACCTCGGCGGCCAGTCTCCGCATCTCCTCAAGATAGGCTTGCTGTTTGCGGGTATGAAGCGGAATTGTCCTGTCCAGCGGGTCGACGGGAATCGGCTCCTCGTCCGGCGCTGGCGCATGCCCATCTGCATCATCAAGGAGGGCCGGGTCTGGAGCGGCGTCATCCGGATTGTCGGGCGCCGCTCCTGCCTTGGCGGGGGGGTTGTCGGGAACGAGCTGCGAGGGCTTGAGATTCAGGCTTTGCCGGGCGACATCCTGGCTATTGTCCGCCGGGTTGAGGACATCGAGCGAAGCTTGCAGGGCGGCGGCATGCATGCGCCTGTTTTGCCGGGACAAGCGGTCCCGAGCGGCACCATCGAGCACGGTTGTTCTATACATGATTCGCCGCCAAGTTTCCCCGAAACGGTCCGGGGCGTGAATGCCCTGTATCGTGGTCATGACGTTGCCAACCCGCTTCTTGACTCCCTTCAGGGATTTCCACCATTTTTTGGTGCCGCTTTGGGCCGGCTCGAGGTCCGGCCCGGAAAGAGCCTTTGGATTCCAGTATCCCGGAAGGTTTTGGCCGACATCATCCGCGCCGATCGGCTTGCCATGACGGTTCCCCTCAACGATGACCCCTGGACTAAGTGCCAAATCCATTATTGCCCGGTTCTCCATATCCATCAGCACCGTTAGGGCGGCGCGCCGAATCTCCGGATCCATGTGGGTGGACGCGCTCAACGCCTGCAGGGTTTGGCTTGGATCTTTCCCCTGGCGAGGTCCCGGGCCGCAAGATCGTACAAATTGGCAAGATGGAGGTCATACGAGCTCCCGGTTTGGGAGGCCGCATCCAGATGGGTGCCGGATTTCTGGCTAAAGAACCAGGCAGTCTGGGCGGTTTGGCCATCGATGGCACCGTTCTGTGGCGATGTGCTGGTCTGCTCGGCCCAGAGAAGGGCGTCCCCCATGATGAGCCTCATGCGCTCGTCCAGCGTGGCAAGGGCATTGTTGAGTTCCTGAATGCGTTGGGCGTTTTCGGGGGTATCGGGCAAAGTTGACAGCTCGGCACGCATCATTTCGTCAACCTGCGTGGGAGACAGGCTGTGCGGAGAGCTGAGGCGCTGGTCCAACGTCACCAGGGCATGGTTCAGTTCCTGAATGCGCTGGGCGTTTTCGGGGGTCTCGGGCAGAGATGCCAGCTCGGCCTCCAGCGCTTCCTTGACCTCGGGGAGCCCGCGACATCCAGATCCGTCAACATGTACTGCGCCTGGGTGCTGGCTCGGGTGTGGGTGTCTCTCAGGGAGAGCCGGTTCTGGGTGATCACCTCCAGTACCTCTGGGTCGGACACCGCATCGAACTCAAATCGGGTGAGGGCGATACCCGACGTGTCGGCATCCGCGAGAGCCTGCCGGATCGGAGTCATGGCATCGATGAGGCCCTGAAGGTCTGCCTGAACGGCCTTGTACGCCTCCGCTCCATCGGGTCCGTCGGTTTTTATGCGGAGAGAGATCATGCCATCCAGGTAGTGGATCGGGTCGTAGCCTTGACTGAGCGTCTCCTGTGCGCTGCTAATAGCTGTAAACTCGTCGCTGAGTTGCATCATTCGTGCCACCTGCACGTTTGTTTTATCCTCCACTTGGTTCAGCAGCGCCATCTCATCCATCACCGCCGTTTTCTTGTCCGCGAGCAGGTCGGAGAGTCGGCCCCTGTCCACATCATCGGACAGGAGGGGCCTTTCGGCGTACACCGTCTCGGCGGTCTCCAGCCCCGCATACATCCGGGAGTGAACTCCTTCCTCGATGTTCGTCATGGCCTCCTGGATCTCCAGGGCACGTCTGGCACTGTCGGGGTCCGGGTCCGCGGCGAGCGCATCACGCAATGTGCGCAGCTTTCTGTACTGATCCCCCCGGGTATCGCCGGCGGCCTGGAGATTGTGCTGGTTGTAGAAATCCGGTTCCGACCCGACCAGCCTGGTGATCACATCGTTTACATAGATGTTCGACTGATCCTGTGATTCCAGAATGACCGTATAGGCATGACCATCGGCGGAATTCCTCGGGTCGTCGCTCAACAACCGATCCCACCGGCCGCCGCCCACATAGTCCATCACTTTCTCGTAATCGAACGCCTGCGGATCTTCGAGAATCCGCGGCTGGTTTGGCCGGTAGCGCCGGCCATCGGGCCCGGCCCCATCACCCGCAGCAGCAGCAGGAGGGTTCACTCCGTCCCCGGCCTGGTCGATATGCTGCGCGTCCGGATAGTCTATCTGCTGGTCGGCGAACAGATCCGCCCAGTTCTGGTCGTCGAACGCACTCCCGTCCGTAACGGTCACCGTTCGCTCGCCTCCAGCGCCCTCGACGACGATCAGATTTTGGTCCGCCGCATTTGGCTCGGCGTCGGCCTCGACCCGCCTCCAGAAATCGGCTGCTGCCTCCGCCGCATCCTCCGTAGTTCCGCCGCTGTCCGCCGCCTCGTTCGCATCGGCGAGCCGTTGGGCATCGCCCAGACTTTCCGCCGTATCCGAAGTGCGGGCCGGGGGCACATCCCCAGGCGCGTCCGCGACCACCCTGAGGATCCGCCCGCCATCCTGTGCGTCTTCCACCCCGGCGATCTCGTCGGCACCGGTGGCGAGGGACGGATCCGCCAGCATGCCGCCTCCCCCGGCAGCGGGTGCGGCCGGGGGAGGGGAGGCACTGGCTCCGCCCCCGGGCGCGCCGGCACCCGGGACCAGATTGCGGGGACCCGTCATGGCCTTGAGAAGCTGGCGGAAGCCCGCGGCCTGGGTCACAAATGTCGGGCCGGAAAAATTCACCGCACCGGCGTTGTGCAGCCCGGCACCGTATTCCCGCTCAAAGGACATCCCGTAGAGCTCGACCAGGGCCCCATCAATGGCCGCGATGCCGACCTTCTCCTCCATCCCCATCAGGCCGCACAGCCACAGGTCGCCCGCCACCGTGGTCCGGACCCCCACCCCGACCACCAGGTCGTCGCTCATGCCGGCAGCCAGAACTTCCGGCCCGATATGGGTGTCCACAAGGGTGCCGCCGAGAATGCCGGTGTCTCCCTTGCCCTTGAGGTTGAGATGGCCCCGAACGGTGGTCCTCATCCGGGTCGACTGCGTGATGCCGTCCCCCCCGGTGTGCTCGGTATAGGTGCCGCCCACATCCAGGCGGTCCGTGCCCTGCACATAACTCTGCGGACCGGACTCAGCCAGGCCCAGGCCGACCTCGATGTGGTCCGATTCGCCACGCCGGATGGACGGCCCGGTGGTGATGAGGGTCAGCTGCTCCGCCCGCGCTTCACTCGCATATTGGAGCTCGAACTCATCTTCAGCTCCACCGTTTGCGGGAGCCGGCCCGGTCGTGCTCGGCGCCCCGCCGACGGCCGCCGGCGGACCACTTGGTCCGGCATCCGGGGCAGGGGGCTCAACGCCCGGTATTTCGCTGTCTACCATTGTGCCCTCGCTAGATATGGCATGAATGCAATTGGCTGCTCATTCGTCCCTTTAGATGGTTACTTATGCTACCCGCAGCAACCGATTGGGGAAAGGTTCAATTTGTGTTCCAATAATGTGCAAATGGTATCAAATGGTCTCCGTTTGCGGAAAAACAAGAAATCGCGGGCCTTTCTGCCCTCCCAATCGTTCCCGACGGGCTGCTGTGCGGGCGCGGCGGGCACGAGAGCCCTTCAGGCGGCGTCAACATGCTGCGCCGGAATTTCTTCCCGACGTTCCAGCAGCCCGGCCCGTCGCCTGCGGTACAATTCGACATTGTCCGCCTTCACAGGCCCGAAGCCGCGGATGATCTCCGGCAACCGGGCGAGCTCGGTTGCCGTGCCATAATCCGTCTCCGCAATCCGCGCCAGATCCCGCGTCACGAACACCTCGTATTCCCGCATGAGTTCCCGCTCAAGACACCGTTCGGCACTGTAGCCGAAAATGTCAAAAGGCGTCCCGCGAAGCCCGCGCAGCCGGGCCAGCACCCGGAACACCGCAAAGACCCAGCCCCCGAATTCCCGTTTCCGGATCCGTCCGGTCACCGGATCCGTCCGGGTCAGGAGAGGCGGCGCGAGATGGACCTTGAGCTGGTAGTCACCTTCAAACTCCCGCCGGAGCTCCGCCTCATACCGCCCGTCGGTATACAGCCGGGCCACCTCGTATTCGTCCTTGTAGGACATCAACCGGAACGCGTTCCGTGCCACCGCCTCGGTCAGTTCCAGATCCGGCCGGCCGTCACAGGCGCGGGCCCGCTCGACCAGATTCCGGTAGCGCCGTGCATGGGCCTGGTTCTGGTAGGCGGACAGACAGGCCTCCCACCGTCCGATCCGCTCCTCGAGTGTTTCCGGTGCCGGAGAGGGTGCGGCACCGGGGAATTGCGCGGCGGCGAGGGCTTCGACCGCAGCGGGATCCTGTGCCCAGGCACGTCCCCAGCGAAATGCCCGCTGGTTGCTCTCGACGGAGACACCATTGAGGGCGATGGCGGCCTCGATCGCTTCGGCACCCAGCGGCAGCGCGCCGCGCTGGTAGGCGATGCCGACGAGCACAAAATTGGCGGCGATGCTCTCGCCGATCAGGGCACGGGCGATCCGGTCCGCATCGGCAAACGTGCTCGCGGTCTCTGCGACCGCCCCCTGCAGCCGGTGCCGCATCAGGCTTGCCGGCATCTCGAGATCCGGATCATGGGTGAACGCTCCGGTCATGACCTCATGGGTGTTGACCACCACCTGGCTGCGTCCGGCATTGAGCGTGCGAAGCACCGGCAGGGTCGCGCTCACCACCAGATCGCCGCCGAGCAGCAGATCGGCCTCCCGCTGCGCGATGCGGATCGCCTTGATATCGGCGGGGGAGGGGGCGAGTTTGATATGTGAGGTCACCGCGCCGCCCTTCTGCGCGAGACCGGCCATGTCGATGATGCCGCAGCCCCGACCCTCGAGATGCGCGGCCATGCCGATCAGGGCGGCGACGGTCACCACCCCGGTTCCGCCAATCCCGGTGAGGACGATCCCGTAGGTCCTGTCGAGCTCCCGGCGGTTCGCAGGCTCCGGCACTTCCGGGGGAACCGCCCGGGAGGGGTCCGGCTTGCGGAGCCTGCCCCCGGTCACGCTCGTGAAACTCGGGCAGAAGCCGTTGACACAGGAATAATCCTTGTTGCAGGCCGCCTGGTCGATCTGCCGCTTGCGGCCGAATTCGGTCTCAAGCGGCGCGATGGCAACGCAGTTCGACTGCACGCCGCAATCCCCGCACCCCTCGCAGACCAGATGGTTGATGAAGACCCGCCGCGGCGGGTCCTCCATCCGCCCGCGCTTGCGGCGGCGGCGCTTCTCGGCCGCGCAGGTCTGCTCATAGATGAGCACCGTGACCCCCTCGATCTCCGCGAGGCCCCGCTGCACCTCCTGCAGCTTTTCCCGAGGCGCGATCTCGGCGACCGTCGGCAGATCCCGGGCCCGGTGCCGGGACGGGTCGTCACTGACCAGGGCGATCCTGCGCACCCCGATGGCCGCCACCTCGGCGGCGATCTGCGGCACGTCGAGCCCGCCCTCATGGGCCTGGCCGCCGGTCATCGCGACGGCATCGTTGTAGAGGATCTTGAAGGTCATATGGACGCCCGCCGCCTGGGCGCCACGGATCGCCTGGATTCCGGAATGGTTGAACGTGCCGTCGCCGATATTCTGGAAGATATGCCGGCGCTTCGAGAATTTTGATTCCCCGATCCAGTTGGCCCCCTCGCCGCCCATATGGGTATACCCCTCGGTGCCGCGATCCATGAACTGCGCCATCCAGTGGCAACCGATGCCGGCATAGGCCCGGCTGCCCTCCGGAATCACGGTCGAGCGGTTGTGGGGACAGCCGGCACAGAAATACGGCTTGCGTTCGAAGGCCAGCATCTCGCCTTCCTCGTGGAGCGAGGTGACAATCCCCTCGGTCCTTGCGGCCAGGACCGCATCGCCGGTGATGCGCGCGAGGCGGCTGCCGATGGCCGCGGCGATCTGCACCGGATTGAGCGCCGCCTCGGCCTGGAAGAGGGTGGCCCCGGCCTCGTCGCGCTTGCCGATGATCGGCGGGGCCTCCGGCTGCCCGTAGAGGCGCGCCCGCAGCTGCTGCTCGATCAGCCCGCGTTTCTCCTCGACCACCACCAGCAGATCCAGCCCGCGGGCAAACTCCGTGATGCCCTCGGGCTCGAGCGGCCAGGGCATGGCGACCTTGTAGAGGGCGATGCCCAGTTCCGCGGCCCGCGCCTCGTCGAGGCCGAGTTCCTCGAATGCCTGCAGCGTGTCCATGCAGGATTTGCCCGTGCTCACCACCCCGACCCGGGGCGTCCTGCCGCCGGAGACCACCACCCGGTCGAGCCGGTTGGCGCGGAGATAGGCCTCGACCGCACCGAGCTTGTGGCGGTGGAGGCGCGCCTCCTGGGCCTGCGGCGTGTCCTGCACCCGGATGTTCAGCCCGCCTTCGGGGAGCGGGTGGTCGGCCGGAAGCACCTTCTGGAATCCTTCCGGCCGGGCATCCACGATCGTCGTCGATTCGATATTGTCCTTGACGCATTTGAGTCCGCACCAGACCCCGGCATAGCGCGACAGCGCCCAGCCATGCAGGCCGTAGGCGATCAGCTCCTGCACATTGGCCGGATTGAAGATCGGGATCATCGCATCCATCAGGGCGTATTCGCTCTGATGGGCGGTGGTCGAACTCTCACAGGTATGGTCGTCGCCCATCAGCACCAGCACGCCGCCATGGCGGGAGGTGCCGGCGTGGTTGGCATGGCGGAAGACATCCCCGGAGCGGTCCACCCCCGGTCCCTTGCCGTACCACATGCCGAACACACCGTCATAGGCACCCTCGCCCCGGAGCTCCGCCTGCTGCGTCCCCCAGAGGGCGGTGGCGGCGAGATCCTCGTTGAGGCCGGATTCGAAGATCACCCCGGCGGGCTCGAGAAACCGCCGGGCGGCCGCGAATTGCTGGTCGAGGCCGCCGACCGGCGAGCCCCGATAGCCGCTGACATAGCCCGCCGTGCGGAGACCCTGCTGGCGGTCGAGCGCGACCTGCATCAGGCAGAGGCGGACCAGAGCCTGGGTGCCGTTCAGATAGACCGGGGCGACCGCGAGATCGAACTTGTCGTCCAGGCTGACCTTGCGGAGACTCATGGCCGGCCGTCCCCATCCGTTTCCGCATAGCCGGGACTGTCGATTTCGAGCTTGCGCGCCACATGGGCCGCCAGGGTCTCCCGCAGTGCCGGGCCCGATGTCTCGCGCCGGGATCGAATTCCGGACGCCAGATGCCTGGCCTGCCCGTCCTCCGCGTCCCACGCCGCCATCTGCGGAAATTCCCGCCGGATCAGACCCAGCACACGGCGCAGCATGGCCGCGGCGTAGCGTTGCCGGCCCGGCAGGCCGGGAAGCAGCACGGTCTCCAGCTCCGTCTCGGCGGCACCGAGCAGCCGCAACATCCGTCCGCTGCGGCTCATTTTTCTGCCGCCTCAATCCGGGAGATCAGACTGAGTGCGTTCCACTCCATCTCTGCCACCATACGCCCCGTCAGTGCCAGTTCCAAGGATACCTCGCGGCCGGAGTCATTTCTGTCTGCCTGCAGCAATGCCAGCACGGCCCAGCGGACTTCGGCCATCACCTGCCAGTAGGGCAGGGCGGCGCGGTCCAGGGCGGCCCCGGCGACCGATTCATAGCCCGCACAGAACCTCTCCAGCGGGGCGATGCCGCCCGCCTCCAGAGAGTCGTTGCCGAAGCGCCAGCAGCGGGCCGTGAACCAGCCGAGATCCTCATGCGGCTCGCTCCAGGTCGCCATCTCCCAGTCCAGGACCGCGGCCAGGGCCCCGTCCCGGACGAGATAATTTCCGGTCCGGTAGTCGGAATGGCAGAGGGCCAGGCGAAAGGGCTCGGGCTTGCGGTCCTCAAGCCAGTTGAGCGCGTATTCGAGGGCCGGATTGGCGGCCTCAATGGAATCCAGATAGCCGCGATAGCGCTCGATCCGGGCCTGCGCCGGATGGCCCGAAGGCACCGCCAGGAATCCGAGCCGCGGCTCCGGCGGCTGGATCGCATGCAGCCGGGCCAGCTCGGCCCCGAGCCGGTGGGCGAGGGCGGGGCCGTATTGCGGCCGTTCCGGGTCCCGGGTGATCCGCCGCGCCGGGGAGACCCCATCGACCCAGGCCATCAGATAGAAGGGCGCCCCGATCAGATCCGGATCCTCGCAGAGCGCGACCGGGGCCGGAGCACAGATCCCGGCCGCATGCACCGTCTCGAGCACGGCGTATTCCTGCGCCCGGTCATGACTCATCTCGACCGCCGAGGCGGCATCGGTGCGCAGCACCCAGCGCTGCAGCGGGGGGCCGACCTCGATCCGCCAGTTTTCCTGCACCGCCCCGCCGGTCAATTTCTCGAACCGCCGGATCTGTCCGGCATCGGCCCCGAGCGTCTCTGCCAGCCAGGCCGGCAGGCGGGCGAACCGCTCCGGCAGTCCGGTCACCGGAACAGCCGGATCCGCAGCTCTTTGCCCCGCACCAGCCGACCGATATTGGCCGCATGCCGCAGCCAGATCAGCAGCCCCACGACCAGTGCCGCCGGCATGTAGTCCCCCTCCCGGAACACGACCAGCAGGAGGATGGCCGCAAGGGTGGCGGCCAGCGAGGCGAGGGAGGCGATGCGGAAGGCGGCGGCCAGCAGGATCCAGACCAACAGCCCCCCCAGAGCCGCAAGCGGATTCCAGATCAAAATGGCCCCCAGCCCCGTGGCGACCCCCTTGCCGCCGCGAAAGCGCAGCCAGACCGGCAGGCAGTGGCCTGCCACCGCCCCCAGGCCGGCGGCGGAGGCGGCGAGCGGCCCCCAATATGTGGAGGCCAGCAGGGTCGGCAGGAGTCCCTTGCCGAGATCCAGCCCCAGGGTGAGGGCGGCAGCACCCGGGCCGGCCGTCCGCAGCATGTTGATGGTGCCGATATTGCCGGAGCCGGTCTGCCGGAGATCGCCGGCGCCGAAGACGCGGGCGACCAGGAACCCGAAGGGCAGCGAGCCGCAGAAATAGCCGCCGAGGAGTGCCGCCAGGAGATACGGCCAGGTGCGATCCCAGCCAAGGATGTCGATGATCATGCTTCGTCCGCCGCGTTGTGGACCGTCTCGCCGGCCACGATGGTACGCAGCACCCGTCCCTGCAGCATGGCCCCATCAAACGGGCTGTTCTTGCATTTCGAGCGGAGGGTCTGCCGGTCGAGAATCCAGGGCGCGTCCGGGTCGAACAGCACCAGATCCGCCGGGGCCCCCGCCGTGAGCCGGCCGGTATCGAGCCCGAGCAGGCGGGAAGGGGTGAGCGAGAGCATCTCGAAGAGGCGGGGCAGGCCGATGCGGCCTTCCTGGAAGAGACGGAGGGCCGTGGAGAGCAGGGTCTCGAGCCCGACCGCCCCGGGAAGGGCGAGCTCGTAGGGCTGGCGCTTCGACTCCTCATCCTGCGGCTGGTGGCCGGAGACCAGGACATCGATCAGTCCTTCGGCCAGCGCCGTCTCGACCGCCGCCCGGTCCGGCTCGGCGCGCAGCGGGGGAACCAATTTGCAGAAGGTCCGGTAGTCCGCGATATCGAGTTCGTTGAGGGCGATATGGGTGGCGGCCACGCCGGCGGTGACCGGCTGTCCGGCCTCCCGGGCGCGGCGTAGCGGCTCGAGCGCCTCGGCGGTGGTGATCTGGGCGGCGTGGAAGCGGGTCCCGGCCAGCCCGGCCAGGCGGAGATCGCGCTCCAGCTGGATGCACTCGGCCGCGGCCGGAATCCCCGGCAGGCCGGCGCGGCTCGCAAACAGCCCCTCGGTCGCGCACCCCCCGGCGGCCAGGTCCGGCTCCTGGACATGGTGGCTGACCAGCGCGTCGAAACCCGCGGCATAGGCGAGACAGCGCCGCAGGACGGCAGCATCCGCGACCGTCCGGGAACCATCCGTCAGGGCGACCGCACCGGCATCGAGCAGGAAGCCGTATTCGGTCATCTCCCCGCCCTCGCGGCCCTTGGTCAGCGCCGCCATCGGCCGTACCCGCACCCGGCTGCTGTCGGCCGCCCGGTGCATCACGAATTCCACGAGCTCCGGCGAATCGAGCGGCGGCTTTGTATCGGGCTGGGCGATGACAGTGGTCACGCCCCCGGCGGCGGCGGCGCGGGAGCAGGAGCCGAAACTCTCCTTGTGGCGCTCGCCGGGCTCTCCGATCGAGACCTGCATGTCGACGATTCCGGGGCCCAGCACATGCCCGCCGCAATCCACGATCTCGGCCCCGGCGCAGCTACCCGAGGCATGCAGCTCCGTCCCGGCATCGAGGATCTGGCCCCCCTCGGTCAGCACCCCGCCCGGTCCGTCGCTGCTCCGGACCGGATCGACCAGGCGGGCATTGGCGTAATGGATCCGCCCGGCACTCATGCGGTGCCGTCTCCGGCGAGGTGGAGCAGCACCGCCATCCGCACCGCCACCCCCATCTCGACCTGCTCGCCGATCGCCGAGCGGTCCATATCGTCGGCGAGCACCGGATCGATCTCGACACCGCGGTTCATCGGCCCGGGATGCATCACGATCACCCCCCGGTCGGCCCGGGCGAGTTTTGCGTGATCGAGGCCGAAGCGGTGGAAATACTCGCGGCTCGAGGGCACGAAGGAACCCTGCATCCGCTCGCGCTGCAGCCGCAGCATCATCACCACATCGGCTCCCTCGAGCCCCCGCTGCATGTCCCCGAACACTTCGACGCCCAGCTGCTCGGCGGCCGGCGGCAGGAGGGTAGGGGGCGCCACGATCCGCACCCGGTTGCCGAGCCGGCTGTGGAGCAGGATGTTCGAGCGGGCCACCCGGCTGTGCAGGATGTCGCCGCAGATCGCCACCGTCAGCCCGTCGAGCCGACCCTTGCGCCGGCGGATGGTGAGCGCGTCGAGCAGGGCCTGGGTCGGGTGCTCGTGGCTGCCGTCCCCGGCATTGGCGACGGCGCAGTCCACCTTTTCGGCGAGCAGTGCGACCGCCCCCGAACAATGGTGCCGGCAGACCAGCAGATCGGGGTTCATCGCGTTCATCGTCGCGGCCGTATCGACCAGGGTCTCGCCCTTCTTGATCGAGGAGGAGGCCAGCGGCAGGTTCAGGACATCCGCGCCGAGGCGCTTGCCGGCCAGCTCGAAACTCACCCGCGTGCGGGTCGAGGTCTCGAAGAACAGATTGATCTGGGTCCGTCCGCGCAGTTCGGATCCCTTCCGGTCCCGACTGCGGTTGCGTGCCGCGAAATGCTCGGCCGAATCGAGAAGGGCGAAGATTTCTTCGCGCGAAAGGTCTTCGATACCAAGCAGGTGTTTGTGCTGGAGCAAGGGTGCGCCTGCGAATTCGCTGCCTGGAGGTTATAGAAGACCTGCCCCGGTACCGCAATCCGCTTCCCCGCCCGGCCCGGCCCGCTATGCTTCCTGTCTGAGGCAAATCCGGTGAATTCCATGTCCCTGCCCGGTCCCGTCCGTCTGGTCGAAACCCCGCCCGCCCCCAATCCGCGCCGGCTGCGGATCTTCCTGGCCGAGAAGGGGATCGAGATCCCGCGCGATTCCATCGACATCATGCAGGGCGAACACCGCACGGAGGCATATCTCGACTGGGCCGGGGCCGCTACGGTGCCCGCGCTCGAACTCGAGGACGGCACCGTGCTGACGGAATCGATCTCCATCTGCCGCTATCTCGAAGCCCTCCATCCGGAGCCCAATCTGATGGGCCGCGATCCACTGGAGACGGCCCGGATCGATATGTGGCAGCGGCGGGTCGAGTTCGGTCTCTACCAGCATGTGGCCACGGTCATCCGGCATCTCAACCCGCGGATGGCGGTGCTCGAGGAGCAGGTTCCGGAATGGGGCGAAAGCAACCGGCCGAGACTCGACCGGGCGATGCGGTATCTCGACCGGCGCCTTGCGGCCAGCCCCTGCATTGCCGGGGACCGCTACACGGTGGCCGATATCACCGCCCAGGTCGCGCTCGACTTCATGCGCGTGAGCAAGACCCCGGTGCCCGAGGACTGCGCGGCGCTGGCGCGGTGGCTGGAGGAGGTGCGCGCGCGTCCCTCGGCGCAGGCCTAGCGCACGATCAGCGTGCCGGCACCGCTGTCGGTGAGCAGTTCCAGCAACACCGCATGCGGCGTGCGGCCGTCAAGGATCACCGCCCCATCAATGCCATCTGCCACGGCCTTTCCGGCCGTGCGCACCTTCGGGATCATGCCACGGGCAATGGTGCCGTCGGCGATCAGCCGCTCGGCCTCCTCAAGGGTCATCCGCTCGATCACTCCGCCATCGGCTCCAAGCACGCCGTCGATATCCGTCAGCAGGAGCAGCCGCGCGGCACCGATCGCGGCGGCGACCGCGCCGGCCGCGATGTCGGCGTTGATGTTGTAGGTCGCACCGTCCGGCCCCCAGGCGACCGGGGCGACAACGGGGATGAAATCCGAGTCCAGGAAACGCTCGAGCACACGGATATCGACCTCTGCCGGGGTCCCCACGAAGCCGATATCGCTGCCGTCCTCGGCAAGCATTTTTTCAGCCCGGATCAGCCCCCCGTCCTTGCCGGAGATGCCGACCGCGCGGCCGCCCTGCTGCTGGATGGCGGTCACGATCTGCTTGTTGACCGTGCCGGCAAGCACCATCTCGACCACTTCTACCACCACCTCATCGGTGATCCGCTGGCCACCGACAAAGCCGGTCTCGATGCCGAGCCTCTCCAGCATCGCGTTGATCTGCGGGCCGCCGCCATGGACGATGATGGAGCGGATGCCGCACTGGCGGAGCAGGGTGACATCCAGCGCAAAGCGTGCGAGCGCCGACGGGTTGGCCATCGCCGCCCCACCGAGCTTGATCACGATGATATGGCCGTCATGGGCCTGGATATGCGGCAACGCTTCGGTCAGTGCCGCAGCGGTGCGCGCCCAGTCACGGCGGGTTGTGTCGGTGGCCATGGCGAAAAGAGTTGGCGGGGGCGGGCGGAACCCTAGCGAATGCCGTGCGTCAGGCAAGCACGCTTCGGTTGCTGAGTTTCGGAGGGACACCCCTTGCGGTCTCCCCGACAGCAGGAAAAGCAGCGCCTCCGGCCCCCGCGACAGTACGGCGGGAGCACATCTGGTTCAGCGGGGGAGCCATATCAGCAGGTCGAGCCAGGACTGTGTGTGGCGCACGGGAGGAGGACCTCCATCCCGCCTAGCATCGAGAAAGCGCACCCGTCCCCATGATTGCGCATGCGGAGCTACGGAAATGCGTCATGATGCCAGATTCAGAGTTCTGCTCCCCCCAATCCCACGTAGCGGATCGGTGGCGAATGCAGCAAGCGGCAGATCTGGCAGGCTCCTAATGAAACTCTGTAACCTTGCGCCAACCAGATGCCGAAATGACCGGCCGACAGCAAGGAGTGCGGCCGACAGCAAGGAGTGAAGAATGACCGTAAGAATCGAGAAATCCGGCAGCGTCTGGACCGTGATCCATTCACGTCCCGAGGTCCGCAATGCGATGGATCCGGACAGTGCCGATACGCTGACGGCGGCGTTCGAGGAATTCAACCGCGACGACGAGGCATCGGTGGCCGTGTTCTGGGGCGAAGGGGGTGCCTTCTGCGCCGGCTGGGATCTCAAATTCGTGGCCTCGCTGGAGGGTGGTAATCCGCTTCCGAATCTGGATTTTCCCGAGAACGGCGGTGCTGCGCCCCGGGGGCCGCTGGGGCCGAGCCGGTTGGAACTCGACAAGCCGGTGATCGCGGCGGTGGCCGGTCCCGCAGTGGCCGGCGGCATGGAACTGGCGATGTGGTGCGATTTCCGGGTGATGGAGGAAACCGCCTATCTGGGGGTCTACTGCCGGCGCTGGGGAGTTCCGCTGATCGATGGCGGCACCGTCCGGCTGCCACGTCTGGTCGGCCAGGGCCGCGCCCTCGAGATCATCCTCACCGGACGCAAGGTGCCGGCCGAGGAATGCGCCCGGATCGGACTGTGCGAATACGTCGTTCCGGAGGGCGGGTCGCGCGACCGGGCCGAGGAACTTGCACAGGAGATCGCCCGCTTTCCACAAAGCTGCATGCGGGCCGACCGGCGCTCGGCGATCCGCCAGCGCGGGCTTCCGGTCCGGGCCGCGCTCGAGCAGGAATGGCAGAACGGCTATCCGGAAGTCACCGCCTTCGGCATTGAGGGGGCCAGCCGCTTCCGGGACGGTCGCGGTCGGCATGGGGATTTCAGCGAACTGTAATCTGGCGCGGCTTCGGAATTTCCGTCAGCCCGTACACTCCGCAATATCGGCGCGCAGCGCGTCAATCCCGACGCGGGTCACGGCCGAGGTGACCAGCGGGGAAGGATGGGCGGCGGTGAAGCGGGCGAGCTCCTCGGTCAGATCGGGCAGGGGCGCGGTCGGAGACAGTTTGTCGGTCTTGGTCAGGACCCAGCGATGGCTGACCCCGGCCGTATCCAGCCCCTCCATCAGCGTGCGGTCGGTCGGGCCCGGGCCGCGCCGCGCATCGAGCAGCACATAGGCGCGGCGCAGGGCCCGTCGGCCGGCCAGGTAGAATTCGACCAACCGCATCCAGGCCGCCGCTTCGCGCTTGGAGACGCGGGCATAGCCATAACCGGGCAGATCCACGAGCCAGATCACGCCGCCAAGATCGTAGAAATCCAGCTGCCGGGTGCGGCCCGGGGTCGAGGAGGTGCGGGCCAGCGCCCGGCGCCCGACAAGCGCGTTCAGGAGGGATGATTTTCCGACATTCGAGCGGCCTGCGAAGCACACTTCCGGGCGGCCGTCGCGGGGGAGGGAACCGGCTTCGGAAACGCCGAAGGCACGGGTGCAGGGTTGGAGAAAAAGCTGCCGGGCCGGGCCGCCGCGCCTACTCACCGGCCGGTCGGCGGCGGCGGCGCAAATTGGAGCGGATGTTGCCGAGGAGGTCGACATCCACCCCCTGCAGCCGCATGATCGTGTATTGCTGGGTCGCGGTGAGGATGTTGTTGGCGGTCCAGTAGATCACCAGTCCAGCCGGGAAGCGTCCGAGCATGAAGGTGAACACGATCGGCATCCAGGCGAAGATTTTCTGCTGGATGGGATCGGTCGGTGTCGGGTTGAGCTGCATCTGCAACCACATCGTCAGGCCCATCAGAATCGGCCAGAAGCCGATGCCCAGAAGATCGGGCGGGGTCCAGGGGATCAGCCCGAAAAGGTTGAACAGCGAGGTCGGATCCGGTGCCGCGAGATCCTGGATCCAGCCGATAAACGGCGCGTGCCGCATTTCGATGGTGACAAAGAGCACCTTGTAGAGCGAGAAGAAGATCGGAATCTGCAGCAGGATCGGCAGGCAGCCGGCGGCCGGATTGACCTTCTCCTTCTTGTAGAGCGCCATCATCTCCTGCTGCATGCGGGCCCGATCATCGCCGATCCGCTCCTTGATGGCGGCCATCTCCGGCTGCAGCTTCTTCATCCGCGCCATCGACGAATAGGATTTGTAGGCGAGCGGGAAGAGACAGGTCTTGACCATCAGCGTGAGCAGCAGGATCGAATATCCCATGTTGTTGACATGCCCGTTGATCCAGCTCAGCAGCCGGAAAATCGGCTTGGTCAGGAAGAAGAACCATCCCCAGTCCACGGCATCCTCGAAACGGTCGATCCCGAGGGTCTCCTGGTAGCCGCGGATCGCCTGGACCTCCTTGGCCCCGGAGAAGAGGTGCGTCCTGGCCGCCGCCGTCCCGCCCGGGGGCACGGAGAGCACCGGTAGGCGGAAATCGGCCTGAAAAATGGCGCCATCCCGCGCCCGCGGCGACTTGAAAACAGCGGTGAAGGGCCGGTCGGCCGCCGGCAGCAGTGCCGTCATCCAGTATTTGTCGGTGAAACCGAGCCAGCCATTGGCCTGGATCTCGGTGCGCTGGGCCGGGCCACCTTCCGCCTGCACAGGGGTGAGATCGGCGATGTCATCATAGTCGAGTTCGACGAGCTGGCCGTCGAACATCCCGATCCCGCCCTCATGCAGGATGTAGAAACCGACCGTGTCGGGTTCGCCATGGCGGGCGATGATCCCATAGGGGGCGAGCGAGACGGAGGCCGCGCCGAGATTGTGCACCCGCTGGGTGATCGTGAACAGAAACCCCTCATCGACCGAGATGGTGCGCTCGAAGGCCAGCCCGGTGCCGTTCTCCCACCCCAGGGTCACCGGACTGTCCGGGGTCAGCTGGTCGCCGGAGAGCACCCGCCATTCGGTCTTCGGCCCGGGTGTGGCGCCGACCGCACCGACCGGCACCCATCCATACACCGTGTAATAGGCATTCAGTTGCCCGGAGGGGCGCAGCAGGCGGACCGGCGACGAGGCCGGATCAAGGGTCTCGCGGTAGCGGGTGAGCGAGAGATCGTCGATCCGGCCCCCGATGAGCGACAGCGACCCGAAGAGTGACGGTGTTTCGATCTCGACCCGGGCCGCCACCGGCTCCGCATCCTGTCCGCCCTCGGAAGAGGGCACCGCCGCCGTGTCGATCGGTGCGGGCCCCACGACCGATTCGGCTGCGGGTGTTGCCGGGTCGACCGGGGCTCTTTCCGGGGTCGGAAAAAACAGCGTCCACCCCGCGATCAGCCCGAAACTCAGCAGCGCGGCGACCAGAAGATTGCGGCCCTGGTCGTCCATCATGAGGAAATCTGCCTCCGGCCTGGGGGGGGATCGTATCCTTCCCCGCCACCCAGGCAGTGCAGCGGGTGGCAGCGGAGCAGGCGCCGAAGGGCCAGCCAGCCGCCGCGCCACGCGCCATGTTCGCGCAGCACGAGAAGGGCATATTCCGAGCAGCTCGGCAAATAGCGGCAGGAGGGGGGCAGCAGCGGCGAGATGGCGTGGCGGTAGAGGAGTACCGGCAGGACCGCGAGACGGGTTGCGAGACCCGGACTCACCGCTTCCGCCTCGCATGCAGGGTGTGGACCGCCTGCGTCAGATCCTCGGTGAGCTTGACGAAGCGCCGGGCCACCGTGGCCCCGCGCCGCGCGATCAGCACATAATCCCATCCCGGCTCTCCCAGCTCCGGCATCACGGCCGCAGCGGCGGCGCGCAGGCGCCGCTTGGCGCGGTTGCGAAGAACCGCACCGCCGACTTTTTTCGATGCGGTATAGCCAATCCGCACATGTTGCCCGTCATCCACGCGGCGGCGCGCCTGCACCACAACCCCGGGGCGCGCGGTCCGACGCTTGCCGGCGGCGGCCACGAAATCCCGGCGGTGTTTCATGGTCACGATCACGACACCGGGCACCCGGTCTCCCGGTCCCGCGTCCATCGCGGTCGGGATCAGGCAGAAAGCCGCTTGCGGCCCCGGGCCCGCCGACGCCGGATAACGGTGCGCCCGGCCTTGGTCGCCATACGGGCACGGAACCCATGCCGGCGCTTGCGGACCAGGCGGCTTGGTTGGAATGTGCGTTTCACCTCGGGTCTCCCTGCCACGCTCCGGCCCCGTCGCCCCTAGATAGAGGCCAAACCGCCCTCCTGTCAATGCCACCCTATCTTCAGGCACCGAGATCCGGGGCAAAACGGGCATTTTCGCAGATATACTGGTAGCGGAATTCGGGCTTGCGGCCCATCAGCCGCTCGACGATATCGGCCACCCCGGTGCCCGGGCTGGTCCGGATCCGGACCAGCTGGCGGGTCTTCGGATGCATCGCCGTTTCGCGCAATTGCGCCGGCATCATCTCGCCGAGCCCCTTGAAGCGACTGATCATGACCTTGCCCCGGCCGTTCGCGAATTCCGACTCCAGCAGCGCGTCCCGATGTGCGTCATCGCGGGCATAGTGCATCCGGTCGCCCAGGGCGAGACGGTAGAGCGGCGGCAGGGCCAGATACAGATGGCCCTGCCCGACAAGTTCCGGCATCTCGCGGAAGAAGAAGGTCATCAGGAGGGCGGCGATATGGGCGCCGTCGACATCGGCGTCGGTCATGATGATCACCCGCTCGTAGCGCAGATCGGTGGCCGCGAAATCGCCGCCCGTCCGCACGCCCAGTGCCTGCTGCAGATCCTGCAGCTCCTGGTTGGCGCGAAGCTTGTCACCGCCGGCACTGGCGACGTTGAGAATTTTCCCGCGCAGGGGAAGCACCGCCTGGGTGCGACGGTCGCGCGCCTGCTTGGCGGAGCCACCGGCGGAATCGCCTTCGACCAGGAAGAGCTCGGTGCCCTGGGAGGAAGAGTCGACACAGTCCGCCAGTTTGCCGGGGAGCCGCAGGCGGGTGGTCGCGCTCTTGCGCCGGGTCTCGCGCACCTGGCGCTGGCGCAGCCGCTCGGCCGCCGTTTCCGCGAGATGCTCGAGAATCCGCCCGGCAGTGGCCGGGTCGCCGCCGAGCCAGTTTTCGAAGCGGTCGCGGATGGCGTTCTCCACCTGCTTCTGGATCGCGTCGTTGCCGAGACGCTCCTTGGTCTGGCCGGCAAATTCCGGCTGCTCGACAAAGACCGAAAGCACGGCCGAGACCGAGGCGAGGATGTCCTCCGAGGTGATGTCGCGGACCCGCTTCCGGCCGGCGAGTTCGCCATGGGTGCGGATCCCCTTGCGCAGCGCGTCCCGCAGCCCGGCCACATGGGTGCCTCCCTCGGGGGTGGCGATGGCATTGGCATAGGAAGCGAGAAACGACTCGCTCGCGGGCGTCCAGGCGAGGGCCCATTCCACCGTGCCGGAGGGAAGCTTGGCCTCGCCCTCGAAAAAAGCCTCCGACAAGGTCACCGCATCGCCGATCCGGGCCGAGAGATAGTCGGCGAGTCCGCCGGGGAAGCGGAATTCGTCGGTTTCGGGAACCGAATCGATGCCCGCCAGCTGGGCCGGGGCGCAACGCCAGCGGATGGTGACGCCGCGGAACAGATAGGCTTTCGAGCGGGCCAGGGCATGGAGCCGGACCGGCTCGAACCTGGCGCTGTCGCCAAAAATCTCCGGATCGGGCAGGAAGCGGATCGTGGTCCCCTTGCGGTTGCTGACCGTGCCGCGGATCTCGAGTCCGCCCTCGGGCTGGCCGCGGGCAAAGCGCATGCCGCAACGCTTGCGGTCGCGCGCCACCTCCACATCGAGCCAGACGGAAAGCGCGTTGACGACCGAGATTCCGACCCCATGCAGACCGCCCGAGACCCGGTAGGGGCCCTGTTCGCCACGGCGGAATTTGCCGCCCGCATGCAGGGTCGTGAGCACGATCTCGAGGGCGGATTTGTCGGGGAAGCGGGGATGGGCGTCGACCGGGATGCCGCGCCCGTCATCGCGGACCTCGAGCGAGCCATCTTCCTGCAGTGTGACGTCGATCCGGGTGGCATGGCCGGCGACCACCTCATCCATGGCGTTGTCGAGGACTTCGGCCGCCAGATGGTGGAGGGCCCGCGCATCGCGCCCGCCCACATACATGCCGGGATTGCGCCGGACCGGCTCAAGCCCCTCCAGGACATCGATGTCCTCGGCGCCATATCGCACCCGGGTCTGCCGGCCCGCCCCGTTGCCGGTCGGTTTTCCTCCCCCCGCCTTGGGGGGCTTGAGGGGCAGTCGTTCGGCCTGCCGGGCCGCGCCGCTGCCGGTCATTTTCCGGGTCATTTTCCTGCTCGTGCACTGCTTCTTTTGGTCTGTGCTTGAAGGCAGATTACGCGTTGCGTCCCGCAGGGCAAGATGGCCGCCGGGATGGACGACGGACTCAGCCGGCGGAACCGTCCCCCAAGGCCCCGGATTCCTGCAGGGCCGCAATCTCCTCCTCCCCGAACCCCGCCTCGTGGAGAATCTCGATGCCATGCTCGCCGAGCCTCGGCGCATCGCGGGTCACCGCGCAGGGCGTGCGGGAATAGCGCGGCGGGATGCCGACCGAGAGATAGCGCCCCTCGCTCGGATGTTCGCGGACGGTGAAAAACCCGCTTGCGGCGAGATGCGGATCCTGGCGCGCATCGGCGAGATCGAGCACCGGCATCGCCGGAATCTGCTCCTGCTCGCAGAGTTCGAGCCATTCCTCGGTGCTGCGCCGGGCAACCTCCTCCTCGACAATGCGATAGAGCTCATCGACATGCTGCGTGCGGCCCGCGAGATGGCGGAAGCGCGGGTCTTCCGCCAGGGCTTCGCGGTCGATGATCCGGAAGAAGGCCCGCCACTGGCGGTCGGTATAGGGCAGAAGACACAGATGGCCGTTCCGGGTCGGGTAGGGGTGCCGCCCGGGAGAGAGGACCCGGGGATAGCCGAAAGGGGCTTCCGGCGGCTCGAAGACCGAATCGCAGACATGCTCGGCCATGTTGAAGGCGACCATCGTCTCATACATCGGCACCTCGACCTCCTGTCCCTCGCCGGTCCGGGCGCGGTGGAGAAGGGCGGCCAGAAGGGCGTTGACCGCGGCCATGGCAACGGTCTTGTCGCAGAGGGCAACGGGGACATATTCCGGCTTGCCATGCACGCGGCCCATCAGGCAGGCCACCCCGGAAGCTCCCTGGACGAGATCGTCATAGGCCGGCCGGCCGGCATAGGGGCCGCCGCTGCCATAGCCCGTGCAGGCGCAGTAGACGATGTCCGGGCGGGCGGCCTGGAGCGCGGCATAGTCGAGGCCGAGCCGGGCCATCGCCTGCGGGCGGATGTTGTGGATCAGCGCATCGGCCGAGCCGGCGAGGCGGAGCAGCGCGGCCCTGCCGGCCGGGTTGCGCAGGTCGAGGGCAATGCTGCGCTTGTTGCGATGCAGGTTGATGGCCGTGCCCGACATGCCGGGATGGCGGCCCGGAGTGACATGCCGGCTGCTGTCGCCTTCCGGGCGCTCCACCTTGATCACCTCGGCCCCGAGATCGCCCAGAAGCATGGTGGCGAACGGGCCGAGGATCACGGAGGCGAGGTCAAGAACACGCAGGCCCGCAAGCGGGCCGGGCGCGGGCCGGGCTGGATGGGGCAGGGGAGCCTCCACGGATGGCAGGGCGGGGGACCGAATCTACCGCAGATCGGGCAGGCCGTCCGGGCCCCTGCGCGTGGCGGCGGCGTCTCCGATGTGGCATAGTCCGGCAATTCGACTGACAGGAAGTGCAAATGGACCCGCAAGACAAGATCCCCGGGGCGAAAAGCGGTGGATTCAGCTGGGGCAAGGCGATGCTTGTCGCCGTGGTCGTGGCCGGAGGCACCGCAGGGTTCTATTTTTTCGGGGACTACCTGAATTTTGAGTCCTTCCGCGAGAACCGCACCGCACTCGCCGAATGGCGCGACAGCAATCTCGCCTTCGCGGTGCTGGTCTATGCCGGGATCTACATCCTGGCGGTCGCCTTCTCGGTGCCGGGCGCGATCTGGCTGACCATCGCCGGTGGATTCCTGTTCGGCCTCTATCTGGGCACCGCCGCGACGGTGGTCAGTGCCACGATCGGTGCCACGGTCATCTATCTGGCCGCCAAGACGGCCCTGCGTGACATGCTGGTGCAGAAGGCGGGACCTTGGCTGAAAAAGGTGGAATCCGAATTCCAGGAGAACGAGGTCTCCTTCATGCTGCTGATGCGGCTGGTGCCGGCGGTTCCATTTTTTGCCATCAATCTCGCCTCCGCCCTGCTCGGGGTGCGGCTCCGGACCTATGTCTGGACCACGCTGGTCGGCATCATTCCCGGCACCGGTGTCTACACCTGGGTGGGAGCGGGCGTGGATGAGGTCATCGCCCGCGGCGGCACGCCCGATCTGGGCATCCTCTATGAGCCGAATATCCTGGGGCCGATCCTCGGACTCTGTGTGCTTGCGGTGCTGCCCCTGGTGATCAAGAAACTGCGCGGCCGGAGCTCCCGGGCCGGAGGCTGAGCCGCACGGCACAAAAAGGAAGAGGGGTCGCCGACTCCATCCCCCGCATCCTGGGGAAAACACCGGTTTCCTGCCCCCGGGCGGGGGAGGGACCGAAGGGGAAGAAAATGAACGGAAAACCTGAACACTGCAAAAGGTCGGAGGTTCCGAACCTCCCCGCGCGGGAGGCGGTCTGATGGACAAGGTGTTGCGGCCGGACCTCTGTGTCATCGGGGCCGGCTCGGGCGGACTTTCGGTGGCCTCCGGTGCCGTGCAGATGGGAGCCTCGGTGGTGCTCATCGAGCGCGCGAAAATGGGCGGCGACTGCCTCAATTACGGATGCGTTCCCTCCAAGGCACTGCTTGCTGCCGGCAAGCACGCCCATGCCCACCGCACCGGCGGGCCCTTCGGCGTGGCCGCCGACGAGCCGGATGTCGACTGGGGGAAGGTGCGGGATCATGTCCGGGGCGTGATCGCCGCGATCGCACCGCATGATTCGGTCGAGCGGTTCGAGGGGCTGGGCGTCCAGGTGATCCAGGCCGAGGGGCGGTTTGTCTCGCCACGGGAAGTGCAGGCGGGCGAGACCCATATCCGGGCCCGCCGCTATATCGTTTCGACCGGATCCTCGCCTTCGGCACCGCCGATTCCGGGACTGGACAAGGTGCCCTATCTCACCAACGAGACGGTCTTCGACAATGCCGTCCGTCCGGACCGGATGATCATCATTGGTGCCGGCCCGATCGGCATGGAGATGGCGCAGGCCCACCGGCGCCTGGGGGCCGAGGTGACCGTGCTCGAAGCGTTCCGGGCACTGGGACGGGACGACCCGGAACTCGCTCCCGTCCTGCTTGCCCAGCTCCGTGCCGAGGGGATCGATATCCGCGAGGAAGTGAAAATCACCGAGGTCGGGCAGCGCGACGGGCGGTTCGTGGTGGTTTTCGAGGGCGGCGAGACCCTCGACGGATCGCATCTGCTGGTCGCGGCCGGCCGACGGCCCAATCTCGACGGACTTCAGCTCGATGCCGGAGGCATCCAGCACGTCCGTGGCGGCATTGAGGTCGACGCCACCCTGCGAAGCGTCTCCAACCGGCGCGTCTACGCGATCGGGGATGTGGCCGGCAGCTACCAGTTCACCCATGTCGCCGGCTACCATGCCGGCATCGCCATCCGCAACACCCTGTTCCGCATGCGCGCCAAGGCGCGCACCGACCACATCCCGTGGGTGACCTACACCGATCCCGAGATGGCCCATGTCGGACTGTCCGAAATGCAGGCCCAGGAGCGCTGGGGCGACGGCTGCCAGATATTGCGCTGGCCGTATGCGGAGAATGACCGCGCCCAGGCGGAGCGGGCGGATGAGGGTCTCGCCAAGGCGATGCTCGATCCCTCCGGACGCGTGGTGGGCGCCTCGATCGTCGGCGTACAGGCGGGGGAGATGATCCAGCTCTGGGCCCTGGCGGTATCGGCGCGGATGAAGATCGGGACGGTGGCCGGGTATGTCTCTCCCTATCCGACTTTCGGCGAAATCAGCAAGCGCATGGCCGGGAGCTACTACACACCGAAACTGTTCAGCCCGCGCATGAAACGAATCGTCCGGTTGCTGGCGTGGCTCGGCTGAGAACCCGATCCGTACAGCCGGGGCCCCGCAACCTCATCACCGATGTCGCCGGCATCCAGGTCGGCAACGCAGAATCACGCAAGGCACGCAGCGGCGTCACCGTGATCCGGGCCGGAGCCGGGATGCGGGCCGGTTGCGATGTCGGCGGCGGTGCACCCGGCACGAGGGAAACGGATTCGCTCCGGCCCGGCAATCTGGTCGGGATGGTGCATGCGGTCGTGCTGACCGGAGGCTCGGTCTTTGGCCTGGCCGCCGCCGATGCGGTCACCGCACAACTCTCGGCGGCGGGGGACGGGCTGCGGATCCGGCCCGGCACGCCGGTGGTACCGATCGTCCCCGCGGCGGTGATTTACGACCTTGCCAATGGCGGCCACAAGGATTGGGGCATCCGTCCGCCCTATGCCGGGCTCGGAACCCGGGCCCTGGCGGCAGCAAAGCCCGACTTTGCGCTGGGGGCCGCCGGGGCGGGGAGGGGGGCCACGGCAGGCACCGGGCCGGGCGGGCTCGGTTCGGCCTCGCTGGTTGTGGACGGAATCACGATCGGTGCGCTGGTGGTCGCCAATCCGGCCGGTTCTCCCTATATGGCGGATGGCAGAACTTTCTGGGCCTGGCCGCTGGAGATCAATGCGGAGTTTGGCGGCATCCGCCCGGATCCCCAGACCCTGGCCGTCGCGATGGACCCGACACCCCCGGAAACGTCCCTTGCGGCCGGAAGACCGATGGCCTTCAACACCATGGTCGGGGTGGTTGCGACCGATGCGGATCTCGACACCGCCGAGTGCACCCGGCTCGCCCGCGCCGCCCAGGACGGCTATGCGCGCGCGGTGCGACCGTCGCACACACTGTTCGACGGAGATGTGGTGTTCGCGCTGGCCTCCGGCGCCAAGCGCCTGACCCGGCTGCGCGCGAGCACCCTCGCGCGCCTGGGTTCGGCCGCCGCGGATTGTGTCGCACGGGCGGTCGCCCGCGGCGTGCATGCGGCCACATAGACGGAGCGGGGCGAGATACTTCCCGGGATCGCGGCCCTGCCGCAGTCGCGCGTTCTTGCCTGCCATTCCAGGGGGAGGGCCATAGCCATCCGCCAGAATTCCGGTGCCCCAGCTGAGCGAGGCACGACCGGAACTGTCAGGTCATGATCTGCTGGGCAGCAGTCTGTATGGACACGCCGTTCCGGATTTTTGTTCGGGGGGGGCCGATCGGCGGCGCAACTCTCTTCTTTTTCCGGACCGCGCGCATGATCGGGGAGCCGATCATCGCCACGATTCCAATTCCGAAAGAAGCAATGCCTACGCCGATATCGACGAAGGGGCAGACGGCCATCGCAATTTTCAATACTTTGGCGGCCATGTTCTTGGTCGGGGCTTCGGAGGCCGGGGTACTGACCAGAGGTTCAAGGGTAAAATGGGTGAAGCGGCCGTAATAGCCGGTATTCCAGCAAGCCGCTTCGGCCGAACGATAATTGATGGCCCCGATCAGAACCCGCGCGCCCGAGATTCGGGAGCAGCCAAGATAGACGTCGCCCGAGATGATGGCCGCCATGGTCGCCGCAGGACCCACGAAAGTCCGCACAAACGCCCCGCCGCAGATCGTGCCTTCCTGGCCGATCAGGCGGGTGATCGGGCCGATCCAGGTCCGGTTGACCTGTCCGCTCATCATGATCATGCGGTTGCCGAAGCCCATGTCCGCGTTTCCCTCGACGGTCAGGCTGTCGTCTCCCCATACGGCCGTCAGCCCTTCGGGGGTCTTCTCCCCTTTCTTGATCGCCGTGGTCCTGTCCTGGTCCACCTTGTCGGTGTAGTTGCCGGTCACTACGGCCGTCCGGTTGCGACCGACATAATCCTCGTAGGTGCCCTGGGCGACCACGACCTGACGGCGGTCTCGCGAAATCAGCCCGCCACGGCCGGAAATCACCAGCTCGTGGCCGGGCTCCCAAGGCCTCCCGGTTTCATCCGCTTGGGCGTCTGACTTGTCCGCAAAGGCCAGCAAGGCGTCCAGAGTGGTGGCTTCCCCGGGCCTCCAGCCCACTTCGGGAGTGTCATCGTCTTCTGGGTTGGTTTCTTCAGGCATTTTTCTAACTCTCTTGTTGAGACATTTTTACAGCTCTACTGTTATCCCGCCACCGGGCATGCTGGCCGTCAGGTCTACGCCATGGGCCTCGGCACCGACGCCGAAATTTTCTATGCGGTTGACAAAATCATCCATCAGCCCGTAGGCGCAGGTGATCCGCGCGCCCGCCAGATGCAGGTAGAAAAACTCCGCGCGGATCATCAGATTGGCGATTTCAACCCGGGCGGTATCGACCTCCAGCCAGCCGCCCCAAGCCATGAAATCCGCCCAGGCCGTGAGGCGCAGATAGGGGCCGACGATGGTGTTGACGTAGGCGCCGCCGATGATCCAGTCGCTTTCCGATTCGGCGTTCAGGGTCACCCCACCTTCGACACGCTCGTCGATCGAAGCGCCGACGGCGAACACCTCATCCGAGCCAACACGTCGCTCGTAATTGCCCCCGACCGTCCGGTCCCGGCTGCCCCGCATCTCGACGAGACCGCCCCGTATATGCGAGTTGACCTCCTGGAGTTTGATATTGCTATCGCCCACGACCGTCCGCCGCCACTCCCGGGCGACTTCCACACGGAGATCCACATGCGAAATCAGGCCTTCGTTGCGGAACAGGCGGTTGATGTCGAGTTCAGAATCCCCGCCGCTCCCGGTGTCCTCGGCAGTCTCCGTCTTCTCGTTGCCCGCGGCCTCCGGCGGATCCTCCGGGGTCTGGCCTTCGCCTTCCGGTTCGGGTTCGGTTTCTTCGCTCATCACTCATTCCCCCGTTCAGGCTATCCTAGCATCCGGACAGTGCCCCGGAAATCAGCTCCGATGGTCCTGTCCGGCTGGAATTTGGTCTCTTCGAGATCGGCGTCCGCGAACACCGCCCGGGCCAGTTCGGTATCTGCAAAATCCACCCCCCGCAGCATCCCTCCCATGAACCATGCATCGGCTGCCTTGCTGTTCAGCCACTGGCTGGTGGTCATCGGGCATTGCAGGAATCGAACCCCGGACAGTTCGACATTCTCAAAACTCGCGCCGGTGAAGTCGCAATTGGTGAACTGGCATCCCGGGGAGAAGCGGACATCCTTGAACACCGCCGCCGTGAAGCCGGTCTCGACAAAGCGAACCCGGGAGAATTTCGACTCGTCAAAATGATAGCCATTGAGAAATCCACAGGTCTCGGCCTCGATATCCTCGAATGTGCTTCCTGGAAAGCCCCGGGACATGGCCATGACCTTGAACATCCGGAGGCGCTCGAAATGGGTGTGGGGAGCGTGGGTGTTTAGGAAGGTGACTTCCTCCATGTCGGTTCCGGACAGTGTGGTCTCGACCATCAACCCTTCCACCCACTGCACCCCGTGCCAGGATCCGCCGGTAAAGGTCAGATCGCGTGTCGCCCCATCGGTCAGCACCATCCGCTCGAAGGTGCAGTTCTCAAAGGTGGAGGTCATCCAGACGGGCTCGACCAGCTGCATGTCCTGGAACGCGCAGCGGGCGAACCTGCATCCGGTCAGAGTGGCCCGCGACAGGTTGACCCGGTCGAAGATGCAGTCTTCGAATTCGCATCCCTCGAAGTTTCCGCCCGCGAAACTTGCGGCGGAAAACTCACAGTTGATGAACCGCACGCCCCGCCAGGCGGTTTCCTCGGCCAGCAGACCGTCCAGATTCCGCCCGGACACGGGCGGGAGGTCTTCCCCCCCTTCCGCCAGACTGCCGGATTGATCGACCACGGCACCGGAGACATCCAAGTGGCGTTCCAGATTCTCGGCGGTCAGGCGTTCGATAAGCCGGGCACCGAAAACGGATGCTTCCTCTTCGGGCAGGGCCGGCCAGAACAGCGGCGGATTCGGATTGATCTGGCGGCCGTCGGCGAGTTTGGCCAGAAAGGTTTCGGCGTCGATCGTGTCCGAAGCGTGGGCCTCCACCTGCTCGGCAGCCTTGATTTCCACAGGAGTCTGATAGGCCCGGGACAGCCGCAGGGCAATTTCGGCTTCGAGGCGCTCACCGCGCGGCTTGGGAGGGCGTTGCTCGGGCGGGGCGTCGCGTTCCGGAAAACCAGCCTCCGCATGCCTGCGCTTGCCGGCGGCAAGTGCGGCCTTGGCAATATCACCCATGGCGTTCGGATCGGGCGTATCCTCCTCGTCGGAAACCGCTTCGGTGGCCTCTTCGACGGCCTTCATCTCTTCAGGGGCGGAATTGGTGAAGGGGTTCTCCTCCGGAAAGCCGGTTTCTTCGCGCATCCATTTTTCTGCCGCCGCATGGCGCGTCGCCATTGGATCATCGGCGGGCGGAGGCCCGAACGGAAGTTTCACAGCGGCCGCGAGTGCAGCCGGGAGGAAGGGCCGGTCATCCAGCACCTGCACCGGGTCCGTCCACCGCTCGACCGCGAGGCTCCCCCAATATTCCGGCTCCCGAACGGGGTCTCCCACATCCTCGAGTGCCGCGATCAGCAGAATGACCTTCTCGCCAAGAATATCGTCCTTCAACGCGATGCCGGTCCGCCAGATCGTGGCACCAAGTCCGGCTTCGGGAATCAGTGTCACGCAGTGAATCCGGGTGGTTTCTGCCACGACGCGCGCTTCATGCCAGCCGGAAGTGATCGATACGCGATAGGGGGGGAGGGTGGTTTCGATGTCCGCTCCCGCCAGCCCCGCAAAGGCCAGGCTGTCGCCGGGATGGAAGGACTCGGCCTGTAACCGGGGATGCGTATCGCAGAGTACCGCGGGGTTGGCATCCCGGGGCCAGCCGGCACCGGATGCGGCATCGACCGTGCCGACGAGGCGTGAACGAAGAGGATGATCGATCGGGGTCGCGCCGAGCCAGACCGGCTGTTCCGGGTCATCCTCATCAAGGATCAAGGGCGTACGCTCGTCTTCCGGACCTCCGCGCCCGATGGGATTGTCGGCCTCGTGCCAGGCTGCCGAGGAGGGGTCGAGCAAGAGCGGCGCGTCCGGTGCCTCCGGGTCCCGCTGCAGGATGAAACGACGAGACAGGGAGCCACAGCGCAGGAAAGCCTTCCGCTGGTCCTCCTCTAGCCGAGCCGCCGTGCCCAACACCATGAGTTCGGCGCCCGGAAGCGGGGCAAGGGAATCAGGGATCGTCATGGGGCCGCCATAAACACTGACGGCCTGATACCAATCGGCCGGGAGAACGGGCTGACCGTCTGCCAGGCGGAAGGGAAAGATGACGGAAGCGCAAAGCATGTAGCCCCGGCCCGGGACATCAAGCGGTCGGGAACCCAGCGTGATAGCCAGGGGATGGACAAGAGTGCGACCTTCCGACATGGCTAGAATCCCGGCATGTTGTCAGCCTGCCACCGTCGGGGAAACCCCTTCGGCCGGTGTCGCAGATGGCCGGCCGCAAAAGGGTGCCAGGTCCGGGGGCCGCAACCCGGCCCCGGTCGTTCGTGAAGCAGGGCGGTACACAGGGTCATGCGGCTAACGTCCCACGGCATGGCGGAGGGAAAACAAAGCCCAGTCCAGCTGATAGCGTTCCTGTGCGGTCAGCCGCGGCGCAGCCGAGTCTTCCAGCTGCAACGGGCCGGTCAGGATGCGCGCCCGATTCGGATCATTCATATAGATTTGGGTCCGCGCACGGTCGGGGATCGAGTCCGCTCCCACCCCCATCAAACGCTGCCCCAGCGCGGACAGGTGGCGCCGGACGTCAAATAGACTCGGGGCCGGATAGGGGAGTGTCGCCGACTGCGGCAGCACAGGGTTTCTGGGCCGGTCATGGCCTGCATTCCAGTCGCTGCCGACTTCCCTGCCGGGTGTAAAATCCTGAAAGCGTCCCACAGGCAGGTCGATGGAATCGGCAGTGAATTTCAGGTTCCCCTCTGCATCCCAATTACTCATGGAAGTTTCTCCGTTCCTGTTTGGTTTCTTGTGCCCCGCGCGGGCCCGTTGGCAATCCGTGGTGCCGGGGCCGGCTGTGCATCGTGAAGCGAATTTCCGGAACTGAAAGAGACCCCGACCCCCGGGATCGCACCGGGTCGGGCTCCAGGACAGGTGTCTGGAAAGATCTCGCGCCGACGGGGACGGCCGGGTCGCAAGATGAACGACATCCGCCTTCTCGGGTCCGAAAAGGTGCGCCCGCCGACTGGATTCATGACAGCCATCATGCAGAAAACTCGGGCTGGCTGATTTCCCATCGGTCCACTCCGCAATACCACCGGCGGGCTTGCCGCAAATATCGCAAAGCGGAATCTAGCACAGGCGTTTGGGTTTTGCAAAAATACAAATATCTTTTCTAATCTCATATGTTATCAAACAGGGTCATTTGGACAAAAATTTGCGGTTTCTTGTTCCTACAATCTCCGATCGAGGGCCGGACCGCCCCGACAGGGATGCGCGAACTCTTCCCGTCGCAGCGGCCGCAAAGCTCCGCCCGACCCGAGAGAACGGCATGAGTCCAGCCGCGGTGCATTGCTGAGGGTCCGGACCGGGACCCCGCGGCCAGAGCAGACGGTCCCCTGTCGTCCGGGTTGGCAGATGGGCCAACTACCCGTTCCGGTACTGCGGTTCTGCTCCTTGCCAGGCCTGCGCTGAGCCCGGAACAGATGCCAAGTGCGGGCATCGGACGGGAGTCCAGGAACTCAAATTGCATGGGCACGCCAATATCCAGGACAAAACCTCAAGCAGTCATATAGGAACGGTCCGGCACAAGCAGGGGGCAGGGCGGCTACAGGACAAGCCGGGGCGTACGCAGGCGGATCGGCTACCCGGCCTGCGGACTTCCCCGTAGCGTGCGGCCTGGCCTGTCAATGGCCGGATGCTTTCTAGGGCTACTGGATCTGTGCGAGCCATGCTCTGAGATCCGCATAGAACGTAGCCTCGCCCTGGAACACCATTCTGGCTATTTCGCCGTTGCGCCGCTCGGCCTCCACAATATATTCTCCGGCTTTCAAGGGGATCTCGGCCATTCGTCGGCGTCTACCGGTTCGCCGACGGTGCCGGTCCGGCTTCCCGACTTTAAAGGGGGCCCCGGTCATAATATTATCTTGCTCCGCCTGCTTAAGCAGGATTATAGGCAGGCGCTGGCCTTTTTCCAATTTGGAGTCGATCCACCCCACGGGATCCTCCGCAAAAGTCCGAGTCGGAACCTCCGGGACAACTGAGGCAGTCGGCGGAGCGAGCACGTAGTCGGCACCTCGCACGGAGCCGATCTCGGCATCAGGCGTGGCGGTGTGTGCGCTGGCAAGGTCCCGGTATCGGTCGCGCATGGTCACCCCCTCCGCAAGTTCTGCCGGGAAGTCTCTGTCGGGGCCGGAAACCTCCGGCGGATAGAATACCCCTCCTGAATTGGGGCCTGCAGCCGCTCCAGCCTCGTCAAGTTGCTCAGGGGGAAGCGCATCAAGCACCGCATCCAGGTTCAGCTGCCTTCGGCCAGAATATGGTTCCGCGATATCGTCGGGATCAGGATATCGAGGTCTGTCGCGAGCTCGCGCAAACTCAAGCAACTGATCGACTTCTCTCTCATCGGTCGGTGGGCCGGCCATTGTGCCATCAAAGACATCGTGCACCTGAAACGGCGGTGGCTTGCTTTCCTTGGTCACCGGGTTGTATGTCGCCTGACCCACCCATTCCCCCACACGAATCTCATACTCGGATGGATCCATCAACGCCCCGGTGTGCGGATGAGTCACGCGCAATGCATGGTCGGGGTCTACTCCCCATAAACTCCCCGCGTCGACCTGAATGTAGTATTTCCCCTCAGGTGTGTCCGGCGGATGTCCTGCAAAATTTGTGCTCAAGACGTGCCGTTCCGGAGCTGTCGGTCTTGTGGAATCTTCCGGGTATAGAGGTTTCCGAGCCAGATCCTCGGGTCCTGGCGGCTCTGAAAACTCGTCCAGAATCTCCGGCAGGGGCCGCTGCTGACTCAGATCCTGGCTTGGGGAAGGGGCCCCACCGCTGTCGGGCCGGGGCTTCTCGCGGACGGGTACCTCAGGAAACCCTTCCGTATAGTCCCAGGCGGCCGGTCCCCCGCTACCTTCTGCAGCCGAGCCGTCGTTTGCCCAGCGGGCGCCGCTGGAGTCCAGCTTCGGCTGCGGGTTGTGGATCTCGGCAGGCCGATTCCAGTTGGGGGGCAGGTCCCGGGCTCCCCCACCGGGCTGGACCATAAGATCGCCGTCCCCCTCCCGCATTTGATCAAGCCGCGCGCTCTGGGACCCGAACCACTCCTCAACAGACTCTACTCCACCGGACTCTTGCCTGCGCACTGCTTCGTCAAGAAACGCATCCGAACTCAATGCGTTGTTGAGAATGATTTGAACGGTGGGAACAGGCTCGTCCAGCGGGGGGATGACTGCGTTCGGATCGGCCGGTCTGAACACCGTCGGTGCTCTGGCGAGGTCCCAGGCCTCGCCAACTTGTCCCCTCGCCGGGACGTTCGGCCGGATCTCATATTTAACAATATCGAAGATTTTTTGATAGACCAGCAATTCGGCTTCTATATCATCAGGCGTTGCCCCCGTGCGGTCGTGGATCGTGATCATTACGGTTGCGAAGAGATCTTCCGCCGTGGCCAAGGGGTCGTATTCATCTGATTCCGTCCGCCTCAGAATCGTATCCCATAGATCCGCTTCCAGGACATCCAGCTCATAGGGCTCCCCGGCGAGTTTATTCTTCCTCGCCCTTTCACGCGCATTATCGAGGTAGGGAATCATCTGGTTGACGTAGTCGTCCGGGTCGAGATTAGCCCCAAGTTTTCTCTGATTCGCGATCCGTTGTGCCTCAGCATTAACGAATGTGTCCCGTAAAAGGGCCTCCGGATATGCGTCCAGCTCATCCAGTGCCGTTCTCAGGCGGGCGGCATTCTCGTGCTTGCTGGCCGTTGCGTTATCTTCGATCATCGTGAGAAGATGCACCCTCGCGTGGTAATAGTTGGCTTTGTCTACTATTTCCGTTTGCATAGCGTTCGGGAGAGGCTGACTAGGATCAGATCGGACATCCCGCAGAGCCTGCTGCAGAACCCGCCGCGCATGCTCGTCAATCTGGTCCAGAGACTCTTTCATCTTGGCTGCGGATGATTGATTGCCATCTGCCAGGTCATCGGCCCGTTGCTTCTCGGCGGCCCTGACCCAATCCACAGCCTCTGCCAGTTGTGCATCCGGGCCCTCCAACAGCTCCTGGAGGTTGGCCTCGATCCGCCGGAGTGTTTCCAGCTCTGCAGAAACCTCCCCGAGCTCCTCGGCATCATTCCGCAAGTTTTCGATCGCAACCAGCGGGTTATAGCCATGCTTCGTGCGCTCTGCGAGCAGATCATAGGTCTTGATCTCAAACTCAAGTGCTCTGTATCGATCGGCTTGTTCGGGATCCAGTACGTCGAGCTGGGCCTGCTCGGCCGCGAGTCTGTCCCGGGTATCGTAGAGATCGTTCAGCACATGAAGCCGGTTGTTCTGGTCCGGAAATGGTTGCATGCTCAGGGATCTTGGATCTCTCTTGATGGCCACAACTTCGTTCAGGATGTTTTGATAGAGATTGATCTCGTCCTGCGGACGCTCGCTCAGTTTTGCAGCAGCCAGGAAATCCTCCGCCGTACGCTGTGGATCGATGTTCTTCTTTTTCAGACGTCTCCAGATCGCGTTCCAGGTCTCCTTCTGCGTGGCCGTCAATTCGGCCCTACGCGGGTCGGTATCTGGATTGACCTGAAGTTCACTCACCTGATAATTTCTACTGTCGATGCGATTTAGTACCCGCTTGTAGTCGTATTGGTGTGCGAGAGGCTCGTTGGCCTTGGCGCGCGCAACCGCGGCTTGCTCCTGGCGGTAAGCCAAGTGTTCTTGCATCAGATCGTCAAGAGAGTCGAGCAGGCTTGAAATCTCCCGAGTCTTCGCGGTGTCGTCGTTTTCAGCTGCAGTTCGGTAGATTATCGTGATGCGATTGATAGCATCTTCGAACTCCATCCGCTGGAGCTCCTCCGGGGGAATTGTGGGGTCGAGTCGCTTAAGCACGTCCTGGGCCGCCCGATTGGAGACTCGGGTGCCCTCCTGCATATGAAAATATGCCGCCTTGTTGGGAGCCGCCTGATCCTTATTGGCTAAGTCGTTCCACTCGCTCATGGCTCTCTTGTAATCGACATGCTGCAGGTCGGGGTCTGCTTCCAGGTGCCTGATGGCGTCCAACACGCGCAGATAGGCATACTGGGCATCGGCCGACATGGCGCCATCTGCCTCGGCACTCAACCGCATGCGCCCATAGGTATGCATCGGGTCATACCCGTCCATCAAATCGGATCCGATTTGATTCCAGAGATTTCTCTCGACCCTCGCCTGCTCCTCGGGAACCCCCTGTCCAATCTCGGGAATCAACGCCTCCATCGCATCGAGCCAGGCCTCGTGCTTGCTGGTGGGTTGCAGAACGTTACTGTCGACTGGATCATCAACCAGCTCATCGATGTCCGTTGGCCCCCTGTCCGACACAGGCGCACCCGAACCTTCAGCTTGATCAAGGGGTGCAGGCGGAAGTGTGTCCTCCAGACTGTCGGGATTCTGGCCCGCCCCGGGGCGGGGGGTGTCGGGGACGAGTTGCGAGGGAGTGATATTGAGGTTCTGCCGGGCAGCATCACGGACATCGTCCGGATGGTTCAAAGAACCCGTAGAAGTAGGAGCGTTTGCGGCATTTTTTGCTTTGTTTTGCCTGAATGTGGCCACGCTGCTCTGCACTTCCGGGGGAAAATTCCCGAGCCGGCGCGGCGCGCCATCGGCACCGCTGGAGCCTGCCGTCAGCATGGAGTGCTGCCATGCCCCCTTGAAGCGATCCGGGGCATGAATGCCCTGCAACGAGGTCAGGACGTTTCTAACCCGCTTCTTGGTCCCCTTCATTACTTTCCACCATTTTTTGGTGCCGCTTTGGGCCGGCTCGATGTCCCCGGAGAGAAGCTTCGGATTCCAGTAATCCGGCAGGTGCTCGGCGATGTTGAGCGCGGGGTCTCCCGTGGCCCGGGGATAGATCGCATTTTCCAGCACCCCTGGAGTCAGTGCCATATCCGTTATCGGACCGCCATATGCTCCGCGCATATCGTCCAGCACGGTTTGGGCAGCCCGCCGAATCTCCGGATCCAGGTGGGTGGCCTGGCTCAGCCCCTCCAGGGTCTCGGTGGGGTCTACACCCTTGCGGAGGTCCCGGGCCGCAAGATCATACAAATTGGAGAGATGGAGATCATACGTATCTCCGCTTCCTATGGCCGCCTGCAGATGAGTGTCGGACTTCTGCGAAAACGTCCAGGCCACCTGAGCGGATTTCTGGCGGGCATCGGGCGACAGAGCCTGCGGCGCATCCACCCCGGTCTGTTCAACCCAGAGAAGGGCGTCGCCCATAATGTTTTTCATGCGCTGGTCCAGCGTCACAAGGGCATTGTTCAGTTCCTGAATCCGCTGGGCATTTTCGGGGGTATCGGGCAAAGATGCCAGCTCGGCATTCAGCATTTCCTCAACCTGCGTGGGAGACAGGGTGTAGGGAGAGACCTCGCTCGTGAATCTCCCGACCCCCGCCTCTGTCAGAATGTACTGTGCCTGGGTTCTGGCTCGGGTGCTTGCGTCGCTCAAGGTGTGTCGGTTTGCGGTGATGACATTCATGGTCTCGGGATCGGAAGTCGCCGCGAAGTCAAATTGGGTGAGGGCCACACCCGTCGTGTCGGGGTCCGCAAGAGTCTGCCGGATCGGAGTCATGGAATCGATCAGATTTTCAACGTCTACCTGAACGGCCTTGTACGCCTCCGCTCCATCGGGTCCGTCGGTTTGCGTGCGGAGAGAGATCATGCCATCCAGGTAGTGGATCGGGTCGTAGCCGCCCTCGACCGTCTGCAGTGTGGTGGAAACAGCCATGTATTCTTGGTTGAGTCGCTGGATTTGTGCTTGAACCTGTTCTGAGGCTCCGTCCTGTGCCATCAGCGGCGCCATCTCGTCCATCACTGCCTGTTGCCGGTTCGTAAGGTGGGTGATGAGTGCGTTCTTGTCCACATTGTCGGCCAAGGGGAACCTGAGGGTATACACCGTCTCGGCGGTCTCCAGTCCCGCATACAACCGGGAATGAACTCCTTCCCTGATGTCCGCCATGGCTTTCTGGATGTCTGCGACGCGCCCGATATTCGCTTGATCTTTGGGGAGCGAATCACTCAATGCGCTCAGGCTTCTGTACTGATCCCCCCGGCCCAGGTTGGCATCCTGGAGATTGTACGCGTTGTAGAAAGTCGGATCCGAATCGACCAGCCTGGCCACCACGTTGTCTACATAGGTCTGCGACTGATTCTGTACATCCAGAATGAGCGCATAGGCATGGCCATCGGTGGAACTGCTCGGGCCGTCGCTCAACAGTTTATCCCACCGGCCGCGGCCCACATAGTCCATCACTTCCGCGTAATCGAACGTCTTTGGATCTTCGAAAATCCGTGGCTGATTTAGCCGGTAGCGCCGCTCAGGGATGTCGGGCCCGGCCCCATCACCTCCCGCAGGGGCGGGCGGGGCACCCACTGCAGCGGGAGGGTTCGCGCCGTCCCCAGCTTGGTCGACATGCTGCGTGTCCGGATAGTCTATCTGCTGGCCGGCGAAGTCATCCTGCCAGTCCGGGTTGTCGTAAGCACTCCCGTCCGTAACGGTCACCGTTCGTTCGCCTGAAGCGTCCTCGACGACGACCAGATGCTGGTCCGCCACATCTACGTCTACCTCGGCATTGACCCGCCGGAGGAACTCGTCCCTCACTTTCGCCGCATCCTCCGCAGATCCGCCGTTTTCGGCAGCCTCGTTCAGCTCGGCCAGCCGCTGGGCATCGTTCAGATTGTCCGCCGTATCCGAAGTGCGGGCCGGGGGCACATCCCCAGGCACGTCCGCGACCACCCTGAGGATCCGCCCGCCATCCTGTGCGTCTTCCACCCCGGCGATCTCGTCGGCACCGGTGGCGAGGGACGGATCCGCCAGCATGCCGGCGGACCCGGCACCGGGTGCGGCCGGGGGAGGGGAGGCACTGGCTCCGCCCGCGGGCGCGCCGGCACCCGGGACCAGATTGCGGGGACCCGACATGGCCTTGAGAAGCTGGCGGAAGCCCGCAGCCTGGGTCACAAATGTCGGGCCGGAAAAATTCACCGCACCGGCGTTGTGCAGTCCGGCACCGTATTCCCGCTCAAAGGATATCCCGTAGAGCTCGACCAGTGCCCCATCCACGGCCGCGATGCCGAGCTTCTCCTCCATCCCCATCAGGCCGCACAGCCACAGGTCGCCCGCCACCGTGGTCCGGACTCCCACCCCGACCACCAGGTCGTCGCTCATGCCGGCAGCCAGAACTTCCGGCCCGATATGGGTGTCCACAAAGGTGCCGCCGAGAATACCGGTGTCTGCCTGGCCCTTGAGGTTGAGATGGCCCCGAACGGTGGTGCTCATCCGGGTCGACTGCGTGATGCCGTCCCCCCCGGTGTGCTCGGTATAGGCGCCGTCCACATCCAGACGGTCCGTGCCTTGCACATAACTCTGCGGACCGGACTCAGCCAGGCCCAGGCCGACCTCGATGTGGTCTGAATCACCCCGCCGGACGGACGGCCCAAGTGTGATGAGGGTCAGCTGCTCCGCCCGCGCTTCACTCGCATATCGGAGCTCGAACGGATCTTCAGATCCACCGTTTGTTGGACCGGGCTCGGTCGTGCTCCGGGCGGTGGAAGGCCCCCCGCCGACGGCCGACGGCGGAATGCTTTTTTCGGCGCTCGGGGCAGGGGACTCACCGGTCTGTATTTCGCCGTCTACCATGGTTGCCCCTCTAGATTTCCAGTTTTCAGATCAGCTTTCAGCCTTGTGCACCCCTGTGCCATTGGCCACGGATGCTTTCTAAGGCTACTGGAACCGTGCGAGCCATGCTCTGAGATCCGCCTCGAACGCAGCCTCGCCCTGGAACACCATTCTGGAGGTTTTTCCGCGGTGCTGGACCTCCACAATATATTCTCCGGGCCCCAGGCGCCTCGTCAGGTCCGGCGACCCGACTTTCAAGGGGGCCCCGGCCAGAATGTCATCTTGATGGGCCTTCTCAAGTCGGACTACAGGCAGGCTCTGGCCTTTTTTCCATTCGGCGCCGAGGACAATGCCGGGAATCCTCCCCGCGGGATCCTCTGCAAGAGCCAGAGTCGGAACCTCCGGGACAACCGAGGCAGTCGGCGGAGCGAACACGTAGTCGACACCCCGCACGGAGCCGATCTCGGCATCAGGCATGGCGATGTGTCCGTCGGCGAGGTCCCGGTATCGGTCGCGCATGGTCACCCCCTCCGGAAGTGCTGCCGGGAAGTCTCTGTCGGGGCCGGAAGCCTCCGGCGGATAGAACACCCCTCCTGCATTGGGGCCTGCAGCCGCTCCAGCCTCGTCAAGTTGCTCAGGGGGGAGCGCATCAAGCACCGCATCCAGGTTCAGCTGCTGTCGGCCAGAATACGGTCCCGCGATATCAACGGGATCAGGATATCGGGGTCTGCGGCGGGCTCGCACAAACTCAAGCAACTGATCGATTTCGCTCTCATCGGTCGGTGGTCCGGTCATTGTGCCATCAAAGACCTCGCTCACACGAAACGGCGGCGGCACGTATTTACCGGTCACCGGGTCGGTTCTCCCGTCGCCTATAAATAGCCCCACACGAATTTCATACTCGGATGGATCCAGCACCGCCCCGGTCTTCGGATCAGTAACGCGCAATGCAAAATCCGGATCTACTCCCCATAAAGCTCCCCCGTCTCCGACGAGTCCATGGGCATCGCCAAACTTGGCCCCGTCGACCTGAATGTAGGATTTTCCCCCAGGTTTGTCAGGCGGAAATGCGTCATGATCTCGGGTCAGGAGGCGCTGTCCAGAAACTTCTCTTGTGGAATCTTCTGGGTGTACGGTAGGCCCATTCCGGGCGCGAACGGGAACGTAATCCGGATCCGGATCCGGAGTCGCAGGCAGAGGCCGCTGGGCCAGATCCTCGGGTCCTGTCGGCTCTGGAGACTCGTCCGGAAGCTCCGGCAGAGGCCGCTGGGCCAGATCCTCGGATCCTGTCGGCTCCGAAGAGCTGTCGGGCAGGGGCTTCTCGCGGACGGGCACTTCATCAAGCGCACCGATCTCGGCATAGGGATCGTCGCCCAATTGGCCACCATTGTTCGTAGATGGGCCGTCGCTTGCCCAGCGGGCACCGGTGGAATCCAGCTTCGGCTGCGGGTTGTCGATCTCGGCAGGCCGATTCCAGCCGGGCGGCAGGTCCTGGGCCCCCCCACCGGGCTGGACCATAAGATCGCCGTCTCCCTCCCGCATTTGATCAAGCCGCGCGCTCTGGGACCCGAACCACTCCTCAACAGACTCTACTCCACCGGTCTCTTGCCTGCGTGCTGCTTCCGCAAGAAACGCATCCGAACTCATTGCGTTGTTGAGAATAATTCGAACGGTGGGAACAGGATCGTCCATCCCGGGGACGACTGCCTTTGGATCGGCCGGTCTGAACCCCGTCGGTACTCTGGCGTACTCCCAGGCCTCGCCAACTTGTCCCCTCCCCGGGACGTCCGGCCGGATCGTATATGTAACAATATCGAGGACTTTTTGATAGACCATCAATTCGGCTTCTATCTCATCAGGCGTTAACCCCGTGCGGTCGTGGATCGTGATCATTACGGTTGCGAAGAGATCTTCCGCCGTGGCCAGGGGGTCGTATTCATCTGTTTCCGTCCGCCTCACAATCGTATCCCATAGATCCGCTTCCAGGACATCCAGCTCATAGGGCTCCCCGGCGAGTTGATTCTTCCTCGCCGTTTCACGCGCTTGATCGAGGTAGGGAATCATCTGGTTGACGTAGTCGTCCGGGTCGAGATTAGCCCCAAGTTTTCTCTGATTCGCGATCCGTTGTGCCTCAGCATTAACGAAAGTGTCCCGTAAAAGGGCCTCCGGATAGTCGTCCAGCTCATCCAGTGCCATTCTCAAGCGGGCGGCATTCTCGTGCTTGCCGGCCTTTGTGTGATCGTCGATCCTCTTGAGAATATGCACCCTCGCGCGGTTATAGTTGGTTTTGTCTACTAGTTCCTTTCGCATTTCGGTCGGGAGAGGCTGACTAGGATCAGATTGGGTATCCTGCAGAGCCTGCAGCAGAACCCGCCGCGCATGCTCGTCAATCTGGTCCAGAGACTCTCTCATCTTGGCTGCGGATGATTGATTGCCATCTGCCAGGTCCTCGGCCATCTGCTTCTCGGCGCCGCTGACCCAATCCGTAGCCTCTGACAGTTTTGCATCCGGGCCCTCCAACAGATCATCGAGGTTGGCCTCGATCCGCCGGAGTGATTCCAGCTCCGCAGAAGTCTGCCCGATCTCCTCGGTATCGCGCCGCAGGTTTTGGACCTCAGTCAGCGGGTCATAGCCATGCTTCGTGCGCTGTGCGAGCAGATCATAGGTGTTGATCTCAAACTCAAGTACTTTGTATCGCGCAGTTTGTTCGGGATCCAGTGAGTCGAGTGCGTCGAGCTGGGTCTGCTCGGCCTTGAGTGTGTCCCGGGTCTCGTAGAGATCGTTCAGCACATAAAGCCGGTTGTTCCGGTCCGGAAATGCTGCCATGTTTTGGGATCTCGGATGCTGCTTGAAGACCACAACTTCGTCCAGGATGCTTTGATAGAGATTGATCTCGTCCTGCGGAAGCTTGTTCAGTTCTGCAGCAGCCAGGAAATCCTCCGCTGTACGCTGCGGATCGGTGCCATAATTTCTCAGATTCCTCCAGACCACGTCCCAGGTCTGCTGCTGCTTGCTCGTCAATTTGGCCACACGCTCGTTGACCTCTGGAGCGAGCGCTGGATCGCCCTCTGGATCGACCGGAAGTCGTTGCACCTGATCATTTCTACCTTCGATGCGACGTAGTAGCTGCTGGTCGTTGTATCGGTGTGGAAGAAGCTCATTGGCCTTGGCGCGCGCAATCGCGGCTTTCTGCCGCCGGTAAGCCAACTGTTCTCGCATCAGATTGTCAAGAGAGTCGAGCAGGCCGGAAATCTCCCGGGTCTTCGCGGTGTCGTCGAGGTCGGCTGCGGTTTGGTAGATTCTCCGGATACGCGTGATAACGTCGTCAAACGCCATAGTCCGGAGTTCCTCCGGGGGAATTGTGGAGTCGAGTCGCTGAAGTATGTCCTGGGCCGCCTGATTGGAGACTCGGGTGCCCTCCTGCATATGAAAATATGCCTCATTGTTGGGAGTCACCCGATCCTTCTCGCCGACGGTGTTCCAATCGCTCATGGCTTTCGGGTGATCGATATGGAACAGAGTGGGGTCTGCTTCCAGCCGCGTGATATCGTCATACACACGCAGATAGGCATACTGGCTATCGGACGACGACAGGGCACCATCGGCTTCGGCACTAGCCCGCATGTCCAGATAGGTATTCCTCGGGTCATACCCCTCCGCCACCGAGGACGTGATCTGCTCCCAGAGATTTCTCTGGATCCTCGCCTGCTCCTCGGGAATATCCCCCTGTCCAATATTGCGACCCATCACCTCCATCGCATCCAGTATGGCCTCGTGCTTGCGGGTGGAAATCAGAATGTCACTGTAGGCCTGATTCTCCTCCACCTCATCAAGGTCCGTTAATTCCCTGTCCGACACAGGCGCGCCCGAACCATCAGCTTCAGCAAGGGGTGCCGGCGGAAGTGTGTCCTCCAGACTGTCGGGATTCTGGCCCGCCGCGGGACTGGGGCTGTCGGGGACGAGTTGCGAGGGAGTGATATTGAGGTTCTGCCGGACTGCATCACGGGCATCGTCCGGAGTCGCTATGCCTTGCCTGTATGTGATCACGTTCGGCGCTTCCGAGGGAATATCCCCGAGCCGACGCGGCGCGCTATCGGCACCGCTGGAGCCTGTCGTCAGCATGGATCCCTTCCATGCCCCCTTGAAGCGGTCCGGGGTCTGAATGCCCTGCACCGAGGCCAGGACGTTTTTAACCCGCTTCTTGATTCCCTTCAGGGATTTCCACCATTTTTTGGTGCCGCTTTGGGCCGGCTCAATGTCCCCGGAGAGTAGCTTCGGATTCCAGTAATCCGACAGGTGCTCGGCGACGTTGAGCCCGGGATCTTCCGTGGCCCGGGGATGAATCGCCTCTTCCAGCACCCCTGGAGTCAGTGCCATATCCGGTATCGGACCGCCATATGCTCCACGCATATCGTCCAGCACCGTTTGGGCGGCGCGCCGAACCTCCGTATCCAGATAGATGGAATTGCTCAGCCCCTCCAGTGTCTCGGTGGGGTCTACACCATGGCGGAGGTCCCGGGCCGCAAGATCGTAGAAATTGGCAAGATGGAGGTCATACGAGCTCCCGGCTTGGAAGGCCTCATCCATTTGGAGGGCCGCATCCAGATGGGTGCCGGATTTCTGGCTAAGGTACCAGGCAGTCTGGGTGGTTTTGCCGTCGACGGTACCCTTCGGTGGCGCTGTCCCGACCTGCTCGGCCCAGAGAAGGGCGTCCCCCATGATGAACCTCATGCGCTGGTCCAGCGTGATAAGGCCATTGTTGAGTTCCCGAATGCGTTGAACGTTTTCGGGGGTATCGGGCAGAGTTGACAGCTCGGCACGCATCATTTCCTCAACCTGCGTGGGAGACAGGCTGTGCGGAGAGCTGAGGCGCTGGTCCAACGTCACCAGGGCATTGTTCAGTTCTTGAATGCGCTGGGCGTTTTCGGGGGTCTCGGGCAGAGATGCCAGCTCGGCCTCCAGCGCTTCCTTGACCCTCGGGGAGCCTGCGACATCTAGATCCGTCAAAATGTACTGCGCCTGGGTGGTGGCTCGGGTGTGGGTGTCGCTCAGGGAGCCCCGGTTATGGGTGATCACGTCCAGTACCTCTGGATCGGACACCGCACCGAACTCAAATCGGGTGAGGGCGACACCCGACGTGTCGGCATCCGCGAGAGACTGCCGGATCGGAGTCATGGCATCGATGAGGCCCTGAAGGTCTGCCTGAAGAGCCTTGTACGCCTCCGCTCCCTCGGGTCCGTCGGTTCTTGTGCGGAGAGAGATCATGCCATCCAGGTAGTGGATCGGGTCGTAGCCTTGACTGAGCGTCTCCTGTACGCTGCTAATAGCGGTAAGCTCGTTGTTGAGTTGCACCATTCGTGCCTCCTCCGCGTCTGTTTTACCCACCGTCTCGAGCAGCGGCATCATCTCATCCATCACCGCCTTTTTCCTGTCCGCGAGCACGGCGGAGAGTTGGTTCCTGTCCACATCATCGGGCAGGAGGGGCCTTTGGGTGTACACCGTCTCGGCGGTCTCCAGCCCCGCATACATCCGGGAGTGAACTCCTTCCTCGATGTCCGTCATGGCCTGCTGGATGGCCTGGGCACGTCCGGCACTGTTGGGGTCCGGGTCCGCGGCGAGCGCATCACGCAATGCGCGCAGCTTTCTGTACTGATCCCCCGGGGTCTCGCCGGCGTCCTGGAGATTGTGCTGGCCGTAGAAATCCGGTTCCGACCCGACCAGCTTGGAGATCACATCGTTTACATAGGTGTTCGACTGATCCTGTGCTTCCAGAATGATCGAATAGGCATGACCATCGGTGGAATTGCCCGGGTCGTCGCTCAACAACCGATCCCACCGGCCGCGGCCCGCATAGTCTATCACTGTCTCGTAATCGAACGTCTTCGGATCTTCTGAAATCCGCGGCGGGTTTCGCCGGTTGTAGGTCCGGCCATCGGGCTCGGCCCCATCACCCGCTGCAGCAGGAGGGTTCGCGCCGTCCCCGGCCTGGTCGACATGCTGCGTCTCCGGATAGTCTATCTGCTGGCCGGCGAAGTCATCCTGCCAGTCCGGGTTGTCGTAAGCACTCCCGTCCGTAACGGTCACCGTTCGTTCGCCTGAAGCGTCCTCGACGACGACCAGATGCTGGTCCGCCACATCTACGTCTACCTCGGCATTGACCCGCTTGAGGAATTCGTCCCTCACTTTCGCCGCATCCTCCGCAGATCCGCCGCTCTCCGCAGCCTCGTTCACCTCGGCCAGCCGCTGGGCATCGTTCAGATTGTCCGCCGTCTCCGAAGTGCGGGCCGGGGCCGCATCCACATGCACCTCCACAACTACCTTGAGCATCTGCCGGCCATCCTCTGTGTCTTCCACCCCGACGATACTGTCGGCACCGGTCGCGGTAACCGGGTCGACCAGCATGCTGCCTCCCCCGGCACCGGGTGCGGCCGGGGGAGGGGAGGCACTGGCTCCGCCCGCGGGCGCGCCGGCACCCGGGACCAGATTGCGGGGACCCGTCATGGCCTTGAGAAGCTGGCGGAAGCCCGCAGCCTGGGTCACAAACGTCGGGCCGGAAAAATTCACCGCACCGGCGTTGTGCAGCCCGGCACCGTATTCCCGCTCAAAGGACATCCCGTAGAGCTCGACCAGGGCCCCATCAATGGCCGCGATGCCGAGCTTCTCCTCCATCCCCATCAGGCCGCACAGCCACAGGTCGCCCGCCACCGTGGTCCGGACTCCCACCCCGACCACAAGGTCGTCGCTCATGCCGGCAGCCAGAACTTCCGGCCCGATATGGGTGTCCACAAAGGTGCCGCCGAGAATGCCGGTGTCTCCCGTGCCCTTGAGGTTGAGATGGCCCCGAACGGTGGTGCTCATCCGGTTCGACTGCGTGATGCCGTCCCCCCCGGTGTGCTCGGTATAGGTGCCGCCCACATCCAGGTGGTCCGTGCCCTGCACATAACTCTGTGGACCGGACTCAGCCAGGCCCAGGCCGACCTCGATGTGGTCTGAATCACCCCGCCGGATGGACTGCCCAAGTGTGATGAGGGTCAGCTGCTCGGCCCGCGCTTCACTCGCATATCGGAGCTCGAACGGCTCTTCAGATCCACCGTTTGTTGGACCTGGCTCGGTCGTGCTCCGGGCGGTGGAGGTCCCCCCGTCGGCAGCCGATGGCAAAATGCTTCTTTCGGTGCTCGGGGCAGGGGACTCACCGGTCTGTATTTCGCCGTCTACCATGATGACTCCGCTAGGTTTCCAGTTCCAAATCAGCCTTCAGCCCTGTGCATCTCCCTATTGCACCATCGGCGGGTTCAAAGCCTCCAGAATTTCCAGGTCAGAAATTCTCCGATCATTGTATCTTAATCCATGTTCCTCGCCACGTACCAACAGAGAAGAAGCAAAACCCGATCTCAGGTATGTCCGCCCAATCATGGTCGACCCACCCCTACAGGGTACAATCCGTCTGGGAGTCCTTTGGATCACGTCGGCTCCCCCTCCACTTGATCTGTCCCTTCTTCCCGGCCTTCTGGCTCAACATCCTCATCTTCCTCATCATCACCCATTACAAGAATAGGTGCCTCATACCCGATTTCTTCATAATCCTTGATGGACTCGTCAGCGCGGAACAGCATCCCCCGCCATTCCTCGGAGCCCTGGCGGAGCACGAATCCTGTCGAGGCGTCAAAGACCGCCGTGCTGAGTGTCCGATCTGCGCGGTAACTGAAGCCGTGGATTTCTGCGTAGAGCGGGGTGATGAGAATGACACGGCACAAATCGCCCTGCCGGTGCGCTCCCACAAAACCGTGGATGTCGCCTGCCATCGGCTTGATGACCGGCAGCGGGATGGCAGCTGTCTGGACGCCCGGTGCTCCCGATTGCGCCTGCCCGTTGCCATTCGGATTGGTCTCCGTCTCGCCCTGTCCGCTCTCCCCGGAGCCGGCGAAAGAGCAGGCGAGCCGGACCGAAATCCGTCCCAGGCGATCCCGGGCGACGGGTTGGCCCGTTTCGGAAACACCATCATCGACCGTGCCGGAAATGACCCGCGGGGAATCGTCCGCGGGAACGGGGGGGCGCCATGCGATGCCGCCCATCTCGAGTTCGACGGCATTGTAATAATAATGCCCGCCCGACTCATAGGCATGCAGGGTGCTGGCGACCTGCCACTCATTTGTAAAGAGCACATCTTGATCGGTCAGCGTCACGACACGACCGGGAAACATGCTGGGCTGGGCCGAGATCGCGGTAATTTTCTGTGCGGCCAGATATGCCCTGTTATGGGGAAAAGTCGACCTCAGGGCGGCTTCGTCCCGATTGATTCCGGCCGCCGAGACCACGCCTTCAACGGCACCACCGGCAACCCCGATGCGGGCCGAGTCACCGCTCTCCGGGTTGTCCAGCAAAATATCACGCTGGCTACGAGTTGCCCCTAGGCGGAGGGAATGGATCACCAGGTCGCTTGCGGTCGGATAGGGGGCAGCATCAACCGTTGTCGCCTCCATGGGCAGTGCGGGATGGCCGCCATTCCCACCACTCGCTGACGGAGCACTATCGCGAAGTGTGATGCTGCAGATGCCGTCCGCATCGCCGAGTATTTCGATGCGGATGCCAAGCCGCCCAAACACACGGCCGATCCAACCGCCGAGGGTTTCTCCCACGGCAACGGCATATGAAATCTCCTGCACGGACTCCCGTAGATACTCGGAGATCCGAATCACCGGCAGACCGGCCAAGGCCGGCGTATAGGTGGGATCGCCGCGGCCGCCCATCGCCAGGGACATGGCACCACCGAGTATCATGCCCGGCGTGCAGCTCTGAAAGGAACCCCAGATACGACGTTCGCGCAGATAGGTCAGGGGATCACAAAACTGGATTTCGCAATACGTAACGGTGGTGCCACCATCGTTCTCGGGCAGGGCAGCAACATCCGTGACGACCGACGGCCATCCACGGATCACAGTTCCGGTCTGGTCTGTTCCCGTACGGTCGGTCCCCTTGGTGACGGCGAGTTCAAGCTGCGTTGCGGCACCGGGCACGAGCTTCATATCAAAGGCCGTGCGCATGGCCAAGGAGGGCGAGATGGCCTGAAGCACACCCGGATCAATCCGTCCGATCCCAAGCCAGCCAACATTCCGCAGTTCGCTGAGCGAAAAATTCGCAACCGGGACTCTGACCGCCGTGTCACTCAGAGGGATCAGAGTCGCATTAAAGGGCGTCATCATGGAACCAACCTCCGCAACAATCGGGCGGTCCGGCTGGGCGCCGGATCACGACCTGGAAGGAGAAGCGGTATACACCGGATCATGTGTCTGTACCGCTTTCGGCGGCATCCTCTTCAGGCGGGGGGGCGGGGGCTTTGCTTTCCAGCTGCTCCGTGCGCCGGAACACGAGCCCGGACCACGCTTCCCCGTAATTGTGCTCAACGACTAGTCCCGCAAGCGCCTCCGTGAGATTGGGACTGATCAGCCGGTTGCTCCGATACTGGAAGCCGACGATTTCGGCCGAGAAGGGGCTGTACACCACAACACGGCAGATATCCCCCTGTCGGTGGGCCGGGATGAAACCGTGCATATGGCCGGCCATCAATCCGGAGACCAGGAGTGGAATGCGCGGCGGCCAACGCTCCCCCGCAAGCGCGGCGTCCCGCCTGACCGCAGCATAGCGTGCCTGATTCGCTTCATATTCAGGATCGACCGAAGCAGTATCCTCCTCCGTCTGCTCCGCCTGCGCTTCACCCCCTTCAGGATCCGGATCTTCCTGCGCGGGCTCGCCCTCTACCGGAGCCGCGTCATCCTCCTCCTCTTCCTCCTCTTCATCTTCTTCTTCTTCTTTCTCTTGTGGCTCGGAGAACAGACTGTCATATTTCGCGAGGAGATCACGCCGAACCGGGTCCGCGGCAACGTCCGGATAGTCTTCCGCCAGGGTGCCTGCACGTAGCGATGCGCTCTGGCTTTCCAGTTCCGTGCGCGACTCGTCTTCCGCCAGGATTTCGACAAGTTCCGGAAACTCATCCTCCAGCAATCGGTCGCGCTCCGAAACATAACCGTCCCGGTCGACGTCCTCCTGGTCATGTGAATCCGCACGCAGATAGGCCATATAGGCAATGGCACCATCTCGTGACTCACGGTTCTGTTCGCGTTCGGTCAGCTCGTCATCACTGAGGTCGGAATCATCCCTGCCGGGATAGGGATCGCGATATTCACCCGCCCAATAGGCGTCGGTTTCCCTCTGCCATCTTTCCTCGTTTTCGCGGTAGTCGTCGATCTGCTCCGATTCAAAATCGTCCAGCGTGAGCCGCAGATTGTCATCGGAATCAGCGACGGCAAGCTGCTTCCGCTCCTCCCCGGCCGGTCCCGCCCGGAAGGGGAAGGTGACATAGATGCGCCCCAAACGGTCCCGGGGAACCTGCTGGCCAACGGCATAGTCTTCGCCGGCATCAATGATTCCGGTCGTGTAGACCAGCGGCCGCTGGTGGGGGTGGGGCGGGTGCCAGGAGTCCGTGGATTTGCCGATCAGCAGTGTGGCGTCATTGTAGTAGGTCTTGTCGCGGTGCAGATGGTGCGCTGCGCGCGCCACCTGCCAGGTGGTGAAACCGAAGGCAATCCCGTCAGATGTGTTGATCACCTGTCCGGGCTGGACTTCGGGTGCCACCGTCAAGGCCGACACCCGAAACATCTCGGTGAACTCCCCAAACATTGCCCCGGCGACCCGGTTGTAAGCTTCGTTGGTGTCGACTTCTGTCCCGGTAAAAACCGCATCGTTTGTGCCCAGTGCCCCGGTTTGCGTCGGGGATCCCAGGATCGGATTGTCGATGACCGCGCCGCGCGTCGGTGTGCTTGAGAAGGAGCTGTAGCCAAGGATGGCGATGCTGTCTGGCTTCAGTGTGGCACTGTTGAGATTCGCTGCCGTATCAGGATCGAGATTGTAGTGTTCGGGGTTCATGTTCATCAGGCTGCCAGCCGGGGGCTGGTCGGACAATATGAGCTGGAACGTGCCGTCGTTTTCCCCCCGCAGATGCGCCCGGACGCCGAGGCCGCCGAACACGTCACCGAGCCACTGTCCGAGCGTGTGTCCGACCGCGAGAGTGATGGGAAGCAGCTTCAGCCCGGAGCGGATCTCCTCCACAATCCGGATCCTCGGCATGCCTGGAAGGAGTGGCTCGATCGACGGCTTACCGTTCCCCCCCGCCGCCATCGACAGCACGCCGCCCACTATCTCGCCCAGCGACATCGACCGGTAGCTCCCCCAGACCGGCTGGTCTGCGAGATGGGTGATCGGATCGACCAGGCATACCCGGCAGAATTTCTCGGACAGCCCGTCTGTGCCGGTCTCAATAAAAAACGGCTCGACCAGGGTAATCACACAGGGCCAGGTCCGGACAAGGGTAAACTCGCCGCTCTCATCAGAGGAAAAAAGATGCAGCTTCGTCGGCACCCCGGCTTCAATGCCCTCATCCAGCAGCACCCCCAGGGTCTGCCCGATGTTGAGCAAGTTGCCCTCACTATCGGAAACTTGCAGGACAGCCGTGCCGGTCCAGCCACTTCCATATTCTTCCTGTAGGGAGAAGGAAACGACGGAAACCATCGTCCCCCTCCCCCCATAGGTAGCAAGGCAGGCCATGTATTGCATGGGGTAAAATATCCTGCCTTTGCTGCGGCTTTGCTAGATCGCCACGTTGGTGGTCTGCATCGCCGGCGACCACGCGGTCTGCACGGAACCCCGTTCGACACCATCTACATAGTACTTGTAGGACCACCGAATGTCGCTGTATTCCAGCGCAAACAGCTCAATCGGGGATTCTCCCGGCAGATTGGTGGTAGAATCGTAGGGGGTCTCCGTATCCACACGCGTAACATAGGCATTGCCCAGTTCAACGATCTCGCTCGGGCGGGATTGCCCAGAGAGAGTTTGCAGGCGTGTGATGGTCACCTTGCCCAGATTGGTGCCTGCGGCCGTCGCCAACCGAAGTGACGGCGATGCGCTGTCCACTGCGTGCGACAGCTCGACCGGCCCGTGCTGTGAGGCCCCTTCGGTCCTCGTGGCACCCGTCGAAACGACGGGAAGGTCGATCGCATGACGAAGCGAATCGCATTCGATTTGCCTCTCGAACCCGATCAGGGTGGATTCACCCTCGATACCGAGAATGCTTACTAGTATGTCCGACATTTTTTTCTCCTTTCTGTTGTGCGCCGCCGATTAGGCTTCGGCGCCTTGCTGGATGTTCCAGGACTTCTCGATCGAGCCACCCGGACGTCCACCCGAATACGGAGTGTAGGTCCAGCGGATCTGTGACGCGTTCAGCCACACCCGCTCGACATCCACATTCGTAGAAGCTCCGCGGGGGATCGAGACCAGGGACCGCGGTGCCAACCGGAGCATGCCCATATTCTGGCGCAGCGCGCGGGTGACATTGGCCACAGCCGCACCGGCACCATATATGGCAGGCGGGTTGGTAACGCTGGTGTCGAGATGCGGCTGGTAGGCCACACCACTCTCATCCACCGTGTCGAACTCGATCCGGGACACGAATGTCTCGGTCAGAGTGTAGGTCAGGTAGACCACCGGACCCTGCTCGACCGTGCGGAACAGGTGGATCTTCACCTCGCCCACATTGAAACCCGCAGAGCACGCCTCGGCCAGTTTCGGACTCGCCCGATCCCGAACACGGGTGAGCTGCAGGTCCGAAAATTTCGCCTGTCCGACAGTGCGCCCGGCACGGGTCCGGGATCCGGGAGGGGTTGCGGTCTCGACCGCGTCCCGGATGCTCAGGACGTCCAGCTTCTCTGCGAAGCCGATCACCTGACTTTCGCCGAGTATATCTGTAAACTCGGCAACAATAGCAGCCATTCTTCTTTCTCCTTAGTGTTTTCCGCAAACCATTTGCGAACTGCAGGGAGAATAGGCGGCAAAGCCCGGCAGGGGTGAAAGTTCTTGCAGGTTTTTTGCCATCATACTAATCCAAACGGCATCAAATGACCCACAAACGACGGCAGAAACTGAAATCTTTTCCCGTTTTTCATTCGTTTTCAGCCTCCTTTGCTGATTCTTGCCTCGCTGATTCTTCCGGTGGCCGGCTCCGCCCCTGGACAATGCGCTCGTCGCTGTCCGTCCCCGTTGGCCTTGCAGAAATCAAGCGGCACCATCTTAACCGCGTAGCAGACACCCCGATACATAGGGCATGCCCATCATACATAGGGACCCGAAAAAGGGCCGAAAAAAATGCCGGGCCGTGAAGGGGGCAGGAAGCGCACCGCCCGTCCGGTGCATCCGGCTCTGGCCGCTCCGCAAAACTTTCCCCGCGGGCCCACCGACCCCACCGACAAGCCGGTGCGATATCCGGCATGTCGCGTATCGGTCGGCCACCCCATCCCGCCGCATCTGCCGCCACCGGCAAGCCGGTGCGATGTCCGGCATGGCGCGTATCCCTGCGGCGATATCCGATCCCATGTTGCACTTGGCAGCATGACCCCGATCGTGTATCCTGGCTTCCACGAGAAGAGAGTCTTCCTCCGAATCGCGGCAGGAAGCTCGGCAAACCGGCAAGCCCCGCCAATATGGCAGAGGGGTTGTGCGGGTACAGACTCTTGCGGCGAGCGCAAAGTTGTGCATAGTTGCTTCCGTGCGGTGGTGTCATGCCAGCGGCACGGAACAGACATGGAGGGAAAACAGTGGCGGATGATTCAAGCCAGAAACGGGTCGGCCGGGTACGGCCGCCACGTGTGCAGATCACATACGATGTCGAGGATGGCGGCGCGACGACATCGCGCGAACTGCCGCTCGTCGCAGGTGTGGTTTCAGATCTCTCCGGGGATGCGGACGATCCGGTGGAATATGCGGATCGGAAATTCGTGGAGGTGGAGCAGGGGGGTGTCGACCGGCTGATGAAGCGGATCGGCCCGAAACTCCAGTTCGCTGTTTCCGACAAGATCAGCGGCGATGAAGACGGCGAAATTGGCGTGAGCCTCAATTTCGAGTCCGTCGAGGACTTCTCGCCCATGGGTGTGGCGACACAGCTCCCACAAACCGCCAAGCTACTCGAAGCGCGGCGACGTCTGGCCGACCTCTACGGCAAGGTAGAGGCGAATGACACGCTCGACGGAATCCTTGGGGATGTACTCGCCAACGAAGACAAACAAGCCCAGCTTCGCTCCGAACTTGGCATCGACGATAAGGCCGATGACGGCGGTGAAGGCGGCGAAGGCGGCGAAGGAGGACAGCAGGATGGCTGAAACAGAGCAACAGGCAGCTCCGGCTGCGAGCGAGGAATCCGATACGATCCTTGACCGGATCTTTACGGATGGACGCTTGGTGCGTGATGAGCACCAGGTGGACGGCGCACGCGGCATGCTGCAAGGCTTCATTGAAGAAGCCACCAAGGCAGGTGTGAAGGTCGATGGCAGCGCAAAGCGGGCGATCGCCGAGCGCATTGTCGCCCTCGACCAGCTCATTTCCGCCCAGGTGAATGAGGTTTTGCACGAGGACAAATTCCAGAAACTGGAAGCCAGCTGGCGCAATCTTAACAAGATGGTGGCGGAGAACGAGCTCTCGGCCTCGATGAAGGTGCGGGTCTTCAACTGCCACCGGAAGGAGATCGCCCGCGACTTCTCGCGGGCTCCGGGTTTCGACCAGTCGCATTTCTTCAAGAGCGTGTATGAAAGCGAATACGGCACCCTCGGCGGGTCGCCCTATACCTATCTGCTGGGCGACATGGAGTTCGGACGCTCGCCGCAGGACATCCAGTTCCTGCGCGACATATCCGCGGTGGCCTCGATGGCGCACGCGCCTTTCATCGCCAGTGCCAGTCCCAATCTCCTTGACCTTGACAGTTTCACGGACCTCGACAGGCCGATCGACATTGCCAAGATTTTCGAGACCAGCGAGATGGCTGCGTGGAACAGTCTGCGCGACAGTGCCGATTCACGCTACCTGGTGCTCACCGCGCCCCGAACGCTGGTGCGCCAGCCCTGGGGGCCGGACTCGGCACCGGTCGAGGAAATGGACTTCGTAGAAGATGTCGACGGACAGGATCACAGCAAATATCTCTGGGGACCTTCTTCCTGGGCGCTGGGCGGCCAGATCATGAAATCCTTCGGGGAATATGGCTGGCCTTCGGCGATTCGGGGCACGGAGAGTGGCGGCAAGGTTGCGGGGCTTCCCCTGCACAGTTTCCCGTCACTGTCGGGTTCCAAGATCACCAAATGTCCGACCGAGACCTCGATCACCGATCGTCGTGAAAAGGAACTGTCCGACCAGGGAATCATTTCGCTCTGCCATGCTCGCAACACGGATTATGCGGTGATCTTCTCCGGCTCTACGGTCAACCGGCCGCAGAAATACGTCGAGGAAGAGGCGAATGCGAATGCCCGGCTGTCGGCCAGCCTGCCCTATCTCCTGGCCTGTTCCCGATTCGCTCACTATCTGAAGTCGATCATGCGGGACAAGATCGGCGGGTTTACATCCCGCGACGAAGTCGAGCGCTTCATGAGCAACTGGATCGCGCAATATGTGACCTCGGATGATGCGGCTTCGCATGCCACCAAGGCTCGCTATCCGCTCCGGGAAGCCCGGATCCAGGTTCGTGAGATTCCCGGCAAGCCCGGAGCCTATACCGCGGTGGCGCATCTGCGTCCCCACTTCCAGCTTGAGGAGCTGACGGCTTCGTTGCGCCTTGTGGCTGATTTGCCGGCAGCCAGCACCTGATCCACGACCTGATCCACGTGGAAACAAGCGTTGTTCTCGGATACAGCCCTCACGCGCACTTGGCGATCGCGCACGGCGCATGATGATGGGGCCGATACATTGCTGGAAGCCTGGAGTGGGACCGATCCGGGAGCACGGGCGGCGGCCATGCTCGCGCGCGGCGACCTGCATCGGGCGGCCCTCTGTGGAGGCGGTGGCTGGAAGAATCTAGCCGAGGGTGACATTGCCGGCGCGTTGCGGGCGGCGCGCACGGACGAGGGGCAGGGGGCGAAACTCCTCGAAGCCGAATCCCTGTTTGCGGCGGGTGCCATCGTAGCCGGAATCGAGCGTCTGCAGGCCCTGCACCGGCGCGGGAACCCGGCCGCAACTCTGGCCCTGGCGCGGCGACGCCATCTGCTGGGGGATCATGCGGGTGCCGTGGGTGCCGCGCAGGCATTGCCTCTGAATGTCCATGCCGCCCTGACCGGTGCCCGTGCCGCGCTTGCCGCCAACCAGGTTTCCATGGCGGCGAAATTTCTGGACCCGCTCCTCTCCGGTGCCGCGCCGATTCCGGAACCGGCCGCCGCCGGTGCCGTTGGCGTAGTCGCCGCGACCGTGCTTGCGCGCCGCAAAGACACCAACCGGCTCCGAGATTTTGCCACCCGGTTGCTGGACACAGCGGGCATGGCCGAGGAGATGTTACCGGCAGTGGCACGCACGGCGTGGACGGCCGGGCAGGGGGCACAAGCCTGGGCAAAGTTCAAGGACACCAGCAATCCGTGGATGGCGGCCGCCCGACTCGAACTGGCGGTGCTGGCCGGCAACCTTGCGCTGGTCGAACAGCTGATGCGGCGGGCCGGCCATCTCGGGGCTCCTTCGCTCCTGGCGGTGGCCATGCTCCGCGGCGACGGACCGGAGGCAAAGGCCCCGGGAACGGAGGTTGCGACCCGCGCGTTTCGTGAGGGTGCGGTTGTGCATGTCTGGCGCACGCACCGGAATCGCTGGCAGCCCTGGATCGATGCCGCGCAGGACACCCCGGCCGACGTGCAGATCCACAACCTCGCGACCGACACGTTGCCGGACCGCGAGACCATTCCGTCTGCCGTGCTGGATGACAGCGCGCTCGTGGAACTGTTCGAGCCCAAACCGCCCCAAAAACGCAACCGCCGAGGCAAGGGTTTGTGGGTGGACGGATCCCTCTGCCAGGGGGTGGGTATTGGCCATGATTGGCCGGAGGAAGAGACGGCCGAGGCATACAAATCGATGCGCCCGGCAAATTCTCTGACAGGGGCCGCTGTGGCTGTTCTCGGTGCCGAGGCGGCGATGGAGCGGGCGCGGGAAGGCTGGCCGACCGTGGTCCTGGCACCCCCGGGGGACCCGTTCTGGGCGGGGCCGTTGCCGGAACGCGCCTGGCCGAACCTGCGGGTGGTGCGGGCCGAGGCGGAAGCGGGCTGGCACGGAGCGGGCACCCGGGTCGCAGAGACCGCGACCGCACTGTTGGCCGATAAACTCCAGGAAAACTAGGCCAAGACCATGATGTACAAAGATCCGATCGGGGCGCACCGCAACGCCGGCATTCCGATGACCGGCGAGACCTGGAGTGAGAAGCACTACACGGGCGAGGACCTCGCGGGGGTTATTTTTCAGGACTGTGTGTTCGAAAACGTGCGGCTGGAAAAAACCAATCTTGAGCAAACCCTGTTCCTGAACTGCCGGCTCGAAAACTGCGTTTTTACCGATTGCCGGATCATTCGGGGAGCCTTTGTGGGCTGCACCGGAGCGGGCCTGCGGATCTCGGGAGGGGAATTCACGGACACAGCGATCTCGCAGGCCAAAATCGACGGGTTGACACTGGCAGCGGTCGGCGAGCGGATCGTCCTGTCCGAATGCAAGATCGGCCGCCTGTCATTTGAGGGGCCGGGCTGCAGGCAGGACGTGGTGACGCTCTCCGGCTGCGAGTTCCGGGAATTCCTGGCGGAAAATGCAGAGTGGAAAAGTGCAAGTCTGGTGGGCGTTGACTTGTCGGTCTGCACTCTGACGGGCGCCAGGTTCGAGAATTGCAGTTTCATCCGCACGGCCGGCGAGGGGGTCGATCTGTCGCGGGTCCGATTCACATCCTGCAATTTCTATCAAGCCAAACTGCCCGCGGCACGCATCCGGCATGCCGAAAAGACCATTTTTGCCGACTGCGACCTCACCGAAGCCGACTTTACCGAGGCAGAAATTGAGGGCGCGATGTTTGCCAAATCGGATGCGACCGGGGCATGCTTTGAAAGAGCCCGGCTTACCCGGTCCCTGTTCCCCAACGCGATCCTGGTCCGGGCGCGCTTTGCGGGTGCGCTGGCCCGCGAAAGCATCTGGACAGAGGCCGATCTGACCGAGGCGGATCTGGCCGGGGTCGATGCCTATCGGGGCATCTTCCGGAACGCCTTGCTGACGGATGCCAAAGTTGAGGGGGCCAGTTTCGTCGAGGCGGATCTGCATGGGGTGGAAGCCCCGCTGGATGGTGCGGACCTGCGGGATTCGAGGGGCAGTGTCGAATGGCGGGCCGAATTGGAAGCGGAAGCCCGCAAGCCGCCTGAAGAATCCTGAACCCCCGGGCGGTCCCGGCCGCTACTCCTCCTCGTGGTCCTCATCGTCGTCGTCGAGTAGCTGATGCGCGATCTCCGGCCCCTTTTTCAGCCCGTTCAACTCAACGCAGAGCCCGGTGATGCCCGCTTTGAGATCGGCCCGCCGGGCCGCGATCTTCGGCTTGCCGGGCTGTAGCGAGGTGATCGTACGGCCGGCGGGTGCGAGGGAAGCCGTCAGAAGGTCATAATTGTGCAGACCGACGATCGCGGGATTGTGAATGAGGATATTGGAAATCTGCTGGTCTGCGAGCAGGCGCTGCAGGCGTGGCATCGAGCTGGTGTAGGGATTGGCGATCTCGCGGACGATCGTGAAGATGGAACGGTAGCGGATGGTGGCCCACTCTGACAGGGCGGCGATTTGTTGGTTGATCTCTTCGATCTGGTGCGGGCCCGGTGTGGCACGGGTATAAATGGCCGCCCGGCCGATTCGCTTCGGTGGCACCAGTACATACCACCTTCCGGTGGGCGAGCGCTCGCTCGGCACCGGAAGCATCCGTCGGCGCAACATCCGATAGGCAGTGATACGGGAGATGCCCTGCTGGCGGGCCCACTCCGAGAGGCGGATTCGTTCCATTCCGCCCGGATTCGCATTCGAAACACCCCGTATGTCGGCCATGCCCCCTCCCACTTCGGCCCGGTACCGGTTTGGTCTGCTGCTCCCGGCTGACGCACGGCCCCGCATGTCCCGGAAACTCGCGCAACACCCCCGGGCAACAACCCGCCCCGCCCGGGCGCATGCGCTGGGTGGTTGCGGCACACAAGCCAGAAAGGCATCCGCCCTCCCGTAGACAAATCCTAGGTAGCTTTACCCTTCCTGTCCATGCCGCGGGGAATGCCGGAACTAGGAAAGGTTGGGCCCGGGGCCGGAATACTCGAAGGCGGCACGGAGAAGGATATAGGCACCGAGGGCCAGGATGGCGGTGAAAAAAACCTGGCGAAAGCGGGCTTCCGAGAGTTTCTGCCGGATCTTCCGGCCAAGGATGACCCCCAGAAGTGCCGGCAGCAACGCAACCAGGGAAGCCACGCCAAGATCCGCGGTCAGAAGATGGTTGCTTTTGAGCGCCAGGGCGAGGGCAAGGGTCGAGGCCGTAAAGAGCATGCCCATGGCCTGGATCAGCATGGCCTGGGACAGGCCGATCGCCTGCAGAAACAGGACACCGGGAACAAGGAACGATCCCGTCATGCCTGTGAGGATGCCGTTTGCGGCCCCGAATACCGGGCCGGCCCAGACTTCGTGCCGGGATGGAATCGAAATCCGGATTCCGCCAAGACTGAACCCGGCATAACAGACCAGAAGGATGCCGAGAAGGCCCGACAGGAAGACGGGGTCCAGCCGCACCAGCACGAGGGCACCGAGCCAGACGGTTGCGCTGGCCGCGACAAGGAACGGCCAGATTCGCCGGAGAACCGCCCCCGTATGGCCACCAATCAGGGCCTGCCACACATTGGTCACCAGGGAGGGCACAATCAGGAGTGCCATCGCGGGTTGCAGGCCGAGGGTTGCGGCAAGAAGACCGAGGCTGATTGTCGGCAAACCGAAACCAATCACGCCTTTTACGGTGCCGGCAAGCAGAAATATCCCGACGATGATCGAGAGCATGGCGGGGTCAGAAATCATAAAATCAGACATGCACGCACTCTACCGCCATGGGTCGGCCCGTTCAGATATCACGCCGCTCCGCAGTCAATCTGTTGCGCATCGATTCAGCACCGTGCACTATCCCGCAGGCGGTTGCCGGATGCCAGACCCCTTGCACATGGCAACATCCAGAGCGCGTGCGTTCCGCCATCAAAGCGCAGGAATTGCCCGGTGTCTGACAGGCTGCGAACTTCGACTCGGGCGCAGGCATGGCGGCCAGAATGATTGATGCGTTTCGTATCACGGTCGGCCAGCTCAATCCGACACTAGGCGATCTGGCGGGCAACCGAACACGAGCCATCGCTGCCGTCGATGCGGCGGCAGCAGCAGGTTCCGATCTGCTTCTGCTACCGGAGATGTATCTGACGGGCTATCCGATCCAGGATCTGGCCCTGCAGCCTGCTTTTGTCCGGGCCGCGATGGCTTCGGTCCGGGAACTGACCGAGGAGACCGCGAATTCCGGCGTGGCCGTAGCCGTCGGCGCCCCGCTCGAAGTCGACGGGCAGGTCTACAACGCACTCTATCTGCTGGCAGAGGGGATGTGCCGTGCCACCATCCGCAAGCACCGGCTGCCCAATTGGGGTGTCTTCGATGAGAAGCGCACCTATGCCGCGGGCGGGATGCCGGGGCCGGTGGCGGTGCGCGGCGTGCGCATCGGTTTTGCCATCTGCGAAGATTTCTGGCAGGCGGATGTGGCCGAGACCCTGGTCGAATCCGGTGCAGAAATCCTTCTCCTGGCCAACGGCTCGCCCTACGAGCAAGACAAATACGACGAACGCATCCAGTCCATGGTCAGCCGCGTGATCGAGACCGACCTGCCGCTGGTCTATGCCAATCTGGTGGGAGGCCAGGATGATCAGATTTTTGACGGTGGCTCCTTCGTACTGAACCGGGGCGGGCATCTCGCCATGCAGGGACCCTTTTTTGAGGAGGCCATCCTGCATACCGACTGGCGGAGAGAGGCCGGAGGCTGGCAGTGCGAGGCCGGCGAACGCGCGGTGGTGGGGGAGCGAGAGGAACAGGACTACCGCGGTCTCGTGCTTGGATTGCAGGATTTTGTCCGGAAAAACGGTTTCTCGGAAATCATCCTCGGACTTTCCGGCGGTGTCGATTCAGCCCTGGTGGCGGCCCTGGCTGTCGATGCGCTTGGACCCGGACAGGTACACTGCGTGATGCTTCCTTCCCAAATCACCGGGGCCGAGAGCCGGGCATGCGCGCAGGAGGTGGTGGCGGCACTTGGTTGCCGGCATGACGAAATCCATATCGGCGAGACGGTGACCACCGCGGCCGCCGCAACCGCAGCGGATGGCATCGCGCTGGAGAACCTTCAGGCCCGGGTTCGGGGGGTTCTGCTCATGGCCATTGCCAACACCCGCGGCGAATTGCTCCTGGCAACCGGCAACAAATCCGAAACCGCGGTCGGGTATGCCACCCTGTACGGGGATATGTGCGGAGGCTACGCGCCGCTGAAAGACGTCTACAAGACCCGCGTCTATGCACTGTCGCGGTGGCGGAACGCCCATCATGCGGAGTGGATGCGCGGGCCGGCAGGAATCGTCGTTCCGGAAACCGTGCTGTCCCGGGAGCCAACGGCCGAGCTCCGTCCAGACCAGCGCGATCAGGATTCGCTCCCGCCTTACGACAGACTTGATTCGATGCTTGAAATTCTGATCGAGAAAAATGGCTCGATCGAAGAGGCGGTGGCCGCAGGGCATGCGCGGGAAGAGGTCGTCGAAATCGCGGAGCTGCTGCGCAGGTCGGAGTTCAAACGCTTTCAGTCGGCACCCGGCCCGAAGATCACCCGACGGGCATTCTGGCTGGACCGGCGCTTCCCGGTGACCAATCGCTTCCGGGAAAATCCGCAAGAGGGGAGAGGGTCCGACGAAACAGGAAAGGCACCAGACGGATGAACCCCGGCACGCCCCTGGGCCTCGTCGCGGGTGGGGGCCGGTTGCCGCAGATTCTTGCCGCCCGTCTGACAGCATCCGGGCGCTCCTGCCTGGTTCTCTCGCTCGGAACGGCGGCCGAGGGATGGATGGAGGCCTATCCGCATGGGCGCGTTGCGGTCGGGGATTTCGCGTCCGCTTTCCACCAGCTCAGAGAGGCTGGCTGCCAGGAAGTCTGCCTGGCAGGAGACGTGCAACGACCTGATCCGGTCGAACTCAGTGCCGAAGAAGAAAACCGGCCCCATCTGGCACGCCTGGCTCCGATGCTTGATGCCGGCGATGCAGTACTTCTTGCCGCGATCGCCGGGTTGTTCGAGGAGAACGGATTCTCACTCCGCGGCGCGCAGGAACTGGCTCCCGATCTGCTCGCCGGCACCGGCACTCTTGCCGGGGTCGGGCCGGACGCAAGGGACCTTGCCGATATCCGCAGAGCGTCTGAAATTTCTGCCGCACTCGGCCGTGCCGGGGTCGGGCAGGCGGCCGTGGTCGCCGGCGGCCGCTGTCTCGGCCTCGAAGTCGTGGATGGAACCGCCGGATTGCTGGCCCGGGTCGCGGCACTGCCGGCCTCGCATCGGGGGAGCGGCGGGATCCTGTACAAGGCACCCGCCCCCGGGCAGGACCGGCGGATCGACCTCCCGGCAATCGGCCCGGCCACTATCGATGCGGCGACCGCGGCCGGCCTCCGAGGCATTGCGCTCGAAGCCAGGGGAGCCCTCCTGGTCGAACGCGACGACACGCTGACAAGGGCCGAGCAGGCGGGGGTGTTCCTCTACGGCCACGAGCCGGTCGGGAGCGACTGAATCCGGCTCCCGGTTTGTCCGGCAGCCGTCCCTGCGGGAATCTCTCCGCTCGCCAGCCGGTTTCCTCAGAACAGTCCCTGGATCTGGCCGCCCGGATCGAGCTGAATGGTTTCGGCAGCGGGCTTTCGTGGAAGACCGGGCATGGTCATGATCTCGCCGGTGATGACGACGATGAAACCCGCTCCGGCCGACAGGCGGACTTCCCGGACGGCGACGGTGTGGTCCGTCGGGGCGCCCAGCAGATTCGGGTCGGTCGAAAACGAATACTGTGTCTTGGCCATGCAGACGGGCAGGGCGCCGTAGCCGGCTTCCTCCCAATCCCTGAGCTGGGCGCGGATTTTCTTGTCGGCCGCCACTTCGCTAGCCCGGTAGATGCGTGTTGCGACGGTACGGATCTTTTCGAACAACGGCATCTCGTCGGGATAGAGCGGTGAGAATTGTGAAGTTCCGGCCTCGGCGATGTCGACAACCCGCCGGGCGAGTTCCTCCACTCCTGCGGACCCCTCCGCCCAGTGCCTGCAGAGAATGGCTTCTGCGCCCTGCGCGGCGGCATACGCTTTCACCTCCTCAATCTCTGCGTCGGTGTCCGTCACGAAATGGTTGATCGCCACGACCGACGGCACGCCGAATTGCTTCACATTCTCGACATGCCTTCCCAGATTTGCACAGCCTTTCCGCAGTGCATCCAGATTCTCCTCCGCCAGTTCGCTCCGGGCGGCACCGCCATTCATCTTCAGGGCCCGGACGGTCGCCACGATGACCACCACCTGGGGGTCCAGGCCGGCCTTGCGGCATTTGATGTTGAAGAATTTTTCCGCGCCCAGATCGGCGCCGAACCCGGCCTCCGTGACCACGTAGTCCGCGAGCCTGAGCGCCGTCTTCGTGGCAATCACGGAATTGCAGCCATGGGCGATATTGGCGAAAGGGCCGCCATGGACAAAGGCGGGGTTGTTCTCCAGCGTCTGGACCAGATTGGGCTGCATCGCCTGCTGCAGCAAAACAGCCATCGCACCATCGGCCTTGATCTCGCTGCAGCGCACCGGCGAACGATCCCGCCGGTAGCCGACGATGATGTCGCCAAGCCGGCGGCGCAGATCCTCAAGGTCATCGGCCAGGCACAGAATCGCCATGACCTCGGATGCGACAGTGATGTCGAAGCCGGCCTCGCGAGGAAAGCCGTTCGAGGCTCCGCCCAGCGAGCAGACGATCTGCCGCAGCGCCCGGTCGTTCATGTCAAGCACGCGGCGCCAGACCACACGCCGTGGGTCGATCCCTTGTTCGTTTCCCCAGTAGATGTGGTTGTCGATCATGGCCGCGAGGAGATTGTGGGCCGAGGTGATGGCATGGAAATCCCCGGTGAAATGCAGGTTGATGTCCTCCATCGGCACCACCTGTGCGTGGCCGCCGCCGGCCGCGCCGCCCTTCATGCCGAAGCACGGCCCGAGCGATGGCTCGCGGATGCAGATGGCGGCTTTCTTGCCGATCCTGTTCAGCCCGTCGCCCAGGCCGACCGTCGTGGTCGTCTTGCCTTCTCCGGCAGGCGTCGGGTTGATCGCTGTGACCAGAATCAACCGGCCTTCGGGTCGGTCGGCCAGACTCCGGGCAAACGCGGCGGAGATTTTGGCCTTGTCGTGCCCGTAGGGCAGGAGATGCTGCTCCTCGACGCCCAGCCCGGCCGCCACCCGCGTGATGGGTTCCAGATGGGCTTCCCGCGCGATCTCGATATCCGACTTTGTCATATTCAGATTCTCCGTCCTACAGGCGCAGTCCTGCGCAACTGTCAGTTTCGGGCCTCCCCGGACCCATCCGTGCCACCGCGGGTCTGCCCGAGTGCCCCGGAGATCTCGATCTCCGCGAGCTCTTCGCCTGTATAGCCAAGAATCTCGGTCAGTATCTCGTGGGTGTGTTCGCCCAGAAGGGGCGAACAGGTCACTTCTGCGGGCGAATCCGACATTTTGATCGGCAGCCCGACGGTAAGATACTTGCCCCGCTCGGGGTGGTCGACCTCAACGATCGTACCGGTCTCGCGGAGGCTGGGCTCTTCGGCCAGTTCCTTCATCGACAAGACCGGGCCGCAGGGAATGTTCCATTCCTCGCAGATCCCGGTGATCTCGAATTTGGACCGGGTCCGGGTCCATTTCTCGATCTCCTCAAAAATCTGGCCGAGTCGACCCAGGCGCGCCGCCGTCGTGGCGTATTCCGGATCCTCCCGCCATGCGGACCTGCCGATGACGTCGCAGATTTCTCCCCAGACCGCCGCCTGGATGATGAAATAGACATAGGCATCGGGGTCCGCTTCCCAGCCCTTGCATTTCAGAATCCACCCGGGCTGACCGCCACCGGAGTCATTCCCGGCCCGTGGCGTGGCACTGCCGAAAGGAACGCCGCGGCTGTGCTGGCTGTATTCCCGGAGCGGACCGCGGGCCAGACGCTGCTGGTCGCGCAATTTCACGCGGCACAGATTGAGCACACCGTCCTGCATCGTCGTTAGCACCCGCTGGCCGCGACCGGTCTTTTCACGCTGGAACAGTGCCGCGACAATTCCCAGGGCCAGATGCAGGCCGGTCCCCGAATCGCCAATCTGGGCCCCGCTGACCAGCGGCGGGCCGTCCGCAAACCCGGTGGTCGAGGCCGCGCCACCGACGCATTGGGCCACATTCTCATACGCCTTGCAGTCTTCATAGGGGCCGGGCCCGAAACCCTTGATGGAGGCCATGATGAGCCGCGGATTGATTTCATGGACCCGCTCCCAGGGGAAGCCCATGCGGGCCAGCGCACCGGGCGCAAAATTCTCCACCAGGACATCGGACCGCTCGATCAGGCGCTGCAGCACCGCCTTGCCGGTCTCCTGTTTGGTGTCCAGCGTGATCGATCGCTTGTTGTGGTTCAGCATGGTGAAATAGAGCGAATCGACCCCCTCGATGTCGGTCAGCTGATTGCGGGTCGCATCCCCACTGCCGGGCCGCTCGACCTTGATCACATCAGCCCCGAGCCAGGCCAGCAGCTGGGTGCAGGTGGGGCCGGACTGCACATGCGTGAAATCCAGGATCCGGATGTCTTGCAACGCTTTCATGGTTCTGCTCCGCGACCGCCCCCTCTGCGCCTGGATCCCGCATCTCCCGGGAACCCGGAGCCGAACCGCTGCATCCTCGAAGATTCCCGGCCCCAAGCAAGGGCAACCGGCTTCGCGCCCAGACCCCTGGAGGGTGCACGGCACAGATTGCGATGTACGCAAAGGGGAAGGGGTCGGCAAGGTGCATCCCACCGGCAGAAGGGCAGCCACCCCACCAATCCGGAGAGAGGGTGCAGGCCGACACCCTGTTTCTGCGCGATCTCTCCGGTCGCGGGATCTATCAGCTGACGGTCTGCGACCCGGTCTCGAAACTGACCGCCGCGGAACTCCTCACCACCCCTTCGGCGCACAACATGCGGGCGGCCTTCGAGCACATCCCCGAGACCTTCTCGGTCGTCATCCGGAGTCCAGACCGACAACGGCTCAGAGTTCCGCGCACCTTCGAGGAACTCCTCCAGGAGCACGACATGGCCATGCAGGTCATCCCGCCCTGCAGTCCCAAACAGAATGGTTGCGTCGGGCGGTGCCAGCGCAGGGAGCTCTACGAAATCTCCTCTGTCGCAGCCACCCTCGACGAGTACCGGCGGGATGCCCGGCGCATCGCCGCGGCTCACCACAAACATGTCCGGTCCCATGCCGCGCCGGGCGGAAGGACACCCATCGGGGATCTACGCGAACACCCTGGAGAGAGCCTCCGCCGCAACCTGACAGCCACCGATCCCGGCGGGAAAGCCAACGCCGGCAAGGCCTGTCAGGAATGCCCGATGGAGTGATTGGGTACAGCGGGTTGACAGCTCCGAGGCGATCCGTAGAAAGTGTTTTCCATGACGAGTGCATGCAAAACCCGAGGGTGGAGCAGGGACGGTACGTCCGCCTGCAAACCCCGCCCGGTCCCCACCCCCGCCGCACAGCGGGCGTGCGGCTCGCTGCATGCATCGGCAGCACCACCCGTACCGGAACCATCGCCGGTCATCCGCGACCGCCTGCTCCCAGCAGGGTCGACGGATGCCACAAAAGCGGCTGGTGCGGGTGCTTTTACAGGAGCCAGGCCAGCCAGAACGAAGATACACAAAAAACAACGGTGTTCTCGATGGTTGACCAAGAAGCATCCCGCATGTCGCGCCGGCCGCGCCGTGAGTGGGTGGATATGTACTACAAGCAGATGTTCAGCCATCCGGAGATGGTCATAGATCTGCTTTCCGGTTTCGTAGAGCCGTCCCGGAGTGATGAGCTCGATTTTTCAACCCTGGAAAGACTGTCCTCTGATTGGGTGAGCCCAGATCTGAGGCGGTACCAGGGCGATCTGGTCTGGCGTGTGAAGTTTCGTGACCGCGACGAATATCTGGTCGTGGTGCTGGAATGCCAGTCCACGGTGGATCCATCCATGATGGCCCGCATGTTGAATTATGCCGGGCTGCTGTGTCTGGATATTTTCCGGAGCGCCCCAAAGGAGAAGCTGCCGGGGATCGTGCTGATCGTTCTCTATAGCGGCGAGCGGTTGTGGAACGCGGCATGCTTTCTGGAGACGATGTGGTCTCTGTGGGGGCTGTGCGCGCGGTATTTTTTGCTTGACCAACGGAGGCATCCGTTGGCACAATTGGTGCCGAACAATTTGGTGTCGTGCCTGATCGCACTGATACAGGAGCGGCGTTCCTTCGAGGCGTTGCAGCCGTGGCTACGCGGTTTGCGGATGCGCCTGCAGGAAATTGGCAAGGAAGATTTGACCAGGACGTTCAACGGCTGGTTTATGGAGGTTTCAACAATGCGTGAAGATATCCAAAAGCATATCGACCCGGATCTGCCCCCGCTGGAGCAGATGAAGCAGATGGAAGAACTTGTGATGGACTGGCCGGATCCCGACTGGGCCAAGGGATGGCTTGAGACAGGCCGTATGGAAGGTCTAACGGAAGGTCGCGAGAAAACGCTGGGGGCATTTCGGAAGGAACTGTGCCGTCAGGCGGCATCGAAATTTGATCCGGAAACGGTCGAACGGTTGACAGAGCATCTGGATCAGATATCCGACCCCAAATTGCTTGTAAAGATTTCCAGTCGGCTCACTGAGAGCAAATCCGGTGCCGCGCTGCTCAAATGTCTTGACGGGCGGGCATAGGGTATCGGAGGCTCCTTTGTGCAGATGGGATATTTGCTGCGGGATCGAATCAAGCATGCTGTCCGGCCATCCCTGACCAGACTGGGCACAATCGGACCAAGGCAATGATGGCGGCGGCCAGTGTCGAATGGACAGCAGCCCGGCTGCAGTTCACATGCCGAACCATCTGGTGTCGTTCCTGAGCGCGCTGGAGCAGGAACGGTATTTCCGCGAGGCATTGCAACCGTTGCTGTGCGGCTTGAGAATGCGGTTGCAGGAAATTGGCAAGGAAGATTTGGCCAGGACGTTCTACGGCTGGTTTACGGAGGCTACAGCAATGCCCGAAGATACCCACAAATATATCGACCCGGATCTGCCCCGCTGGAGCAGATGAAGCGGGAGGAAGAACTTGTGTGATGGACTGGCCGGATCCCGACTGGGCCAAGGAATGGCTTGAGGCAGGCCGCGAGCAAGGCCGTAGGGAAATTCGCGAGGAAGAGCGCGAGAAAGGTCTAACGGGAGGTCGCGAGAAAATTCTGGGTCCAGTTCGGAAAGAACTGTGCCGTCAGGCGGCATTGAAACTTGATCCGGAGACGGTCGGACGGCTGACAGAGCATCTGGATCAGATATCCGACATCAAATTGCTTATAAAGATTTCCAATCGGCTCATTGAGAGCAAATCCGGTGCTGCGCTGCTCAAATATCTTGACGGGCGGGCATAGGGTATCGGTCAGTCCCTTTGGGCAGATAGGATATCTGCTGCGGGATCGAATCAAACATGCCGTCCGGCCATCCCTGACCAGGCTGGGCACGGACCAAGGCAATGGTGGCGGCGGGAAACCCACCGCCGGCACGGCCCGCCGGGAATGCCCGATGTAGTGATTGCGTACAGCTGCTTGACAGTTGCGGCTGCAAGTGGAGGATGTCTCCGTCATGCGATACGCGCTGAACGATTGCCGGGTTCGAATTACCTGCCGCTGACTTTCGTCCGCGGCGCCACCGGGCATTTTGCCCACTTTTTCAATTTTCGGCGTTGCGGGGCGAATCCGGTGAGGATACGTCATGACCCAATTGCTTCTTTACGACACGGCCCAACGGGAAAAGCGGGAATTCGTGCCGCACGACCCGAAGCGCGTGACCATGTATGTCTGCGGGCCGACCGTCTATGCGCGGGCGCATATCGGAAACGCACGCCCCGCGGTCATCTTCGACATCCTCTTCCGGCTGCTGCACCATCTCTATGGTGCCGAGGCCGTGCAGTATGTCCGCAACATCACCGATATCGACGACAAGATCATCGCCGCCGCCGCCGAGGCCCGGACCAAGGTCGGGGAGATCACCTCGGCAGCCATCGATGCCTACCATGAGGATCTCGCCATCCTCCGCACCCTGACACCGACGGCGGAGCCGCGGGCGACCGAGTATCTGCCGCAGATGATTGCCATGACCGAGCAGATTCTCGCGCAGGGATTTGCCTATGAAGCCGAGGGACACGTTCTGTTCCACACCGCCGCGGATGCCGACTACGGCTCCCTCTCCGGCCGCTCGCGCGAGGAGCAGATCGCCGGGGCCCGCGTCGAACGGGCTCCGTACAAGCGAGACCCGGCAGATTTTGTGCTCTGGAAACCGGCCCCGGAGGACCAGCCCGGATGGGACAGCCCCTGGGGGCGGGGACGGCCGGGCTGGCATCTTGAATGCTCGGCCATGTCCCGCGCATTGCTGGGCGAAGCCATTGACATCCATGGCGGCGGCATCGACCTGCTGTTTCCGCATCATGAGAACGAATGCGCGCAATGCCGGGGGGCAGCACCGGGAAGCGGCTTCGTGAGCTACTGGATGCACAACGGCCACCTGTTGCTGGAAGGCCGCAAGATGGCCAAATCGGCCGGCAACATCCAGGTTCTCGACAGTCTGCTCGCGGCCCATCCCGGCGAGGTCGTGCGGCTGGCACTTCTCTGCAGCCACTACCGGCAACCGATGGACTGGACCGAGCACGGGCTTGCCGAAGCGCGCAAAATACTTGAATCCTGGCGTCGGGTGGCAGAGCCAGCAGAAGCCGATTCAGAGCCCCCGGAGACCGTGCTCGCGGCTCTCGCCGACGATCTCAACACCCCGCAGGCGATCGCGGAGATGCACCGGCTGGCAAAGGCGGGCGAGGGGGGGAAGCTGCGCGCGGCCGGGGCGCTGCTGGGATTGCTCGATGACGCGTCCGGGGCGTGGAATCAGGAACCGCAAGTGCCTCCGGATGCGGTCGGACAAATCGAGGCCCTGCTCGCAGCCCGCAGCGCAGCCCGAGAGCGGGGAGAGTACGCACGGGCCGATGGGATCCGGATCCAACTGCGGGAGGCCGGAATCGAGATCACGGACACGCCGCAGGGGCCTGCCTGGCAGGCCGGGCCGGGGTTTGACAGATCCGCACTGCCGACTCTGCAGGAGGAACACAGCTGATGGCTTCCAAAGAAAAAATCGCAATCTACGACACCACGCTGCGCGACGGCCAGCAGGCGCAGGGGATCGATTTCACGCCCGAGCAGAAACTCCGCATCCTGCACGCGCTCGACGCGCTCGGTCTCGACTATGTCGAGGGGGGATGGCCCGGTGCCAATCCCACCGACAGTGCCTTTTTCGCCTCCCGGCCGACCACCGAGCAGACCCGCCTCGTCGCTTTCGGCATGACCCGCCGGGCAGGCCGTTCGGCCGAGAACGACCCCACGCTGGCGGCGGTGCTGGATGCCGGCACTCCGGCCGTGTGCCTGGTCGGCAAGGCGCACCCCTATCATGTCACCCACGCACTTGAGATCTCGCTGGAGGAAAATCTCGCGGCGATCCGCGATTCAATCGCACGGGCCGCCCAAGGCGGGGTCGAGGTGCTGTTCGACGCAGAGCACTTCTTCGACGGATGGCGGGCGGATGCTGCCTATGCCGATGCATGTGTGGACACGGCACTTGAAGCGGGGGCCTCCTGGGTCGTGCTCTGCGACACCAATGGCGGCAGTCTGCCCAGCGATGTCGGGGAGGCGGTACATGCCGTCTGTTCGAAATATCCCGAGGGCCGGATCGGGATCCATACGCATAACGACGCGGAAGTCGCGGTCGCCAATTCCCTGACCGCCGTTGACGCCGGTGCACGCCAGATCCAGGGCACGATCAACGGCATCGGAGAGCGTTGCGGCAATGCCAACCTGATCTCGCTCCTGCCGACCCTGGCCTTGAAGGAGCCCTATCGGAGCCGCTACCACACCGGGGTGTCAGAGGATGCGCTGCGCAGTCTTCCCGCCATCTCCCGGATGCTGGATGAGATCCTCAATGAGGCCCCCGACCGCCGGGCGCCCTATGTCGGCAGTGCGGCCTTCACCCACAAGGCAGGATTGCATGTATCCGCGGTGGTCAAGCATCCGGATACCTACGAGCATGTCGAACCGTCGGCGGTCGGAAACCGGCGGGTGGTGCCGATGTCGCGCCAGGCCGGCCGGGCCAATCTCCGCCAGACACTGGCCAATGCCGGCATTGTCATCGACGCGACCGACGACCGGATCACCGGGCTTCTGGACCACACCAAGGATCTCGAGGAACAGGGCTACGCCTTCGATGCCGCCGAGGCGAGTTTCGTCCTCCGCGCCCGGGAATATCTGGGGTTGCCCTGCAGTTTCTTCGAAATCGAACGCTACCGGGTCAGCGTCGAACGCCGCCGCAACGCCGCCGGGGAGCGGGTGACGGCTTCAGAGGCGGTGGTCGTCGCGCGGGTCGATGGCGAGCGACGCATCTCGGCCTCCGACAGCATCGACCCCGAGGATGGCCATGACCGAGGGCCGGTGAACGCGCTGGCCCGGGCCTTGCGGAAGGATCTGGGACGCTATCAGAGCACGATCGAGGATATGCGCCTGGTCGATTTCAAGGTGCGGATTTTCGGCATCGGCACGGATGCGGTGACCCGAGTTCTGATCGAGAGCACCGATGCGAGCGGGCAGAGCTGGTCAACGGTCGGGGTTTCGGCGAATGTGGTCGATGCTTCCTTCCAGGCCCTGCTGGACAGCATCAATTACAAACTGCTGCAGGAAAAACCGGATACCACCTAATTGCGCTTGCGAAGCGCGTAGACCATGGCCCCGAGTTCGGCTCCGGGCAAATGCCCGCCGTAATCACGGACCAGCAGATCGGCACCGCCACCATCGATCTGGGCATGGACGCGACCCTCATAGCTCGGATCTTCCATCGCGCGGTCATTGAGGGAGAACACCAGAAGTCCGCCCGTCGGCAGGGCGGCCAGTGCGTGGTCGATGGCCTCCGGCGGCGCGTGTCCCCGATTAAAGACCCCGACCGCGACAGCATGGGAGATCCAGCCGGATTCGATCTGCAGCGGATGCGACATGTCGTGCAGGAACGTGCGCCGGTAGATCCGGCGCTCTCGGGCCAGCTCAAGCATCTCCTCGGAAAAGTCGGCGCCGTCGATGACCGAGAAACCGGCTTCGATCAGGGCCACCCCGGCGACGCCGGTGCCGCATCCAAGGTCAAGAACCGGCAGGGAGAGATCCGGAACATGCTCCGCCAGTATCCCGGCGCACCGGGCGGGGGTGATGTATCCCTGCGACCGGACCTCGTCGTCGTAGGTCTCCGCCCAATCTCTGTAGAGCGACCGAGTCGCCTCCAAATCTTTCAGGGCGTAAGCACTGGTTAGAAAATTCCGCTTGGCGGCGGCCACGATATCTCTGTCCCACTGACGGATGTCCGGGGACAGTAGAGCACCATCGCCGCCGGGATGCAAGCCCGTCGCCGGAATCAGTCGAGAAACGCTGATTCAAAGGGGTAATGCGAGATCGATTCGCAGCCGGTCTCGGTGATGAACACCTGGTCTTCGAGTTTGATCCCGCAGGACCCCCCCTCGGCCCCGACATAGGCCTCGACACAGATGGTCATGCCCGCCTCCAGGGTGCCGTCATAGCCGGACTCCTCCAGGAACTCGGGATATTTGATGCTCGGATACTCGTCGCAGAGACCGACGCCATGGGCAATCACGCTATAGCGGAGGGCCTTGTATTCGTCCGGCAGCCGGTGGCTCTTCCGACTCAGATCAAAAAATTTCATTCCGGGTTCCACGAGCTCCCGATTCCGGTCGATATGTTCCTTCGCCACCTGATACAGCGTGCGCTGCTCGTTGGTCGGGCGGACATCGCCACAGATCCAGGAACGCGAAATATCCGAGCAATATCCGTAGGGACCGATCAGATCCGTGTCGAACGCGACGATGTCACCCTCCTGGATCACCCGCGGCCCGCATTCCTGAAACCACGGATTGGTCCGCGGTCCGGAGCACAGCAGGCGGGTCTCGATCCACTCCCCGCCGCGGCGGATGTTCTCGGCATGCAGTACGGCCCAGACGTCACTTTCGGTCATCCCCGGCTCGAGCGCTTTTTGCATCGCATGCATGGCCGCCTCACAGGCGGACACGGCGCACCGCATGGCGTTGAGTTCGTTCTCGTCCTTGATCGCGCGCGCATGCTCCATCACTTCCTGACCGCTCTGGACATCGACCTTGAGATTGTCCAGCGCCCGCAGCCCGGCGATCTCAATCTTGTCGACCGCGAGTCGGCGGTTTCCGCCCCCGGTCTCGCGAAGAAGCGAATCGATCTGGGCCGCGAAACGCTCGGCCATTTCGGGGGTCCGGTTCCCGCTGGTAAAGTAGAAAAACGAGATGGCCTTCTCCCGCCGCTCCACCAGAGGCAGGTAGTCCAGGACGTGCATGGCCTGGGGATACTCGAACAGAGTGATCGGTCCCTGCGTGGGGACAAAGCAGGCCCGGGCCTGGTTGTGGGTGGTCCAGACCTGCATGTTGGAGGCATCGGTGGCGTAGCGGATATTGAGCGGGTCCCAGAGAAGGATTCCGGCATAGTCATGCCGGACGAGCTCCGCCCGCACCCGCGCCAGCCGGTACTCCCGAAGCGCCTCAAGATTCGGCGCCTGGATGCCGAGTTTCTTCCACTCCGCAAAAGCCAGCTCGGTCGGGCCGATCTCGGTCCGGTCGTTGTCGTCGGGCGTGCCGTCCGGGCGACGCGCCTGTCGGCGGGTCGGGTCGATCTTGGGCGAGGGGACGGAATATGTATCTTCAGCCATGGAGCTTCCTCCCAAGCTTCCTGTGCGGTCAGCGAGTATGCCGGTTTGGGACAGGAAATTTTGCCCGAATTCGTCCTGGAATGTCGGAATCGGCTACTGGCGCGCGACGGCGAGGGCTTCGGAGAGCGTGAAGGTTCCCTGGTTCAGAGCCCGCCCGACCACCGCGCCGACAATATTCGGCAGGTAGCGCACGGTCGCGATGTCGTCGAGGGTCTTGATGGTCCCGCTGGTGATCACGGGCACCTTGACCGCCTCGGCGATCTGCATGGTCAGGGCCAGACTGCTTTCGGGCATGTCCGCATCGCGGTCGATATCGGTGAAGATGACGGCCGCCAGATCCAGCGCGTCGATGAGCTGCACGAAATCCAAAGGCTGGTAGCTCGTGATCTGCTTCCAGCCGCTGATGGCGACCCGGCCCTGCAGGCAATCGAGGCTCACGACCACCCGGCGGGGATGGGCGGTTACCAGCTGGCGGAGAAACTCCGGGTCGAGGATGGCCGCGGTGCCGACGACCACGCGGGTCGCACCGGCCTCAAACAGTTCCTCCGCGCGGGCGAGGGTGCGGATGCCGCCACCGACCTGAACGGGGACCGAGCTGCGGGCCAGGATTTTCTGCACGATCTCGTCATGGCCACCATCGCCGGCAATGCAGTCGAGATCGACGACATGGAGCCACTCTGCGCCCTCGTCCAGCAGGGTGTCCACCCATTCCAGCGGCGATGGCTTGATCGGCTGGGGTCGGTCCATCTCGCCACGCACAAGGCTGACGCATTTTCCCTGCCGAAGCTCGATATCCGGAAAAATATCCATCTTCTCTACGCGCCGGTGGCCCCTCAGGAACTGTAATACATCTGGAACTCGATGGGATGCGGCGTCTGCTCGTAGCGATGCACCTCCTCCCATTTGAGTTCGAGGAATGCGTTGATCAGGTCGTCGGTGAAGACCTCGCCCTGGGTCAGGAAAGCGCGGTCCCGGTCGAGATGCTCGAGGGCTTCGCGCAGGCTGCCGCATACGGTGGGAATGTCCTTGAGCTCCTCGGGCGGCAGGGCGTAGAGATCCTTGTCCATGGCGTCGCCGGGGTCGATCTTGTTGCGGATCCCATCGATGCCCGCCATCAGCATGGCCGCGAAAGAGAGATACGGATTTGCCGTCGGGTCGGGAAACCGCACCTCGACACGCTTCGCCTTCGGGACCGACGTGTGTGGAATCCGGCAGGAGGCGGAACGGTTCCTCGCCGAATAGGCGAGCAGCACCGGTGCCTCAAAACCGGGAACCAGCCGCTTGTAGGAATTGGTCGACGGGTTGGTGAAGGCATTCAGGGCCCGGGCGTATTTGAGGATGCCGCCGATATAGTGCAGGCAGGATTCGCTGAGATCGGCGTAGAGAGAACCGGCGAAAAGCGGCTGCCCGTCCTTCCAGAGCGACTGGTGGACATGCATGCCGGTGCCGTTGTCATCAAAGACGGGCTTGGGCATGAAGGTCGCGGTCTTGCCGTAGGCGGCGGCGACATTGTGGACAACATATTTGTAGAGCTGCAGAAAATCCGCGGTCCGGACCATCTCGCCGAAGGTAAAGCCGAGCTCGTGCTGGGAAGGGGCCACTTCGTGATGGTGCTTCTCGACCGGAATTCCCACCCGGGCCATGGTCGTCATCATCTCCGAGCGCAAATCCTGGCAGCTGTCGACCGGGTTGACCGGGAAATACCCGCCTTTCGGGCCGGGGCGGTGGCCCATATTGCCCATCTCATAGGCCGTGGCGCTGTTGTAGGGGGCTTCCTCGGAATCAATCTGATAGGCCACGCGGTTCTGCGTGACCTCGAACCGCACATCATCGAAGATAAAAAACTCCGCTTCGGGTCCGAAATACACGGCGTCCCCGATCCCGCACTGGCGGAGAAAGGCGTTCGCCTTGCGCGCCGTCGAGCGCGGGTCGCGCTCATAGGGAACCCCGGTGCCGGGCTCGCTGATATCGCAGACCAGGGCCAGGGTCGGTTGGGCGTAGAAGGGGTCGAGGAAAGCGCTGTCCGGGTCGGGCATCAGCACCATGTCGGATTCGTTGATCGCCTTCCATCCGGCAATCGAAGACCCGTCGAACAGAACGCCGTCTTCCATGGCGTCCATATCCAGCTGGCTTGGATCCAGCGTCACATGGTGCCACGTGCCACGGGTATCCGTGAAGCGCAGATCGATCAGCTCGAGTTTGTCGTCCGCGATGCGCTTGAGCAAAGCCTCCGGACCGGTGGTGGAGTCGTTCATGTTGTGTCCTTTCTCTCAGACTAGAGGGCTTCATCCCCCTCTTCGCCAGTACGGATGCGACGGGCCCGCTCGATATTACTGACAAATATCTTGCCGTCACCAAATTTCCCGCTCTGCGCGGTGTCGGAGATGGTGTCGACCGCCCGTTCCAGCAAATCATCCGGCAGCACCACCTCGATTTTCACTTTCGGCAGAAAATCTACCACATACTCGGCCCCCCGATAGAGTTCCGTATGGCCCTTCTGCCGGCCGAACCCCTTGGCCTCGATGATGGTCAGACCCTGAATCCCGATATCCTGCAGGGCCTCTTTCACCTCATCGAGTTTGAAGGGTTTGATAATTGCCTCGATTTTCTTCATGGCTCGTACCCTTGCCCGCCCATGGGTTGTATCCTCGCCCGCCGCTTGAAAGCCGGGTCCTGTATGCTTGGGGTCGGCGACGCGGCCCGTTGCACTTTCCCCGGCACAGGCGACGTCTTGACCCGCCGGACAATCCCGGGCGGGGACGCGTCGTAACCGGTCCGGTGCCAGCCTGCAGCCATCCCGCTGTACGAGCCTAAAAGGTTAGACCGGGGAATCAACCGACGCGGTATCGTGTCCCTGGCCGTTGAGGTGATTCCATGCTCCCGAACCCCCTGTATTTCGAAGCGCGGCGCCGACGGGCACTTCTGACCGCGGCGCAGAGTGCCGAGGCGGACCGGCGGGCCGCAAGGGCAGGGGTGTCGGGCCGGAGACTGATGGACGCGGCGGGGAGGGTGCTGGCGAAGAAAATTCTGGAGGGCTGGCCGGACGGGCCGGTCACCATAGCCTGCGGGCCGGGCAACAATGGCGGGGACGGTTATGCCGCGGCCCGACATCTCCAGGCCGCTGGGCGGAAAGTGAAATTGTATGCCCTGGCCCCGCCCCGGACGTCGGATGCCTGCCAGGCGGCGGATTTCTGGCGCGGGGAGGGCGGCGGGATTGAGAGCCAGATGGCCGATGCGGCACGGCTTCCCGGCCCGCTGCTGGATGCCTTGTTCGGAGCCGGACTGTCCCGACCGCTTTCCGGCCCGGCGGCGGCACTCGCCACCCTCTGCGCCGAATCCGGGAAGCCTGTGATCAGTGCCGATCTGCCCTCCGGTCTCGACGGGAATACGGGCCGGCCGCTCGGGCCGGCCTTTCGGGCCCGGCTCACGGTGGCCTTCGAACGCGCTCGGCCGGGGCATTATCTGGGGGAGGGACCGCGCCATTGCGGAACGGTCTGCATCGAACCGATCGGGATTCCGGATTCCGTCTGGTCCGAATCCTGTGACCCGCCCGAAATCTGGCGGAACCACCCGTCCTGCTGGCAGGCGGAGATCGCGAAACGGGATCCGCTGGCCCATAAATACACCTACGGCCATGTCCTGATTCTTGGCGGACCGCCGGGCGGCGGCGGGGCCGCACGCCTGGCTGCCTATGCCGCACTGCGCACCGGGGCCGGGGCGGTGACGCTGGCCGTCCCTCCGGCCGCCTTCACCGAGAATGCCGTCCGCCTCGATGCCATCATGCTGCGAGCCGCCGAGGATGCGGAGGCGTTGGTAGATCTCCTGGAGGATTCCCGAATCAATTCCGTCCTGCTCGGCCCTGGCGCAGGCACGGATGCACGCACCCGGGCGATGGTCACCGCGGTGCTGGATACGGAGGAATTTTGCGCCGGCCGGCGGCAGGTCGTGCTGGACGCCGACGCGCTGACGGTTTTTGCCGGCCGGCCGGACGAGCTCTTCGCGAAATTGCACCGCGGTCACGCGGTGCTGACCCCCCATGCCGGCGAGTTTGCGCAGCTTTTCCCGGATCTGGCCGTGGAACTGCGCGAGAAGCCGGAACCCGCCACCCGGACCGTGGCTGCGGCCGCGGCCCGGGCGGGGTCGGCCGTGCTGCTGAAAGGTGGCTGCACCCTCATTGCCGGGCCCGACCGCCAGGAGGGAACCAGCCTGAACATCGCCACCGGTGCGCAGGCCGCACCCTGGCTTGCCACCGCCGGGGCCGGGGATGTGCTGGCTGGGCTGGCCGCCGGTTTTGCGGCCCGAGGATTCGGCCGCACCGACAGCGCGGCCGCCGCGGCCTGGATCCATGCCGAGGCCGCTCGCGGATTCGGCCCCGGCCTGGTTGCCGATGATCTGCCGCAGCGCATTCCCGCGGCGATCGCACGGGCCATCACACTTCAGGACGCAGGGCAGAACTGACCGGGCGACCGGACAGGCCTGACCCGCCGCCCCCTGCGGCAAATAATGTAGGATGAAGGCGGCAAAACCGGCAGGACACTGCTGCAAAAGCCGGAGAACCGACCGAAGTCTCGGATCGCCGGGGTCCCGGTCCGGCGGGGTTGGGGCAGAGAGCCCGGAAGGCCGACGGGAAACGCAGTCGATGGTCACATCCGAAACCGACCGTAAGGCGTTGGGCGGCCGCCGCCTGTTTGGCATCCGCCTGCGAAGCCGACGCCGCGACTCGCTGGTGGCGGTCATGATCGCCATCATCGGACCGGTGCTGGCCGTCGCGACGGTGGGCCTGCTGAAAGTCCAGGAAGGGGATATCGGCGATTTCGGCTGGCTCCCGACCTTGCTGGTCATAGACGGACTCTATGCCCTCCTGCTTCTCGGCCTGATCGTGGCGCGTGTTTTCACGCTGCTGGCCGCAAGGCGGGCGGCCTTCGCCGGCGGCGCGTCCCTGCATCTGCGCTTCATCGGGGCGTTCACCCTCATCGCCGGCACCCCGGCGATCGCCGTCACCATCTTCGCCACCGCCACCATCAATTTCGGGTTCGAGGCGTGGTTCAACGAGCGCGTGGCACGGGTCATCAGCGATTCTCTCCAGGTCGCGGACGTGTATGTCGCGGAGCACCGTCTGGAGATGCAGGAGGATGCGCTGGCCACCGCTCGGGCCATCGAGCAGGTCGCACAGGCGGGGGGCAACGACAACGCGATCGGGGCCGTGCTCCGGCACGAGAGCCAGGTGCGTGGCCTCACGCGAAGCTATGTGATCAACCGCAACCGGGAAATCGCCCTGCGTGGCTACAACAGTTTTCTCTTCAGCTATCTCGCCCCGGATCCAGCCACCATACGGCGCGCATCGGGGGGCGAGTCCATTTTCGTCATCGACGAAGAACGCGGCGAATTGCGGGCTGTGTTGCCGTTGCGGCAAATCCCCGACCGGTTTCTCTATGCCGTGCGCGACGCCAATGCGGTCGCGTTGCGCCATGCCAGCGCGACCCGGGACACCGTCGCCCTCTATCTCAGGCTGAAAGACCAGAGCCAGCAGGTGCTGTTCAGTTTCGGGCTGTTCTACGCGATGTTTGCAACCTTTGTCGTGCTGAGTGCGATCTGGTTTGGATTGTGGCTCGCGGACAGGATGTCCGATCCGATCGGCAAACTCGCGGAAGCCGCGCAGCGGATCGGCAGCGGCGATCTGGAAGTGCACGTCCCACCGCCGGACTCCAAGAACGAGATGGCCCAGCTGATCGGGATGTTCAACCACATGGTGACGCAGGTGCGCGAACAGCGCGACGAGCTGATCGAGGCAAGACACACGGAGGAAATCCGACGCATCTTCACCGAAAATGTGCTGTCGGGCGTGCCGGTCGGGGTCATCGGAATCGATGCGGATGGCACCGTCGATGTGGTCAACCGTGCCGCCGGCCAGATCCTCGAGCACGGGCCCGGGGGGATGACCGGCATCCCCATCCAGGATGCCTTTCCGGAGGTGATCCCGGCTCTCGACGAGGCCCGCGAGGAATCGACCGCGACCGGCCCGCAGAGCGGAACGGTGGAACGGAATGTGGCGATTTCGTCGCAGGGCGGCATCCGCGAACTCCTGGTCCGGATCTCTCCCGAATATCTGGAGAGCGACATCCGCGGCTATGTGATCACCTTCGATGACCTCACGGAATTGGTGACGGCCCAGCGCAAGGCGGCCTGGGGGGAGATCGCCCGGCGCGTGGCCCATGAGATCAAGAATCCTCTCACGCCCATCCAGCTGGCCGCGGAGCGGCTGCGCGACCGGGTGCCCGCCGAGACCGACGAGGCGCGGGCCCTTCTCGACCGCTATACCGATCTCATCAAGCGTCAGGTGACCGACATCAATCTGCTGGTGGATGAGTTTTCACGGTTCGCACGCATGCCGACGCCACACCACCGGCCTGAGAACCTGCGGGAATTGCTTGATGACTGTATTCTGCTGGAGCGCACCGCCAATGAGGACATCCAATACATGCTCGATGCGCCGGAAGAGCAGAAGGCGGATTGCGACCGCACCCTGCTGTCGCAGGCCGTGGCCAATCTTCTGAAAAACGCCGCTCATGCCGTGCGTGCGCGGCAGGAGAAAGAGACCACGGCAGGGGAGGATCCAACCCCGGGCCGGATCCAGATCCGGTTGCGTGCGGCCGACGAGACCGCAGAGATCGAGGTCGAGGACACCGGCATCGGCTTCCCGGCCATGAACCGCAACAGCCTGCTGGAGCCGTATCGTTCGGACCGTGCCGACGGCGTCGGACTGGGCCTGGCCATCGTCCGCCGGGCGATCGAGTCCCATGGTGGTTCGATCCAGCTGCTGGATGCCCGGGAAGGGACCGGAGCGCGGGTGCGCCTGCGCCTGCCCCTGACCTTTTCGCATGTGGCACCGGTCGTCGCCTGAGCCCGGACCCGGCGCAGACGGAACACAACGGTGGCAGATATTCTTGTCGTTGACGATCGGGTCGACAATCTCGAGATCATGCGCGACACACTCGAGGATTGCGGATACACGGTTCGCACCGCAACCAACGCCGATGCGGCTCTCACCGAAACCAAGGCCAAGGAACCCGATCTGATCCTGCTCGATCTCTGGCTCCGCGAGAGCAGCCTGGGCGGCATGGACCTGCTGGAGCGGGTACGCTCCGATCATCCTCTGGCGCCGGTGATCATGATCAGTGCCCACGGCAATATCGAAGCCGCCGTCCAGGCGATCGAGCAGGGGGCGTTCACCTTCATCGAGAAGCCGGTGCAGGGCGTCCGGCTGCGCCAGGTCGTGCAGCGGGCCCTGGAAATGGCGCGGCTGGAGCGCGAAAACGCCGCCTATCGGGCCCGCGACCAGCGAGCGGTGCGCCTGCTCGGGGAATCGCCGGCCATGGTCAAATTGCGCCGGACGCTGGAATCGGTGGCCAAGCACAATTCCCGGGTCCTGTTTCTGGGGCCTCCGGGGGTCGGCAAGGAAGAAGCCGCGCGCTACCTCCATCTGCGCTCGCCCAGTGCCGAGGCGGCCTTTGTCTCGATCGGCGCGAACGCGTTCACCGACGGGATTCCGTCCGTCTGGGCACAGGCGGAGAGTGGCACGCTCCTGATTGACGAGATCGCCGATCTCGGGGATGCGGGACAGCGCCACCTGCTGCGCGCGCTGGTCGAGCAGACCATCGCCCGCCCCGACACGAGCGGGAGGAATGTCCGGGTGCTATCCACCAGCACGCAGGATCCGCGCAAGCTGATCGAGGAAGGAAAACTTCGCGAGGATCTCTATCATCGCCTGGCGGTGGTCGAGGTGAACCTGCCACCGCTGAGCGCAAGACGTGGCGACATCCCGGAACTGGCCACGCATTTCATGGAGCTGATCGCGTCCGATCTGGGACGCCAGCCGCGAGAGTTTGAGGCCCCGGCGATGAGCATCCTGCAGACCCATGCCTGGTCGGGCAACATCCGCGAGCTCCGCAATGTGATCGAGCGGCTGCTGATCGCAGGTCGATCCGGCCAGGATGGCTCTCCGGTCACGGTCGGCGAGATCCCGACCGATCTTGATGCCGCGGAACCGGTGGCGCATGGCGGAGACGGGTTCGCCGGAATGACTCTGCGCGAGGCGCGGAAGGTGTTCGAACGCCAGTATCTGCTCTTCCACGCAGCCCTGGCCGACGGCAATGTCCTGCGAATGTCCGAACAGGTCGGGGTCGAGCGCACGGCCCTGTACCGGAAATTGCGCTCGCTCGACATTTTCGGCCAGGTCCGGGCGGTGGACAGCGGGCCGGACGACACGAACCAACCATCATGAAAGTGATCGTTTGTGGAGCCGGTCGGGTCGGCCAGCAGGTGGTCCGACGCCTGGCCCGGGAGGGCAACGAAGTCACCGTCATCGACAATGATTCCGCGCTGATCACGGAGATCACCCACGAGCTCGATGTCTCGGGGGTGACCGGGTTCGCTTCCTATCCATCGGTCATGGAGGAGGCGGGGGCCCGGGATGCCGATATGGTCATCGCCGCAACCCGCTCCGACGAGGTCAACATGATGGTCTGCCAGGTCGCGTATTCGCATTTCTCGGTGCCGCACAAGATCGCCCGCATCCGCCAGCGGGCCTATTTCGAATCGCCCTGGCATTCCATGTTTAGGAGCAAGCACATGCCGGTAGACCGGCTGATGTTTCCCGAACGCGACGTGGCCAATGCGGTGATCCGCTGGCTGGAGACGCCGGCCACGCTCGGCTCGGTGCCGTTCCTGGATGATGCGGTCCGGCTGGTATTCGTGCGTCTGGCCGAAAACTGCCCGGTCCTGGCCCGGCCGCTCAACAAGCTCAACCAGGATTTTGAGGGGCTGAACAGCATTGTGGTCGCCGTCCGCCGGGACGGCCAGATCCACATCGCCGACGCAGCCTGGGAACTGGCCGTCGGTGATGAGGTGCATTTCGTCGCGCCGACCGATCAGGTGAGCCGGACGCTCCGGCTGTTCGGTTTTGATCCTGAGGTGATGCAGCGGGTCGTGATTATCGGTGGGGGCACGATCGGGGCCACGATCGCGACAAGTGTCGGCTCCGTCCTGCAGAATCCCCGCATCTGCCTGATCGAGCGTGACGAGGGCCGGGCACAGGAGGTGGAGCGGGAGCTTTCCCCCGGGGCGGTCATCCGCGGAGACGCGCTGGACCCCGATATCCTGGCCGAGGCGAGGGTGGCCCAGGCCGATGCCGTGGTGGCCGTCACCGACAACGAGCAGGTCAACCTTCTCGCGACCGCCGGCGCCAAGGAGCTGGGGGCCCGCCGCGGCCTGGCGCTGATCGGCGAGCCGCTTCTGCGCCGCAGCGCCCGAAAGCTGGGGGTCGATGCCACCATCGATCCGGAAATCGCGACGCTCTCCTCGCTCCTCACCCATGTCCGGCCGGGTTTCGTGCGGCGCATCCATGCCTCCGCCGATGGCGGCAACGACGTCATCGAGGCCGGGGTGGCGAGCACCTCCACGCTGGCCGGCAAGATCTTGCGCGAAACCATCCCCGCCACATGCCGGGTCGGAGCGGTGCTCGGTGCCGACGGCACGCTCCGGGAAATCTCCGGCGGTCTCGAATTCAAAGTCAACGACCGTGTCGTCCTGTTCGCTCACACCTCCGACCGGCGCGTTGTCGAGAGACTGTTCCAGGTCGACGTCAGGTATTTCTGATCCTGGCGCCCTATGGCCGGGAAGATACATCGCGGAAGCCTGCCGGCCCTGTCGGCCGCCGCCTTTCTGGTGGCCGGCGCGATGCTTGCCACCGCGATGTTCGCCGGGCTTGCCGGCGAGACCGAGGCCATGCGGGCTTTCGCGATCGGCTCCCTGCTGCCTGCCCTGACCGGAATTGCGCTGCTGCTGATGTTCAGTGGGGCAGGGGGCAGCCGGGCGCAGAACGAATTGCGAAATCTGGTCCTGTTCTGGCTGGGGCTGCCCGCGCTGACCGTCCTGCCGGTGCTGTGGCTGGTGCCCGAAATCGGCCTCGTCGGGGCGTATTTCGAGATGGTTTCCGGATTTACCACGACCGGTGCGACGGTGATCGAGGGACTGGACGGCCGGCCCCGGTCGCTTCTTCTCTGGCGCAGCCTGACCCAGTGGATCGGGGGGTTCGGCACGCTGGTCGCGGTGTTTGCCATTCTCGCCCCCCGGCAGCTCGGCGCCTTCGATTTCCGGGAAGTGGTGGTACCGCTGCAGCGGGGGGACAGTGCCGATGGCGGAACCCGGCTGGCACTGGCCGCGACCCGTGTGGCCCCCCCGTATCTGGTCGGCACGGGTCTGGTGTTCCTGGTCCTGGTGCTGGCCGGAATGTCACCCTTCGACGCGGTCAACCACGCGATGACCGCATTGTCGACCGGCGGGTTTTCGACTCGCGATGGCGGCCTCGCCATTTTCGGGAGTCCCGGCGTGGAGGCGGGGGCCGCCCTCGGCATGCTGCTTGGGGCGGTCGGCACCGGGGTCTTCGCCCGGTTGTGGCGCCGGAAATGGCGGTCGGTCCTGGCCGATTCCGAACTCCACCTGTTTGCGGGGCTGCTTGTCCTCGCCTCGGGGCTGTCCTTCCTGCGCTACGCCTATGGCGCCTGGTCGGCGGGCGAGATCGGTGCCGGCCGATCCGCACTGACTGTACTCTGGGGTGAGGGATTCCGGGTGCTTTCCGTCCTGACCACCACCGGTTTCGACAGTGCTGCCGGCATGACGGGATCGTGGTGGAGCGGACTGAACGCTCCGACCGTGGGGTTGCTCGGACTGGCGGCGATCGGGGGCGCGGCGGTCTCCACCGCGGGAGGGGTACGGCTTCGCAGTATCGCGCTCCTGCTGCGGCACAGCCTCGAACAGATCCGCAGGGTAGGGGTCTCGCAGCATGCTCCGATCCGGAACGGAGGCCCCGGAGAGCAGGCCGAGCTGCGGCAGGCCTGGCTCACCGCCATGATGTATGCGATCTCGGCCTCCGGCGGCATGGCGGCGATCTCGTTTCTGGGACTCGATTTTGAGGCCGCCATGTCCGCGACCATTGCCAGTCTCTCCAATGTCGGCCCGCTTTTCGTGCTGGTGGAGGACGACCCGCGCGCCTGGGCGAAACTTTCTCCGCTCATGCAGCTGGTGTCCTGCATGCTGATGATGCTCGGGCGGATCGGACTGCTGTCGGTGGTCGCCGCGTTGCGGCCGGATTAGGCGGGGGACAGGACACCGCGCTTCGACCGTATTATGATTGCCCGCGGTGCGCGGCGAGTCGCGTGCGCAAAAGCCGGCGCAGACCGGCACGGGTAGGGCAGGATGGCACCGGTGACAAATTTACAGGATACATTTCTCAACCACTTGCGCAGAAACAAGGTTCTGGTGACCGTCTTCCTGGTGAACGGCGTAAAGCTGCAGGGCATGGTCAGCTGGTTCGATCAGTATTCAGTCTTGCTCCGCCGGGGAGCCAATGTGCAGCTGGTCTACAAGCATGCCGTCTCCACCATCATGCCGGGGGAACCGATCACGCTCTATGAGAAGAGCGGGCGCTCGCAGCGCGAAGACGGGGATCCCGAGGAAGACGCTCCGGCCGACGAGACGAAGGGCGACTCCGAAGAGAACCCCACGGAAGACGCTCCGGCCACCGAGACGGAGGGCGGCACCGAAGAGGATCCCGACGAATAGCCGATCGCAATCCGCATCACGTCTGGATCCTGCATGCGGTCGTCCCCAATGGATCGGCCGAGCGGAATGTCGAAGCGCGGCTGGCTGAAGCAACGGGCCTTGCTGTCGCTCTGGACCTTGAGGTCGTCCATGCCGAATGTGTGCGCATTCGGCGGCCTAGAGCAGCAACACTGTTCGGAACCGGAACCGTGCATCGGCTCGGCGAGCAGATGGCACAGGCAGGGTGCGGGCTGGCGATTGTCGACGGACCCCTCACGCCGATCCAGCAACGCAATCTGGAGCGGGCCTGGGATCTGAAGGTACTCGACCGAAGCGGTCTGATCCTCGAAATATTTGGAGAGCGTGCGCAAAGCGCCGAAGGCCGCGTGCAGGTCGAGCATGCGCATCTGACCTACCAGAAGACCCGGCTGGTGCGCAGCTGGACGCATCTCGAGCGCCAGCGCGGAGGGTTCGGCTTTCTCGGTGGTCCGGGTGAGTCTCAGATCGAGGTGGACCGTCGGATGATCGATGCGCGATTGCGCAAACTGGACGGCGAGCTCGAGCGAATCCGCCGGGAGCGGAAGGTGCGGCGCAGCCGGCGAGTGCGGCGCGCGGTATCGACAGTCGCGCTGGTCGGTTACACCAATGCCGGAAAATCGACGCTGTTCAACCGCCTGTGCGGTGCGAACGTCACAGCCCGAAGCATGCCATTCACGACGCTGGATCCCACGGTTCGCAGACTCCGCCTGCCGAACAGCGGACCGCAGGTGGCCATTTCCGATACGGTCGGCTTCATTTCCGACCTGCCAACCGAACTGATCGCGGCCTTCCGGGCAACCCTGGATGAGGTCGTCCATGCCGACATTATCCTGCATGTAATTGATGCGTTTTCAGAGGAGCGCAACGAGCAGCGCACCGAAGTGCTGTCTGTGCTCCAGGCGCTCGAGGTCGGAAAAGACCGGGTGATACCGATACTGGAAATCTACAACAAGATCGATCTCCTGGATGCTGGAGGTCGGGCCGCGCTCGGCACCAGCCCAGCGGTGTCGGCCCAGACGGGAGAAGGTATCGACGGGCTGCTGACAAGGCTGGCAGCGATGCTGCAGTCAAATGCCATGCGCTTTGCGATCGTATTGCGGCCCGAAGCTGGAGAGGCTGTCGCCTGGCTCTACCGCCGCGGTGCGGTCTGCGAGCACGGGGCCGCAGACGCATCCATCGCCATCACCGCGATGCTGGAAACCGGAGAGGTCGAGCAATTCCGGAACCGCTTCGGTGCCACCATCCGGTCCATCAGCCGGGCGGATGCCGCACAGGTGCCGGCCATGGATCTAGCAAACTCTTGATAACGCAAGGGTTTGGCAGGATTGTTTCTTAACATAATATCAATTATGCGCGTTATGGATGGACAGAGTCACACACCATCCGCACCCCCGGCAACGGCACCCGGACACCTCTGCCGGGTACTGCCATCCTCATCAGACCCCGTGCTCGGGGTGACCGGCGAAAATTTTTAATATCTTTACGAAAAAATTATCGCTGTCTTCCCCCTTTCTGATGATGGCGCAGAGGGCCCCATTTTTATCTGTTTTATAAACTATGCCTTTCAGTCGAACAACCTGTCCATCCTTTCTATGAACATCAAAATCAAATACCTCGCCAATTGGTAAGTGGCTATTAGTTCGTATGTTCCATATGTCCTCGTCGTCATTCCAACAGAAAACCCCGTCTATTATATGATCATCCATTTTCCATTTTCCTTTTTTACCAGGTGCTACCCAGTTTATTACCTCATCAGTACCGATGCTCCGGCGGGACGGATCCCTTTGAAATAATTCATCATACCCCATATCCGTTACCATGTTACAGATGTGTATGCTCGCCGGGTCACGCGTGGAATGTTTTGAGGTGGAGGCACAGTCCGTCCATGCCGTCACTGTCTGAACAGTTGCTCCTTTGCGTGGAAGCGCGACAGGACGATCTTGTCAGCCTCACCCGCGACCTGATCCGTATTCCGACGGTCAATCCTCCCGGCGAGAACTATCATGAATGCGCCCGGTTTCTAGGTGATCGCCTGGCGGCACGGGGTTTCGAGGTCACCTACTACCGTGCCGAGGGCACGCCCGGCGACAGTGACCGGTATCCCCGCTTCAACGTGGTGGCCCGGCGGGAGGGTCGCATGCCCGGCCCCTGCGTGCATTTCAATTCCCATATCGATGTGGTCCCGGTCGGAGCCGGCTGGAGCGTCGACCCCTTCGCCGGCGAGATCCGCGACGGGCGCGTGTATGGCCGGGGTAGCTGCGACATGAAGGGTGGCCTGGCCGCTTCGGTGATTGCGGTGGAGGCATTGCTGGAGGCACGGCCGGATTTCCCCGGTGTGATCGAGATTTCGGGAACCGCCGATGAGGAGACGGGCGGCTATGGCGGCGTCGCCTGGCTTGCCGAACAGGGCATTCTCGCCCGCCCGCGAGTCGACCATGTCATCATTCCGGAGCCGCTGGGCAAGGACCGGATCTGCCTCGGCCATCGTGGATGCTGGTGGGGCGAGCTCGATGTGCGCGGGCATATCGCCCATGGCTCGATGCCCTTTCTGGGCGACTGTGCGGTACGGCATATGGGCGCGGTGCTGCATGCGATGGAGACGGAGCTCTACCCTGCCCTCGCCGAGCGCCAGACCGCACATCCGGTCATTCCCGAAGGCGCGAAGACCTCGACGATGAACATCAACGCGCTTCACGGCGGCCAGGCCGACGGCGCGGACGGCTTCCTTGCCTCCTGTGTGCCGGATTCCTGCCGTCTGACAGTGGACCGGCGCTACCACGATCCGGAATGCGCCGAGACCGTGGCCGGGGAGATCCGCGAACTCGTGGCGCGGGTCGCGGCAGAGCGCGGCGCATTCCAGTGGTCGCTCCGCGAACTCTGGACCGTCCCCCCCTCGGCGACCGATCGCGGAGCACCGGTGGTGGGCGCTCTGGCGGATTCCGTCCGAGCCATTTTTGACCGCGACCCCGGCTATGTGCTCTCGCCCGGGACCTACGACCAGAAGCATATTGACCGGATCGGACGGCTTCAGGACTGTGTCGCCTATGGCCCCGGACAGCTTGAACTGGCGCACCAGCCGGATGAATTTATCGAAATTGCTGATATGGTGGACTCCGCAAAGGTGATGGCCCTGGCAGCCAATCAGTTGCTGGACGGGGCCCGTCCGGATTCCTGATCTATTCCAACCACCTGATAGGGAGAGAAACCTCATGACCCCATTTGTGTTGCTACGCCGCTTCCTGGCGATTGCGGCTGTGGCCTGCGCCATGCCGGTTGCAGCCAACGCGGCCGATGACACGATTACGCTCGCCGTCCGCCTTGAACCGCCCCACCTTGATCCGACCGCGGGAGCCGCGGCGGCGATCGACGAGATCGTTTACAGCAATGTGTTCGAAGGCCTCACCCGGATCGGACCGGACGGCACGGTGGGCCCGGGACTCGCAGAATCCTGGACCATCAGCGATGACGGGCTGACCTACACTTTCGCGTTGCACACAGGCGTAAAATACCACGACGGAACGGATTTTGACTCCGCCGATGTCGTCTTCTCACTTGACCGCGCGCGCGGAGAAGACTCCACCAACGCGCAAAAAGTTCTGTTCGAGCCGATCGAGTCGGTCTCGGCCCCGGATGCGCAGACGGTGGTCATCCGCCTCCAGCGCCCGACCGGCAATTTCACGTTTTCGATGGGTTGGGGTGATGCGATCATCGTTGCGCCGGAAAGTGCCGAAGACAACAAAGCCAACCCCGTCGGCACCGGCCCCTTCCGCTTCGCCCGCTGGGTACGTGGCGATCGCATCGAAATCGAGCGCAACCCGGATTACTGGGGCGAGCCCGTGCATTTCAACCGGGCGGTTTTCAAGATCATTTCGGATCCGGCCGCCGCTCTCGCTTCCCTTCTCGCCGGAGATGTGGACGCGTTTCCACAATTCCCGGCCCCGGAGAACTTGCCTCAGCTCCAGTCCGACGACCGGTTCGAGGTGGTTCTCGGCACGACCGAGGGCGAAACCATCCTCTCCATGAACAACGCCAAGCCGCCGCTTGACGATGTGCGGGTGCGCCGGGCCATCGCGCATGCAATCGACCGGCAGGCGATTATCGACGGCGCAATGTTCGGTCAGGGAACACCGATCGGCACCCATTTCGCCCCCCACCATCCGGCCTATGTCGATCTCACGGGGCTGTATGCCTACGACCCCGACAAGGCCCGCGGCCTGCTCCGGGAGGCCGGCCATGGCGACGGGCTGACCCTGTCGCTGAAATTGCCGCCCCCGGGCTATGCCCGGCGGGGAGGCGAAATCATCGCCTCGCAGTTGCGGGCCGTCGGCATCAAGACCGAAGTCGAGAATCTCGAATGGGCGCAATGGCTGGAGCAGGTGTTCCGCGGCAAGGATTTCGATCTGACGATCGTTTCCCACACCGAGCCGCTGGATATCGGCATCTATGCAAGGGATGATTATTACTTCCAGTACAAATCCATTGCCTTCAACGAGATCATGGACAAGCTCAAGGGGGAATCGGATCCCGCCAAGCGGGCCGACCTGTATGCGCAGGCACAGAACCGGATTGCAAAAGATGCGGTGAACGGTTTCCTGTTCCAGCTGGCCAAGGGCGGCGTCTGGCGGGTCGGTCTCGAAGGAATGTGGGCCAATTCCCCGGTCCAGGCCAATGATCTGACGAAGGTTCGCTGGCGCAACTAGACCCGGCCACGAGACCGAATGGAGGGGTGCCATGGCGGCGTTTGCAGCCCGCCGCCTGGCGACCCTTCTGGTCACCCTCATCCTTGCCTCCATCGCCGTGTTTCTGGTGATGGAGGTGGTGCCGGGAGACCCGGCCGCCTTCATGCTCGGCATCGGGGCGACCGAGGAGACGGTCGCCGTGCTGCGCGCCGAACTGGGCCTCGACCTGCCGCCGGCGGAGCGGTATTTCGCCTGGATCGGAGGCATCCTGCAGGGCGATTTCGGGATCTCCTACACCTATGACGTTCCGGTCAGCGGCCTGATCGCCGAGCGACTGGAAGTCAGCATTCCCCTCGCCCTGTTTGCCCTTGTGCTTTCAACGACGATCGCGATCCCGGTGGGTGTACTGGCGGCTGCACGTCGCAATTCCCCCGTCGACGCGGCGGTGATGGGCGCGACCCAGCTGGGGATCGCGATTCCGAATTTCTGGTTTGCGATCCTGCTGGTTCTCCTGCTCTCGACCACCCTGCAATGGTTTTCGGCCGGCGGGTTCCCGGGCTGGGAGGCGGGCATCGGGGCGGGGCTCACGGCATTGCTGCTTCCGGCCGTGTCGCTCGCCCTGCCGCAGGCCTCGATCCTGGCACGGGTGATGCGCTCGGCCCTGATCGATGCGCTGGGCGAGGACTATGTGCGCACCGCCCGCGCCAAGGGACTCAGTGCCCGCCGCACGCTCTGGGTCCATGCGGTGCGCAACGCTCTCATTCCGGTGCTGACCATCATGGGGCTGCAATTCTCGTTCCTGCTTGCCGGTGCCATCATCATCGAAAACGTGTTCTTCCTGCCCGGGCTGGGACGGCTGGTGTTCCAGGCGATCACCCAGCGCGATCTGATCGTCGTCGAGAGCGTCGTGCTGCTGCTGGTGGCGGCGGTGGTGCTGGTGAATTTCATGGTCGATATCGCCTACGCAGCGGTGGATCCGAGGCTCAGGCTCCGCCGCGCATGACGGAGACCCCTGCCCGGCACAGACTCCACCCGAGTCTCCTGGCAGGCGGCATCCTTACGCTCGCCATCAGTGGCGCCGCCCTCGTCTCACTGTTCTGGACTCCGCATGACGTTGCCGTGCTCGACATTTCCGCACGGCTGCAGCTGTCCTCCTCCACCTACTGGCTCGGAACCGACCATTTCGGGCGTGACATGATTTCGATGCTGATGGGCGGGGCACGGAATTCAATCGCCGTGGCGCTGGTGGCGGTCGGGCTCGGGATGGGGGTCGGGGTGCCGCTCGGCCTTGCCGCGGCCGCCCGGGGGGGCCTGGTCGGGGAGGCCATCATGCGCACGAATGATTTCGTGTTTGCGTTCCCGGCCCTGCTGATGGCGATCATGATCACCGCGGTGTTCGGTCCCGGTGCCATCAACGCCATCATCGCCATCGGCATTTTCAACATCCCGGTTTTCGCGCGCGTGGCGCGAGGCGGCGCGCTGTCCCTGTGGACCCGGGAATTCATCCTGGCCGCGAGACTGGCGGGCAAGGGTGCGACGCGAATCTCGATCGAGCACATCCTTCCCAACATCACCAACCTCCTGATCGTCCAGGGGACGATCCAGTTCTCGCTCGGGATCCTGGCCGAGGCCGGCCTTTCCTATGTCGGACTCGGGGCCCAACCGCCACAGCCCAGCTGGGGGCGGATGCTCAGCGACACCCAGACCATGATCAGCATCGCCCCGCAGCTCGCGATCTATCCCGGACTCGCGATTGTGATTTCGGTGCTCGGACTCAACCTGCTCGGAGACGGGATGCGCGACACCCTCGACCCGCGCCTGGCACGGCGGCGATGAGCCTGCTCGAGATCGAGAACCTGTCCGTGTCCATCAACGGGACACCGGTGATTCGCGAGATCAACCTCAAAGTCGCCGCCGGCGAGACCGTCGGGCTGGTCGGCGAATCCGGCTCCGGCAAGACCATGACCGCACTGGCCGTGCTCCGCCTGCTGCCCCCGGGATCGCAGGTGACGGGCAGCCTCCGGTTTGACGGCCGGAATCTGGGTGCCCTCAGCGAGACCGAGATGTGCGATCTGCGCGGGCGGGCGATCGGCATCGTGTTCCAGGAGCCGATGACGGCGCTCAATCCCCTGCTTCGGATTGGGGAACAGGTGGCGGAGGCTCTGCGGGTGCATGGCGCGAGCCGCCGCGAGGCCCAGCAACGGACCGGCACCCTGCTTGCCCGGGTCGGCCTGTCGCCGGACCAGGTGGGGCCGGAGCGGTATCCCCACGAACTTTCAGGCGGACAGCGGCAACGTGTCATGATCGCGGCCGCCATGGCCCTGCGGCCGCGGCTGCTGATCGCCGACGAGCCCACCACGGCACTCGATGTCACCACCCAGGCGCGGGTCCTCGACCTGCTGCGGCGCCTGGTCCGGGAGGATGGCGCCAGCCTGCTGCTGATCACCCATGATCTCGGCGTGGTCTCGGAGATGGCGAACCGGGTCGCGATCATGCGCGAGGGCGAGATCGTCGAGCACGGCCCCTGCCCCGGCCTTTTTCGCGAACTCTGCCACCCCTACTCACTTGCCCTGCTGCAGGCCGCGAGCCCGGCCCCGGCCCAGCCGCGCCCCTCCGACAGGGCCGACAAGCTGGTCCTCCAGGCGGAGCGGATCGTCCGGGACTACCGGCTGTCACGCCAAAGAACCTTCCGGGCGGTGGACGGCGTCAGCCTCCGGATCGGACATGGCGAACGGGTCGGGCTGGTCGGTGAGTCCGGCAGCGGCAAATCGACCCTCACCCGCACATTGCTGGGCCTGGAGCCGCCGGATAGCGGCCGGGTGTCGGTTTTGGGGGAGGATCTCTTCGCCGTGCGCTTCGCCCGGCAACGGCAGCTCCGGCACAATGTACAGGCGGTGTTTCAGGACCCCTATGGAAGTTTCAATCCGCGCCACCGCATCGGCAGGGTCGTCGCCGAGCCCCTGCATCTGGAGGAGACACCCGTCACGCCCGGAGAGAAACGCGACCGGGTGGCCAAGGCGCTCGAGGATGTCGGGTTGCAGGCCTCGGATGCGAGGAAATTTCCGCACGAATTCTCCGGAGGCCAGCGCCAGCGGATCGCCATTGCGCGGGCGCTCGTGCTGAGACCGTCACTGGTGATTCTGGACGAGCCGGTTTCGGCCCTCGACGTCTCCATCCGGGCGCAGATTCTGGCCCTGCTGTCCGATCTCAACCGACGGTTTGACCTCGCCTATCTTTTTATCACCCACGACCTCGCCGTCGTCCGGGCCGTTGCCGACCGGGTTCTCGTCATGCGCAACGGAAGGATCGTCGAGGAAGGGGCCACCCTGGAAGTGCTGGAGCACCCGCGGGATGAATACACACGGTCCCTGCTGGCCGCGATGCCCAGTCTGGAGCGCTCGATGGGGGCCGCCCCCCTGTAGATCCAGCCCGCTCCCGTCACAACCGGAGGCCGGGATTCCCGCCCGAATTCACTGACCGTACTGGTCGCGCAGCACGCGGCGCATGATCTTGCCGGTTGCCGTGCTCGGCAACGATTCCACAAACTCCACCCGCCGGGGTGCCAGATGCCCGCCCAGGCGGTGGCGGACATGGTCCTTCAGCTCCTCGGCCAGCGCTTCCCGGTCGCCCTCCCCTTTCGCGGGCACGATGAATGCCGCCACCACCTCGGTGCGGAGCTCGTCCGGCAGGCCGACCACACCGGCAAGGGCAACGCCAGGATGGCTGGTCAGACAGTCCTCGATCTCGCTCGGGCCGATCCGGTAGCCGGCCGAGGTGATGATGTCGTCGGCGCGGGCGATGAAACCGACATAGCCCTGCTCGTCAATCGTGCCGAGATCGCCGGTGCGCATCCAGGGGCCCGCGAATTTCTTTCGGGTAGCATCCTCGGCATTCCAGTAGCGCAGAAACATCGACGGATCCGGTGCCCGTACCGCGAGCTCGCCGGCTTCGCCCGCCGGCACCGGCTGCCCCTCGGCATCCAGGACGGCCACCTTGTGGCCCGGCAAGGCCCGGCCGGCGGAATTCGGGCGCGGCGGAAACAGCGACGCGCAGTTGCCGACAACAAGATTGCATTCGGTCTGGCCGTAAAACTCGTTGATCGTGAGACCGAAGGCAGAACGCCCCCATTCCAGGGTCTCGGCACCCAACGCCTCACCGCCGCTCGCGAGGCTGCGGAGTGCGGGCACGGCACCCCCGGCGGCAGCAAATTCCTGCCGGATCATGCGCAGCGCGGTCGGCGGCACGAACGCATTGCGCACCCCTTCGGCTTTCATCATCGCCAGAGCTTCCAGCGGATCGAATTTGGTTGCCCGCCAGGCGACCAGCGGCACACCAAAATGCAGTGCGGGCAGCATGATATTGGCCAGGCCGCCCAGCCACGCCCAGTCGGCCGGCGTCCACATGCAATCCCCAGGCTGCGGCAGCCATTCATGGGGCAGCTGCACGCCCGGAAGATGCCCGAGCAGGACCCGATGCGCATGCAGTGCCCCCTTGGCCGGTCCCGTCGTGCCGGAGGTGTAGGAGATGAAGGCAGGATCCTCGGCCGCAATCTCGGCGTTCTCGAAGGCCACCGAGGCGCGCGACATCTCCGGCTCCAGCGCCCGCACCGCATCCCCATCCGGTCCCCGTCCGGTCCCGCCCGTGCTGACATAGACATGGCGCAGTTCCGGCAGCTGCTCCCGTATCCCCTCGATCTTCGGCAGGAGAGAGAGGGTGGTGACAGCGGCCCGCGCGCCGGCATCCGCCAGACGGTAGGTGATGGCTTCCTCGCCGAACAGCATGGACATGGGCAGTGCCACCGCGCCGATACGGTAGAGCGCAATATGGACCAGCACCGTCATGGCGCATTGCGGCAGGAGGATCGCGCAGCGGTCGCCGCGGCCCAGCCCGGCCTGGTGCACGAAGATGTTCGCAATCCGTGCGGAGGCTTCCTCCAGCGCCCCGTAGGTCCACTCCCGGCGCGCGCCGTCCGCCTCTCGCTCGACCAGGGCCAGGCGATCCGGTTCGGTGGCGGCCCAGCGCCCGCAAATATCCCATGCGAGGCTGTAGTGTTCAGGAATGGCCCAAGCGAAGGACGCGCAGACCGCGTCGTAGCTCCCGGCACGGTGAATTTCCGTCATCGGCACACCGGGTCCTGCCCCTCCTTCCGATGATGGTCGCAAGGCACCTGTCGGCAGAGGTACCCTGATGCCATCCGAGGGGCAACCGCCCTCCCCCTGCGCCCTCCCCCGACGCAGCGCAGTGTCAGAGACAAGCAAGCCCCGACCGCGCACGTCATCCGGAGATCGGGCTCCCGGAACGGGATTTGATCTTCCGCCGGGAGTGTCGGAAGTCCGGGCTGGACGCTCCCCGTTGCCTCCTGCCCTCTTCCCGACTACTATTCCCGGATTGCAATCAGGTTCGACGCTTCCGATGCTGGCAGGCTCCGGAATGTCGCTCACGCTGTCGGGATCACCCGTCGGTGCGCGCGGGCAGAGATTGCGCGGAAGAGGCCCTGCCCGACGGCCCTGCAAATCTGCAGGTTGTCGGTGGGGTTGCGGCCGGGAGGATGCACCCGGCAGGACACTGACAGGCAACCGAACCCGGCCACTGACCGGATGTTGCCGAAGGAAGGGTACGGATACGGCATGGCGATGAAACTCAGACTTGCCCGGACGGGCAGCAAGAAGCGCCCGCATTACCGAATCGTGGCCGCGGACAGCCGCATGCCGCGGGATGGCCGCTATCGCGAGCAGATCGGCACTTACCACCCGCTTCTGCCCAAAGAGGATGAACAGCGGGTGCGACTCGATCTCGACAAGGCGAAAGCCTGGCTTGCAAAGGGGGCCCAGCCCACGGACCGGGTATCGCGGATGCTGGAGGCGGCCGGCGTGCTGGAGGCAAAACCCCGCAGCAATCCTAAAAAGGCCCTGCCCGGCAAGAAGGCACAGGAGCGGGCTGCCGAGCAGGCGGCGGCTGCCGAACAGACAGAGACAACGGTCGAGTCCGAATCCGGCAGCACCGCCCAAAACTAGGCGGGGCCCCTTGATGGCTGGCGGCCGGATCTGTGTCGGTGTCATCCGCGGGGCTTTCGGGGTCCGCGGCGAGGTGCGGCTGGCCTCCTTCACGGAGAATCCGGCCGCGATCACCCGCTACGAGGATATTGGAACCGAGACGGGTGACCGGTGTTTCCGGCTGACCGCATGGCGCCCGATCAAGGATGGTTTTGCGGCCCGCCTCGATGGCGTGGCCACGCGCGAGGAGGCGGCGGAATTTCGCAACACGCGTCTCTATGTAGATCGCGCCTGTCTGCCGGAACCGGGTGAGGAGGAATACTATCATGCCGATCTCATCGGTCTGGCGGCCGTCGGCGATGACGGGGCGCGGCTCGGAGAGGTGACGGCAGTGCACGATTTTGGCGCCGGCGACCTTCTGGAGGTCACTCCCTGCGGCGGCGGCCAGACAATCCTGGTGCCGTTTACGCGCCAGGCGGTGCCGCGGATCGAGGCCGACCACTTGGTGCTGGCGGAGCCGGACCCTGAGGGATAAAGAGCAGATGCCTGAGAAGCCCTGGTGTGCAAAGATACTGACCCTGTTTCCGGAACTGTTCCCCGGTCCGCTGGGCGTGAGCCTGCCGGGAACGGCCCTGGCAGCAGGCCTCTGGAAGCTGGAGGCACTGGACATTCGGGCCTTTGCGGGCGATAAGCATAGAACGGTGGACGGTGCACCCTTCGGGGGCGGGCCCGGCATGGTGTTGCGCCCCGATGTGGTGGCTGCCGCGGTCGATGCGGCGCGCGCAGATGGGGCGGCTCTGCCGGTGCTGTGTCTTTCCCCGCGCGGGCGTCCGCTCGTGCAGTCGCGGGTGCAGGCACTTGCGGAGGGACCGGGAGCGGTGATCATCTGCGGGCGCTATGAGGGGATCGACGCCCGCGCGATCGAGGCGCGTGGCATCGAGGAGGTATGCGTCGGGGATTTTGTTGTTGCGGGCGGTGATGCGCTGGCCATGGCGGTGATCGAAGCCGCGGTCAGACTGCTTCCCTGCGTGCTGGGCAATGCCGCTTCGACCGAAGAGGAAAGTTTTTCCGAGGGGCTGCTGGAGTATCCGCAATACACCCGCCCGGCTGAGTGGGAAGGTCATGGGGTTCCCGGACCGCTCCTCTCCGGCCATCACGGCCATATTGCCGCCTGGCGGCAGGAAATGGCGGAACGGACAACGCAGGAACGTCGGCCGGACCTCTGGCTGACCTACAAGGCGCGGCATCGGAACTGAGGACGGAGGACGGGTCATGGATGTGATGCAGATGATTGAGCGCGAGCATGTCGCGGAGCTGGCCGCCGGTAAGGAGATCCCGGATTTCGCGCCGGGAGACACGGTCCGTGTCGGTGTGCGCGTGGTGGAAGGCGAAAAAGTTCGGGTGCAGGTTTTCGAGGGCGTCTGCATCGCCCGCAAGGGCCGCGGCCTCAACGCCAATTTCACGGTGCGGAAACTCTCCTTCGGCGAAGGTGTGGAGCGGGTCTTCCCGCTGTACGCACCGGTGGTCGACAGTATTGTCGTCGTCCGGCGCGGCCGGGTGCGGCGCGCGAAACTCTATTATCTGCGCGGCCGGACAGGACGTGCGGCGCGGATCCGGGAACTCACGACCGGAGGCGCCCGCAAGACGGTCGCCGTGCCTCCCAAAGCAGCCAAAATTGCGGATGCGGACACACCTATGCCCGTAGCGGAGCCGGCCGCCATCAAAGCGATTGGACCCGAAGAGCCGGCCGCCATCGGCACCATCCCGCCCGAAGCAGAGGTGACGGCACCCGAGGTTGACCGGGAAGCGGTTTCCACCCGCGAGCCGGAGGAAGCTCGGGAAGTGGTTTCCGCCCGCGAGCCGGAGGAAGCCCGGGAAGCGGAAGACAAAGAAGAGGCCCCGGCCGATCCCGCGAGCACCGTAGACAAGGTGTTGGGCTGGCTCGGTCGCCGGAACAAATCCAAGTAGATTGAGGACAGGCTGATGGCATCCACCGGCCCCCAGACCCTCTATGACAAGATCTGGAATGCACATCTCGTGCATGCGGGAGAAGACGGGACCTGCCTGCTCTATGTCGACCGGCATCTGGTCCATGAGGTAACGAGTCCGCAGGCATTCGAAGGACTCCGCCTCGCCGGCCGCCGCGTGCGGCGGCCGGATGCGACCCTGGCTGTCCCCGACCACAATGTTCCGACCCAGAACCGGAAGCACGGCATCGACGACCCGGAATCACGTCTGCAGGTCGATACGCTGCGCGAAAACGCCCGCGAATTCGACATCGAGATGTTCGATCTGGATGACATCCGCCAGGGCATCGTCCACATCATCGGCCCGGAGCAGGGGTTCATCCAGCCCGGCATGACCGTGGTGTGCGGCGACAGTCATACCGCCACGCATGGTGCCTTTGGCGCGCTCGCCCATGGCATCGGGACTTCGGAGGTTGAACATGTCCTGGCCACCCAGACGCTGATCCAGAAGAAGTCGAAGAACATGCTGGTGCGGGTGGACGGCACGCTGCCGCCCGGGGTCACCGCCAAGGATGTCACGCTCTCGATCATCGGTGTCACGGGCACCGCCGGCGGCACCGGCCATGTGATCGAATATGCGGGGGAGACGATCTCCAACCTGTCGGTCGAGGGCCGGATGACGGTCTGCAACATGGCCATCGAGGGCGGTGCCCGGGCCGGACTGGTGGCACCCGACGAAAAAACCTTCGCCTATCTGAAAGGCCGCCCGAAGGCACCCGCAGGGGATGCATGGGAGACCGCACTGGAGTACTGGCGGACGCTGAAAAGTGATGCGGATGCCCGCTACGACAAGACCGTGATCCTGGATGCCGGCGAGATCGCACCGGTGGTCACCTGGGGCACCAGCCCCGAAGATGTGCTGCCGATCACCGGATCAGTGCCGGATCCCGATTCCTTCGAGGATGAGAACAAGCGCCGGGCCGTCCAGCGGTCGCTCGACTATATGGGGCTGGAGCCCCGGACGCCGCTTCGCGAGATCCGTATCGACAGGGTCTTTATCGGCTCCTGCACCAATTCCCGCATTGAGGATCTGCGCGAGGTCGCTCGCATTGTCCGTGGCCACCGGGTCGCCGAGGGGGTCGAAGCGATGGTCGTGCCGGGCTCCGGCCTGGTGCGGGCGCAGGCCGAAGAGGAAGGCGTCGCGGCCACACTGATTGAGGCCGGATTTGACTGGCGCGAGCCCGGCTGTTCGATGTGCCTGGCGATGAACGCAGACCAGCTGCAGCCCGGCGAACGCTGCGCATCCACTTCGAACCGGAATTTCGAGGGCCGCCAGGGACGTGGGGGGCGCACACATCTGCTGAGCCCGGCCATGGCCGCTGTGGCGGCGATCACCGGACGGCTGTCGGATGTCCGAGAATTCCACTGAGCCGAGACGAACGGGCCCCCTGCTCCTGACCGCCACCGCCGGGATGCTGGCCGCCGGAGTCGGGATCTATGCCGTCGTCCTGGGAACGCAGGATCCCGAGCCTTGCGGCAATGCCCGGCTGGGAGCCTCTCTGGGCGGGCCGCTTTCGCTCGTCGACCATGCCGGAGCGCCCCACAACACGGCAGCGGCAGGGAATGGCCCGACCCTGGTGTATTTTGGCTACACCTACTGTCCGGATGTCTGCCCGCTTGATGTCGCGCGGGTCAGTGACGCCGTTCACCTGCTGGACCAGCAGGGAATTACGGTCACGCCGGTTTTCGTCACCATCGACCCGGCGCGCGACACCCCGGAGATTCTGCAGGAATTCATGGAACCCTTCCACCCCCGGATGCTCGGTCTCACCGGCTCCACCGAGGAGATTGCAGCGGCGGCAAAAGCATGGCGGGTCTATTACGCAAAAGGCTCGGAGGATCCCGAAAATTATTTGATGGATCATTCCGCGCTGACTTACCTGGCGGACCGGGAGGGGGCGTATGTGGCCCATTTCTCCCACGCCACGCCACCCGAGGCGATCGCCGAGGGGGTTGCCTGTCACGCGCGGGCGGGCCACATCGCACCCTCCGGCACGGTCCGGAACTGACGGGACCGACCGGCGCTTCAGCTCCTCCCGGCTCCCGTTTCTCCGATCCCGGCCATCCAGACTTGTGCATCCTCTGTTGATGACGGCCGAGGCCACACCTCTCTGCCGGGAGATGGGAGCGCGGAAGGAGTGCCGGCTCCCCTGCCCGCAGTTGCAAAACCCTTTCCTGGTGTTTAGAGTGCGCGAGCCATGCGGTGCCGGTTCTGTAAGAGCCGGCAAGGGAAACCCGCGGGTTGCAAGACCCGTTGGTATGGCGTGTGCGCAGAACGCTCATGGATTTGATCGCCAAGACGCCCGCAGACCAGCGGATCGCCGAGATTGTCCAGCCGGTCGTGGCCGAACTGGGCTTCGAACTTGTGCGTGTTCGCCTGTGGAAATCGGGGAGAACCAAATTGCAGATCATGGCCGAGCGGACAGGAGGCGGCATGAATATTGACGATTGCGCGACCTTGTCCCGGTCCCTTTCCTCCCTCCTTGAGGCCGAGTCAGTGGTCGGAGAAGAACTGGATGTGGAAGTGTCCTCCCCGGGCATGGACCGGCCTCTTACCCGGCCGAGCGATTTTGCAACCTTCGCGGGCACCTCCGTGCGGGTGAGCACTCTCCAGCCGGTCAATGGCCAACGACGTTTTAGCGGCACCTTGCTGGGTCTTGAGGGTGAGGGGGAAGAACAGCGGATCACGCTTCGCGACCAGGAATCCAGCGAAATCTCATTGCCGCTTGCCTCCCTGGAAACCGCCCGCATTGTTCCGGACACTGCAGATTACCGCGATGCGCTCGCGCGCGCCGGCGAGGATGGTGAATGACCATGGCAACAAGCATTTCCCCGAAGGATATCGTCAGCGCCAACCGGCTCGAATTGCTGCAGATCGCTGATGCGGTCGCAAGCGAGAAAAGAGTCGATCGCGCGACCGTGTTTGCGGCCGTCGAAAAGACCGTCGCCAAGGCGATGGCGACACGTTATGGCGCCCAGCAGGATATCCGGGCAACCATCAATCCCGATTCCGGAGAGATCCGCGTGTTCCGGCACCGCGAAATTGTCGAGGAGGTCGAGGATCCGCATATCCAGATTCATATCGATCTGGCCCGGGTGCAGGATCCGGATGCGGAACTGGGCGGCTCCTACATCGAGGAACTTCCCATGGCCGAGCTGGAGCGGACGGGTTCCCAGGCCGGAAAGCAGGTGATGCACCAGAAGGTCCGCGAGGCGGAGCGGATGAGCCAGTATGAAGAGTTCAAGGATCGTCTCGGGGACATCATCACGGGGGTCGTCAAACTCGCCGAACGCGGCAATGTCACCGTCGACACCCAGCGCGGGGAAGCCATCATGCGCCGCGACCAATCCATCCCGCGCGAGAATTTTCGTATCGGCGACCGCGTTCGGGCACTGATTGTCGAGGTGCAGAACGAGACGCCGGGGCCGCAGGTGCTGCTGTCACGTTCCTCGCCGGAATTCATGCTCAAGCTGTTCGCGCAGGAAGTGCCGGAAGTCTACGAGGGCATCATCGAAATCCGGGCGGTCGCGCGCGATCCCGGCTCACGTGCAAAGATCGCGGTCATTTCCAACAATAGTTCCATTGATCCGGTCGGAGCCTGCGTCGGCATGCGCGGATCGCGGGTCCAGACCATCGTCAATGAACTCCATGGCGAGCGGATCGACGTCATCCCATGGTCGGCAAACCCGGAGCTGTTCATCACCGCCTCCCTGCAGCCGGCGCGGGTGACCGAGGTGATCCTTCACGGGGAGGAAAACCTTGCGGAAGTGATTGTCCCGGCAGACGACGACAACCAGAGCAAGGCGATCGGAAGGCGCGGACAGAATGTGCGCCTCGCCTCCAAACTCACCGGCTGGCAAATCTCCATCCTGACCGAGGAAGCATATTCAGAACGAGAGGCGCACGAGCGCGAAGAGCAGATTGCCACCTTCAAAGCCAAACTCGGAGTCGATGAGCAGGAAGCGATGATCCTTACTTCCGCCGGGTTTCGTTCCTTTCTTGAGATCGCCGACGCGGATCCGGAAGAATTCCAAAACATCGATGGAATCCCCTCCGAGCGCCTGGTCTCGCTCCAAGAGCATGCCCAAGCCGTTATCGCTGAGGAAACGGCAGCGCGGCTGGCCGCGCTCCGTGACGACGGCATGGAGGGCGAGCTGATCGATTTCCTGTCCGAAGTCGGGCTGGACATTGATGTGCTTGAAGCTGTTGCTGCCTACAAGGACCTTTCCAAGAAAGAACCGGTCGTGCGCACGCTCAAGCAATTCGCCGATCTCAGCACCGACGAAATCTGCGGTGAAGATGTAAAAATCGGAAACCGCACCCGTCGCCGTGCCGGGATGCTGACCAAATTCAACATCGAGGAAGAGGCCGCCGGAGATTTGATTCTAAACGCCCGGGTTGTACTCGGCGACTACACCGAAGAGGAACTGTTCGGACAAGCGGAAGACGACGAAGACAATTCTGCCGAGGAGACCCTCCCAGAGGCGGAAGCACTGCCTGCCGGGAGCGCGGAAGAAAATGGGTCCGAGGCGGACGAAGACAGTTCTGCCGAGGAGCCCCCCCCCGAGGCGAAAGCACTGCCTGCCGGGAGCACGGAAGAGAATGGGCCCGAGGCGGTCGAAGACAATTCTGCCGAGGAGCCCTCCCCCGAGGCGGAAGCACTGCCCGCCGGGAGCGCGGAAGAAAATGGGCCCGAGGCGGTCGAAGACAGCTCCGATGAGGCCCACCCGTCGGTCGCGTAGCACGACACGAGCGATTGCATTGACCCGGGGCAGGAGAAAAAAGTTGACCGAGAGTCCGGAGCGGCGCTGCGCGGTGAGTGGCGAGCGCCAGATCCGCGATACGCTGGTGCGGTTCGTCATTGCGCCGGATGGGGCCGTCGTGCCCGACCTTGCCGAACGGCTGCCCGGGCGCGGTGTCTGGATCGGGGCGCGGCGGGATCTGGTGCATGAAGCCGCCTCCCGCAACCTGTTCGCACGCGCCGCCCGTGTCCCGAAAGCGCGCGCGGAGGAGGATCTTCAGGACCGGATCGAGACCGCCCTGGCCAAACGGTTGATGGAATTCCTCGGCCTTGCCTGTCGTGCCGGAAATGCCGCCATCGGCTTCGAAAAAACACGTGCGGGTCTGCGCAAGGAACCGGTGGGGGCACTGATCGAGGCACGGGATGGTGCCGCAGGTGGCTGCACCAAGCTTCGCTCCCTGCAGCCGGATGCGCCGGTGATCGACTGCCTCGACGCCGCCGAACTGGGGGCTGCCTTCGGTCGGGACCGGGTTGTGCATGCGGTTCTGGGTCGTGGCGGAACGACCACCAACGCACTGCGGGAAGCGCAACGACTGGAAGGATTCCGCTTGCGAATTCCAGACCCCATAGTATGCCAACACAGCCAAACCGGGGTATCTTCACCGGAAAGCGGGACTGAATACCGATGAACGAACCCACTGAAACAACGCAAGCGGCTGTCGGCCAGACGCTCAAGGCTGCAGTCCGGCCCGGCTCGAGCAAAGCCGGAGGCAAAGGCATCATCAATCTGAACCTCAAACGCAGACGCTCACCGAAGCCGTCGTCCCCAGACACCACACCAAAGTCGGAACCCGGATTCGCCGCCGCGCCAGCCAAGGACTCAACCGAAAACGAGATCGAGCAGAAGCAGAGACTTGTTGCGGACGCCAAGCAGCGCATAAACAAGCAGGATCAGGCCGAAGAGAAGCAGAAACGAAAAGAGGCCAGCGCAACCGCCCGTGCCGAGGCAAAATCGAAGGTTGATACTTCCCCAGACGCCCCTCCCGAACTGCAGGCAGGAGCAGAAACAACCGCCCGATCTCCCGCCACGGCCAAGACGGATGCAGCGGCAGAGGAGGAAACGTCCGCCCGGCGGCCCCGCAAGGGTCGTTCCGAACCCCGACGCCCGCCCGGCGGCCGCGGCAAGGAGGCGAGGAAAGACCCCCGGAAGCCTCTCAGGGTAACCGATGCACTCTCCCCCGAGGATCAGGAAGAGCGCCAGCGCTCCCTCGCCGCTATCCGCCGCCGCAACGAGCGCGAGCGACGGCACCGCCAGCGGGCCAGCGGCGGCAGGGTCGAGCGGGCCAAGGTCTATCGCGATATACAAATTCCGGATGCCATCACCGTTCAGGACCTTGCCAACCGAATGGCAGAGCCAAGTAGCGCGGTGATCAAGCAACTGATGGCGATGGGACAGGTTGCAACCATCAACGCCGTGCTTGACGGCGACACCGCGGAGCTGGTCGCACGGGAATTCTCGCATCGTCCGACCCGGGTTTCGGCCTCGGATGTCGAGACCGGTCTCGGCACGCAAGAGAGTTCCGCCGAAACCCTGCGGCCGCGTGCGCCGGTCGTGGTCGTGATGGGCCATGTCGATCACGGCAAGACGTCATTGCTCGACATGATCCGCAAAACCAATGTCGTCAGTGGCGAAGCCGGCGCGATCACACAGCATATCGGGGCCTATCGCGTGCACCTGGCGGACAGCGACAGCGATGCGCCGGCCGCGAGCCGCGACATCACTTTCCTGGATACACCCGGTCATGCCGCCTTCAGTTCCATGCGTGCGCGGGGGACCAAGGTCACGGACATTGTGGTCCTCGTTGTGGCCGCCAATGACGGCATGAAGCCCCAAACGGAGGAGGCGGTCGATCACGCCCGCGCCGCCAATGTGCCCATCGTTGTCGCCATCAACAAGGTTGATCTGGAAGGTGCCGACCCCGACCGCGTGCGGGACCAGCTCATGCGCAAGGAAATCATGGTTGAGAAACGGGGCGGCGAGATTCTGGATGCAGAAATTTCAGCCAAAACCGGAGAAGGAATCCCTGCCCTCCTGGAATCCATCTTGCTGCAGGCCGGGCTGCTGGATCTGAAGGCCGATCCGGACTGCGCGGCCGAGGGTGCCGTGATCGAGGCCAAGCTGGAACTCGGACGCGGCCCCGTGGCCACGGTGCTGGTCAGGCGCGGTACTTTGCAGCAAGGGGACTTTTTTGTGGTGGGCGCACAATGGGGTCGGGCACGCACACTCCGCAACGAGGATGGCCAGGCACTGGAGCGTGCCGGCCCGTCGATTCCTGTCGAGATTGATGGTCTGTGCGGAATCCCGGAAGCCGGGGACAAGCTGGTCGTCGTGGAATCCGACTCCCGTGCCCGTGAAATCGCGGAATACCGCCAGAAAGCAGATCGCGAGCGGAGCTTCACAACGCGGGTGCATACGGACAATGCCGATTTCCTGACGCGGGACCGGACCGAGCAGGAACCGGTGGTGCCGGACAAGCTCCAGGTGGTGGTCAAGGCCGATGTCCGAGGCTCCGCCGAAGCCATCGTCGAAGCGCTCAATAGGATTGGCAACGAGAGCGTCTCGGTGCAAACGCTCAGCCACGGGGTCGGTGCCATCACCGAATCAGACATCAATCTCGCGATTCCGTCCAACGCCCGCATATTCGGCTTCAATGTTCGCGCCAACGCCAAGGCCAAGGAGCAGGCGCGGCGCAACAACATCGTGCTGTCCTACCATTCGATCATCTACGAGCTCCTTGAAGAGGCCACCCGGCTCGCCTCCGGACTGCTGGCACCGGAAATCCGAGAAACCATTCTCGGAACGGCGGAGGTCGCAGAAGTCTTCCACGTGAGCAAGATCGGCCCGGTCGCGGGCTGTCGGGTGACCGATGGAGCCGCCCGCCAGGACGCGAAAGCCCGTCTTCTGCGCGACGGTACGGTGATCTACACCGGAGCCATCGCGACCCTGAAGCGGTTCAAGGATTCCGTTCCGGAAGTTCGGGCCGGGACCGAATGCGGCATTGGGCTGCGGAACCAGCAGGATATTCGTCCGGGCGATGTGATCGAATTCTTCACCACCGAGGAGGTGGAGCGCAACCTGTAGCGTGCCCATGCACCCGAACCGCCGCCGAGCCCTTTCGCTCTGCCTGTTGGCGGGCATGGTGCCGCTCTCCGGCTGTGACGACGGACAGACCGGAAATTTCTCGATCTTTCAGGGGTTTGCAGAGTGGCGCGCCGCCTATCCGCCATCCGACGCCATCCCGAACGAAACCGAGCAGCAGCTCCTTCTCCGCTACCGGCCTCGCTTTTTTCTGCCCGACAGGGGCGAAGGGCCGATATCCTTCTATCGCGACTATATCGGGCAGGGACACTTGGTCCGGGCCGACGGGTCGGTCGACGAACCCGTCACGCGCGAAACGCTGAACGCCGCCCGCCTGGAAACGGAGGCGGTTTTCAAACACCGGCCGGGGGATGCCCGCCCGAACATGGCGGTATACGCCCGCATCGATCATGCTCCCCCGCCCGTTGCCGACAAGGCGCCCTGGCTTTTCCTGACCTATACGCTGATCTTCCGCTCATCCGGCCTGCCTGCCGGACTCTCGACGGCGGCCGGGGGATTGCTCGGGCTGGTCCACGATCTCGATGACTGGCACCAGCTCGACAATTACACCGCCGTCTATCTCGCTCTCGACGCCGCCCGACGGCCGCGCGCGATCACCTTCCAGCAACACAATTACACCCGCACCTATCTGCTCGGGACAGAAGAGAGGCCCGGCATCCTGCCGTTTCCTGCCGACGGAAGAATTCCCGTCGACGTGGCCATCCGGTCGAACGAGCTCTATCCGCATCGACCCGAGCGGACCCGCCGCCGTGCGGTATCTTTCCTGGATCACAAGGGAGCCGCCTATTTGATGGGCGACGGCCGGCCGCCATTCCTCTCTGCCGATGACATCACTGACCCCGCGCGCGAGATTGATCCGCCGCTCTGCTTCCTGCCGCCCAGCGATGCTTTCTATACGTTCCGGGGATGGCTCGGTGAGCGCCGGTCCCTGCCGGGTGCCAGCGGCCCGCCGGGTGCCGACTACAACACGCTCCCCCCGTTCAAACCACTGCAGATCCAGCTTGTCGCCTCGCATTGGTGGGAGGGTGACAATCTCTATCTCGAGACCGCAGGGGATGAATCGCGCTGGGCGCAATCGGCAGAAAGCATCGAGGCTTATATTGCGCCACTCGCCGCGCGCTTTGCCAGCATGCTCGCCGAAATCCGGGCAAACCTGCCGGTGGGATCGGGTTCGGAGAATCCCCTGCCCCCAGTCCACTGTCCGGAGATGGAATGAGCGCGCCTGGATCCGACTAAACCGGCGGGACTTCTGACGGCCTTTTGTCCTCCGGTGCAACGGGCGCGGACTTCGTCCGCATGACACCGACCAGGCGGACCACGAGAACCGCACCTGCAACGCCCGCGACATTGGCTGCCGCATCCAGGATGCTGGAAGTGCGGCCCGGAATGGCTGCCTGTGCAACTTCCAGAACAATGCCGAGAACCCCCAGACTTGCGGCTGTGAGAAATTCCCGCCCTGGCATCCGGTGGGCGAAGTAGCCCACGGTCATCAGGGCAAAGAACGCGGCGGCATGCTGAAACTTGTCAGACGCCCCAAACGCCCGGAACGACGGCAGCCCTGGAAGAAATTGTGGCGGAAGCAAGAGTGCCAGGCAGAGGATCGCGAGTCCTCCCCAAAATGCGCCGGTCCAGAGCATCCGGCCCGGCTTCCACAGATTCCGGGACCTGCGGTATGGCTGTGTCATCGATCGCCATCCATCATCGTTTTCCGGATCCTGCCGAACGGCACAAGATATAGCGGAACAACCCCTATATGCGAAATCCGGCCGTTTCCGCTCCGCGCTCCCGCCCGACCCGATTCCATTCGGCTCTCGGCCGCGTGAATTGCGGCGGGGCAAATCCTCCGGGCTGTCTTGCATTTCCGGCCTGCCGATTTATTCTGGAACGAGAGGAGTGCACCCGTGAACCCGTTTGTATCCTGCACCATTGCCACTCGACCTGCCGGGCCCCTGCCGCAGGCACTCCTTCTGCTCCTTAGCTGCCCCTGAGCGCTCTCCGGTTTCGGCGACGCGCGTTCAGGGGATCAAAGAACGCGTCGCCTCCGGAAAACGTTCCGCGCAAAGCTAAGGATACCCGACCATGAAAACCCTCCATCCAGTTGATCCCCAACCCACGGCCGAAAATCGCGTGCTGATCTTCGATACCACGTTGCGCGACGGCGAGCAGTCCCCCGGCGCTTCGATGGCCATCGAAGACAAGATCCGCATCGCGGAGCAGCTCCAGGAAATGGGCGTCGACATCATCGAAGCCGGATTTCCCATCGCCTCGGAGGGCGATTTTGAAGCCGTCAGCCGGATCGCCGAACAGATGCGGGAAGTCCGTGTATGCGGGCTCGCCCGGGCCAATGACGCCGATATCGACCGGGCCGGCGAGGCCCTCCGCGGTGCCGCACGACCGCGCATTCACACGTTCATCGCGACTTCCGCCCTTCACATGCACCACAAGCTGCAGATGAAACCGGACGAAGTGCTCACCGCCATCGAACGAAGTGTGTCACGGGCCCGGGGTCTCTGCGACGATGTGCAGTGGTCGCCGGAGGATGCAACCCGCACCGACCATGATTTTCTGTGCCGGGCGGTGGAAACCGCAATCCGCGCGGGAGCGAGAACGATCAACATTCCCGACACTGTCGGCTACGCGGTCCCCCGTGAGAATGCCAGCCTCATCCGGATGTTGCGCGAACGCGTGCCGGAGATCGATCGGGTCGTCATCTCGACGCATTGCCACAACGATCTCGGCCTCGCGGTAGCGAATGCGCTCGCTGCCGTGGAAGCCGGCGCCCGGCAGATCGAATGCACGATCAACGGCCTTGGCGAGCGGGCCGGAAACGCCGCTCTCGAGGAGGTCGTGATGGCATTCCGGGTTCGGAGCGATGCCCTTCCCTACCAGACCGGCGTCCGCAGTGAACAAATCACGAGCCTCTCACGTCTCGTTGCCTCGGTGACCGGCTTTCCGGTTCAGTACAACAAGGCGGTGGTGGGCAAGAATGCTTTCGCGCATGAGGCAGGCATCCACCAGGACGGTGTGCTCAAGCATGCAGGAACCTATGAGATCATGCGGCCGGAGGATGTTGGCCTGACGGAATCCCACCTTGCCTTCGGCAAGCACTCCGGGCGCAGGGCGCTGGCCGCAAAACTGACCGAATTGGGTTTTGAAATCGGAAACAATGTGCTCAACGACGTGTTTGCCCGTTTCAAACAGCTCGCGGACCGCAAGCGGGTGATCTATGACGATGACATCGTCGCGCTGGTCGAGGATACGACCGCGTCTTCGACGGAAGGCCGCATTCGGCTTGAATCGCTCCGCGTCGTGTGCGGCACCTGCGATCCGAAGACGGCCCATATCGCGCTCGTCGTCGATGGAGAACACCGGGAGTGCGAGGCGAGCGGTAGCGGGCCGGTCGATGCAGCCTTCAATGCCGTGCGCATGCTCTACCCGCATGAGGCGCGGCTGGCGCATTATCACGTGGGAGCCGTTACCCAGGGAACCGACGCCCAGGCCGAGGTTGCCGTCCGGTTGGAGGATGATATGCATGTCGCGACCGGCAATTCGGCAGATACCGACACCGTTGTTGCTTCGGTCCGCGCCTATGTGAATGCTCTCAATCGTTTGGCCATACGCTGGAAGGCGACAGAGCAGAACGCGGCCGGCCGGGCCGCCTGATGCATCCCCGCTCTGCATTGTGCCGGTCGCTGAAATAACCGATATAGTACCTTTGCAAATGCTGGCGCGGCCGTCGGCGATCCCGCGAACGGAGAACGGTTCTAGCATGAACGCATTCGGCTTGACGAACATTATGGATATCTTCAATTCTTACGTGGCCGTTGACCTCGGCACCGCCAATACGGTCATCTCTATTCGTGACAAGGGAATTGTGCTGAACGAACCCTCCGTGGTCGCCTACCGAGAGGTGGGAGGCCGCCGGGATGCAGTTGCCGTCGGGTTTGAGGCAAAAAGCATGCTCGGCCGCACACCGAACAACATCCGCACCATCCGTCCGCTCCGCGAGGGGGTCATTGCCGATTTTGACGCCGCCGAAGAGATGATCCGGATCTTCCTGCAAAAGGCGCAGCGCAGACATTCCTTCCGGCGGGCAACGGTGGTGGTCTGTGTGCCGTCGAGCGCGACCAATGTCGAGCAACGGATCATCCGCGAGTCGATGCTTCGAGCGGGTGCCCGCCGCGTCTTTCTGCTTCCCGAACCGATGGCCGCTGCCATCGGCGCCGGATTGCCCGTAACGGAGGCCTCCGGCTCGATGGTGATCGATATCGGTGGCGGGACGACGGAAATCGCTGTGATTTCGCTCGGTGGCATTGTCCACTCGACCTCCATCCGCTCTGCGGGAGACCGGATGGATGAGTTGATCATTTCCTATGTACGAAGAAACCACGGGCTTCTGATCGGCGAGGCCACCGCCGAGCAGATCAAGATCGATATTGGCTGCGCGACCGTCAGCACCGCTCCGGACACCCGCCGGGCGCATCTGCGCGGGCGGGATATTGCCACCGGCGGTCCGCGTGAAATCGAGCTGAGCCAGGCGCAGATCGCCGAGGCCCTGTCGGACTGCCTGGTCCACATTGTTGATTCGGTACAGGAGACGCTCGAGCAGACCCCCCCCGAGCTGAGTGCCGACATCATCGACAAAGGGGTCATGATCACAGGCGGCGGGGCGATGCTGTCCGGCCTCGACACATTGCTGCATTCGGAAGTCGGAATCATGGTGAGCGTAGCCGACGACCCCCTGACCTGTGTCGTGCGCGGGACCGAGAGCACATTGGAACATATCGAGCGGTACCGGATGTATTTCTGCGATCTTCCATAGGGCGCGAGCGAGAGCCAGTATGTTGGAAGTGCACCAGCGCAATCCCGCATCCGGATATCGCAGGATCTGGCTCGGCGTCCTGGTGATCCTGGCGATCGCGGCGGTGATTTACTCGCGGATTGACAGCAGGCTCTTCGACAGGATCGGCATGACGATGGCCGATACCGCTGCACCGGCACTGGAAGTTGTCAGCGGCACCTCACTGACGATCAAGGCCGCCTGGACAAATCTGAACATCTTTCTGGACCAGCGAAACGAGGTGGAGCGCCTGCAGCAGGAAATCGAGGAGCTTCGCGGATGGCGTCAGGCCGCCCAACGGCTGGAGCGCGAGAACGCCTCCCTGCGGGCACTCAACACCGTCAGCCTGCCCCATCGCTGGCGCTTTATCACCGCCAAGGTGATTGGTGGGGCGCATGGGCCGTTCCTCAATTCTGCGGTGCTGGATGCAGGTGCTGCCAGTGGCATCGTGGATGGTTCCCCTGTTCTCGACGGGAACGGCCTGGCGGGACGTGTGGGAGGGCTGGGCAAACGAACTTCGCGCGTTCTGTTCCTCACCGATCTGAGCAGCCGGGTCCCCGTACGCCTTCATCCCAGCGGCATCCAGGCGGTGCTTGCAGGGGACGGGCACGCGGACCCGAAACTGACCCTGATCTCCAACGCCGAGTCCGTGCGGGTGGGGGACGAGGTGTTCACATCGGGCAGTGGCGGGGTGTTTACAGCGGGGTTGCCGATCGGCCGCGTTACTTCCACCGATGCGGGGGAGAAACGCGTTTCGCTGGCCGCGCGCTATGGGGACCTGACATTTGTGCGTGTCATTGATCCAACCGGCGCAACCGAAATCGGCAATCCCGGGATTGTCGTGAAGGACCCCGTGCCGCCCGATGCAGAGTAATTCGCTCGGCACCCTGATCTCGTTCACGGTCGCGTTCACGGCGGCCGCGTTGCTCAGCTTGGGTCTTGGCGTCAACGGTGCTTTTGCCGGATACGTCCCGGACCTGACACCGATCGTAGTCTTTGTCTTCGCGGTACGAAGGCCCCATCAGTTCTCGACTACGCTGGCATTCCTGCTCGGCATCGGTGCGGACCTGCTTTATGGCCGCGTGACCGGTGTCGGGGCCGGCGTGCTGATCTTCGTCGCCGAAGGAGCCCGCAGCTGGGGAATGGCCCAAGAACGTCACACGGCACTCCAGGATTTTGTCGCCTTCGCGCTGATCGCGACCGGACATGCCTTCCTGCTCTGGGCTCTTGGCGCAATCGGACTGACAATGCGTGCCCCCTTGATCGACATCTTCCGGCAGACGATTGGTTGCGTGGCCGTGTATCCGATCTGGCACTTGATCCTGAGATATGGTTTTCGCATACGCAGAGTGCGCAACCGCGTTTGATGTTCACATCCGGTGACCGCCGCCTCCGTGTCACCGCTTCCAGACAAGAAATGGAGGGCCCGGATCTCCTGGGCCGTGGGGCTCGGCAAGGTTGTTGCCACTCAAGCCAGATTTGCGGATGGGGGCCTTGCCCTGGAGAATGCTATGAGGTCGGTTCCCGTTGTAGCGGTGAATCCAGACCGGCATCTGGAACGGGTGAAGGGAATCGCCCCCCTCTTTAACTTGGAACGTTGCCGCTCCACCACTGAGTCATACCCACGGCGGCCGCCGGCGGAGGGGACTGGATTTCAGATCAGGGCCGATGAATGGACAACAGCCCGGCTGCCGTTCGCATCCAGCTTGCCGGCCATGGATGCGTCTAGACAGATGTTGAGTAGATTGGGTAGTCTGATTGTGTGGATTTATGAAGCGGTAGAACTGGCATGCTCCCGAAACCCAATGCAACCACTGATATGGCGGCTAACCGGCAGTTTTCGCGGCGCCATGCATTTCTGCTGATCGGGCAGTGTACCGTGGTTGCAGGCCTTGCCCTGCGCATGCGCCATCTGCAGATTGTGGAGTCGGAAGCCTTCCAGAAGAGGGCCGAGGCAAACCGCATCAGCCTGCGCCCGATTCCGCCGCGCCGAAGCGACATACTCGACCGCAACGGGGTGCCGCTTGCCACCGAGCGACCCGCCATGTCGGTGTTTCTCACCCGGGATCACGCACAGGATCCAGAATGGGCACTGGAGCGCTTCGCCCGCGTCGTCGCCCTGCCCCGGGACAAGCATGAGCAGGTCCTGGCCTATATGCACGAAAACCCCAAGGCGCAGCTGATTCCCCTGCTGGAAGACACCGACTGGGAGACCACCGCCCGACTGTCCGCAAACGCTCCCGGTCTGCCGGGAATCGACATGGAATCGCATTGGGTGCGCAGCTACCCGTATGGCGGAATCTTCGCGCATGTGGTGGGCTATGTCGCACAGATCGCGCCATCCGATATCGAGTCCGATCCTTCCCTCGCAGCGCTCAAATTCATTCCCCGAATTCGCGTCGGCAAGAGCGGCGTCGAGCGGAGTACCGATTCCCAGCTCCGCGGCCGGCCGGGTGCCCGTTATGTCGAAGTCAACGCTGTCGGGCGCGTCATCCGGGAACTGAACCGGGACCGCGCGACCAACGGCACGGCCGTTGCCCTGACGCTTGATGCGGGGTTGCAGCAATTTGCACACAAGCGACTCGGCGAGGAGGCTGGCGCAGCTGTGGTGATGGATGTGAGCACCGGCGAGATCCACTGCCTGCTGTCGACCCCGAGTCTCGATCCAAACATGTTTGTCCGAGGCGTCACACAAGAAGAATGGGCGGTCGCGAGCAACCACCCGCTGAAGCCGTTCCTTGATCGCACGCTTGCCGGTGAATACCCGCCGGGATCCACTTTCAAGATTGCCGTGGCGCTGGCAGCCCTCGAGAGTGGAATACGAACCCCTCACCAGACCGTGTTCTGCACCGGCCGCACGAGGCTTGGAGACCACGTGTTCCATTGCTGGAAGAAAGGTGGGCACGGGCGCGTTGACATGCACGCGGCCCTCCAGCAATCCTGCGACACGTATTTCTATCACACGGCCGATGCCGTCGGAATCGGACCCATCGCCCGCATGGCCCATCGACTGGGCCTGGGGGTGAGTCACGATATTGGCATCTCGCAGCCACATGCGGGCGTGATCCCCTCCGATGAGTGGTTGCGGGTCAATTCCCAGCACCATTGGACAAGAGGCGACACTTTCAACACCGGCATTGGTCAGGGCTTCGTCCTGGCAACGCCCCTGCAGATGGCGGTGATGGCCGCCAGGGTGGCCAATGGTGCCGCTTCCATCACCCCGCGCCTGATCCTGTCGCCTGACGGTTCGCCCCCGGCGGCGCCACTCGAGATCGACCCCGGGCATCTGGCCGTCATCCAGAACGCCCTGTTTGCCGTCTGCAACGAGCCGGGCGGGACCGCCTACCGGACATGCAAATTCCCGAAGGGCTTCGCCATGGCCGGGAAAACCGGCACTTCCCAGGTGCGAAGCATCTCCGCAGCCGAGCGCAGGCGCGGCCTCCTGAAGACACACGAGCAGCCACGAGAATGGCGCGAGCACGGCATGTTTGTCGGCTATGCGCCCGTGGCCGCACCACGCTTTGCCGTCTCGGTGGTGGTGGAGCATGGCGGAAGCGGATCGCGCTCGGCGGCACCCGTGGCACGCGATCTGTTGTTTCATGCGCTCACGCATGGCACGGTTCCTGCCCGCTCGGGGAACTCCGCGTGAGCTCGATTTATGGCAGCACCCCCCGGCAGCGGGGTCTTCTCGGTGCTCCGGGGCCGTTGCCCGGTCTGGACTGGCCGCTCATTCTCCTCCCCTGCCTGTTCGCGGCCGCCGGCTGCGCAATGCTGATTTCAGTGGCCAACGGCGACATCATGCGATGGGCTGTGCCGCATGCGGCCAAATTCGCCCTGGGCTTCATCATCTTCCTGTGCGTCTCTCTGGTGAATATCCGGATCTGGCAGCGGCTCGCCTTCCCCGGCTATTGTGCGGTGCTGGCACTGCTGGTCTTGGTGCCGTTCCTGGGAAGCTCCGAAGGAGGGGCCGAAAGGTGGCTGGTGATCGGCGGGTATCGGTTGCAACCCTCGGAGATGATGAAGATCGCACTGGTCGTGGCGCTCGCAGCACTCTATGCCGAGGTGCCGCGAAAGCCCGGCCCGCGCCTGCTGGCCCATCTGGCCGCTTTTGTTCTCATCGCTATGCCCACCTTGCTCATCTTGATCCAGCCCGATCTTGGCACCGCCGTTTTGCTCGCATTTGCCGGATTTGGAGTCCTGTTCCTGGCCGGCCTGCCCCTGTTTGCGGTCGGCATCGGAATCACGGCAGCTGTGGCCACCGCGGTGGCGGCCTATTTTTCCCACGGAACCTCTTGGCAATTGCTGAAGGACTACCAATACAACCGAATTTTCTCCTTTCTCGATCCTTCCCAGGATCCTCTCGGAACCGGCTATCACCTGACACAATCCCTGACCGCGTTCGGATCGGGCGGTGCATGGGGAGCCGGCTATATGCAGGGACCGCAGAGCTCGCTGGATTTTCTGCCCGAAAAGCACACCGATTTTCTGTTTGCCGCGCTGGCAGAGGAGTTTGGCCTGGTCGGGAGTCTGGGCATTCTTGGCCTGTATCTTCTGCTCATCCTGGCCGTGGTTGGGGTGTTGCGCCGCATCCAGGATCCCTTTTCCCGGTTGCTCGTCGCCGGCGTTTCCTTGACGATTTTTGCCTATTTCACCGTCAACATGGCCATGGTCATGGGGCTGCTGCCGATCGTCGGCGTACCCCTCCCCCTGCTTTCGCACGGCGGTTCTGCGATGCTGTCCGTGCTGTTCGCGCTGGGCCTGGTCCATAGTGCCCATCTCCACCGGCGCGTCGCCCGGTTCTGAATCTTCAGACCTGGCATGGCACCGATCGCACAGCCCCGCTGGAAACAGCCAATGACATCGACCTCCCATTTCTGGCAGAGGCGGCATTGAGCCCGGCTGTCCTGTTTGGCGGAAGGGCACAAAACCGCGAAAAGTGGCACCGACCGCTCCTGCAGGCTTTCGAACGTGAAGGCCTCCAGGCCAGGCTGGCCATGGCACCCGCCGACATGGCCCCGGAGGATGTCGAATACCTGCTTCTCGAAGGGGACGGAGAGGTCCGGGAGGTTGCCGCCTCCCCACGTCTGAAAGCGGTTTTCAGCCTGTGGGCCGGAGTCGACTGGCTGGACCTTCCGTCCCTGCCCGCGGAGGTTCCCGTTCTGCGCATGGTCGATGAGGGAATGACCCAGGGAATGACCGACTATGTTGCCGGGCATGTCCTCCGCTACCATCTCGATCTGGACGAAGCCCTTTCCAGGCGTCCCGACCGACAGTGGGATATGGCACCGGCGTCGCTTTCCCACCAGCGTGGAGTCGGCATGATGGGACTCGGGGTTCTCGGCGGGGCCAGCGCCCGAGTGCTCCGCGATATCGGCTTCACGGTCACCGGCTGGAGTCGAACACCGAAGCGCATCGAAGGTGTGACCACATTCGCCGGTCGGCGGGAACTTCCGCAATTCCTTGCTGGTGCTGAAATTCTTGTCCTGCTGCTGCCGCTGACACCGGACACGGAAGAGCTGATCGATACAGAAATTCTGGACCTCCTGCCCGCCGGCGCACGCCTGATCAACGCCGCCCGCGGCGGCCTGATCAACGATGCCGCTCTTCTGTCCGCGCTCGATTCCGGTCGGCTAGCCCACGCGACCCTTGATGCCTTCCGGGAGGAGCCACTTCCGCCCGAGCATGCCTTCCTCCAGCATCCGCACATATTGATCACACCGCATATCGCTTCCGTGACGCGCCCGGAAACCGCGTCGCATGCCATCGCTCGGCAGATCATCCAATGCGAATCGGGCCGGGTGCCTGAGAATTCTGTCGACCGGACAATGGGATACTGAACGGGGACCGGGATGGCGAAAATGAATCCAGAGACACCAACCAGCCCAGACGACGAGAGCGAAGGGGCTGTCCCACTCCTGCAGCCGGCCCCGCGAGCAACCCTCCTGCAGCGACTGAGGAACGACCTGCTGGCCGGGCTGGTCATCGTAATGCCCGTCATCATCACCGGGTACCTTGCCTGGACCTTTGTGAATCTGGTCGACGAGACGATCTACCCACTCATTCCCGAGCGCTACCGCCCGGAGACTTATCTTCCGATCCGCATCCCGGGCCTGGGCCTGATTGCCTTCATCATCTCCGTCACCGTCATCGGTGCCCTGGCGCGGAACATCATCGGCCGAACGCTGATCCGCTGGAGCGAGCAGCTGCTGCACCGCATGCCTATCGTCCGGTCGATCTATGATGCCATCAAGCAAATCGCCAAGACCGCGCTACAGGACTCCTCCTCCAGTTTCCGACAGGTCTGCCTGGTCGAATATCCACGGCGCGGCATCTGGGCGATTGGGTTCGTTACCGCCCAGACGGGCGGAGTGGTCGCTAGTGCCGTGCCGGAAGAATCCATGGTGAGCATTTTTCTGCCGACCACGCCCAACCCGACTTCGGGGTTTTTGCTGTTCGTCCCCGAGAAAGACATCATCTTGCTGGATATTGAGGTCGAGCAGGCCGCCAAACTGGTCATCTCGGCCGGGCTGATCGAGCCTGAGGCGAAGTGAAAGGTAGAAAATTACAGAACCGATAGCCTGCACTATCAGCGCGCCCGCTCACTCCACCACGTCTCGGGGCGGTACCCGTACAGCGCGTGCCGCGCCGGCAAGCGGAATTCTTCCCACCAGGCAAACCGGTCGGCAGATTCGTACCAGAACGGCACCACATAGACGCCGGCACTCAGCACCCGGTCGAGAGCGCGGGCCGCAGCAAGAAATTCCTCCCGGCGGGTCGCCTGCTCCAGGGCCGCCACCATCGCGTCGACAGCGGGAGAATTGATGCCGGCATAGTTTCGCGTGCCCGGCATCGTTGTTCCTGCACTCCCCCAGTAAAATTTCTGCTCGGCACCGGGCGAAAGCGAGAGAACCCAGCGATGGATGATGGCGTCGAAATCGTATTCTGTCAGGCGCGCCTGGTATTGGGCCTCATCGACCCGATTGACCGTGACTTCTATCCCCAACGGCTTCAGGAGGCGCGCCAGCACAGCGGCGGTGCGTTCATCTCGCGACGAACCGAGCAGGATTTCAAACCGCAATGGCACGCCGGCGGCATTCCGCAATTTGCCCTCTTGCACCGTCCAGCCTGCCTCAGCCAGCAATTTCCGTGCGCGTCGTAGCCGCCGCCGGTCGCGGCCGGAGCCATCCCCTGCCGTCGGTTGCCAGGCATGGAGGAGCGTGCCGGGCGGTAGCCGATTTTGAAACCCGGCAAGCAGTTGCTGCTCCAGCCCCTCCACCGCTCCGGAGTGAGCAAGTTCGGAATTGGCAAAATAGCTCGTGATCCGCCGGTAGGTTCCGCCGAACAGAGTCTGGTTGATCCATTCGAAGTCAAAGACTGCCTCCATGGCCTGCCGCACCCGCAGATCGTCGAACGGGGGACGGCGCGTGTTCATGACAAGACCGAACATTCCGCTGGGGCGATGATGCGGGATTTCCTGCATCCGGATCTGCCCCTCGCGCGCGGCCGGAAAATCGTAGCCCGTCTCCCAGCGCATCGGATTGGTTTCGCGGAGCAGTCGCACCTCCCCCGCCTTGAAGGCTTCAAAGCGGGCGTTCTGGTCGCGGAAATACTCGTAGCGAATTTCATCGAAATTGTGCAGACCCCGATTGACCGGCAGATCAGACCCCCACCAGTCCGGATCGCGCCGGAACGTGATGCTGCGCCCGGGGTCGAAAGACTCGATCACATAGGGGCCGGAACCGACCAGCGGCTGCAGCGTCGTGTCGGAGAAATCCTTCCCCTCCCACTGCGCCTTCTGCAAGATCGGCATCAATCCCAGAATCAAGGGAAGTTCCCGGTTCAGCTCCCGGAACCGGAACCGGACCTGCCGCATCCCGAGCCGCTCGATCTCGGTGACCTGACTGTAATAAAGCCTGTGGTTCGGACGACCGTGATCCCGAAGGGTCTCGAGCGAAAAGATCACATCCTCCACGGTGACCGGAGTCCCGTCGGAAAAACGGGCAGCGGCATGGAGTTCGAAAGCGACCCAGGCACGGTCCTCCGGCATGGTGATGGTGTCGGCAAGCCGCCCGTAGAGACTGAACGGCTCATCCCATGAGCGCGCCATCAGCGATTCGATGACATGCGTACGTACACCCCAAGGTGCCCGTCCCTTGATGTTGTATGGGTTGAGACTGTCAAAACTTCCGACTTCGCCATAGACCATCCGCCCGCCGCGCGGCGCGTCCGGATCCGCGTAGGGGAGATGGGTGAATCCGGGTGCCAGCGCGGGCATGCCGGTCACGGCGACCCCGTGCACAGGCTCCGCCGCCATCGAAGGAAGCGCAAAGAAAACAAGTCCGGGAATCAGGCACCGGCCGCAACCGATTCGTACACAGCGGAAAAAATGCCGCGCCGACGGATTTTTTGCAAAAAAATCATGCATCCAAGTGATCCAAAAAACAACAACAGGTATGTGCATATCAAGATTGCGCCCCCATATATTGTAGCCGGGCGCGATCGAAGCATCCTGCAGCAAGAAACCGGGCACAAAAATGCTTGCCGCCGGAGCCTCGATTTAGTAGACATGCCCTACTGCTCGATAGGTTTCTTGCCTAAGAAACCTGCCTCAATTAACTCTGTGCCTCCGGTGAAAGCCGGGGGCCTTTTTCATGGCGACGGCCGGTCCCCGAGCGGAGAAATGCGCGGCGCGGCCGCCGAGTGCCAGATACCGTCCTGCGCGTAGTAGACCCTGCGCGCGACATTGGCCGGATGCGTCCGCGCCTCCGTCAGGCTGAGCACGGGCTCCACACATGCTTCGGTCCCCGTAAAGCGCTCCGCCCACTGGTCCCGACTGTGTTCCCGGATGCGCCCGGCAATGCGCGTCGCCTGCTCTGCCCAGAGCGCACGGTCGTGCGGGTGCTCGAGCAGCGGATCCTTGTCGAGCCCGAGGCCGGCAAGAAAATTCCGGTAGAATTTCGGCTCGATCGCACCGACCGCGAGATAACCGCCGCAGGCAGCCTCATAGCAGCGGTAGAAGGGTGCGCCTCCGTCGAGGAAATTCGCGCTGCGCTGGTCGCTCCAACCGCCCTGCGAGAGCCAGCCCTGCACCTGTGCAGCCTGGAGTGCTGCCCCGTCAATCATGGCGGCATCAATCACCGCGCCCTGCCCGCTCGCACGGGCGTGCAGAACGGAGGCCAGAATTCCGAAGGCCAGCATCATGCCGCCGCCACCGTAATCGCCGACAAAGTTAATCGGCGGCGGCGGCGGACGGTCGGCTGCGCCAATGGCATACAGACCCCCCGCAAGTGCCAGGTAATTGATGTCGTGGCCAGCATCGGCGGCTTTCGGGGAGTCCTGTCCCCAACCGGTCATGCGCCCGTAGACCAGTGCCGGGTTCACTTTCCGACAGTCCTCCGGCCCGAGACCAAGCCGCTCCATCACGCCGGGGCGAAATCCCTCAATCAATACCTCTGCCTCCCGCAGGAGGGCAAGTGCCTGATCCCGTCCGACCACCTCCTTGAGATCGAGGGTGATTCGCTCCGCCCGCCCGCGCCAGGTGACATCGGACAGCCCGAACACATCAATCTCCGGGCCGGGGCGGTCGACACGCGTGACCCGGGCTCCGGCATCCGCAAGCATCATGGCCGCAAACGGTCCCGGGCCGATGCCACCGAATTCGATCACCCGGAGCCCCTCCAGCGGCCGCAAAGACCTTCCGGCCCCGCTTTCTGCCTTGCTCATCCTGTGCCTCCTTCCATCCCGTCCTGCCAGCCCGCGTCGTCGCTCTCCTCGACCTCCTCGAAGAGCGGCAACCCACTCCCGGAGGGTGCATCGAGTCCCAAATGCGACCAGGCCCGCGCTGAGAGCACGCGGCCCCGCGGCGTCCGCAGCACCAGCCCCTGCTGGAGAAGGAACGGCTCGATGACGTCCTCGATCGCATCACGGGTTTCCGACAGTGCCGCCGAGAGCGTTTCCACACCCGCCGGCCCGCCCGCGTAATTCTCTGCCAGGCAGCGCAGATAGCGGCGGTCCGCGGAGTCCAGTCCGGCGTCATCGACCTCCAGCTGCCGGAGCGCATGGCTGGCCAGCTCGCGGTTGATCGCGGAGACGCCGGCAACCACGGCAAAATCCGAGATCCGCCGCAGCATCCGGATGGCGATGCGCGGCACACCGCGGGAACGGCCGGCAATCTCCCGTGCGCCGGCAGGCTCGACATCCACCTCCAGTCGGGTGGCGGCACGGGTGATGATGTCCGCAAGCTGCTCCGGCGCATAAAACTCGAGTCGCTGCTGGATTCCAAAACGTTCCCGCAGGGGCGTGGTCATCAACCCAAGACGGGTGGTCGCGCCGATCAACGTGAACGGCTGCAATCCGATGCGGACAATCCGCGCAGCCGGTCCCTGTCCGATGACCAGATCAAGCTCGTAATCCTCGAGTGCCGGATAGAGAGTCTCCTCCACGCTGGGATTGAGGCGGTGGATCTCATCGATGAAGAGGACACTGCGAGGCTCGAGATTCGTGAGGATGGCGGCAAGGTCACCGGCACGCACCAACGCCGGACCGGAAGTGACCCGAATATCCACGCCGAGCTCGCCGGCGACGATATGTGCGAGCGTGGTCTTCCCCAGCCCTGGGGGGCCGTGAAACAGTGCGTGATCCATCGCATTGCAGCGTTCCCGGGCCGCGTGGATGAAAATGCGGAGATTTTCGCGCAACTGCCTCTGGCCGACGAACCCATCAAGAGTTTGCGGCCGCAGCGACAATCCTCTGTCCTCCGGGATCTCCTGGGGGCGGATGACGTTATCAGCCACCCGGGCCTCCGAGACGCTGCAGCGAGGCGCGGATGATTTCCGCAATATCCGCCGCCGGATCGGCCTGAACCGCCTTGTGCACGACCTCGACGACCTGATCCGGGCGATAGCCGAGATTTACGAGTGCGGAAATGGCATCCCGGCGCAAACGGGCCGCGGTGTTGTCCTCGCTCTCCGACTCTTCATACGTGCTCGTCGGCACCCGGTCCTTGAGCTCGCGGACCACACGTTCGGCAAGTTTCTTGCCCACTCCCGGCGCACCTGTCAGGGAAAGGGGCTCCGAAATTGCCACGGCCGTGGCAAGCCCCCTGACCCCGACCGTGCCAAGGAGCGCCTGCGCTCCCTTCCCGCCAACACCGGGAACGCTCGTCAGGAGCACATACCAATCACGCTCGCTTGAACTGGTGAAACCGTACAGCCGTAGCGTTTCGTTGCGGAATTCCAGGAGCGTGTAGAAGCGCACGGGGGAGCCGAGATGCGGAAGGCCCGCCATCGCACCCGCGTGCAGATGAACCTCGTAGCCCACCCCGCCGACATCCACCATGGCCCGGTCCCCTGTCACGGCGGCCAGGGTCCCGGAAAGAAATCCGATCACGGATTGCGCTCAACCGGTACCGCCTGGCGGGCCACATTGCCGAGCAGCCCGGCGAGTCTGCCGGTCGACTGGCTGGCATGGCAGATGGCGACGGCCAGCGCATCCATCGCATGCTCCTGCGTGCCATCGGCAACGACAGCCAGCAGGGCGCGCACCATGTAGGCAATCTGCTGCTTGTCGGCCCGGCCGGTACCGACCACGGTTCGCTTCACGGCAGTCGGCGCATATTCGGCAAGCGGTATACCGGCGATGCCGGGGACCAGAAGCGCCACGGCGCGGGCATGCCCGAGGAGGAGCGTGGTGCGGGAGTTGCGGCTGACAAAACATTCCTCGACCGCGGCCTCGTCAGGCCGATGTGCGGCAACCACCTCCGTAAGGGCCTGATGAAGGGTGGCCAGCCGGGCCGGAAGCGTGCCCTGGCCGCTGAAGCATTCACCGTGTGCGATATAACGCAGCTTGGAACCGGTCGCGTCCACAACACCCCAACCAGTGCACACCAGACCGGGATCGATCCCAAGAATCCGGATGCGCCGGGGCATCGGCCGGGTAGCTAGCCCTGCGGGGAGGTGGCGGGGATCGGACAGGAAATTCCGGTTCCGCCAATCCCGCAATACCCGTTCGGATTCCGGGCCAGGTATTGCTGGTGGTATTCCTCGGCGTAGTAGAATTCCGGCCAGTCCTCCATCCGGGTCTCCACCGGACCGCGGCCCGCTTCCTCAAGTGCGTGTTGATACCGGTCGCGGCTGGCTTCCACCTCCTCCCGCTGGGCATCGCTGGCGGAAAAAATGACGGAACGGTACTGGGTGCCGATATCGTTTCCCTGCCGGTCGAGCTGGGTCGGATCATGACTTTCCCAAAAGAGGCGGAGGAGATCGGCATAGGGGATGGCATCGGGATCGAACACCACCAACACCGCCTCGGCATGCTCGCTGCGGCCGGAACATACCTCCCGATAGGTCGGGTTCAGTGTCATACCGCCAGCGTAGCCCACCGCCGTGACCCAGACCCCCTCGCAGGTCCAGAATATTCGTTCGGCGCCCCAGAAGCAGCCCATGCCGAAGATCGCGAGTTCCATACCCTCCGGATAGGGCGGCTTGAGGCCGCGCCCGTTGACGAAATGGCGTTCCGCGGTTGGAACGGGCTCTGTGCGGCCTTCCGGGGCTTTTCTGGAGCCCGGATACAAACGATCAAGCAACATGTGATTTCCTCCCGGTGTGAATCCTGTGCGCGGCAGGCTGGCGCAGACCCGCTCCCAACTCTATATCATCCACACAGAAAGGTCACGAAGATGGCGATATCGCTTACAGAAATGGACTGGAAACAGCGGTCCGAATGGGGCCAGGCCGCAACCAACACGCTGTGGTGCCTGGTCGGCTGCGCGGCCGGTGACCTGGGAACGATCCTGTTTTTCCAGCTCACCCAGATTCCATTCCCCGTAGTCGGCATCCTGCTGCTTGCCATGCTCAACGGCATTCTCGCCTCGATCACGCTGGAAACTCTGATCCTGCTCCGACGCATGCCGCTCGCATCTGCTTTCCGGACCGCCATCGGCATGTCGCTGATCTCCATGATCACGATGGAGGTGGCGATGAACGCTATTGACTACTGGCTGGTCGGTGGCGCCCGGCTGACCTGGTGGGTGTTGCCATTTGTCCTGCTGGCCGGTTTCCTTGCGCCCCTCCCCTACAATTACTGGCGGCTCGTGGCATTGGGCCGCTCATGTCATTGAGCAACGCACCGTCGCCCGTCACCCCCCGTGCAGAAAATCGGGCGGGGGATGCCGCCCGGGAAAACCGGGTTTTTCGGAGAGTCGGACGGGGATCGGGACCATCCGGGGGCGGATCATCCCGGGCGGACGGGCCGATTAAGTTATTGACACTTCGCCAACCACCGCCATATGCTTGAAGGATGGACCCGAATTCGGTTCGGCCCCCAGAGCGTCGGGCCGGATGGCGGCGGTGCCGCCAGGGCCCCTGGCTGAAGCGGGGTTGCGGGCATGCTGATCAATTCCACCATTCCTCTTGAGTCTGCACGGGCAGAACTCAGCACCGCGTATGATCTCGAGATCAGCGACGCGGCCTTCGACGCCACCGAGAAGGAATACCGCCGGGCCTCCGCCGTGGTGCCTATGGCGGACTGGATGCGTTATGCCCCCTATGTGCGGGAAATCGCACGACTGAAACAGGAACGGGATGCGGTCATCCTGGTTCACAATTACATGACCCCGGAAATCTACCACGGGGTCGCGGATTTTGTCGGCGACAGCCTCCAGCTTGCCATTGAGGCGAGCCGCGTGCCCCAACCTGTCATTGTCCAATGCGGCGTACACTTCATGGCCGAGACGGCCAAGCTCCTCAATCCCGACAAGACCGTGCTCATCCCGGACCGGCGGGCGGGCTGCTCGCTGGCCAGTTCGATCGTGCCGGCGGATGTGGAGCGCCTGCGGGCCGCCCATCCCGGGGCTCCGGTGGTCACCTATGTCAACACCTCGGCCGAGGTCAAGGCGGTCTCGGATATCTGCTGCACCTCCTCGAACGCCCTCGACATCATCGAGGGGCTGGACGAAGAGACCGTCATCATGACCCCGGACGGGTTCCTGGCGCAGAATGTCGCGGCACAGACCCGCAAGCGGATCATCTACTGGGAGGGTGCCTGCGAGGTGCATGAGCGCTTTACCGCCGAGGAAATCCGCGCCTATCGCGAGGGGAACCCCGGAATTGTGGTCCTCGCGCATCCGGAATGCCCGCCCGAGGTGGTGGCCGAGGCCGATTTCACCGGCTCGACTTCCAGTATGATCTCCTGGGTACGCGACAAGCGCCCCGACCGGGTGGTCATGGTCACCGAATGCTCCATGTCCGACAATGTCGCCGCCGAACTCCCCGAGACGGATTTCGTGCGCCCCTGCAACATCTGCCCGCATATGAAGCGCATCACCCTCGAGAACATCCTCTGGTCATTGCACAGCATGACGGAGGAGGTCGATGTGAAACCCGAAATCGCAGTTGCCGCCCGCCGGGCCGTGCAGAGAATGATCGACTTCCCGCGCCGCCAGGGCTAGGCCCCGCGGATATCGGCAGCATGCACATTGCTTCTTGAAGCCGATCTGGAGGCCGAGGGCGCACTCGTTCTGGGTGCCGGCCTGGCCGGCCTGTTTGTCGCGCTCCAAGCCGCCCCCCGGCCCGTCACGATTCTCTCTCCGGAGACCGTGGGCAGTGGGGCTTCCTCAGCCTGGGCGCAGGCCGGCATCGCGGCCGCGACCGGCCCGGACGACACGCCCGCCCTGCATGCCGAAGATACGCTCGCGGTCGGAGCCGAACTCGCCGATCCCGGACTCGTCGAGGAGATCGTGGCCGAGGCGCCCGCACGCATCGAGGATCTCGTCCGTCTGGGCGTGGCCTTCGACCAGGATTCTTCCGGTGCCTTCCATCTGGCCCGGGAAGCCGGCCACAGCAAGGCACGCGTCGTCGGTGCCAGCTCCGACGGCACCGGCCGGGCGATCATGGCCGCCCTCGCCCAGCAGGCTCGCGCCTGCGAATCGATCCGGTTTCTGGAAGGGCTGACAGCCACCGATCTGGTTCTTGCAGACGGCCGTGTGGCCGGGGTTCTTGCCCAGCCGGCCCGCGATCCCGGTGCAACGCCCCTGTTTGTCCGGGCAGACGTAACGGTGCTCGCCGCCGGCGGTCTGTGCGGGCTTTACGCGATCACCACCACGCCGCCGCTGGTGCGCGGACAGGCGATGGGCATGGCGGCACGTAGCGGGGCTGTGATCCGCGATGCGGAATTCGTCCAGTTCCATCCAACCGCGATCGCGGTCGATACCGATCCCGCGCCCCTGGCGACCGAAGCCCTGCGCGGCTGCGGCGCGACCTTGGTGGACGAACACGGAACCCGATTCATGCTGGCCGAGCACCCGGCAGCAGAACTCGCTCCTCGTGACATTGTGGCGCGGGCCGTGTTTCGGACCAACGCGGAAGGGGGCACCGCGTATCTCGACGCCCGATCGATCTTTCGCGCGGACGCGGAAGCATTTCCGAATGTCGCTGCGTATTGCCGGGCGGCGGGGATCGACCCCGCGCAGGACCGAATCCCGATCGCGCCCGCGGCCCATTTCCACATCGGTGGGGTGTCTTCCGACAGGCGCGGCCGCAGCTCCCTGCCCTCCCTCTATGTCTGCGGGGAAGCGGCCGCAACCGGCCTGCATGGTGCCAACCGGCTCGGCTCCAACAGTCTGCTCGAAGCCACGGTCTTTGCGCACCGGGTCGCCGAGGAACTGTCCGGCATCCTGCCCGCCTCCCGAAAGCACGCGGCCGAGTATCCTGCCGTGCCGAATCCACCGGAGCACGAAGCCACGAGTGCGGTGGATCTGCTGGTCGCCCGCCTTCGTAGCGTGATGACCGACCGGGTCGGCGTGCTCCGGAATGGTGACGGACTCCGCGCCACCCTCGCGGCGATCTCCCGACTGGAACGGGAAGCCGGAAGCAAATCCCGCGCCTTCCTCAACATGACCGCATCGGCGAGCCTGATCGCTGCCACCGCGCTCCGACGCGAGGAGAGCCGCGGCGCACACCACCGGACCGATTTTCCGGACTCCGCGGATCCGACGGCCACACCACGGGAAATCACGCTCGCCGAAGCCCTCGCAATGCGCCAGGACGCAGAAGACAGCATGCCATGACCCGCGACCCGATTCCGCTCGTACCCCTCACCCGGGCAGAGATCGAACCTGCCCTCCGGGCTGCGCTTGCGGAAGATCTCGGCTCCGATGGCGATGTCACAAGTCGGGCCGTCCTCCCGGAGAACACCCGGGCGGAAGCCACCCTCTGCGCCCGCGAGGAAGGCATCGTGGCCGGAATCGACATCGCCATGGCAGCCTTCACGATGGTGGACGAATCCCTGGAAATCACCCCACGGGTGCAGGACGGCACCAGAATCCAGGCCGGAGCGGTATTGCTGGAAACCAGCGGCACGGCCGCCTCCATTCTTGCCGCCGAACGGGTGGCTCTGAATTTTGTGCAGCATCTTTGCGGGATCGCCACCGCAGCCCGCCAGATTGTGGAGGCCATCGCCGGGCGGCCCACCCGCCTGCTGTGCACGCGCAAGACGACGCCGAATCTGCGGCTTTTCGAGAAATACGCGGTGCGGGCGGGCGGCGGCTGCAACCACCGTTTCGGACTCTACGACGCCATCCTGATCAAGGACAACCATCTCGCGGCCTTGGGCGGAGATGTCGGCAAAGCACTCCACCGTGCGCGCGAAGCGGCCGGCAACCGGCTGACCGTGCAGATCGAGGTCGACAGCCTGGAGCAGCTGGATGCGGTGCTGGCCAGCGGTCTTGCCGATTCCGTACTGCTGGACAATTTCGATCTTGCCGATCTCGCGACCGCGGTGAAGCGTTGCAGCGGCCGGCTGGTGACCGAAGCCTCCGGCCGGATCTCCCCGACCAACGCCGCCGCCGTGGCTGATACCGGTGTGGATTACCTGTCGAGCGGCTGGATCACGCATTCCGCACCGGCACTCGATCTCGGGCTCGATTTCGCCGCAACCCCTTCCTGATTCCACCGGGTCGGCTACCGGATCAGCAGCTATTCAGAGAGCGCCCGGTAAAAATGGTGCCTGCCCACCGTCCGTGTATGGTCCATCGCTTTGGCCCATTTCGGCGCGACATAGGTGGCATGGTAGTGGGTCGCACCCAGCGTCAGGGGCTGGGGCTGGGGATGGCTCCGCAAAACATGCCAGGCCAGTGCCGAAATCCGGGCATAGCGCTCCTTTTCACCGACCGCTTCCGGCTTGCCGTCACAGTAATAGGAAAACTGGCACCGGTGCAGGCGGTCCGGGCTGTATCCCTGGCGCACGACCTGACAGATGGTGGACGGAAAGCGCTGATCGTCGCGCCGGTTCAGCACGACTTCGGCAACGGCGGTCTGCCCGTAGACGTCCTCGTTGCGGGCCTCGAAATAGATCGCCTCGGCGAGGCAGCGGAGTTCGCCCTCATCGAGCTCCTCCTCCATCCCCTCGCTCCGGACGGAGGTTGCCAGCAGGACCGCGACCGACAGTGCCGCCAGCCTGCCGGTGATCCACGGCCATGAGAAGCCTGTGCCCGGCAACAGCAGGAGCCTACATACCGGCCATGCAAAGATATTTGATTTCAAGGAACTCTTCGATTCCGTATTTGGAACCTTCCCGACCGATTCCCGATTGCTTGACGCCCCCAAAAGGTGCGGATTCTGTCGAAATCAAGCCTGTGTTGATTCCCACTATACCATATTCGAGCGCTTCTGCAACCTTCCAGACCCGTCCAAGATCGCGGGCGTAGAAATAGGCCGCCAGTCCGAATTCGGTGTCGTTGGCCTGGGTGATCACATCGTCAATATCCGTGAAGCGATAGAGCGGGGCCACCGGCCCGAACGTCTCCTCGCGTGTGATCTGCATCTCTTTGGTGACACCGCCCAGCACGGTCGGCTGAAAAAAGGTCCCGCCCAGCTCATGCCGCTTGCCGCCCAGCAGCACCTCCGCTCCCTTGCCGACGGCATCGGCGACATGTGACTCGACCTTCTCTACCGCAGAAGGCTCGATCAGCGGCCCCTGCTCGACACCTTCCGTGGTGCCGTCCCCGACCCGCAACGCGCCCACCTTCCTGGAGAACCGGTCGGTAAATTCATCGTAGACCGAGTCCTGGACATAGATGCGGTTGGCGCAGACGCAGGTCTGCCCGGCGTTGCGGAATTTGGAGATCATCGCCCCCTCGACCGCAGCATCGATATCCGCATCATCAAACACGATGAAGGGGGCATTGCCGCCCAGCTCGAGGCTCACCTTCTTGATGTCATCGGCGCACTGGCGCATCAGCGTGCGGCCGATCTCGGTCGAGCCGGTGAAGGTGAGTTTCCGCACCTTCTGGTTGGCGCAAAGTTCCGCACCGACCTCACGCGCCCGGGTAGACGGAACAATGTTGAGCACGCCGGGCGGAAAGCCCGCTCTCTCCGCCAGCACGGCCAGCGCGGTGGCCGAAAGCGGTGTCATCGAGGCCGGTTTTGCCACCACCGCGCAGCCAGCCGCAAGGGCCGGGGCGATCTTGCGGGTGATCATCGCGTTCGGGAAATTCCAGGGAGTGATGGATGCCACCACACCGATCGGCTGCTTGAGGACAACGATCCGCTTGTCGCTCTGGTGCTGCGGAATGACATCGCCGTAGATGCGCTTGGCCTCTTCCGCGAACCATTCGATGAAACTTGCCCCGTAGACAATTTCGCCGCGCGCCTCGGCCAGCGGCTTGCCCATCTCCGCGGTCAGGATGGCGGCAAGATCGTCGGCATTCTCCATGATCAGGCCGAACCAGGTCCGGAGCAGACCGGCCCGCTCCTTGGCGACCCGCGCAGCCCAGACGGGCTGTGCCACCGCGGCCGCATCAATCGCCCGGCGCACATCCGCCGCATCCAGATCCGGTAGGGAGGCCAGGGTCTCGCCGGTGGCCGGATTGGTCACCTCGAAACTGGCATTCGACTGGGCGCCGCACCAGGCACCGTCGATATAGGCGTTCTGGGCAAGAAGCGTCGGATCTTTCAAGGTCAACGGCATGTCCGCTCCTTCAGGCTGCTACAGTTCTAGTAGATTACTACGCTGCGGATGCTCTCGCCCGCGCGCATGAGTTCAAAGGCCCGGTTGATCTCGTCGAGCGGCATCGTGTGGGTGATCATCGGATCAATCTCGATCGCCCCTTCCATATACCAGTCCACGATTCGCGGCACGTCGGTACGTCCGCGGGCACCGCCAAAGGCCGTCCCCCGCCAGACCCGGCCGGTGACCAGCTGGAAGGGCCGTGTCGCAATCTCGGCACCGGCCGGAGCCACCCCGATGACGACCGATTCGCCCCATCCCTTGTGGCAGCATTCCAGCGCGGTGCGCATGACGCCGACATTGCCGGTGCAGTCGAAGGTATAGTCCGCGCCGCCGCCTGTGCGATCCACCAGAAAGGGGACGAGATCTCCTTCGACCTCTTCCGGATTGACATAGTCAGTCATCCCGAAGCGTTCGGCCATCCCGCGCTTGCCGGGGTTGATATCGACACCGATGATCTGCCGCGCCCCGACCAGGCGGAGGCCCTGCACGACATTGAGACCGATGCCCCCGAGGCCGAAGACCACGCAGCGCGACCCCGGCTCGACCTTGGCCGTGTTCATCACCGCACCGAGACCGGTCGTCACGCCGCAACCGATGTAGCAGACCTTGTCGAAGGGGGCGTCCTCGCGGATCTTCGCGACCGCAATTTCCGGCAGGACCGTGTAATTCGAAAACGTGGAGGTGCCCATGTAGTGGAGGATGGAATCACCTCCCGAAGAAAAGCGCGAGGTGCCATCCGGCATCACGCCGCGTCCCTGGGTTTCGCGAATGGCCTGGCAGAGATTGGTTTTCGGGTGCAGGCAGTATTCGCATTCGCGGCATTCGGGCGTGTACAGCGGAATGACATGGTCCCCCTTCCGGACCGACCGAACGCCCGGCCCGACATCGACCACCACCCCTGCCCCCTCATGGCCGAGCACGGCTGGAAACGCACCTTCCGGATCGGCCCCCGACAGGGTGAAATCGTCGGTGTGGCAGATGCCGGTAGCCCGAATCTCGACCAGCACCTCCCCTTCCCGGGGACCCTCGAGGTTGATGCTTGTCACTTCCAGCGGCCGACCGGCCGCGACCGCAACTGCCGCGCGAGTTTCCATGCTGCTCCTCCCCGCGAATTCCGCAGGCTATACGCGCTCGCCGCCCCGGGCGCAACGCCGCCGACTCAGCGGAGGGAACCGACAACGGCCGGAAGGTGCTCCCGTTCCACGACCAGAATCGCCCCCGGCTGATCGAACGCGATCCACAGATCCTGGCCGGTGACGGTGTTGGCGATTCCACGTCCGGTTTCCGGGCCGATGACAAGCCCGTCCGGTGGCCAGCGCAGCCCCCCTGCCCCGGTGATGCGGACGGGGCGCAGGGCCAGGATGGAGAGGCGGGCACCTTCCGGCAGATCCCCCCGCCACCGCTGCGGCGGCGCAAACGCGATGTCCTTCCCGCCCAGCAGGACCAAACGGCATCCAGCCTCCGACCCCAAGGCACCAAAGGCGGCGAAAGAGTGGTCGAAACGGCTGCCCAGAAAGCCTACGGCCAGATACAGGGGAGCGGCAATCAGACGCAGGCATTTCTCGAGGTCGGTACTGTCCTGTTCGGTCGCATGCAGGATCCGGCTGCCAGCCTGGTGCCAGTATTGCAGATCCTCGATCGAATCCATGTCCCCCACAACGGCTGCGGCCGTGAGCCCCCAGCTGCGCAGCCGGTCTGCGCCCGCATCGACCGCCACCGTCTCGGGAGCGAGTTTCTGTGCGAGGTCGAGAGTCTTTCGACGCACCGCACCGGCCCCGATGATCGTGATCGGTGACGAAAAGGAAATCGCCTCAGGAGCTTCCGACATGGCCATCCGCCCGGACCGAAGGGTTCAGGCGCGCAAGGCCTGCTGGAATTCCCGCCATTCCCCGGCCGAAAGCCCCGAATTTTCCTGGGTCACCTCTTCCCCTGCCAGCATGCGGCGAAGTGCCACCATGGCCGGTCCGGAGAATTTCCGCGCCTGCAGACGGTAGTCCTCGAATGCCCTCCATGCGGCCGGAACCCAGGCCGCGACAAGCTCTCCGATTGCCTCGGCATAGGCACGAATCTCGTATTGCGCATGACGGTCGGCGCGCAATTCGAGAAAGTGCAGGAGATTGTGCAGGTCCGTTTTCCAGTACCATTGGGTGTAGATGCCGAGGGGGAGATTGATTCGGGCGAGTTCCCGCGTCAGGCCGCGGCGGTTGCTGTCGATCTGTGTGCCCTCACGCTCGTTGAGCATTTCCTCATAATGGTCAAAGGTGCGGGCGGCATCCTCGCGCAGGATGCGCAGAGCATTTTCAGCCTCCGCCCCGCTGAGCACTTCCCCTCTGCCCTGTGCATTGGTCGTCGACTGCGCCGCCAGATGCTCGGGCTGGGGGGTGTAGAACTCCCTGTCCAGGATCGAATAGCGGGCCGAGTATTCGTTCACATTCGCGGTCCGGTGGCGAATCCATTGGCGGGCCACAAATACCGGTAGTTTCACGTGCAGCTTGATTTCGCACATTTCGAACGGCGTCGAATGGCGGTGCCGCATGAGATAGCGAATCAGACCCTCGTCATCCCGCTTGTTGCGGGTGCCGGCACCATAGGAAACCCGCGCCGCCTGGGTGATGGCATCGTCATTCCCCATATAGTCGACCACCCGGATGAATCCGTGGTCCAATACGGGGACCACCTTATGCAGGCACGCTTCCAGCCCCTCGGCGCAGGCCCTGACGGTCCGGTCACTGTCCCCCGGGTTGGTCCGCACATCTTCGCGAGAAGGCTGGGTTGTCATGAAGGAAAGAGAATGATCAGACATCACGGTCCCCCGGTTTGGTCAGCATGGCTGCAGGTTCCGTGTTGGAACTCTTCCCAACCATTCCATAAGATGCCCTTCCGGTGCCGACAACCGATGGCCAGGGGGTGACCAACCATGACGATCCGATATTTGCATACAATGGTGCGTATACACGACATTGATGGATCCCTCGCCTTCTACTGCGGTCTTCTCGGCCTGGAAGAGATCCGCCGGTATGAGAATGCGGAGGGGCAATTCACTCTCCTGTTCCTTGCACCGTCCGGACGGCCGGAGGCAGCACTGGAACTCACCTATAACTGGGATTCGGATGAAACCTATACGACCGGGCGAAATTTTGGCCATCTCGCCTATGAAGTCGATGATATCTACGCGATCTGCCAGCGCCTGCAGGAAGCGGGCGTGACCATCAACCGCCCGCCTCGGGACGGCCGCATGGCCTTTGTCCGTTCGCCGGACGGAATCTCGGTGGAACTGCTTCAAGAGGGCCCGGCGAAGGAGCCTGAGGAGCCCTGGATCAGCATGCCCAATACGGGCAGCTGGTAAGCCCTCGCTACTTGATCTTGTCCTCTCGGAACTCGACATGCTTGCGCACCACCGGGTCGTATTTGCGCGCGGTCATCTTCTCCGTCTGATTCCGCGGGTTTTTCTTAGTGACGTAAAAGAAACCGGTATCGGCGGTCGAATTGAGCCGGATCTTTACGGTTGCATGCTTCCTCTTGGCCATCGATCCGCCTCCGCGTTCCGCCCCGCCCTGCGAGCACCGAGCACCAAGTCTCAATACCGCACCCGTGAGGACCGCGCAACACCCGAACCCTTCCGCCGAAGAACCACCGGCATCCGCATCGGATGCCATCAGCAGCGTTGTGAAGGCTGAATTCGGCGGATTGGGCGGTTGATTGAGCAATTCTTTCCTCGCGGGCTAACGCACTCCCCCGCCGATCGAGCCGCTCAATCACCCATAAGCCGCATCGGGCCCGGATCGGAGAAGGAGCATCCGATCCTCTAGGACCAGTTTTTAAGACGCTTGAGCAACGTGGCACAGGTCGTGCCTTCGTGGATCTGGTCGGAAATCTCCAAAAGCAGTTCCGGGTCGGATATCCGGTCCAGATGCCTGGTCAGCCGTCCGATCGTTTCCGGATCAAACCTCTCCCCGGCCTGGCGATACAGACGCTTCCGGATCATGCCCAGCACTACCGCACGCTCTTTCTCGACCCCTTTCTCGATCCCTTCCTCAATCCCTTCCTCAATCCCTTCCACACGCCCTTCCGCTCGTCCTTCCTCAACCCATCTCTGGGCCCATTCAGGATCGTCCCAGTCCACCACAGCGTCCTTCAGCAGCTTCAGCTTTTCCAGCGCCGGCAACTTGGGATCGATCCGTTCGTCGATAGCTTCACCCATTGTCAGAACCTCCGTAAACCAACCATAGAACGCTTCGGCGAGATCGTTCTTGTTAACCTCTTCCAACCGCATTATCAGACCGCACAGGAATGGTTGCAACGCCTTGCGGTTCCGGCGTGTTTGCTCCAGTGCAATCAGGAACGACACCAGATTGTTGGGCCGCAATTGTTCCAGCGGATACTTCTGCTGCGCAAGCAAAAAATACACCAGTGACGGCCGCCACGGAGACCACGGCTTCCAGGTCGGGCCCCCCGTCTTGCGCCGAGCCCTCTTCCCCATGGATCGCGACTCGGTCCACTCTGGCGTGCCACTGTAGAGAACGATCAACACCATCTCCGGCTCTTCCCACGGACCGGGGCGCCGGAAACTATCTGCATACTGCAACCCGGCATAATCCCACATGCGGCTCACCATGTCCGGGGCAACCGTGGATTGGAATTCCACCAGCACGATCAGATATTTATCGCTGTCACGAAAATTCACGCGCCAGGCACAGTCGCCGGAGCGCTGGTTCAGACGAGCATTTACAAAATTGGTTGGCAGTGGCTGCAGGGTGGAAAAATCGAGTTCATCAATCCGGGACGGCTGCACGAAACCGGAAAGCAGATCTATGACCATCTCCGGATGGCTGAACATCTGCTTGTAGTATCGATCCCGCCACTCTCTGCCCCACCGGGCCGGCTTGCGGGACTGTCTTTTGCTTTTGGATCCCATCGGGAACCCCATCGTTTGTTGTGTCTTTGCTCGTCGGCGGGCCGGTTGCGGGCAAAAACACCTGCACCTCCGCGTTTCTGAAATCCGTCGCCCCTGGTGGAAGCAGGCGGTCTCGGACGACCGGCCATGGTTGCGGTATGGGAGGGGCTGCGGAGCTGAGGACAGGATAGGGTTTGCAGACGGACGGACTCTCCATGCGCCATCCCAGAGTCCTGAGTGCATCGGTCATAGTCGATACGTTATGGGGCACTTCCGGGAGTGTCATTTGATTGCTTGCACCTCACTCACCTGCCTGACCGGTATTGCAGGTCCGAAGCAGGCACCCTGCGGTAGCGGCACACCCCGCCCTCCGGCGGAATCAGCTGACCCGAAAGATCCGGGAGATATGTCTACCGGTTATTCCGGTCCCGCCAACATACGACCCGGGGCACGAAGTCAGCTTGCCTTCGCCTGTCATGGCCATTCCGTAGAGTACGTAGAATAGGGGTTCGTTCAGGCGATTAACGCGCAAACACGTCACCAAATAGTACCCCGGCGACAACGGCTCGGTCCTGCGGCACTGCCGCGGAGCCCCGGTTCCGCAGACCGGTCCGCGCTGGGGCTGTATGACCTCTACCCTCGGGCTTTCCTTGGCAAGACTGTCGGCTGTGTTGGCATGCCCGGCACTGTCCGCCGCACGTGCGCGTGCCGGCGGTTCGTAGCCGACGCTGCTGCGGGGCTGGAACGATGTGCTGTCGTCTGCAGAACTCCCGCTGGCGATAAATGCAAACAGCACGCTGCAGGCAAGCATTCCGTAGATTTTCATTGGCTTTCTCCGTCTGGTTGCTTCCCGGGACAGGAAATTTGACTGCCGAAAGAATAGATGGCATGATAAAAAAAGACAAAATTGTTCCGAAAAGAATAAAAAATGGATAGTTTTTTGCAACAACCGGAAGATGTTATCCGTTTTTGTTCACACAAGGCTTTAACGGAATTCCGCGGATGAACTCTGATTCGGGCGTGATTCGTACCTTCTTCGGCCCCCGCCCGGAAATGCACAAACCGGGTGGCCCGGCGGCGATTCGAAAAATTCCCATGCCTTGCCGGAGCACTCCTCAACGAGCGGCTCCAAATCCCTGGACTCCCCCCTGCTTCCCGACAGCACGACCACGCTGTTCTGCGTTTTGCGCAAAGGCGAATCAAAACCAGGGAACGGGGTTTGGCAATGGGAAACACAATTTACGACCGGGTCACCCAGCAGATCATCGCGGAAATGGAAGCCGGCTCCCTGCCTTGGGAGCGGCCGTGGTCGGAAACAGGCAGCGTTGAAGCGGCTCGGAACGCAACCAGCGGCCGCCGCTATCGGGGGATCAACGTGCTCCTGCTATGGGACGCAGTCGACCGTCACGGTTTTTCCTGCAATCGCTGGCTGACGTTCAACCAGGCCCGGGAACATACCGGAGGCGTGCGCAAGGGGTCGCGCGGAAGCCGGATCGTGTTCGCCACTCATTTCATCCCCCAGGAAGAACGCAAACGCATCGAGGCCGGCAAGATCTCGGCCGAGGAAGCGCGGCGGCAGTTCCATTTGCGGAACTATTCCGTGTTCAATCTCGACCAGTGCCGGGAGGTCCCGCAGCGGATGCGGCCGGAAAGCGGCACCCCGGAGCCGGAGGCACAGCAGAAAGCGGTGGAGGCACTGATGACGCAAAGCGGTGCCGAAATCCGGATTGGCGGCAGCGAGGCGTTCTATCATCACACCCAGGATTACATCGTGCTCCCCCATTTTGCGTGCTTCGAGAAAACCGACGATTTTTATGCAACCGCCCTGCACGAGCTCACCCACTGGACCGGGCATCGGACACGTCTGAAGCGGAAATTCGGCCCCCGCCCTCCCCACAAGAACTATGTCACCGAAGAGATGATCGCCGAATTGGGGGCCGCCTTCCTGTGCGCCGAATTCGGCATCCGGCCGCGCTCCCGGCACAGCGACTATCTGGCCCACTGGCTGGCGGTGATGCGTGCGGATTCCAAAGCGATCTTCTCCTGCGCCGGGAAGGCGTCGGATGCGGCGGATTTTCTCCTTTCCTTTACGGAGCCGGAGGAGGAGAGGATGGAGCGGACGCAGGCCCGGGCAGGTTCACCGTGACGCAGGCCGCCGGTCTCCATCGGGAAGGCCCACCCGACATGCTGGCGGCACGCCAGGTTTCCGCCCCAGCCCTGTGATCACAGATCGGGATAGGAATGGCGCTCCGCCCGCCCGCCTTCATGGGTGACCGCCCCCAGCCGGGCGGGACCGACGAGCTGGGCATATTTCCAGAGCGCGCCGCTTCCGTAGATGGTCTCACGCGGCCCCTGCCAATTCGCGCGGCGGCTTTCCATTTCCGCCGCATCGATCATGACCTCCAGGATTCCGGCCTCCGCGTCGATGCGAATCCGGTCACCGTTCTGCAGCAATGCGATGGGGCCGCCAAGCGCCGCTTCCGGGCCGATATGGCCCACGCAGAATCCCCGCGTCGCCCCCGAAAACCGCCCGTCGGTGACCAGCGCCACCTTTTTCCCCATGCCCTGGCCCGAGAGTGCCGCGGTGGTGGCGAGCATCTCACGCATGCCGGGCCCCCCGCACGGCCCCTCGTTCCGGATCACCAGAATCTCCCCTTCCGCATATTCGCGCCGACTGATGGCAGCGAAGGCCTCTTCCTCGTTTTCGAAGACATGCGCCGGTCCCTCGAACTGCAGGGATTTGAGCCCCGCCACCTTCACGATGGCGCCTTCAGGCGCGAGGTTGCCCCGCAGTCCGACAACGCCGCCGGTCGGCGAGAGGGGTGCCTCCGGCCTGTGGATGACCTCCGAGCTCGGATCGAAGACCACATCGGCAAGGTTCTCCGCCAGGCTGTTCCCGGTCACGGTCATGCAGTCGCCATGGAGGTAACCGGCGTCGAGCAGGAGTTTCATCACCACCGGGACGCCGCCGGCCTCGTAGAGATCCTTGGCGACAAACCGCCCGCCCGGCTTCAGGTCGGCCAGATAGGGAGTCGACCGGAACGCCTCGGTGACCTCGAACAGGTCAAAATCAATCCCCGCTTCATGCGCGATCGCCGGGAGGTGGAGCGCGGCATTGGTCGAGCCGCCGGTCGCCGCGACGATCCGCGCGGCATTCTCGAGTGATTCGCGGGTCACAATGTCCCGCGGCCGGATATTCCGGGCAAGAAGCTGCATCACCGCCTGCCCGCTTGCCTCGCAATAGCTGTCGCGGCTTTCATAGACTGCCGGCGCGCCCGATGAATGCGGCAGGGCCAGTCCGATCGCCTCGGAGACGCATGCCATGGTATTGGCCGTGAACTGGCCGCCACAGGCCCCGGCCGAGGGGCAGGCGACACTTTCGAGAGCCTGCAGATCCTCGTCGCTCATTTCGCCCGCCTGGTGGCGGCCGACGGCCTCGAAGACATCCTGGATGGTGACGTCACGGCCGTGGAACCGCCCCGGAAGGATCGACCCGCCATACACGAACACACTCGGCGCATTCAGCCGCACCATCGCCATCATCATGCCCGGAAGGGACTTGTCGCAGCCGGCGAGACCGACCAGCGCATCGTAGCAATGGCCGCGCATGGTCAGCTCGACGGAATCGGCAATCACTTCCCGACTGACCAGGGAGGACCGCATGCCCTCATGCCCCATGGCGATGCCGTCAGTCACGGTGATGGTGGTGAATTCACGCGGGGTGCCGCCGGCATCCTTGACTCCCAGTTTGGCGGCCTGTGCCTGCCGGGCAAGCGCGATATTGCAGGGCGCGGCCTCGTTCCAGCAGGTGGCCACCCCGACAAAGGGCCGGTGGATCTCTTCCTCCGAGATCCCCATCGCGTGGTAGTACGAACGATGCGGAGCCCGGGACGGCCCTTCGGTCACATGGCGGCTGACCAGTTTTGCCTTGTCGAATTTGCCTGTCTTCATGGTGCTCGCTCCTCTGCGCTGATCTGCAAGATCCGACCAAGGGACACCGCAATGCGCTCCCTCTCGTCGGCTGCCTCCTTCTGCCGGCTGCGGCTGGCATCCACCACATGCTCCGGCGCCCGGGCCAGGAATGTGCTGTCGCTCAGCCGCACGCCGAGTGTTTCGATTTCCTGATCGATCCGGCCCAGCCGCTTTTCGAGACGGCTTTGCTCGACCTGCAGGTCGATCAGGCCGGCGACCGGCATGCAGATCTGACAACCCTCGAGGACCAGAATCGCCGCCGCCTTCGGCGGGGTTTCGACGATCTCCGGGGGTTCGATGCGGGCCAGTTTCTGCACCAGTTCCGTATGGCGCAGGATCCGTTCGGCGATTCCCTCCCGCTCCGGCACCACCAGCACCTTCGGCCGGGCCGAAGCCGGGACTCCGAGTTCGCTGCGCAGAGAGCGGATGCTCTCGATCAGTTCGATCAGCCCATCGACCTCGCGCCGGGCCTCCGGGTCCACCAGCCGAGCCAGATCCGCCTCGGGCCAGTCCGCATGGACGAGCGGCCCGGCACGGGGGGCGGTCGATTCCCACAGACATTCGGTGATGAACGGCATGAACGGGTGGGCCAGAACCAGGATCCGGTCGAGACACCAGGCGACCGTTGCCCGGGTCTCCTCGCGCGCCGCGCCTTCCCCCTGCAGCGCGGGTTTTGTGAACTCCAGATACCAGTCACAGAACACCCCCCACACCGTGCTGTAAAGCGCACGGGCAGCGGCATCGAACCGGTAGTCGGCCAGGGCGGCATCAAGCTCGGCGTTCATTTCGGCGATCTTGCCGATGATCCAGCGGTTGACCGGTTCGCGGACGGTTTCCGGGTTGAACTGATCGGATCGGACACAGCCCTGCATTTCCGCGAAGCGGGCCGCGTTCCAGAGTTTGGTGACAAAATTCCGATAGCCCTCGATCCGCGAGGTGGAAAGCCGGATATCCCGGCCCTTGGCCGCCATGGCGACCAGCGTGCAGCGCACGGCATCGGCACCATATTTGTCGATGAGCAAGATCGGGTCGAGCACGTTGCCGAGCGACTTCGACATCTTCACCCCCTGCTCGTCCCGGACGATCGCATGCACATAGACATCGTGGAACGGAACCACCCCTCCGCCCGCTTCATCCTTCTGGCTGTGCAGCCCGAGCATCATCATCCGGGCCACCCAGAAGAAGATGATGTCGAAGGCGGTCACCAGAACCCCGGTCGGGTAGTAGCGCTCAAGTTCCGGCGTGGCCTCCGGCCAGCCGAGCGTCGAGAACGGCCAGAGTGCCGAAGAGAACCAGGTGTCGAGCACATCCTCGTCCTGGACGAGCTCGGTCGGCGCGCCGTAATGGGCCTCGGCTGCGGCATGCGCCTCGTCCGCATCCATTTTCGAGAACGCCTGTCCGTCCGGCCCGTACCAGACCGGAATCCGGTGCCCCCACCAGAGCTGGCGCGAGATGCACCAGGGCTCGATGCTTTCCAGCCAGCGAAAATAGGTGGTTTCCCAATTTTTCGGATGGAAGCGGGTACGGCCCTGCCGGACCGCATCAAGGGCCGGCTTCGCCAGGGCCGCGGCATCGACAAACCACTGTTCGGTGAGATGCGGCTCGACGGGAACTTTCGAGCGGTCGCCATGGGGCACGATATGCCGGTGGTCCTCGACCCCCGCCAGAAAACCCTGCGCCTCGATCATCTCGAGCACTTTTGTGCGGGCCTCGAAACGATCCAGCCCGTGCAGGGCGAGCACCCCCTCGGAGCAGGCCGCCTCCCGGAAGTCCGGATGGTCGCGAATCGCGATGCAGGCCCGGGAATCCATGACACGAATGGGCGTGAGCCCGGCCCTGCGCCCGATTTCGAAATCGTTGAAATCATGCGCCGGCGTGATCTTGAGCGCCCCGGTGCCGGTCTCCGGATCCACATGGCGGTCGCCGATCACCGGAATCCGTCGGCCGGTGAGAGGCAGACAGAGCCAGCGACCAACGGCACCGCGATAGCGCGGGTCTTCCGGATGCACGGCGACGGCGGTGTCGCCGAGCATGGTCTCCGGACGCGTGGTCGCCACCTCCAGATGGCCGTCGCCATCTTCGAACGGATACCGGAAATGCCACAATTTGCCCTCCATCTCGAGATGCTCGACCTCAAGATCGGAGATCGCGGTCTCGAAATGCGGATCCCAGTTGACCAGGCGCTCGCCGCGATAGATCAACCCCTCATCAAACAGCTGCACGAAAATCGCCCGTACCGCACGGGACAGTCCTTCATCAAGGGTGAACCGCTCGCGGGACCAGTCGCAGGAAGCCCCGAGCCGCCGGAATTGCTGACCGATCGCGCCCCCATAGCGCCCCTTCCACTCCCAGACACGCTCCAGAAACGCCTCCCGTGTCATCTCCTTGCGGCCGGGTTCGCCGGCCCGGGCCAGTTCGCGCTCGACCACCATCTGTGTGGCGATGCCCGCATGGTCCACCCCGGGCTGCCAGAGCGTGTCAAAGCCCCGCATGCGGTGCCAGCGAATCAGGACATCCTGCACCGTGCAATTGAGGGCATGCCCCATATGGAGCGCGCCGGTCACATTGGGCGGAGGGATGACGATGCAGTAAGGCTCCGCACCCGGCCGGGCATTGGCACCGGCGCGGAAGCAACCCGCCGATTCCCAAGCCTTGTAGATTCGGGATTCCGCCTCGGCGAAATCAAAGGTTTTTGCAAGCACCATGCCGAGTCCCGTTTCTCTCAGGATCAAAAATCTTGCGAACCGACGGAGGAGGGCGTGCGGTCAGCCGAAATCCGCCGGCGGATTGCCGCTGTCGGACCCTCCCCCTTCCGGGGCCTGGGCCGTCTGACGCAGAATCTCGGCTCCGTGCACGCCAAGCCACGTACGAATCTCCTCACGGACCAGCGAATCAAGCTCCGCAACCGACAATCCGGCGGCCGCCATCGCCGGAATCGCGCCTGCAGCCGACGGGGCCATGCCGACACCGCCCTCCGTCGGATAGGCACCAGAAGCAGCCTCGGTCGGATAGGCATCCGCAGCGGCCTCCGCCGGATAGGCGCCAGGAGCGCCCTCCGTCGGATAGGCACCAGGAGCGCCCTCTGTCGGATAGGCACCAGGAGCGCCCTCTGTCGGATAGGCACCAGGAGCGCCCTCTGTCGGATAGGCACCAGGAGCGCCCTCTGTCGGATAGGCACCAGGAGCGCCCTCTGTCGGATAGGCACCAGGAGCGCCCTCTGTCGGATAGGCGCCCGAAGCGGCCTCCGCCGGATAGGCCCCGGGCCAGGCCGTCATGGGCTCCCCGGCAGTCGGCATCGGGTCGGTCGGATAGGCCGACTGGAACGGAGTGTCCGCAGGCGGGGCAACGGGCTGGACAAAGGACCCCTCCGCAAATTCGGCGGGCGGATCGGGATAGGTGAAATCCGCCGGCTCGGCGGCCGACCCGGCATAGGCGTAATCCGGCGGCTCGACCGCCGGAGGGGCATACGGATCACTGGCCGGTCCGGCCACCGGAGTCGACGGATAGGGGGAGGGAGGATCCACCGCCGGAAAGCCCCCCCATCCACCCGGAGCCTGGCCGGGCGGATTGATGACCGGTGCCGCGGCCCCGAATCCCGCATCCGGTGCCACCATGCTCTCGGTGAGTTGGAGCGGTTCCGGCGAATCCGAGGTTTCCGTTTCGGCTCGGACGGCCTGCCCGATCTGCTCCATCCGCCTCTGGATCTCTGCCTGTCCCCAAGCGTCATCTTGCGGCATGGTCATAACCTCAATCCCTGTGCACTCAATGTTCCGACTGCTTGGCGCAGTCGAAACGCGGCAATGAATTCATCGTAGCGTGCCTGCACGAGCGAGACACGGGCACTAAGCGCATCCTGCTCGGCATCCAGCACATCAAGGGTGGTCCCCAGGCCCACGGAGGCACTCTCCCGGACCCCCCGGTAGGCCAGTTCGGCCGCCCGGACCTGTGTCACCCCGGACCGAATCGCGGCCTGGGCTGCGACCCGTTCCTCCCAGGCCGCCACCGCTGCCGCCCGGAGCCGCCGCTCAACCCTCGTCCTTGCCGCCTGCCGGGCGGTCATTCGTGCGACGGCCTGCCGGATCCGGCTGTCGACCGCCCCCCCCGAATAGAGCGATTGCTCCAGGCGGAGGCCGATCCCATAGTCGTCACGGTCTCTGCTGCTGCGCCCCCGGGCTTCGTCACGGGAGATCGAAGCCGATCCAAGCAGCGAGATCGTCGGCCCCCGGCCGGCCTCAGCCGCCCGCAATGCCGCCTGTGCGGCATCTTCGCGGGCCTGGGCGGCGGCGATATCGGGATGTGCTTTCAGACTCGCCTCGATGGCAGCGTTGAGCGAGGCGGGAAGATCCGGAAGATCGGTCGGTGCCACCAACTCGGCGACCGGCTCCGTGCCCACCTGACGGGTGAATTCACTCCGTGCGGTTGCGTATGCGGCCCGGCGGCGGGCAATATTCGTCTCCGCCGCACCCAGGCGGGCCTCTGCCTGCGCCACGCTGGTCCGGGTGCCGCTGCCGACCCGCAGGCGATCCCGGGCCGCGGCCAGCGCCTCACCAAGACGGGCGGCGTTGCTTTCGGCCACATCCAGCAGCTCTCCGGCCCGCAGCAGATTGAGATAGGCCTCTGCGGCCGCGAGCAGCACGTCCTGCTCGGCACCCACGAGATCATGCCGCAACGCGCGCAGTTCCGCTTCGAACTGTGCAACCGTCTCCCGTGTGGCACCGCCATCAAAGACCAGTTGCCGGGCCTCCGCGAGGGCGGAAGCCGAACCCGCCGAATCCCTGCTCCGCTCCGACCCCAGTCCGTCCTCCGAAAAGGAACCATCGGCTCTTCCAGACAGCACGAAGCGGGGCCGCAGACCGGCACGTGCCTGCTCCCGATCTTCCTCCAGCGCGTCGAGATTGGCCTGCAGCTCGACAAGAGTCGGATGGGTTTCGAGTGCGAGGCGCAACGCTTCCGCCATCTCGCTGGCAGCACCGGCCGGACCGCTCAGTCCCGCGCCGAGCCCCCAGATCGATGCCAGCATGCCGACGCGAAAAAGGACCGGAAATCGGCGTCTCAACACACCGCGCATCAAAACGTGAATTCCGCCCTGCGCTCAAAGCCCGGCAACAGCGGCGCGGTGGCATCGAAACAGCGAGCCCGTCCGAACGCATTTCCCGTTCTCGTGATCCTCTGGCATTCGCCGCCGGCCCCGGAGAGCATCACGATCACGAGCCGACCGCCCTCTTTGAGCTGCTCGGGCAGGGTCGGAGGCAGATGCTCTGCACCGCCATTGACAAAAATGACATCATAAGGGCCATTGGCCGCATCCCCTCCGGAGAGCGGCTTGGCTAGCACAGCGCAATTTCCCACCCCGGCGGCGGCCAGTGCTTCCGTGGCGCGGTCGACAACGGCAGGATCAGATTCGAGGGCCACCACCGTGCTGGCAAGACGCGAGAGAACGGCCGAGGAATATCCGAGCGCACAGCCGATATCGAGCACGACATCTTCGGGAGCGACCCGTACGACCTGCAGCATTTTTGCAAAAACCCGTGGTGCCAGAACGACTTCGCCGCCCTCCAGCACGATGTCCCCATCAAAATAGGCGGCGTGGCGCCGCGATTCGGGCAAGAACCTTTCCCGGGGAACCTCCTCGAGGGCGGCCGTGATTCTGTGGTCGGTGACGTCGGCCGGACGGATCTGGCAATCGACCATGGTCTGGCGCGCCTGCGCAGGATCAAACATGGTTTCTGACACGGCTGGCTGGAATGCGTTCCGGACAGGATACCCCATCAGACGCCGCGGTGCATGGCCGGCCGGCCGCGGACCCCTAGCCCTTCCCGGGCCTCCCCTCTTCCCGCCCGGTCCGTCCGGGATCGATCTTCTGCTGGTTGTGCCACATCCGGGCGTAGAGCCCGCCGCCGGCCAGCAGCTCTGCATGCGCGCCGCGCTCGGCGACCCGACCCTGTTCGAGCACAAGAATCTCATCGGCGTTGACCACCGTCGACAGGCGATGGGCGATGACCAGCGTCGTCCGGTCCCGGGAGACTGCCTGCAGGCTGCGCTGGATGTCCTTTTCCGTACCCGTGTCCAGGGCCGAGGTCGCCTCGTCGAACAGCAGAATGCGCGGCTGCTTCAGGATCGTGCGGGCGATCGCGATCCGCTGTTTCTCGCCTCCCGAGATTTTCAGTCCGCGCTCTCCGACCTTCGTGTCGTAGCCATCCGGAAGACCGCTCACGAAATCGTGCAATTGGGCAAGCCGGGCGGCGGTCTCGATCTCTTCGCGCGACGCATCCGGGCGGCCATAGGCGATATTCAGTCCGATCGTGTCGTTGAACAGCACGGTATCCTGCGGCACCACGCCGATGGCGGCCCGGAGACTCGCCTGGGTGACGTCGCGGATGTCCTGCCCATCGATGGTCACCCGCCCCGATTCGATGTCGTAGAAACGGAACAGAATCCGCAGGATCGTCGATTTGCCGGCGCCGGTCGCGCCGACGACGGCAAGCGTGGCACCGGCGGGCACGACAAAACTTACCCGATCCAGAATCTGCCGCCGCTCCTCGTAGCGGAATGAAACATCTTCAAAGACAATGCGGGCTTCGCGCACGACCAGATCCGGCACCCCCGGCCGGTCTTCGATTTCACGTTCCTCACGCAGCAAGGCGAACATTCGCTCCATATCGACCAGGGTCCGTTTGATCTCCCGGTACACCCAACCCAAGATGTTGAGGGGCTGGTAGAGCTGCAGCAGGTAGGTGTTGACCAGGACAAAATCCCCGATCGTGGCCTCGCCCCTGATGATGCTTCGGGCCGTCAGATACATGATCAGCGTGACGCCGACGGCAATGATCACCGCCTGGCCGAGATTCAGGAGGGACAGGGAGATCTGGTTCACCACCGAGGCATGCTCGTAGCGCCGCAGCGATCGGTCATAGCGGTCGGCCTCGTAGGCTTCATTGCCGAAATACTTAACGGTCTCGTAGTTCAGGAGGCTGTCGATCGCGCGGGTGTTGGCCTCCTCGTCGGCGGCATTCATCCGCCGGCGGTGCTGCAACCGCCACTCGGTGACCGTGATCGTGTAGGCGATGTAGGCTGCCACGGTGATGAAGGTGAGCAGCGCATACCAGACATCGAAGAATGCCCAGAGCACGCCGCATACCAGGAGAATTTCGACCAGGGTCGGCAGGACGCTGAACAGCATGAAGCTGAACAGCCACTCGACACCCTTGGTGCCGCGTTCAATGGCGCGGATCACCCCGCCGGTGTGCCGGTCGAGGTGGAAGCGGAGCGAAAGCGCATGCAGATGGCGGAAGGTCACCAGCGCCACCCGGCGGATCGCGCGGTGGGCGACCTTGGCAAACACCGCATCGCGCAGTTCCACGAATGCACCGGAAAGCAGCCGCGCGACTCCGTAGGCCAGCAAGAAGCCGAGCGGAAGAGTCAGCAGAACCTCGCTGCCCGCCCCCCCGAGTGCGTCGACGATCTGCTTGAGCAGGACCGGCACGTATACGGTGGCCGCCTTGGCACCGACCAGAAACGCGATGGCAAGGATGATTCGCAGGCGTATCTGGAGCCAGTCCGCGTTGTCCGGGGACGGCCACAGGAACGGCAGCAGCGAACGGACAGCCCGCCGCCGATAGCCCGGTGCGACAACATACGACTCCCCGGAATCCGTGGTGCTCATGCGGCTCTCCCGGGCCTGCCTGCCCGCCGGGGGTGGAGCATACAGGCAAGGCGATGGCGGGATTTCCGGTGTTTCCGCCGGGCCGCGGGATGCCCGGCAGGGAGATGGCTGCTTGTGCGGACCGCGAGCAACCGCCGCTGCGGTTGCCGGAGGGGACAAATTTCGCGTATCCTCGGAAACGGTCGGGCGACGTGGCGGAGTGGCTACGCAGCGGACTGCAAATCCGTGTACATCGGTTCGAATCCGATCGTCGCCTCCGTGTCCAAAACTGTGCAACCAACCGCGAGGCCTTTGTCCGAATGACCCGTCCGCCTCTACCCAATGCAAAGGCGGAAGGCTTCCCGACCGCCCTCAATCCGCGCCAGCGGGAAGTCGCCGAGCATGGCGACGGCCCGCTACTGGTGCTGGCCGGAGCCGGAACCGGCAAGACGAGTGCTCTGACCGGCCGCCTCGGTGAGCTGGTGCGCAGCCGCCGCGCTCGGCCATCCGAAATCCTTGCCGTCACGTTTACCAACAAGGCCGCCGGCATCATGCGTGATCGGGTCGTGCCTTCCGTGGGGCCGGATTCGGTGCCGCGCTGGCTGGGAACCTTTCACTCGCTCTCGGGGCGGATGCTTCGCAACCATGCGGAGCTGGTCGGTCTGGATGCAAATTTTTCGATCCTCGATGCCGAGGATTCCCGCCGGCTGGTTGTGGACCTGGCCCGCGAATTGAATATCGACACCCAGCAGTGGACGGGGCGAGTGCTGGCCGGTGCCATTGATCGATGGAAGAACCGGGCACTCGTACCCGAACAGGTGCCAGACGACGAATTCGAGGCCTTGGCGGACGGCCGGGGCCGGGCACTCTACGAGCGATACCGCGACCGTCTGCGGGCGCTGAACGCCGTCGATTTTGGCGATCTCATCCTGCATATGGTACGGGTGCTCCAGCACAATTCCGATATCGCGGACAGCTACCGCACCCGCTTCCGGCATCTGCTCGTGGACGAGTATCAGGACACCAACGCGGCCCAGTATCTATGGTTGCGGCTGCTCACCAACGAGGACAAAAATATCTGCTGTGTCGGCGATGATGACCAGGCGATCTATGGCTGGCGCGGGGCGCGGGTCGATCACATCCTGCGATTTGAACGCGACTTCCCCGGCGCGCAGGTGATCCGCCTGGAACAGAACTATCGATCGACCGGGCACATTCTCGGGGCCGGCGCCGGCCTGATCGCGGTCAATGCGGGACGTCTCAGCAAGACTCTGTGGACCCAGCAGGAGACGGGCCATCGGGTTCGCATCGGCGGATTTGAGGACGGTCGCGGAGAAGCCATGTGGATCGCGGATGAGGCCGACAATTTTGCCCGGGGTGCCTCCGGGCAAAAAATCCCGTTCGACCGGATCGCCGTTCTGGTGCGCGCCTCCTATCTGATGCGCGGCATCGAGGAGCAGCTGACCCGAGGCGGAATTCCCTACCGCGTGGTGGGTGGGGCACGTTTCTACGAGCGGATGGAGATCCGGGATGCGATCGCCTATCTGCAGCTGGTCGCCCAGCCCGCCAACCATCTCGCCTTCGACCGCGTGGCGAATACGCCGCGCCGGGGTCTCGGCAATGCCTCCCTGGCGGCGATTCGCAAAATCGCGCAAGAGCACCGGCTGCCGCCCCTGGAAGCGGCGCGCCGCGCCATTGAGGAACGCGCCATCGCGGCAGCCGGAATCCGCGGCCTGACTGCATTGCTCGATCTTCTGGATGGGTGGAGGACGGATCTTGCAGCAGGGAAACGCCCCGCAGAGCTCCTGAAACAGATTCTCGAAGAATCCGGCTATTTGCTGATGCGACGCAGCGAACCCGCCGTGGAATCCGCAGGCCGGGCCGAAAACCTGAAAGAGTTTCTGGCTGCGCTGGATGCCTATGAGGATTGCAACAGTTTCTTCGAGCATGTCGCGCTGGTGCAGGATGAACCGGAGGAAATCGGCGAGCCGCAGCTCAGCCTGATGACCATCCACGCGGCAAAGGGGCTCGAATTCGATGCCGTGTTTCTGGCCGGCTGGGAAGAGGAAGTCTTTCCTACGCCCCGTGCCCTCGAGAGCGGGGGCAATGATGCGGTCGAGGAAGAGCGCCGGCTCGCCCATGTGGCGATTACCCGTGCCCGACACCATCTCGCCATCAGTTTTGCGGCCTCGCGATACAGTTTCGGCAGGATGCAGCCTCGCAGTCCGTCGCGCTTTCTGGGCGAGATTCCCTCCTCCCATGTCGAGCGGGTGGATGTGGAAGCTGTCGGTTCGGGTTTCATGCCGGACCGGTTTTCAGCCCTTGAGCGTCAGGCCGCGCGCGCCGGGAAATACCGCTCGCCGGGCTGGAGTCGAATGCAGGCCAATCGCGATCGCGCCACCTCCGGCAAAGCGATCCGCCGGACAGAGCCCGCTGCGATTGAATTCCCAGTGGATATACGCGTTTTCCATGAAAAATTCGGCTACGGACAGGTCCTGCGCTCGGACGGAGCCAAGATCCTGGTCCGATTCGACACGGGCGAAAAGACCGTCCTGAGCACGTTCCTGACTCCTGCCAGCTCCAGCCAGGTGTGAACGGCAACCAGGTTGTCGTTCATTCGGCCCGGGGTGTTTTCGGCGGTGTCGTGGGGGATTCCACGAGGGAACGGCGGGATCAGTGCACGGGGGTCGATGCTCTCCTGCCGGCAGCGGGCGGGAGGTTGCGGCAATTTCCTGAATTCATACCGGACCGCCCCCATCCGGGCGGGGGTTTCCCCGGAAGCGGGAGACCGGGACGGCGGCTGTCGGTTCCTGCGCACGGGCGGGTTCTGGCTAGCGGGAGGGAGATTGCGCCGATTATAGGCTGAACGCAGGTCAGAACGCGCCCAAACGAAAGAGGCACCACCTTTTGGTGGGGCTTTCGGTCGGTGCTGAAGGTTGTGTCAGGCCACGTCGCTCAAAGCCGTCGGACGCATGCGCGGGTCTTCCACCGACCGCGAAGGAAGCCAAAGCCTGCAAACCTCGCACAGAATGTCAAATGTTCTGGTTTCGTACAGACTGTTGCATTTGCCAATCATTCGCATTAGCATCTTGCTGGCATGCTCCCCGGCTTGCCGATTGGGAACGGAGCGAATGACCACGCGACAAATCACAGCTGGCATCTACCAGTTCGCCGGCCTGGGATCGGCCGGTCTGGACTGGCGCCGGGTCCTGGTGGCTGTTCTTGTCGCCGCTTTGGCATCCGCGCCTGGCGAGGTCGGCCGGATCACACGGGTCTCGCTGGTCGACGCCTATGTCCAGGTGTCGGTGTTCGTCGCCATGACCCTGTTCCTGATTTACGGAATCGAAAAAGCCTTGCGCATCGATGCGGCTGCGTTCATGGCGCGCAGCCGGGTGTGGCAGATTCCGGCGGCCGCGGCTCTGGGGGCCCTGCCCGGCTGTGGGGGGGCGATCTTTGTCGTCGCTGCCTATTCGCGCCAGCGGGTGAGCTTTGGCGCGGTGCTGGCGGCACTGACCTCGACCATGGGCGATGCTGCCTTTCTGTTGCTCGCGACGGAGCCCACGACCGGGCTGGTGGTTATCGCAATCACCTTTACGGTCGGTGTGATCTCCGGGTGGTTCGCCGACGCGCTTCTGCGCGACCCGCTTCGCAACCGTCCTTCGGTCTGCGCATTGCCGGCACCGATCGGCCGGTTGCGCCGACGCGACCTCGCCTTTGCCGCCCTTGCGGTGCCCGGCCTCCTGCTCGGGATTCTGGTCCTCGCACAGGTCGACATCATAGCCTGGTTCGGTCCGGCCGCCGAATTTTTGGCCCTGGCCGGTTCCGGCCTGGCAATTCTGGTCTGGGTGCTCTCCCCGGTCAGCACCGCCACGCGCCCCGACGAGCATACGCTGACCCGCACCACCGAAGAGACATCCTTTGTAACGGTCTGGGTTATCGCGGCCTTTCTGCTCTACGAATATGCGGCCGGCCTGTTCGGTCTGGATCTGGCCGCGGTCGCCCAAGCCGCCGCCCCCATCGTGCCGCTGCTCGCGATATTGGTAGGCTTTATTCCAGGCTGCGGCCCGCAGGTTCTGATGACCGCGCTCTATCTGAACGGCGTGATCCCGTTCGCGGCCCTGATCGGCAACGCCATCAGCAATGACGGTGATGCCCTGTTCCCGGCACTGGCCGTCAACCGGAGGGTCGCGGTACTGGCAACCCTCTACAGCGGTGTGCCGGCGGTGATCGTCGCGTATGCGTTCTATTTTCTGGGCCCCGTCGGGTAGCCCGGAGCGTTGGATATCCGCAATCAGCCGTCCGGCCCCCGGGCACCGATATCCGTGCGCCAGAACCCCTCCGGCCATTCGATCGTAGCCACGCCTGCATAGGCGCGTTCCCGCGCCTCCCGGAGGGTGCGGCCGAGGCCGGTGATGTTCAGCACCCGTCCCCCGGCAGCGACGATCCGCCCGTCCGCCCGGGCGGTCCCGGCATGATCCACGATCACATCCTTGAGCGCGGCGGCTTCCGCGATTCCACCAATCTCGGATCCGCTTGCATAGGCGCCGGGATAACCCCGGGTCGCCAAAACAACGGTCAGCGCGGTTCGCGGATCCCAGTCCGGCCGCAGATCCTCGAGTGAGCCTTTTGCCGCCGCTGCAAGCAGTGCCAGCGCGCCGCCCCTGAGCCGGGCAAACATCGTCTGGCATTCCGGATCGCCGAACCGGGCGTTGAATTCCACCACCTGCGGCCGGCCGGCCTCGATCATCAGCCCGACATACAGAACCCCGTGATACGGCGTTCCACGCCGGGCCATGGCATCCAGGCAGGGCAGCACCACCGCATCCATCACACGCCCCTCGATTTCGGGCGTCAGCACCGGGGCCGGCGAATACGCCCCCATGCCCCCCGTGTTCGGACCTTGATCGCCGTCGAAAGCCCGCTTGTGATCCTGGGCACCGGCAAACGGAATCGCTGCCCGCCCGGCGCAAAGCGCAAAAAAACTCGCCTCTTCGCCAGCCAGGAATTCCTCGATGACGAGTTCGGATCCGGCCGCGCCGAAGCGGCCCGCCAACATTCCGGTCACCGCTTCCCGCGCTTCCTCCCGGGTTTCCGCCACAACCACACCCTTGCCGGCAGCGAGACCATCCGCCTTGACCACGATCGGAACCTCCCGGGTGTCAATATGCGCGAGTGCCTCCTCCGCCGACCGGAACCGGGCCCATGCCGCGGTCGGCGCACCCGCCTCGGCGCAGAGTTCCTTGGCGAAAGCCTTCGACGTCTCCAGCCGGGCGGCGGCCCGGGACGGACCGAACACCGGCAGGCCGATCTCGCGGAGCGCGTCCGACACCCCGGCCGCAAGCGGCGCTTCCGGGCCGATCACCACGAGATCCGCGCCCATCTCGCGCGCCAGTGTCTGCACCTGCCCGGCATCGCAGGGATCGATGCTGCGATTTTCAGCCCATGACGCTGTTCCGGCATTGCCCGGGGCGACCACAAGGCGGGCGCATTCGGGGCTGGCTGCGATGGCGGAGGCAAGCGCATGCTCGCGTCCACCGCCACCGAGAAGAAGCACATTCATGAGAAAATCCGACCGTCAGGGCCGCGGCTTGCTACCGGGCGGCGGGATTGTTCTATGATTCACCCGGCGGCAACGCAAGTTCTCCCGGAGCACCGAGGCATGGCGGAAGACAGCACAGATCAGGCCCCGCAAGCCAGCAACCTGCCTGAATGGACGGTCAGCGACATCTCCCGGGCCATCCGCGGCACGCTGGAGGAGTCGTTCGGGCGGGTGCGCGTGCGGGGCGAGCTCGGGCGTGTCTCACGTCCCCGCTCCGGGCACCTCTATATGGACCTCAAGGATGAGGATGCCGTGCTTGCGGCGGTTGCCTGGAAGAACACCGCCTCGCAATTCTCCTTCCGGCCGGAAGAGGGGCTGGAAGTGATCGTGACCGGTAAGATCACCACCTACTATAAGGGACAATCTCGCTATCAGCTCATCGTGGACCGCATGGAACTCGCCGGAACCGGTGCCATGCTGCAGGCGATCGAACAGCTCCGCAGGCGCCTGGAAGCAGAAGGCCTGTTCGATTCCGAGCGCAAACGCCCCCGCCCGGTCCTGCCCCGGATCATCGGAGTGATCACCTCGCCGAGCGGAGCGGTGATCCGCGACATCCTGCACCGGCTCCGTGACCGCTTTCCCCGCCATGTCCTGATCTGGCCCGCCGCCGTCCAGGGCGCAGCCTGCCCGCGCGAAGTCGTGGCCGCGATCGAGGGTTTCAACGCCTGCACTCCGGACGGGCCGGTGCCTCGCCCCGACCTGCTGATTCTCGCCCGCGGCGGCGGTTCGGTCGAAGACCTGGCAGGATTCAGCGATGAATCGGTCGTGCGTGCGATCGCCGCCAGCGAGATACCGGTGATCTCGGCCATCGGCCATGAGACGGACACGACCCTTGCCGATCATGCTGCGGATCTGCGGGCGCCGACACCGACGGCCGCCGCCGAACTGGCCGTGCCGGTGCGTGTGGATCTGCATGCTCGACTGGCCGCCCTCGGAGACCGTTGCCTGCGGGTTTGCATGGGGCATCTCGAGAAAGGGCAGATGAATCTCGACGCGAAGGCTGCCACCCTGCCTTCTGCGGCCGCGGTGCTCGGCCCCGCCAGCCAGCGTCTGGACATTGCCACCACCGCTCTGGGCCCCGCCCTTTACACCCCGATTCGCCGTGCGACCGACCGTCTCCAGTCACGCACCGCCATCCTTCCCGCCCCTGCGGTTTTTCTGGAAGAACATGCCCGGCGTTGCACGCATGCGAAGCTTGCGCTGGCCCCCGCGCTACGCGAGCACATCCATCACGCCGATCGCCGGTTCCACTCACCCGACGCCACTCTGCCTCCACTGGAACCCATCTGGGAAAATGCAACCCGGCGCCTGCGGACCGCGGATCAGGGATTTCGCCTGCATGCCGAGCTTGTCTGGGGCAAATTCTGGGGCCGGGTGCAGAATTGCGGACGTCTGCTGGAAAGCGTGAGCTACCAGGCCACCCTGAAACGAGGCTTTGCCGTGGTGACTGAAGGCGGTCGGGTGCTCTCGCGGGCGAAACAGCTGCGGGCAGGGATGGATCTTGAGATCAAGTTCTCCGACGGCCGACATCGAGCGCGAGCGGTCGGTACCGATGGCCCGGATGCGACCGGCAAATAGGGGAATCCCGCGGTCGGCGACATGGCCGATCGTCCGGTTGCGGATACCCGCACGGGCCCTATACCGATGACGGCCGTAAAATTTCCGGTGGATGCTGACGGGCTGCCCCGGGGAGTGACAGATGAGTGAAACCGGGGAAACCGTCCCAACCTTGGGAATCATCGGCGGCAGCGGTCTCTATGACATCGAGGGACTCGAGGGGCTTGAGCGCAAGCGACTGACGACCCCTTGGGGCGAGCCCTCTTCCGAGATCGTTACCGGACGGATCGGCGGCCAGGCGGTCGCCTTCCTGCCCCGGCACGGGCCGGGACACCGGATCCCCCCCTCGGAGATCAACTACCGCGCCAATATCGATGCGCTGAAGCGCTGCGGTGCGACCGCCATCGTTTCGGTTTCCGCCTGCGGCTCCTTCCGGGAGGAGCTGTCACCGGGGAGTTTCGTGATCGTCGATCAGTTTCTCGACCGCACCCACCAGCGCCCCCGCTCCTTTTTCGGCCCCGGCTGTGTGGCCCATGTCTCGCTTGCCCACCCGGTCTGCACGCGGCTCTGCGACCTGCTCGAGCATGCGGCCCGGGAGGCCGGCGGCACGCCGGTCCATCGCGGCGGCACCTATCTGGCGATCGAGGGGCCGCAATTCTCGACCCTGGCCGAATCCCGGATCTATCGCGAGACCCTCGACTGCGCGGTGATCGGCATGACCAACATGCCCGAAGCGCGGCTCGCGCGGGAGGCAGAGCTCTGCTACGCGACCCTCGCCATGGTGACCGACTACGATTCCTGGCATCCCGAACATGGCGAGGTTGATGTGCGCAGGATCCTCGAGGTCATGGCCCGCAATGTCGAGGCGGCCCGCAAGACCCTGCAGATCCTGGCCCGGGCCGGAACCGCCGCCGAGGGGGATTGCTGCGAAGGCTGCAACCGGGCACTCGAATATGCCGTGATCACCGCGGCGGAGCACCGCGATCCAGAACTTGTCGCCCGGCTTGATGCAATCGCCGGGAGGGTGCTCGACCGGTGACCGCTCTTTCGGTTCCGGCACCGGAGACTGTCGCCCGCTACATCCGCACCATTCCCGACTACCCGAAGCCCGGGGTACAATTCCGTGACATCTCCACCCTGATCGGAGACCCGGAGGGGTTTCGGCTTGCCGTGGACGGGCTCTGCGCTGCCTTCGGCGACCGCCAGCCGCAGAAAATCGCCGGCATTGAGGCGCGCGGTTTCATCCTTGGCGGCGCGGTCGCCCGGCAACTCCGATCCGGATTCATCCCGCTCCGCAAGAAAGGCAAACTGCCGGCCGAAACCATCGAGATCAGCTACGACCTTGAATACGGCAGCGAAGCCATGGAAATCCACCGCGACGCCATTGCGCCGGGCGAGCGGGTGCTGGTGATCGACGATCTGATCGCCACCGGCGGAACCGCCGCCGCCGGCCTGGATCTTCTCCAGCAAATCGGGGCGGATATTGTCGGCTGCGGTGCGGTGATCGACCTGCCGGATCTCGGCGGCAGCCGCATGCTGCGTGCCCGCGGCATCGACCTGATCACCCTGTGCTCGTTCAGCGGCGGTTGAGACAGCCCCCCGTCCCTACCCGTCCCGGCCGTTTCCGGCCGCAGGATCCGGAAGGGCCACGCCGATCATGCAGTCGCGGGTGACGATCCCCGCCAGCCGCTCCTCCTCCCAGCTTTCCGTGCCGGCCGGTCGCTGCGGGATGACGATGTAGCGAAGCTCCGCGGTCGAATCATGCACCTGCACCCGGGTCTCCGCCGGCAGGGCCAGACCGAACTCCGCCAGAACCCGCCGCGGCTCGCGCACCACCCGAGAGCGATAGGCACGCTGCTTGTACCAGTCGGGCGGCAGGCCGAGCAGATTGCGTGGATAGCAGGAGCAGAGCGTGCAGACGATCACATTGTGCTCGTTCTCCGTGTTTTCGATCGCCACCAGCCGGAGGGCACCGATTTCGATGCCGAGTTCCCGGCATGCGGCCGGTGCATCCGCCTGCAGACGGGCACGGAATCCGGCATCCGTCCAGGCCCGCGCCACGACTTTTGCGCCGAGGGCGGGGCTGCGCGCATCCATGGCCTCGATGGCGGCATTAATCTCGGCGGACGAGAACACATCCTTTTCGACCAGGAGTTCGCGCACTGCGATCTCCATTGCCTGCCAGTGGGTCAGCGGACTGTCCTGGTCGGAACGGTGCGGGTGGGAATGGGGGGTGGTCATCGCGTCTCCCCTAGGCCGCTTCGAGCCAGTGCTCGAAGATCTCGGCATCCAGCGTGTCTGCATCCGACTCCGGCGGATTCCAGATCTCGGACATGCGAAACCGTACCCGGTAGAGTTGCAGCGAACGCGGCGTGCGGTGGCGGTAGGCGCCCTCCTCGGGATTGACGAAGCAACCGCACAGCCGCTCGATCTCGCCGGTTCGGCCGCGCAGATACCACGGGGTGCGGACATGCCCCGGGGGGGATGCCTGGCGCACCCGCACCGTGGCGCCGGCCGCGAACCGCGCCGGGCCGCTCATGGTGCCGAGGCCTCGCCATAGGTGGCCCCCCGCGCCCGGATCTCCTCGATCCGGCGGCCGATCTCGTCATTGGTCAGCACTTCCGCCTCGACGAGGTTGCGCGCCACAGCACTGATCCAGCGCTCGTAATAGGTCATCCGCTGGAACGCGTCCTCGCCAAGATCCTCGAGTGCCCGGCGCAGCCCGTCGGTGGTGAAAAAGCCGCGCCCTTCGGCGAGAACCAGGAGGGCATCCACGCGTTTCTCCCAGAGTGCGTAGTCATGTTCCGTGCGGTCGACAGGACCGGCCTGCAGGCCGCCCATATCATGCCAGCCACGGGCCGGTGGACCGGATTCCGGAGCCATCGCATCACCTCGTCGGAGCGACCATCATCACCATCTGCCGCCCCTCCATCACGGGATGGGTTTCGATCCTGGCGATGTCCTCGATATCCGTGAACACGCGTCCGAGCAGGTTGGTGCCGCGTTCCTGGTGGGCCATTTCGCGGCCGCGGAATCGCATGGTCACCTTGACCTTGTCACCCTCATCCAGAAAGTGCCGGATGCTTTTCATCTTCACGTCATAGTCGTGGTCGTCGATATTCGGGCGCAGCTTCACTTCCTTGATGACAATCACCTTCTGCTTTTTCTTCGCCTCCGACGCCCGTTTCTGCTTTTCGTATTTGAATTTGCCGTAATCCATGATCTTGCAGACCGGGGGTTCCAGCTTGGGCTGGATTTCCACCAGATCCAGGCCGACCCCTTCGGCGTGCGCCAAGGCGCCCGCGAGGTCAATCACCCCCCGGTTGGTGCCGATTTCATCGATGAGTCGAATGTTGGGATGTTCAATCTGTTCGTTCACCCGCATACCGGAATCCCGAACCGGTTGCGTGAACATGGGCCTGCGTGCGATGGTTTTTCCCTCCAGCTACTGCCTGCACATCCAGCCGGGGTCGGGTACGATCATGAAAATTCAGCTACCCTCTTTTCGCAGATCCGGCGGTATGGCTTCTCCGGCAAGCATAGCGACCGCGGCATCCAGTGCAACGCTTTCGCTGTCCCGTCCGCCCAGGCGACGAAGCGATACGGTCCGGTCCCCGACTTCGCGCCGGCCGGCAACCAGCATCACGGGGACCAGACGCTCCGAATGCTCGCGGACCTTGTAGGAGATTTTCTCGTTGCGGAGATCGGTTTCGGCATGCAGCCCGGCCGCCCGCAGCCGCTCCACGACCTCGCCCGCATAGGCATCCGCGTCCGACACCACCGTGGCCACCACGACCTGCCGGGGCGCGAGCCAGAACGGAAGGCGGCCGGCGTAATTCTCGATCAGGATCCCGATGAAGCGTTCGAAGGAGCCGAGAATCGCCCGGTGCAGCATGACGGCGCGGTGCTTGTTCCCGTCCTCGCCGATGTAATTGGCCCCCAGCCGCTCCGGCAGGACGAAATCGACCTGCAGGGTGCCGCACTGCCAGTCGCGGCCGATCGCATCGGTGAGCACGAATTCGAGCTTCGGCCCGTAGAACGTCCCCTCCCCCGGATTCTCCTCGAATTCGGCCCCCGCCTCCGCCACCGCATCGAGAAGCGCTCGCTCCGCCCGATCCCAGATGGCATCGTCTCCAGCCCGGGTTTCCGGCCGGTCGGCGAATTTGATGCGGAATTTGGGAAAGCCGAGATCCGCATAGATCGAGGCCAGGAGTTCGATAAAGGCACCGGCTTCGGAGGCGATCTGTCCGGGCAGGCAGAAAATATGGGCATCATCCTGGGTGAAGCCCCGCACCCGCATCAGCCCGTGCAGCGCGCCGGAGGGCTCGTACCGGTGGCAGGAGCCGAATTCCGCCATCCGCAGCGGCAGGTCGCGATAGGATTTCAGCCCGCGATTGTAGATCTGGACATGGCACGGACAGTTCATCGGCTTCAGGGCACTGATCCGCTTGGTCTCGCGCTCCTCCTGGATTTCGGTCACATACATATGCTCGCGGAATTTGTCCCAATGCCCGCTGCGTTCCCAGAGCTCGCGGTCGACCAGCTGCGGGGTGCGAACCTCGACATAGTCGGCCGCCTCCAGCCGACGGCGCATATAGCCCTCCAGTCGCCGCCACAGCCGCCATCCGGCCGGGTGCCAGAAGGCCATGCCGGGGGCCTCCTCCTGGAAGTGGTACAGATCCAGCGCCCGGCCGGTAACCCGGTGATCCCGGCGGCGGGCCTCCTCCAGCATCTCCAGATGCGCTTCGAGCTCGTCCCGGGTCCGCCAGGCGGTTCCGTAGATCCGCTGGAGCATTTTCTGGCTGCTGTCGCCGCGCCAATAGGCCCCGGCCACCGAGGTCAGACGGAAACTGTCGGGCGGCAGCTTGCCGATCCGCGGCAGATGCGGCCCCCGGCAGAGATCGACCCAGGGGCCGTGGAAGTACATGCTGAGCTCTTCGCCCTCGGGGATCGCCCGGACCAGTTCGACCTTGAACGGTTCCCCGGACTCTTCGTAATGGCGGATGGCCCGCTCCCGGCTCCACACTTCCCGACGGATTTCCTCGTCGAGCGCGATGATCTCGCGCATCCGGGCCTCAATGGCCGGAAAATCTTCCACGGTGAAAGGCTGCTCGCTGTCGAAATCGTAGAAGAACCCGTGCTCGATCACCGGTCCGATGGTGACCCGCACCTCCGGCCAGAGATCCTGCACCGCGCGGGCCAGGATATGCGCGCAGTCATGGCGGAAGAGTTCGAGGGTCGCCGCCTCATCGGCCGGGGTGACCACCGCGAAGGCCGCGTCCTGCTCGATCGGCCGGGACAGGTCGGAGAGCACCCGGTCGATGCGGCAGGCCAGGGCCGCACGGGCCAGCCCCGGTCCGATATCCTCCGCCACCTGCGCCCCGGTCACGGGGGACGGATAGCGCCGGGCGGAACTGTCCGGCAGGGTGAGCGTGATCCCGGCAGCAGAATCGGTTGCAGAATTCATCGGCCCCACGGTCAAAAACGGCCCGCCATGGGCCGGACGGGTTGCAGAGCGGGAACTGTCAATGCTCGCCGATGCCTTGTCAAGAACCCGCCCGCCAGTATCGTTGCACCGGCAGGAAATTGCCACCGGAATCCCCCATGCGCACCGACCCCGAATTCCTCGCACTGCCGGACGGACGCCGCCTGGCCTATCGCCGTCACACCGCGCGGGCGGGCACGGAGGGCCCGGGTGTCGTCTTTCTCGGCGGCCTGCGCTCGGACATGGAGGGCAGCAAGGCGACCTTCCTGGATGCCTGGGCGGCTTCCACCGGCCGTGGCTTCCTGTGCTTCGACTATGCCGGACACGGCCGGTCTTCGGGAGAATTCGAGGAGGGGTGCATCGGGGATTGGGCGGGGGATGCCGCCGATGCCATCCATGCCCTCACCACGGGGCCGCAGGTGCTGGTCGGGTCGTCGATGGGAGGCTGGCTGGCCCTGTTGCTCGCGCGGGACCGCCGGGTCCCTGCCGCCGGGCTGGTCGGGATCGCGGCCGCCCCCGATTTCACCGAGGATATCTTCCGCGAGGCGACGCCGGCGCAGCGTGCCGCGCTGCAGAAGGACGGCCGGGTCGAGGTCGAGAGCGAATACGGGGACCCGATGGTGTTCACCGCCCGGCTGCTGGAGGATGGGGCCCGGCATCTGCTGCTCGACCGCCCACTGGCGCTCGGCATTCCGGTGCGCCTGCTGCATGGCACCGCTGATACCGTCGTGCCGATCCAGACCGCACTGCGCATCCTGGACAGGCTGGAGGACGGCATCGACGCCCGGCTGCATCTCGTCAAGGGAGCCGATCACCAGATGAGCGGTGAGGCCGAACTGGCGCTGTTGCGGCAGACGGTGGAGGAAGTGATCGCACTCAGCTGAGGGACCGGACGATGTTCTCGCACATCTTCTTCGCGTCACCCAGCAGCATCATGGTGTTGTCGCGAAAGAACAGCTCGTTGTCGATCCCGGCATAGCCCGAGCCGAGCGAACGCTTCACAAACAGCACGGTGCGCGCGTTCTCGACATCGAGCACCGGCATGCCATAGATCGGCGAGGCCGGATCGTTCTTGGCGGCCGGGTTGGTGACATCGTTGGCACCGACCACGAAAGCCACATCGGTGGTGCTGAAGTTGTTGTTGACATCCTCGAGTTCGAAGACCTCGTCATACGGCACGTTCGCCTCGGCCAGCAGCACGTTCATATGTCCGGGCATGCGGCCGGCGACCGGATGGATCGCATACTGCACCCGCACCCCTTCCCGCTTGAGCAGATCGATCATCTCGCGGAGCGCATGCTGGGCCTGGGCGACGGCGAGACCGTAGCCCGGCACCACGATCACCGAGCCGGCGTTCTTGAGGATGAAGGCGGCATCCTCGGCCGAGCCGGGTTTGACCGGCCGGTCCCGGGTGGAATCGGCCGATACCGCCACCTCGCCGCCAAACCCACCGAGAATGACGCTGAAGAAATTGCGGTTCATGCCCCGGCACATGATGTAGCTCAGGATCGCTCCCGAGGAGCCGACCAGCGCACCGGTGATGATCAGGGCGATATTGCCGAGGGTGAAGCCGATCCCGGCCGCCGCCCAGCCGGAATAGGAGTTCAGCATCGAGATCACCACCGGCATGTCGGCTCCGCCGATCGGGATGATCAGCAGCACACCGAGAGCCAGGGAGACGGCGACAATCGCCCAGAACTGCACCTCCCCCTGGCCGATCGCAAACGCCGCGACCAGGGCCACCAGAGCGAGGCCGAGGGCGATGTTGATCAGATGACGGACGGGGAGCAGGATCGGAGCTCCGGACATGCGGCCATCCAGCTTGGCAAAGGCGATCACCGAGCCGGTGAAGGTCACCGCACCGATCGCCGTGCCCAGGGACATTTCGATCAGCGAGGAAATGTAGATCGCACCGGTGCTGCCGATCCCGAACTCCTCCGGGGCATAGAACGCTGCTGCCGCCACCAACACCGCGGCCAGGCCGACAAGACTGTGGAAGGCCGCCACCAATTGCGGCATCGCCGTCATCGACACCCGCCAGGCGATCAGTGCCCCGATGCTACCGCCGGCCAGCAATGCGACACCCAGCACCCCGGCCCCGGCGGCGGAGATCGGGAAGGCCACCAAGGTGACCGCAATGGCCAGTGCCATGCCGAGCATGCCGAGCAGATTCCCCCGCCGGGCGCTTTCCGGATGACTCAGCCCGCGGAGCGCAAGAATGAAGAGGATGCCCGAGACGAGATAGACGAGAGCTACAAAATCGGTCACGACGGGTCCTTGCCCGGCTTCTTTGCCTTGCTGCGATACATCGCCAGCATGCGCCGGGTGACCAGGAATCCGCCGACAATATTGACGGCCGCAAGCCCGGCCGCCACCGCGCCGAGGAGCCGGCTGGTCCCGAATCCCTCGACGCCCGCCGCGACCAGTGCTCCGACCACGATCACCGAGGAAATGGCGTTGGTCACCGACATCAGCGGTGTGTGCAGGGCCGGGGTCACCGACCAGACGACGTAGTAGCCTACGAACACCGCCAGCACGAACACCGCCAGCTGGAACACAAACGGATCAATTTCTGCGGCAGCCATCACGCTCATGATGCGTCCTCCTGCGGAGACTCCGCAAACTCCGGATGGACGACTTTGCCGTCCCGGGTCAGGCAGGTGCCGCGCACCAGCTCGTCCTCCCAGTCGACGGTCAACCGGCCGGAGTCCGCGTCAAGCATCGGCGATACAAAATTGAAAATGTTGCGGGCAAAAAGTGCCGAGGCATCCCCGGCGACCTGTCGGGCAAGATTGAGGCAGCCGACCACCCGGACCCCGTCCAGCTCGACCACCTGGTCGGGACGCGACAGCGGACAATTCCCTCCCTGCTCGACGGCGATGTCGATCACCACCGAGCCCGGGTGCATTGAGCGGACCATCGCCTCATCCACCAGGACCGGCGCCTTGCGCCCCGGCACCAGGGCCGTAGTGATCACAATATCCTGCTTGCGGATGTGCCCGGCGACGAGTTCTGCCTGCTTGACGCGATAGGCCTCGGACATCTCCTTGGCATAGCCGGCGGCGGTCTCGGCGGCGCGGAATTCGTCATCTTCCACGGCGATGAACTCCGCTCCGAGCGAGGCGACCTGCTCCTTGGCGGCCGGGCGCACATCGGTCGCACTGACCACGGCTCCGAGCCGCCGCGCGGTCGCGATCGCCTGCAGCCCCGCCACGCCGGCACCCATCACGAAGACCCGCGCCGGTGCGACCGTGCCGGCCGCGGTCATCATCATCGGAAACACCTGCCCGTAGACCGCCGCCGCCTCGATCACCGCCCGGTAGCCGACCAGATTCGACTGCGAGCTCAGCACATCCATCGACTGCGCCCGGCTGATGCGCGGCATCAATTCGAGGGCGAAGGCATCCACCCTGCGTGCCGCACAGGCCCGATAGGAGGTAGGGTCCGAATGTGGTGCCATCAGACAGAACAGCCGCGCGCCTTCGGGCATGGGCACAATCTCGTCCGGCACCGGCCGGTGAACTTTCAGGATGACATCCGCTGCCTCGAAAGCCGCCTCCCGATCCGGGGCCAGCGCCGCCCCCGCCGCCGCATAGGCGTCATCCGGAAATCCCGATGCCACGCCGGCCCCCGCCTCGACGATCACCTGCGCGCCAGCTCCGGCATAGCGCCGGACGGTGTCCGGGACGCAGGCGACCCGGGTCTCTCCGTCCCGGGTCTCGCAGGGAATCGCGATTTTCATGGAAGCAACGGAATGCGCAGCGGCCGGTCAGGTCAGGAAGGCGGCCATCATCGCGAGGATGATGGCAATGAGGGTGCAGCTCCAGAGGGCAAAAGAAACCGCGCCGCGGAAGGTCTTCTCCTGCGCCTGGGTGTCCATCTCGCCATGGGGGTGTTCTGCCATTTCTGCCTCTTCGTATCGTTGCAGGCCCTGCCCTGCTACTGGCTTGTACCGGTACCGCCCGCCGCACTCAACCGCCCGGGCTGGATCACGCGGCATCCGCGGCCGAGCGGCTGCAGTCCAACGCCGCATGTATCAGGATGCACCGCTGCCTGTTTTCGAACCGGTGACATCCAGAAGGGTGTGCAGAAGCAGGTTGCTTCCTGCCTCGATATCCGGCCAGCTGCTGTGTTCCTCCGGAGAATGGCGGATCCCGTTCCGCCCCGCGACGAAGATCCTCCCCGGCCGGGTGAGCTGGGTCAGCAACCGGGTGTCCTGCCCGGCACCTCGGCTGCCGCGAGGACCGGAGTCCGCCAGCCGACCGCACCCCCTGCCTCATGAGGAAGGGGTGCGTTCTCCGGCACGAAGAAATCGGGTGCCAGCTCCCTGTCCGGATCGACCGCGTACTGTCCGAAATCGGCCCTGCCCTCCGCCGCCAGGATGAGGTCATCAAGGCAGAACCAGCCGGTGAAGGACTGCGGTCGGGAAAGCACGGCATGGGCCGCATCGGCCATGATCTCCGGGCGACGCGAGCAGGCCGCCATCTCCGCACCCCCGAGAAGATTGCGCACGGCGGCGGTGTCGATGACAGTGCGCGGCCACAGGCAATTGAAGGCGAGCCGGCCGTCGAATTCGGCGGCCCAGGCCGCGGTCAGGAAACTCATGCCATATTTTGCCAGGCTGTAGGCGGCATGGCCGCGGAGCCAGTGCGGCGCGAAATCGAGGGGCGGCGAGATCGTCAGGATGCGCCCCGCCTCCGCGGCCAGAAGATGCGGCAGACAGGCGCGGGTGACAACAAAGGTTCCGCGGGCATTGACCGAAGCCATCAGGTCATAGCGCTTGGGCGGGGTGTCCTGGGTGGGGGTGAGGCTGATGGCGCTTGCGTTGTTGATCACGATGTCGATGCCGCCGAATTCTTCGACGGTCCTGGCGACTGCCGCCTCAACCGCTTCGGCATCACGGATGTCGCAGACCAGCGGCAGCACCTGCCCGCCGGCTGCGCGGATCTCGTCGGCGGCCGTGTGGATCGTGCCGGGAAGTTTGGGATGCGGCTGGTCGGTCTTCGCCAGAATGGTGAGATTGGCACCATCCGCGGCGCAGCGCCGCGCTATCGCGAGACCGATCCCGCGTGAGCCGCCGGAAACCACCACGGTCTTGCCCTGCAGCATGGTCATACTCGCACTCCGCCGTTTTGCGCATCGAAACCGGGCCGGGATCGTGGCCGGTTCACACCGAAACACGGCAAAATCCCGCTGTCCCGGATCACCCGGGACTCCGGCCGCCCCGTCTTCGGGAGAGCTGACCGGGCAACTGCTTCCCGTATAGTATAACCGCATCCGGCAGGGGCCGATTCAAGGCCGCAAGCAGTCGAGTCACAAATGTTCAAGAAAGCCATCGGCATCGCCAGTCGCTTCACCTTCCCCGTGGTGCTTTCGCGCCGCACGATCAAGGGAAAATGCGACGCCATAATGGGGGCCTACATCGCGGTCAACCCGGAGGGCTGGATTCTTACCGCCGCACATATCCTCCATCAGATCCAGGTCCAGCAGAAGCAGGTGCAGCTCTACCAGGACTACCAGCGTGATCTGGCCAAATACGAACGCGAGACCTCCACGGCGACACCGCACAAGAAAGGCAAGCTCCATCACCTGAAAAAGCCAGGAGGCACCACCGCACGGAATCAGTCGGTCTGGTGGGGGGTGGACGGAGTGCAGATGGTCGAGGCGGTGATCGCTCCTGCCAACGATCTGGCACTCTGTCGGCTGGAGCCGTTCGATGCGGATCGAATCCAGGAGTTTCCGGTGTTCAAGGATCCCGCAGAAGACTACGTGCCCGGTCAGAGTCTGTGCCGGATCGGCTACTCCTTTTTCCATATCGTCCCGCAATTTGACGAGAAACGGAACAACTTTCTTCTTCCGAAGGGCGCGCCACTCTTCGCCATTGACGGGATGTTTACACGGATCCTGAACGCTCCCGCGCCGGACGGTCCCAAGGACCAGATGGGCAAATTCATCGAGACCACCTCCCCCGGCCTCCTCGGCCAGAGCGGCGGGCCGATCTTCGACCCCGAAGGCAGGGTATGGGCCTTGCAGTCGCATACCCGGCACTATCCGCTCGGCTTCAAGCCACCAACGCCCGGCCCGGTACAAGGGCAGGTGGAGCACCAGTTCCTGAATGTGGGCGCGGGCGTCCACGCCGAGGTGATCCTGGCGTTGCTGGACCAGCAAAGCGTAAAGCACCAACGCTCTTCTTCTTCGTGAGCCTTGGTGGAGGCTCTCCGCCCGGAAACGCCCGGGTGGGCGATGTGGGCTGTATGAGCGCAGTCGGACGGGCATTGGGTCCCATCTCCTGCCATCGAGAATCCGTCCCGCGTTTTTCTTGTTCCTGATATCCCGCTACTTGTTCAGGGCAGGTACAAGGTGTGGTGAAGCGAAATTGGCGGGAATCCGCTAGGAATCCGAGATTCGGACGTTTTGGTCGACTTTGACAAAACAGGCAAAACTCTTAAAATACTCCGATTAAACCGACAATAGTCCGTTTTTGACTTCTGGGGGCTCGGTAATGCCCAAAAAATCCGTTGCCAAAGCTCTCGACGAGATGCCCGAAGCGTTCGTGTCGGATGCAACGATCACCCGTGCTGTGTCGCACAGGGTCAAGGCGGGCAAACTGCGCAAGCTCGCCTCCCGGCTCTACACCCGGAATCTGACCGACCCGCCCGAAGCGGTTGTAAAACGCAATCTCTGGCACATCGTCGCCGCCTACTTTCCCGGTGCACTGATCGTTGATCGCACGGCACTCGAAAACGCGCCGGTAGACGATGGCTCCATCTGTGTGGTGTCCGAAGCGGGACGAAATATCCGGCTGCCGGGACATACCCTGCGCCCGCGTCGTGGCCTGGCCCCGTTGCCATCTGATCGACCCTTCATTGCAGGCCTTTTCCTGAGCTCAGCGGCGCGGGCCTATATCGAAAATATGCGCCCCTCCCGGGCGCGCGATGGCCTCGTCGCCCGCACCCTGTCGCGTCGCGAAATCGAAGAGCGGTTGGATACCTTGATCCGTCGATCCGGAGAGGAGGCCGCCAGCCGGCTCCGCAAGGAAATTGAAGCTGTGGGGAAAGCCCTGAACCGGGAAGAAGAGGCGGCGGATCTTGATGCTCTGATCGGCTCTCTGCTGGGTACCCGTGATTCAGAGCTGAGTGCTCCTGCAGCCATTGCCCGCCAACGGGGACGTCCTTATGACCCGGATCGGATGGTTCTGTTTCAGTCGCTGCATGCAGTGCTCCGCAATCATCTGCCGCCTGCCCGCACCGCCATGAACCGTGGCCCTGAAGGAAATGCAACGCTGGCGTTCTACGACGCCTATTTCTCCAATTTCATTGAGGGAACGGAGTTTACCGTCGAGGAAGCTGCCGACATCGTGTTTCGTGGGGTCATTCCAGCCGACCGCCCCCGGGACGCCCACGATGTGCTGGGCACCTGGCGCATTGTTTCCGACCTGCAGGAAATGGCACGCACCCCACAGGATAGCGAGGCACTTTTCGATCTCATCAGGAGCCGCCACGCAGCCATGATGGGAAGCCGTCCCGATATACGACCCGGGGAGTTCAAGCAGACCGGGAACCGGGCGGGTTCAACCGTGTTCGTCGCGCCCGATCTCGTCGTCGGAACCCTGGAGCAAGGCCTTGCCTTCATCCACAGCCTGGAGACGCCTTTGCAGCGTGCGGTGTTCATCAAATTCCTGATCTCTGAAGTCCACCCTTTTGTGGATGGCAACGGGCGTGTGGCGCGGATCATGATGAACGCGGAGCTGGTGCCCGCCGACGAAGAGCGCATTGTCATCCCGACCGTCTTCCGCGACAGCTATCTTTCTGCCCTCAGGGCACTGTCGCAGAACGGATGGCCGGAGCCTCTGATCCGAGTGCTTGACTATGCCCAACGCTGGACCGCCGCCGTCGATTGGCGGTCTGTTGAGGAGACGCGGAGGGAACTGGAAGACTGCAATGCGTTCCTCAGCCCGGCGGATGCCGAAGAAAAAGGCCGACGCTTGCAGATGCCGGCGGGCTGATCGCTACGGACAGGAATAGGCCGAAACACCGGGTTGGATTGGCACCTGCACCCCCGCTCCTGCCTGCCTTCTACTTTTTTGGCGTCTCTCTTCCGCCTGCTGGGAGTTCCCTATGTGTTTGATTGTCTATGATTTCACGGCAGATATGATCCTCCCGGCAGTCCAGATCGTGGGGCAGCCGCGGAGCGAAACGGCCACACAGTGCCGGGTATCTCGCGCTCTGATGCCGAGCAATTTTTTCAATGCCATCATTGAAAAAGTAAGAAAAAAAGCTATATTTTCTGACAGAGAGGATTAATTTTCTCTAGTTTCTCGAGTAGGTTCTCATGGCCAGTATGGGCGGCAAAATCATGAAGAGAGTGTCCGCACACTCTGACCCACGGTGGGTGTGCACGCCAAAGGACTTCTTGGACTTCGGGAGCCGGGATGCCGTTGACCAAGCACTGTCACGCCTCGTCAAGGCCGGCCGGCTCCGCCGGGTTGGTCGTGGATTCTACGACAGACCCAGGATAAGCGCGCTGCTGAAGCGATTGGCACCGCCTAATCTGAAGGCTGCTGTCGCTGCGCTGGCAAGACGGGACGGTGTCCGGGTTATGCGGGATGGGATGGTGGCTGCGAATCTGCTGGGGCTCACGACCGGGGTACCTGCGCAGGTCCGCTATGTGACGGACGGCCCCTCGCGGACACTGAAGATCGCCGGACGAACAGTCCGATTCCGGCATGCAGGGCCGAGGGTCATGCAGTGGGCGGGAAAGCCGGCAGCTCCGGTGGTTCAAGCACTGAGGTGGCTTGGCCCCGACGCTGCTGCAGACGCGCAAGTAGTTTCGATTTTGAGAGACCGCCTCCCCGACATTATGAAGCGCGATCTATTGCAAAACAGCCGCGACCTACCCGGCTGGGCACTGCCGCTCGCGCGCAGCATTGCGAGTGACGAGATCGTTGACGTATGAGTAAAGACTGCAAATCCGTTTTCTCCCTCGCAGAGCCGGATATATTTGACCGTCCCGAACAGAATCGGTCGAAGCACTGGGTTCGATTGGCATCTGCACAATCTGCCACTGGAAAATGTCTTGTGTCCGCGCGGGCTGGGACTGCCAGCACACGTTCTACTGATCGTGCCGACTGTGCCTTCCTTGCTGCTCCTGGGCGGCCGCCTCACTGAGCCGGTAACGCGGCCGTTTCTGTTCGCCTTCAGCGACAAGCAGCCCCTGATCGACGACTGCCTCCAGGCTGCAATCAAAATCCAGATCGGGGATCCCGGAAGCCAGGCGCCGACGGATGTTGTGCGAGGTGGAATCTGGATGGCGGCTGACATCCTCTAGGATGAGCTCCCGGAGTCGGTAGCGATCTATGCGTGAAATACGGAGATCCGTAAGGCGCAGATGACCCGGCCATCCCAAATGGCACACTTCCTCGGCATCATCGAAATCCTCGATAAGGCCCAACTCCACAAGCCGCCCGGTCCATGATGCCAGTTCTTCCGGATTCGAAAGCCCCAGCTGCGCGGCAAGATCGGCCATCGACCTCGTGCGGGTCTGCGCGAGCAGGCCGAAGACAATTCGCTCCCGCTGGGTGAGTTGGTGGATTTGGTGGGCATCCGCAACCAGCTCAATGATGTCAGGATCCAGAATGTGGCGTGTGATGCTCACATGCACAGAATCTCCGGTATCTTTTACGACAGGTGCCTTGCGAGCTCCCGCGAGAAGGCGGTCAAATATCATGTCAACACCGCTGCCTTCGTTTTCGGTCAGTTCCAGAGCATGAAAAACCTCTGCCAGGCCGGGGTTGCGGCGTCGGCTTTTATGAAGAATGTTCTTCGGCGTAACTCCGACCGGCAACCGGCCTGGATTGACAACTTCGAGACGGTCCGGATACAGGCACAGATAGATATCTCCCTGCTGCGTGTAGGGACGATGTATCAGGGCGTTGATGAGCAGTTCCCGAACCACTTTCTCGTCATAGGCAGGAATCGATTTCCGACGCATGCCATCCGCCACTTCGTAGCTCTCACGGAAATCATGAACCCCTTTCCATACATCATCGACAAGTTCAACAGGTGAAAGATCGTGATCTCCCCAGACATGCTTCCAGATCTTTTCTTCACGTGCGTCGTATCTGATTGCCTGGATCACAGGAGCGGTGCCCAGCCTTCGGCGGTCCGCCATGGTTCCCAGCAAAAGGATGCCGAGATTGGTGAGCACTTCCCCTTTGGCGAGCCCGTAGTGATCAAGCAACTCGTTGTCGGTTTTCTCCTTCACCGAAGGTTTCACACGCGTTGATTTTTGGATTCCCGAGACCCACTTCTCCAGTTTTTCGCTGTCCGTGGCCGACCGCGGCACTCCATGGGATGTCATTTTTTCCCACTGCAAAAGCGAGCGTTCGTCAGCAAGACGCATGACATCGTCCCCAAGTATGGGGAAGCAAGTGTCTCCAATGCGCAGAAAATAGCGGCCATCACGGGTGGAAGCGACACTGGTTGAACGGGGTATACAAATCTCAATATACTCACCACCGTTGTCATCCTTCCGAAGATTGGGGACTGCCTGAACATTGACGGTGAGCTGGGTGATGCGCTTCGCAATGTGGTCAATCAACGAGGGATCAATGCGCTGGTCCGGCGCCGGATGCACATCGCCGTCTTCGATTCCGATCAGAACCCGGCCGCCTAACCCGTTCGCAAAGCAGACACAGTCCTTGGCCAATTCAGAGAAATTTTTGGTCTTTCCTTGCACTGCGCGCAGCGACTTGCGATCTAGATTCTGCCCTTCAGCAGCATGTGTCGGTTCGTTCATTTTTTTCTACCTGTAGAGCCTCAGTAGGCTGTCTTCTTCCAATTTCGGGCCGCCTGAGAGCACCCGACCGATATGGCTGTCTTGATGGTCGGGGATAATCGCGGTGGGAAAGCCCGGTCGAGAACAGGTTGGAATGCTGCGGAGAGACGGCTGCCCGACCCACATCAGGAGTGTTCCGCAGCAAGCATCTGGCCTGGCTGTCGGTTCCGGACGTACAGGATTGGGATGCGTGCGTGTGGGTGTCCATACCAGCGTGCTCCGGAACCATGAAACTCACCTTCGCAAAGAATAGCACAGATTTTCTCCACCTCAAGGGCTTGGGGGAGCGCATGAAAATCTGACTCCGGCGGTAGGGCTCGAACCTGCAACCCAGCCGTTGGCAGCCACTTGCTCCGCCAACTGAGATACGCCGGAACAAATGCATCTGTATGCTTGTGACTGCCTTCAGCCTTTTTCTGCTTTTTTCACCCGCCTGTCGGGAATGCCCTATGTATTTGATTGTTTGCAGTGGCATCAAACGCACGCGTGTCTTTATTAAACGCACGCGTGCGTTTGCGTGCGTTTAAACGTGAAGATCGCCTATACGGTGATCGGACTGGAGGTGCCGGAAGAGGGGCGGATCACGTCAATGTGAAACAGGTTACCCCGGCGGCCGCAGTCCCGGAGGTCGAATAAGTAGGAGGTCCGAGCGATGGATGATCAGGCCCCCTTATCTCCGGGCTTCTTCGGCTAGTTTGGCTTCCCGCCAAAATGGCCTACGCCACCCGGCTGGCTTTGCAACTGTATGCTTTTGAACGCACGGCCTGTTGTTCCGTGCACTTTTACATAGCGAACATTCCTTCCCATGGTGCCAGCCCGGTGGACACTCCCTTCCGCCTCCATTTTCTTCAACAGCCGATACGCTTGGGAGGTGGAGATGGCGCAGAGCTCTGCCACTTCTTTCCTTGACACCGAATCGTGGGCTTCGAGATACCGCAACACATTATCGTAATGCTGGATGGGCTCGGCACGACCTCGAAACGCATCGGTATGATCGCCCAGTCGCAAACTCACCTTTTCCGTAAGCTGGAATAGTGCCCTCCCGGCTACGGTTCGCATTTTGACGAGGCCACCTTCGCTCAGCTTGCTCAGGACAGCCTCCGCTTCGTCCATACCCCGCTGGATCGTTGCAGCAGCATCCGGCACAGTCATGCGATGTCCGTTTCTGAATGCCGACAGGAGCAGCAGCTCGTTGAGAGAGAACGGACAGTCCTCCTGATACCGCTCCGTCACAAACCGCACAAAGCCGAGATTGGCCTCGCCACCAGGCAATTCCAGCACAGTGTCCATTTCCGTGCTCAGCTCATAGGACGGAACCCGGCGACCTGTGCGAAGTTGCTCCATAAAGATCGTATCAATGCCCCGCGCGGCACGTTCCACGATGCCGGCGCGCTTGAAGGCGTCCGCGAGCAGCGGATTCCGGGAGCGCGGTCGGGTTACAAGCAGGTTGTTGGGGCGCACGCCGACCGGAAATCCCCCTGGATTCGAGATTTCGAGCCGATCGCTGTGCCATTGCACATGCACAGCACCCAAGCATCGGTAATCGCGATGCGTAAGTGCGTTGGCAAGGCCCTCCCGAAAAGCCGCCTCCGAATAATCCGGAATCCCAATACGGCTCAGCCTGACCAGAATTTCCGTTTCCCGTTTGCGTGCCCGAAACCGCGCCTCGAATTCCTCCATCAGACGAAGCAGAGGCCAACGCAAGAAGTCGTTGACTTCTACATCGGTCCCGGAAAGCACCTGAAATGCTGCCTCATGTGTGCGGATCTTGGAGGCCAGTATCTCCTCCCGACCGAACAGGAGCAGCCCCAAGATCGTGACAGGCGCATCGCCATCGGTGTATTCCACCGCACCCAGTGCTCTGGCCAGCTCCAGATCGCCGAGCTCGAGCAGTGCCTGGTCTCCTTGATGCGGGTGCTCCCGGATTCTGCGCCGGTAGCGCTCGAATTCCAATGGATCCAGCGCATCGAATTCTACACCTTCCACCTGAAGTTCGGTGTAATCGTCCAGTCCGAAATCAGATTGGCGTGACCGCATTTCGTGGAAGTGGAACGGAACACAGGAAGGCCTGCCGGTCCCATCGATAATCCGGCGCAGATAGTGCCCGTCTGAGGTTCCGACCGGTTCGTAGGAGATCGGAATCTCGATGCAGAGAATCTCCTTCCCGTCGAACGAGAACAGTTCGGTGCGGACAACAAGGGATGGACGGGTACGGTTTGCGATCAGTGCCTGGACACGGAGGAGATCGGTACTGCCACTCTCGTGGCGGGGACGGGCACCACTCACGCGGCCGTCGTCCTCAACTCCGACCAGCAACCAGCCCGAATCACTGCTGCTTCCGTTGGCAAGACAGATTACCGTGTTGACAAGTTCGCGGTCCGAAAACCGGGCCGCTTCCTCGCCCTTGAACTCCACGGCAAGCGTTTCTCCGCCTGCAATGAGTGCTCTGATATGTTCCGGGCTCATCTTCGTTTCTCTGCAAGCGAAATGCTGTCCCCAATCAAAACAGACCTCTTTAGGGCCTTCACATTCCGGTCATGTTACAGAATGGGTCTAAAAATACTAATCCGCCAGTACCCCGGAGAATCATCTCCAGGCATGGCTCCGGCGGTAGGGCTCGAACCTACGACCCAGCGGTTAACAGCCGCTTGCTCTGCCAACTGAGCTACACCGGAACAATGCATCTGGATGCTTCGCACCTATGCGATAATTTCCCACTACTACTGCTTGAGCGGCCGCATGTCCACCCCGGGCGGACCGAGCCCGATCGTCGGAAATATCCTCAGCCGACCGCAGACGCGAAGCTTGTCCGCCTGCGGAGTGTCCCGTAGATTGTAGCCGAACCCTCTACCGAGTTGCGCTACCCTGCTGTCGGAATTGAAAACAGCCAGTGCTCCGGAATGCAGAAATTTGCTGCGAAGGAGGTCTATTCCTCTATTCCTCAAAATCGCTGTTGTAGCTGATACAATTCAAGGTTTCGTAGATGGCTGGAAGGTCGATATTTTGGGGGATCGTGATTTTGCTTCCTGCATCGTTGCGGGTGATGGAACGGTGGGTCAGAACGGCTTCCATGGCCAGTCTGGCTGTCCTGCCTTCCAAGACAGGAGAGAAAAATCCTGTGTGGGAATCTCCGGACTGGAAATTGGTGTATCGCTCCGGTCGGTGTTCTTCTGAGTGCTGGATCACCAAGGCCACCGGGCTGCCGTCGCTGGGGTAGAAACCCATATGGAATATGGCTTTGGGCCTGGGATAGCAGGTGAACTGGAAGCCCATGCGGTTGTTCTGGTCATCGAGGTCGGTTCCCAGAACGACCGTCTTTTCGCTGATTTCCACCCGGGTGATCTCGGAAGAAATTCTTGTCTCTGTCTGTGCCTTTGCGGGAGTTCCAGAAATCTTGGCGACGACGAGGGCTGCGGCCAGCAAAACACTAAGGGTTGTAATTTTTATGGAGTTCTCTTTTTTCATGTTTTGGTTTGCATGGGCTTGCATCTTTTTCCCCTTTGGGTTGGGGCGGATTCCGCCGTTTTCAAGCAGATTCGGGTTCTTGCAGAAAAAGGCAATCAGCCTTTCAAACTGATGCCTTAAATGGGATTTCGAATCTGAAATGGATCGTAGAGGTCCAGTGTTTTCTAAAAGCCGCCGTCCATAACCCCCCTAGAGCCTGTCTGCCTCACGGGTCGGCGCCGCCCGGGTTGCCGAATTGCAGGAGGTTTCCGAGGCCTGATCCCGGGTCCTAACCCGCGAGCACGTCAAGGTCGCGGAACAGTTCGAGGGCCTCGGGATTGGCCAGGGCGGTGCGGTTCTTCACCTCCCGCCCGTGCACGACATTGCGCACCGCCATCTCGGCGATCTTGCCGGAGCGCGTGCGCGGCAGATCCGTGACCGCCACGATTCGCGCAGGCACATGCCGCGGCGAGGCCCCCTTGCGGATGCGGTCCCGGATGCGCCGGTCGAGCCCGGCATCCAGGAGGCCCCCTTCGGCGAGGCGGATGAACAGCACGATGCGCACATCCCCCTCCCATTCCTGACCGATGGCGAGGGCTTCGATGACTTCGTCCAGAGTCTCGACCTGACGGTAGATCTCCGCGGTGCCGATGCGGACGCCCCCGGGGTTGAGCGTGGCATCGGAGCGCCCCTCGATGACATAGCCGCCCCGGGAGGTTTCGACGATCCAGTCGCCATGCCGCCAGACCTCCGGCCACGGCTCGAAATAGGCGCTCCGGTAGGCCTCGCCGTCGGGATCGTTCCAGAAGCCGATCGGCATGGTGGGATGCGCGTTGCGGCAGACGAGCTCACCGGGCGTGCCCGTCACCGGCATGCCGGTTTCATCCCAGACCTCGATATCCAGCCCCAGGAACGGGCATTGCAGCTCACCGGCATGGACCGGCAACACCGGGTTGCCGCCGACAAACACGCCGCAGATATCCGTGCCACCGGAAATCGACCCGAGATGCAGATCCCGCTTCCAGCTCCCATAGACATATTCAAACCCGGCCACCGAGAGCGGAGAGCCGGTGGAGAGCACGGTGCGCAGGGATTCCAGATTCCCCTCCCGCAGCGGCACCACCCCGGCCTTGGCGACGGCGTCCAGATATTTCGCCGAGGTGCCGAACACCGTCAGCCCCTCCTCCCCGGCCAGCCGCGCGAGGCGGCCCGGATCGGGGTGCATCGGGTTGCCGTCAAACAGCACCAGCGCCGCACCGGATGCAAGGGCCGAGACGAGCCAGTTCCACATCATCCAGCCGCAGGTCGTGAAGTAGAAAACCCGATCTCCCGGCCGGATGTCACAATGCAGCCGCTGCTCCTTGAGGTGCTGCAGCAGCACGCCGCCGCCCCGGTGCAGGATGCATTTTGGCTTGCCGGTGGTGCCCGAGGAAAACAGCACATAGAGGGGATCATCGAATCCCATGGGCTCGAAGCCACCCCCGGCATCCGGTGTCCGGGAAGCAAACGCACCGAATTCCTGCGCCCCCGGAACGCCCTCCCCGCCCGTGTCCGAAACCGCATAGTCCCAGACCACCGTGGTCCGAAGCCCCGGCAGCCGGCCGACGACCTCGGCGAGTTTGGCGCGGATGTCGATAACGCGGCCGTTATAGAAATATGCCGTGGTCGCGAAAAGCGCTGCCGGTTCGATCTGGCTGAAGCGATCCAGGATCCCGTCGGCCCCGAAATCCGGCGAACAGGCGGACCAGACCGCCCCGATCGAGGCCGTGCCGAGCATCGCGGCCACCGTCTCCGGGGTGTTGGCGACAATCCCGCCCACCCGGTCGCCGCGGCCCACCCCCGCCGCCCGCAGGCCGGCGGCGACACCGGCAGCGGCATCTGCCAGTTCGCGCCGGGTCATCGTGCGGCGGCACCCGTCCTCCCCGATAAAAAGGATCGCCAACCGGTCATCGGGGTCACGGAGAAGATTCTCGGCGAAATTCAGGCGCGCACCCGGAAAGAACGAGGCCGAACGGATATCCGCGCCGGGCCGGCAGGCCACCTCTCCCCGCTCACCGAGAATCCCGCAGGCATTCCACCATTCGGACCAGAAGGCATCCGGCTGCCCGACCGACCACCGCCAGAGATCGCGATAGGCGGACGTCTTGACCCCGTGCGCATTGGCGACGCGTTCCGCAAACCGCGTCATCTGCGCCTGCGCGATCGCCTCCGGCGACGGTGTCCAAAGCGGTTCCATGCGCGTGCCCTGTCCGGTTTCACTTCCCGGCGGGAGGATTCCACAATTGCACCGGGCCTGCGACACCCGCCATCGCGCCGGGCTGGAGTTCCTGCGCCAGCACCCGGGCCGGATTGGTCGGCGGTGGAAATTCGAGTCCCGCCGCGAGATCGCGCCGGAAACCGAACTGTCCGTAATACGGCTCGTCCCCGACCAGCAGCGCGCGGCTCCAGTTACCTGCCTCGCCGGTAGCCGGTGGCATCGGTGCGACGGCCGCCTCCGCCAACCCGTGCCGGATCAAAAGCCCGCCCAGCCCCTCTCCCTGGCGAGTCGGGTGCACGCCGACAGGGCCGACCAGCAGCGCAGGCCTGCCCCCCACCCGCACCGGCCAGAAGCGGATGGCACCGACCAGCACCGCCGATTCGTCCCGCAGCACAAAGCCGAGCCCTGCCACCGGGTCCACCCCTCTCCGCAATTGGTAGGAGGAAAGAGTCTGCCGGGACAGGCCGAAGACGGCATCGTAGAGCGACTCGATCTCTCCGGCATCCTCCACCGTTTCCGGGCGGGGGGCGAATTCCGCGAGACTCCTCAATTCCGTGCCCATCAGACCCCGCGTGGCGCGGCACCACGCCGCAGCCGGTCGTTGACCGCGATACCGGCCCCGGTTTCCGGAATCCTTGCCACGGCGATCCGCCCCTTCCCGCCCAGTGCCGCATCAAGCTCGTGCAGCAATCCATAGAGCCGCCGGGCCGCCTCATCGAGATCGCCGACCGGGGAGAGGCTTGCACGGATCTCCGCTGCGGCTGCGGTTTCGGGATCCGGCCCGAAGCCCAACCAGGCCTCCCCCGATTCAGGTGCCCGCGCCTCAATACGCAATTCCGCCGCCGGCGCGTAATGGCTGCCATACGCTCCCGGTGCCTGGGGGCGGGTACCGGACGGAGCGCGCAGTGGCCGACCGAGCAGTTCCGCAATCTCCGCGGCCGGCACCGCCCCACTGCGGAGGAGGGTTGCGGCTCCTCTGTCGAAACCGATGATCGTTGATTCGATGCCGATCTTGCAGGCCCCCGCCTCCAGCAGCGCATCGATGCGGCCGTCGAGCCCCTCCAGGACATGCGCCGGCTCGGTCGGGCTGACACGTCCGGACGGATTGGCACTCGGCCCGACCAGCGGTCCTCCGAAGGCCTCCAGCAGATCCATCGCCACCGGATGCGCCGGCACCCGCACCGCCAGCGTGTCGAGTCCGCCCGAGGCCGCCGCAGCAACCGATCCCTCCCGTCGGGGCAGCACCAGGGTCAGCGGCCCGGGCCAGCAACGCTCGGCCAGCAACCGCGCCGGAGCCGGAAAATCCACCAGACGCCCGGCCTCGTCCAGGTCGCGAAGATGCACGATCAGCGGGTTTTCGGCAGGTCGGCCCTTGGCCCGATAGACGGCCGCGACCGCGGTGTCGGAGCGGGCATCCGCCCCCAGCCCGTAGACGGTCTCGGTCGGAAACGCGACCAGGCCACCGCGGCGCAGAATCGCCGCGGCCTCTTCGATGCCGGTTGGATCGGCGGCCAGCCGCCGCACAGGCATGATCGCCGGTGAAGGCTGCACTCGATGCCTCCCGTATCTGGCCGGCGCGTGAAAACCGGTGGATACATACATACCCGAACCGCCCGCCCGTGGCGGATCTGCCGCAGCCTCCCGGAGCGGCTCAATCCCCGGCAAGTGATTCGAGCGGCCAGCGGGCCCGGACCGGAAAATCAAACCAGGGGGCCTCCCCGACCGCCCTCCGCTCGATCCCGGCCCAGGCCACCATGGCCCCGTTGTCGGTGCAGAATTCCGGTTCCGGAAAGACCGGCCGGAAGCCCTCCGCACGCATGCCCGCCGCGAGTCCTTCCCGGAGAACCTGGTTGGCGAGCACCCCGCCGGCACCGGCAAAGACCGGCTCCTGCAATTCCGGGTGATCCTCGCGGAATCTGTGCATGGCTCCCACGGCGCGGTCGCACAGGACGTCCCGTATCGCGGCCTGGAAGGAGGCGGCAAGGTCGCGCCGGTCGGTCTCATCGAGCGATCCAAACCGTTCCCGCTCCCGACGCACCGCGGTCTTGAGTCCCGAAAACGACAGCGACGCGCCCGGCCGCCCCGCCAGCGGGCGCGGGAACGCGAATCGTGTTCCATCCCCTCCCCGGGCCGCCACCTCCACCGCCGGCCCGCCCGGAAACCCCAGACCGAGCAGGCGGGCGACCTTGTCATAGGCCTCCCCCGGGGCATCGTCGCGGGTGGTGCCATAGACCGCATAGCGGCCCGGCCCTCCGACCGCGGCAAACAGGCAGTGGCCGCCGGAAGCGAGCAGCAGCAGATACGGGAAGGCGGTCGGCCCGACCATCCGGACGGTCAGGGCATGCGCCTCGAGATGGTTGATCCCGTAGAGTGGCAGCCCCCCGCCGGCGGCCAGCCCACGTGCCGTCATCACCCCGGCCAGCAGACCCGGGGCCAGACCGGGCCCGGCCGTCACCGCGATGGCGTCGAGATCCTGCAACCGGCAGCCGGCGCGGGCGAGGGCTTCCTCGACCACCAGATCCGTGCGCTCGGCATGCGCCCGGGCCGCGATCTCCGGGACTACGCCGCCGAACGGATCATGCAGATGGTCCTGGGTGAAATTCACCGCCGAGCGGACCATGCCGGTGATCTCCTCCCCGGCGGCATCCGTCTTCCCCTCGACCACCGCAGCCGCGGTGTCATCGCAGCTGGACTCGATGCCGAGCACGCGGAGGCGGCCGGTTTCGCCCGATCCTGCCGGACCGGAAGTCACGCCCACCGCATCGGGGATTGGTTTGACCATCCGGGCATCCATGCAATATCGCTCCGGGATTCCTGAGCATCCCCGGCCATCCGGGCTGCGCAAGGACCCTTCGGAGGGGGTATCCTGCACCGTGACCGGATGTGACGTGAATAGACTGCATGCCTGATCCCCGGATATCCCGCAAGCGCAGATCCTGGAAACTCGGCTCCCGCGGCTCCCCTCTCGCCCTTGTCCAGGCCCGAGAAGTGCTTGCCCGGCTCGAAGCCGCCCCGGATCATGATTCCGGGGGCGTGCAGATCGTTCCGATCCGCACCTCCGGCGACCGCATCCGTGACCGCCCGCTCGCGGATTTCGGCGGCAAGGGACTTTTTGTCGGCGAGATTGACACCGCCCTGGCCGCCGGCGAGATCGACCTCGCCGCACATTCCGCCAAGGATCTTCCCGGTACCCTTGATCCCCGGATCGAGCTTGTCGCCGCCCTGCCCCGGATCGATTGCGCGGATGTCCTCATTGCCGACTGTACCTCCGCTGTCGCCACCCTGCCGGAGGGCGCAAAAATCGGCACCGCTTCCCCCCGGCGACAGGCCCAGCTCCTCCGGCAGCGGCCGGATCTCAACCTCGGCCTCCTGCGCGGCAATATCGAAACCCGGTTCGCCGCGATCCGCAACGAAGGCCGCTTCGATGCCACTTTGCTTGCCATGGCCGGGTTGCGGCGGCTTGGTATCGAAGGTCGCGGTATCCACCGGCTTGATCCCGCAGAATGGCTACCGGCTCTCGGCCAGGGGACGGTGGTCGTGACCGCCCGCCGCGGCGACGAGGAGGCCCGGGATTTTGCACGTGGCGCGAACGAGGCGGAAAGCTGGGATGCGCTGACCGCAGAGCGGGCATTTCTCAGCCGCTTGGGGGGGGACTGCCACTCGCCGATCGCCGGGCTCGCCTGGGTCACGGAAGACGAAATCGAATTGCGCGGCGAGATTCTCCGGCCCGACGGTTCCGAAAGCCATGGCGACTGCATCCGGGGGGCACGCGGCGAGGCAAAAGAGATCGGCCGCCGGCTGGCGGAGATTCTTCTCGAACGCGCGGGGGCCGGATTCTGGGGCGACTGAACATGCATGTGCTGGTCACCCGGCCCCGGCATGAGACGGCCGACCTGACCGAGCGTCTGGAAGCCCGCGGGCACAGGTCGGTGCCGGCCCCCCTGCTGGAGATCCTTCCCGAAGCGGAAGCCCTGCGCCTTCCGGTTGATCCTGCCGCGCTGCTGTTCACGAGTGCCAATGCGGTCCATGCCCTCGATCCGCTGCCGCACCTGCCGGTCTTTGCCGTCGGCACCGCGACCGCCGCGGCGGCACAGGCCCGGGGATACCGCGAAATACAGACCGCCGACGGCGACGGGCCAGCCCTGCTGGATCTGATACGGGAATCGGTCACACCGGAGGCTGGAATTCTGCTCCATGCACGGGGCCGCGACCTCGCCACGCCCATCGCCCCCGCGCTGGAGGCCGCCGGCTACCGGGTTGCGGAGCGGATCGTCTACCGGGCCGAGCAGGTGGCGGAATTTCCGGCCCCGGCGGCACGGGAGATCCAGGACGGGCGGGTGGATGCGGCACTGTTCTACTCGGCCCGCACGGCCGCCGCCTTTGCCGCCCTGCTGCCGCCGGAAGCCCGAAGCGGCCTGAGCCGGATGCGGGCCCTTGCGCTCGGCGCATCGGCCCTGGCAGAACTCGCGGAACTGGGTTTTGGAAGCCTGGAGCAGGCGGCCCGCCCGGATTCGGAGGCACTGCTGGATCTGCTTGATGCCGGGCCGGTCGGATAGCCGGAGGGTTTCGCGTTGCGGGTGCCCTGCCCCGCCGACGGGAGGCGGATAGAGGTGCGGTGCCTGCACCGGCTGTGTTCTGCACCTGCTATCTTCCGCAACCGGTAGAGTAGATCCAGCAACGGCCCCGGCGGGCATCCTCCCATGGCAACACACGAACAGAATACGACGGAGGAAGCCGACCTCGTGACCCCGTCCGCACCCGCCGTCCCGCCCCCTGCCCGACGCGGCAGGATCGGGCTCCTCCTTTTCGGGTGGGTTCTGTTCGTCGTGATTCTCGCTGCGGCCGCTGGGGGCGCCTACTATCTCATCGACCAGCGCCTGAAGGCGGAGCACGCGGCCGCCGAGGCGCGGGTCGTTGCCTGGGAAGCACGCATCACGGAAGCACTGGGGGACGGGACCGACGGGAGCGATGCCCTCGAGAAAAGACTCGAACAACGATTGGATACGGTAGCGGCCGCCCTTCGGGAATCGATAGCGGCGCTCCAGGAGCAGCTCCGGGTGACGGCAGAGAGCCTGATAGAGAGTCTGGCAGACGCCAAGCTTGGGCGCAGAGATCTGCAGGGCGGCATCGCCGCCGCCCGCACCGAGACCGCGGCCCTGGCGGCCCGGCTCGAGGCCGTGGAGAGAGCCCAGCAGAGTCGAGCGGATGTCATGGTGGCCCTGGTCGGACTCGCCCGTGCGGCCAATCATTCAGCCCCCTTCCCGAACGTGTTGGATGCCTTTGAACGTGCCACCGGCGGTTTTGCGGCTCCCGTGCTCGGGCAGGCCGCCCGCACCGGCGTGCCGAGCTGGCCGAGCCTGATTCGGAGCTTCCCGGAAGCGGCCCGGACCGCCCTCACCGTGCAGTCGCCGGAGCCCTCCGGAGCCGACACCAAATTCTGGGACCGGGTGCAGAAATTTCTGGCCGGGTTGGTCACCATCCGCCCGAGCCGCGAGGTCAGCGGCGACACCCCGGCCGCACGGATCTCGCAGGCAGAGGCACGCCTGGAGGAAGGTGACTACACCGCCGCGCTTGCCGCCCTGGACCGCCTTCCGGCCCCGGCCCGGGAATCCATGGCCGGCTGGATCGCCTCGGCCCGGCTGCGGCTGGCGATGGAGGTGGAAATCGACCGCCTGCTGGATGCGAGGCTGGGCAGCGGACACTGAACGGGATGTTGTGGTTTCTCGCCCGGGCGGCCGGTTTTCTGGCCCTGGTCGGCGGGGTCGGCCTTGTCGCGACCCTGCTTGCCGGTCAGGACGGGCGTACCCGGCTGGTCTGGAATGACTGGATCATCGAAACGGAGATCTGGGTCCTTGCGGTCGCCGGACTGTCGGTGCTGGCCGTCCTGTGGCTGGCGGGACGCCTGCTGCGGGTCATTTTCGGGGCCCCCGTCGCCGTCCGGCGGCGGCTGCGGGAGAGCCGCCAGCAACGGGGGCTGAATGCACTGGCCCTGGCCCTTACCGCCGAGGCAACGGAGGACACCAAGGCGGCCCTGATCCATGCCCGCAAGGCCGGGAAGCTGCTTGCCGACCCGCGACTGACCGGCCCCGTCCTGGCCCGCTCGCTGACGCGATCGGGAAAACGGGACGAGGCGCGGGAATACTTCCAGCGGCTCTCCGAGGATCGTCAGACGGAGGCCGTCGGTGTGCATGGCCTCCTTCACGATGCCCAGAGCCATGGCGATGTGGGAGCCGCGCTCGAGCAGGCCCGCCGGGCCGTCGCCCTCACCCCCCGAAATCGGCGGGCACTGGCGATCCTGTTTGAGTTGCAGGCGCGGACCGGCGACTGGGCCGGCAGTCGGGCCACCTTGCGGACCCAGGCCCGGCTGCGGATTCTCACCAAGGCCGAGATCCAGAGGCGGGAGGCGGTGATCGATGCCGCCGAAGCCCTCACCGAGCAGGATGCGGGAAACATCGCCGGAGCCCGGAGGGTGGCCATCTCGGCCACCGAACTGGATCCCGGCCTCGCCTCGGCGGCCGTCCTCGCAGCCCGGCTGCTCGATGCGGACGGCGATCACCGGCAGGCCAGAGACATTCTGCGGGCGGCCTGGCGCCAACAGCCGGTGCCCGAAATCGCATCCGCCTGGGCCGCGCTTGATCCCGGCGAGGAGCCGCAACAGCGCAGGCGGCATTTTGCGCGGCTCCTGGATGCCAATCCGGCCCATCCGGAATCCCGGCTTCTGGCGGCAGAGATGGCGGCTTCCGAGGGGGATTGGGTGGCGGCACGCACCGCGCTCGGAGCGATGCCGGAGACGGATCCGGGCGTGCGGATCTGTGCCGTCATGGCAGCCCTCGAAAAACTTGGCAATGGGGATGAGACGGCTGCGCGGGACTGGCTCGCGCGGGCGTTGCGGGCTCCCCGCGGCCCGGGCTGGGGCTGCGGGAATTGCAGGACACCGCAGGAGGGCTGGGCCGTGTTCTGCCCCGACTGCCAGGCATTCGACTCGATTCGGTTCGGGGATTTCGGGGCCGGAAGCCATTCCATTCTGCCGGGGGGGCTTCCCCTAGGCATGCAGGTCACCCCCCTGCCGGAACTGGCGGGGGCCCCACCTGAAACCGCTTCATCGCAAGCTACCGCAACTCCGCCCGCGGAGGATGCAGACTCGGAATCCGCCACAACGGAGCCCGATGTGACGATCGTGCGGCCGGACGCGTGAAACGATCCCTGCCTCCAACAACTCGCATCCCATGCGTTTTGCGCACCGCCCCGGCAGGCTTCGTTTCGGTGCGCCAATCCTCCGGTGCCACGACAGAAAAAAGCAATCTCGTGCATGCTATGCGTCAGACAAAATATATCTGCGGGGGCTTTACACTCCGACAAGAAACCTAGCGGTGTGAGAAAAATACAATTGATTGCCAATACCTAGCGTGCTAGAGATACTTTGTGACATAAATCTGCCTAAATGGGGTCGAATATGACTATTCGTAGTGTTGTATGTATTTGTGCAGTGGTAATTGGTTGCTTGGCAATAACCGGCTGCTCAAGGGGTTCGCATGGGGAGCTTGTTCTTGGACGCCCAGGCAGCCATTTTTGGTTTCGGACAGCAGATCTTCAAACAAAGATAGATTACTACAAGAATATTTGTCTTCAGTATGGATATCTGGATGGCACTGATCCAATGGCGCAATGCCTGCAGGCCGAATTGCTAAATGGGCGGGCAGCGGCACAGCAACGATGGGAAAATGCACTTGATCGTTCCGCTGCCATCCAAGCATCTCAGCCTCGACCAATCCAGTGTCACACGTATGGCTCTACAACAACCTGCTATTGATTCCGCGCTTGATCAAGCAGCATGTTTTTGGCAAATTCCTTGGCACGGAAGGCCATTAGCGTGCTGAAAGCAATACAGCCGGATCCATAAACAGGCCACACGCGGCAGTGGCTCTGGCACGCTGCACGATTGCTTCACGACCTAGCCGACCCGGCAGGCATACTTGCCGCTTCGATTCATCTATGCTGGGGCAAGAAGATCCGAAAGGGCCTGCCAGAATGCATGTACCTCGCCCCACCCCGCTGGTTGACCCGTTCGAGCGCACCATTTCGTATCTACGCGTATCGGTCACTGACCGATGCGACTTCCGCTGCGTCTATTGCATGACCGAGCACATGGAGTTTCTTCCCAAGAAGGAACTCCTCACCCTGGAGGAGCTCGACCGGCTCTGCTCGGCCTTCATCCGGCTCGGCGTGCGCAAACTGCGCCTGACCGGCGGCGAGCCTCTGGTGCGGCGCAATGTGATCTGGCTGATCGAGCGCCTCGCCCGGCATCTCGGCACGGATCTCGACGAGCTGACCCTCACCACCAACGGTTCGCAGCTCTCCCGCTTCGCGGACCGCCTCGCCGAACTCGGCATCCGGCGCGTCAATGTCTCCCTCGACACACTCGACGCAGAAAAATTCACACAAATCACCCGCTGGGGACGGATGCCGCAGGTGCTCGACGGGCTGGAGGCCGCGCGGCGGGCCGGTCTTTCGGTCAAGATCAATTGCGTTGCGCTGCGCGGCACCAATGAGAACGAGCTCTCGCAATTCGTCGGCTGGTGCGGCGAGCGCGGCTATGACCTCACCTTTATCGAGGTGATGCCGATGGGGGATATGGGTGCCGAGGACCGCATCGACCAGTATCTGCCGCTCGACCAGGTGCGCGCGCGGCTGGAGCGGGACTGGAAGCTGACCGACATCCCCTACCGCAGCGGGGGCCCTGCCCGCTACACCGAGTGCGCGGAGACCGGGCGCATGGTCGGCTTCATCACGCCGCTGACCCATAATTTCTGCGAAAGCTGCAACCGGGTGCGGCTGACCTGCACCGGGACGCTTTATATGTGCCTCGGACAGGAGGATGCGGCCGACCTGCGGGCACCGTTGCGGGCGAGCGAATCCGACGAGTCGGTGATCGCGGCGATTCGTGAGGCCATCAGCCGCAAGCCGAAAGGCCATGATTTTGTCTATACCCGCCGCGGCCAGGCGGCCGCCGTCTCCCGCCATATGAGCGTGACTGGCGGCTGACGAAGCCGCGTTTTCTGCCTAGTGATAATCCGCGTGCAGGTCGTGCTGATTTGGCCCGAGCCCGCCTCCTCAGTTACGGGCACCATTGGCGAGCCATACATCCGGCTCCAGAGGAAGATAGGTAACTTGGGAGCTTCGCGGGCTTATTCAAAGTATGCTTGCAAGGGGCAAGCATCAGTCCTCGGTTTTGAGAAGTTCTTTCCCCAAAAGACATTACCTAAATGTCATTCAACCGGCTGGGGGACCAGCAAAGGTTGGCGAGCTTGATGTAGAGTGCCTGCCGATCGTCCAGGTCGGCTTTTTTGAAAGTTTCTTTTGGGGCAAAAGGAAGCTGCGTCGCTTTTATGAATTGTTGGAAACCCGGAGTATTTTGGTAGGCGGTCGGGTGAAGCGAGCAAGCCAAAAGATTCTGCTTTACGTAGTGTTTGACTTTGTCGGGGTAAGGCATGTCAGAATAGCTCTTGTTGTCTTGGGCAGGTAGTAGCACCAATCCGCCGATCCGGTTGCGATAACTTATGAAATCGCTTGAATTTGGGAACTCTTCCTCATGCTGCTGCGGGTGATTGGCCCAGAGATGCTCGATCTGATAGCCACCACTTTTTCTTGATCGACTGGCGTAATCGTCATACCGAGGCGGTTTTCCGGATGAAATTTCCAAAAATTCCGTTAACCGTGCTAACAGGCGGTGCACTTGCGGGCCGTTGTTCCCATGCAGGCGAAAAACCTCCTCCGTCTCAAAGTCAACATAATCATCCTGCTCCGCTCCCTTAGGCGACAATCGATAAGCGAGGTCACTGCGGAGTTCTTCTAGATCTCGTCCACGGATGCCTTTCACGATCAGGAAGGCACGATATTGCATTGTTGAATGGTCAATGGCCTTAAAATTCCACATGCGGCGAGCAAGCATAATCTCGATGTAGGTTGCAACCAAGCACATCTTACGCTGCACAGTTTCGTCATCATCGGTTAGCAGTAGTGGGGCTAACATCAGCGGATACTGCAAAGTAAAGCTGTTCTGAGCATTGAAGAAGATTGAAGTGAGTCCCTCGACGTAGTTGTCGGCAGCGTGACGGGCATCCGCGTAAGCCTGGGCGTAGAAACGGAAATTCTTCGTGATAAACGAGGCAAATTCTGTGCTATTGGAAAGACCGACCCGGTTGTGGTTCTTACTCAGCCAACGATGGAATTCGGTGCCCTGCTTATCGAAATCCTCAGGCGTCGCGCCCGATTTCCTCTCTCTGATCTTATCGGCGTATTGGCTTCGGAGCCAAGCCTTGATGCAGTTGGCGTCTTCATCTTTTCCTAGTTCGCGAAGCTTGGTTATCTGGCCCTTCCATGCATTTTCGGCCTTGACGCGACTTCCATCGTCCTTAATGTTGGCGAGGAGATAACCCTTGAGCATTTCGGTCGGAGTGAGAGACAAACCTCGGTCGTTCATCGTTTCAAAAATCGTATATGCGTCGTCATCTGAAAACGCAGTAATCTCCACCAGCACGACATTCCCAATCAGCCAATCGAGGAAGTAGGGTAACTTCTCGTCTCGGAGTTGCTCGGGAAAGATATCAACGATGTCGTTGAATCGGTTAATGAGGTTCTGAACAGAGCGCGGCTCATGGGTCGGATCAGGAATATCTCCGTCGAGTAGCGCTTGTAGGCAGGTGTACCGTTCGTCCACGTCGAGATTAAAAGACTTCTTCCCATATTGTGTCGAATAAATTAAACTGGCAACATCCACATGATCTTCTGAGTTCGGCGTACTCTGGATCCGATCAAGATAAATGAGCATCAATGTGAGTGAGGTGAGTCGCTGCTGGCCGTCAATAATGAAGCGCCCGCTGTCTTTCTTGGAGACGATGATCGATCCAAGAAAGTATTGCCCATACTGAGCAACTTCTCTACGCTCGTGACCGGAGTCAAAGTCTTGGAGGAAACGCGTGGTCAAATCATCGACTAGCTCCCTAATCTGTTTAGTCTCCCACTTGTAATCCCGCTGGTAATAGTCGATTCGGTATTTCTGCCCAAGAAGGGAAAAAACTGATTTCGCATCTCCACGAATTTCGTTCATTGCAGGTGGTCCTTGAGATTTTGGCAGATAATTGGCTTATAGTAACAGTGCTACCTATGATTTGCAAGTAGATTTCCTGTTCGATTTTGATTTGGAAGTTGACACTTACGAAAATTACAACACTTGCGGGGGTCGAAAAAACAATCCGCTAGCAGTTCAGGCCTAGACCAGATGGCGGCGGAGAAACGCCGCCACTGCCTGTCGATAGATTCCGGTGATCGGAAGATCAAAACAGTCAAAGGCATGGATTCCTCCGGGATAGAGTCCGAGTTCCGCCTCGGCACCGGCAGCTGCCCAGCGACTGGCCATGAAAACCGAATCGTCGAGCAGGGGATCCACGGTTCCGACCGAGAACAGGGCCGGTGGCATGTCGGAAAGATCCGCGAGCAGAGGTGAGACCGCCGGGTCGCCGAGATGGACCCCGTCGGGGACGAAATTGCGGATAAACCACTCCACCACCGGGGTTGAAAGCACCAGCAGCCGGTCTCCCCAATTCGCCACCGAGGGGGTCATGCGGAGATCGAAACAGCCATAGGTCAGCACGGCGGCCGCCAGTTGTCGGGTCAGCCCTTCCTCCCGCACCCGCAACAGGGTGAGCGCAGCAAGATGGGCACCGGCAGATTCGCCGCCAATCACGACGCGATCGGTGCCGAACAATTCCGCTCCCTCGGCCAGCACGTAACGGAGGGCCGCCTCGCAATCATCGACCGCTGCCGGCCAGGGATGCTCCGGTGCTAGCCGGTAGGCGACGGAGGCGACCACCACGTCCGCCGCCCGGGCCAGTTCCAGATGGTGGGCATCAAACTCATCCGGTGCGCCCAGGACCCAGCCGCCACCATGAATATGCAGATACAGACCGTGGGCCGGGCCCTCCGGCTCAAAGATGCGCAGCCGACCCGGACCGCCGGGCGCTCCCTCGAATTCGTGCCAGCGTCCCTCCGGCAGCGGTCCCAGGAGGGGGAACAGACCCCGCCCCTCGCGCCGGGCCTTGCGGGTCACCTCGGGAGGGAGCGTGTAGACCGGCGGCAATTTCGCGCAGGCCTCTTCGAGCTCGGTATTGAAGCGCCGTACTTCGGTCTGCACCGATTCATCCAGAAACGGGATCGGGCTGAAGTCCAGCCGCCAGTCGGCACGGGTCATGGGCGGTATCCCTCAGGCGTCGGGTCGGCCCCGGCCGGCAAGAAACCGGATGACGCCCGAAAAATCGAGATCGCTCATTCCGGCCAGATCCATCATGCCATAGACCTGCGCCGCCTGGGCCCCGAGCGGGGTTGCCACCCCGGCCGCGCGGGCGACGTCCATCGCAAGACGCAGATCCTTCAGCATCAGGGCGGCCGCAAACCCCGGTTGGTAGCCCTTCGAGGAGGGTGCCTCCGGCACCGGTCCCGGTGCCGGGCAGTAATCGTTCAGCGACCAGCAGCGTCCGGTCGCGGTCGAGGAAATCCGATACAGCGTCTCCGCCTCCAGTCCCAGCTGCTCGGCGAGATTGAACGCCTCCGAAACCCCGACCATGCTGATTCCAAGCAGCATGTTGTTGCAGATCTTGGCCGCACACCCTGCACCCGCGCCTCCGGCATGAAAGATGTTGGCTCCCATCACCTCGAGCACCGGCCGGGCCCGCGCAAAGGCTTCCTCGGCCCCCCCGACCATGAAGGTCAGCCCGCCGGCCATCGCTCCCGGCACTCCCCCGGACATCGGGCTGTCGACCATCGCATGGCCGGCCGCATCCGCAGCCGAGATCACCTCCCGGGCGGTGGCGACATCGATGGTCGAGCAGTCGATGAACAGCGTGTCCGGATCCGCGGCGGCGAGCATGCCGCCAGCACCGAGATAGGCATCCCGCACATGCGCGGCGGCGGGCAGTGCGGTGACCGCAATCCGGGCTCCCGCAAGTGCCTGCGCCGGGCTGTCGGCGATATCGATGCCTTCGCCCTGTGCCCGCTCGCGGGCCGGATCGAACACATCGTAGCCGCGCAGCGGATACCCCGCGGTCCGCAGGTTTTGTGCCATCGGCACGCCCATATTGCCGAGTCCGACGAATGCAACCGCCGGTGTGCTCTCCGTCATGCTCCCTCTCCTGTTTCCTGCTGCGGCGCGTCCATGATTCCGTGATGGGCCTGGATGCGTTGCACGATCCGGAGATGCGCACCGGCCGGATGCACCCCGAACAGGATGTCCGAAATCAGCGGATCCCCCTCATCAAGCAGTACCTCAAGATCGTCGATTTCCCGGTCCTCGAGACCGTCCAGACAGACATCTGCGAATCCCCCGAGAAGCAGGTCCATCTCCTTGGTGCCGCGACGCCAACTCCGGATCCGAAGCTTCTGCAGCCGCACATTCCGATCCATCTCCGCCGTCTCCGCCCTGTACAATCGCGCCGAGCCTATTGCAGGGTAGCGGGGAATTCCACGCGCATGGGTGGACGACAGCCTTCCGAATAGGCTATTCCTTTTCCAGCACTGCCCCATACGAAGGAGAACCACCATGAGCCTGATTGCCGAACGCCTCAGCCTGATCAAGCCGTCCCCCACCATTGCGGTGACCACGCGAGCACAGGAGCTCAAGGCCGAAGGCCGCGATGTCATCGGCCTCGGTGCGGGCGAACCGGATTTCGACACCCCCGAAAACATCAAGGCGGCGGCCCGGGACGCGATGGCCGCCGGCAAGACCAAATACACCCCGCCCGACGGGATTCCGGAACTCAAGGATGCCATCAGCAGCAAATTCCAGCGCGACAACGGCCTGACCTATGAACGTTCCGAAATATCGGTCGGCACCGGCGGCAAGCAGGTGCTCTACAACGCGCTGCTCTCCACCCTCGATCCCGGCGATGAGGTGCTGATCCCGGCTCCCTATTGGGTGAGCTATCCCGATATGGCCCTGCTCTGCGGCGGCCAGCCCGTGATTGTCAACGCCTCCCAAGAGCAGGACTACAAGATCACCGGCGCCGACCTTGCCGCCGCGATCACCCCGCGCAGCAAGTGGCTGATCCTGAATTCACCCTCCAATCCGACCGGGGCCGGCTACAGCGAGGCCGAACTGCGTGCACTCGCCGATGTGATCCTCGAACATCCCCATCTCTGGACGATGTGCGACGACATGTATGAGCACATCGCCTACGAACCCTTTGTCTTCCGCACCCTCGCCCAGGTCGAGCCCCGCCTCCGGGACCGGATTCTCACCGTCAACGGCGTCTCGAAAGCCTATGCGATGACCGGCTGGCGGATCGGCTATGCCGGCGGCCCGGCGCAACTGATCGGGGCGATGCGCAAGGTGCAGAGCCAGTCCACCTCGAATCCCTGCTCGATCAGCCAATGGGCGGCGGTCGAGGCACTGAACGGCCCGCAGGACTATCTCGGGGAGGCCGTCAAAGCCTTCCGGCGCCGTCGGGATCTGGTGGTTGCGGCATTGCGCAAGGTGCCCGGGATCACCTGCCCGGTGCCGGACGGTGCCTTCTATGTCTATGCCTCGATCGAGAGTCTTGTCGGCAAGGCGACCGGAGCCGGGACACGGATCGGGACCGATGAGGACTTTGCCCGCGAACTGCTGGATGCCGAGGGCGTGGCGGTGGTCCATGGCGAGGCCTTCGGGTTGAGCCCGTGCTTCCGTGTCTCCTATGCGACCTCGGACGAGATCCTGACCGAGGCCTGCGGGCGGATCGCGAAATTCTGCGAATCCCTCTCCTGACCGGGCGGGCCCTCAGCCGCCCTCGGCCTTGATGATCGGATCCACGAATCGGAGTTCGGTGTCCCAGGGAAAATCGATCCAGGTGTCCTGGCTGACCTCGGTCACATAGGTATCCACCAGGGCCCGGCCCTCGGGCTTGGCATAGACCGCGGCGATATGGGCCGCCGGCAGCATCGCCCGCACCGCCGTCATGGTGGCACCGGTATCCACCAGATCGTCGACCACCACCAGCCCCGCGCCGGGGCCGGGGACCGATTTCAGAATCCGCACCTCGCTGCGATGCATATGGTCGTAGGCCGCCACGCAGACCGTGTCGATCAGGCGGATATCCAGCTCGCGGGCAACGATCGCCGCCGGCACGAGGCCGCCGCGGGTGACTGCGATCACCTGTTCCCAGAGCCCGCGCCCGGAGAGCCGCCATGCGAGCGCCCGCGCATCCCGGTGCATCTGGTCCCAGGAAACCGGAAAATGTCGTCCGTCCATCCGTTGCCCCCAATCTCCTATTGCCCGGCGATTTCCATCCAGCCGTCCTCGTCGAGGATCGTGAGACCGAGTTCGCGCGCTTTCGCGCTCTTGGATCCCGCTTCCTCGCCCGCCACGACAAGATCGACCCCCGCCGAGACCGCGCTCGCCACCTGGGCCCCGAGGGCCTCGGCCCGCGCCTTCGCCTCCGCCCGGCCCATTTTCGAGAGTCGGCCGGTGAAGACCAGCCGCTTGCCGGCAATCGGTGAATCCATGCTGGCAGGGGCCATGCTGTCCTCGACCTCGACGCCCTCCCCGAAAAGCCCTTCAAGAATCCGCAGGTGGGCTTCGGCTCCAAAGAATTCGGCCAGCGAGGCGACGGCCGCCCCGCCCACCCCCTCGATGGCGGCGAGACGGGCATGTGCCTCTCCCTCCGGCTCCCGGACCCCCGCGTCCATCGCAGCGAGGAAATCCGCCCAGGTTCCGTAATGCCGCGCCAGCCTTCCAGCCTGTTCCACGCCGATCATGCGGATTCCCAGGGCGTTGAGGAAACGGGCCAGCGGGATTCTCTTCCGTTGCCGGACCGCCTCGAACAGATTCTGCGCGGAGAGAGGTCCCCAGCCCTCCCGCTCCGCCAGCCCCTGCGGGGCGGATCCGTCGTCGGAATCCTGTCCCTCGCCGCCATACGCTTTCTCCAGGCGAAAAATATCGGCCGGCTCCCGCAGCATGCCCCATCCCCAGAGTCGTTCGATCTGCCGGCCGCCGAGTCCCTGGATGTCCAGCCCCTCGCGGCCGACAAAATGCTTCAGCATCTCCATCGTTTGGCCCTGACAGAGGAAGGATGTGGAGGTGCAGCGCCGAACGGCCTCTCCCGCCGGTCGCCTTGCCGGCACGCCACAGCTCGGGCAGCGATCCGGAAAACGGAACGGGGTGCTGCTGTCCGGGCGGGCCTCGAGATCGACAGAGAGCACCTGCGGAATCACATCGCCGGCGCGGCGCACCCGGACCCGATCCCCGACCCGGATATCCCCCTCCGGTCCGCCGCGCAGGAAACTGCCATCCGCATCGATGCCGCGGATGAAATCCTCGTTGTGGAGGGTCGCGTTCGACACTTTCACGCCACCGACGGTGACCGGATCGAGGCGCGCCACCGGGGTCAGCGCCCCGGTGCGCCCGATCTGGAGATCGATCGCCCGGACCCGCGTGGTTGCCTCCTCGGGAGGAAATTTGTGGGCGATGGCCCAGCGCGGTGCGCGGGCGACGGCGCCGAGCCGTTCCTGCCAGTCCCGGCGCTCAATCTTGTAGACCGCTCCATCGATGTCGAAGGGCCCTTCCGAGCGCTCCCGCTCGATCTCGCCGTGATAGGCGACCGCCTCCTCCCAATTGCACTGCTTCCGCACGAGCGGATTGACCGGAAGGCCAAACCCGTCGATGCGCTCCATCACTTCGCTCTGGGTGCTGCCGAGCGGTTCCGAGGTCTCCCCCCAGCCATGCGCGTAGAATTGGAGCGGCCGGTGGGCGGTCACCTGCGGGTCCTTCTGCCTCAGCGCACCGGCCGCCGCGTTGCGCGGATTGTCATAGAAACGCTTCTCGGCAAGCCTGCCTTCCTTCTCGAGCGCCGCATCGCGCTTGCGCAGCAGGAGATCGATCTCCTCCCGGGTTTTCCCGGCCTCTTCGGCCTTTGCGATGCGTTCGCTGTGTTTGTCGCGGAGTTTCTGCTCGCTCTTCCGGTTTTCCTTTTCGACATCCTGGTTCAGCAGGGCAAGACCCGCATGGGTCAGGAACACCTCACCCCGAATCTCGAGGATGTCGGGCGCATCGGCTTCCAGGTGCTCCGGAACATCCCCGATCGTGCGCACATTGGCGGTGACATCCTCCCCCACCGTGCCGTCGCCGCGGGTGGCGGCGTGAACCAGGCGGCCTGCCTCGTAGCGGATGGAAAGCGAGAGACCGTCGATCTTGCCCTCCGCCCGAAGCGCGATCGGCTGATTCTCGTCGAGACCAAGAAATCGCCGCACGCGCTGGATGAACTCCCGCACCTCCGACTCGTCCAGTGCATTCTGCAGGGAAAGCATCGGCACGGCATGGGTGATTTTCGCGAATCCCCGGGCCGGGGGAGCACCCACCCGGAGACTCGGGGAATCCGGCCGTCGGAGGGCCGGAAATCGCGCCTCGATCTCCTCAAGGCGCCGCCGGAGGACGTCGTAGCCAGCGTCAGGGATCTGCGGATCCAACTGGTTGTAATAGGCCTCGTCATGCGCCCTGATCTCCCGCGCCAGACGCTCGAGCTCGGCCTTCGCCTCTGATTCGTCAAGCTCCTGGGGTGGAATTTGGGAAGCCTTTTCGCGTCGGGCCATGGTTGCCTGTGTCCTCAACGGGGCCGGACGGGGCCGTTCATCGTACCATAGCAACCGGCCACGGCGGAATGGCACCCCGGCTCGAGGCGGGCCTCGGACGGCAGAAACATCCGAGGATTAAGCCAAGTATAATGCCGGGGCACCGGTCAAACTTGGATGCCCGTTTACAATGCTTCACAAACTTCGCGCCATGGTGCGCTCCTGGTTCGCAAAGGCACTGCTCGCACTGCTGGTGCTGAGTTTTGCCGCCTGGGGAATCGGGGATGTGTTCATCACCCGAGCCGGCAGTGTTGCGGCCTCGGTCGGAGGAGAGGAGATCTCCGTCACGGAATTCGTCCGCGCCTTCAACATCGAATTGGAACGCCGCTCGTCCGGGGGGCAGCGGGTGAGCGTCACGGAGGCCCTGGAACGCGGGCTGGACCAGATCGTGCTCGGCGAGCTGGCGGAACGTGCGGCCCTGGATATCGCCGCCGCCGAACTCGGCCTTTCCGCCCCGGATTCCGCGATCTCCGAGCGGATCACCACCCGGGATGATTTCCTGGATGATGTCGGACGCTTCGATCCGATCCGCTATGTCCGCACCCTCAACGCCAACGGATACTCCCAGAAGGAGTTTGAGGCGCAGATCCGCGAGGAAGTCGCTCGCACCGAACTGATCGACGCGCTCTTCGACAGCATCCCGCACCCGATCGGCCCGGTGCGCATGGTGCAGGAAAAAGCCCAGGAGCAGCGCAAGGTGACCTATCTCAAAATCACCTCCGCCGATATCGAGGCACCACCGGAGCCGGCGGAAGAAGAGATCGCCGCCTATCTCGATGAGCATGCCGAGGAATTCGAGAATCCCGAACGGCGCGATTTCAGCTTCCTCTGGCTGTCTCCGGATGCACTGGCAGATCCTGAGAATGTGACCGAGGAGGAGGCGCGGGAATATTACGACATCAACAGCGATCTCTACGGCACGCCGGAATTCCGTACCGTCAACCAGTTTGCCTTCGAGACCGAGACCGCGGCCCGCGCCGCCCTCGCCCGCCTCGAAGGCGAAGAGAGCCTTGCCGACATTGCCACCGAACGCGGTGTCCTGGTCGAGGACATCTCGCTCGGTCGGGTCACCCAGAGCGAACTGCCCGCGGAGCTCGCGGAATCCGCCTTTGCGGTCGAGGAAATCGGAGGGGCCGGTCCCGTGGAGACCGATTTCGGCTGGACTGTGCTGGAGATTCTCGACATCACCGAGGGTGAGCAAAAGGAATTCGAGGAGGTGCGCGACGAGATCGTCCTTGCCCTGGCTCGCGAAGAGGCCCTCGACCGGATCCCCGAAATGGCCGTCGAGATCGAGGATCTCCGGGCGGGAGGTTCGACCCTTGAGGAAGTCGCCGAGGCGATGGACCTGACCCTGCACGCCCATCTGGGACTCGACCGCAGCGGTATTGATGTGGAAGGTACGGCTGCCCTCGACCTGCCTTCCAGTTCGGGATTCCTGACCGATGCCTTTGAAATCGTCCTTGATGAGGACACCGATCCCGTCGATCTCTCGGATGAGGGCGTCTATCTGCTGCGCGTGGATGCCATCACCGACAGCACACCTCGCAGCCTTGAGGACGCCCGTGACGAGATCCAGGAGATTCTGCTTGCCGAAGCCCGGAAGCTAGCCACCCTCGAAGCCGCAGAACGCGCAGAGGCCCGGATCCAGGCCGGCGAGACGATCGCCGAGATTGCCAGGTCGCTGAGCCTTGAACCGGTGGTCACGGAGCCGTTCCTGCGCGCGCAGCCCGATCCGGAACTCGGAAGCGATCTTGTCGACCGCCTCTTTGCCCTTGAACCGGAGGACGCCGCAGCGGGGGCCGCCTGGCAGCCCGGGGAGGCGATCGTCCTTGTCCTCGACGAGATTCTGCCGGCGGATGAAGAGGTCGTCCGCGAGCAGGTCGACGGCAGCCGGGAGAGTCTCAGCGCGTCTCTCGGCAACGACGCGTTCGTGATCGCCAAGCGCATACTGATCAACGAACACGGTTTCAACATCAATCAGGCCAGTGTCCAGGCGGCGCTGGGCGTGTCCTCCGAGCCGTAGCCGCCTTCCCCGCGGTACCGGCGGTCCCATCCCGTGCAGATTACCCCTGGTTTTGAGGAGTTTGCCGGCGCCTGGGCGACCGGCGAGAACCAGCTCCTGCGGCTCGAGGTCGGAGCCGATCTCGAGACGCCGGTATCGCTGCTGATGAAACTGGCCGACGGCAACGCGCCCCATTTCCTGCTCGAATCAGTCACCGGCGGCGAATTGCGGGGGCGCTACTCGGTGCTCGGCATCGATCCGGATCTGATCTGGCGCTGCCGGGGCGCGCAAGCGGAAATCGTCCGGAGCGAGGATGGCTCCTGCCAGACCGAGGACCTGCCCCCGATCGCCAGTCTCCAGCGTCTGCTGGCGGCCTCCCGCATCCGCCTGCCCGAGGGGCTGCCGCCGATGACCGCCGGGCTGTTCGGCTATCTCGGCTACGACATGATCCGGCTGGTGGAACGTCTGCCGGAGGCCAACCCCGATCCACTCGATCTTCCGGACGCGATCCTGATCCGGCCCCGTCTGATCGCCGTGACCGACAATGTCAAAGGCCAGGCGATTCTCGCCGCACCCGTCTGGAACGGGGCCGGGATCGATGCCCGGACGGCCTATGACGGAGCTGCGGCCCGACTGGCCGATGCCTTCGCCCGTCTCGACCGACCGGTGCCCGCCCCCCGCGGCCTGTCCGGTGACCGGAGGGATGACCGGGGGCCGGAGCCGGTTTCCAATTTCACCCGCGAGGAGTACCGGCGCGTGGTCGAACGGGCCAAGGAGTACATCCGCGCCGGGGACATCTTTCAGGTGGTGCCCAGCCAGCGCTGGTCGATGAACTTCACGCTGCCGCCGCTCGCCCTCTACCGGGCACTGCGCCGCACCAACCCCTCGCCCTATATGTTCCTCTTCGATTTCGGCGGGTTCCAGGTCGTGGGGGCGAGTCCGGAAATTCTGGTTCGGGTCCGCGACCGGCGGATGACCATCCGGCCTATCGCCGGCACGCGGCCGCGCGGCGCCACCCCGGAGGCGGATCGGGAACTGGAGAAGGATCTGCTCGCCGACCCCAAGGAACGTGCCGAGCATCTCATGCTCCTTGATCTCGGTCGCAACGATGTCGGTCGGGCCGCAAAGATCGGCACGGTGGCCCCGACCGAGCAGTTCTCGGTGGAGCGCTACAGCCATGTGATGCACATCGTCTCCAATGTCGAAGGGCAATTGCGCGAGGACTGCACCACGCTCGATGCGCTGCTCGCCGGACTCCCGGCCGGCACGGTCTCCGGCGCTCCCAAGATCCGTGCCATGGAGATCATCAACGAACTGGAGAGTGTGAAACGCGGCATCTATGCCGGCGGCATCGGCTATTTTTCCTCCAATGGGGACATGGATACCTGCATCGCATTGCGGACCGCGGTGCTGAAGGACGGCATGATTTACATCCAGGCCGGCGGCGGTGTGGTCAGTGACTCCGACCCCGATGCGGAATACGAGGAGACGATCGCCAAGGCTGGGGCACTCCGCCGGGCGGTGCAGGACGCGGCAGATTTCGCGCCGGGCACCGGGGCGGCCTAGGATGGGCATGGTGCGCGGCAGGTCCGGAACAGGATCATGATCCTGCTGATCGACAATTATGACAGTTTCACCTTCAATCTCGTCCACTGTCTCGGCGAGCTGGGGGCGGAATGCGAGGTGTATCGCAACGACGCGCTCGGCGTCGGCCAGGCCCTGTCGGCGGAGCCCGAGGCGGTGGTCATCTCCCCCGGTCCCTGTGATCCCGATCGGGCCGGGATCTCGGTTGAACTGGTGCGCCAGGCGGATCCGGCCTTGCCGATCCTCGGTGTCTGCCTCGGCCACCAGGCGGTGGCAGCCGCATTTGGCGGGATCATCGAACAAAACCACGAGATCATGCATGGGAAACGCAGTTCCATCCAGCACCGCGGCGGCGGTCTTTTTGCCGGACTTCCGAAACCGTTCGAGGCCACGCGCTACCATTCACTGGCGGTCCGCCGCGACAGCGTGCCGGACTGCCTGGAAATCACGGCCGAGACCGAAGACGGCACGGTGATGGGAATCTCGCATCGCGAGCGCCCCGTGCATGGCGTGCAGTTCCACCCCGAATCCATCGCCACCGAACACGGCCACCAGCTGCTCGGCAATTTCCTCCGCCTCCTGAAGGCCCGGGCATGAGCGATGTCTTCAAGCCGTTGATCGCGGCGGCGGCGGAGGGGCCGCTGGATGCCGGGGATGCGGCCGCGGCGTTCCGCATCATGATGTCGGGAGAGGCAACGCCGGGCCAGATCGGCGGCTTCCTGATGGCCCTGCGCTGCCGCGGCGAAACCGTCGTGGAAATTGCCGCCGCCGCCTCCGTGATGCGGGAAAAGGCCGTGCCGGTAAGTGCCCCGGAGGGTGCGATCGATATCGTCGGCACCGGTGGCGACGGCCAGGGAACGCTGAATATCTCAACCGCCACGGCCCTCGTGGTCGCCGGTACAGGACTGCCCGTGGCCAAGCATGGAAACCGTGCCCTCTCCTCTCGCTCCGGGGCGGCGGATGTCCTCGCGGCCCTCGGTGTCGAACTTTCAGTCGGGCCGGAGATCGTGGAGGCGGAGCTCGCCGAGGCCGGGATCGGCTTCATGATGGCCCCCATGCACCACGCCGCCATGCGCCATGTCGGACCGACACGTGTGGAGCTTGGCACACGGACGATTTTCAACATCCTCGGCCCCCTTACCAACCCGGCCGGCGTCCGCCGGCAGCTGACCGGGGTGTTTGCCGACCACCTGCGCCAGCCGATGGCGGAAGCGTTGCGGAGTCTCGGCTCCGAGGCGGCCTGGATCGTGCACGGAGCCGATGGGGCCGACGAGATCTCCATTTGCGGTCCGACCCAGGTCACTGCGCTGGCGGATGGCGGATTGCGTGAATTCGAAGTCGTCCCCGGCGATGCCGGGCTTCCCGTGCATCCCTTCGAGGCCATCGCCGGCGGCGATCCGGAAGAAAACGCGCGCCGCATCCGCGAACTCCTGGAAGGTACAAAATCGGGCTTCCGTGATGCCGTGCTGCTGAACGCTGCCGCTGCCCTGGTGATGGCCGGACGGGCGGAAAATCTGGCCGCCGGCGCGGAGGTCGCGGCGCAAAGCATCGACAGTGGCAGTGCAGCCGGAGCCCTCGAGAAACTGGCCCGGACGTCCGTGAGCGGCATGACATGAGCGTGCTCGCGCGCATCATGGAGCGCAAGCGGCAAGAGGTCGCGCAGCGACGGCAGGCATGTCCCCTTGCCGAGCTGGAAGAGGCTGCCCGCGCCGCCTCCCCGCCGCGCGGCTTCCGCGCCGCGCTGGCGGCGGCCTCGCAGGAGGGCTACGGGCTGATCGCCGAGATCAAGAAGGCCAGCCCCTCCAAAGGGGTCATCCGCAGTGACTTCGACCCTCCTGCCCTCGCCCGCGCCTGTGCCGGAGGGGGAGCCACCTGTCTCTCGGTGCTGACCGATACGGGTGATTTCCAGGGTGCAGACACGGATCTGGCCGCGGCCCGGAACGAGGTGGCCCTACCCGTGCTGCGCAAGGATTTCCTTTTCGACCCCTACCAGATCGCCGAATCCCGTGCCCTGGGTGCCGACTGCGTGCTCCTCATCCTCGCGACCCTCGACCCCGGCCAGACCGGGGAGCTGATGGCGGCGGCGGCGGAGTGGCGGATGGATGTGCTGGTGGAGACGCATGACGGGCAGGAGTTCGACCGCGCCCTTGAAGCGGGAGCCGGACTGATCGGCATCAACAACCGCAATCTCGCGACTTTTGAAACCGATCTGGCGGTGACCGAGAGATGGGCGCCAAAAGCGCCCCCCGGCCCGGTGCTGGTGTCGGAATCGGGTCTTGCCGGGCCTGCTGACCTCGCCCGTCTCGCGCGGGTCGGTGTACGGTGCTTCCTGGTCGGTGAGAGTCTCATGCGGGCCGCAGATGTGACCGCCGCGGTACGGGCCCTCCTCCCCCCGTCCGCCGCCGCGGCATGAGAGTGACGGAATGCCCAAGCTGAGCCATCTAGGTGCGGACGGGACGGCGCGCATGGTCGACGTCTCGGACAAACCCGAAAGCGTGAGGGAAGCGACGGCCTGCGGTGCCGTCGAGATGGATCCGGAGACGCTCCGCCTGATCGTGGAGGGCGGCCATTTCAAGGGAGATGTATTCGCGGCGGCGCGCATTGCCGGCATCATGGCCGCGAAGCGCACCCCCGAGCTGATCCCTCTGTGCCATCCGCTGAACCTGGATTCGGTGCATCTGGAACTGACCGCCGACAGGGATCACAACCGCGTGGAGATCGAGGCGGTCGTGCGCGTGCGCGGCAGCACCGGGGTGGAGATGGAAGCCCTCACCGCCGTGTCGGTGGCCGCCCTGACCCTCTATGACATGTGCAAGGCTGTCGATCGCGCCATGCGAATCACGGAGATTCGGCTGACCCGCAAATCCGGAGGCCGTTCGGGTGACTACCGGAACGAATAGGCCGGAAATGCGCGACGTAGCGGCGGCCCTCGCCGACATTCTGGATCTCGTACCCCCGGTTGCCTCCGAAATGGTGCCGGTCGCGGAAGCGGCCGGGCGGGTGCTGGCGGAAAAGGTTACCGCCCGGGTCTCGCATCCGGGGCTGACGGTGTCGGCGATGGACGGCTATGGGGTGCGGAGCGAGGACGCTTCCGCCGGCGCAAATCTGCGGGTCACCGGAACAATCTATGCCGGGCCCTACCAGACCCAGCAGATCGGCCCCGGCGAGGCGGTGCGCCTCTTCACCGGCTCCCCGCTCCCCCTTGGGGCCGACGCGGTCGCCCTGCAGGAGAATGTCGAACCGGGAGAGGGAACGATCACCCTCCGGCAGGCGGTTCCGGCAGGAGATTACGTCCGCCCCGAAGGCTTCGACTTCCGCACCGGAGAAGTGCTCCTGGATGCGCCCCGTCGGTTGTCGCCCGAGGATCTCGCACTGGCGGCAGCCTCCAATCGGGATGGTCTCCGGGTCGCGTGCCGGCCGCATGTGCTGGTTCTGGCGACGGGTGCGGAACTGGTTCTGCCCGGCACGACGCAGGGGCCCGGCCAGGTGGTCGCCTCCACCGGATTTGGCATGGCCGCCCTGATCGAGCGTCAGGGCGGAACCGCGATCCTGGTGCCGCCGGTGAACGATGACCCGGCCCACATCCGCGCCGGGATCGAGGAAAACCCCAGCGACATCATTGTCACGCTTGGCGGTGCCTCGGTCGGGGACCGTGATTTCATCGCCCGCGACCTCGCCCGCAACGGGGTCGACCTGGCCTTCCACGGCGTGGCGATGCGTCCCGGCAAACCCACGCTCGCCGGCAGGATGGGCGGACGCCTTTTTCTTGGCCTGCCCGGCAACCCGGTCTCGGCTCTGGTCTGCGCGCAGGTTTTTCTTCGCCCGGCCCTCGACGCCTGCCTTGGACTTCCGGCCGGGCCACGGCCGCGGCAGATGGCCTCACTCGGCTGCGATCTGTCAGCAAACGGCCCGCGCGAGCACTATATGCGGGCCCGACTGGAAACCGCCGGAGGCCGTCGGGTCTGCACGCCCTTCGGGATGCAGGACAGTTCCATGCTGCGCAATCTGGCCCATGCGGACGTTCTCGCCGTGCTGCCCCCCCATGCCCCGGCATGCCACGTCGGCGATGCCATCGAATGCATCGATCTCTGATCCATGACTGCCCGCGTCGTCACCCGATTTGCCCCCTCCCCCACCGGCTATCTGCATATTGGCGGCGCGCGGACGGCATTGTTCAACTGGCTGTTTGCCCGGCATTGCGGGGGCAAATTCCTGCTCCGCATCGAGGACACCGACCGCGAGCGGTCGACACCGGAAGCGGTAACCGCCATCCATGAGGGACTCCGCTGGCTCGGTCTCGATTGGGACGGAGAGGCGGTTTCACAAAGTGCCCGCATTGCACGCCACCGAGAGGCGGCGGATTTGCTGCTCCGCAACAGCCAGGCCTATCGCTGCTACGTCACGCCCGAAGAGCTCGCCACGGCACGCAAGGAAGCCCGGGACGCCGGCACTCGCCTCCGCTTCCGCAGTCCCTGGCGCGACCGCAACCCCGAAGAAGCTCCGGCCGGCATGCCCTATGCGGTCCGCCTGCGTGCGCCGCAGGAGGGGGAGACAGTCATCGAAGACAAGGTGCAGGGAAAAGTCGTCTGGCAGAATGAGGATCTCGACGATCTTGTTCTGCTCCGCTCCGACAGCAGTCCGACCTATATGCTCGCCGTGGTCGCGGACGATCATGACATGGAGGTCACCCATGTCATCCGCGGCGACGACCATCTCACCAATGCGGCCCGGCAGGTACAGATCTACGATGCGCTCGGCTGGCCGCGGCCGGCCTTCGCCCATATTCCGCTGATTCACGGCCCGGACGGGAAAAAATACTCCAAGCGCCATGGTGCCATCGGCCTCGACAGCTTTGCTGCCGATGGCTACCTGCCGGGGGCGATGCGCAATTACCTGGCCCGTCTCGGCTGGGCCCATGGCGATGACGAGTTCTTTGCCACCGAGCAGGCCGTTGAATGGTTCACGCTGGAAGCGGTCGGCCGTTCGGCGGCAAGGCTCGATCCCGCCAAACTCCTCAATCTGAACGCGGTGCATCTGCGCAGCCTGCCGGCTAGGGAGCTGCTGGATGCGCTCGGAAGCTATCTGTCCGTGCACCGGGAGATCGACCTTGCTCCGGCCCGGCGCGCCATGATGGAACCCATTCTCGGCGAGCTGGCTGCGCGAGCCCGGACGCTGGCGGAACTCGCCGATATGGCCAAATTCATCATTTCCGAGGGAGCCCCGGAGCCGGATGCAAAGGCACTCCAGCAGCTGACCGGTGAAGGGCGCGAGCTTCTGGCCGCATTGACGCCGACCCTCGCGGCGGCTAGTCTCTGGGAGCGTGAGGAGCTTGAGCGGATTCTCCGCGATTTCGCGGAAAAACGCTCCGTTGCCCTCAAACGCATCGCTCAGCCGGTGCGTGCAGCCCTGACCGGGAGCGTTATCTCACCGGGTATTTTTGATGTCATGACCGTTTTGGGCCGGTCCGGAACCATGGCACGTCTCCAGCGGTGGGGAGCCGATGCCGCCGGCGAGCGAACGGAGCCAGAAGATGAGTCAGGACGACACACCTCCCACAGCCCGGCTGACCTACCGGAACAAGGAGATTGAACTGCCGGTGATCCAGGGGACAGCGGGGCCGGATGTCATCGACGTCCGTTCGCTCTACCGCACGACGGGCTGTTTTACCTTTGATCCGGGCTTTCAATCAACCGGCAGCTGCCGTTCTGCCATCACCTATATCGACGGAGACAAGGGGGAGCTGCTGTATCGCGGCTATCCGATCGAGGAACTGGCAAGACAGTCCAACTATCTGGAGGTCTGCTTCCTCCTGCTCTACGGACATCTGCCCACGGCGGCCGAATCTGGCGATTTCACCCACCGTGTGACCCTCCACACCATGCTGCACGAGCAGATGCAGTATTTCTATCGGGGATTCCGGCGCGACGCTCATCCGATGGCGATCACCTGCGGTGTGGTGGGCGCACTCTCGGCCTTCTACCACGACTCCCTCGATATCGAGGATCCCGAGCAGCGGGAGGTGGCCTCGATCCGGATGATCTCCAAGATGCCGACCATCGCGGCCTGGGCGTTCAAATACTCCATGGGCCAGCCCTTCATCTACCCCCAAAACGAACTCGATTACGCCTCCAACTTCCTCCACATGTGCTTCGCGGTGCCGTGCGAGGAATACATCCCCCCGCCCGTGCTGGCCAAGGCCATGGATCTGATTTTCCTGCTGCATGCGGATCATGAGCAGAACGCTTCGACCTCGACCGTCCGCCTGTCCGGCTCTTCCGACGCCAATCCCTTTGCCTGCATTGCCGCGGGCGTCGCCTCGCTTTGGGGGCCGGCGCATGGCGGAGCCAATGAAGCCTGTCTTGCCATGCTCCGCGAAATTGGAACGCCCGACCGGATCCCGGCCTATATCAAGCGCGCCAAGGACCCGGATGATGCCTTCCGCCTGATGGGATTCGGACATCGGGTGTACAAGAATTTCGACCCGCGGGCGAAAATTCTCCAGGAGACGGCCACAGAGGTTCTCGACTATCTCGGCTTTGAGAACAATCCGCTCCTGCAGATTGCCAAGGAACTTGAGCGGATTGCCCTGGAGGACGAGTATTTCGTCAAACGGAAACTCTATCCGAATGTCGACTTCTACTCGGGGATCATCCTGGAAGCGATCGGCTTCCCGACCTCGATGTTTACCGCCATTTTCGCGCTGAGCCGTACCGTGGGCTGGATTGCCCAGTGGAAAGAGATGCGCGAAGACGAGGAAAGCCGGATCGGCCGGCCGCGCCAGCTCTATGTCGGAGCGAAAAGGCGGCCCTATCTGCCGATCAAGAAACGCCCCGCCTAGAGGGCTCCCCTACCCGACCTGATCCAGCACCGCGCGGGCGGCCCGCAGGGAAGGTGGCTCCCCACCCCTGCCGAGCATGTCGAGTGCCCGTCGCCCGGACCGGACCTGCCGGTCGCGAGCCTCGGTATCGTGCAGCAACCCGATCATCGCATCCGCAAGAAGCTCCGGCCGGCATCGGTCCTGCAGATATTCCGGCACTGCCTTTTCGCCGAGCAGGATGTTGACGAGGCTGACGCTGTCATGGCGCACGAGCCGCTTTGCGATCGCCCAGGTCACGGGAGAGAGACGGTAGGCGACCACCGCCGGCAGACCGGCCGCAGCCAGTTCCAAGGTCACCGTTCCGCTTGCGGCCAACGCGACATCGGCCATGGCGAATGCCGCGCGTTTCTGCCGCTCGCGCACCGCATATTCCGGGTCCGCGAGAATCCGTACCGGCACCGGCCAGCCGTGAGCCGCTGCACGCAACGTTGCTTCCATCCCGGGAGCCGACGGCAGGATGAACGCAACCCCCGGAATCCGCTCGGCAACACGGCCCAGTGCCTTGCCGAACACCGTGCTGAGGCGGGAGATTTCACCGCTGCGGCTACCCGGCAGAACCACGACAACCGGTGCCGCCGGATCCAGATCCCATGCAGCGCGAAGCGCGGGAAGGTCGGTACCGGCACACATTTCTTCCTCGACCACCGGATGGCCGACGAATTCGCAGGGCAACCCCACTCGCTCGAAATATGGAGGTTCGAACGGAAGCAGTGCCAGCTGCAGATCGAAAAGCCGACGGATTCGACGGGCCCGGCCCGGCCGCCAGTTCCAGACGCTCGGCGCCACGTAATTCGTGAACCGGACCCCCGGACAGCGCCGGCGCGCCCGACCGACAACCCGATGCATGAAATCCGGACTGTCAATGGTGACCACCACATCGGGAGAGGTCTCGGCGATCATGTCAGCCGTGAGGCGGATCCTCGAGAGAAGGCGCGGCAGTCGGGGCAGGATTTCCGACAGGCCCATGACCGAAAGATCGGAGATGGGAAACCAGCTCGTGAGCCCCTCCCCGGCCATGGCGGGGCCTCCGAGACCGGTGAAAGTCACGGGCCCTTTTTGGTGGAGCGTGCGGATGCCCCGCATCAGACCCGCCCCCAGCCGGTCACCCGAGGGCTCTCCGGCGAGGATGCAGACAGAGAGCGAATTCACGCCCGGTACCGCTCTCTCAACCGCCTCGCGGCAGTTCCGATTCTGGATGCATCATGGGGCGATCACTACGTTCGAGGACAAAACGAGCCAACTCCTGCACCTCCGTCGGGGCACCGGGGGATTCAAGAAGTTCCTGCGCCCGCCCGGCAAGCGTCCCCTCCTCCGAAAACAGTACCGCATAGGCCTCCCCAAGAGATGCGATGACAGACCGCGGGAATCCCCGCCGCCGCAGCCCACGAAGATTGATCCCCGTCAGGCAGGCGCGGCTGCCCGTGCACAGGCAGAACGGGAGGAGATCCGCGAACACGCCGCTCATGCCTCCGACCATCGCATGGCGGCCGATCCGGCAATGCTGATGGACTCCGCAGCAACCGCCAAGCACCACGTGGTCCCCCAGTTGGACATGCCCGGCCAGGGCCGCCGCCTGCCCGACAATTACGTTGTCGCCAATCATGCAGTCATGCGCGACATGGGAGCCAATCATGATCAGGCATCGAGCGCCCACCCGGGTCAGACCGCCGCCGCCATCGGTACCGATATGGATCGTGACGTGCTCCCGAACGACCGTGTCTTCTCCGATTTCCAGCTGGCTGTCCTCGCCGGCGTATTTCAGATCCTGCGGAATCTCGCCGACCACGGCACCCGGAAAGACCCGCACCCGCGGACCGAGTCGGGTGCGACCGGTGACATGGACATGCGCACCTATCTGGACGCCGGCCTCCAGCTGCACCTTGCTGCCGATGATGCTGTACGGCCCAACGGACACGCCTTCGCCCAGTTCGGCCCCGGGATCCACGATTGCTGTCTTGTGTACCGCCGCACTTGCCGAGCCTGATGCCACGAGCGACCGTCCTATCTCGCTGCCTTGTCCCGGAACATCGCGGTGAACTCGCATTCTGCAACCACGATGCCATCCACGCGCGTTTCGCCGGCGAATTTCTGCACCTCCCGATGAGAGCGCAGGACACGAACATGCATTTCGAGCGTATCCCCCGGCACAACCGGCTTGCGGAATTTCGCCTTGTCGATGCTCATGAAATAGATATCGCTTGTCTCGCCGGAGATGTTGAAGGTCAGGCAAACGAGGACTGCCGCTGTCTGAGCCAGTGCTTCCAGCACCAACACCCCTGGAAAGATTGGCCTATCCGGGAAATGCCCCTGGAAAAGCGGTTCATTCGCAGTGACGTTCTTGATCCCGACTGCCCGCTTCCCGATTTCAAGCTCGGTTATGCGGTCAACGAGCAAAAACGGATAGCGATGGGGAAGGAGTCGGCGGATCTCCATGATGCCCATCGGCAAGGCGATGCCTGACGAGGCATGCAAGAGATTCTGGGGATGAGTCACTCGTTCGTATCCGCCACATCCAGTGGAACTTCCTGCACCCTGGCATCCAGTGCTTCAATGACAGCCTTGGTCAGATCCGGGACGGCAGAGAGCAGGACAACCTTGGGGTCAAATGCCAGAATAACCCCACGCTCCTTGGCAACTTTCAGCAGGGCCTGCTGGGAATGCTCGAACAGTATGCGCCGCGCATTCTGCACGGCTACATTGATCGCCTCTTCACGGATTTTGAAATTCTTCCAGGTGCTTTTGTCCTTGCTCTCGAAATTCCGCATCGCCGCCTCGATATCGACCTCATCGACGCCATCCTGGGTTGGGCTCATCGCCGCGATGTCTTCTTTCTCTGCTCGCAACTCATCCTGGCTGCGCTTTGCGTCTTCCTGCAGCTGGATAGTCAATGTTTTCACCTGCTCTTGCAGGTTCCTGCCGGCCTGTGACTTGACCAGGACTCGATCCAGATCCACCACCACCACACCATATGATGGCAGGTTTCCCTCCTCCTGGAGCTGGTTTTCCTCCTCCTGGGCAAGGGCCGAAGTCGGCAACGCCAGCTGGATGGAGGCAACGACCGCTGCCAGGATGCACAAATGAAGCCACCGACCGGACATCAGAATGCGTTCCCTACCGTGAAGCGGAAGTTTTCCGGCTTGTCGTAGGTTTCCGAACGCAGGGCTCGTGAGAAGATGAACCGCATCGGACCAATCGGGGAATTCCACTGCAGCTCCAGCCCGACGGATGACCGAAAAGATACGGAATCTTCGACCGTGAAGATGTCGCCGTTGGCAAGCTCATAGCTTGTCTCATCCAGGTCAAACAAGGTGCCAATATCCGCGAAGGCTCCGACCGTCATCCGCAACTCCTCGGGAAGCAACGAATAGGAGAGCACATCCATGCTCAGCACGCTGTAGAATTTTCCGCCCAAGGCTTCGTCGGTTCTGGTGTCACGAGGACCCAGCCCCCTGTACTCAAATCCCCGAAACTGCGTTCCGCCGGTTTTGTACCGATCCGCATATTCCAGCCGGTAGTCACCAAAAGATTCCACCGCCCCGGCCCGCAGGGCAATGGTACCAATAATCTTCTCGTCCCGATCCAGCGGATGGAAGTAGCGTGCCGAGGTCTCGGCCGAGACATAGCGGACATCCCCCCCCAGCCCGGCAAATTCCTGTCGGATGTTGAAGAGGGTTCCGCTCCGGGGTTCAAGCGGATCGTTGCGCTGGTCCCAAACAAACGAATAGCCCAGTGAGGAGAGAAGCGTCGCTTCCTCGACATCCCGTTGCGAGGTGATCAGCCCTGACGCAGCTGTAGTGGTCGTTGTCCGCTTGGATTCAATCGTGTATTCGATGGTCATGTCCGTTTCCGGAGAAAGGGCAAATTTGACACTGGGCTTGAAGCCCTGGCGCAGGAGCTTGAACTCGTCATCATCATCGTCCTGCTCGCTCCGGTAGACGTCGAAACTGACCCCGAGTTTCCGGTTCTCCCAGTAAGGTTCCGTAAGTCCGAACCGATAGGTGTCTCCATCGTCATCGGTGGTGTATTGTAGCCGGACACTCTGCCCGCGGCCCAGCAAGTTGCGTTCGACCAGCGTGATCGATCCGCCCAGCTTGGTCGAAGAGGAGTAGCCAATTCCAAAACTCAGCGAGCCGGTCGACTGTTCGGTGACCCGGGTTAGAACCACGGCGCGGTCCGGACTGGAGCCGGACAGGATTTCGATCTCGACCGAGCTGAAATATCCCAGCCCACGCAGGTTGCGCCGTGTTTCCGCGATCCGTGCCCGGTTGAGTGCATCCCCTTCCACGAAGGTGAACTCGCGGCGGATGACGGAATCGAGTGTCCGAACATTGCCCTCGATGTCGATGCGCTCCACATAGCGCTGCTCCGCCGGGTCGATATTGAACACAATTTCAACGGTCGCCTCCTCCTTGTTCAGAGTGACTTCCGGAACCACTTTCATGAAATTGATGCCGGCGAGCTCGATCTCGCTGAGTATCGCTTCGGTGATCCGCTCGACCTGTATCCCGTCATACACATCGCCGGGCTGTACGCTGTCCAGGAAACCCTCGAACTCTGCCGCATCGACTTCCGAAACACTGGAAACCGCAGAAATCGAACTGACGGTATAGCGGACGCCCTCATCCAGAGTGAAGGTGAGGACAAAGCCCGATCCGTCTTCGGTCAGAGAGGAGACCAGGGAAACAATCTCGAAATCCGCGTAGCCGTTGCCCCGATAATAGCGGATCAATGCCTCCCGGTCCGCCTCGACACGTCCGGCATCGTAGCGGTCGGTGGTCACAAACAGCCGGAACCAAGCCGCCTCCCGGGTCTCGATGACATCCAGCAGGGTGCTGTCGGAAAACGCATTATTGCGCAGAAAAACAATCTTGCGCACGCGGGTGATCGGTCCCTCATCGATCTCGAACACCACGTCAATCCGGTTTCCCTCCCTCTTCACGATCTGGGGGATGACCTTGGCATTGAGACGGCCGGAACGGCCATAGACATCGACCATGCGCTGGGCGTCCGCTTCCACCACGGCCACGGAGAACACCGTGCGGGAGCGGGTCCGGATTGCGCTGGCGAGTATTTCATCCGCCACAATGCTGTTGCCCTCAAACGCGACCACATTGACAAAGGGCCGTTCGACCACACGCACGATCAGGTTCCCGCCAACCGGCTCAATGGTCACATCCTCAAACAGGCCGGTCTCGTTCAGTGCCCGAAGCGAGGCGTTGATCTCGGCCGCGGAGGCGGTCGAATTTTCCGAGACCGTCATGTAGGAAAGCACGGTCGCGCGTTCGATGCGCTGCGTGCCTTCCACGGTGATGGAGCCGATGCGGAATTCCTGCGCAAGCACAACATTGCCGATCAAGGCAAACATGGCCAGCGCAACGATCCACTTTATTGTTCTGCCTGTCATCGCAATCTTTCCGCCATCAGACTCAATCCGATCACCGTCTCAGAGACGGAGAATATCGTTGTAGGTCACCAGCACCACGAGGAGGAGGATCAACCCCATCCCCACCCGCATCGCGATCCGCTGCACCCGCTCCTCCAGAGGCTTCTTGCGAATTCCCTCGATTGCGAACAGCACAAGATGGCCTCCGTCAAGGACCGGTATCGGAAACAGATTGATCAGGCCGATGGAGGTCGAGATCACCGCCAGGATGAAGAAAAAGTCCCAAGCCCCGCGTTTGGCGGCATCGCCTGAAAATTCGGCGATTGCGATCGGCCCACCCAATTGGTCCGCACTGCTGCTACCCGCGATAATCTCGCCAACATAGGCCAACGAAACCCCGATCACAAGCGCGGTCCGCGCGAATCCGAACACAACGGCCCCGCCGAAACCGACGCGCTCGCGCCCCGGCAGAAACGGAAACACCTGGTCATGTCCGATGCCCAGCACCGGAATCTGCTCGGTCTCGCCACTGACCGGGTGGATGCGATCCTGGATTTTCGGTGCCGCCGACAGGGAAATCAGCTTCCCGTCGCGGGCCACCTCAAACGCAAGCAGATCCCCCCCCGAGCCCCGCACATGGATCTGGACATCCCGAAAGGTGGCCACCGGTTGGCCATCGATCGTCTGGATGATATCGCCGCTGCGGAAACCCGCCGCATCCGCCGGCGACCCGCCCAGAACGGAGGCCACGTGCGCCTCGCGCACCCAGATCCCCAAGACCGAACTGCGCTGGCCGTCACGGATCACCACCAGGCTTATTTCGCGTGCCCCGGTCTGTTCGATCGTGCGCATTGCATCCACGAAAGAGTCCACCTGCACGCCGTTGACGCTGATGATTTGGTCTCCCCTTTCCAGACCGAGCGCGGTCACTTCCTCCGATTTGAGAATGGACCCCACCACCGGGCGCTCTCCCGGCACACCGCCGACCCAGGCGATCGCGACCAGCACGATGGCCCCGAAGATGAAATTCATGATCGGCCCCGCCGCGACAATCGCAGCCCGGCGTCCGACCGTGGCCCCGGAAAAGGATCCGGGAATCTGCGCCGCCTCCGGGTGGCTCGTCCCGCTCGCCGCATCTTCATCGCCAACGAAACGGACATAACCGCCGAGCGGAATCCAGGAGAAGCGCCACCGCGTTCCGTGCCGGTCGGTCCGCCCGATCATCTCAGGCCCGAATCCCACGGAAAAGACCTCGGACCGCACCCCGAACCAGCGGGCCACCAGGTAGTGGCCCAGCTCGTGCACGAAGACCACCAGGGTCAGAAGCACCAGAAAGGGCAGCACATAGGAAACCAGTCCGACCGGAAGTGACCAATCCATCAACGCATCCATCATGGGGTACTCCCCTCCTGTTCGGCGATGACTTCCCCGGCCATCTCCCGCGCCTTCCGGTCGGCCGCATCGACCGCGGCAAAGTCAACCGCAATCCCGGGATCCCCCACCCGCGAGATGGTTTCCTCGACCACCTCAGCCATGGCCAGGAATCCGATCCGTTTGGCGACGAAGGCGTCCACCGCCATCTCCAGAGACCCATTTAGCACGCACCCGGCGAGCCCGCCTTGGGCCAGTGCCTCGCGGGCGAGACGCAAAGCCGGAAACCGCTCCTCGTCGGGCTGTTCAAATTCCAGGCGTGCGAGATCGGCGAGGCCGACCCGCTCCTTTTCGGCCCCGCCATTGGGTAGTTTCCAGCCCAAGGCCTCGCCGATTACGAATTCCATACAGGGCAGTGCCAATTGCGCGTAGATCTGTCCGCTGTCGTATTCTACCAGCCCGTGCACCAGGCTTTGTGGATGCACAAGCACGTCAATCCGCTCCGAGGGCAGGCCGAAGAGATGGTGCGCCTCAATGATCTCGATCGCCTTGTTGAACATCGAGGCGGAATCAATGCTGATTCGCTGCCCCATGTTCCATTTCGGGTGGCGGGACGCTTCCTCGACGGCCGCCTCCGCCATCGCCTCGCGGCTGCATTCCCGGAAGGGTCCGCCGGAGGCCGTCAGCACGATCCGCCGCACCCCTTGCTCGCCATGCGCCGCCAGCAAGCGGCCGATCGCGTGGTGTTCGGAATCAAGAGGGATGATCTCGGTTCCGGCCTCCCGGGCCCGCCGCAGGAAGAGATCGCCGGCGGCCACCAGGCACTCCTTGGTCGCCAGTGCCAGCCGGCGACAATGCCCGAAGGTAGCCACGGCGGGTGCCAGACCCGCCTTGCCGACGATCGCGGCGATGCAGAGATCGGTGTCCTGTGACGCGGCTTCCACCAGCCCGTCGGATCCGCCGAGAACCCGGATCCCCTCTCCGGCCAGCCCCTCTGCGAGGGCTGTGTAGGAATCCGGATCCGCGCTGGCGACGATTTGCGGCCGCAGCAAGCGGGCCTGTCGCAGGAGTTCGGGCACGTTCCGGTGACCGGTCAGGGCAACTACCTCAAACCGCTCCTCCTGGCTGCGAAGCAGCTTGATGGCCTGCCGTCCCACATAGCCGGTCGAACCGAGGATGGAGATACGCTGCATCACGACAACCCTCTGTCCGCAAGAACCGTCGAAGCTGCATAGGCAACCAGGGATGCGGCGATCAGCGAATCGATCCGGTCGAGCACACCGCCATGGCCGGGCAGGAGACGGCCGGTGTCCTTCACCCCGGCCCGACGTTTCACCGCGGACATGGCCAGATCCCCGGCCTGGGCGGTGAGAGACAGGATGGCTGAGAGGAGCGCCGCCGGCAGCATTTCAAGCCGTCCGGTCAGGGCTGCGGCCAGAAGACCGACCGCCACCGCCGCCCCGACCCCGCCCAGAGCCCCGGCCCATGTCTTTCCGGGGCTGATTTGTGGCGCAAGAGGCCGACCGCCGATCGCCCGGCCGACAAAATATGCCCCTGTATCGGTGGCCACCACCACCGCGCAGACCCAGGCCACCACCAACAGCCCATCCTCCGGGAGCTGGCGCAGCAAGACCAGTGCCGCGGGGGCCAGGCCGGCTGCCATCATGCCTGCCACACTCCAGAAGGCACCCCAGGCGCGTGGCGAGCGGCGGATGCACCCCACCGCGGCACCCGCGGCCGCGACTGCCAGGGCAGGAGCCGGGCCGCCCAGTGCGGCCGCCAGAGGGGCTCCCGCGCAGCCGAGTGCAAATCCCCAGTCCAGAGGGCTTCCATCCGGTGCCGTCAGAGCACGCCATTCAAGGCCGGCAAAGAGTGCGAACAGAGCCGCCACCGCGGCCAGCCAGTATGTGCCGAGCACCAGGCACAGCACGCAGGGGATCCCGATCAGAAGTGCCGTCGTGACGCGGACCCAAAGCTTGCGGTTTGCGCTCATGAGGCCACGACGGCGCCAAAGCGACGCTCGCGCCGCGCAAAATCGTCCAGTGCGAGTTTGAGTGTCTCGCGTCCGAAATCCGGCCAGTAGCAATCGAGAAACACCAATTCCGAATAGGCCGACTGCCAGAGAAGGAAATTCGACAGCCGCTTCTCGCCGGCCGTGCGGACGACCAGATCCGGGTCGGGCACGCCGGCCGTGTTCAGCTCTGCCATGAACACATTCTCGTCGATGTCACTTGGTTTGAGTTCCCCTGCCTGGGCACGGGCGGCAAGGCCACGGGCGGCATCCACGATCTCCCGCCGACCGCCATAATTGAGCGCGATGCTCACCAGCAAACGTTCCTCCTCGACCTCCCGGCCCTCGATACGTGCCATGCTGTGCTGCAGCTCATCATCAAACCGTCCCCGGGCCCCGACAAACCGGATTCGGGCCCGCTCGGGGAGACGGCTTCTCGAGGGGCGGAGCCAGGCCCGAAACAGGTCCAGGAGTTCGTGCACTTCGGGGGCCGGGCGATGCCAGTTCTCGGTCGAGAAGGCGAACAGCGTCAGATAGCGAATGCCGAATTCGAGGCTGGCCTCGACGGCTCCCCGCGCCGCCTCCGCCCCCGCCCGGTGGCCCTCGCGGCGTGGCAGATCGCGTTCCCGCGCCCAACGGCCGTTGCCATCCATGATCAGAGCAACATGCGCCGGAACCGAATCAGGCGCGATGGGACGGGCGGCGGGCATCGGGCTCATCGGATCGCTGCAGGCTTCGGGCCGTTACACCCGAAGAATTTCCCCCTCCTTGCGGGCCAGCATCTGTTCGATCTTGCTGACAAACTGATCGGTGAGTTCCTGGATCTCGTCCTGCCAGATCTTGTGGTCGTCCTCAGACATTCCGTCCGCCTTCAATTTCCGCAACTGCTCCATCCCGTCCCGCCGGATGTTGCGCACCGCGATGCGTGCCTGCTCGGCGAGTTTCCCCGCGATTTTGGCCATTTCCCGGCGGCGCTCCTCGTTCAGGTCCGGCACCGGAAGCCGGATCAGGGTCCCTTCCGTCACCGGGTTGATGCCGAAATCGGAATTGCGGATCGCCTTTTCGACCGCTCCGACCAGGCCTCGGTCCCAGACCGTCACCGTGAGCATGCGCGGGTCCGGCACATTGACGGTGGCCAGCTGGTGGACCGGCATTTTTGCGCCATAGGCATCGACCACGACAGAATCGAGCATGCCGGCCGAGGCCCGTCCGGTACGCAGCCCCGCAAACTCTCCCCGCAGCGAGGTCAGAGCCCCCTCCATGCGCCGGGTGAGATCGGCGGTGTCCGGCTCCTCTTCCATGCTTCCTCCTTCAGCCGGCGTGCACGACCGTGCGGGGGCCGATGCCGCCCAGGGCCTCGACGATCGCGTTGGGGCGGGTCAGGTTGAAGACGGTGATCGGCAGGCTGTTCTCCCGCGCCAGCGCGATCGCGGAGGAGTCCATCACCTGCAGGTTTTTGGTAAGCACCTCGGTATAGCTCACGGCCTCGTAGCGTGTCGCATTCTTGTTCGTGCGGGGATCCGAATCGTAGATGCCATCGACCTTGGTCCCCTTGAGCAGCTCGCTGCAGCCCATCTCCACCGCCCGTAGCACGGCCGCCGAATCGGTGGTGAAGAACGGGTTGCCGGTGCCGGCGGCAAAAATCACGATCCGCCCCCTCTCGAGATGGCGCATGGCGCGGCGGCGGATATATGGCTCGCAGACGGATGTGATCGGGAGTGCCGAGAGCACCCGGGTGACCGCGCCCTGTCGTTCGAAGACACTCTGCACCGCCAGCGCATTCATCACCGTGGCGAGCATGCCCATCTGGTCGGCCACCACCCGGTCGAGCCCGTAGTCGGACGCGGTCAGGCCGCGGAAGATGTTGCCGCCTCCGATCACCAGGCCGATTTCCATGTCGAGGGCGCGGGCCGCGCAGACGCCGGCAACCAGTTCCTCGATCCGCTCGGCGGAGATCCCAAACGCCCCTTCCCCACCCAGCAATTCGCCGGAGATTTTCAGAAGCACCCGTCTGCGGCCGGTGCCCTTGTTCGGTTGCGGGTTGCTGCTCATCTCCCGCGCTCCACGGTCAACTGCCGGTTATGGCCGCGACTTCGGCCGCGAAATCACTCCTGTCCTTCTCGACCCCCTCCCCGACGGCAAAACGTCGGAAGCCGCTCACCCGCACCGGTGCCCCGAGTTCGCCGGAGGCGCGCTCCAGGGCAGCACCGACAGTGACCTCCGGATCAATCACGAAATCCTGCTGCAGCAGGCAGCTGGCCTGAAGGAACTTCCGGATCCTGCCCTCAACCATCTTCTCGACCACATTCGGGGGCTTGCCGGAGTCCGCGGCCTGCTCCTCGTAGATCTTGCGCTCCTGCTCGAGCACGCCAGCATCCATCCCGGAGGCCTCCACCGCCAAGGGCTGCGAGGCGGCGACATGCATCGCGAGCTGCCGGCCGAGGAGGCTCAGCGCCTGCCCGTCCTCAACCTCCGATTCGACCGCGACGAGTACGCCGATCCGGCCGAGGCCGGGACCTGCGACATTGTGCAGATACGACACGATCCGCCCGGACCCGGCTTCCAGCCGGTCCGCACGGCGCAAGACCAGGTTCTCGCCGACCTTGGCAATGGTTTCCTGGATCCGCTCGGCAATGCCGGGGCTGCCCTCGGACGCGCATGCGGCCAGGATCTTCTCCAGCTCCGGGCCCTTCCGCCGGGCCGCTTCCACGACCTCCGTCACCAGCGCCTGGAACTCCGTGCCGCGTGCCACAAAATCGGTCTCTGCATTGACCTCCACGAGGACACCTTCGCGGCCGTTCTCCCAGAGCCCCACCAGTCCCTCGGCCGCCACGCGACCGGATTTCTTGGCCGCATCCGACAGCCCCTTCTGGCGCAGCCAGTCGACCGAGGCCTCAAGATCACCCTTGCAGGCATCGAGGGCCTTGCGGCAATCGAGGACACCGGCCGAGGTCTGCGCCCGTAACGTCTTGACCAGGCTCACGGATACGGACATGGGGGGTCTCCTGCTTTCCGGGGTCAGGACGACGGCGTGGGGGTTTCGGCGGCCTCGGCTTCTTCCGTCGGGCTGTCGGCTTGCGGCTCTGTTTTTACGTCCCCGGTTGTTTCGGCCACGATTTCGGCCTGCGGCTCTGCTTTCACGTCCCCGGTTGCTTCGGCCACGATTTCGGCCTGCGGCTCTGCTTTCACGTCCCCGGTTGCTTCGGCCACGATTTCGGCCTGCGGCTCTGCTTTCACGTCCCCGGTTGCTTCGGCCGCGATTTCGGCCTGCGGCTCTGTTTTCACGTCCCCGGTTGCTTCAGCCGCAATTTCAGCCTGCGGCTCCATCTCGGCCTCCGCCACCACCACGGGTTGTGGCTTCGTTTCGGCGGCCGGGGTTTTTACCTTTTTGTCCACCGGCTCCTCTGCGGCAGATTCGGACCCTCCCTCCAGCGGCACCTCCACGGCATCGTCCCGTTGGCTGGAGATCGAGGCGAGTTGCTCTCCGACCGCATCCAGCAGAACCCGGAGCACGAGATCGCAATAGAGGGCGACCGCACGTGAAGCGTCGTCATTGCCCGGAATCGGATAGTCGATTCCGGTGGGGTCGCAGTTTGTGTCGACCACCGCGACGACCGGGACCTTGGTCTTGATCGCTTCCTGGATCGCCAACCGCTCCTGCTTGACGTCGATCACGAACAGCATTTCCGGAATGCCCTTCTCCTTCATCTTCCGGATGCCCCCGAGGGCCACACGGAGCTTGTCCCGCTGGCGCTCGAGACGGAGTCGCTCCTTCTTGGCGAAGCCGGCATCCGGCTTGTCGAGCATCTGTTCGAGCCGGTCGAGCCGGTCGAGCGAGCCCGAAACCGTCTTCCAGTTCGTCAGCGTTCCGCCCAGCCAGCGGTTGTCGATGTAAAATTGCTGCCCCTGCTCCGCGGTCTCGCGAACCGGCACTCGGGCCTGGGATTTGGTGCCGACCATCAGCAGCCGCCCGCCTTTCGCCACGCATTGGTGGATGGCGACAAGGGCCTGGTGGAGAAGCGGAACGGTCTGGGTCAGATCGATCACATGGATGCCGCTGCGCGCGCCGTAGATGTAGGGTGCCATGAGCGGATTCCACCGGTCGGTGCGATGACCGAAGTGGACGCCAGCTTCGAGAAGCTGGCGCATGCTGCATTCAGGTATTTGCAAGGAAGCCTCCTGTTTCCGGTTTGGAACACCCGCGGGCCAGATCCGGCAAACAGCCGGGCAACCGGTGGCGATCCGCCGCTGTAGCGGCAGATCCCCCAGCCCACGTGCGGAATACCTGCCTATTACCGCCGAACCCTGCCCTCCGCAAGCCCGCCGCCGGTTTCCCCTCCTGTTCCGGCAATGGCATTGCCGTCCATACTGGCTATATTTGGAGAACTGGATTGTTGCCCCGGCGCGGGCATTCCCATTCGCATCTGCCGCTCTGTGCGGGAACCGTTCTCCATGAATGCCAGCCCGCGCTCCGGTCATGACGTGAATGTTCCCCTCCATCCGGGCATCGATTTCGTAAGGCTGCGCTTTGCCGGTGATTCCGGCGATGGGGTGCAGACCGCGGGGGAATTGTTCACCCAGGCGGCCGCCGATTTCGGCAATGATTTTGCGACCTTTCCCGACTACCCGGCAGAGATCCGGGCTCCGGCGGGCAGCCTTTCCGGGGTCTCGACCTTTTCGATCAATCTCGGCTCCACGGAGATCCGCACCCATGGGGACCAGCCGGACGCATTGTTTGCCTTCAATGCCGCAGCCCTGGCCGCCCATTACCAGGATCTGCGCAGCGGCGGCCTTCTGGTGCTGGACCGGTCGGGACTCTCCGAGCGGCTTCGCCGCCAGGCGGGATTTGCCAGCGACCCCCGCGAGGACGGAACCCTCGACAGTTTCCAGCTGCTCGAGATCGACATCTCTGCGGAGACCCTTGCCGCGGTGTCCCCGTTCGGCCTCGGGCGCAAGGATGGATTGCGCGCCAAGAACATGTGGGCGCTCGGCCTCGCCCTCTGGCTGTTCGACCGCGATGCCGACCGGGTTGCGGATGCCATCAAAAAGCGGTTTTTGAAGAATCCCGACATCGCAGAAACCAATGTCGCCGCGCTCCGCGCCGGTCACGCCTATGGCGAGATCCACGAACTCTCCGCCTCGATCTCGACCTACGATATCGGTCCCGCCCGTCTTGAGCCGGGTCTCTACCGTTCCATAACCGGGGGCGAGGCGCTGGCGCTCGGTGCCGTCACCGGAGCCCGGCTCGCGGGCCTGCAACTGTACTACGCGTCCTACCCGATCACCCCGGCCTCGGTGGTTCTGCACCGGCTCGCCGCGTTCGAAGATCCCGATGTCACTACCTTCCAGGCCGAGGACGAAATTGCCGCGGCCTGCGCGGCGATCGGCGCGGCCTATGGCGGGGCCCTGGGCGTCACTGCCAGCTCCGGTCCGGGGATTGCGCTGATGATCGAATCCATCGGCCTCGCCACCGCCGTCGAACTGCCGCTGGTGATCATCGATGTGCAACGCGCCGGCCCCTCGACCGGCATGCCGACCAAGGCCGAGCAGTCCGATCTCAATCTCGCGGTCTACGGACGAAACGGCGGGATCCCCCTGCCTGTGCTCGCCGCACAGGGAGCCTCCGATGCGTTTGACTGCACCCTGGAGGCGGTCCGCATCGCCCTGCGTCACATGACTCCGGTCATCCTGCTCGCCGATGCCTATATCGCCAACGCGGCCGAGCCCTGGAAGCTGCCGGAATTCACCGAGGCCGACTTTCCTGCCTTCGCCCCGCATTTCGCCGAGGCCGGGAATTTCCAGGTTTTCCGCCGGGACCCGAAGACCCTGGCCCGCTCCTGGCCCATCCCCGGCACGGCCGGGCTGGAGCACCGGATCGGCGGGCTCGAGCGCGATGCGGAAACCGGGGCCGTGTCCTATGCCCCGGCCAACCATCAGCGCATGACCCAAATCCGGTTTGACAAGATCCGCGCCGTCCAGGATTCGCTGCCGCGCCTGCGTCCCGAGATTGGTGCCGAAAAAGGCCGTCTCGCCGTGCTCGGTTGGGGGTCAACCCATGGTGCCATCCGGGTCGCCGTGCTCCGGGCGCGGACGCGCGGCGAGGATGTATCGCACATCCATCTCCGCCATATCTGGCCCCTGCCCTCCAATCTTGGCGAGCTTCTCGCCGGCTTTGACCGCGTCCTTCTGCCGGAGATGAATATGGGCCAGCTCGCAGCCCTGTTGCAGACCGAGGTGGACAAACCGGTCACCCCGATCAACAAGGTCACCGGCCAGCCTTTCCTCGCCCGCGAAATCAGTGACGCGATCCGTGCAGCACAATGAGGTTTCCGGCTTTCGGCTTCTCCGAAGACACCCGGGGGCGTGCTCTGCCGGATGCGGACGGTCCCCGGACCGGAAGCTGCCAAGTTGACATGTCGGCAGACCCTGACGCAAATACCCGTCCATCGCCCGCAGCATTTTCAGAAGCGGTTTTCTTGCCATGACGCCCCCCCAATCCGCAACGGCGAGTGCCCGGGATTTTGCCAGCGGCCAGGAAGTGCGCTGGTGCCCGGGTTGCGGCGACTATGCGATCCTCAAGGCCGTACGCCAGGTGCTCGCCGATGTCGGGGCCGAAACCCATCGCACCGCTTTCGTCTCCGGCATCGGCTGCGCGGCACGATTTCCGTACTACATGTCGACCTTCGGCTTCCACACCATCCATGGTCGGGCTCCCGCGGTCGCCACCGGTCTCAAATCGGTCCAGCCCGATCTCGATGTCTGGGTGGTGACGGGCGACGGTGACGGGATGAGCATCGGTGCCGGACACCTGTTTCACGTCCTTCGCCGCAATGTCGATCTGCAGATTCTGCTCTGCAACAACCAGATCTACGGCCTGACCAAGGGCCAATTCTCGCCCACAACAAAACGCGGCGTGCTTACGCCATCGACCCCCGGGGGCGCCCCCGACACCCCGGCAGAGCCCTGCCGCTTTGCGCTCGGTTCCGGTGCCCGCTTCGTGGCCCGGGTGGTCGACGTCCACCAGGAGCATCTTCGGCAGACCCTCGCCGCGGCCCGCGCCTTCCGGGGAACGGCACTGGTCGAAATCCTGCAAAACTGTCCGATCTACAACGACGGCGCCTTCGCAAATCTCTCATCCAAGGCCACCTCCCCCGATCACACCGTGGTCCTTGAGCACGGCAAGCCCATCGTCTTCGGTCGCAATGCCGATCATGGATTCCGGCTCGCCCCGGGAAGCCTGCGACCGGAAGTGGTCACCTTCGACCCGGAGGCCCCGGGAGCCACCGGGGATCTGCTCGTGCATGACGAGACCGACCCGACCCTCGCGACACTGCTCGCCGGGTTTGCCAACCCGGATTTCCCGGTCCCGCTCGGAATTCTCTATCGCAATCCCGCGCCCCAGGTGCCTCACGCACCGCGCAGGAGTGACAGCGCACCGCCGGAAGCCCGCCTGCAAGCGGTGTCGGACATGCTCCGCAAGGGAAGGACCTGGCGCGTGGAATGACGGATGCACCGGTCCGTGCCGTGCTCCTCGCCGGTCCCACGGCAAGCGGGAAATCAGAGATTGCCCTGGCCGTAGCCAGAAATTTTGACGGTGTCATCGTCAACGCCGATGCCATGCAGGTCTACCGGGAATGGCGCGTCCTGACCGCCCGCCCCGACGAGGCCGTACTTGAGGCTGCTCCGCACCGTCTTTTCGGCCATGTCTCCGTGCTCGATCCCTACTCCGCCGGCACCTGGCTCGGAGAGGTCGGGGGCGAGATCCGTACCGCCCGCGAGGCCGGACGGCTGCCGATCGTGACCGGTGGCACGGGGCTGTATTTCGATGCCCTCACCCGCGGCCTGGCACCGATCCCTGCGGTCTCGCCGCAGACCCGTGCGGAAATCGGCCGGCAGATCGCCCTGGACGGCCTGCCCGCCGCCGCAGCCCGGCTGGTCCGGTGCGATCCGGCGACCGGAAAAATGCTGGATCTCCGGAATCCCCGCCGGGTCGCGCGGGCACTGGAACTGCTCGCAGAGACCGGTACCGGACTGGCCGAGTGGCATGCACGCACACCGGAGCCATTGCTGCCGGTTGCCGAGACGGTGGCGGCAGTGCTGCTGCCCCCGCGCGACATGCTTGTCCAGCGGATCGATGCCAGATTCGATGCAATGATGGCGGGCGGTGCCATTGACGAGGCGAAGTGCCTTCTGGAGGGAGGCGCTGACCCTGACCTGCCGGGCATGCGGCCGGTCGGAGCCAGGAATATTTTCGACCTGCTGGCCGGGAAGCAATCCTTCGCCGATACTGTCCGGGAAGGGAAACGCGAAACCCGGCGCTATGCCAAGCGCCAGGCGACCTGGTACCGCAACCGGATGCGTAGCTGGATGATGATCGAGGCTCCGGAAACGGATGCCGCCATCGGGATGATTGAGGAAAATCTGCAGGCCCGCTGTCGCGCTGCGTGACATCGGGGGATCCCGCATTGCGGACTCGGGTTTCCGGGCAACCGCAAAAGCACAGAAGCCGAGTGAGAGTACAGCCCCATGAAAAATCAATACTTCGGTGACATCAACGACTATCGCAAATATGGCCTGCTCCGGATTGTTGCAGGTCCCGGCAAGATGTCCCTGCTGGTGGCCTGGATGCTGACCCCGGATGACGAAAGGGCGGAGAAGGGGCGGTGCCACGATTCTGCTCTGTATGACGGGATCCGGAAGTGCCTGCAGTGCGACACACCAAGAAAAAGCCGCGCACGAAGAGGCGTTCACCTGATCGAGAAGACCGACCTGCTACCGGGAGCAAAATTCTACCGGAAGATCGTGCCCGACCTCCGCGCAGAGCGCCTGACCTGGTTTGCGGGCCTGCGGAAGGCAGCACGAAGCACCGATCTCGTCTTCCTGGATCCCGACAACGGAATCGAGGTGAAATCCACGTCTGTCGGCCACAAGGATTCGTGCAAATACGTCTACTGGGACGAAATCAAAGCCCTCTGGAATTGCGGCAAGTCCCTGCTGATCTACCAGCATTTCCCCAGAGTGAACCGCGATATTTTTATTCCGGCCCAACTGTGCGCATTGCGGTCCCGGACCCCGGACGCCTGCATCACGGGGTTCAGGACCGATTGGGTGCTGTTCCTGCTGGCCCTGCAACCGAACCACCGTCAGTATCTGCAGAATATCAAGAAGCGGGTGCAGACGTGCTGGGCCCCCACGATCGTTTCCTGGGGTCTAGAAACCTGACGGGCGCTATCCGTCGGTCTCCGGCTCCGGCTCGCCAGCCTCCGGCTCATCGACCGGAGGCGTGGCCGGCGCGTCCCCAAGATCCGGAACCAATATCTCGACCCCACCCCCATCCACATCCTGTGTTTCGATCACGGTGGTGTCCCGGTTGGCACGGACCGCCAAGACCGTCAGCATCATGCTGGTGGCGACGAAGGCCGCCCCCAGCCCCCAGGTGAGTTTGGTGAGCGCGGTCGCGGCCGCACGGCCCGACATCATGCCACCGCCACCGCCACCGATGCCCAATGCCCCGCCTTCGGAGCGTTGCAACAGCACGACCGCGACCAGAACGACCGCGATCAGCAGATGCACGATGAGAATGACATTCGCCACGCTACCTCACAGATTTTCTTGTACGCCGCGCAACCTACCGCCGCCGCCGCGTGACGCAAATTCTAGTTCTTTTTCTTGTCGACCAGCCGGCCGGCCTCGATCCACGGCATCATAGCCCGGAGTTTGCCTCCGACCTCCTCGACCTGATGCGAATCATTGAGCCGCCGGATGGCCTTGAAGGAGGGCTGCCCGGCCTGACATTCCGCGATCCAGTCGCGTGTGAAACGTCCGGAACGGATATCGTCGAGAATCTCGCGCATCACCTTCTTGGTATGGGCTTTCGGAAGCAGGCGCGGGCCGGAGACATACTCTCCATATTCGGCGGTATTGGAGATCGAATAGTTCATATTGGCAATTCCGCCCTCATAGATCAGGTCGACAATCAGCTTGACCTCGTGCAGGCATTCGAAATACGCCATCTCCGGCGCATACCCCGCCTCGACCAGCGTCTCGAAACCACTGCGGATCAGCTCAACCATGCCGCCACAGAGGACCGCCTGCTCGCCGAACAGGTCGGTTTCGCACTCTTCCTGGAAGGTGGTCTCGATGATGCCGGCGCGGCCGCCGCCGATCGCCGAGCAGTAGGCCAGGGCTGTCTCCAGCGCATGTCCGGTGGCATCGTTGGCGACTGCGACCAGGCAGGGCACGCCGCCGCCGCCAAGAAATTCGTTGCGCACCGTATGACCGGGCCCCTTCGGCGCCATCATCACCACATCGATGGTGTCCTTGGGCGAGACCAGCCCGAAATGGATGTTGAGGCCATGCGCGAAGCCGACCGCCGCACCGTCACGCAGGTTGGGTGCGATCTCGTCGCGGAAAATGTCGGCCATCAACTCGTCCGGCGTCAGCATGACGATGAGGTCGCACCAGGCGGCGGCCTCGGCCACGGTCATCACACGCAACCCCTCGGCCTCCGCCTTCTCGGCCGAAGACGATCCGGCGCGCAGGGCTACCGCAACATTGCTGACCCCGGAATCCCGCAGGTTGAGGGCATGGGCATGCCCCTGCGAGCCATATCCGACGATGGCGACCTTGGAATCCTTGACGAGACGGACGTCACAATCCCGATCGTAATACACACGCATCCGCGATCCTCCTGATTTCTGCTTCGGCTACATGGCCTCGGGGCCGCGCGTGATCGCCACCACCCCGGTCCGGCTGACATCGACGAGACCGAGCGGGCGCACGAGCTCGATGAAGGCGTCAATTTTTTCCGATGCTCCGGTCACCTCGAAGACAAAACTCTCAAGGGTGGCGTCGACCACCCGGGCACGAAACGCATCCCGCAACCGCAACGCCTCGACCCGCTTCTCGCCGGTCGAGCGGAGCTTGACGAGGGCGAGTTCACGCTCGACCGCAAACCCGTCCACCGTGAGGTCGGTCACCGCATGGATCGGAATCAGCCGCCCGAGCTGGGCCTTGATCTGCTCGATGACCATACCAGATCCTGCGGTCACAATGGTGATTCGCGACAGATGCCGTGCAGCATCGACCTCGCCCACCGTCAGGCATTCGATGTTGTAGCCCCGGCCCGAGAACAGCCCGATCACACGGGCCAGCACGCCGGCCTCGTTCTCCACCAGAACCGAAAGAGTGTGGGGGCGGATTTCCTGCGTCGGCTCCGGCATCGGCTACACCATCACCTTTCCGGCCGCGTCGATGGTGGTGCTTTCGGAACTCGCATCCCTGCCAAGAATCATTTCGTTATGCGCCTTTCCCGAGGGGATCATCGGGTAGCAGTTTTCGCTCGGATCGACCACGCAGTCGAAGATCACCGGCCCGTCGTACTCGATCATCTCGGTGATCCGGGCATCGAGATCAGCCGGATCCTGGCAGCGGATTCCATGACAGCCAAACGCCTCGGCCAGTTTGACGAAGTCCGGCAGCGCCTCCGAATAGCTGTGCGCGTAGCGCTCGCCATGCAGTAGCTCCTGCCACTGGCGGATCATGCCCAGATACTGGTTGTTCAGGATGAAGACCTTGACCGGCAGCTTGTACTGCACGGCGGTGGACATTTCCTGCATCACCATCAGGAACGACCCCTCCCCGGAAACATCGACCACCAGACTGTCGGGATGGGCGACCTGCGTCCCGACCGCGGCTGGCAGACCATACCCCATCGTGCCCAGCCCGCCGGAAGTCATCCAGCGATGCGGCTCCTCGAAGGCAAGATGCTGTGCCGCCCACATCTGGTGCTGGCCGACTTCGGTGGTGACGTAGGCATCCTGGCCGCGTAGATGCTCGCGAAGGCGCTGGAGGGCATATTGCGGCTTGATGATCTGGTCGGAGTTCTGGTAGTCGAGGCAATCGACCGCCTTCCATTCGCGGATCTGCGCCCACCAGGCCGCCACCGCATCGGCCGCGGTTTGCCGGCCGGCCGACTTCCACACCTCCAGCATCCGCTCCAGCGCATATCCGGCATCGCCCACCACCGAAACATCCACCGGGATGTTCTTGTTGATCGAGGACGGGTCGATATCGATCTGGATCTTGCGTGAGTTGGGAGAGAACGCGTCGATGCGCCCGGTGATCCGGTCGTCGAACCGGGCCCCGACGGCGATCATCAGGTCGCAGCCATGCATGGCGAGATTGGCCTCATAGGTCCCGTGCATGCCCAGCATGCCCAGCCAATTCGAGCCGGAGGCCGGGTAGGCACCGAGGCCCATCAGGGTGGAGGTGACCGGGAAACCGGTGGCACCGACGAATTCGCGCAGCAAGGTGGAGGCCTCGCGACCCGAATTGATAACCCCGCCGCCGGTGTAGAAAAGCGGCCGTTCGGCCGTCTCGAGCAGACGCACGGCCTGCTCGAGGGCCGTCGGGTCGGGCTTGACGATCGGTCGGTAGGACGGATGGGGGGTGTTGGAAACGGGGGTGTAGGCAGCGGTCGCGAACTGCACGTCCTTGGGAATGTCCACCACCACCGGGCCGGGCCGGCCCGCGGTCGCGACATAAAACGCATCGTGCAGCGTCTGGGACAGGCGGCTGACATCGCTGACCAGCCAGTTGTGCTTGGTGCAGGGGCGGGTGATTCCCACGGTGTCCGCCTCCTGGAAGGCATCGCTGCCGATGAGAAAGGTCGGAACCTGTCCCGTGAGGCAGATGATCGGAATCGAATCCATCAGCGCGTCGGTCAGGCCGGTGACCGCGTTGGTGGCACCCGGGCCGCTGGTGACCAGCAACACGCCGGGCCGTCCGGTCGAACGGGCATAGCCTTCCGCGGCATGGGCGGCCCCCTGCTCGTGGCGCACCAGGATGTGGCGAATTTTGTGCTCGTCAAAAAGCGCGTCATAGATCGGCAGCACCGCGCCGCCCGGATATCCAAAGACCACATCAACGCCGTGGTCTATGAGACTCCGGACAACGATTTGGGCACCGGTGATGTCGTCCGTCATCTGCGAACCTCCCGATGTCAGGTCAGGTGGGAAAGGACGGTCCGGTGTCGTGCGCTTTTCGATTTTTCGAAAATGGAGAGCCGGATACAGGCTCTTGCGCGCGGACGGTCCCTTTCGGTCCCGGCCCGCGCTAGCCTACCACTACAATGACAAAAGTCGGAAGCGACATCGAACCGGCCTTTCATCACACGGGGCGCGCACGCCGCGCCACAGGATAGGTTTTAGAACCATCCACGCACAAGGTCAATCACCCATCCGAGATCAATCCGTCCCGAGGGCCGGCACCGTCACCCCCGCCCCCGCGGAAGGACGGGCCTCTTTTCGGGCCCCCCGGGTGCGGACTCCTGTTCTCCCTCCTGCACCTGGCCCGTCATCTGGGGTATCCTCTCCTCCGGCTGCCGCTGCCTGGATGCAGCCGATGGCATGTCGGCGCCGGGACGGACCGCCGTGATCTGGAGTGCGGGCGATGCGCTATGAAACGGGCGACGCATATCTCGCCGATACGCGCAAGGCCGTGTTCCTGTTCGGGATGTCCGGCGTGGGCAAGACCCGTGCCGCCGACCGGCTCCGGCAGACGGGCAGCTGGTATCACTATTCCGTCGACTACCGGATCGGCACCCACTATCTCGGCCAGCAGATTTCCGACATGCTCAAGCGGACCGCGATGGAGGTTTCGCTTTTTCGTGACCTCCTGCGCTCTGACTCGATCCAGATCCACCCGAATCTCGCCTTCGACAACCTGGCATTGCTGTCCACCTATATCGGCGCTCCCGGTGACCCGGCGCGGGGCGGTCTGTCCTTCGAGGAATACTGCCGCCGCCAGCGGCGGCACCGCGAAGCCGAGATCACGGCAACCCGGGACGCCGGGGAGTTCCTGGATCGGGCCCGGGAGATCTATGGCTATGACTGCTTCGCATGCGATGCGAGCGGCAGCGTCTGCGAGCTCGCGGACCCCGCGGACCCTCAGGACCCGTTATTCACACGGATCGCGGAGCATATGGTGCCGGTCTATATCCGGGCCTCCGAGGCGGATCGGGAAACCCTGCTCCGGCGTTTCGACCAGCATCCCAAGCCGATGTATTTCGATGAAATCTTTCTCCTGGAAATGTGGAAGAATCATTGCGGCCAGCGGCCCGAAGCCGAGATCGACCCTGCCGGGTTCCTGCGGGACGCCTTTGGCCGTCTCATCGAACACCGCCTGCCGCGCTATGAGGGACTTGCGCGGCGCTGGGGGGCAGCGGTCGAAGCGGACGAACTGGCCGCAGCCCGAACGGCCGAGGAATTCAACCAGCTGATCGCCGGGGCGATCGACCGCCGCAGCACCGGCTAGAGCCGCTCGTACAGCCCCTACGAAAATGCCCATCAAAATCCCCACGGGCCTGGCCTCTCAAACCGTCCTCCTTGAGGAAGGCGTCATGGTGATGACGGAAGAGGCCGCCATCCGGCAGGACATCCGGCCCCTGCAGATCGCCCTGGTCAATCTGATGCCGACGGCGATCCGGACCGAGACCGAGACGCAATTCGCCCGGCTTCTCGGGGCCACGCCGCTGCAGATTGAACTGACCCTGCTGCGGATGGCCACGCACCACCCGAAAAGCCCGGCCCCGGACAATGTGCTCAGTGCCTATCGGGTGCCGGAAGAGGTCTGCGACCAGCGCTTCGACGGAATGGTAATCACCGGTGCTCCGGTCGAGCGCCTCTCCTTCGAGGAGGTCTATTACTGGTCCGAACTGACCCGGCTGTTCGCCTGGGCAGACACCCATGTGCATTCGGTGGTCGGAATTTGCTGGGGGGCGCAGGCGATGCTCTATCACTGGCACGGGATCCCGAAGCACATGCTTCCGGCCAAGATGTTCGGGTGCTACCGGCACCAGTCCCGCAGCCGTACCTCGCCCTATCTTCGGGGGCTCGCGGATAATTTCCTGATCCCGGTATCCCGCCATACCGAGGTGCGCGAGTCAGATCTGGTTTCCGGGAGCGGGATCAACGTGCTGGCCAGTTCGGATGAGGCGGGGCTCTGCCTTCTCGAAGAACCGGGTCGAAGAGCTCTCTACATGTTCAACCATATCGAATATGACACCGATTCCCTGGCCCGCGAATACCGGCGCGATGCCGCCCGCGGCCTTCCGATCGACCTCCCCGTGAATTATTTCCCGGAGGACGATCCCGCCCGTCCCCCGGCCAATCGCTGGCGCTCGCAGGCGCATCTTCTGCTCGGCAACTGGATCAACGAGGTCTACCAGTCGACCCCTTTTGAGATCGAGCAGATTGGAAGGGAGGCGTGACGGGAACGGTGCCCTGCTCCGGAACCCGTACGCGTAGCGGGGGCATCAGGAGACCGGTCTGCGAGGGTTTCGGCGGCCAGAAATCCCGTCAGGATGGCTCCGCGGCAGCATGGAGGCAGAAAATGGTGGGCGGTACTGGACTCGAACCAGTGACCCCAGCGATGTGAACGCTGTGCTCTACCAACTGAGCTAACCGCCCGCCGGGAAGCGGATACCGGTATCGGGAGCTTCCGTCAAACCGTATGCTCGGCGCCCTTTTCCGTCGGCTGATCTTCCGCGAGCATCACGATGGGCCTCATCTGGTCAAAGATCTCCTGGGCCAGATGGCATTTGATGCTGTGCCCGCCCTGGATCTCCCGCATCGGCGGAACTTCGATCTCGCAGAGATTGCCGGGAACTTCCCGCTTGCGATGGCACCGGGTCTGGAACGGACAGCCGCTCGGCGGATTCATGGCCGAGGGTATATCCCCCTCCAGCACGATGTGCTGCTTGATAACCCGGGTGTCCGCGATCGGAACAGCGGAAAGCAGGGCCTCCGTATAGGGATTGTAGGGCGGCGCAAAGATCTGGTCGGTGGTGCCGCTCTCCAGCACATGGCCGAGATACATCACGATCACCCGGTCCGCGAGATAGCGCACGAGCGACAGGTCATGGCTGATGAACAGCATGGTGATGCGACTCTTGCGCTGCAGCTCCATCAGCAAATCGGTAACCGCTGCCTGCACGGAAACGTCGAGCGCGCTGACCGGCTCGTCGGCCACGACCAGCTCGGGCTCCCCCGCAAAAGCGCGGGCAATGCCGATCCGCTGTTTCTGCCCGCCCGACAGCTGCCGCGGCATGCGCTTGGCGAATTCACGCGGAAGCTTCACCAGATCCAGAAGCTCCAGCATGCGCTCCTCGCGTTCGGCAGTGGTCTTGCCGATCTTGAACTTCTCGAGCACCCGTATGATCTGCCCCCCGATCGAATGCGAGGGGTTGAGCGTGTCGAACGGATTCTGAAAAACCATCTGGATCGAGGCGACGGTGCGCGTAGACCGCTTCTCGATCGGCTCCGACTCGATGCCGATATTGCCGAGCGTGATCGCGCCTCCAGTCGAGGTTTCAAGACCCATGAGGACTTTGGCAAGAGTCGATTTGCCGCAGCCCGACTCCCCCACCAGGGCCAGCGTTTCGGCCTCCCGCATTTCCAGGCTGACTTCCTCGTTGGCCTTGATGACGCGTTTTTTGCCACCGCCAAACAGCGCATTGGCTGCCACCTCATAGTATTTCTGCAGATTGTCGACTTTCAGCACAATCGGTCCCGGCTCCACGGCGACGAGTTCGCTGTTGCTCACAACGGGAGCGCTCCAGTCAATTTCCCGCCAGCGCAGGCAGCGTGTTTCATGCCGCTCTCGGTCCGGGAGCCTGTCCATCGGAATCTCGCCCACGTTGCACAGACCCTCCTGGAAATAACTGCATCGCGGCCCGAAATTGCATCCTGGCGGCCGCTCGTGCGGGAGCGGAAAATTTCCCGGTATCGCGATCAGCGGGCGAGCGTGCTTGTCAGCCCCCGGCAGCGGGATCGAGCGGAACAGACCTTGCGTATAGGGGTGGCGCATGTGGTCGAAGACTTCCTCGATGGAGCCGGTCTCGACCGCTTCCCCGGAATACATCACACAAAGACGGTCACAGACATCGAGAACCAGACCCAGATTGTGGGAGATGAACAGCATGGAAGTGCCGAACTGCTTCCCGAGATCCTTGACCAGATTGACGATGCCGGCCTCGACGGTGACATCCAAGGCGGTTGTCGGTTCGTCCAGAATCAGCAAGGCCGGCTTCGACATCAACGCCATGGCGATGACAATGCGTTGCTGCTGTCCTCCGGAAAGCTGATGCGGAAAGCTGCGCAGAATTCGCTGCGGATCCGGCAGTTTTACGGCCGTGACCATTTCGATTGCCAGCTTCTCGGCCTCAGCCCGGGACGCCCCCTCATGGATGATCGGGACCTCCATCAACTGCCTGCCGACCTTCATCGCCGGATTGAGGGAGGCCATCGGCTCCTGGTAGATCATGGCAATCTCGGATCCCCGCAGACCCCGAAGCTCCCCCGCGCTCATCTCCCCCATGTCCCGGCCCTTGAACTTGATCGAGCCGCCGACAATGCGGCCATTGACGCCCAGATCCCGCATCACCCCGAGGGCAACGGTCGATTTGCCGCAGCCGGACTCCCCGACAAGCCCCATCGCCTCGCCGGGGCGCACCGTGCAGGAAAAATCCATAACCGCCGGAATCTCGCCGAGGCGGGTAAAGAAACTGATCGAAAGCTGGTCGATCTCCAATACCGGCTCGCTGTTCGCCTGTGACCCGTCTTGCATGCGGAGCTCCTTCTTCAGTCCTTCAATGACTGTTCGCGCAGACCGTCCGCGAGCAAATTGAGGCCCAGCACCATGCTCATCAGCGCCAATGCCGGTGGCAATGCCGGATGTGGGTAGATGGACAGGAGTTTGCGGCCCTCATTGATGGTCGATCCCCAATCAGGGCTTTCGGGACTGACGCCAAGGCCAAAGAATCCCAAGGTACCGAGCAGGATGGTCGTGTAGCCGATGCGGAGGCAGAAATCGACGATCAGCGGTCCGCGCGCATTCGGCAAAATCTCCCAGAGCATGATGTACCAAGGCCCCTCGCCCCGGGTCTGTGCAGCAGCAACATAGTCCCGTGTCTTGATGTCGAGTGCCAGGCTGCGGACGATGCGGAACACCGTGGGCGAATTGACGAACACCACCGAGACAAAAATGTTCAGCAGGTTCGGATCCATCGAAAAGACCCCGAACGGGTCGGAGTTGAACGCCAGCCCGATATAGACCCAGAGACCGAGTGTGAGCGTGATCGCGAGATAGATGGCGAGCCGTCTAGGTTGTGTTTCGAAGCGGCTGTAAAACAGGATTGTGAAGAAAACCACCGGAAACAGAAACATCACAGCGGCGATGGCGATCGGGATGCCGGTGACCCGGATCTCTGGGGTGACCAGAAGGTAGAAGAGCAGGATCACCGGGAAGGCCAGCACCAGATTGGCCAGGAAACTCAGCACCGTATCGAGCCGGCCGGAAAAATATCCCGCCGGCAGACCAAGCGTGAGCCCGACCATAAAGGCGAAGGTCGTTGCTGCCGGCGCAATCGCAAGCACGATCCGGGAGCCGTGGATCATCCGGCTGAATACATCGCGGGCAAGGTTGTCGCCGCCGAGCAGGAAATAGTGCACCGGATATTCGTCGCCGAGTCCGGGCACCGGCTCGCCGGGGCGCTTGTTCTTCATCCCGGAGATCTGATCAAGGGGATCGAACACGGCGATCTGGTCGGCGAACAGCGCGGTGAACAGCCAGAACATCACGAGGCCGAAGCCGATCGACCCGATCCAGCTTTCGAATATCCGCCCGTACAGGCCAAGCCGGTGGCGGAACCCAAAGGACAGAGCGAAAATCCCGGCCAGTGCGATCCAGACGGGAAGAAACTGCCAGACTGCCAGGCCAAAAATCTGGCCCCAATTCAGCACCTCTGCGGCCTCCCCATCAGTTCACCCGGATTCGGGGATTGAGATAGACATAGCCAATATCCGAGATCAGTTGCGTCACCAGCACGACGAGCACCGCCACGACCGAGCAACCGAGCAGCAGCTCGACATCGTTGTTCGACGCCGCCGACACCAGGGTCCAGCCGAACCCCTTGTAGTTGAAGAGCGTCTCCACGATCACCACACCCGTCAGCAGCCACGGAAACTGCAGCATGATGACCGTGAAGGGCGCGATCAGCGCATTCCGGAGTGCATGCCGGATTACGATCGTGGGAAAACTTACGCCCTTCAGGCGGGCCGTGCGGACATATTGCGCGGTCATCACCTCGGACATCGAAGCCCTCGTCATGCGCGCGATGTAGCCCATGCCGTACAGCGACATGGTCACGACCGGCAAGGTGAAATTCTCCCAGGTCAGATTGTCCATGGCCGAGGTCGCCGAACCCTTGAACCACTTCAGCCCGCCGATTGAACTGGCAAAGACGGCGATGAAGATGACGCCGGACACGTATTCCGGCGTCGCCGTGCTTGCGATCGAGAAGCTCGACAGTGTGCGGTCGAGCTTGGAACCCTCACGCATGCCGGCCAGAACGCCGATGACCAGCGCCATCGGCACCATGAGCAGCATCACCCACCACATCAGCTTGCCGGTAAGCGCCAGCCGCCTTGCGATGATGACCCCGACCTCCTCCTTGAAGACCGAGGAATCGCCCATATCCCCCTGCAGTACCCCGCAATAGCCGGATGTGTCCTCCGCGGAAACACCGTAACGGACGCAACGGCCGGTGAGCGTGCCGTCTTCGTCCATCCGCCGCCACCCCGGCAGGACGCCGAGCCATTCGCCGTAACGCACCAGCATGGGTTGCGCATAGCCGCGCTTCTCAAGCCAGGACACTACCTGGGCGTCGCTCATGCGTACATTCGCCTGGTTTTTGGCAAGTTTTTCGAGATTTGGCTGAAGATTTGTCAGAAAAAACACAACCAATGTGAGACATCCTGCCGTCAGCAACATGACTCCACTGCGTCGGAGAAGAAATGTCAGCATCCAGCTGGCCTTGGTCTGCAGTACCTGATCGCAGGCATGATTATTTGCTTTTCACGTCGATGGCGTTGCGGGAGAACCGGAATGTCCGGGTCTCCCGCGCCGCCCTGGCGGGTCAGCCTGCGAAACCGATGTCGTGGACGTGAATTTCGAAGGTCGGATGCATGGCCGCATTGACCAGATTCGCCTTGTGATGGCGATAGAGCGACCTCCAATACGGCTGGATGATCACGCCTTCGTCCTGCATGATCTTTTCCAGCTTGGCCATGATCTTCCGCCGCTTGTCGGCATTCGAAATCGCATTCGCCTCGGACAGGAGCCGGTCAAACTCCTCGTTCGAAAACGCGCATTCATTCCAAGGTTCGCCGGAACGATAGGCAAGACCCAAGATTTGGACGCCGAGCGGCCGCTGGTTCCAGTCCGTCGAGCTGAACGGGTATTTCGCCCAGTCGTTCCAGAACGTCGCCCCCGGCAGGATCGTGCGCTTGACCTTGATCCCCGCCTCCCGCAGCTGCGCGGCCACCGCATCGGAGGTATTGCGCCGCCAGTCATCATCGACGGAAATGAGCTCATGCTCGAAATCCCCCATGCCGGCCTCCTCCATGAGTTCCTTGGCCTTCTGGCGATCGACCACCAGCGGAGGCAGCTGCGCATATTCCGGATGGATCGGACAGACATGGTGGTTCTCTGCCACCCCACCACGCCCCGCATAACCGAGCTCCAGGCAAACCGAATTGTCCACCGCCAGCGCCAGCGCCCGGCGGACCCGGACATCGGCGTAGACTTGTTTGCCGTCTACCATCGCATCCTGGTTGGTACGGATCACGACGGTACTGGCCGTGACCGCCTCCGAACGTTCCCAGCCAAGCCCATCCATCACATCGATGAATTCGCCCACCGTCTCATAGAGCATGTCTACATCGCCCGATTCGGCGGCTGCAACCCATGCAGCCGGGTCGGTGCCGCTGTCGATGGCTTCCAGACGGTCCAAATACGCGGTCTCGCCCCACCATTTATGGTCGGGGTTGCGGACCACCACGCCCTTCACACCGACCTCCAGGGATTCCGGCAGATACGCGCCGGTGCCCGGCGAATCCATCGGGTTGTTGGTGTTATAGGACTGGTGCACGATTGCGCTCGGATAGTCCGCCATGCCCGCGATGATGGTGATATCGGGGTTCGGCAGATTGAGCTGTACGGTGTGGGACCCCGTGACCTCAATGGCCCCGGTATAGGCATGCTTGGTTTCCGGGTCGACCAGCGCATTCATCCGGGCCGCCACGGAATTGCCTTCGAAGGTGGCATCGCACCAGCGATCGATGTTGTAGGCCACGTCTTCGGCGGTGAAGTCATCGCCATTGTTCCATTTCACACCCTTGCGGACGTTCAGCGTATAGGCACTGGCATCGTCATTGACTTCCCAGCTCTCCAGCAGCTTGCCCTCGAATGTGCCGTCGATGTTGTACTGGACAAGATATTCGAGCCAGCCGCGGCAGAAATTGCCCATCGGCGACCAGTCAAACGTACGTGGATCCTTGAGCTCACGAACGTCCGTCTGGTAGCGCAGGGTGCCGCCGCGAATCGCCATGGCCCGGGCGGGCGTAGGCAAGCCGAGCATGCCATAGGCAGCAGCGGTCGTGACTCCGAGTGCGGAGGCCATGGCAAGAAATTCACGACGGGCGAGAAGCCCCCGCCGGGCCTCCTCAACCAGTTGTGGCACCGCCCTGTGCAACGGCTTGCCCGTAATGGTCTGCTTTGTCATCCCGTCTTCTCCCTATCCTTAAGTCCAAGTTTCAGTGGGGATTTTCCCCGAATTGAATTTATTGGGCACCATTATCGCACCATTCCAGAAAAATTGCAACAGCTTATTTTTGGAGCGGTCATCGGGCAGACCCGGCACAGACATCCTTCCGGAACACTCGGACGGAACCGGCTTGCGAAAGCCGATCGTCACGCCCGAAAAACACCGGGATCCAGCAATTCCGGGAGCCGGGCGGCAAGCGCATCTCGGGCACCGCCCGGGGCAGTCCGGTCGCGCGGCGAATGGCGGCCGTATACGGACTCATATTCGTGCATTCGAGCACGATCTCCTCGACTTCCAGGGGGTCGGCGGCAAGATCCTCGGCAGCGGCGACGACATCCCGCTTGGCGAAGGCAGCACCCATCACATCAGCTTGCCGGCAAGCACCAGCCACCGTGCGACGATGACCCCGACCCCCTCCTTGAAGATCGAGGAGTCGCCCAGATCCCCCTGCCGGACCCCGCAATAGCGGAATGTGTCCTCCGCCGGAACACCGGCACGGATGCAGTGCCGGTGAGCGTTCCGTCTTCGTCCATCCGCTGCCACCCCGGCAGGACGCCGAGCCATTCGCCGTAACGCACCAGCATGGGTTGCGCATAGCCGCGCTTCTCAAGCCAGGACACTACCTAGGCGTCGGTCATGCGTACATTCGCCTGGTTTTTGGCAAGTTTTTCGAGATTTGGCTGAAGATTTGTCAGAAAAAACACAACCAATGTGAGACATCCTGCCGTCAGCAACATGACTCCACTGCGTCAGAGAAGAAACATCAGCATCCAGCTGACCTGGGTCTGCAGTACCTGATCGCAGGCGTGATTATTTGCTTTTCACGTCGATGGCGTTGCGGGAGCCCCGGAATGCCCGGGGCTCCCGCGCCGCCTGACTGGTCAGCCTGTGAGACCGATATCGTGGACGTGAATTTCGAAGGTCGGATGCATGGCCGCATTGACCACATTCGCCTTGTGATGGCGATAGAGCGACCTCCAATACGGCTGGATGATCACGCCTTCGTCCTGCATGATCTTTTCCAGCTTGGCCATGACCTTCCGCCGCTTGTCGGCATTCGAAAGCGCATTCGCCTCGGCCAGGAGCCGGTCAAACTCCTTGTTCGAAAACGCGCATTCATTCCAGGCTTCGCCGGAACGGTAGGCAAGACCCAACACTTGAGTGCCGAGCGGCCGCTGGTTCCAGTTCGTCGAGCTGAACGGGAATTTCGCCCAGTCGTTCCAGAACGTCGTCCCCGGCAGGATCGTGCGCTTGACCTTGATCCCCGCCTCCCGCAGCTGCGCGGCAACTGCATCGGTGGTGTTGCGCCGCCAGTCATCATCGACGGAAATGAGCTCATGCTCGATATCCCCCACGCCGGCCTCCTCCATGAGTTCCTTGGCCTTCTGGCGATTGACCTCCAGCGGAGGCAGCTGCGCATATTCCGGATGGATCGGACAGACATGGTGGTTCTCTGCCGCCTGACCACGCCCCGCATAACCGAGCTCCAGGCAGACCGAATTGTCCACCGCCAGCGCCAGCGCCCGGCGGACCCGGACATCGGCGTAGATATGTTTGCCGTCTACCATCGCATCCTGGTTGCCACGGATCACGATGGTACTGGCCGTGATCGCCTCCGAACGTTCCCAGCCAAGCCCATCCATCACATCGATGAAATCGCCAACCGTCTCATAGAGCATGTCTACATCGCCCGATTCGGCGGCTGCAACCCATGCAGCCGGGTCGGTGCCGCTGTCAATGGCTTCCAGACGGTCCAAATACGCGGTCTCGCCCCACCATTTATGGTCGGGGTTGCGGACCACCACGCCCTTCACACCGACCTCCAGGGATTCCGGCAGATACGCGCCGGTGCCCGGTGAATCGATCAGGTTGTTGCTGTCATAGGACTGGTGCACGATTGCGCTCGGATAGTCCGCCATGCCCGCGATAAGGGTGATATCGGGGTTCGGCAGACTGAGCTGTACGGTGTGGGACCCCGTGACCTCGATGGCCCCGGTATAGGCCTGCTTGGTTTCCGGGTCGATCAGCGCATTCATCCGGCCCGCCTGGGAGTTGCCTTCGAAATCGGCCTCGCACCAGCGATCGATGTTGTAGGCCACGTCTTCGGCGGTGAAGTCATCGCCATTGTTCCATTTCACACCCTTGCGGACGTTCAGCGTATAGGCACTGGCATCGTCATTGACTTCCCAGCTCTCCAGCAGCTTGCCCTCGAATGTGCCGTCGATGTTGTACTGGACAAGATATTCGAGCCAGCCGCGGCAATAATTGGCTATCTGCGACCAGTCCCACGTACGTGGATCCTTGAGCGCACGAACTTCCGTCTGGTAGCGCAGGGTGCCGCCGCGTGTCGCCATGGCCCGGGCGGGCGTAGGCAAGCCGAGCATGCCATAGGCAGCCGCGGTCGTGACCCCAAGTGCGGAGGCCATGGCAAGAAATTCGCGGCGGGCGAGAAGCCCCCGCCGGGCCTCCTCAGCCAGTTGTGGCACCGCCCTGTGCAGCGGCTTGCCCGTAATGGTCTGCTTTGTCATCCTGTCTTCTCCCTATCCTTTCGGCGCGAAGGCACCTAGTCTAAGTTCAAGTTTCAATGGGGGTTTTCCCCGAATTGAATTTATTGGGCACCATTATCGCACCATTCCAGAAAAATTGCAACAGCTTATTTTAGGGGCGGCCGTCGGGCAGGCCCGGCACAGACATCCTTCCGGAACACGCGGGCAGAACCGGCTTGCGAAAGCCGATCGTCACGAGCCCGAAAACACCGGGGTCCAGCAATTCCGGGAGCCCGGCACAAGCGCATCGGGCATCGCCCGGGGCCAGTCCGGTCGCGGCGCGACGAATGGCGGCCGCATACAGACTGATATTCGTGCATTCGAGCACGCCCACCCCGGCCTCCGGGTGGTCGGTGGCAAGACTCTCGGCAGCGGCGGAGGCACATCCAGGACCGCGCGATCCTCAGAATCGCCTGCGAGAACTTATGACCGCCATCGGTGCCCGGACCCGGCGTGTCCGGCAGGAATCCGGCCGCTTCGGCAGGTAAGCCGTACCGAACCCCTGCTTCCCCGATATATGATGGCTACCCGTTGCGCGGGTGGTCAGGTGTTCAGGCACCCACCGCGCCATCTGTATATCGACCACGGATGTGGCCGTGGCCCGGCCCGCACCGGGATGATTACCCGACTCTAATTGCCCGGTATGAATCTTATTGCGACAATTATGAAGCCCAATATGGCAATGCCGGTGCCAAAAAGTACGGTTATTCTATTCGTCAGGCGGACTTCCAAGCGTGCCATGTCGCGTTCGATGCTCACTTTCAGGTTGCCGATGTCTGCCTTTGTCGCAACATTTTCCGGGACGACGTTGCCTGCCACAGCGACAAACGCTTCGGCTACCTCCTCCTCGACACCGACACCGGTAAGAGTCTTTTTTGCCTTGAGCGTGTCGAAAGCGACGGCAGACATAACCGATTCCTCCGGTAGTGGTTATAAATCGAACAATTGCTGGAATCTATCTTCTCCCCGTTCCAGTAAAATTGCAACTACCTGTTTCGGGAACGGTCTTCGGGCATGCCCGGCACCGGCATGCTTCCGAAGCGTGGGCAGAACCGGCTTGCGAGGGTCGGCCGTCACGAGCCGGGAAAACACCCGGGTCCAGCAATTCCGGGAGCCCGGCAGCAAGCGCATCGGGCATCGCCCGGGGCAGTCCGGTCGCGGGCGCGGCGGATGGCAGCCGCATACGGACTGATATTCGTGCATTCGAGCACGATCTCTCCGACTTCCGGGTGGTCGGCGACAAGACTCTCGGTAGCGGCGACGGCATCCCGCTTGGCGAAGGCAGCACCCATCACATCAGCTTGCCGGCAAGCACCAGCCGCCGTGCGACGATGACCCCGACCTCCTCCTTGAAGACCGAGGAATCGCCCAGATCCCCCTGCAGGACCCCCCCCATAGCGGGATGTGTCCTCCGCCGGAACACCGGCACGGATGCAGCGGCCGGTGAGCGTGCCGTCTTCGTCCATCCGCTGCCACCCCGGCAGGACACCGAGCCATTCGCCGTAACGCACCAGCATGGGTTGCGCATAAACCGCGCTTCTCAAGCCAGTACCCTACCTGGGCGTCGGTCATGCGTAGATTCACCTAGTTTTTGGCAAGTTTTTCGAGATTTGGCTGAAGATCTGTCAGAAAAACACAACCACTGTTGAGACATCCTGCCGTCAGCAACATGACTCCACTGCGTCGGAGAAGAAATGTCAGCATCCAGCTGGCCTGGGTCTGCAGGACCTGATCGCAGGCGTAATTATTTGCTTTTCACGTCGATGGCGTTGCGGGAGCCCCGGAATACCCGGGGCTCCCGCGCCGCCTGGCTGGTCAGCCTGCGAGACCGATATCGTGGACGTGAATTTCGAAGGTCGGGTGCACGGCCGCATTGACCACATGCGCCTTGCTGTGGCGATAGAGCGACCTCCAATACGGCTGGATGACCACGCCTTCGTCCTGCATGATCTTTTCCAGCTTGACCATGATCTTCCGCCGCTTGTCGGCATTCGCAATTGCGTTTGCCTCGGTCAGAAGCCGGTCAAATTCCTTGTTCGAAAACGCGCATTCATTCCAGGCTTCGCCGGAACGGTAGGCAAGACCCAACACTTGAGTGCCGAGCGGCCGATGGTTCCAGTTCGTCGAGCTGAACGAAAATTTCGCCCAGTCGTTCCAGAACGTCGTCCCCGGCAGGATCGTGCGCTTGACCCTGATCCCCGCCTCCCGCAGCTGCTCGGCCACCGCATCGGTGGTGTTGCGCTGCCAGTCGTCATCGACGGAAATGAGCTCATGCTCGATATCCCCCACGCCGGCCTCCTCCATGAGTTCCTTGGCCTTCTGGCGATTGATCTCCTGCGGAGGCAGCTGCGCATATTCCGGATGGATCGGACAGACATGGTGGTTCTCTGCCACCCGACCACGCCCCGCATAACCGAGCTCCAGGCAGGCCGAATTGTCTACCGCCAGTGCCAGCGCCCGGCGGACCCGGACATCGGCGTAGATTTTTTTGCCGTCTATCATCGCATCCTGGTTGCCACGGATCACGATGGTACTGGCCGTGACCGCCTCCGAACGTTCCCAGCCAAGCTCATCCATCACATCGATGAAATCGCCCACCGTCTCATAGAGCATGTCTACATCGCCCGATTCGGCGGCTGCAACCCATGCAGCCGGGTCGAAGCCGCTGTCAATGGCTTCCAAACGGTCCAAATACGCGGTCTCGCCCCACCATTTATGGTCGGGATTGCGGACAATCACGCCCTTCACACCGACCTCCAGGGATTCCGGCAGATACGCGCCGGTGCCCGGTGAACCGATCAGGTTGTTGCCGTCATAGGACGGGTGCACGATCATGCTCGGATAGTCCGCCATGCCCGCGATGATGGTGATATCGGGGTTCGGCAGATTGAGCCGCACGGTGTGGGACCCCGTAGCCTCGATGGCCCCGGTATAGGCCTGCTTGGTTTCCGGGTCGACCAGCGCATTCATCCGGGCCGCCACGGAATTGCCTTCGAAAGAGGCATCGCACCAGCGCTCGATGTTGTAGGCCACGTCTTCGGCGGTGAAGTCATCGCCATTGTTCCATTTCACACCCTTGCGGACGTTCAGCGTATAGACACTGGCATCGTCATTGACTTCCCAGCTCTCCAGCAGCTTGCCCTCGAATGTGCCGTCGATGTTGTACTGGACAAGATATTCAAGCCAGCCGCGGCAGAAATTGGCTATCTGCGGCGAGTCAAACGTACGTGGGTCCTTGAGCGCACGAACTTCCGTCTGGTAGCGCAGGGTGCCGCCGCGCTTTGCCATGGCCCGAGCGGGCGTAGGCAAGCCGAGCATGCCATAGGCAGCCACGGTCGTGACTCCAAGTGCGGAGGCCATGGCGAGAAATTCGCGGCGGGCGAGCAGCCCCTGCCGGGCCTCCTCGGCCAGTTGTGGCACCGCCCTGTGCAGCGGCTTGCCGGTAATGGTCAGCTTTGTCATCCTGTCTTCTCCCTATCCTTTCGGCGCGACCGCGCCTAGTCCAAGTCCAGGTTTCAATGGGGGTTTCCCCCGAATTGAATTTATTGGGCACCATCATCGCCCCATTCCAGAAAAGTCGCAACAGCTTATTTTGGGGGCGGTCGTCGGGCAGGCCCGGCACAGACATCCTTCCGGAACACGCGGGCAGAACCGGCTTGCGAGGGCCGGCCGTCACGGGCCGGGAAAACATCGGGGGCTCAGCAATTCCTGGAACCAGGCGGCCAGCGCATAGGGCGTCGCCACGGGAAGTCCGGTCGCGCGGCGGATGGCGGCCGCATACGGACTGATATCCGTGCATTCGAGCACGCCCGCCCCGGCCTCCGGGTGGTCGGTGGCAAGACTCTCGGCAGCGGCGACGACATCCCGCTCGGCGGAGGCACATCCAGTACCGCGCGACCCTCAGAATCGCCTGCGAGAACTCATGACCGCCATCGGTGCCCGGACTCGGCGTGTCCGGCCGGAATCCGGCCGCTTCGGCAGATAAGCCGTACCGAACCCCTGCTTCCCCGATATATGATGGCTACCCGTTGCGCGGGTGGTCAGGTGTTCAGGCACCCACCGCGCCATCTGTATATCGACCACGGATGTGGCCGTGGCCCGGCCCGCACCGGGATGATTACCCGACTCTAATTGCCCGGTATGAATCTTATTGCGACAATTATGAAGCCCAATATGGCAATGCCGGTGCCCAAAAGTACGGTTATTCTATTCGTCAGACGGGTTTCCAAGCGTGCTATGTCGCGTTCGATGCCCGCTTTCAGGGTGCCGATTCCTGCCCCTAGGTTACCGATTTCCGCTTTCAGATTGCCGATTTCTGCCCTTAAATTGCCGATGTCCGCCTTCAGGTTGCCGATATCCGTCTTTGTCGAAACATTTTCCGAGACGGCTTCGCGTGTTATAGCGACAAACGCTCCGACAAACGCTTCGGCTTCCTTCTCCTCTATGCCAGCACTGGTGAGAGTCTTTTTTGCCTTGAGCGTGTCGAAAGCGACAACAGACATAATCGATTCCTCTGGCGACTGTGAATCAAGTAATTACTGGAATCTATCTTCGTCCTGTTCCAACAAAATTGCAACCACCTGTTTCGGGAGCGGTCCTCGGGCATGCCCGGCACAGACCTGCTTCGAGAGCGTGGGGCAGAACCGGCTTGCGAGGGCCGGCTGTCACGGGCCGGGAAAACACCGGGGGCTCAGCAATTCCTGGAACCAGGCGGCCAGCGCATAGGGTGTCGCCACGGGAAGTCCGGTCGCGCGGCGGATGGCGGCCGCATACGGGCTCATATTCGTGCATTCGAGCACGATCGCCCCGACTTCCGGGTGGTCGGCGGCAAGACTCTCGGCAGCGGCGACGACATCCCGCTCGGCGGAGGCAACATCCATGACCGCGCGGTCCTCGAGAATCGCCTGCGAGAACTCCTGACCGCCCTCGGTGCCCGCCATCGGCGTGTCCGGCGGGAGTCCGGCCGCTTCAAGATGTGCCCCGGTCAGCGTGGCCGCAGAGATGGTCAGGATCCCGGCCCGCCTGCCGGGCGGCAGGAGGCGATCGACCAGCGGCAGCTGCAGCAGCGGCGAGGAGACCACCGGCACTCCGACCGCCTCCGCGAGGCTCTCCTGAAACAGTGAGAGAAAACCGCAATTGCCCAGAATTCCATCCGCCCCGGCCCGGACCAGACTCCGCCCGCTTTCGATGAACATCTCCTCCAATCCGGCCGCACCTTGCCGGACGACAGCATCCGGACTGGCCCCGGGCACCACCTGGAAGAGCACGGGGAACGGATAGGTCCGGGCATTGCCGAGATCGCCGGGCACGCGCGGGAACCGTGTCTCCAGCATCAGAATTCCGATGCTGGCTCCGTGCACGGTCTTGCCGCCGCGCGCAACACCCGCTCCTGCCATGTTCCTCTCTCCCCGGAGTTCAGACCGGTCCGGACCCCGGATGTCTGTCACGCGCAGCCTGCACAGGGTTCAGCCGGCAATGCCGATATCGTGGACATGGACCTCGAAGGTGGGGTGCATGCCCGCATTGACGAGATGGGGCCTGTGATGGCGGTAGATCGCCCGCCAGTAGGGCTGGATGGCCACCCCCTCGTCCTGCATGATCTTCTCGAGCTTGTACATGACCTTCCGCCGCTCGTCCGGGTCCACAATGGAGTTCGCTTTGGCCAGCAGCCGGTCAAATTCCGCATTCGAGAAGGCGCATTCATTCCAGGCCTCGCCGGAACGATAGGCAAGGGCCAGCACCTGGACGCCGAGCGGCCGCATGTTCCAGTTGGAGGAGCTGAAGGGAAATTTGTCCCAGTCATTCCAGAATGTGGATCCCGGCAGGACCGTCCGTCTGACCTTGATCCCCGCTGCCCGCAGCTGCGCGGCCACCGCATCGGTGGTGTTGCGCCGCCAGTCGTCGTCGATGGAAATGAGCTCGTGCTCGAAATCCCCCAGCCCGGCCTCCTCCATCAACGCTCTGGCCTTCCGCGGGTTGACCTCCTGCGGCGGCAGCCGGGCATATTCCGGATGCAGCGGGCAGACATGGTGGTTCTCCGCCACCTGGCCGCGCCCCGCATAGCCGAGTTCCAGGCAGATCGCATTGTCCACCGCCATCGCCAGTGCCCGGCGGACCCGGACATCGGCGTAAAGCTTGACACCGCCCACCTCCGCCTCCTGGTTGGCGCGGATGATGAGGGTCGCGGCCGAGTCTGTCTCCGACCGCGACCATCCCAGACTGTCCATCACCTCGACAAAATCGCCGACCGTCTCGTAGAGCATGTCGATGTCACCGGCATCGGCAGCCGCCACCGCCGCAGCGGGGTCCGTGCCGCTGTCGAGAAACTCGAAGCGATCACAAAACGCAGTCTCTCCCCACCATTTGTGGTCGGGATTGCGAACCAGCACCCCCTTCACTCCGACCTCGAAGGATTCCGGCAAATACGCACCGGTGCCGATCGGTGCCGCCAGCAGGTCGCCGCCGTCATAGGACGGGTGCATGATCGCGGCCGGGTATTCCGCCATCCCCGGGATGACCGTGATATCGGGGATCTCCTGGCTGAGCTGCAGGGTATGGCTTCCCGTCACCTCGATCGCGCCGGTGCGGGCCCTCTGGGTATCCGGATCAATCAGCGAGCGCATCCGGGTCGCCATGGAATTGCCCGGGGCATCGCTCTCGCACCAGCGATGGATGTTGAAGGCCACGTCTTCGGCGGTGAAATCGTCCCCGTTGTTCCATTTGACACCTTTGCGGATGTTCAGCGTATAGACCCGGGCGTCCTCACTGACCTCCCAGCTGTCGAGCAGCTTGCCCTCGAAAGTGCCGTCGGCATTGTACTGGACAAGATATTCGAGCCAGCCGCGGCCGTAATTGGCGGCCTGCGGCCAGTCGAAGGTGCGCGGGTCCTTGAGGATGCGGACATCGAGCTGGCAGCGGACCGTGCCGCCGCGGGCGGCCGGGGCCACTCCGGCGAGGCTCCGGGAGCCGAGCAACCCGTAGGCCATGGCCGTGGTGGCCCCGAAGGCCGAAGCGGTCGCAAGAAATTCACGGCGGTCCAGCCGACCGCGCCCTGCCTTTCCGGCCAGCCTCCGTATCGCGGGATGCAAGGGTTTGCCGGTAATGGTTTCTCGGATCACGGGTCTGTTCCTTCTGCCTTGCGGGCACGCCCGCACCAAGCCTCAAGACTCCGTCAAGTCCTGTATGGCTGTCAAGCATACAGTTTCTGCAGGCATTCCCAATGGATTTGCTGTCTGTCCGCAAAACGGACCCCGGTCCGGGGACGCGCCCGGGCCATCCCGGCGGGATGCGAAGGCGTTTGCGGAAAAGGCCGCCGCCGCCGCGAGCGGGCCGGTGTGCTCTGCACCCGGAACAACACGCAATTCTCGGAGCCGGTCGAGGGCCCGATGGCCGCCACATCCGGGTGCCGGCACGGCCGCCTGAGGGTTCCTGTGCCTCCACCGCACCCTGTTCCAGTCCTGCGCCCTCCTTCCGGAGGGACGCAGACCCGGGCGAACGGCGCTTCCTGGATATTGTCTCCTTTGCGGGGCCTGCCTTGACGGCGTCGCGGAGGGTGACCCGCCCCCCTACCAGTGCATCCGGACGGCAAGGTGGATCCCGTATTCCGGCCTCTCATCATCCTCTTCCCTGCGGTCGCCGCCAAGGTCGATGTGGATCCCGGAGCCGGCCTCGAACCGGCCGCCCCAGCGGTAGACCCGATCTCCCCCCTCCGACAGTTCGAGACCGGCATAGGGGGTGAGCAGGCCGCGCCCGGTCAGTGCCGGCAGGCCGTAGCTGACATCGACTGCGAGCCGGGCTTCCGGTTCCCTGTCCCCCGCCAATTCCAGATCCGTGACCCGGTGCTCCCAAATCTGCCCGGAATCGGTTTCCGGCCGGCCATAGACGGGCTCTGCCTGGAGCGACAGGCCGCGCCCTGCCCCAGGGGTGGGTGCGTAGCGGATCAGGCCACCCAGGCCCCATTCTTCGAGATCTTCCTCATGGGCCAGGAGCGTATGGCCGATAATCGACAGAGACACGCCCGAAGCCGGATTCGACCAGCTCATCTCGCCGTCGAACTCGGCCCCGAAGCCGGTCTCGCCGTCCCCGCCATCATGGCGGATGCCGAGTGACAGGAACTTCGCCAGCTGCGCCCCCGAATCACGCACCGTCACACGCCCCGCCTCAAGCGCCAGGCGCAGGCGATGGACGTCTGCCGTCATGGCCGGAAAATCATCCGCAGCATCGGCTGTCAGCCGTGTCCCCAGGACCTCGCCCTTGACATCCACCTCCAGCGCAGTTCCGTCGACGATATTCCGGCTTCCTCCGATAGCCAGCATCCTCATCGCAAGATCCCTTTCTGTGCCCGGAGCGTCCTGCTTGGACGTCCCGCGGCCAACGCCGGCCGTCGCCCACAGACTGCTGCCGTCCTCCGAATACCAGGCCATATAGGGGATCAAGCCCGCCAGAAGGGTCTTCGCGTCCAGCGACCTGTTCTCGGCAAAATCAAATCTGCCCTGGGACCAGAACGCGCTCAGCCCGGCCAGGACCTCTCCGGAAAGGAGTTTGTCCACACTCGCGTCCACCCCCGCATGGAGAGTGAACAGACCACCACTCCATGCGCCCAGCTCGTCGTCCTTGCTGGATGCGCGTTCGTAATTGCCGGAAACCCAGATCCTGGCAGGGTCATCCGACGCGGACGGCCCGTCAGCCGCCACATCCGTGTCATCCAGCTGGACGGCGAAGGACGAACGCCCCAGAACCTCCCGCCAGGACATCTCGCCATCATTCAGCACCTGCTCGTTGGCCGCCAGCGCCAGGGCGAGGGAAGCATGGCCGGCAAAGCGGGCCGAGGGGTCCGCGACACCAGAAACCACCTGTTCGATGCGGTCCACCACCTCGTCGAGCACACCTACTACCGACAGACGCGCCAGTTCTGGCAAGATCACTTCCAGCGCTCCATTGTTGCCGAGGATCGTCAGCGTCGCGGAAGTGACGGCAAACCCGGTGGCAGCACCGGAGACCGTCAGGGTCTCATCGCCTTCGGTCTCCTCATCCTCCGTCACCGTCAGATCGAAACTGCCCGTGCTGCTAGACGAAAGCGCCGCGATGGTGAGCGTGAAATCCGGGACTGCGGTGAAGTCCGCCGCGCTCGCCGTGCCGGCCGCCACCGAGACCATCACCTCGGTCGCGGCCGCCAGCGTGACCCTGCCGGGATACGCCGCCGTGACCGTGATGGTCGTGATGCCGCTGTCTCCGGCCACCCGGGTCGGAGTGAGCGACAGTACGACCTCCGTCGGGGCCGTGTCGTCGTCGAGGATCGTGACTGTCGCGGTGGAGGTGATAACGATCGTATCCGGAAGGGTGTCCGGCCCGGTCAGCGAGACGGTGAACGTTTCATCCCCCTCGACAAGGCTATCGTCGATAACCGCCACCGGGAACGTCCGTGTCTCGCCCGCCGTCCCGGCGAACGTCTTCGTCGCGGTGTACGGAATGTAGTCACTCCCTGCGGTCGCCGTGCCGTCCGTGGTCCAGGCCGTGACCGTAAGGCCCCCCTGCACCGCGTTGTCCAGCGTCGCTGTGACCGTCATCGTGCCATCGCCCTCCCCCACTGTTGCGGCACTCAGAATGACGGCCGCCGGGGCGGTGTCGTCATCGGTGACCGTCACCACAATCGAGGCCGCGCTGGTTACGGTCCCGTAACCGCTGACCGTATGCGACAGGGTCCGTGTGCCGCCAACCGCATCGTCATCCTCGGTGGCCGTCACGGTGACGGTTTGAGTAGTGTTCCAGATGCTCGGAGCAAAACTGAGGGAAGCCGGGGAAAACGTGATCGGCGGAGCCGTGTCGCTGCCCGTAGCGATCGAGACCACCACGATCCCGGCCGGCTCACTGTCGAGCACGACCGTATAGGTCGCCGCATCTCCCTCCTCCTCGACCGTCAGGGCGGTCGGGTCGATGGTCACCCCGGCCGTCACCGTGGACGTGGAGATGGACACCCCGGCCGTGTCGTTGTCGGTCACCACCACCTCGATCGAGGGCGCGTTGGTCACCGTCCCATAGCCGCTGACCGTATGCGTCAGGGTCCGCGTACCATCCAGCGCATCGTCATCCTCGATGGCCGTCACGGTGACGGTTTGGGCAGTAGCCCAGGTGGTCGGAGAAAAACTAAGGGCAAGCGGGGTAACTGTGATCGGTGCCGTCGGGCCGCTGCCCAAAGTAACCGCGACCTCCACGGTCCCGGCCGGCTCACTGTCGAGCACGACCGTGTAAGTCTGCTCCCCTCCCTCCGTGACCGCCAGGATGGTGGCCGAGAGGATTACGCCGACCGCGTCATCGTCGGTGATCGTGACCGTGGCCCGGGAGCCGGTGTCAATGGGCACCGCATTGCCGCTCAGGCCGGACAGCGAAACCGTGAAGGCCTCATCCCCCTCAGCAACGATGTCGCTCGAAATCGTCACCGGGAACGTTTGCTCCTCCCCCGCCGTGCCGACAAAAGTCAGCAGCGTCCCGGTGACCGCGGTGTAGTCGCTGGCCGCCGTCGCGCTGTCGTCCGCGGTCGAGGCCTGTACGGTGAAGCCCCCCTGTACCGCAACATTCAGCGTCGCAGCCACCGTCACCGTGCCCTCGCCTTCTCCCACCGACACATTCCCCAGGGTGACCGTCACACCCGTAGCGTCATCGTCGGTGATCGTGACCGTGGCCCGGGAGCCGGTGTCAATGGGCACCGCATTGCCGCTCAGGCCGGACAGCGAAACCGTGAAGGCCTCATCCCCCTCAGCAACGATGTCGCTCGAAATCGTCACCGGGAACGTTTGCTCCTCCCCCGCCGTGCCGACGAAAGTCAGCAGCGTCCCGGTGACCGCGGTGTAGTCGCTGGCCGCCGTCGCGCTGTCGTCCGCGGTCGAGGCCTGTACGGTGAAGCCCCCCTGGACCGCAACATTCAGCGTCGCAGCCACCGTCACCGTGCCCTCGCCTTCTCCCACCGACACATTCCCCAGGGTGACCGTCACACCCGCAGCGTCATCGTCGGTGATCGTGACCGTGGCCCGGGAGCCGGTGTCAATGGGCACCGCATTGCCGCTCAGGCCGGACAGCGAAACCGTGAAGGCCTCATCCCCCTCAGCAACGATGTCGCTCGAAATCGTCACCGGGAACGTTTGCTCCTCCCCCGCCGTGCCGACGAAAGTCAGCAGCGTCCCGGTGACCGCGGTGTAGTCGCTGGCCGCCGTCGCGCTGTCGTCCGCGGTCGAGGCCTGCACGGTGAAGCCCCCCTGGACCGCAACATTCAGCGTCGCAGCCACCGTCACCGTGCCCTCGCCTTCTTCCACCGACACATTCCCCAAGGTGACCGTCACACCCGTAGCGTCATCGTCGGTGATCGTGACCGTGGCCCGGGAGCCGGTGTCAATGGGCACCGCATTGCCGCTCAGGCCGGACAGCGAAACCGTGAAGGCCTCATCCCCCTCAGCAACGATGTCGCTCGAAATCGTCACCGGGAACGTTTGCTCCTCCCCCGCCGTGCCGACAAAAGTCAGCAGCGTCCCGGTGACCGCGGTGTAGTCGCTGGCCGCCGTCGCGCTGTCGTCCGCGGTCGAGGCCTGCACGGTGAAGCCCCCCTCGACCGCAACATTCAGCGTCGCAGCCACCGTCACCGTGCCCTCGCCTTCTCCCACCGACACATTCCCCAGGGTGACCGTCACACCCGTAGCGTCATCGTCGGTGATCGTGACCGTGGCCCGGGAGCCGGTGTCAATGGGCACCGCATTGCCGCTCAGCCCGGACAGCGAAACCGTGAAGGCCTCATCCCCCTCAGCAACGATGTCGCTCGAAATCGTCACCGGGAACGTTTGCTCCTCCCCCGCCGTGCCGACGAAAGTCAGCAGCGTCCCGGTGACCGCGGTGTAGTCGCTGGCCGCCGTCGCGCTGTCGTCCGCGGTCGAGGCCTGCACGGTGAAGCCCCCCTCGACCGCAACATTCAGCGTCGCAGCCACCGTCACCGTGCCCTCGCCTTCTCCCACCGACACATTCCCCAGGGTGACCGTCACACCCGTAGCGTCATCGTCGGTGATCGTGACCGTGGCCCGGGAGCCGGTGTCAATGGGCACCGCATTGCCGCTCAGGCCGGACAGCGAAACCGTGAAGGCCTCATCCCCCTCAGCAACGATGTCGCTCGAAATCGTCACCGGGAACGTTTGCTCCTCCCCCGCCGTGCCGACGAAAGTCAGCAGCGTCCCGGTGACCGCGGTGTAGTCGCTGGCCGCCGTCGCGCTGTCGTCCGCGGTCGAGGCCTGCACGGTGAAGCCCCCCTCGACCGCAACATTCAGCGTCGCAGCCACCGTCACCGTGCCCTCGCCTTCTCCCACCGACACATTCCCCAAGGTGACCGTCACACCCGTAGCGTCATCGTCGGTGATCGTGACCGTGGCTGGGGAGCCGAGCCCAACCGGCACCGCATTGCCGCTCAGCCCGGACAGCGAAACCGTGAAGGCCTCATCCCCCTCGGCAACAACGTCGTTCGTAATCGTCACCGGGAACATCTGCTCCTCTCCCAGCGTGCCCGCGAAAGTCAGCAGCATCCCGGTGACCGACGTGTAGTCGATGTCCGCCGTCGCGCTGCCGGCGACGGTCGAGGCCAGGACGGTAAAGCCCCCCTGGACCGCAACATTCAGCGTCGCAGCCACCGTCACCGTGCCCTCGCCTTCTTCCACCGACACATTCCCCAAGGTGACCGTCACACCCGTAGCGTCATCGTCGGTGATCGTGACCGTGGCCCGGGAGCCGGTGTCAATGGGCACCGCATTGCCGCTCAGGCCGGACAGCGAAACCGTGAAGGCCTCATCCCCCTCAGCAACGATGTCGCTCGAAATCGTCACCGGGAACATCTGCTCCTCCCCCGCCGTGCCGACAAAAGTCAGCAGCGTCCCGGTGACCGCGGTGTAGTCGCTGGCCGCCGTCGCGCTGTCGTCCGCGGTCGAGGCCAGGACGGTAAAGCCCCCCTCGACCGCAACATTCAGCGTCGCAGCCACCGTCACCGTGCCCTCGCCTTCTCCCACCGACACATTCCCCAGGGTGACCGTCACACCCGTAGCGTCATCGTCGGTGATCGTGACCGTGGCCCGGGAGCCGGTGTCAATGGGCACCGCATTGCCGCTCAGGCCGGACAGCGAAACCGTGAAGGCCTCATCTCCCTCAGCAACGATGTCGCTCAAAATCGTCACCGGGAACGTTTGCTCCTCCCCCGCCGTGCCGACGAAAGTCAGCAGCGTCCCGGTGACCGTGGTGTAGTCGCTGGTCGCCGTCGCGCTGTCGTCCGCGGTCGAGGCCTGCACGGTGAAGCCCCCCTCGACCGCAACATTCAGCGTCGCAACCACCGTCACCGTGCCCTCGCTTTCACCCACCGACACATTCCCCAGGGTGACCGTCACACCGTCATCATCATCGTCGGTGATCGTGACCGTGGCCCGGGAGCCGGTGTCAACGGGCACCGCATTGCCGCTCAGGCCGGACAGCGAGACCGTGAAGGTCTCATCCCCCTCGGCAACGTCATCATCCTCGATCGTCACCGGGAACATCTGCTCCTCTCCCGCCTCGCCCGCAAAAGTCAGCAGCGTCCCGGTCAACGCGGTGTAGTCACCCGGCGCGGCCGCGTCGCCGTCCGAGGTCGAGGCCAGGACGGTAAAGCCCCCCTGGACCGCAACATTCAGCGTCGCAGCCACCGTCACCGTGCCCTCGCCTTCTCCCACCGACACATTCCCCAGGGTGACCGTCACACCGTCATCATCATCGTCGGTGATCGTGACCGTGGCCCGGGAGCCGGTGTCAACGGGCACCGCATTGCCGCTCAGGCCGGACAGCGAGACCGTGAAGCTCTCCTCCCCCTCGGCAACGTCATCATCCTCGATCGTCACCGGGAACATCTGCTCCTCGCCCGCCTCGCCCGCAAAAGTCAGCAGCGTCCCGGTGACCGCGGTGTAGTCGCTACCCGCGATCGCGCTGCCGTCCACAGTCGAGGCCAGCACGGTGAAGCCTCCCTGAACCGCAACATTCAGCCTCGCCGTCACCGTCACACGGGTGAGATCTTCGGACACCGACGCGGCACCCAGGGTAACCGTCACACCCGTAGCATCATCGTCGGTGATCGTGACCGTGGCGGGGGAGCCGAGCCCAACCGGCACCGCATTGCCGCTCAGCCCGGACAGCGAGACCGTGAAGCTCTCCTCCCCCTCGGCAACGTCGTCGCCCACGATCGTCACCGGGAACGTCTGCTCCTCTCCCGCCCCGCCCGCAAAAGTCAGCAGCGTCTCGGTGACCGCGGTGTAGTCGCTACCCGCGATCGCGCTGCCGTCCACAGTCGAGGCCAGCACGGTGAAGCCTCCCTGAACCGCAACATTCAGCCTCGCCGTCACCGTCACACTGGTGAGATCTTCGGACACCGACGCGGCCCCCAGGGTGACCGTCACATTGTCAGCGTCATCGTCGGTGATCGTGACCGTGGCGGGGGAGCCGAGCCCAACCGGCACCGCATTGCCGCTCAGCCCGGACAGCGAGACCGTGAAGCTCTCCACCCCCTCGGCAACGTCATCATCCTCGATCGTCACCGGGAACATCTGCTCCTCTCCCGCCTCGCCCGCAAAAGTCAGCAGCGTCCCGGTCAACGCGGTGTAGTCACCCGGCGCGGCCGCGTCGCCGTCCGAGGTCGAGGCCAGGACGGTAAAGCCCCCCTGGACCGCAACATTCAGCGTCGCCGTCACTGTCACACTGGTGAGATCTTCGGACACCGACGCGGCCCCCAGGGTGACCGTCACATTGTCAGCGTCATCGTCGGTGATCGTGACCGTGGCTGGGGAGCCGAGCCCAACCGGCACCGCATTGCCGCTCAGCCCGGACAGCGAGACCGTGAAGCTCTCCACCCCCTCGGCAACGTCATCATCCTCGATCGTCACCGGGAACATCTGCTCCTCTCCCGCCTCGCCCGCAAAAGTCAGCAGCGTCCCGGTCAACGCGGTGTAGTCACCCGGCGCGGCCGCGTCGCCGTCCGAGGTCGAGGCCAGGACGGTAAAGCCCCCCTGGACCGCAACATTCAGCGTCACCGTCACTGTCACACTGGTGAGATCTTCGGACACCGACGCGGCCCCCAGGGTGACCGTCACATTGTCAGCGTCATCATCGGTGATCGTGACCGTGGCGGGGGAGCCGAGGCCAACCGACACCGCATTGCCGCTCAGCCCGGACAGCGAGACCGTGAAGCTCTCCTCCCCCTCGGCAACGTCATCATCCTCGATCGTCACCGGGAACATCTGCTCCTCTCCCGCCTCGCCCGCAAAAGTCAGCAGCGTCCCGGTCAACGCGGTGTAGTCACCCGGCGCGGCCGCGTCGCCGTCCGAGGTCGAGGCCAGGACGGTAAAGCCCCCCTGGACCGCAACATTCAGCGTCGCCGTCACTGTCACACTGGTGAGATCTTCGGACACCGACGCGGCCCCCAGGGTGACCGTCACATTGTCAGCGTCATCGTCGGTGATCGTGACCGTGGCGGGGGAGCCGAGCCCAACCGGCACCGCATTGCCACTCAGCCCGGACAGCGAGACCGTGAAGCTCTCCTCCCCCTCGGCAACGTCGTCGCCCACGATCGTCACCGGGAACGTCTGCTCCTCTCCCGCCCCGCCCGCAAAAGTCAGCAGCGTCCCGGTGACCGCGGTGTAGTCGCTGTCCGCCACCGCGCTGCCGTCCGCCGTCGAGGCCAGGACGGTGAAGCCCCCCTGAACCGCAACATTCAGCGTCGCCGTCACCGTCACACTGGTGAGATCTTCGGACACCGACGCGGCCCCCAGGGTGACCGTCACACCCGTAGCGTCATCGTCGGTGATCGTGACCGGGGCGGGGGAGCCGAGCCCAACCGGCACCGCATTGCCGCTCAGTCCGGACAGCGAGACCGTGAAGCTCTCCACCCCCTCGGCAACGTCGTCGTCCGTGATCGTCACCGTGAACGTCTCCTCCTCAGTGGCTTCCCCATCGAAACTCAGCGTATGCCCGGTGACCGCGGTGTAGTCGCTGTCCGCCGCCGCGCTGCCGTCCGCCGTCGAGGCCAGGACGGTGAAGCCCCCCTGAACCGCAACATTCAGCGTTGCTGTCACCGTCACACTGGTGAGATCTTCGGACACCGACGCGGCCCCCAGGGTGACCGTCACATTGTCAGCGTCATCGTCGGTGATCGTGACCGTGGCGGGGGAGCCGAGCCCAACCGGCACCGCATTGCCGCTCAGCCCGGACAGCGAGACCGTGAAGCTCTCCTCCCCCTCGGCAACGTCATCATCCTCGATCGTCACCGGGAACATTTGCTCCTCTCCCAGCGTGCCCGCGAAAGTCAGCAGCGTCCCGGTGACCGCGGTGTAGTCGCTGGCCGCCGTCGCGCTGTCGTCCGCGGTCGAGGCCTGCACGGTGAAGCCCCCCTGGACCGCAACATTCAGCGTCGCAGCCACCGTCACCGTGCCCTCGCCTTCTCCCACCGACACATTCCCCAGGGTGACCGTCACACCCGTAGCGTCATCGTCGGTGATCGTGACCGTGGCCCGGGAGCCGGTGTCAATGGGCACCGCATTGCCGCTCAGCCCGGACAGCGAAACCGTGAAGGCCTCATCCCCCTCAGCAACGATGTCGCTCGAAATCGTCACCGGGAACGTTTGCTCCTCCCCCGCCGTGCCGACGAAAGTCAGCAGCGTCCCGGTGACCGCGGTGTAGTCGCTGGCCGCCGTCGCGCTGTCGTCCGCGGTCGAGGCCTGCACGGTGAAGCCCCCCTCGACCGCAACATTCAACGTCGCAGCCACCGTCACCGTGCCCTCGCCTTCTCCCACCGACACATTCCCCAGGGTGACCGTCACACCCGTAGCGTCATCGTCGGTGATCGTGACCGTGGCCCGGGAGCCGGTGTCAATGGGCACCGCATTGCCGCTCAGCCCGGACAGCGAAACCGTGAAGGCCTCATCCCCCTCAGCAACGATGTCGCTCGAAATCGTCACCGGGAACGTTTGCTCCTCCCCCGCCGTGCCGACGAAAGTCAGCAGCGTCCCGGTGACCGCGGTGTAGTCGCTGGCCGCCGTCGCGCTGTCGTCCGCGGTCGAGGCCTGCACGGTGAAGCCCCCCTGGACCGCAACATTCAGCGTCGCAGCCACCGTCACCGTGCCCTCGCCTTCTCCCACCGACACATTCCCCAGGGTGACCGTCACACCCGTAGCGTCATCGTCGGTGATCGTGACCGTGGCCCGGGAGCCGGTGTCAATGGGCACCGCATTGCCGCTCAGCCCGGACAGCGAAACCGTGAAGGCCTCATCCCCCTCAGCAACGATGTCGCTCGAAATCGTCACCGGGAACGTTTGCTCCTCCCCCGCCGTGCCGACGAAAGTCAGCAGCGTCCCGGTGACCGCGGTGTAGTCGCTGGCCGCCGTCGCGCTGTCGTCCGCGGTCGAGGCCTGCACGGTGAAGCCCCCCTCGACCGCAACATTCAGCGTCGCAGCCACCGTCACCGTGCCCTCGCCTTCTCCCACCGACACATTCCCCAGGGTGACCGTCACACCCGTAGCGTCATCGTCGGTGATCGTGACCGTGGCCCGGGAGCCGGTGTCAATGGGCACCGCATTGCCGCTCAGCCCGGACAGCGAAACCGTGAAGGCCTCATCCCCCTCAGCAACGATGTCGCTCGAAATCGTCACCGGGAACGTTTGCTCCTCCCCCGCCGTGCCGACGAAAGTCAGCAGCGTCCCGGTGACCGCGGTGTAGTCGCTGGCCGCCGTCGCGCTGTCGTCCGCGGTCGAGGCCTGCACGGTGAAGCCCCCCTCGACCGCAACATTCAGCGTCGCAGCCACCGTCACCGTGCCCTCGCCTTCTCCCACCGACACATTCCCCAGGGTGACCGTCACACCCGTAGCGTCATCGTCGGTGATCGTGACCGTGGCCCGGGAGCCGGTGTCAATGGGCACCGCATTGCCGCTCAGCCCGGACAGCGAAACCGTGAAGGCCTCATCCCCCTCAGCAACGATGTCGCTCGAAATCGTCACCGGGAACGTTTGCTCCTCCCCCGCCGTGCCGACGAAAGTCAGCAGCGTCCCGGTGACCGCGGTGTAGTCGCTGGCCGCCGTCGCGCTGTCGTCCGCGGTCGAGGCCTGCACGGTGAAGCCCCCCTCGACCGCAACATTCAGCGTCGCAGCCACCGTCACCGTGCCCTCGCCTTCTCCCACCGACACATTCCCCAGGGTGACCGTCACACCCGTAGCGTCATCGTCGGTGATCGTGACCGTGGCCCGGGAGCCGGTGTCAATGGGCACCGCATTGCCGCTCAGCCCGGACAGCGAAACCGTGAAGGCCTCATCCCCCTCAGCAACGATGTCGCTCGAAATCGTCACCGGGAACGTTTGCTCCTCCCCCGCCGTGCCGACGAAAGTCAGCAGCGTCCCGGTGACCGCGGTGTAGTCGCTGGCCGCCGTCGCGCTGTCGTCCGCGGTCGAGGCCTGCACGGTGAAGCCCCCCTCGACCGCAACATTCAGCGTCGCAGCCACCGTCACCGTGCCCTCGCCTTCTCCCACCGACACATTCCCCAGGGTGACCGTCACACCCGTAGCGTCATCGTCGGTGATCGTGACCGTGGCCCGGGAGCCGGTGTCAATGGGCACCGCATTGCCGCTCAGCCCGGACAGCGAAACCGTGAAGGCCTCATCCCCCTCAGCAACGATGTCGCTCGAAATCGTCACCGGGAACGTTTGCTCCTCCCCCGCCGTGCCGACGAAAGTCAGCAGCGTCCCGGTGACCGCGGTGTAGTCGCTGGCCGCCGTCGCGCTGTCGTCCGCGGTCGAGGCCTGCACGGTGAAGCCCCCCTCGACCGCAACATTCAGCGTCGCAGCCACCGTCACCGTGCCCTCGCCTTCTCCCACCGACACATTCCCCAGGGTGACCGTCACACCCGTAGCGTCATCGTCGGTGATCGTGACCGTGGCTGGGGAGCCGAGCCCAACCGGTACCGCATTGCCGCTCAGCCCGGACAGCGAGACCGTGAAGCTCTCCTCCCCCTCGGCAACGTCGTCGCCCACGATCGTCACCGGGAACGTTTGCTCCTCTCCCGCCCCGCCCGCAAAAGTCAGCAGCGTCCCGGTAACCGCGGTGTAGTCGCTGTCCGCCACCGCGCTGCCGTCCGCCGTCGAGGCCAGCACGGTGAAGCCTCCCTGAACCGCAACATTCAGCGTCGCCGTCACCGTCACACTGGTGAGATCTTCGGACACCGACGCGGCCCCCAGGGTGACCGTCACACCCGTAGCGTCATCGTCGGTGATCGTGACCGTGGCTGGGGAGGCGAGCCCAACCGGTACCGCATTGCCGCTCAGCCCGGACAGCGAGACCGTGAAGCTCTCCTCCCCCTCGGCAACGTCGTCGCCCACGATCGTCACCGGGAACGTTTGCTCCTCTCCCGCCCCGCCCGCAAAAGTCAGCAGCGTCCCGGTGACCGCGGTGTAGTCGCTGTCCGCCACCGCGCTGCCGTCCGCCGTCGAGGCCAGGACGGTGAAGCCCCCCTGAACCGCAACATTCAGCGTCGCCGTCACCGTCACACTGGTGAGATCTTCGGACACCGACGCGGCCCCCAGGGTGACCGTCACATTGTCAGCGTCATCGTCGGTGATCGTGACCGTGGCTGGGGAGCCGAGCCCAACCGGTACCGCATTGCCGCTCAGCCCGGACAGCGAGACCGTGAAGCTCTCCTCCCCCTCGGCAACGTCGTCGCCCACGATCGTCACCGGGAACGTTTGCTCCTCTCCCGCCCCGCCCGCAAAAGTCAGTAGCGTCCCGGTGACCGCGGTGTAGTCGCTGTCCGCCACCGCGCTGCCGTCCGCCGTCGAGGCCAGGACGGTGAAGCCCCCCTGAACCGCAACATTCAGCGTCGCCGTCACCGTCACACTGGTGAGATCTTCGGACACCGACGCGGCCCCCAGGGTGACCGTCACATTGTCAGCGTCATCGTCGGTGATCGTGACCGTGGCTGGGGAGCCGAGCCCAACCGGTACCGCATTGCCGCTCAGCCCGGACAGCGAGACCGTGAAGCTCTCCTCCCCCTCGGCAACGTCGTCGCCCACGATCGTCACCGGGAACGTTTGCTCCTCTCCCGCCCCGCCCGCAAAAGTCAGCAGCGTCCCGGTGACCGCGGTGTAGTCGCTGTCCGCCATCGCGCTGCCGGCCACAGTCGAGGCCTGCACGGTGAAGCCCCCCTGAACCGCAACATTCAGCGTCGCCGTCACCGTCACACTGGTGAGATCTTCGGACACCGACGCGGCCCCCAGGGTGACCGTCACATTGTCAGCGTCATTGTCGGTGATCGTGACCGTGGCTGGGGAGCCGAGCCCAACCGGCACCGCATTGCCACTCAGCCCGGACAGCGAGACCGTGAAGCTCTCCTCCCCCTCGGCAACGTCGTCGCCCACGATCGTCACCGGGAACGTTTGCTCCTCTCCCGCCCCGCCCGCAAAAGTCAGCAGCGTCCCGGTGACCGCGGTGTAGTCGCTGTCCGCCACCGCGCTGCCGTCCGCCGTCGAGGCCAGGACGGTGAAGCCCCCCTGAACCGCAACATTCAGCGTCGCCGTCACCGTCACACTGGTGAGATCTTCGGACACCGACGCGGCCCCCAGGGTGACCGTCACACCCGTAGCGTCATCGTCGGTGATCGTGACCGGGGCGGGGGAGCCGAGCCCAACCGGCACCGCATTGCCGCTCAGTCCGGACAGCGAGACCGTGAAGCTCTCCACCCCCTCGGCAACCTCGTCGTCCGTGATCGTCACCGTGAACGTCTCCTCCTCAGTGGCTTCCCCATCGAAACTCAGCGTATGCCCGGTGACCGCGGTGTAGTCGCTGTCCGCCGCCGCGCTGCCGTCCGCCGTCGAGGCCAGGACGGTGAAGCCCCCCTGAACCGCAACATTCAGCGTTGCTGTCACCGTCACACTGGTGAGATCTTCGGACACCGACGCGGCCCCCAGGGTGACCGTCACATTGTCAGCGTCATCGTCGGTGATCGTGACCGTGGCGGGGGAGCCGAGCCCAACCGGCACCGCATTGCCGCTCAGCCCGGACAGCGAGACCGTGAAGCTCTCCACCCCCTCGGCAACGTCGTCGTCCGCGATCGTCACCGTGAACGTCTCCTCCTCAGTGGCTTCCCCATCGAAACTCAGCGTATGCCCAGTGACCGCGGTGTAGTCGCTGTCCGCCGCCGCGCTACCATCCGCCGTCGAGGCCAGGACGGTGAAGCCCCCCTGAACCGCAACATTCAGCGTCGCCGTCACCGTCACACTGGTGAGATCTTCGGACACCGACGCGGCCCCCAGGGTGACCGTCACACCCGTAGCGTCATCGTCGGTGATCGTGACCGTGGCGGGGGAGCCGAGCCCAACCGGCACCGCATTGCCGCTCAGTCCGGACAGCGAGACCGTGAAGCTCTCCACCCCCTCGGCAACGTCGTCGTCCGTGATCGTCACCGTGAACGTCTCCTCCTCAGTGGCTTCCCCATCGAAACTCAGCGTATGCCCGGTGACCGCGGTGTAGTCGCTGTCCGCCGCCGCGCTACCGTCCGCCGTCGAGGCCAGGACGGTGAAGCCCCCCTGAACCGCAACATTCAGCGTTGCTGTCACCGTCACACTGGTGAGATCTTCGGACACCGACGCGGCCCCCAGGGTGACCGTCACATTGTCAGCGTCATCGTCGGTGATCGTGACCGTGGCGGGGGAGCCGAGCCCAACCGGCACCGCATTGCCGCTCAGCCCGGACAGCGAGACCGTGAAGCTCTCCACCCCCTCGGCAACGTCGTCGTCCGCGATCGTCACCGTGAACGTCTCCTCCTCAGTGGCTTCCCCATCGAAACTCAGCGTATGCCCAGTGACCGCGGTGTAGTCGCTGTCCGCCGCCGCGCTACCATCCGCCGTCGAGGCCAGGACGGTGAAGCCCCCCTGAACCGCAACATTCAGCGTCGCCGTCACCGTCACACTGGTGAGATCTTCGGACACCGACGCGGCCCCCAGGGTGACCGTCACACCCGTAGCGTCATCGTCGGTGATCGTGACCGTGGCCCGGGAGCCGGTGTCAATGGGCACCGCATTGCCGCTCAGCCCGGACAGCGAAACCGTGAAGGCCTCATCCCCCTCAGCAACGATGTCGCTCGAAATCGTCACCGGGAACGTTTGCTCCTCCCCCGCCGTGCCGACGAAAGTCAGCAGCGTCCCGGTGACCGCGGTGTAGTCGCTGGCCGCCGTCGCGCTGTCGTCCGCGGTCGAGGCCTGCACGGTGAAGCCCCCCTGGACCGCAACATTCAGCGTCGCAGCCACCGTCACCGTGCCCTCGCCTTCTCCCACCGACACATTCCCCAGGGTGACCGTCACACCCGTAGCGTCATCGTCGGTGATCGTGACCGTGGCCCGGGAGCCGGTGTCAATGGGCACCGCATTGCCGCTCAGCCCGGACAGCGAAACCGTGAAGGCCTCATCCCCCTCAGCAACGATGTCGCTCGAAATCGTCACCGGGAACGTTTGCTCCTCCCCCGCCGTGCCGACGAAAGTCAGCAGCGTCCCGGTGACCGCGGTGTAGTCGCTGGCCGCCGTCGCGCTGTCGTCCGCGGTCGAGGCCTGCACGGTGAAGCCCCCCTCGACCGCAACATTCAGCGTCGCAGCCACCGTCACCGTGCCCTCGCCTTCTCCCACCGACACATTCCCCAGGGTGACCGTCACACCCGTAGCGTCATCGTCGGTGATCGTGACCGTGGCCCGGGAGCCGGTGTCAATGGGCACCGCATTGCCGCTCAGCCCGGACAGCGAAACCGTGAAGGCCTCATCCCCCTCAGCAACGATGTCGCTCGAAATCGTCACCGGGAACGTTTGCTCCTCCCCCGCCGTGCCGACGAAAGTCAGCAGCGTCCCGGTGACCGCGGTGTAGTCGCTGGCCGCCGTCGCGCTGTCGTCCGCGGTCGAGGCCTGCACGGTGAAGCCCCCCTCGACCGCAACATTCAGCGTCGCAGCCACCGTCACCGTGCCCTCGCCTTCTCCCACCGACACATTCCCCAGGGTGACCGTCACACCCGTAGCGTCATCGTCGGTGATCGTGACCGTGGCCCGGGAGCCGGTGTCAATGGGCACCGCATTGCCGCTCAGCCCGGACAGCGAAACCGTGAAGGCCTCATCCCCCTCAGCAACGATGTCGCTCGAAATCGTCACCGGGAACGTTTGCTCCTCCCCCGCCGTGCCGACGAAAGTCAGCAGCGTCCCGGTGACCGCGGTGTAGTCGCTGGCCGCCGTCGCGCTGTCGTCCGCGGTCGAGGCCTGCACGGTGAAGCCCCCCTCGACCGCAACATTCAGCGTCGCAGCCACCGTCACCGTGCCCTCGCCTTCTCCCACCGACACATTCCCCAGGGTGACCGTCACACCCGTAGCGTCATCGTCGGTGATCGTGACCGTGGCCCGGGAGCCGGTGTCAATGGGCACCGCATTGCCGCTCAGCCCGGACAGCGAGACCGTGAAGCTCTCCTCCCCCTCGGCAACGTCGTCGCCCACGATCGTCACCGGGAACGTTTGCTCCTCTCCCGCCCCGCCCGCAAAAGTCAGCAGCGTCCCGGTAACCGCGGTGTAGTCGCTGTCCGCCACCGCGCTGCCGTCCGCCGTCGAGGCCAGGACGGTGAAGCCCCCCTGAACCGCAACATTCAGCGTCGCCGTCACCGTCACACTGGTGAGATCTTCGGACACCGACGCGGCCCCCAGGGTGACCGTCACACCCGTAGCGTCATCGTCGGTGATCGTGACCGTGGCTGGGGAGCCGAGCCCAACCGGTACCGCATTGCCGCTCAGCCCGGACAGCGAGACCGTGAAGCTCTCCTCCCCCTCGGCAACGTCGTCGCCCACGATCGTCACCGGGAACGTTTGCTCCTCTCCCGCCCCGCCCGCAAAAGTCAGCAGCGTCCCGGTAACCGCGGTGTAGTCGCTGTCCGCCACCGCGCTGCCGTCCGCCGTCGAGGCCAGCACGGTGAAGCCTCCCTGAACCGCAACATTCAGCGTCGCCGTCACCGTCACACTGGTGAGATCTTCGGACACCGACGCGGCCCCCAGGGTGACCGTCACACCCGTAGCGTCATCGTCGGTGATCGTGACCGGGGCGGGGGAGGCGAGCCCAACCGGTACCGCATTGCCGCTCAGCCCGGACAGCGAGACCGTGAAGCTCTCCTCCCCCTCGGCAACGTCGTCGCCCACGATCGTCACCGGGAACGTTTGCTCCTCTCCCGCCCCGCCCGCAAAAGTCAGCAGCGTCCCGGTGACCGCGGTGTAGTCGCTGTCCGCCACCGCGCTGCCGTCCGCCGTCGAGGCCAGGACGGTGAAGCCCCCCTGAACCGCAACATTCAGCGTCGCCGTCACCGTCACACTGGTGAGATCTTCGGACACCGACGCGGCCCCCAGGGTGACCGTCACACCCGTAGCGTCATCGTCGGTGATCGTGACCGTGGCGGGGGAGCCGAGCCCAACCGGCACCGCATTGCCGCTCAGTCCGGACAGCGAGACCGTGAAGCTCTCCACCCCCTCGGCAACGTCGTCGCCCACGATCGTCACCGGGAACGTTTGCTCCTCTCCCGCCCCGCCCGCAAAAGTCAGCAGCGTCCCGGTGACCGCGGTGTAGTCGCTGTCCGCCACCGCGCTGCCGTCCGCCGTCGAGGCCAGGACGGTGAAGCCCCCCTGAACCGCAACATTCAGCGTCGCCGTCACCGTCACACTGGTGAGATCTTCGGACACCGACGCGGCCCCCAGGGTGACCGTCACACCCGTAGCGTCATCGTCGGTGATCGTGACCGTGGCGGGGGAGCCGAGCCCAACCGGCACCGCATTGCCGCTCAGTCCGGACAGCGAGACCGTGAAGCTCTCCACCCCCTCGGCAACGTCGTCGTCCGTGATCGTCACCGTGAACGTCTCCTCCTCAGTGGCTTCCCCATCGAAACTCAGCGTATGCCCGGTGACCGCGGTGTAGTCGCTGTCCGCCGCCGCGCTGCCGTCCGCCGTCGAGGCCAGGACGGTGAAGCCCCCCTGAACCGCAACATTCAGCGTCGCCGTCACCGTCACACTGGTGAGATCTTCGGACACCGACGCGGCCCCCAGGGTGACCGTCACACCCGTAGCGTCATCGTCGGTGATCGTGACCGTGGCGGGGGAGCCGAGCCCAACCGGCACCGCATTGCCGCTCAGTCCGGACAGCGAGACCGTGAAGCTCTCCACCCCCTCGGCAACGTCGTCGTCCGTGATCGTCACCGTGAACGTCTCCTCCTCAGTGGCTTCCCCATCGAAACTCAGCGTATGCCCGGTGACCGCGGTGTAGTCGCTGTCCGCCGCCGCGCTGCCGTCCGCCGTCGAGGCCAGGACGGTGAAGCCCCCCTGAACCGCAACATTCAGCGTCGCCGTCACCGTCACACTGGTGAGATCTTCGGACACCGACGCGGCCCCCAGGGTGACCGTCACATTGTCAGCGTCATTGTCGGTGATCGTGACCGTGGCTGGGGAGCCGAGCCCAACCGGCACCGCATTGCCACTCAGCCCGGACAGCGAGACCGTGAAGCTCTCCTCCCCCTCGGCAACGTCGTCGCCCACGATCGTCACCGGGAACGTCTGCTCCTCTCCCGCCCCGCCCGCAAAAGTCAGCAGCGTCCCGGTGACCGCGGTGTAGTCGCTGTCCGCCACCGCGCTGCCGTCCGCCGTCGAGGCCAGGACGGTGAAGCCCCCCTGAACCGCAACATTCAGCGTCGCCGTCACCGTCACACTGGTGAGATCTTCGGACACCGACGCGGCCCCCAGGGTGACCGTCACACCCGTAGCGTCATCGTCGGTGATCGTGACCGGGGCGGGGGAGCCGAGCCCAACCGGCACCGCATTGCCGCTCAGTCCGGACAGCGAGACCGTGAAGCTCTCCACCCCCTCGGCAACGTCGTCGTCCGTGATCGTCACCGTGAACGTCTCCTCCTCAGTGGCTTCCCCATCGAAACTCAGCGTATGCCCGGTGACCGCGGTGTAGTCGCTGTCCGCCGCCGCGCTGCCGTCCGCCGTCGAGGCCAGGACGGTGAAGCCCCCCTGAACCGCAACATTCAGCGTTGCTGTCACCGTCACACTGGTGAGATCTTCGGACACCGACGCGGCCCCCAGGGTGACCGTCACATTGTCAGCGTCATCGTCGGTGATCGTGACCGTGGCGGGGGAGCCGAGCCCAACCGGCACCGCATTGCCGCTCAGCCCGGACAGCGAGACCGTGAAGCTCTCCACCCCCTCGGCAACGTCGTCGTCCGCGATCGTCACCGTGAACGTCTCCTCCTCAGTGGCTTCCCCATCGAAACTCAGCGTATGCCCAGTGACCGCGGTGTAGTCGCTGTCCGCCGCCGCGCTACCATCCGCCGTCGAGGCCAGGACGGTGAAGCCCCCCTGAACCGCAACATTCAGCGTCGCCGTCACCGTCACACTGGTGAGATCTTCGGACACCGACGCGGCCCCCAGGGTGACCGTCACACCCGTAGCGTCATCGTCGGTGATCGTGACCGTGGCGGGGGAGCCGAGCCCAACCGGCACCGCATTGCCGCTCAGTCCGGACAGCGAGACCGTGAAGCTCTCCACCCCCTCGGCAACGTCGTCGTCCGTGATCGTCACCGTGAACGTCTCCTCCTCAGTGGCTTCCCCATCGAAACTCAGCGTATGCCCGGTGACCGCGGTGTAGTCGCTGTCCGCCGCCGCGCTGCCGTCCGCCGTCGAGGCCAGGACGGTGAAGCCCCCCTGAACCGCAACATTCAGCGTTGCTGTCACCGTCACACTGGTGAGATCTTCGGACACCGACGCGGCCCCCAGGGTGACCGTCACATTGTCAGCGTCATCGTCGGTGATCGTGACCGTGGCGGGGGAGCCGAGCCCAACCGGCACCGCATTGCCGCTCAGCCCGGACAGCGAGACCGTGAAGCTCTCCACCCCCTCGGCAACGTCGTCGTCCGCGATCGTCACCGTGAACGTCTCCTCCTCAGTGGCTTCCCCATCGAAACTCAGCGTATGCCCAGTGACCGCGGTGTAGTCGCTGTCCGCCGCCGCGCTACCATCCGCCGTCGAGGCCAGGACGGTGAAGCCCCCCTGAACCGCAACATTCAGCGTCGCCGTCACCGTCACACTGGTGAGATCTTCGGACACCGACGCGGCCCCCAGGGTGACCGTCACACCCGTAGCGTCATCGTCGGTGATCGTGACCGTGGCGGGGGAGCCGAGCCCAACCGGCACCGCATTGCCACTCAGCCCGGACAGCGAGACCGTGAAGCTCTCCTCCCCCTCGGCAACGTCGTCGTCCGCGATCGTCACCGGGAACATCTGCTCCTCTCCCAGCGTGCCCGCGAAAGTCAGCAGCATCTCGGTGACCGACGTGTAGTCCACGTCCGCCGTCGCACTGCCGGCGACGGTCGAGGCCAGGACGGTAAAGCCCCCCTGGACCGCAACATTCAGCGTCGCCGCCACCGTCACCGTGCCCTCGCCTTCACCCACCGACGCGGCCCCCAGGGTGACCGTCACACCCGTAGCGTCATCGTCGGTGATCGTGACCGTGGCGGGGGAGCCGAGCCCAACCGGCACCGCATTGCCGCTCAGCCCGGACAGCGAGACCGTGAAGCTCTCCTCCCCCTCGGCAACGTCATCATCCTCGATCGTCACCGGGAACATTTGCTCCTCTCCCAGCGTGCCCGCGAAAGTCAGCAGCGTCCCGGTGACCGCGGTGTAGTCGCTGGCCGCCGTCGCGCTGTCGTCCGCGGTCGAGGCCTGCACGGTGAAGCCCCCCTCGACCGCAACATTCAGCGTCGCAGCCACCGTCACCGTGCCCTCGCCTTCTCCCACCGACACATTCCCCAGGGTGACCGTCACACCCGTAGCGTCATCGTCGGTGATCGTGACCGTGGCCCGGGAGCCGGTGTCAATGGGCACCGCATTGCCGCTCAGCCCGGACAGCGAAACCGTGAAGGCCTCATCCCCCTCAGCAACGATGTCGCTCGAAATCGTCACCGGGAACGTTTGCTCCTCCCCCGCCGTGCCGACGAAAGTCAGCAGCGTCCCGGTGACCGCGGTGTAGTCGCTGGCCGCCGTCGCGCTGTCGTCCGCGGTCGAGGCCTGCACGGTGAAGCCCCCCTCGACCGCAACATTCAGCGTCGCAGCCACCGTCACCGTGCCCTCGCCTTCTCCCACCGACACATTCCCCAGGGTGACCGTCACACCCGTAGCGTCATCGTCGGTGATCGTGACCGTGGCCCGGGAGCCGGTGTCAATGGGCACCGCATTGCCGCTCAGCCCGGACAGCGAAACCGTGAAGGCCTCATCCCCCTCAGCAACGATGTCGCTCGAAATCGTCACCGGGAACGTTTGCTCCTCCCCCGCCGTGCCGACGAAAGTCAGCAGCGTCCCGGTGACCGCGGTGTAGTCGCTGGCCGCCGTCGCGCTGTCGTCCGCGGTCGAGGCCTGCACGGTGAAGCCCCCCTCGACCGCAACATTCAGCGTCGCAGCCACCGTCACCGTGCCCTCGCCTTCTCCCACCGACACATTCCCCAGGGTGACCGTCACACCCGTAGCGTCATCGTCGGTGATCGTGACCGTGGCTGGGGAGCCGAGCCCAACCGGTACCGCATTGCCGCTCAGCCCGGACAGCGAGACCGTGAAGCTCTCCTCCCCCTCGGCAACGTCGTCGCCCACGATCGTCACCGGGAACGTTTGCTCCTCTCCCGCCCCGCCCGCAAAAGTCAGCAGCGTCCCGGTAACCGCGGTGTAGTCGCTGTCCGCCACCGCGCTGCCGTCCGCCGTCGAGGCCAGCACGGTGAAGCCTCCCTGAACCGCAACATTCAGCGTCGCCGTCACCGTCACACTGGTGAGATCTTCGGACACCGACGCGGCCCCCAGGGTGACCGTCACACCCGTAGCGTCATCGTCGGTGATCGTGACCGTGGCTGGGGAGCCGAGCCCAACCGGTACCGCATTGCCGCTCAGCCCGGACAGCGAGACCGTGAAGCTCTCCTCCCCCTCGGCAACGTCGTCGCCCACGATCGTCACCGGGAACGTTTGCTCCTCTCCCGCCCCGCCCGCAAAAGTCAGCAGCGTCCCGGTAACCGCGGTGTAGTCGCTGTCCGCCACCGCGCTGCCGTCCGCCGTCGAGGCCAGCACGGTGAAGCCTCCCTGAACCGCAACATTCAGCGTCGCCGTCACCGTCACACTGGTGAGATCTTCGGACACCGACGCGGCCCCCAGGGTGACCGTCACACCCGTAGCGTCATCGTCGGTGATCGTGACCGGGGCGGGGGAGGCGAGCCCAACCGGTACCGCATTGCCGCTCAGCCCGGACAGCGAGACCGTGAAGCTCTCCTCCCCCTCGGCAACGTCGTCGCCCACGATCGTCACCGGGAACGTTTGCTCCTCTCCCGCCCCGCCCGCAAAAGTCAGCAGCGTCCCGGTGACCGCGGTGTAGTCGCTGTCCGCCACCGCGCTGCCGTCCGCCGTCGAGGCCAGGACGGTGAAGCCCCCCTGAACCGCAACATTCAGCGTCGCCGTCACCGTCACACTGGTGAGATCTTCGGACACCGACGCGGCCCCCAGGGTGACCGTCACACCCGTAGCGTCATCGTCGGTGATCGTGACCGTGGCGGGGGAGCCGAGCCCAACCGGCACCGCATTGCCGCTCAGTCCGGACAGCGAGACCGTGAAGCTCTCCACCCCCTCGGCAACGTCGTCGCCCACGATCGTCACCGGGAACGTTTGCTCCTCTCCCGCCCCGCCCGCAAAAGTCAGCAGCGTCCCGGTGACCGCGGTGTAGTCGCTGTCCGCCACCGCGCTGCCGTCCGCCGTCGAGGCCAGGACGGTGAAGCCCCCCTGAACCGCAACATTCAGCGTCGCCGTCACCGTCACACTGGTGAGATCTTCGGACACCGACGCGGCCCCCAGGGTGACCGTCACACCCGTAGCGTCATCGTCGGTGATCGTGACCGTGGCGGGGGAGCCGAGCCCAACCGGCACCGCATTGCCGCTCAGTCCGGACAGCGAGACCGTGAAGCTCTCCACCCCCTCGGCAACGTCGTCGTCCGTGATCGTCACCGTGAACGTCTCCTCCTCAGTGGCTTCCCCATCGAAACTCAGCGTATGCCCGGTGACCGCGGTGTAGTCGCTGTCCGCCGCCGCGCTGCCGTCCGCCGTCGAGGCCAGGACGGTGAAGCCCCCCTGAACCGCAACATTCAGCGTCGCCGTCACCGTCACACTGGTGAGATCTTCGGACACCGACGCGGCCCCCAGGGTGACCGTCACACCCGTAGCGTCATCGTCGGTGATCGTGACCGTGGCGGGGGAGCCGAGCCCAACCGGCACCGCATTGCCGCTCAGTCCGGACAGCGAGACCGTGAAGCTCTCCACCCCCTCGGCAACGTCGTCGTCCGTGATCGTCACCGTGAACGTCTCCTCCTCAGTGGCTTCCCCATCGAAACTCAGCGTATGCCCGGTGACCGCGGTGTAGTCGCTGTCCGCCGCCGCGCTGCCGTCCGCCGTCGAGGCCAGGACGGTGAAGCCCCCCTGAACCGCAACATTCAGCGTCGCCGTCACCGTCACACTGGTGAGATCTTCGGACACCGACGCGGCCCCCAGGGTGACCGTCACATTGTCAGCGTCATTGTCGGTGATCGTGACCGTGGCTGGGGAGCCGAGCCCAACCGGCACCGCATTGCCACTCAGCCCGGACAGCGAGACCGTGAAGCTCTCCTCCCCCTCGGCAACGTCGTCGCCCACGATCGTCACCGGGAACGTCTGCTCCTCTCCCGCCCCGCCCGCAAAAGTCAGCAGCGTCCCGGTGACCGCGGTGTAGTCGCTGTCCGCCACCGCGCTGCCGTCCGCCGTCGAGGCCAGGACGGTGAAGCCCCCCTGAACCGCAACATTCAGCGTCGCCGTCACCGTCACACTGGTGAGATCTTCGGACACCGACGCGGCCCCCAGGGTGACCGTCACACCCGTAGCGTCATCGTCGGTGATCGTGACCGGGGCGGGGGAGCCGAGCCCAACCGGCACCGCATTGCCGCTCAGTCCGGACAGCGAGACCGTGAAGCTCTCCACCCCCTCGGCAACGTCGTCGTCCGTGATCGTCACCGTGAACGTCTCCTCCTCAGTGGCTTCCCCATCGAAACTCAGCGTATGCCCGGTGACCGCGGTGTAGTCGCTGTCCGCCGCCGCGCTGCCGTCCGCCGTCGAGGCCAGGACGGTGAAGCCCCCCTGAACCGCAACATTCAGCGTTGCTGTCACCGTCACACTGGTGAGATCTTCGGACACCGACGCGGCCCCCAGGGTGACCGTCACATTGTCAGCGTCATCGTCGGTGATCGTGACCGTGGCGGGGGAGCCGAGCCCAACCGGCACCGCATTGCCGCTCAGCCCGGACAGCGAGACCGTGAAGCTCTCCACCCCCTCGGCAACGTCGTCGTCCGCGATCGTCACCGTGAACGTCTCCTCCTCAGTGGCTTCCCCATCGAAACTCAGCGTATGCCCAGTGACCGCGGTGTAGTCGCTGTCCGCCGCCGCGCTACCATCCGCCGTCGAGGCCAGGACGGTGAAGCCCCCCTGAACCGCAACATTCAGCGTCGCCGTCACCGTCACACTGGTGAGATCTTCGGACACCGACGCGGCCCCCAGGGTGACCGTCACACCCGTAGCGTCATCGTCGGTGATCGTGACCGTGGCGGGGGAGCCGAGCCCAACCGGCACCGCATTGCCGCTCAGTCCGGACAGCGAGACCGTGAAGCTCTCCACCCCCTCGGCAACGTCGTCGTCCGTGATCGTCACCGTGAACGTCTCCTCCTCAGTGGCTTCCCCATCGAAACTCAGCGTATGCCCGGTGACCGCGGTGTAGTCGCTGTCCGCCGCCGCGCTGCCGTCCGCCGTCGAGGCCAGGACGGTGAAGCCCCCCTGAACCGCAACATTCAGCGTTGCTGTCACCGTCACACTGGTGAGATCTTCGGACACCGACGCGGCCCCCAGGGTGACCGTCACATTGTCAGCGTCATCGTCGGTGATCGTGACCGTGGCGGGGGAGCCGAGCCCAACCGGCACCGCATTGCCGCTCAGCCCGGACAGCGAGACCGTGAAGCTCTCCACCCCCTCGGCAACGTCGTCGTCCGCGATCGTCACCGTGAACGTCTCCTCCTCAGTGGCTTCCCCATCGAAACTCAGCGTATGCCCAGTGACCGCGGTGTAGTCGCTGTCCGCCGCCGCGCTACCATCCGCCGTCGAGGCCAGGACGGTGAAGCCCCCCTGAACCGCAACATTCAGCGTCGCCGTCACCGTCACACTGGTGAGATCTTCGGACACCGACGCGGCCCCCAGGGTGACCGTCACACCCGTAGCGTCATCGTCGGTGATCGTGACCGTGGCGGGGGAGCCGAGCCCAACCGGCACCGCATTGCCACTCAGCCCGGACAGCGAGACCGTGAAGCTCTCCTCCCCCTCGGCAACGTCGTCGTCCGCGATCGTCACCGGGAACATCTGCTCCTCTCCCAGCGTGCCCGCGAAAGTCAGCAGCATCTCGGTGACCGACGTGTAGTCCACGTCCGCCGTCGCACTGCCGGCGACGGTCGAGGCCAGGACGGTAAAGCCCCCCTGGACCGCAACATTCAGCGTCGCCGCCACCGTCACCGTGCCCTCGCCTTCACCCACCGACGCGGCCCCCAGGGTGACCGTCACACCCGTAGCGTCATCGTCGGTGATCGTGACCGTGGCGGGGGAGCCGAGCCCAACCGGCACCGCATTGCCGCTCAGCCCGGACAGCGAGACCGTGAAGCTCTCCTCCCCCTCGGCAACGTCATCATCCTCGATCGTCACCGGGAACATTTGCTCCTCTCCCAGCGTGCCCGCGAAAGTCAGCAGCGTCCCGGTGACCGCGGTGTAGTCGCTGGCCGCCGTCGCGCTGTCGTCCGCGGTCGAGGCCTGCACGGTGAAGCCCCCCTCGACCGCAACATTCAGCGTCGCAGCCACCGTCACCGTGCCCTCGCCTTCTCCCACCGACACATTCCCCAGGGTGACCGTCACACCCGTAGCGTCATCGTCGGTGATCGTGACCGTGGCCCGGGAGCCGGTGTCAATGGGCACCGCATTGCCGCTCAGCCCGGACAGCGAAACCGTGAAGGCCTCATCCCCCTCAGCAACGATGTCGCTCGAAATCGTCACCGGGAACGTTTGCTCCTCCCCCGCCGTGCCGACAAAAGTCAGCAGCGTCCCGGTGACCGCGGTGTAGTCGCTGGCCGCCGTCGCGCTGTCGTCCGCGGTCGAGGCCTGCACGGTGAAGCCCCCCTCGACCGCAACATTCAGCGTCGCAGCCACCGTCACCGTGCCCTCGCCTTCTCCCACCGACACATTCCCCAGAGTGACCGTCACACCCGCAGCGTCATCGTCGGTGATCGTGACCGTGGCCCGGGAGCCGGTGTCAATGGGCACCGCATTGCCGCTCAGCCCGGACAGCGAAACCGTGAAGGCCTCATCCCCCTCAGCAACAACGTCGTTCGTAATCGTCACCGGGAACATCTGCTCCTCTCCCAGCGTGCCCGCGAAAGTCAGCAGCATCCCGGTGACCGACGTGTAGTCGATGTCCGCCGTCGCGCTGCCGGCGACGGTCGAGGCCAGGACGGTAAAGCCCCCCTGGACCGCAACATTGAGCGTCGCAGCCACCGTCACCGTGCCCTCGCCTTCTCCCACCGACACATTCCCCAGGGTGACCGTCACACCCGTAGCGTCATCGTCGGTGATCGTGACCGTGGCTGGGGAGCCGAGCCCAACCGGTACCGCATTGCCGCTCAGCCCGGACAGCGAGACCGTGAAGCTCTCCTCCCCCTCGGCAACGTCGTCGCCCACGATCGTCACCGGGAACGTTTGCTCCTCTCCCGCCCCGCCCGCAAAAGTCAGCAGCGTCCCGGTAACCGCGGTGTAGTCGCTGTCCGCCACCGCGCTGCCGTCCGCCGTCGAGGCCAGCACGGTGAAGCCTCCCTGAACCGCAACATTCAGCGTCGCCGTCACCGTCACACTGGTGAGATCTTCGGACACCGACGCGGCCCCCAGGGTGACCGTCACACCCGTAGCGTCATCGTCGGTGATCGTGACCGTGGCTGGGGAGGCGAGCCCAACCGGTACCGCATTGCCGCTCAGCCCGGACAGCGAGACCGTGAAGCTCTCCTCCCCCTCGGCAACGTCGTCGCCCACGATCGTCACCGGGAACGTTTGCTCCTCTCCCGCCCCGCCCGCAAAAGTCAGCAGCGTCCCGGTGACCGCGGTGTAGTCGCTGTCCGCCACCGCGCTGCCGTCCGCCGTCGAGGCCAGGACGGTGAAGCCCCCCTGAACCGCAACATTCAGCGTCGCCGTCACCGTCACACTGGTGAGATCTTCGGACACCGACGCGGCCCCCAGGGTGACCGTCACATTGTCAGCGTCATCGTCGGTGATCGTGACCGTGGCTGGGGAGCCGAGCCCAACCGGTACCGCATTGCCGCTCAGCCCGGACAGCGAGACCGTGAAGCTCTCCTCCCCCTCGGCAACGTCGTCGCCCACGATCGTCACCGGGAACGTTTGCTCCTCTCCCGCCCCGCCCGCAAAAGTCAGCAGCGTCCCGGTGACCGCGGTGTAGTCGCTGTCCGCCATCGCGCTGCCGGCCACAGTCGAGGCCAGGACGGTGAAGCCCCCCTGAACCGCAACATTCAGCGTCGCCGTCACCGTCACACTGGTGAGATCTTCGGACACCGACGCGGCCCCCAGGGTGACCGTCACATTGTCAGCGTCATTGTCGGTGATCGTGACCGTGGCTGGGGAGCCGAGCCCAACCGGCACCGCATTGCCACTCAGCCCGGACAGCGAGACCGTGAAGCTCTCCTCCCCCTCGGCAACGTCGTCGCCCACGATCGTCACCGGGAACGTTTGCTCCTCTCCCGCCCCGCCCGCAAAAGTCAGCAGCGTCCCGGTGACCGCGGTGTAGTCGCTGTCCGCCACCGCGCTGCCGTCCGCCGTCGAGGCCAGGACGGTGAAGCCCCCCTGAACCGCAACATTCAGCGTCGCCGTCACCGTCACACTGGTGAGATCTTCGGACACCGACGCGGCCCCCAGGGTGACCGTCACACCCGTAGCGTCATCGTCGGTGATCGTGACCGGGGCGGGGGAGCCGAGCCCAACCGGCACCGCATTGCCGCTCAGCCCGGACAGCGAGACCGTGAAGCTCTCCACCCCCTCGGCAACGTCGTCGTCCGCGATCGTCACCGTGAACGTCTCCTCCTCAGTGGCTTCCCCATCGAAGCTCAGCGTATGCCCAGTGACCGCGGTGTAGTCGCTGTCCGCCGCCGCACTACCATCCGCCGTCGAGGCCAGGACGGTGAAGCCCCCCTGAACCGCAACATTCAGCGTCGCCGTCACCGTCACACTGGTGAGATCTTCGGACACCGACGCGGCCCCTAGGGTGACCGTCACACCCGTAGCGTCATCGTCGGTGATCGTGACCGTGGCGGGGGAGCCGAGCCCAACCGGCACCGCATTGCCGCTCAGTCCGGACAGCGAGACCGTGAAGCTCTCCACCCCCTCGGCAACGTCGTCGTCCGTGATCGTCACCGTGAACGTCTCCTCCTCAGTGGCTTCCCCATCGAAACTCAGCGTATGCCCGGTGACCGCGGTGTAGTCGCTGTCCGCCGCCGCGCTGCCGTCCGCCGTCGAGGCCAGGACGGTGAAGCCCCCCTGAACCGCAACATTCAGCGTTGCTGTCACCGTCACACTGGTGAGATCTTCGGACACCGACGCGGCCCCCAGGGTGACCGTCACATTGTCAGCGTCATCGTCGGTGATCGTGACCGTGGCGGGGGAGCCGAGCCCAACCGGCACCGCATTGCCGCTCAGCCCGGACAGCGAGACCGTGAAGCTCTCCACCCCCTCGGCAACGTCGTCGTCCGCGATCGTCACCGTGAACGTCTCCTCCTCAGTGGCTTCCCCATCGAAACTCAGCGTATGCCCAGTGACCGCGGTGTAGTCGCTGTCCGCCACCGCGCTGCCGTCCGCCGTCGAGGCCAGCACGGTGAAGCCTCCCTGAACCGCAACATTCAGCGTCGCCGTCACCGTCACACTGGTGAGATCTTCGGACACCGACGCGGCCCCCAGGGTGACCGTCACACCCGTAGCGTCATCGTCGGTGATCGTGACCGTGGCTGGGGAGGCGAGCCCAACCGGTACCGCATTGCCGCTCAGCCCGGACAGCGAGACCGTGAAGCTCTCCTCCCCCTCGGCAACGTCGTCGCCCACGATCGTCACCGGGAACGTTTGCTCCTCTCCCGCCCCGCCCGCAAAAGTCAGCAGCGTCCCGGTGACCGCGGTGTAGTCGCTGTCCGCCACCGCGCTGCCGTCCGCCGTCGAGGCCAGGACGGTGAAGCCCCCCTGAACCGCAACATTCAGCGTCGCCGTCACCGTCACACTGGTGAGATCTTCGGACACCGACGCGGCCCCCAGGGTGACCGTCACATTGTCAGCGTCATCGTCGGTGATCGTGACCGTGGCTGGGGAGCCGAGCCCAACCGGTACCGCATTGCCGCTCAGCCCGGACAGCGAGACCGTGAAGCTCTCCTCCCCCTCGGCAACGTCGTCGCCCACGATCGTCACCGGGAACGTTTGCTCCTCTCCCGCCCCGCCCGCAAAAGTCAGCAGCGTCCCGGTGACCGCGGTGTAGTCGCTGTCCGCCACCGCGCTGCCGTCCGCCGTCGAGGCCAGGACGGTGAAGCCCCCCTGAACCGCAACATTCAGCGTCGCCGTCACCGTCACACTGGTGAGATCTTCGGACACCGACGCGGCCCCCAGGGTGACCGTCACATTGTCAGCGTCATCGTCGGTGATCGTGACCGTGGCTGGGGAGCCGAGCCCAACCGGTACCGCATTGCCGCTCAGCCCGGACAGCGAGACCGTGAAGCTCTCCTCCCCCTCGGCAACGTCGTCGCCCACGATCGTCACCGGGAACGTTTGCTCCTCTCCCGCCCCGCCCGCAAAAGTCAGCAGCGTCCCGGTGACCGCGGTGTAGTCGCTGTCCGCCATCGCGCTGCCGGCCACAGTCGAGGCCTGCACGGTGAAGCCCCCCTGAACCGCAACATTCAGCGTCGCCGTCACCGTCACACTGGTGAGATCTTCGGACACCGACGCGGCCCCCAGGGTGACCGTCACATTGTCAGCGTCATTGTCGGTGATCGTGACCGTGGCTGGGGAGCCGAGCCCAACCGGCACCGCATTGCCACTCAGCCCGGACAGCGAGACCGTGAAGCTCTCCTCCCCCTCGGCAACGTCGTCGCCCACGATCGTCACCGGGAACGTTTGCTCCTCTCCCGCCCCGCCCGCAAAAGTCAGCAGCGTCCCGGTAACCGCGGTGTAGTCGCTGTCCGCCACCGCGCTGCCGTCCGCCGTCGAGGCCAGCACGGTGAAGCCTCCCTGAACCGCAACATTCAGCGTCGCCGTCACCGTCACACTGGTGAGATCTTCGGACACCGACGCGGCCCCCAGGGTGACCGTCACACCCGTAGCGTCATCGTCGGTGATCGTGACCGTGGCGGGGGAGCCGAGCCCAACCGGCACCGCATTGCCGCTCAGTCCGGACAGCGAGACCGTGAAGCTCTCCACCCCCTCGGCAACGTCGTCGTCCGTGATCGTCACCGTGAACGTCTCCTCCTCAGTGGCTTCCCCATCGAAACTCAGCGTATGCCCGGTGACCGCGGTGTAGTCGCTGTCCGCCGCCGCGCTGCCGTCCGCCGTCGAGGCCAGGACGGTGAAGCCCCCCTGAACCGCAACATTCAGCGTCGCCGTCACCGTCACACTGGTGAGATCTTCGGACACCGACGCGGCCCCCAGGGTGACCGTCACATTGTCAGCGTCATTGTCGGTGATCGTGACCGTGGCTGGGGAGCCGAGCCCAACCGGCACCGCATTGCCACTCAGCCCGGACAGCGAGACCGTGAAGCTCTCCTCCCCCTCGGCAACGTCGTCGCCCACGATCGTCACCGGGAACGTCTGCTCCTCTCCCGCCCCGCCCGCAAAAGTCAGCAGCGTCCCGGTGACCGCGGTGTAGTCGCTGTCCGCCACCGCGCTGCCGTCCGCCGTCGAGGCCAGGACGGTGAAGCCCCCCTGAACCGCAACATTCAGCGTCGCCGTCACCGTCACACTGGTGAGATCTTCGGACACCGACGCGGCCCCCAGGGTGACCGTCACACCCGTAGCGTCATCGTCGGTGATCGTGACCGGGGCGGGGGAGCCGAGCCCAACCGGCACCGCATTGCCGCTCAGTCCGGACAGCGAGACCGTGAAGCTCTCCACCCCCTCGGCAACGTCGTCGTCCGTGATCGTCACCGTGAACGTCTCCTCCTCAGTGGCTTCCCCATCGAAACTCAGCGTATGCCCGGTGACCGCGGTGTAGTCGCTGTCCGCCGCCGCGCTGCCGTCCGCCGTCGAGGCCAGGACGGTGAAGCCCCCCTGAACCGCAACATTCAGCGTTGCTGTCACCGTCACACTGGTGAGATCTTCGGACACCGACGCGGCCCCCAGGGTGACCGTCACATTGTCAGCGTCATCGTCGGTGATCGTGACCGTGGCGGGGGAGCCGAGCCCAACCGGCACCGCATTGCCGCTCAGCCCGGACAGCGAGACCGTGAAGCTCTCCTCCCCCTCGGCAACGTCATCATCCTCGATCGTCACCGGGAACATTTGCTCCTCTCCCAGCGTGCCCGCGAAAGTCAGCAGCGTCCCGGTGACCGCGGTGTAGTCGCTGGCCGCCGTCGCGCTGTCGTCCGCGGTCGAGGCCTGCACGGTGAAGCCCCCCTGGACCGCAACATTCAGCGTCGCAGCCACCGTCACCGTGCCCTCGCCTTCTCCCACCGACACATTCCCCAGGGTGACCGTCACACCCGTAGCGTCATCGTCGGTGATCGTGACCGTGGCCCGGGAGCCGGTGTCAATGGGCACCGCATTGCCGCTCAGCCCGGACAGCGAAACCGTGAAGGCCTCATCCCCCTCAGCAACGATGTCGCTCGAAATCGTCACCGGGAACGTTTGCTCCTCCCCCGCCGTGCCGACGAAAGTCAGCAGCGTCCCGGTGACCGCGGTGTAGTCGCTGGCCGCCGTCGCGCTGTCGTCCGCGGTCGAGGCCTGCACGGTGAAGCCCCCCTCGACCGCAACATTCAGCGTCGCAGCCACCGTCACCGTGCCCTCGCCTTCTCCCACCGACACATTCCCCAGGGTGACCGTCACACCCGTAGCGTCATCGTCGGTGATCGTGACCGTGGCCCGGGAGCCGGTGTCAATGGGCACCGCATTGCCGCTCAGCCCGGACAGCGAAACCGTGAAGGCCTCATCCCCCTCAGCAACGATGTCGCTCGAAATCGTCACCGGGAACGTTTGCTCCTCCCCCGCCGTGCCGACGAAAGTCAGCAGCGTCCCGGTGACCGCGGTGTAGTCGCTGGCCGCCGTCGCGCTGTCGTCCGCGGTCGAGGCCTGCACGGTGAAGCCCCCCTCGACCGCAACATTCAGCGTCGCAGCCACCGTCACCGTGCCCTCGCCTTCTCCCACCGACACATTCCCCAGGGTGACCGTCACACCCGTAGCGTCATCGTCGGTGATCGTGACCGTGGCCCGGGAGCCGGTGTCAATGGGCACCGCATTGCCGCTCAGGCCGGACAGCGAAACCGTGAAGGCCTCATCCCCCTCAGCAACGATGTCGCTCGAAATCGTCACCGGGAACGTTTGCTCCTCCCCCGCCGTGCCGACGAAAGTCAGCAGCGTCCCGGTGACCGCGGTGTAGTCGCTGGCCGCCGTCGCGCTGTCGTCCGCGGTCGAGGCCTGCACGGTGAAGCCCCCCTCGACCGCAACATTCAGCGTCGCAGCCACCGTCACCGTGCCCTCGCCTTCTCCCACCGACACATTCCCCAAGGTGACCGTCACACCCGTAGCGTCATCGTCGGTGATCGTGACCGTGGCTGGGGAGCCGAGCCCAACCGGCACCGCATTGCCACTCAGCCCGGACAGCGAAACCGTGAAGGCCTCATCCCCCTCGGCAACAACGTCGTTCGTAATCGTCACCGGGAACATCTGCTCCTCTCCCAGCGTGCCCGCGAAAGTCAGCAGCATCCCGGTGACCGACGTGTAGTCGCTGGCCGCCGTCGCGCTGTCGTCCGCGGTCGAGGCCAGGACGGTAAAGCCCCCCTGGACCGCAACATTCAGCGTCGCAGCCACCGTCACCGTGCCCTCGCCTTCTCCCACCGACACATTCCCCAGAGTGACCGTCACACCCGCAGCGTCATCGTCGGTGATCGTGACCGTGGCCCGGGAGCCGGTGTCAATGGGCACCGCATTGCCGCTCAGGCCGGACAGCGAAACCGTGAAGGCCTCATCCCCCTCAGCAACGATGTCGCTCGAAATCGTCACCGGGAACGTTTGCTCCTCCCCCGCCGTGCCGACGAAAGTCAGCAGCGTCCCGGTGACCGCGGTGTAGTCGCTGGCCGCCGTCGCGCTGTCGTCCGCGGTCGAGGCCTGCACGGTGAAGCCCCCCTCGACCGCAACATTCAGCGTCGCAGCCACCGTCACCGTGCCCTCGCCTTCTCCCACCGACACATTCCCCAAGGTGACCGTCACACCCGTAGCGTCATCGTCGGTGATCGTGACCGTGGCTGGGGAGCCGAGCCCAACCGGCACCGCATTGCCGCTCAGCCCGGACAGCGAAACCGTGAAGGCCTCATCCCCCTCGGCAACAACGTCGTTCGTAATCGTCACCGGGAACATCTGCTCCTCTCCCAGCGTGCCCGCGAAAGTCAGCAGCATCCCGGTGACCGACGTGTAGTCGATGTCCGCCGTCGCGCTGCCGGCGACGGTCGAGGCCAGGACGGTAAAGCCCCCCTGGACCGCAACATTCAGCGTCGCAGCCACCGTCACCGTGCCCTCGCCTTCTCCCACCGACACATTCCCCAAGGTGACCGTCACACCCGTAGCGTCATCGTCGGTGATCGTGACCGTGGCCCGGGAGCCGGTGTCAATGGGCACCGCATTGCCGCTCAGGCCGGACAGCGAAACCGTGAAGGCCTCATCCCCCTCAGCAACGATGTCGCTCGAAATCGTCACCGGGAACGTTTGCTCCTCCCCCGCCGTGCCGACAAAAGTCAGCAGCGTCCCGGTGACCGCGGTGTAGTCGCTGGCCGCCGTCGCGCTGTCGTCCGCGGTCGAGGCCTGCACGGTGAAGCCCCCCTCGACCGCAACATTCAGCGTCGCAGCCACCGTCACCGTGCCCTCGCCTTCTCCCACCGACACATTCCCCAAGGTGACCGTCACACCCGTAGCGTCATCGTCGGTGATCGTGACCGTGGCTGGGGAGCCGAGCCCAACCGGCACCGCATTGCCACTCAGCCCGGACAGCGAAACCGTGAAGGCCTCATCCCCCTCGGCAACAACGTCGTTCGTAATCGTCACCGGGAACATCTGCTCCTCTCCCAGCGTGCCCGCGAAAGTCAGCAGCATCCCGGTGACCGACGTGTAGTCGATGTCCGCCGTCGCGCTGCCGGCGACGGTCGAGGCCAGGACGGTAAAGCCCCCCTGGACCGCAACATTCAGCGTCGCAGCCACCGTCACCGTGCCCTCGCCTTCTCCCACCGACACATTCCCCAAGGTGACCGTCACACCCGTAGCGTCATCGTCGGTGATCGTGACCGTGGCCCGGGAGTCGGTGTCAATGGGCACCGCATTGCCGCTCAGGCCGGACAGCGAAACCGTGAAGGCCTCATCCCCCTCAGCAACGATGTCGCTCGAAATCGTCACCGGGAACGTTTGCTCCTCCCCCGCCGTGCCGACAAAAGTCAGCAGCGTCCCGGTGACCGCGGTGTAGTCGCTGGCCGCCGTCGCGCTGTCGTCCGCGGTCGAGGCCTGTACGGTGAAGCCCCCCTGGACCGCAACATTCAGCGTCGCAGCCACCGTCACCGTGCCCTCGCCTTCTCCCACCGACACATTCCCCAGGGTGACCGTCACACCCGTAGCGTCATCGTCGGTGATCGTGACCGTGGCCCGGGAGCCGGTGTCAATGGGCACCGCATTGCCGCTCAGGCCGGACAGCGAAACCGTGAAGGCCTCATCCCCCTCAGCAACGATGTCGCTCGAAATCGTCACCGGGAACGTTTGCTCCTCCCCCGCCGTGCCGACGAAAGTCAGCAGCGTCCCGGTGACCGCGGTGTAGTCGCTGGCCGCCGTCGCGCTGTCGTCCGCGGTCGAGGCCTGCACGGTGAAGCCCCCCTCGACCGCAACATTCAGCGTCGCAGCCACCGTCACCGTGCCCTCGCCTTCTCCCACCGATACATTCCCCAAGGTGACCGTCACACCCGTAGCGTCATCGTCGGTGATCGTGACCGTGGCGGGGGAGCCGAGCCCAACCGGCACCGCATTGCCGCTCAGCCCGGACAGCGAGACCGTGAAGCTCTCCTCCCCCTCGGCAACGTCATCATCCTCGATCGTCACCGGGAACATTTGCTCCTCTCCCAGCGTGCCCGCGAAAGTCAGCAGCGTCCCGGTGACCGCGGTGTAGTCGCTGGCCGCCGTCGCGCTGTCGTCCGCGGTCGAGGCCTGCACGGTGAAGCCCCCCTGGACCGCAACATTCAGCGTCGCAGCCACCATCACCGTGCCCTCGCCTTCTCCCACCGACACATTCCCCAGGGTGACCGTCACACCCGTAGCGTCATCGTCGGTGATCGTGACCGTGGCTGGGGAGGCGAGCCCAACCGGTACCGCATTGCCGCTCAGCCCGGACAGCGAGACCGTGAAGCTCTCCTCCCCCTCGGCAACGTCGTCGCCCACGATCGTCACCGGGAACGTTTGCTCCTCTCCCGCCCCGCCCGCAAAAGTCAGCAGCGTCCCGGTGACCGCGGTGTAGTCGCTGTCCGCCACCGCGCTGCCGTCCGCCGTCGAGGCCAGGACGGTGAAGCCCCCCTGAACCGCAACATTCAGCGTCGCCGTCACCGTCACACTGGTGAGATCTTCGGACACCGACGCGGCCCCCAGGGTGACCGTCACATTGTCAGCGTCATCGTCGGTGATCGTGACCGTGGCTGGGGAGCCGAGCCCAACCGGTACCGCATTGCCGCTCAGCCCGGACAGCGAGACCGTGAAGCTCTCCTCCCCCTCGGCAACGTCGTCGCCCACGATCGTCACCGGGAACGTTTGCTCCTCTCCCGCCCCGCCCGCAAAAGTCAGCAGCGTCCCGGTGACCGCGGTGTAGTCGCTGTCCGCCATCGCGCTGCCGGCCACAGTCGAGGCCAGGACGGTGAAGCCCCCCTGAACCGCAACATTCAGCGTCGCCGTCACCGTCACACTGGTGAGATCTTCGGACACCGACGCGGCCCCCAGGGTGACCGTCACATTGTCAGCGTCATTGTCGGTGATCGTGACCGTGGCTGGGGAGCCGAGCCCAACCGGCACCGCATTGCCACTCAGCCCGGACAGCGAGACCGTGAAGCTCTCCTCCCCCTCGGCAACGTCGTCGCCCACGATCGTCACCGGGAACGTTTGCTCCTCTCCCGCCCCGCCCGCAAAAGTCAGCAGCGTCCCGGTGACCGCGGTGTAGTCGCTGTCCGCCACCGCGCTGCCGTCCGCCGTCGAGGCCAGGACGGTGAAGCCCCCCTGAACCGCAACATTCAGCGTCGCCGTCACCGTCACACTGGTGAGATCTTCGGACACCGACGCGGCCCCCAGGGTGACCGTCACACCCGTAGCGTCATCGTCGGTGATCGTGACCGTGGCTGGGGAGCCGAGCCCAACCGGCACCGCATTGCCGCTCAGTCCGGACAGCGAGACCGTGAAGCTCTCCACCCCCTCGGCAACGTCGTCGTCCGTGATCGTCACCGTGAACGTCTCCTCCTCAGTGGCTTCCCCATCGAAACTCAGCGTATGCCCGGTGACCGCGGTGTAGTCGCTGTCCGCCGCCGCGCTGCCGTCCGCCGTCGAGGCCAGGACGGTGAAGCCCCCCTGAACCGCAACATTCAGCGTTGCTGTCACCGTCACACTGGTGAGATCTTCGGACACCGACGCGGCCCCCAGGGTGACCGTCACATTGTCAGCGTCATCGTCGGTGATCGTGACCGTGGCGGGGGAGCCGAGCCCAACCGGCACCGCATTGCCGCTCAGCCCGGACAGCGAGACCGTGAAGCTCTCCACCCCCTCGGCAACGTCGTCGTCCGCGATCGTCACCGTGAACGTCTCCTCCTCAGTGGCTTCCCCATCGAAACTCAGCGTATGCCCAGTGACCGCGGTGTAGTCGCTGTCCGCCGCCGCGCTACCATCCGCCGTCGAGGCCAGGACGGTGAAGCCCCCCTGAACCGCAACATTCAGCGTCGCCGTCACCGTCACACTGGTGAGATCTTCGGACACCGACGCGGCCCCCAGGGTGACCGTCACACCCGTAGCGTCATCGTCGGTGATCGTGACCGGGGCGGGGGAGCCGAGCCCAACCGGCACCGCATTGCCGCTCAGTCCGGACAGCGAGACCGTGAAGCTCTCCACCCCCTCGGCAACGTCGTCGTCCGTGATCGTCACCGTGAACGTCTCCTCCTCAGTGGCTTCCCCATCGAAACTCAGCGTATGCCCGGTGACCGCGGTGTAGTCGCTGTCCGCCGCCGCGCTGCCGTCCGCCGTCGAGGCCAGGACGGTGAAGCCCCCCTGAACCGCAACATTCAGCGTTGCTGTCACCGTCACACTGGTGAGATCTTCGGACACCGACGCGGCCCCCAGGGTGACCGTCACACCCGTAGCGTCATCGTCGGTGATCGTGACCGTGGCGGGGGAGCCGAGCCCAACCGGCACCGCATTGCCACTCAGCCCGGACAGCGAGACCGTGAAGCTCTCCTCCCCCTCGGCAACGTCGTCGTCCGCGATCGTCACCGGGAACATCTGCTCCTCTCCCAGCGTGCCCGCGAAAGTCAGCAGCATCTCGGTGACCGACGTGTAGTCCACGTCCGCCGTCGCACTGCCGGCGACGGTCGAGGCCAGGACGGTAAAGCCCCCCTGGACCGCAACATTCAGCGTCGCCGTCACCGTCACACTGGTGAGATCTTCGGACACCGACGCGGCCCCCAGGGTGACCGTCACATTGTCAGCGTCATCGTCGGTGATCGTGACCGTGGCGGGGGAGCCGAGGCCAACCGGCACCGCATTGCCGCTCAGCCCGGACAGCGAGACCGTGAAGCTCTCCTCCCCCTCGGCAACGTCATCATCCTCGATCGTCACCGGGAACATCTGCTCCTCTCCCGCCTCGCCCGCAAAAGTCAGCAGCGTCCCGGTCAACGCGGTGTAGTCACCCGGCGCGGCCGCGTCGCCGTCCGAGGTCGAGGCCAGGACGGTAAAGCCCCCCTGGACCGCAACATTCAGCGTCGCCGTCACTGTCACACTGGTGAGATCTTCGGACACCGACGCGGCCCCCAGGGTGACCGTCACATTGTCAGCGTCATCGTCGGTGATCGTGACCGTGGCTGGGGAGCCGAGCCCAACCGGCACCGCATTGCCGCTCAGCCCGGACAGCGAGACCGTGAAGCTCTCCTCCCCCTCGGCAACGTCATCATCCTCGATCGTCACCGGGAACATCTGCTCCTCTCCCGCCTCGCCCGCAAAAGTCAGCAACGTCCCGGTCAACGCGGTGTAGTCACCCGGCGCGGCCGCGTCGCCGTCCGAGGTCGAGGCCAGGACGGTAAAGCCCCCCTGGACCGCAACATTCAGCGTCGCCGTCACTGTCACACTGGTGAGATCTTCGGACACCGACGCGGCCCCCAGGGTGACCGTCACATTGTCAGCGTCATCGTCGGTGATCGTGACCGTGGCGGGGGAGCCGAGGCCAACCGGCACCGCATTGCCGCTCAGCCCGGACAGCGAGACCGTGAAGCTCTCCTCCCCCTCGGCAACGTCATCATCCTCGATCGTCACCGGGAACATCTGCTCCTCTCCCGCCTCGCCCGCAAAAGTCAGCAGCGTCCCGGTCAACGCGGTGTAGTCACCCGGCGCGGCCGCGTCGCCGTCCGAGGTCGAGGCCAGGACGGTAAAGCCCCCCTGGACCGCAACATTCAGCGTCGCCGTCACCGTCACACTGGTGAGATCTTCGGACACCGACGCGGCCCCCAGGGTGACCGTCACATTGTCAGCGTCATCGTCGGTGATCGTGACCGTGGCGGGGGAGCCGAGGCCAACCGACACCGCATTGCCGCTCAGCCCGGACAGCGAGACCGTGAAGCTCTCCTCCCCCTCGGCAACGTCATCATCCTCGATCGTCACCGGGAACATCTGCTCCTCTCCCGCCTCGCCCGCAAAAGTCAGCAGCGTCCCGGTCAACGCGGTGTAGTCACCCGGCGCGGCCGCGTCGCCGTCCGAGGTCGAGGCCAGGACGGTAAAGCCCCCCTGGACCGCAACATTCAGCGTCGCCGTCACTGTCACACTGGTGAGATCTTCGGACACCGACGCGGCCCCCAGGGTGACCGTCACACCCGTAGCGTCATCGTCGGTGATCGTGACCGTGGCGGGGGAGCCGAGGCCAACCGGCACCGCATTGCCGCTCAGCCCGGACAGCGAGACCGTGAAGCTCTCCACCCCCTCGGCAACGTCATCATCCTCGATCGTCACCGGGAACATCTGCTCCTCTCCCGCCTCGCCCGCAAAAGTCAGCAGCGTCCCGGTCAACGCGGTGTAGTCGCTACCCGCGATCGCGCTGCCGTCCACAGTCGAGGCCAGCACGGTGAAACCTCCCTGAACCGCAACATTCAGCGTCGCCGTCACCGTCACACTGGTGAGATCTTCGGACACCGACGCGGCCCCCAGGGTGACCGTCACACCCGTAGCGTCATCGTCGGTGATCGTGACCGTGGCGGGGGAGCCGAGCCCAACCGGCACCGCATTGCCGCTCAGCCCGGACAGCGAGACCGTGAAGCTCTCCACCCCCTCGGCAACGTCATCATCCTCGATCGTCACCGGGAACATCTGCTCCTCTCCCGCCTCGCCCGCAAAAGTCAGCAGCGTCCCGGTCAACGCAGTCACCCGGCGCGGCCGCGTCGCCGTCCGAGGTCGAGGCCAGGACGGTAAAGCCCCCCTGGACGCAACATTCAGCGTCGCCGTCACTGTCACACCCGACACCGACGCGGCCCCCAGGGTGCGTCATTGTCAGCGTCGTCGGTGATCGTGACCGTGGCTGGGGAGCCGAGCCCAACCGGCACATTGCCGCTCAGCCCGGACAGCGAGACCGTGAAGCACCCCCTCGGCAACGTCATCATCCTCCGTCACCAACATCTGCTCCTCTCCCGCCTCGCCCGCAAAAGTCAGCGTCCCGGTCAACCGTCACCCGTCGCCGTCCGAGGTCACAGGACGGTAAAGCCCCCCTGGACCGCAACATTCAGCGTCGCAGCCACCGTCACCGTGCCCTCGCCTTCTCCCACCGACACATTCCCCAAGGTGACCGTCACACCCGTAGCGTCATCGTCGGTGATCGTGACCGTGGCTGGGGAGCCGAGCCCAACCGGCACCGCGCGCTCAGCCCCAGCACCGTGAAGGCCTCATCCCCCTCGGCAACAACGTCGTTCGTAATCGTCACCGGGAACATCTGCTCCTCTCCCAGCGTCAGCAGCATCCCGGTGACCGACGGTCGATGTCCGCCGTCGCGCTCGTCGAGGCCAGGACGGTAAAGTGGACCGCAACATTCAGCGTCGCAGCCACCGTCAGCCCTCGCCTTCTCCCACCGACACATTCCCCAACCGGCGCGGCCGCACCCGTCGCCGTCCGAGGTCGAGGCCAGGACGGTAAAGCCCCCCTGGACCGCAACATTCAGCGTCGCCGTCACTGTCACACTGGTGAGATCTTCGGACACCGACGCGGCCCCCAGGGTGACCGTCACATTGTCAGCGTCACCGTCACATTGTCAGCGTCATCGTCGGTGATCGTGACCGTGGCTGGGGAGCCGAGCCCAACCGGCACCGCATTGCCGCTCAGCCCGGACAGCGAGACCGTGAAGCTCTCCACCCCCTCGGCAACGTCATCATCCTCCGTCACCGGGCCGTCACCGGGAACATCTGCTCCTCTCCCGCCTCGCCCGCAAAAGTCGAGCAGCGTCACCGGGAACATCTGCTGTAGTCTCCCGCCTCGCCCGCAAAAGTCAGCAGCGTCCCGGTCAACGCGGTGTAGTCACCCGGCGCGGCCGCGTCGCCGTCCGAGGTCGAGGCCAGGACGGTAAAGCCCCCCTGGACCGCAACATTCAGCGTCGCAGCCACCGTCACCGTGCCCTCGCCTTCTCCCACCGACACATTCCCCAAGGTGACCGTCACACCCGTAGCGTCATCGTCGGTGATCGTGACCGTGATCGTGACCGTGGCTGGGGAGCCGAGCCCAACCGGCACCGCATTGCCGCTCAGCCCGGACAGCGAAACCGTGAAGGCCTCATCCCCCTCGGCAACAACGTCGTTCGTAATCGTCACCGGGAACATCTGCTCCTCTCCCAGCGTGCCCGCGAAAGTCAGCAGCATCCCGGTGACCGACGTGTAGTCGATGTCCGCCGTCGCGCTGCCGGCGACGGTCGAGGCCAGGACGGTAAAGCCCCCCTGGACCGCAACGGTGCAAAGCCCCCCTGGACCGCAACATTCAGCGTCGCAGCCACCGTCACCGTGCCCTCGCCTTCTCCCACCGACACATTCCCCAGGGTGACCGTCACACCCGTAGCGTCATCGTCGGTGATCGTGACCGTGGCCCGCCCGGGAGCCGGTGTCAATGGGCACCGCATTGCCGCTCAGGCCGGACAGCGAAACCGTGAAGGCCTCATCCCCCTCGGCAACAACGTCGTTCGTAATCGTCACCGGGAACATCTGCTCCTCTCCCAGCGTGCCCGCGAAAGTCAGCTAGCATGCTCCTCTCCCAGCGTGCCCGCGAAAGTCAGCAGCATCCCGGTGACCGACGTGTAGTCGATGTCCGCCGTCGCGCTGCCGGCGACGGTCGAGGCCAGGACGGTAAAGCCCCCCTGGACCGCAACGTATTCAGCGTCGCAGCCACCGTCACCGTGCCCTCGCCTTCTCCCACCGACACATTCCCCAGGGTGACCGTCACACCCGTAGCGTCATCGTCGGTGATCGTGACCGTGGCCCGGGAGCCGGTGTCAATGGGCACCGCATTGCCGCTCAGGCCGGACAGCGAAACCGTGAAGGCCTCATCTCCCTCAGCAACGATGTCGCTCGAAATCGTCACCGGGAACGTTTGCTCCTCCCCCGCCGTGCCGACGAAAGTCAGCAGCGTCCCGGTGACCGCGGTGTAGTCACTGGCCGCCGTCGCGCTGTCGTCCGCGGTCGAGGCCTGTACGGTGAAGCCCCCCTGGACCGCAACATTCAGCGTCGCAGCCACCGTCACCGTGCCCTCGCCTTCTCCCACCGACACATTCCCCAAGGTGACCGTCACACCCGTAGCGTCATCGTCGGTGATCGTGACCGTGGCTGGGGAGCCGAGCCCAACCGGCACCGCATTGCCGCTCAGCCCGGACAGCGAAACCGTGAAGGCCTCATCCCCCTCGGCAACAACGTCGTTCGTAATCGTCACCGGGAACATCTGCTCCTCTCCCAGCGTGCCCGCGAAAGTCAGCAGCATCCCGGTGACCGACGTGTAGTCGATGTCCGCCGTCGCGCTGCCGGCGACGGTCGAGGCCAGGACGGTAAAGCCCCCCTGGACCGCAACATTCAGCGTCGCAGCCACCGTCACCGTGCCCTCGCCTTCTCCCACCGACACATTCCCCAGGGTGACCGTCACACCCGCAGCGTCATCGTCGGTGATCGTGACCGTGGCCCGGGAGCCGGTGTCAATGGGCACCGCATTGCCGCTCAGGCCGGACAGCGAAACCGTGAAGGCCTCATCCCCCTCGGCAACAACGTCGTTCGTAATCGTCACCGGGAACATCTGCTCCTCTCCCAGCGTGCCCGCGAAAGTCAGCAGCATCCCGGTGACCGACGTGTAGTCGATGTCCGCCGTCGCGCTGCCGGCGACGGTCGAGGCCAGGACGGTAAAGCCCCCCTCGACCGCAACATTCAGCGTCGCAGCCACCGTCACCGTGCCCTCGCCTTCTCCCACCGACACATTCCCCAGGGTGACCGTCACACCCGTAGCGTCATCGTCGGTGATCGTGACCGTGGCCCGGGAGCCGGTGTCAATGGGCACCGCATTGCCGCTCAGGCCGGACAGCGAAACCGTGAAGGCCTCATCCCCCTCAGCAACGATGTCGCTCGAAATCGTCACCGGGAACGTTTGCTCCTCCCCCGCCGTGCCGACGAAAGTCAGCAGCGTCCCGGTGACCGCGGTGTAGTCGCTGGCCGCCGTCGCGCTGTCGTCCGCGGTCGAGGCCTGTACGGTGAAGCCCCCCTGGACCGCAACATTCAGCGTCGCAGCCACCGTCACCGTGCCCTCGCCTTCTCCCACCGACACATTCCCCAGGGTGACCGTCACATTGTCAGCGTCATCATCGGTGATCATCACCGTGCCCACCGACACGCTGATCCGCCCCACAGGTGCCGTAGCGGGGACAGGGGTGCCCAAGGAAACGTTGAACGTCTCAGAGGGCTCGGCCGTGCTGTCGTCGATGATCTCCACCATGAATGTCTGGGTCTCGCCCCTCATCTCGCCGAAAGTCAGCATCGTAGTGGTTGTGGTGTAGTCACCGGGCGCGATCGCCGTGCCATCACCGGTCGAGGCCTCGACCGTGAAGCCCCCCTGGACCGGGTTGTCCAGCGTCGCGATGACCGTCACCGTGCCGCCGTCGACATCTTCCTCCACTGTCACGGCACCCAGAGTGACCGTCGCCGTGTCATTGTCGGTGATCGTCAGCGTGGCACCGGAGGAGCTGGCGGCAACCCGCCCCGAAGTGCCGCTCAGGTTGCCCAGAGAAACCCGGAAGGTCTCATCCATCTCGACAGCGCTGTCGTCCTCGATTGCCACCGTGAACGTCTGCACCTCCCCCACATTCCCGGCGAAATTCAGCACCCGCTGTCTGACCGCGGTGTAGTCGCCAGGCGCGATTGCCGTGCCGTCATCGGTCGAGACCTCAACCATGAAGCCATCCTGAACCGCGTTGTCCAGCTGCGCCGTGACCGTCACCATGCCGACGCTTTCAGCCACCATCGCGTTGGCGACCTCCAGGGTGACCGCCGCCGCATCATCGTCGACGATGGTGACCGTGGCACGGGAACTGATATCAACCGTCAATGCTGTGCCGTTCAGATCTACTATCGCGATGTTGAATGTCTCATCCCCCTCGACGACGAAGTCCGACACGATAATCACCCTGGCCGTGAGCACCTGCGGCCCCGTCCCATTAAACCCCAGCGGCAACGATTCGACCTGCCTGTAGTCCCCGTTCTGTGTCGCCGTGCCGCCGGTGATCATGAGTTGGACGCTAAAAGGGCCCCCCGTAGTCGCAACATCCGCCCTTGCCGTGATCACCAAAGTGCCAGAGCTTTCAGCCACTCTTTCAGGGACCTCCAAGGTGACAGACCCCGAGCCAACGGGGGTGATCGTGACCGTGGCAACGGAGGTGATATCAACCATCGCCGACGTGCGGCCCAAGCTGCCCATCACGACGCTGAATGTCTCATCCCCTTCTGTTTCGGGGCTGTTGAGGAGCGTCACCGAGAACTCCAGCGTCTCCCCTCGGCTCCCGCTGAAAGTCAGTGTTCTGATGGCCGCAATGTAGTCGCTCCCCGCTGTCGCTGTGCCGTCGCGGGTCGAAACCGCAACGGTGAAGTCCCCCTCACTAATTTCACGATCCAGCTGCGCCCTGACCGTCACCGTGCCGGCATCTTCAGCCACCGGGCCGGCCGGCGGTAAAAGGGTGACCGTTGCTACGTCATTGTCGACAATCGTAATGAACACTTCCATAGAGCGTAGAACAATCTTCGGCGGATTAGCGGGTTGCTCATCCTCCAGATAGAGTGCGAATGTCTCATCTCCCTCGATCAAGTTGTCGTCCAGGATCCTCACCGGGAACGTATGCATCTCCCCCGCTGTCCCAACAAAAATCGCACGGTTCGCGTTTTCCGAGACCTTGGTTTCGAAATCGAGACCAGAGTCCGCCTCGATGTTGCGAAACCTCAATCTAACCGTAAAGCCTCCCGAAACCGTGCTAGACAGCCTCGCCGTGGCCATCACCGTGCCGGCATTTTCAGGCACCCTCTGGGCAACTTCCAACATGACCGTCGGAGTGTTGTTATCCTCGATAACGACAAGGGAACGTGTATTGATATTCACCATCACCGAAGTGTCGTCCAATTCGCTCAGCTCAATGCCGAAACGCTCATCTCCCTCGCTCTCCCCGTCCCGGTGGGTCGCCACATGGAACGTCTGCGTCTCTCCCGCTATCCCGGCGAAAGTCAGAACCTCCCCCGCGACCGCCGTGTAGTCGGCGGGCGCGACCGCGGTGTCGTTGTAGGTCGAGCCCTGGACGGTGAAGCCCCCCTGAACCGCACGCTCCAGCAGCACGATGACGATTGCCGTGTCGCCTTCCTTCACATTCGGGACTGCCAGACTGATCCTCGCCGTGTCATTGTCCCTGATCGTGACCGTGGCAGAGGAACTGAAAACAACCCTCGCCGAAGTGCCGGTCAGATCGCTCAGCGAAACCGTGAAGGCCTCATCCCCCTCGGCGACGCGGTCGTCCCAGATCGTTACCCTGAACGTCTGCATCTCTCCCGCAGCCCCTGTGAAACGCAGTGTCTCATCAGCGGCCGCCGCGGCGTAGTCGCTGTCGGACCCCGCTGTCGCCGTGCCGTCAGCGATCAAGGGCACAATGGTGAAGCCTCCCGGAACCGGGTTGTCCAGCGTCGCGGTGACCGTCACCATGCCGCCATCGACATCTTCCTCCACTGTCACGGCACCCAGAGTGACCGTCGCGGAGTCATTGTCGATGATCGTAATTGTCGTATCAATCCGATTAATCTGCCCCGGAGGAACGAGGCTGGGCACATCGATCAGCGCGACTGTGAATGTCTCATCCCCTTCGACATCGCTGTCTTCGAGGATTGTCATTTCGAACAGGTGCTGCTCCCCCCGCTCCCCCACAAAACGCAACCTCTCCCCGAGGAGCGGGGCATAGTCGCTCCCCACTTCCGCCGTGCCGCCGCGGCCGATCACGGCTTGAACTGTGAAGCCCCTCTGTACCTCACTGTCCAGCGTCGCCGTGATCGTCACCGTGCCTTCGCCCTCTCCCACCATCCCGGGGCTCAGGGTGATCGTCCCGCTGTCGTTATCGCGGATCGTCAGCGTCGCCGACGCAACGGACAGATCCCCTGAGCCGGCGACAGTCAGGGTCTCATTCCCTTCCACCAGCGTGTCATCGATCACCTCCAAGTCAAAAGTGGCCGTGCCGCTGCGGGCGTTCGCTGCAATGGTGACCGTGATGGTGCCGCTGATCTCGGTGTAGTCCGTCCCCTCGGTGGCCGAATCCGTGCCTGCACCCACCGAGAGCACAACCTCGATCGGGCTGAGCAGGGGGGGACGGTTCCCCGAAAGCGATGCCGTGACCGTAACTGAGGTCGTGTCGCCGCTACTTCCTTCCGTCACAAGGGTCGGGTTGACCAACAGGGTGATCTGAATGGCATCGTAAATCACCAGCGCCGCCGACGCAACGGGCAGATCCGCCGTGCCCGAGACCGTCAGGATCTCTTCCCCTTCCACCAGCGTGTCACCGATCACCTCCAGGTCAAAAGTGGCCGTGCCGCTAGGGGCGCCCGCCTCGATGGTGACCGTGATGGTGCCGCCGATCTCGCTGTAGTCCATCCCCTCAGTGGCCGAATCCGTGCCTGCGCCCACCGAGAGCACAACCTCGGTCGGGTTGGGCAGGGTGGAACGGCTCCCCGAAAGCAACGCCGTGACCGTAATTGGGATCATGGTCATGCTGCCGCTGCTTCCTTCTGTCACATGGATCGGGTCGACCGACAGGATGATCGCCGTCACAGGGGCGTCGTTGTCGATGATGGTGACCGTCACCGTTTCTAGACGTAAGAAAAAATTGAGAACGCTCTCGGGAGGTGGAGGAGCGGAGGCTGGAGTGAGGACTACATCGCCCAGGGAGACGCTGAACGTCTCCTCGCCCTCAAAGACAGCATCATCGACGATCATCACCTCGAATGTTTCCGTTTCACCCGCCTTTCCTTCGAAACTCAACGTCCCGCTGGTCGGGGTGTAGTCACTACCTCCCGTCGCCGTGCCCCCTCCAATCCGGATCGGGGCCGTAAAGCCCCCCTCGACCGGGTTGTCCAGCGTCGCCGTGACCACCGCTACCATGCCCTCATTCACCCGTATGTTGTCCGCCCAGGTGAGGGTCAGGAAGTCATCCGTTGTGATACGTACAACGGCATCGGGGCCGAGCTGCACCGGCAACGTCGTGCCGGCCAGGCCGCCCAGGCCGCCCAGCGAGACGTGGAACGTCTCCTCCCTCTCGACTGCCGGGTCGTCGAGGATCTCCACCTCAAATATCTGCTGCGTGCTCCCTTCCAGGAAAGTCAGCGTCCTGTTGGTAATCGGTGTGTAGTCCCCACCCGGGCCCGGGGTCGCCGTGTCGTCCACGGTGGAGGTGGCTGAAACCGTGACCGTGAACCCACGCTGAACCGGGTTGTCCAGCATCGCGGTGATCGTCGCACTCGCACCGGGGGCTTCGAGCACCGGCCCGTCGGGTACGACCAGACGGAGCGTCGCCGTGTCATTGTCGGTGATCGTCAGCGTCGTGGACAAAACCTCAAAGTGCCCGCCCGTCGCTGTGCCGGAAAGCGTCAGGGTCTCATCCCCTTCTACGAGTGCATCATCTATCACCTCATCCAGCAGGGAGACGTTTGTTGCCGTGACGCTGGACCGGTTCGGCGGGATGGTGACCGTGATACTGGAGCCTGCCCTGAAATCCGTTCCCTCGGTCGCCGGCCTGGACCCCGTCCCGTCGGCCACCGAAAGCGCCACAACCGCCGGGTCGGGCCGCGTGATCCCGTCTGGAAACGCCGCTGTCACTGTAAATCCCCCGCTATGGCCTTCCCCCACACTCGCCGGAGTGGCACTCAGCGCAATCGGGAGCGGCTCGTCGTTGACGATCCTGATTTCGGCAGTGTCAGTCAGCAATGTGCCGCGCAACTGAGCGGTGACCGTAACCACCTCATCCTCCGTGAACACGTCATCGTTCACCGATTGCAGGAGAAAAAACCCCGCCACCTCTGAGTCGCCTGCAAGGAGGCGAACCATAAGTGGAAACCCGCCGCCCCCGAGCGGCGTGGCCGTAAAACCGACCCGCCCTTCCTCACCTGATCCGGCTACTGTAATTTCCACCACACGGTCATCAGAGAAAGCCTCCCTAACCCGAATTAGGGCCGTGAAGAATGTGTAGCCGTCGGAATCTTCACTCTCACTCAGAGTGTGGACCTCTCTGTCGCCCACATCTTGGCGAGCCAAGATAAGATCAAAGCCGTGGGAGGCACCTGCCGTGCCGGCGTCGGTGACCCTCACCGTGACATCCGCCACGTCGGTTACCCCCGGATAGCCGCTCACCGTATGCGACAGGGTCCGCGTGCCGCCAACCGCATCGTCATCCTCGGTAGCCGTCACGGTGACGGTTTGGGGAGTGGACCAGGTACCCGGAGCAAAACTGAGAGAAGCCGGGGAAAACGTGATCGGCGGTGCCGTGCCGCTGTCCGCAGAGATCGAGACCACCACGGTCCCGGCCGGCTCGGTGTCGAGCACCACCGTATAGGTCTGCTCCCCTCCCTTGGTGACCGTCAGTGTGGTCGGGGTGATGGTCACCCCGGCCGTGTCGTCGTCGGTGACCGTCACCGTAACCGACTCCGCGTCGGTCACTTCCCCATAGCCGCTGACCGTATGCGCCAGGGTCCGGTCACGCATGCCGCCATCCACATCATCATCCGGATCGGCCGTCACCGTGACGGTTTGAGGCGCTCTCCAGTTGGTCGAATCAAAACTCAGGGAAGTCGGGGAAACCGTGACCGGTGGGCTGCCGTCTACATCGATCGTGACCATCACGGTCCCCGCCGGGTCGCTGGCCAGCGCGACCGTGTAGCTCCCCTCCGCCCCCTCGGCGACCGTCAGGATGGTCGGGGTGATGGCCACCCCGGCCGCGTCGTCGTCGGTGACCGTCACCGTAACCGACTCCGCGTCGGTCACTTCCCCATAGCCGCTGACCGTATGCGCCAGGGTCCGGTCCCGCGTGCCGCCATCCACATCATCATCCGGGTCGGCCGTCACCGTGACGGTTTGAGGCTCTCTCCAGTTGGTCGAATCAAAACTCAGGGAAGTCGGGGAAACCGTGATCGGCTGGTTGACGCCCGCATCGATCGTGACCATCACGGTCCCGACCGGGTCACTGGCCAGCGCGACCGTGTAGCTCCCCTCCGCCCCCTCGGCGACCGTCAGAGTGGTCGGGGTGATGGCCACCCCGGCCGCGTCATCGTCGGTGACCGTCACCGTAACCGACTCCGCGCTGGGCACCGTTCCATAGCCGCTGACTGTATGCGTCAGGGTCCGCTTGCCGCCAAGCGCATCGTCATCCTCGGTGGCCACCACGGTGACGGTCTGAGGCATATTCCAGTTGGTCGAACTAAAAATGAGAGCACGGGAAGCCGGGTCAACCGTGATCGGTGCCGTCGTGCTACTGCCCGTGGCGATCGTGACCGTCGCGCTCCCGTCCGGGTCGCTGTCGAGCACGACCGTATAAGTCACCGCCGGTCCCTCCTCCGTGACCGTCAGGGTGGTCGGGTCGATGGTCACCCCGGCCGTGTCGTTGTCGGTGATCGTCAGCGTCGCGGATGTGATGGTGGTGAAGCCGGCCGCCGTAGTGGTGCCGGAGACCGTCACGGTCTCATCAGGATCGGCGATCGCATCGTCCATGACCGCAAACAGGAAAGTGCCCTCACCGCTGGTCGCGCCCGCCTCAATGGTGACCGTGAGATCCGCGACCTCGGTGTAGTCCGTCCCTTCGGTGGCCGAATCTGTGCCGGCCCCCACCGCGACCGTCACCACGGTTGCATCCGTCAGCGTGACACTGCCGGGAAACGCCGCCGTCACCGTAACCGTCGGGCTGGCACCTTCGACCACAGGGGTGGCCTGGCTGAGGCGCAGCACAATCTCCGTCGGGGCCGTGTCGTCGTCATTGACCGTCACCGTCACGTCAGCTGCATCCGCGCTGGTTACCCCCGAATAGCTGCTGACCGTATGCACCAGGGTCCGTGTGCCGCCAACCGCATCGTCATCCTCGGTAGCCACCACAGTGACGGTTTGAGCATCGCCCCAGTCGGTCGAATTAAAACTGAGGGAAGTCGGGGTCACCGTGATCGGTGCCGTCGTGCTGCTGCCCGAATCAATGGCGACCACCACGGTCCCGTCCGGGTCGCTGTCGAGCACGACCGTATAAGTCGCCGCCTCTCCCTCCTCCTCGACCGTCAGGGTGGTCGGGTCGATGGTCACCCCGGCCGTGTCGTTGTCGGTGATCGTCAGCGTCGCGGATGTGATGGTGGTGAAGCCGGCCGCCGTAGTGGTGCCGGAGACCGTCACGGTCTCATCAGGGTCGGCGATCGCATCGTCCGTGACCGCAAACAGGAAAGTGCCCTCACCGCTGGTCGCGCCCGCCTCAATGGTGACCGTGAGATCCGCGACCTCGGTGTAGTCCGTCCCTTCGGTGGCCGAATCTGTGCCGGCCCCCACCGCGACCGTCACCACGGTTGCATCCGTCAGCGTGACACTGCCGGGAAACGCCGCCGTCACCGTGACCGTCGGGCCGGCATCTGTGCCGGCCCCCACCGCGATCGTCACCTTCGACCACAGGGGTGGCCTGGCTGAGGCGCAGCACAATCTCCGTCGGGGCCGTGTCGTCGTCATTGACCGTCACCGTCACGTCAGCTGCATCCGCGCTGGTTACCCCCGAATAGCTGCTGACCGTATGCACCAGGGTCCGTGTGCCGCCAACCGCATCGTCATCCTCGGTAGCCACCACAGTGACGGTTTGAGCATCGCCCCAGTCGGTCGAATTAAAACTGAGGGAAGTCGGGGTCACCGTGATCGGTGCCGTCGTGCTGCTGCCCGAATCAATGGCGACCACCACGGTCCCGTCCGGGTCGCTGTCGAGCACGACCGTATAAGTCGCCGCCGGTCCCTCCTCCTCGACCGTCAGGGTGGTCGGGGCGATGGTCACCCCGGCCGTGTCGTTGTCGGTGATCGTCAGCGTCGCGGATGTGATGGTGGTGAAGCCGGCCGCCGTAGTGGTGCCGGAGACCGTCACGGTCTCATCAGGATCGGCGATCGCATCGTCCATGACCGCAAACAGGAAAGTGCCCTCACCGCTGGTCGCGCCCGCCTCGATGGTGACCGTGAGATCCGCGACCTCGGTGTAGTCCGTCCCTTCGGTGGCCGAATCTGTGCCGGCCCCCACCGCGATCGTCACCACGGTGGCATCCGTCAGCGTGACACTGCCTGGAAACGCCGCCGTCACCGTGACCGTCGGGCCGGCACCTTCCTCCGCCCCGTCCGGGCTGAGGCGCAGCACAATCTCCGTCGGGGCCGTGTTCTCGTCATTGACCGTCACCGTCACGTCAGCCGCATCCGCGCTGGTGACCCCCGAATAGCTGGTGACCGTATGCACCAGGGTCCGTGTGCCGCCAACCGCATCGTCATCCTCGGTAGCCACCACAGTGACGGTTTGAGCATCGCCCCAGTCGGTCGAATTAAAACTGAGGGAAGTCGGGGTCACCGTGATCGGTGCCGTCGTGCTGCTGCCCGAATCAATGGCGACCACCACGGTCCCGTCCGGGTCGCTGTCGAGCACGACCGTATAAGTCGCCGCCTCTCCCTCCTCCTCGACCGTCAGGGTGGTCGGGTCGATGGTCACCCCGGCCGTGTCGTTGTCGGTGATCGTCAGCGTCGCGGATGTGATGGTGGTGAAGCCGGCCGCCGTAGTGGTGCCGGAGACCGTCACGGTCTCATCAGGGTCGGCGATCTCATCGTCCGTGACCGCAAACAGGAAAGTGCCCTCACCGCTGGTCGCGCCCGCCTCGATGGTGACCGTGAGATCCGCGACCGTGGCATAGTCCGTCCCTTCGGTGGCCGAATCTGTGCCGGTCCCCACCGCGATCGTCACCACGGTGGCATCCGTCAGCGTGACACTGCCTGGAAACGCCGCCGTCACCGTGACCGTCGGGCCGGCACCTTCCTCCGCCCCGTCCGGGCTGAGGCGCAGCACAATCTCCGTCGGGGCCGTGTCGTTGTCATTGACCGTCACCGTCACGTCAGCTGCATCCGCGCTGGTTACCCCCGAATAGCTGGTGACCGTATGCACCAGGGTCCGTGTGCCGCCAACCGCATCGTCATCCTCTGTGGCCACCACGGTGACGGTCTGAGGCATATTCCAGTTGGTCGAACTAAAAATGAGAGCACGGGAAGCCGGGTCAACCGTGATCGGTGCCGTCGTGCTGCTGCCCGTGGCGATCGTGACCGTCGCGCTCACGGCCGGCGCGCTGTCGAGCACGACCGTATAAGTCGCCGCCGGTCCCTCCTCCGTGACCGTCAGGGTGGTCGGGGAGATGGTCACCCCGGCCGTGTCGTTGTCGGTGACCGTCACCGTGACATCCGCCACGTCGGTTACTCCCGGATAGCCGCTCACCGTATGCGACAGGGTCCGCGTGCCGCCAACCGCATCGTCATCCTCTGTGGCCACCACGGTGACGGTCTGAGGCATATTCCAGTTGGTCGAACTAAAAATGAGAGCACGGGAAGCCGGGTCAACCGTGATCGGTGCCGTCGTGCTGCTGCCCGTGGCGATCGTGACCGTCGCGCTCACGGCCGGCGCGCTGTCGAGCACGACCGTATAAGTCGCCGCCGGTCCCTCCTCCGTGACCGTCAGGGTGGTCGGGGAGATGGTCACCCCGGCCGTGTCGTTGTCGGTGACCGTCACCGTAACTGTCGTCGCGGTGGCGTCCCCATAGCCGATGACCAAATGCTCCAGGGTCCGCGTGCCGTCAATCGCATCGTCATCCTCGGTGGCCGTCACGGTGATGGTTCGAGCAGTTTCCCAGTTGGTCGAATTAAAACTGAGGGAACGCGGAGTAACCGTAATCGGTGCCGTCGTGCTGCCGCGCAGATCAATGCTGACGATTACGCTCCCGGTCGGTGCGCGGTTGAGTGCAATCTCATAGCTTTGGGACACTCCTCCCTCGGTGACCATCAGACTGATATCGGAGATGCTCACGCCCGTCGGAATGCCGTCGATTATTATTAGAGACGGCGCAGGATCCACCTGGAAAGTCGACGCAGAACCTCTGATGAAAACAATTTCTGGCCCTTCCACGATACCGTCGTCAATCACCTCCAACTTGAATGTTGCACTGCCGCTGATCATGCCCGCCGGGATGACTATGGGTATTGTTCCGAAATCAATGTAGTCCTGCCCCGGTATGGCAAACTGTGGGTCAGGGTTCCCGGAATTGTTTAGGATCAGCGACGTCGCAATGTTTACTCTAGTGTCCGTGGTCAGCACCACATTCTGGGGTATCGCGTACGTTGCTGTAACGGTGATATCTCGTACATTGCGTGCTCTGTCGAATCGGTCTGCTTCGCCTATTTCGTCCGGATCAACAGTCAAGAAGATAAGTTGAGGTCGCCTTTCGTTGTCGATGATTGTCAGCGTGGTGTCGAGCACGGTCACATAGGGCACCGACGCCAAGCCTGAGAGTGCCAGCGTTTCGCTGCCTTCATAGATATTGTCGTCCATCACCATAAGATCGAGATCGAATGTGACCGTCTCCCCCGGATTCCCGCTGAAACTACCCACCGACCTCCCGATGACCGCCGTATAATCGCTGCCCGCGACTGCGCTGCCGTCAGCGGTCGAGACATCGACCGTGAAGGGTCTCGGAACCGCAGCATTCAGGGTCGCCGTGACCGTCGCACGAGTGCGATTTTCGGACACCGACGCGGCCCCCAGGGTGACCGTCGCCGTGTCGTTGTCGGTGATCGCCAGTGCCGTGCCCGTAAAGGAAAACCCGTCCGCCGTGCCGGAGACCGTCACGGTCTCGCCAGGGTCGACGACCGCATCGTCCGTTACCTCAAACAGGAAAGTGCCCTCACCGCTGGTCGCGCCCGCCCGGATGGTGACCGTGAAATCCTCGACCGCGGTGTAGTCCACCCCTTTAGTGGCCGAATCCGTATCGGCACCCACCGTAACCGTCACCTCGGTATCCGTCTGCAGCGCCGGGCTGCCCTCCGGAAACACCGCCATGACCGTGACAGTCGTGGTGCCGACCTTTTCTTCGTCTACCTCGGGCGAAGTCAGAGACAGTATGATCGTATCGGGGGGCATGTCGATGTCGAGGATTATTACCGTCACCCCTCGTCTACTTGAGAAATTGAGAGCAGTCTCTGGAGGTGGAGGAGCGGGGGCTGGAGTGAGGAGTGGATTGCCCAGAAAGACGCGGAACGTCTCCAGGCTCTCGACGACGGCGTCATCGTGGACCGTCACCTCGAATGTTTCCGTCTCGGCCGGACCTCCGTCGAAACTCAGCGTCACGCTGGTCGGGGTGTAGTCACTACCTCCCGTCGCCGTGATATCCTCGATCACGAGCGGGAGCGTAAAGCCCCCCGGGACCGGATTGTGCAGCGTCGCCGTGAGCACCGCTACCATGCCCTCACGCACCGGCTCGCTGTCCGCCCAGGTCATAACCACATCGTCGTCGTCACGTATACGTACAATGGCATCGGGGCCGAAGCGTACCGGCAACGCCCTGCCGACCACGGAGCCCAGCGAGACGTGGAACGTCTCTTCCCTCTCGGTGTCTGGGTCGTCGAGGATAAACACCCTAAATGTCTGCCGCATGTTCCCATCCGGGAAAGTCAGTCTCCTGTTGGTGATCGATGTGTAGTCCCGGCCCGGGATCGCCGTGTCGTCCATGGTGGAGGTGGTTGAAACCGTGACCTGGAACTCACGCTCAACCGGGTTGTCCAGCGTCGCCACGATCTCCACCGACGTGGGGCGGGTCAATTCGCGCACCGGCATGTCGGGCGCGACCAGCGTGAGCATCGCCATGTCACTGTCGAGGATATCGATCGTCGTGGGCAAAACCTCGACGAGCCCTCCCGCCGATGTGCCGGAAAGCGTCACCGTCTCAGTCCCTTCCACGAGTTCATCATCTATCACATCCAGCAGGGAGATCTGTCGTACAAGGACGCTGGAATTGTTCCGCGGGATGGTGATCTCGACACTGGAGCCTGCCCTGAAATCCATTCCCTCGATCGCCGTCCCGTCGGCCACCGAAAGCGTTATAACCGTCGGGACAGGCCGCCTCCTCCCATCTGGAAACGACGCTGTCACTGCAAATACCCTGCCGAAACCTTCCCTCACGCTATCCGGCTCGTGAACACGCAGCGTAATCGGGAGCGGGTCGTCGTTGACGATCCTGATTTCGGCCGATTCAGTCAGCAATGTGCCGCGGAACTGAGCGGTGACCGTAACCACCTCATCCTCCGTGAACAGGTTATCGTTCTGCGGAGTCAGGGTAAAAGAGCCACCCGCCTGTAACATGGGCAGAGGAAGGGCATCTGTAAATGAAGGCACGCCGCTCGAAGTGGCCGGATTGATCGTAAAACCGACCCGCCCCTCCACACCTGATCCGGCTACTGTAAAGTCCACCAGATGGTCCTCAGGAAAACTATCATCAAGCACGACTCTGGCGGAGATGGTTCTGGAGCCGCCCCCTTCGCTCAGACTGGTGGTACTCAAGATTAGACGAAAGCTTGGGGGGCTCATTCCCAAGACTATGATCGGCTCGCTTATCGCGATTTGGATACCTGGATAGGTATCGATATATTGGACGCGCACCCGAAGCCGGACAGCCGGGCCTACATCAGCACTTCCAGGACGGTAGCGGGACCGAAAGCCGATGGGGGGCAGATCATTCACAATCGATACCCAGCTCACGCCAAGATTTCTGGAGCGCTCCCATATGAAGACAAGCGTGGGACAAGCTTCGTACGAGTTGCACTCAAGTTCGGGGTCGTCAATCTCCGCCACAATTGTAAAGCCTTGCCTGTATGTGCGCGCACCCGTCGCGCTCAGCTTTACCTGCCCGGGGTCATTCGCATCCCCTATGTTGACCGTTATCCTGGCACGGACGGAATTCCCATCATTGTCCGTAGCACTAATTTGACCCGAACGAACTTTGGTCCCTTCATAATTGAATGCAATTTTCGAGCGTATCACACCGGTATTCACATTTATGGTAAACCCACGTGCGAAGGTGGTACCCTCGATGAAGTAGGCAACGGGATCGTTGCTGTCGGAATCGGTGGCCCTCACCCTGCCGACCACGGTGCGGACAGGCTGGTTCTCGTCAAGCTCGAAAGTGTAATTCGCTTGCTCAAAGACCGGGGCCTGCGCCTGCACCGTGTGCGCGATGCAACTGACCGCCAACGCGGTCCCCATGACTAAGCAGAATCGCCAGAACATACGACCACATGCTTCCTATCTCTCTGTACCGGCACAGCAGTGCCGGCACCGATCTATATGGAAATCTGGCCGAGTACTGCGGCAAAATATTTTCTGCCCTTGCACCGAAAAACATCGAGAAAAGCATAAAATAGACCGACAGAAGGCCCGGCATACCTGGCCCGTTCTCACTATTCCTTCCCTTAACCTCCTCTGAAGTTTTTGGTCCAACCCGCTAGTCTAGCATATGTGTTTGCGATATGACACATGAATAAGTGATAATTATCGTGGCGGTTTCGCAGGGGTGACCCGTACGCCGGGATCTACTTGCGTTCTGTTTCGCGGGAATTCCGCCAACCCCACCATCCACGCAAAACAGGGGCTGGAAGGGTTCCGCAGCGGTCCATCCGGTTAACCCGGCACGGAAGAGCGGGAGCATCACCGCAATCCCTCTCCGACATGAAATTTTCAGGGAGCCCCTGACGGAGCACACAAATGGCCCGGGATGATGCTGGCCTGCGCTCCGTCCTTCCGGAGGGACGCAAACCCGAACAAACGGCACTTCCTAGACTTTATCTCCTTTGCAGGGCATGCCTTCACGGCGTCGCGGAGGGTGACCCGCAACCCTACCAGTGCATCCGGATGGCAAGGTGGATCCCGTATTCCGGCCTCTCATCATCCTCTTCCTTGCGGTCGCCGCCAAGGTCGATGTGGATCCCCGAGCCAGCCTCGAACCGGCTGCCCAGGCGGTAGACCCGATCTCCCCCCTCCGACAGTTCGAGACCGGCATAGGGGGTAAGCAGGCCGCGCCCGGTCAGTGCCGGCAGGCCGTAGCTGACATCGACTGCGAGCCGGGCTTCCGGTTCCTTGTCCCCCGCCGACTCCAGATCCGTGACCCGGTCCTTCCAAATCTGCCCGGAATCGGTTTCCGGCCTACCATAGACGGGTTCTGCCTGGAGCGACAGGCCGCGCCCTGCCGCAGGGGTGGGTGCGTAGCGGATCCGACCACCCAGGCCCCATTCTTCGAGATCCCCCTCATGGGCCAGCAGCGTACCGCCGATAATCGACAGAGCCACGCCCGAAGCCGGGTTCGACCAGCTCATCTCGCCGTCGATTTCGGCCCCGAAGCCGGTCTCGCCGTCCCCGCCATCATGACGGACACCAAGGGCCAGGGACTTCGTTATCTGCGCCCCCGAATCATGCACCGTCACACGCCCCGCTTCGAGTGCCAGGCGCAGGTGATGGACGTCCGCCGTCATGGCCGGAAAACCATCCGCAGCATCGGCTGTCAGCTGTGCCCCCGAGACCTCACCCTTGAGGTCCACCGTCAGCCCGGTTCCGTCGACGATATTTCGGCTTCCTCCGATGGCCAGCATCCTCATCGCAAGATCCCTTTCTGTGCCCGGAGCGTCCTGCTTGAACGTCCCGCTGGCAGAGCCGGCCGTCGCCCACAGAGTGCTGCCGTCCTCCGAGTACCAGGCGATATAGGGGAGCAAGCCCGCCAGAAGGGTCTTCGCATCCAGCGACCCGTTCTCGGCAAAATCAAATCTGCCTTGAGACCAGAACGCGCTCAGCCCGGCCAGCACATCTCCGGAAAGACGCTTGTCCACACCCGCATGGAGAGTGAACAGGCCACCACTCCATGCGCCCAGCTCGTCGTCCTTGTTCGACGCGCGTTCGTAATCGCCGGCAACCCAGATCTCGGCGGGGCCGCCCGGCGCGGGCGGCCCGTCCACCACCACATCCGTGTCATCCAGCTGGACGGCGAAGGACGAACGCCCCAGAACCTCCCGCCAGGACATCTCGCCATCATTCAGCACTTGCTGGTTGGCCGCCAGCGCAGGGGCGAGGGAAGTATGGCCGGCAAAGCGGGCCGAGGGATCGGCGACCCCGGAAACCACCTGTTCGATGCGACCCACCACCTTGTCGAGCACGTTTATTAGCGACAGACGCGCCAGTTCTGGCAAGAATGCTTCCAGTGCCCCATTGTTCCCGAGAACCGTCAGCGTCGCGGAAGTGACGGCAAACCCGGTGGCAGCACCGGAGACCGTCAGGGTCTCATTGCCTTCGATCTCCTCATCCTTCGTCACCGTCAGATCGAAACTGCCCGAGCTGCTGGACGAAAGTGCCGCGATGGTGAGCGTGAAATCAGAGACCGCGGTGAAGTCCGCCGCGCTCGCCGTGTCGGCCGCCACCGAGACCGTCACCTCGGTCGCTGCCGCCAGCCTGACCCTGCCGGGATACGCCGCCGTGACCGTGATGGTCGTGATACCGCTGTCTTCGGCCACCCGGGTCGGAGTGAGAGACAGTACGACCTCCGTCGGGGCCGTGTCGTCGTCGATGATCGTGACCGTCATGGTGGCGGTGATATCGATCGTATCCGGAAGAGTGTCCGTCCCGGTCATCGAGACGATGAACGTTTCATCGCCCTCGACAAGGTTATCGTCGAGGACCGTTACCAGGAACTCCTTCACTTCGCCTGCCGTCCCGGCGAACGTCATCATCATGACGGACGTGGTGTAGTCGCTCCCTGCGATCGCCGTGCCGTCCGTGGTCTGGGCTATGACCGTAAGGCCCCCCTGCACCGCGTTGTTCAGCGTCGCTGTGATCGTCATCGTGCCGCCGCCACTTCCTTCGGACATAGACGTGAGGCTGGTAGCCAGGGTGATACCCGTCGGGGCCAGATCGTCATCGGTGATCGTCAGCGTCGCCGGCGCGACGGACAGATCCGCCAAGCCTGAGACCGTCAGGGTCTCATTCCCCTCCACCAGCGTGTCGCCGGTCACCTCCAGGTCAAACGTGGCCGAACCGCTGGTGGCCCCCGCATCAATGGTGACCGTGAAATCACTGACCGTGGCAAAATCCGTTCCCTCCCCCGTCGCCGAAACGCCCGCCACCGAGACCGTCACCTCGGTCGCGGTCGTCTGGGTGGAACTGCTCCCCGAGAACGATGCCGTCACCGTAATCGCGGTCGTCGTCGTGCTGCCGCTGCTCCCCTCGGGCACAGACGTGGGGCTGACAGCCAGGGTGATGCCCGTCGGGGCCAAGTCGTCATCGGTGATCGTCAGCGTCGCCGGCGCGACGGACAGATCCGCCAAGCCCGAGACCGTCAGGGTCTCAGGCCCTTCCACCAGCGTGTCACCGGTCACCTCCAGGTCAAACGTGGCCGAACCGCTGGTGGCCCCCGCATCAATGGTGACCGTGAAATCACTGACCGTGGCAAAATCCGTTCCCTCCCCCGTCGCCGAAACGCCCGCCACCGAGACCGTGACCTCGGTCGCGGTCGTCCGGGTGGAACCGCTCCCCGAGAGCGATGCCCTCACCGCAATCGCGGTCGTCGTCGTGCTGCCGTTGCTCCCCTCGAGCACAGACGTGGGGCCGACAGCCAGGGTGATCCCCGTCGGATCGATGTCGTCATCGGTGATCGTCAGTGTCGCCGGCGCGACGGGCAGATCCGCTGAGCCCGAGACCGTCAGGGTCTCAGGTCCTTCCACCAGCGTGTCGCCGGTCACCACCAGGTCAAACGTGGCCGAACCGCTGACGGCCCCCGCATCAATGGTGACCGTGAAATCACTGACCGTGGTAAAGTCCGTTCTCTCCCCCGTTGCCGAAACGCCCGCCACCGAGACCGTGACCTCGGTCGCGGTCGTCCGGACGGCACTGCTCCCCGAGAACGATGCCCTCACCGTAATCGCGGTCGTCGTCGGGCTGCCGTTGCTCCCCTCGCGCACAGACGTGGGGCCGACAGCCAGGGTGATCCCCGTCGGATCGATGTCGTCATCGGTGATCGTCATCGTCGCCCGTGCAACGGACAGATCCGCCAGGCCCGAAACCATCAGGCTCTCCGGCCCCTCCACCCACGTGTCGCCGGTCACCACCAAGTCAAACGTGTCCGAACCGCTGGTGGCCCCCGCATCAATGGTGACCGTGAAATCCCTGACCTTGGCAAAATCCGTTCCCTCCCCCGTCGCCGGGCGGGTGCCGCCGACCGCCACCGAGACCGTGACCTTGGTCGCGGTCGTCCGGACGGCACTGCTCCCCGAGAACGATGCCCTCACCGTAATCGTGTTCGTCGTCGGGCTGCCGTCGCTCCCCTCAAGCACAGAGGGTGGGCTGAGAACCAGGGTGATGCCCGTCGGATCGATGTCGTCATCGGTGATTGTCAGCGTCGCCGGTGCAACGGACAGATCCGCCAAGCCCGAGACCGTCAGGGTCTCCGGCCCCTCCACCCGCTTGTCGCCGGTCACTTCCAGGTCAAACGTGGCCAAACCGCTGGTGGTGCCCGCATCAATGGTGACCGTGAAATCACTGACCGTGGCAAAATCCGTTCCCTCCCCCGTTGCCGGGTTGGTGCCGCCGCCCGCCACCGAGACCATGACCTCGGTCGCGGTTGTCCGGACAGCACCGCTCCCCGAGAATGATGCCCTCACCTGAATTGCGGTCGTCGTCGTGCTGCCACTGCTCCCCTCGGGCACAGAGCTTGGGCTGACAGCCAGGGTGATCCCCGTCGGGGCGTCATCATCATCGGTGATCGTCAGCGTCGCCGGTGCAACGGACAGATCCGCCAAACCCGAGACCGTCAGGGTCTCATCCCCCTCCACCAGCGTGTCGCCAGTCACCTCCAGGTCAAACGTGGCCGAACCGCTGGTGGCCCCCGCATCAATGGTAACCGTGAAATCACTGACCGTGGCAAAATCCATTCCATCCCCCGTTGCCGGGCTGGTGCCGCCGCCCGCCACCGAGACCGTGACCTCGGTCGCGGTTGTCCGGACGGCACTGCTCCCCGAGAACGATGCCGTCACCGTAATCGCGGTCGTCGTCGTGCTGCCCTTGCTCCCCTCGCGCACAGAGGTTGGGCTGACAGCCAGAGTGATCCCCGTCGGGGCGTCATCATCATCGGTGATCATCAGCGTCGCCGGCGCAACGGACAGATCCGCCAAACCCGAGACCGTCAGTGCCTCATTCCCCTCCACCAGCGTGTCGCCGGTCACCACCAGGTCAAACGTGCCCGAGCCACTGGTGGTGCCGACCGCAATGGTGACCGTGAAATCCGCGACCGTGGCATAGTCCGTCCCTTCGGTGGCCGAATCTCCACCGGCACCCACCGCAACCGTCACCACGGTCGCATCGGGCAGCGTGATGCTGGAGGGCGAAAGCGTCGCGGTCACCGTGACCGTCGGGCTGGCACCTTCGTCCGCGTCGGCCTGGCTGAGACTCAGCACGATCGCCGTCGGGGCGGTGTCGGTGTCGTTGATTGCCAGCGTCGCGTTCGTAAAGGTAAACCCGCCTGCCGTGCCGGAGACCGTGACGGTCTCGTTCGGGTCGGCAACCGCATCGTCCGTGACCGCAAACTCGAAAGTGCCCGTGCCGCTGGTCGCGCCCGCCGCAATGGTGACCGTGAGATCTGCGACCGTGGTGTAGTCCGTCCCTTCGGTGGCCGTATCTCCGCTGTCCCCCACCGTGACCGACACCGGGGTATCCGCCGGCAGCGTGATGCTGTCGGGCGAAAGCGTCGCGGTCACCGTGACCGTCGGGCTGGCACCTTCGTCCGCGCCGGCCTGGCTCAGACCCAGCACAATCTCCGTCGGGGCCGTGTCGTTGTCGGTGATCGTCAGCATCACCGGATTGATGGGGAGGAAGGGGGCCGCCGTGCCGGAGACCGTCACGGTCTCGCCGGTGTCGGCGACCGCATCGTCCGTGACCGCAAACTCGAAAATGCCATCACCGCCGGGCGAGAGCGCCGGGATGGTGATCGTGAAATCACCGACCTCGGTGTAGTCCGTCCCTTCGGTGGCTGTATCTCCGACGGCACCCACCACGACCGACACCGTGGTATCCACCTCCAGCACGGACTGGGGAGGATCAAACGCCAGGAGCACTTCGACCATCGGGCTGGCACCTTCCGCCACTTCTCCCTCGCTAAGCAACAGCATAATCGACGTCGGGGCCACGTCGTCGTCGGTGATCGTCAGCGTCAGCTGATTGATGGTGAAGCCGTCCGCCGTGCCGGAGACCGTCACGGTCTCGCCGGTGTCGGCGAACTCGTCGTCCGTTGTCTCCAACTGGAAAGTGCCCGTGCCGCTGGTCGCGCCCGCCGCGATGGTGACCGTGAGATCATCGACCATGCTGTAATCCGCCCCTTCGGTGGCCGAATCTCCGCTGTCCCCCACCGTGACCGACACCGGGGTATCCGCCGGCAGCGTGATGCTGTCGGGCGAAAGCGTCGCGGTCACCGTGACCGTCGCGCTGGCACCTTCCTCCGCGCCGGCCTGGCTGAGGCTCAGCACAATCGCCGTCGGAGCGGGGTCGGTGTCGGTGATCGCCAGCTCCGTGTCCGTAAAGGAAAACTCGCCCGCGGTGCCGGAGACCGTCACGGTCTCACCTGGGTCGGCGACCGCATCGTCCGTCGGCGCAAACTCGAAAGTGCCCGTGCCGCTGGTCGTGCCCGCCGCGATGGTGATCGTGAAATCATCCACCATGGTGTAGTCCGTCCCTTCGGTGGCCGAATCTCCGCCGGCACCCACCGCAACCGTCACCACGGTCGCATCGGGCAACGTGATGCTGTCGGGCGAAAGCGTCGCGGTCACCGTGACCGTCGCGCTGGCACCTTCCTCCGCGCCGGCCTGGCTGAGGCTCAGCACAATCGCCGTCGGGGCGGTGTCGGTGTCGGTGATCGCCAGCGTCGCGTTCGTAAAGGTAAACCCGCCCGCCGAGCCGGAGACCGTCACGGTCTCGCCGGGATCCGCGACCTCATCGTCCGTGACCGCAAACTCGAAAGTGCCCGTGCCGCTGATCGCGCCCGCCGCGATGGTGACCGTGAGATCATCGACCATGCTGTAATCTGCCCCTTCGGTGGCCGAATCTCCGCTGTCCCCCACCGTGACCGACACCGGGGTATCCGCCGGCAGCGTGATGCTGCCGGGCGAAAGCGTCGCGGTCACCGTGACCGTCGCGCTGACACCTTCCTCCGCGCCGGCCTGGCTGAGGCTCAGCACAATCGCCGTCGGGGCGGTGTCGGTGTCGGTGATCGCCAGCGTCGCGTTCGTAAAGGTAAACCCGCCCGCCGAGCCGGAGACCGTCACGGTCTCGCCGGAGTCGGCGACCTCATCGTCCGTGACCGCAAACTCGAAAGTGCCCGTGCCGCTGGTCGCGCCCGCCGCGATGGTGACCGTGAGATCATCGACCATGCTGTAATCCGCCCCTTCGGTGGCCGAATCTCCGCTGTCCCCCACCGTGACCGACACCGGGGTATCCGCCGGCAGCGTGATGCCGGTGGGCGAAAGCGTCGCGGTCACCGTGACCGTCGCGCTGGCACCTTCGTCCGCGCCGGCCTGGCTGAGGCTCAGCACAATTGCCGTCGGAGCGGTGTCGGTGTCGTTGATCGCCAGCTCCGTGTCCCTAAAGGTAAACCCGCCCGCGGTGCCGGAGACCGTCACGGTCTCACCTGGGTCGGCGACCGCATCGTCCGTCGGCGCAAACTGGAAAGTGGCCGTGTTGCGGGTCGTGCCCGCCGCGATGGTGATCGTGAAATCATCCACCATGGTGTAGTCCGTCCCTTCGGTGGCCGAATCTCCGCCGGCACCCACCGCAACCGTCACCACGGTCGCATCGGGCAACGTGATGCTGTCGGGCGAAAGCGTCGCGGTCACCGTGACCGTCGGGCTGGCACCTTCGTCCGCGCCGGCCTGGCTGAGGCTCAGCACAATCGCCGTCGGGGCGGTGTCGGTGTCGGTGATCGCCAGCTCCGTGTCCGTAAAGGTAAACCCGCCCGCGGTGCCGGAGACCGTCACGGTCTCACCTGGGTCGGCCACCTCATCGTCCGTGACCGCAAACTCGAAAGTGCCCGTGCCGCTGGTCGCGCCCGCCGCGATGGTGACCGTGAGATCATCCACCATGGTGTAGTCCGTCCCTTCGGTGGCCGAATCTCCGCTGTCCCCCACCGTGACCGACACCGGGGTATCCGCCGGCAGCGTGATACTGTCGGGCGAAAGCATCGCGGTCACCGTGACCGTCGCGCTGGCACCTTCGTCCGCGCCGGCCTGGCTGAGGCTCAGCACAATCGCCGTCGGGGCCGTGTCGGTGTCGGTGATCGCCAGCGTCAGGTCCGTGATCGCAAACCCGCCCGCCGAGCCGGAGACCGTCACGGTCTCGTCGGGGTCGGCCACCTCATCGTCCGTGACCGCAAACTCGAAAGTGCCCGTGCCGCTGGTCGCGCCCGCCGCGATGGTGACCGTGAGATCATCCACCATGGTGTAGTCCGTCCCTTCGGTGGCCGAATCTCCGCTGTCCCCCACCGTGACCGACACCGGGGTATCCGCCGGCAGCGTGATACTGTCGGGCGAAAGCATCGCGGTCACCGTGACCGTCGCGCTGGCACCTTCGTCCGCGCCGGCCTGGCTGAGGCTCAGCACAATCACCGTTGGGGCGGTGTCGGTGTCGGTGATCGCCAGCGTCAAGTCCGTGATCGCAAACCCGCCCGCCGAGCCGGAGACCGTCACGGTCTCGTCGGGGTCGGCCACCTCATCGTCCGTGACCGCAAACTCGAAAGTGCCCGTGCCGCTGGTCGCGCCCGCCGCGATGGTGACCGTGAGATCATCCACCATGGTGTAGTCCGTCCCTTCGGTGGCCGAATCTCCGCTGTCCCCCACCGTGACCGACACCGGGGTATCCGCCGGCAGCGTGATGCTGTCGGGCGAAAGCGTCGCGGTCACCGTGACCGTCGGGCTGGCACCTTCGTCCGCGCCGGCCTGGCTGAGGCTCAGCACAATCGCCGTCGGGGCGGTGTCGGTGTCGGTGATCGCCAGCGTCGCGTTCGTAAAGGTAAACCCGCCCGCCGAGCCGGAGACCGTCACGGTCTCGCCGGGGTCGGCGACCTCATCGTCCGTGACCGCAAACTCGAAAGTGCCCGTGCCGCTGGTCGCGCCCGCCGCGATGGTGACCGTGAGATCATCGACCATGCTGTAATCCGCCCCTTCGGTGGCCGAATCTCCGCTGTCCCCCACCGTGACCGACACCGGGGTATCCGCCGGCAGCGTGATGCCGGTGGGCGAAAGCGTCGCGGTCACCGTGACCGTCGCGCTGGCACCTTCGTCCGCGCCGACCTGGCTGAGGCTCAGCACAATTGCCGTCGGAGCGGTGTCGGTGTCGTTGATCGCCAGCTCCGTGTCCCTAAAGGTAAACCCGCCCGCGGTGCCGGAGACCGTCACGGTCTCACCTGGGTCGGCGACCGCATCGTCCGTCGGCGCAAACTGGAAAGTGGCCGTGTTGCTGGTCGTGCCCGCCGCGATGGTGATCGTGAAATCATCCACCATGGTGTAGTCCGTCCCTTCGGTGGCCGAATCTCCGCCGGCACCCACCGCAACCGTCACCACGGTCGCATCGGGCAACGTGATGCTGTCGGGCGAAAGCGTCGCGGTCACCGTGACCGTCGGGCTGGCACCTTCGTCCGCGCCGGCCTGGCTGAGGCTCAGCACAATCGCCGTCGGGGCGGTGTCGGTGTCGGTGATCGCCAGCTCCGTGTCCGTAAAGGTAAACCCGCCCGCGGTGCCGGAGACCGTCACGGTCTCACCTGGGTCAGCGACCGCATCGTCCGTCGGCGCAAACTGGAAAGTGGCCGTGTTGCTGGTCGTGCCCGCCGCGATGGTGATCGTGAGATCATCCACCATGGTGTAGTCCGTCCCTTCGGTGGCCGAATCTCCGCTGTCCCCCACCGTGACCGACACCGGGGTATCCGCCGGCAGCGTGATGCTGTCGGGCGAAAGCGTCGCGGTCACCGTGACCGTCGGGCTGGCACCTTCGTCCGCGCCGGCCTGGCTAAGGCTCAGCACAATCGCCGTCGGGGCCGTGTCGATGTCGGTGATCGCCAGCTCCGTGTCCGTAAAGGCAAACCCGCCCGCGGTGCCGGAGACCGTCACGGTCTCACCTGGGTCGGCGACCGCATCGTCCGTCGGCGCAAACTGGAAAGTGCCCGTGCCGCTGGTCGCACCCGCCGCAATGGTGACCGTGAGATCTGCGACCGTGGTGTAGTCCGTCCCTTCGGTGGCCGAATCTCCGCTGTCCCCCACCGTGACCGACACCGAGGTATCCGCCGGCAGCGTGATGCTGTCAGGCGAAAGCGTCGCGGTCACCGTGACCGTCGCGCTGGCACCTTCGTCCGCGCCGGCCTGGCTGAGGCTCAGCACAATCGCCGTCGGAGCGGTGTCGGTGTCGGTGATCGCCAGCGTCGCGTTCGTAAAGGTAAACCCGCCCGCCGAGCCGGAGATCGTCACGGTCTCGCCGGGGTCGGCGACCTCATCGTCCGTGACCGCAAACTCGAAAGTGCCCGTGCCGCTGGTCGCGCCCGCCGCGATGGTGACCGTGAGATCATCGACCATGCTGTAATCCGCCCCTTCGGTGGCCGAATCTCCGCTGTCCCCCACCGTGACCGACACCGGGGTATTCGCCGGCAGCGTGATGCTGTCGGGCGAAAGCGTCGCGGTCACCGTGACCGTCGCGCTGGCATCTTCCTCCGCGCCGGCCTGGCTGAGGCTCAGCACAATCGCCGTCGGGGCGGTGTCGGTGTCGGTGATCGCCAGCGTCGCGTTCGTAAAGGTAAACCCGCCCGCCGAGCCGGAGACCGTCACGGTCTCGCCGGGGTCGGCGACCTCATCGTCCGTGACCGCAAACTCGAAAGTGCCCGTGCCGCTGGTCGCGCCCGCCGCGATGGTGACCGTGAGATCATCGACCATGCTGTAATCCGCCCCTTCGGTGGCCGAATCTCCGCTGTCCCCCACCGTGACCGACACCGGGGTATCCGCCGGCAGCGTGATGCTGTCGGGCGAAAGCGTCGCGGTCACCGTGACCGTCGCGCTGGCACCTTCGTCCACGCCGGCCTGGCTGAGGCTCAGCACAATCGCCGTCGGAGCGGTGTCGGTGTCGGTGATCGCCAGCTCCGTGTCCGTAAAGGTAAACCCGCCCGCGGTGCCGGAGACCGTCACGGTCTCACCTGGGTCGGCGACCGCATCGTCCGTCGGCGCAAACTGGAAAGTGGCCGTGTTGCTGGTCGTGCCCGCCGCGATGGTGATCGTGAAATCATCCACCATGGTGTAGTCCGTCCCTTCGGTGGCCGAATCTCCGCTGGCACCCACCGTGACCGACACCAGGGTATCCGCCGGCAGCGTGATGCTGTCGGGCGAAAGCGTCGCGGTCACCGTGACCGTCGCGCTGACACCTTCGTCCGCGCCGGCCTGGCTGAGGCTCAGCACAATCGCCGTCGGGGCCGTGTCGGTGTCGGTGATCGCCAGCTCCGTGTCCGTAAAGGAAAACCCGCCCGCGGTGCCGGAGACCGTCACGGTCTCACCTGGGTCGGCGACCGCATCGTCCGTCGGCGCAAACTGGAAAGTGCCCGTGCCGCTGGTCGCGCCCGCCGCAATGGTGACCGTGAGATCTGCGACCGTGGTGTAGTCCGTCCCTTCGGTGGCCGAATCTCCGCCGGCACCCACCGCAACCGCCACCACGGTCGCATCGGGCAACGTGATGCTGTCGGGCGAAAGCGTCGCGGTCACCGTGACCGTCGGGCTGGCACCTTCCTCCGCGCCGGCCTGGCTGAGGCTCAGCACCATCGCCGTCGGGGCCGTGTCGTTGTCGGTGATCGCCAGTGCCGTGTCCGTAAAGGAAAACCCGCCCGCGATGCCGGAGACCGTCACGGTCTCACCTGGGTCGGCGACCTCATCGTCCGTTACCGCAAACTCGAAAGTGGCCGTGTTGCTGGTCGTGCCCGCCACGATGGTGATCGTGAGATCATCCACCATGGTGTAGTCCGTCCCTTCGGTGGCCGAATCTGTGCCGGCCCCCACCGCGACCGTCACCACGGTCGCATCGGGCAACGTGATGCTGTCGGGCAAAAGCGTCGCGGTCACCGTGACCGTCGCGCTGGCACCTTCCTCCGCGCCGGCCTGGCTGAGGCTCAGCACAATCGCCGTCGGGGCCGTGTCGGTGTCGGTGATCGCCAGCGTCGCGTTCGTAAAGGTAAACCCGCCCGCCGAGCCGGAGACCGTCACGGTCTCGCCGGGGTCGGCGACCTCATCGTCCATGACCGCAAACTCGAAAGTGCCCGTGCCGCTGGTCGCGCCCGCCGCAATGGTGACCGTGAGATCTGCGACCGTGGTGTAGTCCGTCCCTTCAGTGGCCGAATCTCCGCTGTCCCCCACCGTGACCGACACCGGGGTATCCGCCGGCAGCGTGATGCTGTCGGGCGAAAGCGTCGCGGTCACCGTGACCGTCGGGCTGGCACCTTCGTCCGCGCCGGCCTGACTGAGGCTCAGCACAATCGCCGTCGGAGCGGTGTCGGTGTCGTTGATCGCCAGCGTCGTGTTCGTAAAGGTAAACCCGCCTGCCGTGCCGGAGACCGTCACGGTCTCGCCGGGGTCGGCGACCGCATCGTCCGCCGGCGCAAACTGGAAAGTACCCGTGCCGCTAGTCGCGCCCGCCGCGATGGTGACCGTGAGATCATCCACCGCGGTGTAGTCCGTCCCTTCGGTGGCCGAATCTCCGCTGTCCCCCACCGTGACTGTCACCGTGGTATCCGTCGGCAACGTGATGCTGGTGGGCGAAAGCGTCGCGGTCACCGTGACCGTCGCGCTGGCACCTTCGTCCGCGCCGGCCTGGCTGAGGCTCAGCACAATCGCCGTCGGGGCGGTGTCGGTGTCGTTGATCGCCAGCTCCGTGTCCGTAAAGGAAAACCCGCCCGCGGTGCCGGAGACCGTCACGGTCTCACCTGGGTCGGCGACCGCATCGTCCGTCGGCGCAAACTGGAAAGTGGCCGTGTTGCTGGTCGTACCCGCCGCGATGGTGATCGTGAGATCATCCACCATGGTGTAGTCCGTCCCTTCGGTGGCCGTATCGTCGCTGTCCCCCACCGTGACTGTCACCGTGGTATCCGTCGGCAACGTGATGCTGGTGGGCGAAAGCGTCGCGGTCACCGTGACCGTCGGGCTGGCACCTTCCTCCGCGCCGGCCTGGCTGAGGCTCAGCACCATCGCCGTCGGGGCCGTGTCGTTGTCGGTGATCGCCAGCTCCGTGTCCGTAAAGGAAAACCCGCCCGCGGTGCCGGAGACCGTCACGGTCTCGCCGGGGTCGGCGACCTCATCGTCCGTTACCGCAAACTCGAAAGTGACCGTGTTGCTGGTCGTGCCCGCCGCGATGGTGATCGTCAGATCATCCACCATGGTGTAGTCCGTCCCTTCGGTGGCCGAATCGTCGCTGTCCCCCACCGCGACCGTCACCACGGTCGCATCGGGCAACGTGATGCTGTCGGGCGAAAGCGTCGCGGTCACCGTGACCGTCGGGCTGGCACCTTCCCCCGCGCCGGCCTGGCTGAGGCTCAGCACCATCGCCGTCGGGGCCGTGTCGTTGTCGGTGATCGCCAGCTCCGTGTCCGTAAAGGAAAACCCGCCCGCGGTGCCGGAGACCGTCACGGTCTCACCTGGGTCGGCGACCTCATCGTCCGTGACCGCAAACTGGAAAGTGACCGTGTTGCTGGTCGTGCCCGCCGCGATGGTGATCGTCAGATCATCCACCATGGTGTAGTCCGTCCCTTCGGTGGCCGAATCTCCGCTGTCCCCCACCGTGACCGACACCGGGGTATCCACCGGCAGCGTGATGCTGTCGGGCGAAAGCGTCGCAGTCACCGTGACCGTCGGGCTGGCACCTTCGTCCGCGCCGACCTGGCTCAGACCCAGCACAATCACCGTCGGGGCGGTGTCGGTGTCGGTGATCGCCAGCGTCAGATCCGTGATCGCAAACCCGCCCGCCGAGCCGGAGACCGTCACGGTCTCGCCGGGGTCGGCGACCTCATCGTCCGTTACCGCAAACTCGAAAGTGCCCGTGCCGCTGGTCGCGCCCGCCGCAATGGTGACCGTGAGATCTGCGACCGTGGTGTAGTCCGTCCCTTCGGTGGCCAAATCTCCGCCGGCACCCACCGCGACCGTCACCACGGTCGCATCGGTCAGCGTGACGCTGGTGGGCGAAAGCGTCGCGGTCACCGTGACCGTCGCGCTGGCACCTTCGTCCGCGCCGGCCTGGCTGAGGCTCAGCACAATCGCCGTCGGGGCGGTGTCGGTGTCGTTGATCGCCAGCGTCGCGTTCGTAAAGGTAAACCCGCCTGCCGTGCCGGAGACCGTCACGGTCTCGCCGGGATCGGCGACCGCATCGTCTGTCGGCGCAAACTGGAAAGTGCCCGTGCCGCTGGTCGCCCCCGCCGAGATGGTGACCGTGAGATCATCCACCATGGTGTAGTCTGTCCCTTCGGTGGCCGTATCGTCGCTGTCCCCCACCGCGACCGTCACCACGGTCGCATCGGGCAACGTGATGCTGTCGGGCGAAAGCGTCGCGGTCACCGTGACCGTCGGGCTGGCACCTTCCTCCGCGCCGGCCTGGCTGAGGCTCAGCACCATCGCCGTCGGGGCCGTGTCGTTGTCGGTGATCGCCAGCTCCGTGTCCGTAAAGGAAAACCCGCCCGCGGTGCCGGAGACCGTCACGGTCTCGCCGGGGTCGGCGACCTCATCGTCCGTTACCGCAAACTCGAAAGTGCCCGTGCCGCTGGTCGCGCCTGCCGCAATGGTGACCGTGAGATCTGCGACCATGGTGTAGTCCGTCCCTTCGGTGGCCGAATCTCCGCTGTCCCCCACCGTGACCGACACCGGGGTATCCGCCGGCAGCGTGATGCTGTCGGGCGAAAGCGTCGCGGTCACCGTGACCGTCGGGCTGGCACCTTCGTCCGCGCCGGCCTGGCTGAGGCTCAGCACAATCGCCGTCGGAGCGGTGTCGGTGTTGTTGATCGCCAGCGTCGCGTTCGTAAAGGTAAACCCGCCTGCCGTGCCGGAGACCGTCACGGTCTCGCCGGGATCGGCAATCGCATCGTTCGTCGGCGCAAACTGGAAAGTACCCGTGCCACTGGTCGCGCCCGCCGCGATGGTGACCGTGAGATCATCCACCATGGTGTAGTCCGTCCCTTCGGTGGCCGAATCTCCGCCGGCACCCACCGCAACCGTCACCACGGTCGCATCGGGCAACGTGATGCTGTCGGGCGAAAGCGTCGCGGTCACCGTGACCGTCGGGCTGGCACCTTCGTCCGCGCTGGCCTGGCTGAGGCTCAGCACAATCGCCGTCGGAGCGGTGTCGGTGTTGTTGATCGCCAGCGTCGCGTTCGTAAAGGTAAACCCGCCCGCGGTGCCGGAGACCGTCACGGTCTCACCTGGGTCGGCGACCTCATCGTCCGTGACCGCAAACTCGAAAGTGGCCGTGTGGCTGGTCGTGCCCGCCGCGATGGTGATCGTGAGATCATCCACCATGGTGTAGTCCGTCCCTTCAGTGGCCGAATCCCCGCTGTCCCCCACCGTGACCGACACCGGGGTATCCACCGGCAGCGTGATGCTGTCGGGCGAAAGCGTCGCGGTCACCGTGACCGTCGGGCTGGCACCTTCGTCCGCGCCGGCCTGGCTGAGGCTCAGCACAATCGCCGTCGGGGCCGTGTCGGTGTCGGTGATCGCCAGCGTCGCGTTCGTAAAGGTAAACCCGCCCGCCGAGCCGGAGACCGTCACGGTCTCGCCGGGGTCGGCGACCTCATCGTCCGTGACCGCAAACTCGAAAGTGCCCGTGCCGCTGGTCGCGCCCGCCACAATGGTGACCGTGAGATCTGCGACCGTGGTGTAGTCCGTCCCTTCGGTGGCCGAATCTCCGCTGTCCCCCACCGTGACCGACACCGGGGTATCCGCCGGCAGCGTGATGCTGTCAGGCGAAAGCGTCGCGGTCACCGTGACCGTCGCGCTGGCACCTTCCTCCGCGCCGGCCTGGCTGAGGCTCAGCACAATCGCCGTCGGGGCGGTGTCGTTGTCGGTGATCGCCAGCGTCGCGTTCGTAAAGGTAAACCCGTCCGCCGAGCCAGAGACCGTCACGGTTTCGCCGGGGTCGGCGACCTCATCGTCCGTGACCGCAAACTCGAAAGTGCCCGTGCCGCTGGTCGCGCCCGCGGCAATGGTGACCGTGCGATCTGCGACCGTGGTGTAGTCCGTTCCTTCGGTGGCCGAATCTCCGCTGTCCCCCACCGTGACCGACACCGGGGTATCCACCGGCAGCGTGATGCTGTCGGGCGAAAGCGTCGCGGTCACCGTGACCGTCGCGCTGGCACCTTCCTCCGCGCCGGCCTGGCTGAGGCTCAGCACAATCGCCGTCGGGGCGGGGTCGTTGTCGTTGATCGCCAGCGTCAGGTCCGTGATGTCAAACCCGCCCGCCGTGCCGGAAACCGTCACGCTTTCGCCGGGATCGGCGACCGCATCGTCCGCCGGTGCAAACTGGAAAGTACCCGTGCCGCTGGTCGCGCCTCCCGCGATGATGACCGTGAGATCATCGACCATGGTGTAATCCGTTCCTTCGGTGGCCGAATCCTCGCCGTCACCCACCGCGACCGACACCGTGGTATCCGCCGTCAGCGTGACGCTGGCGGGCGAAAGCGTCGCGGTCATCGTGACCGTCGCGCTGGTACCTTCCGCCACACTGGCCTCGCTGAGACTCAGTACAATCACCGTTGGGGCGGTATCGGTGTCATTGATCGCCAGCGTCGCGTTCGTACGGCCAAACTCGTGCGCGCCGCCGGAGACCGTGACGGTCTCACCGGGGTCGTCGACCGCATCGGCCGTCGGCGCAAACTGGAAAGTGCCCGTGCCGCTGGTCGCCCCCGCCGCGATGATGAACGTGAGATCATCGACCGTGGTGTAGTCCGTCCCTTCGGTGGCCGAATCTCCACTGTCCCCCACCGTGACCGACACCCAAATATCAATCGGTAGCGTGACGCCAATGGGCGAAAGCGTCGCGGTCACCGTGACCGTCGAGCTGGCACCTTCGTCCGCTTCGGTCTGGCTGAGACTCAGCACAATCTCTCGCGTCTCGTCGTTGTCGAGGATCGTCATCGCCGCCGATGCGACGGCAAACCCGTCCGCCGTGCCGGAGACCGTCAGGACCTCATCCACTATAGACAGGACCCCATCCACTACACGGACCCCTGCATTGATCGTGTCCTCGAGTACCTCCAGAGGGAAACTGGCCATGCCGCTGTTCGCACCCGCCGCGATGGTGACCATGATGGAACCGGGCGCGGTGAAATCCGCCTCGATCGCCGTGTCGGCCTCCACCGCGACCGTTACGACGGTGTCTGCCGTCAACGTGACACTGCCTGGATACGCCGCCGTGACCATGACGACCGTGGTGTCACCTTCGTCCACCCAGCCCGAGTTGAGAGATAGCGTGATCGCCGTCGGGGCCGTGTCGTTGTCGTTGATCGCCAACGTCAGGTCCGTGATGCCAAACCCGCCCGCGGTGCCGGAAACCGTCGCGGTCTCGCCGGGATCCGCGACCACATCGTCCATTGGCGCAAACTGGAAAGTGCCCGTGCCGCTGGTCGCCCCCGCCGCGATGGTGACCGTGAAATCAGCGACCGAGGTGTAGTCCGTCCCTTCGGTGGCCGAATCTCCGCCAACACCCACCGCGACCGTCACAGTGGTATCCGCCGGCAGAGTGATGCTGGTGGGGGAAAGCGTCGCAGTCACCGTGACCGTCGGGCTGGCACCTTCGTCCGCGCCGGCCTGGCTGAGACTCAGCACAATCGCCGTCGGGGCGGTGTCATCCTCGGTGATCGTGACCAGGGCAGTAGAGCTGGTATCAACCGCCACCGCATTGCCGCTCAGGCCGGTCAGCGAGACCGTGAAGGTCTCATCCCCCTCGGCAACGCTGTCGGGAAGGATCGTCGCCATGAACGTCTCCTCCTCCCCGGCATCCCCGTCGAAATTCAGCGTCTGTCCGGTGACCGTCGTGTAGTCCTCGCCCGCGGTCGCGCTGCCGTCCGCGGTCGAGGCCTGCACGGTGAAGCCCCCCTGAACCGCAACATTCAGCGTCGCCGTGACCGTCACACTGCTGAGATCTTCGGACACCTCCGCAACCCCCAGGGTGACCCTCACATTGCCATCATCATCGTCGGTGATCGTGACCAGGGCGGTGGAGCTGGTATCAACCTCCGGCGCATTGCCGCTCAGGCCGCCCAGCAAAACCGTGAAGGTTTCATCCCCCTCGGCAACGCTGTCGGGAAGGATCGGCACCGTGAACGTCTGCTCCTCCCCCAAGCTCCCGATGAAATTCAACGTCTGTCCGGTGACCGTCGTGTAGTCCTCGCCCGCGGTCGCGCTGCCGTCCACGGTCGAGGCCTGCACGGTGAAGCCCCCCTGAACCGCAACATTCAGCGTCGCCGTGACCGTCACACTGCTGAGATCTTCGGACACCTCCGCAACCCCCAGGGTGACCCTCACATTGTCATCGTCATCGTCGAAGATCGTGACCGTAACCATGGCGCCGGTAGCAATTGGCACCGCATTGCCGCTCAGGTCGCCCAGCGAAACCGTGAAGATCTCATCCCCCTCGGCAACGCTGTCAGGAAGGATCGTCACCGTCACCACCTGCTCCTCCCACGCATTCCCGGTAAAATGCAGCGGATGCCTGGTGGCCGCCGTGTAGTCCTCGCCCGCGGTCGCGCTGCCGTCAGCGGTCGAGGCCTCGACCGTGAAGCCCCCCTGAACCGCAACATTCAGCACCGCCGGGATCCTCACACTTCTGAAGTCTGCGGCTACACCTTCGGATATCGCCGCACCCCCCAGGATGAGCACCACATTGTCATCGTCATCGTCGAGGATCGTGACCGTGGCATCAGAAATCGTAAATCCGCCCGCCATGCCCGAAACCGTCACGGTCTCATCCCCTTCCGCAACCGTGTCCGGCCTCACCACCAGATCGAAACTCTCCGTGCCGCTGGTGGTACCCGCCTCAATGGTGACCGTGATGGTGGCCGGATCTGCGGTGAAGTCCATTCCCACCGTCGCTGTGCCGTCCGCCACCGTGACCGCAACCTCGGTATCCGCGGTCAGGGTGCCGCTACCCTCCGAAGAAAACGCGGCCATCACCGTAACGCTCGTCGTGTCGCTGTCTTCGTCCACAGACAGGGAGCTGAGGCTCAAATCGATCGCCGTCGGCGCAGTGTCGTCATCGGTGATCGTCAGCATCGCCGGCGCGACGGACAGATCCGCCGAACCCGAGACCATCAGGGTCTCATTCCCCTCTACCAGCGTGTCACCAGCCACCTCCAAGTCAAACGTGGCCGAACCGCTGGTGGTGCCGGGCGCAATGGTGACCGCGAAATCGGTGACATCGGCAAAGTCCGTTCCCTCCCCCGTTGCCGGGCTGCCACCGCCGCCCGCCACCGAGACCGTCACCTCGGTCGCGGTCGTCCGGGTGGAACTGCTCCCCGAGAACGATGCCGTCACCGTAATCGCGGTCGTCGTCGTGCTGCCGCTGCTCCCCTCGGGCACAGACGTGGGGCTGACAGCCAGGGTGATGCCCGTCGGGGCGTCATCATCATCGGTGATCGTCAGTGTCGCCGGTGCAACGGACAGATCCGCCGAACCCGAGACCGTCAGGGTCTCATTCCCCTCCACCAGCGTGTCGCCAGTCACCTCCAGGTCAAACGTGTCCGAACCGCTGATGGCCCCCGCATCAATGGTGACCGTGAGATCGGTGACATCGGCAAAGTCCGTTCCCTCCCCCGTCGCCGAAACGCCCGCCACCGAGACCGTCACCTCGGTCGCGGTCGTCCGGGTGGAACTGCTCCCCGAGAACGATGCCGTCACCGTAATCGCGGTCGTCGTCGTGCTGCCGCTACTCCCCTCGGGCACCGAGGTGGGGCTGAGAACCAGGGTGATGCCCGTCGGGGCATCATCATCATCGGTGATCGTCAGTATCGCCGGCGCGACGGGCAGATCAGCCGAACCCGAGACCGTCAGGGTCTCATTCCCCTCCACCAGCGTGTCGCCAGCCACCTCCAGGTCAAACGTGGCCGAACCGCTGGTGGTGCCGGGCGCAATGGTGACCGCAAAATCGGTGACATCGGCAAAGTCCGTTCCCTCCCCCGTCGCCGAAACGCCCGCCACCGAGACCGTCACCTCGGTCGCGGTCGTCCGGGTGGAACTGCTCCCCGAGAACGATGCCGTCACCGTAATCCCGGTCGTCGTCGTGCTGCCGCTGCTCCCCTCGGGCACAGACGTGGGGCCGACAGCCAGGGTGATCCCCGTCGGATCGGTGTCGTCATCGGTGATCGTCAGCGTCGCGGCCGCAACGGGCAGATCCGCCGCGCCCGAGACCGTCAGGGTCTCATTCCCCTCTACCAGCGTGTCACCAGCCACATCCAAGTCAAACGTGGCCGAACCGCTGGTGGTGCCGGGCGCAATGGTGACCGCGAAATCGGTGACATCGGCAAAGTCCGTTCCCTCCCCCGTTGCCGGGCTGCCACCGCCGCCCGCCACCGAGACCGTCACCTCGGTCGCGGTCGTCCGGGTGGAACTGCTCCCCGAGAACGATGCCGTCACCGTAATCGCGGTCGTCGTCGTGCTGCCGCTGCTCCCCTCGGGCACAGACGTGGGGCTGACAGCCAGGGTGATCCCCGTCGGGGCGTCATCATCATCGGTGATCGTCAGTGTCGCCGGTGCAACGGACAGATCCGCCGAACCCGAGACCGTCAGGGTCTCATTCCCCTCTACCAGCGTGTCACCAGCCACCTCCAGGTCAAACGTGGCCGAACCGCTGGTGGTGCCGGGCGCAATGGTGACCGGGAAAGCGGTGACATCGGCGAAGTCCGTTCCCGCCCCCGTTGCCGAGCTGCCACCGCCGCCCGCCACCGAGACCGTCACCTCGGTCGCGGTCGTCCGGGTGGAACTGCTCCCCGAGAACGATGCCGTCACCGTAATCCCGGTCGTCGTCGTGCCGCCGCTACTCCCCTCGGGCACCGAGGTGGGGCTGAGAACCAGGGTGATGCCCGTCGGATCGGTGTCGTCATCGGTGATCGTCAGCGTCGCCGGCGCGACGGACAGATCCGCCAAACCCGTGACCGTCAGGGTCTCATCCCCCTCCACCAGCGTGTCGCCGGCCACCACCAGGTCAAACGTGTCCGAACCGCTGGTGGTGCCGGGCGCAATGGTGACCGCGAAATCGGTGACATCGGCAAAGTCCGTTCCCTCCCCCGTCGCCGAAACGCCCGCCACCGAGACCGTCACCTCGGTCGCGGTCGTCCGGGTGGAACTGCTCCCCGAGAACGATGCCGTCACCGTAATCCCGGTCGTCGTCGTGCTACCGCTACTCCCCTCGGGCACAGACGTGGGGCTGACAGCCAGGGTGATGCCCGTCGGGGCATCATCATCATCGGTGATCGTCAGTATCGCTGGCGCGACGGACAGATCAGCCGAACCCGAGACCGTCAGGGTCTCATTCCCCTCCACCAGCGTGTCGCCAGTCACCTCCAGGTCAAACGTGGCCGAACCGCTGGTGGCCCCCGCATCAATGGTGACCGTGAAATCACTGACCCTGGCAAAATCCGTTCCATCCCCCGTTGCCGGGCTGGTGCCGCCGCCCGCCACCGAGACCGTGACCTTGGTCGCGGTTGTCCGGACGGCACTGCTCCCCGAGAACGATGCCGTCACCTTAATCGCGGTCGTCGTGCTGCCCTTGCTCCCCTCGAGCACAGAGGTGGGGCCGACAGCCAGGGTGATGCCCGTCGGGGCATCATCATCATCGGTGATCGTCAGTGTCGCCGACGCGACGGACAGATCCGCCAAGCCCGAGACCGTCAGGGTCTCATTCCCCTCCACCAGCGTGTCGCCAGTCACCTCCAGGTCAAACGTGGCCGAACCGCTGGTGGCCCCCGCATCAATGGTGACCGTGAAATCACTGACCGTGGCAAAATCCGTTCCATCCCCCGTTGCCGGGCTGGTCCCGCCGCCCGCCACCGAGACCGTGACCTCGGTCGCGGTTGTCCGGACGGCACTGCTCCCCGAGAACGATGCCGTCACCTTAATCGCGGTCGTCGTGCTGCCCTTGCTCCCCTCGCGCACAGAGGTTGGGCTGACAGCTAGGGTGATCCCCGTCAGAGCGTCATCATCATCGGTGATCGTCAATGTCGCCGGCGCGACGGACAGATCCGCCGAGCCCGAGACCGTCAGGGTCTCATTCCCCTCCACCAGCGTGTCGCCAGTCACCTCCAGGTCAAACGTGGCCGAACCGCTGGTGGCCCCCGCATCAATGGTGACCGTGAAATCACTGACCGTGGCAAAATCCGTTCCATCCCCCGTTGCCGGGCTGGTCCCGCCGCCCGCCACCGAGACCGTGACCTCGGTCGCGGTTGTCCGGACGGCACTGCTCCCCGAGAACGATGCCGTCACCTTAATCGCGGTCGTCGTCGTGCTACCGCTGCTCCCCTCGAGCACAGAGGTTGGGCTGACAGCCAGGGTGATCCCCGTCGGGGGGTCATCATCATCGGTGATCGTCAGCGTCGCCGGTGCAACGGACAGACCCGCCAAACCCGAGACCGTCAGGGTCTCCGGCCCCTCCACCCGCGTGTCGCCGGTCACCTCCAGATCAAACGTGTCCGAACCGCTGGTGGCCCCCGCATCAATGGTGACCGTGAAATCACTGACCGTGGCAAAATCCATTCCCTCCCCCGTTGCCGGGCTGGTGCCGCCGCCCGCCACCGAGACCGTGACCTCAGTCGCGGTTGTCCGGACGGCACTGCTCCCCGAGAACGATGCCGTCACCGTAATCGCGGTCGTCGTGCTGCCCTTGCTCCCCTCGCGCACAGAGGTTGGACTGACAACCAGGGTGATCCCCGTCGGATCGGTGTCGTCATCGGTGATCGTCAATGTCGCCGGCGCGACGGACAGATCCGCCGAACCCGAGACCGTCAGGGTCTCAGGCCCTTCCACCAGCGTGTCACCGGTCACCTCCAGGTCAAACGTGTCCGAACCGCTGGTGGCCCCCGCATCAATGGTGACCGTGAAATCACTGACCGTGGCAAAATCCGTTCCCTCCCCCGTCGCCGAAACGCCCGCCACCGAGACCGTGACCTCGGTCGCGGTCGTCCGGGTGGAACTGCTCCCCGAGAACGATGCCGTCACCGTAATCGCGGTCGTCGTCGTGCCGCCGTTGCTTCCTTCGGGCACAGACGTGGGGCTAACAGCCAGGGTGATGCCCGTCGGGGCGGCATCATCATCGGTGATCGTCAGCGTCGCCGACGCGACGGACAGATCCGCCGAACCCGAGACCGTCAGGGTCTCAGGCCCTTCCACCAGCGTGTCACCGGTCACCTCCAGGTCAAACGTGGCCGAACCGCTGGTGGCCCCCGCATCAATGGTGACCGTGAAATCACTGACCGTGGCAAAATCCGTTCCCTCCCCCGTCGCCGAAACGCCCGCCACCGAGACCGTCACCTCGGTCGCGGTCGTCCGGGTGGAACTGCTCCCCGAGAACGATGCCGTCACCGTAATCGCGGCCGTCGTCGTGCTGCCGCTGCTCCCCTCGGGCACAGACGTGGGGCTGACAGCCAGGGTGATGCCCGTCGGGGCATCATCATCATCGGTGATCGTCAGCGTCGCGGCCGCAACGGGCAGATCCGCCGCGCCCGAGACCGTCAGGGTCTCATTCCCCTCCACCAGCGTGTCGCCAGTCACCTCCAGGTCAAACGTGGCCGAACCGCTGGTGGCTCCCGCACCAATGGTGACCGTGAAATCGGTGACATCGGCAAAGTCCGTTCCCTCCCCCGTCGCCGAAACGCCCGCCACCGAGACCGTCACCTCGGTCGCGGTCGTCCGGGTGGAACTGCTCCCCGAGAACGATGCCGTCACCGTAATCGCGGTCGTCGTCGTACTACCGCTGCTCCCCTCGGGCACAGACGTGGGGCTGAGAACCAGGGTGATGCCCGTCGGGGCGTCATCATCATCGGTGATCGTCAGCGTCGCCGACGCGACGGACAGATCCGCCGAACCCGAGACCGTCAGGGTCTCAGGCCCTTCTACCAGCGTGTCACCGGTCACCTCCAGGTCAAACGTGTCCGAACCGCTGGTGGCCCCCGCATCAATGGTGACCGTGAAATCGGTGACATCGGCAAAGTCCGTTCCCTCCCCCGTCGCCGAAACGCCCGCCACCGAGACCGTCACCTCGGTCGCGGTCGTCCGGGTGGAACTGCTCCCCGAGAACGATGCCGTCACCGTAATCGCGGTCGTCGTCGTGCTGCCGCTGCTCCCCTCGGGCACAGACGTGGGGCTGAGAACCAGGGTGATGCCCGTCGGGGCGTCATCATCATCGGTGATCGTCAGTGTCGCGGCCGCAACGGACAGATCCGCCGAACCCGAGACCGTCAATGTCTCATTCCCCTCCACCAGCGTGTCGCCGGTCACCTCCAGGTCAAACGTGGCCGAACCGCTGGTGGCCCCCGCATCAATGGTGACCGTGAAATCACTGACCGTGACAAAATCCGTTCCATCCCCCGTTGCCGGGCTGGTCCCGCCGCCCGCCACCGAGACCGTGACCTCGGTCGCGGTTGTCCGGGTGGAACTGCTCCCCGAGAACGATGCCGTCACCGTAATCGCGGTCGCCGGCGTGCTGCCGCTGCTCCCCTCGGGCACAGACGTGGGGCTGACAGCCAAGGTGATGCCCGTCGGGGCATCATCATCATCGGTGATCGTCAGCGTCGCGGCCGCAACGGGCAGATCCGCCGCGCCCGAGACCGTCAGGGTCTCAGGCCCTTCCACCAGCGTGTCACCGGTCACCTCCAGGTCAAACGTGGCCGAACCGCTGGTGGCCCCCGCATCAATGGTGACCGTGAAATCACTGACCGTGGCAAAGTCCGTTCCCTCCCCCGTCGCCGAAACGCCCGCCACCGAGACCGTCACCTCGGTCGCGGTCGTCCGGGTGGAAGTGCTCCCCGAGAACGATGCCGTCACCGTAATCACGGTCGTCGTCGTGCTGCCGCTGCTCCCCTCGGGCACAGACGTGGGGCTGACAGCCAGGGTGATGCCCGTCGGGGCATCATCATCATCGGTGATCGTCAGCGTCGCGGCCGCAACGGGCAGATCCGCCGCGCCCGAGACCGTCAGGGTCTCATTCCCCTCCACCAGCGTGTCGCCGGTCACCTCCAGGTCAAACGTGGCCGAACCGCTGGTGGCCCCCGCATCAATGGTGACCGTGAAATCAGTGACATCGACAAAATCCGTTCCCTCCCCCGTTGCCGGGCTGCCACCGCCGGCCGCCACTGAGACCGTGACTTCGGTCGCGCTCGTCCGGGCGGAACTGCTCCCCGAAAACGATGCCGTCACCGTGACCGCGGTCGTTGTCGTGCTGCCGCTGCTCCCCTCGGGCACAGACGTGGGGCTGACAGCCAGGGTGATCCCCGTCGGGGCGTCATCATCATCGATGATCGTCAGCGTAGCGTCGAACACGGTCATGCCGGGCCTCGACGCCATGCCTGAGAGGGTCAGCGTTTCGTTGCCTTCATGGATATTGTCGTCCATCACCATAAGATCGAATGTGGCCGTCTCCCCCGCAACCCCATTGAAACTCAGCAACGCCCCGGTGACCGCCGTATAGTCGCTGCCCGCGGTCGCGCTGCCGTCAGCGGTCGAGACCTCGACCGTGAAGCTCTCCTGAACCGCAACATTCAGCGTCGCCGTGACCGTCACACTGCTGAGATCTTCGGACACCGACGCGGCCCCCAGGGTGACCGTCACACTGTCATCATCGAAGATCGTGACCAGGGCGGTGGAGCTGGTATCAATCTCCGGCGCATTGCCGCTCAGGCCGGACAGCGAGACCGTGAAGGTCTCATCTATCTCGGCAACGCTGTCGGGAAGGATCGGCACCGTGAACGTCTGCTCCTCCCCCAAGCTCCCGATGAAATTCAGCGTCTGTCCGGTGACCGTCGTGTAGTCTTCGCCCGCGACCGCGCTGCCGTCCACGGTCGAGGCCTGCACGGTGAAGCCCCCCTGAACCGCAACATTCAGCGTCGCCGTGACCGTCACACTGCTGAGATTTTCGTACACCGACGCGGCCCCCAGGGTGACCCTCACATTGTCATCGTCATCGTCGAAGATTGTGACCGTAACCATGCCGCTGGTAGCAATTGGCACCGCATTGCCGCTCAGGTCGCCCAGCGAAACCGTGAAGGTCTCATCCCCCTCGGCCACGCTGTCAGGAAGGACCATCATCGTCACCACCTGCTCCTCCCACGCATTCCCGGCAAAATGCAGCGGATGCCTGATGGCCGCCGTGTAGTCCTCACCCGCGGTCGCGCTGCCGTCCGCGGTCGAGGCCTCGACCGTGAAGCCCCCCTGAACCGCAACATTCAGCAACGCCGGGATTCTCACACTTCTCAAGTCTGCGGGTGCGCCTTCGGATATCGCTCCATCCCCCAGGATGAGCCATACATCGTCATCGTCATCGTCGAGGATCGTGACCATGGCATCGGAAATCGTAAATCCGCCCGCCAGGCCCGAAACCGTCACGGTCTCATCCCCTTCCGCAACCACGTCCGGCCTCACCACCAGATCGAAACTCTCCGTGCCGCTGGTGGTACCCGCCTCAATGGTGACCGTGATGGTGGCCGGATCTGCGGTGTAGTCCGTCCCCTCCGTCGCTGTGCCGCCCGCCACCGTGACCGCAACCTCGGTATCCGCGGTCAGGGTGCCGCTGCCCTCCGAAGAAAACGCGGCCGTCACCGTAACGCTCGTCGTGTCGCTGTCTTCGTCCACAGACGGGGAGCTGAGGCTCAGGGCGATCGCCGTCGGCGCAGTGTCGTCATCGGTGATCGTCAGCATCGCCGATGCAACGCTCAGAACGCCTGAAGGGCCCGAGACCGTCACGGTCTCATCCCCTTCCGCCAACGTGTCGCCAGTCACCTCCAGGTCAAACGTGGCCGAACCGCTGGTGGTGCCGGGCGCAATGGTGACCGTGATGGTGCCACCGGTCTCGGTGTAGTCCGTCCCCTCGGTGGCCGAATCCGTGTCTGCGCCCACCGAGAGCACAAGCTCGATCGAGCTGGACAGGGTGGAGCCGCTCCCCGAAATCGATGCCGTGACCGTAACTTGGGTCGTGCCGCTGCTGCTTCCTTCCGTTATATGGGTCGGGTTGACCGACAGGGTGATCGCCTCCGGGGGGATGTCGTCATCGGTGATCGTCAGCGTCGCCGATGTAACACTCAGAGTGTCTGAAGTGCCCGAGACCGTCAGGGTCTCGTTCCCCTCCACCAGCGTGTCGCCGATCACCTCCAGGTTAAAGCTGGCCGTGCCGCTGCGGGCACCCGCCTGGATGGTGACCATGATGGTGCCGCCGATCTCGGTGTAGTCCGTCCCTTCGGTGGCCGAATCCGTGCCTGCGCCCACCGAGAGCGCAACTTCGGTCGGGCTGGGCAGCGTGGCACTGCTCCCCGAAAGCAACGCCGTGACCCTAACTTGGGTCGTGGTCGTGCTGCCGTTGCTTCCTTCCGTCACACTGGTCGGGTCGACCGACAGGGTGATCGCCGTAGGAGGGATGTCGCCATCGGTGATCGTCAGCGTCGCCGATGCAACACTCAGAGTGCCTGAAGTGCCCGAGACCGTCAGGGTCTCATCCTCCTCCACCAGCGTGTCGCCGGCCACCACCAAGTCAAACGTACCCGAGCCGCTGGTCATGTTCGCGGGGATGGTGACCGGGAAATCATCGACCGTGGTGTAGTCCGTCCCTTCGGTGGTCAAATCTCCGTCGGCACCCACCGAGACCATCACCGTGGTATCCGTCTGCAGCACCGGGCTGTTCTCCGGAAACGCCGCCGTGACCGTGACGGCCATGGTCCCGACGTCTTCGTTCACCTCGGACGGAGTCAGAGACAGTATGATCAGATCGGAGGCCGTGTCGTTGTCGATGATTGCTACCGTCGCCACTTGCCCACTTGAAAAATTGAGGGACGCCTCTGGAGGTGGAGGAGCGGAGGCTGGAGTGAGGACTACATTGCCCAGCGAGACCTGGAACGTCTCCCGGCCCTCGACGACGGTGTCATCGTGGATCGTCACCTCGAATGTTTCCGTCTCGGTCGCATCTCCGTCGAAACTCAGCGTCCCGCTGGTCGGGGTGTAGTCACTACCTCCCGTCGCCGTGCCACCCCCGATCATGACCGGGACCGTAAAGCCCCCCTCGACCGGGCTGTGCAGCCTCGCCGTGACCACCGCTACCATGCCCTCACCCACCGGCTCGCTGAGTCCCCAGGTGATAAACACAGAGTCCTCCGTTACGATACGTACGATGGCATCGGGGCCGAGCTGTACCGGCAACATCGTGCCGGCCAGGCCGCCCAGCGAGAGGTGGAACGTCTCCTCCCTCTCGACGGCCAGGTCGTCGAGGATCACCACCTCAAATTTCTGCTGCGTGCTCCCATCCGGAAAAGTCAGCGTCCTGCTGGTGATCGGTGTGTAGTCGAGGCCCGGGACCGCCATATCGTCCACGGTGGAGGTGGTTGAAACCGTGACCGTGAACCCACCCTGAACCGGGTTGTCCAGCGTCGCTGTGATCGTCGCCGACGCGAAGGCCGCCTCACGCACCGGCATGTCGGGCGCGACCAGCCTGAGCGTCGCTACGTCCGCGGCATCGTCGGTGATCGTGATGGTGGCGGGGTCGGGGATACCGACATTCAGCGCAGTGGACAGCCCGAACAGCTCAACGCCGAACATCTCCGTGCCCTCAAAAATGCTGTCGGCGGCGACCGCCACCGTGAAGGTCTTCGTCTCCGCGCTTCCGTCGAAAGTCAGCGTCGTGCTGGTCGAGGTGTAATCGCCAGGCGCTGTCGCCGTGCCGTCCCTGGTCGAGATCATGACGGTGAATCCCCTCTGGACGTCGTTGTCCAGGCTCACCGTGACCGTCGCCGTGACCGTCCCCGTGCTACCGGGGCTTTCAGCTACGGTCACGTCGTTCAGGGTGAGCGCCGCCGTGTCATTGTCGGTGATTGTCAGCGTCGTGGGCAAAACCTCAAAATGCCCGCCCGTCGCTGTGCCGGAAAGGATCAGGGTCTCATCCCCTTCCAGGGGTGCATCATCTATCACCTCATCCAGCAGGGAGACGTTTGTTGCCGTGACGCTGGACCGCTTCGGCGGGATGGTGACCGTGATACTGGAGCCTGCCCTGAAATCCGTTCCCTCGGTCGCCGGCCTGGACCCCGTCCCGTCGGCCACCGAAAGCGTCACAACCGCCGGGTAGGGCCGCGTGATCCCGTCTGGATACGACGCCGTCACTGTAAATCCCCCGCTGCGGCCTTCCTCCACTCTCGCCGGAGTGGCACTCAGCGCAATCGGGAGCGGCTCGTCGTTGACGATCCTGATTTCGGCAGAGCTAGTCAGCAATGTGCCGCGAAACTGGGCGGTGACCGTAACCACCTCATCCTCCGTGAACACGTCATCGTCCAGCGGTACCAGGAAAAAAAGGAACCCATCCGATACGGTACCTGCACCGAAGATAAATGTAACTGGGAACGTGCGGGGCCGAGTGGACGACTGGGATGTAAACCCGACCCGCCCCTCCTCACCTGATCCGGTTAGTGTAACGTCCACCACATGATCCTCAGAGAAACCAGGATCAAGCTCGACTACAGCCGTGACGGCTATGGGGCCGGCATCTTCCATCAGACTGGAGATGACGGCGAATCTACTCCCGCCCTCGCTGGAGGTAGTCAGGACTAAGTCGAAGCCTTGGGGGTCCTGTCTTCCCAGGACTCTGATCATCTCGCTTGTCACAGATTGGGCATTTTGAAGGGCGTCGTCATAATAGGCACGCACCCGAATCCAGACCCTCCGGCCTATATCAGCACTTCCAGGAGTGTAGGTGGACACAATGTTGTCGGGGGGAGCGGTCGCCATAATGGTTGTCCAGGTAGTGCCGCCATTTGTGGAGCGCTCCCACCTGAAGCTCAGTCCCGGACAAGACAAGAGCTCCCCGCACTCAAGTTCGGGGTCGCCAAGCTTCGCCCAAATTGGATTGCCTTGCCTGTATGTGCCCTCACCCGTATGGCCCAGCTCTATCCTGCCCGGCTCATTCACATTCCTCACGATGACCGTTAGCGTGCTATCGCTCTGATTCCCGTCCTTGTCCGCAGCACGAATTGAAGCCATAAGAACTGGGGAAAATTCGTAATCGAATACGCGCCCTGAGCGTATCACGCCGGTATTCGGACCTATGGTCAAATAATCAGCTCCGATGAAACCCTCGATGGACTCGATGGAGTAGGTAATGGTATCACGGCTGCCGGAAGCGGTGGCCCTCACCCTGCCGATAGTGGTGCCGACAGGTTGGTTTTCGTCAATCTCGAAAGTGTGACTCGCTCCATCAAAGACCGGGGCCTGCGCCTGCACCGCGGGCACGATGCTACTAGCCGCCAGCGCGGTCCCTATGACCAAGCAAAACCGCAAAAACAGTCCGCCACATGCTTCCCGGCCTGTCTGTGCCCGAATAGCGGTGCCCGTCGTGGTCCGTGTGGAGGCCCGGCGAGCACCGCCGCAAAACATTTTCCTGCCCCGGCGCCAAAAAACGTCCAAAAAGTTGATGAAATGCCCGTATCGCATGCACACACTCCCGTTCTCGCCATTTCTTCCTGCAGACACCTCGGGAGTTTTTCTGCAGGCTTCCAATATTGATATAGGTATCAATTGTCGTTTCGTAAGGTGACCCGCGCGAAAAATAACCCATGCGCCGAAATCTACTTGAGTCTCTTGGCAATCAACTAGTTGATATGGGTATCAATTGTGATTCGTCAAGATGGCCTGCGCGAAAAAGGGCCCGTGCGCCAAAATCTACTTGAGTCTTTCGGCAGGAAATTAATTGATATAGGTATCAATTGTGATTCGTCAAGATGGCCCGCGCGAAAAAGGGCCCGTGCGCCGGAATCTACCTGCCTTCTGCTTCGTGGGAATGCCGCCAGCCCCACCATCCACACGTAGCAAGGTCTGGAAGGGTTCCGCAACTGTCCATCCGGCTGATCCGCCATGGCAAGGGCTGGAACATCACCGCAATCCCTCTCCGGCATGAAATTTCCCGGGAGCCCCTGACGGAGCTCGCAAATGGCCCGGGATGGTGCGGGCCTGCGCTCCGTCCTATGGTTGCAACAGGTTGCCTGGTTGCAACAGATTCCCATCCGCTGCATCGGTCACGCATATGGACAGCACAGATTCACCCGACCCCACCGGTCGACTGAACGTGACGGTCATCGGTGCCGGCATTGTCGGCATTTCGACGGCCGAGCATTTGCGGCGCGACGGCCACCAGGTCACGCTGGTCGACCGTGCGCCACCCGGCGACCCCCAGCAGACCTCCTACGGCAATGCCGGGTTGCTTACACCGAGCTCGATGGTGCCCGTGCCAGTGCCGGGACTGCCCGCCCGGCTCCCGAAAATGCTTCTGAGCCGGAACTCTCCCCTGTTCCTCCGCTGGCGCCACCTGCCGCGGCTGGCCCCGTGGCTGATCCGCTTCCTCGCCCATGCCCGGCCCGAGATCATGGAGCGCACCGCCGCGGTGCTCGCTCCCCTCCTCGCCGACGCCCCCCAGGAACATCTGGAACTTGCCCGTGGAACCGGTGCCGAGAAATTCCTCCGGATGTCGGAGATCGCCTATCTCTATCCGGACCGCCGGGCGCTCGACAGCGACCGCGCCCTTCGCGAGCTGCGTCGGGACCATGGCTGCCCGAGCGAGATTCTGGACCGCGAAGAACTGACCCGCCTCGATCCGGAGCTGGCCGGCAACTACCAGCATGGCGCACTGTTTCGCAACCACGGCTATCTCACCAGCCCGGGGGGCTATGTCGCCGCTCTGGCCGCACATTTTGAATCGAATGGCGGGGTGGTACGGATCGCAGAGGCCCGGGACCTGACCCGCCTGGAAGACGGACGCCTCAACATTGCCACCAGCAAGGGAACGCTCATCGCCGATCGCGTCGTCATCTGCACCGGCATCGATTCGGGCCACTGGATGGGGCGCCTCGGGCATCGAGCCCAGCTCGAGAGCGAGCGCGGCTACCATCTCATGCTGCGCGGCGCGCGCCCGCTCCCCCCGATTCCCTATCTGCTCGCCGACGGCAAGGCCGCCCTCACGCCCATGGAGGACGGATTGCGGGTTGCGGGACTGGTCGAATTCGCGAGCCGGAACGCCCCGCCCAGCCGCCGGCCCCTTGTCTATCTGCGCCACCTGGTCCGGCGCGTCTATCCGGAGATCCGTTGGGAGAGCGAGGAGAGCTGGATGGGACACCGGCCGGCCACGGTGGACAGCCTGCCGGTTCTGGGGGCTTCGCCGCGCGAGCCGGGGGTGGTGTTTGCCTTCGGCACCCAGCATGTCGGAATCACCTGCGGTCCCCGTCTCGGGCGCTGGGCGGCCGGGCTGGCCGCCGGACGGCCGATGAACACGGACTTCACGCCCTATCGGGTGGACCGCTTCGGCTGACTCCGACGGGCAAGTTGGCTATGCTGACCCTGCGCAATGGGCGACAGCCCGCGCATTCCAATCAGGGAGGAACCAAAGAAATGAGAACCATCTTGCTTGCCGCCGTGACGGCAGCCACCGCCATGCTTCTTGCCCCGGCCGCCATGGCCGAGAAATGGGACATGCCGATGGCCTATTCGGATTCCAACTACCACACCCAGAACGGCAAACTGTTTGCCAAGGCCGTCGGGCTCTGCACCGGAGGCGATCTCGAGATTGTCGTGCATGGCGGCGGCTCCCTGTTCTCGGGCAGTGACATCAAGCGCGCGGTTCGCACCGGCCAGGCGCCGATCGGCGAGCGCCTGCTCTCCGCGCATCAGAACGAGAACGCGATTTTCGGATACGACTCGGTGCCCTTCCTCGCGACCTCCTTCGAGGATTCCGACAAGCTCTGGGAAGCCGCACAGCCGCACATGTCCAAGATCCTTGCCGATCAGGACCTTGTGCTGCTGTATTCCGCTCCCTGGCCGCCGCAGGGCCTCTATTTCAACAAGGAGGTCAACGGGGTCGGCGACATGAAGGGGCTCAAATTCCGGGCCTACAATTCAGCGACCTCCCGCTTCGCCGAACTCTCCGGCATGCTGCCGGTGCAGATCGAAGCGGCCGAGCTGGTCCAGGCCCTCGCCACCGGAACCGCGGAAGCCTTCGTGTCTTCCGGCTCGACCGGCTACGACCGCAAGGTCTGGGAGCATCTGAGCCATTTCTACGACACCCAGGCATGGCTGCCGCGCAACTACGTCTTCGCAAACAAGGGGGCCTATGATGCGCTGTCCGACGGGGCGCAGAACTGTCTGCAATCCTCGGCACTTCTTGCCGGAGAGGCGGCAACCAACCGGGCCCGCTATCTCTCCGGCTGGTATCTCGCCCAGCTCGCCGCCAATGGCATGAGCGTGCAAGCCCCCGGCGACTCGCTGAAGGGTGACCTCGCCACGATCGGTGCCACCATGGCCGCCGAATGGTCAGAAGCCGCAGGGGATTCCGGCCAGACCATCATCAGCGATTTCAAGGCCAAGCAGTAGGCCTCCGCTCGACCCGCCGCTCCGCCTGCCCCGGCAGGCGGAGCGGTGCAGGCGGCATCAAAGAAGCCCCGTTGCGTTTCTTCCACCATCTCTGCAAGGCACTCGACGTCCTCTACCGCCTCTGCGGCATGGCCGCGGCGTGCTTCCTGCTCCTGTTGCTCCTGATCATCTCCCTGCAGATGGCCGCGCGCTGGACCGGACTGGCCTTTCCCGGCTCGACCGCCTATGCCGGCTACTGCATGGCGGCCTCCTCCTTCCTGGCCATCGCCTACACGCTGGGAATGGGGGCCCATATCCGGGTCAACCTGCTTCTGAACGCGCTCGGCCGCTGGCGGCGCTGGATCGATATCTGGTGCCTGCTGATCGCCTCTTTCCTGGCCTTCCAGCTGGCCTGGTTCGCGATCCGGGGGACCTATTTCTCGCACCTGCTGGGCGATATCAGCCAGGACCAGGATGCCACCCCGCTCTGGATCCCCCAGATCGCGATGTCGGTGGGCGCGGTCATCGCCGCCATCGCCTTCGTCGACCACCTCCTGCGGGCCATCATCCTCGGCCGCACCGGCATTGAAGCCGAAACCGTCCGCACCGAGAGCCCGGAAGCCGCCGAGTAGCCCGACATGGAACATCTCTACCTGACCGGCATTTTCCTCTTCGTCCTGTTCCTGCTGCTCGGCACCGGGGTCTGGGTCGCGCTGGCCCTGCTCGGGGTCGCCATGGTCGGGATGGAGATCTTCACCACCCGCCCGGCCGGCGACGCCATGATCACCACGATCTGGCGCTCGGCCTCCTCCTGGTCGCTGACGGCCCTTCCCCTTTTCATCTGGATGGGGGAGGTGCTCTACCGAACGCGATTGTCCGAGGACATGTTCCGCAGCCTGGCCCCCTGGGTGGCGCGTCTGCCCGGCGGGCTGCTGCACACCAACGTCGTGGGGTGCACGATTTTCGCGGCCGTCTCCGGGTCCTCGGCGGCCACCCTGACCACGGTCGGCAAGATGTCGATCCCCGAGCTCCGCCAGCGCGGCTATCCGGATTTCATGACCATCGGCACGCTGGCCGGAGCCGCGACCCTCGGTCTCATGATCCCGCCTTCCCTGACGCTGATCGTCTACGGGGTGGCCATCAACGAATCGATCACCAAACTGTTTCTGGCCGGGGTGCTGCCCGGGCTGACCCTGGCCCTGATGTTTATGGCCTATGTCGCCGGCTGGCATGTTCTCTACCCGAGCCAGCGGCCACCGCCAGAGCCCCCGATGCCCCTCGGCCAGCGTCTGCTGCAGTCGCGGCATCTGATCCCGGTGCTGTGCCTGGTGTTCCTGGTGATCGGCTCCATGTATACGGGCATCGCCACGGCCACCGAGGCCGCGGCTTTTGGCGTGCTCGGCGCCCTGTTTCTGGCCGCCTGCCAGGGGTCGCTCACCCGGAAGACCTTCCTCACCAGCCTGATGGGCGCGACCCGCACCTCCTGCATGATCGCCTTCATCCTGATGGGGGCGTCCTTCCTGTCCCTCTCGATGGGCTTCACCGGCCTGCCCCGGGCCCTGGCCGAATGGATCGCCTCGCTGGAGCTGTCCCCCGGCATCCTGATCGCAGCCCTGATGGTGTTCTACATCATCATCGGCTGCTTCCTCGACGGCATCTCGGCGGTGGTGCTGACCATGGCGGTGATCGAGCCGATGATCCGCGGGGCCGGGATCGATGTCATCTGGTTCGGCATCTTCATCGTCGTCGTCGTCGAGATGGCGCAGATCACCCCGCCGGTCGGCTTCAACCTCTTTGTCATGCAGGGCATGACCGGACTCAATATCGGCTATATCGCCCGCACCGCCCTGCCCATGTTCGGCATCATGGTGCTGATGGTGGTGGTGCTGGTGCTTTTCCCGGAACTCGCGACCTGGCTGCCCGGCACAGCACAGACCGCCCCGCCCGGCTGACCTGGGGCCCCCCCGCCGCCGGGCCGGAATTGACATCCCCTCCGACCCCCCTAGCCTGAGCGCATCTCGCGGGGTGCCCCCAGGGGCTGAGAGGCGCAGTTGCGCAAACCCGTAGAACCTGATCCGGGTAACACCGGCGGAGGGATCGGGACATGATCGAACACCCCTGCGACTGCCTCCCCCGCCACGCGGAGGCCCGATGATGCGCCCATTTCTGGCCGGCCTGCTCCTGTTCCTTCTCCCCCCCTCCGCTCTCCAGGCCGAAACCACCCGGCCTGTTCTCACGATCTACACCTATGATTCCTTCGCCGCCGACTGGGGGGCCGGACCCCGGATCGCGGAAGCGTTCGAGGCCGGATGTGACTGCAGGATCGAGTGGGTGACCGTGGACAGCGCGGCCCTGCTTCTCACCCGGCTCCGGCTCGAAGGCGAGAGGACCCGGGCCGACATCCTCCTCGGCCTCGACACATCGCTGATGGAGCGGGCCCGGGCCACCGGGCTGCTCGCCGAGCATGGGGTCGAACTCCCCGAGCTCACGCTGCCCTTTCCGTGGACCGACCCGGTGTTTCTGCCGTGGGACTGGGGACATTTCGCGGTGATCTACGATTCGCAGCGGCTTCCCGAACCGCCGGCCAGCCTGGCCGAACTCGTCACCGGGGAAGGAGCCCGGCTGATCATCCAGGATCCCCGCACCAGCACCCCCGGTCTCGGCCTGCTGCTCTGGATGCGCCGTGTCTATGGCGAGGAGGCAGGACCGGCCTGGGCAAAACTGTCCCGCCGGCTCCTCACCGTGACCAAGGGCTGGAGCGAAGCCTACGGCCTCTTCCTGGAAGGCGAAGCCCCCATGGTGCTGAGCTACGCGACCTCGCCGGCCTACCATCTGATGAAGGACCCGACGGACCGCTATCGGGCGGCGATTTTCCCGGAGGGGCACTATCCGCAGATCGAGCTCGGCGCACGCACCACCGCCACCGACGAGCCCGAACTGGCGGCCCAATTCCTGACCTTCCTGCTCTCCCCGGAATTCCAGCGACACATCCCCGCCGCCCAGATCATGAACCCGGTCATTGATATCGGCGACAGCCTGCCGGCGGCCTTCCGCACCCTGCCGCGGCCGACCACCCTCCCTCCCTTTCCGGCCGAAACCGTGGCGGAGAACCATCAGGCCTGGATCGACGAGTGGCTCGCCCATACCGCACGCTAGCCGGGCTTCTCCCGGGCCTTGCAGCCGTTGCCGTGGTTTTCGGCACCACCGCTCTCGCTCTCACAGCCCTCGCGGCCGCCGCCGGCCCGGCGGACCGTTTCCTGATCGATGGCTATGTCGGCCGCGTCGCGGCCTTTACGATCCTTCAGGCCGCATTGTCCACCGCGGTCTCGGTCCTGCCCGGAATTGCCGTGGCCCGCGCCCTGGCACGCCGGCCGCACTTCCCCGGACGCACCGCGCTGCTGCGCCTGTTCGGCCTGCCGCTGGTCATCCCGTCGATCGTCGCCATCTTCGGGATCGCGGCCACCTACGGGAGCAGCGGCCTCCTCGCCGGCCTGGCCGGCCTGGCCGGGCAGGATGGCTGGAGCTTCCCCTACGGGCTCCGGGGCATCCTGATCGCGCACGCTTTTTTCAACCTGCCGCTCACCGTGCGCCTGCTCCTGCCGGCCCTGGAATCCATCCCCGGCGAGACCTGGCGCCTGACCGCACAGCTCGGCATGCGCAGCGGGTCGGTTTTCCGCCGCATCGAATGGCCGGTACTGCGCCAGGCACTACCCGCCACTGCCGGACTCGTTTTCCTGCTCTGCTTCACCAGTTTTGCCGTGGTGCTGGTGTTCGGGGGCGGCCCCCGCGCCACGACCCTCGAAGTTGCGATCTATCAGGCCCTGCGGCTGGATTTCGATCTGCACCAGGTCGTCGGCCTGGCGCTGCTCCAGGTCGGGATCTGCGCCGCCCTGGTTCTGGCCGGACAGCGATTCGCCCTGCCGGCACCGGTGGTGCGGGCCGAGGGCCGCAGCTTCCGCCGACCGGATATCCACAGCCGCACCGGTCGGGCCGCGGATGCGGCCTGGATCCTGGCGGCGGGGCTGTTCGTCGGCACCCCCATCCTCGCCGTGGCATTCCGCGCCGCCTTCGGCCCGGTCGCCGGCCTGCTGGCAACCCCCGCCTTCCAGGCAGCGATCGGGCGGACCCTGGCCGTGGGCCTGGGTGCCGGAGCCACGGCCCTCGCCCTCGGCTGGATGATCCTGCTCCTGATCCGCGACCTCCGCTGGCGTCTCGGCCGGGCACGCCTGGCGGAGGCGCTCGAGAGCATGACCTCGCTCAATCTGGTGGTCTCGCCGGTGGTGCTCGGAGCCGGCCTGTTTGTTCTGCTGTTCCCCCTCATCAATGCCTTCGAAAGCGGCCTGCTTCTGGCAGCCGCCATCAACGCCATCATCACCCTGCCCTATGTCATCCGAACCCTCGCACCGGCCCTGGACCGGACCGCCGAGCATCACGACCGGGCCTGCGCCTCCCTCGGCATCCGGGGCTGGAACCGGTTCCGCATCGTGGAATGGCCGCTGGTGCGCCGGGCGGCCGGAAGGGCCCTGGCCCTCACCACCGGGTTGGCGATGGGCGACCTCGCCGCGATCGCGCTGTTCGGTAGCCCGTCCAGCACCACCCTGCCCCTCTACCTCTACCGCCTGATGGCCAGCTACCGGATGGAGGAAGCGGCCGCCGCCGCGGGAGTTCTGACCGCCCTCTGTCTGGGGGCTTTCGTGCTCATCGAGCGGATTGTGGGAGGCCCCGATGCCCGGGCTTGAGATCCGGGGCATCGTCCTGAGCCTGAAGGGTTTCGACGCGCAATTCGATCTCTCCGTCCCCGCCGGCAGCTGCACCGCGCTGGTCGGCCCGAGCGGGGCCGGCAAGAGCACCCTCCTCTCGCTCATTGCCGGCTTCGAGCGGGCACAGGCGGGAAGCATCCGCTTCGGAGATGCGGAGATCCACCACCTTCCCCCGGACCGTCGGCCGGTGGCGATGCTGTTCCAGGAGCACAACCTCTTCCCCCATCTGACCGTGGCGGAAAATGTCGGACTCGGCATCGATCCGGGGTTGCGTCTGGATACCGGCGGCCGGCAAAAAGTGGCCGCGGCCATCGAGCGGGTCGGTCTGGCCGGCAAGGAGGCCCGCAGACCGGCCGAACTGTCCGGCGGCGAACGGCAGCGGGCGGCCCTGGCCCGGACGGTCGCCCAGGACCGGCCGCTGCTGCTGCTTGACGAGCCCTTCTCCGCGCTCGATCCGGCTCTCCGCCTCGATATGCTGGAACTGGTCGATTCGGTCCGCCGGGAGCACCGGCGGACGGTGGTCATGGTCAGCCACCGCCCCGAGGACGCACGGCACGTGGCCGCCCGCACCGCCTTCCTGCAGGAGGGCCGCATCCTCGTCGAGGGGCTGACGGAAACTGTGCTCCACCCGCTCCAGACGCCGGAAATCGCCGCCTATCTCGGGGAAACCGAACGCTGAAAGCCTGCCTGTCCCGGTGGGTGGGCGGGGGGAGAATCGAACTCCCGGCCTTCCGGGTGTAAACCGGACGCTCTGACCCCTGAGCTACCCGCCCGCTCCGGACTCTAGTGGGCGACCGGATGCCCAGCTTGCGGCCGGGCCCGGTCTTCCGGGGCGGGAGGCGCGAAGGCCGCTGCCTCGTCCCAGACGATGGGCTTGAACTCTCCGTCCAGGGCGATGGCGAGCACCTCGTCGATCGACTTCACGGGCAGGATCGTCAGGCCCTCCTTGACGTTGTCGGGGATCTCCTCAAGAAACTTGCTGGTCTCCTCGGGAATGATGACCTGCTTGACGCCGCCGCGAAGCGCGGCCAGCAGTTTCTCCTTGAGGCCGCCCACCGGCAACACGTCGCCGAGCAGCGTGATCTCGCCGGTCATGGCGACATCCTTGCGCACGGGAATGCCGGTCAGCACCGAGATGATCGAGGTCGCCATCGCAATGCCGGCGGAAGGACCGTCCTTCGGGATCGCGCCTTCGGGCACATGCACATGGATATCCATCCGCGCGAACGACTCCGGCGAGATGCCGAAACTGGCGGCGTTGGCCCGTACATAGGATGCCGCCGCCTCAATCGATTCCTTCATCACCTCGCCGAGTTTGCCGGTCGTGCGCATGCGCCCGCGTCCGGGCAGCCGCAAGGCCTCGACCGAGAGCAGGTCGCCGCCGGATTCCGTGTAGGCCAGACCGGTGACCACGCCGACCCGGCTCTTGTGGCCCGCCGTCCCGAAGCGGAACAGCGGCACGCCGAGATAGTCGCTGAGGGCGGCGCGGGTGATGGTGATCCTGTCGGCCTCCGATTTGACAATCTTGGTGACCGCCTTGCGGCAGAGCTTGGCGATATCCCGCTCGAGGTTTCGCACCCCGGCCTCGCGGGTATAGGTGCGGATGATGCTCCGCAGGGCGTCCTTGCGGAGCGTAAATTCCCCCCGCTTGAGGCCGTGACGCTTCAGCTGCTTCGGAAACAGATGCCGCTGGGCGATCTCGACCTTCTCATCCTCGGTGTAGCCGGCGAGCCGGATCACCTCCATGCGGTCCAGAAGCGGCGGCGTCATCACCAGCTGGTTGGCGGTGGTCACGAAAAGGACGCTGGAAAGGTCGTATTCCACTTCCAGATAGTGGTCGACGAAGGTTCCGTTCTGCTCCGGGTCGAGCACCTCGAGCATGGCCGAAGACGGGTCGCCGCGGAAATCCACCCCCATCTTGTCGATCTCGTCAAACATGATCAGCGGATTGGTCGTCTTCGCCTTGCGCATGGCCTGGATCACCTTGCCCGGCATGGCTCCGACATAGGTGCGCCGGTGGCCGCGGATCTCGGCCTCGTCGCGGATCCCGCCGAGCGAGATGCGGATGAACTCGCGCCCCGTGGCCTTGGCCATGGATCTTCCGAGCGAGGTCTTGCCGACCCCCGGGGGGCCCACCAGGCACAGCACCGGCCCGCGCACAGAGCCGGTACGCTGCTGGACGGCAAGGTATTCGATGATCCGCTCCTTGACCTTCTCCAGCCCGTAATGATCGGCATCCAGGGTCCGCTGGGCCCGGGGGATATGGGTCTTGACGCGGTTGGACTTGTTCCAGGGGATCGCCAGCAGCCAGTCGAGATAGTTGCGCAGCACGGTGGCCTCGGCCGAATAGGGGGCCATCATCGCCAGTTTCTTCAGCTCGCGCTCGGCCTTCTCGCGCGCCTCCTTGGAGAGCCGGGTCTTGGCGATCTTGCTCTCGAGCTCGACCAGCTCGTCACGCCCTCCCCCCTCATCGCCCAGCTCGCGCTGGATGGCCTTCATCTGCTCGTTCAGGTAGTACTCCTTCTGCGAGCGCTCCATCTGGCGCTTGATGCGCCCCTTGATCTTGCGCTCGACCTGGGTGACCTGGATCTCGCTCTCGACCAGGGCCAGGGTCCGCTCGAGCCGCTCGGTGACATCCGACTGTTCCAGCAGCCGCTGCCGCTCCGCAACCCGGACCGGCAGGTTGGAGGCGATCGTATCCGCAAACAGCGCCGGATCCTCCATGCGCTCGAGACTGTGCAGCAATTCCTGCGGAATGTTCTTGTTGGTCTTGGCGAAGCGCGCGAAACTCTGGCCCAGCCCGCGCATCAGGGCCCGCGCGCTGCCCGGATTGGCCGGCTTGTCCTCGACCACTTGGATGGCAGCCTCCAGGAAGGCTGGATTGTCGAGGAAACTGAGGATCCGGGCCCGGCTCTTGCCCTCGACCAGAGCCTTGTAGGTGCCGTCCGGCAGTTTCAGGAGATGCACCACATTGACCAGGGAGCCAAACCGGTAGAGATCGTCGGGGGCCGGATCGTCTTCCTGGGCGTCCCGCTGGCTGACGAGCACCAGCGGGGTGTTCTTGGCCACCACTTCCTGGAGCGCGGCCACCGATTTCGGGCGGCCGACGAACAGCGGCGCCATCATGCCCGGAAAGACAACAAAATCGCGAAGCGCCAGAACCGGATAGGACGGCCTGGCCTGCTGCACGGAGGCTTTTTCATTCATTCCCTGTCTCCCGCTTCCTGACCTCCAGCCCCATAGATGGGACATCGGCGTTTGTATAGATGGGGCCCCGGCATCCGTTTTGCAAGACCGCCCGGGACAGCACTCAGGATGCCTGGCGGCCGCCGGTGCCCGACTCGGCCGCAGCGGTCTCGGCATAGATCAGAAAGGGCGGACAGCCCCCGCGGACCACCTCGCCGTTGACCACGACCTCATCAATGGTCGATTCGGGCAGATCGAACATGCTATCCAGCAGCAGACTCTCCATCACCGCCCGCAGCCCGCGCGCCCCGCTCTTGCGGGTCCGCACCTTGCGCACGATTTCATCGAGCGCGTCCGGGGTGAAGGTGAGCTTGGTGCCGTCCATCTCAAACAGGCGTTGATACTGGCGGATCAGGGCGTTCTTGGGCTCGGTGAGAATGCGCTTCAGTGCCTCCTCGTCGAGATCCTCGAGCGTCGCGATCACCGGCAGGCGTCCGACCAGTTCCGGGATCAGGCCGTATTTCAGGAGATCCTCGGCTTCCAGCTCGTCGAGCAGCTCGCCGGTGCGCCGCTCCTCCTTGCCCCGCACGGTGGCGTTGTAGCCGATCCCGGTCCCCTGCAGCCGGCGGGAGATGATCTCCTCGAGCCCGGTAAAGGCACCTCCAGCAATGAACAGGATGTCCGTGGTGTCCACCTGCAGGAATTCCTGCTGCGGATGCTTGCGGCCGCCCTGCGGCGGCACCGCCGCCATGGTCCCCTCCATCAGTTTGAGGAGTGCCTGCTGCACCCCCTCGCCCGACACGTCCCGGGTGATGGACGGGTTGTCCGATTTGCGTCCGATCTTGTCGATCTCGTCGATATAGACGATCCCCTTCTGGGCCCGGTCAACATTGTAGTCGGCCGCCTGCAGCAGCTTGAGCATGATGCTCTCGACATCCTCTCCGACATAGCCGGCCTCGGTCAGGGTCGTGGCATCCGCCATGGTGAACGGCACGTCCAGAATCCGCGCCAGAGTCTGCGCGAGCAGGGTCTTGCCGCAGCCGGTCGGGCCGATCAGAAGGATATTCGACTTGGCGATCTCGACCTCTCCGGCCTTGTCGGCATGCCGCAGGCGCTTGTAGTGGTTGTGGACCGCCACCGACAGCACGCGCTTGGCCCCGGACTGGCTGATCACATAATCGTCGAGGACCGACTTGATGCGCGACGGGGTCGGCATGCCATCCGCCAGCTGCGCCTGGGCGCTGCGGACATCCTCGCGGATGATATCGGTGCAGAGATCGACGCATTCGTCGCAGATGAACACGGTCGGGCCCGCAATCAGCTTGCGCACCTCCTGCTGCCCCTTGCCGCAGAACGAGCAGTAGAGGGAGCCCTTCTTTTCATGGGGGGTGTGGGGGGGGGTCGCCATCGCTTCTCTCCTGCCCGGACTTAAACTACCGGGGGTTCCGGACGCCTCTCGATGATCTCATCGATCAGCCCCCAGTTTTTGGCTTCCTCCGGGCTCATGAACGTGTCCCGGTCCAGTGCCGCCTCCACCTCCTGGATCGAGCGCCCGCTATGCCGGGCGTAGATCTGGTTCAGCCGCTCGCGCAGTGCCATCAGTTCGTTCGCCTGCCGTTCGACATCCGCCGCCGAACCGCTGAATCCGCCCAATGGCTGGTGCAGCATGATCCGGCTGTGCGGCAGGGCCTGGCGCTGCCCCGGCTCACCGGCGGCGAGCAGCAGGGAGCCCATCGAGGAGGCCTGCCCGAGACAGAGCGTGGCCACCGGCGAGCGGATGTATTGCATGGTATCATAGACCGAGAGCCCCGCACTCACCCCGCCACCCGGCGAATTGATATAGAACGCCACCGGCGAGGTCGGATTCTCCGACTCCAGGAACAGCAGCTGGGCCACGACCAGGCTGGCCACCGCGTCATAGACCTCCCCGGTCAGGAAAACGATGCGGTCCTTCAGCAGCCGTGAATAGATGTCATAGGAGCGCTCGCCCCTGCTGGTCTGCTCGACCACATACGGAATCAGAGTGTTCATCCGCGCTCCCAAATCATCACCCATGCCTCTGCCCCCAGCTCTGCCGTGCCGGAATTCTACGCAGCACAACGGATTCCGTCCAGCCGCACCGGCTCACAGGAACATGGAGCGCCATTCGTCGCTTTCCCGCAGGGCGATTTCCTCCGCCTCTTTCAGCCCGATTTCCCCCTCCTCGGTGATCTCGCGATCCGCGACAAACGCGTCGAGGGTCTTCTCCAGCATCGCCAGGCGAAGAAACAGCTGCTGGAACGCGGCATTGCCCTGGGCCATCTGGATGAAGGCGGCCTGCTCCCCATCTGCCACCGGCGAATCATTGTCCCACCGGCGGAAGGCGCGGAGCATATCCTGCCCCGTCAGGGACAGTTTGCGCAGCTCCTTGAGTTCGCTCAGGGCAAGAAGATACCGGACGCCACGCTGCACCGCCGCCGCCGCCTCGGCTTCCAGCCCCCCTGGATCCGGGTCGCCGCCCCCCTGCAGCCGGGCCGTGAACTGCCCGACCATCGAGGGGGGTGTCTCGAAAGTCAGCCGCCCGGCCAGCCCGGCATAAAGCCGGGCATGCAGGATCCGGCGCCGGGCGGTCGCCCCCAGCATTTTCACCCGCCGCCAGCCTTCTTCCCGCATCTGCTCGAGATTCTCGAAACCGGCCGCAACCGCGAAGGATTCGCTCGATTCATAAGGTAACGGCGAGGCCACCTCCCGGATGTTGAATTCCAGCACATGGGCGGGAGCCTCCGTCGCGGACTCCCCGCGCTCGACCCGCACCGAATCGCCCGCCACCGCCCCCACGAGGGCCTCGTCCACATCTTCCCCGAGTTCGGCCACGCCCAGCCGGAGGGCCACCCCGTTCTCATCGCTGCGGCCGACCTCCTTGCCGTCCTCGGTCTGGACCACCTCGACCAGCAGCTGGTCGCCCTTTTCGGCCCGTCGGCCGGCCTCCGCCTCGGCATAGACCGGATGGGCCTTGAAATGCCCCTGGATCTCCGCATCCACATCGGCTTCGCTTCCCTCCACCCGGGGACAGGCCAGCGAAAGACCAAGGGTGGTGATGTCCGGCACCTCCGGGCGAATCTCGTAGCGCATCTCGAAACGCAGGTCGTGCCCTTCCTCGACCGCGGCCTCCACCCCTTCCTCTTCGACCAGTTTGACCTGCGGATCGGCGAGCGGCTGCTCGCCCCGGCCCTTGCCTTCGGCGATGATCGCCTCGCTCTTCTCGCGGGCCAGCTTCTCGAGAGCCTCCTGGCGCAGTTCCGGCCCCTGCCGCTGGAGAATCTTCTCCATCGGAACCTTGCCGGGCCGGAATCCCTTCAGTTCGTAGGTCGGCTGCATCTCTTTCGCCCGGTTGTTGGCGAGCGTGCTGATCTCCCCGGCGGGAATCGTGAACTCGCATTTGCGCAAAAGGCCGGAATCCTCCGGCACCGCATCATCTGGGGTCATCAAAATCCTCCTGTGCGCCAAGGGCGCGCTGTGCTGTCGCGGCGGCAGGACGGGTGCGGGCGGAGGGATTCGAACCCCCAAACCTTGCGGCACGAGAACCTAAGTCTCGCGTGTCTACCCGTTCCACCACGCCCGCATCTCCTGCAAACCTACCCGGGATGGCGTTTCCTGCAAGCACCCGGATCAGCGATCAACCCAGACCGGCAGCACGGTCACCGCCGGACGCCGGCCCCAGCGCTGCCGGGTGATCCGCAGGGTGATCTCCCGGACACATTCCTCGAGGCCTGCCTCGGATGCCCGTTTGGCATGGGAGAGGCGGTCGAGAGCCTTCTCGACCGCCTCGGCGATCATCACATCCAGCGCATCCGGCCAGCCGGGATCCTCCAGCGGCGCTCCCCGCAGCGCAACCCGCGGTGGCGCCAGCAGCGAACAGCTCTCGTCGAAGGCCAGCGCGATCGAGACATGCCCCGACTCCGCCATCCGCAGACGGTCCCGGATCACGCCCCGCCCCGCCGGCAGAAGCAGCTTGCCCTCCCGGTAGATCCGCCCGCAGGCACGCTGGCCGACCCTCTCCACCCCCTTCTCGGCGGAGATGCGCAGCTCGGTGCCGTTGGGGGCGAGGGCGACCTGTTCGGTGCCCCACTCCCCAGCCCGCTCGGCATGTTCGGCCAGATGCCGGGCTTCGCCATGGATGGGGATCGAGATGCGTGGTTTCAGAAGGCTGTAGAGGTGCCGCACCTCGTCGTAGCCGGCATGCCCCGAGACATGGATGCCCGCCAATTCTCCATCGATCACCTTGACGCCCCGGCGCACCAGCGCGTTCTGCACGCGATGCACCGCCCGCTCGTTGCCGGGGATGGTGCTTGAGGCATACAGCACCGTGTCGCCCTTTCCGAGATCGATCTCCGGATGCGATCCTTCGGCGATGCGCGAAAGCGCGGCCCGCGGCTCTCCCTGGCTGCCGGTGACCAGATACAGACGCTGGGCGCGGGGCGTCTTCTCCGCTTCGCCCGGCGGCACGGTCGAAAACTCGACGAGATCGGTCGTCTCGCGCGCCACCGCAAGCATGCGGTCCATCGCCCGTCCGGCGACGAACACCTTCCGCCCGCAGGCCTCGGCCGCGCCCGCCAGGGTCACCATGCGTTGCACATTCGAGCCGAATGTGGTGGCCGCCACCGCACGGGGGGAGGCCCGCATGAGTTCTTCGATGCGCGGCCGGAGATCCGCCTCTCCAAACCCCTCCCCGGGCTCGAAGATATTGGTGGATTCACAGGCCAGACAGAGAACCCCTTCCTGGCCCAGTTTGTGGAGCCGGTCCTCCAGCTGCGAGCCGGGAGCGGGCGCGGTGCGGAAATCGCCGCTGTGGACAATGATCCCCTCCGGGGTGCGGATCTCGAGCAGGTTGGATCCGGGAACCGAATGTTCGATCTCATGGAAGGTGACCGAAAAATCTCCGGCGGTGACCGCCTGGCCCGGGGTTTCGACCTGCAGGATCTGCGCCGGGTTATGCCCCGCATCCAGTAATTTCCGGCTGGCCACCGCGGCCGCGAAGGGAGTGGCATGCACCGGCGGCCGGCCGAGACGGGGCCAGAGATCGGCCACGGCACCGATATGGTCCTCATGTGCATGGGTGATGAAGACCGCCAGCAGGTTCTCGCTGTCCTCGTAAAGAAACCGCGGGTCCGGAAGCACCGTCTCGACCCCGGGGGTGGTGTCGGAATCCCCGAAGGCGACGCCGCAATCGGCGACGATCCAGTTCCGCTTCCGGTCGGTGCCATAGCCATAGGCGTAGAAATTCATGCCGATCTCGTCGGCCCCGCCGACGGCGACATAGCGCAGATCCGGAGTCATTCTCCGGCACCCGGGTTGCGGCGGTAGATCTCCACCAGACCCCGCATGGTCAGATGCGGATCGACCGCATCAATGGCAACACTCTCGTTCTGAAACAGCGGTGCCAGCCCGCCGGTCGCAATCGCCCGCATCTTTGTTCCCCTTTCTTCCGCAACCCGTGCGCAGATACCGTCGATCAACGACAGATAGCCCCAATAGATCCCCGAACGCATCGCCGGCACCGTGTCTCGGCCGATGACGGTCTCGGGCGGGGAGATGTCGATGCGCGGCAGACTCGCCGCCGCTTGGTGCAACGCATCGAGGGAGAGGCTGATGCCGGGCGCGATCACGCCGCCGACATAGGTGCCCTCACCGTCGATCACGTCAAAGGTAGTGGCTGTTCCAAAATCCACAACAATCAAATCGTTTCCATAGGTGACACCGGCCCCGACGGCGTTGGCAATTCGGTCGGCGCCCACCGCATCAGGGCGGTCGACACGCAACTGGATCCCGGTCTCGCACTCCCGGCTCCCGACCACGAGTGTGCGGGCCCCAAAATACTCATCCGACAGCCGCCGCAGATTGTCGCCCGCCGCGGGCACCACGGATGCGATGACGGTGGCCTGAATCTCCGAAGCTTCGATGCCGGCACGCTGCATGAGCCGCTCCAGCCATACGAAATACTCGTCCGCGGTCCGCCCGGCCGCTGTCTGGCAGCGCCAGATGCCGCGAAAATCCTTGCCATCATGCACGGCGAACACCGTGTTGGTGTTGCCAGCGTCCACTGCCAGAAGCATACCCGTTCCCTTCACCCGGCCGGAAACACATCGGCGGCGGCGATCCGCCGGCTGCCCGCCTTTGTGGACAGCCGCAACGCGCCGTCCGGATCGATGCCCTCGAAACACCCGCGAAGGGTCTCCCGGGGCAGACGTGCCTCGATCTCCTCGCCCAGGAAGGCGGCCCGCGCCAGCCAGGCCTCGCGCACGGCCTCGAACCCGTCCTCCCAGCGCCCGTACCAGACCGCCCAGGCCCGCGCGAGAGCCGCGGCCGCATCGCGGAATTCGGGGGCTCCGCCCGTCACGGCCGCCACCGAGGTCGCCGGCAGCGCCCCCTCCAGATTTTCGGGCGCATGCAGGAGATTGACGCCGACGCCGACCGCAACCGTTTTGGTCGCATCGGTCTCGATCAGCACACCGGCGATTTTGCGGCCCTCCACCAACGCATCATTGGGCCATTTCAGATGCACCTCCAGCCCGGCGATTCCGGCCAGCATATCGGCCACCGCAAGACCGGCAACAAACGAAAGCGTCGCAGCCCGCCCCGGTCCGCCCGACGGCATGGGGGCGAGCAACGTGGCGGCAAGATTCCCGCGTGCGGTCGACCAGTTCCGCCCACCCCGGCCGCGGCCGACCGTCTGCTCGGCAGCCACAATCCAGAGCGGCCCCCGCTCGCCCTCGCCGACACGACGGATCGCTTCGGCATTGGTGCTCGGAAGACTCTCGAAGAACGCATACCCATAACCCTCCGGCCAGTGATCCGGGGTGGCATTGAGACTGCCAGCTGGTTCCAACCGCTCGCTCCGGAGGTCAAATTCGTGGGACACCCCCACAGGATAGCACTTTCGCGCCGGGTCCGAACCCAAGCGGCCGCACCGCCCGCTGACCCTGCACCCTGCCCCATGCGGATTCCTGCCCAGACCACCTGGCTGTGATCTGTCAGCAGGTTGTTCATCCGGCCTTGATTGGAGACGCGAGTGTTTCCCAACCGCCCAGCATCCAGGAAGAGAGCCAAATGAGCCTTCGCAAGAATGCACGATTGACGCTACATAGTTGGGCCGGGCGGGTACGCCGCCGTGCGGGAGGACGAGCAGACGTCGGTAGCCCTCTCAGACCTCCATGCAACGATGCAGTCGGCTACATTATTACAATTGGCACCGACCTCGCAGTGGTCTCAAAGAGCAGACACCCATCATCCGATTATGAAGCCTAATGCGGCAATGATGAGGCCAGAAGCTACAAATAATCCAACAAACAAGCGGAGTTCCAAGCGTGCGATGTCCTCCTTGTCTGCCGCAACGTTTTCCGAGACGGCTTCGCGTATTATATCGATAATCGCTTCGGCTTCTTTCTCCCCGACCTCGGCATCGATGAGAGCCTCTTTCGCCGCGAGCGTGTCGAAAGTGATGTTGGCCATAATCGATTCCTCGGGTAGTGGCGGTGAACCGAGTAATTGCTGGGATCTATCTTCGCCCCCTCCAGCGACATTGCAACTGCTTGTTTCGGGGCGGTCGCCGCAGCCCCGAGCAGGCCGAATCCATCCAAAAACGGTAGCCAGCCGAGTGACATCACCCGTGCGTCCGCAAACAGGACCACCCGATGCTCGATCCGCATGCCCTCATCAAGCGGCTAGCCGGGAAGATCGGCATACATGACCCTGACCATTCACAGGTAGTAGAACGCCACGATCACGCTGGCGACCGCCAGCGGTGCCAGCCCCGCCCGGCTCTGCCCGCGGCCACCCGGAGCTGGCGATGAACGCCCCATTCCTCATAATTGTCCCGTCCGAGCAGCGTATACACTCCCCCTTCCAGGGTGACGCCGCGGGCCGGGCTAGAGTGACTTACACCGGCATTGAGCTCGACCCCGCTGCCGGTATTGCCGCCCCCATCATGACGGAGGCCTGCCTCCAGCGACGGCTCCAGCCTCGCGCCGCTGTCCAGGACCCTCGGCCGGGAGGCCTCGGGGCAACCCCCAGGCGGTTGGCATCCAGCTTCTCGACCGGGATTCCGGCGCCGTTGCCCTCCACCTTGATCCCGCTCTGCAGGGCATCGCCCTTGAGGCCACGATGCTGCCTGCCTCGGTCTCCAGCACCTTCCCGCTCACTCCGGCGGCGATGGTGCGCATCTTGATATCGCTCGATTCCTGCAGGAGGTTGGTGCCGTTGTGGATTCCCACCTCGCCCGTGCAAGGCTGCCGCTGTCCCACAGATCCAGCCGCTTCGTGCTCCAGCCCACATCGGGGCTGGCATTGGTCACGGTCGAGCATGGGTGCCTTCCGGGGTGGGTAACCCTCTCGGCAATTTCCTTGTATTCCACCGCGCTCCGGCTTCGGCTCACGACCGATTGATTCCGCTGCCTCTCGCGAAATCTCCCACTGCACCGCCCGAAACACCCCGGGCCGAATGAACGACAACCTGGCTGCGGTTCACGCCTATGCGCTTGCCGCCCGGCTCCAGGAATTGCTGAATCCCAGGCGTTTTCCCGGCCCGTGACGGCCGGCCTTCGCAAACCGGTTCTGCACGTGTGCTCGGGAAGCATGCCTGTGCCGGGCGGGCCCGAGTACCGCCCCCGAAACAAGTAATTGCAATTTTTCTGGAGCGGGGCGAAGATAGATCCCAGCAATTACTCGATTCACAGCCACTGGAGGAATCGATCATGGCCGCCAGCAATTTCGACACGCTTGAGGCAAAGAAAAGTCTTACCGATGCTGGCGTTGAGGACAAGCATGCCACAGCGTTTGTCGATATGGCACGCAAAAGCGTCTCGGGAAACCTTGCGACAAAGGAAGAAATCTCCGACGTGAAAATGGATCACGTCAACCTGAAAGTGGATATCGGCAACCTGAGAACCGAGCTGAAAGAGGACACCGCCGAGCTGAAAGCCGAGCTAAAAGCGGATATCGGCAACCTGAAAGCAGATATCGGCAACCTGAAAACCGACCTGAAAGCAGATATCGGCAACCTGAAAGCAGATATCGGCAACCTGAAAGCAGATATCGGCAACCTGAAAGCAGATATCGGCAACCTGAAAACCGACCTGAAAGCAGACCAGAAAGTGGATATCGCCGACCTGAAAGTGGATATCGCCGACCTGAAAGCGGACAGCGCGCGCTCGGAAACCCGCCTGATGAAGGGATTATTTGTAGCTTCGGGCCTCATCATTGTCGGATTAATCGCCATCATTGCCGAATTAGGCATCATGCTATCGCGGAATTAGGCATCATATTTATGAAGATTTAAGCTTCATACTTAGAAATTAGAGTCGAGCAATCATCCAGTTACAGGCCACAGCCGCCGGCGCATTCATGGTCGATATGCAAACGGTGCGGTGGTACTTAAATGTGGGATTCGGCAAGATTGCTTTCACTTAAGCCACGCCTGCTGAGGGGACCTTGCCCTTGATGCTACTACGAGGTCGGCGCCAGCTGTTGAGCCAGATAGGGGGAGCTTGATCCGCAGACACCGGCGCGGTCCCCCTCCGGCTAGTCAGAACCCACCCGTGCGCAGGACCGACAGCCGCCGTCCCGGACTCCCGCTTCCGGGGAAACCCCCACCCGGATGGAGTGCGAACCAGCACGCATTCAGGAAACCGCCACCGCCTTCCGCCCGCCGCCGCATCTGCATGCGCCGGCCCCGTGTAAACAATCAAGCATATATGGCACTCCCGACAGGCGAGTGAAAGACGCAGGAAAAGGCTGAAGGCAGACAGGAAGCGAGCTGTTCGTTAGGGGCACCGGTCCCCCGCGCCGGGCATGAAACGCATAGTGCTTCGTGCCCGGCGCGGGGGGATGGACTGACCTTGTCGGGTGGGGTGGAGGTTCTCATTCTGTGGGTAACAGAACCTATAGAAGAGAGAACCCCTGATGACACCACACCACCGGTCCCGTCCGGTTCCACCGCCCGCGTCCTGCAGACCCGGGCAGGGCTCCAAGGAGGTGGCCCCGAAGATTTAGGGACGGTCGGCCTTGGCTGTCAGCCCGACCACACGCACACCATCAGAATCTCCGGCACTCCGGGCTGGAGCTACCAGATTCGGGATTTTACACCGACCCCCGCGGGAGGCGGAACAGCTCCCTACCAGTGCACCCGGACAGAAAGATCAATCCCGTGTTCCGGAGCCTCATCCGCCGCCTCCTTGCGGTCTCCCCCAAGATCGATGTGGATGGCCGGACCGACCTCAAACCGACCGCCCAGACGGTAGACCCGCTCTCCATCCTCCGACAGTTCGAGATTGCCATAGGGGGTGAGCAGGCCGCGCCCGGACAGTGCCGACAGACCCCAGTCAAGCCCCATGGCGAGCCGGGCTCTCGGTGCATCGTCACTTTCCGACTCCAGCTCCGTGACCTGTTGCTCCCAGAGCTGCCCGCTGTCACTTTCCGCCCCATAGGACGGCTGCAACCGGAGCGACACCCCGCGCCCTTCCGAAGAGCCGGGTACGTCGTAGCGGATCAGGCCCCCCACGCCCCATTCCTTGAGATCGCTCTGATGTGCCAGCAGCACGTGGCCGTTGGCTCTCAGGGTCACGCCCGTGGCCGGCACCAACCAGCCCAATTCGCCGTCCAGCTCGGCCCCCAGACCGGTATCGCCATCACCGCCGTCGTAGCGGATGCCGAGTGCCGCGGACCGCGTAAATTTCTCCCCGGCATCCTCTGTCGTCACACCCTGCGCCTCCAGGGCCAGGCGCAGACGTTGGACATCCGCCGTCACAGGGGGCTCATCGTCGATGGCCGCAGTCACCAGTCGCGCCGTCGAGGCCGACCCCTTGACGGTCAGCGACACCTCATCGTCCACGGAGACATCCATGCTGCCGCCCAAGGCCGCCATCGTCATGGTGAGATCTCTTTTCGTATCCAGACCGGGAATCTCGACGTTACCCTTGCCGTAACCGACGGTCGCCCACAGACCCGCACCCTCCCCCGAGTTCCAGCCGAGATACGGGTTGAGGGTCGTCAGGCGGGTATCCGCATTGTTCTTTGGGTCATCTTCAAACTCAAAATTGCCTTCAGACCAGTTTGCGGCCACCCCGACCAGAACATTCTCGGCAACGCGCATGTCCACACCCGCATGGACGCTGAACAGATCGCCCTCCCATGCACCCAATTGGGCATCCTGGCTTGACACGCTTTCATAGCCGCCTGAAGCCCAAATCCCGACATTTCCGCTCGGGTCCGCCTGCCCGCCACCTGATCCAGCCTCCTCATCCGTGCCCTCCAGATTGAGATCGAAGGACGAATTCTCCAAGACCTCCCGCCAGGACAGGTCGCCCTCGTTCAGCCTCTGCTCGTTGGCCGCCAGCGCAGGGGCAAGGGATTGATGGCCGGCAAAACTGGCCAGAACGTTTGCCGTGCCGGCCACCGCCCGCCCGACCCGGTCCGCCACCGCGTCGATCACACTGGTCACGGACAACCGCGCCAGCTCCGGCACGACTTCCATCACAATCATTGTGCTGCTCACCTCACGGATCGTCAGCATCGCGGAAGCGGTGGCAAGCCCGGTGGCAGCAGCGGAGACCGTCAGGGTCTCATTGCCTTCGGACTCCTCATCCTCCGTCACCGTCAGATCGAAACTGCCCGCGCTGCTGCTCTCGCCCACCGCGATGGTGAGGGTGAAATCAGAGACCGCGGTGAAATCCGCCTCGTCCGCCGTGTCGCCCGCCACCGAGACCGTCACCTCGGTCGCCGTCGTCAGCGTGACACCGCCTGGATACGCCACCGAGACCGCGATGGTCGTGGTGCCGCTGTCTTCCTCCACCTGGTCCGGAGCGATAGACAGGATGACCGTCGTCGGGGCCGCGTCGTCATCAGTGATCGTGACCGTTACGGTGGAGGAGATATCGATCGTATCCGGGAAGGTGTCCGGCGCGGTCAGCGAGACCGTGAAGGTCTCATCCCCCTCGACAACGTTGTCGCCCAGGATCGTCACCGGGAATGTTTGTATCTCGCCTGCCGTCCCGGCGAACGTCAGAATTACGGTGGGTGTGGTGTAATCCTCCCCTGCGGTCGCCGTGTCGCTCGTGTTCGTGGTCGCGACCGTGATCGTAAGGCCGCCCACGACATCGCTGTCCAGTGTCGCCGCGACCGTCACCGCGCCGGCGCTCTCCCCCACCGTTGCGGCCGTCAGGGTGACCGCCGCCGGGGGCGTTTCGTCGTCGTCGATCGTCAGCGTCGCAGACGTGACGGTGTAGCCAGTCGCTGTACCGGAGACCGTCACGGTCTTGTTGGCGGTGAAGACCTCATCATCCGTCGGCGTAAACTCGAAAGTGGCCGTGCCGCTGTTCATGCCCACCGCGATGGTGACCATGAAATCACTGACCGCAGTGAAATCCGTCGCCTGCGCCATGTCGGCCGCCACCGAGACCGTCACAACAGTCGCGGCCGTCAGCGTCACACCGCCTGGATACGCCGCCATCACCGTGACGGTCGTGGTGGCCTCTTCCGCCGCGCTGGTCGGGTTGAGAGACAAGTCGATGGTCGTCGGAGCCGCGTCGCCATCAGTGATCGTCAGCGTCGCGGATGTGATGGTGAAGCTGGCCGCCGTACCGGAGACCGTCACGGTCTCATTCCCCTCCACCAGCGTGTCATCGGCCACCGCCAAATCGAAAGTGGCCATACCGCTGGTCGCGCCCGCCGGGATGGTGACCGTGAAAGCAGTGACCGCGGTGAAATCCGTTCCCGCAGTTGCCGTGTTGCCCGTCACCGAGACCGTTACATCGGTCGCCGACCCCAGCGTGACACTGCCCGGCGGAAATGCCGCCGTCACTGCGACGGTCGTGGTGGCACCTTCCGTCACACTGGTCGGGCTGAGAGACAGCGCGATCGACGTCGGGGCCGTGTCGGTGTCGGTGATCGTCAGCGTCACGGATGTGATGGTGAAGCTGCTCAACGCACCGGAGACCGTCAAGGTCTCGCCGGGGTCGATGACCGTATCATCCGTCACCACCAGGTTGAAGCTGGCCGTGCCGCTGAGCATGTTCGCGGGGATGGTGACCGTGAAAGGATTGACCGCGGTGAAGTCCGCCGTGCTCGCCGTGTCGGCCGCCACCGAGACCGTCACATCGGTCGCCGAGGTCCGCGAGACAGTGCCTGCAAGCGTCGCCGTCACCGTGACGGCCGTGGTGGTATCTTCCTCCGCGCTGGTTGGACTGAGAGACAGGGCGATGGCTGACCCGGCCATGTCACCATCGGTGATCGTCAGCGTCACCGACGGGATGGTGCCGAAGCCGGTCGCCGTCGTACTACCGGAAAGCGTCACGGTCTCGCTCCCTTCCTCAAACGTATCGTCGGTCACCACCAGGGTGAAACTGGCCGTGCCGCTGGTCATGTTGACGGGGATGGTGACCGTGAGGGTGGCCGGAGTCATGGTGTAGTCCGTTTCCGCAGTCGCCGTGCCGCCCGCCATCGTGACCGTCACCGCCGTCGCGGAGGTCAGGGTGGAATTGGAATTGCTCCCCGAGAACGATGCCGTCACCGTAATGGAGGTGGCACTGCTGTCCTCAGACACAGACGCTGGATTGAGACTCAAGGCGATGGCCGTCGGGGCCACGTCGTTGTCGGTGATCGTCAGCGTGACATCGGAAATCGTAATCCCGGTCGCCGCACCAGAAACCGTCACGGTCTCAGGCCCTTCCACGAGTGTGTCCTCGGTCACGGCCAGATTGAAGCTGGCCGTACCGCTGGTCATGTTCGCGGGGATGGTGACCGTGACATTACCGACCGCGGTGAAATCCGCCGCCTCCGCCGTGTCGGCCGCCACCGAGACCGTCACCCGGGTCGCCGTCACCAGGGTGCTGCCCCCCGAAAACGCCGCCGTCACCGTGACGGTCGTGGTACCGCTGCTCTCGGTCACAGACACAGACGCTGCATTGAGACTCAAGGTGATTTCCGTCGGGGCAATGTCGTCATCGGTGATCGTCAGTGCGATAGAGGCAATCGCAGTAAACCCGGTCGCTGTAGTCGTGCCGGAAACCGACAGGGTCTCGTCCCCTTCCGTCAACGTATCGTCGGTCACCACCAGATTGAAAGTGGCCGTACCGCTGGTCGCGCCTATCGCGATGGTGACCGAGCGATCTGTCACCGCGGTGAAATCCGTTCCCGCAGTTGCCGTGTTGCCCGCCACCGAGACCGTCACCAGGGTCGCCGTCGTCAGGGTGGAACTGCTCCCCGTGAACTCTGCCGTCACCGTAACGACCGGGGTACCGCTGCTCTCGGCCACAGACACAGACGCTGCATTGAGACTCAAGGTGATGCCCGTCGGGGCCACGTCGTTGTCGGTGATCGTCAGTGAGGTAGAGACAATCGAAGTAAACCCGCTCGCTGTCGTAGTGCCGGAAACCGACAGGGTCTCGTCCCCTTCCACCAGCGTATCGTCGGTCACCGTCAGGGTGAAGCTACCCGTGCCGCTGGTCGCGTCCGCCGCGATGGTGACCGTGACATTCCCGACCGCGGTGAAGTCCGTTCCCGCAATCGCCGTGTCGCCCGCCACCGTGACCGTCACCACGGCATCCCCCGCCAGCACGGAACTACCCTGCGGAAACGCCGCCGTCACCATGACGGGCGTGGACCCACTGTTTTCGTCCACGCTGGCCGGGTCGAGGTCGACAGACAGGATGATCGACGACGGGGGCGAGTCGGTGTCGTCGATCGTCAGTGTCGCCGAACTGATGGTGGTGATGACGGTCGCCGTAGTAGTGCCGGAGACCGTCAATGTCTCGTCGGGATCAATAGCCAGATCGTCCGCCACCACCAGATTGAAGGTGGTCGGAGTGCTGCTGGACATGCCCATCGGGATGGTGACCGTGAAATCATCGACCGCGGTGTAGTCCGTTCCCTCCGTCGCCGTGCCTGCGTCCACCGAGACCACCACATCGGTATCCGCCGTCAGCGTGACGTTGGCGGGCGAAAGCGTCGCGGTCACCGTGACGGTCGTGGTGAGACCTTCCGTCGCACGGGGCGGAGTGGCAGACAGCGTGATCGCCATCGGGGCCGTATCGGTGTTGGTGATCGTCAGCATCGCCGATGAAATGGGATCAAACCCGGTCGGCGCCGTGGCAGAGACCGTCACGGTCTCGCCGGTGTCGAAAACCGTATCGTCCGTTACCGCAAACCGGAAAGTGCCCGTGCCGCTGGCCGTCTCCGCCGGAATGGTGACCGTGACAGTACCGACCGTGGTGTAGTCCGTCCCTTCGGTGGCCGTATCTGCGGCGGCACCCACCGCGACCGTCACCACGGTCGGAGCAGGCCGCGTGATAAGGGTGGGCACAAACGTCGCGGTCACCGTGACCGTCGGGCTGGCACCTTCCGCCACAGTGGACTGGCTGAGGCTCAGCACAATCGCCGTCGGGGCCACGTCGGCGGCGTCGTCGGTGATCGCCAGCATCACCGATGGAATGGCAGTAAACCCGGTCGCCGTCGTCGTCCCGGAGACCGTCACGGTCTCGCCGGGATCAGCGACCGTATCGTCCGTTGCCGCAAACTGGAAAATGCTCGAGCCGCTTCTCGCTCCCGCCGCGATGGCGACCGTGAGATCCGCGACCGTGGTGTAGTCCCCCCCTTCAGTGGCCGTATCTGTGTCGGCACCCACCGCGACCGTCACCATGGTTGCATCGCTCAGCGAGCCATTGCCCCCCGAAAATAACGCGGTCACCGTGACCATCGGGCTGGCACCTTCCGCCACAGTGGACTGGCTGAGGCTCAGCACAATCCCTGTCGGGGTGGTGTCGTTGTCGGTGATTGTCAGCATCGTGTTCGTAAAGGTAAATCCACCCACCGTGCCGGAGACCGTCACGGTCTCATCCCCTTCCGCCAGCGTGTCACCCATCCCCACAAAATCGAAAGTGGTCGTGCCGCTGGTCGCGCCTGCCGCGATGGTGACCGTGAAATCAGCGACCGCGGTGTAGTCCATCCCTTCGGTGGCCGAATCTCCGCCGGCCCCCACCGCGACCGTCACCACGGTTGCATCGGTCAGCGTGGCACTGGTAGGCGAAAGCGTCGCGGTCACCGTAACAACCGTCGTGCTGGTAGATTCGGCTACGGCGGCCGGGCTGAGACTCAGCACAATCACCGTCGGGGTATCGTCGTCGTCGGTGATCGTCAGCATCGTGTCCGTAAAGGTAAACCCACCCGCCGTGCCGGAGACCGTCAGGGTCTCATCCTCTTCCGCGAGCGTGTCATCGGTCCCCGCCAAATCGAAGGTGACCGTGCCGCTGGTCGCGCCTGCCGCGATGGTGACCGTGAGATCCGCGACCGTGTCGTAGTCCGTCCCTTCGGTGGCCGTATCTCCGCTGTCACCCACCGCGACCGTCACCATGGTCGGCCCGGGCAGCGTGACGCTGGTAGGCGAAAGCGTCGCGGTCACCGTGACCGTCGGGCTGGCACCTTCGTCCGCGTCGGCCTGGCTGAGACTCAGCACAATCACCGTCGGGGCGTCGTCGTCGTCGGTGATCGTCAACATCACCGACGGGATGGTGTCGAAGCCGGTCGCCGTCGTACTACCGGAGACCGTCAGGGTCTCATCATCTTCCGCGAGCGTGTCACCGGTCCCCGCCAAACCGAAAGTGGCCGTGCCGCTGGTCGCGCCTGCCGCGATGGTGACCGTGAGATCCGCGACCGTGGTGTAGTCCGTCCCTTCGGTGGCCGAATCTCCGGTGTCACCCACCACGACCGTCACCACGGTTGGATCGGTCAGTGTGCCACTGCCCGGCGGAAATGCCGCCATCACCGTGACCGTCGGGCTGGCACCTTCCACCACAGTGGACGGGCTGAGACTCAGCGCAATCGCCGTCGGGGGCGTGTCGTTGTCGGTGATCGTCAGGGTCGCGGATGTGACGGTGGTGATGAGGCTGGAGCCGCCCACCATGCCGGAGACCGTCAAGGTCTCGTCGGGATCAGCATCTGTATCCTCCGCCACCACCAGATTGAAGCTGGCCGGACCGCTGCTGGACATGCCCGCCGCAATGGTGACCGTGACATTACCGACCGCGGTGAAATCCGCCGCCTGCGCCGTGCCGGCCGCCACCGAGACCGTCACCTCGGTCGCCACCGGCAGCGTGACGAGGGTGGGCGAAAGCGTCGCGATCACCATGACGGTCGTGGTGGCACCTTCCGGCACACTGGCCGGAGTGGTAGACAGCGTGATCGCCGTCGGGGCCGTGTCGTCGTCGGTGATCGTCAGCGTCGCGGATGTGATGGTGAAGGTGCCGGCCGTGCCGGAAACCGTCACGGTCTCGTCGGGGTCGGCGATCGTATCGTCCATTACCGCAAACTGGAAAGTGCCCGTGCCGCTGAGCATGTTCGCGGGGATGGTGACCGTGACATTCCCGACCGCGGTGAAGTCCGTTCCCGCAGTCGCCGTGTCGGCCGCCACCGAGACCGTCACCTCGGTCGCCGTGGCATGCGCGACACTGCCTTCCAGCGTCGCCGTCACCGCGACGGACGTGGTGCCGCTGTTCTCGAGCACAGACGCTGGATTGAGACTCAAGGCGATGGCCGTCAAGGCCGTGTCGGTGTCGGTGATCGTCAGCGTCGCGGATGTGATGGTGAAGGTGCCGGCCGTGCCGGAGACCGTCACGGTCTCGCCGGGATCGGCAATCGCATCGTCCGTTACCTCAAACGTGAAAGTGCCGGTGCCGCTGGCCGTCTCCGCGGGGATGGTGATCGTGAAATCCGCGACCTCGGTGAAATCCGCCGCCGCCGCCGTGTTGCCCGCCACCGAGACCGTCACCACGGTTGCATCGGGCAGCGTGACGCTGGTGGGCGAAAGTGTCGCGGTCACCGTGACCACCGGACTGGCACCTTCGGCCACACTGGACTCGCTGAGACGCAGCACAATCGCCGTCGGGGCGGTGTCGGTGTCGGTGATCGTCAGCGTCGCGGATGTGATGGTGAAGTCGGTCGCCGAGCCGGAGACCGTGACGGTCTCGCCGGTGTCGGCGACCGCATCATCCGTCGGCGCAAACGGGAAAGTGACCGTGCCGCTGGTCGCGCCCTCCGCGATGGTGACCGTGACATTACTGACCGCGGTGAAATCCGCCGCCTGCGCCGTGTCACCTGCCACCGTGATCGTCACCACGGTCTCATCGGGCAGCGTGATATGGGTGGGCGAAAGTGTCGCGGTCACCGTGACCGTCGGACTGGCACCTTCGGCCACACTGGTGGGATCGCTGAGACTCAGCGCAATCGCCGTCGGGAGCGTGTCGTTGTCGGTGATCGTCAGCGTCACCGGCGCAATGGTTTCAAACCCGGTCGGCGGCGTCATGCTGGAGACCGTCAAGGTCTCATCGGGGTCGGCGACCGTATCCTCCGTCACCGTCAGAGTGAAACTGCCCGTGCCGAAGGTCATGGTCGCTGGGATGGTGACCGTGATATTACCGACCGCGGTGAAATCCGCCGCCTCCGCCGTGCCGCCTGCCACCGTGATCGTCACCACGGTCTCACCGGTCAGCGAGACACTGCCTGGAAGCGTCGCCGTCACCGCGATGGTCATAGTGGTACCTTCCGTCACGCTGGGTGGGTCGAGAGACAGGACAATGGTTGTCGGGGCCTCGTCGTCCTCGCTGATCGTCAGCGTGGCAGGGGCAACCGTAAATGGGTCCGCCGTACCGGAAACCGTCACGGTCTCATCCCCATCGAAGACTGTGCCTCCGCCGATCACCACCCAATCGAAGGTGTTCGTGCCGCTGGACATGCCCGCCGGGATGGTGACCGTGAAATCGGTAACCGACCGGTAATGCACCCCCACGGTCGCCTCACCGGGGTTCGTCCCGCTGCTCACCTCGACCGAAACCACGGTCGCCTCGGTCAAGGTGCTGCTTCCCTCAAACGACGCCGTCACCGTGATGGTCGTGGTCGTATCGCCGCTGTCTCCTTCGTCCACAGCGGCCGGAGAGACAGACAGGGCGATGTTCGTCGGGGCTACGTCATTATCGATGATCGTCAGTGCAGTATCGGTGACCGTAAACCCGGTCGCCGCACCGGAAACCGTCACGGTCTCAGGCCCTTCCACGAGTGTGTCTTCGAGCACAGGCAGATGGAAGCTGGCCGTAGCGCTGGACATGTTCGCGGGGATGGTGACCGTGAAAGCAGGGACCGCGCTGAAGTCCGCCGTCTCCGTCGTGCCGGGTGCCACCGAGACCGTAACTTCCGTCGCGGTGGTCAGGATGGAACCGCTCCCCGAAAACGCCGCCGTCACCGTAACGGGGGTGGTACCGCTCTCCTCCATCACAGACGTTATATCGAGACTCAAGTCGATGGTCGTCGGGACCGCGTCGTCATTTTCGATCGTCAGTTCGCCAGCGGTAGGCGTAAACCCGGTCACAACCGTAAACCCGGCCGCAATACCGGAAACCGTCAAGGTCTCATTCATTTCCACGAGCGTGTCGCCGTTCACCTCCAAATCAAAAGTGCCCGTGCCACTGTCCATCTCCGCGGGGATGATGATCGTGAAACCAGGGACCGCGGTGAAGTCCGTTCCTGCAGTCGCCGTGCCGCCCGCCACCGAGACCGTCACCACGGTATCGGTGGGCAATATGACACTGCTCCCAAAAAACGCCGCCTGCACATCAATCTCGGTCGTCGTCGTGCTGCCGCTGCTTCCTTCGACCACATTTGTTGGAGTGAAATTCAGGATGATGTGCGTCGGGACGGTGTCATCGTCGTCGATCGTCAGTGTCGCAGAAGTGACGGCGTAGTCGGGCGCCATGCCGGAGACCGTCACGGTCTCAGGCCCTTCCGCCAGCAGGTCTGCGAGCACCGTCAACGTGAAGGTGGCCGTGCCACTGTCGCTGTCCCCGGGGATGGTGACATTAAAGCCGACGACCGTGTCGAAGTCCCTTCCCGTGGTCGTCGAACTTCCCGCGGTCGCCGTACCGCCCGCCACCGTGACCGCAACCGTGGTTGCCGTCGCCGGCGTCGAGGTTCCAGCCGGATACGCTGCCGTCACCGTAATGATAGGGCTTGTAGTCAAGATGGTCGGACCCACGTCAGGTATGGTGGAGGTTGAGAAGCTCGTACCTTCGGTCACACTGGGCATGTCGAGAGACAGGATGACCGATGTCGGGAACGCGTCGGTGTCGTCGATCGTCAGCGTCGCGGATGTGATGGTGGTGATGGTGGTCGCCGTAGTAGTACCGGAAACCGTCAAGGTCTCATTAGCGTCGACGCCGTCACCGGCCGCCACCGTCAAAACGAAAGTACCCGTGCCGCTGGTCGCGCCCGCCGCGATGGTGACCGTGACATTCCCGACCGCGGTGAAGTCCGTTCCTACAGTCGCCGTGCCGCCCGCCACCGAGACCGTCACCTCGGCAGCCCCCGTCAGCGTGACGCTGGTGGGCGAAAGCGTCGCGGTCACCGTGACCGTCGGGGTGGCACCTTCCGTCACACGGGGCGGAGTGGCAGACAGCGTGATCTCCGTCGGGGCCGTGTCGGTGTCGTTAATCGCCAGCGTCAGCGATGTAATGGGATCAAACCCATCCGCCGTGCCAGAGACCGTGACGGTCTCGTCGGGGTCGTGGACCGTATCGTCCGTCGGCACAAACAGGAACGTGCTCATGCCGCTGGTTGTGCCCGCCGCGATGGTGACCAGGAGATCCACGACCGGGATGTAGTCCGTCACTTCGGTGGCCGAATCTCCGGTGTCACCCACCGTGACCGTCACCACGGTATCCGCCGTCAACGAGACAGTGCCTGAAAGCGTTGCCATCACCGTGACCGTCGGGCTGGCCCCTTCATCCGCGCCCGTCTCGCTGAGACTCAGCGTAATCTCCGTCGGGGCCGTGTCGTTGTCGTCGATCGTCAGGGTCGCGGGTGTGATGGGGAGGACGGGGGCCGCCGTGCCGGAAACCGTCACGGTCTCAGGCTCTTCCGCCAGCATGTCGTCGACCACCTGCACCGCGATATCGCTCGTGCCGCTGGTCATGGTCGCCGGAATGGTGATCGTGAAACTGCTAGGCGCGGTGTAGTCCGTTCCCGTAGTCGCCGTGGTGCCCGCCACCGTGACCGTCACCAAGGTATCCACCGGCAGCGCATCACTAGTGTTCGGCAGAAATGCCGCCGTCACCGTGACGAGCGGGTTGACACCACCTTCGGCAAGGTTCTCCTGGCTGAGACTCAGCTGAATCCCCGTCGGGGCGGTGTTTTGGTCGTTGATCGGCAGCGTCAGCGATGTAATGGGATCAAACCCGCCCGCCGTGGCGGAGATCGTGATGCTCTCATCGGGGTCGTAGACCACATCCGCCACTACTGTCCACTGGAAACTGCCCGTGCCGCTGGTCACCTCCCTGGGGATGATGATCGTGAAATCATCGACCGCGGTGTAGTCCGTCCCTTCGGTGGCCGAATCTTCGGTGTCACCCACCGTGACTGTCACCACAGTATCCGCCGTCAGCGCGACAGCGGGCGAAAGCGTCGCGGTCACCGTGATCTCTCGGTCGGCACCTTCGTTCGTCACGCTCCCCCGGTCGTGAGTCAGCACAATCACCGTCGGGGCCGTGTCGATGTTGTTGATCGCCAGCGTCACGTCCGTGATGGTGGTGATGGTGGTCGCCGTAGTAGTACCGGAGACCGTCACGGTCTCGTCGGGGTCAACGATCCCATCCCTCGTTACCTCAAACAGGAAAGTGCCCGTGCCGCTGGTCTCGCCCTCCAGAATGGTGATCGGGAAATCACCGACCGCGGTGTAGTCCACCCCTTCGGTGGCCGAATCTCCGCTGTCACCCACCGTGACCGTCACCACGGTATCATCGGGTAGCGTGACGCTGGTGGGCGAAAGCGTCGCGGTCACCGTGATCGTCCGGCTGGCATTTTCGCCCTCGGCGGATGGGCTGAGACTCAGCACAATCTCCGTCGGGGCCTCGTCGCCGTCGATGATCGTCAGCATCACCGGATCGATGGGAAGGACGGGGGCCGCCGTGCCGGAGACCGTCACGGTCTCGCCGGGGTCGGCGACCGCATCGTCCGTGACCGCAAATTCGAAAGTGCCCATGCCGGCGGGCGAGAGCGCCGGGATGGTGATCGTGAAATCACCGACCTCGGTGTAGTCCGTCCCTTCGGTGGCCGTATCTCCGCCGGCACCCACCACGACCGACACCCTGGTATCCACCTCCAGCACGGAACCGCTGGGCTCAAACAGCGCGATCACCTCGACCCTCGAGCTGGCACCTTCCGCCACATCTACCGAGGCGGGGTCGGGCATCAGCACAATCGACGTCGGGACCACGTCGTCGTCGCTGATCGCCAGCGTCAGCTGATTGATGGTGAAGCCGTCCGCCGTGCCAGAGACCGTCACGGTCTCGGGCGTGTCGGCGAACTCGTCGTCCGTTGCCTGAAGCTGGAAAGTGCCCGTGCCGCTGGCCACGCCCGCCGGGATAGTGACCGTGATATCCCCGACCGTGGTGTAGTCCGTCCCTTCGGTGGCCGTATCTCCGCTGTCACCCACCGTGACTGTCACCACGGTCGCATCGGGCAGCGTGACATTGGTGGGCGAAAGCGTCGCGGTCACCGTGACCGTCGGGCTGGCCCCTTCGGCCGCGCCCGTCTCGCTGAGACTCAGCGTAATCTCCGTCGGAGCGATGTCGGTGTCGTTGTCGATGATCGTCAGCGTCGCGGATGGGATGGCGCCGAAGCCGGTCGCCGTGCCGGAAACCGTCAGGGTCTCCTCCGCTTCCGCGAGCGTGTTGCCGATCACCGCCAAATCGAAAATGCCCGTACCGCTGGTCTCGCCCGCGGGGATGAAGAACGTGAAACGGCTGACCCTGTCGAAGTCCGTTCCCTCAGTCGCCGTGTCTCCCGCTACCGTGACCTCAACCGGCGTCCCGTCGGCCAGGGAGACACTGGAATTGGTCCCCGAAAACGATGCCATTACCGTAATGGTCGTGATCGGGCTGCCGCTGTCTCCTTCGGCCACAGAATCTGGATCGAGACTCAGGGTGATGGCACTCGGGCCCACGTCGTTGTCGTCGATCGTCAGGGGCGCGGATGTGATGGCGAAGGTGCCCGCCGTGCCGGAAACCATCACGGTCTCAGGCCCTTCCACGACTGTGTCGTCGATCACCGCCAGGCTGAAGTCGGCCGTGCCGGAGGTCTCGCCCGCCGGGATGGTGACCGTGAAAGCCGGGACCGCGGTGAAGTCCCTCCCCGCAACCGCCGTGCCGTCCGCCAACGTGACCGCAACCTCTGTCCCGGTGCTCAGGGTGGAACTGGAATTGATCCCCGAGAACGATGCCGTCACCGTAACAGAGGAGGTACCGATGGCCTCGGACAGAGACATTGGATTGAGACTCAAGGCGATGACTGTCGGGGCGTCGTCGTTGTCGGTGATCGTCAGTGTTGTGGATGTGATGGCGAAGGTGTCCGCCGTGCCGGAAACCGTCACGGTCTCCTCATCCTCTTCCACGAGTGTGTCATCGATATCCGCCAAATTGAACGTGTTCGTGCCGGTGAGCGTGGTCGCCAGGATGGTGACCGTGAAATCGATGACCTCGGTGTAGTCCGTCCCTTTGGTGGCCGTATCTCCATCGGCGCCGACCGAGACCGTCACCATGGTATCCGCCGCCAGTGAGACAGTGCCTGAAAACGTCGCGGTCACCGAGACCGTCTGGTCGGCACCTTCGGTCTCGTTATCCGAGCCGAGACTCAGCACAATCTCCGTCGGTTCGATGTCGGTGTCGGTGATCGCCAGCATCGCGTTTGTAAAGGTAAACCCGCCCGCTGTGCCGGAGACCGTCACGGTTTCACCGGGGTCGAAGACTGTATCGTCCGTCGGCGCAAACGTGAAAGTGTCCGTCGCGTTGGGAGCGCCCGCCAGAATGGTGAACGTGAGATTCGCGACCGTGGTGTAGTCCACCCCATCGGTGGCCGTATCTCCGCTGGCCCCCACCGTGACCGTCACCACGGAAGGCGCCGTCGTCGGACCACTGCCCTGCGGAAATGCCGCTGTCACCGTGACCACCGGGTCGGCACCTTCGGCCACGATGTCCTGGCTGAGCATCAGCTCAATCGCCATCGGGGCCGAGTCGTCGTCGGTGATCGTCAGGGTCGCCGAATTGATGGTGGTGATCTCGGTCGCCGTAGTAGTGCCGGAAACCGTCAGGGTCTCGTCGGGATCAGGATCCGTATCCTGCGTCACCGCCAGATCGAAACTGCCCGTGATGCTGGACTCCAATGCCGAGATGGTGAGTGTGAACACCGGAACCGTGGTGAAGTCCGCCGCCTGCGCCGTGCCGGCCGCCACCGTGACCGTCACCTCGGTCGCACCGGGCAGCGTGACATTGCCTGGATACGCCGCCGTCACCATGACGGTTGTGGTGTCACCTTCCAGCGCACGGGTCGGAGTGATCGACAGCGTGATCTCCGTCGGAGCGGTGTCGTCGTCGGTGATCGTCAGCGTCAGCGGATCGATGGTGAAGCCGGTCGCCGTGCCGGAGACCGTCAGGGTCTCATCCTCTTCCGCGACCGTGTCACCAGTCACCACCCAATCGAAAGTGGCCGTATCGCTGATCTCGCCCGCCGGGATGGTGACCGTGAAAGCGGGGACCACGGTGAAGTCCTCCCCCGCAATCGCCGTGCCGTCCGCCACCGAGACCGTGACCGGGGTATCCACGATCAGCGTGTCACTGTCCAGCGGGAGCGACGCCGTCACCGTGACCTCGGTCGTGGTCGTGCCGTCGTCTCCTTCGAGCACCGAGGCGGGGCTGAGCGACAGGGTGATCGTATCGGGGGCGTCGTCGTCATCCACGATCGTCACCGTCGCCGGATCGACGGTGTAGCGGGAGGATGCGAAGCCCGAAACCACCAGCGTCTCATCCCCTTCCACCAACGTATCGCCGGTCACCACCAGGTTGAAAGTACCCGTGATGCTGTTTGCATTGGCCGGGATGGTGATCTGGAAAGCGTCGACCGGGTTGAAGTCCTCCCCCGCGGTCGCCGCATTGGTACCGCCACCGGCCACCGAGACCAGCACAGCGGTCGTGTCCGTCAGCGTCACACTGCCCGCAAGCGACGCCGTCACCGTGACCTCGATCGTGGTCGTGCCGACGTCTCCTTCGGACACCGAGAGCACCGAGGCGGGACTGAGCGACAGGGTGATCCTATCGGGGGCGCTATCGTCATCCAGGATTGTCAGCGTCAGCGCCGCCGGCGTGACGGGAAGCGAACGCGTCGAACCCGAAACCCTCAGGATCCCATTCCCTTCCACCTGCCTGTCGCCGATCACCACCAGGGGAAAAGGAACCGTGATGGTGTTTACATTGATTGGAATGGTGATCCCGAAAGCAGGGATCGCGTCGAAGTCCTCCCCCGGGACCGCCGCAGGGAGGCCACCGACCACCGAGACCGTCACGACGGTCGCGGCCGTCAGCGTCACACCGCCCTCAATCGTCGCCGTCACCATAACCCCCGGAGTGCTCCTACCGTCGTCTCCTTCGGGCACCGACGTTTCATCAAGACTCAGCACAATCTCCGTCGGGGCCGTGTCGTTGTCGTCGATCGTCAGAGTCGCGGGGGTGATGGTGGTGATCACAGTCGCCGTAGTAGCACCGGAAACCCTCAGCGTCTCATCCCCCTCCACCAGCGTGTCGTCGGTCACCACCAAATCGAAAGTGGACATACCGCTGTCCTCGTTCGGGAGGATGGTGACCGCAAAAGGGGTGACCGCGGTGAAGTCCTCCGCCTCCGCCGTGTTGGGCTCCACCGAGACCATCACCACGGTCGGTCCGGTCAGCGTAGCACTGCCCGGCGGAAATGCCGCCGTCACCGTGACGGTCGGGCTGGCACCTTCGGCCACGTTGTCCAGGGCCACGTTGTTCTGGCTGAGACTCAGCACAATCTCCGTCGGGGCCACGTCGTCATCGATGATCGTCAGGCTCGCGGGGGTGATGGTGGTGATCACAGCCGCCGTAGTAGTACCGGAAACCGTCACGGTCTCATCCCCCTCCACCAGCGTGTCGTCGGTCACCACAAAATCGAAAGTGGACATACCGCTGGGATCGTTCGGGAGGATGGTGACCGCAAAAGGGGTGACCGCGGCAAAGTCCGCCGCCGCCGCCGTGTTGGGCACCACCGAGACCAGCACCACGGTCGGTTCGGTCAGCGTAGCACTGCCCAGCAGAAATGCCGCCGTCACCGTGACGGTCGGGCTGGCACCTTCGGCCACAGGGGTGTCCTGGCTGAGACTCAGCAGAATCTCCGTCGGGGGCGTGTCGTTGTCGGTGATCGTCAGGGTCGCGACGGAGATGGTGGTGAAACCGTCCGCCATGCCGGAGACCGTCAAGGTCTCGTCGACATCAGGATCCGCATCCTCCGCCACCACCAGATCGAAGCTGGCCGTACCGCTGGTCATCTCCTCGGGGATGGTGAGCGTGAAAGACGGGACCGCGGTGAAGTCCGCCGCCTGCGCCGTGCCGGGCCCCACCGAGATCGACACCTCGGTATCCCTCCCCAGCGTGATATCGGCAGGCGAAAGCGTCGCGGTCACCGTGACGGTCGTGGTGGCATCTTCCGGCGCACGGGTCGGAGTGATCGACAGCGTCATCGCCGTCGGGGCGTCGTCGGTGTCGGTGATCGTCAGGGTCGCGGAGGTGATGGTGGTGAAACCGTCCGCCGTGCCGGAGACCGTCACGGTCTCGTCGGGGTCGGCGACCGCATCATCCATCGGCGTAAATTCGAAACTGCCCGTGCCGCTGGTCTCGCCCACCAGAATGGTGACCGTGACACTCCCGACCGTGGTGTAGTCCGTCCCCTCGGTGGCCGAATCTGTGCCGGCCCCCACCGCGACCGTCACCACAGTATCCTCCGGCAGTGTGACAACGGTGGGCGAAAGCGTCGCGGTCACCGTGACGGTCGAGCTGGCACCTTCGGCCACAGGGGTGGCCTGGCTGAGACTCAGCTCCATCGCCGTCGGGGCGGTGTCGTCGTCGGCGATCGGCAGCGTCACCGACGGGATGGTGGTGAAGCCGGTCTCCGTAGTAGTGCCGGAGACCGTCACGGTCTTATCCTCTTCCGCGACCGTGTCACCGGTCACCGTCAACTCGAAAGTGGCCGTGTCGCTGGTTGTTTCAAACATCGGGATGGTGACTGTCATTGTGGCCAGCGAGTCCGTGGTGAAGTCCGTTCCCTCAGTCGCCGTGCCTCCCGCTAGCGTGACCACAACCGGTATCGGGATGCTCAGGGTGGAGCTGGAATTGATCCCCGAAAACGATGCCGTCACCGTAAAGGTCTCGGTCGAGGTGGGGCTGTTTCCTTCGGGCACAGATGGAGGATCGACCCTCAGCACAATCGCCGTCGGGGCCATGTCGTCGTCGGTGATCGTCAGCGTCAGCGGATCGATGGCGCCGAAGCCGGTCGCCGTAGTCGTGCCGGAGACCGTTACGGTCTCAGGCCCTTCCACGAGTGTATCGTTGATCACCGACAGACTGAAGTCGGCCGTGCCGCTGGTCTCGCCCGCCGGGATGGTGACCGTGAAAGCCGGGACCGCGGTGAAGTCCGTTCCCTCAATCGCCGTGTCTCCCACTAGCGTGACCACAACCGGCGTCCCGCTGGTCAGGGTGGAACTGGAATTGATCCCCGTGAACTCTGCCGTCACCGTAATGGGCTGGCTCCCGGCATCTGCTTCGGACACATCCCCTGTGCTGAGACTCAGCTCAATCGCCGTCGGGGCTATGTCGTCGTCGGTGATCGCCAGCATCGTGTCCGCAATGGCAAACAACCCGCCCGCCGTGCCGGAGACCGTCAGGGTCTCAGGCCCTTCCACGATCGTGTCATCGGCCACCGCCAAATCGAAAGTGGCCATACCGCTGGTCGCGCCCGCCGCGATGGTGACTGTGAAATCAGGGACCTCGGTGTAGTCCAGCCCTTCGGTGGCCGGATCATCTATGCCGGCACCCACCGCGACCGTCACCACGGTCGCTTCGGGCAGCTCAGCACTGAACGGCGGAAATGCCGCCGTCACCGTGACGGTCGTGGTTCCGCTGTTCTCGAGCACAGGCGTTGCTGGATTGAGAATCAGCGAAATCGCCGTCGGGGCGGTGTCGTCGTCGGTGATTGTCAACGTCACCGGCGGGATGGTGTCGAAGCTGGCCGCGGCCGTACCGGAAACCGTCAGGGTCTCAGGCCCTTCCGCTACCGTGTCATCGGTCACCGTCAAAGTGAAGGTGCCCATGCCCATGAGCGTCGCGTCGTCCGCGGGGATGGTGATCGTGATATCCGCGACCGCGGTGAAGTCCGTTCCCTCAGTCGCCGTGCCGGCACCCACCGAGACCGTCACCTCGGTATCCACAGTCAGCGGAGTAACGCCCTGCGGAAATGCCGCCGTCACCGTGACAGTCGGCGCGGAGGCACCTTCGGCCACGCTGGGCGGGCTGAGAAACAGAGTGATCGCCGTCGGGGGCGAATCGGTGTCGATGATCGTCAGTCTCGCGTCTCTGATGCTGCTGAAGCCGTCCGCGAAGGCGAAGACCGACAACATCTCGTCGGGGTCCACGTCCGCATCGTCCGCCACCACCAGATCGAAGCTGGCCGTACCGCTGGTCATCTCCGCGGGGATGGTGAGCGTGAAAGCCGGGACTGCGGTGAAGTCCGTTCCCGCAGTCGCAGTCGGCGAGAAGGGCAACACCGCGATCCGCACCTCGGTATCCGCCCCCAGCGTGATGCTGGCGGGCGAAAGCGTCGCGGTCACCGTGACGGGCGTGGTGAGACCTTCCGGCGCACGGGCCGGAGTGATCGACAGCGTCATCGTCGTCGGGGCGGTGTCGGTGTCAGTGATCGTCAGCGTCAGCGGATCGATGGTGAAGCCGGTCGCCGTGACGGAGACCGTCACGGTCTCGTCGGGATCGACAATCGCATCGTCCGCCGGCGTAAATTGGAAAGTGGCCGTTCCGTCGGTCGCGCCCGCCGCGATGGTGACCGCGAAACGCGGGACCGGGGTGTAGTCCCTCACTTCGGTGGCCGTATCTTCGCTGTCACCCACCGTGACCGTCATCGTGGTAGCCACCCCCAGCACGGCACCGGGGGGATCAAACACCGCGGTCACCGTGACCGTCGGGCTGGCACCTTCCGCCACATCGCCCTCGCTGAGACTCAGCACAACCGCCGTCGGGGCCACGTCGTCCTCGGTGATCGTCAGCGTCAGCGGATCGATGGTGAAGTCGGTCGCCGTGCCGGAGACCGTCAGGGTCTCAGGCCCTTCCGCTACCGTGTCATCGGTCACCGTCAAAGTGAAGGTGCCCATGCCCATGAGCGTCGCGTCGTCCGCGGGGATGGTGATCGTGATATCCGCGACCGCGGTGAAGTCCGTTCCCTCAGTCGCCGTGCCGGCACCCACCGTGACCGTCACCACGGTATCCTCCTCCAGCGTGACAGTGCCTGAAAGCGTCGCCGTCACCGTGACGGGCGTGGTGGCACCTTCGACCGCAACATCCGGGCTGAGACTCAGCACAATCACCGTCGGGGCGGTGTCGGTGTCGGTGATCGTCAGTGACGTGGAGGGGATGGTGAACCCATCCGCCGTGCCGGAGACCGTCACGGTCTCGTCGGGATCGACAATCGCATCGTCCGCTGCCGCAAACTGGAAAGTTCTCGTGCCGGTGAGCGTGGTCGCCGGGATGGTGACCGTGAAATCAGAGACCTCGGTGTAGTCCGTCCCTTCGGTGGCCGAACCTGTGCCGTCACCCACCGCGACCGTCACCACGGTATCCTCCTCCAGCGAGACAGTGCCTGAAAGCGTCGCGGTCACCGTAACCGTCGGGCTGGTACCTTCGTCCGCGTCGGCCGGGCTGAGACTCAGCGCAATCTCCGTCGGGACGGGGTCGTTGTCGTTGATCGCCAGTGTCGCGGTGGGGATGGGGGTGAACCTGCCCACCCTGCCGACGACCGTCACGGTCTCGCCGGGATCGGCGATCGTATCGTCCGTTACCTCAAACGTGAAAGTGCCCTCACCGTGGCTCTCGCCCGCCTCAACGGGGAACGTGAAATCAGTGACCGCGGTGTAGTCCGTCCCTTCGGTGGCCGAATCTCCGCTGTCCCCCACCGTAACCGTCACCACGGTCGCATCCTGCAGCGTGACACCGTCAGCAAGATCAAACATCACGGTGACCGTCGGCGTCGGGCTGGCACCTTCGTCCGCGTCGGCCGGGCTGAGACTCAGCTCCATCCCCGTCAGAGCGTCATTATCGGTGATCGTCAGGTTCAGGATCCTTATCTCAGTCACAAAACCGTCCGGGATGGAACCTTCCAGCCTGGCAGTGACCGTTATGGACTCGTCTCCTTCCAAGAGCATATCGTCTATCACCGTCAACATGAAGGTGCCCGTGCTGACGGTAACGCCCGGAACGCCCGGAACGCCCGGCTGGAAGATGATGTCGAAAGTGGAGGGAGTCGCGGTGTAATCCACCCCCGCTCTCGCCGTGCTGTCGGCTATTGAGACGGAAACGGTAAGCGCCCCGGCAGTGGGGGGCCCCGCAAGCTCCGCTGTAACCGTGACGGTCGGGGTGCCGCTGTTTTCTGCCACGCTCGTGCTGGGTGTGCCCTCCTCACCCTGGCCTGTATCCAAAGTCACGCTCACCAAACGCAATGGCGGGTCGTCATCGTCGGTGATCGTGATGGTGGTGGTGGTAGCGGCGTCGCTGGCTTCGATCCCCTCCGGGGCGGTACTGAAATCGGCCAGAGAGACGGTGAACAGTTCCGTATCCTCGACAATCCGGTCGTCGGTGATCGACACCGTGAACTCCACCTCCCGCGCCATCTCCGGGAAAGTCAGCGTCGTGCTGGTCAAGGCGTAGTCGCCCGATGTCGCCGTGTCGGGACTGGTCTCGACCTCGACCTCGAAGCTATCCTGGGCCACATTGTCCAGCATTGCCGTGACCGTCACCGTGCCGACAGACTCATCCACGGTCACGCTTCGGGGACTGAAGGTGAGCTCCGCGGTGTCCTCGTCCTCGATCTCGACACTAACGGGCCCGTCGACCACGACATTCGCCGTAGTGGTGAAATCGGACAGATCAACCGAGAAAAACTCCAGATACTCGACAACGCCGTCATTGAGGATCGACACCGGCACCGTGAACATCTGCGTCCCCGCCGCCCTATTCCCGGCGAACGTCAGCGTCATGGTGGTCGAGGTGTAGTCGCTCCCTGCGATCGCCGTGCCATCCTCGGTCGAGACCGTGACCTCAAAGTCACCCTCAACCTCGACCAGATCCTCCAGCCTCATCCTGATCTCCACCATGCCGTCGTCTTCATACACGAACGGAAATGCATCGACGAAGCCGTCTGCATCGACGACAGTGATCGTTGCGCTGTCATCATCGGTGATTGTGATGGTGGCGATGGCGGTGGCTGTGACAGCCGACGAGGCGATATTGAGATCGACCGGCGAGATACCGGACAGCATGACGGTGAACGTCTGATCCTCCTCGACAACCTCATCGTCGCCGATCGCTACCGTGAACGGCTCCATCTCACCGGCATCCCCGTCGAACGTCAGCGTCGTGGGGGTCGAGGTCGCGGTGAAGTCGCCGTTCGCGGCGACCGCCGTGCCGTCCGTGGTCGAGACCGTGACCTCGAAGCCACCCTGGACCGCATTGTCCAGCTCCGCCGTGAGCTCGATTGTGCCGTCGGCTTCATTCACGGTCACGCTTGAGTTACGGAAGGTGACCACCGCGCTGTCATCATCGGTGATGGTCACCGTGGAGCTGGGGGCGGCGGCGGTGATGTTGACCGACGGCGTTATGCCGGTCAGATCGGACAGCATGACGGTGAAGGTCTCAGGCGCCTCGACAGCCCTGTCGTCGGTGATCGGCACCGTGAACGTCCGTATCTCATTCGCAGTCCCAACAAACCTCAGCGTCTGCCTGGGGATCCCGGTGTAGTCGCTCCCTGCGACCGCCGCGTTGGAGCCGGAGCCGTCCATGGTCGAGACCGTGACGTCGAATCCCTCCTGGACGACGTTATTGTCCAACATCACCGTCAGCCTCCGCATGCCGCTGCCTTCCACCACGGACGGGGATGGATCGACAAAGGCGACCCCTGCGCTGTCATCATCGGTGATGGTCACCGTGCCGAGGGAGGCGGCGGAGGTGATGTCGACCATCGCCGCTGGGACGGACAGTCCGGACAGCGAGACGGTGAAGGTCTCATCACCCTCGACAACCGCGTCGTCGGTGATCGACACCATGAACGTCTGCATCTCATTCACAGTCCCGACAAAGCTCAGCGTCGTAGTGGTCGTGGTGTAGTCGCCGTCCGCGTCGATCGCCGTGCCGTCCGTGGTCGAGACCGTGACATCGAAGCCTCCCGAAACCGCATGACTCAGCGTCGCCGTGATTACCGCCGAGCCGACAGTTTCATCCACCATCACGTCACCCAGGATGACCGTCGTAGTATCATCATCAGAGATCGCCAGTGCCGTCGGCGCGACGGAGGTGAACCCGGCCGCCGTAGTCGTACCGGAAACACTCACGGTCTCATCCCCTTCCGCGGTCGGGTCATTGGTCGCCGTCAGGTTGAAGCTGCCCGTGCCGCTGCGGGCACGTGCCGGGATGGTGATCGTGAGGGCGTGGCTTCCTTGCGCCCCCGCCACATCGGCCGCACCGGCCGCACCGGCCGCACCGGCCGCGGCGCCCACGGTGAAATCAACATCCGCCTCCGCCGAATCGGCCGCAGCCGCAATCTCGACCGTCACCACGGTCGCTGTCTCCAGCACCGCACTGCTCCGCGGAAACGCCGCCGTCACCGTAATGATCGTGGTGCCGCTGTCTTCCGCCACGTGGCGCTCACTGAGACTCAGCGCAATCGCCGTCGGGGCCACGTCGTTGTCGACGATCGTCAGCGTGACATTGGAGAGGAGAAGCAAAAACTCGCTCGACACTGTGGCCGAGACCGTCACGGTCTCGCCGGGGTCGGTGGGGTCGGCGGGGTCGGCGATCCCATCCTCCAGTACCGTCAACATGAAGTTGGCCGTGCCGCTGGAGGCACCCGCCGGAATGGTGACCGTGATGCTGCCCGGGATCGCGATGAAGTCCGTTCCCTCAGTCGCCGTGCCGGCCACCACCTCGACCTCCACCTCGGTCGCCTCGGTCAGGGTGGAAATGCCTGTAAACGCCGCCGTCACCGTGACGGGCGTGGTGGCACCTTCCTCCGGCGGATTCAGCGAACTGAGCGACAGCGTGATCGGCGTGGCATCGTTGATGATCCTCAGTGTGGCGGACATCTCTTGGGCCCCAACACTGGCAGTGATATCTATGGTTTCATCTTCTTCCGCCAAATCATCACCGGTCGCCATCAGAACGAAGGTGCCCGTGTTGACGGTAACGCCCGGCTGGAAGATGATGTCGAAAGTGGAGGGAGTCGCGGTGTAATCCGCCGCGGTCGCCCCATTTGTGGCGCCGTCGGCCACTGACATTGCAACCGTCGTCGGATCAGTACCGGTACTGACAATGCTCACGGTCACCGTGACCGTCACGGGGCCGGTGCCTTCCGACACTTCGGATTCACTCAAGGTCACAGAGTCTAGGATGTTCATCACGGTGTCATTATCGGTGATCGTGATGGTGACGGTGTCGTCGGCGGTGACATCCAACGAGGTGATCGCGGCATCGGACAGTGAGACGGTGAACGTCTCATCCCTCTCGACAATTGCGTCATCAACGATCTCCACCATGAACTCCTGCACCTCGCCCGGTGTCCCGGCGAAGGTCAGCGTCGTGTTGGTCGTCGTGCCGGACACTGTATAGGCGTAGTCGCTCCCTGATGTCGCCGTGCCGTCCGTGGCCGAGACCGTGACCTCGAAGCTCTCCTGGACCGCATTGTTCAGCGTTGCCGTGACCGTCGCCGTGCCGGCGCCCTCACTCACGGTCACGCTTGGAGCACTGAAGGTGACCGCCGCGCTGTCATCATCAGTGATTGTCACCGTGGCGGTGGGGTCGGAGGTGTTGATCGTCGCCGTAGTTCCGCTCGGGGTGCCCAGCGAGACGGTGAACGCCTCGTTCCCCTCGACAACCGCGCCGTCGGTGATCGGCACCGTGAACGCCCTCGTCTGGTTCGGCGCGTCGAACATCAGCGTCGTGGTGGTCGCGGAGTAGTCGCTCCCTTCTGCCGCCGTGCCGGCCGTGGTCGAGACCGTGACCTCGAAGCCATCCTGGACCTCCCCGGTCAGTGCCACCATCAGCGGCGCCATGCCGTCGCCTTCACCCACGGTCACGCTTGTGGGGTTGAAGGCGATCGTTGCACTGTCATCATCGGTGATTGTCACCGTGCCGATGGAGACGGTGTTGATCGACGCCGTAGTTCCGGTCGGGGTGCCCAGCGAGACGGTGAACATTTCCTCACCCTCGGCAATTGTGCCGTCGAGGATCAGCACCGTGAACTCCCTCGTCTGGTTCGGCGTCGTATCGAAAATCAGATCCATCGTGCGGTGGGTGTAGTCGCTCCCTGCGACCGCCGTGCCGGGCTCGGTCGAGACGGTGACCGTCAAACCGCTCGCAACCGCGAGATCCAGCGTCGCCATGATTGTCACCGTGCCGGCGTCTTCCTGCACCATCGCATTACCCAGAGTGATCGTCGGTATATCGTCATCGGTGATTGTGACGGCGACAGTGCTGGAGATCCCAACATCCAACGTGGTGTTCAAATCGGACAGCCCGACGCTGAACATCTCATTCCCCTCGACAACGTTGTCGTCATTGATCTGCACCGCGAACGGCACCATCTCACCAGCATTCCCGGTGAACGTCAGCGTCGTGGGGATCGGGGTCGCGGTGAAGTCGCCCGGTGATGTCGCCGTGTCGGCCGTGGTCGAGACCATGACCTCGAAACCACCCTTGACCGCATTGTCCAGCGTCGCCGTCAAGTCCACACTGCCTGCGCCTTCAGCCACGGATAGAGATGTGCCGCTGAGGGTGATCGCTGCAGTGTCATCCTCGGTGATTGTGATGGCGGCGGTGCCACTGGCTGTGAGACCAACCGGGCCGCCGCGGGCCCCTTTGGACAGCGAGACGGTGAACATTTCCTCACCCTCGACAACCGCGTCGTCGATGATCTCCACCATGAACGTCACCATCTCATTGTCCGTTCCGGCGAACGTCAGCGCCGAGGGGGTCGGGGTCGCGGTGAAGTCGTCCGGTGATCCCGCCGTGTCGCCCGTGGTCGAGACCATGACCTCGAAGCTATCCTGGACGTCCCCGGTCAGCGTCGCCGTGATTGTCAACATGCCGCGTCGCCGACGACACCTTCACCCACTGTCTTGGCACCCAGGGTGACCTCTGCAACGTCATCATCGGTGATGGTGATGGTGGCGATGGAATCGGTGTTGATCACCGTCGTAGTGCCCATCGGGGTGCCCAGCGAGACGGTGAACGTCTCATCCCCCTCGACAACGCTGTTGTCGGCGATCTCCACCATGAACGTCGCCGTCTCGGTCGCCGTCCCCGCGAACGACAGCGTCCTACTGCTGACCGCGGTGAAGTCGCTCGATTCTTCCGCAGTGCCGGCCGTGGTCGAGACCGTGACCGTGAAGTCGTCATCAATCGCGAGATCCAGCGTCGCCGTGATTGTCAACATGCCGCCGCCGACACCTTCACCCACTGTCTCGGCACCCAGAGTGATCATCGGTTTATCATCATCAATGATCGTCAGCGTCACCGGATCGATGGTGTAATCGGGCAGCGTACCAGGAACCCTCCGAACCACCACGGTCTCATCCTCTTCCACATCACTGTCATCGATCACACGCAAATCTAAAGATCCCGTTGCTGGAAAGCCGGTAAACGCAGGAATGGTGAGCGAGATGGAGAGGACCGGATCGTAGTCCGTTCCCGGAGTCGCCGGATTGGGGCCGGCGGTGTCTTCTGCCACCTCGACCATAACCACGGTATTCTCCGTCAGCGTAGCACTGCCCGGCGGAAAGCTTGCCGTCACGTTGAACGTGAGGACGCCGTCCTCCTCGTTCACAGACAACGATGGACCGACCGACAGGGTGATCGTATCGGGGGCGACGTCGTCATCGGTGATCGTCAGCGTCGCCGGAGCGCTGATGAACGGCCCCGTCTGGCCCGTCACCTCCACGGTCTTATCCCCGTCCACCAGCGTGTTACCGATCACCTGCAGGTTCAAAGCAACCGGGCCGGTGCTAGAGCTGCCGGACAGGATGTTGATCGGGGTGGTCGACGCGGTGAAGTCTGTTCCCTCAACCGCCGTGCCGCCGGTCACGCTGACGTTCACAGTGATATCCAACAACTCCGTGGCGCCGTCGGGCACAAACGACACCGTGACCATAGCCGGGGAGGTCATGCCGCTGTTGCCTTCGGGCACCGCCGCCGGGGGACTGAGCAACAGCACGATACCCGTCGGGATCACCCTAGCCGTGTCGTCGTCGGTGATTGTGACGGCGACCGTGCTGGAGATCTCAACATCCAACGTGGTGCTCGTCAAACTGGACAGCCCGACGCTGAACATCTCATTCATCTCGAAAACGTTGTCGTCGGTGATCGTTACCGTGAACGGCACCATCTCACCAGCATTCCCGGTGAACGTCAGCGTCGTGGGGGTCGGGGTCGCGGTGAAGTCGCCCGGTGATGTCGCCGTGCCGTCCGCGGCCGAGACCGTGACCTCGAAGCCACCCTTGACCGCATTGTCCAGCGTCGCCGTCAACTCCACACTGCCTGCGCCTTCAGCCACGGATAGAGATGTGCCGCTGAGGGTGATCGCTGCACTGTCATCCTCGGTGATTGTGATGGCGGCGGTGCCGCTGACTGTGAGACCAACCGGGCCGCCGCGGGCCCCTTTGGACAGCGAGACGGTGAACGTCTCATCCCCCTCGACAATGCTGTCGTTGGTGATCGCCACCGTGAACGTCTTTATCTCGTTCGGCGTTCCAACGAAAGCCAGCGTCGGGGGGGTCGGAGTCTCGGTGTAGTCCGCCGCGGTCGCCGTGTCGGCCGCGGTCGAGACCATGACATCGAAGCCACCCTGGACCGCATTGTCCAGCATCGCCGTGAGCTCGATTGTGCCGTCGGCTTCATCCACCACGGTCACGTTTGAGGCACTGAAGGTGACCGCCGCGCTGTCATTGTCGGTGATTGTGATGATGGCGGGGTCGGCGAAAGCAGTCAGCCCACGGCTCACACCGGACAGCCCGACGCTGAATGTCTCCGTGCTCTCGACGATGGCGTCGTCGGAGATCGCCACCGTGAACGTCTGTATAGAACTCCCATCGAAAATCAGTGTCGTGGGGGTCAGGGTGAAGTCGCCGGACGCAGCGGTCGCCGTGCCGTCCGTGGTCGAGACCGTGACCTCGAATCTACCCTGAACGTCACGCTCCAGTCTCGCCACGAGCTCGATCGTGCCGCCACCTGCACCTTCCGCCACCTGCGGTCTATCGACGAGGTCTTCCGAGCCCTCGTCGAGCCCGATGCCGATAAGCGCCGTGTCATCATCGGTGATTGTGATGGTGGCGGTGTTGTCGGCTGTGATCGCAGACAGGGTGGCGGACGGTCTGGACAGCGAGACGGTGAACATTTCCTCATCCTCGACAGTCCTGCCGTCGAGGATCGGCACCGTGAACGTCGCCGTCCGGCTCGCCGCCCCGGTCCCGCCGCTGAAAGTCAGCGTCATACTGCTGACCGCGGTGTAGTCGCTCCCTGCGACCGCCGTGCCGTCCGTGGTCGAGACCACAACCTCGAAGCTCCTCTCGACCGAGTTGTCCAGCGTCGCCGTGACTGTCACCATGCCGTCGCCTTCTCCCACTGGCTCGGCACTCAGGGTGACCGCTGCAACGTCATCATCGGTGATCGTCAACGTCACCGGATCGCTGGTGAAGCTGAGCGCCGCCGCGTCGCCCGTCACCATCAGGGTCTCATCCCCTTCCACCAGCGTGTCACCGAGCACCCGCAGGTCCAAAGGAACCGCGGCGCTGCTGTTTGTATTGACCGGGATGTTGACCGTGACGTCGGTCGCGGTGAAGTCCGCCGCGCCCGCCGGATTTGTGCTGCCACCGGCCACCGAGATCGTCACATCGGTCGCCGTCAACCGCATGGCACCGGCGGGGAAAAATGATGCCGTGACCATGACCGGGGGCGTGGTCGTGCCGCTGTCGCCTCCTTCGGGCACCGACGTCACCGCACCGAGCGACAGCACGATACCCGTCGGGACTATTATGTCGTCGCTGAGGGGGATCGTCAGCGTCGTGCCGGTAACGGAAAGGGTGCCCACATTGGGAGCGGTGAACGTCAGGGTCTCGGCGGGTTCTTCGTCCGTATCATCCATCACCGCCAACGTGAAGGTGCCCGTGTTGCTGGTCTGGCCCACCGCGATGGTGACCGAGATGGTGGCCGGGGTCGCGGTGAAGTCCGACGCGTCCGCCGTCTCGCCAGCCACCGTGACCATCACAATGGCCTCCGTCGCAAGCTCCGCGCCGACGGGGAAAAACGCTGCGGTGACCGTGACGACCGTGGGGGCACTGCCTTCCGCCACACTGTCCGGAGTGACAGACAGCGTGATCCCCGTTGGCGGGTCGTCGTCGTTGATCGTGACCGTGCCCGGACTACCCGCGTTGACCGTCGGAACAAGGCCCGCTGCTTCGTCTACCGTCGAGAACGTATAGAAACGGAAGCCACCTGCAGTACCCAGCGAGACGCCGAACATCTCAGCCACCTCGTCCGCGCTGTCATCCGTGATCGTCACCATGAACGTCTCCGTCTCCCCCAGCTCATTCCCGGCGAATCTCAGGATCTGACCGGTGACCTCGGTGAAATCCGACGCGTCCGCCGAGCCGAGCACGGTCGAGACCGGGATCGTGAATCCCCCCGGGACCAATTTGTCCACCGTCGCTGTGACCGTCACCGGACCGGCCCCCTCAACCACCGTTGGGCTGTCCAGACTGACCGTCGCCACGTCGTTGTCCACGATCCTCAGGACTTCGGGGAATGTTGGAGCACCCGGAACCACCCCATTCACCCGCAGGCGGCTGAATCCTATGCCCTCGTTTCCTTCCACGATATCATCTTCGGTCACCGACAAGCTGAATGCTCCCGTCCCGGCGAGCTGACCGGGCGGAACTGTGATGACGAATTCGTCGGAGTCCGGCCCCAGCCAATTCAGAGTGTAGTCCGCTCCATCGGTCGCCAAACCGGAGGCGGAACCGGGCCGGGGAGAAAGGCCCATGGTAACGGTAGTCTCCCTATAACTTCGGGTACGAAGGGTCACTGTAAAAGTGGCCATCGCGGAACCACCAGCGCTTTCCAGCACTGATGGAGTAATATCCACGCTATCCACCGCCGGCCGGTCGTCGTCGTCAGTGATCGTCAGCGTTGCCGACGGGATGGACGTGATGGTGGTGGGGCCAAGCACCATGCCGGAGACCGTCACAGTCTCGTCGAGTTCTTCATCACCATCATCGACAACCGCAAGGTCGAAACTGCCCGTGACCATGCCGCTGGTACTCTCCGCCGGGATTGTGACCGTGAGGGTGGCTGGGGTCGCGGTGAAATCCGCCGCCTCCGCCGTGCCGCCGGCCACCGTGACCACCACATCAGTCGCTGTCGTCAGCATCGGGCTGCCCGCCGGAAACGCCGCCGTGACCGTAACAGACGTGGTGCCGCTGTCTTCGGTCACACTGATCGGACCCTCGGCAGGGCCCGAATTGACAGACAGCTCGATCTCCGTCGGCGGAATGTCATTGTCAGTGATCGTCAGCGTCGTGCTTGCAACGGTGAACCCGCCCACCAGGCTCTCGACATCCACCAGCACGGTCTCGTCGGGGTCGACGATCGTATCCTCCAGCGCCTCAAACATGAATTGGCCCGGGGTGGGGCTGATGGTCGCGAGCGACGGAATGGTGACCATGATGGTTTCGGTGATCGCGGTGAAATCCATGCCCGCGGTCGCCGTGCCGGCGGTCACCCCCACCCTGACCGGCACCGTGACGGCATCCGTCTGGTTCGTGTCGCGAGGCACAAACTCCGCGGTGACCTGGAAGGTCTCGGAGGCACCTTCGGTCACGCTGGTCGGACTGGTCGGAGTGAGAGACAGCTTGATCCCCGTTGGGGGCACATCGGCGTCGGAGATCGTGACCGTGCTCGAACCACCCACGTTGATCACCGGATAATCATCCCCCGACGTAAAACGAGCATCAGTAGCGGCAGGTAAGACAGGGGTACCCAGCGAGATGCTGAACGTCTTATCCCCATTTCGACCGGAAATGCTGTGGATCACCACCTGGATCGGAAGCACATCATTGACACTCCGCCCCGTGAACAACAGACTACCGGCGAACGTGTTGTAGTTGGTCCCTGCGACCGCCGCGCCGGGGCCGGTCCCGTCCGCGGTCGAGAACGGGATCTGGAACCCCCGCGCGACCGCCTTGTCCAGCGTCGCTGTCACCGTCACAGAGCCGTCGCGCTCACTCGCCGTTGGGCTGTCCAGGCTGACCGTCGCCACGTCATCGTCCAAGATCTTCAGGAACTCGGGTTGAGGAGATGTCGCCGCCACCCCATTCACAGACAGGCGGGGGAATTGTATCGCCTCATTTCCTTCCACAATCTCATCCGAAACCACCGACATGGTGAATGTTTCCGTCGCGACGAGATCACCTGCCGGCACTGTGATGACGAATTGGCCGGAGTCCGGTCCCGGCCAATTCAGAGTGTAGTCATCTACATCGGTCGCCGTGAAGTCGGCGGTATAGCCCATGATAACAATAGTATCCAAATCATCACGGGCATTAAGGACCACTCTAAAAGTGGCCTCCACGGAAGGAGTGGCTTCCATCACTGTGGCTACAGGCGTCTCGGACGGTAGCGGCTCAGTACCGGTCGGTAGGGCCCCATCTGTTACAAGATCCACAAAGGCCACAGTCGCCCGGTCGCCGTCGGTGACCGTCACCACAACCGAGTCAACAGTTACGGTCCCATAGCCGGAGACCGTATGCGCCAGGGTCCGCATGCCACCCAGCGCATCGGCATCCTCTGTGGCCGTCACGGTGACGGTTTGAGAAGTCAACCAGTTGGTCGAACTAAAAGTGAGAGCAAGGGAACCCGGAGAAACCGTGATCGGTGCCGTCGTGCCGGTGTCTGGGGCGATCGTGACCGTCGCGTTCACGGCCGGCGCGCTGTCGAGCACGACCGTGTAAGTCTCCGCCGCTCCCTCGGCGACCGTCAGGGTGGTCGGGGTGATGGTCACCCCGGCCGTGTCGTTGTCGGTGACCGTCACCCTGACATCCGCCGCGATGGCCACGTCCCCATAGCCGGTGACCGTATGCATCAGGGTCCGTATGCCGCTAATCGCATCGGCATCCTCTGTGGCCGTCACGGTGACGGTTTGAGAAGTCAACCAGTTGGTCGAACTAAAAGTGAGGGAAACCGGAGAAACCGTGATCGGTGCCGTCGGGCTGGTGCCTGTGGCGATCGTGACCGTCGCGCTCACGGCCGGCGCGCTGTCGAGCACGACCGTATAAGTCTCCGCCGCTTCTCCCTCGGTGACCTCCACGGCGGTCTCGGAGATGGTCACCCCGGCCGTGTCGTCGTCGTTGACCGTCACCGTGACATCCGCCACGGTGGTCACGTCCCCATAGCCGGTGACCGTATGCGCCAGGGTCCGCATGCCGCCAATCGCATCGGCATCCTCTGTGGCCGTCACGGTGACGGTTTGAGTATCGGCCCAGTTGGTCGAACTAAAAGTGAGAGCAAGGGCAGCCGGGGAAACCGTAATCGCTGCCGGCGTGCTGGTGCCCGGATCAATCGTGACCGTCGCGCTCGCGGCCGGCGCGCTGGAGAGCACGACCGTATAAGTCTCCGCCGTTCCTCCCTCGGTGACCGTCAGGGTGGTCGGGGTGATGGTCACCCCGGCCGTGTCGTTGTCGGCGACTTCCACCGTAACCGACGCAACGGTGGTCACTCCCGTATAGTCGCTGACCCTATGCGCCAGGATCCGCGTGCCGTCAATCGCATCGTCATCCTCTGTGGCCGTCACGGTGACGGTCTGAGCAATGCTCCATTCGGCCGGATCAAAACTGAGGATAAGGGTACTCGGGTCAATCGTGATCGGTGCTGTCGGGCTGACATCCGGAACAATGGTGACCAGCACGGTAGTGTCCGGCCTGGTGTCGAGCACAACCGTATAAGTATCCTCCCCTCCCTCGGCGACCGTCAGGGGGGTGGTCGGGGAGATGGTCACCCCGGCCGTGTCGTTGTCGATGACCGTCACCTCAACCGATGCCACGTCTGCGTCCGATACCCCCGGATAGTTGCTGACCGTGTGCACCAGAGTCCGCGTGCCGCCAGCCGCATCGTCATCCTCTGTGGCCGACACGGTGACGGTTTGAGGATCGCGCCAGTCGGTCGAATCAAAACTGAGGGAAGTCGGGGAAACCGTGATCGGCGGTGCCGCGCTGCTGTCCTGATTGACCCCGATCACCACGGTCCCGGTTGGTTCACTGTCGAGCACGACCGTGTAGGTCTGCTCTCCTCCCTCGGCGACCGTCAGGGGGGTGGTCGGGGAGATGGTCACCCCGGCCGTGTCGTCGTCGGTGATCACGATCTTGACGGCGCCGTTCACGAACTCGACGAAAGTCTCCAAAGTCACCAAAGTCACCGCACCGTCTGGCACTACCATCCTTGAACCATCTGCATCGAGCAGACTAAGGCCGAACGTCTTTTCACCCTCGACAACGTCGTCGTCGAGGATCTCCACCGTGAGCGTCTGCCTCTCGTTCCTCGTCCCCGCGAAAGTCAGCGTCGTGGTGGTCTCGGTGTAGTCGCTCCCTACCATCGTACCACCGGTAACGAGTGCATTCGCGGTCGAGAGCGTGACTTCGAAGCCAGTCGGGATCGCCCTGTCCAGCACCGCCGTCAGCGTCACATCGCCGATGCCTTCCATCACATGCACTATTGCGGGGTCGAAGTCGAACACCGCCACGTCAATATCGGTGACCGTCACCTCAACCGGGTCAACGGTTACGGCCCCATAGCCGGTGACCGTATGCGACAGGGTCCGCATGCCGCCAATCGCATCGTGATCCTCTGTGGCCGTCACGGTGACGGTTTGAGAAGTGCCCCAGTTGGTCGAAGTAAACGTGAGATCCCGGGAACCCGGGGCACCCGCACCCGCGGTAACCGTGATCGGTGCCGTCGTGCTGTTGTCCGGAACAATGGTGACCGTCACGTCACTGGCCGGCATGCTGCTGAGCACGACCGTATAAGTCTCCGCCACTCCTTCCTCGGTGACCGTCAGGGTGGTCGGGGTGATGATCACCCCGGCCGTGTCGTCGTCGTTGACCGTCACCGTAACCGAGTCAACAATTACGGTCCCATAGCCGCTGACCGTATGCGCCAGGGTCCGCGTGCCGCCAGACGCATCGCCATCCGAGTCAGCCGCCACGGTGACGGGTTGAGGATCGGCCCAGTTGGTCGAAGTAAACGTGAGATCCAGGGAACCCGGGGTAACCGTGATCGGTGCCGTCGTGCTGCTGTCCGGAACAATCGTGACCGTCGCGCTCACGGCCGGCGCGCTGGAGAGCACGACCATATAAGTCGCCACCGCTGCTCCCTCGGTGACCGTCAGGGTGGTCGGGGTGATGGTCACCCCGGCCGTGTCGTCGTCGTTCACCGTCACCGCAACCGATGCCACGTCCGCGTCCGATACCCCCGCATAGTTGCTGACCGTGTGCATCAGGGTCCGCGTGCCGCCCAACGCATCGTCATCCTGGTCGGCCGACACGGTGACGGTTTGAGGCAAGTTCCACTCGGCCGGAATAAAAGCGAGGACGAGAGAACTCGGGTCAATCGTGATCGGTGCCGTCGTGCTGTTGTCCGGAACAATGGTGACCATCACGGTAGTGTTCGGCATGGTGTCGAGCACGACCGTATACCCTACCCCTGCCACTACTTCCTCCGTCACCGTCAGGCTGGTCTCGGAGATGGTTACCCCGGGCGTGTCGTTGTCCAGGACTGTCACCTCAACCGATTCCACGTCCGCGTCCGATACCCCCTCATAGTTGCTGACCGTGTGCACCAGGGTCCGCGTGCCGCCCGCCGCATCGGCATCCTCTGTGGCCGTCACGGTGACGGTTTGAGCAGTGGTCCAGGTGCTCGAATCAAAGCTGAGGGAAGTCGGGGAAACCGTGATCGGCGGTGCCGTGACGGTGCCCTTATCGATCCCGATCACCACGGTCCCGGCTGGCTCACTGTTGAGCACGACCGTATACTCTGCGCCTGCCGCTGCTCCCTCGGTGACCGTCAGGGGGGTCGGGGTGGTCGGGGTGATGGTCACCCCGGCCGTGTCGTCCTCGGTGACCGTCACCATAACCGATGCCACGCTGGTCACTCCCGTATAGTTGGCCACCGTATGCGCCAGGACCCGCGTGCCGCCCAGCGCATCGTCATCCTGGTCGGCCGACACGGTGACGGTTTGAGGAGCGGCCCAGGTGGTCGTAGTAAACGTGAGATCCAGGGAACCCGGGGTAACCGTGATCGGTGCCGTCGTGCTGGCGGTGTCCGGAACAATGGTGACCGTCACGTCTCTGTCCGGTATGGTGTTAAGCACAACCACATAAGTTGCCGCCGCTTCTCCCTCGGTGACCGGCAGGGTGGTCTCCGAGATGGTCACCCCGGGTATGTCGTCGTCGAGGACCGTCACCGTGACCGACCCCGCGGTGGTCACTCCCGGATAGCCGCTGACCGTATGCGCCAGGGTCCGCGTGCCGCCAACCGAATCGGAATCCTCTGTGGCCGTCACGGTGACGGTTTGAGGAGCGGCCCAGGTTGCCGGAGTAAAAATGAGATCCCCGGAACCCGGGGTAACCGTGATCGGTGCCATCCCGCTGGCATCCTCAGCAATGGTGACCGTCACGTTCCCGACCGGCACGCTGTCGAGCACGACCGTATAAGTCTGTTCCCTTCCCTCGGTGACCGTCAGCTCGGTCTCCGAGATGGTCACCCCGGCCGTGTCGTCGTTGAGGATCGTGACCCTGGCCAAGGTGTCGCGGAAGCCGACGTAATAGTGATCATTGAAATTGAAATCACCAGCGAAATCAGTTGGATTCGCTGGGCTTAGCCTAATTCTATTTGCTGCATCGAGGGCCGGACCAAAGAATAAGAACTCTGTATCCTCGACAACGCCGTCGTCGACGATCGGCACCGTGAACGTCTCCGTCTCATTCGCCGCTCCGGCGAACGTCAGCGTCGTGGTGGTCTCGATGTAGTCGCTCCCTGCTTCCGCAGTGGAAATTCCTGCATATGGCCCCGTGGTCGTGACCTCGAATTCGAAGCCAGCCGGGATCGCCCCGCTCAGCACCGCCATCACCGTCACCGCGCTGTCGACACCTTCAGTCACAGTCACTAATGAGGGGGTGAACACGAGCGTCGCTCTGTCATTATCTATGACCGACACCTCAACCGACGCCGCGGCGGTCACCAACCCATAGCCGGTGACCGTATGCGACAGGGTCCGCAGGCCACCAAGCTGATCAGTATCCTGATCGGCCATCACGGTGACGATTTGATCAACGTCCCAGGTGGTCGAATTAAAAGTGAGGGTAAGGGCCGGCCCAACCGTGATCGGTGCCGTCGTGCTGCTGCCCGGGTTAATGGTGACCGTCGCGATTCCGGCCGGAGCGCTGTTGAGCACGACCGTATAAGTCGTCATGCCTTCTCCCTCCGTGATCCTCACGGGGGGCACCAGGCCCGGCTCCAGGGGGGGCACGGTGATGGTCACCCCGGCCGTGTCGTTGTCGATGACCGTCACCGCAACCGACGCAACCGCAGGTACGGTCCCATAGCCGGTGACCGTATGCGCCAGGGTCCGCAGGCCGCCAATCGCATCGTCATCCTCGGTGGCCGTCACGGTGACGGCTTGGGCAGTGTCCCAATTGTCCGAACCAAAAGTGAGGGTAAGGGCCGCCGGGGCAACCGTGATCGGTGCCGTCGTGCTGCTGCCAGGGTCGATCGTGACCGTCGCGCTCACGGCCGGCGCGCTGGAGAGCACGACCATATAAGTCGCCGCCGCTGCTCCCTCGGTGACCTCCACGGCGGTCTCGGAGATGGTCACCCCGGCCGTGTCGTTGTCGATGACCGTCACCGCAACCGACGCAATCGCAGGTACGGTCCCATAGCCGGTGACCGTATGCGCCAGGGTCCGCAGGCCGCCAATCGCATCGTCATCCTCGGTGGCCGTCACGGTGACGGCTTGGGCAGTGTCCCAGTCGCCCGAACTGAAAGTGAGGGTAAGGGCCGCCGGGGCAACCGTGATCGGTGCCGTCGTGCTGCTGCCAGGGTCGATCGTGACCGTCACACTCGCGGCCGGCGCGCTGTTGAGCACGACCATATAAGTCGCCGCCGCTGCTCCCTCGGTGACCTCCAGGGCGGTCTCGGAGATGGTCACCCCGGCCGTGTCGTTGTCGGTGACCGTCACCTCAACCGAGTCAACGGTTACGGCCCCATAGCCGGTGACCGTATGCGCCAGGGTCCGCGTGCCGCCAATCGCATCGTCATCCTCGGTGGCCGTCACGGTGACGGTTTGAGGGGCGTCCCAGTTGGTCGAATCAAAAGCGAGGGTAAGGGAACCCGGGTCAACCGTGATCGGTGCCGTCGCGCTGCTGTCCGGATCAATGGTGACCGTCACGGGCCCGTCCGGATCGCTGTTGAGCACGACCGTATAACTCGCCGCCAATCCTTCCTCGGTGATCGCCAGGCTGGTCTCCAAGATGGTCACCCCGGCCGTGTCGTCGTCGGTGATCGTGACCATGGCGGAGGCACCGCCGAAGTTGACGTAATAGTCATCATTGAAATTGAAATCAGCAGCAAAATCATCCGGATTCATTGGGATTAGCCTCACTTGACCTTCTTCATCGATGGCCAGACCAATGACGAGCACCTCTAGATTCTCGGCAACGTTGTCGTCGAGGATCGGCACCATGAACTCCTGCGTCTCGCCCGCCGTCCCGGCGAAAGTCAGCGTCACGGTGGTCGAGGTGTAGTCGCTCCCTGGGAGCGGAGAACCAGGAGTGGAGGTGCCTTCAAATCCCGTGGTCGAGACCGTGACTTCGAAGCCATCCGGGATCGCACTGCTCAGCACCGCCGTCAGCGTCACCGCGCCCTCGCCTTCAGTCGCAAGCACTCGTTGGGGGGCGAAGCTGAACGTCGCTCTGTCATTATCGATGACTGTCACCTCAACCGACTCCACATCCGCGTTCTGTAGCCCCGCATAGCCGACGACCGTATGCGACAGGGTCCGCGTGCCGCCAGCCGCATCGGCATCCACGCCGGCCGTCACGGTGAAGCTTTGAGCAACGTTCCAGTTGGCCGGAGTAAAAGTGCGGGCAAGCGGGGAAACCGTGACCGGTGCCGTCGCGCTGGCGTCCGCGTCCGGAGCAACGGTGACCACCACGTCACCGCCCGGTATGGTGTCGAGCACGACCGTATAATCTGCCCCCGCCTCCTCCTCCGTGACCGTCAGGGTGGCCGGAGAAACGCTCACCCCGGCCGTGTCGTCGTCGGTGACCGTCACCATAACCGTACCAACCTCGTTGTCGAATATCCCCCCATAGCCGGAGATCGTGTGGTTCAGGGTCCGCGTGCCGCCAATCGCATCGTCATCCGCATCGGCCGTCACGGTGAAGCTTTGATTGGTCTCCCAGTTCCCCGAATTAAAAGTAAGGGAAGTCGGGGAAACCGTGATCGGTGGCGTCGTGCTGGTGCCCACATCGACGGTGATCACCACCTCCTGGAGCGGGTCGGTGCGGAGCCTGAGCATGTAGCTTGCCCCCGCCTCCTCCTCCGTGACCGCCAGGGTGCCGGGCGAGAGGGTCACCCCGGCCGTGTCGTCGTCGGTGACCGTCACCACAACCGAGGCAACGGTTACCGCCCCATAGCCGATGCCGGAGCCGCTGATCGTATGCATCACGCGCGGAGTGCCGCCAATCCCGTCACCATCCTGGGCGACCGTCACATTGATGGTTCGAGAAGTGGCCCAGTGAGTGGGCCCGGAGGTCGTATCAAAAACCTGGGTCAAGGACTCGGCAATCTCCAAATCTGCCGTCGTGTCGGGCGCGACCGCAAGGGTGACCGTCACGCTCCCTGCCGGGTCGCTGTTGAGCACGATCGAATAAGTCCCCGAGCTTCCCTCCCTGAGCGCCAGATTGGCCCGCGAGATGTTCACGCCGGCAACGTCGTCGTCGGTAATGGTCACATCGACAGTGTCAGAGGTAGTGACCGGCTGCGCATTGCCCATCAGGCTGATCAGCGAGACCATGAAGGTCTCCCCCGCCCCCTCGTCCACGCGGTCGGAAAGGATCTCCACCGTGAACGTCTCCTCCTCAGCGGGAGTCCCGGCAAAAGTCAGCCGCGTCGCGCCGAGTGCGGTGTAGTCCTCCCCTTCGGTCGCCGTGACCCCAGTGATCAGGACACCGACGCTGAAGCCTCCTGGGAGTGCGAGATCCGCTGTCGCCGTCACCGTCACCGTGCCGCTGGCGACAGATTCGGACACCGGATCGGCACTCAGGGTGACCGTCGGCGAGTCGTTGTCGAGCACCTGCAACGTCACCGCATTAACGGGCAGGGTCGTCCCATCCGAGGTCGCCGTGCCCGAGACCATCACGGTCTCAGCCCCTTCCGCCACCCTGTCGCCGACCACCGTCAGGGTGAGAGCTGCCGTCATGGTCCTAGCACCCGGGGGGATGGTGATCGTGAGAGGGACCGGGGTGATGTCCGTTCCCGCGGTGGCGGGGTTCGCTCCCACGGTCGCCGGATTTGTGGCGCCGTCCGCCACCGTGATCACAACCTCGGTCGGGGCGGCGAGGAGGCCGCTATCCGCAGGATCCAACGACACCCTCAGCGTAATCGTTCTCTCCGCATCCGCGTCCGTCTCCGCCACAACCGCTGTTGGGGTGACGAGCTCCAGGAGGACATTCGTCGGGCTCTCCTCGTCGTCGACGACCATCACCGTGAGCTCCGCTCTCGTTGGGTCGGTGAACTCCGGATAGCCGGTGATCGTATGCCCCACTATCAGCGTGGCATCACTCGCATCGGCATCGTCTGCGACCGTCACGGTGAAGGTTTGATTCGTGTTCCCGTTGGCCGGAGTAAAAGTGAGGGAAGCCGGAGAAACCGTGATCCCTGCCGATTCGCTGGCACCCACAACGGGCTTGACCGTCGCGTCCGCGACCAGCTGGTGTTGGAACCTGACCGTATATTGATATGTATCCGTCCCTCCCTCGAAGACCGTCAGCGGGTCAGGCGTGATGATCAAGCCGGGCGTTCCGTCGTCGATGATATTCACCTTTATATTCACCACGTCGGCGTCCATCACGCCCGCATAGCCGCTGACCGTATGATCCTGGAACACCGTGTCGTCAACCGCGTCAGAATCACGCGGGGTCCTCGCGCTGACTACTCTAGGCCTGCTCCAGCGATTGACACCGGACGAAGTAAAAGTGTTTACAAAGACCCCGCCAAACGCTATGAAACTTCTCGTGCCGGTCCTTTGATCATGGGTGACCCGCACGGTCCCTCCCGGGCCCGGGTCACTGTCGAGCACGATCGTATACTCCAGCGCATCTCCCTCATCGACATTCACCTCGATCTCGCCCTCGACCTCATTGACAATATCCCCGTTCGTCACCGCGATGGTCACGCCGGCAACGTCATCATCTTCGATCGTCAGCGTCGTCGGCGTAATGGTACCACCATACCCTTCCGCCGTACCGGAAACCGTCAGGGTCTCATCCTCTTCATCCACACGGTCGCCGATCACCGTCAGTGTCAAAACACCCGTGCCGCGGGGCATGTTCGCGGGGATGGTGACCGTGAGGGAGGTTGAGGGCGCGGTGAAATCCGCCGCCGTAGCCGCATTTGTGCCGCCACCGGCCACCGAGATCACAACCTCCGTCGCGCTGGCGGGAACGCTCCCCTGGTGCTCCGCGGTCACCGTAATCTCGGACACAAGGTTGACGCCGCTTCCCTCGACCACATCCGTTTGACTGAGACTCAGGTCGATGCTCGCATCGTCATTGTCGATGATCGTTATCGTCGCGGGTGTTACAGTTTGGCCAAGAAAAGTACCCACACTCGCCCCCGAACCAACAGTGATCGTGAAGAACTCGTCGTCGTCATCGAGCGTATCTTCGAGTATGTTTATGCGTAGGGTAGCGACAGCAAAGCTTTGGCCGCTCCCCGTGAACGAAGCACTCGACCCCCCCCGACCATAATCCGTGTTATAGGTCGCCGTATCCCCGTGTTTGGCAGGATTGTCCACACGGAATGGAACAGAAATGCGGCTACCTTGGTCCGGATACTGTATGTAAGCTCTGATATTGTTACTGTTGAGGGCACCGGTTGCGCTTTCGTCCACGGTCATGGTGTTGGCAAAGGTGTTGGGAAAGACACTCGAGTCCCGGATATAGACAGTATAGTTATCCAACTGTGCCCAGGATTCGCCGGATACCGCCAGCAGCAACCCAGCCAGCACCAGCACGCTTCCGATGCGCCCCCCTCGCCAGAACCGGAATTTCCGGCAATCGACCCGACCCGCAGAGCCGCAGCCCGCCCCGGCTTCCCCGGAACGGGATGACCGAAAGGAACTCGTCATGCAATGGCGGACATATTCGTCCCTCCTAAAAAAGGCGCGCAGATACGAAGAAACGCAGAGCATCCCTGCCCTCGCTGTCGTAGCAACGAAGTGGTGCGATAGGCACACCGGGGACATCCTAGCACATCCGTGCGATTGCACAATCACCGCACGCAACCACTACATCGGGTGTTCCTGGCAGACCTGTCGGCGTAGATTTTCCCGCCGGAGCGGGGAAGGCCCGTCGCGCCGGAGACCCGAATCACCTTGCGGCCGTCCGTTCCCGGAACGCCGGCAGGCGGTGGCCGGACCGATTCGGTGGCCGGGAACCTGCAGCTCCGGATGCCCTTCACGACCCGCCCCGATTCGGACAGGCCCCAGAACCGGGCGGTCGGATCCGGCCCCGACCGGACCCGGCCGATGCGGCATGAGCCCGTCCATCCTGCCTGCCGGGGAGCTCCCTCAATCCTCCCGGGCCGGATTCCGGAAGACCCCGCAATTTCACATCCGGGTCGTACAGCCCCCCGGACGGCCGTCCCCCCTGGGATAACGCCCGACGGGCAGCGGCGGGCCCCATCCACCCGATCCACCATCCGGCCCGCCCCCTCCACGGCGCGCGGCCCGGACGGCCCTCCTTCCCCGGTCGGCCGCGGGGCTCCCTCCGGATCCGGCATCATTGCAGCAGGGATTCCGCGGCCACCCCCGCCGCGCCGAGCAGACCAAAACCGTCCAGAAAGGGCAGCCAGCCGAGCGACATCACCAGCGCCGCGGCAAACAGGACAACGCGGTGCTCGATCCGCATGCTCTCATCCAGCGGGTCGCCGGGCGGATCGACATACATCACCTTGACAATCCGCAGGTAGTAGAAGGCCGAGATCACGCTGGCGACCGCGCCGGCCACCGCCAGCGGGGCCAGCCCCGCATCCACCGCCGCGCGGAACACAAGGAACTTGGCGAAAAACCCGACCAGCGGCGGCACCCCGGCCAGCGAAAACATCAAGGCCGCCAGACCGAGGGCCGCGGCCGGCTGGGTCCGGGACAGCCCGGACAGGTCGGCCACCCGCAATTTGGTCACCCCGTCCCGCGTCATCGAGACGATGAACGCGAACACGCCGAGATTCATGACCACATAGATCACCAGATAGGCGAGCAGGCTCTCCACCCCCTCCCGGGTGCCCGCCGCCAGCCCGACCAGCGCATAGCCCATATGCCCGATCGACGAATAGGCCATCAGACGCTTGAGATTGACCTGGCCGATCGCGGCCACCGCCCCCACAAACATCGAGGCCACGGCCAGGAAGACCAGGATCTGCCGCCACTCCCCCACCGCCTCGGCGAAGGGCGCATGCAGCAGGCGCGCGAACAGCACCGCGGCCGCCGCCTTGGGGGCCGCGGCAAAAAACGCGGTGACCGGACTCGGCGCCCCCTCATAGACATCCGGCGTCCACATATGGAACGGCACCGCCGAAATCTTGAACGCGAGGCCGGCCACCAGAAACGCCAGCCCGGTCAGCAGCCCGGGCGAAATCCCCCCGACCGCGACGGCCGCGGCGATGGCCTCGAATCCGGTGGCCCCCGCATAGCCATAGACCAGACTCGCCCCATAGAGCAGCAACCCCGAGCTCAGGGCCCCGAGAACAAAATATTTGAGCCCGGCCTCGGTCGAACGCAGCGCGTCCCGCCGGAAGGAGGCCAGCACATAGAGCGCCAGCGACTGCAGTTCCAGTCCCATGTAGAGCGCGATCAGGTCGCCCGCCGAGACCATCACCGACATGCCGAGGGCCGCGAACACGAACAGCACCGGGTATTCGGCCTTCAGAAGCCCGTTGCGCCGGAGATAGTCATGCGAGATCGCCAGGGCGGCCGCCGAGGACAGCAGCACCAGCACCTTGGCAAAGACCGCAAAGCGGTCGAAGACCAGAGCCCCCCCGAAGGCCACGCGCGACTCGCCGCTGCCCACCACCACCATGACAGCCGCCAGCACGAGCAGGAACACCGCCCCCCGAAGGGCCTGCGAGGCCCCCGCCGCCCCCTCCCGGAAGGCCCCGAACAGCAGCAGCAGCATGCCCCCGCCGGCGAGAAGAAGTTCCGGAAAGGCGGACTCGAAACCCATCCCCGATCCCCCTACCGCACGCCGGCGAGAAGCGCCGTCACCGAAGCCTCCCAGAGATCCGAGGCCAGCCACGGGAACACCCCGAGCACCAGGGCCGTGACCGCCAGCGGGGCGAGCACGACACGCTCGCGCAGATCCATATCCGTGATCTCCAGCAGATGGGCCTTCTCAAGTTCCCCCAGGGCCACGCGCCGGTAGAGCCAGAGCCCGTAGGCGGCGGAAAGAATCACGCCCAGCGCCGCGCAGCCCGCGACCACCGGCGAGACCTGGAAACTGCCGACCAGGGTCAGGAACTCGCCCACAAACCCGGAGGTGCCGGGCAGGCCGATATTGCCCAGCGTAAAGAGCAGGAACACGGCCGCGAACACCGGCATGCGGTGGACCAGCCCCCCGAACGCCGCGATCTCACGCGTGTGGGTTCGGTCGTAGAGCACCCCGACCAGCAGGAACAGCGCCGCCGAAATGACCCCATGGCTGATCATCTGGAACACCGCCCCGTCCACCCCCTGGCGGTTGGCGGAAAAGATCCCGATCGTGACAAATCCCATATGCGCGACCGACGAATAGGCGATCAGCTTCTTCACATCCTCCTGCATCAGCGCCACCAGCGACGTGTAGAGGACCGCGACCACGCCCAGGAACAGCATCATCGGAGCCAGCAATTCCGAGGCCACCGGAAACATCGGCAGGGAGAACCGCAGAAAGCCGTAGCCGCCCATCTTCAGCAGCACCGCCGCCAGCACCACCGAACCCGCGGTCGGCGCCTCGACATGGGCGTCCGGCAGCCAGGTATGGAACGGCCACATCGGCAGCTTGACCGCGAAGGAGGCAAAAAACGCCAGCCAGAGCAGGGTCTGCAGGCCGCCGGCAACGGGCCAGCCCAGAATCTCGATCGGGGCATGGGGGAAACCGTGCCGGAGAAGGGCGGTGATGTCGGTGGTGCCGGCCTCGTGGAACATGGCGATCATCGCAATCAGCATCAGCAGCGACCCGAGCAGGGTGTAGAGAAAGAACTTGAAGGCCGCATAGACCCGCCGGCGCCCGCCCCAGATGCCGATGATCAGGAACATCGGAATCAGCCCGCCCTCGAAGAACAGGTAGAACAGCACCAGATCGAGGGAGGCAAACACCCCGATCATCAGGGTCTCGAGGGCCAGAAAGGCCGCGAAATACGCCTTCACCCGATCCTCGACGCGCCAGCTGGCCAGCACCACCAGCGGCATCAGGGCCGTGGTCAGCAGCACGAAAGGCAGCGAGATCCCGTCGACCCCGAGCTTGTAGTGGAAGATCCCGAGCCAGGCGCGATGCTCCACGAACTGGAAGTCGGGCGTGGCGGGATCGAACCCCCACAGCAGGGCCAGCGCGAAGGCCAGCGTCGCCAGGGTGACGAACAGCGCCAGACGCCGGGCGTTCAGCCGCTCGGCCTCGCTGTCCCCCCGGATCAGCAGCACCGCCAGCGCACCCGCCAGCGGAAAGAAGACGACGATCGAGAGCAGGCTTCCCATCTCTAGCCGACCCCCGCCGTCAGCCAGGTCACCAGGGCGGCGATGCCGAGCACCATGGCGAAGGCGTAGTGATAGAGATAGCCGGACTGCAGCCGCCGGGACGCGTCGGTCAGGGCCGGCACCGCCCGCAGCACGACCGCATGCAGCAGCCCGTCGATCACGCCGCCATCCCCGCGCAGCCAGAGCTGGCGGCCGAGCCATTTGGCCGGCCGCACCAGCGCCGCCTCATACAGCTCGTCGAAATACCACTTGTTCAGCAGGAACGCGTGGAGCACCTGGTGGCGCGCCGCCAGCCGGCCCGGCAGCTGCGGGGCCCGGAGGTAGAACAGCCAGGCCACCCCCAGCCCGGCCAGCATCGCCACGCTCGGAGACGTCTTGACCCAGAACGGCACATGATGGGCCGCCTCCAGGATGTGGTTGGCGGAACCGCGGAAGATGGAATCCCCCCAGAACCCCGCCGACCCCTCGCCGACCATCACGCCCGAAAAAACCAGCCCCGCCCCCACCGCGCCGAGCGCGAGAAGATAGAGCGGAACCAGCATCACCGACGGACTCTCATGCGCGGCCGCGGCCCGGGCCGGATCCCGCGCCGGGCCGTGGAAGACCAGAAACAGCAGCCGCCAGCTGTAGAAGGCCGTGAGGGCCGCCGCCACCACCGTGGCCGCGAAGGCGAATTCCGCGATGCCCCCCGGAGCCGCGAAGGCCGCCTCGACCACCATGTCCTTGGAGTGGAACCCCGCGAAACCACCCAGCCCCGGCAGGCCGAGACCGGTCAGGGACAGCGTGCCCACGACCATCAGCCAGTAGGTCCGCGGAATGCGGCGCCGCAGTCCGCCCATCCGCCGCATGTCCTGCTCGTCGGCCATGGCGTGGATCACGGAGCCCGCGCCGAGGAACAGGAGCGCCTTGAAAAAGGCGTGCGTGAACAGGTGGAAGATCGCCGCCTCATAGGCCCCGACCCCGGCCGCGACAAACATGTAGCCCAGCTGCGAGCAGGTCGAGTAGGCGATCACCCGCTTGATGTCGTTCTGCACCAGGCCGACCGTGGCCGCGAAGAGCGCCGTCACCGCCCCCACCGCCGTGATCACCAGAAGGGTGCCGGGCGCGTATTCCAGCAACGGGGAACAGCGGACCACGAGGAACACCCCGGCCGTCACCATGGTCGCGGCATGGATCAGCGCCGAGACCGGGGTCGGCCCCTCCATCGCATCCGGCAGCCAGGTGTGGAGCAGGAATTGGGCCGACTTGCCCATGGCGCCGAAAAACAGCAGCAGCGTGATCGCGCCGAGCGCGTCGAAACGGAACCCCGCGACCTCGATCTCCCGGCCGACCGCCGCGGACGCCTCCCCGAACACCACATCGAATTCAATGCTGCCGAAGGTCAGATACACCGCCAGGATGCCGAGCGCGAAACCAAAATCGCCGACCCGGTTGACAATGAACGCCTTGATCGCCGCCGCGTTGGCGGACGGACGGCGGAACCAGAACCCGATCAGCAGATACGAGGCCAGGCCGACCCCCTCCCAGCCGAAGAACAGCTGCAGGAAATTGTCGCTGGTCACCAGCGCGAGCATCGCGAAGGTGAACAGCGACAGATAGGCGAAAAACCGCGGCCGGTGCGGATCCCCGTGCATGTAGCCCACCGAATAGACATGCACCAGCGCCGAGACCGTGGTCACCACGACCATCATCACAATCGTCAGCGGGTCGATCCGCAGGGCCCATTCCGCCGTGAAATCCCCGGAGGCCACCCAGAGCGCGAGGGGAATGCGGATGCCCGGATCGCCGAAATCGCGCAGAAACCCGATCCAGGCGAGCAGCGCGGCCAGGCACAGCAGGGCCGTCGGCAGCCACTGCGCCAGACGCTCGCCGGTCAACCGCGGCAGCAGCCCGGCCAGGACCGCGCCGAGGAGCGGCAGGAACACGATGGCGGCATACACCGGTCAGCCCCGCATCCGGCTGACATCCTCGACATCGACCGAGCCCCGGTTGCGGTAGAAGCAGACCAGGATGGCCAGGCCGATGGCCGCCTCCGCGGCCGCCACCGTCAGCACGAAAACGGCGAACACCTGCCCGACCAGATTGCCGAGATGGGCCGAGAAGGCGACCAGATTGATGTTCACCGCCAGCAGCAGGAGCTCGATCGACATCAGGATCACAATCACGTTCTTGCGGTTGAGAAAAATCCCGAACGCGCCGATCACAAACAAGGCCGCGGCCACGGTGAGGTAGTGGGAGAGACCGATCACCGGCATCGTCAGACCCCCGCCCCCGGCTCGACATCACGCAGCTCCACCGACTCCGCCCGGCTGCGGTGGATCTGCGTCAGCGCATCCTGCCGCCGCACCCCGACCCGCGGCCGGAGCGTGAGCACGATCGCGCCGATCATCGCCACCAGCAGGATCAGTCCGGCCAGCTGGAAGAAGAGCACATAATCGGTGTAGATCACCTGCCCGAGCGCCCGGGCGTTGGAGGTCGTGCCCACCTCGATCCCGCGCAGGGCCGAGGCCGGACCGGCGATCTGCCCATGGGCCACAACCAGCCCGAGCTCGACCAGCAGCACCACCGCGACCAGCCCGCCGAGCGGGAAATATTCCGCCAGGGCCGGCCGCAGGGCGGCAAAATCGACATCCAGCATCATCACCACGAACAGGAACAGGACCATGACCGCGCCGACATAGACGATGACCAGCAGCATCGCGAGAAGCTCGGCCCCCAGCAGCACAAAAAGTCCGGCCGCCGAGAAGAAGGTCAGAATCAGCCAGAGCACCGAATGGACCGGGTTGCGGGCCAGCACCACCAGAAGGGCGGCGGCCACAGCGGTGCCGGCAAAGACATAGAACGCGACGGCAGCAAGCAGCATGGCGGGGCCTCAGCGGGTTTCCGAATCGCGGGCGAGATTGGCGGCGATCTGCCCCTCCCAGCGATCCCCGTTGGCCAGCAGCCGCGCCTTGTCATAGAGCAGCTCCTCGCGGGTCTCGGTGGCGAATTCGAAATTCGGCCCCTCGACGATCGCATCCACCGGACAGGCCTCCTGGCAGAAGCCGCAATAGATGCATTTGGTCATGTCGATGTCGTAGCGGGTCGTCCGCCGGCTGCCATCGGCCCGCTCCTCGGCCTCGATGGTGATCGCCTGGGCCGGACAGATCGCCTCGCAGAGCTTGCAGGCGATGCACCGCTCCTCGCCATTCGCGTAGCGGCGCAGCGCATGCTCGCCGCGGAAACGCGGCGACAGCGGGCCCTTCTCATGCGGGTAGTTGAGGGTCGCCTTGGCCCGGACGAGATAGCGCAGGCCGAGCACAAACCCGCCGAGAAAATCGTGGAGCAGCGCATAGCGCAGGGCGGAACGTACCGAAAAGGCCATCGTCTTCCTTTCTATCCCGCCGCACTGCCGGTGAAGTGGAGGAACCCCGCGGTCAGCACCACCCAGCCCAGCGACATCGGCAGAAACACCTTCCAGCCGAGCCGCATCAGCTGGTCGTAGCGGTAGCGGGGCACAATGGCCTTGACCATCGCGAAAAGAAAGAACAGCAGCAGGATCTTGGCCACCAGCCAGAACACCCCGTCGGGCAGTCCCGCGAAGGGCGCCAGCCAGCCGCCCAGGAACAGGATCGAGGTCATCGCGCACATCAGCACGATGTTGGCGTATTCCCCGATCATGAACAGCAGATACGGCGTCGAGCCATATTCCACCTGATACCCCGCCACGAGCTCGGATTCTGCCTCCGGCAGGTCGAAGGGAGGCCGGTTGGTCTCGGCCAGGGCGGAGATGAAGAACAGGACCAGCATCGGCAGATGGGGCAGCCAGTACCAGCCCCAGAAGCCGCCCCAGCGGTCCTGGGCGAGAACAATGTCCGAGATCCGCAGCGAGCCGGCCGTGACCAGCACCGCGACCAGGATGAAGCCGATGGAGACCTCATAGGAGATCATCTGCGCCGCCGAACGGAGTCCGCCCATGAACGGGTATTTCGAATTCGACGCCCAGCCGCCCATGATCACGCCATAGACGCCCAGCGAGGAGATCGCGAAAAGATAGAGGATCCCGACATTGAGATCGGAGATCACCCACCCCTCGGCGAACGGCACCACCGCCCAGCCGATCATCGCCAGCGCGAAGGTCGCCAGCGGCGCGAGCAGGAACACCGTGCGGTCCGCACCGGCCGGCACCACCACCTCCTTGACCACGAATTTCAGGAAATCGGCAAAACTCTGCAGCAGCCCGAAAGGCCCCACGACATTCGGCCCCCGCCGGAGCTGCACCGCCGCCCAGATCTTGCGGTCCGCATAGAGCAGAAAGGCGAGCGAAACCAGAATCGCCACGATCACGGCCAGACACTGCACGACGATGATCGCGCCTTCGAGAATCCATGCGCTCCAAGGAACCATCATCCGCCCCTAGGTGGACCTGTCAGCAGGCTGTCCATTCGGCCCTGACTGGAGAGGCTGGTGTTTCGGAACAACTCAGCTCCCGGGAGGGTCGAAGGAACGCCCGCCAGAATGCACGATTGACGCCGCATAGTCGAGTCGTGCGGGTATGCCGCGTGTCGGCCGCCTGTCCGACCTCCTCGCAACGATACGACCCGCTTCCAGCCGGGGGGCATCGCTGCAATTGGCACCGACCTCACCGCCGTCTCAAAAAGCAGGCACCCATCAGCCGATTGGGGTGGGACGGGGACAACCTGCCGAACTTCCACATCCAGGGGCAACCCCCGCCTCCGGGAGATAAATGGCCCTTGGCGCCAATTTATTTTGCGCTCGGTTTCAAGGGGTTGGCGGAAGGGCGGGCACGGCGAGACGGGGGGCGCGGAGGTTCGCTTCCAGCCTGTCGATCCGGCTCTGGACGGATTCCTGTTCTCCGGGGCTGGCCGCCTTTGCAACCCGACGTTGCTCTTCGATTTCTTGCTGGCGCCGTTCAACCCCCCACCCTTTCGGCCAGCGCACCGATCCATCCCGCTTGAAGACAATGGCAACATCGGGACAGCTCATTCTTTCGAAGACCGGAGTCGGGGTTGGTTTCTTTCGATCCGTCCCGGCTTGATCGGCTTTGATCACAATTCGGTGGGACACTTTAATCTCTCCAGGATGGTCATATGCCCCAAGATGGCCATATGAATGATTCACCGAACCTTGCCCTTCGGTTCTCCATAGAGATTTACCAGGAATTCTGGTGAATTAAATCCCCCGACGCAACCTATCCGGGGGCAAGCAGGATGCCGTGTTCGGCCTTGTTGTATGTGGCCTGCATGTTTCAACTCCGGCATTGATGAGATTCTTTTTGCCCTGAGTGTGTCGAAAGTGACGGTGGTCACAATTGAACTTCCACATTTAGGCACCCACTGTGCCATTCGTCTATCAATCATGAATACGCCGGTGGCGGTGCCTGCGCCTGGATGATTGCTTGACTCTAATTTCAAAGGAATATGACTGCGACAATCATGACGCCCGTAGCTGCCAATAATCCATACATCATGTGGACGTTCTGGTTGGCGATTTCTACTTTCCGGTTGGCGAAGCCCGTTTTCAGCTCGGTTTTCAGGTCAACAATGTCCGTTTTCAGCTCGGCTCTCAGCTCGGCTCTCAGCTCGGCGATGTCTTCCTTTGTCGCAACGTTTTCCGGGACGCTTTTGCTTGCCAGACCGACAAAAGCTATGGCATGCCTGTCCTCAACGCCGACATCGGTAAGAGCCTGCTTTTCCTGAAGCGTGTCAAAAGCGAAGATGGCCATAATCGATTCCTCCGGCGGTTGTGAATTGAGTAACTGCTGGGACCTATCTTCACCTCGCTCCAGCAAAATTGCAACTACCTGTTTCGGGAGCGGCCCTCGGCCCTGCCCGGCACAGGCATGCTTCCGGAGTGTGGGGCACCGGTTTGCAAAGGTCGGCCGTCACGGGCCGGAAAAGCACCGGGGATTCAGCAATTTCTGGAACCGGGCGGCACGCGCATCGGTATGAACTGCAGCGTCTGCCGGGTCGGGCTCCCCTCTCCGGTTCGGCAGCTGACATCGACCTCATAGCAACATCAAAGGCACGGCACCTATCAACCGATCGGGGCGGGACGGGAACAACCTGTTGAACTTCCACATTTAGGCACCCACTGTGCCATTCGTATATCAATCACGGATGCACCGGTGGCGGTGCCCCGCGCCTGGATGATTGCTTGACTCTAATTTCCTAGGAATTTGAATACGGCAATCATGACGCCCATAGCGGCAATTATGATGCCCGTAGCTGCCAATAATCCAAGCGTCATGTGGACTTTCAGGTTGGCGATTCCCACTTTCAGGTCGGCCATGTCCCCTTTCAGATCCAATTTCAGGTTGACGTGATCCACTTTCAGGTCGGCGATGTCTTCCTTTGTCGCAACGTTTTCCGAGACGCTTTTGTGTGCCACATCGACAACCGCTATGGCTGGCTTGTCCTCAAAGCCAGCATCGGTGAGAATCCGCTTTGCCCCAAGCGTGTCGAAAGTGATGGTGGCCATAATCGATTCCTCCGGCGGTTGCGAATCGAGTAACTGCTGGGATCTATCTTCGCATCGCTCCCGTAAAATTGCAACCACCTGTTCCGGAATCGGTCATCGGGGGCCTGCCCTGCACAGGCATGTCTCCGGAGTGTGGGGCCAGAACCGGTTTGCGAAAATCGGCCGTCACGGGCCGGGAAAACACCGAGGATTCAGCAATTCCTGGAACCGGGCGGCAAGCGCACAGATGTGAACTGCAGCCGGGCTGTGTTGCTTCAAAACATCCGCATCTCCAGTCAGGGCCGAATGGACAACCTGGCTGCAGCCCCCCCCTAGGCCGCCGCGCGGGAACCGCCGGGGTTCCCCCGCCGGCGCGAGAGATCGGCCATCACCGCACTCGCCCGGGCAATCGGATTGGTCAGATAGAAATCCCCCACCGCACGCCCGAAGGGCCGCGGATCCATTTCGCCCCCGCTCTCCGCCCGCCACGCCACCGGGGGAACCACACCGGTCTCGGCCAGGCGCGGATGGGATTCGAACAGATGTGCCCGAAGGGCGGTCAGATCGTCATACGGCAGCGGCGCGCCGAGATGCACGGAGAGCGCCCGCAGAATGCGCCAGTCCTCGCGCGCCTCGCCCGGAGGGAAGGAGGCGCGGGCCGCGACCTGCGGCCGGCCTTCGAGATTGACAAACAGGCCGGACTGCTCGGTCCAGGCCGCCCCGGGCAGCACCAGATCGGCCCGGCCCGCGCCGGCATCGCCATGCGATCCCAGATAGATCACGAAACAGTCCCGCAGCGCGTCCATCTCGATCTCGTCGGCCCCGAGCAGGAAGACCGTCTCCAGTGCCCCCTCGCGGGCCGCGGCAAGAATTCCGGACGTATCCCGTCCCCCTTCCGCCGGGACAAAGCCGGTTTCGAGCCCGCCGGTGACCGCGGCCGAACTGTGCAAAACCGAAAACCCGCACCAGTCCTCGCGCACCGCGCCGACCGTCTCGGCCAGCTGCATCGCCGCCGCCAGCACCGCCGCCCCGTCGCTCCGCGCCAGCGCCCCCTCCCCGACCACCACCAGCGGCCGCTCGGCCGCCGCGAGCCGGGCCCCGAACGGCAATTCCGCCACCCGCGCCAGGGTCTCCGGCCCGGCGCCCAGCCCTTCGCAGGCATACAGCGCCTCCAGCTCCGGGCCGATCGACGCCACCGCCGCACCGCCGAGCCAGGCCTTGCGGATCCGCGTGTTCAGCACCGGGCATTCCCGCCGCGGATCGGTGCCGACGAGCAGGATGGCATCCGCCTGGTCGATGCCCGCCACCTGGCTGTTGAACCGCCAGGCGGACGGGTTTTCGGGAGGCAGGCAGGGGGCATGCTGGCGGCAGTCGCGGCTGGCGACGCCAAGCCCGTCCAGAAGGCCGCGCAGCGCCCACATCGCCTCCACCGAAACCAGATCCCCGGCCAGCGCGGCCACCGATTCCGGCTTCGCCCCGGCCAGTCTTGCACCCGCGGTCTCGAGCGCCCGATCCCAGCTGCAGGCCTGCAGGCGGCCCTCGCCGCCGCGCAGATAGGGCCGGTCCAGCCGCTGGCGGCCGAGCCCGTCCCACACAAAGCGTGTCTTGTCGGAGATCCACTCCTCGTTCAGGGCGTCATGGTTGCGCGGCAGGATCCGCATCACCTCGCGGCCGCGCAGATCGACCCGGATGTTGGCACCGAGCGCGTCCATCACATCGATCGTCTCGACCTTGTGCAGCTCCCAGGAACGGGCGGTAAAGGCATAGGGCCGGGAAGTGAGCGCGCCGACGGGACAGAGATCGATGATGTTCCCCTGCATCTCCGAGGACAGCGAACGCCCCAGATACGGCACGATCGCGGCATCCTCGCCCCGACCGACCAGGCCGAGCTCCGGGATGCCGGCGATCTCGGTCAGAAACCGCACACAGCGCGTGCAGTGGATGCAGCGGGTCATCTCCGTCTTCACCAGCGGCCCGAGATCGATCGGCTCCGGGGCGCGCTTGGGCTCGCGGTAGCGGGAGAAATCAGCCCCGTAGGCGATGGCCTGGTCCTGCAGGTCACACTCGCCCCCCTGGTCGCAGATCGGGCAGTCGAGCGGGTGGTTGATGAGCAGAAACTCCATCACCCCCTGCCGGGCGCGGCGGACGGTGTCGGAGGAGGTGCACAGGGCGGGCGGGGTCTGGTCCGGACCCGGACGCAGATCGCGCACCTGCATGGCGCAGGAAGCCACCGGCTTCAGCCCGCCCACCACCTCGACCAGACACATCCGGCAATTGCCGGCGATCGACAGCCGCTCGTGGTAGCAGAACCGCGGCATCTCATGCCCGGCCGCCTCGCAGGCCTGCAGGAGGGTCAGGCTGGAATCGACCTCAATCTCCTCCCCGTCGACGAGGATCCGGCGCAGCGCCGCGGTCATGGTCGGGCCGCCCACCGGCGCACGGCGCCCGACCCCGCGGGTCTGCCCGGACATCCCCCCGCCATCACGTTCAGGCCGCCTTCCGGCGGGTCTTGGTGGACAGGATCCGCTCCTCGATATCGCGCCGGAAATGGCGGATCAGCCCCTGCACCGGCCAGGCCGCCGCATCGCCCAGGGCGCAGATCGTATGCCCCTCAATCCGCTCCGAGACATCCAGCAACTGGTCGATCTCCCCGCTTTCGGCCTCGCCGCGGACCATCCGCTCGAGCACCCGCATCATCCAGCCGGTGCCCTCCCGGCAGGGGGTGCACTGGCCGCAGGATTCATGCTTGTAGAATTTTGCCAGACGCCAGATCGCCCGGATCATGTCCGTGGACCGGTCCATGACGATGACCGCGGCCGTGCCGAGCGACGAACCCGCCTCCTTCAGCATGTCAAAATCCATCAGCAGATCGTCACAGCGCTCGGCCGGCAGGCAGGGCACCGAAGATCCCCCGGGAATGACCGCCTTGAGATTGCCCCAGCCGCCGCGCACCCCCCCGCAATGGCGCTCGATGAGCTCGCGCAGCGGAACCGACATCGCCTCCTCGACCACGCAGGGCTTCTCGACATGGCCGGAGATGGAAAAGATCTTGGTGCCGCTGTTGTGCGGCCGGCCGATGCCGGCGAACCAGTCCGCCCCCCGGCGGAGGATCTCCGGCACCATGGCGAGAGTCTCGACATTGTTGATCGTCGTCGGACAGCCATAGAGGCCGACCGTGGCCGGAAAGGGGGGCTTCATCCGCGGCATGCCCTTGCGCCCTTCGAGCGACTCGAGCAGACCGGTCTCCTCGCCGCAGATATACGCCCCCGCCCCGGCATGCACGAGAAGGTCGAAATCCCAGCCCGAGCCAGCTGCGTCGGGGCCGAGCAGACCGGCTTCGCGGGCTTCCGCGACCGCCGCCTCCAACGCCTCCCGCTCGCGGGCGAATTCCCCCCGCACATAGATGTAGCCGGTATGGGCGCCGATCGCGAAACCCGAGATCAGGCAGCCCTCGATCAGCAGATGCGGCTCATGGCGCAGGATCTCACGATCCTTGCAGGTGCCCGGTTCGGATTCGTCGGCATTGATCACCAGATAGTGCGGGTTCGCTCCGGGAGGGGTCTCCTTGGGCATGAACGACCATTTCATCCCGGTCGGAAAGCCGGCCCCGCCGCGACCGCGCAATCCGGCATTCTTGATCTCCTCGATCACCGCCTCACGCCCGCGGGCGAGGATCCCCGCCGTGCCGTCCCAGCCCCCCCGCGCCCGGGCCCCCGCCAGCGAGCGGTCCGCAAACCCGTAGAGGTTGCGGAAGATCCGGTCGGAATCCGCCAGCCGGCTCATTCCCGGCCCTTCCCGAATTCCTCGGCAAACAACTGCCGCGAAGCGTTCTCCGCCGACTCCCGCGGAAGGTCCTGCAGCACGCAGCCCCCGCCCGCCGGTTCCGACGCGAAACGGCCGGTGGCCGAGCCCGGCCGGGGGCGCTCGCCGCGGCGGAAGGTCGCGAGAATCTCCCGCAGGGCCTCCGGCGTCAGATCCTCGTAGAAATCCTTGCCGATCTGTACCATCGGAGCGTTCGCGCAGGCCCCCAGGCACTCCACCTCCTCCCACGAGAAGTCACCCTCCCCGTACAGGGTCTTCGGCTCCGGGCCGAGTTCCCGGCGGCAGAGATCCAGCAGCGCGTCGGAGCCGCAGAGCATGCACGGCGTGGTGCCGCAGACCTGGAGATGCGCCCGCCGTCCCACCGGGGCGAGATGGAACATCGAGTAGAAACTCGCCACCTCCAGCACCCGGATCGAGGCCATCCCCAGCATGCCGCCGACACATTCCATGGCCGCCACCGACAGCCAGCCTTCCTGCTCCTGGGCACGCCAGAGAAGCGGCAGGATCGCGGAGGCCTGCCGGCCCTCCGGATACCGGCCGATGCAGGTCTCGGCCCAGGCAAGATTGGCCTCCGTGAAGGCGAACCCGTCCGGCTGGTCCGCGCTGCGGGGGAGCGCGCTCATCGATCAATCTCTCCGAACACAATGTCGAGCGAACCCAGCACCGCGGAGACATCCGCCAGCATGTGCCCCCGGCACATGCGGTCCATCGCGGCAAGATGCGGATAGCCGGGAGCCCGGATCTTGGTGCGGTAGGGCCGGTTGCTGCCGTCGGAGACCAGATACACGCCAAATTCCCCCTTCGGGGCCTCGACCGCGGCATAGATCTCCCCGGCCGGCACGCGGAAACCCTCCGTGTACAGCTTGAAATGCTGGATCAGCGCCTCCATGGAGCGTTTCATCTCGGCCCGGCCCGGCGGCACGATCTTGCTTTCCGGCGCAACCACCGGACCGTCGGCCGAGGCCAGGGATTCGAGACACTGGAGCATGATCGAGACCGACTGGCGCATCTCCTCCACCCGGCAGAGATAGCGGTCGTAGCAGTCGCCGTTCCGGCCGACCGGAATCTGGAATTCAAAATCGCTGTACCCCTCATAGGGCTGGGCCCGGCGCAGATCCCAGGGCAGCCCGGTGCCCCGGAGCATCACGCCCGTAAATCCCCAGGCCTGGGCCTCCTCGGCCGTGACCGTGCCGATATCCACATTGCGCTGCTTGAAGATCCGGTTCTCGGTCAGCAGCGACTCGATATCGTCCAGCACCGCCGGAAAGGACTCGCACCAGGCCCCGATATCCTCGGCCAGCCCGGGCGGCAGGTCGCGATGGACCCCCCCGGGACGGAAATAGGCCGCGTGCAGGCGGGCCCCGCAGACGCGCTCGTAGAAGACCATCAGCTTCTCGCGCTCCTCGAAGCCCCAGAGCGGCGGCGTGAGCGCACCGACATCCAGGGCCTGGGTGGTGACATTCAGAAGATGGCTGAGGATCCGGCCAATCTCGCAATACAGCACCCGGATCCGGGACCCCCGATGCGGCACCTCCAGCCCGAGAAGCCCCTCGATGGCCAGACACCAGGCATGCTCCTGGTTCATCGGCGCGACATAGTCGAGCCGGTCGAAATACGGCAGGGCCTGCAGATAGGTCTTGGATTCGATCAGCTTCTCGGTGCCCCGATGGAGCAGGCCGATATGCGGGTCCACCCGATCCACGATCTCGCCGTCCAGTTCCAGCACCAGACGCAGCACGCCATGGGCGGCCGGATGCTGGGGACCGAAATTCAGGTTGAATTTCCGTTCCCCTGGCGGCCGGACAGCGGTTTCCTCCATCACTCCCGCTCCCCGTCCCCGGCGTCGCGCACCGCCGCGGCCCCCTCCCAGGGCGAGAGAAAATCATAGTCCCGATACGCCTGCACCAGCCGCACCGGCTCATAGGCGACCCGGCCGCGCGTCTCGTCATAGCGGAGTTCGACAAAGCCGGTGAGCGGAAAGTCCTTGCGCAGCGGGTGGCCCTGAAAACCGTAATCCGTGAGAATCCGGCGCAGATCCGGATGGCCGGCGAACTCGATCCCGTACATGTCGAAGACCTCGCGTTCGTACCATTCCGCCGACGGATGCGCATCCACCGCACTCGGCAGGGTCTCGCCCTCCGGCACCGCGGCCTTCAGGCGAAGACGCGAGGTATACGAGATCGAGAGCAGATGGTAGACGACCTCAAAGCGGGGTTCGCGCCCGGGATAGTCGACGCCGCAGACATCGATCAGGGTGGTCATGCGAAGCGCGGGGTCATCGCGCAGCCCGACCAGCACCCGGACAATCCCGGCCGGGGCCACCGAGATCGTCAGCTCGCCATGCGCCTCGGAAATCTGAAGCGCCAGCTCCCCGAGGCACTGCATCGCGGCGGCGCGCAGATCGTCGAGCCGGCGGTCCACCATCACCAAGGGGACTTACCGCACCCGTGTGCCGGTACGGCGGATCTTGCGCTGCAGCTGCAGGATGCCATAGAGCAGCGCCTCGGCGGTGGGCGGACAGCCGGGCACATAGATGTCCACCGGCACGATCCGGTCACAGCCGCGGACCACCGAGTAGGAATAGTGGTAGTAGCCGCCGCCATTGGCGCAGGAGCCCATCGAGATGACATAGCGCGGCTCCGGCATCTGGTCATAGACCTTGCGCAGGGCCGGGGCCATCTTGTTCGTCAGTGTGCCGGCGACGATCATGACATCCGACTGGCGCGGGCTCGCGCGCGGGGCAAAGCCGAAACGTTCCACATCGTAGCGCGGCATCGCCGTGTGGATCATCTCCACCGCGCAGCAGGCAAGGCCGAAGGTCATCCAGAACAGCGACCCGGTGCGGGCCCACTGGATCAGACTCTCGGACGAGGTGACCAGAAAGCCCTTGTCGGCGAACTCCCCCGACAGCACCCGCAGATCCGCTTCCGATCCGGCCGGAATCTCCGCCTCCGTCACTGCCACTCCAGAGCCCCCTTCCGCCACTCATAGGCGAAACCCACCGTGAGAACGGCGAGGAACACCATCATCGACCAGAATCCGAAGGCACCGATATCGCGGAAGGCGATGGCCCACGGGAACAGAAACGCCACTTCAAGATCGAAGATGATGAACAGCAGCGCCACCAGGTAGAAGCGCACATCAAAGCGCATGCGGGCATCATCGAAGGCATTGAAGCCGCATTCGTAGATGGACAGTTTTTCCGGATCCGGATGGCGTACGGCCAGCACGACCGCGGCCAGAATCAGCCCCGCCCCGATCGCCACGGCAATGCCGAGAAAGATCAGGATCGGCAGATATTCGCGGAGAAGACTTTCCATCGATTCCCGCCTCTACCGCCAAGATCGGGCAAGGCCGAGCGGTCGATCCACAAGGTGTTCTATTCGCTGCCGGGGGCCGGGTCAAGCGACCGCCCGGCGGTGCCAGGGCGAACTGATGCCGGGCGGCTGTCCGTGCGGCCCTGACCGGAGTTCCGAGGGTTTCCAGCCAACCCGTTCCCGGGAGGGCCGCACCGACGAGCAAAATCCGGCAGGCGGCCGCCCGGACCCCTTCCCCGGGGGCCGGCAGGAAGCGTCCGGCCGGGCCGGGGTTCCCGGAGCGCAGAGCCAGGCGCGGGGGCCTCGGGAGCGGAGACCGGCACGCCCGGGAGACCGGAGGTGCCGGTCCGATATCCCTCCGGAGCCGCGGATCTTGACTCGCGGGCGACCGGTTGCAATTCTGTCGGCACGCCTGTGGCCTGTGGAATGCGGGGATCGATCATGAATTGTCCGACTGCCCGCAGAACCCGTTCTGCCATAACCTCCGCGGCTTCGCGGAGGTGCGGTTCGCTGCACGCAACCGCAGCATTTTCCGGACCGGAACCATCACCCGTTACCCGCCGCTGCCTGCTCCCACCAGGGTCGGCAGATTTCAGAAAAACGGTCGGTACGGATGTTTCTTCCCGAAACAGACCCACCGAAAAGCCAAGACACAAGACACGGTGGTGTTTCCGATGGGCGCCCAAAAGCAACCCCCCTCCAGCTCGAAGCTACCGAACAGGCGACGGCTGGATGGATGCTACAAGAGGATGTTCAGCCATTCGGAGATGGTCCACGACCTGATTGCCGGATTTCTGGTTCCGTCCTGGAGTGACAGGCTGGATTTTTCTACGCTGACAAACATGTCAGCCAATTTTGTGAGTCCGGATCTGAGATCTCGTCAGGCTGACAAGGTCTGGCGCATACGCTTTCGTGACAGCGAGCAAGAGATATTCTTTCTGACTGAATTCCAGGATCGGGACGACCCGCTCATGGCTGCGCGCATGAATACCTATGTCGCGCTGCTGTATGACGCTATTACCCAGAACCGGGCGAGTGGTCGGCCGCGCGGTGAACTGCCGCGGATATTTCCGGTCGTCCTCTCCAGCAGCCTGGGAAAATGGACCGAAGTGCTGAATATAGCGGAGATGATCACACCCGGGACGGAAGTGTCGACCTGGAACGGAGAGGTCTGGCTGCTGCCGTCCCTGCAGTATTTTGTGCTTGACTTCTCGAAACACCCGTGGACAGAATTAGTGCCGGACAACTTGGTGACGTTCCTGATCGGGCTGAATCAAATCCTGATCGAGCTGAATCAAGAACTGCCGTTCCCAGAGGAACTGCAGCCGGTGGTGATCGGTCTGAACAAACGGTTGCGGAGCATTGGCAATGCCGAACTTGCCAGAACGTTCAGCACCTGGAGCATGGAGGTTCTAATGAAGGATGATCTGATTGACAGCAATCTGCACCCGCTGGACCAGATGGAGCAGATAGAGGATGCAGTGGTAAACCAGCCGGCCTCGGATTGGGCCAAGCCGTGGATTTTGGGAATCCATGCGAAAGGCCGCAAGGAAGGCCGCAAGGAAGGCCGAGAGGAAGGCCGAGAGGAAGGCCGAGAGGAAGGCCGCGAAGAAATACTGGGCGTCATTCGGGCAAGTCTGTGCCATCAGGCGGCATCAAAATTTGACCCGGAAACCCTCGAACGACTGACCAATCATCTGGATCGGATATCCGACCTGAAATCGCTTCTGGAAATTTACGATCGGCTCAGCAAAGGCGAAACCGGCACCGAGTTGCTCAAATGTCTTGATGATCGGTCATAAGCAAGAGGATTCTGAGAATGGATAAACTGGTTGACCGCAATCTGAACCAGATGGACCCGATGGAGGAAGCGGTGGAAAACCAATCGGACTCAGATTGGCTCAAGCCGTGGATTTTGGAAATCCATGCGGAAGGCTACAAGGAAGGCTATGCGGTAGGCTATGCGGCAGGCTATGCGGAAGGCTATGCGGAAGGCCGCAAGGAAAGCCACGAGGAAGGCCGTGCGAAAGACCACGAAGAAGCACTGGCCGCAATTCGGGCAAGACTGTGCCATCAAGCAGCATCGAAATGGGATCCGGAAACCCTCGGACGGCTGACCAATCATCTGGATCGGATATCCGACCTGGAACCGCTTCTGGATATTCACGAGCGGCTCAGCAAAGGCGAAACCGGTGCCGAGTTGCTCAAATGTCTTGATGATCGGTCATAAGCAAGAGGATTCTGAGAATGGATAAACGGATTGACCGCAATCTGGACCAGATGGAGCAGATGGAACAGATAGAGGAAGCGGTGGGAAACCAGTCGGACTCAGATTGGCTCAAGCCGTGGATTTTGGAAATCCATGAGGAAGGCCGCAAGGAAGGCTATGCGAAAGGCTGCAAGGAAGGCTATGCGGAAGGCTGCAAGGAAGTGCGGGACAGAGTGCGAAAGATACTGTGCCATCGGGCGGCATCAAAGTTTGATCCGGAAACCCTCGAACGGCTGGCCAATCATCTGGAACAGATATCCGACATGGATTTGCTTCTGGACATTTGCGGGCGGTTCTACGAGAACGAAACAGGTGCCGAGTTGCTCGAATACCTGGATGGCCGGTCCGGGTAGATCGGACACGTTCTTTCTTGGATCCTGCCGACGGGACGCATTGCCGACGGACCGACGGACTCCCATTCACCTCTAGGCTCGCTTGCCGGACCGCCGCGATGCGCCCGGTTTCCGCTTTGAAAGCAGCGGCTTCAGAAACGCCCCGGTATGGCTCGAGCGGCAGCGCACGACCTCCTCCGGAAGACCTGCGGCCACCACCTGGCCGCCACCATCCCCTCCCTCCGGGCCCAGATCGATGATCCAGTCAGCCGTCTTGATCACGTCCAGATTGTGCTCGATGACGACGACCGTGTTGCCCTGCTCGACAAGCGCATGCAGCACTTCCAGCAATTTGCCGACATCCTCGAAGTGCAGCCCCGTGGTCGGTTCGTCCAGCACGTAAAGGGTGCGGCCGGTCGCACGACGGGCGAGTTCCTTGGCGAGTTTTACGCGCTGCGCCTCTCCCCCCGAAAGCGTGGTCGCCGGCTGCCCGATGCCGATATAACCGAGACCGACCCTTTCCAGGACCGCCAGCCGGTCGCGGATTGCCGGCACCGCGCCAAAAAACTCCCGGCCGGTGGAGACCGTCATGGCCAGAACATCGGCGATGCTCTTGCCGCGATACAGGATGTCGAGAGTCTCCCGGTTGAAGCGCCGGCCGCCGCATTCCTCGCAGACGACATACACATCCGCGAGAAAATGCATCTCGACCCGGATGACCCCGTCGCCCTGGCAGGCCTCACAGCGCCCGCCCCGAACATTGAACGAGAACCGCCCGGGTAAATAGCCGCGGGCACGCGATTCAGGCAGGCCCGCGAACCAGTCCCGAATCGGGGTGAAGGCGCCGGTATAGGTGGCCGGGTTCGAGCGTGGCGTGCGGCCGATCGGCGACTGGTCGATATCGACCACCTTGTCGATGTGCTCGAAACCCTCGAACCGATCGCTCGGTCCCGGGCTTACCCGTGCGCCGTTCAGACGCTGGGCGGCGGTGCGGTAGAGGGTGTCGACCACCAGCGTCGACTTGCCGCTGCCGGAAACACCGGTGACGCAGACGAAAACCCCGAGCGGAAATTCGGCCGTAATATTCTGGAGATTGTTCCCCCGGGCCCCCTCGACCCGAAGACGCCGCTCGCTGCACGCCCGGCGCGAGGCGGGCAGGTGGATTTCGCGGCGGCCGGAAAGATAATCCCCGGTGATCGATTGCTTGGCCGCGATGATCCGCCCGACGGGACCCGCAGCGACAAGATTGCCGCCGCGGACGCCGGCACCCGGTCCGAGATCGACCAGAAAATCGGCGGCCCGCATCGCCTCCTCATCATGCTCGACGACCAGGACCGAATTGCCCCGGTCCCGCAACCGTTTGAGCGTGTCCAGAAGGCGCTTGTTGTCGCGCTGGTGGAGTCCGATGGAAGGCTCGTCCAGAACGTAGAGCACCCCCGACAGGCCGGAGCCGATCTGCGAGGCCAGGCGGATCCGCTGGCTTTCGCCGCCCGAGAGCGTGCCCGCGCGCCGGTCGAGGGTGAGATACTCCAGCCCGACATTGGCCAGAAATCCCAGCCGCCCGGAGATCTCCTTGAGGACGCCATGGGCGATCTCGCGGCGCTGCCGGGTCAGCTTCTTCTCAATTCCCTCGACCCAGGCAACGGCCTCGGTGACATTCATTCCGGTCACCTCGCCGATATGCAATCCACCGACACGCACGCTGAGGGCCTCCGGCTTGAGTCGATATCCCTGGCATGCCGCACAAGGACGGCTTCCGCGATAGCGCTGGAAATCCTCCCGCTTCCAGACCGAATCAGTTTCCCGATAACGGCGCTCGAGATTGGGCAGCACGCCCTCGAACGGGCGGAGCACCCGCTTCGATTCCTCCCCATCGGCAAACCGGAACGCGATCCGGTCCTTGCCCGAACCGTGCAGGATCGCATGCCGCACCCCGGCCGGAATCTGCTCCCAGGGCTCGGAAACAGAGACCTGGTAGTGCTTGGCAAGGGAGCGGAACAATTGCCCGACATAAGCGGAATCGGAGCGAGCCAGAGGTGCCACCGCCCCTTCCGCCAGGGAGAGACGCGGGTTGGGAACCACCAGATCCGGGTCGAAATACGATTCCTCCCCCAGCCCGTCGCAGGCCGGGCAGGCGCCATAGGGAGCGTTGAAGGAAAACAGACGCGGCTCGATCTCGGGAATGGTGAACCCGGACACAGGACAGGCAAACTTTTCCGAGAACACGATGCGTTCGGGGGTGTCGGAGGCGGAAACCGTCTCGAGCACCGCAATGCCGTCGGCAAGAGCCAGCGCGGTCTGCAGGCTGTCGGCCAGACGGCTCTCGATGCCTTCCCGGACCACAATGCGATCCACCACCGCATCGATATTGTGACGGAACTTCTTGTCGAGCGGCGGAACATCCTCGATGTCATACAGATTGCCGTCAACACGCACACGACGGAATCCATTCCCCCGCAGCTCCGCAAGTTCCTTCCGGTATTCGCCCTTGCGGTCGCGCACAATCGGCGCGAGCAGATGCGCGCGGGTGCCCTTTGCCAGCGCGAGGATTCGATCCGTCATCTGGCGCACGGTCTGCGCTTCGATCGGACGGCCGGTCGCCGGCGAATAGGGCACGCCGACGCGGGCGAAGAGAACCCGCAAATAGTCGTAGATCTCGGTCGATGTGCCGACCGTCGAGCGTGGGTTGCGGGAGGTGGTCTTCTGCTCGATCGAGATGGCCGGCGACAGCCCGTCGATGCGATCGACATCCGGCTTCTGGACCGTCTGCAGGAATTGCCTTGCATAGGCCGAGAGCGATTCGACATAGCGCCGCTGGCCCTCGGCGTAGATGGTGTCGAAAGCCAGGGACGATTTTCCGGAGCCCGAGATCCCGGTGATCACGACCAGCCGGTCCCGGGGGATATCGACATCGACCGAATTCAGGTTGTGCACCCGTGCCCCCCGAACCGAAATCGTCTTTATCGCTGCCATGAACTACCCCGCTTGCCTGCCCGACCCAGGTCGATGAAAGTGCTGCTGCCGTGCAGGCTGTGGCACATTGCCGGAAGATTCTATATTGTTATGCGTACCGCGTGATTGTTATGCGCGCCGCATTCCGAGTGTAACCGAAGGAGGTACTGCTATGGCCGGATCCATCAACAAGGCGATTATCATCGGGAACCTCGGGAACGACCCAGAAATCCGGCATACGCAGGACGGCCGGGCCGTCGCCAATCTCAGCGTAGCGACCAACGAAAGCTGGAAAGACCGCAGCACGGGCGAGCGGCGGGAACGGACGGAGTGGCATCGGGTTGCGATCTTCGATGAGGGGCTTGTACGCATCGTCGAGCAATATCTCCACAAGGGGTCGAAGGTATATCTCGAGGGCCAGATCCGTACCCGCAAATGGCAGGACAAAACCGGACAGGATCGCTACTCCACGGAAATCGTGCTGCAGCGGTTCAACTCGCAGCTGCAGATGCTCGACAGCCGCCGCAACGAGGACGATTACGGGGATGGAGGCCGGAGCGGAGACGACCACGGCCGACGGGGAGACGACCAGGGGCGGCGCGAAGGCGGCCGTTCGTCGAGACCCGGCGCCGCCGCCGGGTATGACGACAATTTCAGCGATCCAAGCGGTGACGGTGACGGCAGCGACGAAGACCCTCCGTTCTAATCGCGATGCCTGCCTGCAGATCCCCGCTTCGGCCCGTGCGGGTCGCGGTGGCAATGTCCGGGGGGGTCGACTCCTCCGCGACCGCCGCACTGCTGGTCGGCGAAGGGTACGATGTCTTCGGCCTCACCCTTCAGCTCTATGACCACGGTGCCGCGGTCGGCCGTCCGGGCAGCTGTTGTGCCGGGCGCGACCAGCAGGATGCAAGACGGGTGGCCGAACATCTCGGCATTCCCCACTACGTGCTCGATTTCGAGCAGCGCTTCCGCGAGGCGGTGATCGACGATTTTGCGGACAGTTATCTCGCCGGAGAGACCCCCCTTCCCTGCGTGCGTTGCAACCAGCGCATCAAATTCCGGGACCTGCTGGAAGCAGCCCTGGATCTGGGGGCGGACTGGCTGGCAACGGGGCACTATGTCCGTCGGACCGACGGGCCGTTCGGGCCCGAGCTGCACGAGGCCGCAGACCGTAGCCGTGACCAGTCCTTTTTCCTGTTCGCGACCACGCCTCCGCAAATCGAGAAGCTCCGGTTCCCGCTCGGAGACCTGCCGTCCAAGCAGGTGACCCGGCAAATCGCGACCGAGGCGGGACTGCCGGTGGCGGACAAGCCCGACAGCCAGGATATCTGCTTCGTCGCACGCGGTTCCTACGCCAAAACCGTCGCCCGCCTTCGCCCTGACGCAGGAAGACCCGGCCGCATCCTGGACGAAGCCGGTACCGAACTCGGCACGCATGACGGGATCGAGCAATTCACCATCGGCCAGCGACGCGGTCTCCGGCTGGGGGATGCCCAGGCCCGCTATGTGATCCGCATTGATGCGGCATGCGGTGATGTCATCGTTGGCCCGAGAGAATCATTGCGCACCACTTCCCTGCGGCTGCACAACGTGAACTGGATTGATCCGCGGCCGTTCGAAGAGGCACCCGAAGGCGGCTGGCAATTACGCTGCCGCATCCGGTCGAGCGCACAGCCCGCACCGGGCCGGGTGATTCCGGACGGCCACGGTGGAGCACGGGTGGAATTCGATGATCCGGCCAGTGCCGTCGCACCCGGCCAGGCCTGTGTGTTCTACGCCGGAGACAGCACGCAGCTACTCGGCGGCGGATGGATTGCCACCTGACCGGCCACATCCGGAGGCCCGCACAGCCTTCTGCGTGGATCCAGGCCCGAGCTGCGCCGCCCGCGAATAAGCGGCGGATTCCCTACCAGTACATCCGCATGAGAAGATTGATGCTGTTGTATTCGGAGCCGGCATCTCCTCTCTCCCGGTGTCGGCCGCCCAGATCGATTTCGTAGCCCGAATCGATTTCGAACCGGGTGCCAAGCCGCCAGATACGGCTTGAGCTCCCTGACAGCTGCAGGCCGCCATACGGGGTGAGCAGACCGCGTCCGGACAGTTCCGACAGCCCGTAGCCGACATCGGCCAAAAGCTGAAGATCCCGCCGGTCATCAATCGCAGGTTCGATCTCTGTGGGTCCCTGATTCCAGATCCGCTCGGTCCCGGACGCCGTCTGGCCATAGACCGGCTGCACCTGGAACGAAAGCCCACGTCCGGCGGACTGCGTCTGATAACGGATCAGGCCGCCCACGCCCCAATCCTGGACATCGTCTTCCTCATGCAGCAGCAGGATCCGGCCATTGAGCTCTCCGATCAGTCTTCCATCCGGGCGGGACCAGCTCAGCAGGCCGCCGAGTTCGACTCCCAATCCGGTCTCGTTGCCGTCACCGCCATCATGGCGGAGGGCCAGTTCCGCGGAGCGCTGCACGGTCGCTTTCGAATCCCGCACCTGCGTGCTTTCCAACTCCAGAGCCACCCGCAGGCGCTGGACATCCGTCTTCACTGCCTCAAAGCCGCCAGCACCCCCGTCTTTCACCTTCACCTGCCCCGCCAAGACATCTCCCTTGAGTGCCAAAGTCAGCGCATCATCCCCGGCAATCCTCCGGCTTCCGCCTGCACTTACCGTCGCCAGCGTGAGGTCGCTTTTCCGACCCGTCAGCATGGTGTTGGTTCCCCGACTCGCCTTGTCCTGCTCGACCTCGCCCCTGCCATAGCCGATCGACGCCCACAGATATCTATCCTTGTCCAGAGTCCAGCCGAAATAGGGGCTGACGGTCGTCATGCGGGTTTCCGTGGCCAGCGTCTCGTCATCGTCAAAATCAAACGAGCCTTCAGACAAGGACACCGCCAGCCCGGCCAGGACATTCTCGGAAAAGCGCCTGTCCACGCCCACATGGGCACTAAATACATCACCGTCCCATGGTCCCACCATGTCAGCGCTACCTTCCAGATGGTTGTAGTCGCCCGAAGCCCAGATTCCGACACCGCCGTCGGGCACCGCCCCAGCACCCGCGTCATCAAGCCAGAGATCGAAAGACGAACTCCCCAGAAGATCCCGCAGGGACAGTCCGCCCTCGTTCAGGGCCCGCTCGTTGGCCGCCAGCGCGCCGGCGATCCCGGAATGGCCGGCAAGACTCACCGAAACCAGCTCGGAGCTGCCCTCGGGGACGCCGCCCGGAACGCCGCCCGGGATGCCGGAGATCACCCGCGCGATACGGCCTGCGACTGCGCCGCTCACATTTGTCGCGATCGCCCTGGCCACTTCGGGGACGAGCACATCCATCGCCATTTGATTGATGTCAGGCTCCTCCGGCTCCTCCGGCTCCTCCTCTGGAACGGCCGGCTCCTCGCCCACGACAGCCGCCAGCCGCCCCAAAAAGGCCACCGCGTAAGGCGAAACAGGAGCGGCATCCTCAAATACAAAAGTCGCGAAATGCGTGTCCATGCGGCCGGCGGCGCAGAGCTTGCCAGCATAGCCGTCACCGAAATCATGGACATCAGTGAAACCAGCCGCTCCTGTGGATATGTCGTTCCAGCCCGTTCCATCATGATACAGCAGGGCCACCTCCCGATCCCCCCTCGCCTCATACATGGCAGTCGGCACCGGCAGACACACTTCGACCCCCCCACTTGGGAAATCAATTTCAGGCACGTCAACCTCATCTGGGTCACACAGTGGTGGCTGACATATTGTTGGTCTATCTGGATTTTCCACTATCTGTGACCCAACCCGAAGATCGACTGCCACCCGTCCTGCGTCAAAATCAAAGTCCGGATGCTGGAGCACCTCTAGGGGGAGTTCCTGGGCAATGACTAAAATTTCATGAAAATTTTCAGGAATTATGACATCCAAAACAGGAGGGAGAGCAACCGGGGTGTGTACGGAACTGGCCAAAAAGCGGGCACTACATGCCAGCAAATCGAGCTCATCAGGATCAATGTCGGCGTTGTCCGGATAGGTTACGGCACAGTCCTGGAAACTTCCCTCCGTGGCGGGCAGGGCCAAGCGCACCCGGGTTTCGAGATCGTTGTCGATAACCGTGACGGTTACGTCCGACGCGGTGTATAGCTCGGATGTGGGCGTGGCTGCGTGGGTTATGGTCAGGGTGGAGTTTGCGATATCGTCATCCGCCAATGACACGGTGACCGTCTGCGGTACATTCCAGTTGGTGGTGGTGAATTCGACCATCGTCGGAGTGATGGTAAGAGCTGAATTGGTGGGCGTGACCGTCACCGTAGAACCCGGTGCTTGGCTCAACAGCATGTTGTACGTTTTTGCGGCCCCTCCTTCCACGAGAGTTAGCAGAGCAGCCGGTTCGTAGAGGACGCTGAAATCAGTTGCCTCGTCATCCAGCACCACGATCGTTACGGTGCCTGCATCGGTCACCGCCCCGTAGCCGGAGACCGCATGGCTCAGCGTCACCCGCTCGCGATCCGCATCCGTATCGTCCACCGCGGTGACCGTCACCGTCTGCGCCGTATTCCAATCGCTCGTGGTGAAGTTCAATGTCACCATCCCGGCCGCCGCGCCCGTCGACTGGACCTGGACGGCCGTCGAATCGTCGCTGCTGATCGTGACTACCACAGTCCCGAGCGGCTCTGTATCCAGAACCACATCATAGGTAGTGCTGCCTAGCTCGGCGACGTGGAAGGTACTATCGAACGCATCGCTGCTGACACCGTCGATTTCATTGTCCACGATTGTCACCCTCACCGAATCCGCAGTCGTCAGGGACGTGTAGACGGAGGCAGCTCCACCACCCGTGCTCGCGACCGTGTGCAAAATGACAATTTCGGCATCCCTGCTGTCATCATCATGAGTGCCCCTGCTCTGAACCCCGATAGGGAAATAGCCTAGACCACCAGGAAACGGATTACCCGCAGTTTGCCAGTTCGCAGCTGTGAATGTGACAGTAGTTACAGTGGGGGGGTCTGTGGGAGAACCGAACGTTCCGAAAGTCAGCCCGTGATCAGGATCCTGAATTGTGGCGGTGATCACAACCGTCTCACTGGCAGCGGGCGCAGCCTGCAGAGATATACGATAGGCCGTAGATCGGCTGCCGCCGCCACATTCGGAGGAGACGAAGGGGGGGCCCGCATTACACTCATCAAGCGTTATGCTGACATTGGTGCTGCCAGTGGGGTTGTTGCCGCGACCATAAACCAGAACCCCCGCGGTCTGTCCCGCCGCTTCCGTGAGCGTGACCTGTATCGAGTCTGCATCCGACACACTGGTCGCCGAAGTGAGCCCGGCAACGCTGTGTGCAATCATCGCGGTGCCATCACTGATGTTGCTATCCGCTGTCGCTGTAACCGTAACGGTTTGCGCCACCGTCCCAGCTGTCGTGGTAAAAACCAGTGTCGTCGGCGTGATGCTGACATTAGGGTTGTCGACACTGAGCGTGACGGTCACATCCCTGTCCGGATTTTCTCTCAGATTTATCGTGTATTGATTCGCGGTTGTGGCCGTAACCCCTTCTTCAAAAGTCAGGCTGGCGGTGCTGAATGCGACTCCCTGTTCGTTGTCCTCAATCACAACATCCAGTATTCCGAGAGAGCTGGGAGGCCTGTCCGCCCTGGCAGGACTGGAGAACGTCCTGTGCTCCGCCGAGCCGCCATATTCCGACGTTCCTCCAGTAGCGTCGTAAAAATTGACTCTCCCAGGCGGATTCGCATTTTTGTACACGACAGCGAACCTCTCGCTATTTTCTATCAGGTCGTCATCCACCAGAGGAATCTCGAAACACCCCGCATTACTTCCAACCGGTATGCTGGAGGTTCCGTTCACCAGCGTCCCGATATCACTCCTGTCTGCATTGCCGGCACCGGAACCATAGAATTCAACTTCCCAATCGAACGTGACCTCAAAAGCTATGCCAGCAGCACTTACCTGGGAGAGGTCGGAGTTATATAGATAGGCGCAATGCCACACCGTATTACTCCCTGTCGCACCTTCGGACACGCGAACGGGATCCCTAACAGAGCCGAAACGCCTAACCCTATCGTCACCAGGGAGGTTCCTCCCCAGCAGCAAATATTCCGCCTCATTGTCTTCGATGATGCCTGTGGCGGAGGATTCACCCGCTTCTGTGGAAATCGCCGCCCCCGCACTGGCACTGGTCAGGGTTACCACGACAGTCTCGTCTTCCTCCGAAGCGTCGGTGTCGTCCACCACCTCGATGAAAATGTCCCCTTCTGTAGCACCCGCCGTAATGGTCAGTATGCCCGTACCCCTCGCTGTACCCGCATTGACGCAAACCGTATCTTCGGCTGGGGGGGGTGCTGGATTATCGGTTTGACTGATTCGCATGTCGTCGATATCGTGATCCGAACTGTAAAGCGAGCCATCCACCCGTGTGACTCCCGTACCATCCACATAATCCCCGGTGCCCGCCGTGCCAGTGAGTGTGTAGCCAACCGCCACATCCGCGGCATTGACTGCGCTTAGCCGGACAACAAAATGCAGACCCGCGCCCCGCCCGCAGCCATAGTTCTCCCGGATCCGTGGCGATAAGGTCTGCTGCGTCGGGTTAAAGCCCGCAACCGGTGCAAGAACCTGTACCGTCTGGGCCGAGGCCCCACCCGACAGCAGCATCGGCACGGAAACAAGCGCAAGGGCCAAAAGCAAACACGCACCGCGCAGGCATGCGTATCCGAAAATATCTGATGAGGATCCGCTCCCCCAGATATTTTTCCACAGCTTGCCTGCAAGGCTTCTTGCTTGCCGACCCCACCACCGGGGTTTGCCAGCAAACTTGCTGAAATTCGGGTGCTCACATGCCGCGAGCTTTCGACTTCCACTCTGTTTCATAACTATCTCCGAATTTTGCAGCAGGGACCGCCACAGAAATCTGCCCGAGAACGATCCAGAATCAATTTCGGGGGGGGGGGGGGGGGGGGGGGCGGTCAGAGCCTGACATCCAAGATCATGGGACGATACCGTAATCATAAAAACCCTGGCAACACAGTCGGCCATCATGGCTGTCCCCTCCCTGTGCAGGGTGCCGTAAGATACGGAAGCCATATAGACGTGCTGATACTATCACACCCGCTTTTTACTGTCCATTCCCTTGGTCCTGGTTTTCTTGCACCCGCACATCTTTCCCCCAATCCGGCCCGCGGCCCGTTATAGTTGACGGAATCCGGCCACGCCGCTACCGATGCTTGATGCGGTGGCGATTCCAGCGAGACAGCGATGCAGACTGAAGAAATCCGGGCCATTCTGGCGGGCTACGAATCGGTTTCGCCCGGTGTCAAGGCCAATCTCTACCGGTTGCTGATGTCCGGACGCCTGGGGGGCACCGGGCGCATGATTATTCTCCCTGTCGACCAGGGATTCGAACATGGCCCGGCCCGCAGCTTCGCGCCCAATCCGCCCGGCTACGACCCCGACTACCACTACCAGCTGGCGATCGACGCCGGCCTCAGTGCCTTCGCCGCACCGCTCGGTCTGCTGGAGGCCGGGGCCGACCGCTTCGCCGGCCAGATCCCGACCATCCTCAAGGCCAACTCCGCGAATTCCCTGGCTCCGGGTGCTTCTCCCAAGGACTCGGCGATCACGGCCTCCGTCGCCGATGCCCTCCGGCTCGGCTGTGCAGCGATCGGATTCACAATCTATCCGGGGTCGTCTCTGGCAAACGAAATGTTCGAGGAAATCGCCGAGCTGGCCGAACAGGCCAAGCAACACGGCCTCGCCGTGGTGGTCTGGTCCTATCCGCGTGGCGAGGACCTGAACGCAGCGGCAGAAACAGCCCTCGACATCTGCGCCTATGCGGCGCAACTGGCGGCCCTGCTCGGGGCGCATATCATCAAGGTAAAACTGCCCTCCGACCACATCGCGCAGGAAGCGGCGCGCAAGGTGTACGAAGCCGAGGGGATCGACATTTCCAGTGCGGAGGCACGGGTCCGGCACATCAAGCAGGCGGCTTTCGCCGGCCGCCGGCTGGTGGTGTTCTCGGGAGGGGCCCGACGTGGTGCGGATTCCATCTATGACGATGCGCGGGCAATCCGCGACGGCGGCGGAAACGGTTCAATCATCGGCCGCAACACCTTCCAGCGCCCGCGCGAAGAGGCCCTCCAGATGCTCGACCAACTGGTAAAAATCTACCAGGACACGACATAGGCACGTTGCAGAGGCCGTGAAAGCGACCCGCGGCCCCATGCCGATGCAGCATCCGGCGATTCCGGGCAGTCCCCGGTCACCGGACACCTCGCCAGGACTTTTTCTGACCGGCACCCCGATGCAGTATCTGGCCGCACCGGAGGCTGGGTTGCGGCACGTGCTGGAGAACCCGGAAATTGCCTGCCTGCGGATCGATCCGCAGGCAGATGACCCGGATGCCTGCAAGCGCGCTGCCGACCTTCTCCTCGAAATCGCGGGACACCGGCCACTTCCCGTGCTGATCCGCGGGCACCCGGAACAGATCGGACCGCTCGGTCTGGCCGGCACGCAGCTCGGCTTTTCGGACATGTCGGTGCGCGAGGCCCGCAAGCTGCTCGGCGAGGAGCACATCATCGGCTTCGGGCCGGTGTCGCGCCGGCATTCGGGAATGGCGGCAGCGGAGGCTGGCGCGGATTTCGTCGCCATCGGCCCGTTCGGTGAGACGCCGGGCGAGCACGCGACTGAGGAACTGCTTGAATGGTGGTCGCAGCTGATCGTAATACCGTGCCTGGCGGAAGGCGGCATCCTGCCGGAAAATGCCCAGAGATTCTCCCGCTGGGTCGACTTCATCGCCATCGGCGGAACCGTCTGGGAAAGTCCCCATGACCTGGTGAAGGGCGTCGGTACCTATATCTCGGCGCTGCGGCGCTAGCTGTGGAAGCTGACCGGTTGAACCCTTTCCGGTTCCATCGGCTGATGGGTGTCTGCTGTTCCCGTGCCGCATGGCCCGAATGTCCTGAAAGCCGGGGATAGCGTATCGGCCGCTCCCTTTCTGCAGGGATATCGGTGTCGCGGACCCCAATCCAACGTGATCCCCAGCCATCCCGGAACCGGTCGGGCATAACCGGACGAAGGCAATCCTGGCGGCGGACCGGGCCGAATGGGCAGCCTCTGGCAGATCACAGCCCGGCCTCCGCTTCCGGCAACTCCGCCTGCATCCGCACCACAAGAGCTTCCCGGCAGGCGGCGGCAAGCGCCTTGCGGTCCGCAAAATTTCCGGCCCGGAGCGGGGCCAGGAACTCCACGATCACCGTACCCCCGACCGACTGGCAGAGGACATCCCAGCAATGGCTGAAAAACTCCATGCTGCCCCACCAGCCATAGAAAGAATCGGGAAGCGCTCCGCCCCCCTGCGGGCGATAGAACAGAAAGACTGGCTGCACCCATCCCGCATGCCCGCCCGCCAGTGCCGGCTCAAAAAGCGTGGAACGGAACGGCAGCAAGTGCAGGCCGTCCGTGGTCGTCCCCTCCGGAAAGATGCAGAGCAGATGCCGCCGACGAAGACGCTCGTCCAGCCGCACCGCCTGCCGGCGGGCCGCCGAAGGCCGCCGTTCGACAAATTCCACGCGTCCGACCCGGCACAGCAATCCGATACCCGGCCATCCCCGAACCTCCTGCTTGGCGACAAAGAACGTACGGGCCGCGGCACCCAGTGCGAGCGGGTCGATCCAGCTGATATGGTTGACCGCGAGCGTGCCGGCCCCCACGGGCGTGCCGATCCGGTGCAGCCGGAGCCCGAGACAGGCAAGCGCGATCCGGCTCCAGGCCATCGCCGGCCAGCGGTCCCGGCTGCCCCCGGACAGGCGCAGGATCAGGAATGCCGGAAGCAGCAGGATGGTTGTGGTCAGAAAGGCGACGAGCCGGAACGCGCCCCGAAACCGCGCGGCCGGCGTGAGACGGGGCCGGGCCGGCTCCGGCACCTCGCTCCATACGAAAACCACCGGTCAGGAGGCGGCGCGCGACAGAAGCCCGGCGAGGCGGTCCCGGTAGAACGCCCGCTGCCGCTCGCTTGTCCGGTGCACATCCACGGCCAGAAACACGTCGGTGACATTGAACGCATGGTCCAGATACGCGCCATCGCCGACGACCCCGCCCAGCCGCAAATATCCCTTGATCAGGGACGGAATCCTCTTTGCAGCAGCAGTGCGGTCCACCTCCTGCAGGGGAAGGATGTCCATCTCCGCCCGGTTGGGCTCCCGGGCCCGGGCGCGAAGGTCATCCGAAGCGAGGTGATGGTGGTGAAGGAAGGAAAGCGGCAGCGCGAGCCCCTTGAGGTCCGTGCCCGGGAAGCTCGCGCAACCAAACAGCAGGCCGACATTCCGGTCAAACACATAGGAAGCAAGGCCGGCCCAGAGCAGCTGTGCGGCCGTTCCGCCCCGGAACTCTTCGGCAACGCAGGTCCGCCCCACCTCCAGGCATTCCTCCATGCGGGGCTCAAGAACAGAGAGATCATACTCCCCGGCCGAATAGAAACCCGGCCCGGCGCGAGCCGCAGAACCGGTGAGCATCCGGTAGGCCCCGACCACCTGCTCCGGCGGCTCGCCTTCACGGTCGATCAGGATCAGATGCTCGCAATGCTCGTCGAAGCGATCTGACTCCCTCCCATCCGCATCCGATTTTGCACCGGCACCCATCTCCTCCACAAACACCCTGTAGCGGAGTCGCAGCGCCGCATCGAGATCGGCGTCGCTCTCGGCCAGACGTACCGTGAAACGCCCGGCGTCAATACGCATCCGGCCCGGTCCTTCCCGTTTCCGGATCTCCGCTTTCTACGACCAGTCCCACCTGTCCCGCATCCATGGTCTGCTTTCCCGCTTCGGCGAAATTCACCGTGACCCGGTTTCCGTCCACCGACTGCACCTGCCCCCGCCCCCAATCCGGGCGGCCTGGATGGCGGACGAGCGCACCCGGCACCAGAAGCGGGTTGATCAAGATGTCACATGCTCCCGGAAATCACCGCACCACCAGGCCCTCTCCGCCCCGACCGCAGGGTGCCGGACAGCCGCCCCGCCGGCACGGGTCATGGACCGCCCCCCTCGGAAAAACCGTCCAGGAATCCATTCACCCAGACCTGCCGCATGCGCGCATGCCGGGCCGCCTCCAGGATGCTGGCGAGAGAACGATACGCTACCTGACGATCGTCGTTCATGACCACGTAATCATATTCCCGCCAATGGCTCAGCTCATGGAGAGCGGTGGCCATGCGGGCCTCCACCGTCTCCCGGGAATCCTCGGCCCGGCCGCGCAGGCGTTCGTGGAGAGTCTTCAGCGAAGGGGGGAGAATGAACACCGACGTCACATCCGTGCCCAGCCTGTCGCGAAGCTGTCCGGCACCCTGCCAGTCGATATCAAAGACCACATCACAGCCCGTCCCGAGCTTCTCCTCCACGAAGCTCCGAGGTGTACCGTAGTGACATCCAAACACATAAGCGCTCTCCAGCAAGTCGCCGGCTTTCTCCATCGTGGCAAACCGCTCCCCGTCCACAAAAAAATAATCGACGCCCTCCCTCTCCGACCGGCGGGGCTCCCGGGTGGTCACCGAGACCGATGCCACGGCACGCGCATCCTGCTCCACCAGCTGGCGTACCAACGTTGTCTTGCCCGCCCCGGAGGGGGACGAAACCACCAGAGCGACCCCCCGCCGCTGCGCCAGGCTTTTCTCCCGCATCAATACGGCCGGGGATTCAGGCGGCACTGATGCCGCCATTCACGGACACAGCCTGCCCGGTGATCCGCGCCGCCTCCGGTCCGGCCAGGAACACGATCAGCTCGGCCACATCCCGCGCTGTCGTCGGCCCCAGTCCGGCCAGCGGCCGCGCCTTGGCAAACAGCCGGCTCGAAAAAGTGCCCTCCGCCATCAGGCGCTCGGTCAGCGGCGTGCCCTCGACCAGGGACGGAGTGACGCAATTGGCCCGAATGCCATCGCGCTTTCCCTCAATCGCGAGGCCGCGCGTGTATTGCATGATGGCCGCCATGTTGGCCCCCACCACCGCCTCCCCCGGTGTGGCAATCTTGCCCGCATCGGATGCCACGGTCACGATGGCACCGCCGCCCGCCGCCCGCAGGTCCGGCAGAACCGCACGGCAGGCCAGCAGATTGGGAAGAAGGTCATCCACCACCATCTCCCGGACCTCCGCGACCGATATCCGGAAAAGGATTTCCGGCAGATGGCTCCCGCCCGCGCTGGTCACCAGCAGGTTGACGCCATCCATCTCCTCGCGAACGGTGGCGGCCATCGCCTCCGCCTGTTCCGGGACGGCGCAATCCGCGGCGAGAAACCCGACATCCGCGCCTCCGGCCTCTTCCCGCAGCCGGGCGCAGGCAGCCTCCCCCCGCCCGGCATCCCGGCCGACAATCCGCAGCGCCGGAACCCCCCGCCCCAGCAGGAGCCGGGCTGTCTCGAATCCGATCCCGGAAGAGCCGCCGACCAGCACGGCACGCATCTCCGCATAGGGCCGCGCCGGGGCGGTCATCGCCCGCCCCGCCAGTCCAGCGCGACAAGATAGATCTCGTCCGATTCCTTGCGGCTCGCCTCGGGTTTGAAATGCCGCACCGTGCGGTAGTGACCCCGCAGGGCAGAAAGCAGCGTATCCTGCGCACCCGCCGCCAGCACCTTGACGACGAAGGTGCCGCCCGGGGCCAGGATGCTCTCGGCGAATTCCGCCGCCACCTCCGCCAGCGCGCTCACCCGCAACCGGTCCGTCGGCCGGTGACCGGTGGCGGGTTCCGCCATATCGGCCAGCACGCAACACGCGGCACCGCAGGCCGCCGTCACCGCCGTCGCGACCCCCTCCTCCCGGATATCCCCTTGCAGCAGCGTGGCGCCGGGAACCGGTTTCACCGGATTGAGATCGACCCCAACCACCGGTGTACAGCGCCGCGCCAGAGCCACCTGGCACCACCCGCCCGGGGCGCATCCCAGATCAACGACCGCGGCATCCGGCCGCAGCACCCCGAAGCGCCGGTCGATCTCGAGCAATTTGTAGGCAGAACGGGAGCGGTAGCCATCCCGACGGGCGCGGGCCACATAAGGGTCGTTGAGCTGCCGCGCCAGCCAGTGCGAGGACGACACCGTGCGCTTCCGCGCCGTCCGCACGCGCACAGAAAGCGCACGCTCGCCATCCCGAATTCCCTTCGACATGGTGCCCGCCCCTCCGGCATTCCGCATTCCGCGCCGGTCCGGTCCGGCTGTCCCAGGAAACTATATACCCGCCGCCAGAGGATTGCGCCCGCACCGCCGGGTCCGCGGAAGGTGAATCCCCGCCCTCCCGACCTCGTGTCGGGATTCGCGAAAGGGCGGTGGCAGCCGAGATGGCTTCGCGGAACCCCGGGCGGCTCACCCCGGCTCACCTTCCCCGCAGTTTTCCCCACGGCCCGGAATTCCGCATGTGCTTGCGCAGCGGCAGCCGTATCTTGCGCAGCTGCAACCGTATATAGTCCTGTCCTGACACTTGAACCGCCCGGCGGAAAACCGGCCCGGGTGGTCGCGAACAATTCGGAACGGGTCGTTTCCTGCATTTGCAGCGCGACACGAAGAAGCAGAATCAGCGTCTTGTTTTGGAGATGCCCGTGGCGCAACTTGTGATCGTCTACTGGCGCGATATTCCCGCGCAGATACTGGTGCACGAAAAACGTAGCCGGACCGAGCGCCGCAAACTGTCCGAGCGATTCGAGCAGGCGATCGACCGTGCGGCCATGAAAGCCGGCACGGTGGATCACGAAAGCTATCTCGCCGGGTGGCGCCGGGCGGAGCCGGTCGAGGTGCCCGGCGATGCCGTGACGGCCGCGGACGCCGCCGTGGTGCAGCTCGAAGCCGAATACACACCCGAGCGGCTTCGTGAATTGATCGAAAACACGGAGCGGAGCGACTGAATGGGCTTCGCCCCGGCATTCCCCGATTTCCTGCGACGCCCGAAAAAGCAGCCCGACAGCACCGGCCTGCCGTCGGCCGCCCGGCAGCTGCTCGCAGGCTACTCGATCGAGGTCATGCCCAAATCAGCGGCGGCGGTCGAGGATTTCCAGGCCCTGCTCCCGCCCGGCACCCGGGTCTATGTCGCCCATATCGAGGGCACGCCGGTCGATGACATGGTGGCCACAGCCGCCCGCATCCGGGAGGCGGGGTTTCCCGTGATGCCCCATTTCCCGGCCCGGATCATTCCCTCCGAAGAGGTTCTGGAAACCTGGATCCGCCGCTACCGCGAAGAGGCCAATGTCGAAGAGGCCCTGGTGCTCGCGGGGGGCGTCAACCATGCGGCCGGCCGGTTCGACAACTCGATGGAACTCCTCGAGACGGGCCTGTTCGAGCGATACGGCTACCGCCGGCTGCACGTCGCCGGCCATCCGGAAGGCAATACCGACATCGACCCGAAAGGCTCCATCGACCGGCAGGACGCAGCCCTGCGCTGGAAGCAGGACTATGCGGCCGCCACCGATGCCGAAATGGCGGTCGTCACCCAGTTCTGTTTCGAGGCCGAACCCGTTCTCGCCTGGATGGCGCGGCTGCGGGAGACGGGCATCCAATTGCCGGTCCATGTCGGCATCGCGGGCCCCGCCAAACTCCAGACGCTGCTGCGGTTTGCCGCCGCCTGCGGGGTGGGGGCCAGCATCCGGGTGCTGCGCCGGCGTGCGGGGGCGGCAGCCAACCTGCTTCGCCCCCACCCGCCGGACGATATCCTTTCCGCCCTGGCCGGATCCGAATCGATCCCCCGGGCAGCCAATCTGGCCGGCATCCATGTCTTCCCGTTCGGGGGCATCCGCGCAACCGCCGAATGGGCCCGAAAGGCCGGCGAAGGCGAAGATACCGCCGCACCCTCTCCGAAGGATCCGAAATGAGCATCACCACCACCATTGAATCCAAAACCCGCACCGCCGTGATCGGCTTCGATCACCCGTTCTGCGTCATCGGCGAGCGGATCAATCCCACCGGCCGGAAACTCCTCGCCGAGCAACTGCGGGTCGGGGATTTTTCCACCATCGAGCGTGACGCTCTCGAGCAGACCGCGGCGGGCACGGATGTGATCGATGTGAATGCCGGGGTGACCGCCGTCGACCCGAACAAGACCGAACCCGCCTTGATGATCGAGCTGATCCGCCGGGTGCAGTCGATCGTGAACACCCCGCTCTGCATCGACTCCTCCGTCACCCCCGCCATCATCGCCGGCCTCGAGACCTGCGAGGGAAGGCCGCTGGTCAACTCCGTCACCGGAGAGGAGGAAAAACTGGAGGCCATCCTGCCGCTGGTCAGCAAATACAAGGTCCCGGTCGTCGGGATCGCCAATGACGAACGCGGGATTTCGATCGATCCCGACGTCCGCTTCAACGTCGCGCGCAAGATCGTGGAACGCGCCGCCGACTACGGCATCCCGGCTTCGGATGTCGTCATCGATCCGCTGGTCATGCCGATCGGGGCCATGGCGACCGCCGCACGGCAGGTGTTCACGCTCTGCCGCCGCCTGCGCGAGGAGCTCCAGGTCAACACCATCTGCGGTGCCTCCAATATTTCCTTCGGGCTGCCGAACCGGCATGGCATCAACGCAAGTTTCCTGCCGATGGCGATCGCATCGGGAATGACCTCGGCGATCATGAACCCCTGCCGGCCCCAGGAAATGAGCGCGGTGCGCGCGGCCGATGTGCTGGTCGGCAATGACGGCCACTGCGCCAGTTGGATCCGGGCAAACCGGCCGGCCGGCATGGAACCCGCGGGCAGGACCGTCCGACCCCGGCGGCGGCGACCCGCCAAGGTGGCTTGATCCGGCCCATGGATGCGGAGAATCCCCAGGATCCACTGGTCATCTTCACCCCTTCCGGACGTCGCGGACGCTTTCCGACGGGCACGCCCGTGCTGGAGGCGGCGCGGCGGCTGGGGGTCGATCTGGATTCGGTCTGCGGCGGCCGCGGGATCTGCGGACGCTGCCAGGTCACGCCCTCACTGGGCGAGTTTCCCAAGCACGGGGTCGTGGTCGGGCCCGATTCGCTTTCGGAATGGAACGCCGTCGAGGAGCGCTACCGCGACAAGCGCGGCATGGAGAGCGGACACCGCCTCGGCTGCCAGTCCTGCATCCGGTCCGACCTGGTGGTCGATGTTCCGCCCGAAAGCCAGGTCCACCGGCAGGTGGTGCGGAAATCCGCCGACGCCCGGCCGCTGACCCTCGATGTCGCCACCCGCCTGTACTATGTCGAGGTCGAGGAAGCCGACATGGCCCAGCCCCGCAGCGACCATGAACGGTTGCAGGAGGCACTCGCCCGGCAGTGGAACCTCGAGAATTCGACCCTCGGCCTCGAATTGCTGCCCCGCCTGCAGCGCACGCTCCGCAAGGGGGGCTGGACGGTCACCTGCGCCATCCACACGCCCCATGCAGGGGGGCCGAGCCGGATCCTGGAGATCTGGCCGGGCTACCACGAGCAGCGGCTCTGCGGCCTGGCCATCGATATCGGCTCCACCACCATCGCCTGCCACCTGACGGATCTCGCCACGGGGGAGGTGCCGGCGGCCGCCGGCACCATGAACCCGCAAATCCGCTTCGGCGAGGACCTGATGTCACGGGTCTCCTACGCCATGCTCAACGAGTCCGGAGCCACCGCCATGACCGAAGCCGTGCGCGAGGCCATCGACCGCGCCGCGGAGGAGGTCTGCACCCTGGCGGACGTGACGCGCGAGACCGTCTTCGAGGCGGTGCTGGTCGGCAACCCGGTCATGCACCATCTCCTGCTTGGCATCGATCCGGTCGAGCTCGGCGGCGCGCCCTTCGCGCTGGCCACCAGCGAGGCAATGGAATTCCCAACCCGCGAGATCGGCCTCCGGCTGCACCCCGAAGCACGCGCCTATATCCTCCCCTGCATCGCCGGACATGTCGGGGCCGACGCGGCCGCGGTGATTCTCTCGGAAGCCCCCCACCGCAGCAAGGAACTGATGCTGGTCGTCGATGTCGGCACCAACGCCGAAATCACCCTCGGCAGCCAGGAGCGCGTTCTCTCCTGCTCCTCGCCGACGGGCCCTGCGTTCGAGGGGGCGCAGATCAGTGCCGGGCAGCGGGCCGCACCCGGCGCGATCGAGCGCGTGCGGATCGATCCCGAAACCCTCGAGCCGAAATTCCGGGTGATCGGTGCATCCGAATGGTCGGATGAAGAGGGCTTTGCGGAAGCGGTCGGATCCACCGGCGTCACCGGCATCTGCGGCTCCGGGATCATCGAAGCCGTGGCGGAGATGCGGATCACCGGTATCCTCGACGAGGATGGCCGCATCGACGGGTCCCGGGAGGCGCAGAACCCGCGGGTCTACGAAGACGGACGCACGCATTCCTATCTGCTGCACGACAGCGAGCCACGGATCGCCGTGACCCAGAACGATGTGCGCGCCATCCAGCTGGCCAAGGCAGCCCTCTATGCCGGTGCCCGCCTGCTGATGGACCGGATCGAGGTCGAATCGGTGGACCGGGTCGTGCTCGCCGGCGCCTTCGGCTCACACATTTCCCCCCTGCACGCGGCCGTGCTCGGAATGATCCCCGACTGTCCGCTGGACAAGGTCACCTCGGCCGGAAACGCCGCCGGCACCGGTGCCCGCATCGCACTGGTCAACCGCGAGGCCCGGCGCGAGATCGAGGAGACCGTGCGCAACGTCGAAAAGGTCGAAACCGCCGTCGAACCACGCTTCCAGGAGCATTTTGTGGCCGCCATGGCCATCCCGCACAAAACCGACCCCTATTCCCATCTTGCGGCCGCCATCCAGCTGCCGCACGTCGTGGCACCGGCGAAGGACACCGACCGGGCCCGACGCCGGAGGCGGCGATGACCCCCTGCATCACCACCTGTCGGGCACCCGCGGCACCCGCCACAGGGAAGGTTTTCGCCACCACCTGCCTGCCTTCGATTCCGGCGGAACCCCCGAACCTTGCAGGGAATGCCCGGCATCCTGACCGCCTGAGTTTGCGCGATCGCGACAAGCGGCTATGGTGGCGCCCACTCAATTCTCTCTATTCCTGATGCCCCCGGACCTCCCTGTTTCCAGCCGCCACCGCGCCCTTCTAGGGCGGGTGCGCGACCGGCCCATCCGCAGCATCCTGAAATCGATCTCCTGGCGGGTTCTGGGCAGTATCGACACCATCATCCTGGCCACCCTCCTCACCGGCGGCCTGCTCGGCACGGCGACGAAGATCGGCATAGCGGAGGTCCTCACCAAGACCGTGCTCTATTTCCTGCATGAACGGATCTGGTCCTATGCCGATTTCGGACAGCGCGACCACATTTCACCGCGCTACCGGAAAGGACACGCGCTGCACCGCAAGGCCAGTGAGGGAATCCGGCGCAGTGCCGCCAAGACCGCCAGCTGGCGGATTCTTGCAAGCCTCGACACCACGTTGCTGGCCTGGCTGTTCACCGGCAGCATCGCGATCGCAGCCGCGATCGGCGGTCTGGAAATCCTGACCAAACTGTTTCTTTATTTCCTGCACGAGCGGCTCTGGGCGCGTCTGCGCATCGGACTCGCTCCGGAGCGCAGTAGCCGGTTGCCGACTGCCGCGCGCCTCCACTGACGGATGCCGGAGGGATGGTGGGCTCGGGAGGACTCGAACCTCCAACCAAACCGTTATGAGCGGTTCGCTCTGACCTTTGAGCTACGAGCCCGTTACCACCCGAAATACGCGACCGACCCGACCCCCGTCAATTCCTGCCGCCAGCGTCGCTGACATGGCCGACAGCCCGCCACTGCGCGATTCATACCGCAAAGCGGGCGTGAATGTCGCCGCCGGCGACCGGTTCGTGGATGCGATCCGGCCGCTTGTGGAAGGTACCCAGCGGGCGGGAACGATCGGCCAGATCGGGGGGTTCGGGGGCCTGTTCGACCTCCGGGCTGCGGGGTATGAGGATCCGATTCTGGTCGCCGCCGCTGACGGCGTCGGTACCAAACTGCGCATCGCCGCCGAGACCGGGCGGCTCGACACGATCGGCATCGACCTGGTGGCGATGTGCGTCAACGATCTGGTCTGCCAGGGTGCCGAGCCTCTCTTCTTCCTGGACTACTACGCGGCCGGAAAGCTGGATCCTGCCGGGGCGCGTGAAATTCTGGCCGGAATTGCCCAGGGCTGCAGAGAGGCGAACACCGCGCTGATCGGGGGCGAGACCGCAGAGATGCCGGGCCTCTATGCGCCGGGTGATTTCGACCTCGCGGGATTCGCCGTCGGTGCAGTAGAACGAAACGCAGTCCTGCCCGCCCCCGTCGAGCCGGGGGACGTGGTTCTCGGCTTCGCTTCCTCGGGTCTGCATGCCAATGGCTTCTCGCTGGTCCGCAAGACGGTGCAGGATCTTGATCTTGCCTGGAACGCCCCCGCACCGTTCCGCAAGGATGCGGAACTGGGAGCCTGCCTGCTGGAACCGACCCGGATCTACGTCGCCGCCGCGCGGGCACTGATCCGCCACCAGTACGTCCGGGCCTTCGCGCATATCACGGGCGGCGGGATCACCGGCAACGCCGCACGTCCGCTACCACCGGGCCTCGCGATCAAGATCGACCTCGCCTCCTGGGGGGCATTGCCGCCGGTGTTCCGCTGGCTGGCCGAAGCGGCCGGGCTCAACCCGGCAGAAATGCTTGCGACCTTCAATTGCGGCATCGGCATGATCGCCATCTGTCCGAGAAAGGTGGCGCCCAAAGCGGGGCAGCTGGCCGCGGGTTGCGGGGAGCGTGCCTTCCGGATCGGCGAGGTGATCGCCGAGGAAGGGGAGCCGGTGCGCTATACTGGCAAGTTCGCTGGCTGATGGCGGAGCCCCCGCGCAAGCGCGTCGCGGTGTTGATTTCCGGTCGGGGAAGCAATCTGGAAGCCCTCGCCCGGGCCATGCGCGACGATGACTATCCGGCCCGACTGGAACTGACCCTCTCCAGCAACCCCGCCGCCACCGGCGTCACCCGGGCCCGGGAGCTCGGACTGCCCACCGAGACGATCGCGGCCGATTCCTTTGGCGGGGACCGCGAGGCGTTCGACGCGGCCATCGAGGAGCATCTGGAGCGCAACAGAATCGAACTTGTCTGCCTCGCCGGTTTCATGCACATCCTGGGTTCCGGGACCGTCCGGCGCTGGCACGGCCGGATGCTCAACATTCACCCGTCGCTCCTGCCTGCCTATCCAGGACTGAACACCCATGCCCGGGTCCTCGCCGACCGGCAGCGATGGAGCGGCTGCACGGTGCATTTCGTCACCGAGAAACTCGATGCGGGGCCGATCATCGCGCAGAAGACCGTGCCCGTGCACCCGGATGACGGGCCGGAATCCCTGGCCGCGAGAGTGCTCGAAGCCGAGCACTGTCTCTACCCAAAGGCGCTCGCGATGGTCGCGCGCAAAGAGGCCGTGCTGAAGGACGGAAAGGTGGTGTTCCGCGATCCCGAGCCGGGAGGCTAGCCGACGATCATCCGCTCGGAAAAGAAAAATCCGATTTCGTGGGCAGCGTTCTCCAGGCTGTCGGAACCATGCACCGAATTCTCGCTCAGCGAGAGAGCAAATTCCTTGCGGATGGTGCCTTCCGCCGCATCGGCCGGATTCGTTGCCCCCATCACCTCACGATGGTGGGCGACCGCATTTTCCCCTTCAAGCACCTGGACAACCACCGGCCCCGAACTCATGAAGGAGCACAGCTCTCCATAAAACGGGCGTTCGCGGTGCACTTCGTAGAACGCCTCGGCATCGGTGCGGTTCATGCGGATGCGGCATTGGGCGACAATACGCAACCCTGACTCCTCGAAGCGTGCGTTGATCCGGCCGGTGAGATTCCGCGCCGTGGCATCCGGCTTGATGATCGAAAGTGTTCGTTCAATGGCCATCCTCTACTCTCCCCTCATCGTTATTTTTGTGAACATTTCGCTGCCATCTGCCGGTACCATCACGCTCCCACAACACGGGGTTGAGGTCGGCAGCCGAGCACGCATTCCAGAGTTTTCGGGCAGGCCCTGCCTGTTCCCGGTCAAACACCACCGCAACCGCCGGCAGCGCACCTATCTCCTCGACGGAAGCCTCGGCTCCGTCAAATAGCAGAAGCAGATCAGCTTCGTTCGGCATCCCGGCCTCGCAGGTCAGATAAATCGGCTGGCGTTCGGCATGCCCGTCCGCTTTCGTTCCGTGCGGCAGAAACGAACCCTCTCCATAGGTCCAGAGCCAATTGTCAAACCGGCGCAGGCTGTCTTCCTCCGACAGCCGCACAACCGTCCGGCGGCCCTTCGTCAGCCGTGCCTCGAGAATCTCCCGTGCCGCAGCACCCGCCTGCCGGGGGCCTGTCCGATAGAAGGAGACCTCGGTCATGACGCCTCGAAACGATCTGCCACCAGCCGGTCGAGAGTCCGCACCCCCCACCCCGTCGCGCCCTTGGGGGAAAGCACCTGATCCGAACTCTGCGAGGTTACGCCCGCGATATCGAGATGCGCCCAGACCTGGTCCGGGCGGATGAAGGCGCGCAGGAATTCCGCCGCGGCAATGGCACCGCCCCAGGGCTGGCTGCCCACATTGGCGAGATCCGCCACCCGCGAATGCAGTGCCTTGGCGTATTCCTTTCCAAGCGGCATGCGCCAGAGTCCCTCACCCTCCGTCTCCGCCGCGCTGGAAAGCCCCGCGGCCAGCTCCTCATCATTGGCGAAGAATCCCGCCTTCTCCACCCCGAGCGACACCATCATCGCGCCGGTCAGAGTCGCGAGATCGATGACCGCCGAGGGCGCGAAGCGATCCTGCGCGTAATGCAACAGATCGGCGAGCACGAGGCGCCCTTCGGCATCGGTGTTGATCACCTCGACCGTCTTGCCCGCCATCGTCGTGACGACATCGCCCGGCCGCTGGGCACAACCGTCCGGCATGTTCTCCACCAGCCCGACGATTCCGACCACATCGGCCCGCGCCCCGCGAAGCGCGAGCGCTTTCATGGTGCCGGCCACGACGGCCGCACCGCCCATATCCATGGTCATCTCCTCCATCCCCTTGCTGGGCTTGATGGAGATGCCCCCGGTGTCGAACACCACACCCTTGCCGACCAGGGCCAGCGGAGCCGAGCCGGAATCACCCCCACCGCGCCAGCGCATCACCCCGACCCGACTCTCGCGTGGACTCCCCTGTCCGACCGCAAGCAAGGTTCGCATACCGAGTTTCTCAAGCTGCGCCTCGTCGAGAATCTCGACCTCCAGCCCGTCCCCCGACAATTCCTCGAGACGTGCAGCAAATTCGTCCGTGCCGAGATGATTGGCAGGTTCGTTGACCAGATCGCGGGCGAAGCAGACCCCCGCCAGCGCGGCAGCCCGCGGTACGAAAGCCGCCTCCACCGTGGAGGCCTTGCCGAGCGCAACCGCGACCGGGCCCGGCTCCGGCTCCGGTGGCGCGTCCGGGTCACAGCCGGCATCCGTCCGGTATTGATCGAAGCGATAGGTCCGCAGACCCGCACCGAGTGCCATCTCGCAAATCAATGCCTCCTCCCCGGAACCGGTGAATGTGCCCTCGGCAAAAATCGTGCCACCTGCCTTGCCGAACGCCGCCGCCGCTACGGCACCGGCCTCGCGGGCCACTTCCGCATCCACATCCTTCCGTGCCCCGGCACCAACCACGACCAGTGAACGGGCGGCAAGACCATGCGGATGCGGCAGAACCGCGCTCTTTCCGGGGGCGGCGGAGAACGTCGGGTCGGCAAGCAACCGGCTGATCGCCCCCCCGCTGGCTGCATCGGCAGAAGCGGCGGCACCGACGGGCTTCCCGTCGGAAAAGACCAGGACCGCAATATTGCCCGCGGTTTCGGAGACCGCCGAGAGTTGGATGCTCGAAAATTGTACCTTCATGCCTGCCCTCCGCCTGTTTGCTGGAACACACCCACAACCGGTCGTATCTCACGCCCGCCGCGTGCAGCGTATATATAGTGGAAATCGGACACTTAGATACTTGCCTCCCCCCACGACCGGGAGGAGCCGTGCGCCGGAGCCGCCCTATGGCCACCTTGGACCGCTACCTGTTCCGCCAGCTTCTCTGGAGCAGCCTCGGGCTTCTCGTCGTGGTGTTCTGTATCGTTTTCCTGGCCCAGTCGATCCGGATCGTGGAGACCGTCGCCCAACACGGAAAGGGGCTGCGCCTGTTTGCGGAGCTGGCCGCGCTTCTGGCACCCCCCATCCTGGCACTCGCCCTGCCGACGACCGGTTTCGTGGGTGTGGTCCACACCCTCTACCGGTTGCACAGCAACTCCGAGATCGCCGCCATCCACGCGGCCGGGGTCGGCCCTTACCGGTTGTTGCCGTCCGTCCTGCGCTTTGCAATCCTGATCTCGTTCCTGACCGCCTGCGCGACCCTCTATCTCTCCCCTGTCGCATCCCGCGTATCACAGGAGCGGCTGTCCGATCTGCGCAATGATCTCGGAGTCCGATTGCTTCAGGACGGCCGCTTCCTCAACCCCTCGACCGGGGTGACAGTGTTTGTGCACCGGATCGACCGGAACCAGGTCATGCACAATGTATTCGTCCATGATGCCCACAATCCCAATGCCGCGACAAGCTATGTGGCCCAGCGGGCGCAGCTCGAATGGAACGGCCCGCGCCCGCAGCTGATCATGTTCGAGGGCAGTGCCTACACCGTTGACAGTACCGGCCAGCAGATCGGACTGCTGCGCTACGACCAGTTCATCTACGACCTGTCCGGCTTGCTTCAGCAGCGCGGCGTACGCTTTCCGCGCCCGCACGAGCTCTTTGTGACCGAACTGTTCGACCCGGAACTGGCCACACAATCCGAGCACCCGCGACGGAGCTACAGGCTCAAGGGCCATGAGCAGCTCAGTGCCCCGCTCTACGCTCTCGCGCTGCCCTTCCTTGCCTTGGCCGGGCTGCTGGGAGGCCGCGCACGACCGACCATCAGCACCGGCCGCATACTGGCCACGGTCAGTGCCGGATTGGCACTCTTCGTGTCGGCCTTCGCAACCAAAGCCGCCGCACTTGCGTCCTCTGACTGGACCGCGGCTCTCTATCTCCTGCCGGTCGCCGTGCTGCTCGTATCGATACTCAGCCTGGCACTGTCGGGCGGACGCCCCCGGGTGCCGGCATGACCTGGATTCTCTGGCAAGTCCAGGTCCGACGGTTCCTCTCCATGTTCCTGCTTGCGCTGACCGGGATGTCCTTCCTGATCTTCTGCGCCAGTTTGGCCGAATTCGGCCGGCGGGCCGCCAATGCCGATCTCCCCTTCTCGCTGCTGGTGCAGATGGCAGCCCTCCAGACCCCCGATCTGATCCTGCATGTGCTGCCGCTGATCTGGCTGCTTTCTGCACTCTGGTGCTTCGTAGGACTCGCACATGCGCAAATGTTCCTGGTCGCACGGATATCGGGGTTCACGCCCTGGCATGTCCTGGCACCGGTCATCTGCGTCGGTGCGGGCATCGGCCTGATTGCTGTGACCGCGGTCAATCCGATTACCGCCAGCATGGCGCAAAAACTCCAGCGCCTTGAATCCGTCCATCTGCGCGGCAATCTTTCGTTCCTCGAAGTGTCGCCTACCGGAATCTGGCTGCGGCAAGCGGACCGCAACGGACAGTCGGTGCTGCATGCCCGCGCCGCCAACAGCCGGGGCACGGTACTTTTCGGCGTGGAAATGTTCGGATTCGATGACGACGGCGCGCTTATCCGTCATATCGCGGCCGACAGCGCGGTTCTGGCCGAGACCCAATGGGTAATGCGAAACGCGCAGGTGCATCAATTGGATGCGGTCGCTCCCGGCGATCTCCCGCCCGAATTCTCCACAACGACCTATACTTGGGATACCCATCTGACCGCGCAGGGAATTCTGGACAGTTTCAGCCCGCCCGAAGCGATCCCGGTATGGAAACTGCCCGAATTCATCCAGACACTGGTCGCCTCCGGTTTCGATGCCCGACGCCACATCATCCACCTGCACGCACTCTGGTCCCTTCCCATCGTCATGATGGCCATGGCTCTGGCCGCGGCCGCCGCCGGGCTCCGCCATCCTTCGCTCGGCGACCGTTTCCGGCGCTGCATCCTGGTCGGTCTCGCGGGATGTGCGTTCTTTTCTATGCTGTATGCTGTGAAGACCCTGGCCGTGAACGGCGGCTCGGTCGCCCTGTGGGTCTGGGGATCGGCCTTCGTCGGCCTGTTCGCATTGGGCGGCATGTTCTTGCGCATGGAACCCGGATGATCCGTCCCTCCGCCCTCGGCGGCTTTCTGCTTCTGCTGGGTCTTTCCGTCGGTGCCCCCGATCGTGCCGGGGCCGCCGAGGCCGCCTGCAGAGAGCAGACCGTGATTGAGGCAGACACCGTGACCTACGATTTCAGACAGGAAATCATCACGGCCACCGGCCAGGTGCATCTCATCCGGGACGGGCGCAGCCTTACCGCCGAGCAGATCCTCTACCACCGAGCCGAGGGCCGCATCGAGATTCCCGGACCGTTCCGGAGCACCTCCCCCAATGGTGACATTCTCGAGGGCCGCCAGGCAGAATACGACGAGCGGCTCGCCCGCGGTGAAATCATCGAGGTCCGCGCCCGGCTCAGCGGCGAGGTCGGCATCCTGACAGCCGCCACAGCGGCCCAGGAGGAAGGGCGCGGCCTGACTCTCGAGAAAGCGCAATACAGCCCCTGTCCGGTATCGGAAACCGACCCCACCCCCGCCTGGCAGATACACGCGGACCACATCGAACATGACCGGGAAAATCGGGATCTGATCTTCACCAATGCCCGCTTCGACGCGTTCGGCGTGCCCGTGGGCTGGATGCCGGCCTTTCGCATGCCGGATCCCAGCGTCCAACGCCGATCGGGATTCCTGGTCCCTACCCTGCACCGCGGAGTCACCTACGGGCTTGCCTTCCGCGCACCGTATTATCTCGCCCTCGATCCCGACCGAGAGGCCTATCTGACCGCATTCATGACCGCGCGCGAAGGCGCCATCCTGGAAGGGAAATACCAGCAATTGCTGCCGGATGGAAACCTGACCAGCCGCGGAAGCCTGACCCACAAATCCCTGTCCAACAGCACGGACAGCGGATTTCGGGGGCATTTCGTCCTGGATGCCGAGATTCGCCCGGACCCCACGACTACGATTGGCACCGAACTGAATGTCGCCAGCCACCAGGGGTATCTGCGCCGCTATGAATATTCCGATAGCGACCGCCTCCGGAACCGGTTCTTTTTCGAGCACTACGATGACGAGGAAATCCTCGAAGGGGAGATGCTCGCCTTCCAGAGCCACCGTGATGGCGAGCGCAGCCGGACACTTCCCATCCTGCTTCCCAATCTCTTCTACCAGCGGCGCCTGCCGGGCCCGCGACCGATCCGCGGCGTCCTGTCACTGGGCAGCCATGCGCGCGTGCTCCGCCGAATCGACGGCAGGGACGTGGCCACCCTTGGCGTGGAAGCCGGATGGGAACGCCAGGGCCTCCTCTCGCCCACCGGGGTCCGGCTCACCGTCTACGGCAATGCGCGAGCAGAGCGCGTTTGGGTTTCTGACCAGCCAGACAATGCCCAACCCGGGTATGAGACCACGACTCCCAGCTACTCGGAAACCGGACTGGAAGTCGTCTGGCCGCTGATCCGGGTCGGCAGTTTCGGCGCCGATCTGCTGGAACCCTTCGCGCAGGTGACCCTGTCGCCCAACCGGACCTCCCAGGAGGAAGTGCCCAATGAAGACAGCCTCGATGTGGAGTTTGATGAATTCTCGCTGCTTTCGCGCAACCGCTTCACCGGCCGCGACCGCTTCGAGACAGGCCTCCGCATGGCGACCGGATTGCGCTACGCGCTTGCCCTGCGCCAAGGCATACGATTCGAGGCGATCGGCGGTCAGGTGTTCCGCGAGCAGGCACTCACCACGTTCACGAGGGGTTCAGGTCTTCGTGGACCGGCCTCGGATTATGTCGGTGCCTGGAGCCTGTCGCTCCGGGATCCGATATCGCTCAACCTCCTGCACCGCCTGCGCCTGGCCAAGAATTTTGAAGTCCAGCGCAGCGATCTCAGCCTTCGCGGCAACTGGCAGAACATCGGATTCAAAGGTACCTATGTGTTCCTCGAAGGTGATCCCGATGCCCCGCCGGAGACCCTTGAGCATCTGCCCCGCGGGGAATTCCAGTCAGAGGTCGCATTGCCGCTCAACCAGTCCTGGCATCTGGCACTCAATTACCGTCTTGACACCAGAAGAGATCGCTCGATATCGGTCGGGAGTGAAATTCGCTACGCGCACCCATGCTTCCAATTGCGCATCGGAGTCGAACGGAACTACAACGGGTCCATCAATGCCCCGCCCGGCACGGAAGTGGGCCTGCAGATCGAGCTGCTGACATTCGACAGCGACCGGAGTGAGAATGGCTGAGCAAAAAATCGGCGCACCGGCCGGCAGCTTCCGCAAATACCTGGGCGTGTTCGCGGTGCTGGCGGCGACCGGCATCCCCGCCGTCCAGGCGGCCAATCCTTTCGCAACCGTCGCCACGGTCGGAGAAGACATCATCACGCGCTACGAGGTCGACCAGTATATCGCCATCCGGACACACAACCCGAATATCCCGAATTCTTCGGAATTCGAGCAGCAGGCACTGGACGAGCTGATCGATGCCCGACTTATCGCCAAGGAAGCGCGACGCTATCGGGTGTCGGTTTCCCGCAGCGAGGTCACTCGCTCGCTGGATCTCAACGCCCAGCGCGACGGAATCAGCGGAAGCACCCTGCTTCGCAACTATGCCAGGATCGGGGTGACCGAGGAATCGCTGCGGGCAGCGCTCCACACACAGATCCTCACCCGTCGGCTCGCACATGCTCTCTTCGCGGGCCGGATCAGCACCGAGGTCGATCCGGATGCCCTGGAAGCCCGAATCGCAGCCTACGAAAACAACCAGCCGATCGCCTATCACCTGTTCGAGATCGACCTCGGCGTGATGGACGATCCCGCAAGGTTGCAGAGCCTCGTCGATGGCATCCAGAAGCGCATGGACCGCGGCGAACAATTTTCCAACATCGCAGTGCGCATCAGCCGGGCAGACAACGCGGCAGAAGGCGGCGAATGGGGCTGGTTCACGGACACGCAGCTCACCCCGGAGATGCTTGCCATCGTACAAAACATCCCCATCGGCGGCATCAGCCCCCCTCTGCATCTGCCGTCCGGGGAGACGCGGATCATCCATGTCGCAGACCGGGCTGCGCGCACGCTCCCCGGGGTGACACCGTGGTCTGTCAGCATGGAGATATTTCTTGCCCCCGCCACCGCCGATGAAGACCGGGAGCAGGCACTCGCCCGGATCACGCAGGCACATCAACTGATCCGCGAATGCGGTGCCGAGCTACCCGACGGCCTGGCTGTCGAGCGACGCATTCTCCAGAACGTGGCGGCCGCCGATCTCCCTTCAGCGCAACGTGACGCCGCAATCTCCCTCAACGTTCAGGAAGCGACGCAGCCTGTGCTGACCCCCGAGGGCGCATCCTTCCTCCTGCTCTGCGACCGTACGGGAGGCATCTCGGAGCAGGATCGGGAGCAGGTCACCCGGGAACTCGCTACTGAACTCGGCTTTGAGCGCATGGAGCAACTTTGGACCGCCCATCTCAGCGGCCTCCGCGCCCGCGCCATCATCACCCGCAAAGACCCATGATCACGCCCACCCTCGCCCTGACCATGGGCGAACCCGGCGGAATCGGAGGCGAGATTGCGATCTCTGCGTGGCATGAATTGCAGAATTCCGGCGAGTTCTGTTTCCTGGTCATCGACGACCCCGATCGGTTGCGCGCGCTAGCCGCCGGGAACACCCGGATCATCGAAATCAGCTCCCCTGCAGAAGCGGCTGCAGCTTTTGGCACAGGCCTCCCGGTTCTGGCAGAGACCCTGCCCGCACCCGTCCATCCCGGCGAGCCAACACCGGAAAACGCGGCGGCCACAATCCGATCGATCGAACGCGCGGCAGTCCTGGCCCGGGAGGGGCAGGTGGCGGCCATGGTGACCAATCCGATCGACAAGAAGGCGCTGCACAGCGGGGCCGGATTCCGGTATCCCGGGCACACCGATTTCCTCGCCAGCCTCACCGGCCATGCAGTGCCCGTGATGATGCTGGCAGCCGGAGCGTTCCGGACGGTACCGGTAACGGTGCATATCCCGTTCCGCGAAGTGCCCGGCTGCCTGACCCGAAAGGCCATCCTCCATGCGGGTCGTGTCACAGCACAGGCGCTACGGGACAATTTCGGCCTCGACCGCGCCCGCCTGGCGGTTGCTGGCCTCAATCCGCATGCCGGAGAGGCCGGTCTGCTCGGAGACGAGGAAGAGAAGGTCATCGGCCCGGCCGTCGCGGATCTGCGCCAGGACGGGATCGACGCCAGCGGCCCCTTTTCGTCGGACACGATGTTCCGGCCCGAAGCGCGGGCCGGTTACGACGCCGCCATCTGCATGTATCACGACCAGGCCCTGATCCCGATCAAGACCCTCGATTTCTCCACCACCGTGAATGTCACGCTTGGCCTGCCGATTGTCCGCACCTCACCCGGGCATGGAGTCGCCTACGACCTCGCGGGCACCGGCCGCGCCGATGCGGCCCCCCTGCTGGCGGCTCTGCGTCTGGCCGCCGAAATGGCCGACCGCAGGGAAAGTTGCCCCCGACAACCATGAACACCGAGGACGGTCTGCCTCCGATCCGCGAAGTGCTCGCCCGGACAGGCCACCGGCCTTCCCGTGCGCTCGGGCAGAATTTCATCCGTGATCTGAACTACACGCGCCGGATTGTGGAGAAATCAGGAACCGTAAAAGATCAAACCGTGCTGGAAATCGGCCCAGGACCGGGCGGGCTGACCCGTGCGCTGCTGCTGGCCGGAGCCGCGCGGGTGATCGCGATCGAGCGGGACGCGCGCTGCCTCGAGGCCCTGCACGAAATCGCCGACCGCTGGCCGGGAAGGCTCGAGATCATCGAGAACGATGCCTTGCAGGTGGATCTGGACTCGATCTCGAACGGCCCGGTGAAAATCGTCGCCAACCTGCCCTATGGCATCGCCGCAGCTCTCCTGGTGCGCTGGCTGGGAGCTTCCGTCTGGCCTCCCGGGTGGACCGATGCAACCGTCATGCTGCAACGCGAAATGGCAGAACGGTTTGTCGCCGTGCCGGGGACGTCCGCCTACGGGCGCCTCACCATACTCGCACAGTGGCGGGCAAGCGTCGGGATCGTCATGCATGTGCCGCCCGAGGTGTTCATCCCCCCACCCAAGGTGGAATCCCGGCTGGTACAGTTCCGCCCGTCACCGGATCCGGAGCCGGGTTTTACGCCCGCAACCCTGGCCCGGGTCACTGCGGCCGCATTCAACGGCCGCCGAAAGATGCTTCGACGCAGTATGGTTCCGCTTGCGGAACACCCGAAGGAACTTCTGGCAGCGGCCGGGGTATCGCCAGAACTGCGGGCCGATGCGCTACCGGTCGCGGGCTATTGTGCCCTCGCCCGAGAATACGAAAAACACCGCATCCACCCGACCGGTCAGTCCTCCGGGCCGGCCTCCCCCGATCCCATATAACGCCGGGGGCGGCGGCGCGACGAAGGGCCGCCGTCCGAATCCGGGGCTGCGCGCCCTCTGCGGGGAGGCGGGCGGCTGTTGCCGCCGGCGTCGGCATCCTCCTCCGAAAATTCCGCACCATTGGCGCGCATCTCATCGGAGGAATTCTCATCCGGCACATGATCTTCATGCTCGTCCCGCCGCTGCTGTTGCATCTTTCGGGCACTGATCACCATGCGTGAGTAATGCTCGGCATGTTGCAGGTAGCTTTCCGCCGCAACATGGTCGCCCACCGTCGCGGCATCCCGGGAGAGCACCCGGTATTTTTCTACGATCTGCTGCGGCGTTCCGCGCACTTTTCCATCCGGGCCAGTGCTGTCATACACGCGATTCTGCGGGTTTCCCATAGGGCTTCGCCCCTGCCGGGGACGGAAGCGGTTCGGTCGATTCAGGGGTGCCATCATTCCTCAAGCTCAGCGTTTCAGCCCGGACTGTTTTGAACAAACAGATACGCCCGGGACAGATTCAGGGTTCTGGGGTCCATCCACATCAGGAGCAGTCAACCACAAGGTCATGCGCCACTTGAATGCAGACGGGGTAATAGTGTGTAGCGTATCCGCCAGACAATTCAAGCGGCAAGGGCTTCGAGGCATCGGGGTCGGCCGTCGAGATCCCGCCAGGTGCGGCGGATGACCAGACCCTCGCTTTCCAGGAGCGGCCGGATGGAGGTCTCCTGCCCGGCGCCGATTTCCAGCCAGGCCACTCCGCCGGGCGCAAGCAACCCGGCAAGGGCGGGGGCGAGCCGCCGATAGGCATCCAGCCCGTCGGGACCGCCATCGAGGGCTGTCTGGGGTTCCCATCGCGCGATTTCGGGGGCCAGGCGGTCGATCTCGCCACGCGCAACATACGGAGGGTTGGACAGCACCAGATCGAACCGCCCCTCGATGCCATCCGCCCAATCCCCCTGCTCAAAGCGGCATCTGTCGGTCGTGCCGGTGCGGACCGCGTTGCGCCGGGCGACCGCAAGCGCCGCCCCCGAGATGTCGATGCCGAGTCCAACCATCTGCGGAAATTCGGCCAGCACCGAGAGCAGCAGGCAGCCGGTGCCGGTGCCGAGATCCAGGACACGGAGCCGCGCATCCGCTCTTTCCGACCGACGCATGCAGTCCACCACTGCTGTGACCAGGATTTCGCTGTCCGGTCGAGGATCGAGCACCGACGGAGTCACCTCAAAATCATGCCGCCAGAACGGACGGATTCCGGTGATGTGGCTGAACGGCATGCGCTGCATCCGCTGTCGCAGGGCTGCCTGATAGCACGCCTCCCCGCCTCCGGTCCCGAACGCCCATCGATACAGCCGTCGGGCCTCGCGGATGGGGTCGGGAACGCCGTGCCGACGCAACAGGTCGGCCCCGGCCGCCAGAGCCAGCCCGTTCACTCGCCGTCCCCCACATCCGACTCCGCCCGCATCAGTTCTTCCACAATCGGATCCAGTTCCCCATCCAGGACAGCCGGCAGATTGTGCAGGGTGAACCCGATCCGATGGTCGGTGACGCGCCCCTGCGGGAAATTATAGGTCCGGATCCGCTCCGACCGATCTCCGGTGCCGACCTGGCCGCGCCGGTCATCGGCGCGCGCGGCATCGGACTCGGTCTGGCGCTCCATGAACAGCCTCGCCCGCAGCACAGCCATTGCCCGGACACGATTGCGATGCTGCGATTTCTCCGAGGATATCACCGCCATGCCGGTCGGAAGATGTGTGATCCGAACCGCGGAATCGGTCTTGTTGACATGCTGGCCGCCGGCACCGGAGGCACGCATGGTGTCAATCCGGAGATCCTCGTCACGAATCTCGATCTCCACCTCATCCGGTTCGGGCAGCACCGCGACCGTCGCGGTGGAAGTATGGATCCGGCCCTGGGATTCGGTCTCCGGAACCCGCTGCACGCGATGCACCCCGGCTTCATACTTCAGGCGCGCAAACACCCCCTTGCCCCGCACCGTCGCAACGCTCTCCCGTGATCCCCCGAGTTCGGTGGCACGTTCATCGACAATATCGAATGTCCACCCCCGGACCTGGGCATAGCGTTCGTACATGCGCAGGAGGTCGCTGACAAAGAGCGCCGCCTCCCGCCCCCCCGCGCCCGCCCGGATCTCCAGGACCGCGGGCCGGGTGTCCAAGACATCCACGGGTGCCAGCTCCGCGCGAATCCCGGCCTCCGCCTTCTCGATCCTTGCCGCCAGGGATTCGAGCTCGGCGACCGCCATATCGTGCATGTCCGGATCCTCCAGCAACTCCTGTGCGGCATCGCGCTCGGCCAGGAGTCGGCGGTAGTCGCGGATGTGCCGGACCACGCCACCAATTTCGGCATAGGCCCGCGAGAACCGGACGATATCCTTGCGGTCGAGGGCATCGGCCAGCGACTTCTCGAGTTCGTCGGACTGCGCGACGATTTGATCAAGACGGACCAGGGAAAGCATCGGTTCCAAGCAGCGCGATCAGCTGCTCTCCGCAACCCCATACGCTTCCGCAGCCTCGACCTCTTCCGCCTTGCGCTCGACCAATTCGACCAGCCGGTCGACCAGCTCCACATTGTCGATCTTGTGGTCCTGCACGCCGGAGACATACAGCATTCCGCAGCCGTTCCCGCCGCCGGAAAACCCGAAATCGGTCTCCCGCGCCTCCCCCGGACCGTTCACGACACAGCCGATCACCGACACCGTAAGTGGCGTGCGGATATGCGCAAAGCGCTCCTCCAGAACCGCCACCGTCTTGATGACATCAAAACCCTGCCGTGCACAGGAGGGGCAGGCGATCACCGTCACACCGCGCCGACGCAGGCCGAGCGAGCGGAGGATGTCGTAGCCGACCCGTATTTCCTCTTCCGGTTCCTCGCTGAGCGAGACGCGAATCGTGTCCCCGATCCCCTCGCTCAGCAACGTGCCAATGCCGAGTGCGCTCTTCACCGTGCCGGGACGCCGCGCGCCGGCTTCCGTGATGCCGAGATGGAGCGGGTGATCGCAGCACGCCGCCAGCTGCCGGTAGGAGGCCATCGCAAGAAACACATCCGACGCCTTCACGCTGATCTTGAAATCGAGAAAATCATGGTCCTCGAGAAGCCGCGCATGGCGGAGCGCGCTTTCCACCAGGGCTTCGGGGCAGGGTTCGGCATAACGCTCCAGCAGGTCACGCTCCAGCGAGCCGCCATTGACACCGATGCGCATCGAACAGCCGTGATCGCGGGCAGCCTGAATCACCTCCCGCACCCGCTCCTTGGAGCCGATATTCCCCGGATTGATGCGCAGGCAGGCCGCACCGGCCTCGGCTGCCTCGATCGCGCGGCGGTAATGGAAGTGGATGTCGGCAACCACCGGCACGGGGCTCTCGCGAACGATCCCGGCAAGAGCCGCGGTCGAGTCCTTATCCGGACAGGAGACCCGAACGATATCCGCACCCGCCTCGGCGCAGCGCTGGATCTGCGCAACCGTGGCCGCGATGTCGGTGGTCGCTGTGTTGGTCATCGTCTGCACGGAGATGGGAGCATCGCCGCCCACGCCGATTTTGCCGACGGAGATCGGGCGGCTGTCGCGTCGCCTGATGTCCCGCCATGGGCGAACGCCCATATTCCCTTCTCCGGACACAAACCAAGCGATGCCATCCGCCAACGACGGCGAAGTATAGCAAATTCCGCAAAACCGTGCTTCCGGAGAAAGCCCGCCGCCTAGCCGGACAGACGACCGGCAGCCACCGCCGCCGCCGGATCGACGACATCAAGGAGCTGGACCTGCACGAGCCCGAACCAGCCGCCCGCGGCGACCGCTACCACCATCGCGACGATGGCAGCCACCGTCATGCCCCGGACGAGCACCGACCACCGGGCCCGGGCCCGGCCCCTGTCCGACCTTTCCCACGGGTGATCCGCTGACTCTGTCCCGAGTTCTGTCCCCAATTTCTCGATATACCACTCCACGCTGTGGTCGAAATAGTTTTCGATATCGAGGAACTGCACATAGGTGCGGATGTAGGAGTGGTTGAAAGCCCGGCCCGGCATATGGCTCGGATCCCCGGCCTCCATCGCCTCGAGATAGCTCGTCGCGATGCCCGTGGCTTGGCGCACACCCTCCAGTGTCAGACCCTGTGAAAGCCGTGCGCCCTTCAGTTCTGCCCCGGCCGGCGGCGACCCGTATCCCCGTGTGGCGGGGGCGGCCGACGGGCCGGTCTTCTCTGCTTCGTCAGGCGGCATCTGCGCTCTACTTTCCATCCGCGGATGACTTGCTCCGCTCCAGGCGCGCGATGAGGCTCGACGAATCCCACCGGTTGCCCCCCATATCCTGCACTTCCCCATAGAATTGGTCGACCAGGGCCGCGACCGGAAGCCGGGCGCCGTTGCGCGCCGCCTCCTCCAGACAGATCCGCAGATCCTTGCGCATCCAGTCGACCGCGAAGCCGTAGTCAAACTCCCCCGCAAGCATGGTCTCGTGGCGGTTGTCCATCTGCCAGGAGCCGGCCGCGCCCTTGGAGATTACCTCCACCACGGATTTTCCGTCCAGACCGGCCTTGCCTGCGAAGTGCAGACCTTCGGCGAGGCCCTGCACGAGACCGGCGATGCAGATCTGGTTGACCATCTTGGTCAGCTGCCCGGCCCCACACCCCCCGAGATGCCGGCAAAGGCGGGCATAGGCGGCAATCACCGGTTCGGCCTTGCGGAAGGCATCTTCCTGCCCGCCGCACATCACCGTCAGCGCCCCGTTCTCGGCCCCGGCCTGGCCGCCCGAAACCGGAGCATCGACAAACCCGGCACCCTGATGGTGGGCCTCCGCTTCGATCTCACGGGCGACCGCGGCAGATGCCGTGGTATGATCCACCAGAACCGCACCCGATCCGATTCCCGCGAGAGCACCTTCCGTGCCCAAAGCCACCGCCCGGAGATCCTCATCCCCCCCCACACAGCACAACACAAAATCGCACCCAACCGCCGCTTCACGGGGCGTGGCCGCCGCCCGGCCGCCATGCTGCTCGACCCAGCGCCGGGCTTTCTCCTCGGTACGGTTGTAGACACGCATCTCGTGCCCCGCCGCAGCCAGGTGACCCGCCATCGGATAGCCCATCACCCCCAGCCCGATAAAGGCAACAACTGCCATCGATTTTCCTCGCTGCTACAGGCGCGGCCTTGTGTGGCACGCAAGTTTTCTATATCGCAAATTCCGGAGGGCGGGGCGATGGGCTCCAATTATTAAATCCCAAGCTCCGCGAGCACCACCCTATGGCCACACGAACCCGATCCATCCGACCCATCCCTATCGGTCGCATCGCCGCGCTTCTCGCCCTGGTCATCGCCAGTGCAGGGACCCTCCTGCTCCTGCTGCTCTATCTCCTGGCCCGCCAGTCCCTGCCCGACTATGCCGGCAGCTATGAGGTCCACAGCATCGCCCATCCGGTACGCATCGTACGGGACGCGCATGCTGTCCCACATATCTACGCCGAATCGGACGAGGACGCGTTCTTCGCACTGGGTTACGCACATGCCCAGGACCGGCTCTGGCAGATGCTGCTGAACCGGGCAACCATACAGGGCCGGATATCCGAGCGCCTGGGCGACCGCGGAATGCTTTTTGACCGGCGCCTGCGCGTCCTCGATCTGGCCGGAGCGGCCCGGCGGGATCTCGAAGCACTCTCGCCATCCAGCCGGCGAATTCTCGAATCCTACGCCGCCGGCGTCAACGCCCGTCTGGACCATCTGGCCGCCAAGGCCCGCGGCCGGGGTGCGCCGGAGCTCCTGCTTTTCGGTCGTGCCCCGGTGGAGCGCTGGCAGCCGGCCGACTCGATCGGGATCATCAAACTCATGGCACTGCGAATCTCCAGTGCCCGCGGGAATGAAATTCTCCGCGCCAAGCTGGCACTCCGGCTGCCGCCGGACCGCCTCCTTGACCTGCTGCCGGACAGTTCCGAAAAGGGCCTTCTCGCACTTCCATCGCCGGAAGCGGCATCCCTGCCCGCTCGGCCCGAAGCCGACCCGCGTCCCCGCTCCGCGAGATTGCACGGATCCCCGCCGGCAGCCAAGTCGCCTGCCCGGGACCCGCTCGAAACCGCCCTGGTGGGCGGCCCCGGAAACCGCGGCGCCTCCATGGCTTTCGCCGCCGGCCACCGGCGCACGGCGACCGGCCTGCCGCTTCTCGCCACCGACCCCCATCTGATGTATTCGGCCCCGTCGATCTGGTATCTGGCACATGTCGAGCTGGCCACCGGCGGGGCCATCGGCGCCACCATCCCGGGTCTTCCGGCGATCGTCATCGGCCGCAACCCCCATCTCGGATGGGGCCTGACACATGCCTATTTCGACGACCAGGACCTGTATCTCGAGCAGCTCGACCCCGCCGATCCATCCCGCTACCGGGTGCCGGACGGATGGAAAGAGTTTGAAACCCGCACGGAGCAGATTTTCATTACTGGAGAGGACACGGCACATGTCGAGACCATCCGCCGGACGCGGAACGGGGTGGTTCTGCCTACCGACCTCTTCGGCCTGCAAGAGATCACGCCGGCCGGTCATGTCATCACGCTCCGCTGGACGGCCACCGACTCTGCGGAGCGGACCTTCGATGCCTCCCTCGGCCTGATGCGCGCGCAAAACCTGGCCGGCGCCCTGAATGCCCTGACCATGTTCGGTTCCCCCACCCAGAACGTCACTCTTGCCACGCAGGAGGGGGTCGGCATCGCAGTCGCCGGGCGGGTGCCGCTCCGCCACCCCGAACATCTGACGCGTGGGGTCACCCCGGCGCCGGGTTGGGAGACACGGAACGAATGGCGCGGATACATCCCGTTTTATCTGCTGCCCCGGGCCATCCGCCCGGCGAGCAGTCTCGTCGCCAATGCCAACAACCGCCAGACGGAGGCGGGCTTCCCCTATCACGGCGGAGACCGCTGGCCGCCGCCCTATCGAATCCGGCGCCTGACCGAGTTGCTGACCGAGCGGGAATTCCACACCCAGCAAAGTTTCCAGAGCATCCAGAATGACGACCTCTCGGTGATGGCGAGATCGGTTCTCCCGCTGATCGCCGAAGATCTATGGGCCGATCCCTCGATCGAAGGACCCGCACATCCCCTCCGGGCGGAAGCGCTGACCCGGCTGCGCGGCTGGAACGCCCGCATGGACGCGAACGCGGCCGCACCCCTGATCTTTGCCGTCTGGATGGAACGGATCGCGCGCCTGCTGGCTTCCGATGAGATCGGTGACCTCGTCCAGGACATGGGCGAACAGCGCGCAGCCTTCATCGAGCGGGTCTACCGCGACCGGAACGGTGCCTCGATCTGGTGTGACGTGCAGAGCACTCCCCGCATCGAGACCTGCCGGGAAATCGCCGCCCGGGCACTCGACAGCACGGTCGAATGGCTTGAGGACGAATACGGCGGCAATCTCGACCGCTGGCACTGGGGACGCGCCCATCCCGTCCTGCACCGGCATCTGCCGCTCGGCCATATCGGACCCCTCGGGGGTATCGTCAACATCACGCATGAGAGCGGCGGCGGCACGTTCACCTTGCAAAGAAATCACTACGCCGGATATGACGGGGACGATTATGCGGCCGTGCATGGAGCCGGATTCCGGGCGATCTACAATTTTGCCCAGCTCTCGCAGTCGCAATACATCCTCGCGACCGGGCAGAGCGGCCATTTCCTCTCGCCGCATTACGACGACCTGTCGGAGATCTGGCGCCAGGGCGGCTATATCACCATGTCCCTCGATCCGGATCTGGCCCATGCCGGCAATGCCGGAATCCTCACCCTGACCCCGACCGGCCCCTGATTTCCACGACCTCGAGACCTGCCCGCCAGGCCGCCTCCGCTCAGCCCAGCACCCCGCGGGCCGCATCGAGTGCCTCGACCAGCGCATCCACCTCGGCTTCGGTGTTGTAGAGACCGAAGGACGCCCGACAGGTCGCCGTCACCCCGAGCTGCTCCATCAGCGGCTGCGCGCAGTGGTGGCCGGCGCGAACGGCCACGCCACGACGATCGATCACCGTGGACACGTCGTGCGGATGCGCGCCAGCAAGGTTGAATGCGAAGATCGCCCCCCGCTCCCGGGCCGCGCCATAGACCTTCAGCCCCTCCACTTCCGCGAGACGCTGTCCCGCATAATCGGCCAGATGCCGCTCATGGGCTGCGATCCGGTCGATCCCCAGGGTGGTCAGAAAATCGAGGGCCACGCCCAGGCCGATCGTCTGGGCGATATTCGGGGTGCCCGCCTCAAAGCGCAGCGGAGGATCGGCATAGCTGATCCTGTCGCGTCGCACCTCACGGATCATGTCGCCGCCGCCCAGAAACGGCCGCATGTCCGCAAGACGCTCCCGGCGGGCATAGAGAGCTCCGGAAGCGGTCGGACCGTAGAGCTTGTGCCCGGTCATGCAGTAAAAGTCGCATCCCAGATCGGTCACGCCGACCGGGCAGTGGACGCAGCCCTGGCTTCCGTCCACCAGCAGAGGCACGCCCCGCGACCGCGCGATATCCGCGATGGCCCGGATATCGACCACGGTTCCGAGCACATTCGACATATGGGTGACCGCGATCATCCGGGTGCGGTCGGTGACAGCCGCTTCGATGGCGGACGGATCGAGATTGCCCGCATCGTCGATCTCCACCCAGACCAGCACCGCTCCGCAACGCTCCCGCAGGAAATTCCAGGGCACGATGTTGGCGTGATGCTCCATGGTCGAGAGGATGATCTCGTCCCCCGGCTCGACCCTCGGCTCGAGCCAGGAATGGGCGACCAGATTGATGGCTTCGGTCGCGCCGCGCACGAACACGATTTCATCGGTATGGGCGGCCCCCAGGAATCCCGCGATCTTCGCGCGCACCCCCTCATAGGCTTCGGTGGCCCGATTGGAGAGATAGTGCAGGCCCCGATGCACATTCGCATATTCCTCGCGATAGAAGGACTCCACGGCCTCGATCACTACCCGTGGCTTCTGCGCGGAAGCGGCGTTGTCTAAGTAGACGAGCGGCTTGCCATACACCTCGCGGGCAAGGATCGGAAACTGCTCGCGGATTTTGCCCACGTCATACATCGGCATCCCCATCACGGCGCAAACGGCAGGGTCAGCGCGAACGCAAAGGTGATCACGAGGGCGACGCCCACAATACTCAGCGCCGTCGGCAGGACGGAGCGAAAACGGTGCGCTTCCGCGAGATAGCAGGCCAGCAGCCAGACCGCGAACAACCCGAAACCGAGGGACAGGACCGACATCCCGCCTGTTGCAAACGGCCCGCTCACCGCCAATACCTGCACCAGCACCATCGGCGCGATAACGACCGAGTGCCACATGACGACCGCCGCCACCGAACGGAACGAGCCCTTGCCTCCGGCCGCCCGCCCGAGACCGAAGGCAACTCCGGCGGTCCCCGCCAGGATGCCCGCATGCAGCAGGAGCGTCCGCAGAAACACACCCACTCCCACGCCCTCCGGCGTAATGAGACGGAGTCCGTTGAAGAACGTCTCGGTCTCCTCCGACCCACTGACCAGCAGCAGGGCGATGGCACGAATGATTCCCTGCAGGGCAAAAGCCAGGCCGCAGACAATCACGATGGCTTCCACCGGGAAACGACGGTCGATGATCCGGCGCGCAAAACTGCGCGGACGGAAGTAGGCCTCAGCCAGGGTCCGGACGAGCTCCATCACACATCCCCCCGATACGGTCCAAAGCCCGGCGGTACGGACCCCGCTCTCCTGCGTCCGATTCGCCACGACCCCGTTGCAGCCATGCCCCGATCAGGCTCCCCGCCGGTGCCCGGCCATCCATTCCGCGCCCAGCGACCGGATGATCTCCGCCACTTCCGGGCTCTCGATCTCCTCCACGGCCTCCTCCAGAAACGCCGCCACCAACAGCATTTCGGCTTCCGCCCGGCCGACGCCGCGCGAACGGAGATAGAAGAGCGCCCCCTCATCCAGCTCCCCTGCCGTTGACCCGTGCGAGCATTTGACATCATCCGCGTAGATTTCCAGCTCGGGCTTGGAGTCAAACTCCGTCCGGCCATCAAGCAGTACCGCGCGGGCGATCTGATAGCCGTCGGTTTTCTGCGCCTCCTTGCGGACCAGCACCTTGCCCTGGAAGACCCCTCGGGCCCGATCGTCGAGAATCACCTTGAAGACCTGCCTCGATTCGCAGCCCTCCGCCTCATGCACGACCAGGATGGTGTTGTCGATGACCGCCCCACCACGACCGAGCACACCGCCGGCGAGATGCCCCCGGCCACCGGGACCGGCAAGGGTCAGAACGGTTTCGTTGCGGATCAAGTCGCCTCCGGCCGCCAGCGTGAAGCCGCGGTATTCGGCCCTTTCCTGCAGCCGCACAAAACTGGATGCCACCTCGACCAGCCCCTCGCCCGCCTGCGCGCGGACATAGTCGAAACGGCCGCCCGCACCGACTTCCACCTCGATCAATGCGTTGCGTGCGGCCAGGCTGAGATCCGTTTCCAGCAAGGTCAGGGACGCGCCCGGCTCGACCTTGACCAGCACACGCCCATAAGCGGTGCCGGCGCGCGGTTCGGCCTTGCGCAGCAGGCGCACGGGACCGTCGGTTTGCGCCGTCGCCCGCAGCGCGATTCCCTCGTCAAACAGGGCGGTGTTGAGGGCGGCCAGCGGCCGCGGCACGGGGTTCTGCCCGGCCTTCTCCAGCACGCCGAAGAGGGCTCCGGTCCAGCTGCCCGGCTCGGAGAGAGCCTCGGCAAGGGACCCCGCCTCGACCCCTTCGGGCAGGCTGCCCTCGATCTGCACCCGGCCGCCTTCGAGCCGTATGCACGGCGCGGCGACCCCGGCGAAAGCGTCCGCCGGGGATGTGACCGCGGCCGGTTCTGCCTGGGTGCATCCGGTGGGATCGGTGTATTTCCAGTATTCATCACGACGGATCGGTGCGCCGGTTTCCAGAAACCGGGCCCGCGCATCAGCGAAAACGCCGTTCGCCCGCGGCGGGGAGCCGTCTTCCACCCGCAGCAGCATCTCCCGCGCCAGCGCCTGCTTGTGCAGCTGGGTCTGCTCGCGGCGAATCATGAATTCCCCCCGGTTTTCAGCGGCATCCCGCGGAATATCCGACCGCCATCGTTCATGAAGCAGCCCCTGCCGCCGCCGTCGGTGCCAGCAAACTGTAGCCCTCGGTCTCCACGCGCAGGGCCAGATCGGGACCACCGGTCTCGACGAACTTCCCGTCCGAGAGGATATGGACCACGTCAGGCTTGATGTGGTCGAGCAGACGCTGGTAATGCGTGATGATGATAAAGGAACGGTCCGGCGCGCGGAGGGCATTGACGCCCACCGCCACCTGCCGCATGGCATCGACATCGAGACCGGAATCGGTCTCATCGAGCACGCAAAGACGCGGGGCCAGCATGGTCATCTGCATGATTTCGTTGCGCTTGCGCTCGCCGCCCGAAAAATCGACATTGACCGAGCGTTTCATGAGCTCGTTGGAAATACCGAGCTCACCCGCCACCTTGCGGGCTTCGCGCAGAAAATCCGGAGCGCTGATATCCGCTTCGCCCCGGGCGCGCCGCTGTGCGTTCAGCGCCGTGCGCAGAAACACCATGTTGTTGACGCCGGGAATCCCGACGGGAGTCTGGAAAGCCAGGAAGAAGCCGGCCGCAGCGCGCTCCTCAGCCTCCATTTCGAGCAGGTCCTGCCCGTCAAACTCCACCGACCCGGCCGAGACCTCGTAGCCATCCCGGCCGGCCAGAACGTACGAGAGCGTTGATTTCCCGGACCCGTTCGGCCCCATCACCGCATGCACCTCGCCCGGGGCCACTTCCAGAGATAGTCCCTTGAGAATCGGATCTCCCGATTCTTCCAGCGCAACATGCAGATCCTGAATCTTTAGCATCGAAATCCCCCTGTCCAAACTTCAGCCGTCAGCCCACCGAACCCTCAAGGCTGATCGCCACGAGTTTCTGGGCTTCGACCGCAAATTCCATCGGCAATTCCTGGAGCACTTCCTTGCAGAAACCGTTGACGAGAAGTGCCACCGCCTCTTCCTCGCCGATCCCGCGCTGGCGGCAGTAAAAAAGCTGCTCCTCGGCCAGTTTTGAGGTCGTCGCCTCATGCTCCACCCGCGAGAGGTGATTGCCGGCTTCGATATAGGGCACGGTGTGCGCACCGCATTCATTGCCGATCAGCAGGCTGTCGCATTGCGTGTGATTGCGGGAATCATTCGCTCGGGGATGGAACCGGACCAGCCCCCGATAGGTGTTCTGCGCACGCCCGGCGGAAATGCCTTTGGAGACAATCCGGCTGCGGGTGCCACTCCCGAGATGGATCATCTTGGTGCCCGTATCCGCCTGCTGGCAATGATTGGCAATGGCAATGGAATAGAACTCGCCGTGGCTGCCATTGCCCCGCAGGATGCAAGAGGGATATTTCCAGGTGATGGCGGAACCGGTCTCGACCTGGGTCCACATCACCTTGGAATTGTCGCCCCGGCAGTCGGCCCGCTTGGTGACGAAATTGTAGATGCCCCCTTTGCCCTCCTCATCGCCCGGATACCAATTCTGTACGGTGGAATACTTGATTTGCGCATCCTTCAGGGCGACGAGCTCCACCACCGCCGCATGCAGCTGGTTCTCGTCGCGCATCGGTGCCGTGCAGCCTTCCAGATAGGAGACATACGACCCCTCATCGGCGATGATCAGCGTGCGCTCGAACTGGCCGGTATTCATCGCATTGATGCGAAAATAGGTCGACAGTTCCATCGGGCACCGAACCCCGGGCGGCACATAGACGAAGGAACCGTCCGAGAACACCGCCGAGTTCAGGGTCGCATAGAAATTGTCGTTCGGCGGAACCACCGAGCCCAGATATTGCCGCACCAATTCGGGATGCTCCTGGACCGCCTCCGAGATCGGACAGAAAATGACACCCTCGGACGCAAGCTCCTCCTTGAATGTGGTCGCAACGGAGACGCTGTCAAAGACCGCGTCCACCGCGACCCGACGGCCATCGGCCGCCGCACCGTCGCGCACGCCGGCAAGGATCTCCTGCTCCCGGAGCGGGATGCCGAGTTTCTCGTAGGTCGCCAGGATCGCCGGATCCACATCATCGAGTGAATCGGGCCGGCTGTTCGTGCCGGCCGGGGCGGCGTAGTAATACTGGTCCTGGAAATCGATGGTCGGATAGCGGACCATCGCCCAGCTCGGCTCCTCCATCGTCAGCCAGCGCTCATAGGCCGCGATCCGCCAGTCCAGCAGCCATTCCGGCTCGGCCTTGTTCTCGGAGATCAACCGCACGATCTCCTCGTTCAATCCTTTCGGCGCGTAATCGGTCTCGACTTCCGTTTCGAATCCGTATTTGTAACCCGCCCCGACCGACTGCACGGTGTCGAGGGTCTCCTGATCCGCAACCATATTGAAATTCCTTTCTGTTCCGGCCGTCAGGCCGCACGCCTCATCCGGCTCTCGAGGCGCGCCGACAGCGCGGCCACGAAACCGTCCACCTCTTCCACCCGGGTACTGTGCCCGATGCTGACACGGACCGCCGCCTCCGCCGCCTCCACGCCATATCCCATCGCCGCCGGTGCCCGTCCCGGCTCCGCCTTGCCCGACGAACAGGCCGATCCCGCCCCGATCGAGTAACCCTCCAGATCGAGGGCAATGACCAGCCGTTCTGCCGTCCAGCCCGGTATCGAAAAACAGGAGGTGTTGGGAAGGCGCAACGCCTCCCGACCGTAGAAACAGGCACCGGGGATGACCTCCGCGAGCGCCGCTTCCATACGGTCGCGCAGGATCCCGATGCCGGACCAGTCCTCGCCGGCCGCAGCTCCTGCCGCCGCGCCGAATCCGCTGATCCCGATCACGTTCTCCGTACCGGCCCGCCGCCGGCCCTCCTGCCCGCCCCCGCGCAGCAGCGGCAAAAATCCCGCATCCTCGCGGACCAGCAGTGCGCCCACGCCCGGAGGACCGCCGATCTTGGCGGAGGTAAACCCGGCATACTCGGCTCCGAGATCGGAAAACGAGAACGGCCTGCGGCCCAGCAGCTGGGTCGCATCGCAGTAGAAACATGCCCCATGTGCCTCGGCAAGACGACGTGCCTCCTCGACCGGCTGCACGACCCCGGTCTCTCCGCAGGCGGCCAGTACGGCCACGAGACCGTTTCCCTCGTGATGCGACAAGGCATCTTCGAGCCTGTCGAGATCGATCCGCCCGTCGCGGGTCACAGGAATCTCCTGCCCCGCTTCGCGCACCGCATGACGGACGCAATCATGCTCAAGGCTGGAGTGAAGAACAAAATCCCAGCCGCCGGCGAGCACAGTGTTCGCCGCTTCCGTGGCACCGGAGACAAACACCACAGACATGCGATCGGCACCGGCAAGTGCCGCGACCGCCTCGCGCGCATCCTCCACGATCTTCCGCAGAGCGCGGCCATGGGAATGCGGCGAAGAGGGATTGCCGCCCGCGGCCAGCAGCTCCACCGCCGCCGCCATCGCATCGGCCGCCTGCCCCCGGAGCGGGGCACCGGCATTGTGATCGAGATGGACGTTCATTCGACCTGATTTCCCGATTCAAGGATCTGCCCCGCAGGCGGCGCGAAGCCCGCCACAAGCGGTACAAAATCCGGCACCGCGGGACAGGGGGTCAGCCGGTGCTCGATGACGTCGGCGAGGGTGGTGCGCTGCAGATAGACATGCACGATCCCCGAAAGCTGCTCCCACAGATCATGGGTGAGGCAGCGTTCGCGGGAGCCGGCGCATCTTTCGCCGACCTCCCCCTCGCACAGGATGGCCAGAACCGACTCATCCACCGCCGCAAAGATTTCGGCAATGGAGATCGTGCAGGCAGGACGGCAAAGCCGGTAGCCGCCGCCAGGCCCGCGCACCCCCAGTACCAGATCCGCGCGGCGCAGGGACACGAAAAGCTGTTCCAGATAGGAGCTGGAAAGATTCTGCCGCTCCGCCACCGCCGCAAGGGCCACCGGCCCCTTGGCACCCTTCAGGGCAATATCAGCGAGCGCCGTCACCGCATAGCGTCCGCGCGTTCCAAGCCGCATTCCAAATATCCCCAGCGATACCGTGCGGCGGTTGACGCCGACTGCGCCCGGCATTACCTAGCCGCCAGCCGGCGAACATTTTTGACGCATTCAATTTAGAATGATTCTAGATTGCCCCGGTCGGGGGGTCAACCAGAAACCTCTGTCAGGAGACTGCATGGCATACGAGGGAACTCCCGCATTGTCGGTGCCGGGGCCGGAAGGCACGCTGGACGTGCTTTACACAAAACCTGCAAATCCCCGGGCACCGGTGGTGCTGGCCCTGCCCCCCGACCCGCATGAGGTCGGCACGATGACCAACCGGGTGCTGGCCGCCATGCACCGGGCGTTCCAGACATGCGGCTTTGCCGTTCTTCGCATCAACTACCGGAACGCAGAGCGGAGCCCCATGCCCCCTCCCGAGGAAAACGCCACCGAGGTCGCCGACGCCGCCGCAGCCCTCGATTATCTCCAGAGTACGCACCCCGATACCACCGATTACTGGATGGCGGGGTATTCGCTCGGTGCCTGGGTGGCCCTGCAGATGCTGATGCGCCGGCCGGAAGTGAACGGCTTCGTTGCCGTGTCCCCCCGGGTCGATTTCTGTGATTTCTCGTTTCTCAACCCCTGTCCGAGTCCCGGTCTGGTGGTGACCGGAACCATCGACAAGAAAGTCTCCAAAAAGCAGACCGATCAATTCGTCAACCAGCTGAAAACCCCCGGAGGCAAGGAGATCGTATACAAACGGGTTCCCAAAGCAGACCATCAATATGCAGCCGGGACGGACGATCTTGAAAAGACCATCGTCAACTACCTGAAGAACGCCCGCCGCGGTCGCTGAGCGGGGGGCCTGTACGCCCGCGACCCATCTCTTCCCCCGCAGACCCGCCGCCCCCCGCACGCTTCGGAGAGCGCGCAAGCCGTCCGCCGCAGACGGGTTTTCCGCAGCCGGTCGTACCGGGTGCCGTCAGGGGAAGACCCGCCCGGCTCCGCACCGCGAGATGGGCGAACGCCTGTGCCTCCAGCAGGTCACCATCGAGTCCGACCGCTTCCACGGGTTCCACCGGACAGTCCAGGCGACCCGCGAGAGACTCCAGAAGGAAGCCGTTCCTGCGCCCGCCGCCCGTCACCAGGACCCGGGACGGCAGCGGCGGCACGGCCGCCAGGCCTCGGGCCACCGTCTCCACGGTGAAGATGGCCAGGGTGGCGCTGCCGTCTTCGGGCGATAGCCCCGCCACGGGAGCGATGGAAAAGGCATGGCGGTCGGCCGATTTCGGGGGCGGCTTCCGGAAATACCCGTGCCGCAGCAGCTCGCGGAGAGTGTTTTCGTCGCAGCGGCCGCGCTTCGCGAGACGGCCTCCCTCATCGAAAGGCATGGCCGCCCGACTCGCCGCCCAATCGTCGAGCAGGCCGCAGCCGGGGCCGGTGTCGAACGCAACCAGCGCACCGGGAGCCTCCGGCTGACCGACCGCCGCATCGACGATGCTCAGATTGGCAATGCCGCCGAGATTGAGCACTGCATAGCGCCCGGCCGCGCCGATGACGCCGCCCAGACAGTGATGGAAAAACGGCGCCAGCGGTGCCCCCTGCCCTCCCGCGCGCAGATCCGCAGCGCGGAAATCCCAGATCACATCCAGTCCTGTCAGCTCGGCCAGCCTGTCGCCGTCGCCAAGCTGCACGGTCAACGCCTCTTCGGGCCTGTGAACCACCGTCTGCCCGTGAAAGCCGATCATTTCCGGAACCTCCCGCCCGGTCGCGAGGAAGTCCGCGACCGCCGCAGCGTTGGTCTCGGTAACCAGCGATTCGGCATCCTGGAGTGCCGCCGGCCAGCGATCCCGGTCCGCCAGGACGCCGGAGTCGGCCGCAAGGGCCGTGTCCGTGGCTTCCGCGAGGACGGCACGGATCCGCGGACTGTAGGGAAACATCCTTCCGGACCCGAATGCATGCACCGACTCGCCGTCCGATCGGACAAGCGCGAGATCGATTCCGTCGAGCGAGGTGCCGCTCATCTGGCCGAGCACCCAGACCGGATTTTCCGAAGCCGCCTGCACCGCCCCTCCACCCGCTGCCGGGGCCCCCGATCCCGCACAGATCGCAGGGATGCGTTGTGATGCATCAGAGACGGATGTGCTATAGCACGCCCCATCGCCCGCGTGCGGGAAAATTCCCGGGATGGCCCTGATCCCATCTGCCGGACCGACCCCGGTCCTTCTCCCGAAGAGGACAAGGCAAGAATGCCACCATGCCTTGCAGTATCCGATTTCCGCGATTTGAACCCGGCGGACCCTCACAGCATCCGGCGGCCTGACATTCCACCGCTGGAGCGTCCAGAAAAATGAGCCCCTATCAATCCGATTTCCTCGCAACCCTCCACATGCGGGGCTTCATCGACAATTGCACCGATCCGGAGGGACTCGACGCCGCCTTCCGGGAGGGCTGCCTGTCGGCCTATATCGGCTTTGACTGCACCGCACCGAGCCTGCATGTCGGATCCCTGATGCAGATGCTCGCGCTCCGCTGGCTGCAGGAAACCGGCAGCCGCCCGATCGTTCTGATGGGCGGCGGGACAACGCGGATCGGGGATCCTTCCGGCAAGGACGAAACCCGCAAACTGCTGGAGCCTTCCGCCATCGCAGCCAACATGGCCCGGATCCAGAAGGCCTTCCAGGCGGTACTGGAATTCGGCGACAGGCCGACGGATGCGGTGGTGGCAAACAATATCGAATGGCTCGAGACGCTGAACCATATCGATTTCCTCCGCGATTACGGCCGGCATTTCTCCGTCAACCGGATGCTGTCCTTCGACAGCGTGCGCACCCGGCTCGACCGGGAGAGTTCCCTCTCCTTCCTGGAGTTCAACTACATGGTGCTGCAGGCCTACGATTTCGTCGAACTGGCACGCCGCTACGGCTGTCGGTTGCAGATCGGCGGAGCGGACCAGTGGGGCAACATCGTCAGCGGAATCGATCTCGGGCGCCGTACCGACGGCCTGTCCCTGTTCGGGCTGACAACGCCCCTCCTGACCACCGCCGACGGCCGCAAGATGGGAAAGACCGTGGGCGGCGCCGTCTGGCTGGATGCCGAATGGTGTCCGCCCTTCCAGTTCTGGCAATACTGGCGCAACACCAACGATGCCGACGTGCCGCGCTTTCTTCGCATCTTCACCTTCCTGCCTCTGGAGGAAGTCGGACGTCTGGCAAAACTGGCCGGCGCGGAAATCAACGAGGCCAAGAAGATCCTGGCAAACGAGGTGACCGCCCTGGTCCACGGCCGGGAAGCCGCCGAGCAGGCTGCCGAAGCGGCGCGCAAGGCGTTCGAGGAGGGGGGCACGGACAGCGGACTGCCGACGGTGGAACTGACCCGGGCCGAACTCGCCGGAGGAATCACGGTCGCCCAGGCCTTCGTCCGCGCGGGACTGGCAGGTTCCAGCAACGCCGCCAAGCGGCTGGTGCGGGACGGGGGCGCACGGATCGACGGCGTCCCTGTGGGCGACCCGAGTCAGCTCCTCACCGCCAGCGACCTTGCATCCGGTTGGCTGCATCTTACCGCCGGGCGCAAGCACCACGCCCTGCTCTGTCTCCGGGATTAGCCGTCTGTCACGGGTTCCGCTGCGGAAAATCCGCACCGGCTTCGAGCGTGGGGGGGGAAAAACGCGGCAGGAAAGGAACCAGAGCGGTCAGCGGCTGGAATTCAAGTTCGACATCCCCGAGCGGCCCAAAAACGTGGAACCCGACCCCGAATGATGCAATACCGCTCTCATCTTCGAACAGAAGCCCCAGGCCGGGCAGCAGCCCCAGTATCCGGGTGAAGAACCGCACCGGAGTCGCATAGCCCCGAATCTCGACCTGGTCGGAAGCAGTGTCGTAATCACCGGCAAAGACCACACCTATGCTCGCCCCTTCGATCCTTCCTCCCCTCAGGCGCAACAGGTCGCCCTCCTCAGTCACATACAGTTCGGCCCGGCTGAAATGGGTCTCGCCCTTCAGCAGATACTCGATGAGACCGATGCCAGAGACGAAGGACAGCATCTCGGCATAGAGTGGAGCATTGCGGACGCGGATATCCTCCATGCTCACCCAATAGGTTTCGCCCGGAACCTGGAGAGTGTCCTCCGCCACGCTTACGAGCGTGACCCGCCCGCCATGCGCATTGCGCAAGATGCCCAACCCTCGAAGCACCTCGCCGGCATCCTCGACCTCCAGACGGATCTGGTCCTCCTGTCCGGGCTCGGTCTTCAGCGACAGGCGGGCCGGCAGTTTTCCGAACATCCGCCCCTCCACGCTGCCCACCGACTGGCCGGGAGCCGTGAGATGGAATCTCCCCCGGGCCTCCTCGATCCACAATCCCTCCGCCATGTGAAACCGCTGCAGATCGCCCGTGATCCTGATCCCGACTTCCGCGATAGGACTCTCCGGGCCGGAATCAGGAACGGTGGTCAGTTCTCCCAGGTCATCCACATCAATCGTGCCGCCGACGATCCTGCCCCAGTATTCATTCTTGTCCGTACTACCCGCGCGGACCGCCACCTTCGTCCTCTTCCCGATCCGGATTTTCTCCAGCCGGAGATAGCCGGGCTCGGAGCCATCGCCCTCCTGCCATTCCCCGACGACCGACAGGCTTTCCGTCTCGAAGGAAAATTTCCCAAGGCGGAGGGCACCCCCGACCGCAGACCCGCTCAGACGGATTTTTCCCGGCACCCCCGCAGGTTTCGACCAGCTCGTTCCCGGCAGCAAAAAATGCGTGTCCGTCATGTCCAGGAGCGCAGAGAACTCGAACCCGCCCCCCGCACGACGGACGATCTGCGCCTCCAACGGAGCCGCCCCGTCAAGGGGGGAGCCCAGCCCCGAAAGCAGCGAGGGCCCGACATGCCCCGTGATCTGGATCGGCCCGTCACCGTCCGGGGATTCGGGATAGCGGACGAAGACCCGGGACTGTTCGATCTCGACCTCCACGCTCGACAGACGCACTCCCGTCTCCAGGATCGCGCCCTTCGCCACCAGCACCCCCGGGGTCCCGGGTTTTTTCATGGGAAGACCCTGATAGGCCACATCCAGGGCTGAAAGATCCGCCCGCAGAACAAATTCCGCCGCCTCCCCCGTTCCTTCTGCAAGTTGCAACTCAAAGGAAGACTCACCACCAGACAGCATCCAGTCCCCCAACACTGCCGGCAAGTCCATCCGGACAACCCCCCCAATGTCGAGAGCGGAATCCCTCCGCCCGCGGATCGCATCGAGGCCGCCCTCCATCCGGACTGCAATTTCGGCTTCACTGAATTCACTCCCCGCCCATGTCGGCAAGATTTCCTGCAGATCAAGGAGGCCCCGGGCCAGCACGATCTCAAGCGAACCTTTCTGAAGCCGCACGAATCCACGGCCGCTCCGAATGTCCGGAAAGCCCGCCCCCGGCTCCACATCCACTTCGGAAAACGTGAATTCGAGATGGTGCTCGGGATCCGACAGCGAACCCGAAACCGACAGCTCGATGGCGAGTCGTCCGCGCTTCACGTTCCGGAGAATCGATTCCCGGACATCCGGCGCAGCATCAGCGGGCCAGAGGTTCAGAACGGAAGCGAGATCGGTCTCGGGAATGCTGACTTTCGCCTCGATATCCGGTCCCTCCCCACGCGCCCGGAACACCGCATCCAGCCCCCTGGCAGCCGCCCGCCCGTTCGAGATCTTCCAGACACCCCGCGCGGGATCCAGCGCCACTTCCGCGCTCACACGGTCGAAGAGCATCTCCTCCCCGACGGGCATGAGAGGCGAAAGCCAGGCGTCGCGGAGCTCGGCCCGCCCTTCCAGGCCGGCGGGGCCGTAGGTGAATTCAGCTTCCCCCTCGAAGGCCGCCGCGCTGCTTGCAAGGCGCGCCCCCGTCAGTTCCACCCTCTTTGCCTTGGGATCGACCGCGAAGAACGTCTCCGCTGCCATCACTTCAATGACCCCCCTCTCCGCCGCTAGAATCTCCTGCTCCCGAACGGCCAGTTTTCCCGATACCCGATCGATTTCTCCGTCGGGCGACAGATCGAGCCGGGCCTCGACGTCCAGCGAAACCGGCCCGCTGAGGGAGGATCCGGCCGGAGTCAGAGCGGCAGCAAGATCCCCGGCACGAAAGCCCGCGATTCCGGACAGGCTTGCGGATTGCCGGTCGGCCTCCAGCACGATCGAGAACTGCCCGTCCGCCGGGATGTCTCCGGGCAGGGCAGGCGCGACGAGCGAGAGCGGCAGGGCATCGAAAGCGATCTGTGCCTTCAGCCTGCCATCGGCCCGCCAGTCAGCCTCCAGCCGGAGCACGCCTTCCGCCGCGCCATCCGACCCCGGCTCGCGCCGCCAGGAGATGCGGCCGCGGCGAAGCGAGACACTCTCCGGCCCGGCTTCATCCGTGTCACCGAGCAGCGCCAGCAGGGCCGCCACCGGCACCCGATTTCCGGCCGGCGAGAGGAGGAAGGTCTGGTTCTCCGCCGTGGTCAGGAAGTCGGCCGAGACTCCGGTGATTCCGGCCCGGTGCGGCCGAAAGGGGCCCTCCGCAAAAAGGGACCCACGGGCGCTGATGTCGATGCTTTCAGCGGTGGCGAAAACCTCCCCGGACGGGCCTTCAAACCCAGCCTCCAGGAATGTCGCGCCCACTTCCCCGGTGGCCGGGGTCCAGGCGATCCGGCCTTTTTCCGAGGCGATGCGATAGCCTCCCAGACGGGCGTTGATCTGCTCGAGGACAAAGTCCGGCAGATACGGCAGACGGAGTGTCCCTCCGGCAAAGAAAACGGTGGAGGCCGCGAGGACGACCACGACGAGGAGCAACAGAACGGCGATACGCAAGGACCGCCTCGCCCCGCTGGCCGCCAAATCGGATGGCCGTGCTGGGGAAGAAGGTGGCAACGCCAAATCCGAAACGCCTCCCCCTCCAGTGGCGGCGGAGAGTCAGGTTCCGCCGAAGTGGCCGACTCCCCGGCCGTGACGGAATGCGGTCGTCAGGCCGCCGCGGCGAGTGCTGCCGCGCGCGTGTCGTGAATCGACAGAATCTGATCAAAGCCGCTGATCTTGAACACTTCCAGGATATTCTCCGGCGGCGCACAGATATCCAGGCGTCCTTCACGCGCTCGCATGGCCTTCGCCTGGGACAGGATCGCCCGCAACCCGGCACTGCTGATATAGACCATTTCGGAAAAATCGACGATGAGAATCTTGCAGGTGTCGTCAACCGCCTTGGACAACGCCTCTCCAAACTCGCCGGCATTGAGCCCGTCTATCCGTCCTTTTGGAACCGCCACAACCGAGCCGTTCTCTTTCATCACATCGATATCCATCGTTTCCCCACCTCCCGTGATTTACTGCGGCCAGCACCGCTACCGGCACTCGACAATCACCACAGCAAGAAGATCTGCACCACCGCATCCGGATGCGCACCAGACCGACCGCGGCAGACTACCACCTTCCGCCTGCGGCTTCAAGCACAGCCCCGGCGGTTGGAGAGCAAGGCTTTGACAGGGCTTAGAGAACCGGCTCGAGACGGCCCCGGCGGATGGCCACGACGCGGTTCATGCGCGCAGCCATCTCCAGATTGTGGGTGGCGGCGAGAAGTGCCAGATTCTCGACCTTCACCAGCTCCAGCAGGGCCGCAAGCACCCCCATCGCGGTTTCAGGGTCGAGATTGCCGATGGGCTCGTCGGCCAGCAGCAAACTCGGCCGACCGGCCACCGCGCGGCAGATGGCGACCCGTTGCTGCTCGCCGCCGGAGAGTTCGCTCGGACGGTGGTGGACGCGGTCGGCAAGACCGAGGCGTGCGAGGAGCGATTGTGACCGCTCCGCCGCCTCGGCCCGGCCCCGGCCGGCGATCAGCAAGGGCACCGACACATTCTCGATCGCGCTGAGTTCGGGAAGCAGATGGTGGAACTGGTAGACGAAGCCGATATGAATCCGGCGCAGTCTCGTCCGCTCCGCGTCATTCGCCGTCCCGGCATCGCACCCACCGATGCGCACCCTGCCGGAATCCGGCGTATCGAGCAGCCCGGCCGTCTGCAACAGGGTCGATTTTCCGGAGCCGGACGGTCCGACCAACGCGACCGCCTCGCCCGGCAGAAGGGTCAGATCGGCACCGCGCAGAACTTCCAGCCAGCCCGTCCCCTGCCGGTATCGCCGCCACAAGCCACTGAGCTCGAGCGCGGCAACCGGCTGTTCAGGCATGCCGCAGCACTTCCACCGGATCCGTCCGCGCAGCACGCCAGGACGGGTAGAGCGTCGCAAGAAACGACACGACCAGACTGAACCCCGTCACCCCCAGCACATCCACCATCCGCAATTCGGCCGGCAGCCGGCTGAGAAAATAGATGTCCGGATTGAAGACCTGGGTGCCGGAAAGCCTCGTGACCGCCTCCTGGATGGATTCGATGTTGAGGCAGAACACCACGCCCAGAAGAACGCCGGCGGCCGTGCCGACCACACCGATGCTGGCACCGCACATAAAAAAGATCCGCATCACCGAGGCGGCGCTCGCCCCCATGCCGCGCAGGATGGCGATGCTGGCAAGCTTTTCCTTCACCAGCATGATCATGCCGGAAACGATGTTCAATGCCGCGACCAGAATGATCAGGGTCAGGATCAGGAACATGACGTTGCGTTCGACCTCGAGGGCCTGGAAATAGGTGCTGTTGGAGGACTGCCAGTCACTCATCCGCAAGGGCCGGTCCCAGGCTTCGGCAATCCGCCGGCGGTAGAGGTCGGACAGTTCCGGCTCGGTCAGGGTCACCTCCAGAAAATCCGGAGATTCGGTCCCGAAGAAGCGCGCCCCCTCCTCGAAGGGCAGGAAGGCGAGCTGGCGGTCGAAATGCGACAGGCCGATCTTGAACACATAGGTCACCTGGAAGCGGCGCACCCGCGGGGCCAGTCCGAAGGGGGTCCGGTCGCCCTCCGGCCAGATCAGCGTGACCTCGTCGCCCGGCCCGGCGCCAAGCCGCGTCGCCAGCCCGTCCCCCAGTGCCAGCCCCCCTTCCTCCAGGAAGCCGGCCACCGATCCCTGGATCAGTTCCGGGGTGTCGGCCACGGCCGGCAGGGCGGCGAGGTCGGCCGGCGGGATCGCGCGCACCAGCACCCCGGCACTCCGCCCGCCCAAGAAGGCCAGCACCTGCCGCTCGATCCGCGGCGACACGCGCTCCACCCCCGGGAGTCCGGTGATCCGCGCCACCAGCGTCTCGACCTCCTCAAAACCGTCCCCGTCCGCGAAGACGGTGACATGGGGATTGACCCCGAGCACCCGCTCGACGAGCTGGATCCGGAAGCCGTTCATCACCGACATCACGATGATCAAGGTGCCGACGCCGAGTGCGATGCCGATCAGGGAGAAGGCCGCAATGATCGAGATAAAGCCGTCGCGTCGGCGGCCGGAGAGATACCGACGCACCAGCAGCCGCTCGAAAGTCCCGAAGGGTGCCGCACCCGCCGATCTAGACATCGCCCGACCGCTCCCGGAGCCGGTGGACCGCCTCTTCCGCCGATAGTGTCTCGCTTTCTCCGGTTCCCCTCCGGACCAGATCGACCTGGCCACCCGCCGCATTCCGGGGGCCGACCGCCACCCGCCAGGGCAGGCCGATGAGCTCCATGGCCGCGTATTTGGCCCCGGCCCGGCGGTTGGTGTCGTCGTAGAGCACGTCGAGTCCATGTGTCCGGGCGAGGGAATAGAACGCTTCGCAGGCGGTATCGGAGGCGGCATCGCCAGAGGCCAGATTGACCAGCCCGACCCGGAACGGCGCGACCGGTTCGGGCCAGATGATGCCTCGGTCGTCATGGTTCGCCTCGATCAGCGCGCCCACCAGGCGCGAGACGCCGACCCCGTAGGAACCCATCTGGTAATACGCCTCGCCACCATCCTCGGTGGCCACCCGGGCCTGCATCGGCCGCGAGTATTTGTCGGCGAAATGAAACACATGCCCGACCTCGATCGCGCGGGCCGTGCGCCGGAAGTCGGACGGCACCTCACGCTCGAAAACCTCCGGCTCATGGGTCTCGTCGGTGCGGGCGTATTTCGAGACCCGGTCGCGGACGATCCGCTCCAGCGCCTCCGCATCCTCGAAATCAATCCCCTCCCCGATGGGATCCATGTCGAGGAGCCGGCTGTCGACGAAGATCTCCGATTCGCCAGTCTCCGCGAGAATCAGAAACTCATGGGTCATGTCGCCGCCGATCGGTCCGGCATCGGCCCGCACCGGCACGGCCGTCAGCCCCATGCGTGCGAAGGTGCGCAGATAGCTGACGAACATGCGGTTGTAGGAGTGGCGCGCTCCGACCGCATCGACATCGAAGGAATAGGCGTCCTTCATCAGGAATTCGCGGGCCCGCATGATGCCGAAACGGGGGCGGATCTCGTCCCGGAATTTCCACTGGATGTGATACAGGATTTTGGGCAGGTCCCGATAGGAGGTGAGCGCGCCACGGACGATGTCGGTGATCATCTCCTCATTGGTCGGACCGTACAGCAGGTCGCGGCCGTGGCGGTCGCGGATCCGCAGCATCTCCTCGCCATAATCATCGTAGCGGCCGGATTCCCGCCACAGATCGGCCGGCTGCACCGTCGGCATCAGCAGCGGCACCGCACCCGCACGCTGCTGCTCGTCATGCACGATCTCCTCGATCCGCCGCAATACCCGGTAGCCAAGCGGCAGCCAGGAATAGAGACCGGACGCAGCCTGGCGGATCATGCCGGCGCGGAGCATGAGCCGGTGCGCGACCGTGCGGGCATCGGCCGGAGTCTCGCGCAGAATCGGCAAAAAGTAGCGGCTCAGACGCATCGAATCCTCGGCAAGCAAAGATGGGGCCCGTCGGGGGCGTCATGATGCAGATGCACGGGCACCTGGCTATTCTATCCCAGTTGCATCTGCTGATATGCGGGTCGCGCACAAGGGTCAAGCACCAACAGCCCGAGGCGCACCCGCTCTTCTCGACTATACGGCGTCAATCTGGTATTCCTGTGGGTGTTCATTCGGTCCTCTTGGGGGGTTGGTCATTTTTGGGAAGTGTCCGCATTCCAGATCAGTGCGGAATGGACAACAATCTCTCTGCAGTTCACACCTGGAAAGCATCCGGGGCCCTTGACAGGGCCGATGGTGCAGAAGGGGCTGCACAAGGCTGAAAGCTGATCCGGAGACTGGAAACCGGGCGGGGTCACCATGGTAGACGGCGAAATACAGACCGTTGAGTCCCCTACCCCGAGCTCCGGAAGAGGCATTTTTCCGTCGGCCGCCGGCGGGGGGCCTTCCACCGCCCGGAGCACGACCGAGCCAGGTCCAACAAACGGTGGATCTGAAGATGCGCCCCAGCCGCGCTATGCGAGTGAAGCACGGGCGGAGCAGCTGACCCTCATCACCACCGGGCCGTCCATCCGGCGTGGCGAATTGGACCACATCGAGGTCGGCCTGGGCCTGGCTGAGTCCGGTCCGCAGAGTTATGTGCAAGGCACGGACCGCCTGGATGTGGACGGCACCTATACCGAGCACACCGGGGGAGACGGCATCACGCAGTCGACCCGGATGAGCACCACCGTTCGAGGCCATCTCAACCTCAAGGGCAAGGGAGACACCGGCATTCTCGGCGGCACCTTTGTGGACACCCATATCGGGCCGGAAGTTCTGGCTGCCGGCATGAGCGACGACCTGATAGTCGGGGTGGGGGTCCGGACCACGGTGGCGGGCGACCTGTGGCTGTGCGGCCTGATGGGGATGGAGGAGAAGCTCGGCATCGCGGCCGTGGATGGGGCCCTGGTCGAGCTCTACGGGATGTCCTTTGAGCGGGAATACGGTGCCGGACTGCACAACGCCGGTGCGGTGAATTTTTCCGGCCCGACATTTGTGACCCAGGCCGCGGGCTTCCGCCAGCTTCTCAAGGCCATGACGGGTCCCCGCAATCTGGTCCCGGGTGCCGGCGCGCCCGCGGGCGGAGCCAGTGCCTCCCCTCCCCCGGCCGCACCCGGTGCCGGGGGAGGCAGCATGCTGGTCGACCCGGTTACCGCGACCGGTGCCGACAGTATCGTCGGGGTGGAAGACACAGAGGATGGCCGGCAGATGCTCAGGGTAGTTGTGGAGGTGCATGTGGATGCGACCCCGGCCCGCACTTCGGATACGGCGGACAATCTGAACGATGCCCAGCGTCTGGCCGAGGTGAACGAGGCTGCGGAGAGCGGCGGATCTGCGGAGGATGCGGCGAAAGTGAGGGACGAGTTCTTCCAGCGGGTCAATGCCGAGGTAGACGTAGATGTGGCGGACCAACATCTGGTCGTTGTCGAGGACGCCTCAGGCGAACGAACGGTGACCGTTACGGACGGGAAGGCTTACGACAACCCGGACTGGCAGGATGACTTCGCCGGCCAGCAGATAGACTATCCGGACGCGCAGCATGTCGACCATGCCGGGGACGGCGCGAACCCTCCCGCTGCAGCGGGTGCCCCGCCCGCCCCTGCGGCAGGTGATGGGGCCGGGCCCGACATCCCTGAGCGGCGCTACCGGCGAAACCAGCCGCTGATTCTTGAAGACCCGAAGACGTTCGATTACGAGACAGTGATGGACTATGCGGGTGGCGGCCGGTGGGATCGATTGTTGAGCGACGGTCCGGCCGATTCCGCCGATGGTCATGCCTATACGATCATTCTGGACGCACAGGATCAGGCGAATACCCATATAGACAATGTGGTCGCCAGGCTGGTCGGATCGGAACCGGATTTCTACAACCAGCACAATCTCCAGGCCGCCAACCAGACCCGGGGGGATCAGTACAGAAAGCTGCGTAGGTTGCGTGATTCGCTCGCCGCGGACCCCAACAGTGCCACACGCGTTCGGGACATCCAGCAGGCCATGACGAACATTGAGGAAGGAGTTCACTCCCGGCTGTATGCGGGGCTGGAGACCGCCGAGACGGTGTATACCCTCAGGCTCCCCTTGCCCGACGATATGGACAAGAGCCAAATCGAGACCCTGCTTGTGAACAAGAAAGCAGCGTTGATGGATGAGATGGCGGCGATCGATATGTCGGGGGAGCTATCAGACCAGGAGGTTGCACGAGCGCAGAAAATCAGCAACCAAATTACAGCTGTTAACATCACACTGGACACGGTCCGGGTGGACTACGACCCGGTCCACTACCTGGATGGCATGATCGCTCTTAGCTCCCGAGGCGGCGGACCCGATGGAGCGGAAGCTTACAAGGCCGTTCAGGCAGACATTCAACATCTGCTCGATTCCATGACTCCGATCAAGCAGTCGCTTTCGGACCCCGACACAACGGGTGTCGCCCTCACCCGATTTGACTTCGCGGCGGCTTCCGACCCCGAGGCTCTGGAGGTCATCACCGCAAACCGACACACCTTGAGCGACGCAAACACCCGAGCCAGAACCCAGGCACAGTACATTCTGACAGAGACGGGGGTCGGGAGATTCACGAGCGAGGTCTCTCCCTACACCCTGTCTCCCACGCAGGTTGAGGAAATGCTGAATGCCGAGTTGGCATCTTTGCCCGATACCCCCGAAAATGCCCAGCGGATTCAGGAACTGAACAATGCCCTTGTGACGCTGGACCAGCGCATGAAAAACATTATGGGCGACGCCCTTCTCTGGGTTGATCAGACCGGGGTGGATGCGCCGCAGGCTCTGTCGCCCGATGCCCGCCAGAAATCCGCCCAGGTGGCCTGGACGTTTTCGCAGAAGTCCGACACTCATCTGCAGGCGGCCATAGGAAGCGGAGATACGTATGATCTCCATCTCTCCAATTTGTATGATCTTGCGGCCCGGGATCTCCGCAAGGGTGTAGACCCCACCGAGACACTGGAGGGGCTGAGCCAAGCCACCTATCTGGATCCGGCGATTCAGCGAGCTGCCCAAACCGTGCTGGACGATATGCGCGGAGCATATGGCGGTCCGATATCGAATATGGCACTGAGTCCAGGGGTGCTGGAAAATGCGATCTATCCCCGGGCCACGGGAGACCCCGCGCTCAACATCGCCGAGCACCTGCCGGATTACTGGAATCCGAAGCTTCTCTCCGGAAACATTGAGCCGGCTCAAAGCGGCACCAAAAAATGGTGGAAATCCCTGAAGGGAGTCAAGAAACGGGTTAAAGGCATCCTGACCACGTTGCAGGGCATTCATACCCCGGACCACTTCCAGGGATGGAAGGGATCCAAGCTGACGGCAGGCTCCAGCGGTGCCGATAGCGCGCCGCGTCAGCTCGGGGATATGCCCTCGGAAATGCCGAACATGGCCGTATACAGGCAAAACATAGCGAATCCGGACGATGCCCGTGATGCTGTCCGGCAGAACCTCAACATCACTCCCTCGCAACTCGTCCCCGACAGCCCCAGTCCCGGGGCGGGCCAGAATCCCGACAGTCTGGAGGACACACTTCCGCCGGCACCCCTTGATGAAGCTGATGGTTCGGGCGCGCCTGTGTCGGACAGGGAATTAACGGACCTCGATGAGGTGGAGGAGAATCAAGCCAACAGTAACATTCTGATTTCCACCCGCAAGCACGAAGCCGTGCTGAATGCGATGGAGGTGATGGGTCGCAATATTGGACAGGGGGATATTCCCGATGAGCAGGTGAGGATCCAGAGAAATCTCTGGGAGCAGATCAAGTCCTCGGTGGCGGAGGGGTATGACCCGATGAATACCTATCTGCGCATGCGGGCTAGTGCCGAAGCAGATGGTGCCCTGTCGTCGTCCGATAGCCACTATGCCTATCTGCGTGCGTTTGACGCTATCCTGGAGCTGCAAGCAGACCCCACCCTGTTCCATCTCGATTACCCGAAAGTCATGAGCGATTGGAACAACGCAGCCTATAAGGATCGGCTGGCTCCCAACAATGAGGCATTTTTTCATATGCAGCAGGGCACCGAAGTCTCCAATCAGGCGGCCCAGGACGTGCTTCAGCGACTCGACACCACAATTCCCCTAGATGAACTCCGGGGCATGGAGTTCAACGAGGTTATCGCTCGTATCAGGGCACTCTACCGAACCGCAGCCAAAAACGACGACACCGCGAAGACCCGGGAGATTTCAGGCCTGCTCGACTCTCTTGACGCTCAGATGCGGGAACAGTTGACTTACCGGCGAGAGCAAGCCGCGATTACGCGCGCCAAGGCCAATGAGCTTCTTCCGCACCAATACAACGACCAGGCGATAGTAGTTCGCCTCGAGGCTAAAAATGGCCAGGTGCAAGCTTTGCAGATCAATCCAGATATCGACCCGCGTGAGGCCAGTTTGACGAGCAAGAAGCAGCAGGCCTGGGACGTGATCTCGAAGCGTATGAAAAATGAGGGCGTCGATCCGCAACGTACGGCGGTGGATTTCCTGGCTGCTGCAGAACTGCACAAGCTTCCGGAGGACGAGATCGCGGTCTATCGAAACATCCTGGACGAAGTTGTGGCCATCAAGATGAATCCAAGATCCCGGCATATGCAAGCATTTCCGGACCAGAACAACCGGCTTTATGTGCTGAACGATCTCTACTCTACCCAGGACACACTCAAGGCCGAGCAGGCCCAGCTCAACGCACTCGACGCACTGGATCCCGAACAAACTGCGCGATACAAGGAACTTGAGTTTGAGATCAACACCTATGGTCTGCTCGCAGAGCGCACGAAGCAAGGCCATAACCCGCTGGTTGTGATCCAAAACCTGCGGCGCGATACCGAGGAGCTCGGGGAGGTTCCTGCGGAGCTGGAAACACTCCGGCGGATTGAGGCCAACCTCCAGGAGCTGTTGGAGGGCCCGGATGCAAAACTGGCAGAGGCTACGGATTGGGTCAGGGCCGCCGAGAAGCAGATGGCCGAGGACCGGGTAGCCGGCAATCAATCATCCGCAGCCAAGATGAGAGAGTCTCTGGACCAGATTGACGAGCATGCGCGGCGGGTTCTGCAGCAGGCTCTGCTGGATACCCGATCTGATCCTAGTCAGCCTCTCGACGCCCATACGCAAACGGAAATAGTAGACAAAGCCAACTATTACCACGCGAGGGGACATCTTCTCAAGGAGATCAACTCGAACACAATAGTCGGCAAGCACGAGAATGCCGCCCGCTTGAGAACGGCACTGGATGAGCTGGACGAATATCCGGAGGCCCTTTTACGGGACACTTTCGTTAATGCTGAGGCACAACGGATCGCGAATCAGAGAAAACTTGCGGATGATCTCGACCCGGACGACTACGTCAACCGGATGATTCCCTACCTCGATAATGCGCGTGAAACGGCGAGGAAGAATCAACTCGCCGGGGAGCCCTATGAGCTGGATGTCCTGGAAGCGGATCTATGGGATACGATTCTGAGGCGGACGGAATCAGATGAATACGACCCCGTGGCCACGGCGGAAGATCTCTTCGCAACCGTAATGATCACGATCCACGACCGCACGGGGATAACTCCTGATGATATAGAAGCCGAATTGCTGGTCTATCAAAAGATCCTCGATATTCTTAGAAACGATATCCGGCCGAACGTCCCGCCGAGGGGACAAGTTGGCGAGGCCTGGGACCTCGCCAGATCACCGACGCTGTTCAGACCGGACGATCCGAACGCAATCATTCCCCCGCTGGACGAGCCTGTTCCCACCGTTCAAATTATTCTCAACAACGCATGGAGTTCGAATGCGTTTCTTGACGAAGCCGCGCGCAGGCAAGAGTCCGGTGGAGTAAAGTCTGCTGAGGAGTGGGTCGGGTCCCAGAGCGCGCGGCTGGATCAAATGCGGCAGGGGGACGGCGACCTTCTGGCCCACCCCGGTGGGGGGGCCCGGGACCTGCCGCTCGGCTGGAATCGGCCTGCCGAGATCGACAACCCGCAGCCGAAGCTGGATTCCACCGGTGCCCGCTGGGCAAGCGACGGCCCCTCTACGAACAATGGTGGCCAATTGGCCGACGATCCCTATGCCGAGATCGGTGCGCTTGATGAGGTGCCCGTCCGCGAGAAGCCCCTGCCCGACAGCTCTTCGGAGCCGACAGGATCCGAGGATCTGGCCCAGCGGCCTCTGCCGGAGCTTCCGGACGAGTCTCCAGAGCCGACAGGACCCGAGAATCTGGCCCAGCGGCCTCTGCCGGCGACTCCGGAGCCGGAGCCGGATCCGGATTACGTTCCCGTTCGCACCCGGAATGGGCCTACCGTACACCCAGAAGATTCCACAAGAGAAGTTTCTGGACAGCGCCTCCTGACCCGAGATTTTGACGCATTTCCGCCTGACAAACCTGGGGGGAAATCCTACATTCAGGTCGACGGGGCCCGGTTTGGCGATGCCAATGCACTCGTCGGAGACGGGGGAGCTTTATGGGGAGTAGATCCGGATTTTGCATTGCGCGTTACTGATCCGAAGACCGGGGCGGTGCTGGATCCATCCGAGTATGAGATTCGTGTGGGGCTATTTATAGGCGACGGGAGAACCGACCCGGTGACCGGGGAATACGTGCCGCCGCCGTTTCGTGTGAGCGAGGTCTTTGATGGCACAATGACCGGACCACCGACCGATGAGAGCGAAATCGATGAGTTGCTTGAGTTTGTGCGAGCCCGCCGCAGACCCCGATATCCTGATCCCGTTGATATCGCGGGACCGTATTCTGGCCGACAGCAGCTGAACCTGGATGCGGTGCTCAATGCGCTCCCCCCTGAGCAACTTGACGAGGCTGGAGCGGCTGCAGGCCCCAATGCAGGAGGGGTGTTCTATCTGCCGGAGGTTTCCGGCCCCGACAGAGACTTCCCGGCAGCACTTCCGGAGGGGGTGACCATGCGCGACCGATACCGGGACCTCGCCGACGGACACATCGCCATGCCTGATGCCGAGATCGGCTCCGTGCGGGGTGTCGACTACGTGCTCGCTCCGCCGACTGCCTCAGTTGTCCCGGAGGTTTCGACTCTGGAGTTTGTGTTTGTGGAGGAGCACCGGAGGACGCTTGCCGGCGTTGTCCTCGGTGCCGAATGGAAAAAAGGCCAGAACCTGCCTGTAGTCCGGCTTGAGAAGGCCCATCAAGAGGACATTCTGGTCGGGGAACCCTTGAAAGTCGGGTCGCCGGACCTGACGAGGCGCCTGAAGCCCGGAGAATATATTGTGGAGGCCCAGCACCGCGGGAAAATCTCCAGAATGGTGTTCCAGGGCGAGGCTACGTTCGAGGCGGATCTCAGAGCATGGCTCTCACGGCTCCAGTGGCAAAGGTAGAGATCGGCAAGGTTGTTGCCACTTAAGGCAAGTCTACTGATGGGTGCTTTGCCCTTGAGACTCCTGTGAGGTCGGTGCCAATTGCAGCTATGAAGCCGGCTGGAAGCTGGTTACGTCGTTGCGTGGATGTCTGATAGGCGGCGGCATAGGCCATTCCCTGAGAGGCGATCTGTATGAAGCGTTCGGCCTTGCTGTTGGTTCTCGGGGTGTAGGGGCAGAGACGGATATGGCGGATGTCGAGCTCGGTACAGAGATTGCAGAAGAGCTTAGATTCGGTTTCAGCAAAAGCAGTCTGCTGAGCCTCTACAGCTAGCAGACGGGAAGATCCCCCTCCGCATCCGCAAATTGCCCGGCATAAGCCTCCACCGTGCCAGCCGATATCGTCTCCCGCAGCCCGGCCAGCCACTCCTGGTAGTAATGCAGATTGTGCCAGGTAAGGAACATCGAGGCACCGATTTCACCCACCCGCACGAGGTGGTGCAGATAGGCCCGCGACGGTCGGCGATCAGCAAGGGCACCGACACATTCTCGATCGCGCTGAGTTCGGGAAGCAGATGGTGGAACTGATAGACGCAGCCGATATGAATCCGGCGTAGTCTCGTCCGCTCCGCGTCATTCGCCGTCCTGGCATCGCACCACCGATGCACACCCTGCGGGAATCCGGCGTATCGAGCAGCCCGGCCGTGCAGCAGGGTCGATTTTCCGGAGCCGGACGGTCCGATCAACGCGACCGCCTCGCCCGGCAGACACGGTCATCCCCTCCTGGAGCACGCGGCGCACCAGCTCTTCCCAACTATACGGCGTCAATCGGATATTCCTGTGGGTGTTCATTCGATCCTCTTGGGGGTTGGTTATTTTTGAAAAGTGCCTACATGCCAGATCAGGGCGGAATGGGCAACAATCTCTCTGCCGTTCACACCTGGAAAGCATCCGGGGCCCTTGACAGGGCCGATGGTGCAGAAGGGGCTGCACAAGGCTGAAAACTGATCCGGAGACTGAAAACCGGGCGGGGTCACCATGGTAGACGGCGAAATACAGACCGTTGAGTCCCCTACTCCGAGCTCCGGAAGAAGCATTTTGCCGTCGGCCGCCGGCGGGGGGCCTTCCACCGCCCGGAGCACGACCGAGCCCGGTCCAACCAACGGTGGATCTGAAGATCCGTTCGAGCTCCGATATGCGAGTGAAGCGCGGGCGGAGCAGCTGACCCTCATCACACTTGGGCAGTCCGTCCGGCGGGGTGATTCAGACCACATCGAGGTCGGCCTGGGCCTGGCTGAGTCCGGTCCGCAGAGTTATGTGCAGGGCACGGACCGCCTGGATGTGGGCGGCACCTATACCGAGCACACCGGGGGGGACGGCATCACGCAGTCGACCCGGATGAGCACCACCGTTCGGGGCCATCTCAACCTCAAGGGCAAGGGAGACACCGGCATTCTCGGCGGCACCTTTGTGGACACCCATATCGGGCCGGAAGTTCTGGCTGCCGGCATGAGCGACGACCTGGTGGTCGGGGTAGGGGTCCGGACCACGGTGGCGGGCGACCTGTGGCTGTGCGGGCTGATGGGGATGGAGGAGAAGCTCGGCATCGCGGCCGTGGATGGGGCCCTGGTCGAGCTCTACGGGATGTCCTTTGAGCGGGAATACGGTGCCGGGCTGCACAACGCCGGTGCGGTGAATTTTTCCGGCCCGACATTTGTGACCCAGGCCGCGGGCTTCCGCCCGCTTCTCAAGGCCATGACGGGTCCCCGCAATCTGGTCCCGGGTGCCGGCGCGCCCGCGGGCGGAGCCAGTGCCTCCCCTCCCCCGGCCGCACCCGGTGCCGGGTCCGGCAGCATGCTGGCGAATCCGTCCATCGCGACCGGTGCCGACACTATCGTCGGGGTGGAAGACACAGAGGATGGCCGGCAGCTCCTCAGGGTAATTGTGGACGTGCATGTGGATGCGGCCCCGGCCCGCACTTCGGATACGGCGGACAATCTGGGCGATGCCCAGCGGCTGGCCGAGATGAACGAGGCTGCGGAGAGCGGCGGATCTGCGGAGGATGCGGCGAAAGTGAGGGACGAGTTCCTCCGGCGGGTCAATGCCGAGGTAGACGTAGATGTGGCGGACCAGCATCTGGTCGTCGTCGAGGACGCTTCAGGCGAACGAACGGTGACCCTTACGGACGGGAGTGCTTACGACAACCCGGACTGGCAGGATGACTTCGCCGGCCAGCAGATAGACTATCCGGAGACGCAGCATGTCGACCAGGCCGGGGACGGCGCGAACCCTCCTGCTGCAGCGGGTGATGGGGCCGAGCCCGATGGCCGGACCTACCACCGGCGAAACCCGCCGCGGATTTCAGAAGATCCGAAGACGTTCGATTACGAGAAAGTGATAGACTATGCGGGCCGCGGCCGGTGGGATCGGTTGTTGAGCGACGACCCGGGCAGTTCCACCGATGGTCATGCCTATGCGATCATTCTGGAATCACAGGATCAGTCGAACACCTATGTAAACGATGTGCTCTCCAAGCTGGTCGGGTCGGAGCCGAATTTCTACAGCCAGCACAATCTCCAGGACGCCGGCGAGACCCCGGGGGATCAGTACAGAAAGCTGCGCACATTGCGTGATGCGCTCGCCGCGGACCCGGGCCCCGACAGTGCCAGACGTGCCCGGGAGATCCAGCAGGCCATGACGGACATCGAGGAAGGAGTTCACTCCCGGATGTATGCGGGGCTGGAGACCGCCGAGACGGTGTACTCCCAAAGGCCCCTCCTGCCCGATAATGTGGACAGGAACCAACTCTCCGCCATACTCGCGGACAGGCAAAAGGTGGCGCTGGAGGAGATGATGCCGCTGGGCGATATTGTGGGTCGCACAGACGTGGAGGAGGCACGAATGCTGCAACTCAGCGACCAAATTACAGCTATTAGCAACGTACAGGAGACGCTCAGTCAAGGCTACGACCCGATCCACTACCTGGATGGCATGATCTCTCTCCGCACAAGAACCAACGGACCCGATGGAGCGGAGGCGTACAAGGCCCTTCAGGCAGACCTACAGGGCATCATCGATGCCATGACTCCGATCCGGCAGGCTCTTGCGGATGCCGACACGTCGGGTGTCGCCCTCACCCGATTTGAGTTCGATGCGGTGTCCGATCGAGAGGTACTGGACGTGATCACCCATAACCGGGGCTCCCTGAGCGACACCCACACCCGAGCCACCACCCAGGCGCAGTACATGTTGACGGATCTGGATGTCGCAGGCTCCCCGAGGGTCAAGGAAGCGCTGGAGGCCGAGCTGGCATCTCTGCCCGAGACCCCCGAAAACGCCCAGCGCATTCAGGAACTGAACAATGCCCTGATGACGTTGGACCAGCGCCTCAGCTCTCCGCACAGCCTGTCTCCCACGCAGGTTGAGGAAATGATGCGTGCCGAGCTGTCAACTTTGCCCAATACCCCCGAAAACGTTCAACGCATTCGGGAACTCAACAATGGCCTTATCACGCTGGACCAGCGCATGAGGTTCATCATGGGGGACGCCCTTCTCTGGGCCGAGCAGGTCGGGACAACGCCACCGAAGGGTGCCGTCGACGGCAAAACCACCCAGACTGCCTGGTTCCTTAGCCAGAAATCCGGCACCCATCTGGATGCGGCCCTCCAAATGGATGAGACATTCCAAGCCGGGAGCTCGTATGACCTCCATCTTGCCAATTTCTACGATCTTGCGGCCCGGGACCTCCGCCATGGTGTAGACCCCACCGAAACACTGGAGGGGCTGAGCCAGTCCATCTATCTGGATACGGAGGTTCGGCGCGCCGCCCAAACGGTGCTGGACGATATGCGTGGAGCATATGGCGGTCCGATACCGGATATGGCACTGACTCCAGGGGTGCTGGAAGAGGCGATCCATCCCCGGGCCACGGAAGATCCCGCGCTCAACATCGCCGAGCACCTGTCGGATTACTGGAATCCGAAGCTTCTCTCCGGGGACATTGAGCCGGCCCAAAGCGGCACCAAAAAATGGTGGAAATCCCTGAAGGGAGTCAAGAAGCGGGTTAAAAACGTCCTGACCACGGTGCAGGGCATTCATACCCCGGACCGCTTCAAGGGGGCATGGAAGGGATCCATGCTGACGACAGGCTCCAGCGGTGCCGATAGCACGCCGCGTCGGCTCGGGGATATTCCCTCGGAAGCGCCGAACGTGATCACATACAGGCAAAGCATAGCGAATCCGGACGATGCCCGTGATGCAGTCCGGCAGAACCTCAATATCACTCCCTCGCAACTCGTCCCCGACAGCCCCAGTCCCGCGGCGGGCCAGAATCCCGACAGTCTGGAGGACACACTTCCGCCGGCACCCCTTGCTGAAGCTGATGGTTCGGGCGCGCCTGTGTCGGACAGGGAATTAACGGACCTTGATGAGGTGGAGGAGAATCAGGCCTACAGTGAGATTCTGATTTCCACCCGCAAGCACGAGGCCATACTGGATGCGATGGAGGTGATGGGTCGCAATATTGGACAGGGGGATATTCCCGAGGAGCAGGCGAGGATCCAGAGAAATCTCTGGGAGCAGATCACGTCCTCGGTGGCGGAGGGGTATGACCCGAGGAATACCTATCTGGACATGCGGGCTAGTGCCGAAGCCGATGGTGCCCTGTCGTCGTCCGATAGCCAGTATGCCTATCTGCGTGTGTATGACGATATCACGCGGCTGGAAGCAGACCCCACTCTGTTCCATATCGATCACCCGAAAGCCATGAGCGATTGGAACGCCGTCGGCGAGAAGGATCGGGTGACTCCCAACAATGAGGCATATTTTCATATGCAGGAGGGCACCCGAGTCTCCAATCAGGCGGCCCAGGACATACTTCAGCGACTCGACTCCACAATTCCCCCGGAGGAACTCCGGACTATGGAGTTCGACGACGTTATCACGCGTATCCGGAGAATCTACCAAACCGCAGCCGACCTCGACGACACCGCGAAGACCCGGGAGATTTCCGGCCTGCTCGACTCTCTTGACAGTCTGATGCGAGAACAGTTGGCTTACCGGCGGCAGAAAGCCGCGATTGCGCGCGCCAAGGCCAATGAGCTTCTTCCACACCGATACAACGACCAGCAGCTACTACGTCGCATCGAAGGTAGAAATGATGATGTGCAACTACTTCCGGTCGATCCAGAGGGCGATCCAGCGCTCGCTCCAGAGGTCAACGAGCGTGTGGCCAAATTGACGAGCAAGCAGCAGCAGACCTGGGACGTGATCTGGAGGAATCTGAGAAATTATGGCACCGATCCGCAGCGTACAGCGGAGGATTTCCTGGCTGCTGCAGAACTGAACAAGCTTCCGCAGGACGAGATCAATCTCTATCAAAGCATCCTGGACGAAGTTGTGGTCTTCAAGCAGCATCCGAGATCCCAAAACATGGCAGCATTTCCGGACCGGAACAACCGGCTTTATGTGCTGAACGATCTCTACGAGACCCGGGACACACTCAAGGCCGAGCAGGTCCAGCTCGACGCACTCGACGCACTGGATCCCGAACAAACTGCGCGATACAAAGTACTTGAGTTTGAGATCAACACCTATGATCTGCTCGCAGACCGCACGAAGCATGGCTATGACCCGCTGACTGAGGTCCAAAACCTGCGGCGCGATACCGAGGAGATCGGGCAGACTTCTGCGGAGCTGGAATCACTCCGGCGGATCGAGGCCAACCTCGAGGATCTGTTGGAGGGCCCGGATGCAAAACTGGCAGAGGCTACGGATTGGGTCAGCGCCGCCGAGGCGCAGATGGCCGAGGACCTGGCAGATGGCAATCAATCATCCGCAGCCAAGATGAAAGAGTCTCTGGACCAGATTGACGAGCATGCGCGGCGGGTTCTGCAGCAGGCTCTGCGGGATGTCCGATCTGATCCTAGTCAGCCTCTCCCGAAGGCTATGCAAGAGGAAATAGTAGACAAAGCCAACTATAACCACGCGAGGGGGCATCTTCTCAAGATGATCGAAGATAACACAAAGGCCGGCAAGCACGAGAATGCCGCCCGCGTGAGAACGGCACTGGATGAGCTGGACGACTATCCGGAGGCCCTTTTACGGGACACTTTCGTTAATGCTGAGGCACAACGGGACGCGAATCAGAGAAAACTTGGGGCTAATCTCGACCCGGACGACTACGTCAACCAGATGATTCCCTACCTCGATCATGCGCGTGAAACGGCGAGGAAGAATCAACTCGCCGGGGAGCCCTATGAGCTGGATGTCCTGGAAGCGGATCTATGGGATACGATTGTGAGGCGGACGGAATCAGATGAATACGACCCCCTGGCCACGGCGGAAGATCTCTTCGCAACCGTAATGATCACGATCCACGACCGCACGGGGTTAACGCCTGATGAGATAGAAGCCGAATTGATGGTCTATCAAAAAGTCCTCGATATTGTTACATATACGATCCGGCCGGACGTCCCGGGGAGGGGACAAGTTGGCGAGGCCTGGGAGTACGCCAGAGTACCGACGGGGTTCAGACCGGCCGATCCAAACGCAGTCGTCCCCGGGATGGACGATCCTGTTCCCACCGTTCGAATTATTCTCAACAACGCAATGAGTTCGAATGCGTTTCTTGAGGAAGCAGCGCGCAGGCAAGAGTCCGGTGGAGTAGAGTCTGTTGAGGAGTGGTTCGGGTCCCAGAGCGCGCGGCTTGATCAAATGCGGGAGGGAGACGGCGATCTTATGGCCCAGCCCGGTGGGGGGGCCCAGTACCTGCCGCCTGGTTGGAATCGGCCTGCCGAGATCGACAACCCGCAGCCGAAGCTGGATTCCACCGGTGCCCGCTGGGTAAGCGACGGCCCATCTACGAACAATGGTGGCCAATTGGGCGACGATCCCCATGCCGAGATCGGTGCGCTTGATGAGGTGCCCGTCCGCGAGAAGCCCCTGCCCGACAGCGGTGGGGCCTCTTCCCCAAACCAGGGTGATATTGGTGATACGACGGTAAGGGAGCCTGTGAATCCGGCTCTGGACGGATCTTCGGAGCCGACAGGACCCGAAAATCTGGCCCAGCGGCCTCCGGTGGCTCCGGATCCGGCTTACGTTCCCGTTCACGCCGGGGGGAATGAGCCTCCCGTATACCCAGAAGATTCCACAAGAGAAGTTTTGGGAGAGCGCCCCATGCTTCAAGATTTTGACGCATATCCGCCTGATACACCTGGGGGGAAATACTACATTCAGGTCGAGGGACCCATGTTTGGCGATTCCCGTCCACTCGTCGGAGACGAGGGGAGTTTATGGGGAGTAGACCCCGACCATGTATTGCGCGTGACTCATCCGCACACCGGGGCGTTGATGGATCCATCCGACTTTGAGATTCGTGTGGGGACAGAGGGCAGCGCGAGATTGGACCCGGAAACCGGGGAATACGGGAAGCCAGATTTTTTTCTGCACAAGGTCTATGATGGCACAATGACCGGACCACCGATCGATCAGAGCGAAATCGATCAGTTGCTTGAGTTTGCACGAGCCCGCCGCAGACCCCGATATCCTGATCCCGTTGATATCGCGGGACCGTATTCTGGCCGACAGCAGCTGAACCTGGATGCGGTGCTCGATGCGCTCCCCCCTGCGCAACTTGACGAGGCTGGAGCGCCCGCAGGCCCCAATGCAGGAGGGGTGTTCTATCCGACGGAGGTTTCCGGCCCCGACAGAGACTTCCCGGCAGCACTTCCGGAGGGGGTGACCATGCGCGACCGATACCGGGACCTCGCCGACGGACACATCGCCATGCCTGATGCCGAGATCGGCTCCGTGCGGGGTGTCGACTACGTGCTCGCTCCGCCGACTGCCTCAGTTGTCCCGGAGGTTCCGACTCTGGCTCTTGCAGAGGATCCCGCGAGGAGGATTCCCGGCATTGTCCCCGACGCCGAACGGAAAAAGGGCCAGAAGCTGCCTGTAATCCGACTTGAGAAGGCCCATCAAGAGGATATTCTGGCCGGGGTCCCCTTGACAGTCGAGTCGTCGGACCTGGGGAGGCCCCTGAGGCCCGGAGAATATATTGTGGAGGCCCGGCACCGCGGAAAAATCTTCAGAATGGTGTTCCAGGGCGAGACTACGTTCGAGGCGGATCTCAGAGTATGGCTCGCACGGCTCGCACGGCTCCAGTGATCTTAAATGTAGAGATCGGCAAGGTTGTTGCCACTTAAGACAAGTCTACTGATGGGTGCTTTGCCCTTGAGACTCCTGTGAGGTCGGTGCCAATTGCAGCGATGAAGCCGGCTGGAAGCTGGTTACGTCGTTGCGTGGATGTCTGATAGGCGGCGGCATAAGCCATTCCCTGAGAGGCGATCTGTATGAAGCGTTCGGCCTTGCTGTTGGTTCTCGGGGTGTAGGGGCAGAGACGGATATGGCGGATGTCGAGCTCGGTACAGAGATTGCAGAAGACCTTAGATTCGGTTTCAGCAAAAGCAGTCTGCTGAGCCTCTACAGCTAGCAAACGGGAAGATCCCCCTCCGCATCCGCAAATTTCCTGGCATAGTCCTCGACCGTGCCGACCGATATCGCCTCCCGCAGCCCGGCCAGCAACTCCTGGTAGTAATGCAGATTGTGCCAGGTGAGAAACATCGAAGCACCGATTTCACCCACCCGCACGAGGTGGTGCAGATAGGCCCGCGACGGACCCGTACAGCACCGGCAGTCGCAATCCGGATCCAGGGGGCGCGGGTCTCCGGCATGCCGGGCGTTGCGGAGGTTGATGACACCCCGCCGGGTGAAGGCCTGGCCGTTGCGCCCGGACCGGGTTGGCAGCACGCAGTCGAAGAGATCGACACCCCGCAGCACCGCACCGACGATATCGGCGGGCTTGCCGACCCCCATCAGATAGCGCGGTCGATCCTCCGGCAGCGTGGCGGCCGCCCCGTCAAGAGCGGAAAGCATCTCCGCATGCGGCTCACCGACCGCCAGCCCGCCAATGGCGTAGCCGTCAAAGCCTGCCTCGATGAGCCGGCGGCTGGATTCCACCCGCAGATCCCCGAACGTGCCGCCCTGCTGGATGCCGAAAATCGCCCGGCCCGCCCCGCCCCGGAACGCGGCCCGCGACCGCTCCGCCCATCGCATGCTTCGCTCCATAGCACTGGCAGCCCGTTCCCGCGACGCGGGCCAGCCGACGCATTCATCGAGCACCATCACGACATCCGAGCCCAGAAGGTCCTGGACCTCCACCGCCCGTTCCGGCGTGAGCCGGTGCAGGCTGCCATCGACATGACTGCGGAAGGATGCGCCCTCCTCATCCACTTCGCGCAGGGCCGCGAGCGAATGGATCTGATAGCCGCCGGAATCTGTGAGGATCGGGCCGCTCCACCCCGAAAACCGGTGCAACCCACCGAGTTCGGCAATCCGCTCCGCGCCCGGGCGCAGCATCAGATGGTAGGCATTGGCCAGCACCATCTCGGCCCCGGTCGCGGCGACATTCTCCGGCAGCATGCCCTTGACGGCACCCAGCGTGCCGACCGGCATGAAAGCCGGGGTCGCGACCTCGCCATGGGCAAGCACCAGACGCCCGCGGCGGGCGGCACCGTCGCGGCTGAGAACCTCAAAGGAAAATGAGCGGGGAGCAGACATACGCGAAGGATGTTCGCACAGATCGCGCCGGTCAAATATCCGCCCGATGCCGATGCCGTTTCCGGAAGGGCGAAAACCGCAACTGCAGGAAGGCACCCAGGGTGCTATCCTTCTGTTTGGTCACTCGAAGAAACCATGCGATGCGAGGAGAGCCTGCGATGGAGCCGCATACCGACGCCAAGACGCAGCCTGCGGAAAACGAAGACCTCATTGCCCCCTCCTCGACCGAGCATCCGCTGTTCGACGAGATCGTCGAGGCGATCCGTACCGTCTACGACCCGGAAATTCCTGTCAATCTCTACGATCTCGGCCTGATCTACCGAATCCAGATCAGCGAGGAGAGCGCGGTCGAGATCGACATGACGCTCACCGCACCCGGCTGCCCGGTCGCCGGCGAAATGCCGGGGATGGTCGCGGATGCCGTCGAGCCGCTGGCCGGCGTGCGGACCGTCGATGTGCGGCTGGTCTGGGATCCGCCCTGGGAAATGTCGCGAATGAGCGATGAGGCGCGGATGGAGCTGGGATTCTACTGAGCCGGATCCGGGCGGCGGAAACGCCCGCCCGCGCCATGGTCACGGAGCCAGCCCTTCCGCGATCTGCCGGATGTTGTGCCGCATCATCTCAAGATAGCTGGAGGCCGGCCCGTCCGGTCCGGAAAGTGTGTCCGAATAAAGCTTGCCCCCCATCCGCGCACCGGTCTCACGGCTGATCTGCCGGAGCAGGCGCGGATTGGAAATGCTGCCGAGAAAAACCACCGAGACGCCCCGCGCACGAATCTGCCGGATGATCGCCGCCAGATCCGCGGCGGAGGCCTCGGAACCGGTCACCCGACCGACCGGAGCGAGAAATTCGATTCCGTATTCGTAGGCGAAATACCCGAACGCATCATGGGAAGTGATCAAGACCCGCCGGGCCGCCGGTATCGCGGCAACCACCGCCCGCGCCTCCCTGTCGACCTCGGCAATCTCCTCCAGATACCGGGCCAGATTCGCGGAATACACCTCCCCGCCGGAAGGGTCGAGCCGGATCAGCGCATCGGCGATGTTGCCCGCATAGACGCGGGCGTTGACCGGACTCAGCCAAGCATGGGAATCGTAGCCCAGATGCGCGTGACCCCCGACCTCGGCCGGGAGGCCGCCATCATCTCCGTCATGCCCGTCTTCCGGCTCCGCGGCGAGCGCATCGACCCCGGCACTCGCAACAATGACCGGCCCGTCATAGCCTGAAACCTCGACCAGCCGGTCGAGCCACCCTTCAAAGCCGAGCCCGTTGACGAACAGGATGTCCGCCCCGGCAATCCTGCGCACATCCGCCGGCGACGCCCGGAACACATGGGCATCGCCCCCGGCACCGACCAGAGGCACCACCGCGACCCGTTCCCCGCCGATCTGTCCCACCATATCGGCGAGAATGCTGAAACTCGCCACCGCACTCACCTGCGCGGACCCGGCCGCGGACCCGGAAGCCATGCCGGCACAGAACACCGCCAGGCTCCACAAGGCGCAAACTCTTGAGCCGGCGCGCATCGAGAGAATGCCTTCCGTCCGTTCAGGCTTCGAGATGGCGGCGGGGGAAATGGGTCGCGCGCAGACTGCCGTTGCTCCCCAAGACCAGCGAGACCACGTAGAACCCGCCCCCCGCGCAGACGATCGCCGGGCCGGCCGGCAGGCCGCCGTGATAGGAAAGCAACAGTCCAACGAAACTGCTGAGTCCCCCGAAGAGCATGGCCGTGCCGAACAGACCCGCGATGCCGCGGGCCCAGAACCGGGCCGAGGCCGCGGGCAGGATCATGATCCCGACGGCCAGCAAGGTGCCGAGCGCATGGAATCCGGCCACGAGATTGAGCACCACCAGGACCAGGAACACGTAATGGACCCGGGAACCCATGCGGCTCACCGAGCGCAGGAAGGTCGGGTCGAGACACTCCATCACCAACGGCCGGAGGAGCAGCGCGAGGGCCGCCAGCGTGACCGTGGCGACGGAAGCCAGCAGATAGAGGGCCGAATCATCCAGTGCCAGCACGGCCCCGAAGAGCAGATGCAGGAGATCGAGATTGCCCCCCCGCAGCGAGATGATCAGAACGCCGGCCGCGAGCGCGATCAGGTGAAAGGAGGCAAGACTTGCATCCTCCCGCATGACCGTCGAGCGGGCCACAAATCCCGCCAGCAGCATCACCGCGAGACCGGCCACGATTCCGCCGACCGTGAGTGCGGCCAGCGACAGCCCGGCCACCAGATAGCCCACCGCAACCCCCGGCACGATCGCATGCGCGATGGCATCCCCGGTCAGACTCATGCGCCGCAGCACGAGAAGCACGCCCACCGGGGGGGCCCCGAGAGAGACCGCCAGACAGCCGGCCAGGGCCCGGCGCATGAATTCATATTCCAGGAACGGCAGGATCAGGGCTTCGTACATCAGGCCATCGGCCTCCCGCGTTCGCATGCCAGTGCCCGGTCGTTGAACACCTCGCAACTGCGCCGGGCCCGCTCGATATTTTCTTCCGTCAGCACCTCCTCGGTCGGCCCGTGGGCGATCAGCTCCCGCGCCAGCAACAGCGCATCCGGAAACCCCCCTCGCACTTCGTCCAGATCGTGCAGCACCGCCATCACCACCCGGCCCTCCTGGTACCAGCGCTGGATCACCGCCATCAGATCGGCGACCGCCGCCTCGTCCACTTCCACAAACGGTTCGTCGAGCAGCAGCACCTGCGCATCCTGGACAAACAGCCGTGCGAACATCACCCGCCGCAGCTGCCCGCCCGAAAGGGACCCCACGGTCCGTTCCGCAAGCCCCTCCAGCCCTACGGCGGCGAGGGCGGATTCAATCTGCCCCTGCATCGCCCGCGTGACCGGCCCGAACGAGCCGATCCGGGACCAGAGTCCCATGGCCACCAGTTCGAACACCGTGGCCGGAAATTCCCGGTCGATATCGACCCGCTGCGGAAGATAGGCGACGCCACGCCGGACGGAGCCGGACAGATGCACGGCCCCGTCGAGTGGTTTCAGAATTCCGGCGATGCCCCGCAACAGGGTGGTCTTGCCGGCCCCGTTGGGGCCGACCACGGCCGTCAGCGAAGCCGCCCGGATGGTCGCATCGAGATGGTGCACCGCCGGATGCCGGTCATAGCCAAGCGTCAGATTGCGGAGCTCGATCGCGCTTTCCGGCAGATGGGTCGTCATTCCTCAACCCCGGATCAGCCGACAGACCAGAAGACCGCGCACCAGACCAGCAGGGAAAGAAGCGTAGCGCAGACAAGCCGGCCGGCACTTCCCATCCGCAGCAGACTCATTCCACCCGGCAAGGAAACACGCATCTCAGGACCCCGACCCGGCCGGTGCCACGCAAGCGGCGCAGACGCCATGCATCTCCACCGAGGCGCGCTCCACCTCGAAGCCGGTCTTCCCGGCGCAGGCCGCAAGCCGCGCAAACGCGCCGGCCTCCGCCAGTTCGCGTGCGTTGCCGCAGCGGTCGCAGATCAGGAACAGGGAATGCCCCTCCTGCCGGTGCTCGCAGGTGCAGGCGACATAGGCGTTCAGACTCTCGATCCGGTGTGCCAGGCCACGGGCCACCAGCCGGGCCAGCGCACGGTAGATGGTGGGCGGGGCAGAAATGCCCGCCGGCCGCACCGCGTAAAGAAGTTCATAGGCCGTCATCGGCCCCTCGGCACCGGCCAGCACCTCATAGACCAGATTGCAGTGGAAGGCCGTCCGGCCGCGAGGCGTCCGGGGATCGGTCATGCTGTCACTCCTCAGTCCCGCCGTTTCCGTAGCGTATAATATACAATACGGCCGCATTCCCCAAATCCGGGCTTCCCGGGCAGTGGCGGGTGCTAACCAACCGGCCGTATCCATGCCGACCGCATCCCTGACACCGGATTGGAGTCAGGCATCAGCGGACACAAGCCCGATCGTTATTCCGTGCTTGGAGCCTTGCGGGACCTTCCCTGCCAGCGGCTCCGCAGCCGCTCCAGCACCGGCGCAAATGAAAACGGCCGGCGCCGACGCGTCGGCACCGGTGGCACCTCCCCGTCTTCCTCATCATCCGCATCCAGGGCCGCAGCGTCTGGCGGGGAAGCCTCCAAATCCGGCCCGTCCCGCGTATAGCGCGCCTGCATGGTGTCGAACCGCTCGGCGTCCTCGCGCCGGAACTCCTCGATCACCTCCTCCGCCGCTTCCCGGTCGCCGAGATATTCCAGCCCCGCGCGCGCCATGGACAGAGCCGATTCGAAAACCTCCCGCACGGCAAAATCGGCCCCGACCTCCACCGCCTCCCATTGCGCCAGACGGTCCTCGGTGCGCACCAGGATCAGCGCGTCCGGGAACCGCCCGCGCACACGGCTGACCACCTCCAGCGAACTGGCTGCGTCGTCGATGCAGACGAAAAAGGCCCGCACGCCCCGCCGGACCACCACATTCAGAAACGCCTCGTCGAGCTCCCCGTACACCACCTCATGCCCCTGCGAACGCACCACCCGAACACGTTCGGCATTGGAGTCAATCATCAAAAGCTCGTGCCCGCGCCGCTTCAGCACCTCGGCCACCGTCTGTCCGAAACGCCCGCAGCCGACCAGAATCGTCGGGGCCGGCATTCCCTCCTCGGTAAGAACCGCATCCTCCTCCGCCGCCTCCCGGGAAGGCGCCGGTGTCCGGCTTGCGATCCAGCGGTCGGCCAGCATCATGGCAAGCGGGGTCAGAGCCATCGACAGGGCCGCGACCGCGGTCAGCACGGAGGCCGTGTCCGATGGCAGGGCCCCGCTGACCACCCCCAGGCCGAACAGCACGAAACTGAACTCCCCCGACTGGCCCAGCAGGGCTGCCGTGCGCAGGGCCGGTGCCATCCGCGCACCGCGGATCCGTACCAGTGCCAGCAGAATCACGCCCTTGATCAGGAACAGGGCCACCGCACCGCCGAGCGCGATGTGGAACGAGCGAAGAACGACCCCCCAATCGATGCTGGCCCCAACGCCGACAAAGAACACCCCGATCAGCAGCCCGCGGAACGGGTCGACCGCGGCCTCGATCCGGTGCCGGTATTGCGAATCGGCCAGCAGCACACCGGCGATCACGCCGCCCATGGCCATGGACAGCCCGGCATACCGCATCAGCAGGGCCGCGGCCGCAACCACCAGCAAGGCACCGGCGGTGAACGCATCATCGACCCCGGAACGCGCGATCAGCCGGAAAAACGGCCCGATGGCAAAATGCCCGACCAGCACAAGAACCCCCAACGAGCCGAGTGCGACCAGCACGGCACCGCCCTGCGCGGCGACATCCACGACGAACCCGGCCTGGGAGAACAGGGCCGCCAGCGCGATCAACGGCACCAGCGCTATGTCCTGGAACAGCAGGATGGAAATCGCCCGATCCCCGAACGGTGTCCCGACAGCCCCGCGCTCGCCGAGCAGCTGCACCCCGAAGGCGGTCGAAGAAAGTGACAGGGCGGACCCGACCACCACCGATGCGGCCCAGCTCCAGTCCAGCCCGAAGCGGAAGCCGCTCGCCAGTACCAGGGTCGTGATCACGAGCTGGGCACCGCCCAGCCCGACCAGATCGATCCGCAATCTCCAAAGCCGCGCCGGTCGAAGCTCAAGACCGATCACAAACAGAAAAAGAACGACCCCGAATTCGGCCAGGGACTTAATCGCCTCGCTGCCACCCGCCTCGCTGCCACCCAGCAGCCCGAGTGCCGTGGGCCCCGCGATGGCTCCTACGGCCAGATAGCCGAGCGCGACCCCCAACCCGAGGCGCCGGAAGACCAGAAGACCCGTGACCAACGCCGCGAGATAGAGGGCAATCGTCAGGAGGACGGGTTCGTAGTTATGCAAGTCCCCCATCGTGCCAACCGTAACCGCTCCGCTCCCACCGAACTATACCCGGCAGAAGCGGAACGGATGCAGTGGCCTAGTAATCTCTGTGACGTCTCCCCCACCCCTGCTCGATCCGACCTGCCAGCCGACGCGCACGCTTTGCGGCACGGGCTCGTTCGTCCGCGCTGAGCTTGCCGCCCAGCTCCTGCATCGCAAGGCCTCCGGTCTCCAGGAATCGATTTCCGATTCCCGCAAGATTGCCGATCGCCTGGTCATACGCGGCCTGGTCGAAAGGCTCCGCCTCAAGCGTATCCGCCACCTCGCTGAGCGCGCTGGCGGCATCACCGCGCAGTGCCTCAAACGCAGGTCGATTCCGCTGCCAGGTCTCACCGGCGGCGGCGGGCCAGTCACCATACTGACTCACGCCCCACTGCCACCAGCCATGCGCCGCCCAGCGCGCGCCGATCCAGCCGACCACGAACAGGTTCAGCACCAGCGATGCCACCAGCACAATCTTCAGCCAGCGGCGACGTTGCGGTTTCTTTTCCGGCGATTCCATTCCACCTGTCTCACTCATTCTGTTATCCTTATCATTGCTTCTTCCGTCCACTGGACGATCTCAATATCAATGCCGGGCTGCGGTGCGAACACACCATCAAGCATCTCGCCGAGCGGCGAAAACCCCACCATCAATCCCATTGCGAAAGCGCCCGCGAGCACACCACGCCAGTGCCAGCCCGGCGATCTGCGCCAGACTCTCCGCCGTGCCGGTGCCGGCGGGGTAGCCGACCCTGCCAGATCCGGCAGGTCCAGGAGCCGCTGGCGCAGGGCCGGCGTGACAGCCGGTGCCGCCAGCGCATCAAGTGTCCTTTCCAGTGCCTGCCCCGCTGCCAGCTCGCGCCGGGCATCCGGATCACGCGCGGCAAACTGCCGCACCGCCTCCAGATCGGCATCCGGCCACTCCCGCAGCCGACCGCCGTAGCGGTCCAGCAGCGCGCTGAACCGCCTTGCCATTCCGTTCATGCCGTTCTCCTCACTGCAGCCACCTCCTCCGTGGCCAGCCGCTCGCGCAATGTGCGGCGGGCGCGGGCGAGGAGCGATTCCACCGATTCCTCACCGCATCCGAGAACCCCCGCCGCCTCGCGCAGACTCATTCCCTCAAGCCGACAGAGGGTGAGCGCGGCACGCTGCCGCTCGGGAAGCTCCCCGATCAGGCACCGCAGGCGCGCGACCTCCATGGCCGAGGCCGCCCTCTCCTCAGGTGAGGGATCCGGGTCGGCCGTATCGGCATCGATCTCCACGGTGGGACGGCGCCGGCGGAGCGCGTCGCGGGCAAGATTGACCACCACCCGGTGCAGCCATGCACCGACCGGCGCGTCCGGCCGCCAGCGCGGCGCGATCCGCCAGAGCCGCAGAAAACTCTCCTGGACCGCGTCTTCGGCGGCATCCCGTTCGCCAAGCAGCCACCAGGCACTGCGGAACAGCGGTCCGGCGTGCATATCGACCAGCTGCTGCCAGGCAAGTGCCTCCCCCCGGGCGGCGCGGCGCACCAACCCCGCATCGGCCGCCACCCGCTCCGGGACGGATTGCACCCCTATTTCTTCCTCTTGGCCCAAGAATCAATCTCCTCCCGGTCAAGCAGACCGTCACTGTCCGTGTCATGGCGCGCGATGGCCTTGGTGATCCGCTTGAGGGCGCGGTCTTCGCGGGCCGCAAGGATCTCCTCCGCACTCAGCTTGCCGTTGCCGTCAGCATCCACCTGCTCGAAATGCTCCGCCAGCCGCTTCCCGGCCTTGCCATGCGCAAGGGCATCTCCGGCAGGCAGCATCAACAATACCGCGATTCCGAACGCAACCGGCACGGCGCGCAGCGGCGTGATGTAATTCTGCTTCTTCATGGCTTTCTCCCTGCTTATGCCTCACTATCCCCAATAACGCACCAGTGGCCGGAATCCGTCGCAACCTCGTTTCGGCTAGGTCGCGGATCGGGTACCCGTAAAGCATACACCTGCTCCTGAAATTCAGTGCAGGCGGCAAGCCCGAACACATTGCCCATCGGCGGCGTTGCAGGGATTGGCATAGGTCCGGCGTTTCGCCGGATCGGCGTTCATGCGGTCCAGGTCTGCCCTGTCGATATTGGAAACTCTCTCCAGTGCCGGATTCCTGCCCCAAGAATCCGCTGTTCACCGTCGTTGTGGCCCCGGCCTGAAAGGAAACCTGAAATGATCTGGAACCGAACTCCCCAGCCAGCCTGCTACACCGAACAGGAGATGCAGGCCCGGCTCGTGAAAGTCGAGAGGATTGTGAAGATTCTTCACTATGCGAGCATCGCCGTTGCAGCTGTCATCATCCTGCTGGTCGCTCATCTTTTCACAAGGGCGTGAGGCATGCAGATCATCCTTGCCCGAAACAAATTCTCCTCGACCCAGGAACACCTCTATATCCGCAAGCCCTACCAGAGCCGGCAGACTCCCTGGAACGTCAGGCTGTTCGCCTTGGGCTTTGCTATCTCCTTTCGCGATACCACCCAGGGACCCGGCTTCAACCTGATCGTGAACGACGAATTCGACGAGACCATGTATTTCACCCCGGAAAACGAAATGGAGGTCTACGGCTTAACCGTCGAGCTCGGCGACAAGCAGGACATCCACAAGGTCGCTCGAACCCTCTATCGCTGGATCAGTCCACTGCAAGAGCATCCTGCCGATGGCGACCTCACCATCAAGAGGATCATTTTTGCCCTGGATGCATGCTAGAAGGCGAGAGCGAGACCTTCTATCCGCTATATACGGAAGTGCCACCCAAGCCGACAGCCGTTCCGGCCTGACACCCTTCAATCTCATCCCAAAAAATCCCAAGGAACCCCTATACCCATGAACATTCGCGAGATTCTGGAAACCATCCGGGACGACAAAAGCCTTTCCACCACCGAAAGAGGCAATGAATTCGAGAAGATCACCAAGATCTTCCTGCAGAACGATGCCATCCAGAAGAACCAATTCTCCAAGGTCTGGACCTGGACAGCCTGGCAGAAGCTGCATGCCGATCTGGACTTCCCTACCACCGATTCCGGCGTGGATCTGGTGGCCGAGCTACGCAATGCACCTGGCGAATTCTGTGCCGTGCAGTGCAAATTCATTGCTCCCGACAGCTCGGTGACCAAGGATGCCATGAATTCGTTCCTGAGCCTGTCGGCCAACAAGACCTTCAGCCGCAGGATTCTGGCCACGACCTCCGACAAGGAAATCCAGAAGAAATCCAACCCGACCATCAACGAGAAGCCGTTCAACATCATCCGGACCACCGATCTGGAGCAAAGCGATATCGACTGGAATTCATGGCAGAAGAAGTCGGTAACCCGCAAAGCCCCCAAAATCCTCCGTCCCCACCAGGAGGAAGCCCTGAAAGCTGCCCTGAGCCACTTCCAGAAGCCCACAGGAAACGATCGGGCCCGGATCACCATGGCCTGTGGCACCGGCAAGACACTGCTTTCCCTGCGCATCGCAGAGGCATTTGCCAAACGAGAGAAGAACAAGCCCTATCTGGTGCTCTATATGGTTCCCAGCCTGGCTCTGATGTCCCAAGTCGTCCGGGACTGGAAAAACGACTGCATTCAGGATTTCGCGGCCCTCTCGGTTTGCTCGGATCCAGGAACCGGCAGAAGGCGTAGTTCGGACGACAGCATCTACACCGATCTGAAGGATCTAGCCTTCGCAGCCACAACCGACGCTGACAGCTTGGTACAGCAATTCCGATCCGTCCGGAACGACCGGAAGATCATCACGGTATTCTGCACCTATCACAGCACAGGCGTGCTCACAGAGGCCCAAAAGAAGCATCTACCCGATTTCGATCTGGTGTTCTGCGATGAAGCCCATCGGACCACCGGAGCCCGCTTTCTGGGCAAAGACGAGAAGGAATTCTCCAAGATCCATAGCGAGAGGAATGTCGGTGCCAAACGCCGGATCTACATGACCGCAACGCCCAAGATCTACAGCTCGGATCCCCGAAAGAAGACCGATCTTGCAGAGAGCAATATCTCCAGCATGGACGATCCGACCATCTACGGCCCTGAGATCTACTCCCTGACCTTCGATGAAGCCGTAAAGAAAGATCTGCTCTCGGATTACAAGGTCATCATGCTCTCGGTGGACGAAGAGGAGATCGAGCCCGTTCTACGCGAGATGCTGGCCAGATTGCGTGAAAACGAGAGCGGAGCCAACGATATTCTGGAATTGGACGAGCTGAGCAAGTTCATCGGTTCCTGGAAAGCCCTGAAGCAAGACGGAATCGACGGCGAGAATCCCATCAAGACCGCTCTAGCCTTTTCCAGCACCATCAAGAAATCCGAACGATTTGCCCGGAATTTCCATGAATCCGTCGAGATCTACGACGAGCAGTTCGGCGACGGCAGCATCGACACCACGCTGGAAGCCGAACACGTCGATGGCTCCCATAACGCGGCAACCCGCAACGAGAGACTGTATTGGCTTCAGAAACAGGCCGAAGACCATGAGACCTGCAAGGTCCTGAGCAATGTACGCTGCCTGTCCGAGGGCGTAGACGTTCCTGCCCTAGATGCCATCCTCTTCTTGGACCCCAAGCAGAGCCAGATTGACGTGATCCAGTCCGTCGGCCGGGTTATGCGCAAAGCTGAAGGCAAGGAGATCGGCTATGTCATCCTGCCAATCGTCGTGAATTCCAAGTTCCACACCGAGAAGAAAATCACCAATACCGGCCGGTACAAGGTCATCTGGCAGATTCTGAACGCCCTGCGGTCCCATGACCGCAATATGGACCAGTACATCAACAAGATGGATTTGGGAGAAGATGTCTCCGACAAGCTGGTTTGGGTAGATACCTCCACGAAGAAGGAGAAAACCCGCCAGCAAGACCAAGATGACGGCATCCAGTATCTGAACCTGTACCAGATTCCACCTCCCCTGAAGGCCGAGATCATCAGAAAATGCGGCACCCGAGACTACTGGCAAAGCTGGGCCCAAGACATCGCCAAGATCGCCGAGACCCATATCACCCGTCTGAATGGCATCCTGAAGGAGCCCGATACACCCGAAAGGAAAGCATTCACTGCTTTCTTGGAAGAGATCCGGGACGACCTGAATCCAGAGATCTCCGAACAGCAAGCCATCGAGATGCTGGCCCAGCACACCATCACAGCACCGGTGTTCGATGCCCTGTTTTCCGGCGAGAACAGCTTCACCTCCCAGAACAGCATCTCAATCGCGATGGAAAAGACCCTCTCGCTGGTGGACAAACACCATATTAACGCAGAAAGCCGCAGTCTGCAGAAATTCTACGAAGACGTCCGTTTCAAGGCCAGTGGCATAGAGACTCTGCAAGCCAAGCAGAACCTGATCAAGCAGCTCTATGGCGACTTTTTCAAGGGAGCTTTCCCCAAGACCGTCGAGAAATTCGGAATCTTCTATACCCCGGTAGAAATCGTCGATTTCATGATCCATTCCGTCCAGCACGTACTGGAAAAGGAGTTCGACAGCAGCCTGTCCGATAAAATGGTCGATATTCTGGATCCGTTCACCGGAACCGGCACTTTCATCACCCGTCTGATCCAATCCGGTCTGCTAGGCAAGAAACTGGAACAAAAATACATGACCGGGCTACATGCCAATGAGATCATGCTGCTAGCCTACTATATTGCCTGTGTGAACATCGAAGCCGTATTCCATGCCACAGCCAACAAGAAGCCGGAAGAATATACACCCTTCCCTGGATCCATCCTGACCGACACACTGCATCTCGCGGAGCAAGATCGGGATATGGTTGCCAATCTAATGAAGGACAATTCTGGAAGAAGAAAACGCCAAAAGAAAAAGCCCATAAAAATTATCATCGGAAATCCACCTTACTCTATAGGTCAGAAATCTTTAAGAGATCATGCAGCAAATACAGATTATCCAAATCTAAATAGGAGAATTAAAGAAACTTATTCAGGGAAGAGTACGAGCAGTAAAAAATCAATGTATGATTCTTATATGCAGGCTTTCCGATACGCAACCGACAGATTAGAGAATGAAAATAACAATGAAGGTATAATAGCATTCATTACTAATGGTTCATGGATTACAAATCCTACAGCAGATGGATTTAGAAGATCTTTAGGGATTGAATTTGATAGGATTTACATTTTTAATCTTCGAGGAGATTTTAGAGTTCAAGGAGAAAGAAACAATCTCGAAGGGGAAAATATATTCAATATTAAAAGCCCTATTGCAATCACGATTCTAGTAAAAAAGATTCACAAAAATTTCAAAAGAGAAGGAAAAGTCTTTTATTACCAATTTCAAGATTATATGAAAAATAATCAAAAGATGAGTTTTCTTATAAAAAAGCAAAGTATTGAAAATATAGATCTCGAAGAGATCATACCAGATGAAAATCACACATGGCTTTCACAAGGAAAAAAAGAATTCCAAACTTTCATTTCTATAGATTCTAACAAAGAAGACAAAATAAAATCTATTTTCAAATTCAGTTCGAGCGGAATAGCTTCAAATCGCGGTGATTGGGTCGTCAATTTTTCCAAAAACAATCTTATTTCTAATGTTACTAACAGTATGGATTTCTACAATCAAGAAATGAGGAGAATAAATGCAAAAACAATACAAGAAGTAAATATGTCTGTTTCTAGAGATCCAAAGAAAATAAAATATAATGACGGGGACATTCGAAACATTATCAGAAAGATATCTAAAGAATTAGATATGAATAAAGTTGAAATTCAACTATTTAAGGCTTTTACGAAAAAGTGGTCCTACACAGGAAAGAACTTCAACCACAGAGTATACCAAACAAATTCAATCTTCCCTAACGAAATAAACGGGAACATAAACGAAAATAACACCCTTTCTAATGTGGCTATTACTATTGGATCTCCATCTCCCAGAAAAGAATTTTCTTGTTTTATATGTAAAGAAGTACCAAATTTACACTTATTGCAGAATGCTAAGAATTTTCCATTACATAAATACAATTTAAACGGAAAGAAAAATCAAAAATCGCAAACAAATCCAGAGATGTCAGAATCAAATTCTGCAGTTCTCTTTCAGTTAAATACGTTAGAGAATTCCGAGGAGGAATCTCTCAAAGAGTATGCCATCTCTGAATTCGCCATGAAAACATGGCGTGATGCCTATCCAAGTCAAGAAATCTCCGAAGAAGATCTGTTCTACTATGTCTATGGTATCCTGCACTCCTACGACTATCGAGAGCAGTTCTGCAATGACCTCTATTCCTCCTTCCCTAGAATTCCCATTCTAGCAAAGTACAAGGATTTCAAAGCCTTCTCTGACGCAGGCAGGAGATTGGCCGAGATCCATCTGAACTACGAGACCATCGAACCCTATCCAGCGACCCTCAATGAGACCCGTCCAGCAGTCATGACTGACAGGGATCACTACCGAGTTCGCAAGATGGCCTTCGTGAAAACGGCCGACAAGAAGAACGACCTGACCAAGGTTCGCTACAATACCCGGATCACCATCGAAGATATCCCCGAGAAGGCTTGGGACTATCGTCTGGACGGCTATCCTGCCCTAAAATGGATCATGAACCAGCAGCAGGTGAAAACCGACAAGGATTCCGGCATCACCAATGACCCCAATGACTGGGCCAACGAGACAATGAACAATCCGCGCTATCCACTGGATCTATTCCTGCGGGTAATTACCGTTTCCATGAAGACATTAGAGATTATGGAAAATTTACCGAAATTAGAATTTCAAACGAACAAAAAATCTGCGGACAGAGGATAATAAAATGGCTAGATACAGACCTATGTTCATGTCGGCCGTTCAGCGCTGACACCACCGGATTGCTGCGACGCCGGCCAATCTGATTACCTGCCTGTCAGCCACCCCGCCCAGGCTTGGCATCTTGCACCCCATCCACCTGCCGCTATAAACACAAAGCACTCCCGGAAGCCTAAAAACACCGCGCGGGATTCCTGCCGCACGCGGGCGGGCGGATGACGACCATGCCGAAGCGAACAGACATCTCCTCGGTACTGATCATCGGCGCCGGGCCCATCATCATCGGCCAGGCCTCCGAATTCGACTATTCCGGGACCCAGGCCTGCAAGGCCCTCCGCGAAGAGGGTTACCGGGTCATCCTCGTCAACTCCAACCCCGCCACCATCATGACCGACCCCGAACTGGCGGATGCGACCTATATCGAACCTGTCGAACCGGAAATCGTCGAGCGTGTGATCGAGGCCGAAAAACCCGACGCGCTTCTGCCGACCATGGGCGGGCAGACCGCCCTCAACGTCTCCGTGGCGCTGGCCGATTCCGGCGTTCTCGACCGCCATGGCGTGCAGCTTATCGGTGCCAGCCGCGAAGCCATCGCCACCGCCGAGGACCGGGCGCTGTTCCGCGCTGCCATGAGTCGGATCGGGCTCGAGAGCCCGCATTCCGGGATCGCCACCTCGATGGACGAGGCGCACCAGGTCCTTCGCGAAGTCGGTCTTCCGGTCGTGATACGGCCAGCCTACACCCTGGGCGGCACTGGCGGCGGTGTCGCCGCCACCCAGGAGGAATTCGAGCGCATCATCCGCAGCGGTCTGAGTGCCTCGCCGGTCGGCCAGGTGCTGATTGACGAATCCCTGGTCGGCTGGAAGGAATTCGAGATGGAGGTGGTCCGCGACCGCGTGGACAATGCCATCATCGTCTGCTCGATCGAGAACATCGACCCGATGGGCGTCCACACCGGCGACTCCATCACCGTCTCCCCTGCCCTCACCCTGACCGACCGCGAATTCCAGGTGATGCGGAATGCCTCCATCGCCGCACTCCGCGAGATCGGCGTCGAGACCGGCGGCTCGAACGTGCAGTTCGCCGTCAATCCGGAGGACGGCCGGATGGTCGTCATCGAGATGAACCCCCGCGTCAGTCGCTCTTCAGCGCTCGCCTCCAAGGTCACCGGCTTTCCCATCGCCCGCATCGCCACCAAACTCGCCGTCGGTTACACGCTCGACGAACTGACCAACGAGATCACCCGCGCGACACCGGCCAGTTTCGAGCCCAGCATCGACTATGTGGTCACCAAGATTCCGCGCTTCGCCTTCGAGAAATTCCCCGGTGCCCGACCCGAGCTCGGCACCGCCATGAAATCGGTCGGCGAGGTCATGGCGATCGGCCGCAATTTCGCCGAAAGTCTGCAGAAAGCCTATGCCTCGCTGGAAACCGGCCTCGCCGGTCTCGACGAACTGCCCCTCAGTGGCGACACGCCGGAAACCCGCCAGGAGGAGATCCGTGCCTTTCTCCAGCGCCCGACCCCGGACCGCCTGCGCGCGGCCGCCCAGGCCCTGCGCGAGGGACTGGAAACGGAGGAAATCCACCAGCTCACCGGCTATGACCCGTGGTTCCTTGCCCGCATCCAGGAAATCATCACCGCCGAGGACGCCCTGCGCACCGACGGTGTCCCCCGCTCCGCACACGCGCTCCGCACCCTCAAATCGAACGGCTTCTCGGATGCACGAATCGCCCAGCTCTCCGGTGTCACCGAGCAGGAGATCCGCGAACTCCGCCGCACCACCGGCGTGCTTCCGGTCTACAAGCGGATCGACACCTGCGCGGCCGAGTTCGAGGCCGAGACCCCCTATCTCTATTCGACCTATGAAGCCGGGTTTGACGGCGAGGCGGAATGCGAAGCACGGCCGAGTGACCGCAAAAAGGTCATCGTGCTCGGCGGCGGACCCAACCGGATCGGCCAGGGCATCGAGTTCGACTACTGCTGCTGCCATGCCTGTTTTGCCCTCGACGAGGCGGGCTTCGAATCGATCATGATCAACTGCAATCCGGAGACCGTTTCCACCGACCCGGACACTTCCGACCGGCTGTATTTCGAACCGCTCCGCATCGAGACCGTGCTGGAGATTATCCGCGTCGAGCACTCCCGCGGCACCCTCGCCGGCGTGCTTGTGCAATTCGGCGGCCAGACACCGCTCCGTCTCGCCCAGGGCCTCGCCGCCGAAGGCGTCCCGATTCTTGGCACCGCCCCCGATGCCATCGACCTCGCCGAAGACCGGGAGCGTTTCCAGAAACGCCTTGAGGCTCTGGACCTGCATCAGCCCCGCAGCGGAATTGCCTCCAAAATCACGGAAGCCCGCGAGGTCGCCGCACAGGTGGGCTATCCGGTCATGCTCCGGCCTTCCTATGTGCTCGGCGGACGGGCCATGCGGGTGGTGCATGACGAGCAGGATCTGATGGCCTGTCTGAACAGCGTCTTCAGTGCCTCCGGCTCCAACCCGGTTCTGATCGATGCCTATCTCGAAGGGGCGGTCGAGCTGGATGTCGATGCCCTGTCAGACGGCGAGTCTGCCTGGGTGGCAGGGATCCTGGAGCATATCGAGGAGGCCGGCGTGCATTCGGGGGATTCCGCCTGCGCGATGCCGCCCCATTCCGTCGCGCCGGAATTGCTTGAGGAGATCCGCCGCCAGACCACGATCCTGGCCCGCGACCTGCAGGTCATCGGCCTGATGAATGTCCAATACGCCATCAAGGACGGCCGCATCTATGTGCTGGAGGTGAACCCCCGTGCCTCGCGCACGGTCCCCTTTGTGGCCAAGGCGACCGGCGTGCCGGTCGCGCGCATCGCCGCCCGACTCACGATCGGCGAAAAACTGGCTCGCTTTGACCTGACGCCGGCCCAGATCCGCCATACCGCCGTCAAGGAGGCCGTGCTCCCCTTCATCCGCTTCCGCGGTGCCGACCCGCTGCTCGGCCCGGAGATGCGTTCGACCGGCGAGGTGATGGGGATCGACCGGGATTTCGCGCGGGCCTTTCTCAAGAGCCAGCTCGGGGCCGGCAACCCCCTGCCCGAGAGCGGCACCGTGTTCGTGTCGGTGCGGGATGCCGACAAGGACGCCGTCATCGAGCCGACCCGGATCCTCCACGCGCTCGGATTCCAGATCCTGGCGACCCATGGCACCGCCGACCACCTCGCCAGGCATGGCATCGAAGCCGAACCCATCCGCAAGGTTCACGAAGCCCCGGAGATTCTCCAGCGGATGCGCACCAACCGGGTGGCGCTGGTGTTCAACACCACCGAGGGGCGGCAGGCGGTGTATGATTCCCACACCTTGCGCAAGGCGGTTCTCGAGCTGCGAATCCCGTATTTCACCACCCTGCCCGGCGCGGCCGCGGCAGCACAGGCGATTCGGATCGCCCAGGAGAGCCCGCTTGCCGTTGCCTCCCTGCAATCATATTTTGGACCCCAGCAGGGCTAGTTCGGGGGCTCCCCGGATCGCTCTGACCCGTCTGCCTGTTTGGATCTGCAAGCCCCTGACAGAATGAGGTTTTGCCCATGAGCGTAGAGCGCCATCCCATCACCCCCGAAGGCTTCGCCCGAATCTCGGCGGAGCTCGAACGGATCCAGACCACAGAGCGGCAGGAGACCGTGGCCGCGGTCGTGGAAGCCCGCAGCCATGGGGACCTGTCGGAGAATGCGGAGTATCACGCCGCCCGGGAAAAACTCCGGATGATCGACCGCCGGATTGCCGATCTGGCGGAAACCATCGCCCATGCCGATATCGTCGATCCGAGCAAGATGTCCGGCGACGCGGTGCGCTTCGGCGCCCGGGTGCGGGTGCATGACGACAGCGCCAACCTCGATCACATCTTCCACATCGTCGGGGAGGACGAGGCGGATGCCGGGGCCGGTCGGCTCAGCGTCCGCGCACCCCTCGCCCGCGCCATGATGGGCAAGCGACCGGGGGATGAGGTCGAAATCCACGGTGCCGACGGTGAACGCTATTACGAAGTGCTCGAAGTCACCTTCGACTGACATGGCCGACCGGCTGGAAACCTGTCGGAAGCGGGAGCGCCGGGCAGCGGACTCCGAATATCCTGTGGAGCGAGGTCGATGACAGCCGCCATCCATGCACGCATCGAGCACTGGCCCCTGACGCGGCCCTTCGCCATCTCCCGCGGGGTCCGCCACGAGGCCACCACGCTGGTGGTCGAAATTACCGAAGGCGGGCATACCGGGCGCGGGGAAGCCGTTCCCTATCCGCGATTCGGTGAGACTCCCGAGGGCACCCTGGCTGCCGTGCAGGCCATCGCGGCCGAGGACACCCTTCCGGACCGCCCGTCCCTGGCCGCCAGACTGCCGGCGGGCGCGGCCCGCAACGCCCTCGACTGTGCCCTATGGGATCTGGAATCCAAGCGCACCGGCCGGCCGGTCTGGGATCTGGCCGGTCTCTCCGAGCCGCAACCGACCTTCACCGCCTACACCATCAGCCTCGGCGAGCCCGCTGAAATGGCCCGCGCGGCCGCGGAGGCCAAGGACCGCCCGCTCCTGAAAATCAAGCTCGGCGGCGACCCCGGACAGGAAGCCAGCCGTCTCACGGCCGTCCGCCGGGCCGCGCCCGACGCCCGCCTCGTGGTCGATGCCAATGAGGGCTGGTCGCCCGGCACCCTCACCGATCTGGCACCCGTGCTCGCCAAGACCCGGGTCGAGCTCGTGGAACAGCCGCTCCCCGAAGGGGCCGATGCGGAATTGGCCAGCCTGCACTACCCGGTGCCGCTCTGCGCCGATGAGAGCTGCCGGACGCGGACCGATCTCGCCCGAACCGCGGCATTGTATGATTACGTCAATGTCAAACTCGACAAGGCGGGCGGGCTGACCGAGGCGCTGGCCCTCTGCGAGGAAGCGAAGGAGCGCGAACTCGGGATCTTTCTGGGCTGTATGCTGGCCGGGTCGCTGGCCGTCGCGCCGGCCATGCTGCTGGCGGAATTTGCCGATTATGTGGATCTCGACGGTCCTCTCCATCTGCGCCTCGACCGGCTGAACGGCCTGCGGGTGGAGGACTCCTTGCTGCATCCACCGAGGTCTGAACTATGGGGCTGACCGCGACCATGCGGGCCGTGGTGCTGACCGGGCATGGCGGCCCGGAGCGCCTGGAATTCCACACCGACTGGCCGCGCCCCGTCGCCGGGGCGGGCGAGGTTCTGATCCGCGTCGGCGCCTGCGGCCTCAACAACACCGATGTCAACACCCGCACCGGCTGGTATTCGAAAAGCGTTGTCGAAGGCACCACCGGCGCGAGCGCGGCCGGGGCCAGCGGCGAGGACGCGGCCTGGGGCGGGCAGGGAATCGGCTTCCCGCGCATCCAGGGCGCGGATGTGGCCGGTCACGTCGAGGAGGTGGGTGAGGGGGTCGACCGCGCCCTGATCGGCCGCCGCGTGCTGGTCGAGAGCTGGCACCGCGACCGGGAAACCCCCGACGATCTCGAACGGTCGCAATTTCTCGGCAGCGAACGCGATGGTGGATTCGCCGAATATGTCGTGGTCGGTGCCGGCAACGCGCATCCGGTCGAATGCGATCTGAGTGATGCCGAACTCGCCACCTTCCCCACCGCCTATGTCACCGCCGAAAACATGCTCCGGCGCGCCAGCCTGCGGGAGGACGACACGCTGCTCGTCACCGGCGCCTCGGGCGGGGTCGGCACGGCGCTGATCCAGCTCGCCCACCGGCGCGGAGCCGGGGTCGTGGCGCTCTGCGGCGGGAGCAAGGCGGAGAGGGTGGCCGAACTCGGTGTGCAGGCGGTATTGCCGCGCAGCCCCGAAGATCTCCGCGCCGCCCTTCTGGAGGCGACCGGCAGCCCGGAAACCACGGTGGTGGCGGATGTCGTCGGCGGCCCGCTCTGGCCACAATTGATCGACGCCCTGGCCTATGGCGGCCGCTATGTCGCGGCCGGGGCGATCGCCGGCCCGCGGGTCGAACTCGATCTGCGGGACCTCTATCTGCGGGATCTGGCCCTGTTCGGCGCCACCATCCCCGAACCGGGAATTTTCACGGATCTGGTGGGCTATATCGAACGCGGTGAAATCCGCCCGCTGCTGGCCGCCGTCTACCCGCTGGAGAAACTGGTGGAGGCGCAGCAAGAATTCCTCGCAAAATCCCATGTCGGCAACATCGTCGTCAGCCCGGCCTGACCACCGCCCCGGATTTTGGGGGCACCGCCTCCCCCGACCCTCCGACATCCTGGTCAATCTCCGCGATGGCCCCCGCCCCATGAATTGCCCCCGCGCCGGTGTATCCTGATGCGCAGACCACAGGGCTGATCCGATGTCCCATGTATTCCCCCGCGACAGCCGCGTCCGTCTGCCGGTCGCCGTGGCCGGCGATGGCTGCTATCTGATCGACAGCACCGGCAAGCGGTATTTTGACGGTTCCGGAGGTGCCGCGGTCTCCTGCCTCGGACACAACGACCCGGATGTCATCGCCGCGGTCCAGTCCCAGATTGGCTCCCTCGCCTACGCCCATACCGGTTTCTTCACCTCCGAGCCGGCCGAGGACCTCGCCAGGCAGCTCACCGCCCTCGCCCCGGAAGGAATCGAGCGGGTGTATTTTCTTTCCGGTGGATCCGAAGTGATCGAGGCCGCGCTCAAACTGGCCCGCCAGTATTTTCTGGAAATTGGCGAGACCGCGCGGCATCGGGTGATCGCCCGCCGACAGAGCTATCACGGCAACACGCTCGGTGCGCTCGCCGCCGGCGGCAGCCCGTGGCGCCGCCAACCCTTCGAACCCCTGCTGATCGAGACCTCGCATATCGCCCCCTGCTACGAATACCGCCTCCGGCAGGAGAACGAGACCGCGCTCGAATATGGCCGGCGCGCGGCCGACGAGCTCGAGGCAGAGATTCTCCGCCTCGGCGCGGAGAACGTCATGGCGTTCATCGCCGAGCCGGTGGCCGGGGCCACCGCCGGTGCGGTGCCGGCCGTGGCGGGCTATTTCCAGCGCATCCGCGAGATCTGCGACACCCATGGCGTGCTGCTGGTCCTGGATGAGGTGATGTGCGGCATGGGACGCACCGGAACCCTCTTCGCCTGTGAGGCGGATGGCATCGCGCCCGACATTCTCTGCATCGCCAAGGGCCTCGGCGGCGGTTACCAGCCCCTCAGCGCCATGCTCTGCAGTGCCCGCATCTACCAGGCGATCGAGGAGGGGTCCGGATTCTTCCAGCACGGACACACCTATATGGGCCATCCCACCGCCTGTGCCGCCGGTCGTGCCGTGCTGGCAAAACTGGTCGGACAGGGGCTGGTCCAGCGCTCGCGGGAAATGGGAGACCGACTGCAGGACGCCCTCGTCAGTGCCTTCGGCCAGCATCCGCATATCGGGGATATCCGCGGCCGCGGCCTGTTCCGCGGCATCGAGATCGTCCGGGACCGGGAGACCAAGGAGCCTTTCAGCCCGGACCGCAAGATCCACGCGGCCCTCAAGCAGGCCACTTTTGATGCCGGTCTGATCTGCTATCCGATGGGCGGCACCCTCGACGGCGTGCAGGGCGACCACATCCTGCTGGCACCCCCCTTCATCCTGGATGACAGCCAGATCGGCGAAATCACCGACAAGATCGGCCAAGCCCTGCAGGCCGTGCTGCCCCGGGCATGAGCCTTCCGCAACTGCCGCAGCTGATGGTCGCCCCCAACGGCGCCCGCCGTACCCGGTCCGACCACCCCGCGCTACCGGTCACCATCCCCGAGATCGTGGCCACCGCGGCCACCTGCCTGACGGCCGGTGCCGACGGGCTGCATGCGCATGTGCGTGACCGCGAACAGAGGCATGTCCTGGATGCGGGTCTCTATCGGGAACTCCTTGAGGAACTCGCCGCCGCGGTTCCGGGGATGCCGGTGCAGATCACCACCGAAGCCGTCGGCCGCTATTCCCCGGACGAGCAGCGCGCCCTCGTTTGGAGCGTCCGGCCGAGGATGGTTTCGGTCGCGTTGCAGGAGATGGCACCGGCGGACGGTCTCGCAGAAGCACGGGATTTCTATCACGAGGCCTTCGGGTCGGGCATTGCGGTCCAGCACATCCTGCGTGCGCCCGAGGAAGTGGACCGACTCGCCGCACTCTGGGCGGAAGGCCTGCTCCCGGATGCCGGGGCACAGGTACTTTTTGTGCTCGGCCGCTATGACACCGCGGATGCCGCCCGCCCCGCCGATCTCGGACCCTATCTCGACGCCCTCGCCCGCCTTCCCGGCCATCGGTCCGTGGACTGGGCGGCCTGCGCGTTCGGGCCGCAGGAGACCGACTGCCTCACCCAGGTGGCAGAACGGGGCGGCAAATTGCGGGTGGGTTTCGAGAACAACCTCGTCCATCGGGACGGCACCCTCGCGCAGGACAATGCGGCGCGGGTGCGCGAATTGCACGCCGCAACCAAGGGAGCCGACAGCCCTCAACCGGGAATGCCAAACTCCGAATAGGGGATGAATGCCACCGGCTCGCCGGCGGCGACCTCGACCGTCTCTTCGGCCAGTTCCACCAGCCCGTCCGACCACCGCAATCCGGAGATCAGCCCCGAACCCTCCGAGTGATAGCGCTCCGCCGCGCCCTGCCCGTTCAGCCGCACCCGCAGATACTCCCGCCGGCCGGGCTTTTTCGCGAGAGCCTCCGCCAGCGGCACCTGGTAGCGGCGCGGCACCCTCCATTCCGCCCCCGCGAGACGGAGCAGGGCCGGCCGTGCGAAGAGCAGGAAACAGACAAACACCGCCACCGGGTTCCCCGGCAGGGCGAAGACCGGGACGCCCCCCCAGCGGGCGACGACCAGCGGCCGCCCCGGCTTCACGGCCACACGCCAGACATGCATCTCACCTTCCGCTCCGAGCAGGCGCGCGACATGATCTTCCTCGCCCGCAGAGGCTCCGCCGGACACGACCAGCGCGTCGCAGACCCCCTTCGCCCGGTCGAGTGCCTCCCGTACCGCCTCCTCCCGGTCCGGCGCAATTCCCAGATCGACTCCCTCAAACCCCAGGGAAGCGGCCAGGGCGGCGAGCATCGGGCGGTTGGCATCCAGGACCCCGCCCGCCTCCCGCTCCTCTCCGGCGGCATGGATCTCGTCCCCGGTCGAGAGCAGGCCGACCCGCAGGCGGCAGAAGACGGCCAGCCGCGTCACCCCCACCGACGCCGCCTGCGCCAGATCCTGCGGCCGGAGGATCTTTCCTGCCTCAATCACCTGCTCCCCGGCCCGGACATCCTCCCCCGCGGCACGCGTGTTGGCACCGGCTTCCGGCAGCCGGAAAATCCGCAATGTTCCGCCCTCCGCCTTCGCCTCCTCCTGCAGAACCACCGTATCGACACCCTCCGGCAGCGGCGCGCCGGTCAGGATGCGGAGTGCGCTGCCCGGAGGTACGGCACCGGCATGGGGATGGCCCGCCGCGGCGCGCCCCTCGAGAAGCGGCACCGCTTCGTCGCCTGTGAGGGAACCGGCGGCATAGGCGTAGCCATCGACCGCGGCATTCGCCTGCAACGGAACCCCCCGGGACGCGATGACCGGTTCGGCCGCGATGCGCCCCACCGCCTCCGACAGCGACACCACCTCCGTTCCCACAACCGGATGGAACTGCGCTTCCAGCACCCCGAACGCCTCCTCCACCGGCGTCCAGCGCACACCCGGCGGAAGCGCGGAGCGATTCTTTTCGGAGCCACTCTGTTCCTCAACCATCCCCGGCGCCTCCGGCAGCAAGCCCGCAATCCCCGAGAATGAACGTCGCGAGGCCGGCAATGTCCTCCGGGTCGAACAGCGGCAGGGCCACCCCCTCCGGCCGGGTGCTACCAGCCATCGCGCGGATCGTCGGATCGTCCAGCGCGATCGGAGCCTGGCCGGTCTCGGTGCGCCAGGCTTCGATCTTGGCATGCGAATCCCGCTTGTATCCCTCGACCAGAACCAGATCGACGGGGGAGAGGCGCGCCAGGATCGCCTCGAGCGGCAGTTCCTCCGCCTCCCTCAGCTCCGCCATCAGCGCCCAGCGCCGGCGCGAAGAGACCAGCACCTCCCGCGCACCGGCCTCGCGATGGCGCCAGGAGTCCCGTCCCGGCTGGTCGACATCAAATCCGTGATGCGCATGCTTGACCGTGGAAAGACTGTATCCCCGGCCCGTGATCTCGTGGATCAGACGCTCGACCAGCGTCGTCTTGCCGCTGTTTTTCCAGCCCACCACGCCGTAGACCCGTCTCATGCCGCCACCCCCAGCAAACGGGCGGAGGCCACCAGATCCTCCGGCGTGTTGACATTGAAGAACGGATCCCGCTCCCCGGCCGGGAACACCGCCCGGGCGCAACCCTGCGCGTCGGCCCAGTCGAGAATCTTGCGCACTCCGTGCTCGACCAGTGCCGAGCGGAGTGGACCGGCGAGAGCCACCGGCCAGAACCCGAACACGGGGTGCTCGCGAAGGCCCGTTCCGTCATCGACCGCGGCCACCGCCACCGGGCGACCCTCCCGCTCCGCCGCCCCGCGCAGATCTGCCACCAGGCTCTCCGGAAAGAACGGTGTGTCCGCGGCCGCGGTGACCGTGTGGGTGAGCTCCGGCGCATGGGCGCGGGCCCATTCGAGTCCGGCGAGCACGCCACCGAGCGGTCCGGGATGGTCCGGCACCGGATCCGCGACCACCTCGATTCCGAATTCCGCAAACCGCGCCGGATCGCCATTGGCGCTGAGCAGCAGCCGGGCGCATTGCGGTGCCAGGCGGTCGCGCACACGCGCCAGCAGGGACAGGCCGCCGATCTCGCGCAGGCATTTGTCGCCCCCGCCCATGCGCCGCGACAGCCCGCCGGCCAGAATCACGCCCAGCACGCCGTTCACGACCTCTCCCGGCCTCCCTTGCGCGCAACCTCCGGCGGCTCGTCGGCGACGGCTTCCGGAGCCGCGTCCCAGACCAGCCGTTCGCTTCCCGAGAGACACAGGAACCGCCGGCCGCGCAAACGGCCGATCAGGGTCATGTCCAGCTGGCGGGCGATCTCCACCCCCCAAGCCGTAAAGCCCGAGCGTGACGCCAGGATCGGAATGCCCATCATCGCGGTCTTCAGGACCATCTCGGAGGTCAGCCGGCCGGTGGTGTAGAACAGCTTGTCCGCAGCCGGAATGCCCTCCACCGCCATCAGCCCGGCGATCTTGTCGACCGCGTTGTGGCGGCCGACATCCTCCATATAGACCAGCGGCTCTTCGGCCCTGCAGAGCACACAGCCATGGATCGCACCGGCCGTCAGATAGAGGGACGGGCGGGTGTTGATCTTGCGGGCCAGCGCATAGAGCCAGCCGGTGTGGAGCTTGGCCGCCGGCAGCCGGATGCCGGACACCGTCTCCATCATGTCGCCGAACATGGTTCCGACCGCGCAGCCGGAGGTGCGCGTGGCACGGCGGAGCTTCTCCTCGTAATCGGTGACCCGCTCGGTCCGCACCACCACCACGGCCAGCTCCTCGTCGTATTCCGCCCCCTGGATTCCGTCCTCGACACGAATCAGCCCCTGGTTGAGCAGATAGCCGACCCCGAGATGCTCGGGATAGTCCCCGACCGTCATCACGGTCACGATCTCGCGGTCATTCAGATAGATGGTGAGCGCACGCTCCTCGACCACGCGGATCTCGACCGTCTCGTGGTTGTGGTCGATTCCCGAGACCGCCCGGGAGAGACGTCCGTCCTCCGGATCCGGGGAAATCAAGAATTCCTTCATGCGAGTCTCCCCGGCATCCCCGGCCGCGCGGCCAGCCTGTCGGACCGGGTGCCTCCCGCTCCCGACGCGGCAGCCGGAATTCTAGGCCCGGAGCTCAGCTCCTGTCGCCTGGGTCACCGCCGCAACGACCGCCTCCGAAACCCGCCCGATCTCCGACTCCTCCAGCGTGCCCCCGCGCGGCTGCAGACGGACCGTGATGGCAACGGATTTGCGATCCTTCCCCAGTTGCCTCTCGGCTTCCGGCCCGCCGAAAACATCGAAGACCCGTACCGATTCGATGAGTGACTTCTCGGCCCCGCGTGCCGCCCGGAGGATCTCGGCGGCGGTGACATCGGTGCTGGCCACGAATGCGAAATCCCGCTCGACCGCCTGGTAGTTCGGTGCCTCGAAAGGCGGCCGACCCCGGCCGCCCCGGGATCGAGGCAGGTTTTCGATGCGCAGCTCAAAGGCCGCGACCGGGGCTTCGAGGTCCATCGCGGCGATCACCTCCGGATGCAGCTCCCCAAAATGCGCCACCGGATTCTTCGGCCCGAAACCGAGCACACCGGAGCGACCCGGATGATACCAGCCCGGTGCCTCTCCCTTCACGGTCAGGCGGTCCGCAGGGGCTCCAAGGGCCGCAATCAAGGCGAGGAGATCCGCCTTCACATCGAACACGTCCACCGCCCGGAGGGGAGCATTCCAGCTCCGCGTCACGGCATCCCCCATCCGCACACCGCTCGCCATGCGGCGCTGCTCTCCCGGCGCGGGACCGTAGAATTCGGCCCCGACCTCGAAGACGGCAAGATCCCGTGTCCCGCGGGCCCGATTGCGGGATGCCACCTGCAGCAGTGCCGGCAGAAGAGACGGCCGCATCACGGACAGCCCGGGCGAGATCGGATTCTGCAGCCGGAGCCTCTCCGCATCCCCGCCGAACCGGGCGGCATCCCCCGCGGAGACAAAGGAGTAGCAGACGCATTCATGCATGCCACGGCCGGCCAGCAGGCGCCGGGCGGTGGCGGTCCGGCGCTGCACCATGTCCAGGGCCGGGGCGGAGACTCCGGAGCGACGGCGCGGCAGGGGCACGACGGGCAGATTCGCAAGCGACGTAACGCGGGCGATCTCCTCCACGAGATCCGCCTCGCCATGCACATCCGGGCGCCAGGAAGGCGGTCGCACCTCCAGCACCCGGTCTTTGCTGCGGGTTTCAAATCCGAGAGCCTCAAGAATCCGCTCCTGCTCGGCAACCGGAACCTCCATGCCGACCAGCTCGCGGGTGCGGGTGGTGCGGAGCGGGATCACCCGCGACACATCCGGTGCGGCACCGGCGACCGCCAGATGTGACACCTCGCCGCCGCAGATCTCGAGAATCATGCGGCTGGCGGCTTCCATGCCGTCGATGGCGAAGGCCGGATCGATGCCGCGCTCGAAGCGGAACCGCGCATCCGACGGGATGTTGAGTCGCCTCCCCGTCGCCGCCGTGCGCAGAGGGTCAAAATAGGCGGCCTCGAAAACCACGTTGCAGGTCTCCGGGCCACAGGCGGTGCCGGTGCCGCCGACCACCCCGCCCAGACCCTGTGCGCCCGCATCATCAGCGATCACGGTCATCTCCGGATCCAGCACATGGGTTCCACCATCGAGTGCCTCAAGCCGCTCCCCGGGCTTCGCGAAACGAACATGGATCCCGCCGGTCAGACGGTCGGCGTCGAACGCGTGCAACGGGCGGCAGAGATCGAAGGTGAAATAGTTCGTGATGTCGACGAGCGCGGAAATCGGCCGCAGGCCGATGGCCCGGAGCCGCTGCTGCATCCAGCGGGGCGAAGCCCCGTTCTGCACCCCCCGAAAATACCGGCCGACGAAGAGCGGGCAGGCACGATCGGCGACTTCCGGCTTCAGGGTCACGCCGACCGGACTGTCAAAAACCCCCTCCACCGGCTCGATCGCCTGCGCTTTCAGCTGCCCGATCCCACGTGCCGCAAGATCGCGTGCGATCCCGCGCACCCCGAGGGCGTCCGGACGGTTCGGCGTCACCGCGATATCGAACACCGGGTCATCCAGACCGGCATAGCGTGCATAATTTTCGCCAACCGGCGCATCCTCCGGCAATTCGACGATTCCGTCATGCTCGTCGGAAATCCCCAATTCCCGTTCGGAAAGCAGCATGCCGCACGATTCGACACCGCGGATCTCGGCCATGCGGAGGTCCATTCCGGTGCCGGGAATCCGCTCCCCCGGGGGCGCAAACACGCCGCGCATTCCGGCCCGCGCATTCGGTGCGCCGCACACCACCTGCGCCAGACCACTGCCGGTGTCGACCTGGCAGACCCGAAGCCGGTCGGCATTCGGATGCGGCTCGGCAGAGCGTACCTCGCCGATGACGAATCGCTCGAGCCCCTGCGCCGGATCGGTGAGATTCTCGACCTCAAGTCCGAGATCGGTCAGCGCATCGGCGATCCCGCCCGCATCCACCCCGGTATCGAGATGGTCCCGAAGCCAGCCAAGGGTGAATTTCACCGTCCCGCCACTCCGGCACCCCCGGCGATCCCGGCATGGGTCGACGGCACATCGAGGGAATGGAACCCGTAATGCCGCAGCCAGCGGACATCATTCTCGAAAAACGCCCGCAGATCGGGCATGCCGTATTTGAGCATGGCCAGGCGGTCGATACCGAGCCCGAAGGCAAACCCCTGCCACTCCTCGGGATCGACCCCGCCCGCAGCGAGCACATTCGGATGCACCATGCCGGAGCCCAGGATCTCCAGCCAGTCATCCCCCTCGCCAAAGGCCAGCCGTCCGTCGGTCCAGGAACAGCGGATATCAACCTCCGCAGAGGGTTCGGTGAACGGAAAATGCGAGGCGCGGAAACGCAACTCGACTTTGTCGGTCTCGAAAAACGCGCGGCAGAATTCCTCCAGTGTCCAGCGCAATTGCGCCATGGTGACATCGCGGTCGATCGCCATCCCCTCCACCTGGTGGAACATCGGCGTATGCGTGAGGTCACTGTCGCAGCGATAGGTGCGGCCCGGAGCGATGAACCGCACGGGCGGGCCGGCTTCCAGGGCACGGATCTGGACCGGCGAGGTATGGGTGCGCAGCACCAACCGCTGGCCGTCGGTTTCGGGAAAGAAGAAGGTGTCATGCTCCTGCCGGGCGGGATGCTCGGGGGGCATGTTCAGGGCATCAAAATTGTAGAACTCGGTCTCGATCTCCGGCCCCTCGCGCAGGTCGAATCCGAGATCGGCGAAAATCGCGAGAATTTCCTCGGTCACCTGGCTGACCGGATGCAAGGTACCGGTTGTCTCGGGTCGGGGAGGCAACGTGACATCGACCCGCTCGGCGACCAGACGTCGCTCGGTCTCCCCCGTCCCCAGCACCGCTGCGCGTTCGCGCAGCCGCGCCTCGAGAAGCCCGCGCAGGCGGTTCAGTCCGGCCCCGCGCACCCGGCGGAGTTCCGGCTCCAGCCCGCCCAGCTCCCGGATCAGGCCGGTAACACGGCCGTTGCGGCCGAGCAGCGCCACGCGCGCCGCCTCAAGGGCGGCGGAATCGGGTGCCGCATCAATCGATTGAAAGCAGGCTTTCTGCAGATCGTCCAGATCGGTCATGAGAAAAGACGGACCGATCGCCGCACCAAGAGACAGTCCTAGCGGAGCGCGGCGCGGACCCGGTCGAAAATGGCGTCAAACGCATCCGGCTCGCGTACCGCAAGATCGGCAAGGATTTTCCGGTCGCAGGTGATGCCGGCCAGGGTCAGGCCCTGGATGAAGCGCGCATAGGTGACCGACGGGTCACGCTCCCGCGAGGCCGCGTTGATCCGCTGGATCCACAAAGTGCGAAAATTGCGCCGACGGACCTTGCGGTCGCGTGTCTGGTATTCCAGGGCACGCTGCACCGCCTGGCGGGCGACCCGGTAGGTGCTCTTGCGCCGCCCGGAATACCCCTTGGCAAGGGCAATAATCTTGCGGCGGCGGTTCCGGCTGGCAACGGTGTTTCTGGCGCGCGACATGTCCGATCCTCCTGCCTCAACCGTAGGGGAGGAGGCGGCGCGCGGATTTCTCGTCGGCCGGAGAAAGAAGGCTCGTGCCGCGGGCGTTGCGGATGAATTTCGGCGAGCGCTTGACCATGCCGTGCCGCTTGCCGGCCTGCTGCGCCTTGACCCGCCCGGAGGCAGTCAGCTTGAAGCGCTTCTTGGCGCTGGAATTGGTTTTCATTTTGGGCATGGCAGAACCGCAGGCAGACACCCCCGGCAGATGCGCGTGTCATCCCGGGGGGCGTTGGTTATACGAATACACCATCCAGATCGCAAATGCCAGCCCCGGCCCCCGCCGTCAGTAGTCGTTGATATCGGGAGTCTGGCTGGCCTTGCGGAAGACCCTCCGCAGAACCAGGGCCACCACAACCCCCAGCACGGCAAAACCCAGGAGTGCCTGCTGCCAGCTGGTGATCAGCCCGATCCAGAGCAGGCCGGCGATGACCAGGGCGGCACCCCCCAGCGGCAACGCGATCATTGCACCGGTGAAGGTCTCGACGATGGCGAGTCCTACGCCGAGCACGGCCCAGGCTTCGACGCGGAGCAGCCAGGACTCCAGAAGTTGGATCATTGCGGCCCCCCTCCCTTCCGCTGCACGAGCTGGGTCAGCGCATCAAGGCTGCCCAGCACACCCGCCACTTCGGCCGGCAACACCAGCGTCCGGGTGCCGCCGGAAGCCGCCAGCTCGGAAATGGCCTGGACCTGCCGCTTGCGGATTTCGAAGTCCACCGCCGGCTGGCCATTTGCCGCGATGGCATCGGCCAGGAATTGCGTCTGCTTGGCATCCGCCACGGCCTTCTTTTCGATCGCATACGCTTCCGCATCGGCCACGAGACGCACGGCATCGGCCCGTTTCTGGGCCTGGTAAAGCTCACCGTCTGCTGCCAGCTGGATGGACTCGCGATCGCCCTCGGCCTTGGCGACGATCGCCCGGCGCTCGCGCTCGGCATTGAGCTGCCGACGCTGGGCATCCTTGGTCTGCTCGTCGACCTTTACGTCCAGCACCTCGGTGCGGGTGACCTCCACGCCCCATTCCTCGGCCGCCGTGCGCAAGGCATCGGCGATTTCCCGGTTCATGTTGTCGCGCGAGGACTGGATGTCATCAAGTTCCAGCTTGCCGGCCGCCGAGCGCACGACGGATGTCGCGGTGGTGTAGATCGCACCCTCGATATCGGCGATCCGATACATCGTCCGCCCGGGATCGGTGATGCGGAAGAAAACGGTCGAGACGAGATCGATCTCGACATTGTCCCGGGTGATCACCGAAATTGAAAACTGCTCCAGCTGCCGCTCCAGAATCGATACCCGATGGGCAACGCGGTCGAGAAACGGGACGATAAAAGCGAGGCCGGGATCGAGCGTGCGCGTGAAGCGGCCGAACCGCTCGACGGTGTAGCGCAGCGATTGCGGCACGATCTGTACCCCCTTGGAGAGGACAACCAGACAGAGAGCCAGAAACCCGATGACCAGCACCGAACCGAAACTGGGGATCAGATCGTAGATCCCGAAAATTGTGGACATGGACGCTACCTTCTGTGCTTGTGAACCGCAGCGTATGGTAGCCCACCGACATCCGCCTTACAGACCCCCCGATCTGCGAAGGCACAAGGCTCCCGGGGACAGCACCCCCTTCCCTGCGTTTTCGATCCGCCCGACTGGAGTGCCATCTGTGTTTGATCTCTCGCAGGCCCGCCGGAGTGCCGGATGACCCGACGAGTCCGTGCGGCGCGGTGAATGTCCTGCCCGATGGCCCTATACTCCCGCCACCGCACGAGGGAATTGTCAAAAGAAGCCGAAAACCGGCCGCAATACCCGGCAAGCTGCCTGCAACTGTAGCGGCTATGGGATATCCACATGGACATGACAACGGGAAACCCGCAATTTTCTGAAGTCGTCCGGACGACGATTGAGCGGTTGCGGCAGGAGATGCCGGAATCCGATTCCGAATCGACCGCCCATCTAGCCGCCCACTTCCTTGGCTCGGCCGAGCCCGAAGACATCACCGAGGAGACCGCGGACAACCTGTTCGGTCTCGCCGTTTCCGTCTGGGAGCATGTCCGCCAGCGCACCCCCGGCACGCCCCGGGTCCGCGCCTACAACCCGAATGTCGAAGAGCATGGCTGGCACTGCCGCCACACCGTGGTCGAGATCACCACCGACAACAGCCCGTTCCTGCTCGACTCCACCCTCGCCGCTCTCAACCTTCTCAACCTCACCGTCCATCTGGTGATTCACCCGGTCGTTCCGATCGTCCGCAACAGCGAAGGCCAGATCGAAGAGGTGCCGGAACCCGGCACCGACCCCCCCGGGGCAACTCACGAATCAGTCATCCACGTGCAGGTGACCCGGCAGACAGAGGACGAATCCCTCACCGCCATCACCAACCGCCTGCAGGTGGTCCACGCCGATATCCGTACCGTGGTCGAGGACTGGAGGCTGATGCTGGCCCGTGTCGAGGAGCTCGTCGAGGAACTCCGCGCCGGCCACTCCGCGCCGCTGGCCCAGGAAGACATTGAGGAGGGAATCTCCTTCCTCGAATGGCTGGGCGACAATAATTTTACCTTTCTCGGTGCCCGCGACTACCACATCGAGGACCGGGACGGGGCCACCTATCTCCGGGCCGACGAGGAGCACGGACTGGGTGTGCTGCGCACGCTCAGCAAGGAATCCCAGGAACGCCACCAACACCCCGTGTCGGATGCCTATGTCACCTACCTGCGGCGGCCGGAACTGTTTGTCATCTCCAAGGCGTGGTCGCGCTCCAACGTGCACCGGCCGGTCTACATGGATTACATCGGCGTGCGTCGTTTCGATGCCGAAGGGAAGGTGGTCGGCGAGCGACGCTTTCTCGGCCTGCTCACCTCGACTGCCTACAACACCCGCCCCACCCGAATTCCCCTGTTGCGGAAAAAAGTCGCCATGGTCTGCGAGCGTGCCGGCTTCGCATCCGGCGACCATGACGCCAAGGCCCTGAACAACATCCTCGAGAGCCTGCCGCGCGACGAACTGTTCCAGATCGACACCGACGCGCTGGAGCAGACTGCACGCGGCATCCTGCGCCTCGAGCACCGGCAGCGCCTGCGGCTGTTCCTGCGCCGCGACAATTACGGAGCCTTCTACTCGGCCCTGGTCTTCGTGCCGCGCGACGCCTATTCAACGGATCTGCGCCGGCACATGGAAGAGATTTTGCTGCGCCGCCTCGAGGGCGATTCGGTCGAGACCACAACCCAATTCTCGGAAGCCCCGATGGTGCGGGCGCATTTCATCGTGCGCGTCGGCCGCGACGCCCAGGCCACGCCTGACATCGTCGCCATCGAACACGAGCTCGCAGCGGTGGCGCGCAGCTGGAATGACGACCTCCTCGACATGCTGATCGATGCGCATGGCGACGCAGAAGGCACGCGCCGGCACCGGTGCTATGCGACCATTCTGCCCCCACAGTACAAGGTGGATTTCTCGCCGCATGCCGCGGTCGCCGATATCGACCGCATTCTGCCGCTCCAGGAATGCGGCGATATCGCTCTCAGCCTGTATCGCCGGGTGGCGGCAGAGAAGGACGAGTTTGATTTCAAGGTCTATCGGTGCGGGCCGCCGATCCCGCTGAGCTCGATCCTGCCCATGCTTGAGCATATGGGCATCCACGTTCTCGAGGAACGTTCCTACAGCATCAAATCGGAGGATTGCAGCGACGCTGTTATCATCCACGATTTCCATATCGCCAACCGCCTGGGCCGGAAGGTGGATGTCACCGAGCTGCGCGAGCGGTTCGAGACGCTGTTTGCCGATGTCTGGGCCGGCCGGATGACCAGCGACCACTTCAACAATCTCGTCCTTGAAGGGCTGGGCGGGCGTGACATCTCGCTACTCCGCACCTATGCCAAATACCTGCGGCAGATCAAGGCACCCTTCAGCCTCGCCTATATGCAGGAGGCCCTGACCGAACATCCGTGCATCACCCGGCTTTTCATCGACCAGATCCGCGCGATGCACGATCCCGACGCCGAGGGTGACCCGAACCAGCGTGCCGTCGAGATCCGCAAGCAGACCCTCATCGAATTCCATTCCGTGGTCTCCGCCGACCAGGACCGAATCCTGCGGCGCTTCCTCAACCTGATCGACGGAACCCTGCGCACCAATTTCTACCAGCGCGATGCCAACAACAAGCCCAATACCGCGATCGCGTTGAAATTCGACTGCTCCGCCCTGGCCAAGCTGCCGGAACCACGGCCCTGGCGGGAAGTGTTTGTCTACAGCCCTTCCTTCGAAGCCGTGCATCTGCGTGGCGGCCCGGTCGCCCGAGGCGGCATCCGCTGGTCGAGCCGACGGGAAGACTACCGCACCGAGATTCTCGGGCTGATGAAAGCCCAGTCGATCAAGAACGCCGTCATCGTGCCGGTGGGAGCCAAAGGCGGGTTTGCCCTCACCCGACCACCGCCCGGGGCGGATGGCGACAAGCTCCGCGCCGAGGCGGTGCGCTGCTATCGGATCTTCATGTCAGCCTTGCTCGACGTCGCGGATGACCTTTCGGGAGACGATGTCCTACCGCGCACACGCATGGTGCGCCATGACGGCGATGACCCGTATCTGGTGGTGGCGGCCGACAAGGGGACGGCGACCTTCTCCGACGAGGCCAACGATGTATCGGCCAGTTACGGCTACTGGCTCGGCGACGCCTTCGCGAGCGGAGGTTCCGCGGGCTACGACCACAAGGCCATGGGCATTACCGCCCGCGGCGCCTGGGAGGCGGTCAAGCGGCATTTCCGCGAGCTCGGCCACGACACCCAATCCGAGGATTTCACGGTGGTCGGAATCGGGGACATGTCGGGCGATGTGTTCGGCAATGGCATGCTTCTCTCCGAGCACATTCAATTGGTGGCCGCCTTCAACCATTTGCACATCTTCCTCGATCCCACCCCGGATGCGGCCAAGAGCTTCGCCGAGCGCACCCGACTGTTCGCCCTGCCGCGTTCGAGCTGGGAGGATTACGATGTGGGCCTGATCTCCGAGGGGGGCGGGGTTTTCAGCCGCCAGGCCAAGAGCATCCCGCTCAGCCCCCAGATCCGGGAGCGGTTCGGCATTCGCGCCGAACATCTCGACCCCAATGTCCTGATCCAGTCCCTCCTCACCGCCGAGGTCGATCTGCTCTGGAACGGCGGCATCGGCACCTATGTGAAGGCGCGCGACGAGACCCATGCCCAAGCCGATGACCGTGCCAATGACAGGCTCCGTGTCAATGCCTCCGACCTGCGCTGCAAGGCGGTCGGCGAGGGTGGCAATCTTGGCCTGACCCAGGGCGCACGCGTCGAATTCGCGGCCGGCGGCGGCAAGATCAACTCCGATGCCATCGACAACTCCGCCGGCGTCGACTGCTCGGACCACGAAGTCAACATCAAAATCCTGCTCAACGGCGCCGTCGCCGCCGGTGACATGACCATGAAGCAGCGCGACCAGCGCCTCGTCGAGATGACCGATGAGGTGGCGACCATGGTACTGCGCCACAACTATCTGCAGACCCAATCCCTCTCGATGGTGGAATCGTTCGGAATGCGGATGTTCGAGGAGCAGGCGAGGTTCATGCGCGCGGCCGTGTCCTCCGGGCGCATCGCCGAGCGGATGCCCGATGAAGAGGAAATTACCGCCCGCCGCGCCAACAGCCAGCCCCTGACCCGGCCGGAACTCTCGGTCCTGCTGGCCTTTGCGAAAATCCGCCTGTTCGACGAGCTCGTAGATTCGAAGCTGCCCGACGACCCGTATCTCGCACAGGAGCTGGAAATGTATTTCCCGGAACCGCTGCGCGAGGAATTCGCCGCGCGCATGCGCAACCACCGGCTGCGGCGGGAAATCGTGGCCACGCGCATCGCCAATGAGACCATCGAACGCGCCGGAATTACCTTCATTCATCGGCACACCGAACATTCCGGGATTTCCGCACCGGCGGTAGCACGGGCCTTCCTGCAGGTTCGGGATGTGTTCGGACTGAATCAAATCTGGTCGGCCATCGAGAAAACCGACTACACAGTCAGTGCCGCGCTGCAGGCCGAGCTGCATGGCAGGCTGATGTTTTTCGTGGACCGGATGACCTCCTGGTTCCTGCGCTATGTGCCGTCAACGAGGCCGATCGAAGAGGTTGTGCGCGAATACCGGGAGGGCGTCGTTGCACTTGAATCGACGCTCGACGAAATTCTTGATGCCGAAGCACGGCTGAAACTGGAAAGAGAAGAGACCACCCTGACCGATCAGGGAGCCCCCGCAGAGCTGGCCCGGGTCATCGCCCGGCTGGATCCGCTCGGGGCTGCCTGCGATATCATTGAAGTGGCACAACTGGCGAATGCGGAACCGGTATCCGTCGGCCCGGTGTTCTTTGAAGTCGGCCAGCGGTATGCGTGCGACTGGCTGCGCACGCATGCGGAACGTTTGCCGCAACGCGAGCACTGGGACCGGCTTGCTGCGCTGGCCATCGCCGAAGACAGCTACGCCCACCAGCGGGCACTGACCGCGCACATCCTTGGCGCCAATGAGGGTCCGCCGGACATCGAAGGAATTGACGTATGGGCGAAAGCGCACGAAGAGACCGTGCAGCGCTTCGGGGGGATCTTCCACGAGCTTCAGGACATCCCGTCCCTGGATCTGGCAACCCTGAACGTGGCGAACCGGGCACTCCGGGTGCTGACCGAGAACGCCCAGGCCGGGAACCCCTGAAAATTTCCGCGCCCGACAGTTCTGCCCGCGCATCCTTCACCTGGGAGGATCCGCTGCGACTGGCGGACAGCCTGGCGGAGGAGGATCTGCTGGTCCGCGACAGTGCCCGAAGTTTTGCGGCCGAGATCCTGGAACCCCGGATTCTCGACGACTTCCGCGGGGAAGGTGCGGGCCGGGAGGTTCTGGCGGCCATGGGCGAGGCCGGCCTCCTGGGCTGCAACCTGACCGGCTATGGCTGCGCCGGAACCAGCTCGGTGGCCTACGGGCTGGTGGCGAGGGAGATCGAAGCGGTCGACAGCGGCTACCGCTCAATGCTGAGCGTGCAGTCCTCGCTCGTGATGTGGCCGATCCTGACCTATGGCAGTGAAGAGCAGCGCGAACGCTATCTGCCCCGCCTCGCGAAGGGCGAAATCATCGGCTGCTTCGGCCTGACCGAATCCGATTACGGCTCCGACCCCGGCGGCCTGCAGACCCGCGCCACGCCGGTGGAGGGCGGCTGGCGGCTGACCGGCACGAAGGCATGGATCACCAACGCGCCGATCGCCGATCTCTGCCTGGTCTGGGCGAAGGATCCGGAGCAGGTGATCCGGGGGTTCCTGGTCGAGACCGGCACCGAGGGTGTGACGGTGCCTCCGATCACGGGGAAGATGAGTCTGCGCGCCTCCCCCACCGGCGAGATTGTGCTCGACAACAATTTCGTGCCGGCGGCAAACCTGCTCCCAAATGTCCGCGGCCTGAAAGGGCCGTTCGGCTGCCTCAACAACGCCCGCTACGGAATCTCCTGGGGCGCGCTCGGTGCCGCCGAGACCTGCTGGCGGACCGCCCGGGACTATGTGCTGGAGCGGAAGCAATTCGGCCGGCCGCTGGCCGCCAACCAGCTGATCCAGCGGAAACTCGCCGACATGCAGACCGAGATCGCGATCGGATTGCAGGCGGCACTTCGCGTCGGGTGTCTCAAGGATGAGGGCCGCGCCGCCCCCGAGATGATCTCCCTGACCAAGCGGAATTCCTGCGGCAAGGCCCTGGAGATCGCCCGGGCGGCCCGCGACATGCTCGGCGCCAACGGCATCTCCGACGCCTACCCGATCATGCGGCACATGGTGAATCTGGAGGCCGTCAACACCTATGAAGGAACCCATGACGTGCATGCGCTGATTCTCGGCCGCGCGCAGACGGGCATCCAGGCCTTCACCGCATAGCCCGGCTCTCCGGAGCGTTTTGTCTTTTGCGGATTGCGCCGGCTGGAAGGATCCCGGCCGGGGCCGGTCAGTGACCCAGGATCTGGCTCAGGAACATCTTGGTCCGTTCGCTCTTCGGGTTGTTGAAAAATTCCTCCGGTTCGTTCTGTTCGATGATCTGCCCCTCATCCATGAAGATCACCCGGTTGGCCACCTGCCGCGCAAAGCCCATCTCATGGGTCACGCAGAGCATCGTCATGCCTTCCTCGGCAAGACCGACGATCGTGTCCAGAACCTCCTTGATCATTTCCGGATCAAGTGCCGAGGTCGGCTCGTCGAACAGCATGATCTTGGGATTCATGCAGAGCGAGCGTGCGATCGCCACCCGCTGCTGCTGGCCCCCGGACAGCTGGCCGGGATATTTGTGCGCCTGCTCTGGAATTTTCACCCGCTCCAGATAGCGCATGGCCGTCTCTTCCGCTTCCGCGCGGGCCGTCCTGCGCACCCAGAGCGGTGCCAGCGTGCAGTTTTCCAGAACGGTCAGATGCGGAAACAGGTTGAAATGCTGGAACACCATGCCGACTTCGCGACGGATCTCGTCGACCCGCTTCAGATCGCCGGTCATTTCGATTTCATCGACAATGACCTTGCCCTTCTGGTGCTCCTCGAGCCGGTTGATACAGCGGATCAGGGTCGATTTCCCGGAGCCGGACGGGCCGCAGATCACGATCCGCTCGCCGCTATAGACGGTGAGATCAATGTCCCGCAGCACATGAAACTCGCCATACCACTTGTTCATCGCCTCGATCCGGATCATGACCACATCCGAGACCTTCATCTGCGAACGGTCGATGGTGCGTTCTTCCGTGGCTGTAGATTCGATAGCTGTAGATTCCATAGCTCCAATTCTCCTAATGCGCGTGCCCGCGGCGAAGCTTGCGCTCCATCTGCATCGAATACCGGGACATGCAGAAACAGAACACCCAAAACATCAGCCCCACGACGAGATAGCCGGTGGCACCGGTGGACGGAGTCGACCAGCTCGCATCCGTGAAGGTCGACTGCACGCTGCCCAGCAGGTCGAACAGCCCGATGATCAGCACCAGGGTCGTGTCCTTGAACAGGCCGATGAAGGAGTTGACGATGCCCGGGATGACCAGCACCAGTGCCTGTGGCAGCACGATCAGGCGCATGCTCTTCCAAAAGGGCAGACCGAGTGCCTGCGCACCTTCATACTGGCCTCGGGGAATCGCCTGCAGCCCGCCGCGCACGACCTCGGCCATATAGGCGGCCGAGAACAACGCCACGCCGATCAGCGCCCGCAGGAGCTTGTTGAAATCCGTGCCTTCCGGCAGGAACAGCGGCAGCATGACCGAGGACATGAAGAGCACCGTGATCAGCGGCACCCCCCGCCAGAACTCGATGAACACCACGCACATCATCCGCACCACCGGCAGATGCGAGCGGCGGCCAAGGGCAAGCAGAATCCCGAGCGGCAGCGAAGCGACAATCCCGGTGATGGCCACCACCAGGGTGACCAGCAATCCGCCCCAGCGCGCAGTCTCGGTATCCTCGGTCCGCAGGCCCCAATCAAACGTGCCGACCGCAGTCACGACAGCCATATAGGCAACGACCAGCCCGAGCGGAATCAGAAAGCCAGAGAACGCCGCCAGCAATTCGCCGCCATGGCCGCGATTGCCGAGCGCACCGAGCCCCAGGCATGCAGCCGCCAGCAGCGGACAGACGGTCCAGAACGTGCTTCCGGCCTCGAGATTGCCGCCCGTGAGCAGGACGAAAGCCACGGGCGGAAACACCAGCAGCAGCAGAATGGCGCCGATCTTCCGCCCGGGCATACGCTCGATCACGACCCAGGCAAGCCCCAGAGATCCCAGCAGATAGATCAGGTTGACCCGCCAGAGTTCGCTTGCCGGATAAGCCCCGTAGACAATCTGCTTCCACTTGGCGGCGACATACGGCCAGCAGGCCCCCGGCGCGGCGAGACACGCCTCCCGCTTGGTGCCACCCGGATCCGTCCAGGTCGCATCCAGCAGGGCGAACCCGATCAGCCCCCACACCGCCTGAATCCCGAACCAGAAAACACCCACCGTGAGCAGGATCATCGCCAGAGAACGGATGGCTGTGGACAGGGAGGAGAAATCCACCATCGAGACCAGCAAGTTGTGCCAGATCCAGCCCCAGATACCGACCTCCGAGGCCGGCGGCGGCAGTTCCGGTGCCGCTTCGGTGCGATGGGTCGGTGTGGTTTCCGTCATCAGTCCGTTCCTACCGCTCGACCAGGCGCATGCGCGCGTTGAACCAATTCATCAGAATCGAGGTCAGCAACGAGAAGACCAGATACACCAGCATCATCATGGCGATCATCTCAATCTCACGCCCGACCTGGTTGAGCGCCGTGCCGGCGAAGATCGACACCACATCCGGATAGGCAATGGCCACGGCCAGGGACGAATTCTTGATCAGGTTGAGGAATTGCGAGGTCAGCGGCGGAATGATGACCCGCAATGCCTGCGGAAGAATGACAAGGCGCAGGGCCAGCCCCGGGCGGAGTGCCGCGGCGAGAGCCGCCTCCATCTGCCCCCGGGGCACCGCAAGAATGCCAGCCCGCACGATCTCGGCAATAAAGGACGCCGTATAGAGCACCAGGGCCAGCCAGACCGCGAGCATCTCCGGCTTGATCACCAGGCCGAATTCGCTCTGGTAGCCGCGCCGGAACACCGGCCCGGTCTCCAGAAACACCGGGTATTGCATTTCGATCGGACTGCCGCCCGCGAAATAGGCCAGCACCGTCAGCACCGTCACGAATCCGAGACCGGTCCAGAAAACCTCGGTCTGCTGTCCGGTCTTCTCCTGCCGCTGCCGGGCCCAACGCCCGAACCCCCACCAGAGCGCAAGAGCGGCGAGGAACGCGATTACCACGATCCAGCTTCCCTCCAGGGGGAGCGGGAGCGGCATGTAGAGTCCGGTGATGTTGATTCCCGCTGCACCGCCGAACAGCGTCGCCTGCTCGCGGATCCCCGGCAGGGCCCGCAGCACGAAAAAATACCAGAAGAAAAGCTGCAGCAGCAGCGGTACGTTGCGGATTATCTCAACATAGACGGTGGCAAAGCCACGCAACACGATATTGGAGGACAGCCGGAATATTCCGAGCATAAAGCCCAGCAGGGTGGCACCGATGATGCCGAGAACCGAGACCACCAGCGTGTTGATCACCCCGACCCAGAAGACATCAAGATAGGTCGATACACCTACGGTGTAACCGATAACAGAGGTGCCGAGGGTGGTGAGGATGTCAAAGCCGGCGACATTGCCGAGAAAATCGAACCCCGAACTCTTGCCCTGGCGGCCTAGGTTGCTGACGGTGTTGCCGACAATCCAGAGCACCGAACCGACAAGCAGCGCGACGGCCAGAACCTGGAAGAAGATCCCGCGGGCCTTGGGATCATAGAGCAGCCGGGTGAGGCCGCGGGAGTCGGAATTCATCCGCCACTCCCGTCGTCAGTCAGCCCTTCCGCCCGAACCGGGCGGGAGGGGCGGACCGGCAGGCCCGGCGCGTTCACGCCTGGCACACCCGTCCGCCCCCGACGAGAACCGCCCGTCAGCGAATCGGCGGTCCGTATTGCAGTCCGCCATCCCGCCAGAGTGCGTTCACCCCGCGCGCAAGTTTGAGCGGCGTGTTCAGGCCGACATTGCGCTCGTAGACCTCTCCATAATTCCCGACCTGGGAAATGATGTCGTAGGCCCACGTGTTGGAGAGGCCGATCCCCTCGCCGAATTTTCCCTCGGTGCCCAGCAGACGCTTGATGGCCGGGTTCTTGGAACCCTTCATATCCGACGCATTGGCCGATGTGATCCCGAGCTCCTCGGCGTTCAGCATGGCATTGTGGGTCCAGCGGACGATCTTGAACCACAGGTCATCCCCCTGACGCACCACCGGCCCGAGCGGCTCCTTCGAGATGATCTCGGGCAGCACCACATGGGCATCCGGATCGTCAAGCTTGAGGCGCTGCGCAGCCAGACCGGAGCGATCCGTCGTGAAGACCTCGCAGCGTCCGGCGTTGTAGGCCTGCACGACCTCATTGGCCTTCTCGAAGGCGATCAGCTCGAACGACATGTCGTTGGCGCGGAAGAAGTCGGCGATGTTCAGTTCTGTCGATGTGCCGGTATTGACGCAGACTTTGGCGCCATCCAGGTCGAACGCACTTCCCACGCCGAGCTTTGCAGGCACCATCATGCCCTGCCCGTCATAGTAGTTCACGCCGGCAAAATTCAGCGCCAGCTGGGAGTCGCGGGTCATCGTCCAGGTCGTGTTGCGCGCCAGAAGATCCACTTCTCCCGAAGCCAGGGCAGTGAACCGTTCCTTGGCCGAGAGCGGCGTGAATTTCACCGCATTGGCATCGCCGAACACCGCCGCGGCGAGTCCCCGGCAGAAATCAACATCAAGGCCGCTCCAATTGCCGTCATCATCCGGATTGGAAAAGCCTGGCAGCCCCTGCGACACACCGCACTGGACCGAGCCTCTAGCCTTGACATCGTCGAGCGTCGCGGCGGAGGCTTGCCCTCCCCCTATCCACGCACCTGCGGCCAGCATCACCGCGGCCAGTCTGATTGCTTTCATGTCCGGAAATCTCCCTGAGTGTTTAGTTTTTTGTCGCGCAACTTCAACAACAAAGCAACCCGTTAGGCTGCGCATCCGTTGCGTCGGCAGGATACGCTACCCTAGCGGCAATCGAATTGCAAGTCACCGAATCGCCGACCGGCGCGACACCCTGCCATCCGGAGATCCAACATGAAGGACACCACCCGCGCGGCCCATCTCGGCCGCCGGCCCGCCGACCATGTCGGCACCGTCAACACGCCCGTCTATCGGGCATCGACCATCCTCTACCCCGATCTGGCCGCGTTCCGGAACGCCCACGCCCTGCCCACCGGCGATGCCGTCACCTATGGCGTGCACGGCACCCCCGGCACCTTCGCGCTGGAGGAGGCGATCACAGCGCTCGAAGGCGGATACCGCACCCGGCTCGCACCCTCGGGGCTGGCCGCGGTCAGCGGCCCGCTGCTCTGCTGGCTCCGGCCCGGCGACCATCTGCTGATGGTGGATTGCGTCTACGGCCCCACCCGCGCGTTCTGCAACGGAACCCTGCGGCGCCTCGGCATCGAGATCGAATACTATGACCCGCTCATCGGGGCCGCCATCGCCGACCGCATCCGGCCCGAGACCCGGATCGTGTTCATGGAGAGTCCGGGTTCCCTGACCTTCGAGGTGCAGGACGTGCCGGCCATCACCGCCGCCACCCGCGCCGCCGGGGTGCTCTCGTTCCTCGACAACACCTGGGGCACACCGCTGCATTTCAAGTCGTTCGCGCATGGCGTCGATGTCTCGATCCACGCCGTCACCAAATACATCGCCGGGCACTCCGACCTCGTGCTCGGTTCCGTCACCTGCACCGAGGAATCCTACCCCGAACTCCGCCGCGGCTGGGCCGAGTTCGGCCACTGCGTCTCCCCGGACGATGCCTTCCTCGCCCTCCGCGGTCTGCGCAGCATGCCGACGCGCCTCGCCCGGCACGAGGAATCCGCACTCCGCATCGCCCGCTGGCTGCGCGACCGCGACGAAATCTCCGGAATTCTGCATCCGGCACTCCCCGAGGATCCCGGCCATGCGATCTGGAAGCGCGACTTCAGCGGGGCCTGCGGCCTTTTCTCCTTCGCGATCCGGGCCGAACTCGCGCACGAGGCGGCCCTCGCCGCCATGCTCGACGGGATGCGCCTTTTCGCGATGGGATACAGCTGGGGCGGCTATGAGAGTCTGTTGATTCCGGTCGATCCCGACCGCCTCCGCAGCGTCACCCGCTGGCCGCGACCGGGGGCCCCGGAGGGACAGTTGATGCGCATCCATGTCGGGCTCGAGGATCCGTCCGACCTGATCGACGATCTCGAGGCCGGGCTGGCGCGACTGCGGGCGGCCTGAGCGGCCGGCCTCATTCGAATTCCAGAATCACATCATCGACCGCAAGCGCATCCCCGGGTGCCACCAGAACCCGCGCGATCTTTGCCGGGCGCTCGGCGACGAGCACATTCTCCATCTTCATCGCCTCGATCGTGGCCAGTGCCTGACCGGCCTCGACCTCATCCCCGGGCTGGACACCGACCGACATCACCAGCCCCGGCATCGGGCAGAGCAAGGCCCGGGACTCCTCCCGGGCGGCCACTTCCGGCATGCGCTCGGCCAGCTCGGTCCGGCGGCGCGTACGCAGCATGACGCTGATCCGCGCGCCGCGATGCAGCACCGCAAAGGACTCGCCTCTCTCCTCGGCCCGAAAGACCAGGGGCTCGCCGTCCACCACCGCCTCGCAGAGCGGCCGGCCCCGCTGCCAGTTTGCCTCCACCCGGATCTCGCCGCCCTCCCCGTTCCGCAACCGGTAGCACCCGCCCGCCTCCACGATTTCCCAGGCGAAATGCTCCCCTCCGATCTCCGCCACCCATTCCGACCCCGGCCGGCAACCCCCGGCCGCCCCCGCCCGCGCTTCGAGGCGGTGCCGCAGCACGAGACAGGCGGCGGCAAGAGCGGAGGTCTTCTCGCGGGAGAGTTCCGCACCGTGGAACCCACCCGGATAGGCACTCTCGATGAAGCCGGTGTCGAAATTGCCGGAGACGAAATCCGGATGGTCGATCACCGCCGCCAGGAACGGAAGGTTGTGGGCGATGCCCTCGAGGGTGAAATGATCGAGCGCGTCGCGCATCCGCGCCAGAGCCGCCGCCCGGTCCCCGGCATGGGCGCAGAGCTTGCCGATCATCGGATCGTAGAAGATCGGGATGTCCGATCCCTCCACGACCCCGTCATCCACCCGGATGCCGGGTCTTCCGGTGGGGGGCGCATAGCGCGCCAGGCGGCCGATTGAGGGCAGAAAATTCCGGAACGGGTCCTCGGCATAGACCCGGGCCTCCACCGCCCAGCCCTTCGCCACCACCTCCTCCTGACGGATGGCGAGTTTCTCGCCGGCGGCGATGCGGAACATCTGCTCGACCAGATCCAATCCGGTCACCAGCTCGGTCACCGGATGCTCCACCTGCAGCCGGGTGTTCATCTCCAGGAAGTAGAAGTTGCGCTCGGCATCGACCACGAATTCGACGGTTCCGGCACTGACATAGCCCATGGCCCGGGCGAAACCGGCCGCCTGCGTCCCCATGGCCTCGCGGGTCGCGGCGTCCAGGAAGGGAGACGGAGCCTCCTCCAGCACCTTCTGGTTGCGCCGCTGCACCGAACACTCCCGCTCGCCGAGATGGATCACATTTCCATGGCTGTCGGCCAGGATCTGGATTTCGATATGCCGGGGGCGGATGATGAACTTCTCGACAAAGATGCGGTCATCCCCGAAACTGGACCGTGCCTCCGACCGGCTGCGCTCGAATCCCTCGCGCGCTTCGGCCTCGTCGCGGGCCACCCGCATCCCCTTGCCGCCGCCGCCGGCCGCGGCCTTGATCATCACCGGATAGCCGATCTCGGCGGCGGCCCGCACCGCCGCGTCGGCATCCTCGACTCCCCCGGCAACGCCTGGAATCGTGCTGACCCCGTATTTGGCGGCCAGGCGCTTGGATTCGATCTTGTCGCCCATCGCGGCAATCGCCGCCGGCGGCGGGCCGACGAAGATGACCCCCGCCTCGCCCAGGGCTTCGGCAAAGCCCGCATTTTCGGAGAGAAACCCGTAACCGGGATGGACGGCATCGGCACCGGTGGAGCGCACCGCCTCGAGAATCCGGTCGATGCGCAGATACGACTCCGCCGCCGGCGGCGGGCCGATCCGCACCGCCTCATCGGCCGCCTGCACATGGAGCGCATCCTCGTCGGCATCCGAGTAGACCGCCACGGTCTTGATCCCCATCTGCCGCGCCGTGCGCATGATGCGGAGCGCGATCTCGCCACGGTTGGCGACCAGTATCTTGGCGAACATCACCCTGCCCCGAATCCGTCCGCTGCCACCAGCTCGGCATGACGGTAGCAGCCGACCAGATGGTCATTCACCAGGCCGGTGGCCTGCAGGAAGGCATAGACGCAGGTCGGGCCGACGAACCGGAACCCCTCCGCCCGCAACGCCTCCGAGAGGCGCAGGGAAAGAGGGGTCGCCGTCGGCACCTCCTCGATCTTGCGGAAATGGTTGCGCACCGGCCGGCCGTCCACAAACCCCCAGAGAAAGGCGGCAAATCCCTCCCGTTCCTCGATCTCCAGCCAGGCCCGGGCACCGGCAATGGTCGCCTCGATCTTGCCCCGGTGGCGGATGATTCCCGCATCCCCGAGCAGACGCCGGACCTCCCGCCCCCCGTAACGGGCGACGCGGGCCGGATCGAAGCCGTGGAAGGCGCGCCGGAAATTCTCGCGCTTGCGGAGAACCGTGATCCAGGAGAGTCCGGCCTGGAACGTGTCCAGAGTCAGCTTCTCCCAGAGGGCGGCGGAATCGTGGATGGGAACCCCCCATTCGCGGTCGTGATATTCGACATAGAGCGGATCCTCTCCGCACCACGGACAGCGACGCAGTGCCATCCCGGTCAATCCCTGCGGTCGGCCAGCTCTTCGAGCTTTCCCTGCATGGCGGTGATCTGTTCGCGCAGTTCCGCGATTTCGGAACTTCCTGCCGGTGGCGTGCGGCGGCCACCCGTATCTCCCGGACCCCCCGGCCCGACCCCGAACGGGTTCAGGGCCCGCAGGGTGCGCCCCATGGTGTTCTCGAAGAATTCGCGGTTCGCCTCCGCGATTTTCTCGAGGCCGCCGGTGCGGGAGCTTGCCCCCATGGTCGCCTCGACCCGTTCCCGGATCGCCTCCTGGTGGTCGCGGAACATGTTCATGGAGAGATCGAGATAGCTGGGCACAGCCATGCGCAGGGCATCGCCATAGAGACCGGCGATCTGGCGGAGAAAACTCAACGGCAAAAGACTTTCGCCGGATGACTCGGATTCGAGCACGATCTGTGCCAGCACCTGTCGGGTCAGATCCTCACCGGTCTTGGCATCCTGAACGATGAACTCCCGTCCCTCGCGGGCCATGTTGGCGAGGTCCACCAGCGTCACATAGACACTGTGGGCAGTGTCGTAGAGCCGGCGGTTGGCGTATTTTTTGATAATGATGGATTCCACCGGTGCGGAGGATGGGGGTTTGCGAGTGGCCATGCCAGGCTTCCAAAAAGATGTTGCGGGCGGACAGTGCTCTGCCGCCCTTCCCCAATCTACTCCCGCCCGCTATTGCAGTGCAACATGGGGTCGGCCCGGATTGTCCCCGGCCCGGGCCCTCTGCACGGCATCTGCCGCATGACCGGCCACGGCCGGGCACCCCCCAGCCCGGCGGAAACCGCCGCCCGGTATCTCGATTCCTGGGAGTCCCGGCTCTCCGACTGGGCCCGGGACGGCACCTCCCCCTTTGCTGCCGGCAGCCACCGCCCCTATGACCGCTCGGACGCGCCGCGCCCGCTGGTGCTGAACCTCGCCCTGGCTGGCAACCTCGCGGGATTGGCGGCGGCCGGAGCGGCCGGGACCGCACCGGATCTTGCCGATTTCCTCGCCGACCCGGTCCGGAGCCGAAAACCCTCGAACGGAGAGATCGACCCGCTGGGCGGACTGGCGGTGCTGCATACCGCCCTCGAGCGGGTCGACCGGATGTTCGCCGGCATCGACGCCTACCGGCAGCATCCCTGGCACCGACCGCCGGAAACCGCCCCCGCCATCTGGCGGCGGGGCGCCGCCCGTCTGCTCGATTACGGCGTCGGAGGCGGGGGCCCGCCGGTGCTGGTGGTCCCCTCCCTCATCAACCGGGCGCATGTCCTGGATCTCCTGCCCGAGCGGTCCCTGCTCGGCTGGCTCGCCGGGGCCGGCCATCGACCGCTGCTGCTCGACTGGGGAGAGCCGGGCCCCGCCGAGGCTGCCTGCGATACGGCCGACTATGTGCTGGACTGGCTCGTCCCGGCAGCGGAATGCGCCGCCGCGGAGGGCCCCGTGCCGGTGGTCGGCTACTGCATGGGCGGCACCTTCGCGGTCGCCCTTGCCAGTCTTCGCCCCGACCTCTGTAGCCGCCTCGCGCTGGTGGCGGCACCGTGGGATTTCGCCGCCCCGAAGGGGACCGCCGGCCTGCTTCGGGATCTCGCCAGCGCGGTTGGGAGCGACCGGATCCGGGAAATCCTCGACCACACCGGCCAGGCGCTGGGCGGTGTGCCGGTCGAGTTCCTGCAATGCCTCTTCGCCCTGCTCGACCCGAATCTGATGGTGCGCAAATTCGCCGGTTTCGCGGATCTGCCCATGGACGGATTCCAGGCCCGCCTGTTCGCCGCCGCCGAGGACTGGCTGAATGACGGGATTCCGCTCGTCTCCCGCACGGGGGTGGAAGTGCTGGTCGATTGGTGTCTGGACAACACCCCCGCACGGGGAGGCTGGCGGGTCGGCGGCGAGCCGGTCCGACCCGAGCGGATTTCCGTCCCCACCTGGGTGGTGACCTCGAGCACGGACCGCATCTCCCCCCCGGCGAGCAGCGCCCCGCTGGCGCAGCACATCCCCCAGGCCCGGCTGCGCGAGATCCAGGCCGGCCATATCGGCATGATGGTGGGCAGCCGGGCCGAGGCCGAGCTCTGGCAGCCTCTGGACGCATGGCTCCGGAGCTGATGCGGCGCGGAACGGATCTTTTGCAGATGCGGCCGGAGCGACTATCATCCCGGACTGTCGCCCCAACCCCCAGAGCCTCCCACGGAGTCCAGATCCATGCCCGATGAGATTGTCATCGCCTCCGCCGCCCGCACCCCCGTCGGGAGTTTCGGTGGCGGCCTCTCCAGCCTTGACGCGCACCAACTCGGGGCCGTGGCCATCCGCGGCGCCCTCGACCGGGCGGGAGTCGCGCCCGAAGAGACGGACGAGGTCATCATGGGTCAGATTCTGACCGCGGGCGAGGGCCAGAATCCAGGCCGCCAGGCCGCCGTCGCCGGCGGCGTGCCCTATGACACGCCCGCCTGGTCCATCAACCAGCTCTGCGGCTCCGGCCTGCGGGCGGTCGCGCTCGGCTACCAGCATGTGGCCCTCGGCGATGACGGGATCGTGGTCGCCGGCGGACAGGAGAGCATGAGCCGGGCCCCGCATGTCGCCCATCTGCGCGACGGCACGAAGATGGGCGATGTCAAATTCATTGACACCATGCTCAAGGACGGTCTCTTCGACGTCTTCAACGGCTACCATATGGGCACCACCGCGGAGAATGTCGCCCGGCAGTGGCAGATCACCCGCGAGGCCCAGGATCAATTCGCGGCCGCCTCCCAGGCCAAGGCCTCCCAGGCGCAGAAAGCCGGCCGCTTCAAGGACGAAATCGTCCCGGTCACGGTTCCCGGCCGCAAGGGCGACACGGTGGTCGAGGAGGATGAATACATCCGCCACGAAGCGAATTTCGAGAGCCTGTCCAAATTGCGCCCGGCCTTCGACCGCGAGGCGGGTACCGTGACCGCGGGCAACGCCTCCGGCATCAATGACGGTGCCGCGGCGGTGGTGCTGATGACGGCGGCCACGGCCGAGCAGCGCGGGATCGAGCCCCTGGCACGGATCCGGAGCTGGGCCACGGTCGGCCTCGACCCCGCGATCATGGGCGTCGGCCCGATCGGCGCCTCGCGCAAGGCACTCGAGAAAGCCGGCTGGAAGGTCGAGGATCTCGATCTGATCGAGGCGAATGAAGCCTTCGCCGCCCAGGCCTGTGCCGTCAACAAGGATATGGGCTGGGATCCCGAGCGGGTGAATGTCAATGGCGGGGCCATCGCCATCGGCCATCCGGTCGGCGCCTCCGGGGGCCGGATTCTGGCCACCCTGCTGTTCGAGATGAAGCGCCGCAACGCCCGCAAGGGTCTTGCCACGCTCTGCATCGGCGGCGGCATGGGCGTCGCCATGTGCGTCGAACGCAGCTAACCGACCGACCGGAGGTAAGGACCATGGACAGGATCGCAGTTGTCACCGGGGGGAGCCGCGGCATCGGCGCGGCCATTTCCGTCGCGCTCCGGGATGCCGGCCACACGGTCATCGCCAATTACGGGGGCAATGACGAGGCGGCCGAGAAATTCACCGGGGAGACGGGCATCAAGACCCGCAAATGGGATGTCGGTGACTGTGATGCCTGCAGCCGGGAACTCGGGGCCATCGCCGAAGCCCACGGAACCGTTTCGATCCTAGTGAACAATGCCGGCATCGCGCGGGACGGCATGCTGCACCGGCTGACGGCCGAGAAATGGGACGACGTCATCCGCACCAATCTCAGCTCGCTCTTCTACATGACGCAGCCGGTCATCACAGCCATGCGCGATCAGAACTGGGGCCGGATCGTCAACATCTCATCGGTCAACGGCGTCAAGGGCCAGATGGGACAGTCCAACTACTCGGCCGCCAAGGCCGGCGTGATCGGCTTCACCAAGGCGGTGGCGCAGGAGACCGCGACCAAAGGAATCACCGTCAACGCGGTGGCCCCCGGCTATGTCCTCACCGATATGGTGGCGGCGGTGCCGGAGGATGTCATCAAGGCCAAGATCCTGCCCCACATCCCCCTCGGCCGCCTCGGCGAGGTCGGTGAAATCGCGCACACAGTCGCGTTCCTGGTGGAAGAGAAATCCGCCTGGATCACGGGGGCCACAATCAACATCAATGGCGGCCAGTATATGGCCTGACCTTCAGCCCCCGCGTGCCCGGACCGCCAGTTCCAGCACCCGCGGGCCGATCGCAGCCGCCATGATCCGGGCCCCGGCGGCGTTCGGATGGAGACCGTCCGGCTGGTTCCGGGCGGGGTCGAGCGCCACCTCCTCCAGCAGGAACGGGTAGAGAAGCGCACCATACTGCCCGGCCAGGTCCGGATAGATGCGGTCGAACGCGATCCCATAGTCGGGGCCGAGATTGCTCCCCGCGCGCATGCCGGCCAGCAGCACCGGAATGTTGCGCTCGCGGAGCAGGCCGAGCATGGCGCCGAGATTGCTGCGGGTCTCGACCGGGTCGATGCCACGCAGCATGTCATTGGCGCCGAGCGCGAGCAGCACCGCATCCGTTTCCGTTCCGAGCGACCATTCCAGCCGCGCCCGGCCCATGGCGGTGGTGTCTCCCGACACCCCTGCATTGACGATCTCGATCTCCGCGCCGCGGGCGGCAAGCCAGCCCTGCAGCTGCGACACAAACCCCTCCTCCGGAGCGAGCCCGTAGCCGGCGACCAGGGAATCCCCGACCGCCAGGATTCGCACGGTCTCGGCCCGGGCCGGGGCGGACAGGACCGCGAAAGCCAGCAGAAAGACCCCGAACCGATACAAGCCACATGCGGGCGGACGCGGAAGGCGGTCCCGGCCGCCGATTCTGCTTCCGTCGGTCACGGCAGGACCGAACCTGCCGCCGCTGGATCCTTCAACCATTGGACCAACGCCTTCGTGGGATCTGCGATCTCCTCCACAGACTCATACCAATATGCCTTCCAGCCATCTTTTGGCAGGCCCGCGAACAGCATCAGGTTGAGCGGATAGTCCTCGCTGTCGGTCCATTCCCGAAAATCATCCCGGAACAGGAACACCGGCTTTTCCAAGGCGATCGCCATGCCGAGCTCGACCATCACACCCTCATCCGGCGGACAGCCATTGACCACGGCGAACAGCCCGTCTGCTTTGGTGACATCGGAAACATCGGCCTGCCCGATCTGGTACGCCCAGCCTGGGCGGGAGCGGTCAATCTGGTTGTTCCGCTCGAACGGCTCCCACACTTCCGCTCCCAGGCCCTGCAGTACCGTCACAAGTTCCACCAAGGGACCCTCGCGCTGCTGGCGGGAAAACCCGTAGGGATTCGCGAGATAGAGCGTCTTGCGCGGTCCCATCACCCTCTCCCGGCCGGACGCGGCAGTATAGCCGGATGCCCCGGTCGGCAGAGGGCCGTGTTCCGAGATAGACTGGACGACCCGACTCTCCCGTCACGGCGGGGCCGCCGAACCCGCCACCGCTGACGGTTCCAACAGGCATCTTTAAGTTCCAAAGCATCCATGCCCGCTCCCGTCATCGCCATCGAAAGCGTGTGTCTTTCCTTCACCAGCCGGGAACGGCAGGTGACCGTCCTCCGCGACATCAATCTCCAGGTCGGAGGTGGAGAATCGGTCGCCCTGGTCGGCCCGTCCGGCTCCGGCAAGTCCTCCCTGCTGATGCTCGCCGCCGGCCTCGAACGCCCGAGTTCGGGTTCCGTCACGCTGCTCGGCCATGATCTCGGCCCCCTCAATGAGGACGCGCTCGCGCTCCTGCGCCGCGACCATGTCGGGATTGTCTTCCAGTCCTTCCACCTGATCCCGACCATGACCGCGCTGGAGAATGTCGCCCTGCCTCTCGATCTGGCGGGCAGCAAGGATGCCCTCCCCCGCGCGCACCAGGAACTCGCAGAGGTCGGTCTCGGCGAGCGGGCGCAGCACTATCCGGGCGAGCTCTCCGGCGGCGAGCAGCAGCGGGTGGCGATCGCGCGGGCCGTCATCGCAGCCCCGGACCTGCTGCTCGCCGACGAGCCCACCGGCAATCTGGACCGCGACACCGGTGCCAGGATCGCATCGCTGCTGTTCGGCACCGCCGCCCGCCGCAAGGCGGCACTGGTGATTGTCACCCACGACCCCGAACTTGCCGCCCGGGCGGACCGCGTGCTCGGCCTCTCCGACGGGCAGCTCGCAGAGGGGAAGCAGGGAGCCCCCCTTGCCTGACACCGGAATCCCGTCCTCCCCGGAAGCGACCCTGCAATTGCCGCCGGGCGTGGAGAGGGGCGGGATTCCCGACCTGGATGCCGGCCCGCAACCGCCCGCCGAGGCCGGACCCGCACCCGGTGTCGGTGACCTGGTTCCCGAACCTTGTCCCTGATCGCGGCCTTGCGGATTGCGCGGCGCGAATTGCGCGGGGGGCGGGAGACGCTCGGCGTGTTCGTGCTCTGCCTGTCGCTGGGCGTCACCGCCCTGGCCGGCGTGGGGTCGGTCCTGGCCGCCATCGAGCGCGGCCTGGCGGAATCCGGCCGCAGCGCGCTGGGTGGCGATGCCGAACTCCGCCTGGTGCACCGTTTCGCCAGCGACCAGGAGCAGGCCTTCCTCGCCGGGCTGGGCACGGTCTCCCGCGCCGTCAGTTTCCGGAGCATGGTTTCCCGGGCCGGATCCCCCACCACCGAACGCACGCTTGCCCAGGTCAAGGCCGTGGACCGGGCCTATCCGCTCTACGGAACCCTCCTCCTCGATCCGCCGCTCTCCCCGAAGGCCGCCTTCGGCCCCGACGCGGAGGGCCGCTACGGATTCGCGGCCGCACCCGAACTGGCGGAACGCCTCGGTCTTGCGGCCGGTGACATGGTCCGCCTCGGAGACCGGGTGCTGGAATACCGGGCCACCATCGTCACCGAACCGGACCGGATCAGCGCCGACATCCGCTTCGGGCCGCGGGCCTTTGTGTCCGTGGATGCGATCGACGGTTCGGGACTGCTGGCACCCGGCAGCCTCTTCTACACCCGCTACCGGATGCGGCTGCCGGACGGCGCAGACCTCGAATCACTCCGCGAGGACATCTACCAGCGCTTCCCCGAGGCCGGCTGGCGCTGGCGCGACCGCCGGGTGGGAGCACCGACCGCGCAGCGTTTCGTACAACGGGTCGGAAGTTTCCTCTCCCTCGCCGGCCTGGCCGCGCTAGTGCTCGGCGGGATCGGTGCCAGTGCCGCCATCCGGACCTATTTCCAGCAGAAGACCGTCTCGATCGCGGTGCTGCGCAGTTTCGGCGCCACCCGCAGCACCGTCACCACCGTGCTCCTCGCCGAAACCCTTGCCATCGCAAGCCTGGGCGTCGGCATCGGCGTGGCCCTCGGCGGGCTCCTGCCGCTGCTGCTGGGGCCGCTGCTCACCGATCTGCTTCCGGTGCCGGCCCAATTCGGCCTCTATGCCGCACCCCTCGCCCGTGCCGCCCTGGCCGGCTATCTGACCGCGGTCTTCTTCTCCCTCCTCCCCCTCGCCCGCGCCTGCGCGATTCCGGCCGCCGCCCTGTTCCGGGACGGGGTTTTGCCTCCATGGAGCCGCCCGCAACCCGGCTGGATGCTGGCTCTCGCCGCTTCCGGCGGGGCCCTGGCCGCCCTCGCATTCACATTCGGAGCCGCCCCCTTCCTGGCCACCGGCTTCCTGACCGGCTTCGCGCTCATCCTGGTGCTTCTGGTGCTGACAGGATCCGCCATCGCCCGGCTGGCCGCCTTCCTCAGCGCACGGATGAGAATCGCGCCGGCCGCGCTGCGCCGCGCCGTCACCCGCCTCGGCAGTGCCGCAAGCGATGCCCGCGGAGTCTGCGTCTCGCTGGGAGCGGGAATGTCCGTTCTGACCGCCATCGCCCTCACCGACCACAGCCTGCGCGCATCCATTCTCGAACTGGCGGATGACGAGACGCCGGCCTATTTCGTGATCGACATTCCGCCGGCGGAACTCGAAGCATTCCGGTCCGCGGCCGCCGAGGTCGGGGCCAGCCGCGTGATCACGGCACCCATGCTGCGCGGATTCCTGACAGGCCTGGACGGCGTTCCCGCCCACGAGGCGGTCATCGATCCGGACGGGGCCTGGATGCTCCGCGGCGACCGCGGCGTCACCTATGCCGAACAGCCCCCCGAAGGCGCCCGACTGGCTGCCGGAGAATGGTGGCCTGCGGACTATACGGGCCCGCCGCTGGTTTCCTTCGCAGCCGAAGAGGCCGCCGAACTCGGCCTGAAGATCGGCTCCCGCCTGACCGTCAATCTGCTGGGGCGACCGCTGACCGCCACGGTGGCCAACCTTCGTGAGATCGAATGGGAACGGCTGGGCATGAACTTCCTGATGGTGTTCAATCCGGAAGCCCTTCGCGATGCCCCGCATGCCGAGATCGCGACCGTCTATCTGCCCGCCGCGCAGAATTCCGCCTTCCTTCGGGCCCTCGCGCAATGCTGCCGGAGCGCCACTGCGGTTTCGGTGCGGGAGGTCATCGAGCAGGCGCGCGAGACCCTCGGCCAGGTGGCCGCGGCAACGCTCTGGGGAAGCGCGATCACCCTACTGACCGGGTTTGCGGTTCTCGCCGGCGCCGCCGCCGCCGGGCAGCGGCGGCAGATCCGCGAAGGGGCCATCCTCAAGGCACTCGGCGCCACGCGGCCGGAGATTCTTGCCACCCTCGCCCTCCAGTGGCTGCTGCTCGGTGCCGCCGCCGGCATGGCCGCACTCCTGTTCGGCTCCCTGGCTGCCTGGGCCACGCTTCGCTACGTGATGGATGCTCCCTTCATCATGTCGGTTCCCCTCGCCCTCGCCACGGTCCTCGCCGGTTGCATCGCCAGCCTGATCGCGGGAATGGCGGTGGCCGGTGCGGCACTTCGCGCTTCCCCCGCGACCCTGTTCCGGGCCCGGGGCTGAGACCCTTTCCCCGCCCGCCACCGCAGCATCCACCCTGCCGCCCCTCGGCGGCAGAGAGTCCAGCCTCGCCCGTGTTAGACTGCCACGGCTCGTCTCTGGAGGATCGCCGCATGTCCGTGCATGACCACCCGGAATTCCGGAACCACGAGAATGTCGTCTTCTGTCGCGATGCCGAGGCCGGGCTCCGGGCCATCATCGCCGTCCACAGCACCCGGCTCGGACCGGCGGCCGGAGGGTGCCGCATGTATCCCTACGCCTCCGAGGAGGACGCGCTCCGCGATGCGCTGCGTCTGTCCTTTGCCATGAGCTACAAGAATGCGGTCGCGGGACTTCCCCTCGGCGGCGGCAAGACGGTGGTCATCGGCGATCCGGCATCCGACACCAAACGGCCGCTGCTGCGCGCCGTCGCCCGTCACATCAAGCGCCTGAACGGCCTCTACTGGTCCGCGATCGATGTCGGCGTCTCCTGCGCGGATGTCGACCTCATGGCCGAGGAGTGCCCGTTTGTGTTTGCCCGTGCCAGCCAGTTTGCGGAGGGCTTCGACTGCGCGACCTACACCGCGCTGGGCGGCCATGCCGCGATCCGCGCCGCCGCCCGGCATGCGCTCGGCCGCGACGGACTCGACGGCCTGCAGGTGGCGGTGCAGGGAATCGGCCAGGTCGGCATGGATCTCTGCCGCCGGCTGCATGCCGACGGGGCCCGGCTCGTTGTCGCCGACACCAATGCCGCTGCGGTGTCCCGCGCGGTCGAGGAATTCGGAGCCCGCACGGTCGCCCCCGACCTGATCTACGACCAGGAGGCGGACATCTTCGCACCCTGCGCCCTGGGCGGCACGCTCAATGCCAGCACCATCCCCCGGCTGAAAGCGAAACTCGTCTGCGGACTCGCCAACAACCAGCTCGCCACCCCCGAGGACGGCGAAGCACTGCAGGCACGGGGAATCACCTGGGCCCCGGACTATGTAGTCAATGCCGGCGGCATGCTGGGGGCCTCGGGGCCGATCTATGGCGAATCCGACCAGGCCGCCCCTGAAGCCCGCATCCGCGGCATCGGCGATGTGCTCGGCAAGATCCTCGAACGGGCGGGGAAAACCGGCCGGACGCCGGGGGCGGTCGCCAACGCCATGGCCGAGGAGCGGATCACAGCCGGAGGCTGACCGCCGCGATCAGATGCCCCCGCGACGGCCCAGATAGAGGCTCTGTACGTCCGGATCCTGCTGCACCTCCTCCGGCGTGCCCTGCGCCAGCACCTCGCCCTCATGCAGCACATAGACACGATCCACGATCTGAAAGGTCTCGTAGGCATTGTGATCCGTGATCAGGATGCCGATATTGTGGTCCTTGAGATGGGAGACCAGGGCCCGCATCTCGCCGACCGCCTTCGGGTCGACGCCGGCAAATGGCTCGTCGAGCAGCAGGAATTGTGGCTGGCTCGCAAGACAGCGGGCGATCTCGAGGCGGCGGCGCTCGCCCCCGGAGAGTGACACCGCATCGGCAAGACGCAGATGGGTGAGCGAGAATTCGGCCAGCAATTCATCCAGCATCTGGCTCTGCCGCGCGTGGTCGGGCTCGACCAGCTGCAGGATGGCAAGAACATTGTCCGCGACGCTCAACCCCCGAAAAATCGAGGATTCCTGCGGCAGATAGCCGATCCCCAGCCGGGCGCGGCGGTACATCGGCAGCACCGAAACATCAATGCCATCCACCAGAATCCGCCCGGCATCGACCGGCAGCAGGCCGGCGATGAGATGAAAGCAGGTGGTCTTCCCGGCGCCGTTTGAGCCGAGAAGTCCGACCGCCTCGCCCCGCCGTAGCGACAGGCTGACATCGCGCACCACCAGGCGGCGGCGGAAGGCCTTGTGGAGACGATGCACCGCGAGGCCGCTGTCGAGTCCCGATTCCACCGGCAATGCCGGCTGCACCATGCGAAGGAAGGACCGCCCGTGGGAGGCATCCTCGCCGGGTGTCGGATCTTCTTCGCCCATCGCTTCAGCTCCCGCCCGGTTGGGGCGCAAAAACCGCCCGCACGCGGCGGTTGTCATCGCTTTGCATCATGCTCGTGCCGCTCTCCAGATCCACGCGGAACACCTCCCCCCGGATGCTGCCGCCGTCACGCTCCAGCACCACGCCGCCCGAAGCCTCGAGAGTGCCGGCCAGGAGATCATACATGGCCTGCCCGCTGCGCAGGATGCCGAATTCGCTGGTGACAAAGACGGAACCGGTAGCGCGGATAGTCTCAATCGAACGATGTCCGGATCCGTCTTCGGCAACGCGATAGCGGATCTCAAGCTCGTCGGAACGGATCGTCATCTCCCCCTGGACCGTCTTCACATCACCGCGAAAAATCGCCCGCTGTTCCTCCTCCAGCATCTCCAGCGACTCGGAGGTAATCTCGACCGGCGCGTCCGGATCGATCCCGGCCGCCACGGAGGAAGCCGCGTGCCCCTCCTGCATCCCCGCCACCGGAGACAGTACCAGAACAGCCAGCAGGGCCACCACACTCCGCCTCACGGTGCCGGCTCCTCCGGGGTCCCGGCATAGACCGCATACACCCCGCCCTCCAGGAAGCTGCGCCAACCGGCCTCCATCGGATGCGCCTTCGCCTGTCCGGCTTCAACCCGCGTGCCGGGGGCTTCAAAAATCACCGGGCCCTCGGCCAGAATCGTATTCGCCTCGGTGTCGAAGATCATGCGGGACGCCGCCATGCGTTGACCTTCGCCGCCGAAAAACTCGACACCGCCGGTCAGAAGCAAAGTGTTTTCGCGCGGGGAAAGATAGCCGACCGAGGCCCGCGCCGTGCGCGCGATACCGGCCGCGTCTTCACTGCGGGCAACAACGCTTTCGAGGCGGATCCGATCCGGACCACCGACACCGGGCAGAGCCCAATCGGCAGAAATCAGCAGGACCGCGCCACTCGCCAGGCGGGTTGTGTAGCGTGGATTCTCGATCCGGCGCGGGCCCTCCTTCCCCACCGGCAGGGCGACCTCCTCCGGCTCCCCGTCCGTCCACAAGGGGAAATCGAAATACCCCACCGCCGCCATGATGACGACAAGGGCGGCGGCCGCACCCAGCAGCAACCGGATGGCCCCCCCAAAGGCGCGGGGCCCCCCCGAGGGTCGTTTAAGCGACGCCAGCACGGAGGCAATCATGGATGTGCAACAGCCCGACGGGCTGCATCCCGTCCGCTCCGTCTGCAGCCTCGACCGCAAACAGACACAGCACCTTGCGTTCATTCATCACCCGCAAGGCATCGGCGGCGAGCGCGCCCGGCGGCATCACCTTGGGATCTCGGGTCGCGACATCGCCGGCCCGACGCTCCAGCAACCCATCCATGCTGCGGCGGATGTCACCATCGGAGATGACTCCCACCAGAGCCCCCCCTTTGTCCGTCACGCCGGTAACGCCGAACCCTTTCGCGCTCATCGTCAGCAAGGCCTCTGACATCGGGGCCGATTCCATCACCAGCGGCACGGCATCACCGGCATGCATGAGGTCGCGGATCGCCAGCAGCCGTTCGCCAAGACGCCCGCCCGGATGCAACATGCGGAAATGCTCCGGCGTGAACGTGCGCCGCTGCATCACCGCCACCGCCAGCGCATCGCCAAGACCGGCCGCGGCCGTCGTCGAGGTGGTCGGCGCGAAGCCGAGCGGACAAGCTTCCTCGACAGCCGGCAGGGGAAGCGCGACACCCGCCGCGCGCATCAGTGTGCTGTCGGGGTCGGTGGCCACCGCAATCAGCGGAATCCTGTAGCGGCGCACATACGAGACGAGATGGGCAAGTTCCGGAGTCTCCCCGGAATTCGACAGCACCAGAGCGACATCGTCGCGGGTCAGCATGCCGAGATCGCCATGGCTGGCCTCGGCCGGATGCACAAACTGTGCCGGCGTGCCGGTTGAGGCGAAGGTGGCCGCGATCTTGCGCGCCACATGCCCGGATTTGCCCATGCCCGAGACGACCACGCGTCCGCGCGCACCGAGAATGATGTCCACCGCTTCCGAGAAGACCGGCGTCAGGCCGGCAGCCAATGCCTCCAGCGCGGCCGCCCCGGCACCAATCACCCGCCGCGCCTCGTCGAGATCGCGTGTTACGGTGTCCTTGGTCATTCATCTGCCGCAGAGGAATGGGCGAACAGGTCGATACGATCCCAGCCCGCCACATCGATGCGCGCCCGCCAGGGGAGAAATTCGAAGCAGCGGGCAGCCAATTCACCGCGCCCCTCGCGCTCGAGCATCGCATCCAGTGCCACCCGGATCCGGTGCAGATGGAGTACATCGGCAGCGGCGTATTCGATCTGCGCCGGGGTCAGCTCCGCGGCCCCCCAATCGGTGCATTGCTCCTGCTTGCTGATCTTCAGACTCAGCAGATCGCTGCAGAGATCCCGGAGCGAATGGCGCGCGCCGAAGGTGCGGGCGAACCGCGAAGCAATCATCGTGCAGTAGACCGGCCGGGCCAGAACACCAAAGGTCCGGTCAAGAACCGCCACATCGAAACGGGCAAAATGGAAAAGCTTGACCACCGACGGGTCCTCGATCAGGCGGACCAGATTCGGAGCCGGAGCCGGGACCCGTGCAATCCGCACCAGGTCAGCGGTTCCGTCCCCGCGCGAAACCTGCACCAGGCAGAGGCGGTCCCTGCTCTGGCGGAGGCCCATCGTCTCGGTGTCGATGGCAACACTGTCGCCGGGGTCAAACCCGTCGGGCAGGTCGTCTGCATGCAGGCGCACATGCGCGGGGGTTTCCATCACGCCCGGTGTGCCCATATTGAATTGGACGCCATCCCTCTCATCGCGCCCACTCCATCTGCCCCACCGTCCTCTGGCGCAAGATCATGACCCGGAACCGCCCAGGCCGTGATTTGAACCGTCAATTCCCAACATGATTACGTTCCGCACATAGTGGTGCCCAGGAGAAGACTCGAACTTCCACGACCTTACGGCCACTAGCACCTGAAGCTAGCGCGTCTACCAATTCCGCCACCTGGGCCGAGGCAGGAGGTTGTGCGACCCACCTTGCGCAGGCTAGATGGACAAAGCAGAACCGTCAATACATCGGAGCAGGATCCTGCCGCGCCCACCCGCAGGATGGGGAGGTGCCGACGGCCCGGTCCGACGCCATCTGGATCCGGCGATTCCGGCACCCGCATGGCACGGCATCCATGCCCGGGACCGGCCGGATGGGGATCTGATGTTTCGGGAACGGGCCCACAACCCCTGCAGTTTCGTTTCCGGGAGCGTGCCGGCCGGACCCCCTTCCATGGCGGCCCGCGTTGACAGGAACGCGGCGTGCAATAGCCTGCCTCCAATCCGGAAACTTGCCGGCGGGGCCGTAGCTCAGTTGGGAGAGCGCTGCGTTCGCAATGCAGAGGTCAGGGGTTCGACTCCCCTCGGCTCCACCAGGCCCACCGGCATTCCGCCACCGTCCCTTGGCGGGCCCAACCCGCGGAAGATGACATGCCGACACGCCCTCTCCGATAGCATCCACCCAGGCTCCATTCCCCTGCAAGAAGACCCGACCATGCGCAAGACGCCGCTGCACGCGCTGCATCGCAAGCTGGATGCGCGGATGGTCCCGTTCGCGGGATACGAACTGCCGGTCCAGTATCCGGACGGCATCAAGGCCGAACATCTCCATGTGCGGGCGCATGCAGGGCTTTTTGACGTATCGCATATGGGGCAGGTCAGTCTCCGGGGAGCGGGGGCCGTGGATCTCCTTCGCAGACTCTGCCCGCTCGACCCCGAACGCATGGCCGAGGGCCGCTGCCACTACACGCTGCTCCTCGCACCCAATGCCGGGATCCTCGACGACCTGATCGTCACGCGCCTCGGCAAGGACCGCTTCCTCGCCGTCTGCAACGCCACCCGGGTCGACACCGATCTTGCGCATATCCGACGCCATGCGAAGGAAACCGACGTGCAGGTGGAGCCGCTCGAGCGGGCCCTGCTGGCGGTGCAGGGGCCGGAGGCCGGCCGCATCCTCGCCGTAGCCATCCCGGAGGCCGCCACGCTCGCTCCGATGTGCGCCCTGGAACTTCCCGGCGACCGGCTCCTCTGCCGCTCCGGCTACACCGGCGAGGACGGATACGAGATTGCACTTCCCCCCGCCGAAGCGGAATCCTTCGCCGAAAGCCTGCTCGCGGACCCGGCCCTCGCCCCGATCGGCCTGGGAGCCCGGGACAGCCTCCGGCTCGAGGCGGGCCTTTGCCTCTACGGGCAGGACCTCACCGAAGACACCACACCCGTCGAAGCCGGCCTGATGTGGACCATCGACCGCCAGGCACTCGCGGATGGAAGCTTCGTCGGAGCCGAAGCGCTTCGTGCGACGGCGGCAGAAAAACCTGCCCGCAGGCGGGTCGGTCTCCGCCCGACCGGCCGGATGCCGGTGCGTGCCGGCGCGCGGCTCTCCACCCCGGACGGCACCGCCATCGGCCAGGTCACCTCCGGCGGCTACGGACCCAGCCTTGATGCCCCCATCGCCATGGGGTATGTCGGGTACTGTTATGCTGATCCCGGCACCGTCATTCACGCCGAAGTACGGAAGAGTTTTCTGCCCTGCGAAATCACGAAGCTTCCCTTCGTGCCACATCGCCGGCCCAGAAAGGAAAATCGATGAGCGCAACCATGCGTTTCACGGAAGAACACGAATGGCTCCGCCTCGAGGGAGAGGAAGGCGTTGTCGGCATCACCGAATTCGCGCAGAATTCGCTGGGTGACATGGTGTTTGTTGAACTTCCCGAAGTCGGCCGGACCGTCGCCAGGGGCGAGGAGATCGGCGTGCTTGAATCGGTGAAGGCGGCCTCGGAAATCTACGCACCCGTGAGCGGCACCATCACGATGGTCAACGGGGAGCTCGGCGATTCGCCGGGACTGGTCAACGAGAGCGCCGAAGACAGGGGGTGGCTGTTCCGGCTGCGGCTGTCGGATCCGGCCGAATGCGATTCACTTCTCGATGCCGATGCCTATCGGGAGCGGACGGCAGGCTGACATGCCGCACACGCCCGGGAGCGTCTTCCAGGAACGGCATATCGGGCCAGACGGGACGGAGACCGCAGAACTCCTCGCGACCGTCGGAGCCGAATCCCTTGAGGATCTGATTGCCCGTGCGGTACCCGAGGAAATTCGTGCCCGCACACCCCCCGATCTGCCCACCGCTGCGACCGAGCAACAGGCACTGGCGGAATTGCGCCAGATCGCGCAGGGCAACCGGCCCGGCCGGCCTCTCCTCGGCCTTGGCTACCACGGCACTTTCACCCCATCGGTGATCCGCCGCCATCTCTTCGAAAATCCTGCCTGGTATACCACCTACACCCCCTACCAGTCCGAAATCAGCCAGGGCCGCCTCGAGCTCCTGTTCCATTTCCAGACCCTCGTCTGCGAACTGACCGGACACCCCGCCGCCAACGCCTCCCTGCTCGACGAGCCGACCGCATGCGCCGAGGCCGCCGCGATGGCGGTCCGGCACAGCCGCGGCAAGCGCACCGGCATCATCCTCGCCGGCGAACCCCATCCGCAATGCCGGGATGTGCTCGCCACCCGCCTCCAAAGCTCGGCGATGCATCTGCAGGACGGACCGCCGGACGGGCAGACCGCCGCGGTCCTCATTCCCTGGCCGGATACCTACGGCCTTTTCCCCGACCCAGCCCCCACCGTCACTGCCGCGCAGGCGGCGGGGGCCATGGTGATCGCGGTCGCCGATCCGCTGGCGCTGACGCTGCTTGCCGCGCCCGCGAGCTGGGGGGCCGATATCGTCGTCGGCTCGATGCAGCGATACGGCGTGCCGATGGGATATGGCGGACCGCATGCGGCCTACATCGCGGCCCCCGAAAAACTCGCGCGGCTGATGCCGGGGCGGATCGTCGGAGAGTCCGTGGATGCCAACGGCACCACCGCCTACCGGCTCGCCCTGCAGACCCGCGAGCAGCATATCCGCCGCGAAAAGGCGACCTCCAACATCTGCACCGCACAGGCACTGCTCGCCAACATGGCCGCGGCCTACGCGATCTGGCACGGCCCGGAAGGGCTCCAGCGCATCGCCCGGCAGGTCCATTCCCTCGCCGCGCGGCTCGCCGCAGCGGCCGCCGAGGCCGGACAGCGGCCGGTGGAGGGACGGCTGTTTGACACCGTAACCCTGCAGCCGGCGGCAGGAGCCGACATGGCGGTCGAGGGGCTGCGCACAGCCGGCTATGAACCGCGCCAGCTGGAGGACGGACGGATCGCCGTCACCTTTGACGAAACCTCCACCGAAGACGATCTTGTCCAGATCGCCTCGGCCCTTGATCTCAAGATTGCCGATACCCCAGCAGAGCGACTGCCCGACCCGCGCCGGGAGGCCGGATTTCTGAGCCAGCGGGTGTTCCACGCCCACCACTCGGAAACGGCGATGATGCGCTACCTGCAATCCCTCGCCGCCAAGGATCTGGCCCTCGACCGCACCATGATCCCGCTCGGCTCCTGCACGATGAAACTGAACCCGGCGGCCGCGATGGAGCCCGTGGGGTGGCCGGAATTTTCTGATCTGCATCCCTTTGCCCGGCAAGAGGATGCCCGGGGCTACGCGCGCATCACGGCTGACCTGGAAGCATGGCTGGGCGAAATCACCGGCTTCGACGCCGTCTCGCTGCAGCCCAATGCCGGCAGCCAGGGAGAGTATGCGGGACTGCTGGCTGTCCGGCGCTACCACCAGTCACGTGGCGAGCCGGGACGGAATATCTGCATCATCCCCGATTCCGCACATGGCACCAATCCGGCCAGCGCCACGCTTGCCGGGCTCGAGGTGATGGTCGTCTCGACGGGAGATGGAGGCAGGATCGATCTTCAGGATCTTGAGCGAAAGGCCACGGAACGCGCCGACCAGATCGCCGCCTGCATGATCACCTACCCTTCCACCCATGGCGTGTTTGATTCCGGAATCAAGCGGCTCTGCGAAATCGTCCATGGCTACGGAGGACAGGTGTATCTCGACGGCGCCAACCTCAACGCCATGGCAGGCATTGCCCGCCCCGGCGATCTGGGCGCCGATGTCTGCCACATGAACCTCCACAAGACCTTCTGTATCCCGCATGGCGGCGGCGGACCCGGAATCGGGCCGATCGGTGTGAAGCGCCATCTCGCGCCGTTCCTGCCCGGCCACTGGATGCACGGCACGGAATACGCGGTCGCCGGGGCGCCGTTCGGCTCCGCCGGAATCCTTCCCATCGTCTGGATGTATATCCGCATGATGGGAGCCGGCGGACTGCGCTGCGCCAGCGCCATGGCGATTCTCAATGCGAACTACATCTCCCGGCGCCTGGAAGGCGCGTTCCCGACCGCCTACCGGGACGCCAACGGCTTTGTGGCCCACGAATGCATCCTGGACGCGAGGGTCCATCGCGAAAAAACGGGCGTCCGCGCCGAAGATATCGCCAAGCGTCTGATCGACTACGGTTTCCATGCGCCGACGATGGAGTGGCCCGTGGGGGGAACACTGATGGTGGAACCGACCGAGAGTGAAGACAAGGCCGAGCTGGACCGGTTCTGCGATGCCATGCTGGCCATCGCAGACGAAATCCACTGCATCGAATCGGGCGAGTGGCCGACCGACGACAACCCCCTGGTCAATGCCCCGCACTGTCTTGCCGACGCCCTCGTCGAACCCTGGAAACGCCCCTATCCCCGAGTACGGGCCTTCTGCCCGCCCGGGGTGGACCCCGCCAGAAAATATTTTCCTCCTGTCGCCCGCATCGACAATGCGCACGGAGACCGCAATCTCGTCTGCGCCTGCCCGCCGGTCGCGGCACAGATTTCCAGGACAGAAGAGAGCCAGACCTAATTCCGGACAGCGCCAACACGTTCCGGGCCAGGCCGAAAACTTCGGGAAGAATTCCGCAGCTAAAGTAAAAACCGCCCCGGCCGCTAATAGCCGAGCGCAATCCCGTCCTTCCGCGGCTCGGTGCCGGCACGGAGAGTCCCGCGCTCCCAGTCGATCCAAACCGCCTGGCCGCCGCCGAGTGGCTCCTGGGGACGGGCCACGCGATGGCCGCGTTCTGCCAGCTCCCGCAGGGTGGCTTCCGGCACGCCCTCTTCGAGCAGGGCCATGCCCTCCGCATGGGTGAACCGGGGCAGGTCGAGAGCGGGTTGCGGCTCCATTCCGTACAGCAGCATGTTCTGCAGGAAATGCACATGGCCCCAGGGCTGGTAATCGGCACCCATCACGCCGAACGGCATCAGCGCATGTCCGTCCCGCGCAAGCATGCCGGGGATGATGGTGTGCATCGGACGCTTGCCGGGGGCAAGGCAGTTGCGGTGACCGGACTCGAGGCTGAAACCGACCCCCCGACAGTGAAGCATGACCCCGGATTTCGGTGCCAGAATGCATGAACCGAAGCCGTGATAGAGCGAGCTGATGAAACTCGCGGCATTCCGCTCCCGGTCAACAACCGAGATATAGACGGTGTCCCGCTTCGGAACGGGATCCGATTCCGGCACCCCGGCCATCGCCTGCCGGGGGTCAATCCTCGCCCGCAGCGTTTCCGCATACGCCCCCGACAGCAGACCCTCCACCGGAATCTCCGCGCATCCGGGATCCGCCACATAGAGACCGCGATCGCGGAACGCGAGCCGCCCTGCCTCAAGCGTGAGATGCAACCGGTCGACCCCGAGCGGATCCATCGAGGCAAGGTCAAACCCCGCGAGAATGTTGAGCATCAGGAGCGCGACGATGCCCTGCCCGTTCGGAGGACACTCATACACCCTGCAACCGGCCAGCTCGGTGGAAACCGGCGTGACATATTCCCCGCGGGCGGCAGCAAAATCGCCCAGCGTATGCGTGCCGCCCAGTTCCTGCAGCCGCGCCACCATGTCTTCCGCAACCGCGTTCTCATAGAATCCCGCGCGGCCTTCCGCCGCGATCCGGCGCAACGTCCCCGCCAGATTCGGCTGGCCATGCCGGTCTCCCGGCACCGGCGCATGCCCGCCGGGCAGGAACAGCTCGCGCGCATGCGGATCTGCCGCCAGCCGGTCCGCCCCCGCCGCCCAGGCCCGCCCGACCACCGGTGCCACCACATAGCCTTCCTCCGCACTGCGGATGGCGGGCGCAAGCACCTCGTCCAGGCCGAGCCGGCCGTGATCCTCGATCAGCCGGCAATAGGCCTCCACGGCCCCCGGCACGGTGACGGCATGCGGGCTGCCCGGCACGATCCCGGCCAGTCCCTCGCCGCGCAGCCGCCCGGCATCCACCGCCGCCGGAGCCCGGCCCGATCCGTTATAGGCGACGGGCACTGCCGCTCCGGCCGGTGCATAGAGGCAGAACACATCACCGCCGATACCCGTCGACATCGGCTCGACCACGCCCAGCACCGCCGATGCCGCCACCGCGGCATCCATAGCCGTGCCACCGGCCCGGAGCATGTCAAGGGCGGCAAGACTTGCCGCTGGATGGGAGGTCGCGGCCATGCCGTTTTCGGCATGTACCGTCAGGCGCGGATAGGACGGATGAGCCGGAAGTCGGCGCATGATCCCGGCCTCAATTCCGGCGCGCGTGCACCGCCTCGGCCAGCGGGCAAAGCATCTCGAACATCATCGAGGCCCCCACCCAGGCCGTTCCCCCGGACTGGTCGAAGGGCGGGGACACTTCAACAAGATCCGCGGCAATGATGTCGAGGCCGGAGAGCCGCCGCAGCATGCTTTGTGCCTCGAAGGTGGTCGGCCCGCCAATTTCGGGGGTGCCGGTGCCCGGCGCGTAGGCCGGATCCAGAAAATCAATGTCAAAACTGACATAGACCGGCCCGTCGCCGACAATTTCGCGCGCCTCATCCATCACCTGCTGCTCCCCGCGCTCCCGCAGTTCTTCGATCCTGATGGTCCGAATGCCCGAAGCGGCCGCAAACTCGATGTCCTCAAAATTGTAGACCGGGCCGCGAATGCCGATCTGCACGATCCGGGTGGGGTCCAGCAACCCCTCCTCGACTGCGCACCGGAACGGCGTTCCATGGGTATGGCGGAATCCTCCGAAATAGTCCCGATACAGATCCGTGTGCGAATCAAAATGGATCATGCCGGCCGGCCGATCGGCCGTGAGGGCGCGCAGCACCGGCAACGAGATCAAATGGTCACCCCCCGCGATCAGCGGCGCGATCCCCTTCTCCACGAGATCCCGAAAGAAGCTCGTGACACGTGCCAGCGTGTCTTCCACATCCACCGGATTCGGACCGACATCGCCGAGATCCGCGCAACGCACGAGGCGAAAGGGATTGACGCCGCTGATGGGATGCATCATGCGGATCATGGTCGAGGCATCGCGCAGCTGGCGCGGGCCATGGCGGGCACCCGGCCGGTTGGTGGTGCCGCCATCCCAGGGCACCCCGACCAGCCCGATCTCGACCTCTCCGAACCGCTCGTGCCCGGGCGGGATATGGGGCAGGCGCATGAAGGTCGGCACGCCCGCGAAGCGTGGCAGGTCGAAGCCCGATACCGGTTCGAAAAACCCGCCTTCCGCACCGTCGCTCATATCTGTCTCTCCGGCAGGCGCACCACAAGCCCGTCCAGTCCCTGTTCCACCTTGATCTGGCAGGACAGCCGCGAGTGCTTGTCCGGCTCCCAGGCAAAATCGAGCATGTCCGCTTCGAGCGGCTCAACGGGCGGCAAGCGGTTATACCACTCCGGCAGAACATGGACATGGCATGTCGAACAGGCACAGGCGCCGCCACATTCCGCCTCAATACCGGGAACCATGTGCTGGATTGCACCTTCCATCACCGTCAGCCCCGTACCCACCTCAACGGTGTGCTCGGTGCCGGAATGCTCCACATAGGTAATCTTGGGCATTGCCCGACCCTCCGTCAGCCAGCGCATTGACTGCCCGGCATGCCGGGAAACACCAATATCTATCCTACCGAGAAAATCTCGCGCGGCGGTGCGGCGGCGCGCAGCTCCTCCCCGGCCGCCAGCTCAATCTCCAGAACCGTTCCGGTTGACTGAGACACATGCTGATTGCCGGTCAGCATTTCCAGTGTGACCCGGATCACGCCCCGGCTGCCGATGAGCAACGGCTTGTGATCCAGCCATGCGACCATCGAACCAAGGGCCTCGCGAATGCGGGTTGCGAACTCTTCTCCCCCTTCCCCCCCGGGCGGCGTCACACCCGCTCTCAATTTCAGATCCATATCCGGCATATGACAGTTGTTCCATTCGCCGAGAAACCGCTCGTGCCACCCCTCGATCACTACGACCGTGACACCGATCTCTTTGTTTACAATCTCTGCCGTCTCCTGGGTGCGGCGAAGTGACGAGACGCAGACCACCTGCGGGCGATGCTCCAGCCCAGCTATCCCACCCCCAATCCGCGCGGCATCGGCGCGGCCGACATCCGACAGTCCGATGTCCCAATCCCCCCCGCAACGCACGCCGCGGGCATTGGCCACACTCTGGCAATGGCGCATCAGATACAGCGGCCGTGTCATCATGACCCTTCGTGCTGCGCAAACAGAAGCCTCGGCCGTTCAACCGGCAACGGCAACGTCTCTTCGCGCGCGAGGGCACCCGGAGGAGCCGCCAGCCATTCGTCAATGGCGTGAAGCGTATGGAAATCGCTCAGAACCGGGGTATGCCCGGTCCGCGGCACATGCCGGATGCAGACATGATCAAGAACGGTCATCGGCTTCCATATGGCTTCAATCAGATTGTCCGACAGGAGCCCATGCAACACCAGCACAGGACAGCGCACATCCAGCCATTCGTGACTGAGATCAAGAGAATTTCTTGCCTCCTCACGATAGGCGAGCAACGCCCGCAGATCGTGCCGGTACACCCGGCCGCCATCCTCATCGGACCATCGCGTAGTATACCACGAATTGTGCAGCAGCACGGCATCCTCGACCGGGCCGTCCTTCTTCTGCGCCGCACCGGTACGCCGGAAGAGATCGGTGGGCTCGGCGAACACGTAATGGCGGCCGATGACCCTCGCCCGCATCTGACGCCGTGCCTGCGGAATGATCGGACCGACATCATTGAGGACCAACCGCCCAATCTGCTCGGGGGTTTCTGCCGCCATGCGGATGGCAACCGAGCCGCCAACACTTGAGCCGATCACCACCTCCGCCCGACCGCCTAGATGATCCAGAAGTGCCCGCGCCTGGGTGACGCAGGACTCGAACCCGTAGTCGCCAATCTCACGAAGCCAGCCGCTGCCCCCTCGACCTGCCCAGTCGAGGGCCACCACGCGGTACCGCCGCCGGAGAAACCCCGCCAGAACGTCGAAACGGTGTGCCGTGTTGGCAATGCCCCCGAGACACAGCACGAGCGGAGCCTCGGTCTCCCCGGCTCCGACCGCCGCCATACGCACCGGATAGGGTTGGGGATCCACATTCGGATCGAACTGCAGGTCGGCCGGATGCCGGTAGAGAAAGGAGATGTCCTCGGCGTCCTTGCCGAGGACCTGCCCGACAACCCCGGCAAGTTCGGCGACATGTTCCCAGTTCATATCCGACGGACCCTGGAGCCCGTGCTCGGCAAGAAACCGTTCGAGTTCGAGCTGTGCCTGTGTGCTCGGCCACTCGGCAGGGTCAATCACTTTGCTTCACTCGCTTGCGCAGTATCAGGCGGTTGCGCGGGCCGATCCGTACATATTCGACCTCGTCCATGACCTCCCGCACCAAATGCACCCCGAGACCTCCGATACTGCGCTCGTCGATCTCCCCATCCAGATCCGCGGGCGGCGCGTGGCGAAGCGGGTCAAACGGCTGCCCCTGGTCCTCGACCCGAACCTCAACGACACCGTTCTCAATGGCCGCACGAAGGTCAATCTGGTGCCGGCCGCCATCCGGATATGCATAGTTGATGATGTTGGTGACGATCTCATCAAGGGCCAGCTGCAGGCGGGCGATATCCGCCATCTCCATCTCCGCCCGTTCGCCGAAGGCCTCGATCTCGGCCGCCAGGCGCGCAAGCTCGCCGAGGTCGTTGCGAAACGTGCTCCGCGCGACCACCATCCGGTCCTCGGTCGGTTCGTGTGCCAGTACCATCATGGTGATATCGTCGAACTGCTCTGCCGACTCCGCATGCTGGTCCACGGCCAGCAGCATCGATTCGAGGGTATCGCCCGGACCCGCGGCGGCGCCCTTGCGAAGCACCTCATTCATCCGCTCCTCGCCGAATTCCTCCTCCTCGCTATTGATCGATTCCGTAACCCCGTCCGTATAGAGGAACAGTTTTCCGCCAGGGGGCAGATGCGTGGTGGCCTCCGCATATTTCAGCCCCGGAAACATCGCCAGCAGCACACCATAGGTAAGCGGCAGCGTCTCGACTTTCCCGTCGACGATCAGTGCCGGCGCGTTGTGGCCGCCATTGGCATACACAAAACTGCCATCACGACGGTCATAGACGCCATAGAAGACCGTCACAAAAATGTCCTCGCGGATCGACTGCACCAGCATCTCGTTCGCTGCTTCGAGGCAGGCACCCGGATGCTTCAGGAAGCGTACTGCCAGAGCGCGAATCAAAGTCCGCGCCACCGCCATGAACAGCGCGGCCGGCACCCCCTTGCCGGCCACATCCGCGACCACCACGCCGATGCAATGCTCATCCAGATCGAAGAAATCGTAGAAATCCCCGCCCACATCCCGGGCGGGGCTCATGGTCGCCTCGATGGCGACCCCCTCCGCCCGGTAGCTTTCGCCGGGCAGGAACGACAGCTGGACCCGGGCGGCAATCTCCAGATCCCGCTGCAGGGCAACCAGATCGCGTCGGGTCTTCAGCGCACGCTGCAGATCGGCGACCAGTTCGGTCAGGAGCTTCTGCTGCGCTGCCACCCGATCCGTCATTTTCTCGAAAGCAAGTCCTGTCATCTGCAGGCTGAGGGCCTCCCCTGCGGCCTCGCCGGAATCGTGCTCCTCCAGCAGCTTCTTCATTTCCATTTCGATGTCGGACAGTTCGGAGAGAACTTCGTCCCGGACATCGCCCGCCAGCGTATCCGCCAGCCGGGTCATTTCGGCGCGGATAAACCCTTCCTGATAGCGGCGCCGCCGCTCCCGCAGACGCTGCTGGCGCTTGACGGCAATGGTCTGGCTTCGGAAGGCGTTGATCGCCCGGCCGATGCGGGCGAGTTCGTCATTCCCTTCCGCGATTTCAATGGTTTCCACCGAACTGACGTCACCCTGCGAAAGCGAGTTCAGAATCGTGGCCCCCGTGGTGAGCGGGGACAGGGCCCGGTTGAGATAAAACGAAAGGGCGAGCAGGGCCAGAATCAAAAAGGTGCCGACCAGTCCCAGCGAGATCCAGCCAACGCGGCGGCGCTGGCTGAAAGACGCGCTGACATCGCGCGCCACCACCAGGGTGGCAACGAGATTGCCAAGATTGGCGCGAAGCGGAAGAAGCGTCACCGAAAAGAAACGATCATCCACCTGCAGGTTCTGGTTCGCCGGGCCCGACAGCTGCACCGATTTGCGCAGAACCCGCCATAGATCCGGCTCGGTTCCCACCAGCAGCCGTCCACGTCGGTTGATCAGCAAGGCCTCGGCGACGCTGGCCTCCTGAAGATCTTGCAGCGCGCCATTGATGCCGAGCGACATGATCGCCGCGCCGAGTGGAACATCCCCATTATCGCCATGGGCGTAAAACGGCAGTACCCGAGACAGCGTGACATTGCGCGACGCATCGTTGCCGATCCCCGTGCCGATCATCCTCTCCGCAAGCAGGCGCCGGACCAGCAGCGGGCGGACGGGCGCATTCGACTCCAGAGCCGCGACCGAAGAGAAAATCACCTTGCCCTCGGCATCCACCAGATCCAGCCGGTTGATGTCCCCGCCGATTTTCAGCCTGTCCAGCATCGCAACCGCCGCCCGGACAAGACGGTCACGGTCTTCCGTCTCGAATGCGGCGCGAAGCTCCTCGTTGTCGGTGACCTCAAGTTGATGCCGCTCGATTCTCTGCAGCCCGTTCTCGACAATCATGTCCCACAAACCCTGGCTCTGCAGGGTCGCCACGCTCTCCCGCTCCTGGCGCAACAGCCCCTCGCGCACCTGGTTCGCCAAAAGGAGGCCGCCAACAATAACCGCTACGAAGCCAACAACAATCCAGCCAATCCGGCGGCGGAGATTCATTACTGCGCGCCATTCTCGATCTGGGCGATGCGCAACAGGTTGAGCGGCGGGTAAATTTGAAGTTCGTGAGCCATCCGCATGCGGATACGCACGGCATAGCGAGCCAAGGATGCCACGGGCACATCCTCTGGCTTCTCCCCATCCACCAATATCCGTGCCGCCTGGGCACCCGCCAGCTTGCCGATCAGGTAGTAGGGGCTGATAACACCCAGCATCGAATCCGAATTGTTAAAAGCATTTTCTGTACTGGCAAAAGTGGGCAGGCCCTGCTCCGCGGCCGCCCGACTGACCTGCAGACCGTTGACGCTGATGAAGGAGTCGGCCCCCATATAGACAAACTCGGCGCCTTCATCGGAAACCCGCTCCACCAGGTCCGGCAGGCTCGACGGGTCCGGGTTGCCCTCAGTATCCAGCGGCACCGCATATTTGATCAGTTCAAAATCCTGTGCTGCCGCCGCCCGTTCGAGATCCTCCACATTCAACTTCGAATTGCTCTCCAGAGAATTGTAGATCACCGCCAGCCGGTCGAAAGGGCGGAAGGCGCGGATCACTTCGACCTGCGTGCTGACAGGCGACAAGAACGCGGTTCCGGTCAACGGACGGCCGGTATGCTCGAAACTTTCCACGATGTCGGCCGCGACCGGATACGCGACCAGGGAGAATAGCCCCGGGATCCCTTCGATATAGCGGCCGGGTTCAGCCCCGCTCAGCGGGCCAAAAATTTCGAGTGTGGTGGTAGTGCCCCAAGTATGGACAATATCCGGCTTGGCTTCACGAATATCCGCAAGGATCCCGGGGATCCGGCTGCGGTCGCGATCGATATCGCGAAGGGTATAGCGCACCGGAATGCCGCGCTCGCGCATATAGGCGCGGAAGCCATCCTCAACTTCGGTCTCGCCACGCCAGACAACCATGAAAACATGGAGCTCCTCCGCCACCGACCGGGTCTGCGCCAGCACGGAGCCCGTCAGCACCGCGAAGACCACGGCCGCCAGCACCGCCCCGTTCCGCACCATGCTCATGCTGCTGCAACCACCTCGACCCCGCGAGGCCCCCGCACGAGAAATATATAAATCCCCGTGCAGGTCAGCGTGAAGATACCGGTCACAACCATCGCCTCCCCATATCCGATCAAGGTCACCAGGCCCCCCACCGTTACCGCACCGGCCGCCGTGCCGACCCGCTCGATGGTCCGGAAGGCACTGATGACCGCACCGGAACCGATCCCGATCTCATTGCTGATCCGATTGGCCACGTCATCAATGGCCGCCAGCTGTGGCGCCGCCAGACATGCATGGCCGATACCCATCACGGCGATCGTGCCGAGCACAATGGGAATGGAATCACCGAGCAGGGGCATCAGGCAACCCAGGCCGGCAATCACTCCGCCGCACACCAAAAAAACATCATTGCGTCCGATGTGGTCGGCACGGCGCGCAATCAGCGGCACCAGTATGACACAGGCGACCCCGTAGGCCATCATGACCCGGCCGACATCCGACTGCCCACTGCCGAGTTCGTGGAGGTAAAGCGGCACGAGATAGAAAAACAGCCCCGCCAGAGCGAATTTGGCCGGCAAGGCCGAAAAAACCGTAATCGCGACAAACCGGCGGTAGTGGAACAGCTTGCCCCAGGCCCTCCACTCCAGCTTCTGGCGGACCCGGGCCTGGCCGGCCCCCGGCTCGACCGTGGCCAAGGCCGTCACCGCAGAAATCGCAGCAAGAGCCGCCGCGGCCAGAAGGGTCTGCACCGGCCCGAGCCGGTCCACCAGAATGCCCCCGATGGCCGGCCCGCAGACAAATGCCGCATAGACGGCACCCGCAAAAACGGCCATGCCGGTGACACGCTTGGATGCGGAAACATGCCGCCCCACATAGGCCTGCGCCGAGATGAAGATAATTCCATAGCCGGCACCCGACAGCATCCACCAGGGCAGTGCCTCGACGATGCTTCCTGCCAGTGCCGTTCCCACATGACCGATCACGGAAGGTATGACGCCGACGACAAACACGCTCCGCGGGGGAATGCGATCGGTCAGCACCCCGGCAAACGGAGTCACAATCAGCACCACCAGCATGAACGCCGTGATCGGCAGGCCGATCATGACGTCCCGGCCGATGCCCAGAAAAGGTTCGTAGATCTGACCGAAATACACCGGCAGAAAGGGGCGCGAAAGCTCCTGCGAGAGGATGAACAGGAAAAACGGAATGCGGATATCCATGGGCGAGCGCGGGCGCAAGGTCTGGCTGGCTTCGGCTTCCACTGTGGCAAAGTGGAATTTCTGGCGCACAGTTTCCAGCAAGCTGCTGATGTTCTGCTGTTCGCCCCGCTCGAAATGCAGCGATCGAGCATCCTCCGCATCCTCGATCAATTTTTCGTAGCGGCGGTTGAGCCGGCGCAGATTTGCGTTGTAGGCATCCGCAAATTCACCCCCCTCGCCGCCGCCCATGCGGATGCGGTTGGTGAAGTCGCCCCGGGCACCCCGTGCGAGCATCAAATGGGCAAAGCGAACCGGCGTCGCAAAGCGGACGATCACGAAGGCCATCAAAATTTCGACGCCAACCAGTAGCGAGGCGATAAAAATGGTCAGGATATCGTTCCGGAGTTCTGCAAGTTCGGAGCGAATGGAACCCTCGAGAACACCGATATGGAGCGAAGCAACCACCTCCCCGTCCACCTCGATCGGGGTTCCCAGATCGAGCATCCTGTCCGCGCCCGGATCGGTCGCGTCGGTCTGCAGACCCCGCATGTAGAGAGTTTTGCCGTCGGCATCAACCACCGTGACATAGGAAAAATCGGGATGGCGAGCAAGCTTTCCATCGAGAAACTCGTCCATCCCCACCAGGCGGTCGATCGGAATGTCCAGGGACAGGGCGTAGCCAATCTCCTCGGCCGCCAATTCGCCGGCAACCTCCACTTTCTTGCCAATCTCCGGGAGCAGACCCTTCTCGAAAGTCTCCGCCGAAAGCCACGCCACGAGTGCCTGGGCGACACAAAGCAACAGGGCGACGAGCACCGCAAGCCGCACCACCACCCATTGCATGGTGTGTTGCTCCTCGGCGTTCCGGATGTTCGGAGGAGCGGCGGTCACGGGCTGCCCTGCTTCACAGAATCGGTATAGGCCCCGATCTCCATCTCCCGGAGCTGCCGCTCCGCATCGTCGATCGATGCATCGGCAGCCCGCACGGCACGGGCGAACCGCAGGGCCAATTCCGGTTCGGGAGCCCCTTTCACCTCCGGTTCGGGAACCTTCTCCGCCTCCGGCACGGTCGAGCTCGCCCTGATGGAGCTGCTCATCCCGCGTAGCTCATCCCGCGGGCCGCGGATGAAAATATAGGCGAGCCCGGCACCCAGCACCGCAAAAATCACCAGCACCCCCCCGCAAAGAGCCGCAATCGACAACGCCATGGCGCGGGTCTGGCTGTCAAAGATCTCGCGGACATACCGCAGTGCCACGGTCCCGACCGGGTGGCCCGCGATGTCCTGGACTTCCAGTCCGACCGCGATCGCATCCGGCTCAAGCCGCACCCATACGTTCTCCCCTTCCTGAACGCGATGCGACGCCCATTCCTCGGCGACCAGATCTCCCCGCAGGCTTTCATCCACGCTGTAGAGGATCACGCCGTCCTCATCAAAGAGTTCGATAGACAGGATCCGGGCATCCTGATTCACCCGATCCCGCATCGCACGGTTTACATCGGGCAGCTGGTCGAGAGGCAGGCCGAGAACCAGAAACGCCTCGACGGTGTAGCGGATGTCGCCGAGCACCAGGGCCAGACGGTCGCGGAAGAGATCGGCTTGAAAACTCTTGTATTTGTAGTAGCCGAGCACACCGGTCATCGAGATCGCCAGGGCCAGGATGGCAAAAATGGTCGTGGCCACATGGACGGGGAGACTGATTCGCACTGCATCGTCTCCCTGCTCTGAATGCACCCGCAAGAGGCGGCCGGAGTTCCCTGCTCGGGCCCGGATGGCTTTGGCCGAATGCGCTTATATCACACAATGCCTACGGCTCATGATATCGGCAATTATCTCCCCCTTTCAACCCTAGCGAGGTTTGCGGCGGCCCGCCTTCCGCCGTATAGTCGCGCCGGTTTGTGGTGGAGTGCTGCTTTCGCGCCCGCCGAGAGGGAATCTACCAGAGATGTTCAACAAAAAGCACGATCCATCCGGACCCGAAAAGTCCTATCACATAGATGTCACCGATCCCGCCGCCGGGCATATCCAGACCTCACTGATCGGCCAGGGACTCCACGTCACCGGTTCCCTGGTCACCGACAGCGACCTGCATATCGACGGCACCGTCGAAGGTGAAATACGCGCCAATGTACTCACGCTCGGACAGGGGGCCACGGTACGCGGCGACATCGTGGCCGAAGATGTGGTCGTCAGCGGTACCGTGCACGGGTCCATCCGCAGCGACAAGGTACGACTGTCCAATACTTCCGTGGTCGAGGGAGAAATCGTCCACCGCATCTTCGCCATCGAGGCCGGTGCCCATTTCGACGGCACCGTACAGCACACCGATGATCCGCTGGACCGCGGCGGTGCGCCGGCCAATCCCGGATGGAACGAAGTCGCGAGCCAGGAAGTGACCGGCAGTCAGGATACGGGCGAAACCCCCACCGATGACGGCGCGGAAGATCCCAACTGGAGCTGAGCCAGGGCCCTCCTACAGATCCATCCCATCCTGCCCATCCTGCGCCGCCTCCACGCCCGCGCGGCGGGCCAGTTCTGCCGACATGAACGGATCCAGCGCGCCATCAAGCACCGCATCGACATCCGATCGGGCGAGCCCGGTCCGCAGGTCCTTGACCATCTGGCGCGGTTGCAGGACATAGGACCGGATCTGGTGGCCCCATCCGATATCCGTCTTGCCCGCCTCCGTCTTCAGACGTTCCTCTTCCCGCAGGCGGAACTCGTGGTCATAGAGGCGGGCGCGTAGAATCTGCATCGCCTGGGCCCGGTTCTGATGCTGCGACCTCTCGGATGAGGTCGCGACAATCCCGGTCGGCAGATGGGTGATCCGGACCGCCGAATCCGTCTTGTTGACATGCTGTCCGCCCGCGCCGGAAGCACGGAACGTGTCGATCCGCAGGTCCTTGTCGAGAATCTCGATATTGATCGAGTCATCCACCACCGGCACCGCCCAGACGCTTGCGAAAGCCGTATGCCGCCGCTTCTGGCTGTCGAAGGGGGAGATCCGGACCAGCCGGTGGACTCCCGTCTCGGTTTTCAGCCAGCCATGGGCATCCGCACCGCTGATCTGCAGCGTCACGGACCGCAGGCCCGCCTCCTCGCCGGGTGATTCGGAGATCGACTCGACCTCGTAGCCGCGTCTCTCGGCCCAGCGTCGGTACATCCGCGCCAGCATCTCCGCCCAGTCACAGGCATCCGTGCCCCCGGCGCCGGCATTGATCTCCAGATACGCGTCATTGCCGTCGGTCTCCCCGGACAGCAGCGCTTCCCGCGCCCGCAGGCGCGCATGCTCCAGAAGCGACTCCAGACCCGCGCGCGCCTCCTCCTCCACCTCGGATTCGGACTCCTCGGCACCGAGCCCCGCCAGCGCCTCCAGATCCGCGAGTTCCTGCTCGAGTTTGAGGCACGCCTCGACCGAGCGCTCCAAGCGCTGGCGGGCGCGCAGCACCGCTGAAGCCCGTTCCGGGTTTTCCCACAGATCCGGCTCTTCGGCCTGTGCGGCAAGATGTTCCCGGCGCTCCTCCAGCGTCGACCAGTCCAGCCGGGAGCGGATGGTTTCGAGCGCGCGCCGGATCTCCGCCGCCAGGGTTACCGATTCCGCCCGCATGCCTTCTCTCCGTCCGGCACCACCGGGCGCAAAAACCCGGAACTAATACAGCCCACCCGTGCTGGGCTTCGCGCTCGGCGGCCGTTCGCCAAGATCCGGCAGTTTGCCGGCGCGGAACACTTCCTCGATCGCGCCACCGCCCGGACCGCTCACACGCACCCCCGTCTGGCGGTCAACATACGTGAAGACCAGCCCTGCGGGGCGCGGCCAGGACCGCTCCTTCGCCGCCTGCGGCAGCCCGCCGAAAAACTCGCCAACAACCGGCGCGCAAAGACTCCCGCCAGAACCCCGACGGCCGAGTGTGCGAGGCTCATCATAGCCGATATAACATCCGGCCACGATTTCCGGGGTGAAGCCGATGAACCAGGCGTCGCGATAGGCGTTGCTGGTGCCGGTCTTTCCGGCCACCTCCAGCCTTTCGACCGCCGCCCTCCGACCGGTGCCCCGACGCACCACCCCCTCCAGCATCCAGGCCATCTGGAAAGCCGTCTCCGGGCTCAGCACACGCTCGCCGCGCTCCGGCACATAGGGCCGCTCCTGGCCGGTCCATTGATCGGCCACGCAGCCCACGCAGGGCCGGTCATCGGCCCGGTAAATGGTCTCCCCCCACCGGTCCTGGATCCGGTCGACCAGAACCGGATCCACGCGATAGCCACCATTCGCAAAAGCCGCGTAGGCGCGCAGCAGGTTTGTCAGCCCCGTCTCGCCCGCGCCAAGCGCGAAGGCCGCCAGGGGCGGCATGCGCTCATAGACGCCGAGACGTTCGGCATATTCCGCCACCCGCTCCAGTCCGACATCGCGGGCCACCCGCACGGTCACCAGATTCCGGGACTCCTCAAGCGCGCGACGCAGCGGGGTCGGGCCGCCATACCGGCCGCTGAAATTCTCCGGCCGCCATTTGTCGAGGCCGGCCCCCTGCCCCAGGACCAGCGGCGCGTCCAGCACCAGCGTGACCGGCGTGTAGCCATGATCGAGCGCCGCCGCATAGACCACCGGCTTGATTGCGGAGCCCGGCTGGCGGCGCGCCTGCGTCGCACGGTTGTAGGGACTCGCCTGGAAGGAGAACCCGCCCTGCATCGCCAGAACGCGGCCGGTGCGGACATCCATGGCCAGGAACGCACCCTGCACCTCCGGAACCTGCCGCAGTGACCAGCGGGTGATTCCCTCCTTGCGGATTCTCTCCATCCGCTTCACGAACACGACATCGCCGATCTTCCAGAGATCGGACGGAGCGGCCGGCGGGGCTCCCAGCTCCACGATCTCTTCCACCTCGCCGGTCTCGGGGTCTCCGACCCGCTCGCCCACCTGCAGACGGCGGCGGGCCCAGGCGGCATCCGCGAGCGGCATCCGGTGGGTGAGACCCGTCACGCCCTCGACGCCGATGCGGGCGTCCTGCCCGTCAAAACCCAGCACAACCGCGAGCCGCCAGCCGGGGATATCCCGGGGAGCCTTCACCCGGGCGAGCGCCTGGCGCCAGGCCCGCTCGCGCATGCCGCCGGCCTGTTCGATATGCGTGACCGGCCCGACATAGCCCCGGGCACGATCGAACCGCTCAAGCGTACCGCGCAGCACCCGCTCCGCGCGCGCCTGCATCCGTCGGGAAATTGTGCTGCGGACCGTGAACCCCCCCTTGTAGACCGCTTCCTCGCCGAATTGCCCGACAATGTCACGGCGGACCTCCTCGACGAAATAGCGCCCGAGATGCGGCGTTTCCTCGAGATCCGACTTTTCCGAAAGGACCGTGCGAATCGGCTGTTCGGCCGCCTCCCGCGCCTGCTCGGCCGAGATATGGCCATCCTCGGCCATGCGGTTCAGCACATAGGAACGGCGCGCCAGGGCCCGTTCGGGATGGCGGACCGGATGGTAGTTGTTCGGCCCCTTGGGCAGACCGGCGAGATAGGCGGCCTCATGCAGTTCGAGACTGTCAAGCGATTTTCCGAAATACGCCACCGTTGCCGCCGTGATCCCGTAGGAACGCGCCCCGAGGAAGATCTCATTGAGATACAATTCGAGAATCCGGTCCTTGCTCAGCGCCTCCCCGAGCCGAACGGCGAGAATCCCTTCGCGGATCTTGCGCGCCAGGGTCTTCTCGCGGGTCAGAAGCATGTTCTTGGCGACCTGCTGGGTGATCGTGGAAGCGCCCTGCAGACGCCGCCCGACGACCAGATTGTAGGCGTTCCGCACCACCGCCTTGGCAACCCCCGCCAGGTCGATTCCGGCGTGCAGATAGAAATTCTTGTCCTCGGCACTGATGAACGCCTGCCGGACCATCTCCGGAATCTCGCCGATCGGAGTGAACACCCGATGCTCGCGCGCAAAAACCCCGATCACAGCCCCATCGGCCGCATGCACCCGTGTGAGAACCGGCGGCTCATAGGCAATCAGTACACTGTGGTCGGGCAGATCCTCCGACAGCAGCACCACCATGACGGCGACAACGAGACCGCCAAAAACGACAGTGCCGGCGGCCAGGAAGAACAGCATGGCAAGCAGGCGTGAACTCCAGCGGCCCCGCGATGCGCCATGGATGCCTGCAGATCGACTCATGCCCCAACCCCTGACGCCACTGCCCGGCAGGGTAACCATAATGGCCATGAATCATGGCCGCCGGAAGGCAGGAGGGCGGATTCCCGGCATCCGGCGGCAGAAACCGCCCCTCGACCCGCACCCGCAGAGCCGGAGGGTTGCCCCGGCGCGCGGGTCCATCCTGATACAGCAGGTTCGGGTATGCTGGGGTTGGTTGCCGCGGCTCCGAGAACAACCATGCCACAGCTGGATATCTATCTCGGGGACAACCAGGAAATCATCCAGAAATTCCCGGATCAATCTTTCGACCTGATCTATATCGATCCCCCGTTCAACACAGGCCGGACGCAATCCCGGACCCGGATCCGCACAACCCAGAGCGAGGAGGGTGACCGCACGGGCTATCAGGGAAAGCGCTACAAGACGGTCCGGATCGGAAGTTTGTCGTTCGGCGACCAGTTTGACGATTACCTGGCCTTCCTGGAACCGCGATTGCGGGAAGCCTACCGGTTGCTGACTCCTTCCGGCTCCTTCTTCCTGCATGTTGACTGCCGGGAAGTGCATTACTGCAAAATCCTGCTGGACGGAATTTTCGGCCGGGCATCCTTCCTCAACGAAATCATCTGGGCCTATGATTACGGCGGGAGGTCAAAACGGCGCTGGTCTCCGAAACATGACAACATCCTCTGGTATGCCAAAAACCCGGACCAATACACCTACCGATTCAACGATATTGACCGCATCCCCTATATGGCCCCCGGTCTCGTCGGCCCCGAGAAGGCGGCACGGGGAAAAACCCCAACCGATACCTGGTGGCACACGATTGTCAGCACGAACGGGAAGGAGCGCACCGGATACCCGACGCAAAAACCTGTAGCCATCCTGAACCGCATCATCCGGGTTCACTCCAATCCCGGCGACCGGGTGCTCGATTTCTTCGCCGGCAGTGGCACGACGGGAGAGGCCGCCATACGCGCCGGAAGGGATGCGGTGCTCATCGACCACCATCCCGAAGCCTTCGAAGTCATGAAAAAACGGCTGTCATTCGCCGATCCGGTGTGTCATACGCAACGACCGGAAACTTCCACACTGCCTTTGGCGGCAGTGGGTTGATGGCATTGCGACATTGTGCCTTCGATGCCGAACAGCACCCCCCGGAAAATCCGCAAGATCACCTGCATCACAAACAGGCTCAGGCAGGGTTATCCAGAAGATACGACCTGGGAAGGAAGCCCTTTCGAGTGGATCCGGTGCCGTCAGTCCTCCAGTTTGGGAGTTGTCTGTTACGGCACACGCCAGATGCGCTAGAATCCGGTCACAATCCGCAGATTGGAAATCCATCATGACGGTGAAACCGGTACCCGCAAACGCACCCCTGCTCGAAACCCGAGACGGGGCCGTCGCCACCCTCACCCTGAACCGGCCCGAGCAGCGCAATGCCCTGTCCGACGAGATGATCGCCTCCCTCGATGCCGCCTTCCGGACACTGGCCGATGACGATGGCGTGCGGGCCATCATCCTGCGCGCCGAGGGACCGGCCTTCTGCGCCGGGCATGACCTCCGCGAGATGACCGCGCGGCGGGCCGAGCCGGACGGAGGACGGACAGCCTTCGCTGATCTCTTCGGGCGTTGCGCCCGGATGATGGCGGGGATCCCACAGCATCCCAAGCCGGTCATCGCCGAAATCCAGGGACCGGCCTTCGCCGCCGGCTCCCAGCTCGTCGCCTCCTGCGATCTCGCCGTGGCCGCCGAAGGCACGTTCTTCGCCACCCCCGGTGTCAATATCGGCCTGTTCTGCTCGACCCCGATGGTCGCGCTGGCGCGCAATGTCCCGCGCAAGCGCGCGATGGAGATGCTGCTGCTCGGCGAATCCGTGGATGCCGGCCGGGCCGTCGAAATCGGTCTGATCAACCGGGTCGTGCCGGCCGCAGACCTCCGTGCCACGGCCGCCGCCATGGCGGAGACGATTGTCTCGAAATCCGCCGTTGCCGTCCGCTACGGCAAGCGCGCCTTCTACGAGCAGATCGAAATGGATCTCGACAGCGCCTACGCGCACACCGCGCGAATCATGACCGAGAACATGCTGGCCGGCGATGCCCGTGAGGGAATCGAGGCCTTCCTCGAGAAGCGGCCGCCGGACTGGCCTGACGCCTGAAACCCGCCCGCCGGGGCCGGCGCATCACTGGTTGTGCCTGCGCTCCTCGAGGTATTTGGTCGCCGTCTCCACCGCTACGGCCGCATCACGGCAATACGCATCGGCCCCGATCGCGCTGGCGAATTCCTCGTTCAGGGGTGCGCCGCCGACCAGAACGACCAGCTCCTCGCGAATACCGCGCTCGATCAGCGTGTCGATCACGACCTTCATATACGGCATGGTCGTGGTCAGGAGTGCTGACATCCCCAGGATATCCGGATCGTGGTCCTTGATCGCCTGCAGGTAGCCCTCGACCGCGTTGTTGATTCCAAGATCGAACACCTCGAAGCCGGCCCCCTCCATCATCATCGAAACCAGATTCTTGCCGATGTCATGGATGTCGCCCTTGACCGTGCCGATGACCATCACCCCCGATTTGGGGGCGCCGGTTTCCGCCAGCAGGGGTCGCAGGAGCACCATGCCGCCCTTCATGGCATTGGCCGCGAGCAGGACTTCGGGAACAAACAGGATCCCGTCCCGGAAATCGATCCCGACAACCCGCATGCCCTCGACCAGAGCCTTGGTCAGCACATCGTAGGGCTGCCAGTCGCGCGAAAGCAGAATCTCCACGCCTTCGATGACCTCATCCTTCATGCCGTCATACAGATCGTCATGCATCTGCAGGACGAGCTCGTCGTCTCCGAGCGCCTGCAGAACGACATCTTCTTCTTCTTCCTCAGCCATGGCCATCCACCTGTTGCCGCTCTCGGAGGTCGAGTAGCGGACTTTGCCCCAAATGCCGCCCGTGCGCTAGCCGTTCACGACTTGCTGCGCACTGAATGCGACCTATCAGGACTTCCTCCCGCGCCGACCCCGGCGCTTCTCCCCGCCCCCCGCGATCTGTACGAAATCACCCGTCGCCTCGCGAATGACCTCCCGGGTCGGGCGCGGGCCGACCGGCGTTGCGAGCAGTGCCTCCCGTATCGCCATGATATGCGCCCCGCGCGATCCGCAACAGGCTCCGATGATCTGCGCTCCCGCATCCCGCGCCAGGCAGGCATAGCGCGCCATCGTCGCGGGCGTGCCACTATAGTGGATATGCCCGTCGATGAATTCCGGCACCCCGGCATTGGCCTTGGCGATCACCGGAATCCCGTTCGTCTTGCCGCCGAATTCCAGCACCGCCGCCAGCAGGTCGGAAGGACCGGTGCCGCAATTGGCCCCGATGGCGAGAGGCGGGGGGGCGAGTCCTGCCGCCAGCTCGGCGAATTCCGCCGGCCGCAGCCCCATCATCGTGCGACCGGCCGTATCGAAACTCAGGGTCAGACAATACGGTGCCCCGAGCCGGCGGGCCGCTTCGGCGACGGCAAGCATTTCCTCCCGCGAGGAAAGCGTCTCCCCCCACAGCAGATCAGCCCCCCCGTCCAGCAGCCCACACCCCTGCTCCTCGAACGCCGCCACCGCTGATTCGAACGGAAGCGAACCCACCGGCTCGAGGATTTCGCCCGTCGGCCCGATCGAGCCGGCCACGAGGACGGTGCGGTCCGCCTCCCGGGCCACCGAACCGGCAATCTCCGCCGCACGCCGGTTGAGCTCATGCACATCCGCCTCCCTGCCGTGCAGGGCAAGTCGATAGCGGTTGCCGCCAAAACTGTTGGTCAGGACAATATCGGAACCGGCCTCCACGAATTCCTCAACCAGAGACCGCACTTGCTCGGGATTCGACTCATTCCAGAGCTCGGGGGCCTCGCCGACCGGAAGCCCGGAATCAAAAAGCGACGTGCCGGTCGCGCCATCGAGCAACACCGGGCGGTGCCGGTCCAGAAATCCGCCCAGAGAACCCGACATGCACTCCGCTCCTCAGTCCCCGGCGGCGGTCTGCTGGATGCGCCGGACCATCGCCATCAGGCCATTGCTACGCTGCGGGCTGATATGCGCTGTGAGGTCCAGCTCGGCAAGTGCCTCCGCTGGATCTGTTTCCACCACCTCGGCCAGCGTCCGTCCCGAATACAGCGCCCGCAGGATGGCGATCAGCCCGCGGGTGATATGGGCATCGCTGTCGCCCTCGAAATACAGACGCCGCACACCTTCGGCGTCTTCCTCCACGCGCGAAACCAGCCAGACCTGGCTCACGCATCCATCGACCTTGTTCTCCGGCACACGATCCGAATCCTCGATCCCGGGCATTCCGCGTCCGAGTTCGATGACATGGCGGTAGCGCTCGTCCCAGTCCCCCAGCAGTTCGAAATCGTCCACAATCTCCCGGAACGGTCCGTTCTCAGCCATCCTGCGGATCTTCCTTCAGGTGGTCCACCGCCACCGGCACCACCCGGCCGCCGCGCCCGGTGAGCGCCGTCTCCCCTCGCTTGAGACGCAGAAGTTCCTCACCGAATTTTTCCCGACGCCAGCCGGAGAGCAGCGGGATGTCCGGCTCCTCCTCCATCGCCAGACGTTCGAGGTCGGCAGCGGATGCCACGATCCCCTCCGCCACGCCCGTATCGGCGGAGAGCGCCCGAAGCAGCAATTTCAGGAGGGTGCCCAGTACCGCCTGCGCCGGGTCGGGAGAACGCAGCGCCGGCAGCACCGGACGTTCTACCGGCGGACAATCCAGCCCCCTGCGCACCGCCGCAAGAACCGCCGTCCGGATTGCGGACATCTTGTTCCTGCGCCGTCCGACGACCCGCAGCGAATCCAGTTCGGCATCACTGGTCGGACACAATCCCATAATTTCCCGAAGCATGTCGTCCGACATCACCTGCCGGCGCGGAACATCCCGCCGTCGCGCCTCCTGCTCGCGCCAGGCGGCCAGCTCCCGCAGCACCGCGAGATGCTTTCCGCTCCGCGTGCGGATCTTCAGCCTGCGCCACGCCTCGCGCGGGTCCGTGTCATAGCGGGCCGGATCGACCAGCGCCGCCGCTTCCTCCGCAATCCACTCCTCCCGTCCGCGCTCCGCGAGCTCGGCCTTCAGTTTCTGGTAGACCGCAGGCAGGTGCTCGACATCCGTCAAGGCATATTCCGCCTGCCGCGCATCCAGCGGCCGATGCGACCAGTCGGTGGAACGCACGGCCTTGTCGACCCGGGCACCCACCAGGCGCTGCACGACCGTCCCGTAGGAAGCCTGGTCGCCCAGCCCGCAGACCGATGCGGCGATCTGGGTGTCGAACAGCGGCTCCGGAACGACGCCACCGCAATGCAGGAAGATCTCCACATCCTGGGAACCTGCATGCAGCACCTTCACCACCCCGGGGTCGGCCAGCAACCCGTAGAACGGTGCGAGATCGATCCCATCGGCCAGCGGGTCGATCAGATGGGCATCCCCCGACCCGGCTTCGGGGCCGCCGATCTGCACAAGGCACAACACCGGCCAGAAGGTGCGCTCGCGCAGAAACTCGGTATCGATGCACACATACGGCTCCCGCCCGAGCCGCCCGCAAAGGGCGGCCAGTGCCTTCGTGTCGGCGATGATGGGGTGTGGTTCCGGCATGAGCGGCGGATTCCTGTTTTGCACAAAAGGGCGCGTCAACTATCGTATCCTGTCTTCGCGGGATTCCGGCCGGGCCGGTGTGTCCGCGTTCCCGAAACTATCCCGCCGGAAGCGGGCCTGCACGGCCCGGACCCGAGAGCCGGAGCAGAAAAAGAGGCACCGATGCACCCCTACCGCTCCCATACCTGTGGTGCGCTGCGCCGGGAAGATGTCGGCACGGAGGTCCGGCTTTCGGGCTGGGTGCATCGAATCCGCGACCATGGCGGGCTCCTGTTCATCGACCTGCGCGACCCCTATGGCATGACCCAGATCGTCACCGACCCGGACTCCCCCGCTTTCGCCACGGTCCAGGAGCTGCGCGCGGAGACCGTGGTCCGGATCGACGGCCAGGTCCGCAAACGCGACGAGAGCACGGTCAATCCGGACCTCCCGACCGGGGAGGTGGAACTCTTCTGCCGGGCGCTCGAAGTGCTGAATCCGGCCGAGGAAGTGCCGCTGCCCGTGTTCGGCGAGCCCGACTACCCGGAGGAGATGCGGCTCCGCTACCGCTATCTGGACCTCCGGCGTGCCAGTCTGCATCAGCGCATCCTGTTGCGCTCGCGCATCGTCTCGTCCCTCCGCCGGCGCATGGAGGCGGCCGGATTCACCGAATTCCAGACCCCGATCCTGACCGCATCGAGCCCCGAAGGCGCGCGGAACTACCTGGTCCCCTCGCGCCTGCATCCGGGGAAGTTCTACGCCCTCCCGCAGGCCCCGCAACAATACAAGCAGCTGGCCATGATCGCGGGCTTCGACCGCTACTTCCAGATCGCGCCCTGCTTCCGCGACGAGGATGCCCGCGCCGACCGCTCGCCCGGCGAATTCTACCAGCTCGATATCGAGATGAGTTTCGTCCGCCAGGAGGACGTCTTCGCGGCGATCGAGCCGGTGCTGCGCGACCTCTTTGTCGAATTCGGCACCGGGCGGAAGGTCGATGACCCGTTCCCGCAGATCACCTATCACGACGCCCTCGAACGCTACGCCACCGACAAGCCGGATCTGCGCAACCCGATCCAGCTCCGCGCCGTATCGGAGCATTTCCGGGGGGGCGGCTTCGCCATCTTCGCCGGCATCCTCGAGCAGGACGCCCGGGCGGAGATCCGTGCCATCCCTGCCCCGGGCGGTGGCTCGCGCGCCTTCTGCGACCGGATGAATGCCTGGGCACAGGGCGAAGGCCAGCCGGGCCTGGCCTATATCCTGTTCCGCGAGGAGGACGGTCAATGCGTCGGCGCCGGGCCGGTGGCGCGCAATCTCGGCCCCGAACGGACCGAGGCGCTGCGCCGGGAACTCGATCTCGGCCCCGGGGACGCCGCTTTCTTCTGCGCCGGGGTGCCGGCCGAGATCCGTCGCTTCCTCGCCCCGGCCCGCCAACGGATCGCGGAGGAGCTCGACCTCGTGGACCGGACGCGCTTCGCCTTCTGCTGGATTGTGGATTTTCCGCTCTACGAACTCGATGACCGGGGGCAGCTCGGCTTCTCCCACAATCCCTTCTCGATGCCGCAGGGAGGACTCGAAGCCCTGGAGACGAAAGATCCCCTCGAGGTGCTGGCCTGGCAGTACGACATCGTCTGCAACGGGGTCGAACTCTCCTCCGGGGCCATCCGCAACCACCGCCTCGACATCATGCTCCGCAGTTTCGAGATCGTCGGCTACACCCGCGAGGAAGTGCTGGACCGGTTTCCGGGAATGGCCCAGGCCCTCCGTTTCGGGGCCCCGCCGCATGGCGGCATCGCGCCCGGGCTCGACCGGATCATCATGCTGCTCGCCGATGCCGCCAATCTCCGCGAAGTGACGATGTTCCCGCTCAGCCAGCAGGCCGAGGAGCTGATGCTGGGGGCACCGTCGGAAATCGGGGATTCGGAACTGCGCGATCTCGGCCTCCGGCTGGCGCCGCGGAAATAGCCCGCAACCCGCCGCCATCAGTGCCGGGTCACGCCGACATCCTCGAGCGTGACCAGATCGAAATGAATCGTCCCGGCCACCAGCCCCCAGAGCACCACCGCTCCCACGGTCGCCACCTGCACCTTCCAGCGCAGCCCCGGATCGACCGGTGCGGAGGGCGGCGTTCCCGGAACCACTTGGCCGCCCTCGCTCTGGGAGCGGATGCGGATCGGCAGCACCGCGAAAAACACCAGCGGCCAGATGACCGCAAAGAGAACCACCGCCCCGGTCCAGCTCACGCCGGATCCTCCCGGCCGGTCGCACCCGTCATGCCTCCTCCAGTTCCACCAGCACGCCGTCGAAATCCTTCGGGTGCAGAAACAGCACCGGCCGGCCATGGGCGCCGATCTTCGGCTCGCCATCGCCCAGAATGCGGGCACCGGATTCCTGCAACCGATCCCGGGCCGCGGCAATGTCGCTGACCTCATAGCAGACATGATGGATGCCACCCCCGGGATTGCGCTCGAGAAACCCGGCCACCGGCGAATCGGCCCCGAGCGGCTCCAGCAGCTCGACCTTCGACCCCTCCAGCTCGACGAAGACCAGCCGGACCCCGTGCGCCGGTTCCTCCTGCACCGGTGACAGCCGCGCCCCGAGCGCATCCCGGTAGCGGGCCGCGGCCGCGGCCAGATCCGGCACGACGATCGCCACATGGTTGAGGCGCCCGATCATGATGCCCGGGCCCCCGATTCGACCTCCATCCCCAGGATGCCGGGCAGACCGGCCAGCTCGGCCCGCCGGCTGACGGTGAGCGGATGGATCCCCGGGATGGCGAGCTCGACCCGACTCTCCGCCTCGGGAATCTCCAGCAGCAGCCGGATCCGGGCGGACCCGATGGTCCCCTCTTCCTCTGTCACGCGAAGGAAAGCGGCAACGGTGTCAGCGGCGGCGGCGGATGAAATCGACAGCCGCAACAGATCGGGCGGTGCGCGTCCGTGTCGGGTCAGTGTCTCTTCCAGCGAATAGGCGTTCCAGCAGATCAGCCCGCCGCCACGCCGGGATTCCCGGCCGTCACCGCCCCCCACCTCCAGCACCACCGATGCGCCCTCGACGAGTACGTCCCGGCAGCGCTCCAACTCCGATTCGAACATGGTCAGGCTCTGATCCCCCAGCGGGTCGGAAATCTGCAGCCGGGCATAGATCCTGCCTCGCTGGGAGCGGCGGCGCTGCACCTGCGTCACGACCCCGGCCACCAGCCGGTTGCCCTCCCCCGGACTGTCCGCAGCGATTTCCGAGCAGTAGCGGATGTTCTGCGCCTGGAGGTCCTCGGCATAGGCATCAAGCGGATGTCCGGAGATCAGGAAGCCCACCGCTTCGCGCTCCATGGCAAACCGGTCCTTCGGCGGGAAATCGGGCACCGTCGGCGGCGGCGGCTCCGGCACTTCGAGCTGTTCCTCGCCAAACAGAAACGGGGCCCCGCCTTCCGCCCCCGGCCGCCATGTCTGAGAATAGGCCATCAACGTCGGCAGGAACTCGAGCACCCGGCGGCGGTTCGGCTCCAGCCCATCGAAGGCACCGGCGGCAGCGAGTTTCTCGAGCGCGCCCCGGCCGATGCTCTTGAGGCTGACGCGGCGGGCCAGATCGCACAGACTCGCATAGGGGCCGTCTGCCTTGCGCGCCTCCTCGATCTCGCCGATCGCGACGACGCCCACTCCTTTGACCGCGCCCAGTGCGTAGGGGATCGAATTCCCGGCCGGGCAGAATCGGGACCCGGAGTGATTCACGCAAGGCGGCGGCACGGTGATGCCGAGCCGGCGCGCCTCGGAGCGATAGGCGAGCAGTTTCTCGTCCTGCGCATGCCCGCCGATTTCCATGTTCATCGCGGCGGCAAGACACTCGACCGGATGGTGCACTTTCAGATAGGCGGTCTGGTAGCTGATCAAGGCGTAGGCAGCCGCATGCGACTTGTTGAAGCCGTAATCGGCGAATTTCTCGATCAGATCGTAGATCGGTTTCGCCTGCGCGGGTTCCACCCCGCAGGTCTTGCCCATCCCGGCGATGAACGCCTGTTTCATGGCCTGGATCTCCGAGGCCTGCTTCTTGCCGATGGCCCGGCGCAGATTGTCGGCCTGCCCCAGCGAGAAGCCGGCAAGCTTCTGCGCGATCTCCATGATCTGCTCCTGATAGACAATGATGCCGTAGGTCTCTTTCAGGATCGGATCCAGCAGGGCCTCGACCTCGGGAGCGCTGCTGATCGGCTCCAGGCGCTTCCGGCCCAGCTTGCGGTCACAGAAAGAAGGAATGTTCTCCATCGGCCCGGGCCGGTACAGCGCCACCAGGGCGATCAGGTCCTCGAACCGATCCGGCTGCAGGTCGCGGAGCGCGCTGCGCATGCCCTCGCTCTCGACCTGGAACACCCCGGTCGTCTCCGCCTCCCGGTAGAGATCAAACGTCCGGACGTCGTCGAGCGGCACCCGGGCGGGATCGAACTCCACCCCGCGGGCATGGAGAAAATCCACCGCCCCCTGGATGGCCGTCAGGGTCTTGAGACCGAGCAGGTCGAATTTCACCAGCCCCGCCTCCTCGACCCACTCCTTGGTGTATTGCGTGGCGGGCATGTCGGAGCGGAAGTCCTGGTAGAGCGGCACCATCTCCGTGATCGCCCGGTTCGCGATCACCAGCCCGGCGGCATGAATCGACACATTGCGCGTCAGGCCCTCGATCCGCCGGGCGATCTCATAAAGCCGCTGGGTGCGGTCGTCGGCGCGGATCGCAGTGCGGAATTCCGGAATCTGCGCCATCGCATCCGCCAGCCGCACCGGCTCGCTCTGCTGGAGCGGGATCAGTTTGGCGAGGCGGTCGGTCTCGCCATAGCTCATGCCCAGCACGCGTCCGACATCGCGGATCGAGGCGCGCGATTTCAGGGAACCGAGGGAAATGATCTTCGCCGTCCGCTCGGCACCGTAGCGTCCGCGCACATAGGCAATCACCTCATCCCGGCGGCGTTCGCAGAAATCGATGTCGAAATCCGGCATCGACACGCGTTCGGGATTGAGAAACCGCTCGAACAGCAAGCCGTAGCGGATCGGGTCCAGATCGGTGATGCGAAGCGCATAGGCGACCAGGGAACCGGCCCCCGAGCCCCTGCCCGGGCCGACCGGAATGCCCTGGCCGCGGGTCCAGCGGACGATATCCGCAACAATCAGGAAGTAGCCGGCAAACCCCATCCCCTCGATCATCTCGAGTTCGTACTTCAGCCGCCCCTCATAGACCGACGGGTCATCCGCCAGCTCGATTTCCCGGATCCGCTCCTCCAGCCCCTCACGTGCCGCGCCGCGAAGGGCTTCGATCTCGTCTTCGGCAAAGCGCGGCAGCTGCGGTTCCTGCCGGCCGGGCCAGAACGAGCAACGCTGGGCAATCTCGACCGTATTGGCCAGCGCTTCCGGCAGGTCGGCAAAGCGCTCCTGCATCTCCGCGCTCGAGGTGAAACAGCATTCGGGCGTGTAGCGTCCCGCCTCGCCATGTTTGCCGATGGCGAGGAGTACCTCATGGGCCTCGAAAAAATCCCGATCGGGGAAACAGACCCGATTGGTCGCCACGAGCGGCAGTTTCCGGTCATAGGCGAGACGCAGGAAATCCGCCTCGGTCGCGGCCTCCGCAGGCGCCGTCCGCTCCCCGCCGGTGCCATGCCGCTGGATCTCGACATAGAGACGGTCGGGAAAGATTGCGGCAAGATCATCGAGAAGCGCGCCGGCCGCCGCCTCCCGCCGGCCACGCAGCAGCGCGCCAAGGGGGCCGAAAGCCCCGCCGGTGAGGCAGATCAGATCCTCGCCGGCAGCGGCGAGACGGTCGAGAGTGACATAGACGCCCCCCTCCTTGAGATAGAGGTCGGAGAGATAGAGGTCGGAGACCAGCCGCAGCAGATTGCGCCAGCCGGTCTCGGTCTGCGCATAGAGGGCCAGGGCCGGGGAGATGCCCCCGGTTGGTTCCCCGAAACCGACCGCACAGCCCATGATCGGCTGGATGCCGGCCGCCTCCATCGAACTGGCGAAATCGAGTGCCCCGAAGAGGTTGTCCGAATCGGCAAGGCCGACCGCCGGCATTTCCGACTTCTGGCAGAGATCCACGATTTCAGGGATCCGGATCGCCCCTTCGAGCGGCGAATAGGCGGAGCAGACGCGGAGATGGATGAAAGGCGGAGAGGCAGGGGCGGGCATGCAGTTCTTATGCGTGATCCGGAGCGATTCGCAAATTCCCCGGCCGCAGATGCCGGACGAAAAAAGGAATCGGCGTTTGTCAGCACACCGCCATCGCCATACCCTGCGCCAATATGCCGGTAGCAACCGACCCTCCGGCCAGCCAGAAGGAGACCCCATGAAGCGGCGGAAATTCTTGATCGGCAGCGCGACCGGTGCAGCCGCAGGAACCGGTGCCGCGGCGGCATTCCTGTCCGGCCGCGGACCGAAAATCACCGGGGCGGTGCAGGAAGAACTGTATTCGCCGGCGGTCGCGCAGGAGCGCATCGAGTTCACCATGGTGTCGACATGGCCGCGGGACTTCCCCGGGGTTGGCACCGGTGCCCAGCGCTTCGCCCAGCGGATCACGGATATGACCGAAGGCCGGATCCAGGTGGAATATTTTGCGGCCGGCGAGCGGGTCGGAGCGTTCGACTCCTTTGACGAGGTCTCCTCGGGCAACGCCCAGGCCTACCATGCCGCCGACTACTACTGGAAGGGCAAGCATGCGAGCTGGGCCTATTTCACCACGGTGCCGTTCGGCCTGACCTACACCGAGATGAACGCCTGGATCCGTTTCGGTGGCGGCCAGGAACTGTGGGACGAGCTGGGGAGCGATTTCGGCATCAAGGGACTGATGTGCGGCAATACCAGCGTGCAGATGGGCGGCTGGTTCAACAAGGAAATCAACAGTGCCGAGGATCTGCAGGGGCTGAAGATGCGCATCCCGGGTCTGGGCGGTGATGTGATGGCCAAACTCGGCGCCTCGCCGGTCTCCCTCCCCGGCGGCCAGATCTACGAGAACCTGGTTTCCGGTGCCATCGACGCCGCCGAGTGGGTCGGGCCGTGGAATGACCAGGTCATGAAGTTCTACGAGGCGGCCAAGTATTACTACTACCCGGGCATGCACGAACCCGGAGGCATGCTTGCGGTCGGCCTCAACGACTCGTTCTGGAACAATCTCAGCAAATCCGACCAGCTCATCATCGAAGCCGCCTCCTCCATGGAGAACGACGTGATGATGGCGGAATACAACGCCAAGAACGGTGCCGCGCTGACAACCCTGATCCGGGATCAGGGAGTCCGGCTCCGGGAGTTCAACGACGACGTCTACGATGCCTTCGGCGAAGCCGCCGTCGAAGTGTTCGAAACGGTCCGCGTCCACAGCGACCTGGCACGCAGGGTCCACGAAAGTTTCCTCAAGGCGCGCAGGGAGATCGGCGGCTGGACGAACATTTCCGACCAGGCCTATGTCGCACAGCGCAACCGCGTCCTCGGCCTGTAGGCCCGGCAGACCGTAGACGGGTCGTCCGCCCGCTCGATTTCCCGGATCCGCCCCTCAAGCCCCTCGCGGGCCGGGCTTCGACCTCGTCTTCGGCAAGGCCGCCCCGGTATCTCCGCAGGGGAGGAGAAACAGCCTTCGGGCGGGTGGCCTCCACGGGCACGGTCCGCTCCCCGCCTGTGCCCTGCCGGTGGATCCCGACATAGGGGAAAGTCGCAAGATCCTTGAGCCGCGCGCCCGCCACCGCCCGCAAATGCCTGATCCGGAGCGATTCGCAAATCCCCCGCACAGATGCAGGACGGAAGAATCGGCGTTTGCCAAAACGCCCCGACCGCAATATCCTGCGCGGATATGCCGGTCACAAACCGGCCATCCAAACAATTGGGAGGAAACACTCATGAAGCGTCGGGAATTCTTGAAAGGCGGTGCAACCGGTGCAGCCGTAGGAGCAGGCGCCGCGGCAGCACTCTTGTCCGGCCGCGGGCAGAAAATCGCTGGGGCTGTGCAGGAAGAGCTGTATTCGCCGGCGGTCGCGCAGGAGCGCATCGACGTCACCATGGTGTCGACATGGCCGCGGGACTTCCCAGGGCTGGGCACCGGTGCCCAGCGCTTCGCCCAGCGGATCTCGGATATGAGCGAAGGCCGGATCCAGGTGGAATATTTCTCGGCCGGCGAGCGGGTCGGAGCGTTCGACTCCTTTGACGAGGTCTCCTCGGGCAACGCCCAGATCTATCATGCCGCCGAATATTACTGGAAGGGCAAGCATCCGGGCTGGGCCTATTTCACCGCGGTGCCGTTCGGTCTGACCTACACCGAGCTGAACGCCTGGGTCCGCTTCGGCGGCGGCCAGGAACTGTGGGACGAGCTGGGGAACGAATTCGGCCTCAAGGCACTGATGTGCGGCAATACCGGCGTACAGATGGGCGGCTGGTTCAACAAGGAAATCAACAGTGCCGACGATCTGAAGGGGCTGAAGATGCGCATCCCGGGTCTGGGCGGTGATGTGATGGCCAAACTCGGCGCCTCGCCGGTCTCCCTCCCCGGCGGCCAGATCTACGAGAACCTGGTTTCCGGTGCCATCGATGCCACCGAGTGGGTCGGGCCGTGGAATGACCAGGTCATGAAGTTCTACGAGGCGGCCAAGTATTACTACTACCCGGGCATGCACGAACCCGGAGCCATGCTTGCGGCCGGCATCAACGGCTCGTTCTGGAACAATCTCAGCAAATCCGACCAGCTCATCATCGAAGCCGCCTCCTCCATGGAGAACGACGTGATGATGGCGGAATACAACGCCAAGAACGGTGCCGCGCTGGCATCCCTGATCCGGGATCAGGGAGTCCAGCTCCGGGAGTTCAACGACGACGTCTACGACGCCTTCGGCGAAGCCGCGGTCGAGGTGTTCGAAACTGTCAGCGACCACAGCGACCTGGCAAGCAGGATCCACGAAAGTTTCCTCAAGGCGCGCGTGGAGATCGGTGGCTGGACGAACATTTCCGACCAGGCCTACGTCGCACAGCGCAACCGCGTCCTCGGCCTGTAGGCCCGGCGCGGCGGACCGTAGCGGGCGGAGCCGGGGCTGGCTCCGCCCGCAATCCGGTAGCTGAATCCAGACCGGCCCCATGATTCGCGAGGCAGCGCCCCAGCCGGCCGATCTCCGGGGGGCCGCCCTCCGTGCGCTCGCTCTCTCGGTGGTCGCCCTGGCGGTCGCCTTCCTTGCCGACAGCTACCTGACCCTCGCCCAGGGCTGGCCGGGGGCGAGGGGCCTCCTCACCGGAGGCCCGGCCCTCGCCTGGGTCCAGGCGGCCCTGTATCCGGGACTGGTCGCCGTGGCCCTCGCCTGGATCTGGCGGACCTCTGACGCACCGCTCCGCCGGGATGCCGATCTGCTGTCCGGGCTGGTAACCTTCCTCATCCGGGCCGCCTTCTGGAGCGTCCTCATCGTCGGCGTCGCCGACATGCTGCTTTCCTTCCTCCGGGTCGAAGACTTCCTGTCCCTCTTCGTCGGCGAGGAGGCCACCAAGCTGATCGGCGTCCCGCGCTGGCGCGGAACCTTCATCCACATGCCGCTGATGCTGCTCGCGATCCTGATCGCGCTGCGCTGGCGGGGCCTCGGATTCATCTGGCTGGCGGCCCTCGTGGTGGTGGCCGAACTGTTCATCGTCCTGGCCCGTTTCATCTTCTCCTACGAGCAGGCCTTCATGGGCGATCTGGTGCGGTTCTGGTATGCCGCACTGTTCCTTTTTGCGAGCGCCCAGACCCTGGTCGAAGACGGACATGTGCGGGTCGATGTGCTCTATGCGGGCTTTTCCGGGCGCGCCAAGGCGCGGACCAATCTCTTCGGCGCCGCCCTGCTCGGCATCCCGCTCTGCTGGACCGTCCTGATCCTCGGCCTGCGCAACAAGGCGGCCATCATCGCCAGTCCGATCCTCGCCTTCGAAACCACGCAGAGCGGATTCGGCCTGTATGTCAAATACATGATGGCAGGCTTCCTCGGCGTTTTTGCCGTCACGATGCTGATCCAGTTCACCGCCAGCCTCCTTTCCGCCGGGGCCGATCTCCTCGGCGAGCCGGGCGGGCGGAAACCGGACGAATCCGCGTCGATGCCTCCGGTGTAGCGGAAAGATCCCCGAATGGAGCTGCTGTTCGTCGCGATTCTGGTCCTGGTGATGGCCGGGGCATTGACGGCCGGCTATCCGGTGGCCTTCGCCCTGCCGGGGGCGGCGATCCTCACCATCGCTCTCGCCTCTCTCACCGGCCTGATCTTCGAGAACGACGTTTCGGCGTATTTCTACCAGGGCGGCCCCGTGCAATGGCTGAGCGCGGGGGTGACGAATTTCCGCGGCGTCTACTGGGAGGTCGAACGGGACACCCTGATCGCCATCCCGCTGTTCATCTTCATGGGCATCATGCTGCAGCGCTCGAAAATCGCCGAGGACCTGCTGGTGACCATGGCCCAGCTCTTCGGCCCGGTGCCGGGCGGACTCGGCATCTCGGTGGTGCTGGTCGGCGCCCTGCTGGCCGCGACCACCGGCATCATCGGTGCCACCGTGGTCGCGATGGGGCTGATCTCGCTGCCCGCCATGCTGCGCAACAACTACTCCCACTCGCTGGCCACCGGCACGATCTGCGCCTCGGGCACGCTCGGGCAGATCATTCCGCCTTCGATCGTGCTGATCATCCTCGCCGACCAGCTCGCCACCGCCACGGACCAGGCCAGCACACTGCGCAAGGCGGAGTACAAGCACGGCACCGGCTCGAGCACTCTGCCGAGCGAATTCGATGTCGCCTCGACCAGTGCCGGCGACATGTTCCTCGGTGCCTTTCTGCCCGGCCTCGTGCTGGTCGGCCTCTATGTCCTCTACATTTTCGTGGCCGCCCGGCTGCGGCCGCACATTGCCCCGCCGGTGCCGTATGAAGGCTCCATCGACCGCCAGTTCGCCCTGCGCGTGATCCTCGCCCTGGTGCCGCCCCTGACCCTCATCCTTGCCGTTCTCGGCTCGATCATCCTCGGCATCGCCACCGTCAACCAGGCCGGCGCGATCGGCGCAGCGGGCGCCACCATCATGGCCGGCTACCGCCTCCAGGAGGGCAGATCCGGTGCCTTCCGGCCGGCGCTGCTGGCCGTCGCCTCGCTGGCCGCGATCCTAGTCCTGATCTCCATCTTCGATCTCAACATCAAGCACATCCGCGACGGCTTCGATCTGCTCGGCATCCTGCTCGCCGGCGGCGCCACGGCCACGCTGGTGGCGGCCCTCCTGTGGAGTGCCTGGCGGGTCATGCATATCGACGACACGCTCCGCGGCGTCATGCTGGAGACCGCCAAGACCACCTCGCTGGTGTTCATCATCCTGCTGGGTGCGGCGATGCTGACCGCAGCCTTCCGCGGCTTCGGCGGCGAGGAGCTGGTGAAGGAATTCCTCACCGGACTTCCGGGCGGCTTCTGGACACAGATCGTCGTCGTGATGGCGGTGATCTTCGTGCTCGGCTTCTTCCTCGACTTCATCGAGATCGCCGTCGTGGTGGTCCCGATCATCGCCCCGATCCTGCTCGCCGACCCCTCCGCCAACATCACCGCCGTCTGGCTCGGGGTCATGATCGGCGTCAATATCCAGACCTCCTTCCTGACCCCGCCCTTCGGCTTCGCACTGTTCTATCTGCGGGGCGTGGCCTCGAAGGTCGTCCGCACGATCGAGATCTACCGGGGCGTCGTCCCGTTCATCGTGCTGCAGCTGATCGGCCTCATGATCGTCGGGGCCTATCCCCCGCTGGTCAATTACATCCCCAATCGCGTCAGCCTGACCGCCGACACCGCGCCGCCGCCGATCAACCCCCGCCTGCAGGCCTGCATCGAGGAGGATCTCTTCGAGATCTATGCCGAACGCGAGGACGAGCTGCGCAGCCAGATGGAGGCGGCGGGCCGGCTCGATATGACCCCCCTGCCCCCCCGCATCCGTGATTCCTTCCGCATGAGCCTGGACCAGGCCGAAGCCACCTTTGCACTGGTGCAGACCATCCGGGAGGCGGAGGCCGCGCGGGAAGCCTATGTGCCGGAATACCGCCCGTTGCACCGGCGTGTCCGCCATGCCGAGCGGAAGATTCGCCGCCTCGAGCAGGAGGCGCAGAAAACCGAGCAGAGACGTCGGAACCTGGCCCGCGCCGGTCTGCCCGAAACCGGGGAGACGGAAAAACTGGCCGAGATCAAGGAGAAGCAGAGGGCCCTTGCGGCTACCATCCCGGCCGAATGGGAGGAGGCACGCAGGCGCTATGTCGAACTGGCCGGGACCGTGAAGAAGGCCCGCACCACCTATCGGCGCAATGTCGACCAGGCCTATGGCACGCTGGTCCTGCTGCAGGCGACCCTGGACTCCGCGGATGAGCTGGCGGCACTCACGGACCGCCACCGGGAGATGGAGCAGGCGGTACAGATCCGCGATCCGATGGAAGCGGCCGACACCCTGCGCGCCTTCGAGCGCGAGCTGAATACCGTGGCCGAGACCAGCGCGATCCGCGGCCTGGTGACCCAGGCGCGACGGCTGCTGACGCGGAAGAGCGACCGCGAGGGTGCCGTGAACCGGCTCCGCGAAGCCGCCGCGCTGCATGCGGAGGAGGCGGCCTGGCGCTCGGTGGCCGCACAGGTGCTGCGGGACGGTCTCGACCGCTATGAGGAATCCATCCGCAACACCCTCGGCCTGCGCCAGCAGGACCGCATCGACAGCGGACGCGCCGCCGGTCTGGCGATCTGCCTCGCCCATCACCGCGACATCTCGCTCGATTTCTGAAGGTACCGGCATGCACGACGCGCTCCCCCCCGCAGGACGGCTCAATCTCCCCTTCCGGCGGGCTTGCTGATGATCCCGCGCTACACCCGGCCGGAGATGGCGGAGCTCTGGTCTCCCCAGACCCGCTACCGCATCTGGTACGAGATCGAGGCGCATGCCTGCGACGCGCTGGCGGCCTGCGGGGCGATCCCCCAAGAGGCGGCGGAGGCGGTGTGGAAGGCGAAAGACACCGATTTCGATCTCGCGCGGATCGAGGAGATCGAGGCCGAGACCCGGCACGATGTGATCGCCTTCCTCACCCATCTCGCCGAGATCGTCGGCCCCCAGTCCCGGTTCGTCCACCAGGGCCTGACCTCCTCGGATGTGCTCGACACCTGCCTGGCGGTACAGCTTTCGCGCGCGGCCGATCTGCTGGATGCGGATCTCGCCCGGGTGCTGGCCGCGCTCCGCCGCCGGGCCTTCGAGCACCGGCACACCCCCTGCATCGGACGGTCGCACGGGATCCATGCCGAGCCCACCAGTTTCGGCGTCAAACTGGCCCAGGCCCATGCCGAAATGGAACGCGGAAGGCGGCGGTTGCGGCAGGCCCGCGAGGAGATCGCCGTCTGCGCCATCTCCGGTGCGGTGGGCATCTATGCCACCCTCGACCCGTCGGTCGAGATCCATGTCGCCCAGCGCCTCGGCCTGAAACCGGAGACGGTCTCGACCCAGGTGGTGCCGCGCGACCGGCATGCGGCGTTCTTCTGCACGCTGGCGGTGATCGCCTCCTCCATCGAGCGGATTGCGACCGAGATCCGGCATCTGCAGCGGACCGAGGTCGGCGAGGTCGAGGAACGGTTCGCCCCGGGGCAGAAGGGCTCCAGTGCCATGCCGCACAAGCGCAACCCGGTGCTGAGCGAAAACCTGGTCGGCCTCGCCCGGCTGGTGCGGATGGCCGCGGCCCCGGCGCTGGAGAATGTCGCCCTCTGGCACGAGCGTGACATCACGCACTCCTCGGTCGAGCGCGGCATCGCGCCGGATGCCACCGCGACCCTGGATTTCGCGCTGATCCGTCTTGCGGAGGTGATCGAGGATCTGCAGGTGCGGCCCGAGGCCATGGCCCGCAATCTCGACCGGCTCGGCGGTGCCGTCTATTCGGAGCGCGTCCTGCTGCTGCTGACCCAGAAAGGCCTGGCCCGCGAGGAGGCCTACCGGATCGTGCAGGCGGCCGCGATGCGGACCCTGCAGGAGGGAGTTCCCCTCATCGAGATTCTGCGCGAAGTGCCGGAAATCCGGGAACGGATCCCGCCGGACGAACTCGAGCCGCTATTCGATCCGGCCCACGCGCTGCGCCATGTCGATGCGATCTTCGCGCGGGTCTTCGGGGAAGAGTCCTAGCCGGCTTCCTTCAGCACCTGCACCTGCGCCTCGCGCAGACAGGCAACCAGCTGCTCGCGCAGTTCCTTCTCCGGGATGGCAACCCCCCTGGCCTCCAGATCCGGCTGCACATGCGCGAGGATGTCATCATCCCCCTCCTCCCGGAGGCTGCTGACGACCACCTCTCCGGCATAGGTCGCGGCGGTCTCTCCCTCCATCCCGAGACGCTCGGCGATCCAGAGTCCGAACAGTTTGGCGTGGCGGGCATCGGCCTTGAAGCGCAACGTCTCGTCCAGCGCAAACTTCTTTTCGAACAAATCTGTTCGGTCATCAAATGTGGTCACTTCGGCCCTCCCGGCGGTCTTCGCTTGCAGTGTGCTACGATGCGAATTATACACTTCTATGCAGTGCCGCACAGGCACCCCCCGAACAGGAGAGTGCTATGGCCCGCCGCCGGATGGTTTACGAAGGCAAGGCCAAAATCCTTTACGAGGGACCGGAGGCCGGAACCCTTGTGCAGTATTTCAAGGACGACGCCACCGCATTCAACGGGAAGAAGCACAAGATCCTCGACGGCAAGGGGGTGCTGAACAACCGCATCTGCGAGCATATCATGGAGAGTCTGAACAGTGTCAGCGTGCCGACCCACTTCATCCGTCGGCTGAACATGCGCGAGCAGCTCGTCCGGGCGGTCGAGATCATCCCCCTGGAAATGGTGGTGCGCAACGTCGCCGCGGGTTCCTTCTGCAAGCGCTTCGGCCTCGAGGAGGGCAAGCCGCTGCCGCGCCCGGTGGCCGAGTTCTACCTCAAGGATGACAAGCTCGGCGACCCGCTGGTCAACGAGGACCACATCCTCTCCTTCGGCTGGGCCACCCATCACGAGATCGAGGACATGCTCACCCTGGCCGTCCGGATCAATGATTTCCTCACCGGCCTGTTTCTTGGCTCCGGCATCCGGCTGGTGGATTTCAAGATCGAATGCGGACGGGAGTGGAAGAACGACATGGAACGGGTGATCGTCGCCGACGAAATCAGCCCGGACACCTGCCGGCTGTGGGATCTGACGAGCGACCGGCGGCTGGACAAGGATGTGTTCCGCAATGATCTGGGCGACCTGATCGATGCCTATTCGGAGGTCGCGCGACGGCTCGGCATCATCCGCGACAATGATGTCAGCGAAATCACCGGGCCCCAGATCGTCCACCGGGCGATGCACTGAGCCCGTCCCGCATGCGTGCGACCATCCGGATCATGCCGAAGGCCGGCGTCCACGACCCGCAGGGGGAGGCGATCCGCCGGGCCCTGGGCGAGCTCGGCTACGGGGAGGCCCGCGAGGTGCGCCAGGGCAAGCTCCTGACCTTCGAATTCGACGCCCCGGACGCCGGCAAGGCGCGGGCGCGGGTCGAGGAAATGTGCGCACAGCTCCTCGCCAACCCGATCATCGAGGATTACGAGATCGACGTGACCTCATGACCCCGTCCCGCCACCACTAGGGCGATGCGCACCGCCATCGTGATCTTCCCCGGCTCGAATTGCGACCGGGATCTCGAAATCGCACTCCACCGGGCTGTCGGCCGGCCGCCGGTCCGGATCTGGCATGCGGAGAGCGAACTGCCGCCCGGCACCGATCTGGTCGCGGTCCCGGGCGGGTTCTCCTTCGGGGACTATCTGCGCAGCGGGGCCATCGCCGCCCGGTCGCCTGCGATGCGGGCGGTGCGGGAATTCGCCGCCCGGGGCGGCCTCGTGCTCGGGCTCTGCAACGGCTTCCAGATCCTTGCCGAGATCGGCCTCCTGCCCGGTGCCTTCCTGCGCAATGCCAGTCTGAAATTCATCTGCCGCGATATCTGGCTCCGGGTCGAGTCCACCGATTCCCCCTTCACCCGCGGCTACCAGCCGGCGCAGGTCCTGCGCATCCCGATCTCGCATGCCGACGGTGCCTACACCCTGTCGGCAGACGGGCTGCACGCCCTCACCGAAGAGGGCCGGATCGCCTTCCGCTATGTCGCCTCCCCGGAGGGAACCGGAAACCATGCCGCCAACCCGAATGGCTCGGTCGGGGATATCGCCGGGATTTTCTCTCCCGACCGGCGCGTGCTCGGGATGATGCCGCATCCGGAGCGGGCGGTGGATCCGGTGCTCGGCAACACCGACGGAGCCGCGCTGTTCGCCGCCCTGGCCGGGGCTCGGGGCTGAACGATGTCGGCCCGACCCGAAGCCGAGACCGATGCCCGGCTGGCCGCCGACCTGGGTCTCGTCGAGGCCGAATGGCTGCGCATCCTGGAACTGCTCGGGCGCCGGCCGAACCACACGGAACTCGGCATCTTCTCGGCCATGTGGAACGAGCACTGCTCGTACAAGAGCTCGCGCAAATGGCTGCGCGAACTGCCCGTGGAGGGACCGCAGGTGGTGCACGGACCGGGCGAGAACGCAGGTGTGGTCGAGATCGGGGACGGCAAGGTCGTGATCTTCAAGATCGAGAGCCACAACCATCCCTCCTATATCGAGCCCTACCAGGGGGCCGCCACCGGTGTCGGCGGCATCCTGCGGGACGTGTTCGCGATGGGCGCGCGCCCGGTCGCCGCCCTGAACGCGCTCCGCTTCGGGGATCCGGCGCATCCCAAGACCCGGCATCTGATCGGCGGTGTGGTCGCGGGAATCGGTGGCTACGGCAACAGTTTCGGTGTGCCTACGGTCGGCGGCGAGACCGGTTTTGATCGTTCCTATGACGGCAACTGCCTGGTGAACGCCTTTGTCGCCGGAATCGCCGAGCGTGACCACGTGTTTACGGCCAGCGCGGCCGGCACCGGACGCCCGGTGGTGTATCTCGGTGCCAAGACCGGACGCGACGGGGTCGGCGGCGCGACCATGGCCTCGGCGGGTTTCGGGGAGGAGAGCGAGGGACAGCGTCCCACCGTGCAGATCGGCGATCCCTTCGCGGAAAAACGGCTCTGCGAGGCATGCCTGGAACTGATGGCAGGGGGGGCCATCGAGTCCATCCAGGATATGGGCGCGGCCGGGCTCACCTGTGCGGCTTCCGAAATGGGCGCTGCCAGCGGTGTCGGCATCGAACTGGATCTCGATGCGGTTCCCTGCCGGGAGCCCAATATGAGCGCCTATGAGATGATGCTCTCGGAAAGCCAGGAACGGATGCTCGTCGTCCTGCGCCCGGAGAAGGAGGCGCTGGCTCGGGAAGTGTTCGCGAAATGGGACCTCGATTTCGCAACGGTCGGACGCACCGAACCGGGCAACCGGCTGCGGGTGCTGCGGGGCGGGCAGACCGCCGCCGATCTGCCCCTGTCGGCTCTCATCGACGAGGCCCCGGTCTATGACCGGCCCTGGACGGAAATCAAACCGGCCGAAGCCCCTCCCGTCGGAGCGGTGACCGGCACCGCGGAAGCGTTGCGCCGCCTGGTCGGCTCCCCTGCCCTCGCCTCCCGGCGCTGGATCTGGGAGCAGTACGACCACATGGTGATGGCCGATACGGTGCAGCGGCCGGGCGGGGATGCGGCGGTGGTGCGGATCCACGGAACAGACCGGGCGCTGGCCTTCAGCCTCGATTCCAACCCGCATTACTGCAGCGCGGACCCGTATGAAGGCGGCAAGCAGGCGGTTGCGGAAGCCTGCAGGAACCTTTCCGCGGCAGGGGCACGACCGCTCGCGATCACCGACTGTCTCAATTTCGGCAATCCCGAACGACCCGAGGTGATGGGACAATTCGTCGGCTGCATCCGCGGCATCGGTGATGCCTGCAGGGCACTCGGCGTACCGGTCGTCTCCGGCAATGTCTCCCTCTACAACCAGACCGGTGACACCGCCGTGCTGCCAACCCCGGTGATCGGTGCGGTCGGCCTCCTCGACCATATCGAGAGGATGCTTTCCCCCGCCCTTCCCGGACCGGGCTTCGTGCTCCTGCTGGTCGGTGCCTCGGACGGCCATCTGCACCAATCGCTCTATGCCCGTCTGCTCGTCGGGCGCGAGGACGGACCACCGCCGCCGGTGGACCTGGCCGCCGAGAAGGCGAACGCGGATTTCCTACGCATGCTGGCCGAAGACGGCACCGCCGCCGCCTGCCACGATCTGTCCGATGGCGGCCTTGCCCCGGCCGCCACCGAGATGGCCCTTGCCGGAAAATGCGGTGTCAGCCTTGACCCGCCCGAGGACGGAATGCCGGCCCATGCCTGGTATTTCGGCGAGAGCCAGGCGCGATACCTCGTGGCGGTGCCGGAGGCGGCCGCAGAAACCGTTCTTGACCGGGCGCGAGAGGCGGCGGTGCCGGCCGCACGCGTCGGCCACTCCCTGGAGACGGCAACCGTCGTGCTGGACGGCGAACGGCTGGATCTCGAAGAACTGCGGGCCCTTCACGAAAACTGGCTGCCCGACTATGTGTCGGGAGCTCCAGTGCCGGGCGGCGGGATTGCAGATGCGGACGCAAAAGACTAGTTTTGTGCAGGCGGAAAACCCCGGAGAACGCATGCCATGCCGATGCCGGCGGCCGAACTCAAGCAGCTGATCCGGGACGCGTTCCCGGATGCCGAGATCGAACTCCGCTCATTGGCCGCGGATGACGATCATTATTCGGTGGCCATCGTCTCCGAGCGGTTTCGGGGGCGGAATCGGGTGCAGCAGCACCAGATGGTGTATGAAGCACTCAAGGGGCGGATGGGCAACGAATTGCACGCGTTGGCCCTGCAGACCGCCGTGCCGGAACAGGGCTAGGAGAACAGGAGTCGACCATGGAGACGACAGGACCGGCGCATGCCGAGATCCAGAAGATTGTCGACGGAAACGACGTCGTGCTCTTCATGAAGGGAACGGCGGATTTTCCGCAATGCGGGTTTTCCAGCCGGATCGCATCGATTCTTCGCTACCTGGCAGTGGATTTCCGGGATGTGAATGTCCTGGAGGGAGACGAATTGCGGCAGGGAATCAAGGATTTCACCAACTGGCCGACGGTTCCGCAGCTCTATATCAAGGGCGAATTTGTCGGCGGGTGCGACATCATCACCGAGATGACCATGTCCGGAGAGATCGACACGATGCTGGCAGACAAGGGTGTTACCTTCGATCCGGCAGCCGCAGAGAAAATCCGGCAATCCAACGCCGCCTGAAGCGTGTGCCTTCCTGCTGGGGGATAGTTTAACGGCAGAACTGCGGACTCTGACTCCGTCGGTCCAGGTTCGAATCCTGGTCCCCCAGCCAAATTTCGTTTTGATGATGCAGGCCCCCGCAAGCCACCACATTGATGTGCTGACCCCATTCCTCCGCTGGATCAGTCCTCGATCGGTCGTGCTTTATCTGTCATCGCCTGGGCTTGCAAAATCAGAATCCGGATCGCTTGAATCGCCTTCCCCACCCGGATTCCAATCAGCTGGATCAAGTTCCCGGACACGATTGGAAAAAACCCGATGCATGGAGTTAAGTTTTTCTGCCAGCCATTTGTGCTGTTCCGCCCAGCTTTCCTTGTTATCGAGATCAACCGTATCGGGATTGTAGGATACGATCTGACTGTCCTTTCCCTCCGGAAGCTCCTCCCATGCCAATGAATAACCAAGATCGTTTTCGATCTCGTCCTTCTGCTTATGCAGAAGATGAAAGAAACTCTTTGCATCAGTTCCGGTTATGTAGAGAACAACTCGAATCTGCTTCCGGTTTCGGTTAACCAGCGTTCGAAGATAGAAGCCCATGCGGCCAACAGGGAAAGTCATCAATGAATATGCTATCGGCGTTCGATCTCTATTAAACGACCCCTCATATTTCTTAAGCACCTGCAAAAAGGCTGCCCAGTATTCTTTATGTTTCTGACGATTTTCAGAAATTTCCTCCTGCTGCACGGAGCGAGAGATCTCTCGCGACCAGTTGTTCGGCTTCACGACAATGTTGAATTTCGGTGCTGGAAGTGAATTTCCGACCTTCCACAGCTGAATCTCCAAGCCAAAAAATCGAACATTCTCATGAGTATTTTTATTCATCCACTCGAGCGCAGCACGATGTTCATCAAGAAACTCTTTGGTAATCCAGATAGCTGTCATCGCTTCCAGCCCGGCAATATAGGTCAAAAATTTTCCAAGATGGGCATGATCCGTCCGATAAAGCTGGTTTTCGATAAGCACCCGGGCGTTTGTGTTTGTGTCCGTGCACACGATATCCGCAGAAAACAATCCCACGTCCATCTCCCGTGCTTCCAGCTCCAATGTCATTCCCAGTGTATCCCCAAGTATTTGTAGGTTTCCTTCATTATGCGCTAGCCACGAGGTGAAATCAGCGGCCTCATGTTTCCAACCCTCACTCAGGTCAATTTGTACAAGTCGCTCAAAATTTTGATCTGCCATTTTGTCGTGTCCTTATCTTGCTTTCTATCTAGTATTTGCAGCATGTTTTACCGTTGCAATCACCACGAGTGATTCACGTCATACAACAATTACTGGAACATTAAACATCCTGTCAGCTATCACCATTTGAAATTCGCGTTAATCACGTTAAGTAAAATGGTGCACCGAAACCAACTAACTTGAAGTGATATCTTTTAAATCGTTAACACGTTTTATAAAGTCCGGGTCGTTGACACGCGCTGCAAAAACTGTGTGCATGGCGCTAAGATGCTTCGCCAACCACTCGTGTTGTTCCGGCCAGCTCGCTCGATCTAAAAAATCAACATCATTCCGATAGAGCGAAATGGTTTCGGTCGAGCGTCTTGAGGCGGCATCCCATTCTAGTAACCCTCCCAATTCAAGTTCCAGCAATCTTCCCAATTCACGTTCGATTTCCTCCTTTTCTCCGTGCAATAAAACCCACCAAAGCAAAGAATTCTTGCCTTGGGTATAAAGACTGCAGCGAAGCTTTTTTCTTGCACTCAATATTGATGCCCTAAGGCTGATGTCAGAGCGTCCAATTCGGTATGTCATTGTCGCTTCAGATCTAGCCGAACGACTCATCAATTGTCCCTTTTGTGTATCAAGAAATTTGTTGAAATCTGTCCAGTAACTTAACTGCAGAAATTTATTCTTGGTAAGCGCTTCGTTACCCAAAATGCGTCCTGCATGTGTACCCAAGCGTGACCATTCATTTGGCTTGGAGACGATGTTGAAATTTGGAGCCACGAGCGAACCGCCGATTTGCCATAGCTCAATTTCTAATCCAAAAAAACGTATGCTTTGGTCGGTTTTTGTGTTCCACCAATCGAGGGCCGCCTGGTGCTGCTCGTGAAACTGAGCGGCGATCCAGATGATCGTGGCAGCTTCCAAGCCGGAAGCATAGGTAAGGAGCTGCCCCAAATGGGTGTGGTCCGTTGTTTCCAGCTGGTTTTCGATGAGTACCATGTCTTGCTGCTCGCTGTACTCGTCCCTACACACAATGTCTGCCCGAAACGGTCCAACGGATTTTTCCGTTGCCACCAGTTTCAGCTGCATTCCCAATGCGTTCGAAAGGAGTTCCAAATTTTCTTCCTGCGCCAACCACGGAGTGAAGTCTCTTTCCTCGTCTTTCCAGTACTCGCGTACTTCAACTTTTGCAATCCGCCCAAGAGATCTATCTATCACTTTGTTGACTCCTCGGCTTGTTTTCTACTCCGCAATTGGAAGTAAATTTCCCTGCAGGTTCTACAACATCAAAAACCTAAAGCGCAAAGCTCTCGATTCAGGCTTCTACGCCCAATATCCACCCCTCCGCCTGTGCGACGGCTGGTAGCAGACCGACCCCTACCGGCACTAGCAGGCCGTTCAGCGATTCTACCCCCTACACCGTCGACCATCCTTGATTGTTGCCCTTAATTGGGTATTTGTCAAACCAAGACTTCGTTTTCCTTCAAGTTAAACACCAAAGCCACCTAGTCCCGCATGTTCTTCCGTGACCCAACCTTCTTTATGTCAGAGCAGGTGTACTCCCGGCGACCCCGCCGAACCATCACCGCCGGGAGGCTCTCCGCCGCGACGGGCGTGTTCTTTGTCCCTCGACCAGACCTTCGCGCAGCACCGCCTTCATGGGATGGGCATCATCCATGTCTGCATGCTCGACAAGCATTGCCTCGATCGCCTCACGCATATCGGTCGTATCCGGCAGGCCCAGAACCCAATCGAGGAAAATGGTCCGGCAGTCCTCCACCCCGATTCCTTCTATCCGGAAAGAATCGCGGATCAGGCCACGCGGGTCGTGTGGTGCGTCATGCGGAATTGCCGGCTGCGACACGTCGCTCAGGCCACCGACCGGGCGAAAACTTCGTCGGTCATTTCAAAATTCGTATAGACCGCCTGGACATCATCATCCTCGTTGAGAGATTCGAAGAGAACGGCCGCTTTTTCGGCATCGGCTCCCTCTACGGGGATTCCGTCGCGGGGCCACCAGATCAGCCGCGCCCGCTCCGGCGCAGCTCCGAGGCGTTCCTCAAGCACCCGGGCGGCCTCCCCCAGATTCCCGCGGCTGCAGAAAATCCGATGCCCGTCGGCATCGGAAGCCACATCCTCCGCACCCGCCTCGATCGCGGCCTCAAGAACCGCTTCCGCTTTCGCCGTCGCCGGCGGAAACACAATTTCGCCCAGCCGGTCAAACATAAAGGTCACCGCCCCGCCCTCCGCGAGAGTGCCGCCGCCCTTGCTGAACCGAGCCCGGATGCTGGCCGCCGTGCGGTTGCGGTTGTCGGTGAGCGCCTCCACCACAAACCCAACCCCGCCGGGGCCGTATCCCTCGTAGAGCACCTCCTGGTAATCGGCCGCATCCCCGCCTTCGGCCTTGCCGACCGCGCGCTGGATGTTGTCCTTGGGCATGTTCTGCCCGCGCGCTTCCTGGATGGCGAGACGCAACCGGGGATTGCCGTCGGGGTCGGCACCGCCGAGTCGTGCGGCAACGGTGATCTCCCGCGACAGGCGCGAGAAGATCCGGCCGCGCTTCCGGTCCTGCGCGCCCTTGCGGTGCATGATGTTCTTGAATTGCGAGTGGCCCGCCAAATCAGCCTCCCGGCCCGGGATCGCCCCGATACGCGCCTGTATGCCCCACAAATCCGGGGCTACCAAGCGTAGCGATCACCGCCCCACGGGACAAGAAGCGAGGACATCCACCCGAGGGGTCCGGACCGCGAGCCCCCTCCCTCACCGGCACGGCATCACCTCCGGCAGCACACCACCGACGCGCACGGCATCGACCGATACGGCCAGTCCCGTCCGGTCATCGGTCTCGACACAAACCGCGGAAAGCATCGGATCCTCCGTTTCCGGCTCGAACCGGCCGCTCCGCATGCCCGTGACGAAGCGTGCGAGAGGTTCGTCCTTCCGCATGCCGATGACCGAATCGTAGCTGCCGCACATGCCGATATCGGTTGCATAGGCGGTGCCGCCGGGAAGGATCCGGAAGTCGGCGGTCGGCACATGGGTGTGGGTGCCCGCCACCAGGCTGGCCCGCCCGTCGCACCAATGCCCCATGGCCATCTTTTCCGAGGTCGCCTCGGCATGGAAATCCAGCAGAACCGCGCCGGCCTGCCGGCCGAGCTCCGCCCGTTCGAGTTCGGCCCCCACCATCTCGAACGGATCCGCATAGAGACCGGATAAAAACACCCGCCCCAGCGCATTGAGGACATGCACGATGCGCCCGTCCCCCGTCTCGTAGCTTCGCGCCCCCGCACCCGGCGCGCCCGGGGCGATGTTGAGCGGACGCAGAAGCCGCGGCTCCTGCTCCAGAAATGCCAACACCGACGGCTCGTCGAAGGCATGATCGCCGAGGGTGATCACATCGGCGCCCGCCTCGAACAGTTCTTCGGCGATCCCCGGCGTGATGCCCCGACCATGGGCGGCGTTCTCGCCGTTGACCACCACAAAATCCAGCCGTAGCCGCTTGCGAAGCCCGGGAAGACGGTCCCGCACGATCCTGCGTCCGCCCTTGCCCATCACATCGCCGACCATCAGGAGCTGCATCACCGCCTCCAGCGAAGGGTTTCTGCCTCGGTCACCACCGCATCCAGCAGCACGTCATGCCTGTCCCGCGGCACCTCCGCAATCTCCTGCGCAGCATAGGCAAACCCCACGGCCATGCGCAGTCTCCCCGCGGCCCGCAGGTTCTGCAGCGTACGGTCATAGAAACCTCCGCCATAACCGAGACGCGCCCCGGACCGGTCCCATGCGAGAAGGGGAACAATCACCAGGGTCGGATCCCGGAACACCTCCGTGACCGGAACCCGGACATCGAACGCTCCTGGCTGCAGTTCCGCCCCCGGCCGCCAGGCCAGAAACACCAGCGGGGCCCCCTTCCCCTCGACCCGCGGCACGCAGGTTTCGGCCCCGGCCCGGATCGCCCGTTCCAGCGCCGGAACCGGATCCAGTTCGGTGCGGACCGGCAGATAACCGGCCACGACATCGCCCGCGCCGGGGGCCAGGAGTTCGACAAGCCTCGCACAGGCCGCCTGCGCCGCCTCCGGGCCGTCCCGGGCCGCCGCCTCGCGCCGCCCGGCGGCATCCGCCCGCTCGGCGCGCTTGCGCTCGGTCAGAGAATCCATACGGGGCTGTCCGCCATCGGGGGGATCATTGCACGGCCCTTCCGCGGCCCTCTCCCCGAAGCACCGGCCGCGCGTCCGGAATCCAGAGATTCAAAGCGGAGAGGAACGGTCAGCGTTCAAGACGTGTGACCAGATCCTGGATGCGACGCGATGCATCGAACATCGTTTCCGCAGCTTCGGCCGCCGCCTCCTGCTCGAGGGTCCGCTCGGATTCCACCTCTTCGAGCGCCTGGATCGCGGAGAGAAGAAGTAGCAGTTTCTCCGGCACATGCCCGAGCTCTTCCACCAGCATGACCGCACTGCGATCCAGGGCGGAAGCATGGTTGCGTACCGTTTCCTCCGAGCCTGCATCCGTGGAAATGACATAGCGACGCTTGTGGATACACACTTCGATATCGTGCATTCCGCCAGACAGATCAGTCATTGCTGATTTTCCGGAGGATCCGTATCACCTGGTCCAGATTGCGGGCGGCATGCCGACGGATCCGCCGCTCTTCCCCCAGCTCCGCCCGCAGTTCGAGGATGGTTCTGTTCTGTGCCTGGCTGCTCTCGGTATCCCGATCAAGCCGCCCGATCACCGAGGATTCCAGCCCCCGCAGTGAATCGTCCAGAGCGGCAACCGCGTCGCGCAGCAATGCGCCCGGATCCTCCTCCTCCTCTTCGATCCTGTGCGCAACACCGGCCATCGCATCCCACCATCCCTTTCCGGGGGTATCCCCCTATATCCCGATTCCCCGCCCGCCCGGCATGGGCCGGCCGGACCGTCACTCCGCAAGAATTTCGCGATGGAGATCGGCCAGCCTGTGCCAGGGTTTCTCATCCCAATATCCGCGCGCCCGGCCGGAGGTCGAGGGGAGCACAAACAGTTCGGTGCCGTCCAGCCGATACTCCGACTGCAACCCGTAATCCAGCACGTTCACGCCAAACCGCTTTTTCAGGAAAGCCTTCGCCGGCGTTTTCGCCGTGAAGGCAAGAATCCGGGGGCGATATTTCTTGATCTTCGCGCTCAGGGCATCGACGTTGTAATGGTCGCGCGAAACTTCCTCATCACTGCCGAACTGGGTCTTGTTGAGATCGGTCAACCCGATGCGCAAGGCGGCGAGTTCGGGGTATTGACCCGGGTCGAATTTCCGCGGCGTCAGGCCGATCTCCGCGAGAATTCCCCAGAATCGATTTCTTTCATGGGCGTAATACGCTCGTTGTTCCGCCGAGCGACGGCTGGCCGCGTTGCCGCAGAACACCGTCACCATGCCGGGTTCCAGGACATCCGGAAGAACATTTCCCGCCGATCCGCGGCCCGGTCGATTCGCAACTCTCGCCATGCCTCAAGCCTCCCCGTTTCTGTCCGACCCGGCGCCCTGCCGGCTTATCGGTCGCCACCCTCCTTGAGGATGGTGTCGACCACGATCTTCGTTCGGTTGTCCTCACTATGCGGTCGACGCGTCGCGCAGCAATGCGCCCGAAGCCGAATCCTCCTCTGCGATCCTGTGCGCAACACCGGCCATCGCATCCCGCCATCCCTTTCCGGAAGCATCTCCTATATACCGATTCCCCGCCTGCCCGGCACGGCCCGGCCGGACCGTCACTCCGCAAGAATTTTGTGATGGAGAGCAGCCAGCTCGCGCCAGGGCGCCTCATCCCAATATTTGGGCTCCAGCTGGTCGGAGGTCGAGGGGAGCACAAACACTTCGGTATCGCCCAGCCGACACTTCAACTGCATCCCGTAATCCTTCACGTTCCCCTTAAACGGCTCTTTCGGGAAAACCTTTTTCAGGAAAACCCTCGCCGACTTTTTCCCATTGAAGGCCAGAATCCGGGGGCGATATTTCTCGATCTTGCGGCACAGGGCACCGACATTGTAATGGCTGGGCGAAAGATTCCGATCACTGCCAAACTGGGTCTTGTTGAGATCGGTCAGCCCGATGCGCAATTTAGCGAGTTTGGTGTATTCCTTCGGCTTGAATTTCCGCGGCGTCAGGCAGATCTCCGCGAGAATTCCCCAAAACAGATTGCTTTCATCGGCGTAATACTTCCCTTGTTTCGCCGAGCAGTTGCCGGCTGCGCTGCCGCAGAACACCGTCACCACGCCGGGTTTCAGGAGATCCGGAAGAACATCCCCCGTCGGTCCCTTGCCCGGTCGATTCGCAACCCCCGCCATGCCTCAAGTCTCCCTGTTTCTGTCCGACCCGGCACCCTGCCGGCTTATCGGTCGCCGCCCTCCTCAAGGATGGTGTCGACCACGACCTCGGAATGCAGCGTCCGGTGCACCGGGCATTTTTCGGCGATGGCCAGCAGGCTGGCGCGCTGCTCCGCATCAAGCGCCCCCTCAAGCACCAGCACCCGCTCGATGCGGTCGATCTTGCCGCCCTGGGTCTCGCAGGCCGCGCAATCCTCGGCATGCACCTTGTTGTGGCGCAGGGTGACCCGGGCCCGGTCCAGCGGCAGACCCTTGCGGTCGGCATAGATGCGCAGGGTCATCGTCGTGCAGGCGCCAAGGCCAGCAAGCAGGAAGTCGTAGGGCGTCGGCCCGGTATTGCCGCCGCCAACATTCGGCGGCTCGTCGGCCCGCAGCGCATGCCGGCCGCCGACCCAGATCTGCTGGGCGAATTTGCCATCGTCGGCCTCGCTCACCACCACCTCGTTGGCACTCCCCTCGGCCTGCGGCTCCTCTCCCTGCCGCACGAACCGGCTCGACCAGGCCGAAATCACATCGGCCGCATAGGCCGCGTCCTCACGCCGGGTCAGCAGATGGTCCGCGTCATCCAGCGAGACAAAACTCTTGGGATGCTTGGCGGCGGCAAAAATCTCGGCCGCGTTGCTGATGCCGACGACCTTGTCATGCGGACCATGCATCACCAGCAGCGCCTTGCCGAGTTTGCCGATCGCGGCCACCTGGTTCTGGTTCTGGATGTCGTCGAGGAATTGCTGGGTGATGGAGAACGGGCGGCCGCCGAGCTTCACCTCGACCGCGCCCTTCGCCTCGATCTCGGCAAGATTGTCCGTAAACCGCTCGGCGACATGCGCGGCATCGCAGGGTGCGCCGATGGTCGCAACCGCCACCGCTTCCGGCACCGAGCCCGCGGCCGCCAGCACCGCCGCACCGCCCAGACTGTGCCCGACCAGAATTCGCGGAGCCTCATGGTTCTCGCGCAGATAGTCGGCCGCCCGCAGCAGGTCGGCCACATTGGAGGAGAAATTGGTGGAGGCGAATTCGCCGTCGCTGTGGCCGAGACCCGTAAAGTCAAACCGGAGCACCGCGATGCCATGCGCGGCGAGGCCGGCCGAGACCCGGGCGGCCGCGAACACATCCTTCGAGCAGGTGAAGCAGTGCGCGAACAGCGCATAGGCCCGGGGAGGGCCGGGCGGCAGATCCAGACGTGCGGCAAGTGTCGAGCCGAGCGAGCCGGTGAAGGCGACACGATTGGGAGCGGACATGGGTTGAAACCTCCAGCTGCGGCACGGTCCCCCGCAAGATACGGCCGGTGACGGGGAATGCGACTCCCGCTCCGCCGGATGCGGTGCTTGACGACCGGGCAGAACGGAAGAACCATAACCGACCTTCGAGCCGCCGTTTCCGGATCCCGCATGCCAACCGCCCCCCTTCCGCCCGCTGTCCACGGACCAGCGCGTCACGCCCGTATGGCCGGTGCCCTGCGGGCCCTTGCCATCGACGCCGTCGAAAAGGCCCAGTCCGGCCATCCGGGCATGCCGATGGGCATGGCCGATGCGGTGACGGTCCTGTTCGACCGGCATCTGCGTGCCGATCCCGCCGCGCCGCGATGGCCGAACCGGGACCGGTTCGTGCTCTCGGCCGGGCATGGCTCGATGCTGCTCTACGGACTCCTGCATCTGCTCGGCCATGCCGACATGCCGATGGCCGAACTGCGCCGCTTCCGCCAGCTCGGCGCGCGCACCGCCGGCCACCCGGAATACGGCCATGCCGCCGGCATCGAGACCACCACCGGGCCGCTCGGCCAGGGCCTGGCCGCCGCGGTCGGCATGGCCATGGGCGAGCGCTGGCTGCGCGAACGACTCGGCCGCAGGCTCATCGACCACCATGTCTATGTGGTCGTCGGCGATGGCTGCCTGATGGAGGGAATCAGCCATGAAGCGATCTCCCTCGCCGGCCATCTCGGACTCGGCAAGCTGATCGTGCTGTTTGACGACAATGGCATCTCGATCGACGGCGCGGTCTCGCTCGCCGACTCGACCGACCAGGCCGCGCGCTTCCGCGCCGCCGGCTGGGACGCCACATGCATTGACGGGCACGATCCGGAAGCCGTCCACCGCGCCCTCGCGGAGGCCAAGCGCACCACCCGGCCGAGTCTGATCTGCTGTCGGACGACCATCGGACTGGGCGCCCCGGACAAGCAGGGCACCGCCGCCGCGCATGGCGCACCGCTCGGAGCCCCGGAGGCCCGGGCGGCAAAACAGGCCTATGGCTGGACCGAGCCTCCCTTCCGGATTCCGCACCGGGTGCTGCAGGACTGGCGGGCGGCGGGACGGCGGAGCCACCGACGGCGCATCGCCTGGGAGCGGCATCTGCGGGAGCTTCCGAAATCCGCCCGCCGGCAGGCCGCGGTCTTTCTCGACGGGGCCATCCCACCGGAGTTCGGCCAGGAGATGCTCCGGCTGAAGCGGCGGCTTTCCCGGGAACGACCGAAACTCGCCACCCGCAAGGCGTCGGAACTGGCCCTCGAAGTGGTCAATGAACTGATCCCGACGACCCTCGGCGGCTCGGCCGACCTGACCGGCTCCAACAACACCCGCACCCGCGGTCTCGCCGCGATCACCCCCGAGGATTTCTCGGGCCGCTATGTGCATTGGGGAATCCGCGAGCATGCCATGGTCGCGGCCATGAGCGGCCTCGCCACCCAGGGCGGAATCATTCCCTATAGCGGCACGTTCCTCGCCTTCACCGACTACGCACGGCCGTCCATCCGGCTGGCCGCCCTGATGGGCCTGCGGGCGATCTATGTGATGACCCATGATTCGATCGGGCTGGGCGAGGACGGCCCCACCCACCAGCCGGTCGAGCATCTGGCGATGCTGCGGGCCACCCCCAACCTGCTCGTGTTCCGCCCCGCGGATGCGGTGGAGACCGTGGAAAGCTGGCAGCTGGCCCTCGAATCCCGCGATGCCCCCAGTGTGATCGTCCTCTCCCGACAGGGCCTCCCGACCGTTCGGGAGAAGCATCGCGCAGGAAATCTTTCCGCCCGGGGGGCCTATGTCCTGGCCGAGGCGGAGGGGGACTGCCAGGTGCTCCTGATCGCCACCGGCTCCGAGGTCAGCATCGCCATGGAGGCGCGCGGGAAGCTCCAGCAACGGGGGATTCCGACCCGGGTCGTCTCGATGCCCTGCGAGGAGCTGTTCCGCCGCCAGACCCCCGCCTGGCGGCGCAAGGTGCTGCCCTCCGGCCCCGTGCGGATCGCCATCGAGGCCGCGGCAGAACGGGGCTGGGAACGCTGGCTCTATGGCAGCGGCGGCAGCGAGGCAGGGAGCGCTTTCGTCGGCATGCGGTCCTTCGGGGCCTCGGCCCCGGCGCCGGACCTCTACCGGCATTTCGGAATCGACACCGGATCGGTGGTCCGCACGGCGCGGCGCCTGCTCCGGCAGTCCAAGATGGAGACCCCCTCATGAAGAAAGCAAGACTGGCCATCAACGGATTCGGCCGCATCGGCCGGTGCGTGCTCCGGGCGGTTGTGGAATCGGAACGCCAGGATCTCGAAGTGGTGGCGGTGAATGATCTCGGCCCAGCCGACTTCAACGCACATCTGCTCCGCTACGATTCCGTGCACGGGCGCTTTCCGCACCCCGTCTCTGTCGACGGGGCGACGGGCAGCATGAATGTCGGCTTGGGCCCGATCCGGGTCACCGCCGAGCGCGACCCGGCCCGGCTCCCCTGGGGGGAGATGGAGGTCGATGTGGTGCTCGAATGCACCGGCATCTTTGCCTCGCACGACAAGGCCGCCACGCATCTCGAAGCCGGTGCCCGCAAAGTCCTGATTTCGGCCCCGGCGGAGGGAGTCGCCAAGACCATCGTCTTCGGCGTCAATCACGAAATACTTGCCGACGGCGACCGCGTGGTCTCCAACGCCTCCTGCACCACCAACTGCCTGGCACCGGTGGCCCGGGTGCTGCATGAGAGCGTCGGCATCGAGCACGGCCATATGACCACGATCCACGCCTATACCGGCGACCAGCCGGCACTCGACACGCTGCACAAGGACCCCTATCGGGCCCGCGCCGCCGCGGTGTCCGCGATCCCGACCTCGACCGGGGCCGCGAAAGCGGTCGCCAAGGTGCTGCCCGAGCTCGCCGGGCGCCTCGACGGCGTGGCGATCCGTATCCCGACGCCCAATGTCTCGGCCGTCGACCTGACTTTCGTGCCCTCGCGCAAGACCACCGCCGAGGAGATCAACGAGGCGTTCCGGGCCGCCGCAGAAGGACCGCTGCGCGGCATCATGGCCTTCGACGAAGCCCCGAAAGTGTCGATCGACTACAACCACGACCCGCATTCCGCGAGCATCGCCGCGCCGCAGACGCGGATGGTCGGGGACCGGCTGGCCCGGGTCTTCGCGTGGTATGACAATGAGTGGGGTTTCTCGAACCGGATGTGCGACACCGCCGCCGCACTCGCCCGGATGGAATGAACGAACGCAGGTATCTGCCCCGGATCGGGGGAAGCCGAGGGACGCGCGGACGGAGTGCTGGGGTCTTCCCGTTCCGCCCGCGGCAATCCGCGGGATGACAGTTCAGGACTGATCCGCATCGCGGCGGGCAACCCGGGATCCCTGTCTGGTCCCTGCCGGGTGGATCGAGGTTCTCAAGCGGGAGGACAGCCGCCTCTTCCGGGGGCGGAGTTCGTCAAATTCCCCCTATGGCCGTCATCCTGCAGGCCCGCTGCTAGGCCGCCGTCACCAGCGTTTTCTTCGGATCATGGAAGGGCATCGGCACCACCACGGCACCCCGCTCCCCATCTGCGCACGCAACCGTGAGGCGGGTTCCTTCCGCCGCCGTCGCGGTCGCGACCAAAGCCAGCGCAATGTTCTTCTTCAAGCGCGGCGAATGCACCACCGTGCTCGCATGCCCGACCCTTTCCCCCTCCCGGAAAACCGGCCAGTGCTCCTCGTTGCCGGGGATCGGATCCCCCTCGATCTCGAGCCCGGCCAGACGCCGGGCGGGCGGGTGGGCGGCCAGTGCCTCCAGGGCCGGCCGGGCGAGATAGTCGAGGCCCTCCCCGAAGGAGACCAGCCGCGCGAGGCCGATCTCGAAGGGATTTTCCGTCAGCCCCATATCGTTGCCATAGGAGAGGATGCCCGCCTCGGTGCGGCGGATGGTCGACGGGCAGGCCGGGGCCACGCCATAGGGTTTGCCGGCCTCCATCAGCCGTTCCCAGAGCGTGTCGCCGAAACGGCCGTCGCGGAGAAACACCTCATAGCCGCGCTCGCCGCTCCAGCCCGTGCGCGAGACCAGGAGCGGCATGCCGTCGAGTTCGGTCTCGTAGAACCGGTAGTAGCGAAGTTCCCTGGCCTGCGGCCCGAACAGGTCCCCGATCAGATCGACGGCGCGAGGTCCCTGGACCTGCAGGGGGCTGACATCGGGCTCGCCGAGGGCCACATCCCAGCCACCGGCCGCGGCCAGCCCCTTGGCCCAGAGCAGCGCATCGCTGTCGGCGAGCGAGAACCAGAACCGGTCGGGCGCAAGCCGCAGCGCGATCGGATCGTTGACGATCCCGCCCTGTTCGTCGGTGAGGAGGACGTATTTCGCCTGCCCGACCTCGAAGCCCGAAAGATCCCGGCAGGTGAGATACTGGGCGAAGCGCGCCGCGTCGGGGCCGCTGACCTCGAGCTGCCGCTCGCAGGCGACATCCCACACCGTCACCTTTTCAATGAGATTCCAGAAATCCGCTTCCGGGCTTTCATACCAGAGCGGCATCAAGGTGTGGTTGTAGACCGAATAGGCCTGCGCACCCCAGCGCCTTGTGGCTTCGTAGAACGGCGATTTCCGGACCCGAGGGGCGATTCCGAGGAGAGGCAGCGGCCTCTGCATCAAGGTCCCTTCCAGTCGACCTGACAGATTTCGGCACTCCGCCCGGACAGGTTCCAGGCCCGTCCGGCCGCGCGCACGCGCCCCTCCAGGGCGGTGGCCACGACGATCTCCGGCGCGATCCAGTAGCGGGAATTCGTGACCGTCACCGGCTGGCCTTCGGCATTCCCCGGCACCGGCACCACCCGCCCCCGGATCCGCTTCGGCACTTCAATGATCCGCTCCTCGCCTTGGTTCTGGTAGCTGACCGGCGCACGCTCGGCACCGAGGAAATTCCCGACCAGCACCGAGAACAGACCGGTCGTGCCGCGCGCCTTGCCGCTCAGGATCCGGGTCAGCCCCTCAAAGGCAGGATCGTTCGCACGCTCGTCGATCCAGGCCGCGACCGACCAGTTCCCTTCGCTCATCCGCCCGGGGATGTCGATCAGAAAGGCGACGTTCAGCCCGGCCAGATCCTCGTCCCCCGTCTTTCCCTCATCGATCCGCAGCCCCGCCCAGGTCTGGCAGTAGCCCTGTGTCGGCGGATGTTCCCCCAGTGACACCACGCACGGGCAGAACACCGTGCAATTGCAATTGAGCACCAATTCGCCCTTGATCGACCAGGAATCCATTCACTCTCTCCCCTAATCCACAACCGCCGCCCGGATGGCGACCGCCGCAGCAGCAGCCAAAAGTATCAGCGCAACCGTTCCGCGTATATGGTTGCGCGGACCCGGCAGCTTTTCCAGAACCATAATCCCCGTCGCCGCCACCATCCAGAGCGTATTCATCACGCCACCCACAAAAGCCAGCAGCATCAGCGCCCAGCAGCAGGCCGCGCAGAACATCCCCTGCTGCAGGCCCATCACCAGGGCACCGCCGGCACCGTCCCGCCAGCGGGCGAAGAAAAACCGGAACGGCTCGCGGCATTTCACGAGGCAGGCCTCCTTCCAGCTGGTCAGCTGGTAGCCGCCGGCCAGGGCCAGGAGCACGGCCACCGCCCAGGGCGTTTCCGCAATCCCGACCCGGTCGACCAGACCCTGTGCGTACAGCACCGTCTGCAGCGACGCCGCGAGAACGGCATAGCCGAGCCAGACGAGCAGATAGCCGGCGGCAAGAGCCGGCAGTCCCCCTTGAGGAGGCCGCCGGCCGCCGGCGCGACCGAGCCCGGCATAGACCGACAGGAACGGCACCGCGCCGGGCCCCATCATCGCGACGGCCATCAAGGACCACATCAGCAGGAGGGCCCGGAATTCCTGCGGCTCCGCTCCAGCGCGGCAGATCTCGCCCGCCCAGCGCAGAACCCCGAGCACGCCGGTGCCGCTCCCGGGATTCGAAAGCGACAGGGACATGCCGAGCAGGAGTGCCCAGGCAGCGAGGATGGCGGCGGTGAACACGCCCCAGAAACCGAAAGTCCGGTAGCCGCCAGCGGCGGCGGCCATGGTTCCGCCAACACTCATTTCGTTCAGACCGCGGTTGCGCGCGCCAGTTCCAGATAGATCTCCCGCAGCCGGCACGTCAGCGGCCCTTGCCGGCCATTGGAGAGAATGCGCCCGTCGACCGACACCACGCCGGTGACCAGGCCCCCGGCCGAGGTCAGGAACGCCTCCGCCGCCTCCTGCGCCTCCCCGGGCGTGAAGGGACGCTCCTCAATCTCGATTCCGTTCTCCGCCGCCAGTCGCAGGACTGCCGCACGCGTGCACCCGGCCAGAATCGCCCGTGAGAGCGGCCGGGTGACGAGTTTGCCCGTCTCGGTGACGATATAGACATTGTTCGACGTGCCCTCGGTGACAAAACCGTCCTCGACAAACCACGCATCATCCGCGCCGGCCTCGACCGCCGCCCGCTTGGCCAGCGAGGCGCCCAGGAGCGCGACAGTCTTGATATCGCGTCGCCCCCAGCGGATCTCCGGCACGGTAATGACCCGGATGCCGGATTCAGCCGAGGCCGCCCCGGCGAGGTCGATGATCTGGGTAAACATGAAAACGGTCGGGGGCAGCCCCGTGGGAGGCAGGAAATCGCGCTCGGCGACACCGCGCGAGACCTGGAGATAGACCACCCCCCCCTCGAGGTGGTTCCGGCTGACAAGCTCCCGCATCCGGCCGAGGATTTCTGCATCCGTGTCGGGAAGGTCGATCTGAAGCTCGCCAAGCGAACGGCGCAGGCGGGCAAAATGGGACTCGGTATCGGTGAGCTTCCCCTCGAGTACCGCGCAGACCTCATAGATGGCATCGGCAAAGAGCACGGCGCGGTCGAAGACCGAGATCCGGGCCTCGGATTGGGGGACAAACTCCCCGTTGACATACACGATCCGTTCGTCCGTCATGATCCATCAATCCCCCGTCCTCACAGCAGTGTCAAGCGAAAATTGTATTTGCAGAAATTTATTCTAAAATCCTTTTCCATCTACCCTATATCTATATCTATATCCATAGATATAGATATAGCAGTTGCGCTTCAGAGAAGCAGCTAGTATACACTGTCGTGACCGAGAGCAACAACTAGGAGCACAGTCATGGCCCAGCTATCGAAGAACGCACCGACCGACCAAGCGCACGGAAGACTCCAGCAATCGGAGATTCCGACCCGGATCGCCTCGATCCCCCGGAAGGAGCTGTACCTCCGCCAAGCCCCCGCCCAGCAGCGCAAGGTGCTGCCGCCTCCCAGCCCCGTGCAGACCACCATCGAGGCCGGGGCAGAGCGAAACGGGGAGTGCTGGCTCTATGGCAGCGGCAGCAGCGAGGCAGAGAGTGCTTTCGTCGGCATACAGTCCTTCGATGCCTCGGCCTCGGTGCTGTACCTCTGCCGGCATTTCGGGACCGACACGGTCGCTGCGGAAGACGAGAAATCCGAGAAGCCCGGCACCAAATCCCCGCGAAAGCAGGAGCATGGGAGAGCGCAAGGAATTCGGAGAACCGAATGTTCAACCGAAAAGATCAAGCGCAAGAAAAACGCCGAGAGGGCAGTGAAAAACGCAGAGATTCACGCCCGGCAAACTGACCTGAATTACATGCGGTTGCGGAACAGGCAGAGGCAGAACCGGCAACGGCGGAAGTCAAAAAAATTACTTCCGAGACGAAAGTCCCGTATGTGTTTGGGTGTCGGCAGGACTGCCCGTCCCCCCTGACCCACCGACCGCAGGGCCGGGAACTCCTCCATGCCCCTCCCGCCGAATGAGGCCAGAAACATCCACATGCCCGGCACTTCCGGTATAGAAGCGGGCATGACGACGGAACCCGCTCAGAACCCTGGAGGGGAGAAGGGCCACCTGCTCGTGACGGGCGGTGCCGGCTATATCGGCAGCCATGTGGCGCTGGCCTGTCTGGAGGCTGGCTACCGGATCGTGGTCCTCGACAACCTCTCCGCCGGGCATCCCTCCATGGTGCCGACGGCCTGCCATTTCATCGACGGCGATGCCGACGACCGCAACACCGTCCGCGCGATCCTCGCCGAGCACCCCATCAACGCCGTGGTGCATCTGGCTGCCAGTATCAGCGTCCCCGAATCCATGCGGGATCCTCTCCGCTACTACCGCAACAATACCGCTGCCAGCGCCAACCTGATCCAGACCTGCATCGAGGCCGGAATCGGACAGTTTGTCTTTTCGTCAACGGCCGCCGTCTACGGCGCGCCCGACATCATCCCGGTATCCGAATCCGCCCCGACCCTTCCGGTCAACCCCTATGGCCGTTCGAAACTCGCCACCGAATGGGCCTTGCGGGATACCGCCGCCGCCCATGATTTCCGCTATGTCGCGCTCCGCTACTTCAACGTCGCCGGAGCCGACCCCCACGGGCGGGCCGGGCCGCACACAGGAGGCGCCACACATCTGATCACGGTTGCCTGCGAGGCCGCCGTCGGACTGCGCGACCACATCACCGTGTTCGGCACCGATTACAGCACCGCCGACGGCACCTGCGTGCGCGACTACATCCATGTCTCCGATCTTGCCGGAGCGCATCTCGCCGCCCTTGACGATCTCAAGGCCGGCGGCACCAGCCGGGTCCTCAACTGCGGCTACGGCACCGGCCATTCCGTCCGCGAGGTGCTCGAAGCGGTGCAGGCCGAATCCGGAATCCGTCTCGACATCCGCGAGGGGGAGCGGCGGGCGGGCGACCCGCCGGCACTGGTCGCCGATACCCGCCAGATCCACGAGGCCCTGCGCTGGACCCCCCGCCACGACGATCTCCGCAGCATCGTCCGCAGCACGCTTGCCTGGAGTGAAGCATCCCTCCGCGCCGGAAAGCCGGAATAAGGCCCGCCGATGTCCCTCTCTTTCGAACCCTATTGGTGGGACGCGGCACCGCCCGCCTCCGACCCTGCCCCGGCAGAACTGCCGGATTCCGTCGACACGGCGGTCGTGGGGGCCGGATTCACCGGCCTCGCCGCCGCCCGGGTGCTGGCCGCGGCCGGACGGGACACGCTGGTCCTGGAGGCCCGCCGGCTCGGCTCCGGGGCCAGCACCCGCAATGGCGGCATGGCCGGCAGCGGCACCCGCCAGCGTCTCGGTGAGATCGCCTCCCGCTATGGCATGGACCGGGCACAGCGCATCCTGCGCGAAAGCCTGGAAGCGGTGGACAGCCTCGAAACGATGATCCGCGAACTCGGCATCGAGTGCGACTTCGCCCGCACCGGCCGGGTTCTGGCCGCCTGGCGGCACCGGGACCTCGACGGTTTTGCCCGGCATGCCGAGGATGTGAATGCCCTCCGCCCCGGCGAGGCGCAGCTGGTCGATGCCGACCGCCTGCAGACCGAGGAGGTGGCCTCCCGCCGCTATCATGGCGGCCTGGTGCTGCGCACCCATGGCGGGCTGCATCCCGCCAAACTCCATGCCGGGCTGCTCGCTGCCACCCGCGCCGCCGGTGCGCGGTTTGCGCCGCAGATGCCGGTGCAGGGGATCGAACGCACCCGCGACGGCTTCCGGCTGCGCACCCCGGCCGGGGAGGTCCGGGCCGGCGAGGTGATCGTCGCCACCAACGGCTATACCGACCGTGCGATCCCGTGGCTCCGGCGCCGGCTGCTGCCCATTCCCTCCTATGTGATCGCCTCGGAGCCGATGCCTCCGGCCGAACTCGCGGCCCTGATTCCGGGCGGCCGGATGATTGTCGAGAGCCGCCACCGGTACTGCTATTACCGCCGCTCGCCGGACGGCACCCGGCTGCTGTTCGGGGGACGCGCGTCCCTCGCCGAAATCCCCCTGCCCCGGGCGGCGGTGCGGCTGCAGCGGATGATCGCCGATCTGTTTCCGGAGGCGGCAGGCCGGTTGCGCTACAGCCATTGCTGGACCGGTTTCGTGGCCTTCACCGGCAGTTTCCTGCCCTTCGTTGCCCGCCAGGACGGCATCCATTATGTGGGCGGCTACAACGGCAACGGCGTGGCCCTCTCCCAGTATCTCGGGCGCAAGGCCGCGCTCCTCGCCCTCGGCGATCCCGAGAGCGAGACCGCCTTTGCCGGAACCCGGCCCGAAACCCCCACCTATTACCTGCTCCCCGGCGGGCTGATCCGGTCCGGTGCCGAGGCGGTGCTGCGGTGCCAGGACCTGTCCGACCGGACCGCCCGCCGCCCGCGTCAGCGCCGCTGACCGCGAAACCGGCGCACGAGCAGCACGAAGGGGGCGAGCAGCGGCAGAATCATCAGGAGCTTGACCGCCAGATCGGTGGCGGCCCATTGCACCCAGCTGCCGCCGCTGCCGGCAAAGGCGAGGCTGTAGAACAGCGCCGTGTCGATCGTGCTCGCCACCGCCGAAGACAGTACCGGAGCGCGCCACCAGAGCCCCTTGCGGAGGCGGTCGAAGACCTCGACATCGACCAGCTGCCCGACCAGGAAGGCGGTCCCGGAAGCCAGCGCAATGCGCGGCCCCGCGATCACGGCCGAGGCCGCCACGGCGAGCACGAAACTCACCCAGACCACGCGCCGGGCGGCCACGGGTCCGAACAGCCGGTTGATCAGGTCGGTGACCAGGAAGGCCAGCGGAAAGACGAAATGGCCCCAGGTCAGCCAGTCATTGATGGGATGCAGCACCGCGTAATTGGCGGCCGCGACCACCGCCGCCATCGCCAGGATGCCCCCGACCAGTGCCCCTCGGGACACGGAAGGCGTTTCTTCCTGCATCTGGACCTCCTCCTTCCCGGACCGGCACCTGCCCCGCCGGTCCGGTGCAAATCTGCACATATGGATGGCACACCGGTCCGGCGGAGGGCCGGCAAAGATGCTATCCTGTCAGGCCGACATTCGCTGGCAGGGCCCTTCCGTGGAAGCCACCCGGGGCCCTGGACAGAGGGCCGTGTCCGACGACATGTCCGACCACAAGGGGGGAACCATGACCGACTATCAATCCGGCAGCGACCACATCGCGACCAACTCTCTCGAAGAGCAGTGGATGCCCTTCTCCGACAACCGGGGCTTCAAGCAGGCCCCGCGCATCGTGGATGAGGGCCATGGGATGTATCTGACCGACCACCGGGGCGAGCACCTGCTCGACGGCAGTTCGGGACTGTTCTGCTGCCCGGCCGGCAATTCCCGTCCGGAGATCACCGAAGCGGTGTACCACCAGATGCAGCGCAACAGCTACGCACCCCCGTTCCAGATCGGCACCAAGCCCGCCTTCGCCGCCGCCGAGCGGGTCGCGCGGCTGCTGCCCGAGCCGATGAACCATGTGTTCTTTGTCAATTCCGGCTCGGAGTCGATCGATACCGCACTCAAGATCGCCATGGCCTATCACCGGGCCCGAGGCGAAGGCCAGCGGGTCCGCTTCGTCTCACGCGAGCGCGCCTATCACGGCGTCAATATCGGCGGAACCTCCCTGTCCGGCCTGGTCAAGAACCGCGAGACCTTCTCCGGTGTCATGCCCCATGTCGCGTTCATGCGCCACACCTGGCTGGAGAAAAACCGCTTCGAGCGCGGCCAGCCGACGCATGGCACGGAACTGGCCGAGGATCTGCAGCGCATCGTCAACACCTTTGGCGGCAGCACGATCGCCGCATGTTTCGTGGAACCGGTGGCGGGCTCCTGCGGCTGTCTGATCCCTCCCAAAGGCTATCTCGAGCGGCTGCGCGAGATCTGCGACGAGAACGGGATCCTGCTGGTGTTTGACGAGGTGATCTGCGGCTTCGGCCGGCTCGGGGCTCCTTTCGGGGCCGATCTCTTTGGCGTGATCCCGGATGTGATCACCATGGCCAAGGCACTGACCAACGGGGCCATCCCGATGGGTGCGGTCGGGGTGCGGGATGAAATCTACGAGACCGTCACCGAGGCGGCCCCGGACAACGCCATCGAGTTCTTCCACGGCTACACCTATTCCGGCCATCCAGTCGCCTCGGCCGCCTGCGTCGCGGCCCTTGATATCTACGAGAGGGAGAATCTGTTCGAGCGGGTGAAAGAGAATGAGGCGTATTTCCTCGACGGGATCTGGAGCCTGCGCGACCACCCGTTGGTGACCGATATCCGCGGCATCGGCCATTTTGCCGCAGTGGATATCGCTTCCGCCCCCGGCATGCCGGGGCAACGCGGTCCGGAGGTGCAGAAGGACCTGTTCCTGAACGGCCTGCATGTGAAATTCACCGGCGACTGCGCACTCCTGGCCCCGGCCTTCACGGCCGAGCGGAAGCATTTCGATGAACTCGTGACCCTCCTCCAGGGCGGGCTCGACCGCATCCCGGCCTGATCCCGGCACCCCATGCTGGCGACCGAGCCGGTCCGGTTTCCCGATGCCCTGCGGGAGGGTGCACGCGGCGGAGTGCCGACCCGCGCCCTGGTGGTCGGCGCGCATGCCCCGCATGTGCTGGAGGGCGTGCGCCGGGCGGTCGGGGAGGACTGGATCGAACCTGTCCTGATCGGACCGCCGGACGGCATCCAGCACGCGGCCGACAAGATCGGATGGGATCCGGTCGGGATTGAAACCCTCCCCGCAGAGGGCGAAGCGGAAATGGCCGCCGCGGCGACCCGGGCCGCCCCTTCCTGCGGCATGGTGATCAAGGGGCATATCCACACTTCGGCACTGCTCGGTGCGCTGCTGCGCAAGGAGGCCGGGGTCCGTACCGGCGGCGGCCTCGCGCATGTGTTCTACCTCACCCATCCCGACAGCCCGCGAGGGCTGGCGGTCGCCGACGGCGCGTTGAACATCGCGCCCGACCTGGAAATGCGGAAGCAGATCCTCCGGCTCCTCGCCGGGCTGCTGCGGATCCTCGGAACCCCGCGTCCGCGCATTGCCATTCTCGCCGCCACCGAGGAGGTGGCTCCCCAGATGCCGGTGACGCTGGAGGCGAAGGCGCTCGCCGACTGGGCGGAGGAGGAGGGGCTCGAGGCCGAGGTGCACGGCCCCCTGGCCCTCGACGCGGCCCTGTCCCCGGTGGCAGCCAGGATCAAGGGCATCGAATCACCGGTGGCGGGAGCCGCGGATGGATTGCTGGTGCCGGACATCGAGACCGGCAATGCGGTGGTCAAGACGCTGATCTGGTGCCGCGCTGCCTGCGCGGCCGGAATCGTTCTCGGCGGGCGGATTCCGGTTCTGGTGCCCAGCCGCAGCGACCCCCCGGAGGCGCGGCTTGCGGCGACCGCCCTGGCACGCATCGTCGCCCGCCATGGAGACAGCGGCTCCTGACAGGAACGGCCCCCGGGCCTCCCGCTCAGCCCGGGCGCATGACCTCCCGCGGCAGTTTGATATCGAAACTCCCGCGGATCCGGGCATCCATCTCCTCACTGACATAATCCGGGAAATGCCCGTCGAGGATCTCGCGCTTGCGCTGGGTGGCCCGGTCCAGAATGTCGAGACGTCCTTCCTCCGCCCATTCCTTGGGGGATGTCCGGTCGGCGATCTCGGGATAGATGTATTCGCTCTGCATCAGCTTCAGGGTCTGGTCCGAGCCCAGATAATGGCCCGGCCCGTTGAGGCAGACCTCGCGGATGGTGTCCACCGAGCAATTTTCCTCGTTCACCTCGATTCCGCGCAGGCACCGCAGACCCGCGCCCAGCATGTCGTTGTCGATGAGCAGGGATTCGGGCGAAAAGCCGAGCAGAGAAGCATGCATGCCGGCGGCCTCATAGACCATGTTGACGCCGGAAAGGCCCGCCATGACCGTGGTCATGCCCTTCTCGTAGCCGGATTGCGCGTCGGGCAGTTTGGCGTCGGCCATGCCGGCCGCGGAGGCGGTCGGAAGTCCGTAGAAACGCCCCATCTGCCCGCAGGCCGCGGTCAGCAGGGACTGCTCGCCGGAGCCCCCGGACATCGCCCCGGTCCGCAGATCGGAGACAAAGGGCCAGGAACCGGCGACGACCGGATGGCCCGGAGAGATGGCGTTCACATAGAGCAGTCCGGTGATGGCCTCGGCAAAGGCCTGTGCCACCGCCCCGGCGATCGCGGCCGGTGCCGTGGCGCCGGCCTGCCCGGCCGACAGGGCCAGAATCGGCACGCCGGCCCGCGCCCCCGCCTCCAGCACCGCGCAGGAATCCCAGGCGAATTTCAGAGGCGGCACGACAAAGCAATTCGCGTTGCTGATGAACGGCTTTCTCCGCCAGGCAGCCTCGCCGCCCGCGACGCAATGCAGCAGTTCGATCACCCCCTTGAACGTGGTGCTGTCATTGATGGACATGCCGACATGCTTGCGGATGCCGGCCAGGCAGACATAGGCGGTGTTGATATCGAGGTCGAGCGGGGTGGGCATGTCCCGCGCGATCAGCGGGCGCTGGAAGTAGTGGATGTTGTCGCAGAGATCGGCAATGCGGGCCGCATCGTAGAGGTCGCGGAGCATGGATTCGCGGTATTCCCGCTTCTCGAGATCGACGACATGGACCGCCGCCCCGCCCGTGCCGTAATAGGCCCGGTCCCCGCAGGGATTGATGTCATAGGCCGGGTCGCGTGCATACCAGACAAAATCCCGGTTGGCCGCGGCGATGGCGTCCTCGACCAGGGCGCGGGGAAACCGTATCCGGCCGGTTTCCGAATCCTGGATCGCACCCGCACCGATCAGGGTCCGGGCCGTGAAATCGGGGGCTTCGCCGAAACCGATCTCTTCGAGAATGCGGAGGACGGCCTGGTGGATCTGCTCGATGCCGGCGGCATCGAGGGGGCCCTGCCCCGGGCTCGACATGCCCGGCCGGACCGGGCGCAGATCCGCCGCCAGGGGGGCGGTACGTATCTCACGGCGCGCACGGCGCCCGCCGGCACGGCGTGGCGCGCTACCGGAAGATGAAGCCATCGGCGGTCCCCTCCAACGAACGGTCAGCTACCCGAATATACCCCCTAGACTCGGAGTATATCGGGAACCGGCGACGGGAAAAGAATTTCTCCGCCATCCGGCCGGGACCCTGCACCTGGCGGGGGACCCCGAAACGAACGGGAATCGGGAGCGATCCGGACCGCTTCGGAAGTGCGAAAACCCGCCTCAGCCCCCCACGCTCAAACCCACATAGCGCGGCGTGACACCGTCATGGAGGAGCACCAGAGCGGAGCGCCGGTCCTTCGCACGCGTCTCTTCGACCAGACTCTCCACATCGGTCGGTGTCTGCACGAGCTTCCGGTTGACCTCCTGGATCACCGACCCCGGGGTAATGCCGGCACGGCTGGCCGGGCTGTTCGGCTTCACCGCCACCACCAGCACGCCCTTGATACTGTCGTCGATTCCAAAACGCTTCCGGCCGGAATCCTCCAGCCGTTCCAGCGACATCCCGAGCTGGGTCGAGGCCGCGGGAGCCGGTGCCTGCCCGACCACCGTCTCCTCGTCTTCTTCCTCGGCGAGCCGGCCGATCTCCACCGGCAGGGTCTGGCTGCGCTCATCGCGCCAGATCTTCACCCGCACATCCCGCCCGATCTCGGTCTGCGCCACCATCCAGGGCAGATCGCGCATCTCCTCCACCTCATCACCGTCATAGGCAAGGATGACATCCCCGGCCTGGATGCCGGCCTGTTCGGCCGGGCTGGCGGATACCACCTTGCTCACCAGGGCACCGGCAGCCTTCTCCAGGCCCAGGAGCTCGGCAAGTTCCGTATCCACCGTCTGGATGTGCACACCGAGCCAGCCGCGCCGCACCTGGCCGTGCTCGCGGATCTGGTCGACAATCAGGGAGGCGATCCGCGAGGGCACCGCCAGCGCGACGCCGCTCGAGGCCCCGCTGGGGGAGAGAATGGCGGTGTTGACGCCGATCACCTCCCCTTTCGTGCTGATCAGCGGCCCGCCGGAATTGCCCTTGTTGACGGCCGCGTCGGTCTGGATGAAATCGTCATAGACGCCGGCCTGGATATCGCGGTTGCGGGCCGAGACGATGCCGGCGGAGACCGAGCCTCCGAGGCCGAAAGGGTTGCCGATCGCCAGCACCCAGTCGCCCACCCGGATCGAATCCGAATCCCCGAAATTGATGAACGGCAGCGGACCCTCGGGGACAACCTTGAGGAGTGCGATATCGGTTTGCTTGTCGGCTCCCACGATCTCCGCCGCCAGCCGATCCTTCTCCGAGAACTGCACCTCCACCTCCGAGGCACCCTCAATGACGTGATGGTTGGTAACGATGTAGCCGCTCGGGTCGATCACGAAACCCGACCCAACGGCCGGCGGCAGGTTTTCGCGCTGTCCGCGACGCCCGAAGAACTCGCGATACGGGAAGTCCGGAGGCAGATTCTTGAAGAAGTCCGGCAGTTCTCCGCCCTGCTCTTCGCCCTGCTCCCCGCCATCATTCCGGATCGCAAAGATGCTGACCACCGCGGGCGAGGCCCTTTCGGCGAGGTCCGCAAAATCCGGCAGGTCGCGCCCCTGCGCTGTCCCGGAAACGCCTGGCAGCAGGACAATCAATGCCCCCAAGGCCATGGCACCCGCCATGTTGCGAAATCCCCGGCTGGGGTGGGGCGGGTATGAAATTGTCGGTTGCATGGATTTCTCCTTCCATCCACTGCTCCGGCTGGAATGACCGGGCCGAGTACTGATATGGGGCATCATTGTGGAATCATCCGGGCAAATTCCCGGCAATTCTGTGGCAATTCCCGGCATGCTGCAGCGGCACTCAGCCGCGAACCAACCACACGACACACAAACCGGCAGCGGCCAGGAGCAGGGCGATGATCCGCACGACCCACGGATCGATCCGTTCCATCGCTGCCAGAAACCCCGCCGCGAGCCGGCGTGACAGGACCGGCATGGCCGCCACCAGCACGCCTTCAATGAAGATCCAGAGGCCGAGTCCGACGGCCAGGTCCCGGAAGAGACTTGCCAGCACGGCGAGCCCTCCCTGCTACTTCGGCTCCACCTGGTCCGATTTCAGATACTCGAAGAACTCCGAGTCCGGGTTGATCACCAGGGTCGAGTTCGAGCCCTTGAGCGCCCGCACATAGGCCGTCAGAGACCGGTAGAAAGCGAAGAATTCCGGATCCCGTCCAAAAGCATCGGCAAATACCCGGTTGCGCTGGGCATCCGCCTCACCGCGCGCGATTTCGGATAGCCGACGTGCCTCGGAGACGATCTCCACCGCCTCCCGGTCGGCGCCGGCGCGGACCTTCTGCGCCGCCTCAGCCCCCCGGGCCCGCTCGTCAGCAGCCTCCCGCTGGCGTTCTGCCTCCATCCGCTGGAAGGTCGCCTGCAGGTTCTGCTCGGGCAGGTCCGCGCGGCGGATGCGCACGTCAATGATTTCGACCCCGAGGCCCTCGGCCTCGGTCTTGGTGGAATCACGGATTGAGCGCATCAGTGCAGCCCGCTCGCCCGAAAGCACCGTGCCGGAAGTCTGGGAGCCGAGCACTTCCCGGAGCGAGGCGTTGAGGATGGTCTCCAGCCGGGAGAGCGCGGCACGCATGCTCTGGACCGATTCACGGAACCGGCGCGGATCGGTGATCCGCCAGCGGGCAAAAGCGTCCACCACAAGACGGCGGCCATCCAGAGGGGTGACCTCCAGGGACGTCGTCTCAAGCGGCAGGATGCGGGCCTCGTAATACTCGACCGTGTTGAAAGGCGGGGGCAGCTTGAATTTCAGCCCCGGCTCGCTCTCCACCCGCTCGACCCGACCAAAGGCCAGCACCAGTGCCTGCCGACGTTCGTCGACCACAAACACGCAGGCAAGCCCGGCCACCACGAGGGCGGCGAGAACCGCCGCAAGAATCAGCCTGCGGCGGGTCACTGTTCCGGCTCCTGCCGGCGGCCCTTTTGGAGCTCGTTGAGCGGCAGATACGGGACCACACCCTGCCCGCTGCTGCCGATATCGTCGATGATGATCTTGTCGACATCGCCAAGCACCTGCTCGAGGGTTTCGATATAGAGCCGCTTGCGGGTCACCGCCGGAGCCAGCAGGTAGGACGCATAGACATTATTGAAACGCGCCGCCTCGCCCTGGGCCTCTTTGACCACCCGCGCGCGGTAGCCCTCGGCCTCCTGCAGGACCTGCGCAGCCTCACCCCGCGCCTCGGCGAGGCGCTGGTTGGCGTAGGCCCCGGCCCGCTTCTCAAGCGTGTCCCGGTCCTGCTCCGCTGCCTGGACATCCCGGAAGGCGTCGATCACCCCCGGCGGCGGATCTGCGCGGTCAAAATTGACGCGCACGATATTGACGCCGGACTCGTAGGAATCGAGGGTCTCCTGGATCAGGTTATACACGTCCTGGGTGACCAGACCGCGATCTCGGTTGAGGATCGGTTTCAGCTCGGAGCGGCCGATCACCTGACGCATGGCGGACTCGGCCACGGCCTTGATGGTCTTGTCGGGCGACGCGAGGTTGAAGAGGAACTTTTCCGGTTCGGCAATGTTCCAGACCACCTGGAAATTGATGTCGACAATGTTCTCGTCGCCGGTGAGCATCAGGCTTTCGTCACGAACACTCCTGAGCTGCGTCGAACTGTTGCTGGATTCGGCACTGTCCCGGTAGCCGATCTCGACGGAGTTTTCGCGGGTGACCGGCAGGACTTCCGCGGTCTGCACCGGCCAGGCAGCAAAATGCAGGCCGGGCCCCTGGGTGGTGGTATAGCGCCCGAAGGTGAGAACGACCGCCGCTTCATCCGGCCGGACCGAAAACACGGAGGCATAGACCCAGACACCGATCGCAGCGACAAAGGCGAGCAGAAGCGCGGCGCGGTTCGAGCGGCCGCCATCCCGGCCACCCCCGAAAACGCTGCGGAAGCGGTCCCGTCCCTTGTTGAACAGGTCGTCAAGATCCGCCTGTGGGTTTCGTGGCCGCCGCGGGGGCGGATCGGAGGAAGGCCCCCCGCCCCACGGACCGGCACCGTTGTCGTTCCAGGACATAGAGAACACCTCGCGTATAGATTGACGGTGGGAGAATTTCTGCCACCTGCCGCAAGATAGACAAATCAGGCCGGAATTGCAAGAACCGGCGGGGAACCGCGGAATTTCCCGATTGTTCACCATTCCCCAAGGGGCATGGAACGGCGGGCCCGTGCCATCCTGCAGACATCCCAAGGAAGCAAAATTCGGATCCGGAAGCCAAAATGCCTGCCGCTGGACGATGGAGGGCTTCGCCCGTGCGGAGCACGCCTCATGCCCCAAACCGAGGAAGACACAGGCAGGTCCCCTCCAAGGATGGTTTGAAACTGCGGGAGCCCGGCAGAATTTGGGTTGCATCCACTTCTTTTGATGAAACTCCTGCCGTGAGCAGGGATCGCCGGAAAGCGCAGGAAATCCTCACGGCAGCGTCTACAAGACGTACCCCATGATCAGGTCTGGGAACGCGCGCCGGCAACGACTTCCGCAATCAGCTTCTCATATTGGTCAACCGCCTTGTCCACAGAAAAAAATTCTGCGCGGCGCCGCAAAACCTCCCGCGGCAATGGGTTGTCCAGCGTTCGCTCGATCGCATCTGCCAATTCGTCGTCCTTGCCCACAGGAACCAGCTCGCCCCACCTGCCCCCCTCAAGAATTTCAGCAGGCCCGTAGGGGCAGTCAGTACTGACGACCGGACAGCCGCATGCCAGGGCCTCAATCAAAACATTGGGCAGCGCATCCTGCCGGGATGACAGCACAAACACGGCCGCTCGTGCCATGTAGGAAAGGGGATCATTCACGCTCCCCGGCATCGAAACCTTGTCGTTCAGATCCAGCCGGTCAACCAGATTCTCGAGTCTCTGCCGCCATTTGCCATCGCCGAGAATCAGCAACCGAACCGATCGACGCTCGGACAAGCGTCCGAAAGCACGGATAAGTGAAGCGAAACCTTTTTTCCGCAAAAATGCGCCCGCAGCCAGGACAATCGGAGGGCCGGGATCATGGATCCACGGATGATCGGGGGAGGCAAGACAAGATTTTGGAATTTCGTCAGAATACACAGGATTGTAGATGGTGGAAACGTTTGACTCATCGATAGATGGCAGATTGGCCAGGCTTTTTCCCAGGCCCTGCGATACCGCAACCAGGTGGTTGGCATGTGGAAGCAGAAGCCGATACTTTGAACGAGGCTTCCAGGAGGATCGCAGAGCACTATGTATGGCTGTAATTAATGCCGGAGGACTGGAAACAAAATGTCCGGCAGAAAGTGTTGCATATTCGGAGTTGGGTGCTGAGGTAAGAATGCAGTTGGGTTTCTCCTGTCTTATGTAGGCAAGCATGGCAAGTGTTCGTCGGACATCCTCAAACAAATGTACCGCCCGCGGATCCCACTTGCAGAGCTGCAAAATTTTCAACCACATCTTCCACCGGGCAAGCCATGTTGGCGATTCAATATCAAGGAACAATACCCTGTTCCGAAATTCAACAGGAACGGAGCACTTCGCCTGATCGTCGCCCTGTTCCAGAGAAACCAGCCGCACCGAAGGAGAAAGGCGCTCCGGACGCCCGATCTGCAATGAGAACATCACAACGTCGACCTGGTGCCCTCTATCGGCCAGCGCCGTGGCAAGCTGCATCACGATAGGCACTACCCCCCCGCCCGTGCGCAGACTCGGAATGGCCAATGCTATATGCATCGGCGGAGTGTTACCGGAAGTATCCATCAAATTCTTTCAGTTGCAAAATTTATTATATACTCACCAACCAGGAAAGGGGTATACATGATACACGCGACTCTCCCATATCTTAATGCATCATGAATCTAGTTGCAACATCAATTCTAAGATCGTGCACTACCAACGACCTCTGCAATCAATTTCTCATATTGGTCAACTGCTTTGTCCACAGAAAAGAATTCTGCGCGGCGGCGTAGAACATCCCTCGGCAATGGGTTGTCTAGCACTCGCTCGATCGCATCTGCCAACTCGCCATCCTTGCCCACAGGAACCAGCTCACCCCATTTCCCCCCTTCAAGAATTTCAGATGGACCGTAGGGACAGTCGGTACTGACGACCGGACAGCCACATGCTAGAGCCTCGATCAACACATTACCCAATCCCTCCCGCCGGGATGACAGCACAAACACAGCCGCTCGTGCCATGTAGGAAAGGGGATCGTTCACTCTTCCCGGCATCGAAACGCTGTCGCTTAGATCCAGCCTATGAATTAAAGCTTCGTATCGTTTCCGCCACCTACCCTCGCCAAGAATCAGCAACCGAACCGATCGATGCTCTGACAACCGCCGGAAAGCACGAAGAAGGGTGGGAAAATCCTTGTCCTTCGAAAATCGACCGGCGGCAAGGACAACCGGTGGACCGTCGTCATGCATCCACGGATGAGCCGGGGAGGAGATCAAAGCAAGATTAGACATTTCAGCAGAATGCACAGGATTGTAAATGGCGGAAACCTTCGATTTATGGATGCCCAGCACATCAACCACTTCAGCCGCCACCCCTTGCGATACCGTAACCAAGTGGTCGGCATGTGGAAACAAGAGCCAATGCTTCGCGCGGGCTTTCAGATAGGGTCTCATCTTAAAGTGAACTATTGGAACAATGGGAGGGGAGTTAGGAGCAAGGCGAGCGGCTAGAAGCATCGCATTCTTGGATGGAGGTATCGATGGAAGAATACAGTCTGGCTGCTTCTGCCTTATGTAGGCAAGCGAGGCAATGGTTGATCGGACATCACCAAACAAATACATAGCAAGTGGATTCCAATTGTAGATTTTTAGAATTTTCAACCCAATCTTCCATCTAACGATCCATGCAGGTGATTCAGTATCCAAGGGTGAAAAATTTCCCTGAAATTCAACAGGCAGCAAGCACCTCGCTTGATCACTGCTCCTATCCAGAACAAACAATCGAACAGAGGGAGGAAAAGATTCTGAATATCCAATTTGTGGCGAAAGCATCACAATATCGACCCGATGACCTCTATCGGCCAACCCCCGGGCAAGGCGCATCACGACAGGCTCCACCCCACCACCAGCCGCCAAATTTGGCACGCCAAAAGCTATATGCGTCGGCAAAACCTTGACTGGTGTGCCCATGAAGCGCTACTCCAACGACGAAGCCCAATCATGCCCCCGCATCGACGAATGGCACGTATGGCTATTCTTTATACTCTAATTGGGCACCTATTGTATGTCAAATTGAATCTAGAGGCGCGCTTTGTTGACGACTTCCACAATCAATTTCTCATATCGGTCAACTGCATTATCTACAGAAAAGAATTTGGCCCGATCTTGCAAAACTCCCCGTGGCAACGGGCTGTCGAGCGTTCGCCCGATCGCCTCTGCCAGCTCGATATCCTTGCCCACGGAAACAAGCTCACCCCACCTTCCTTCTTCAAGAATTTCAGCCGGGCCGTACGGACAATCGGTGCTGACGACCGGGCAACCACAGGCCAAAGCCTCGATCAAAACGGTGGGCAGGCCTTCACGCCGAGATGACAGCACAAACACTGCCGCCCTTGCCATGTAGGACAGAGGATCATCCACCCTACCTGGTAGCGACACCATGCTGCCCAGGCCAAGTTTGTCAATCATGTTCTCCAAATTTTTCCTTTGCCGACCATCGCCCAGAATCACCAACCGCAGTTGGCGGTGATCTGCCAAATGTCGGAAAGCTCGAAGAAGAGTGGGGAGGTCTTTTTGCTTTGAAAGGCGTCCAGCTGCCAGAACAATCGGTGGACCTCCGTCATTCATCCATGGATGGCTCGGAGGTTTCAATGCAATCTTCGACATTTCGTCAGAATAGACGGGGTTATAAATGGTAGAAACTTTCGACTCATGAACATTGGGCAACATGGTCAAACTGGCCGCAAGACCTTGCGATACCGCAACCAAATGAGAGGCATGTGGAAACAACAGTCGGTACTTTGCACGGGTTGCTCGATAGGGCCGCAACTTAAGATGAACTATCGGAATAATGGGAGGAGAACCAGGAATCAAGCGAGCCGCATGAAGCATCCCTATTTTTGATTTTGGTAGTGATGGAAGTATGCAATCTGGCATTTCTTGTTTTATATAGGAGCCCATATCCATTATCCGTCGAACATCCTCAAGGCAAAGCAGAGCACGTGGATGATATCTGTGCATGCTCATAATTCTTGCGCCAACCTTCCACCGGGTACCCCTTGTTGAGGGTAGCTTGTTGAGTGGAAAAAATTTATCCTGAAATTCAACCGGCAGGATGCGCTTTGCTCGATCACTATCCCCATCCAAAACAAACAACCGAACAGAAGAAGGAAGAAATTCCGAATACCCAATTTGCGGTGTAAGCATCACGATATCTACTCGATGCCCCCGAGTGGCTAACCCCCTAGCAAGACGCATCACGACGGGCTCTGCCCCGCCACCCGCCAAGTTCGGAATTGCCAATGCGATGTGCAGTGGTCCTTGCTCGATGGGAACACTCATCCGATCCAACTCCAATTCCCGGCACTCATGACGGCGCCTCTAGCCTTGACGCCAAGCACGTTGCAGCGGCAATCGGCCCGATTCAAGTGTTCCTTCATACTTTTCCATGTTCGGTTCATTGAAATTTTCATATAACAAATTGCGCTATGCCCTGATACAGATAGCACATGTGCGTAGCCTGTGAGAACTGCGCTATGTGCTGATAAAAATTCGGCACAGAAAGAGCTCCTAACGCACAATCCTAATTGCATTTTCGGCAATCAAAACTTTGGGCGATTTACCGATTTTCTACCACGACTCAGCAACAGCTTCAATTGATTCCAGTATTACAATTCTTGCGGCACGAACGCAACAGTATCAACACGCTTTCTGGCTATACGCCACCCCTTTTCCTTCATGCCTTCAACAGCCTGCTCAATCAGTTCTTTGCCCACTATGCCTGGATGCATCTCGACGATGACAACTCGCACTCCCTCTAGGTCGGCCACTGGCAATAGCTCCACCTCCCCTCCTTCCACATCCATGATAATAGCCGTCGGGCGGTGTCTGTCAATCAGGTCGTTTATCATGACACTCTGGACAATAATTTCGTCACCCATACGACCTCGCACGAAGGCACTAGAAGCAACCCAATCTTCTTGTTGTCGAAAAAAAGTTAAATCTCGCCCGTCTGATGTGACGGCACACATTACCAAGTTTGGTTCCCACTTATTCAATTGGTAATTTTTCCGAATTATCGGCTCCAGATACGGATTGGCTTCACAGGAGAGTACATTCCCTTCGCCACAAATCCCCGTGGCCACTAGCCCAACAAGGCCAATCCCTGCCCCAATATCCAATACACGATCCCGAGAATGCAATGTGACTTGAGCCAAAAGTACTTCAGTTCTTTCGTATTTGTCGTCAAACAATCCCATGCGAATCGACTCTGGAATATCACTGCGTGCAGTCCAAATTTTTATGCCAAAACTAGTTGTTATATAATCAGCATCCAGCCAGTGCCGCAATAATGCCTTCGGCGGTGTTGATACCGACCTCCATAGGCGTCTGCCTTGCTGGCTTAGAGTGTACCGACCCGTATCACATCCCATTGCGTTGCTCCTGGATACTCCCTCAATACACACGAGAACACTAGACAAACAGCCGCATCCAATAATTTTTGCCCAACCATCCGAAGTGCCCGTAGGAGCCTCAAATCCGATCGAAGCACGCCGACGCGCTTGCTCGTTGAAGTGCCTACATGCTGTGGCATCAATCCATTCCGAGAAGGTGGGCTGCATGACAAGCCGGACCCGCGGGTGGGAAGTATAATGTGGGCACGATGGAAGTCAAGGCAGAGACAGCATTGCCTGCTGTTCCGGAAACAGATAGCATCAGGGTAAATTTTCGACCCAATCTGCCCGCCTGCAAGAGCCATGATAACTGATCCCCCGGCATACCGAACAATGCATCATCGGATGAGTTGGTTGAAATTGCGGCAAGCCCGGAATATAAACTCGGATAACATTCCGCGGAGGAAATGAATATTGTGTCATTTCTGCAATGTGCATGGGTAACCAAGGCAAGCGAACAATTTCCTTCATGTTCTGCACCACCCCTTGCAATCTGCGCCGATCCGGCCAGCACGGCTGCTTCCGCTCCTAGTCAGCGTAGTAGCCGTCCGGGGAAAAATTCCAAATGCGCAATATTGTAATCAACCTATCTAGAGCGCATGAGCGAAAACGTTCTATGGCCAAGCAATTTCGCTCTGCTGGAATGAGCTGTAAGTTTTTTGTAGCAACCGACTGGCAGGAATTGACAGACCAGCAGCTGGCCCTCGTTGACCGGAATGGCCGCGTTTTGCATGGCCGACGGGAGCTCCGCTTGGGGCAGGTAGCCTGCTGGCTCAGCCACCGAAAAGTGCTGGAAGAATTTCTGCGCAGCGGGGAAGAACGCATCGGAGTGTTTGAAGACGATATCGTGTTTGCAAAAGACGCCAGAGACGTAATTGACTGTATCTCCCGAACCAATATCCCGTTTGATATCATATTCTTGCACAATGGGAAAGCCGCTGATCGGTTTGTAGCACTCCGAAAACTGTCAAGCACACACCATTTGGGAATTTTCCGGTTTCACGATTATGGAACCCAAGGTTACATCATTACCCGAAGTGGGGCCGAGAAATTTCTATCTAGCAATCCAAAAATCGTCCACCAGCTTGACCATTCCATGCACGCCTATTGGGAGAGCGACCTTTCTGTATACTCCCTGAATCCACCCACGGTCATCATTCCCCCTTCCCACTCCTACCTGCACGAATCACCCACGCCAAAACGTCGATATTCGGCCGTTTCCATTATGCACCGAATTCGATCCCTGGCAGTGGAGGAGATACAGCGTCGACGCGCATTCCAGCGGCGTCTGCTCGAACGAAATCTGCAGGACAACAGCAACGCGGGATAGAGCAGTTTCTGCTAGCTCACGCCAATTTCACCCCGCCGGTAGACGGAGAGATGCCGAGTTTGGTAGCGGCCCGCTGACCGGCCATCGCTGGCGCCGCAAGGTTTCGATCCGGCGAATGACGTATTCCGGAACAGGATGGCGTAGCTTGTGCGGCTGGAAGAATCGGTCCCGCAGACCGGCGATACCTTCAGTGCGAAAGCGTGCAACCCATTTTGCGGCGGTCTTCGGGCTGACGCCAAAGACTGCGACCGCAACCCCCGGCGTTTGCCCATCTTCCAACACGCGGCGGCGCACCAGCACGGCTCGACTATGGGCATCAATCGTGCATTCTTATGAGCGTTCATTCGACCCTTCTGGGAGCTGGTTTGTTGCCAAACATCAGCCTCTCCAATCAGGGCCGAATGGACAACCTGCAGACAGATCACAGCTAGGCTGGTGTTGATTGTAATGCCAGGGTCGGATGGCAGTCAGATTACGACAGGGCTTTCTACTATGGTGGGTGGGTAAGATACCCGATGGACATCATTCCGCTACGTATGAGCTGCAAACAGGTTGTTTCATGCCCCCAGAGGAGCAACCTCGACAAGCACCCGGCATCGAGCTGAACCATCCATCCGAGCAACTTATCGGTTTGTCACAAGGACCCATCAGCAATTTTAACTTATTTCCGTGTTACAATTCTTGCGGCACGAATACAACAGTATTATAACTCTTTCTAGTCATACGCCACCCCCTTTCCTCCATGCCTTCAACAACCTGCTCAATCGATTCTTCGCCCATTATGCCTGGGTGCATCTCGACAATGACAGCGCGCACTCCCCTTAGGTCGGCCACGGGCAATAGCTCCACCTCCCCTCCTTCCACATCCATGATAATAACCGTCGGGTGGTGTCTCCCAATCAGGTCGTTTATCATGACACTTTGGACAATAATTTCGTTACCTTTGCGACCTTGCACGAAGGCACTAGAAGCAACCCAATCCTCTGGTTCTTGAAAGAACGTTAGATCTCGCCCATCTGATGTGACGGCACACATTAGCAAGTTTGGTTTCCACTTATTCAATCGGTAATTTTTCCGAATTATCGACTCCAGATCCGGATTGGCTTCACAGGAAAGTACATTCCCTTCGCCACAAATTCGCGTGGCCACCAGCCCAACAAGGCCAATCCCTCCCCCGAGATCCAATACGCGATCCCAGGAATGCAATGTGACTTGAGTCAAAAGTACGTCAGCTCTTTCGTATTTGTCCTCAAACAATGACATGCGAATCGACTCTGGAATATCGCTGTGCGCAGTGCAAATTTTTATGCCAAAGCTAGTTGTTATATAATCAGCATTCAGCCAGATCCGCAACAATAACTTCGGCGGTCTTGTTACCGACCTCCATAGGCGTCTGCCTTGTTGTCTTAGAGTGTACCGACCCATATTGTATCCCATTGCGTTGCCCCTGAACACTTCCTCAATGCACGCAAAAGCACTGGACAAACAGTCGCATTGAATAATTTCTTGCCCAACCATTCGAAGGGCCCGTAGGAGTCTTAAATTCGATCGAAGCACCGCCGACGCACGTGCTCGTTGGAGTGTTTACATGCTGTGGCATCAATCGATTCCGAGAAGGTGGACTACATGACAAGCCGGGCCCGCCGCGACTTGTAATGTGGGAAGTATAATGTGGGCGTGATGGGAGTCAAGGCAGAGACAGCATTGCTTGCTATTCCGGAGACGCACAGCATCAAGGTAAATTTTTGACCCAATCTATAGAGCGGTTCCTGCTAGCTCACACCAATTTCACCCCGCTGCAGTCTCCGGAAGGCGATCCGCTTCTGCACGGCCCGGATGGCGCCAGCCCGTGCGCGGCGCCAGAGAGGGGTGATATATCCCGAGCTCCGACGATGTAACCTCTTGCCGATCAGCCGTCCGCTTTCAATCTGGGAATCATCATCTCCCTCGTTGTACACCACGGGCGGATCGACATAATACACGTTCAGGCCACTGTCCCAAAAACGGGAGATGGACTGATCGATATCCCACACCATGCGCGGAATGTGCTGAAGAAAATGCCTGGCGGCCTCCCGCGTGATGACATATCCCTCGGATCCGTAATCTGCAAATTTCACGCGGCCCAGCGCATGCCCCGTGGGCAGACTGTGACAGGGGATAAATTTCTTGGCGAAATTCCGCCTGTGCAGTATGACGATATCGAAAGGAACCGGCTTTTGCTCCAGCAGTGCCAGAACCTGCGCCAAATCGGGACGGAACCGGGCATCGTCCTCAATGATCGCCAGCATGCGTTCTTCGCCCTCAAGCAGGTCCCGCATCGCCTCACGTTGAGACAGCCAATTGGCAATCGACGCATCCGGGAGCGGATAGAGCCCAAGGCGTTCGCGCTGCTCCCGGTCGACCTGTGCGTATTGTTCCTCGGTCATCTGCTTGCCGTTCACCGCGTCACGGATGCTGAATGACAGTCCTGCCGCAGCGAACTCCCGTTCCATGGCCTCCCGGCGCTCTGTCGCATGCGCAAGACTGATCAGAACAATTTTCACATCATTCTCCGCGAGCAGATTCTTCTGTGCGCGATCTACAACAGCTATGCATGGCCGTTCCCCCGCCAATGCGTGTCAATCCATGGTGTCGGCCGGACCCATCGATGGACCGGTCCCTTGTAATACCCGGCAAGCGCTTCGTGGGGATTCGGACGGCCGTGAAAGGCAATGATCCGGCTTTCCTTCGGAATGCCGGGTGCGACCGCAAGATTGGCCGGAAATGGGGGAATGCAATCACGCTTGAAACTAGCCACCCATTTCCGCGGCCACCAGTGCCTGCTCTTTGCATGACCGCTCAAAAAACGCTGCTCGTTCCGAAAGCTTGCAAGCACCTCGCTCCGCCTCTCCAAAAAGGTTTCCGCGATGTACCGCATGGTGCCGGCCTCGAATCGAAAAACGGATGTGTTGCCAATCCGTGGTTTTCCGATCCTCCTTAACCGCTGGTGCCAGTGCTCCCAATCCCGGATCAGGCAGAATTCACCGCTTGCATGTTCAAAAAAGCAATCAATCGAACCCACGAGAACGACATCAAGATCAAGAAACAGACATGGGCCTTCCAACCCCGCACGATGATCCAGAAACACCCCTAGTTTTGGCCAGGCACCTCGCTTGAAGGCGCGGGCCGGCAGGCCGAGATCGGGTAGCGGGAACGATTCAATCCCCGAAGAGAGGCCGTTCGGGTCATCGGCAAAGCAGACAAATCGCAGTTTTCGGGTCGAGTGCCGCAAAACCGCCTCCATGAGAGAATTCACGTAATCGGCACCGTATCGGGTGCCCCATTTCATCGTAATGATCGTGCTCATGCCCGCGACATCCAGCTCAAATACCCGCTCCGCAAGCGGGCAACATAGCAGGTTGCCGCGTCACAAGACCCCGACCCCGAAACATCCCGGAGCTCCTGTCGGGGCAAAAATTCCCCGGCAGGTCACGGGCACATCCAGAATTCCAGCCCACCACCGGCCGGCACCGGATATCCGGGACCCCAGGCACCGAATCCCGCCCGCGGACCGTACAGATGCCATGCACGGAAAAGCCCTGCCTCATCCCGGAGGCTGCCAGCCAGACTGCCTCATCCAGGATCCCGGACGCGGGAGAAGTCGGCCCCCGGGGTCAAAACCTGCCCGCCTCCTGTCTCACCGGCACCCAGACTGTAGCCCCTCATCAGCCCCGCAAAATCCTCATCCTGGTAGTGGAAGGTCGGATGCAGACGCTTCTGCTTCCGCAGGGACCGCTGCATGCGGCTCAAATTTCCGGCCTTCCAACGCTCTCCCGGGCGGATGCGCGCACGGTCAAAATCCACCAGATAGCATCTGCCTTCCCCGTTCAGCAGAATGTTGCTGGCATTGAGGTCTGCGTGCCAGACCTGGCAGTCATGAAACCGACGCAACACCTCTCCCAGACGGGCCCATTCCTCTCCGCCCAGAGGCCGGGAGAGAAGGATCTCCCCCAGGGACCGGCAATCCGGAATCAGTTCCGTGATCAGGTCCGCGCAATAGGTGACGAGGCCACTGCGCACCACGCGCCAGGCCGCCGGCACGGGCACCGGAAGGCCGATCCCCCGCATCCTTCGCAAAAGCCGCCATTCCCGCGCCGGACGCGTCAGTGAGTCCGGCACCCGCAGGTAACGGTCGTGCAGCAGTTTCGCGACCAACCCACCACGTCGGTAGTGGCGAAGGACATAGCTCCGGTGCCCGGACCGGAACACCCATATGGTCCCGCGTCCGCCGGACCGCGTATCGACCAACCATCCCATCCGCTTGAGATCGTCCGGCTCGAAAATCCTGCCGTCTGCCGTCGAGAAGTAATCCGTATCAAATGTGAGTCGCTGTCCGCCATGCGAAATAACCTGGATCGCCATCATCAGGATTCTTGGGAAGATCCCACGGGAGAGATCAGGAACATCTCCGGCCGGACGGAAATTCCTGCATTCTCCATGCCCTCCGGGGATTTCCGGGGCCCCCGGCTCCACATAGCGATTCTCAGCCCGCCAGCAGATGCAGGATCCGCCCTGCAATCCGCTCCGGTATGTCGGGCGCTTCATCCGCCAGCTGCCGCGCCTGGCCGGCAATGCGGATTCTCCTCTGCTTCGCCTCCCCACTCAACCCGAGCAATCCGGCCACCGACGACGCAAGACTGGCCGCATCCTCCACCTGGACCGCCCCCCCGATGGTGTCGAGCCTTGCATAGATGTCCCGGAAATTCTCTGTGTCCGGACCATGCAGGATGGCGGAGTCCAGAAATGCAGCCTCAAACGGGTTGTGCCCCCCTGCCCCGCCAAAAGATCCGCCGAGCAGCGTTACCGGTGCCAGCCGGTACCAGATGCCGAGCTCCCCGATCGTGTCCGCGAGATACACCTGGACATCCGCTTCCGGCTCCTCGCCCCGCGATCGCTGCCCGACGCGCCAGCCCCTGGCCTCCAGCTGCTGCCGCAGGTCGTTGCCCCGCTCGGGATGGCGCGGAACGATCAGCAGCAAGGCCTCGGGGCACGCTCCTTCCCGGAGGATCTGCTGTGCGTCCATGACCACCGGCTCATCCGCCTCATGCGTGCTCGCCGCCATCCATATCTGGCGGCGGCCGATGATGTGCCGGAATTTTTTCACTTCCCGCCCGTCGGCCGGCAAAACCGCCGCCGAGGCCTTGAGCGAACCCGGCGCGGATACCAGTGCCGGTTTTGCGCCCAGCGCAACAAAATTCTCCGCCACCCTTCGATCCTGTGCCATCAGGAGCGAGATTCGCCCGAGCAACTCCCGCAACATCCCGCCCATACGCCGCCAATTCCGCATCGAGCGTTTCGACATGCGCGCATTGACCAGCACGATCGGCACCCCGGCGGAATCCGCTTCCGTGATCACGACCGGCCAAAACCCCGATTCGGCAAGCACCAGCATGTCCGGCCGCCACTTCTTCAGGAAGCGTCGCACGCATCCCGGGAAGTCGAGCGGTGCAAAACGCCTCTGGGTCCGCGGGCGCTGCCGGGACACGAGAATTTTGGCGGAGGTCGAGGTCAGGCTGGTGACCAGGAAGGAGATATCCGGACGCTTGCGGTGAATCGCATCGATGAGCACGAGCAGCAGCAGTGATTCCCCGACACTGTCCCCATGCATCCAGATCAGCTGGCCATCGGGTCGCTGGACCTCGTCCTCCCCGGTCCGTTCGCGCCCATGCGGCAGCCGCCGGACCACGCCCGCCACCAGCGGCTCCACCGCATGCGTGACCGCCCGATAGAACCCCAGCATCCGTTCAGGCCCTTTCCGTGCCGGCCCGGCCCCCGATCCCCCCGACCGGAACCCTGCCCCGTGGGGTCCACACCCGGCTCCCTCCACGGCCACAGAACCCGCCCGGAGGGCCCACAGCGCCGAAACGAATCTGGTTCACGGCCGATGCGCCTCCATGCCGGGCCACCCGGCTCCACGCGGAGCCGCGTACAGGATCCTGTCCCGCGGATCCAATCTTCTATCATGCATCCTGATCGTGCATCCCTTCTGTTCTGGCGGGGCCGGCAACCCCCCGACCCGCACGCCCGGTTGCAGGACGGGCAGAGATCTGCACTACCCTCCGAGCCCATGGTATCGGAACCCGCGACCGGCACCTGCAGACGGGAATCTTGCCAACCTGTCCCCCCGCCCTAATCTGCCGCAAGGAGACTGTGCATGCCCGGCATTCCGACCCGTACCGTCCGTATTGGCGATGTCACTGTCGGCGGTGGCAATCCGCTCGTGCTCTTCGCCGGTCCCTGCCAGATTGAATCCCGCAGCCACACCCTCGCCATCGCCGAACGTGTCTCCTCCATCGCCAAGGCCGTCGGCATGCCACTGGTCTTCAAAGCCTCCTTCGACAAAGCCAACCGGAGCTCGGTCGACAGCCCGCGGGGGGCCGGCATGGAGCGCGGGCTCGAGATTCTGGCCGAAATCCGCGCCGCGACCGGCCTGCCCGTCTTGTCCGACCTGCACACATCCGAGCAATGCGCCCCTGCCGCCAGGACCCTGGACGCGCTGCAAATTCCTGCCTTCCTCTCGCGCCAGACGGATCTGCTGGTCGCCGCCGGCGAAACCGGCAAGCCTGTGCTCGTCAAAAAAGGGCCGTTCCTGGCCCCCGAGGACATGGAGAATGTCGCGGGCAAGATCGCCAGCACCGGCAACCACCAGATCCTGCTCTGCGAACGCGGCACCAGTTTCGGCTACCACACGCTGGTCGTCGATCTGCGGAGCCTGGCGGTGATGCGCTCGACCGGCTACCCGGTCGTCTTTGACGCCACCCATTCGGTGCAGGCCCCCGGCGGACTTGGCGCGGCTTCGGGCGGGGACCGGAAATTCGCCCCCATCCTGGCCCGCGCCGCCGTCGCGGCCGGCACCGACGCCATCTTCCTCGAAACCCATGACGATCCCGACCGCGCCCCGAGCGACGGCCCGGTCATGCTTCCCCTCGATGAGCTTCCAGATCTTCTGGAGACACTCCTGCGGATCGACCGCGCCCTGCAGCCCCGCCCATGACCCTGCCCTCCCCCGCCCCTTTGGCGAAGCCCGAGGGGTTTCGGGAATACGACCTGCGCTGGCGCTACCCCGAAGAGGTCAACCTCCCCGGTCTCCGCGCCCTGGGTCTCGCCTTCGGCACATGGCTGCACGAAAACGGCCATCCGACGCAGGTCGTGACCGGGCATGACTGGCGCGCCTATGCACCGGAGGTACAGGAAGCGGTGATCGACGGACTTGTCGCGGCCGGCTGCAGGATTCTGGATCTCGGCCTCGCCCTTTCCCCGATGGTGTATTTTGCCCAGGCCGAACTCGGGGGGATCGCCGGGGCGATGATCACCGCCTCCCACAATCCGAATGGCTGGACCGGCGTCAAACTCAGCGCCGCCCCCCCGCTGACCGTATCGCCCGATGACATCCGCACGATCCAGTCGCTGACCCTCTCGGGGGGAGGCCGCCCGCGACCCGGAGGAAGCCGGACCCCGATGCCGGACATCCCGGAACGCTATCTCGCCGACCTCGCCGGGCAGGTCCGGCTTTCCAGCCCGCTCCGGGTGGTCTGCGCCACCGGAAACGGGGCGGCGGGAGCCTTTGCTCCCCAATTGCTGGCCAGGATCGGGTGCGAGGTCGTCCCGCGCCATGTCGAACTGGATGACACCTACCCGCATTACAACCCCAATCCCGAGAGCGAGCGCATGCTCGCCGATATGGGCGAAGCGGTACGGGAATCGGGTGCCGCGCTGGGACTCGGCTTTGACGGAGATGGGGACCGCTGCGGGGCCGTGGACGAAGCCGGCCAGCCGGTCTATGCCGACAAGATCGGCCTGCTGCTCGCCCGCGATCTCGCCACCGCCCATCCCGGGCGGCGGTTCCTGGTCGATGTCAAATCGACGGGATTGTTCCGCCAGGATCCGGTGCTCCGCTCCCATGGATGCGAGGTGACCTATGTCCGCACCGGCCACTACTACATGAAGCAGGCCCTTCTCGAGACCGGAGCGCTCTGCGGGTTCGAGCGCTCCGGACATTTCTTCTTCGCACCCCCGCTGGGACGGGGGTATGATGACGGGCTGCGTGCCGCGGTCGCGATCGGCCAGTTCCTGGACCGGGCCGGCGCGCCGCTCTCCGCTCTGGTCTCCACACTGCCCCCGACATGGACGACGCCAACCCTCCAGCCCGCCTGTGCCGACGCGACCAAATACGCGACGGTCGAGAGAGCCACGCGCGCCTTCCAGCAGATGCAGATCGACGAGCAGCCGGTGGCCGGCCTTCAGATCCGCGAAGTCGAAACCATCAATGGCGCCCGCCTGAATCTCGAAGGGGGCAGCTGGGCCCTGCTCCGCGCCTCGTCCAACACCCCCAATCTGGTCCTGGTCGTCGAAAGTCCGAACGGCGAGGAGGAGATGCGGGAAATCCTGCATTCGCTCCAGTTGTATCTCCTCGACCACCACCCGGAAGTCGGCGGCGACGTCTCGGGGAACGGTTGACCGCATGCTGAACGGGCCGATTCCGGACCGGAAGACCTGCAGTCTGTTCCGGACCCTGGCCCTGGAGGCCGGCCGGCGGATTCTCGAGATCCGCGCAAGCCGGAATTACGACCTCCGCCAGAAGCCGGACGGTTCGCCGGTCACCGCCGCCGACCACGCCGCCGACGATGTCATCGCCGAAGGCCTGGCCCAGGCCTTCCCCGACGTGGCGGTGGTCAGCGAAGAGCGGCCGCCGCCGGAGCGGGACCCCCAGGCACCGTTCTTCCTCGTCGACCCGCTCGACGGCACCAAATCCTTCCTGGCGGGCAATGACAGCTTCACCGTCAACATCGCGCTGATCCGCGATGGCAGGCCGGTCGCCGGCATCCTCTTTGCACCTTCGCTGCGTCGTTGCTACGCGACCACCCACACCGGCGCCGCGGTGGTCGAGCAATGGGACGGCACCTTCCAGTCCTCCGAACTCCTCGGCCTGGATGCCCGGCCGCCCACCCGCCACAGGAACACGGCTCTGGTCTCGCACGTCCATCTCGACGACCGCACCGTTGCCTGGCTCGCCCGGCACAGCATCGACCAGCGCCGGCCGGTGGGCTCCTCCCTGAAATTCGGATTGCTGGCCGAGGGGGCGGCCGCCGTCTATCCACGCCTGTCCCCCATCTGGGAATGGGACATCGCGGCCGGACACGCGATCCTGGCGGCCGCCGGGGGCTCGGTCCACGACCTCGAGGGCGAGCCCCTTGAATACGGCCAGCCCGAATACCGCACCAAGGCGTTCATCGCCTGCGCACGGGGACCGGAACCCTCCCTCCGCTGACCCGAAAGATGGGTTGCGGGCCGGAAGGGCGGGAAATCTCCGCGACATTGCCCCATAATGCCGCCCCGCCATGCCCGCGCTGATCATCATTCCCGCCCGCTACGCATCGACCCGCTTCGAGGGCAAGCCGCTGGCACCGCTCCGTGGGGCCGGGGGCCAGGCCACCCCCCTGGTGGCCCGCAGCTGGCAGGCCGCCATGGCCGCGCGGCAGGAGGGCGATGAGGTGATCGTCGCCACCGATGACGAGCGGATCCGGCAGGCCGCCGAGGCCGCGGGGGCGGACTGCATCCTCACCTCTTCCGGATGCACCAACGGCACCGAGCGGTGCGCGGCCGCCCTGGCCAAAATCCCGGGGGCGGAACGTTTCGATGTGATCGTCAACCTCCAGGGGGACGCGCCCCTGACACCGCCCTGGTTCGTGCAGGAGATCACCCGCGCGCTCCGCGCGGCACCGGACATTGATGTCGCCACTCCCGTGCTGCGCTGCAGCGACCCGATGGTGGAGGCCCTGCGGGCGGACCGGGCGGCCGGCCGGGTCGGCGGCACCACGGCGGCCCTCGCCCGCGACGGGCGGGCGCTCTATTTCTCCAAGGAGGTGATCCCCTGCGGGACCGGCCCCGCATCCGTGCGGCTGCATGCGGGTATCTATGCCTACCGTCCGGCCGCGCTCCGCGCCTATCCAGCCTGGCCGGTCGGGGAACTCGAGGCGACCGAAGGCCTCGAACAGCTGCGGTTCCTGGAAAACGGCACGCCGGTCCTCGGTGTCGAGGTCGAGGACCGCGGCCGGCCCTTCTGGGAGGTCAACAACCCCTCCGATGTGGCGCGCGTGGAGCACGCACTCGCCGGGCTTGGCATCGCCTGACCGACGGTTCAGATCTCCGACCCGTCGAGCCGTTCGGCAAGTTCCCGGGCCATCTCCCGGGGGCCTTCCAGGCGGGGATGCACTTCGAGCGCGGCCCGATAGGCCTCGAGCGCACTCTTCGCATCGCCCATCTTAAGAAACACCAGTCCCAGTCCGGACAGCGCCCCGTAATGCCGCGGCTCCCGGAGCAGCGTCTCCCGGATATCCGCCAGCGACTTCCGGTAGGCCCCCGTGTGATAGTGGACCGTGGCACGCAGATTCCACCCCTCGGCAAAATCCGGAGCCAGCCGCACCAGATCGTTGAGATGGGTGATCGCGGCCACCGACTCGCCGGTCGCCATCGCCTGCTGGGCGCGCTGGAAAAGCAGGTTCATGCTGGGGCTGCCGGCGTCATTCCAGATCGCCGCGATGTCCTGCTCGATCTCCCGGACCCGCGCCGCGTCGGCGGTCTTCAATTCGACGAACAGCGCGTCCAGCCGCTGGGCCGGCGGCAATTCCGGTTCGGCCCCGACCGGCGGTGCACCGCAAAAGGCCGCCAGCAGGAGCATCCCGGCAAGCACTCTCCGCATGGCAACCTCCGAACCCGCCCTCCGCCCGGCATGGGCAGGCAGATGTCGGGAATTATATACCTGACACGGGAGGCTTGCTGTGTGCAGGCCGCCCAACACACAGGGCCCTCCCGGCAGGCGGGGGAAAGACGCCCGTCGGGGATCGGCTCCCCCACCGGGGAGGGAGCCCCCGTCACCCCCGGGCCGCCCCCGGGCCCGGCGGAAAACCCAACGCCGGCGGGGCCCGACCGGAATGCCCGATATCGTGATCGCATGCACGGGCTTGACAGGCCGGGAGCGATCCATAATTTCCCTGCCATGGCTGATGCACCGAGCACCGGGGAATCGCGCAGGGACGGTCTGTCCGCCCGCAACCCCCACCCTGTCCTCACTCCCGCCGCATGGCGGGAATGCGGCTTGCTGCATGCATCGGCAGCCCCTCCCGTACCGGAACCATCGCCGGTCGTCCGAGACCGCCTGCTCCCACCAGGGTCGGCGGATTTCAGAAACGCGGAGGGGGCAGGTGTTTTTGCCCGCAGCCGGCCCGCCGACGAGCCAAGACACAGCAAACGATGGGGTTCCCGATGGGATCCAAAAGCAAAAGACAATCCCGCAAGCCGGCCCGGAGGAGCAGAGAGTGGCAGGATCGATACTACAAGCAGATGTTCCGCCATCCGGAGATGGTCATAGATCTGCTTTCCGGTTTCGTGCAGCCGTCCCGGATTGATGAACTCGATTTTGCCACCCTGCGGCCACTGCCAACCAATTATGTAAACACTCGTCTGGAGCAACGCTCCGGTGACTGTGCCTGGCGCGTGAATTTTCGTGGCAACACTGAATATCTGATCGTGCTGGTGGAATTCCAATCCACGTCTCCCCCGAACATGGTGAGCCGCATGTGGGATTATGCCGGGCTGCTGTATGCAGATAGTTTCCGGGACCCCGGTCCGTGGGAAGAGCCGGAGATGGTGCTGATCGTTCTCTACAGTGGCACGGCAGAGTGGACCGCGTTGCGCTCCATGGGGAAGAGGACCCGGCGCAGGACGGGGAGACCGACCCGGAAGCTGTGGTCTTCGTGGCGGGCGTCACTGGAGTATTTGTTGATTGCGTTGCAGAAGTATCCGCTGGAACAATTGCCGCCCAACAATCTGGTGTCGTTCCTGATTGCACTGAAGCAAACACGCCGGGACCGCAAGGCGTTGCAACCGTTCCTGTGCGGTCTGATAATGCGGTTGGAAGAGATTGACAAGAACGATCTCGCCGAGGCGTTCTATGGTTGGTTTACGGAGGTTCTGACAATGAGTGAAGCTATCGACGAACTGATCGATCCCAAGTTGCCGGCACTGGAGAAGCTGAAATTGCTGAAGGACGCTGTGGTCGACTGGGACGATCCTGAATGGGCGCAGAGATGGGTTGAGGAAGGACGAGCAGAAGGGGTTGAAGAAGAGCGTGCGGAAGTGCTGGGCATGATCCGGAAGCGTCTGTATCGCCAGGCCGGGGAGAGATTTGATCCGGAAACGGTCGGACGGCTGACAAAGCATCTGGACCGGATATCCGACCCGGACCTGCTTTTGGAGATTTTCGAGCAGATCCACAAAGGCGCGGCCTGTGCCACGTTGTTCAAGCGTCTTAAAGACCGGCCCTAGAGGATCTGATGCTCCTTCTCCGACCGGTGGGCAGATGTGCTGCCGGACCGAACCCAGAATGCCATCCATACCCTGCCGGACGGGCCGGACTTAACCGGATGCAAGCAGTCATGGCGACGGTCCGGACGAAGGAGCGACCTGTTGTCCGACCACGGCTGGAGCCTGATTGTGCTGGAGCCGGGGCACCAATCCCGCGAGGCGTTACAACCGCCCCTGCACGGTCTGATAATGGGGTTGGAAGAAATTGGCAAGAACGATCTCGCCGAGACGTTCTATGGTTGGTTGACGGAGGTTCTGACAATGAGTGAAGCTATCGACGAACGGATCGATCCCAATCTGTCGGCACCGGAGAGGCTGAGGCTGATGAAGGGATCTGTGGTGGACTGGGACGATCCTAAATGCGCCGAGGAATGGGTTGAGGCAGGGCGTGCGGAAGGGTTCAAGAAAGGGTTCAAGAAAGGGTTCAAGGAAGGGCGTGCGGAAGTAAGTGCGGAAGTGCGTACGAAAATTCTGGGCATGATCCGGAAGCGTCTGTATCGACACGCCGGGGAGAGATTGGATCCGGAAACCGTCGAACAGCTGATAAAGCATCTGGACCCGATATCCGATCCGGATCGGCTTTTGGAGATTGCCGAACAGATCCACGAAGGCACGACCTGTGCCACGTTGCTTGAGTGGCTTGAAAACCGGTCCTAGAGGATCGGATGCTCCTTCTCCGACCGGTGGGCAGATGTGCTACCAGACTGAATCCAGAATGCCATCCATACCCTGCCGGACGGGCCGGACTTAACCGGATACAAGCAGTCATGGCGACGGTCTGGACGAAAGAGCGACCTGCTGGCCGACCACGGCCAGAGCCTGATGGTGCTGGAGCCGGAGCACCGATCCCGCGAGGCGTTGCAACCGTTCCTGCGCAGCCTGAGAATGCGGTTGGAAGAAATTGCCAAGAACGATCTCGCCGAGGCGTTCTATGGTTGGTTTACGGAGGTTCTGGCAATGAGTGAAGCTATCGACGAACAGATCGATCCCAAGTTGCCGGCACTGGAGAGGCTGAAGCTGATGAAGGGAGCTGTGGTGGACTGGGACGATCCTGAATGCGCCGAGAGATGGGTTGAGGCAGGGCGTGCGGAAGTATGGGCGGAAGCACTAGGCATGATCCGGAAGCGTCTGTATCGCCAGGCCGGGGAGAGATTTGATCCGGAAACGGTCGGACGGCTGATAAAGCATCTGGACCCGATATCCGACCCGGAGCTGCTTTTGGAGGCTTTCGAACAGATCCACGAAGGCGCGACCTGTGCCACGTTGCTCGAGTGGCTTGAAAGCCGGTCCTAGAGGATCAGAATCTCCTTCTCCGACCGGTGGGCAGATGTGTTGCCAGACTGAACCCAGAACGCCACCCATACCCGGACAGGCCGGACATACCCGGATGAAAGCAATCCTGGCGGAGTTCCGTGCCAAATGAGCCACCTGTTCCGGATTCAGCATTGATTTTGTCTTCCTGCACCGATCCGACCCCATCCATCGCCAACCGCCGCCAGAACCCGGAATGATCTGCAGGGATGTCCGGAGCCCGCGGCATCGAAAGTCCAGAAAGAAGCAACGACGGGATTGCGGGCACGAAAGACAGGCGGCAATTCCACCCCGGCCGATGCGCCGTCTGTTCCGCCGCCGGTGCTGTGCGCAATGCCGGCAGTTTGCCTATGCTCGCATGCAGATCCCTGCTCCGAACGGACCCCCGCCCATGCTTGCCATGCGCACCCACAGCCCCGGTGCCCCCCTGCGTTGCGACACGGTTTCCGCGCCGGAGCCTGGCCCCGGTGAGGTGCGGCTGCAGGTCACCGCATGCGGAATCAATTTCGCCGATCTCCTGATAATCGACGACAAATACCAGGAAAAGCCCGGCTATCCGCTCATCCCCGGTCTCGAAGTCGCCGGCGTGGTCGTGGAGCATGGCGAAAACGTCAGCACACCGGCGGTCGGGACCCGCGTGGCCGCGATGTGCGGGCATGGCGGATTTGCGGAGGAGACCTGTGCGCAGGCCGTCGCCTGCGTTCCGGTTCCGGATGCCATGTCCGATGCGGAGGCCGCCGCCCTGCAAGTCGCCTACGGCACTGCCGATCTCGCCCTCCGGCACCGCGCAAATCTCACCGACGGAGAGACCCTGCTGGTTCTGGGGGCCGCCGGAGGCGTCGGACTGACGGGGGTCGAGATCGGCAAGCTCCTCGGCGCACGCGTGATCGCCTGCGCCCGCGGCAGCGAGCGCCTGGAGGCGGCCCGCGCGAAAGGTGCCGATGTCTGCATCGACACGGAACAGACGGATCTGCGCGAAGCGGTGCGTGCTGCCACCGACGGGCGCGGCTGTGATGTGGTCTATGACCCGGTCGGGGGCGAACCGTTCCGGGCGGCCCTGCGCGCGACCGCCGTCGGCGGGCGCATCCTGCCCATCGGGTTTGCCTCCGGCGAGGTGCCGCAGGTGCCCGCCAACATCCTCCTGGTGAAGAACCTCAGCCTGCTCGGCCTCTATTGGGGGGCCTATTACCGGCACTGGCCGGAGGTCCTCGCCGACAGCTTCCGGCGCATCCTCGCCTGGTACGAAGCCGGAAAAATCCGGCCGCATGTCTCCCGCCAGCTGCCGCTGGAGGAGGCGGAGACCGGAATCAACCTCCTCCGCTCCCGGCGGTCGACCGGAAAGATCGTGCTGCTCCCCGGGTCTTCTTCCTGATCCATCCCCCTGCCCCGCACGAATCCATCCCCAGGCCGTTCGGCCGCATGGCGGACCGCGGCGCTTCCTCTGCATCCGCGGCAGAGCCGGATGCTTCAAACTTCCCCCCTATCGGGGTACAGTGCCTGTCACGACCTTGGCTCGGGGAGGACGAGTGTGGCCGCACGCAAACCCGCAACCGGCAAACGCCCGGGGCCCCCCCGTCCGCGCAAGAAAAAGACCTCCGCACCGACCGGCATCGACCTGCTCGCGCATTACCGCCTGATGCTGCGCATCCGGCGCTTCGAGGAAAAGGCCGGCCAGCTCTACGGGATGGGCGTGATCGGTGGCTTCTGCCATCTCTATATCGGCCAGGAAGCGGTGGTGGTCGGCATGCAGGCGGCCCTCAGCGAAGGCGATACGGTCATCACCACCTATCGCGACCACGGCCACATGCTTGCCTGCGGCATGACCTCCAACGGCGTGATGGCGGAACTCGCGGGGCGGGCCGACGGCTACTCCCGGGGCAAGGGCGGCTCGATGCACATGTTCAGCGCCGAAGCCGGGTTCTATGGCGGGCATGGCATTGTCGGGGCCTCCGTGCCGATCGGCACCGGCCTCGCCTTCGCCCATCGCTACCGCAACACCGACCGGGTGTGCCTGGCCTATTTTGGCGACGGGGCGGCCAACCAGGGCCAGGTCTATGAGAGTTTCAACATGGCCGCGCTCCAGTCGCTGCCCGTGGTCTACACGATCGAGAACAACCAGTACGCCATGGGAACCTCCCTCCAGCGGGCTTCCGCGACCCCCGAACTCTACACCCGGGGGGCTGCCTTCGGGATTCCCGGCGGGATCGTCGATGGCATGGACGTCACCGCGGTGCAGCAGGCCGCCGAGAAGGCCGTCGCGCATTGCCGGTCCGGCAAGGGTCCCTACATTCTCGAATGCAAGACCTACCGCTATCGCGGCCATTCGATGTCGGACCCGGCCAAATACCGTTCCCGCGAGGAAGTCCAGAAAATGCGCGAGGAGCGGGATCCGATCGATGCCTGCCGCCTGCGCATCCTCGAGGCCGGGCTGGCGGATGAGGAATCGATCAAGGCCATCGACCGGGAGATCCGGGACGAGATCAATGCCGCCGCGGATTTCGCGCAGGCGAGTCCGGAGCCGTCCCCGGACCAGCTCTGGACCGACATCGTGACCCCGGACTGAAGGGCAGTACCGGTTGTGCCGATTCCGATCCTGATGCCCGCCCTGTCGCCGACCATGGAAACCGGCACCCTCACCCGCTGGCTTCTCAAGGAAGGCGATCCGGTGCGCTCCGGCGACCCGATCGCAGAGATCGAGACGGACAAGGCGGTGATGGAGGTGACCGCCACGGAGGATGGCATCCTCGGCCGGATCCTGGTGTCCGACGGCTCCGAGGAGGTTTCGATCAATACGCCGATCGCGCTGCTGCTCGCCGAGGGCGAAACCCCCGACGCCCTCGAAACAGCCGGGGAGGCCTCCGCCTCGACCGCACCGGCCGCGGCCCCCCGCGCACCGGCCGCGGCCCCCCCCTCGGCCGCCCCCGCCGTCCGGGTGGAGAGGGAGCCGGAAATCCCCGAAGGCGTCCCGATGGTCCCCTGCACGGTGCGCGAAGCACTGCGCGACGCCATGGCCGAGGCCATGCGGGCGGACGAGCGCGTGTTTGTGATGGGCGAGGAGGTCGCGGAATATCAGGGGGCCTACAAGGTCACCCAGGGCTTGCTTGCGGAATTCGGCAGCCGGCGGGTGATCGATACGCCGATCACCGAGCACGGTTTTGCGGGGCTCGGGGTCGGGGCCGCCTTCGGCGGCCTCCGTCCGGTGGTCGAATTCATGACCTTCAACTTCGCGATGCAGGCCATCGACCACCTGGTGAACTCTGCGGCCAAGACCTGCTACATGTCCGGCGGCCAGATGAGCTGCCCGATCGTCTTCCGCGGCCCGAACGGAGCCGCCGCCCGGGTCGGCGCACAGCACAGCCAGGACTACGCCGCCTGGTATGCCCAGATTCCGGGCCTGCAGGTCGTGCAGCCCTACACCGCGGCTGACGCCAAGGGGCTTCTGCGCTCGGCGATCGAAGATCCCAATCCGGTGATCGTGCTCGAAAACGAGATCCTGTACGGGCACCGTTTCGACATCCCGGACACGCCCGACTGGCGGGTGCCGATCGGACGGGCGCGGATCGCCCGCACGGGGTCGGACGTGACTCTGGTCTCTTTCGGGATCGGCATGACCTACACGCTGGAAGCCGCCGAGATCCTGGCGGAAAGGGGCATCGAGGCGGAGGTGATCGATCTGCGCAGCCTGCGCCCGATGGATACCGCTGCGGTGATCGAATCGGTGCGCAAGACCAATCGCTGCGTCACCATCGAGGAGGGCTGGCCGGTCTGCTCGATCGGCTCGGAGATCTCGGCCACCCTGATGACGGAGGCGTTCGACTGGCTCGACGCGCCGGTCCTGCGGGTGACCGGCCGGGATGTTCCCATGCCCTACGCGGCCAATCTCGAGAAGCTCGCCCTGCCCTCCACGGCCGAGGTCCTCGAGGCGGCCCTCGCGGTCTGCTACCGCGACTGAGGCGCGGCACCTTGGCGATTCCGGTCCTGATGCCCGCGCTTTCTCCCACCATGGAGGAGGGAAGGCTTGTGCGCTGGCTCGTCAAGGAGGGCGATGCGGTCGCCCCCGGCGATGTCATCGCCGAGATCGAAACCGACAAGGCGACCATGGAAGTCGAGGCCGTCGATGAGGGCGTGATCGGGAAAATCGCGGTCGCCGACGGCACCGATGGCATCAAGGTCAACACCCCGATCGCCATGATCCTGGAGGAAGGGGAGAGCGCAGAGGCCGCCGAAGCGATGCCCGCCCCCGCCCCCCGCTCCGCTCCGGCCGCCAGCCCCGCTCCAGCCCCCGACAGCGGGGCCCCGCCCAAAACGGCCGCGGCCGCCGAGGCGGGGGCGCGCGCGCCATCCGCGGCCCCCGGGCGGGTTTTTGCCTCCCCGCTGGCCCGTCGGCTGGCGGCCCAGGCCGGGATCGATCTCGCGACCCTCAAGGGAACCGGCCCGCATGGCCGGATCCTGCGCCGGGATCTCGAGACCGCATCCGCCCGTCCGGGGAAGCCCCCGGCCGCCACCGCCCCGCCCCCGGCGGATGCCACCGCCGTCGCGGCCCTCTACGAGGCCGGCAGCTATGACGAGATCCTGCTGGACGCCATGCGCAGCACAGTGGCCCGGCGCCTGACCGAGGCCAAGCAGACCATTCCGCATTTCTATCTGACCGTGGACATCCACCTCGACGCCCTTCTGGCGGCCCGGGCCCGGGCCAACGCCCGGCTGGCCGAGCACGGCAAGAAACTCTCGGTCAATGACTACGCCATCAAGGCCGCGGCCCTGGCGCTTCGCGACGTGCCGGACTGCAACGTGGCGTTTGCCGGCGACCGCATCCTGCGCTTCCATCGCGTCGATGTGGCCGTCGCCGTTGCGATCGAGGGCGGGCTCTTCACGCCGGTGGTGCGGGGGGCCGAGGCCAAGCCGGTCTCGGTGATCTCCGAAGAGATGAAGGACCTCGCCGCGCGGGCCCGCAAGCGCCGGCTGGCACCGCATGAATACCAGGGCGGCGCCTTCACCCTTTCCAATCTCGGCATGTACGGAATCCGGAATTTCGACGCGGTCATCAATCCCCCGCAAGGCTCCATCCTCGCCCTCGGGGCCGGGGAAGCGAGGGCTGTGGTGATGGACGGCGAGATCCGGCAGGCGGTGATGATGACGGCGACCCTGTCCGTCGACCATCGGGCCATTGACGGAGCCCTCGGGGCGCAATTCCTCCAGGCCATCCGGCTGTATCTCGAAGATCCGGCCCTGATGGCGGTCTGACCGCCCCCTCTCTCCCGGTCAGCCGGGCAGGTAATCCACCTTCCGCCGCTCGCCGCCAAGATCGAGCACCGCCTCTTCCGGCGCGGTCCGGGCGATGATGCGGCCGCGGCGCAGCACATAGAGCCGGGTCGCGCGCAGGCGGATCGCCTCCACCGGATCGCGCGCCTGCAGAACGACGAGATCGGCATGGCAGCCGGGCTCCAGACCGTACCCCTCCAGATGCAGGATCTCGGCGGCGGTGCGGGTGACCCCGGCAAACATCGCCCGCATCTCCTCCTGGCCGCTCATCTGGCCGACATGCACGGCCATATGGGCGACCTCGAGCATGTCATGGCAGCCCAGCCCGTACCAGGGATCCATGACGCAGTCATGGCCGAGCGCGACCGGGATGCCGGCGCCGAGCAGCTCCTTCACCCGCGTCAGGCCGCGGCGCTTGGGATAGGTGTCGTGGCGGCCCTGGATCAGGATGTTGACCAGCGGATTGGCGATCGCGGCGAGGCCGGCCTCGCGCATCAGGGGCAGCAGCTTGCTGACATAGTAATTGTCCATCGAATGCATGGAGGTCAGATGCGAGGCGGCGACCCTCCCCTCGAGGCCGAGGCGCCGGGTCTCGCAGGCCAGGGTCTCGACATGGCGGGAATTGGGATCGTCGGTCTCGTCGCAATGCATGTCGACCAGAAGCCCGCGCTCGGCGGCGATCTCGCAGAGTGCCTGCACCGAGGCGGCGCCCTCGGCCATGGTGCGCTCGAAATGCGGAATGCCCCCGACCACATCGACCCCCCGGTCGAGGGCGCGGAGCAGATTGGCCTGGGAGTTCGGGTGGCGGAGATACCCGTTCTGCGGAAACGCCACCAGCTGGAGATCGATCCAGGGGGCGAGTTCCCGTCGCAGATCCAGCAGGGCATCGACCGCGACCAGGGAGTCCTGGGTGACATCGACATGACTGCGGATCGCCAGGCAGCCGCGGGCGATCGACCAGTGGCAGAGTTCCCGGGCCCGGGACTGGACATCCTCCACAGTCAGGGTCGGCGCGAGCTCGCCCCAGATCTCGATCCCCTCGAGCAGGGTGCCGCTCCGATTGACGCGCGGGCGTCCGGCGCTGAGCGTGGCATCGAGATGGAAATGGGGGTCCACAAAGGGCGGGGTGACCAGCCGGCCCCCCTCCAGCTCCAGGGTCTCCTGCGCCTCCGCCTCGATTCCCGCCGCCACCTCAAGAATCTTGCCGTCCCGGACCGCGATATCCATGCCCTGGCGTCCGTCGGGGAGATTGGCATTGCGGATCAACAGATCAAGCATGGGGGTCCTCCGCAGACGATTCCGACCCGGATGGGGAAGACCGGAAGCCCTTCCCGGTGGGTCGCATGGATTGCGCATACATGCGTGGCCGATGCCGACGGGTGGAGGACGTGCGGAAAGAAAGGCAAGGGGTGGCGGTCACCGGCATCTTCCCGAAGATCTCCGCCCAACAGATCCCAGGCCTGCCCGACGGCCCGCGGGGGCACTCACCCCGACCGGGCAAACCACCCCGCTCCGGCATCCGTCGGCCACCGAGCCGAAACCCTGTCTCCACCAGCGGAGTGCCGGGAGCCGCACGGTGCGGGCCGCACCGTTCCATCGCCCGCAGACCGGACAGCCCGGCCACAGAGTGGAGGATCGGGGACCGGCTTGTGCTGCTCTTGTTTGCTCTTTTCCGGCATCCTTCCCCCGCATGGCGGGAGTGCCCGGTGGGCCGGGTTTTCACGCCGACACCGGCCGGGTGCTGCGGAAGAATACCTTCCGCAGACCCGTTCCGGCTGTCAGCAACCTGCGGAAGCTTCTACCACTGCATCCCGAGCTGCAGGCCAATCCCATGCTCGGGGCTGTCTCCATCCTCCGTGCGATGGGCGGCAAGGTCGATGTTGAAGACCGAATCGACCGCAACCCGACTGCCCAGGCGGTAGACCCGGGATCCACCCTCTGACAGTTCGAGGCCGCTATAGGGAGTGACCAGACCGCGTCCGGACAGGGCCGCCAGACCCCAGCCCGCATCCATGACGAGCCGGGCTTCCGGTTCCCTGCCATCCTCGTCCAGATCCTTGACCTGCTGGTCCCAGAGCTGCCCGGAACCGCTCTCTCCCCGGCCATAGGACGGCTGCGCCCGGAAGGTCAGATTGCGCCCTTTCGCATGGGAGGGTGCGTAGCGGATCAGGCCCCCCACGCCCCATTCCTTGAGATCCCCCGTATGGAACAGCAGCACATTGGCGGCACCGGACACCGACAAGCTCCTGCCCGACCAGTCCAGCCCGCCGTCGAGCTCGAGCCCGGAGCCGGTATCCCCGTCACCGCCGTCATAGCGGAGACCGAGAGCCACGGACCGCATCACATGCGCACCTGAGTCGGATGCTTTGTTAACCTCGGCCTCCACAGCCACCCGTGCACGGTGAGCCTTCGACTTCACCTCCGGCATCATGTCGACGGCATCCGTGGACAGCTCCGCCGTCGAGAGATCACCCTTGATGTCGAAATCGAACCCCGCCCGTTTGGCAATACGGGTGCTTCCACCTACGGCCAGCACGGTCATCTTGAGATCTGTCTTGAGGTTGTTCTGCTGATCCTGCTCGAAATCGCCCGTACTGTAGCCGACCGTCCCCCAGGCGGTTTTCTTGCCGTCTGCCGAATGCCAGCCGATATAGGGATTCAGGCCGAGAAGACCGGTATCTATGTCGAGCGTGGGGTCGTCGTCAAACTCAGTGCTGCCTTTGGACCAGGAAGCGGCCACTCCAATCACGGTATTCTTGGAAACGTGCCCGTCCACACCCACAAAGAGGCTGAACTGGCTGCCGTCCCAGTCACCCAACCCTTCAGCTTTGCTCGATATGCGGTCGTAGTTGGCCGAGGCCCAGACCCCAACCCCGGACGACCCCGCCTGGCCACCGGCCGACGGTGCCGCCGTGCCCGTGCCATCAAGTTCGAGGGCGATGGACGATCCCCCCAAAGCCTCCAGCAGGGACAGGTCGCCATCGTTCAGCCCCTGCTGGTTGGCCGCGAGTGCCTGAGCGAGGGACGAATGGCCGGCAAAACTGACCGAACCATCGCCCAAAGAGCCAGAAGCCACTTGTGCGATCCGCCCGGACAGGACATCAATCACACTTGTCACGGATGCCCGCGCCAGCTCCGGCAGGACGGCTTCCATCGACGCTGACGCTCCTCCTCCGTCGCTATTCTGGATCGTCAGCGTTGCATTCACAATGGTATAGTCTGTAATCGCGGTTGCAGAAAATACCAAGGTCTTATTTTCCTCCTCATCCGCATTGTCGACCGCCGTCAGCATGAAGGTACCACTCCCTGTGAGCATACCGGCCGTGATGGTTATCGTGGGAAGCATGTCCGTTGCAAAATCCCCGAGGACAGCCGCAATATCGCCGGTTTCTTCCATGCTTGGGGTTGCGGTGAAGGCGTCATCCTCCGTCGCCAGCGTGACCATCACAGAGAGATCCGCTCCCGTCGCAGTGCCATCCGGAATACTCGCCGTCACCTCAATGGTCGTGATGCCGCTGTCTTCGTCCACACTTTCTGGATCCAGACTCAGCGTAATTGTGTCCGCTTGCGTATCATTGTCTTCGATCTCCACCGTCAAGATCGCACTAGCAGGTGCAAACGCAGTAGTAGGTACAAAGGTATAGGTAGCAAGACCCGTGGGCGTGAACTGTATGGTCTCAGGGATCGTCTCCAATTCAGTATCGTCATTCACCGTCAGATCGATACTGCCCGTACCTTCGGTACCCGATGCGGGGATGATGACCGTGAAAGTCGTTGCCGCCACCTCGAAATCACCCTCAGTCCCCGTCACACTCGCCGTCGCGGTGCCATTACCCACCGTGAACACCACATTGGTAGCGGCAGCCGGCGTAACTGCCACGCTGCCCGGCGGAAACGCTGCCGTCGCCGTAATGGTCATGGTGCCGCTGCCTTCGATCACACTTACTGGATCCAGACCGATAAGAATCATAGTAGGGGGCGAGTCGTCGTCGACGATCGTCAGGGTCACGTCAGCAATGGTAACGCCAAACACGCTGGGGACGGCCGCCGTACCGGAGACGGTCAGGGTCTCCCCACCGGATTCCACATCAGTATCGTCAGCCGTCGTCAGACTGAAGCTCCCCGTCACGGAGCTCATCCCCATGGGGATGGTGAGCGTGAAAGCAGTGACCGCCGTGAAATCCGTCGTCTGCGCCGTGCCGACCCCCACCGCGACCGTCACCACGGCATCCGCCGTCAGCGTCCTGCTGCCCTCCGGAAACGCCGCCGTCACCATAATCTCGGTCATCGCGTTTTCGGCCACATGATTTGTACTCAGACCCAGATTGATCGTGGTAGGGAACGAGGGGTCATCGTTGATCGTCACCCCCACGGGATCAATGGTAAAGTTGGTCAACGTACCGGTGATGTGCAGGACCTCCCCGCCATCTTCCGCGATAACATCGCCAGCCGCCGTCAGGGTTATGACGCTCGTGCCTTCCGTAGCCCCTGCGGCGATCTCGAGATCGAACATGTCGATCGCTCTGTAGTCCACGTTCTCGTTGCCCACGGTGGCACCCCCGAGTGCAGTCCGGCCGGTCGGACCGCCCGCCACAGCGATACTCACCGTGCTAGCCGTAGCGGGTGCCGTGCTGCCCTCCGGATACTTCGCCGTTATCGTAATTTCAGTGATGGTGTATTCTAGCACGGTATCCGTACTCACCTCCAGCTCGATCGTGGTCGTGGCCGTCTGCGCCAGGGACTCTCCCGCTACCGGCAGCAGCAACAGGGCAAACATCAGCGCGCATCCGGCGCGGCATCCCCGCCGGAGCCAGAATTTCTGGCGCCCGGACCGGTCCGCAGGGCTGCGCCCGTTTCCGATCTCTCCGGAGCCGCCTGACAGAGCGGTTTTCGGAACGCTCGGAGAACCTGGAACACGTTCCGGTCCTTGTGTGAAAAATCCTGACAGAATACGAATCGCTGACATCTGATTGCCCTCCTGATTTCGGTCGTCCGCAACAACAGTGCAGGTCGGAGTCGCTACTAACCTGCAAGGAACTGCAAAGCAAGGAGAACGTTTAGCATATATCCGGATAGGATGGCAAGGACATGCAGGCAATCACAGATGGCACTCCCGCCAGACGGGGAAAGACACAGAAAAAGACTGAAGGCAGGCAGGAAGCAAACCGTCCGTTCGGGACACCGGCCGGGGCGCTCAATCGGGTTCGCCCCGCGGGATGCGGCCACCACGCCGGAACGGTGACAGCAACGCCTGCGGATACGGCGGCACGGTGCGACACCGCCACCATCGCGGCAATGCTGAGAAGATGCGGCAGGGCAGGAAAGAACGGGGTGGGAAACGACCGCCCCGGCACCCTGCTGCGCACGCATCGGCAGGGCATCGGGTCCGACGCGCAGGAATGCGCCGATCCGCATCTCGCCGGGCGGCCAGGAGGCAAAGATCACCCGAGCGGCGCAGGTCCAGCCGCGGCCGTGGAGCGGGCCGAAACAGCCCGCATCAAACGCCGACCTCGTAAGAAAGGCACCGCCATCAGGGCCGAACCGGCCGTCACCGCCCCGGTCCGTGCCCACAGCACGTCGATATCCCGCAGATCGGCCACGGCTGGATTCTCGCCGGCCAGGTGCACGGCCAGGCCGAGCGGCGTGCGATAGAGCAGAACCCAGACCCTCGGCACCCGCAGCCACGCCAGATAGGTCAGGGAGTCTGGTGGAACACCGCCGGCCGGAGCAGGAGGACCCCGCGGAGAGCAACGGCCCCTCATAGGACTGGAACGGCACGATGTTTTGGGCGGCTATCCGCCTGCCGCACCCCCGGCGGTCATGTCGGTGGGCCGTGCCACCGTTCTATCTGCGCCCTTAGGTCCGGACGATCAACACGAACCTCAGGACCATCAGCCCGCGCAGGGCCGCCACCGTCTGCGCCCGAAGGTCGGCATGCGTCTGCAGGCCGGGGGCTGCTGCAGGATCCCTTCCGCAGACCCGGTTCGAGCGGCAACACCGCCGAACCGGACCGCGACGGCTCCTACCACTGCATCCGGAGGTGCAGGTCGATGCCGTACTCGGGACGGCCTCCCTTCTCCGTACGATCGCCCGCAAGATCGATATTGAAGACCGAACCGGTCTCAAACCGGCTGCCCAGACGGTAGACCCGGTCTCCACCCTCCGACAGTTCCAGACCGCTATAGGGAGTGACCAGACCGCGCCCGGACAGTGCCGGCAGACCCCAACCGACATCGGTGACGAGCCGGGCTTCCGGTGCATCGCCATCCGCCGACTCCAGCTCCGCGACCCGATGCTCCCAAAGCTGCCCGGGGGTGCTTTCCGCCTGGCCCCAGAACGGCTGCACCCGGAGCGACAGCCCGCGCCCCTTTGCCTGGGCGGGGGCGTAGTGGATCAGGCCTCCCGCGCCCCATTCCCTGAGATCCCCCGCAGGTACCAGCAGCACATGGCCGGTGACTCTCAGTGTCACGCCTGAGTCCGGAAGCGACCAGCCCAACTCGCCGTCGAGCTCGGCCCCCAGACCGGTATCCCCGTCGCCACCGTCATGGCGGATGCCGAGTGCCGCGGACCGGGTCAGCCGCGCCCCCGAATCCCGCTGGACCGAACTCCCCGCCTCCAGAGCCAGCCGCAGGCGGCGCACGCCCGCCGTCATGGCCACAGAACTGCCACTGGCCGCCGAACTGCCGCTGGCCTCGGTCGTCTCCAGCTGCGCCGCCGAGACCTCTCCCCGGATGTCCAGCGCCCACTCAGCGTCTCCGACGATCCTCTGGTTCCCGCCTGCGGCCACCATCGCCATCGTAATATCCCGTTTCGAGTCCGGCAGATCTTCCTGTTCGATCTCTCCCCGGCCATGGCCGGCCATCACCCACAGGCCGGCACCGTCCCCCGAGTTCCAGCCGAAATACGGGCTGAGGGCCACCAGTTGCGAATCCGTATTGTTCGCCGGGTTGTCATCAAACTCAAAACTGCCCTTGGACCAGGAGACGGCCAGACCGACCAGAACACTCTCGGAAAGGCGCCGGTCGATACCCAGATGGGCACTGAACAGATCACCCTCCCATTCGCCCAGCCCGACATCTTCGCCCTGCCCGGCATCCTTGCTTGAGATGCGCTCGTAATCACCCGACGCCCAGATCCCGACATCGCCGTCCGATGCCGCCTGGCCGCCCGCGGCCGGTGCCGCTGTCTCCGTGCCGGCGAGAGTCAGATCGAAGGACGAGCCCCCCAAAAACTCCTGCCAGTCCAGACCGCCCTCGTTCAGCACCTGCTCGTTGGCCGCCAGTGCCGTGGCAACCGACGGATGACCGGAAAAACTGACCAGGGGACCCGCCGAAATGCCGGCCACCACCCGCCCGATGCGACCCGCCACCGCGTCCACCACACTGCTCGCCGACAGCTGCGCCAGCTCCGGCACGACGGCTTCCAGCACCGCTTCGATGTCCCCCTCGGTGATCGTCAGCGTCACGGAAGAAGTGAAGTTAATTCCGGACGCCGTAGCGGAAACCGTCACGGTCTCATTGGGGTCGTCCTCCTCATCCTCCATCACCGCCAGAACGAAACTGCCCGTGCCGCGGCTGGCCCCCGCCAGGAGGGTAAAGGTGAAAGGAGCGACCGCAGTGAAATCCACCCCCGCAGTCGCCGTGCCGCCGGCCACCGTGACCGTCACATCGGTATCCGACAGAACCGACCCGCCGGTGCCTGCAATCGTCGCCGTCACCGTGATGGTCGTGGGGTCGCGGCCCTCGGCCACGCGGGCGGGGCTGAGAGCCAGCCCGGCCGACAGCGGGGGCGCCTCAGTGATCGTCAGCGTCGCGGAAGAAGGGAAGTCAATTCCGGCCGCCGTAGCGGAAACCGTCACGGTCTCAGTGGGGTCGTCCTCCTCATCATCCGTCACCATCAGAACGAAACTGCCCGTGCCGCTGCTGGCCCCCGCCAGGAGGGTCAATGTGAAAGGAGCGACCGCAGTGAAATCCGTCCCCTCAGTCGCCGTGCCGCCGGCCACCGTGACCGTCACTTCGGTATCTGACAGGACCGACTCGCCGGCGCCTGCAATCGTCGCCGTCACCATGATGGTCGTGGAGCCGCTGCCTTCGGTCACGCTGGTGGGGCTGAGAACCAGCCCGGCCGACAGCGGGGGCGTGTCATCATCGGCGATCGTGACCGTGGCAGAGTTGATATCGGCCAGCACCGAGATGTTGGTCAGTGTGACACTGAACATCTCCTCCACTTCAAAATCCTCGTCGTCGAGGATCGGCACCGTGAACTCCTGCATCTCGCCCGCCGTCCCGGTGAACGTCACCATCGTGCTGGTCGTGGTGTAGTCGTTCCCGGCGGTCGCCGTCCCGTCCGTGGTCGAGACATCGGCCGTGACCCCCCCGGAGACCGCGATATCCAGCGTCGCGGTGACCGTCGCCGTCATCGGGTCGTCGCCTTCGGTCACCGTCACGTCGCCCAGGGTGATCGTCGGCCTGTCATCATCCTCGATCGTGACCGTGGCGGTGGAGCTGGTACCCACCGTCACCGCAGTGCCGGTCAGGGTGCTCAGCGAGACGCTGAACGTCTCATCCTCCTCGATGTCGGTGTCTTCGAGGATCGTCACCACGACCGTCTGCATCTCCCCCACCGTCCCGGCAAAGGTCAGCGTCTGGTCGGTGACCGCGGTGTAGTCGCTGCCCGCGGTCGCTCCATTTGTGGTGCCATCCGCAGTCGAGGCATTCACCATGAACCCCCCGGAGACCGCAATATCCAGCGTCGCGGTGACCGTCACCGTGCCGGCCGCCTCGCCCACCGTCATATCGGCCAGCATGACATTCGGTACATCATCATCCGTGATCGTGACCGTGGCGGTGGAGCTGATATCGACCGTCAGCGTAGTGCCGGTCAGGGTGCTCAGCGAGACGGTAAACGTCTCACCCCCCTCGGCATCTGCGTCATTGAGGATCGGCACCGTGAACGTCTGCATCTCATCCGCCGTCCCGGCGAACATCAGCATCATGGTGGTCGTGGTGTAGTCGCTGTCCGCGGTCGCCGTCCCGGCCGCGGTCGAGACCGTGACCGTGAAGCCAGTCCCCTGGACCGCGTTGTCCAGCGTCGCCGTGACCGTCACCGTGCCAGCGTCCTCATCCACCGTCTCGTTCCCCAGGGTGACCGCCGCCGTGTCGTTGTCGGTGATGGTCACCGTGGCCGTGTCGGTGAGATCGACCTCCGCCGCAGCCCTGCCGCCGACCAGGCCGCTCAGCGAAACGCTGAAGGTCTCCTCCCCCTCGACCGTGCTGTCGTCGGTGACCGCTACCGTGAACGTCTGCTCCTCCCCCACCGGAGCGGTCCCGGCGAACGTCAGCATCGTGGTGGTCGTGGTGTAGTCGCCCGCGGTTGCCGTCCCGCCTGTGGTCGAGACCATGACCGAGAAAGCCCCCTCGACCAATGTGTCCAGCGTCGCCGTGACCGTCACCGTGCCGACATCTTCAGCCACCGTCGCGTCGCCCAAGGTGACCGCCGCCGTGTCATCGTCGGTGATCGTGATCGTGGCAGCGGAACCGAGATTGACCGTCTCCGTAGTGCCGGCCAGCCCCGACAGCGCGACGGTGAACGTCTCATCCCCCTCGAGCACCTCGTCAGCGGTGATCGACACCGGGAATGTCTGGGGCTCGTCCTCCGTCCCGGCAAAAGTCAGCATATGGTCGATGACCGCGGTGTAGTCGCTTGCCAACGTCGTACCGTTCGTGGTCGAGACCAAGACCGTGAAGCCTCCCGTGACCGCGCCAGACAGCCTCGCCGTGATCGTCACCATGCCGCTCTCAGCCACCGGCGGGACGGTGTCGAAGCTGACCGTCGGTCCTTCATTGTCGGAGATCCTGACCGTGGCCGTGTCGGTGATAGTGGCCAGCGACGTCGTGCCGGACAGCCCGACAGTGAACATCTCAGCCCCCTCGGTATCGGTGTCTTCGAGGATCGGCACCGTGATCTCCTGCGTCTCGTTCGCCGCCCCGGCGAACACCAGCACCGTGCTGGTCGTGGTGTAGTCGCTCCCGGCCAGCGCCGTGCCGTCCGTGGTCGAGGCCGTGACCATGAAGCCCCCCTGGACCGCGGTGTCCAGCGTCGCCGTGACTGTCACCATGCCGTCGCCTTCACCCACACCCTCGTCGCCAAGGGTGACCGTCGCCGTCTCATTGTCGGTGATCGTGATCGTGGCAGCGGGACCGAGATTGACCAACGTCGTGCCGGTCAGCCCGGACAGCGCAACGGTGAACGTCTCCGCCACATCGACCGTGCTGTCGTCCGTGATCGCCACCGTGAACTCCTGCTCCTCATTCGCCGTCCCGGCGAACGTCAGCATCGTGGTGGTCGTGGTGTAGTCGCCCCCGGCGGTGGTCGCCGTGCCGTCCGCGGTCGAGACCGTGACCGTGAAGCCAGTCCCCTGGACCGCGGTGTCCAGCGTCGCCGTGACCGTCACCGTGCCGGCATCTTCAGCCACCGTCTCGTCCCCCAGGGTGATCGTCGCCGTGTCATTGTCGTTGATGGTCACCGTGGCCGTGTCGGTGAGATCGAGCAACCCCGTCGTCCCGCTATGGAGGCTCAGCGAGAGGCTGAAGGTCTCAGTCGCCTCGACAATGGTGTCATCCGTGATCAACACCGTGAACTCCTGCGTCTCCCCCGCAGTCCCAGTGAAAACCGTTATGTCGGAGCTCTCGTTCGCGGTGTAGTCGCTGGCCGCGACCGCCGTGCCGTTCGCGGTCTCGGAAGTGAGGCTGAAGCCAGACGGAACCCCAACCTGCAGCGTCGCCGTGACCGTCGCCGTGCCGACACCTTCATTCACTGTCGCGTCGCTAAGGGTGACTGTCGCCGTGTCATCGTCGGTGATCGTGAGCGTCGCGGTGGCGGTGGCAACGATCCCCTCCGGCCCACCGCCGGTCGGGTTGCTCAACGAGACCACGAAGGTCTCAGGCCCCTCGACCAGGCTGTCGTTCATGATCGTCACCGTGAACTCCTGCGTCTCGTCCGTCGTCCCGGCAAACGACAGCGTCTGGTTGGTGACCGCGGTGTAGTCGCTGCCCGCGGTCGCCGTGCCGCCACCCGTCGAGACATCGACGGTGAAGGCACTCAGAGCCGCGCCAGGCAGTGTCACCGTGACCGTCACCACGCCGCTGGCGACATTTTCAGCCACCGTCTCGCTCCCCACGAGGGGAGCCGGCGCTTCATCGTCGGAGATGGTCACCGTGGCAGTGTCGGTGATAACGACCGACGCCGTCGTGTTGAGCAGAGTGCTCAGAAAGAGGCCGAACGTCTCAGGCCCCTCGGTTTCGGTGTCGTCCGTGATCGCCACCGAGAACCTCACCGTCTCATTTAGTGCATCCCCGAGGAAAAACTGCTGATCCCCGCTGAGAAAGTCGTAGTCGCTGCCCGCGGTCGCCGTGCCGTCCGTGGTCGAGACTTCGACGCTGAAGCCACCCTGAACCATTTTATCCAGCGTCATCGTGACCGTCACCGCGCCGCCGGCGACGTCTTCATCCACCGTCTCGTCCCCCAGGGTGACCGTCGCCACGTCATTGTCGGTGATCGTGATTCTTTGCATCACGAAGCTACCGTTGACATGCGTCCGCGAGATGCCACTTACGATGATATCGAAGATCTCATCCCCCTCGACAATGCCGTCATCCGTGATCTGCGCCGTGAACGTCTTCATCCCGCTCTCCGTCTCGGCGAAAATCAGCTCCATCGTGAGCGTATCAACGTCAGTGCCCACACTAGCGGTCCCGGCCCCCGCTATCTGAGCGACGGTCCTGACAGTGACTGTGACGCCCCCCTGAACCGCAACATCCAGCGTCGCCGCGAGCGTCACCGTGCCGATGCCTTCATCCACACTCCTGCTGGCCCCCAGAGTGACCGTCGCTATGTCATCGTCGACGATCGTGACCGTGGCATCGGGACCGGGAGTGCTGACCGCAGCTCTGCTGCTGCCGGACAGCGAAACCGTGAAGGTCTCATCCCCCTCGGCGATGGCGTCAATCGTGATCGGCACCATGAACGTCTGCGTCTCATTCGCAGTCCCGGTGAAGTTCAGCATCGTGGTGGTCGTGGTGTAGTCGCTGCCCGCGACCGCCGTGCCGTCAGCGGTCGAGGCCATGACTGTGAAGGCCCCTGCAGCCGCAGCACTCAACCTCGCCGTGACCGTCACCATGCCGCCGACGACATCTTCATCCACATTCACATCGTCAAGGATGACCGCGACCGGGTCGTCCTCCACAATCGTTATCGTTCCGGTCATTACCGCATAACCAGCAGGGGGCGTCAGAGTCCCGGTGACCGTAATGACTTTGTTGGCCTCACGAACCGAATTGTCGATTGGAAGGACCGGGATGGTTGGACGGTATTGCCTGGCGTCCGTCGTACCAGTGGTTATGTTCATAGTGTACGTCGTTGCAGGAGTAGTGTAGTCTGTGCCCCTCTCCGCCGAGTCTCCGGTGACGCCCACCGTAAGAACAAATACCGAATCTACCGCTAACTCCGGGGAGAACCTTACTACCGGTCTATAAAGATCACGGCCCCCATCTTCGTCGAACATATCATTAGTAATAGTGACTTGCTTCACAATGGTCCCCTGCGCCAGAGATTCACCGGATACCGGCAGCATCAAGACGGCCAGCACCAGCGCATATCCGATGCGATATCTCCGCCAGAGCCGGGGTTTCTGACTGCACGGCCCCCCGCCCTCGATCTCCCCGGAGTGGGATGACAGGGGAGAGGGCAGCACGCTCGGAGAACATGCATCGTCCTCCTTCGCCATGTATCGCTCCCCTCGGGAGCGGCACGGAGATATGGAAACCATCGGGATATTGACCCTCCAAATTTATCTGCGCAAACGGCCCATGAGCCCGGCTCATACGGTTCGGTTGCCCGGTCCGGCACATCCCGTATAGCACATTCCTCAGTTATTTGGCTCCGGAAGTTCCTTGAAGATTCCCGTCCGGGCCCAACCGGCTGAGGGGTGCCTGCTGTTTGGAGCTGCCCTGGGGTCGTACCCGTTGCCGCGAGGAAGCCGCTCGCGTCGGGGGTGGCGGTCTTCGAGCAGGCAAAAAAGTCCGGCCCTGGCGAGCGCCCGCATCTCCGGCCCGGGCCGGACGGACAACCGGTCGATCCATCACCCCTAGATGCGGTCGCCACGCCGGAACGGTGCCAGCAGCGCCTTCGGATAGGCGGCGCGGCGCGACACCGCCACCATCGCGGCAATGCTGAGGAGATACGGCAGGGCAAGAAAGAACTGGTAGGGAACGAAAGCCCCGGCCACCTGCTGCGCACGCACCTGCAGGGCGTCGAGTCCGGCAAACAGGAGTGCGCCGAGCAGTGCCTTGCCGGGCCGCCAGGAGGCGAAAATCACCAGCGCGACGCAGATCCAGCCGCGGCCGTTGACCATGCCGAAATAGAACGCATCAAAGGCCGACATCGTCAGAAAGGCCCCGCCGATCGCCATCAGGGCCGAGCCAACCATCACCGCTCCGGTCCGCAGCAGCAGCACATCGATGCCCTGTGCCTCGACCGCGGCCGGATTTTCACCGGCCATGCGCACCGCCAGACCGAGCGGGGTGCGGTAGAGCAGATACCAGACCGCCGGCACCAGCAGAAGCGCCAGATAGGTCAGAGGAGTCTGGCTGAACACCGCCGGACCGAGCAGAGGGATCTCGGAGAGCAGCGGGATTTCGTAGGGCTGGAACGGCACGATCTTGGGGGGCGTCGACACTTCCGGCAGAAGCATGCGGAAAATGTAGGAGCTGAGAGCCATGGCCAGAAGCGTCACCCCGATGCCGGTGACATGCTGCGAGAGGCCGAAATGAACCGTGAACCCGGCATGCAGGAGGCCGAACACCGCTCCGACCAGGGCCGCAAACAGCACCCCGCCCCAGAGGCCGCCCCCCTGGTAGACCCACATCCAGCCCGACATCGCCCCGATGGTCATGATCCCCTCAATGCCGAGATTGAGAACCCCGGCACGCTCGCAGATCAGTTCTCCCAAAGTGGCAAAAACCAGCGGGCTGACAATGCGCAGGGTCGCGGTCCAGAAGCCGACGGCAGCCAGTATCTCAAGGATGTCGAGCATCTCACCGCACCCCGACCGGCCGCCTCACGACCACCGCACCCGCCAGCGCGCCAGCATGACGCTGAGCAGCACCAGCAGAAGGGAGACCGCGGTGATCACATCGGCAAGATAGCTCGGCACGTCGGTCGCGCGGCTCATCGAATCGGCCCCGACAAAGATGGCGGAAAGGAAAACCGCCGCGGCCACCACTCCCAGAGGGTGCAGCTGCGCCAGCATGGCGACGGCGATGCCCGCGTAACCGAAACCCGGGGAGATATCGAGAGTCAGATACCCTTTCAGGCCGGCAACCTCGGAGACCCCCGCCATGCCGGCCAGACCACCACTGATCAGGGCGGTGCGCAGCAGGGTCCGGTTGATCGAGATCCCGGCAAAGCCGGCGGCTTCGGCATTGTGGCCGACGGCGCGAATTTCATAGCCCCATACGGTGAACGACATCATCAGCCAGATCCCCGCCGCCGCCGCCAGGGCGACCACAAACCCGAGATGCAACCGGGTTTTGGCCAGCAGTTTCGGCAAGACGCCCTCGCTGATGACCGGGGCGGCCTGGGGCCAGCCCAGGGACTGGGGATCTTTCCACGGCCCTTCAATCAGATAGCTGACCAGCAGCAGGACCACGAAATTGAGCAACAGCGTGGTGACCACCTCATCCACCTTCAATCGTGCCTTCAGCAAGGTCGGGACATACAGCAGCCCGCCGCCGGCCGCGGCACCGGCCAGAAACAGGAGCGGGATCAGCAGCAGCGGCGGCAGGGTGAGAAGACCGGTGCCGAGCCAGGTGACCGCCAGGGTGCCGAAATAGAACTGGCCCTCGCCCCCGATATTCCAGAGTCTGGCGCGAAACGCGACCGCCACCGCGAGCCCCGTGAAGATCAGCGGCGTGGACCGGGACAGGGTCTCGGTGATGGCGAATTTCGAACCGAGCGCGCCGGTCACCAGCAGGAGGAGAGCCTCGCCGATCGATTCTCCGCTCCACAGGACCAGCAGGGAGCAGAGCAGCAGGCTGGCCACCACGGCCAGCAGCGGTGCCCCCACCGCCATCCAGAGCGGCACCCGCTCGCGCGGCTCGAGTCTCATCGCCCGGACCTCCCCCGGACCGCCGGCCGGGGGCCGCGCCGGAAATCCGCCGCCCCGCTCATGTCACCGCCTGGCCGCTCATCATCCGGCCGATCCGCGTGGCGTCCGGGTCGCGGGCCCGGCCGAGACGGCCGCGATAGATCACGAAGAGTGAATCCGCGAGCGCAAACAGCTCGTCCAGATCATCGGACACCAGCAACACGCCGGCCCCCCGCCGCCGCGCCGCCAGCAGCTGGCCGTGGACATAGGCGATGGCCCCCTCATCCAGCCCGCGGGTGGGCTGGTTCGCCACCACCAGGCGGGGTTCCCGGGACAGGCCGCGGGCCAGGATGAGTTTCTGCATATTGCCGCCCGACAGCAGACGGACCTCCGCCTGCGGCCCGGAACAGCGGATGTCATAGCGTTCAATCAGCTCCTGCGCATGCCGCCGGGCGGCCCCCCGGTCGAGCAGCAGGCCGGCGCGGCAGAAAGACGGACCGCGCACATCCTCGCTGATCAGATTTTCCCAGACCGCCATTTCCCCGATGATCCCCCGGGCATGGCGGTCCTCGGGAATGCGGCCGACTCCGGCCGCGACCACCGCACGGGGATCGGCCCGCTCCAGCCGCCGGCCCAGCAGCTCGACCCGGCCGGAGACCGGCATGCGCATGCCGCAGACCAGATCGACCAGCGCGTTCTGGCCGTTGCCCGCCACCCCGGCGATGCCGATGATCTCATGCGCGCGAATCTCGAGATCGACCGAATCGAGCCCGCCCCCGCCGCCTTCGCCCACGGCCATCGTGACCGCCTCCAGGCGGAGCACCGGCGCCCCGGGGGCCAGGGGCTCGGCATGGGGACGGACCACCTTGTGCCCGACCATCATCTCGGCCAGCCGGTCACGATCGGCGTCGGCGGTCGGCAGGTCGCCGATCAGGCAGCCGCCGCGCAGCACCGCGATCCGGTCGCTGACCCGGAGAATCTCGTCGAGCTTGTGGGAAATCAGAATCGCCGAACAGCCCTGCTCCACCAGCCGGCGCAGGGTCACGAAAAGACTCTCCGTCTCCTGCGGTGTCAGAACGGCGGTGGGCTCGTCCAGGATCAGGATCCGGGCATCGGCATAGAGCGCCTTGAGGATCTCGACCCGCTGTCTCTGGCCGACACTCAGGCTCCCCACCCGGGCGTCGGGCTCCACCTCGAGTCCGAACCGCTCGGAGAGTCCCCGCAGCCGACGCCGGCCGGCCGCCAGTTTCTGGGAGGGCGACCAGAGCGGCTCGCGGCCCAGAATGACATTCTCCAGCACCGTCAGATTGTCGGCGAGGGTGAAATGCTGGTGGACCATGCCGATGCCGGCCCGGATCGCCGCCTCCGGCGATCCCGGTGGCAGCGGCCGGCCGGCCACCTCCACCCGGCCCGCATCGGCCACATAGTGGCCGAAGATGATGTTCATCAGGGTCGTCTTGCCGGCCCCGTTCTCGCCCAGCAGGGCGAGCACCTCACCGGCGGCCAGCGACAGATCGATCCCGTCGTTGGCGAGAAGGGACCCGAAGCGCTTGCTGACGCCGACGAGCCTGAGAACTTCGTCCACAGCCCCGATCAGGAAACCCCGCTCAGTAGGTCGATTTCGGCTCGTCGTCGATGATCTCGACCTCATACCGGCCGGCCAGGATGTCGTCCCGGATCTTGGCGACCTTCGCCTTGGCACCCGCCGGGATCCGATCCTCGAACTCGTAATACGGAGCCAGGCTGGCCCCGCCCTTTTGCATCATGGTCCATTCCTTGTAGTCGGCGGCCTGGAACCGGCCCTCCTCGACCTCCTGGATGGCATTGGAGATGGCCGCATTCATGTCCCAGAGGGCGGAGGTGACGACCACATCCGTGCCGTTCTCCTCCTTGTTCATGTCATTGACATTGCCGAAGGCAATGATGCCGCTCGCGCGGGCCGCGTCGACCACCCCGGCGCGCTCCGCATAGAGCACGTCCACGCCGGCCTCGATCTGCGCGAAAGCGGCCTCCTTGGCCTTGGGCGGATCGTACCAGGAACCGATGAAGGTGACCTTGAACCGGGCCTCGGGGTTGACCGAACGGGCTCCGTTCATGAACGCATGAAACAGGCGGTTGACCTCACCGATCGGATAGCCGCCGACCATTCCGATCCGGTTCGACCGGGTCATCGAGCCGGCCAGGATTCCCATCAGGTAGCAGGGTTCGTGGATGTAGTTGTCGAACACCGCAAAATTCGAGCCATGCGGCCGGAAGGGATCCCCCATCAGGAACGCAACCTCCGGATAGTCATCGGCCACCTTCCGGGCTTCCGGGCTGATGCCGAACGCCTCGCCGACCACCAGATCGACGCCGCTCTCGGCATATTCGCGCAGCACGCGGATGTAGTCGGTGTTCGAGACCTTCTCGGAGAACATGTAGTCAATCTCGCCGCGATCCTGCGCGTTGCTGAGTGCCTGGTGCAGGCGCGCATCCCATTTCTGCTGGATGGGCTGGGTGTAGATCCCCGCCACCTTGATCTTCGCGACCGCAGCCTCGCCGGCCGCAAACAACATCACCGTGCCGGCCGCCGCCACCACCGCCAAACGCCTGATTCCAGTCCACATAACAGGTTCCTCCCCCCATACCGTTCCGGTCCGCCCTCGTACCACACCGCCCGCAGACGGTCAAACCCGTGCACGCAATCACTACATCCGGCATTCCCCGCGGGCCGGGACCGCCCGGGGCTGTCCGGTGCTGGAGGATGCCCGGCGAAACTGCCTGAACCGCAACGCCTTTCTCGAGGCTGCGACCGCCGGCTGTCCGGATTTCGGCATCCCCCTGGAACGCATCATGACCGGCTACGGATCCGGCACTCCCTCCAGAGTCTGCCGCATCGCTGCAATTGGCACCGACTTCACAACAGCCTCAAAAGCAGACACCCGTCAGCCGATTGGAGCTGGACGGGGACAACCTGATGAACTTCCACCAAATGATCTGCCAACAGGTTGCCCGTTCGGCCGTGACGTCGTCGGAATGGCCTTCATTCGGCGATGCCCGGCTTGTCCGGAATGGTGGAAGCTGTTTTTCATTCGGCCCGAAAACACATCCGCCTCACGTGCCGGAAAGAGCATCCGATCGATTGCGATCGGTTTTGAGACATTGGAGCACCGCAGCACAGGTTGCGCCTTCGTGGATCTTCTTGGAAATCTCCAACAGCAGCCCCGGATCGGATATCTGGTCCAGATGCTTGGTCAGTCGTCCGACCGCTTCCGGATCAAATCTCGATCCGACATCAAGGTACAAACTCTTCCGAATTACCCCCAGCACTTCCATCCGACCTTCCATCAGGCCTTCTTCGAACCCTTCCATCCAGCCTTTTTCGATGCCATCCTTAATCCATCCATGGGCCCAATCCGGCACGTCCCAATCCACCACGAGGTTCTTTATCTGCTCCAGCCAATCCAACGGGTCAAGACTGGAGTCAATTTTGTCTTTCAGCATCAGATACTCCCCAACCCAGTCGCTGAGTGCCCTGGCGAGACTCTGCCGGGTGAAATCATCCTCACGTGCTGGAAGGAGCATCCGATCGATTGCGATCGGTTTTGATACATTCGAGCAGCGCGGCACAAGTTGCGCCTTCGTGAATCTTCTCGGAAATCTCCAACAGCAGATCCGGATCGGATATCTGATCCAGATGCTTGGTCAGTCGTCCGACCGCTTCCGGATCAAATCTCGATCCGACCCGACGGTACAGACGCTTCCGAATTGCCCCCAGCACTTCCGTCCGGCCTTCCGTCCGACCTTTCGTCAGGCCTTTTTCGATCCCTTCCGTCAGGCCTTCCTCCCGGCCTTTTGCGATCCCTTCCGTCAGGCTTTCTTCAATCCATCCATGGGCCCAATCCGGCACGTCCCAATCCACCACGAGGTTCTTTATCTGCTCCAGCCGATCCAACGGGTCAAGACTGGAGTCAATTTTGTCTTTCAGCATCAGATGCTCCCCAACCCAGTTGCTGAGTGCCCTGGCGAGACTCTGCCGGGTGAAATCATCCTCACGTGCCGGAAGGAGCATCCGATCGATTGCGATCGGTTTTGAGACATTTGAGCACCGCAGCACAGGTTGCGCCTTCGTGGATCTTCTTGGAAATCTCCAACAGCAGCCCCGGATCGGATATCTGGTCCAGATGCTTGGTCAGTCGTCCGACCGCTTCCGGATCAAATCTCGATCCGACATCAAGGTACAGACTCTTCCGAATTTCCCCCAACACTTCCATCCGGCCTTTTTCGATCCCTTCCGTCAGGCCTTCCGTCAGGCCTTCCGTCCGACCTTTTTCGATCCCTTCCGTCAGGCCTTCCTCCCGGCCTTTCGTCAGGCCTTTTTCGATCCCTTCCGTCAGGCTTTCCTCAATCCATCCATGGGCCCAATCCGGCGCGTCCCAATCCATCGCGAGGTTCTTTATCTGCTCCAGCTGATCCAACGGGTCAAGACTGGAGTCAATTTTGTCTTCCATTGTCAGATACTCCTTGAACCAATTGCTGAGGGCCCCGGCGAGACTCTGCCGGGTGTTATCATCCTTGTCAAATTTCCGGAACCATACCTCGAGATCACACATCAGCCTGTGCAGCGGTTCGCCGGACGGGGTTATTCGTTCCAGCCTGATCAGGAATGATACAACCTTGTCCGACGGCAAATCGTCCAGCGAATACTCCTGTTGGCGGAACACAATATATTCCAGGACCAGTCGATACTGGTGCCCACCGTCCCTGCTCTTCTGCTCGATAACGCACGCCGCAGTCCACTTCCCATAGCCGTTGAAGATAACAATCGGCCATACCTCCGGAAGTTCGCCCCGCGGCCCGAGATTCGCCTTGTTCCGGCAAATATCCTCATACAGCAGCCCGATATAGGTCAGCAGGCGCACCGCCATGAGCGGGTTGGCCGTGGACTGGAATTCCAGCAGGAAGTACACCCACCGGCCGTTGCTGCGAAAGCGCACGCGCCAGACCCGGTCGATGTGACGCTGCTTCAGGTCGCTGCTTACGAAAGAGGACGGGACTTTTTCCAGTGTGGAAAAATCAAGCTCATCACTCAGATGCGGAGCTATGAATCCGGAGATCAGATCCCGGACCACCACCGCATGGTCAAAGAGCTGCTTGTAGCAGGCATCATGCCGGGGCCCGCGCCGACCGGCCTTGCGAGATTGTTGTCCTGAGCCCACGGGAAATACCATCTTTTTGGGTGTCGCTGCGTTGGGGCGGGCCTGTTGCGGGCAGAAACACCTGCACCGGCCGCTTGTCCGAAATCCGCCGCCCCTGGTGGGAGCAGGCGGTCCCGGACGACCGGCGATGGTTCCGGTACGGGAGGTGCTGCCGATGCATGCAGCAAGCCGCACGTCCGCTGTGTTGCGGAAGTGAGGACAGGGTGGGGTTTGCGGGCGGACGGACCGTCCATGCGCGATTCCCCGGGGCTCGGTGCATCAGTCATGGCGGGGAAATTACAAGCCTCTCCCGGAGTGTCAAACCCGTGCATGCAATCACCACATCCAGCATTTCCGGGGGCCTTGCCGGCGTTGGCTTTCCCGCCGGGACCGGGGGCGGTCCGGTTGCGACGGAGGCTCTCTCCAGGGTGTTCGCGCAGATCCCCGATGGGCGTCCTCCGCCCCCGAATCAGTCCAGACGCGCGCCCAGAAACTCCCCGATCAGATTCTGCACCGGCTCGTGCTCGAACAGCGCATGGCCGTAGGCAATCTCCCCCTCGGAATAGACGACCGAGCGGCTGCCATTCGAGCGGTTGACGAATTCGCTGCAATCCCCCCGCGTCCAGACATTCTGATACCAGGGGTCATATTTCGCGACCAGGGTCAGGACCGGCTGGCTGGCCGGTGCATTGATGCCCCTGTATTCGGGCCAGCCCCGCGACTGGCAGGTCCAGCCCTCGATCACCCGCGCCTTCAGCGCTCCCTTCCCCTGCGGGGAACCATAGGTGGCGGCGACCAAGCCCCCTTCACTGACCCCGAACAGGGCCATCCTGTCGGCATCGACCCAGCCCAGCTCCCCGGCCCGGGCGATGACATAGGCCAGATCCCGCTGGCGGAGCGGCAAGGTCCCTCGATACATCCCCGAGGCGCGGCTGTAGGGATTGCAGGACTGCGGATATTTTTCCCGGGCAAAACTGTCCGGAGCGATCACCGCATAGCCCTGCTCGGCCAGGTAATACATGCGGGAGTAGGCCGCAGGGCCGAGGCCCGCACAGCCATGCAGATAGATCACCGCCGGATAGACGCCGGGGATCTCCTCGGCCTCCAGATCCCCGATCCTCACAAACCGGAAGGAAGCCCCCGGCTGCAGCAGAAGGACCTCCGACGCCTGCCAGACCCGTTCCAATTCCTGCGGGTCGCTCCAGTCGGAGGAGGACATCTCGGCCGGAGCCGTGAAATCCCGGGCATTGATCCAGCCGTACCCGCCGCAACCGGCCAGCACAGCCACGGCCACCAGTGCCGCGAAGATTCTGCCCATACGTCCCCGCGCGGATTCGCTACACGAACGCGCGACTAGATGTTCTCGCCAGCGAAATAACTCCGGTCGAAGGAAATCCGGTGATCCATGGAAGCGGCCGGACGGTCGCACCCCGAATTGCCGACCACCCGCCCCGGAATGCCGGCCACCGTCTTGCCGGGCGGAACATCGGTGAGCACCACCGAACCCGCCCCCACCCGGCAGCCCTCCCCGATGCGGATATTGCCGAGAATCGACGCGCCGGCCCCGATCAGCACATTCCGGCCGACCTTCGGATGGCGGTCGCCCTCCTCCTTGCCGGTGCCGCCCAGCGTGACGCCATGCAGCAGCGAGACACCGTCCTCGACGACCGCCGTCTCCCCGATCACCACACCCGTCGCATGGTCGACCATCAATCCCTTGCCCAGCCGGGCCGCGGGATGGATATCCACCGCCAGCACCTCCGATATCCGCATCTGCAGGAATTGCGCCAACTCCCGCCGGTCATCCCGCCACAGCGCATGCGCCGCACGCGCGGCCTGGATGGAGAGAAACCCCTTGAAATAGAGAAGCGGCTGCAGATAGCTCCTGCAGGCAGGATCCCGGTCGCGCACCGCGGCCAGATCGGCGCGGGCACTGATCCCGATTTCCGGCGTCGCCACCATCACCGCCGCGAACACATCGCGCAGGGCGATGGCACTCATCTCGGGGCCGGCCAGCTTGTAGGCCAGACGATAGGCGAGCGCGTCCTCGAGGGTCGGCTGGTGGATCACCGCCGTCGCCACGAGGCCCGACATGGCCGGCTCGCGATCGAGCAATTCCTGCGCATCGGCGCGCATGCTGTCCCAGACCGGATCCATCCCAGTTGTGCTTCGCAGCCGGGTCACCGCCTCCATGGCACTCCCCCTTCATCCACACCGACCGAGCCTAGCCCAGGCCGCCATGCCGTCCAACCCGCGCCGGGCCGCGGACGGAAAACGCCGCCGCCGACGCGCCGCTCCCGACAGCGGAGGAACCGATCCCCGACCGCCTCCCTCACCGACCCCTCCCCGCCGGCCTGTGGCGCGCGAGCAGCGGCGCGAGCACAGCCCCCGCGACATACCCACCAAGATGCGCCTTCCACGCCGCCAGCCCGCCTTCGCCCCCCGCCCGCAAGACCAGCAGCAGGAGGGTCGCATAGATCAGTGCGTTGGCCAGCATCCAGCCCATCGCCTGCGTGCCCCGAAAGCGCCATCTCTCCCATCCCTGCAGACCTCCTGCGACGGCCATCCCCTCGACCCGCGCTGCGGCCATGCCGAACACCGCCCCCGACGCACCGACCGCATAGCCGGGCTGCGGACCGAACAGGAGGCCGTGGGTGACCGCGCCCATGGCCGCCGCCAGCACAAACAGAAGCAGAAACCGCCCCGTCCCCAGCCAGCGCACGATTTCCGAGCCGAGATGCAGAAGCACCAGACTGTTGAAAGCCAGATGCAGCCAGCCTGCATGCAGGAAGGCATGGGTGACCAGAGTCACGAAGGCGCGCGGATGACGGGCCGGGTCGCGCAGCGCCTCCGGAAAAGACCCGGCATCAAACGCCGCCCATTCGAAGATCCTCCAGCCCGCCCCCGGCGACAGCGTGGCAATCGTCTCCACGGCCGCAAACACCGCCACCAGCAGCAACAGGACGGGAGGCGGACGCATCAGCCGTCCTGCGCCTCGCGCCGGAGCCGGCGCCAGCGGGCGACATTGCGGTTGTGCTCCTCCAGCGTCTCCGCGAAGGCATGCCCCCCCTGCCCGTCGGCGACGAAATACAGCTCCGCGGTCTCGGCAGGGTGCAGGGCCGCGCGGATCGAGGCGAGTCCGGGCAGGGCGATGGGAGTCGGCGGCAGACCGCGGATCCGGTAGGTGTTGTAGGGGGTCTCGCGATCCAGATCCTTCCGCCGCAGGGCCCGGTCGAGAGCGCCGCTGCCGCCGGTCAGGCCGTAGACCACCGTCGGGTCCGACTGCAGCCGCATGCCGCGGCGGAGTCGGTTGACGAACACCCCCGCGATCCGCGCCCGCTCGGCATCCAGCCCCGTCTCCTTTTCCACCAGGGAGGCCAGGACCAGCGCCTCCGCCGGGGACTCATAGGGAAGATCCGGTCCGCGCTCCGCCCAGAGCGTGTCCAGACGCTCCTGCTGGGCCGCCGCCATGCGCCCGAGCAGTCCGGTACGGGAACTGCCCCGGACAAAGAAATAGGTGTCCGGCGCGAGACTCCCTTCGGGCGGCAGCGGGGGCAGCGGGCCGGAAAGATGCGGCTCGGCGGCAAGAATCGCCGCGGCCTCCTGGATGGTGATTCCCTCGGGCAGCGTCAGGCGCCGGTGGTGGACCTCGCCGGACCGCAGCCGGACCAGCACCCCCGCCATCGAGGCACCGGCCGGGAAGGTGTATTCGCCGGCCCGGATCTCCCGCGCCGCACGCCGCATGCGCACCCCGAACTCGAAGACCCGGCGGTGGCGGATCACACCCTCTCCCGCCAGCAGCCCTGCGACCTCCGACAGGCCGGCACCGGAAGGCACCACCAAGAGGACCTCGCGGACGAGCGGGCCGTCGACCACGAAGACCCGGCCGCTCCAGGCCGTCACGGCCAGCACCGCCACAGCCAGCACAGCCAGGCCGGTGAGGGTGACCCGGCGCATCAAGAGCGTCAGTCCGGCGGCGCGGTCAACACCAGGCTGGCATTGGTTCCGCCAAATCCGAAGGAATTCGAAAGCACCGCCCGGATGTCCCGCTTCACCGCCTTCTGCGGGGCCAGATCGATGCCGAAATCCTGCTCCGGCTCTTCGAGATTCAGGGTCGGCGGCACAATCCCGTCCCGCATGGCAAGCACCGAGAACACCGCCTCGACGGCCCCGGCGGCCCCCAGCAGATGGCCGATCGAGGATTTGGTCGAGGACACGGTGAGACCGCCCACCGCCGGACCCAGGGCGGCTTTCATGGCCGCGATTTCGATCTCGTCTCCGCTCGGCGTCGACGTGCCATGCGCATTGATGTAGTCGATCCCGGAGGGCGGAAGATCGGCATCCGCCAGGGCCCCCTCCATCGCCCGCCGCGCACCGTCTCCGTCCGGCGCGGGGGCCGTGATGTGATAGGCGTCCCCGGACAGGCCATAGCCCCGGATCTCGGCCAGGATCGGGGCGTTCCGTGCCTGCGCCCGCTCGAGCTCCTCAAGGATCAGAATGCCGGCGCCCGCGCCCATCACGAAGCCGTCGCGGCGACGGTCCCAGGGCCGCGAAGCGCGCTCCGGTTCGTCGTTGAACCCGGTCGAGAGCGCCCGGCAGGCCGCGAAGCCGGCGATCCCGATCGGGCAGATGGCGCATTCCGCCCCCCCGGCCACCATCACGTCGGCGGTGCCGTAGGCGATCAGCCGGGACGCATCTCCGATGGCATGCGCGCCACTCGAACAGGCGGTGACGACGCTGTGATTGGGGCCGCGGAATCCATGCCGCATGGCGATGTTGCCGGAGCAGAGATTGATCAGGCTGCTCGGGATGAAGAACGGCCCGACCCGGCGCGGACCTTGCTGGTGCAAGATCAGGATATTGTTCTCGATCTGCGGCAGGCCGCCGATTCCAGAACCGACCATGACCCCGATCCGGTCGAGCTGGGCCGGATCCTCGGTGGCGAGAGCGGACTGGGCAATGGCCTGATCGGCGGCCGCGATGGCATAGAGGATGAACGCATCGACGCGACGCGCCTCACGCGGCGACAGATACGAATCGGCACAGAAGGTTCCCTCGGAACCGTCCCCGAGGGGCACCTCGCACGCAATCCGGCAGGCCATGTCGGTGGCATCGAAGCGCTGGATCGGGCCGGCCCCGGACTGCCCCCGGACCAGCCGGGACCAGCTCTCCTCGACACCGTCCGCGAGCGGCGTGACGAGCCCGAGGCCAGTGACGACCACGCGCCTGCCCTTCACCCTGCGAATCCCCCTAGGCGGTCCGTCGGATCCGGATCGCCGGTCGAACCCCGCAAAAGACGTGACTCAGGCAGGCATCTGCTTTTCGATGAAGGACACGGCATCCCCGACCGTCTGGATGGTGTTGGCCCCCTCGTCCGGGATGTCGATGGAAAACGCCTCCTCAAAGGCCATCACGAGTTCCACCGTATCGAGGGAATCCGCCTTGAGGTCATCGACGAAACTCGACTCGAGCGTGATCTTCTCCGGCTCCCCGCCAAGATGCTCAACGACGATCTCAATGACCCGCTGCTCGATGCTGCTGTCGCTCACCGCAATCCCTCCGTTTTGTTCTGCTTGCCGCCATGGCGCGGTTGGACACCGCGCCGCTCGTCCGAAGAGTTGCCTGCATAGCACAGAAACCGGCCATCCGGCAACACCACGGAAAATCAGATCATCGCCAGACCGCCATTGATGTGAAGGGTCTGCCCGGTCACATAGCCCGCCTCCGGGCTCGCCAGATACACCACCGCGGCCGCGACATCCTCGGCCGCGCCGAACCGTCCGAGCGGAACCCGCGCCAGAATCCGCTCGCGCTGGGTGTCGTCCAGCCCGGCGGTCATCGCGGTCTCGATCAGTCCCGGGGCAACGGCGTTGACGGTAATTCCCCGACTGGCCACTTCCAGCGCCAGGGACTTGGTCAGGGCGGCAAGCGCCGCTTTCGAGGCGGTGTAATTCACCTGGCCGGGATTCCCGGTATGGCCGACGACCGAAGTGATCGAAACAATCCGTCCCCAGCGACGCTTCATCATCCCCCGCAGGACACCCCGTGCGAGCCGGAACGCGGCACCGAGATTGACCTCCAGAACCCGGTCCCATTCCTCGTCCGTCATCCGCACCGCCAGGTTGTCGAGAGTGAGACCGGCGTTGTTGACCAGAATGTCCACGCTGCCGAGCGCTTCCCCGGCCCGCGCCACAAGACCGGCCACCGCCGCGCGGTCCGAAAGATCGCAGGGCAGCACCTGCACCCGGTCCCCGAGCCCGGCGGCGAGCGAGGCAAGCTCGGTCTCGCGCCGTCCGGAGATTCCGACCACCGCGCCACACGCATGCAGGGCGCAGGCAACGGCACGGCCGATCCCGCCGGAAGCGCCGGTAACGAGCGCGGTCCTGTCCGTGAGGTCAAGCATCGGCAGATCTCCCAATCAGCCGCCCGTGAGTTCGGCTGCAAGACGGCGGGCATCCTCCGGTGTGGCGAGAGCGCAGGTCTCCGCAGAACGGTGAATCCGCCGCGCCAACCCCGAAAGCACCTTGCCGGAACCGCACTCAACCAGTGATTCGATTCCCTGGCCGACCATATATTCCACCGATTCCCGCCAGCGCACCATACCCGTCACCTGCTGCACGAGCAGCCTGCGGATTTCCTCCGGCTCCACCACCGGCCGGGCCGTGACATTCGACACCACCGGCACCTGCGGCACGCGGATATCGATCCCGGCGAGTCGCTCCTCCATCACCCGGGCCGCAGGTTCCATCAGCGGACAGTGAAACGGTGCCGACACATCGAGCGGCAGCACCCGCTTGGCACCGGCGGCACGGCAGGCCTCCGCCGCCCGCTCCACCGCAGCGGCACTGCCGGAGATGGTCACCTGGCCGGGAGCGTTGTCGTTGGCCGGAACGCAGGCCCCCTCCCCGTCCTGCCCGTCGAGCACCTTCCGGACCTGTTCCAGATCGAGCCCGATCACCGCCGCCATCGCCCCCGCCCCCGCCGGCACCGCCGCCTGCATGGCCCGACCCCGCGTCCGCAGCAAGCGAGCGCAGTCGGCCAGCTGCAGGGCACCGGCGGCGCAGAGGGCGCTGTATTCCCCCAGCGAATGCCCGGCAAAAAAACGGAAACACGGTGCCACCGGTTCTCCGAATGCCTCCTCGAGGGTCCGGAACGCAGCGATCGACACCGCCAGGATCGCGGGCTGGGCATTCTCGGTCAGCGTCAGCATCTCGGTCGGCCCTTCCTGCATGAGGGTGGAGAGCGAAAAGCCGAGAGCCTCATCGACCTCCTCAAAAACCTGAATCGCGCCGGCACCGCCCCCCGCCAGCGCACTTCCCATGCCGACGGATTGCGATCCCTGACCCGGAAACGTTACAGCGCGGTCCATCGCTGACTCCCCTATCGATTTTTCTGCCTTCCGGAAACGGAACAGGCCCGGCGAATCGCCGGTGCCGGGAGGCGGCGGGCGGAAGGCCCGTACAGGATACCGGGTTTTGGACTCTGGATTGCAAAACGGGAACCGGGCCGGGGCACAGCAGGCCCGGACAGACGTGACCTACTCCTCTTCGGTCTCCGCCTGTTTGGTCTCCGGCCGCTCGATGTTCCGGAATACCAGGCCGGACCATGCCTCGCCGTAATTGTGCTCGACGAGCATTCCCGCGACCGCGTCCGCGACATCGGAGTTGATCAGCCGGTCGCTGCGATACTGGAAGCCGACGATCTCCGCAGCGAAGGGGTTGTACACCGCCACGCGACAGATATCTCCCTGCCGGTGGGCCGGGATGAAACCATGCCGGGAGCCCGCCATCGGCTCGATGACCGTCAGCGGAATCCGTGGCGGCCAGCGTTCGCTCGCAAGCACGGCATCCCGCTTCGCATCAAAATAGGGATCCTCTTCCGGATCCCCCGGAGCGCTGAAGACCCTGCCGTATTTCTCAAGCAGCTCGCGCTGCCCCGCATCCTCGGCGATCGAAGGGTAGTCCTCCTCCAGCGTGCCGGCCTGCTTGGCCGCCCACTGCTCCTCCAGTTCCTTGCGCTGTTCCTCATCGGCAAGGGCCTCCGTCAGCTCGGGGAACTCCTCCGCCAGCAACTCATCGCGCTCCGACAGATAGCTGTCCTGGTCGGTGTCGGACGAATCCTCGTCCCGCGCCTTCTTGTAGGCGCTATAGGAGAGTGCCTGCTTCCGCTGCCCGTCCTTTTCCCTGCGGTCGGCCAGTTCATCCTCGGTGAGCTCCGAGTCCAAACTGCGCGGATTCGGATCATCATAGTCACCGTTCTGATAGGCGGCTTCCTCCTCCTCCCAGGTCTCGGCATTCTCGGTGTAGTCCGCGATCTGCTCCGAAGTAAAATCCTCCAGCGTGATCCGCATGTCGCGATCGGTATCGGCGGCGGCCAGCTCCCTCGCCTCGTCGCCGATCGCTGACGGTGTGAAAGGAAAAGACACATGGATCCGTCCCAGGCGGTCGCGGGGCACCGGCTCGCCGATCGCATAGTCAAGCCCCGCATCGACGACTGCCGACACAAAAACGGGCGACCGGTCGAGTGACTGTGCCGGATGCCAGGCGGTGGTGCCGTTCAGCAGGGTGACATCATTGTCGTAGGTGATCCCGTTGCGCAGATGATGCGCCGAGCGCGCCACCTGCCACTTGGAAACCCCCTGAATCGTGCGGTTCAGTCCGATCACCCGTCCCGGCTGGAGGGCCGGCTGGCGCGACATGCCCGACACCCGGAGCATTTCGGTGAATTCACCGAGCACCGGGTAGAGATTGCGGAGCTGGGCTTCCCGGAGGTCGACCTCGGTCCCCGTAAAGATGGCGTCGATCGCGCCCGTCGCTCCGACCTGCAGCGGCGAACCGTAGGCAGGATTGTCCACCACGGCAGCGCGCGCGGCCATGCCGGGATTGGCGGCGAACCCGTCGATGAAAATCAGCCCGTGTTCCTTTTCCTCATCCGTCGCCTCCGCCGGCGTGTCGAGGCCGTTCGCCACCACCGCCATATTCAGGGGCACCAGGGATTGCGAGGATTCAGACGGGGTCTTGTCCGACAGCACCCAGTCGATCGAGCCATCCAGCCTCCCGATCATGCGGGCGCGGATTCCAAGCCCGCCGAACACATCATTCAGCCATTGTCCGAGCGTCTGCCCGACCGCGGTCGTGAAAGGCAGGTCCTTCAGTGAATCGCGGAAATCCTCGATCACCCGGATCCTGGGCAGGCCCGGCAGGAGGGGCTCAAGCGACGGCTTGCCATCTCCGCCGGCGGCCAGGGACAGCGCACCCCCCACCATCTCGCCCAGCGACGTTGCCCGATAGGCCCCCCAGATCGGAAGGGCCGAGAGATGGGTGACCGGGTCCACCAGGCGCACCTGGCCGTATCCATAATTCGGATCGGCGGAATCGTAGAACGGTTCCAGATAGGACACCATGCAGGGCCAGCTGCGAACGGGGATATCATCCCCATCCGGCACATCGACACAAAGATGCAGAACCACGGGCACCCCGGCATCCAGGGACATGTCGTAATACAGCATGTGCAGGGTTTCGGTGATATCCAGATCGATGTCAGACCTGCCGCCAACGACGGCACTTCCACTCCAACCGAGGCCATATTCTTCCTGCAGGGAGAAGGAAGCGACCAGCTGGGTCGCCTCCCCCTCCTGCAGGTTGTCTAGGAGAGCGTAGTAGTTCATGGTTTCACGAATTCCTCTCCTGCTGTGCCGTTGCTATGCAGCCACTTCGGTGGTTTGCATCGCGGGCGACCATGCGGTCTGCACGGAACCCCGCTCGACACCATCTACATAGTACTTGTAGGACCACCGGATGTCGCTGTATTCCAGCGCGAAGAGCTCAATCGGAGATTCTACCGGCAGATTGGTGGTCGAGTCATAGGGGGTGTCCGTATCCACACGCGTAGCATAGGCATTGCCCAGCTCGATGATCTCGCTCGGGCGGGATTGCCCGGACAAGGTCTGCATGCGGGTGATGGTCACCTTGCCCAGATTGGTACCTGCGGCCACCGCCAAACGAAGTGACGGCGACGCGCTGTCCACGGCGTGCGACAGCTCGACCGGCCCATGCTGTGAGGCCCCTTCGGTCCTCGTGGCACCCGTCGAAACGACGGGAAGGTCGATCGCATGACGAAGCGAATCGCATTCGATCTGTCGCTCGAACCCGGTCAGGGTGGACTCACCCTCAACTCCGGGAATGCTTACTAATATGTCAGACATCTAATTTCTCCTTTCTGTTGTGCGCCGCCGGTTAGGCTTCGGCGCCTTGCTGGATGTTCCAGGACTTCTCGATCGCACCACCCGGACGCCCGTCCGAATACGGAGTGTAGCTCCAGCGGATCTGTGACGCGTTCAGCCACACCCGCTCTACATCCACATTCGTCGAAGCCCCGCGGGGGATCGAGACCAGGGACCGCGGCGCCAACCGGAGCATGCCCATATTCTGGCGCAGCGCGCGGGTGACATTGGCCACAGCCGCACCGGCACCGTATATGGCAGGCGGGTTGGTAACGCTGGTGTCGAGATGCGGCTGGTAGGCCACACCACTCTCATCCACCGTGTCGAACTCGATCCGGGACACGAATGTCTCGGTCAGAGTGTAGGTCAGGTAGACCACCGGACCCTGCTCGACCGTGCGGAACAGGTGGATCTTCACCTCGCCCACATTGAAACCCGCAGAGCACGCCTCGGCCAGTTTCGGACTCGCCCGATCCCGAACCCGGGTGAGCTGTATGTCCGAAAATTTCGCCTGTCCGACAGTGCGCCCGGCACGGGTCCGGGATCCGGGAGGGGTTGCGGTCTCGACCGCGTCCCGGAGGCTCAGGACGTCCAGCTTCTCAGTGAAGCCGACCACCTGGCTTTCGCCGAGTATATCTGGGAACTCGGCAACAATAGCAGCCATTGTTCTTTCTCCTTAGTGTTTACCGCAAACCATTTGCGGATTGCAGGAAGGATAGGGGACGGAGCCCCCCGGTGAAGAAAAATTTGCAGGATTTTTTGACCTCATACCGCACCAAACATAGCCAATCAGAACAAAAACAGGCGGTGCCATCCCCGACCCGGGCCTCCTTCTCTCCTCCGCCCCTTCTCAGGCACCGATTTCTGGCCCGACCGCCCGCAGGATTTCCATTTTCGGCATGCCGGTGCTCGGGGCTGCACGCACCATCTTGCGCACCGCCATCGTCTTCGGTATATACACCGGTGCTTCCCAATTCATGGAATCTGGAGCCCCTCGGGTGCGGTATGGGAAGCCGTTGTTTCCGCACTAGAAGCCCCGGTGATATTCGGAGAGGCGCATGCCACTTTACGAACACACGTTTCTGACCCGACACAACCTGACGAGCCAGCAGGCCACCGCCCTGACCGAGGAGTTTTCCGCCGTCCTCACGGAAGGCGGCGGCAAGGTCCTCGAGACCGAATACTGGGGATTGCGAAGCCTTGCCTATCGCATCGGCAACAACCGCAAGGCGCATTACGCGTTCCTGCGAATCGATGCACCCGCCCCGGCGGTCCAGGAGATGGAGCGCCGCATGCGCATCAACGAGGATGTGCTGCGCCTGCTGACCCTCCGGGTCGAGGCGCATGAGGAGGGACCGACGGCGATCATGCGGGCCAAGGTCCGGCGCGATGCGCGACGCCCGCGCGGTCGCGATGGGGAGGACACGGAGGGCGGAGAGGGTCCGGCAGGAAAAACCACCGATGCCACGAACAGCATCGAAGCCAATGCCGCGGACAGCACCAAAGCCGATGCCGCGGACAGCACCAAAGCCGATGCCGCGGACAGCACCAAAGCCGATGCCGCGGACAGCACCAAAGCCGATGCCGCGGACAGCACCAAAGCCGATGCCGCGGACAGCACCAAAGCCGATGCCGCGGACAGCACCAAAGCCGATGCCGCGGACAGCACCAAAGCCGATGCCGCGGACAGCACCGAAGCCAATGCCACGGACAGCACCGAAGCCGGTAGCGACAGCACCGGCGGGGAGCCAGCCACGGAAGCGCCCGCCGAAATCCCGGTTGCCCCCAAGGAGGACCCGTCATGAGCGGATATCGCCGCGCCTTCGCGCACAGGCGCAAATCATGCCCGTTCCAGGGAAGCGACGCGCCGGTCATTGACTACAAGGACGCGCGCCTGCTGCTGCGCTTCCTCTCCGAACATGGAAAGATCATGCCGAGCCGGATCACCGCCGTTTCGGCCAGCAAGCAGCGCAAACTTGCCCGGGCGATCAAGCGCGCCCGCTACCTTGCCCTGCTTCCATACACATCCAGATAGGGGACCGCCATGAAGATCATGCTTCTCGAACGGGTGGAGCGCCTGGGCCAGATGGGCGATCTGGTCGAGGTCAAGAACGGCTACGCGCGCAACTATCTTCTGCCCCGGGGCAAGGCGGCCCGCGCCACGGCCGAGAACCGCGCCCGCTTCGAGCGCGACCGGGCCGAGATCGAAGCCCGCAACCTCGAGCGCAAGCAGGAGGCCGAAGCCGTCGCCGCCAAAATTCAGGGACTCTCCGTCATCATCATCCGGCAGGCTTCCGAAAGCGGCAATCTCTACGGCTCGGTCACCCCGCGGAACATCGCCGAGGCTTGCGAAGCCATGGACCTGCAGATCGACCGCCACCAGATCGTGCTTGAGCGGGCATTGAAAAGCCTCGGCCTGCACGACGTCCGAATCATCCTCCATCCTGAGATCGACGCCACGATCCAGATCAACCTCGCCCGCTCCGAAGAGGACGCACGGCTGCAGGCGGAGGGACTGCAGGTCGGCGGCGAGGTTGAAGAGGCGGCCCGGGAATTCGATGCGCTGTCCGCCGATGAAGAAGACAGTTCCGCCTCCGATCCGGAAGACCCAACCGAGCCACCCCTTCCGGAAACCCCGACCCCGCCAGACACCGCGGACGCGGATTCCGGCTCCGACTGAAACACGCCCCGATCCAAACCCCGGGACTCCGCCCGCCGCCACAGCCCGGAACACGGGACGGGGGCCGGAAACCCGTGGTTTGTGCGGAGATCCCGCCAGCCGAGGTTGCACCGCCCCCCGCCCGGGGTATTACCCTAGCAGGGGGACTCCACGATGCAGATGCTGGCCGCTTCCGAAAATACGGACATCCCGGCCGACGCCGGATTGTACAATGTCGAGGCCGAACAGGCCCTTCTCGGCTCCCTCCTCGTCAACAACCGCATGCTCGACAAGATCAACGAACATCTGATCGGCGAACATTTTCACGACCCGCTTCACGGCCGCATCTTCGATGCCATCAACCAGCGCATCCGGAGCGGCCAGGGCGTTTCCGCCGTAACGCTCAAGAGCCATTTTGCCAACGACCCGGCGCTGGTCGAACTGGGCGGCCCGCGCTATTTCATCCGGCTGGCCGAAGCCGCATTTTCGATCAGCAACGCCCCTGACTACGCGACCACGATCTACGAACTCGCCCTCCGCAAGCTGCTGATCCAGCTCGGCGACGAAATCCGCCACGAGGCCGGCAACGGTGCCTCGACGCTGAAGGCCGAAGAACAGATCGAACAGGCCGAGCGGGACCTCTACAATCTCGGCGAGAAGGGCCGGGTCGAGCGCGGTTTCAGGCCTTTCAACTCGCTCCTGGTCGACGCCACCAAGCAGGCGGAACGCGCCCGCGACGAGCGCGGCAACATCGGATTGCCGACCGGCCTTCGCGACCTGGACCGCGTCATCGGGGGCCTGCAGAACTCCGATCTGGTGATCATCGCAGGCCGCACCGCCATGGGAAAATCGGCCCTGGCCGGTCATATCGCCTTCTCGACCGCACGCCACGCGGCCGAGAACCGCGAGGAAGAGAGCGACGACGAGAAGGCCACCCGGGAGGCAGGCGGCAGGAAACGCCCACGCGGCATCCTGTATTTCTCGCTGGAAATGTCGGCCGTGCAGCTGACCACCCGCATCCTCGCGGGCCAGTCCCATATTTCATCGCAGAGGATCGCCCGCGGCGAACTCACGGATCACGAATTCGGGACATTCATCCAGGTCGCCAACAAGCTCTCCGAACTGCCCCTCTATCTGGACGACACGCCGGCGATGAATATCGGCACGCTGTGCACGCGCGCGCGGCGCATGAAGCGACAGGTCGGTGTGGCGGCGATCTTCGTCGACTACCTGCAGCTGATCGAAAGCAGCCGGCGCGGCGAGAACCGCGTGCAGCAGGTGACGGAAGTCTCCCAACGTCTCAAGGGTCTTGCCAAGGAGCTCGACGTTCCGGTCATCGCTCTCTCCCAGCTGTCCCGGCAGGTGGAGACACGCGATTCGAAACAGCCCCAGCTTTCCGATCTTCGTGAATCAGGATCGATCGAGCAGGACGCCGACATCGTCGCCCTGCTGCACCGCGAAGAATACTATCTCGAGCGGATCAAACCGCCCAACGGCGATGTGAAACGTCCGGAATGGGACGCCCAGATGGAGCAAGTCGAGAACATCGCCCAATTGCACATCGCCAAACACCGGAACGGCCCCACCGATACGATCGAGCTGTATTTCGACCGTCATTACACCACCTTCCGCGACCTTCAGAAAAAAGACCGTACAGAACCGTCGACAATCGACCCGCAGGAATTCTAATTCGAGTGACCCCCGTCGAACGCCCTCACCTGGTCATCGACCTCGCTGCGGTTGCCAGCAACTGGCGCGGCCTGGCGGCGCGCGCCCCCTCCGCCGAATGCGGCGCGGTCTGCAAGGCTGACGCCTACGGCCTCGGGGCGGAGAAAGTCGTGCCGGCGCTGGCCCGCGCGGGAGCCCGCACCTTCTTCACCGCCACCGAGGAGGAAGCCTTGGCCGTGCGCGGGATTCTCGGCCCCGACCCGGTGGTCTACGCCCTGAACGGCACCGCCTCCCCCGACCGGCTGGCCGCGGCCGGGGTGCGGCCGGTTCTCTCGACCCCGGGACAGATCCAGGATGCCCGGGCGTTCGCACGAACCGCCGGACGGCCGGTCCCCTGCGCGATCCATATCGACACCGGCATGAACCGCCTCGGCCTGGCGCCCGCGGAGGCGGAAGAACTGGCCCGGGACCCCGATGCCCCCCTCCTTGCACCCCATCTGATCTTGTCCCATCTTGCCTGCGCCGACCAGCCCGAACACCCGGCCAACGCGGCGCAGGCCTCCGAATTCCAGCGTCTCGCCAGCATGCTCCACACCACCTTCCCGAACACCGCGCTGAGTCTCGCCGCGACCGGCGGCCTGCTGTTCGGGCCGGACTACCACCACGATCTCGTGCGCCCCGGGATCGGCCTCTATGGCGGCCATCCCTACAGGGAGGCCCGTCCCGTGTTGCGCCTGGAAGCCCCCATCCTGCAGATCCGCGAGATCGAACCCGGACAGACCGTCGGCTATGACGGCAGCTGGGCCGCGCGCAGACCCTCCCGCATCGCAACCCTCGCCCTTGGCTATGCCGATGGCATCCCGCGGAATCTCAGCGAGCACGGCGAGGCGCGGATCGACGGGGTCCGGGCACCGTTTGCCGGCCGCGTTAACATGGACCTCACCACCCTTGATGTCACCGATGTCCCGGAGGCCCGACCGGGCACGACGGTCGAACTGCTCGGCAGGACGTACGACATCAATGCGATGGCCGAAACGGCCGGCACCATCGGCCATGAAATACTCGTCGGCCTTCGCGGACGCTACCGCAGGCACTACATTCCCGACCAGCCCGCCGCCGGAGAAACTCCATGACCCTTGCCGTCACGATCCTGCGTGCCCTCGGCACGCCCGCAGTCGCTTTCATCCAGGGCACCGGCCGCACGGCGATCTTCACCGCAAGATCCCTCCGCTGCTGCGTGCGCCCCCCCTTCCATCCGGCCGAGATCGCCCGGCAGATGATGGTGATTGGCTACTACTCGCTGCCGGTCGTCGGGCTGACGGCCCTTTTCACCGGTGCCGTGCTGGCCCTCCAGATCTATATCGGCGGCGCACGGCTGAACGCCGAGAGTGCGGTCGCCTCGATCGTGGCCATCGGCATCACCCGCGAACTGGGCCCGGTGATCGGCGGGCTGATGGTGGCCGGGCGGGTGGGCGCCGCGATCGCCGCCGAGATCGGCACCATGCGGGTCACCGAACAGATCGATGCCCTCGAAACCCTGTCGACCGATCCCTACGCCTATCTCGTCGCCCCGCGGCTGATTGCCGCGACGATTTCCATGCCCGTGCTGATCGGGGTCGCGGACTCGCTCGGCGTGGCGGGCGGCCTGCTCGTCAGTGTCGAGCGGCTCGGATTCGACTCCGACGCCTATCTCCGCACGACCCTCGAATTCCTGACCGCCAACGACATCCTCTCCGGTCTTGTCAAGGCGGCCGCCTTCGGTTTTCTGATCGCGCTGATGGGCTGCTATCACGGCTTCCGGTCCGCGGGCGGGGCGCAGGGAGTGGGACGGGCGACCACCCAGGCGGTGGTTTCCGGCAGCGTGCTGATTCTCGCCGCCAACTACTTCCTGACCGAACTGTTCTTTCCCACAGGCTGACGGAGGCCAGGATGGATACCCCGCGCATCCGGCTGGCCGGAGTCGAGAAGAGCTTCGGCACCAAATCTGTCCTGGCCGGCGTCAGCCTCGACATCCACAAGGGCCAGTCGATGGTGCTGCTCGGCCCGTCCGGATGCGGCAAGAGCGTGACCGTCAAGTGCGTTCTCGGATTGCTGCAGCACGATGCCGGCACCATCGCGATCGATGGCACACCGCTCGACCGGGCGGGAACCACCGCCCTGCGGCGGCGGAGCGGCATGCTCTTCCAGGGCGGTGCACTGTTCGACAGCCTGCCGGTCTGGCGCAATGTCGCCTTCCGCCTGCTCCAGGAAGGCATGCCGAAGGCGCGGGCGCAGGAAACCGCCCTGGACTGCCTCCGGCGCACCGGCCTCGGACCGGACACCGCCGAACTCTCGCCGGCCGAACTCTCGGGCGGCATGCAGAAGCGGGTGGGCCTCGCCCGGGCCATCGCCTCCGAACCGGAAATCCTCTTCTTCGACGAACCCACCACCGGACTCGATCCCATCCTGGCGCAGGTGGTGAGCCGGCTGATCCGCCGCCTGGTGGACGAACTCGGAGCCACCGCACTGACCATCACGCATGACCTCGCCGCGGCGCGGGTCATCGGCGACCGGATCGCCATGCTGGAGGGCGGCGTGGTGCGCTGGTCGGGAGCGACCGGCGATCTGGAGCGATCCGGGAACGAACATGTCGAGCAATTCGTCACCGGCAGCGCGGAGGGTCCCATCGAGACCCTGCGCTGACGTCTTGCGGACCGCCCGGCGGTGTGCTATCGACTGGCTGACCTTCAAGGTCAGCATCGAACAATCCGGATATCGGGAATGGCGATTGCTTGCAGGGGTTGGGATGCATTCCGTTGATGACTGATTCCGGAGGCGGCGGCACGAACCCTCTGGTTTGCTTCCGCAATGTCGAAAAGAGCTATGACGGCAAGACGCTGGTCGTAAAAAACCTCAATCTCGATATCGAAAAAGGCGAATTCCTGACCATCCTCGGGCCGTCGGGATCCGGCAAGACCACCTGCCTGTTGATGCTGGCCGGTTTTGAGACCGTCACCCATGGCGAAATCCTTCTCGGCGGCAAGCCCATCAACGCCCTGCCCCCGCACAAGCGCGGCATCGGCATGGTGTTCCAGAATTACGCCCTGTTTCCGCATATGAGCGTTCGGGAGAACCTCGCCTTTCCGCTGCAGGTGCGGAAAATGGGAGCCGAGGAGATCCAGAAAAAGATCGACCGGGCCCTGGCCATGGTCGAACTGTCGGGTTTCGAGAACCGTCGCCCTGCACAGCTCTCCGGCGGACAGCAGCAACGGGTCGCCGTCGCCCGGGCCCTGGTCTTCGAGCCCGATCTGGTGCTGATGGACGAGCCGCTCGGAGCACTCGACAAGAAACTCCGCGAGCAGATGCAGTACGAAATCAAGCACATCCATGAATCACTGGGTGTGACCGCGGTCTATGTGACCCATGACCAGAACGGAGCCCTGACCATGTCGGACCGCATCGCCGTCTTCCACGACGGTGTCATCCAGCAGATGGCCGCTCCGCTGGAACTCTACGAGAGACCCAAAACCGCCTTCGTCGCGCAGTTCATCGGCGAGAACAACCAGCTGAACGGCACGGTGCGCGAGATCCGCAACGATGTCTGCCTGGTCGAGATCGACAATGGCCAGCAGGTCACAGCCCTCGCCGTGAATGTCGGCGGCGTCGGCGCGCGTACCACGCTCTCGGTCCGCCCCGAGCGGATCATGCTGGGCGAGGTGACCTGTAATGTCACGCATCCCCTGAACGGACAGGTTGAAGAATTGATCTATCTCGGCGATCATATCCGGGTCCGGATGGCCGTCTGCGGGCACGACGACTTCATTGCCAAGGTGCCGAACACCCAAAACCACCAGACCGTCAGCGTGGGACAATCCTTGCAGGTCGGCTGGGCAACCGAGGACTGCCGTGCGCTCGATCCGAGCGAGGTCATGACAAATGCCGGGGCGTAGGGCCGCCTGCCCCGACTGCCGAGCGAGGTGCCCGAACATGGCACCGGTTCGGATATCCAGAAGCGGCCTATCCATGTCCAAAAGGGAGGACTACCTATGAGAAAGCAAATTCTGATCCCGCTTCTTGCCGTAGCGGTGGGAAGCCTGGTCGCGGTTTCGGCCGTTGCCAAAGACATCACCGTGATTTCCTGGGGCGGTGCCTACACCAAAAGCCAGATCGAGGCGTATTACAAACCGTGGATCGCCGAGACCGGAAATAACATCAATTCCGCTGACTACAACGGCGGCCTGGCCGAAGTCAAAGCCCAGGTGGAAACCGGCAACGTTTCCTGGGATGTGGTCGATCTGGAAAAATCCGATCTCGTGCAGGGTTGCGACGAAGGGCTTTTTGAGCCTCTCGACCTCGCCGCCCTGCCGGCGGGATCTGACGGCAAATCGGCTGAGGCGGATTTTATTGACGGTAGCCTGAGCGATTGCGGGGTCGCCAATATCGTCTGGTCCACGATTTTTGCCTATGACGCAAGCAAGTATCCGACCGGAACTCCCCGCCCGAAAACCATTGAGGATCTCTTCAATGTGGAAAAGTTTCCGGGCAAACGTGGGTTGCGCAAGGGGCCCAAGCCAAATCTGGAAATGGCGCTGATGGGTGACGGTGTGCCGGCTGACCAGGTCTACGACCTGCTCAAAACGCCCGAAGGCATAAATCGCGCTTTTGCCAAACTCGATTCCATCAAGGATCACGTCATCTGGTGGGAGGCCGGTTCGCAGCCGCCGCAATTGCTTGCCGATGGCGAGGTGGCCATGACCACGGCCTATAACGGTCGGATTTTCAATGCCGCGGTGGCAGAGAACAAACCGTTCGTGACGGTCTGGGACGGCCAGATCCTGGATTTCGACTTCTACGCCATCCCGAAGGGATCCGAAAACAAGGAGCTGGCCTTTGAATTCATCAAATTCGCGACCGGAACCGAACCCCTGGCCCGACAGGCGTCCTATATCTCCTACGGCCCGGCCCGGCGCTCCTCTGCCCCGTTCGTTGGCAAGCATGCCGAGACGGGCGTAGAGATGGCTCCGCATATGCCGACAGCTCCGGCGAATTTGACGAAGGCACTGCCGAACAACTTCGACTTCTGGGCCGATCACTCCGATGAGCTGAACGAACGGTTCAACGCTTGGCTCGCCAACTGATCCGACCAAAACCGATGATCCGGGGGCGGCGGCAGCCGCCCCCGGAGACGGTGGCCTGCATGCCCGCGTGCCATGGATAGCACCGCAGCCATCCACAGCCAGCCGGTGGATCCCGGTATCCTCAAACGCCGCCTCACCCGGGCGACGCGACGGGCGCGGATGACCGCTTTCCTGCTGGCACTGCCGCTGCTGGCCTTCATCACACTCAGTTTTGCGCTCCCGATCGGCAGCATGCTGCTCCGGAGCATCCACAATCCAACCTTTCCGGACACTCTTCCGCGGGTCGCGGCAAGCATCGAGGACTGGACCGGCCCGCCGCATCTTCCCGACGAAGCGACATTCAGGGCACTGGTTGTCGATCTCGCCGAGGCGCGCGTCGCCCGCACCGTCGGGCGCGCCGCAACCCGGCTCAATTATGACCTTCCCGGCGCGCGGAGCATGATCACCTCAGCTTCCCGCAAGGCCGTCGAACTCGACCTCGAAACCGACGGGCCGTTCCGCGATACCGTGATCGGCTGGCATAAGAACTGGGGCGACCCTGCGGTTTGGGCGTCGATCCGGCGGGTGCTCAATCCATACAGTCCGGGGTTCTACCTGGCCGCCATCGACCTGAAATACGACGAGCAGGAAAGGATCATCCGGCAGGCAGAGGAACGGCGCATCTATGTGACCCTGTTCGTGCGCACATTGTGGCTCAGCTGCCTGATCACCGCCATCTGTCTCCTGCTCGGCTTCCCGGTCGCGTATCTGCTCGCCAATCTGCCGCTGCGCTACTCGAATTTGCTGATGATCTGCGTATTGCTGCCGTTCTGGACCTCGCTGCTGGTACGCACCACCGCCTGGATCGTGCTGCTTCAGAGCCAGGGGGTGATCAATGACATCCTGGTTTTTCTGGGTCTGGCCGGGGACGAAAACCGTGCGCAGATGATCTACAACGCCACCGGCACGGTGGTCGCAATGACCCACATCCTGCTGCCCTTCCTGATCCTGCCGCTGTACAGCGTCATGCGCACGATCTCGCCTGCCTCCGTGCGGGCGGCGCGTTCGCTGGGGGCGAATGCGCTGACCGCGTTTACCCGGATCTACCTGCCTCAGACCCTGCCCGGAATTGGCGCCGGCTGCCTGCTCGTATTCATCCTGGCGATCGGTTACTACATCACTCCGGCTCTGGTCGGCGGCCAGAGCGGACAGCTCATCAGCAACATCATCGCCTTCCACCTGCAAAAATCGCTGAACTGGAGTCTGGGAGCTGCGCTCGGCACCCTCCTGCTGCTGGGGGTTCTCGGCCTCTACTACACCTACAACCGCATCGTCGGAATTGAAAACATGAAGCTTGGATGACCACGATGGCCCCTCCCCCGCATGCCAGCCTGATCGAACGCGTATGGCATTACGCCTTCCTCTGTATCTGTACCGCGATTCTGCTGTTTCTGATCCTTCCGGTGCTGGTGATCATCCCGCTTTCCTTCAATGTCGAACCCTATTTCACCTTCACTCCGGAGATGCTGGAACTGAAAAAGAGCGGGTTTTCGCTGCGCTGGTATCTCGACATCCTGACCAACGGCATGACCGCACCGGAAGAAAACGTCTTCAGCTGGGAGTGGTGGCAGGACAGCTGGCAGAACGCCCAGTGGCTGCACTCCATGCGCAACAGTTTCTATTTCGCGTTTTTCTCGACGCTGATCGCGACCACGCTCGGCACCATCGCAGCACTCGGACTGAGCCGCCCCGAAATGCCGGCACGCAACCTGATCATGGGACTGCTGATCTCACCGATGGTGGTCCCTCTGGTGATTACCGCGACGGGCATGTTCTTTTTCTACTCCTCTATCAATCTCGCGCAGACAGACCTTGGAATCATCCTGGCGCATGCCACACTGGGCACGCCTTTCGTCATCATCACGGTGACCGCGACCCTGATCGGCTTCGACCGCAGCCTGATCAGTGCCGCGCAGAATCTGGGAGCACCGCCGCACACGGCTTTTTTCCGGGTCGTGCTGCCGTTGATTCTTCCGGGCGTGATCGCCGGCGCATTGTTCGCCTTCGTGACCTCCTTCGATGAGGTGGTCGTGGTCATCTTCCTCGCCGAATTCGACCAGCGCACCATCCCCCGTCAGATGTGGGCCGGGATTCGCGAGCAGCTCAGCCCGACCATCCTGGCGATCGCTACCATCCTGGTGCTGCTCTCGGTACTGCTTCTGGCCACCGTCGAGCTCCTGCGCCGCCGGAGTGAGCGTCTGCGGGGCATCGCACCGGGCTGATTCGAATTCCCGGGGGCAGCTCCGACAAGCCCCCGCAACCCGGACGTTTCCCCACCCGGCCTTGCGGATTGATCCGCGGGTTCCCGAATCCGGGCAATACGGTGCTGGATCCCTTTGCTGGATCGGGAACCACTCTCCTGGCGGCCCGCGATCCTGGAAAGCACGGCATCGGAATGGATGCAAAAGCCGAATGCTGCAAAGTGGTGCGAAAGCAACCACCGGATGAACCGACAGGAACCCGGTCAGTTCGCCGGCAAGATCAGAGAGAAATTCCTGGAATTCCCCCGACGACCCCTCAGGAGTGGATCGACCCGCTGCCGGCAGCAAGTGCCGCCTCGCGCATGGCCTCCGACAAGGTCGGATGGGCATGGCAGGTACGGGCAAGATCCTCCGCCGAGGCACCGAACTCCATGGCCACACAGGCTTCGTGAATCAACTCCCCCGCCTGCGGGCCGATGACATGCACGCCCAGTATCTCGTCGCTGGCCTCATCCGCCAGGATCTTGGCAAAGCCCAGACGGGCTCCGATCGATTTGGCGCGGGCATTGGCGGCAAAGGGAAACTTTCCGGCCCGGTAGGCACGTCCCTGCTCCTTGAGCTGCTCCTCGGTGCTTCCGACCCAGGAGACTTCGGGCTCCGTGTAGATCACCGAGGGGATGAGGTCCTGGCGGACATGGCCGTGCTGGCCCGCAAGAATTTCGGCCACCGCGATCCCTTCATCCTCGGCCTTGTGCGCGAGCATCGGCCCCGACACGACATCCCCGATCGCATGGACCCCTTCCAGCGAGGTCTTCCACTGCCCGTCAATCTGGATCCGGCCCTGCCGGTCGAGGGCAAGACCCGCCTCCTCCGCGCCGAGACCGTCCGTGCAGGCCCGGCGGCCGGTGGCCACCAGCACGATATCGGCGGCAAGGCTCTGCTCGCTGCCGCCCTCGCGGGACTGGTGTTGCACCGATACCTGCCCGCCGTCCTGCGTGGCTCCCTGCACCGCGCTACCGAGTTCGAAGGAAAGCCCCTGTCTGGACAGGATCCGCCGCAACATGCGGGCGACTTCGAGATCGGCCCCCGATGCGATCTCCTCCAGATACTCGATCACGGTGACGGCAGCGCCAAGCCGTGCCCAGACCGACCCGAGTTCCAGGCCGATCACACCCCCACCGATCACAATGAGACGGTCCGGCACCTTCTCCAGGGCCAGGGCACCGGTAGAAGTCACGATCCGCTGCTCGTCCACCTCCACCCCCGCAAGCGCGGACGGCTCCGAGCCGGTGGCGAGAACAATCCGGCCGGCCTCCAGCACACTCGGCCCGCCTTCGGGAGAGGAAACCTCCAGCCGTCCGGGCCCGAGCAGACGCGCATGTCCGTGGATGTGTTCGATCTTGTTCTTGCGCAGCAGGAGGCCGATTCCCTCGGTCAGCTCCTTGACCTGGGCGTCTTTGTAGCCCTGCATCCGGTCGAGATCGAGATCGATCTGCCCCGAACCGACGCCCATCTCGACGAACCTCTCCCGCGCATCGACATAGGAGTGGGAAGCGTGCAGCAGGGCTTTGGACGGGATGCATCCGACATTCAGACAGGTGCCCCCGAGAGTCTCGCGGCTTTCGATCAGGGCCACCGAAAAGCCCAGCTGGGCCGCGCGAATCGCACAGACATATCCGCCCGGACCGCCGCCGACGACCGCAACATCATGCGCCATCCGTCAGCCCTCAGACGTCCAGGAGCATCCGGCGCGGATCCTCGAGCGCTTCCTTGACATGAACCAGGAAGGTGACCGCCTCCCGCCCGTCGACGATCCGATGGTCGTAGGAGAGGGCCAGATACATCATCGGCCGCAATTCGATGCCGCCATCGACCTCCACCGGCCGCTTCTGGATCTTGTGCATGCCCAGAATGCCCGATTGCGGCGGATTCAGGATCGGCGTCGACATCAGCGAGCCATACACCCCGCCATTCGAGATGGTGAACGTGCCTCCCTGCAGGTCGGACATGGTGAGCGTTCCCTCCCGGGCCCGACCGCCGAGCTCGGCGATCCCCTTCTCGATCCCGGCCATGCCGAGCCGGTCCGCATCGCGCAGCACAGGCACCACCAGACCGGTGGGCGTGCCCACCGCGACGCCGATGTCGTAGTGATGCTTGTAGACGATACAGCCGTCATCGACCTCGGCGTTGACCGCGGGAATTTCCTGCAATGCGCGCACGCAGGCCTGTACGAAAAACGCCATGAACCCCAGCCGGACACCGTGTCGGCGCTCGAATTCATCCCGATAGGCCGCGCGGAATTCCATCACCTGGGTCATGTCCACCTCGTTGAAGGTGGTGAGCATCGCCGCGGTTTCCTGCGCCTGCTTGAGGCGCCGGGCGATGGTCTGACGCAGCCGGGTCATCGGCACGCGGGTCTCCCGCTCCGCCGGTCCTGCCGCCGGTTTGGCCGCCGGTCCTGCCGCCCGCGCATCGGCCTTGGTGACCCGCCCATCGCGGCCCGTGCCGGCGGCCGCGGCCGGCCCGACACCCTTTTCCGCCAGAATTTTCCGGGCCGCCGGGCCGGGAGACGGGACGGATGCCGGAGCCGGAGTGGGTGCCGCCGGCATCGGAGCGGGGGGTGGTGCAGAGGGTGCGGGGGTCGGAGGGGGTGCAGACGGGGCCGGAGCGGAAACGGCTTCCGGGGGCGATGCTGCTGCCCCCGCCCCCTCCTCAATCATCGCCAGAACCGCGTTCGGCGCGACCACATCCCCTTCGGCGACCATCTGCTTGACCAATCTGCCGGCCGCGGGGGCCGGCACTTCGAGATTGACCTTGTCGGTCTCGAGCTCGCAGATCGCCTCGCCGTCGGCTACCGGGTCTCCGGGGGCCTTGAGCCAGGCACCCACCGTCGCCTCCGAAACCGATTCTCCCAGTGCCGGGACCTTGACTTCGATTGCCATGACTCTCTCTCCTCAACCGCCATTCAGTGCTTCTTCAACCAATGCCGTTTGCTCCTGCGCATGCCGCGCGCCAATTCCCGTGGCCGGCGAGGCGGCCGCATAGCGACCGACATAATGCGGCCGTGGCTGCTCCAGACCCGCCCGCCCGAGCAACCATTCCACGGTCGGCTCGACAAACACCCAGGCCCCCTGGTTTTTCGGCTCCTCCTGGCACCAGACCGCATCGGCCTGGGGAAAGCGCGACATCTCATTCATCAGCGAGATCGCCGGAAACGGATACATCTGCTCGAGACGCATCACATAGACGTCATCAATCCCTTCCCGCTCCTTGGCTTCGAGCAGATCGTAATAGACCTTGCCGGTGCAGAGCACCACCCGCCGAATCTCGTTGTCCGGCCGCAGGGTGGCTTCGGTGTTGTTGCCGATCTGTGCATCGTCCCAGAGAATCCGATGGAACGTCGTCCCCTCGGCCATCTCGTCGAGCCGGGAGATGCATTTGCGGTGGCGCAGGAGTGATTTCGGAGTCATCAGAACCAGCGGCTTGCGAAAATCCCGTTTCAGCTGCCGGCGGAGGATATGGTAGTAGTTCGCCGGCGTCGTGCAGTTGGCCACGATCCAGTTGTTCTCCGCGGAAAGCTGCAGAAACCTCTCCAGACGGGCCGAGGAATGCTCCGGCCCCTGCCCCTCGAAGCCATGCGGCAGCAGCATGACCAGCCCGGACATGCGCAACCATTTCCGCTCGCCGGAACTGATGAACTGGTCGATCATGATCTGGGCGCCATTGGCGAAGTCACCGAACTGCGCCTCCCACAGCGTCAGACCCTCGGGCTCGGCAAGCGAATGGCCGTATTCGAAGCCCAGAACCGCGTATTCCGAAAGCATCGAATCGACGATCTCGATCTTCGCCTGTCCGTCCCGCAGATGGTTCAGCGGCAGACGGCGGGTCTCGTCGTTCTGGTCGATGATCCCGGCATGGCGCTGGGAGAAGGTACCGCGGGTGCAGTCCTGCCCCGACAGACGCACCGGCACGTCCTCAAGCAGCAGGCTTCCAAAGGCGAGTGATTCGGCCGTTGCCCAGTCGATGCCCTGGCCCGTCTCCACCGCCTTGCGCCGCCCCTCCAGCACCCGGGCCACGGTCTTGTGCGGGGTGAAGCCTTCCGGCAGCCGGGAGATCCCGGCACCGATTTCCTGCAGGGTCTCGAGCGCGGTTTCGGTGTTGCCGCGCTGGTAGACACCGCCATGCTTGGCGATACCGCTCCATCTCCCGTCCAGCCAGTCGGCCTTGTTCGGCCGGTAATTCGCGCTCGCCTCGAACGCCTCATCGAGCTGACTCATGAAAGCCTGAATCTCCGCCTTGTATTCCGCCTCCGTCAGCACCCCCTCGGCAATCAGCCGGTCGGCATAGACCCGCAGGGTGGTCGGGCGGTTGTGGATTTCGCGATACATCAGCGGCTGTGTGAACATCGGCTCGTCACCCTCGTTGTGACCGAACCGCCGGTAGCAGAAGATGTCGAGGACCACGTCGCAGCCGAATTTCTGGCGGTATTCGGTGGCCACCTTGGCGGCGTGCACCACCGCCTCCGGGTCGTCCCCATTCACATGGAAGATGGGGCAGTCGACCATCAGCGCGATGTCGGAGGGATAGGGGGAGGAGCGGGAATTGTGCGGCGAGGTGGTGAACCCGATCTGGTTGTTGACGATGATGTGGATGGCCCCACCGGTGCGCGTGCCACGCAGCCCCGACAGGCCGAGACACTCGGCGACCACCCCCTGGCCCGCGAAGGCCGCATCCCCATGCAGCAGAACCGGCAGCACGCTGATGCGCGCCTCCTCCCCGCCACGCTGGTGCTGCTTGGCCCGCACCTTGCCCAGCACCACCGGATCCACCGCCTCGAGATGCGATGGGTTGGCGGTCAGCGAGAGATGCACCTCGTTGCCGTCAAAGACCCGATCCGAGGAGGAGCCCAGATGGTATTTGACGTCCCCGGAACCCTCGACCTCATCGGGGGTTGAGGAGCCGCCACGGAACTCGTGGAAAAGCGCCGGGTAGGGTTTGCCCATCACACTGGCGAGCACATTGAGCCGGCCCCGATGCGGCATGCCGATGACGATTTCCTCGACCCCGAGCGCACCACCGCGCTTGATGATCTGCTCCATGGCCGGAACCAGTGATTCCGCCCCGTCGAGACCAAAGCGCTTGGTTCCGATGTATTTGCGGCCGAGGAAGGTCTCGAAGCCTTCGGACTCGATCAATTTGTGCAGGATCGCCCGTTTTCCCTTGGAGGTGAAACTCACCTCCGTGCCAAACCCCTCGGTGCGCTCCTTCAGCCAGCTCTTGGCCTCCGGGGCCGAGATGTGCATGTACTGGAGCGCGAAAGTGCCGCAATAGGTGCGCTGTACCAGGGCGAGGATTTCGCGGAGCGTGGCACATTCCAGCCCGAGCACATTGTCGAGGAAGATGGGCCGGTCCATATCCTCCTCGCCAAACCCGTAATGGGCCGGATCGAGCTCCGGATGCGGCACCACCTTGGCCAGGCGGAGCGGGTCGAGATCGGCGATCAGATTGCCGCGGATGCGGTAGGCGCGAATCAGCATCAAGGCCCGGATTGAATCGAGGGTTGCGGCGCGGCCGCCATCGGTCTGGGAAAAATCACCCTCCGCCTCGCTGGCCCCGCCCCGCTTCTCCGGCAGGCCGCTCCAGTCTCCGTCCAGGGCCGCCAGCATGTCATCGCGCCGGGCGGCGGGCGGGCGGGCCGGAGTCCGCCAGGACGCGGCCGCCCGAATGGCATCCGGCGAATCACCGAGACTGGCAAAATACGCCCGCCAGCTCGGCTCGACAGATTCCGGATTTTCAGCGTAGCGAGCGTAGAGCTGCTCCACGAAAGCCGCATTCGCACCCTGCAGAAACCCGTCCTGCCCGGGTGCACCGCCTGGTGAAGATTCCGTGCCCATCCCGCACCTCCCTGCCTTATGCCTTCATGGCCTCAAGCACTGCGTCACCGATTCCCGCCGGGGATTCGGCGACCACGATTCCGGCCCCGCGCATTGCCTCGATCTTGTCTCCGGCGCCGCCCTTGCCGCCGGAGATCACCGCCCCCGCATGCCCCATGCGGCGGCCGGGCGGAGCGGTACGGCCGGCAATGAACCCGGCCACCGGCTTGCGTCGGCTGGCAGCGCTGAGAAACGCGGCCGCCTCCTCCTCCGCCGCTCCGCCGATTTCGCCGATCATGACGATGGCCTCGGTCTCGTCATCGGCCAGAAACAGTTCCAGCGCATCGACAAATTCCGTGCCCTTGACGGGATCCCCGCCGATGCCGATGCAGGTCGACTGGCCGAGACCGGCGGCGGTGGTCTGCGCGACCGCCTCATAGGTCAGTGTGCCCGAGCGCGAGACGATGCCCACGCAGCCGCGGCGGTGGATATGTCCGGGCATGATGCCGATCTTGCAGGCATCCGGGGTGATCACCCCGGGACAGTTCGGCCCCACCAGCCGGGTGCCGGTGCCCTCGAGGGCGCGGGCGACGCGCACCATGTCGAGCACCGGAATGCCTTCGGTGATGCAGACCGCCAGTTCAATTCCGGCATCCGCCGCTTCGAGGATCGCATCGGCCGCAAAGGCCGGCGGCACATAGATGACACTGGCGGTGGCCCCGGTCGCCGCGACGGCTTCGGCGACGGTGTCGAAGACCGGCAGGCCGAGATGCTCGCCCCCCCGGCCGGGCGTCACCCCGCCCACCATCAGGGTGCCATAGGCGATCGCCTGCTCGGTATGGAAACTGCCCTGCTTCCCGGTCAGTCCCTGGCAGATCACCCGGGTCTCCGCATCGACCAGCACCGCCATGTTCAGCCCGCCTCCGAGATCGCGGCGACGGCCTTCTCGGCCGCCTCGCCGAGTCCGCTCGCGGCCAGGATGGAAAGATTCGACTCCTCCAGGATCTTGCGTCCGAGTCCCACATTGGTGCCCTCGAGACGGACGACCAGCGGCACTTCCAGCCCGATTTCGCGGGCCGCCGACACGACCCCCTCCGCGATCGTGTCGCAACGCATGATGCCGCCGAATATGTTGACCAGGACGCAGCGCACCTTGGGATCCGAGAGCAGGATCTTGAAGGCCGCGGCGACCCGCTCGCGGGTCGCGCCCCCACCGACATCCAGAAAATTGGCCGGTGCGCCGCCATGCAGCTGGATGATGTCCATGGTCGCCATGGCAAGGCCGGCACCGTTGACCATGCAGCCGATATTGCCGTCCAGCGCGATGTAGTTCAGGTCGTGGCGCGAGGCCTCGATCTCGCGCGGGTCCTCTTCGGCCTCATCGCGAAGCCCGCGCACCTCCGGCTGGCGGTAGAGGGCGTTGGCATCGAAGCCGATCTTGCAGTCGAGGCAGGTGAGTGACCCGTCGCGGAGAACGGCCAGCGGATTGACCTCGATGAGCGAGCAATCCCGCTCCACAAACAGGCGGTAGAGCGAGCGGACCAGACGGCCGCACTGCTTGGCGGCCTCGTCGTGCAGCCCGAGCGTATGCGCGACGCGGCGGCAGTGGAAAGGTTGCACGCCGGTGGCCGGATCGATCGCAAAGGTGAGCACCCGCTCGGGCGTCTCGGCGGCCACCGTCTCGATATCCATGCCGCCCGCGACCGAGACCACGAAAGCGACCCGCTGGCTTCCGCGGTCGACCAGAAGGGAGAGGTAGAATTCCCGGAGGATGTCGCAGCCGGCCTCGATATAGACGCGCCCGACCTTGCGGCCGCCCGCGCCGGTCTGGGCGGTGACGAGGGTCGCGCCCAGCATCTGGCCGGCAAATTCGGCCACCTCCCCCTTGGTTTCCGCGAGGCGTACACCGCCGCCGGAACCGGCCGTCGGCTCGAGAAACCGCCCCTTGCCGCGGCCGCCGGAATGAATCTGCGCCTTGACCACCCAGGGCGGGCCCATCACTTCTGCCGTCACCGTCCGCGCCTCCGCGGCGCTGAACGCAATGCGCCCACTGACAACCGGAATGCCGAAAGTGGCCAGAATCTCCTTCGCCTGGTATTCGTGAACGTTCACCGTCCTGTCTTATCCAAGCGCGGGATCGATGGTACGGCAGGCATCCAGCAGACCGCGCACCGCATCCACCGAATGATCAAGCATGGCCTGCTCCTGGTCATTGAGGGTAATCTCCACGATCCGCTCGACACCGCCGGCACCGAGCACGCAGGGAACGCCGACATACAGCCCGTCGAGCCCGTAGGCGTCTTTTACATAGGCGGCGCAGGGCAGGATGCGCTTGCGGTCGCCCAGATAGGCCTCCGCCATGCGGATGGCGGAAGCGGCCGGCGCATAAAAGGCGGAACCGGTCTTCAGGTGCTGAACGATCTCGGCACCGCCCTTGCGGGTGCGATCGACGATCGCATCGAGCGCGGACTGGGAGATCCAGCCCATGCCGACCAGGTCGGGGAGTGGAATCCCGGCCACCGTCGAATAGCGCACCAGCGGCACCATCGTGTCGCCATGCCCGCCGAGAACGAAGGCGCTGACATCGGCCGGGGACACCCCCATCTCCGCGGCCAGAAAATGCCGGAAGCGGGAACTGTCGAGCACGCCGGCCATCCCGACCACCCGTGCATGCGGCAGGCCGGAATACTCGCGGAGTGCCCAGACCATGGCATCAAGCGGATTGGTGATGCAGATCACAAACGCGTCCGGCGCATGCTCCGCAATCCCCTCGCCCACGGCTTTCATCACCTTGAGATTGGTAGCCAGGAGATCATCCCGGCTCATGCCCGGCTTGCGGGCGATGCCGGCCGTGACGATGCAGACATCCGCACCGGAGAGCGTGGAATAATCCCCGACTCCCCCCTGTACGGCCGCATCGAAGCCCAGCGCCGGGGCACTTTGTGCGATATCGAGTGCCTTGCCGGTGGGAATGCCTTCGGCGACATCGAAAAGCGCGATATCCCCAAGTTCATGTATCCCAGAGAGAAATGCCAGAGTGCCGCCGATATTGCCGGCACCAATGAGCCCGATCTTGTTCCGTGCCACGAGAACCTCCCCCCGTAATCTACTGATATGCGCCACTGTGATAGAGGGAACCCGCATCAAGCGCAAGGGCAGACGCCCCCGCGACGGGTAAAATCCTCTCCGGCAGCACCGCAGGCCCCCTCTGGCGGCCGACGGTCAGTAGGTGGCCCGTCCGCCCGACAGATCGAAGGCCGCGCCGGTGGTGAAACTGTTCTCGGCCGAGACCATCCACGCGACCAGGGAGGAAATCTCCTCCACCCGGACAAACCGGTTGCGGGGAATTTTGGCCAGCATGAAGCCGATATGCTCCTCGGTCATCTGGTCAAAAATCTGTGTCCGGGCTGCCGCCGGGGTCACGCAATTGACGGCGATATCGTATCCGGCAAGTTCCTTCCCGAGCGATTTGGTCAGCGCGATGACACCGGCCTTGGCGGCGGAGTAGGCGGACGCGTTGGGATTGCCCTCCTTGCCGGCGACAGACGCAATGTTGACGATGCGGCCGTAGCCACGTGCCTTCATGCCCGGAATCACAGCCCGGTTGACGTAGAACGTCCCGTTCAGGTCGATATCGACGACCCGCTCCCATTCCGCAACCGGATATTCGTCGGTGGGATGGTTGGGCCCCGTGATGCCGGCAGAATTGACCATGATCGAGACCGGCCCCAGCAACCGTTCGGTCTCCACCAGCGCTGCCTCCACCGCCGACGCATCGGCGATATCGACCTCCACCGCAACCTGGCCGAGGCGATCGGCCTCCTTTCGTGCGAGACCGCCCTGGATATCCCAGATCGCGACTCCGGCCCCCGATTCGACAATGCGCTCGGCACAGGCCAGGCCGATGCCCCGGCCGCCGCCCGTGACGACCGCAAACTGTCCGCCAAGATCAATCCGGTTCATGACCCACCCCCGCCGCCTTGCTGTGTGATCCGGGTGATACCCGTTCCCGAACGCTCCATTCGGAGGACCCGAAGAGCCCCATACCCTATATTCATTGGGGGCAATAAAGAGAAAAGAATTTTCATTTCAAGCAGGGAAACGCACCGCAGGTGCCCTAATCCTTGGTTTTCCCTGAGGAACCAAAGGAAAATTTCCCTTCGAGCAAGCAAACAAACGAAAAGTGCCATATTCTTTGTTTTATGCAAAGGAACGATAAATAAAGCTCTTTGGGTGCTAGCTGGCCTCAGCGGCCTCCGCTTCCTCGACCGCCTTCTCGAGAAGGACGAAGGTGCCGCCGGTCGGCCAGCCGTCTTCGGGGTAGAGGTCGAAGACCGATTGCTGGCTCTCCCGGAGATACTCCCGCTTGCGGGCCGCCGTCCATCCGGGCGGCCAATTGACCGTCCCATCGGGGTCGATCGTGGTGACCGCGAAACTCGCGTCGGTCCAGCGGTCGCTTCGGTCTTTCACCAGGCTTTCTCCACGACCCCATCGGCCCATTGCTGGATTGTCTGCCGATCCTCGCCGATGCGGACCGCATCCATTGGCTTCAAGTATATCCGAACGACCCGGGACGGATAGCCACTCGGAATAGCCATCCCCGCCTGCTCGGCATTCGTGACCCGGCGCTGGATGGTCTTCGGAAGATGGCCGCGTAGCATCATGGTGTTCTCCCCGTAAGCGAAACTACCGCAACCTGCAGACCCGTGCGGGTAGAGTTTGGAGGTGTGAGTTCAAAAGGCTTTCCCCGCCTCAGATTCTCTCAAGCCAAAAACAAGTCATATGGCCCTATCCTTTGTTTTAGGCGAGGGAACCGAAAGAAACTTTCTTTTCCGGTCAAGAAACAAAAGAAAACGCCGTATTGTTACTTTTGCGACAAAACGACACGAAACCTTCACTCCAGAACGGAAAGAACGGAACAGGCCATATCCCTTGCTTTGCTCGGGAGAACGGCAACTGTCTTTCATTTCAGGCCCTGAAAGAAACAACACGGGCGATATTCTTGTTTTGCTTGGTCGATTTAGACAGAAACCCACGTTTCAGGCTAGACAACAACCGGCAATGGCCTTATTCTTGTTTTTGGATACTTCACCTGGAGATCGCGCAGCTCGCCTCCCCCGCCACGAGGCCCGCGGCCGAAAAAGCAAGTGACAAGCAGAGCCCCCTACATTCCGCCCCCGCTGCCACAATATCCTCCCATGCGGATGAGCGGCCTGTATGGAAAGCTCGATGCGGCCAATCTGGCCATCGGCCGCCTAAACGGCATGATGGCCGTTCTTCCTGATGCTTCGATCTTCCTTGCCATGAGCAACCGTCAGGAAGCGGTTTTTTCATCCCAGATCGAAGGCATACAATCCTCCCTCTCCGACCTGCTGCTTCTTGAGAGCGGAGAAACGCCCAAAGCATCCCTCGACGATGTGACGGAGATTTCCAACTGCGTCGATGCCATGAAACACGGCCACAAGCAGGTCCAGAGCGGATTTCCGGTCTCGCTGCGCCTTATGCGGGAAACCCATCAAATCCTCATGTCCGGGAACCGGGGTGCCGCGCTGCAACCCGGAGAATTCCGCAAAATCCAGAACTGGATAGGCGGCAGAGGCCAGGAAACCGCCCGGTTCGTTCCCCCCTCCCCGGAGCGGGTCCCGGGCCTGATGTCGGAACTGGAAAAATTCCTCCATGCCGAAACACCCGCAATCCCGGAATTAATCAGGATCGGCATGGTCCATGCCCGGTTTGAGGCCATCCATCCTTTCCTCGACGGAAACGGACGGATCGGACGGCTTCTGATTGTTCTCCTGCTCCACGCACGGGGAATTCTGAAAAACCCGGCCCTGCATTCCAGTCTCTACTTCAGGGAGCACCGACCTGATTACTACGACCTGCTCCAGCGGGTTCACGAACAGAGCGACTGGGACAGCTGGCTGGAATTTTTTCTGGACGGGATGGCCGAAACCGCCTCGCGCATGGCAGATACGGGGAAGAAAATTCTCCACCTGTTCGAAAAGGACCGGGAACGGATCCAAACCATCGGGCGGTCCGCGGCGTCCGCACTTCGCATCCACCAACTGCTGAAAACGACCCCCTTGATCGGAATTCCCCGCGCAGCATCACAGATCGGAATTTCCGAGCCGACGGTCAGTGCCTCGATCCAGCGCCTGGAGCAGATCGGCATCCTGCGTGAAGTCACGGGCAAGAAATACCGCCGCGTCTTTGCGTATGACGAATATCTCAGGATCCTCAGCCCCGACGTACCGCTGGCGGAATAGCCGGATTCTTCCCGGTCACCCCCGAAGCGCCGCGATCACCCGGTCACAATCGGTCACGGTCGCCACATTCGGCATGGCATACCGGATCGAGGCCTGGTGCCACTCGGCGTTCATGGTCGCACAGGCGTCCTCCGGCACAATGATCCGGTAGCCTTTGTCCGCCCCCGTGCGCGCCGTGTGCTCGACCGACATGTTGGTCCAGGCACCGGTATTGATCAGGGTGTCGATACCGGCTTCGCGCAGCAAACTGTCCAGACTGCCGCTTTCCCAGGCGCTCATGTTTGTCTTCTCGACGGTCCGGTCCTCCGCCTCCGGTTCCAGCCCGGCCACCGGTTGCACCCCCCAGCTTCCCCGCACCAGGGCGTTGGCCTCGACCACCCCGTCAAACAGCGGCGCGTTTCGCTGCATGGCCGGGTGCCCGGGCTCGCAGACGAACCAGACATGGACGACCCGCACCCCCCGCTCGCGGCAGACAGCCGCCAGACGCCGCGCGTTGGCGACCACATTCTGCTGGCGGGCGTGGTCGGGTGCGCCGCTGTCGGCAAAGGCGCCGCCTTCCATGATGACGTCGTTCTGCATGTCCTGGATGATCAGTGCCGTGCGTGCCGGATCGAGTTCGAGGGGTGGGGCTGGCGGCCCCTCCGCCCGCGCGGAAGCAACCTGGCGCATGAACGGCTCGTTCCGCGGGCCGACCTTGGTCTCCACCGCATAGATCGAGGTGCTTGCGGCCACGAACAGCGTCCGCCAGCCCTCCCCGCCCCAGTGAAGATTGGCCGCCTTTTCGGGAATCGCCACCTCGCCGAGAAGCCGGCCGTGGAAGTCGTAGACCCACAAGCCCCCGGGTCCCGTCACCCATACATTGCCTTGCGCGTCGCATTTCATTCCATCCGGCACGCCCGCCCGCAACGGCTCGACGATACCGCTCGCAAACACCTCCCCATTCACCAGCCGGCCATCGGCAGCGATCTCGAATTTCCGGATATTGGCCTGCACCGTGTCATTGACGAACATCCAGTTCTCGCACGGGCTGAAGCAGAGCCCGTTCGGCTGCGCGAACATGTAGCGCTCCGAGACCAGCTGCGCCTCGTCACCGGGACGATGGTCGGGCGGCAGCCGGTAGACCGCCTGCATCCCGAGTTCGGTCGGCCGCTCGACGCCAAAGCCCGGCATCCGCCCGTAGGTCGGGTCGGTGAAATAGATGGAGCCATCGGAGTGCACGCAGAGGTCGTTCGGCGAGTTCAGTTCGCGCCCCTCGAAATGACCGGCCAGCACCTCCCGCCCGCCATCCGGCCGGAAGCGGGCGACCGACGAGGTGGCATGTTCGCAGACCAGCAGATTGAGGTCGGCGTCATAGGTCATGCCATTGCCCTTGTTCGAGGGACGCATCACCTCGCGCACGCCAGAGCGGTCCCAGCGCCGCCGGGTATCGGCCGGTATGTCCGAGAACAGCAGGTAATGGTCCGTGGGATGCCAGACCGGCCCCTCCACGAAGGTGAAGCCGGAGCCGAGCTGCAGCACCGGCGCGTGTTCGTCGATCAGACCCCGGAATTCGGGCGTCTTTGCCGCGTGCGCCATGCTCCCCCCTTGCCCGCCTTCTAGACCGGGAACCAGTCCCGCGACGGGACCGTCTCGCTGATCGGACCCGGCACCAGCAGATCAAGCCGGCCGGTCACCTGCTGGCCCTGGATCCGCGCCGGGCGATCATGCACCGGCAGAAGCCAGTCGAAATTGTTCATCAGCTTCTTGATCGCCGCCTTCTCGGCCCGCTTGCTGCCGGCGTGATTGCCGGTCACCTGCGGTTCCATCATCTGCGTCTGCTGTACCCGGTGCACGACCTGGTCGTTGAAATTGTAGATCACATCCCCGCAGATACAGGCGAGTCCGTCGGCCGTCTCGACCACGATATTGGCCGAACCTTCGGTATGCGCATGGGCCGGCTCGCACCAGACACCCGGGATCAGCTCCTCGCCGCCGGTAATCTCCAGATCCAGAAACCGCAATGCGTCCTGCGTGTGAAGCCTCTCGATCAGGTGCTGGATATCCGGCTTGGGATATTGCGGGTGCATGAGACCGGACACGGAGCATTCCAGTTCGCGCCGGTTGACGACCACCGTGGTGTTCATCGGGAAGTGATCGTCCTTGCCGGCATGGTCGATATGCAGATGCGTGTGGACGACGTAGCGGACATCGCCGGGTTTCAGGCCATGCCGGGCGAGCTGGTTCTCGATCATGTTGTCATGGGACTGAAGACCCCGCATCCCCAGGCTTTCCATGATCGCGTTGTCGCGATATCCGGTGTCGACCACGATGGGATGGCTTCCACCCAGAATCAGGAAGCCGTAGACCGGCACCCGCGCGACCCGCCCGCAATGGTGTCCGAGCACCAAAAAACTGTTCTCGAGCTCGATGTCACCATAATCGAGCAGGTGGATCTCTAATGCCATTTTGTCTTTCCTTCCTTGCCGATACCCGTTCGCAGCCGGTAGACCCGGGCTGCGGTGTTCCAGAAAACCGCTTCCTGTTCGATCCCGCCCAGACCGGCCGTGGCGGCGCGATAGGCGTCAACCAGCCCGTCGTAGCCGGTCCAGAGTTTTTCGACAGGAAAATTCGAGCCGAACAGGCACCGCCCAGCACCAAACACCTCCACCGTATCAGTGACGACAGCGGCGATATGGTCGGCGGCATTCCGGTGCAAGAACGTGCCCAGCCCGGAGAGTTTCACAACCACATTCGGCCGCCCGGCGAGCATCCGCATGCCGACCCGCCAGGCCGCACGGCCCGCCTCCGAACGGTCCTCGAGCATGCCCGCATGCTGCAGCACGAATGTGACATCGGGACAGGCCGCCGCAAGTCCGGCCGCATCCTGCATCGGCCCCGCAAGCCAGGGCAGATCCTCCCGCCGCCAGATGTGATGATGGGCGTCAAGAATCTCCATCAGGGTTGCCCCGCGATGCCGAGCACATGCCCGCAGACCGCCTCCGGACTGCTGCCGTCACCGAGCGCATCGATATCCGGCAGGATGGCGGCGAGGGCCTGCGTGCGCGGCGCAAACCCGGCCTCACCCGCGAGCGGCGTGAGCCAGTCGATCCGCCATGCCAGAAGCGCCAGCCGCCGGACGGCATCGACCAGCCCGGCCGGATCATCCCGTTCGAGCCCGTCCGAGAGAACCACCACCGCTGCCCCGCGGGCAAATCCGGCAAATCGCGGTACCGCCAGAAACGCCTGCAACGCGTCACCGATCCGCGTGCCGCCATCCCAGTCGGCCACCATGGAACTGGCGGCGTCGAGCGCGTGGCGCGGGTTCCGGAGGCGGAGCGCGGTGCTGATCCGTGTCAGCCGGGTGCCCAGGGTGAATGTCTCGACCCGGTCGGCCACGCCTGTCAGCGCATGCGCAAAGCGGAGCGCACCCTGGGTGCTTTCTTTCATGGAGCCGGAGATATCGATCAGGAACAGGATCCGGCGCAGGCGGGGTTTGCGGTGCCGGCGCGGAAGAGCGAGTGCCTCGCCGCCCGTGCGGGCCCATTCGCGCAGCGAGCGGCGCATGTCCCAAGTGCCCTGGCGCGCCGGCGCAAAACGGGAAGAGCGCCGCCGCGGCAGCCGCTTCGGCGCCTGGCGGCGGAACCGACGGAGCACTTCGGACGCGGCCCGCTCCTCGAACCGGCGGACCGAAAGCGCCTCCTTACTCGCGGCCCCGCCCCCCGCCGGATGGACATCATCGCTTTCCATGACCTCGGCCCCGCCGCGATCGGCATCGAACGCCTCGACCTCATCGCCCTCCTCCCCGGCGGCCGGGGCGGCCAGGATTTCGCCAAAGAAATGCACGCGAAACAGCGCATCGAACTCGGCGCGGCGCTCCGGGGGCGGGCCGAAGAATGCCTGTGCGGCCAGCCGGATATCCTCCATCCCGGTCGGACCGAGCAGCCCGACAGCGTCGATGAACCCCATGGTCTGCTCCGGCGCGGCCGGAAACCGGTGGGCGCGAAGAACCCCCGAAAATGCCACCAATGGCTCCACCGCCCTCGGGAGGGCTTCCACCACCCCCACACTCATGCTGTCCCCGCAAGCAGTTCGTCGAGGCGCGGGGCAAGAAAATCGGCGTCCTCCGGGTCCTTGATCACGACGCCGATGGCGCGGCGGAACGCCACCGGCCAGTCATCTCCCTGCTCGTGCAGCAGCGTTGCGGCCTCGGCCCATTCCACCGTCTCGGAGACCCCGGGCGGCTTGGCGAGCGGCTCGGCACGAAACCGGCCGACGGCCGCCACCACTGCATCGGCGGTCTGCCGGGCGACCGAGCTCGCGCGCATCATCACGATCGCCGCCTCACGCGAAGGCTCGGGGAAATCGATCCAGTGATGGACGCAGCGCCGCCGCAGCGCTTCATGCAGATCGCGGGTCCGGTTCGAGGTCAGGATCACCGCCGGCGGCTCCTCCGCACGCACCGTGCCGCGTTCGGGGATCGAGAGCTGGAAATCGGACAGAAACTCCAGCAGAAACGCCTCGAATTCATGATCCGAACGATCGACCTCGTCGATCAGCAGCATCGTGCGGTCCGGCGCACGCAGCGCCTCCAGCATCGGCCGGGCGATCAGGAACTGGTCGGCATAGAGATTGACATATTCCTCGCCCGCCTGGCGGATGGCCAGCATCTGGCGCGGATAATTCCACTCGTAGAGGGCCGCCGCCGCATCGATCCCCTCATAGCATTGCAGCCGGATCAGACGGCGCCCGAGCACCGAAGCAATCGCCTTGGCGGCCTCGGTCTTGCCGACCCCGGGCCGACCCTCGATGAGCAGCGGCTTGCCGAGCGCCAGGGCCAGATAGGCCGTGGTCGCCAGCGAATCATCGGCGAGATACTGGGCATCCGACAGTGCCGTGCGCAGCGAGGCCGGGCTGTCGACACCCATGATCGCAGGGCGCACCGGCATGGATCAGCGCAGCGGCTGCGGCCGGGCGCCACCATTGGCGCGGATCCCCCGCAGAATTCTTTCGGGGGTGATCGGCAGCTCGTCGACGCGCACGCCGACCGCGTTGTAGACGGCGTTGGCGACCGCCGGCAGCACCGGATTGGCGCACATCTCGCCCGGCCCCTTGGCGCCATAGGGCCCGTCCGGGGCCGGCCGCTCGAGAATGGCAATGTCATGCGGCGCGATATCGCCGGGTCCCGGCATGACATAGCTGTTGAAATCGACCGGCCCGTGCGTGCGGTCGGGGTAGTAGGGCTCGGTGGTCTCCCAGAGCGCGTGGCTCATCCCCATCCAGGCCCCGCCGACCAGCTGCTGCTCGACCAGGCGCGGATTGATGGCGCGGCCGACCTCATAGGCGGAATTCATCTGCAGCACCTCGACCTCGCCGGTTTCGTCATCCACCTCGAGATCGACCACCATCGCCCCATGCGCGTAGCAGCTGACCGGCGTCATCTCGCCGGTTTCGGAATCCACATCGGAAAGCGGAATCAGGAAGATGCCCCGTCCGGAGACGCTCTTGCCGTATTTGAACTGCGCGGCCTTGGCGGCGGCCGACACGGTGATCATGCGCCCGGGCGCGCCCTTGACGTGGATCCCGCCCTGGCCGTCGGTCTCGAGATCGGCGGCATTGACCTCGAGTTCCTCAGCCGCCGCCTCGAGCAGGACGCCGCGTGCCTCCTGCGCCGCCTCGATCACCGCATTGCCGACGCGATGGGTGCCGCGGGAGGCGAAACTCCCCATGCAATGCGGGCCGGTATCGCTGTCGGCGGTATCGACATAGACATCCCCGACCGGCACGCCGAGGGTTTCGGCGGCGATCTGGCGGGTCACCGATTTCATCCCCTGCCCGAGATCGATGGAGCTGAGCGTGACCATGAATTTCCCGTCCGGATTGGAATGCACCAGGGCCTGGCTCGGATCGCCGCCGAGATTCATTCCGATCGGATAGTTGATGGACGCAAAGCCGCGTCCCTTGTGCCGGGCCATGTCAGCGCCTCCGGAAGCCGGAGACCGAGGCATGGCGCGTCCCGCCCGGATGGCGGTCGCCGCGCCGGGGAAGCGGCGGGAGGTCGGGGGAAGCGGCCGGAGGGGGCGGGGCCGGGACAGAAGGAACCGGTGGCGCGGACTGTGCGGGGGGCACGGGCTGTGCAGGTTGCGCAGATGGGACCGGAGCCGGACGCGCGGCCGCGGCTTCCCCGCCAACGCGGTCACGGCTCGACATGCGCCGGAATTCCTCCCCGATCTGCCAGCCCGCCTTTTCGGCCGCGACCTGCGCGCATTCGACCAGCGCGCAATTATGCGCCTCGCGCCGATGCGCCTTCATGTCGCCGTCCCGATAGGCGTTGCGGATCCGGAATTCGACTGGATTCATGCCGATCTTCTCGGCGACCTTGTCCATATGCGTCTCGATCGCGAAATCGACCCCCGTGACCCCGAAACCGCGCATCGCCGTGGCCGGCGTGCGGTTGGTGAAGACGCAGTGGATATCCGCATGCACATTCGGGATGGTGTAGGGGCCCGGCAGATGCGCGGCGCATTTGACCACCGCGTAGCTCGACAGCCGGGTATAGGCGCCGGCGTCGAAATAACCGCGGAGCTCGCGGGCCAGCAGACGCCCGTCCGACGTCACCCCGTCCTTGAGATACCAGCGCTCCGCACCGCGCGGCCCCCCGACCTGCATCTCCTCGGCGCGGTCGAAGACGTAGCGCACCGGCCGCCCGGTCAGCATCGCCCCGAGAATGGCGAGGGGCTCGTGCAGGCTGTCGACCTTGCCGCCAAACCCGCCCCCGACCGTGCCGCCGATGAAATGCAGACGGCTGGACGGCAGGGCGAGCAGTTTGGCGGCCGTGTCGAGGGAGAAGAACAGCCCCTGGGTCGGCGTGTAGCAGACATAGCGATCATTGATCTCCGGAGCGGCAATCGCCCCGCAGGTCTCCATCGGTGCCTGCTCGATCGGGGACATCTGGTAGCGCCCCTCGATGATGTGATCGCTGGCGGCAAACCCCGCCCCGACATCGCCAAAGCGGAGTTTCTGGTGGTTGTGCTTGTCGTGATACAGGAAGGCATTGCCCGGATAGACCTCGTTCACCACCGGGGCGCCGGGCCGCAGGGCCTCCTCCGGATCCAGCACATGGGGGAGTTCGCTGTATTCGACCCGCACCTCCGCCACCGCCTCGCGCGCCTGCCGCTCGCTGTCGGCGATCACCGCCGCCACCGGCTCGCCCCGATAGGCGACCTTGTCCGTCGACAGCACCGGCTCGTCATCGAGGCCGAAATCCAGCAGGCTGAGGAGCGTGTTGAGATTGACCGGCACATCCCGGCCGAGAAGGACCCGGCGCACACCCGGCATGGCCTCGGCCTTCGAAATGTCGATCCTGCGGATGCGGGCATGGTGGTGCGGACTGCGCACGCAGCGCAGATGCAGAAGCCCGTCGAAGAGATGGTCGTCAAAAAACGGCGACCGGCCCGTGACATGCCCGAGGATGTCCTGCCGGCGCGTCGGTCGGCCGACTTCCTTCAGGTTCTCGTCGCGCTCGTCGGCGAACAGGTCCTTGCGCATCTCCACCGTCACAAGCCGACCCTCCGGTCACGCCCGGCGGCGTCGAGCACCGCGGCGATGATCGGTTCATAGCCGGTGCACCTGCAGAGATTGCCGGAAATCGCCTCGACCACATCCGTGCGCGTCGGAGCCGGGTTGCGGTCCAGCAACGCCTTGGCGGCCAGCAGCATGCCCGGCGTGCAGAATCCGCACTGGGCGGCAAAATGCTCCATGAATGCCTCCTGCAGAGGATGCAGGGCCGGACCGTCGGCCAGGCCGGCCGCCGTGGTCACTTCCCGTCCCTCCACCGTCTCCCCGAGAGTCAGGCAGCTGAGCTGCGGGGCGCCGTCCACCAGCACCGTGCAGACCCCGCAGGTGCCCTGCCCGCAGCCGTATTTCGGCGACAGGTCGCCGCAACGCCTCCGGAGTGCGTCGAGCAGATTCTCGCCGGCGGCCACAAAAATCGCCACCCCGGTTCCGTTCAGGCGGAAGCGCACGGGCGTCTCGCTCACGACCCGCTCCCTTCCCCGAGCAGCATGCGCCGCATATGCACCGGTGCCACCTCCCGGCGATACCACCCGGATGCGAGCGCATCGGTGGGCGGATCGAGCCCGTCGGTGGCGGCCTCGACAGCTCCGCGGACCCCCGCCTCGTCGAGCGCGCATCCCTCCAGGGCCCTTTCCGCCGCCGGCATGCGCACCGGAACCGGTCCCATGGCGCCACAGGCGATCCGGGCACCCCGCACACGGCCGCCGGAGACCGGCAGAAGGGCGGCCATCGACAGGATCGAAATTCCCTTGGGATGTGTCCGGCTCGCCTTGCGGAAGCGGAACGACCCCGCCAACGGGCGCGCGAACCGCACCGCCCGGACCAGTCGGGACCGTTCACCTCCGCCGGGCGCAAGAAATTCGGCCAGCGGCAGTTCACGGCCGTCGCCCGCCAGTTCCACAGCCGCATCCAGCGCGAGCAGGGCGACCGCAAAATCGCCATAGGGATGCCCGGCACAGAGATTGCCGCCCACCGTCGCCATGTTGCGGACCGCCGGGCCCCCCACCGCGCGCGCGGCCGGAGCGAGATCGGCAAGATCCCGATGGGCGAGGATCTCGGCCATCGTCACCCCGGCGCCCAGACGGACCTGCCCGCCGGATGTCTCCGCAAGCTTCAGCCGCGGATCCGTGCAGCGCACGATCCGGCGGAACATCGGGTCGCCATGATTGATGGCGCGCATGACGAGGGTTCCGCCGCCGAGATAGCATGCGCCGGTGCCGGTGCAGGACGCGTCCGCCTCCTCGACCCGCGCGAACGTCTCGACCTGGAGGCTCATGCAGCGGCTGCCAGATAGCTGCGGACCGCGTCAAAGCCGGCCTGGTAGATCCCCTCGCCGACCAGCTCGGTCATCTCCGATTCCCGCCCCGCAGAGGTCGAAAAGGACGAGGTCCACTCCCAGAAGGTCGAGTCCCCGTCGGTGACCGGCGCCAGGCGGAGATGGGCCACATAATTGAAAAGCGGAACCGGCGTATCGAGCAGGCAGTAGGAGACCGTCGTCTCCAGATCGGACAGCGCCAGCAGGCGCTCCCGCAGTTCCGAGCCATCGGCAAGGTGGAACCGCCGGACGCAGCCCACCCGGTCGGAATTCTCGCCCCGCTCGATGGTGCTGTCGGTGATTTCGGGATGCCAGCGGTCATGGCCGTTGAAATCGCGCAGCACCTCCCAGGCCGCGTCGATCGGCACATCCAGCACGGTGCTCCGCACGACCCGAATCATTTCAGGTCCCGAAATGGCGCTTGAGGGAATCAAAACCCGCCTGGAAGACGTCGCTGCCGATGCCCTCGACAAGATCCTTCTCGGCCTCCGCCGCGCATTCAAACTCGGCGGTCCATTCGATGAATGTGCGATCACCCTCGGTGATCGGTGCCAGCCGCAGCGTCGCCACATAGTCGGAAAGCGGCATCGGGCTTTCAAGAATCGAATAGGTGCAGAACATGTCGTAATCCGAGAGACCGAGCAGCCGCTCGCGGATGCGGTCGCCATTCTGCAGGCGGAAATCGCGCACGCAGCCCACCCGGTCGGCGGGCTCGCCCTCCTCGATGCGGCTGTCGGCGATACGCGGATGCCAGCCCGGCAGGCCGTTGAAATCGCGGATCCGATCCCAGACCCGACGGGCCGGGGCGGCGATCACGCTGGAGACATAAACCCGGGCCATCCCACTACTTCCGGCGCTGCGGCGAGGGGGGATCCGGCGGGGATTCCGCCGGTGCCGCGCCGCCTTCCGCCTCCGGCCCCTTCGTCGAGGATTCCGCCTCCTTGCGGAGGCTGCTGAGATCGCGGGCCTCGCGGGCCAGCCCGCCCATGCCGGCCAGGTTGCTGCCGTCGATCCCCATATCCGCGAGCAGGCTGTCGACCAGCGGGGCCTGCACCCGATAGCGCAGGGCGGAATTGATCACCTCGTCGGTCAGCGTGCGCCCGCCGCCCTCCGCACCCAGCCCGTCCATCTGCACGATGCGGATATCGTTGATCTTCTCCAGCGGCTTGACGGAAGCGGCCACGATCCCCTCGATCTTTTCGAGCATCCGGCGCCGGAACAGCGAGCGGCGGGCCCCGTCGGTGAGGACGTTCTCGGCCTCGTTGACCAGCCGCTGCGCCTCGGCCTCGACCGCCGCGCGGATGCTGTCGGCCTCCGCCGCGATCCGCGTCTCGGCGGCCTCCTTCTCGGCCAGGGTGACATCGACCTGCTGCCGGCGCCGGGCGATCTCGGACTCGCGGACGGTCTGCACCGCCTCCTCCGCCTCCACCACACGGGCGCGCTCGATCTCGGACTGGATCTGCGCGGCACTCTCCTCGAGCGATTTCTGACAGAGGGCGATCGCCTTCTCCATCTGCGCCGCTTCCACATCCTGCTCGCGCCTCACCTCAAGCCGCCGACGCTGGGTCTCCTGATCGATGCGAACCTCATCGAGGCCGCGCTCGGAGGCGATGCGGGCACGCTCGACCTCCTCCCGGGAGGCGATTTCGGCGGCGCGCACGCTGTGATCCTTCTGGATCCGCGCGGCCTCGGCCGACTCCTCGGCGGAGACCCGCTCGGTGGTGAGGGTCTTTTCGCGCAGGATGCGGGCGGTCTCGGTGGCGAGCTGCGCGGAAATATCCGCCTCCTCGATTTCCTGCTGCCGCTCGATCTCGAGTCCGCGGATCTTCCGGTTGGAGGCGATGCGCTGGGAATTGACCTCGGCCTCCTGGAGGATCCGGAGCTTCTCCGTGGTCTGGCGGCTGGCAATATCCGCCTCCTCCAGGGCGAGGGCCCGGGCGATCTCCCGCTTGCGGACCGATTCCTCCTGGGCGATGCGCGCCTCATGGACCGCCCGCTCCTGCTCGATCCGCGCTTTCTCGACCGATTCGCGCGAATTGATCTCGGCCGTCTCGAGCGCCTGGCGCCGCTCGATTTCCTTCTGCTCGGTCTCCCGCTCGTTGGCAATCCGCACCTCGGCCACCGCCCGCTCCTGCTCGATCCGCATCTTCTCGATGCCCTCGCGGGTGCTGATCTCGGCCTCCTCGATCGCCTTCTGGCTCTCGATCTCCCGCTGGCGGACTCCGCGCTCGGCCGCGATCCGGGCCGTCTCGATCTGCTCGCGGGAAGCGTTCTGCGCGCGCTCGGCCTCGGTCTCCTGCTTGGCGCGCTCGCGGACCAGTTCGGCGCGCTGCTGCGCGCGGTGGAACTCGATCTCCCGCTCCTGTTCGAGCCGCGCCTCCTCGCCCTCGCGATCGATCTCCAGGGCCTGCTTCTCGGCCTCAAGATTGCGGGCCCGGATCCGGATCAGCGATTCCTGCTCGATGTCATTGCGCAGCTTGCGCCGTTCCTCGATCTCCCCGATCACCTTGGTCAGTCCCTCGGCATCAAACCGGTTCGACGGATTGAAAAACTCGATATCGCTCTGGTCGAGATCCAGGATGGCGACGCTCTCGAGTTCGAGCCCGTTCTTGTCGAGCCCGGTCTGGGCGGCGGCAAGGATGCGCTCGACATAGACCCCGCGCTGCTCGTGCAGTTCCTCCATGGTCATTTCCGCCGCCACGGAGCGGAGCGCGGACACGAATTTGCCCAGCAGCAGATCCTGGAGCCGGTCCTGCTCGAGGGTCCGCCGGCCGAGCGTCGAGGCGGCCACCGACACCGCCTCCCGGGTCGGGCGGACGCGGACATAGAACTCGGCCTCGACATCGACCCGCATCCGGTCCTTGGTGATCAGCGCATCCTCCCGCGCCCGCGCGACCGAGAGCTGCATCGTGGTCATGCGCACCGGTGTGGTGTCGTGAATGATCGGCCACACGAAGGCACCGCTGTCGATCACCACTTTTTCGCCCAGGAAACCGGTCCGCACGAACGCGGTCTCCTTGGTCGACCGCCGGTAGAGCCAGTGCGTCACCCAATACAGGATGAAGATGGCAACAACGGCAACAATGAGCCAGAGAACCAGCTGGCCGATCAATTGTCCGGTCATGGACTTCCCTCCCCGATGCCCCGTTCAGAGGCTGATAGATTTGAAGGCTTGTGTTGTTTCGGTGATGGCCGCCTCGACCGGCAGGCGTTCCATCGAGGACGCGCCGTAGAAGCCGTGGCAGTGTTTTGTATTCTTGAGAACATAGGCGGCATCCTCCGGCGTCGCGACCGGACCGCCATGGACGAGAACCAGCACCTCCGGATTGACCTCGAGAGCGGCCGCCGACCAGGCATCGACCCGGGCCGGCACCTCCGCCAGGGACAGCGCGGTGTCGGCGCCGATGCTTCCGCCCGTGGTGAGGCCGAGATGGCAGACAATGATATCGGCCCCGGCCTCCGCCATCGCCACCGCATCCGCCTCGCCGAAGACATAGGGCGTGCTCAGCAGATCCCGCTCCCGCGCCAGGCGGATCATCTCCACCTCCAGCCCGTAGCCCATGCCGGTTTCCTCGAGACCGGCGCGGAAGACACCATCGATCAGGCCCACGGTCGGAAAATTCTGCACGCCCGAGAAACCCGCCATCCGCAGCTGGTCGAGAAACCGGTCCATGCGGCGGAAGGGGTCGGTCGCGCAGACCCCGGCCAGCACCGGGGTGTTCCGGACCACCGGCAGCACTTCCGCGGCCATCTCCATGACGATGCCGTTGGCATCACCATACGGTAGCAGGCCGGCCAGCGAACCGCGCCCCGCCATCCGGTAGCGGCCGGAATTGTAGATCACGATGAGGTCGATCCCCCCGGCCTCCTCGCATTTCGCCGACAGGCCGGTGCCCGCCCCGCCGCCGATGATCGGCTCCCCGCGGGCCACCATGGCGCGGTATTTCGCCAGCAGTTCCGAGCGCGCAAACATCAGTTCCGGACCTCCCGCCGCCGGCTCTCCGGCCGCTCCTCCTGGAGTTCGCGGAACGCGGCGGCGATCGCCGCCGCACAGGGTGCATCGTTGAGGTTGTGCGGCACACGGACCAGCTGGCGGGACGAGGTCTGCCGGACGGTCTGCTCCAGGGCCTCGAAGAGTGCGGCATCGGCCTCCGGATCGTGGAACGGCCGACCCGGGAAATCGAGATCCGACACCCCGCCCTCGGGCAGAAAGAACCGTACCGGGGCGGTCATCTGGTTCAGGCGCTCGCCGATCCAGATCCCCATGCGGGTGTTTTCCTCCGGGGTGGTCCGCATCAGGGTGATCTGCGGGTTGTGCTCGTGGAACCGGCGGTCCCGGTATTTTTCCGGAACGGTGTCGGGCGCGCCGAAATTCACCATGTCCAGCGCACCGCAGGAACCGACATAGGGCATCCGGGCGCGGATCACAGCACCGAGCCGGTCCTCCGTCGCGGCCAGGATGCCGCCCATGAACAGGTCGCAGATCTCGGTGGTGGTGATGTCCACGACCCCGGCAAGATGGCCGGACTCGACCAGGTTCTCCATCGAGCGGCCGCCGGTTCCGGTCGCGTGGAAGACCAGGCATTCATAGTCGGATTCGAGCGCGGCCATCACCTGCTGCACGCAGGGCGTGGTGACGCCGAACATGGTCAGCCCGACCCCCGGCAGCGATTCCGCATCCCCGCTGCGCGCCGCCGCTCCGGCCATCCGGCCCCGCACCATGCCGAGAATCGCATGGGCCCCATTCGCCTGGACCTGGCGGGTGATCGAATTCAGGCCCTGCACATCGGCGACCGCGTGCATCATCAGGATGTCGGACGGGCCGACATACTGCCCGACATTGCCCGAAGCCACCGTCGAGATCATGACTTTCGGGATGCCGACCGGCAGGGCCCGCATCGCCGGCGTCACCATCGCCGTCGCCCCCGAACCGCCGGAGCCGATGAGGCCGGCGATTCCCTGCTGGTGCCGGATCCAGCGCTCGAAGGCCTCCGCCATCGCCGCCACCGAACGGCCGCGGTCACCGGTGAAGACCCCGGCCGCGCCGCGCGGGTGCCAAGCGGCGACCTGCTGCGCCGAGATGTCGCAGCTCGAGGCTTTTCCGGAGGTGGAGAGGTCGACCAGCCGGGTGCGCAGGCCTGCCTGCTGCAGGATATCGCGGAGGAACCGGAGTTCCTCGCGTTTGGTGTCGAGGGTGCCGGCGACCAGCACCACCTGCTCGCCGGATGCCGAAAGCGGGCGCAGCTCGATCGGGGTCGCGGACTGGGACCGCGCCGACACCGTGCGGGCGGCCTGCTCGATCCGGCGCACGGAGGCCGGCCGCGACCAGCGGGTGGGAATTTCCGGGTTGGAGAGATAGACCATTCGCGGCTTCTCCGGCGCCCCGGCACGGACCGGCGGAGCCGGCTCCCGGCCGGGCCCGTCGGGAGCGGCAAGCATCTCTTCCCCATCCTGCTCGTCATGGGCATGGCGCCCGACCCCGAGAAGGCGCTCCTGCAGCAGGCGGTCGGAGGCAAGGCGCTGGGCCTCCAGAACATGGCGGATGCGGCCGTTGACCATGATCGCGACCCGCTCCGAGATCGAGGTCGCAACGCCGATATTCTGCTCGATGAGCAGCACCGAGATCGCTTCCTCGCCGGCCAGCTGCACGAGCATCTCCTCCATCTGCTGCACCAGGACCGGAGCCAGGCCTTCGGTCGGCTCGTCCATGACCAGAAGGCGCGGATTGAGGAGCAGCGCCCGGGAAATGGCCAGCATCTGCTGCTCGCCGCCGGAGAGCTGCGAAGCCCAGCTGCGATGCCGCTCGGCAAGGCGCGGGAAGGTTGCGTAGACCCGGTCGATGGTCCAGGCACCGGAGCGGGATGCGACCAGCTGCAGATGCTCGTCCACCGTCAGCGACCGCCAGAGGCGCCTTCCCTGGGGGACATAGCCCACCCCGCGCCGGGCGATCTCGGCCGGGGTGGCACCGGTGATGACCTCCCCGGCCAGCGTCACCACCCCGCTCGTGACCGGAACCAGCCCCATCACCGCCTGGCAGAGTGTGGTCTTGCCCATGCCGTTGCGCCCCACCACCGACAGGATGCCGCTGTCGAGGGAAAGATCGACGCCCTGCAGGGCATGGGAGTGGCCGTAGAAGACGTTCAGTCCCCGTACTTCCAGGATGGGGGAAGATCGCCCGCGCTCAGCCATGGCCTCCCCCGAGATACAGTTCCTGGACTTCCGGATCGGATTCGATCTCCTCCGGCGTGCCTTCCCGGAAGATGCGGCCATTGTGCATCAACGACACGGATTCGGCGACGCGAAGCGCCACATCCATATCATGCTCGATGATGATGAAACCCATATGGCGCGGAAGGCCGGTCAGGATATCGATCAATTCGGCGCGTTCGGCCGGCGACAGACCGGCGGCCGGCTCGTCGAACAGGATGAAGCGGGGGGCACCGGCGAGGGCGAGAGCGATCTCGAGCTGCCGCTGCTGGCCGTGGCTGAGTTCGGACACCGGGCTGTCCGCGACATCCGAAAGGTGTACGGCGGCGACAAGATCATGGGCCGATCGCGCCAGCGAATCGCCGCGGCGCGCCCGAAGCAGGGAGAACCGCCCGCGGGAAACCCCCCGCCAGGCCAGGTAGACATTGTCGAAGACGCTGAGATTCGGGAACAGCAGGGAGATCTGATAGGTGCGCCGCAGCCCGCGGCGGATGCGCTCGTGTGGGGGAAGGTTCCCGATTTCCTCACCGAAGAAACGGATCGTCCCGGAGGTCAGCGGGAAGTCTCCCGTGATGCAGTTGAACAGCGTCGTCTTGCCGGCCCCGTTCGAGCCCAGCACGGCACGTCGCTCGCCCGGGCGCACGCTGAGCGTGACATCATTCAGTGCCGCGAGCGCACCAAAGTTCCGCGTGACCCCGCGCAGTTCCAGGGCGTTGTCGGTGCCGGAAGCGGACAGGCGCTCGGCGACCGAACCGCTCACCTGTCTTCCTCCGCGCCATCGGTCAACGCATCCCGCCTTCGCCGGTTCCGCCAGCGGTCGGCCAGCCCCAGGATGCCGTCCGGCGACCAGAGCACGATCACCAGGAAGCCGAGTCCGATCAGCAGCCGGTAGCGCTCGCTGGGCAGGCCGAGCCAGGTCAGGATATCGAGCGCGTAGGTGCTGAGAAGCACGTAGATGATGGCGCCGACAAACGGACCGATCGGACGGCGGAGCCCCCCGATCACGGCGATGATGAGGATGTCGATGATTCGCCCGACACCGATCGTGTCCGGCGAGATGCGGCTGTTCTGCCAGACCAGCAGGATCCCGGCGACGGCCGCGATCACGGAGGCAAACGTGTAGGCGGCCACCCGGTGCGCGGTCACGTTGAAGCCCAGGGCCGCCATGCGGCGGGGATTGTCGCGGATTCCCTGCAGCGCGAGGCCGAACGGTGCGCGCGCCACATAGGTGACGGCGGCCAGACTGATGGCCGCACAGCCCAGCGCCAGGTAGTAGAAGGGAATCGGGCGGCGCCAGTCGACCCCGAAGAGTTCCGGCGGCAGGACACCATTGAAGCCGGTGAAACCGTTGAAGATGACGTAATTCTGCCGAACGAAGAAGAAAAACGCCGACGCGATCGCCAGCGTGATCACGATCATGTAGATGCCCTCGGTCCGCACCGAGAGAAGCCCCGCCAGGGTTGCGAAAACCACCGCAATCCCGATCGCGAGAGGCAGGGTCACATACCAGGCCAGACCCAGGCTGTTCGCGGTGATGGTGCTGTCACCGAAGATCGCGAGCATATAGCCGGCGCAACCGGCGACCGTCATCTGCAGCATGCTGACCATGCCGCCATAGCCGGCCAGAAACATCAGGCTCAGCGAAATCATGCCGAGAATCAGCCCCCAGCCAAAAATCTGGAACAGCACAAAATCGCTGACCATCGCCGGCAGAAGCAGCAGGATGATGGCGACCGCCCATCCGCCGGGGGAGGTGCGCCAGAGGCCCGCGAGGCGGGACCCGGGGCCCGCAACCTCCCGCAACCATCCACCCTCGACCGCAACCACCGCCTAGCTCCTTCCCAGCAGCCCTTGCGGGCGGAAGGCGAGGACCAGGACCATGATCAGAAACGTGAGCACGATGGAATAGGTCGGCATGTAGACCGAGCCGAATTGCTCGGCGAGGCCGATGATCACCGCCCCCAGTGCCGCGCCCGGAATCGACCCCATCCCGCCCACGATGACCACCACGAGCGAGGCGAGCAGGAAGCGGACATCCTCACCCGGCGCGAGCGACTGGAAGGTGCCCCCGACCACACCGGCCATGCCGGCAAGCCCGGCTCCGAAGGCGAACACGCCAACGAATACCAGTTGCACAGACACGCCCGAGGCCGCCAGGATATCGCGGTCATCCACCCCCGCCCGGATCACCATGCCGATGCGGGTGCGGTTGAGAAGCAGCCACATTCCGACCCCGACCCCCACCGAGGCGGCGAAAATGACCAACCGCACGATGGGATATTTCAGGTAAATGATCTGGCCGGTCGATTGCTTCACGCCGGAGATCAGAAAGGTCTCCATCGGCCCGGACAGCCAGTCATCTGCAAGAATCTGGTAGAAATCCCCACCCCAGACCCAGATCATGACATCGGCAAGCACGATGGAAATGCCGATGGTGACCAGGGTCTGACGCAATTCCTCCCCTTCCATGCGCCGGAACACGCCCAGCTGGAGCAGCATGCCGAGAGCCGCGACCACCACAAACGCCGCCGGAAACGCCAGCAGCCAGTAGCCGGTCCATTCGGCGACTTCATACCCGATATAGCCGCCCAGCAGATACATGGAGCCATGCACGAAGTTGGCGTTCCGCATCAGTCCGAAAATCAGGGTGAACCCGCTCGCAACGAGAAAATAAAGACCGCCCAGCGTAATTCCGTTGATCAGCGCGTTCAGAAATACCTTCTTGCGGCCCACCAGCTCAATCAGCCCCGGCGGCCACACCGCAAAGATCAGCCACAATGCAACCGCCGCCAGGAGCACCCCCGCCACCGATATGACCGGTCGCCGCTCGAAAAAGCGGATCACCGACTACGGGCCCCGATCCCGTCCGCGGTACTGCTCAATGCCCGGCGCATCCTCGCAGCAGGTCGAAGCCCTGCCGGGAAGACGCGCCGGGCAGAAGCCTGCGTGAGATCCTGATCGGGTCAGTAGGATGCCTTGCAAACCGGAACATCGCGTCCGGGCACACCGATCGCCGCGAAGCGGTCCGCAGGAATCCCGAGCGTCTGGTTCACATTTGGAATGACTTTCACCAGTTTGTTCACCAGCTGGCCATTTTCCTCGACAACCTCGGTCACAAAATTGTCGCCGATCGCCTGGCGGTTGCCGTCCAGCCGGATCTTGCCGTTCGGGGCATCCAGCACGGTGGTCGCCAGACACTGGCGGAGTGCCTTGTGCCCGTCCGACAGGTCGCCACCAATCTGGTCGAGACAGCCAAACACCGCCACCGCCGCGTTGTAGTAGCCGGTCGCAAAAAGGGACGGAGCCCCAAAGCGGTCTTCCGGCTCGAAGGCATCCTGATAGGCCTTCACGAAGCGCCGCCAGTTCGGGTCGTCCCAGGTATCTGCCTGGGGGCCCGCTCCCGGGGTGCCGATCAGTGCCTCCTTGGCCTTGCCCTTGGAGGACAGCACACTCTGGTCGATCATGACTGTGCTGCCGATCAGCGCGGCATCCCCTCCGGCCTGCTGGTACTGGTTGAGGAAGTTGACCGCATCGCCGCCGCCAAGGCCGAGATAGATGGCATCCACATCATCCGGCAGTGAGGCGATGATCGAGCTGAAATCCTTGGTGCCGAGCGGAACCCACAGCCGATCGGTGATCTCGCCGCCGGCCGCGCAGTATTCGAGCGCAAAGCCGAAGACCTGGGTGTAGATGAACGAATAATCTTCGCCAAGGGTGGCCACGGTCTTGTAGCCCTTCTCGTTGTAGACATAGTCGCCAAGCCCTGCCATCCACTGGGCGCCGTCCGTGTTGAAGCGGAAGAAATTCTCGGACGGGGTCACAAAGGTGGTTTGCTGAGCTGCCGACAGGCCATTGACAAACGTCGTCTGCGGCCGGGTCTTGGAATAGTCGCGGATCGCAATCCCTTCCGAGCCCGAAAGCGGGCCGATGACGATGTCCACCTCGTCTTGCTCGACGACCTTGCGCGCCGCGCGCACGGCACTGTCCGGCGTGGCGTCGGTCGTCCCGATAATCACCTCAATCTCGGCACTCCCCGCCATGCCATCGGCTTCCTGGATCGCCACCCGAAGGCCTCGCACACCATCCTCGCCCAGCACGGTAAAAGGGCCCTCGAGCGTTGCGAGCAGACCGATCTTGATCTTTTCGGCGGCAGAGGCCGTGCCCGACAGCAGAACCGGCACCAGCAGAGCGATCGCCACCCAGAGAATCCTGTTTCTCCTATCCATCGATTTCATCATTTTTCTTCCCTCCCAAAGCCTCCCGATTTGTGGGAGGTCCCTGTTTTTGCAGAAAACAAAGCACCCGCGACAACATCCCGGCCATTCCGATGGCCGACAACCCAGAAGCGACTGCCCGAAGCCAACCTATCCACCCGCCTGCCAACTGGCAACAAGCGCACGAGACCCCGGACCGGGTGCTGTCACCTGGAGTGGTGGCCGGACCGCGCCCTCACCGGTCCCCCGCTCGACCGGGATGCCCCGACAATGGGGCTGAGGAACGCCATCAGGATCGAGACGGCCGTGTCCGGGAATCGCGATTCTGGCTTCGGGCCGAAAAGACCCGCCACAAGGCAACCGCCCGTCGCCGTCCGTGACCGGCCGCCGCCCAAAAAAAACGGCCCCCCGAGGACGGGCCCGATCCCGTCAGTAGGACGTCTTGCAAACCGGAACCTCGCGGCCGGGCACACCGATCTCGGCGAACCGGTCCGCCGGAAATCCGAGCGTCTGGTTCACCTGCGGGATGATTTTCACCAGCCGGTTCACCAGCTCGCCATCTTCCTCGACAACCTCCGTCAGATAATTGTCGCCGATCGCCTGGCGGTTGCCGTCCAGCCGGATCTTGCCGTTCGGAGCATCCAGCTCGGTGGTCGACAGACACTGGCGGAGTGCCCGGTGCCCGTCCGACAGGTCACCGTCGATCTTGTCGAGACAACCGAACACCGCCGTCGCCGCGTTGTAGTAGCTGGTCGCCAGAAGTGACGGCCCCGAAAAGCGCTGTTCGGGCGGAAAGGCATCCTGATAGGTCTTTACGAAGCGCTGCCAGTTCGGATCGTCCCAGCTATCTGCCTGCGGGCCGGCCCCCGGGGTACCGATCAGCGCCTTCTTGGCCCGGCCCTTGGAGGACAGCACGGACTGATCGATCATGATGGTGCTGCCGATCAGCGCCGCGTCACCGTCGGTCTGCTGATACTGGTTCAGGAAGTTGACGGCATCGCCGCCGCCGAGACCGAGATAGATGGCATCCACATCATCCGGAAGTGCGGCGATGATCGAGCCAAAATCCTTGGTCCCGAGCGGAACCCACAACCGTTCGGTGATCTTGCCGCCGGCCGCGCAGTATTCGAGCGCAAAGCCGAAGACCTGGGTGTACATGAAGGAATAGTCCTCGCCGAGGGTGGCCACGGTCTTGTAGCCCTTCTCGTGGAAGACATAGTCACCAAGCCCTGCCATCCACTGGGCACCGTCCATGTTGAAACGGAAGAAATTCTCGGACGGATTCACCAAGGTGGTCTGCTGCGCCCCCGAGCTCCCATTGATGAACGTCGCCTGCGGCTGGGTCTTGGAGTAGTCGCGGAGCGCGATCCCTTCCGAGCCCGAAAGCGGGCCGATGACGATGTCGACCTGGTCCTGCTCGACGGCCTTGCGCACCACGCGCATGGCACTGTCCGGCGTGGAGTTCGTCCCTCCGATCGTCACCTCGAGATCGGCGCCCCCCGCCCGGCCATGGACTTCCTGGAGGGCGAGCCGGAAGCCACGCAGACTGTCCTCGCCGAGGATGGTGTAGGTGCCCTCGAGTGACACGATCACACTGATCTTGATCTTTTCGGCGGCCGAGGCCTCGCCCGACAACAGGGTCGGCATCAGCAGAACGGCCGCTCCCCAGAGAATTCTCCGACCCATTGCGTTCATGATTCCCTCCCCCCTGAAATTTCCAAATTGTGGGTTGCTTGTGCGAAAACCGCGCGCACATCAAGGGCTGTCCGGACGGCGGGCAGCGTCGAAGCCGCTGACCGGGACGAGCCTACCCCTCCGCCTGCCGCCGGACAACCAACCCGCATTCCGCTATCTTCCGTTGCCGATCACCTCCTGGAGGTCCACATGCTTGCACGTCTCGCCGCCATCCTTCTGCTTTCCCTCAGCGCCTGCGCCGCGCCGGCCGCCGAGCAGTTGCGCATCCTCCATTTCAGCGATCTGTACCGGATGGAGGATGTGCCGCAGCTGGCCACAGCCCTCGCCGGTGCACGCGAGACACCGGGCCGGGTGCTGGTCACCCATGGCGGCGACCTGCTCGCGCCCTCGCCGGTCTCCGCGCTCGACCGGGGCGCCCATATGATTGTGCTGATGAACGCCATCGGGGTCGAGCTGGCCGTGGTCGGAGGGCATGACTTCGATTTCGGGCCGGAGACCCTTGCCACACGGATATCGGAATCGGAGTTTTCCTGGCTCTCGGCGAATACCCACCCGCCGGTCGCGGGCACCGTGCCGGGCCGGATCCTCGAGGTCGGCGACTACCGGATCGGCCTGTTCGGCCTCACCCGCCCAGAGACCACCGAAATCTCCTCTCCCGGCCCCGGCCGGTCCTTCGAGGACCCGGTGGCGGCCGCCGCCCGGCATGCGGCCATGCTGCGGGAACACGGGGTCGATCTGGTCATCGCGCTTGCCCATCTGGATGCCGCACGGGATTTCGAGCTCCTCCGCCATGTCGATGTGGTGCTGGCCGGGCATGACCACCAGATCGTCTCCTATGACGGTGACGACGGCGTGATCGTGCAGGCCGGCGCGCACGGCGAGCGGCTGGTGGTGCTCGACATCACGATGGACGGTGGCAGAGGGGGTGCGGAATTCACCTGGCAGCCGGAGATCCGCTCCCTGCCCACGGAGGCCCTTGCACCCGACCCCGAAATCCTGGCCATCACCGAGAAATACAACACCGAGCTGGTCGCCCCCTATGACCGGCCGCTGGTCCGGACCCTCACCCAGCTCGACACGAGCCAGGCGATCACGCGGGCCGAGGAAACGGCCTTCGGCAACCTGCTGGCGGATGTCCTGCGCGACACCCTCGACACCGAGATCGCGCTGCTGAACAGCGGAAGCATCCTCGGCAGCCATGTCTACGCCCCCGGTACCCTGCTGACGGCACGCGACATCCTCAACGAACTTCCCTACCCCGACCTGCCGGTCCAACTGGAAATCCCCGGCTCGGTGCTGCGCGACGCGCTCGAGAACGCCGTGTCACAGGTCGAGAGGGTGAGCGGCCGCTTCCCGCTGGTTTCCGGGCTGCGCTTCGTCTACGACCCGGCCGCACCGGCCGGCCGCCGGGTGGGGGATGTGAGTGTGGGCGGCAGGCCCCTCGAGCCCGCGCGCCGCTACACGCTCGCGACCATCGACTTTGTGGCCGAGGGCGGTGACGGCTACAGCATGTTCCCCGACGCGAAGGTGCTGGCCGGGGCCGACCCCCGGTTGCTGCGCGATCTGGTGATCGACCATCTGCGGGAACGCGGCGAAATCCGCAGCGTCCCGGACGGCCGGATACGGACCACGCCCTGAAACCTGCCCGCGCGGGGATCCCCCATGACCGAACGCGCCACCCCCCGGGTCCAGGTCGACAACGACCGGGTGCGCATCACCGAATGGACCTTCGCCCCCGGTGCGGCGACCGGACCTCATGTGCATGAATTCGACTATGTCGTGGTTCCCATGACCACGGGAACCCTCCTGATCCGGAACGAGGCGGGGGAAAGCCCCGCAGCGCTGACGGCCGGCGAGGCCTATGCCCGGGAGGCCGGGGTCTCGCATGATGTCATCAATGCCAACGAATTCGAATTCCGGTTTATCGAGATCGAAATTCGCTGAAATTCCGCGGCGGCGACCGGAAGGACCGATCCCGGCCTGACGGGAGTTCAGATCCGGGAATCGCGATCCGGAAGCACGGCAGAGGCCGGACCACCCCGAAAGCCCGGTTTGTCAGAGGCACAACAAAACAAGGTTTGATTTCGGCCCGGGAAACACAGCACAGGCCGCGCATCCCCATAGCTGCCGGTCCTACAGATTCTCCTCGATCGGCATGCCCATCGCGTGATAGCCGGAATCCACATAGATCACCTCGCCGGTGACCCCGGAGCCCATTCCCGAGAGCAGGAACAGCGCCGCATTGCCGACCTCGTCGATGGAGGCGTTGCGCCGCAGCGGCGCATTGTCGGCGGCGTGTTTGTACACCTTCCGGGCCCCGGCGATGGTGGCCCCGGCGAGGGTCCGCATCGGCCCCGGAGAGAGCGCGTTGACGCGGATGCCGCGCGGGCCGAAATCCTTCGCGAGATAGCGCACGCTGGCCTCCAGCGCCGCCTTGGCCACGCCCATGACATTGTAATTGGGCAGCACCCGCTCGGAGCCGAGATAGGTGAGGGTCAGCAGCGCGCCCCCCTCCCCCATCATCGGTGCCGCCCGGCGGGCGATATCGGTGAAGGAGTAGCAGGAGATGTCGAGGGTGCGCAGGAAGGTCTCCCGGTCGGTGTCGAGATACTGCCCGGCCAGCGCCCGCTTGTCCGACCAGGCGATGCAGTGGACCACAAAATCAATTCCCGGCCAGACATCGCCAAGCCGGCGGAACACCGCGTCCAGGGTTTCGGGTTCCGCGACATCGGCGTTGAAGACCAGTTCCGAACCGAGGCTCGAGGCCAGCGGCAGGACGCGCTTCCCGAACGCCTCCCCCTGATAGGTGAAGGCCAGCTCGGCGCCATGCGCGGCCAGGGTCCGGGCAATCCCCCAGGCGATGGAGTGGTCGTTGGCCACTCCGAGAACCAGGCCGCGCCGGCCCTGCATGGCGGGGACGGGCGTCATCGGATCAGTTCTGCAGGCGCGAGAAGACCAGGCAGGCGTTGGTGCCCCCGAAGCCGAAACTGTTGGACATCACCGTGTCGAGACCGGCACCGTCCATGCGCTGCCGGACGATGGGCACGCCCTCCGCCTCCGGCATCAGGGTTTCGATATGCGCTGATGCGGTCACGAAATCATGTTCCAGCATGAGAAGGCTGTAGATCGCCTCCTGCGCGCCGGTCGCGCCGAGGGAGTGTCCGGTCATCGCCTTGGTCGAGCTGATATACGGAATCCGCTCCCCGAATGTCTCGCGCACCGCCTCGAGTTCCTTGATATCGCCGACCGGCGTCGAGGTGCCATGGGCGTTGATGTAGTCGACCCGGCGGTCGCCGAGGCCGTGGATGGCCTGGCGCATGCAGCGCACGGCCCCCTCGCCGGAGGGCTGGACCATGTCAAAGCCATCGGAGGTCGCGCCGTAGCCGGTGAGTTCGGCATAGATCTTCGCACCGCGGGCCTTCGCGTGCTCGAGCTCCTCGAGCACCACCACACCGGCCCCCCCGGCGATGACAAATCCGTCCCGCGAGGCGCAGAACGGGCGGGAAGCCGTCTCCGGCGTGTCGTTGTGGCCGGAGGAGAGCGCGCCCATCGCGTCAAACAGCAGCGACAGGGTCCAGTCGAGCTCCTCCCCGCCCCCGGCGAAGACGATGTCCTGCTTGCCGAGCTGGATCAGCTCGGAGCCGTTGCCGATGCAATGCGCGGAGGTCGCACAGGCCGAGGAGATCGAATAGCTCACACCCTTGATCTGGAACGGCGTCGCCAGGGTCGCCGAATTGGTCGAGGACATCACCCGCGGCACCATGAACGGGCCCACCCGGCGCACGCCCTTCTCGCGGGCGATGTCGCAGGCGAGCACCTGGTTCTTGGTCGACGGGCCGCCGGAGCCCATGATCATGCCGGTGCGCTCATGGGAGACCTGGCCGGGTTCGAGGCCGGCATCGGCGATGGCCTGTTCGAGGGCCACGCAGTTCCAGATCGCGCCATCGCCCATGAACCGCCGCCGCCGCTTGTCGACCGCCTCGGCCGGATCGAGCGTGGGCTTGCCATACACCTGGCTGCGGAAGCCCCGCTCCGCATAATCCGCGGCGAAGGTGATCCCCGAGCGGTTGTCGCGCAGGGCCTGCGTAACCTCGGCGGCGTTGTTGCCGATCGCCGAGACGATGCCGAGGCCGGTGACGGCGATACGTCGCATGTCCGGTTCCGGCCTCAGACGTCCGGGTCGCTGTGAAACAGCCCGACCCGCATGCCGGTGGAGGTGAAGACCTGCCTGCCATCGGCCTCCAGGGAGCCATCGGCGAGGGCGAGCACCACCTGGCCCCGGCGCACGCGGCGGATATCGACGATGCAGCGGACCAGCTTGACGGCCGGGGTGATCACCCCGGTGAACTTGACCTCCCCGACGCCGAGCGCGCGGCCCCGGCCCTTCTCGCCCAGCCAGCCGAGAAAGAATCCGGTCATCTGCCAGAGCGCGTCCAGCCCGAGGCAGCCGGGCATGATCGGGTCATTGGGAAAATGGCACCCGAAGAACCAGCGATCGGGGTGGATATCGAGCTCGGCCACCACCTGGCCGCGGTTATGGGCACCGCCATCCTCGGCGATATGGGTGATGCGGTCCATCATCAGCATCGGCGGAGCCGGCAGCTGGGCGTTGCCCGGCCCGAAAAGCGTGCCCTTCGCACAGGCAAGCAGCTCCTCGAAGGAAAAGCTGGATTGTGCCATCCTGGCCCTCTCCCGGGGCGGCCCCGAACAGCCCCCCTCTTCTATCCGCACCCTGCGGCCCCGCCGGGCCGCTGGTGCCGCCGGCGAGAATCGAACTCACGACCCCACCCTTCCTGCCGCCACCGCTTTCGCGGCCCCCTTGCGGGGTTTGCGGTCTGGACCATCCCTTGACCATGCCGCCGAAGCAGCGAAGGTCCCGTCCGTCTGGCCTCTACACCTTCCCGGCAGGCCGGGCTTGGCTCGGGATCGGCATGGGCGCAAGGCCCGAAGCGTTCCCCGAATTTGAACGGTGCGCTCCCGGCCGTTTCCCGCCGGGTGGGCAATCGGTTACCAAGGGTGTGCTCTGCCCCTGAGCTACGGCGGCACGATTCCAGTTTTTAACCACACAGGCCCGGCGGTCAAGTGCCGCCGCCACAATCCAACGCCCCCGGGCCGTCCGGTGTCGATGGGCGGCCCGCCGCCCCGCGGCCTCTGCGGTGTGAAAGAGTGTGCCAATTGCGCGACGAATGGATAGACTGCCCCCATGGCGGACAAGATCACCAGGACCGACGAGGAATGGCGTGAAAGGCTGACGCCGGAAGCCTACCGGGTCACCCGCAAGGCCGGCACCGAGCGCCCGTTCACCCATGACGACTTCCCGAAAGAGCCGGGGGTGTTCCACTGCATCTGCTGCGAGGCCACCCTCTTCGATACGGGCGACAAATTCGATTCCGGCACGGGCTGGCCCAGTTTCACGAGTCCGGCCGCGGGCGCGTCGATCGAGGAGCATGAGGACCGCAGCCTGTTCATGCGCCGCACGGAGGTGCACTGCGGAGACTGCGAGGCGCATCTCGGCCATGTGTTCCCGGACGGGCCCGCACCCACCGGATTGCGCTACTGCATCAACGGTGTGGCGCTCGATTTCCGCCGGACACCCGCCCAGGGGGAATGAACGGACCGTGCCGCGGCCGGACAGCGAAACCGTTGACATTCTGGTCGCCGGTGCGGGTCTGTCCGGACTGACCCTTGCCCTGTCGCTGGCGCAGGCCGGGGCCCGGGTGCTGGCCGTCGATCCGGCCGGGCCGCAATCGGATCTGAAACCCGACCACCGGAGCACGGCGCTCATCGGCCCGTCCCTTGCGACGCTGAAGGATCTCGGCCTCTGGGATGAACTCGCGGAGGAGGCGGTGCTGCTGAACTCGCTGCAGATCGTCGATCGCGGCGGGCGGAGACGGCGGAGGCAGACCGCCCGCTTCCGGGCGGAGGAGATCGGTGCCAGCGAACTGGCCTGCAACCTGCCCAACCACTCCCTCCGGCGGGTGCTGGCCGAGGCCGCGGCCCGCAGCCCGGATCTGGAACTGCGCCGCCCGGCCCGCATCGTGACCCTCGCCCGGCGGGAAGATGCCGCTCTGGCGGTTCTCGAAGACGGAAGCCAGGTCCGCGCGAAACTGGTCGTTGCCGCCGACGGGCGGGAATCCGAAACCCGCGGCCGGGCCGGAATCCGCACCCTGCGCTGGAGCCACGGGCAGAAGGCGCTTGCCTTCCGGACACGCACCGAGCGCGATCTCGGGACCACATGCACCGAGATCCATCAATCCGGGACGGTGTTCACGGTCATCCCCCTGCCGGGCCGCCAGGCGGCCGTGGTGTGGCTGCTTCCCGGTGCCAACGCCCGCCGGCTGCACGAGGCCGGACCGGAGACCTTCATGGAATCGGCCAACCGCATCGCCGCGCCGGTGGTCGGCCGCCTCGATCTGGAGGCCGGGCCGGATGCCTGGCCGGTCACGACGCTTCTTGCCTGGAGCCTCACCGCCCGCCGCCTGGTCCTGACCGGAGAGGCGGCGCACACCGTCTCGCCGCTGGGTGCCCAGGGGCTGAACCTGTCGATCGCGGATGCGCGCATGCTGGCCGGGCTGGTCGGCGCCGCGCTCCAGGCGGGGCAGGACCCCGGCGGGGACAGTCTGTTGCAGAAATACCAGCGGGCCCGCATGCCGGATATCGCCGCCCGCATCGCCGCCATCGAATGCTACACCCTGGCGAGCGGTGCAGCCCGCGGCCCGCTGGCGGTGGGACGCCGTCTCGGCCTCGGGGCCCTCTCCCGCCTGCGCCCGCTCCGCCGCCGGGCGATCTGCTGGGGGTCGGGATACCCGCCCCGCTTCCGGAAGGCCGCCGGCTGACCGCGATGGGCATTTCCCTGATCGAGAATGAGGCGCTGATCCGCATCGGGATTTTTGGCGGGGTCTTCCTGGTGCTCGCAGGCTGGGAATTGGGCGCCCCGCGCCGTCGCCTCAAGGCCTCGAAATCACGGCGCTGGACGACCAACTGGGCGATCACCATCCTGGATGTGGCGTTGGTGCGGATACTCTTCCCGGCCGCGGCGGTCGGGGCCGCTTGGGACGCGGCCGAAAAAGGCTGGGGTCTGTTCAACATCATCGGCTGGCCGGGCTGGCTCGCGATCCTGCTTTCCGTGCTGCTTCTGGATCTGCTGATCTACGCGCAGCATGTCGCCAGCCACAAAATCCCCGTGCTCTGGCGCATACACCGCGTGCACCACACCGACCGCGATGTCGATGTCACCACCGCAATCCGCTTCCATCCCATCGAGATCGCGCTTTCCATGGCACTCAAAATCGGGGCGGTCTACGCACTCGGCACCCCTGCGGTCGCGGTGATTGCATTCGAGGTGCTGCTGAATGGCTGCGCCATGTTCAACCACGCCAATATCCGCATCCGTCCCGCCCTGGACCGCTATCTGCGGCTGGCGGTCGTCACGCCGGACATGCATCGCATCCATCATTCCGTCCGGCGGCGCGAGACCGACGCCAATTACGGATTCAACGTGCCCTGGTGGGACCGCCTGTTCGGCACCTACATCGCGCAGCCCAAGGACGGGCACGACAACATGCGCCTAGGTCTCGACGAGTATCAGGACCAGCGCCCGACCCGGCTTGGCTGGTCGCTGTCCCTGCCCTTCTTCTCCAACCGCCGCAAGAAGTGACCCTGTTCGAGCGAAGCCGGGACCGCCTCGCGGTTCATGGCCTCGGGGCAGCCGGTTTCCATCCGACGGCAGAGGACCGGGTTCCGGAGGCCACGCAAACCATCGTCATCGCCACCGGCTCCCTGCCTGCGATGTGGGCGGGTTTTCGGACCGCACCGGAAAGCCGGGATGGCCGGCCGGATCCACTGGACCGATGGAGCCGACGGGTGCTCGACGAAATCGCAGCAGAACTCGATGCCGATACGGCATTTCCGTTCGGCGACCCGCCATACTGGCCCTTTCTGGACTGGTCCCGGCGGGCGGAACCACTCTGGCCGTCACCGGTCGGACTGCATGTGCACGCCGAATACGGGCTCTGGTATTCCTGCCGGGGGGCGCTCACATTCCGCGAGCATCTGGAACTGCCCCCTGCGTCGAAAGCCGCACGCCCCTGCGACAGTTGCGCCGACCAGCCCTGCCTCCATACCTGCCCGGCCGATGCATTCCGGAACGGGATCTATGATGCCGGGCGCTGTGTGGATCATGTCCGATCCGAAGAAGGGGAAGCCTGCCGCACCGGAGGCTGCCTCGTGCGCCGCGCCTGCCCGGTTGGGGTTGCTTTCATACCGGAACCAGAGAGGGCGGCGTTTCACATGCAGGCGTTCCTGCGTTCGTATGAGGCGGATATGGCGCACGGAACGGATGCGGGCTTCCAGCCAAAAGCGTCTGGTGGCGATTGACCCTGACAGCACTTGATTCTATTGTGCGTTAGTTTTCAACGAGTCTACGCCTAGCAGGGCATATACAATCTATTGGGAGGTCCCGATGCATGCTCTCAGTGAGACCATCACACGGTTGCGAAAAATTGTCAAAACCCATCAAAGCACCCTGATGAAAAACGAGACCGTAACTCGGTACGCATTGGTGGACCCGATGCTTCAAGCCTTGGGATGGGATGTGACGGACCCTGCCGTCGTGATACCGGAATACCAAGTATCAGGATATGGTAAGACCAAGGCATACGCAGACTACGCTCTCTTTGATACTAAGCCTCGCAAAAATCCCCCCGAAGATCCTAGTGCAATACCTAGTGTGATAGTCGAAGCCAAAAAACTTGGAGCCCCAGACAAAGATATGGGGGAGGCAGAAAAAAGTGCCCAACACACAGCCGGAGTAGCAAACGCCAAATACTATGCCATTACCGACGGTAATAATTGGCTACTGTATCAATTTGCCTCCTCCACCACACAACAAGTAATGAACTTCAGGCTGGATGAGCTAAATGCCAAAATATTTGCATTGTGTGAAAAAATTCTACCGTTAGGACGGATGTATTTGGGCAGAGATGTTTTTTCAGACAATCCAAACCCGATTGTAAATCCAAAGCGGCCCGCCACTAGAGCGATAAAAAGCCACTATCCCGATAGCCCGAGTCTGATTGCACCCCCAAGATCATCAAATCCGCCTACAAATTGGGTTCCGCTGACGAGGGCACACCAAATTTTTAGCAACAACAGTACCAGCCGCCGACAGCGGTTTATCGCCCGATTTCCTGACCAGACCGAAAAAGGCCCAAACTCCGGTTGGAATGGATTGTCAAAAGCTGTCATCGATTGGCTTGACCAGCGCGGGGATCTCAACAATCTGACAACAGTTCCGGTCACGACAGGCACCGCACGGGTATTTGCCAGTACCTCAAACCAGACCGCAAACGGCAAAAAATTCAGCCGCAGTTACCTAGCCCGTGTCAGCGGTCTGTATTTCGAGATGAATGCGGATGGCCATTCACTTATGCAAGGAACAATCACCCTCCTAAAAATGGCAGGATATGATCCCAACAGCATATCAATAAAAATTACCTTTCCCGATAGCCCAAGTCTGATTGTGCCTCCAAAACCATCAAATCCACCTGCAAATTGGGTTTCGCTGACGAAAGCTCACCAAATTTTTGGCAACAACAGCACCAAACGCCGACTGCGGTTTGCCGCCCGATTTCCTGACCAGACCGAAAAAAATACAAATTCCGGTTGGAGTGGATTGTCAAAAGTTGTCATCGATTGGCTTGACCGGCGCGGAGATCTTAGAAACCTGACAACAGTTCCGCTCACGAAAGGCACCACACGAGTATTTGCCAATACCTCGAACCAGACCGCAAACGGCAAAGCATTCAGACGCAGTCACCCAGCCCGCGTCAGCGGCCTGTATTTCGAGATGAACGCGGATGCCCATTCACTTATGCAAGGAACCATCACCCTCCTAAAAATGGCGGGGCATGATCCCGACAACATTTTGATAGGGCTAACGCACAAATAAATTCCAAGGAGTACCTGAGAACAAGCACAAAATCTCGAAGAATACCGTCCTAGTCTTGAATTCGACTTGCATCTCTGCAAGTCGGGGACGGTAGCAAATGACTCTCCAAAGCATGCACTGAATAAATAGGTTGCCTCGTATGCTCTGGCCTAGCATAATAAGAACTGCTTCAGGAGTAAATGGCAATTCCGATGAACGACAGAGACCCAGACACCCTCATGCGCATGGCAGCTTTCGAGCATGTTCAGAACCTGATCAACGCAGATAACTGTCTGACCGAAAACGAATTAAGAAAAGGATTTTACTTTAAAGGAGAACGTATCCCGATTGTCCACCCGCGGCGAGGAATATTCAAGCCACGCCGGATGCAGTTTCTGCTGTCAATCAAAACCGTATTTCGAAAACCGGGTCACGCTGTCTGGTATGACGACCAGATCGAAGCGCACCATCAAATTTTTGCGAACACCGAAACAACCGATTACGCATTCATGGGGCAGGATCCTGAGGCAGCGGAAAATCGCTGGCTCCGCGAAGCGTTCGAAAATAGAACCCCCGTAATCTATTTTCTTGGCACCGCACCCAGCCGCTACCTACCTGTGCTCCCGGTCTTCATAGCGGGATGGGACGCCAACGCATTGAAAGCCCGTGTTGCTTTCGGCGATCCCGACCACGAAATGTTGGCACCGCCGATAGACATCCCTACACGGCGCTACGGGTTGCGCAAAGTCAAGCAGCGACTGCATCAGACCTCCTTCCGCGAGGCCGTTATCGCTGCCTATGGCGGCCGCTGCGCATTGTCAGGACTCCCCGAACAGCGGCTGCTGGATGCGGCACATATCGTCCCGGACAGGGATGAGCTGCTCGGCCAGCCGGTGATCCCCAACGGCATCCTGCTGTCAAAGATCCATCACGCCGCATTCGACGCACATCTGATCAGCATCGACCCGGATTACCGCCTGCATGTTTCGGACCAGCTGTTCGACCAGAACGACGGCCCGATGCTCGAAGCTCTGAAAAGCCTGAAAAACGAAAAAATCAAACACCTGCCGGAACGGGAGCAAGACCGACCGGGCCGGGACCGGCTCGAGCGTCACTATGAGTGCTTCAAGGCGATCACGTAAGACGGCTGTCCTCTCCGAGCAATTTTTGCACCCGCCCGACGGGACAGGGATCATCCCCTGTCCAACCGAATCAGACCCACCCTCTCGCAAGCGATTCAGTGCCGACAGATCGGCAATCTTCGCATCTTGCTGGGGAAACCCGTAATTCTAGTCGGCGGATTCGGTCGATCCCGCAGATGGTGCCGAATTTTCCTCGGCGCGCAATGCACGCTCTATCATGTCCAGGGTCTCGTCAGGTTCACCCGGCGAAGCGGCAAGCTCCACCTGGCGGCTGACGCGAACATAGTCCCGCTTCTCCTCCAGCCCCCATCCTTCCGGCCAGCGGACCGAACCATCGGGGCGGAGGAACACGCCAAAGCCGATGTCACCTGAAAGATGCCCATTGTCTTTTAGCATCGCTTTCACCGCCTTGTCTTCCAGACGATAGTCGCCTGGATTACCTTCGCGATCTTCCGCTTCGTAACTCCATCTTCTGTTTTATAGGCCACATCGACCGACGTATCATCCGGTTGACCCGCAGAGATTGTTTCGAGTCCAACAGAAACTCCGATTCAGGCGCGTTCATAACAATGCCCCGCGTCCCCTTCGATGCCCGGATTTTCAGTAAGATCTCTGCATCACCTTTGTTGCAATCGGGTCGAGCATAGCCAAAGGCAAGCGATTCATCGAAAGTTGTTGAGGTCGGCGTGGTGAGATGCAGCACATCCCAAATCACCGCTTTTGTGACATCGGAGTAGATCGTATCGATGCCGCGCCAGACGGTAATGTCCTTCATGACAGCTGCCGAATCCAGAAAGATCGCCCGGATCACCCGCTTCGAGTAATCGCTTAGATTCTTCCGCGCATGCTCTTCCCGTATCCGCACGGAAGCACCCCCGGCCACCCAATCCTCAGCGGTCAGGGGGTTTAATTTTTCGTTCGGCTGGTATTGATCACGCGCTTCGTGTCGGGCCATCTCCCGCTCCTGGTGGCCTTCGAGTCCCACATCCTCAATTTTCCAACCTCCGTATCGCCGCCGGCCTCGGTCGCTTCATCATCCTGCCCTCCATCCTCCTGTGCCAATGTCTTTCACCCACCCGGCGGAACTGTCCGACCTGCCTGATTTTCTGCCGGAGCCTTCGGTCTCCCGGCCGCCGGCATGCCGACACGATTTGCCCCGGGCCGACCTTCCAGACACCGACCGTCCCGAACAGAACAGGACCAAACGTGTCCGAATCAGGAACATCCGAAAAATCCATTTTTGATTGCAACTTTTGACACCCGGTATAACCATATCCGTAAGAATTTTCCTCGAAGATCGCTCTTATCTTTCTTGAAATAAGCACTTTTCTGCTTTTTTAGAACTGAAAGTTGACATTTCCGAACAAACCGATCAATTTCCCCATTGCGGAAATCGCGAGGTCTGAAATGAAGCGGCAAATTTGCCTTTTGGGGGTTTTCCTCTGCCTGCCCGCGGCCACCGCCTGCCTGCCTCTGCCCCAAGCGGTGCAGGGGAACTGGGACGGTGCCCAGCGCATCTCCATCACCGCAGAAGCCGGCTCCGAGATCGTGATCACCAAATACGGGGATACCGGTGCGGGGGCCACGCAACTCCCCTCCGAAATCACGCCCCTCCAGGATCCGGATGCCGCGTTCGCGTTTCTGCCGGCGGCCCGGGTCGAGGTCGACCCTCCCCTCCCCAAGCCGGAAATCGAACATCTGCCTCTGCCGTCGGCGGGCCCCGTTCCGCTCGGCACCCTGCGGGCCGAACCCTGGCGCGTCCGTGCCGGCGAAACCCTCATCGATGCGGTGCGCCGGTTTGCCCAGCGCGAGGGATACACGGTCCGCAAGCCGGCCCCCTACCCCATCTGGCAAATCACCGCCGACGCGGAATACGAAGGCGTGTTCGATGACGCGCTTCTCTGGCTGATGCGCGGCTTCGCCCATGTCGACCCGCATCCGATCCTCACGCTGCATCCCAACCGCGTGATCCGGCTGGCCACCGAGTGAACGGCATGCGGACCCGTGACGCTTTCTGCCTGCTGCTGGCCGCGGCGGTATCGCCCGGCGCATGCGGCCGGATTGACCAAGTGGAAAAGGATGCCCGGCAGATCGAGCAGCAGATCGAACAGCAGGTGGAAGAGTCGGGGGCCGAGGAGGATGCGGGCGGGCTCCTGCGCCGCGCCGATTCGAATTATCTCGGCGAACTCCGTGATCTCACCGAACCGCCGCCGCGCCTGCCGCCGCGCGTCGAGACCCGGGCCGGATTTTCCCTGGCCACCGAATCCTCCACGCTCCCCGAAGAAACCGTGGCAAGGATTACCGAAGTGACCGGCATCCCGGCGGTCGTGACGCTGGATCCGGAATTCGGTGCCGATCGCAATTCCCTGCTGCTGGGCGGCCAGCCGCTCCGCTATACCGGCCCCCTGTCGGGGTTTCTGGACCAGATCAGCGCACATTGGGATGCGGCCTGGGAATACCACTCTGGCGTGATCCGGATCGAGAACGCGGTCACCAAAATCTATGAAGTCCGGGCCTCGGTAGCCGTCAGCCAATTCAGCCTGCAGACCGGAGACGGCAATCTCGGCACCGGCTCGATCTCGACCGAACTGCATATCGATTCCACCCTGTGGGAAGAAATCGAATCCGCCCTCAACGATCTGGTCAAACCGGGCCGGATTGACATTGCCCCCGGCACCGGACTGGTCTCCGTCACGGCCCCGCCGAGTATCCACCGCAAGGTGGCCACCTATATCGACCGCGCCAACCAGATCTTCGACGCCCGCATCTCGATCGAGATCGTCGCCGCGTTCCTCGATGTAACGGACCTCGACGATTACGGGCTGTCTCTCAATCTGCTCCGGAGCGCCAGCAACAACAGCACAAGGATTGCGCTGGGCCGCCAGCGGGTCACGGAGAATTCCGGCTTCGCCTCCTTCCAGGTTCTCGACAGCGCCACGGGCGGCGCCGCACGGTTTTCCGGATCCCGGGCGCTCCTGCAGGCCCTCTCCCGCTCGGACCGGCTGGTCGACTACCGCACCGCGAGCGCCATCACCCGCCACGGTTCCCCGGTGCCGATCCGCCTCGCCCGCAAGCAGGACATCGTCCGCCGCGTGGAGGTTGTGGTGGTGGACGATTCCAGCACCACCTCCATCGAGTCCGAAACCCTGAATACGGGACTCTCGATGTCGGCCTATCCCCGCATTCTCAACCAGGACCGGGTGCACCTGACCCTGTCGCTGGTCGCCAGCGATCTCGTCGGTCTGACCAGTTTCGGAGATGGTGAAAGCGGACGGATCCAGCTCGCAACCGTCGACGAGCGCCGTCTGACCCACGATCTTGTGCTCGAACCGGACGAAACCCTGCTCATCGCGGGCTACGAGCAGCAGCAGGCCAGCATCGTGCGGGATGGCGTCGGTGACCCGGGTTTCCCGTTGCTCGGGGGCGGTGAGACGGCGCGGAAGGTCCGGACGCGCCTGTTCCTCATTGTCTCCGCGAACATTCTCCGATGACCGGACCGACCATTGCGCGGCGCAGCTGTCCGCCCGCGGATCCCGACCTTTTTGCCCCGTTGCCCGCGGACCCCGTCCTTTTCGCCCCGCCGCCCGCGGACCCCGTCCTGGCTACCCCGCCGCCCGCGGGTCCGATCCTTTCCGTCCCGCCGCCGGATGAACAATCCCCGCCGCCCGCGGCCCCCGATCCCGCACCGGCAACAGATTCCCCTTCCGACCGCACCGCGCCGCCGACACAACGCTCTCTCGCCCTCGAACATGACGGGCGGATCTATGCCTTCGGCGCGCGCTGGCTGGCCTTCGGCCGCCCCGACCGGCGCGAAATACGCAAATCCCTGCGGGAAGCACACGCGACACACTGGATCCGGATCCAGGAGGGCGAGACGGAGCAGGTCGCCGCCTATGACCTCCCCGAAGAGAGGGGCCGCATCTTTGCCGCGATGGAGGCGGTCCGCACGAAATTCGGCGGCGACTTCCTCGGCCTGTTCGAACTCGGGGGGGACTCGTTCCAGCAGATCTACTGGCTGGCCGCCATCTCCGAAGAGATCGTTCTGGCCGACTCCCTCCACGAAACGCTTGAGGAAGCGCAGGCCGTCTGCAGCCAGCTGCTGGCCGCCGACCGTACCTTCGGCACGACACGCCTACCGGAAGGTTTTGCCGGCAGTTCCGGCGAGGCCGCCAGTCTGGACGATTTTCTCGGTCTTTCGGAGACCCCGCTCCGGCGGGCCGGCACGCGGCCCTGGCCCATCCTCCTCGCCACAGGTCTGGGCCTGGCCGTTCTCGGTGCGGCAGGATTTGGCCTTCTGGACCCCGCCCCGGCATCCGTCCCCCCGCCAGTCACCCAGAACATCCCGGTCTTCCCGGAATACATGCATCCGGAAAGCTTCGCCTTCGCCTGCGAGAGGGCGGTCGCTTCGGGCATCTTCCGCGCCTCGGCCGGCTGGTCACTGACCGCCGCGAAATGCCTGCCGGACCGTGCGACCCTTCGCTTCGCCAACACCGAGAACGCCAGCACCGGGCCGGAAATCGAGACCGCCACCGCGGTCCAGCTCGATCCCGGATCGAAGACCGCCGATGTCTGGGTGCCGCTTGCCGGCCCGCGCGAGCGGCTCCGCCCCCCGCCGGGTGCCCCCCTGCTGGATCGGCTCCGCGCCCGGCTGAAACTGGTCGACCGGCAGTACCGTCTCGAGCGGCGGCAGGACGCATCGTCGGCCCGGCTCTACGAAACGCACCACTTCGCTTTCGCCACCGCCGCCCCGGCACCGACCTGGCTCGCCCTGTTCGGAGATGGCCGCGGGGTTGAATTCACCTCCGCCAGTTTTACGCCCGAGAGTCTCCGCTGGCGTGTGGAAGGCCGGATCCATGTCCTCCCGGAGTAGGTCCTTCCATCCTGCCGCCGTCGTGGCACTTGCCGCCTGCCTGACGGCTGCCTCCGCCCGGGCGGCTCCGGATCTCGACCCGGTCGCCGAATTGCGTGCCCGGCAGGATCGCCTGCAGTCCCTCGATTTCGCGCTCCGGGAAGCCCAATTGCTTTCCCAGCTCTGCGCCCTCCGCCCCGCGAACACGGAATGCGGCGGCCTTCCTGGCACCCCCGCGGATCCGGCAGACCCGGACCGGGCCGTGGTCTTCGCCACCCCGCGGGTGATCGAGATCTACGGCTCCAACGGCCAGCTGCGGGCGGTCCTGCTGGACGGGCGGGGCGACCGGCAGGTCGTCCGGTCCGGCTCCCATCTCGACGCGGAAACCCGGGTGGAACGGATCGGCCGGGACTTCGTGACCCTGAAGCAGGCCGGAAAGCCGGTCACCCTCCTGCTCGGGAATTAGACGGATGGCCGAGACCCTGCGACTCGTTTCCGACCGGCGCCCGCGCGCCACCCGCACGGTCCTCAGTGCCCGCGGCGGCCCGCTCGAAGCCTCCCCGCGACTGCAGCGCTTCCTCGTCATCTTCGAGGACGGACGCATGCTCGCCGCGCCGACCGCCCTCGACGATCCGGAACTGCTGACCATCCGGCAGCGGGCCACGAGTCTGGGCATCCGCCTCGACCGCCCGCAGGAGGCGACGCTCGACGAAATCTCCGCGGCCAACGCCAATGTCGCCAACGTCACCGAATACGCCACCCAGGCCCGCCAGACCCTGCTCTCGATCCTCAACCGCGCCGCCCGCCGCCACGCCTCCGACATCATGATCAACCGCGACAGCGCATCGGCGCGGATCCGGTTCCGGATCAGCGGACTGATGCAGGACCACCGCACGCTCGACCCGGAGCGGGCCACCGCGGTCTCCAACGCCGCCATGAACGCCTGCGACTCGGGGGACTCGCTCGGCTCCGCCACCCGCGCCGTCCGGGCCTCGATCACCAACCGCAAGATCCTGCCTCCGGGCGTGCTCGGCGTGCGCCTGCAATACGCCCCGACCGCCCGTGGTTTCGTGCTGATCATGCGGCTCAGCTACGAATCCACCGCCATCCACTGCAGCTCCCTCGAGGAGGCCGGTTTCGACGCGCTCCACTCGGAGGCGGTCCGTGCCGCGCTGCAATCCTCGGCCGGGGTGTTCGTGGTGGCCGGCCCCACCGAGCACGGGAAATCCACGACCCTCAATCTCGCCATCGAGGAATTCGCCCGCAGCTACGCGCAGCACCCCAATGTCATCGCCGTCGAGGATCCCCCCGAGACCCTGCACATTCCCTATGTGCAGACCTTCGCCATCAACAGCTCGGTGGAGCGGGAGGAGGATGCGTTCGCCAACGCGCTGATGGCCGCCCTGCGTCTGGCCCCCGACGGCATCAAGATCGGAGAGCTCCGCGACCCCGTCTCCGCCCGCACCGCATTCCGCGCGGCCGGCTCCGGGGCCCTCGTCTTCACCACCCTCCATGCCTCCTTCGCCACCGACGTGCCCTTCCGCCTGATGGATCTGGGGCTGGAGCGCTATCGCGCCTTCGAGCCGCTCAACATCGCCTGGATCGCGCAGCGCCTGGTCCCCCTGGTCTGCCCCCACTGCGCCATCCCCGCCGCGCGGACAGACACGTCCATCCACCGGGCCCTGAAAGCCGATGCCGCCGGCTGCAATCTGGATCTCGGCCAGGCCTGCTTCAGCGGCGGGGGCTGCGCGGAGTGCGACGGCACCGGCCATGCCGGCCGCCGGCTGGTCTGCGAGGTGATCCGGCCCGCCGTCGAGCTTCTGGAAACCGGTCTGGCTGCGGACACCACCCGGCAATCCTTCCGCCGCGCCTGGCTTCGGAGCGGGGGAGTGCCGATGACCGTCGGGGCCTTTGCCCTGGTCCGTCGGGGGGAGGTCTCGCTGGACGCCTTCATCCGCAACGTCACCAGTTTCGAGGCGCTGAAATCCGACCTGCGCCATGCGGGCGGGCGGAACTGACCATGCGGAGGTCCGCATCCCTGGCCCGCCGGCAGCGGCATCCGGCGATGGTCTACCGGGCCGGGCGGGCCCTCTTCACCGCCCGCAGCCGGCTCTATCTGTATGAACAGCTCGAGCAGACCGCCCGCAGTGGCATGCGGGAATACGACATCATCGCCTTCATCTGGCGCACCCGCACCCGCGGCGGCACCCGCAAGCGGTTCTCGCCGACCACGCTGTTCTGCGAGGACGCCCTGTTCGCCCTCGAGCAGGAGGGGCGCACGCTGCCGGAAGTGGCGATGCGCTGGTCCGGCACGTTTGAGCGGCCGCTGCTGGTCGCCGCCGCCCTGGGGGGAGGACGGCCGGAAGCCTGGGGCGAGATCGCACGGCAATTGCGGGCCAGCCTGCGCCTGCGCACGGCCCTGCTCGGACTCCTCGGCCATGCCGGATTGCTGGCCGCCGTTCTGGCCGCCAGCGCGATCTTCCTGGCCTACTACTTTGTTCCGCAGGTCACCGTCTTCATCGATTTCGCGGATCTCCAGGGCGCGGCCCGCAGCCTCGTCGGCACCGCCCTCCTGTTCCGGGATGGATGGCCCCTGCTGGTTCTCGGCCTCCTCCTCACCACCCTCTGCCTGGCCGTCGCCCTGCCCCGCCTGACGGGCCGGGTCCGGGACTGGGTCGATGGCATCGAGCCCTTCGGAATCTACCGCGGGCTGGTCGGCGGGAGCTTCCTGACCGGCATGGCGGGACTCTTCCGGGTGGGGCTGAACGAGCGCGACGCCCTCGCCTCCCTCCGGCGCCAGGCCTCCCCGTATCTGGCCGAGCGGATCCGCCGGCTGGAGCGGATCGACGCGACGTTCGGCGAGCGCCTCGACCGGATGCCCGGCGACTGGCCGGACTACGAGAGCAAGGTTCTGGCCGCCTTCGCCGCCCGGCAGGCAGACCCGACCGATCTCTATGCCCGGATCGGGGACGAGCTGATCAGCCGGACCGTGCAGCGCTGCGCCCGGCTCGGCGCGGTGAGCGGCTGGGCCGCCAACATCGCCCTCGCCGCCGTCATCATCTGGGTGCTGGTGGCGACCAACGACATCTCCACCTCCTTCCAGGCGGCGAGAGGGTAAGCGCCATGCCCCTCCTGCACGCCAATATCTCGCTCGGTATCCGCGGCATCTATCCGAGCGGCTGCGCCCCACCAGGAGCCGGCCTTCTTCCCCCATCCCCCCACACAACCCCACCGAAAGGAACTCCTCCATGCGCGACCTGATCGCCTACGCCCTCTACTCGCTGATCGGCCTCTTTGGCCTGCTGCTGGTCTTCTCCGTCTTCTCGAGCGCGGAGAGCGAGTCACAGGTCGAGCAGATGAACACCGAATTGATGGCCTTCATCACCGGGATGCGAAAAGCCCACCGAGGGCATCCCGATCTCTACGGCACCACCGTCCTCCCCGACGCAGACCTGATCAATGCCGGAATTGCCCCGACCACCGCGATTGTCGGAACCGCACTGCAGAACTCGTTCGGGGGCCATATCAACGTCACCGGCCTCGCGAGCGACACCTTCGCCGTGGACTATGAAGACGTTCCCCAGGAGATCTGCATCCAGGCACTGAGCCGGCTGCGCCCGGACCGCCGGGTGATCGGGGCACGGATCGGATTGACCCTGGCGGCCGTCGGCTCCGCCACCCCCCACGCCTTCCCGATCTCCTTCGCGGATGCGGCGGATGCCTGTACGGCCGCGGCCAACGCGATCCGCATTGAGGCGCGGTAGCCCGAAGATGGTCGGGCTCGCCCTCCTCCTGCTCGGAGCACTGCACAGCGAGGCCGCTCTCGGCGCCGCCCGCGACAGCCGGGACCGGCAGCAGGTGCCGCAGGCGGTGCAGGTGCAGACCGCCTTCGCCTTCCTGGCAACCCATCGCGAGGCGACCCGCGCGGTGCAGGCCGGCCTGGGGCCGGAAACCGCCCGCCAGGCATCCGCCTTCGCCGCCGCGACCCATCTGCGGCACTGCAGTGACGGACGGGCTGTCCTGACCTACGCCGATGCAGATGCGATGGATGCGTTTCTCCAGCCGGGCCTGCGGGCCGAGCTCGGAAGACAGGCGGGCGGTACCGACACGGTCGGGGCCCTGAAGGCCGGCACAGCGCTTGGCTTTGACCCCCGGCCGCATCTGCCGCCCGACTGCAGCCTGCCTCCGAACTCGGTCTGGCTTCTCACAAACTAGGGCCGGGGTATGCAGCACCTGCTCGGGCTTCTGCTCGCGAGCCTGATCACCGCCTGGATGGCGGCACTCTATGTGCCCAGGATCGCCACGCTCGAAAACCAGCGCTTCGACAACGGTTCGGCCACGCAATTCCTGGAATTCACCGAGGCCGGCCAGCGTTTCCTCGAGCAGGAGCGCGCGGTGCTGGCGGCCGATCTTGCCGCTGACCCCCTGTCCTTCCCCCGCTCCTATCAGAGTGCCGATCTCGTCGTCCGGAATGTTCTGAGCTCCCAATTTCTCGACCCGAACACCTTCGAACAGAGGCATGCACTGCTCGTGCGGCCGGTCGTTCTGGGGGGACGGACGCATTTTGAGGGCCTCGCCGTGACCTATGGCGGCCGGAGCATGATCGAGACGGAGGCCGGACGGCTGGCACTGCTCGCCGGCCCGCGCGCCGGGCGTGTGCACACCTCCGATCCCGACCGCGCCGTCGGCGGCAGCGGCCAGTGGGCCATCGACATCCGCCACTTCGCGGGGGGCTCGGTGCTCCTCCCGCATCAACCCGTCCCGGGACATCTCGCGGCCTATCTCTCCACTCTGTCCGCCGCCGAGCCGTCGGCCCCCGCCCTCACCGCCGCCGGGGTCTTCCGGGATGGAGATGCCGTCCCGAAACCGATCTGCACGACCGGCATTCCGCAGATTTTCGTGCTGCCGGTGCAATTCTCGGACAACGGAGACGGCTATCCGATCCTCGGCCTGCAGGCCTATGCCGAAGAACCGGCGGGGGAATCCTCCTGGATCGTCCGGCTGGACCTGTTCCGGGAAAATCCGAACTCTCCCGGCGATGATGAGAGACTCACTCTCGATCCGGATCACGGGCATGCCGCGGTATTCACCAGCTGCGGATGAGTGCCATGGAAAGGATGACCGATCTCCGTCACGACCGGTTCCAGCACTCCGGAATGTGCCGGAAATCAGGCACATCCGGCCCTCCTGCCGGGCGGGTGAAAGACGCTGGTGCAGGATGACGAAGGGCAGGAGACCGGGGCGGGCGGCGATGTCTGCACCGGCGGCGATATGGAGACTGGAAATTGAGGATGGAGAACTCGAAGCCCGCAAGGCACGGCAGATAGCCAGACACAAAGCACGCGATCAATACAAGCCGGACGAGAAATTGGATCCCCTGACCGCTGAGGATTGGGTGAACAGAGACGTTTCTGCACGAATACGGGAAGAATACAGGCGGAAAAATTTAAGCGATTATTCAAAACGAGTAATCCGGGCGATCGACCGAGACTCGGAAGCCATCAGGAAAGGCATTACCGTCTGGCGCGGTGTCGATACGATCCATTCCGATGTCGCAAAGGCTGAGGTCGGGGATGAACTGGATATCGTCACGCCGACCTCAACGACTTTTGACGAATCTCTCGCCTTCCGTTATGCCCGCCCCGATTGCAGCAAAGGCAATGCGGAGATCCTACTGAAAATCCAGGCACCGAAAGGGACCCGAGGCGTTGTCATGAACGCGCCTGAATCGGAGTTTCTGCTGTCCGTGAACCAGAGTTTGCGAATCGACCGCATTGACAAATCTGTCGATGTGGTGTATAGAATGGAACATGGAATCAAAAGACTGAAGATCGCAAAAGTGGTCCAGGCGAGCATCGTTCTACGGAAAGGATGGTGAAAAAATGCCGAAAGACAATGGGCGCTTTTCAAGCGATATCGGCTTTGGCGTGTTCCTCCGCGATGGCTCTGTTCACTGGCCGGAGGGATGGGATCTGAAAGAGAAGCAAGGATATCTCCGCGTGCGTCGTCAGGTGCATCTTCTCGTTGCACCCGGCGAACCTGACTACATGTTGGCCGCAATAGAACGCGCGGTACAGGCAGAGGAAAAATCATCCAAGTCAGCCGAACTCTAAAAATTTCGCCGAAACCATCGTCTAGAATGGCAAACTCGCAAACAATCAAGCACATGTGACGCTCCCGCAGGGACGATGGATAAAGCTATCAAACGGACGGTTGCAAAGGTGATCCAGTCGACCATCGTTCCACGGAAAGGATGGTAAAAAATACCAACAGACGACGGACGCTTTTCAAGTGATATCGACTTTGGCGTGTTCCTCCGCGATGGCTCTGTCCACTGGCCGGAGGGATGGGATCTGAAAGAAAAGCAAGGATATCTCCGCGTGCGGAGCCGGTTACATCTTATCCACTCGCCCGACGAGCCTGACTACATGTTGGCCGCAATAGAACGTGCGATGCGGGCAGAGGAAAATCGGCCAAGTCAGCCGAGCTCTAAAAATTCGTCGAACCGACTGTCTGAAATCGGAAACTCCCTAGAAATACTGGGTGGCGCTTTTTGATTTTCTCTCCCACCCGATCCGGTGCCGGATGTCCTGATTGCCTGCGGGGCATTGCCGACAGAACGGTCGGCCGGTACTTTGTTGCACGAGACCAATCGCCTTGCCTGCGAAGGGGTGCCGGAGTGGTCGAACGGGGCGGTCTCGAAAACCGTTGTGCCCTAGCGGGTACCGTGGGTTCGAATCCCACCCCCTCCGCCATATCGCTGCATGACACCGCAGTCGCTGACAGGGGCGGGATGGAGCGCAACCGCGTCACAATCACCACGGTCCATCCGCAATCTCTCGGCGGATCCGAACAAACCTGTGTACCGCCGATATCGGCGGTTCATGTCCGATTTCGAAGCTCCGCCGTCGCCGCTTCGTCTACCGCCTCGCTCTCGGCATCGATCACGACCCGGTAGCGCTCGCGTGCTGCCTCCGGACTCACATAGCCATCCTTCACATCCTCCAACACCCGGGCGGGGTCCCGCTCCTCCGACGGCCCGAAACCCCCGCCACCGGGAATATCGATGGTGATCGAGGTCTCGGGAGGGAGCAGCCGGTTGGTCTTCGGCTCCTGGTCTTCCCCCGCGCCGTTCCGCACGCGGCCGAGGGACCCCGCATGGCCGCCGGCCAGTCCCGGCGCGGGGTGCCGGGTGCGCTCGTAGAGTCCGGAAAACAGAAACGGCTCGTCGGTGAGAAGCCCGAAGGACATGGTCTGGCCGAGGCCGCCGCGGAAACGCCCCGCGCCGCCCGAATCCAGGGTCAGCTCCCGGCATCCGACCACGATCGGAGCCAGCACCTCCATCACCTCCACGGGCACGCCCGCGATCGCGCTCGGATAGGCGGCCGCCGACAGACCGTCCTGGACCGCGAGGGCACCGGTGCCGCCGGCGGAAAACCAGGTAAAGGAGAAGAAGCGGTCGCTGCCGCGCTCGCGCCCGGACAGATGGGTGTCCCACAGCCCGTCAAATCCCGGTGCCATCACCCCCTGCGGCACCAGATCGGCGAGTGCGCCCATCACCGTCGAGGGAATAAAATGCCCGACCAGATGCCGACCGCCGGTTGCGGAGGGATGGCGGGCATTGAGGATGCAGCCTTCGGGCGCCCGCACCCGGTCTGGCTTCTCACCAACTAGGGCCGGGGCATGCAGCACCTGCTCGGGCTTCTGCTCGCGAGCCTGATCACCGCCTGGATGGCGGCACTCTATGTGCCCAGGATCGCCACGCTCGAAAACCAGCGCTTCGACAACGGTTCGGCCACGCAATTCCTGGAATTCACCGAGGCCGGCCAGCGTTTCCTCGAGCAGGAGCGCGCGGTGCTGGCGGCCGATCTTGCCGCTGACCCCCTGTCCTTCCCCCGCTCCTATCAGAGTGCCGATCTCGTCGCCCGGAATGTTCTGAGCTCCCAATTTCTCGACCCGAACACCTTCGAGCAAAGTCATGCGCTGCTCGTACGGCCGCTCGTCCTGGGGGGGCGGACGCATTTTGAGGGCCTCGCCGTGACCTATGGCGGCCGGAGCATGATCGAGACGGAGGCCGGACGGCTGGCGCTGCTCGCCGGCCCGCGCGCCGGGCGTGTGCACACCTCCGATCCCGACCGCGCCGTCGGCGGCAGCGGCCAGTGGGCCATCGACACCCGCCACTTCGCGGGGGGCTCGGTGCCCCTCCCGCATCAACCCGTCCCGGGACATCTCGCAGCCTATCTCTCCACTCTGTCCGCCGCCGAGCCGTCGGTCCCCGCCCTGACCGCCGCCGGGGTCTTCCGGGATGGAGATGCCGTCCCGAAACCGATCTGCACGACCGGCATTCCGCAGATTTTCGTGCTGCCGGTGCAATTCTCGGACAACGGAGACGGCTATCCGATCCTCGGCCTGCAGGCCTATGCCGAAGAACCGGCGGGGGAATCCTCATGGATCGTCCGGCTGGACCTGTTCCGGGAAAATCCGAACTCTCCCGGCAATGATGAGAGACTCACTCTCGATCCGGATCACGGGCATGCCGCGGTATTCACCAGCTGCGGATGAGTGCCATGGATGAGACGGGGCCGATTACGGAGTTGAACATAGCGACACCCGGAACTTGCGACGCTATAGTAACGACGCACGGAGCCCTTCCGGGCTTCAAGGAGATATTCGATCTTGATCCCTGGACGATGAGATACACAAGAGGTTCCCACAAGATGCTCCAAACAGACCTCAATAAACTGAAGAAACTCGGGCCGACGAGTCGAGAGATCGTGAAGGCAATCGACAAGGACGCGACGAAACTCTCCAGCGATATGGAACTGTGGCGGTCGCTTCGACCCCCAACGGAAGGCGGTGCGGCGGCGCGGCTCCGCTACCAGGTGCTCCTCGACGCCGATGTCGGCGATACCATCCAGCGCGAGGGGCTTCCGTTCTCGACCTCCACAAATCCGGTAATCTCTGCGGGCAAGTTCGGCGTACAGACGGCAGACGACGGAACGAAGACGTTCGGAGTCATCATAAAAATCAGGGCCAAGGAGGGCACACCTGCGGTAATCACGAATCCCTACGAAGCCGAGGTGCTGATCGGAAGCGGGCACGGGCTCCAGGTCGAGAGGATCGGGCGGAATGTCAAGGTCAAATTTCAGGACTTCAAGAGTGATCTCGGAACGGCTGCCGAGGTCGAAGAAATGGTTGCAGACCGGGTAATCTATGCTACGATTGTGAAGGTGAAGAAACCGTCCGGATTGTAAGATGGCTGACGACTACGAGGACGGACTGAACCGCTTCAATGATCCCCCAGCGGGGCCGATTGTGAGCATCTTCGGCGAGGTGAAGTGGCCGAAGCAGTGGGGGACCCCGGAGAAGCGGGCCTGGATCGAAATCGAGCGCAGTCTTGATGCCGACCTATTTGCGCCCGGCGAGCCGCAAGACCCGAACGGGGTCGTCGCCGTCCTTGAGTATTCTCTGAACCCGGTCGGGCCGAAGCCGAACTATCTGAAATATCTCCGAGACCTAAATCCCGATCACGACTGGCCGGACGACCAGGAGATCCTTGCTGCGTAAGGGCTTCCCGAAAATAACCCTGCAGTGACTGTATGGTTATTTCTGGTCGCCCTGATAGAGAAGGTGAGAAAACCGCTAGGATTGTAAGATGGCCGACGACGACGAGGACGGACTGAACCGCTTCAACTATATCCCCGACGGGCCGATGCTCAACATCTACGGCAATGTGGATTGGCCGGACGAGTGGGGGATTGAGGAGAAGCGGGACTGGATCAAATTCCAGCGCAGTCTGCACGGTGAAATCTTCTCTCCCGACGATGAGAACGACCCGAACGGAATGATCGCCGTCCTTGAGTATTCTCTGAACCCGATCGGGCCGAAGCCGAACTTCCTGAAATACCTCCGAGACCTAAATCCTGATTCCGACTGGCCGGACGACCCCGATACCCCCGAGGCGTAAGAGTTTCCCGAAAATAGCCAAAGGATGACCGATCTCCATCACGACCGGTTCCAGCACTCCGGAATGTGCCAGAAATCAAGCACATCCGTCCCTCATGCCGGGTGGATGAAAGACGCTGGTGCAGGATGGCAGGGGCAGGCGGCATAGAACGTGCGGTGCAGGCAGAAAAAATTCGGCCCAGTCAGCCCTGCCCGAAGAATTCACCGAATCCACTGTCTAGAATCGTAACCTCCCAGAAACACTTGGTCGCGCCTTTTGATTTTTCTCTCCCCACTAGGTCGGGTGCCAGATGTCCTGATTGCGTGCGGGGCATTGCCAACAGAGCGATCGGCCGGTAATTTGCTGTACAAGACCAATCGCCTTACCTGCGGAGGGGTGCCGGAGTGGTCGAACGGGGCGGTCTCGAAAACCGTTGTGCCCTAGCGGGTACCGTGGGTTCGAATCCCACCCCCTCCGCCATCGTCTCTTACGAACTTGTTTTTCACTGCACTGCCGATGACGAGAAAACAATTATCTGCGAAGGGTTATATCGAGGCGACTGTTAGTTTCGAACAGTGCTGAAACAACCGAGGGTATTCTCTTATCGACGATATTCGCCAGAATTTCTCCCTTACAACTAACTTGGCCGGTTCGGATCAACAAGACAGCACAGAAAGCGGGGGCCATAGTCGATAACTTGCTTCTGAAGTTTTGTCCAGCAGTCTAGTTTCTTGGCCCACTCGCTCATGTTTCGAACACCCGTAGGTGGATTCGTGATAACTGAATTCGCAACTGCGGCTGCCTTGATAAGGGCCTCTTTCAGATCTGATGGCACATCCTGCAAATGCCACACGGCATCTAGGTCAACCACGAGGTTCTTTTCTCGAGCATCGTGAGCAATCTTTGCAATTCCATAGGTCACTATGTTGGCCCGATAGCCACCTTCATACCAACTCTTCTGCAAGGGAACTAGTTTCTCGAGTGAGCGAAACAGTATCGCCTTGCCTATCAACCGGCGATACCAAATTTCATCAAATTGGATATCACACTTCATCCATTCCTCACCGATTTCTTTGGCAAATGCAACAAAATTTTTCTGAGCCCCGCAACTGACTGTGTGCGGATACCTCCGGAAGGAGAACTCGAATTTCGCAAGATCGGTCTTCGTGAAATACTGGCTTCGAGGGTAATCAAGATCGAATTTCTTTCTATCTGCGGCTGTGAGCTTCGCTCTTGCATCGGGATATTGTCCGCGCGCACGCTCATAGAACCATTTGGTCTCACGGTATTGCCCTTCCTTCCGCGGAGCAAGAATTCTGCGCGAAAATTCTTCCATCCGGATGTGGAAAGCATGGTTCGAGAAGAAATCCGCAGCATTCACCTTGTTCTGGCTATTGGCATACTGCGATATCTTCGGAACGATATCTTCGGACTTCTCAGGTGGGACAATGGTGAGTTTCATCTGGATATAAACATCTGCCAGCTGATCTGGAGCAACCCGCTTTGCGGCATGGATTGAAGCGGTAGTCTGACCACCATTCACGATCTGAAGATTGCGAGCCGTTTCGAGTACCGGGCCTACCTCGGTCTCCCGTATCGAAACGGCTTCGGCGGTGGTGGTGATGCCGTTGTTATACGAAAAGAACATGCCAGGCTCGTCTTTGATCGTGTCACGGATGCCACGATTGACCTTGCCTCGAGCTTGCAAAAAACTCCGCACGTTGGCCTCGAGCAGGCGCGCACCCCACCTGTCATAGATGTCGGCAAGCTGAGTGCCGGGTACTACGGCGATGTAATTATCAAATGACTTCGAATCAGACGACGCACGCAGAATCGGAATTGGCCTTCCAAAATCTCTTTCGAAATTGATCACGAGTTCCTCACGCGCTTGGCCGGACACAACATATTTCTGAATCCGCGCGAGATCCCAAATGCTATGGGTCACTGGTATTTCATCGACTGACCCTGCTGGTTCTGCGTCGCATCGTGTGCGTTTCTCTCGGTTGGAGAGCAGGATCAGCTTTACCTTGGTAGTGCTTTTCCACGTCTCCGCGATTAGATCCGCGAGGCCGAAACCGGAACTAGTTTCTTCGAGGCTTTCCCGAAATTTGCGTTGTCGGGAGGCTTTAAGGAACGCAACAAGTCGGCGAAAGAGCCGCTTCACATCCTCCGCATTCAGTCGCTGCGGCTGATCGTCGAAGTGAAAATCGCAAATCAACAGGCTGAGGACACCATCGGCATCCCGAGGGTCACCCCCATATCCGTCCACTTGTAACGACCTGCTTTTCCAAATTCCCTCGAAATAACAACGATCCGCAGTGTCCAGCTCTCCGGCCTCGGCAAGGATATCTCCCATTTTGTCGAAAAAAGATTCGACAGTGAACAAGCCTTGGGTATCTGCCCGGCTCTGGATGTCGGCAATTAATTCGCGGTTGAACTCGGAGAGGTCCAGCATATTCTAATTCTCCAGAAGGACAGTAAATTCTTCATCAAGAAGTTTAAACTGTGTGCAGGAATCGATGGAAACTGTGTACCGGACACGGCCAACACCTTCGGTGAGCGGTGGCACGATTCGGGGAAAGTCTGGCCTCACCCTGTAGTGGTGAATCTTCCCAACGGTCCAAGCCCGTTCAGAATAATCGTGGGCATAGTCGAAACCCGTGGCCGCAAGAGCATTTTCCCAAATTGCATATGCGGACAGATCCGATTGTAGGATCTCATCAGCCGCACGTACATGATCGGTCAGGGTAAGACCTTCTGGCTTTGCTGAGGCATCAACGTCACAGACACGCAGGACAAGCTCCGCCCCATCCACGCTTGAGAGCTGGTCTTCGGACGAAATCTGTATGTGCGGCCGCGCTGCACCACGGCGCGCTTTTACCTCGACACAAAGGCCCATGATCTCGAAGTCCTTCGCAGCACCTTCCGGTCCTTTCCATGCTTCAATCGCGGCACGAGGTCCCTGCGCGTTAACCAGCACCTGCAGGAAATCCAACTCCCCAACCAATCCTCGCTGTTCCTCTACACTCAGTCCCTCCGCATGCCCGCCACGCAACAGATGATGCCAACGAAGTGTTCTGCCAACAGCGCGCCGCAATGCATCCTGTGCATCTTTGGCCTGCTCGCTGGCGGCAACGATGTCTCGGCACAGAACTGCGAAAATCTCGACCTGCGCACGATCCTTAAGCCGCACGACAAGCATTTTCCCCATGTCGGAATTCACATAACGAATCTCAAGGCTTTGTATCTTCGGCAGTGGACGATGCTCCACCATCTCCTCGGAAAGGTGCAACAAAAGGGCGGGGTCACTATTGTCGGCAAGTCCCCAGAAAAAATTCCACCGGCCAGTCCTGCTGACCCGACGAGCGTCCCGGCCGCCCGCAGACAACCCATCCCAAGGATCAATCGTCGTCGACATGGGCGTCCTCGTCTGTATCCTCGTCTCCGAACATGCTCTTCAGCATCGTTGTGTTTACAACATACTCAACCACCTCGTCAGGTCTCGAAGATTCCGGAAAGCTAATTCCCCAGGCCACGATAGGGGTGTACTCTGACAAGACTTGAACTTGAATCTCACCTGCTCCCTCAGGCAACGGCGGAAGTGGTCGTACCAAATGCAAAATCAAAAGTGGTCTTGATCGAACCGCTCGATAGATCCGATCAGGATAATTGACGTGCTTATCCTCAGCAATTTTCTTTTCTTTGCGGTGGTCAGCCTCTGCCTTTTCAGCTTCCCCCCGGGCAACCCCCGTTTTCTCAACGCCTCTTGATGCAACCCGCGACCTATTGCCACTGATTGCAAAAACGCCGTCCCTCAATTCTCTTGCACCGACAGTCCGTCTGACAGGCCCTATCTCCCAGCCGTCAAAGTCGATCACCGATTCCGATTTCTTCGAGTGGACACTCGCGATGAACACATCCCATTTTGCAAGTTCATCCTCGGTCCGCGCGGCAATATATTTTCTTAGAAGATCCGTATTGGTTAGCACGTTCCGAGGATCGTTCCAGAAGGCGCGCAGGAAGGCATCGACTGCTTGGACAGGAACCTCCCTTGCAAGAAATCCACCCGAAACCTCCTTACCAGGCTTACCCGGCACCCCCTTGGTAATAATCCCGGAAGCCGCAAGATTAGCGAGTAGCTTTTTGGCTGCGTCTCGGTTTTTCTCAAGAATTGTATGGTCAGCGGTAACTTTTGTGGTCTCGACATAGCTGCCCGAAAGTTTCCCAGAAAATTTGAGTTTCCTGCTCGAGCCAATCTTGTTTCGAGCTGTGACCATTAGTGAGCTAGGATGGTTGCGAACCGCAAGACCAAACAGCTCAGGTGTAGCTTTCGCTCTCTCCATCCGCTTGAGATTGGCGTGCAGTTCCTCGGTCGCTTCCGCGATATAGGCGTACCAGTCGGCGGCCTCTCTAGGCATCCAGATACGGCACAAATCTTCATATCCTGTCCGGTAGCCAAACCAACGCCCCATTTGCATAAGAGTGTCATACATCATGGAATTCCGCAGCAAGTATGACACAGTGAGACCTTCGAGCGTCAACCCTCGGGACAACGAGAAACCCCCGACAGCGATCACTGTGAGGCCCACCTCGCTCGCTTCATTGTAATTGAGTTCATTCGCTTGACTGTTGACCTGCACGATTTTGGCCGCGTCGACCGCCGAAAGCAAGCCGCCTTGGATCGCTTCCCAGTCATCAAAGGCATCGGCATACTCCTCGCGCCAAACTTTGTGCAGCTCGCCGATCTCGAAATTGCGAAGCGCCTTGTGCCCTTTAGACGCATCCACACGAACCGCGTCCCTTATTACGTCCAAACAGTGGCGCAAACGGTTTCGTATCTTGCCTTGCACATCTATGAAGCGGGATGCATTCACTAGCATTGAGGCATGCTGCCCTGACTGCCTCCTGAGGCTTCGAATCGTCCGAGCAACAAGGAAGGCCCGAAGGGCCCGGGTCATGCTCGGTGGCAATTCATTCACATCATGGGTTTTTTCGTGCTGGATGGGCAGGGCATCTTCGTTATCTTCGATGTAGCGTAGGAACTCGGGGGTGCCCTTCTCGGGCATGCCATCGATAAAGACCTTGGAAGCACCAAAATAGTTTGTCGGCGCATCAAGTCCGATGATAAAATGCTTGGGGAAGAGGTCTTCTCTAAGCATATTATCCTTGACATCTGGATCGATAAAGATATTTGCGAACGGGGTCGCAGTGTACCCTACATAGCTACTGTGGTGGAACAAGCCAAGAAGATCTCGGATCTGACCATTGATCCGCGAGACATCATCCTTGGTGTATTTCACGTTGATTGAAGCATTGTCGGCCTCGTCATCAATCAAAAGCATCGGTTGAACGACCATCTCTTCTCCACCCGTCGCACTGTGCTCTCGCAGCCATTCGACCAAGTTCTTGAGGGTGTTTGAATTTTTCTTGACTACCAAGACCATCGGGATGCCTTCGGCGAAGGAACCGAGCGGACTCATAATTGTTGTTGCTGTCCGCTTGTTAAAATCCCTTATTGTGCTGGTGAGGCTGACAGGTATCTTAAGTTTATCAAACTTCCCCACTCCAATCCATTTTCGTCCTTTTTGTGCCCGATTATGCAGCCGGGAGGTATCACGCCCGATGAAGCCCTCGTCAATCCGTTCCTGGGTCTGGCTTCGAAGATTGTTGTGAATGCCGGCAATCACAACGATCAGCCGATAGCCTGCATCGGCTGCCTTGCAGATCAAGCCGATATAATTTGCTGTCTTGCCACTCTGAACATGCCCGACAACCATGCCTCGGCGGCTCCAAGGTTCGCTCTTTCTTGGATCACCAAGTTGCCGAAGCATCCTGTCCGTGATCTGATCCATCCCATAGATCACTTCTTTTGGCAGGGCTTCCGAGTGCAGGAAATGTTCGTAGCGCGGCCAATAATATGGTGTGATATAGCCAAGTGCCTTTGCATCATCCAGCCAAGGAAGGAATTCGTCTTGGCCCTCCAGCATAGCCCCCAGACCCATACTAACACCTTGACGCTGCTCTATGCCTTTAGCCGTATCCTCCGCATCAGTATCAGATATTTCTGCAAATTGACTCAACTTGCGAAGATCGTTGACCGCATTGCGTACTTCCTCTGCTGTCGGGTTTACCATTCCGGCTACCAACTGTGATGCCATCGCGGTTAGGGCGCGCCGCAGTTCATTCATTTGGTTCACCTCCATCGTGAATCAACTCCTTAACAATCCGGCTAGTTTCTTCTTTTGCAGAACAGAAGGGCTCCATTCCATGCAACAGTAATAGCAATTTCTCGCGACTGAAGCCCTGTCTCAGAAGGTGCGGAATGATGGCCTCGAGAGTCTCCTGGAGAACTTCACCGTTGGGTGTGTCTGCACGAACCTCTTCGGCACTCCCGGCAATATCGGCGTGTAATGCCTCTATCGGCAAGGAAGATGCAAGGAGGGAAAAGCAATTTCTGAAACTGACGTGAAGTTTTTCTGGAAGTTGCTTGGAGAACCCCGTAAAAGCCGGATGGTCAGGGTTCGGTCGATAGATGATTGAACCATCTTGGCGTATCCGGAGCCAAACAGGTATTGGATTGTCGTCCACCAGCTTCCGGCCACGCTTCTGATATGTACGCTTTGAGGTCGAGGTGAACCGTTCGATGACCGTTTTCAACCTCTCACGAACAGGTCCCGGAAGTTGGGCTGATGCCTTTTTAACATCAATCTTCCAGATTGGATCCATTGTGTTTGGTATGTCAACTCGAATTCGGCACAGTTTTGTCAGTTCAGTTTGCTTTGCAAGGCCCAACCAGCTACCCGGAATGATCAAACGGCGTTCGCGATAAACGTAGAAACCTTGACTCCCGATATGCCCCCTTGGGCCACCCAGTTCTTCCCATTCACCACTGGTCATAGCCTTGTGATGCGGCAACGTGAAGCTCTTGATCCGGACAATGCCGCCCGAAAGTCGCAATTCTTCCTGTTGATCCTTTTGGCATGCAGGATGTGCTGAGGCAAAGGGATCGAAAGGCTTGAGCACACGATGGTTTAACGCAATCTTCAAGGGTGGCCGATCCTCTTCCATGAAACGGTGAAAGACTAATCGCAGATGCCTCTCAGCTCCGGCAATCCGGCTATTCATATGCTCTGCGCGTTTAACCGTATCATGAGCATAACCACCAGACAGTCGATCCATATTTTCCCAGAGCACCAACGTGCCTTGATCGCTCGGCAAATTGCAAATGAACGGCACATTGGAAAAATCATCCAGCATCGTGATGCGCCACTCTTTGGTGCGAGCTACTCGATCCAAATCCCATACGGTTCCACAGAGGACGCCATCTTTGCGAGACACAACCGATAATCTGCGACACTGCGAAAAGCTTGCGCTCTTGAGTCCGAGACCGAAACGCCCAAGATCATGGTTTTCGCGGTGCTCCAAAGGATCTCGACTACCGAGCCTCATCGCGTCGATAAGCTGCGCTTCCGTCATGCCTAAGCCATCATCCACTACCGCAATATATGGTTCATCAGTTGAGGTCTCCGCAAGAATATCGACGTTGCGAGCTTTGGCTGTAATCGAATTATCGACGATATCAGCAAGCGCTGTTTCGAGAGAATAGCCAATGTTTCTCAAACTTTCGATCAGAGATGCCGCATGAGGTGTAGCTTCCGCCGTACGAAACTGTGGTTCACTCAGCATACCAGAGGTTTTGCTCATCTAGCATTATCCTTATGCACCAACCGCGAAGACGGTGTTTTGTAGGTTGCTTGGCAGTGCGGATACATTTCGAGTGATTTCAATTCTTATACTTTTGTGAACAAATCAGATCCACAGCAGAGATCGTCATATTAGCGGTGCTCAAGGAGGCGACGCACCACGCGTGCAACTTCACGAGCAAGATATGGTGGAACAGCATTCCCTACCTGTTTGTATTGCTCTGTTCGCGGTCCACAGAAGAAATAGTTGTCGGGAAAGGTTTGCAGACGAGCAGCTTCACGCACGGTCAGGGAACGGCACTGCTGAGGGTCCGGATGGATGTAGTAGTGTCCATCCTTCGATATGTGACTAGTAATTGTCGAGGACGGCTTATCTGATAATTGAACGCGAAATCTGTCCGAAAATGCCCCGCTATCTCGATTTCGATGATTCGGTTGAAGATGATTTGGGAATTCCCGTAGCCTAGGCGATACATCGTGCACGAAACCATGTACTGATGCGAAGAGATATCGTCCGAGATCCCCAGCAGTGTGGCTGCGCGTCTCGTGATTTAGGCACCGCTCCAGCTTCGGATCAAGTAGCCAGGCAGCAAGATCAGGGGCCATGCCTTTGCTCAACGACATGATCTTGAAACCTGATCGATGCTGAGATGATGCCAGCCCGTTCTTCAAGAGATGCCTGGTTTTCCGTTGCACAGCTTTATCATCCGAGCTTTTAATGAGGCACTGTGCTGCATCACATACGATGGCACGCCAAGCACTATGAGTATCGTGCACCTTACTGAGTCCGCTCCGAAGAGGGGGCAACCCAGAAAGAGCTGATATAACTGTCTCCTGTTCCCTATCACTGTGGCAAAGGAGAGGCTCGTCGGTCTGGAAGTTCGTGGCACGGTCCTGGCGCAAGCCTACGACAAAAACGCGGTGCCTCGCCTGTGGCACGCCATAATTCTCTGACCGCACCACAAAGTCGTGCACAAACGGCAGTCCTCCGTCATCCGGAGTGGGGACGGACAGAGGCAGCAGTCGATATCCGTCAGCGGCTCCCGCGAGATCATCGAGAACGCGCTCAAAAACCATCTCATCGTTCACTCGGCTGGACAACATGCCCTTCACATTTTCCATAACGAAGGCTGCGGGTCTCAACCGGTCCAATATTTGCACATACTCGTGGTAGAGAAAGTGCCTGTTGTCCGATTCCGGCGAATAACCCTCTATGCTTTGATTTCGGACTCGACCGACAAGCGAATAGGCTTGGCAAGGCGGCCCCCCAATGAGTATTGTGTCGCCTGAATATTCTTTCCTAAGCTTGTCGAGAGTCGAAGCGATTCTCCTGAATGCTCCACGGGCACTCAACTTGATCTGCAACACTTCCGCCTCGGCTTTCGCCCATTGATGTGGGTAACGTGCTGACCAATCCGGCATTGGAGCACCCCTGTTCAGCGTAGAATAGTATGCTTTCGGGAAGCCGACCTTGAATTGCCGCAGGAAAGATCGAAGTCGTAGCGTGGCAACTGCATGGCGGTCCATTTCTACCGACAGAGCAATCCGCATGTCTCCCCCACCCTCACGGCCCGCAGCCGAAAAACCTTCCCCGAGGCCACCCGGTCCTGCAAAAAGGTCGACAATTGCGTATTTGGTCTTCATATGCTCAATTCCGGCAACCTCAATGCCATCTATATCTGTCGGCATTCGAGACGGATTGCACAGTTGATCGGTGAACAAGCATAGCAGACATAGTTTCCCCCGAAGTCCGCTCACGCATGATGTCTGGGATCCGCGGACGAGACACGAAGCCGGAACTCATGTTGCGCCGGGCTCTCCACGCACGCGGCCTGCGGTATCGTGTGCATGTGAAGAAGCTTCCAGGCACGCCAGATATCGCCTTCTTCGGTCGGAAGACAGTCTTGTTTGTACACGGATGCTTCTGGCACCGGCATCCCGGTTGCCGCTTCGCAACGAACCCATCGACTCGCCCCACCTTTTGGCAAGAAAAGTTCAAGGCCAACATAGCGCGCGACAGGGACAATCAGCATAGCCTGAAAGAGATGGGCTGGCGCATCGGAGTGGTTTGGGAATGCGCCATCGGAAAATCTCCATCGGCTGAACTCGTCAAAGAGATCGAGGATTTCATTCGAGACGCCCGGGTCCGTGAATTTGAGCGGCCTTAAAAGAAGACGGCGCATTGTTCAACCCAACTTGTGGTTTGCTAAAAGAAGGAAGGAAGAAAACTAGCCGCTTGCTCACGGACTCCGACACCACCGTGTCGTACTCGGTGCTGCATGGCCAGAGTGTCTCCATGCTCCAGTGCATTGGCACCAAAAATCCTGGATCATAGTCACGTTCCTCCCCACAGCATCCGGGATGCTACACTCCCTGAGCTCTGATATGTCATGGCAGAACCTGCCAGGCAGCATTCATGTCCGGTTTCGAAGCTCCGCCGTCGCCGCTTCGTCTACCGCCTCGCTCTCGGTATCGATCACGACCCGGTAGCGCTCGCGTGCTGCCTCCGGACTCACATAGCCGTCCTTCACATCCTCCAGCACCCGGGCGGGGTCCCGCTCCTCCGACGGCCCGAAACCCCCGCCACCGGGAATATCGATGGTGATCGAGGTCTCGGGAGGGAGCAGCCGGCTGGTCTTCGGCTCCTGGTCTTCCCCTGTGCCGCTCCGCACGTGGCCGAGGGACCCCGCATTGCCTCCGGCCAGTCCCGGCGCGGGGTGCCGGGTGCGCTCGTAGAGTCCGGAAAACAGGAACGGCTCGTCGGTGAGAACCTCGAAGGACATGGTCTGGCCGAGTCCGCCACGGAAACGCCCCGCGCCGCCCGAATCCAGGGTCAGCTCCCGGCGTCCGACCACGATCGGAGCCAGCGCCTCCATCACCTCCACGGGCACGCCCGCGACCGCGCTCGGATAGGCGGCCGCCGACAGCCCGTCCTGGTCCGCGAGGGCGCCGGTGCCTCCGGCGGAAAACCAGGTGAAGGAGAAGAAGCGGTCGGTGCCGCGCTCGCGCCCGGACAGATGGGTGTCCCACAGCCCGTCAAATCCCGGTGCCATCACCCCCTGCGGCACCAGATCGGCGAGTGCGCCCATCACCGTCGAGGGAATGAAATGCCCGACCAGATGCCGACCGCCGGTCGCGGAGGGATGGCGGGCATTGAGGATGCAGCCTTCGGGCGCCCGCACCCGGACGGGGCGGAAACTGCCTTCGTTGTTCGGCACATCGGGCGAGATCACGCATTTGATCGCATAATTGGCGTAGGCCAGGGTGTAGTTGAAACAGACATTGACCCCCAGCGGCACCGGTCCGGAGGAGCTGGCGAAATCGATCTCGATATCCTCCCCCTTGATTTCAACCCGCACGACCACGCGCACCGGATCGTCAAAACCGTCGAGCTCAAGCGCATAGTCATGGGCACCATCGGGCAGTGCCCGGATCCGCTCCCGCATGGCAGCTTCCGAACGGTCCAGAATTCCGTCCGCCAGGGATTCGATATCCTCGAGATCGAATTCCTCCATGAACAACAGTAGCTGCCGTCCTCCGACCTCGTTGCTCGCGATCTGGGAATGAAGATCGCCCAGCACCTCCTCCGGCGTGCGCACATTGGCCTCGAGAATTTCAAAAACCGGTGCCACCGGCTCCCCCCGGTCATGCAGTTTCATGATCGGCAGATGGAGTCCCTCCTCGAACACCGAACGGGAATCAGCCGAAAGCCCGCGCCCGCCGATATCGAGAGCGTGGCAGCAGTTCGCAAACAGTGCCACCACGCGCCCCTGCCGGAAGATCGGGGTGGCGACCGTTATGTCGTTGAGCTGCGAGGCTGTCAGCCAGGGATCATTGGTGACGAGCACATCGCCCGGTGCCAATTCGTCGATCGGGAAGCGCTCCAGAAAATGCGGCATGGCGGTTGCCATGGAATTGATATGCCCCGGGGTTCCGGTGACGGCCTGCGCGATCATCCGCCCGCGCCGGTCAAACACAGCGGCGGACAGATCGCCGGCCTCGCGCACGATCGAGGTGAAGGAGGTGCGTATCAGACTGGCCGCCTGCTCGTTGACGGTGGCGATCAGCCGCCCCCAGAGAATGTCGAGCGCGACCTGGTCGGTGGTCATCGGCCCAGGACCTCCACCCTCAGATTGCCCATCATGTCCACTTCGATGCGGGCCGACTCGTTGATGACAACCGTCGATTCCTCCTCCTCGACAATGGCCGGCCCCTTGAGTGCGGATCCCGGTCCCAGCTTGCGGCGGTCATAGACCGGCAAAACCGCCAGCCCCTCGCGGGAGGGAACATAGACCGGCCGCCTGCCCTTAACCGGCGGCTCGACCCCGGCCACGATTTCTGTACCCGCACCCGCATCCGGTGCCACCAGCACCGGGCGTGGTCCCTGCACCACCACCCGCCAGGAGACGATCTCCACCGGCGCACGGCTCATGCCCTGGCCGTAGATCTCCATATAGGCCTTCCCGAAGGCCGCCCGGATCTCGCCTGCGCGGGAGACACTGAGGGCTCCGGCCGGGATCGGCGCATTCACCTCATAGCCCTGCTTGCGGTAGCGCATGTCGGCGCTGTAGCGGACTTCGATATCGGCATCGGCCACAGCACGGCCCAGGCTGGAGCGGCCGCGGGATTCCATCGCACCGACAAGAGCGGCGGCTGCGGGCCAGTCGAGCTCGTCAAGCGGCTCCAGACGTGAATGGACAGAATTCAGCGCCAGAGGTGCCGAAAGCAGACCAATGGCAGACATCACCCCGGCCGCAACCGGATAGACCACCTGCGGCGCCCCGAGCACGCTGGCGACCCCGAAGGCATGCACGGGGCCCGCCCCGCCGAAGGCAAACACCGACGCGCGGCTGGCATCGCGTCCACGTTCCACCGCATGGATGCGCGCGGCCGCGGCCATGCTTTCATTGGCGACCCTGTGGATCGCCCAGGCCGCCTGGATAGTCCGGAGCCCGAGCGGTGCGGCGATGTGCTGCTTGATGGCGGAGCGGGCCGCCTCCATGTCCAGAGCCATGGAGCCGCCGAGAAAGAAATCCGGATCCAGATAGCCGAGCACCAGATCCGCATCCGTCACGGTCGGCTGCGTACCGCCCTGCCCGTAGCAGGCCGGTCCGGGGCTGGCACTGGCACTTTGGGGCCCGACCTGTAGTCGGCCGATCGCATCCACCCAGGCAATGGAGCCACCGCCCGTGCCGATCTCGATCATCTCGACCGCGGGAACGCGGACCGGCAGACCGCTGCCCTTCTTGAACATGTATTCCCGGGCGACCTCGAATTCGGATGCCAGCGGCAGGTTGCCATCGGCAATCACACAGGCCTTGGCTGTGGTCCCGCCCATGTCGAAGGAAATAAGATCCCGACAACCGAGCTTCTCGCCAAAGCGGACTGCGGCCATTGCCCCTGCTGCCGGCCCCGACTCCACCAGGCGGATCGGAAACCGCACCGCTTCCTCCACCTCGCACACCCCGCCGTTCGACTGCATGACATAGAGCGCCCCGGTGATGCCGCAGTCCTCCTCCAGCCGGCGGCAGAGGCGCATGAGATAGTGCCGGGCGATGTTCTGCACATAGGCATTGGCGAGGGTCGTGGAGGTCCGTTCGAATTCACGGATCTCCGGCGCCACCTCGCTGGACAGCGTCACGGCCATATCGGGCAGGATCGCCCGGAGGGCCGCGCCGATCTCCCGTTCATGCGCGTCATTGGCGTAGGAATGCAGCAGCGACACCGCCACCGCCTCGATCCCGGCCGCACGGAGCAGCTCGATGACCCGTTCCACATCCCCGTGGTCCAGCGGCATGCGGACACTGCCATCCGCCAGCACGCGTTCGTTCACCTCGAAGCGCAGCCGCCGGGGCGCAAGCGGGGCCGGCCGCCGCAGATGGAGGTCATACATGTCGTAGCGGTGCTCGCGGCCGATCTCGATCGCATCCCGGAAGCCCCGCGTGGTGACCAGCGCCGTCCGCGCTCCCTTGCGCTCGATCAGCGCATTGGTGAACAGGGTGGTGCCATGAACAAGATGCGAGACATCGCCTCCGGCAAGACCTGCGGCGGACAGCAGCCGGCTGACCCCCTCGACCACCGCATCATCCGGACGCTCCGGGGTGGTCAGGATCTTGTCAATCTGGAGCACCCGGCCGTCCTCCCCGGCCAGCACGAGGTCTGTGAAGGTTCCGCCGATATCCGCCCCGATACGCATGTCCCGGTTCCCTGTTCAGACTCCCGGAACCAGCCGCTGGAGGAGCTGCGGAAGTGCCTCAAACCTGTCGGTCACCGCCGCCGCACCAATTCCTTCCACCGGCTCCGAGGAATAGCCGTAGCTCATGAGGATGCAGGGCATGCCGGCGGCCTCCGCCGCATCAAAATCATTGCGGCTGTCCCCCACCATCGCCGCATGGCGGGGCTGGCCTCCGAGGCGGGCGACGGTCTCCAGCACATGCCGCGGATCGGGTTTGCGCACATCAAGCGTGTCGCCGCCCAGCACCACGGCAAACAGCTTGCCGAGACCGAGACGGTCGAGCAGCGCGACCGCCGGAGCCTCCGGCTTGTTGGTGCAGACCCCCAGCCGCCAGCCCATCGCCTGCAGATTCCGGAGCGTCGCGGCCACCCCGGCAAACAGATGCGTCTTGCGGTCATAGCGCCGCATATAGACCTCGAGGAATTCCGGATAGAGCGCTTCCACCCGACCGTCCTCGATCTCCTGCCCCGCACGCTGGTATCCGAGCCGGATCAGGGCGCGACCGCCCATGCCGGCAGCGTTGCGCGTATCCGCATAGCCCAGAGCCGGCATGCCGCGCGAGGCAAGCATTTCATTCGCCGTCCCAATCAGATCATGGGCGGTATCCGCAAGAGTGCCATCTAGATCGAAGATCGCACTAGGTGAAGACATATCCACCTCCCGTGCCGCAATGCCCGGACGGGGGCATTATAGCAACTATGGGCGGGCACGACACATGCTGACACGCGGCGTGAAACCCGCATGTCTCCCCTGCCGACAGGCGCATGCTACCTTGCCATCCGTTCAAGGAGAGCCCCGCGGCCGTCTCCCAGCGCGATGATTCCCCATGATGTCACCCGGCACCGTCGTGATCCTGGCCGCCGGCGACGGGCGGCGCATGCGCTCCGCACGGGCCAAGCCCCTGCATCCGGTCGGGCGCCTGCCGATGCTCGGCCATGTCCTCGCCACCGCCCGGGCCCTCGACCCGCAGACGATCTCGGTCGTGACCGCGCCCGCGGCCGAGGCGGTGCGGACCTATGTCGCGGAGACCGCGCCGGAGGCCCGGACCTGCGTCCAGACCGAACCACGCGGCACCGCTGACGCGCTTCTCGCGGCCGAGGCCGATATCCGTGCCGGTGAGACGGTCGTGCTCTATGGCGACGCGCCGCTCACGCAGCCCGAGACGCTCCGGGCGATGTCGGAAGCCCGTGCCCGATGCGGCGCGGCCGCCATGTTCCTCGGCTTCCACACGGACGACCCGAGCGGCTACGGCCGCATCGAATTGCGCGGGGACGGCACCATCAAGGCGATCACCGAAGCCCGCGACGCATCCCCGGACGCGGCCGGGCCCTTCCTCTGCAACGCCGGCGCATTCTGTGCCGACAGCGCCCGGCTCCTCGACGCGGCCCGGAAGATCCCCCCGGCAGGCAATTCCGGCGAGCGCTATCTGACCGCGATCGTCCCGCTCCTCCGCGACCGTGGGGGGGATTGCCGGGCCCATTCCGGCACCGCCGAGGAGGCTCTCGGGGCCAACACCCCCGCCGAACTCGCGCAGGTGGAGGCCGCCTTCCAGGCGCGGGCGCGGATCCGGGCACTCACCGCCGGCGCGATCCTGCAGGATCCGGCCAGCGTGCAGTTTTCTCATGACACCCGGCTTGAGGCCGGTGCCATCATCGGCCCGTTCGTGGTCTTCGGACCGGCGGTGCAGATCGCCGCGGAGGCCGAGATCCTTCCTTTCAGCATGCTCGAGGGCTGTGACGTCGGACGCGGTGCACGAATCGGCCCCTCCGCCCGCATCCGCCCCGGCAGCCGCATCCGGGAAGACGCCCGGATCGGTCATTTCGTCGAGATCAAGGCCGCCGAGATCGGGGCCCGGGTGCGGGTCGGCCATCTCGCCTATATCGGGGACGCCGAGATCGGAGCCGATGCCAATATCGGGGCCGGCGTCGTGACCTGCAATTACGACGGGGTGGCCAAGCACCGCACCGAGATCGGTGCCGGGGCCTTTGTCGGCTCGAACGTGTCGCTGGTGGCACCCGTGCAGATCGGCGCCGGTGCCTATATCGGAGCCGGCTCCGTGATCACCCGGGATGTGGAAGCGGATGCCCTCGCACTCGCGCGCGCGCCACAGCAGGAGCGGCCGGGATGGGCTGCCCGGTTGCGGCGGCTGCGAAAGGGCCGCTAGGCCGATGTGCGGAATCGTCGCCGGCGTTGCCACGGAAGATATTGTCCCCCATCTGCAGTCCGGCCTGCGAAGGCTGGAATACCGCGGATACGATTCGGCCGGCATCGCCGTGGCAACGGAGGCCGGTCTCGATTGCCGCCGGGCGGTCGGCAGGCTCGACAATCTGGAATCCCGGCTCAAGGACACCCCGCTCGCCGGACGCACCGGCATCGGCCATACGCGCTGGGCAACCCATGGCGCACCGGTGGAAGCAAACGCACATCCGCATTGCACCGAGCGGGCCGCCTTGGTCCATAACGGCATCATCGAGAATTACCGCAGCCTTCATCGGGAGCTGACCGCGGCCGGCCGGATCTTTGCCAGCGAGACCGACACCGAGACCGTGCTGCATCTGGTGGATGCGGCGCTCGCGGAAGGGGCCGACCCGGCGCAGGCCGTGCGCGCCGCTGTCGGCCGGACGCGGGGGAGATCGGCGTTTGTCTTTGCCTTCCGCGATTCCCCCGGCCTGCTGGTCGCCGCCTGCAGCGGCTCGCCGCTGGTCATCGGCTACGGCGAAAACCGTACCCTGATTGCCTCTGATGCCATCGCCTTTGCCGCGCTCGCCCAAAATATTGCCTATCTCGAGGACGGCGACATCGCGACCATCACCCTGGAGAAAACCTGCATTGAGGACGCGGCCGCCCGCCCGGTCGAGCGGCCCGCCCGGCAGAGCGCCCTGGAACATGTGATTCTCGATCTCGGTGCCCACCGCCATTACATGATCAAGGAAATTCACGAGCAGCCAAATGCTCTCGGCGAACTTCTCTCCCGACGCATCCGCGCCGACCGGTCGGGAATGCTGCCCGTCGATCTGCCCGCCGGACACGACAGCGGCGCGGCCGTGGATCTCATCGCCTGCGGCTCGGCCTATTACGCGGCCCTGACGGCGGAGTACTGGATCGAGAAACTCTCCGGACTCCGCGCCCGCACCGAGGTCGCCTCCGAATTCCGCTACCGGGAGCCGGTGGACGGGGAGAACGGGCTGGCGGTGCTGGTGAGCCAGTCCGGCGAGACCGCCGACACCCTGGCCGCGGCGCAGATCTGCCGGGAGCGCGGCCGGCCGACCCTTGCGGTCGTCAACGCTCCCGAAAGCAGCCTCGAACGGGGGGCCGAGGCCGTGCTCCACATCCATGCCGGTCCCGAGATCGGCGTCGCCTCGACCAAGGCCTTCACCTCGCAGCTCGCAGCACTTCTCTGCCTGGCGGCCGAGCTCGCGGCCCGGCGGGGTTCCCTCTCTCCGGAACAGGCCGCCGAGACTGCCGCCATCCTCTCCGACCTGCCGCGCCGGGTCACCGACGCCATTTCCTGTGACGAAATGATCCGCCCGGTCGCCGCCACCGTCGCCCGTGCGTCCCATGTCCTCTATATCGGGCGCGGCACCATGCACCCGCTGGCCCTCGAAGGTGCGCTCAAACTCAAGGAAACCAGCTACCTGCATGCCGAGGGCTATCCCGGCGGTGAACTCAAGCACGGGCCGATCGCACTCATCGACGAGACCGTGGTGCTGGTCGTTCTCGCACCGCCCGGCAGGCTGTTTGAAAAGACCGTCTCGAACATGCAGGAGGCGATCGCCCGCGGCGCACAGGCCATCCTGATCTCGGACCGCAATGGCATCGACGAGGCCGGGAGCGGATGTGCGGCCACGATCGAAATGCCGGAATGCCCCGATCTGGTCGCGCCCATCGTCTACGCACCGGCGGTGCAATTGCTGGCCTACCACGCCGCAGTGCTGCGCGGAACAGATGTTGACAAGCCGCGAAATCTTGCGAAATCGGTGACGGTAGAGTAGATCCTGCACGGATTGACGGAGGGGCCGTTGCCTTTTTTCCATCCCGTTCTTGGTGCCAGGTCTCCCTTTATGAGAAAACTTGTTGTCACAATCTGTATTGCGCTGGCAGCCCTTGCCGGGAGCACCGGAGTGAGCTGGGGGAAAGAACTTCTCCTGCTCAGTGACAAAACGTTCTTGGGCTGTCTCAATTGCTCTGAATATGACTCGGATTCCATCTGCAACGACTATGGTTCTTATGGAAACAAATATTCTCGCGACAGTATCTGGAACAACTACGGCACTTATGGAAATGTATACTCCCAGAAAAGTCCTTGGAACCCATACTCTTCATCAAGCCCGATCATCATAGATAAAGATGGCGGTTCTTATGGAAGGTTTTCAATAAACTCTTTTAGAGGCTTTTCCCAATCATCCGACTTGAAAAAGATCTACGAACTTGTCGATGGAGATCTGGAAAAAGTGAAGTATCTATACTGCAAATAGAACGCCTTAACACTCGCGAAAGAACTTGACACACACGCATCATCCTGCAGGTACCAGCGGATAGTGGCGGCATGCCTCGTAGGATGCCCCCTCCGCCGACAGATGACTGCGGAACAACGTCACCGCCTCGACCGGGACCCCGGATATGCGGAGCAGACTGTGCTCGGAGAGAAAATTGGCAAGGTGATGCCCTGCCTCGTCGCGTAACCGCGCCAGGGTGACATGCGGACGATAGCGCCTCCGCTCGAACGGAAAGCCCGCCCGATCCAGGCGCCGCAGCACGGACATGCGGAGGCGGTCCAGCGGCTCCGACCGCTCGACCCCCGCCCAGACGCTCCGCGCCCGCCGGAATTCACCGAAATGTCCGACGCAGTGAATGTCAATTCCGAAACAGGGATTGCGGAGCGTCTCCAGGCTGCCCGCAATCTCCCGCGCGGCTCCGCCGCCGACCTCACCAACAAACGCCAGCGTGATGTGCAGGTTTTCGGGTGCCACCCAGCGGGCCCCGGGTATGCCCCGCGCCAGCGCCGCCAGTCGGGCACGGACATTGGCCGGCGGGGACAGGCCGATGAAAAGGCGCATATCCCCCCGCTCGCTTCTGCCCCGCAAAGGCCCGACCCGAATCCGCTGTCAGGCAGGTAACTCCCGATACAGGTTTCCGGCCGGTCCGCTTCGGTTTTCCCCGTCAGCCGGTAACCGTCTTCGGGTGGCAGCGCGCAAACACCGCCCGCCGGTTTGCGCGTCGGGAAAGCGCGTGCAGTTTTGGATGCCGCAGCAATTCCGGATGCATGTTCTCGACAAAATCGTAGGTGGCCACGACGGTGACATCCGCTCCCTTCGGCCGGGAGCCCCCGAAATACCCCCTTTCGGGCGCCTGCCCCTCCAGCCAGTCGAGGCCGCCGAGCAGCTGCGTCTCCAGCCGCTGCTGCCATTCCGGCCAGTGATATTGCTCCGGCCGACGCTGGCGCTCATAGACCAGGGACACGGCCTTGTCGGCGACACCGTTGGCATAGCCGATGATCTGCATGACCCCGCGCCGGTCGCCCCCCTTCCGCGGCAGCAGACGCTTGCCCCAGCTCGGCGCCGTGCTCTCGAGCCAGTCGATGATCACACTGGTCTCCACCAGCAGCTCACCATCCTCGAGGAGGAGCGCCGGAACCCGACCGACCGGATTGATCTTGAGAAGACGTCCGAAATCGTCGCCCGTCACCATCAGCGGCTGGAGCTCGAACTCACGTTCCTGCAACCCCAGCCAGACCGCCACACGTCGAACGTAAGGAGAGAGGTATCGCCCGTAGAGAATCATCCGCCATCCTTCCTTCATCGGCCACCCCATGGCACCCGCCCGTCGGCAACATTACCACCATCACCCTGTATTTGGGGGCGGCCCGCCGGAGGCCGAAACCCAGCGGCTCCTGCACCCCGACCGTATCATCCCCTGCCACGGGGATTCTGCAATCCCCCGCCCGATGATTCCGTTTCAGGGTTTCATGGCGAGAATTCGTCTCCTGCGGACCGCCCGACGGTTCCCCGGCCGGAAATCGACGCAATGGGCAGGAATCCAGGCCGTTTCCCGCCTGCTTCTCCGGATTCCCCCGTCAGGGGGGCACCTGGCAGTCCCGTGGAAAATTTGCAGAATCTGCCCGAATTTGCTAGAAGATCGGGGCTTGGCACGAAAATTGGCTGCCGCATCGTGCCGCAGTAGCTCAGCCCGGCAGAGCAACGCATTCGTAATGCGTGGGTCGAGGGTTCGAATCCCTTCTGCGGCACCATCGACCCGACAGCCCCTGACTGAGCCCAGTCCCTGTCGGCCCCCTGCCCGCCCCTCCACCCCTGTGTCCGCAGACGAGGAGGCGGACGATTCCTTCGGCCAACTCGTTGCCGCACCCGGCGCCAAGCTGGTCTACAACAGCTGCACGGCCTGTCATTCGGAGCGGATTGTCATCCAGCAGGGACTGACCCGCGAGGGCTGGGACGAATTGCTGGACTGGATGACCGAAGAGCAGGGCATGCCGGAGCCGAACTCCGCGGACCGCGCAGAGCTGCTCGACTATCTGACCAAGCATTACGGTCCCGACCGACCGAATTTCCCGCGAAACTAGCCCGAATTCGGTCCTTCTCCGCGCTAGACTCGCCTGTCCCCGTTCCAGATTCCGGAAGCCGACGTGCCTGACACAATTCCTGACCAGGCCGATGCGGTCGTCATCGGCGGGGGGATCATCGGTCTCTCGACCGCCTACCATCTCTGCCGCCGCGGATGCTCGGATGTCGTCGTGCTCGAGCGCCAGCAGATTGCCTCCGGGACCACATGGCACGCGGCCGGGCTGATCGGCTCGGTGCGCCCGAGCGAGCGCCTCCACCTCCTGATCGACCGGATCTACGATTTCATCCGCGATATCGAAGAGGAAAGCGGACATGCCACGGGGTTCCGCGCCGTGGGCTCGATGTGGATCGCGGAGGAAAAGGAGCGCTGGGCGGAGATCCGGCGGATGCACGACCAGACCCGGGTGTGGGGGCCGGAAACCCGCCTGCTCACCCCCGAAGAGGCCGGTTCCCTCTACCCGCTGCTGGAGACCGCCGGGCTGGTCGGGGCCATGTATGCCCCCAGCGAAGGCTGGATCTCGCCGGTGGATTTCGCCCAGGCCGTGGCCCGGGCCGCGCGCATGCGGGGTGCCCGGATCCTCGAACATGCGCCCGTCGAGGCGATCGAGGTCCGGGACGGACGGGTCTGCGCCGTGACCACCAACGGCCGACAGATCCGGACCGAGATGGTGGCCAATTGCGCCGGGCTCTGGGGCCGGCAGATCGGACAGATGGTCGGCACCGAAATCCCCCTGCAGGCGGTCGAGCACTACTACGCGGTGACCGAAAAGACCGACCGGATTCCGCGCGAGCTTCCGGTGCTCCGCTACCAGGATGCCGCCGCCTATATCAAGGAGGATGCCGGCTCCCTGCTGGTCGGTTCCTTCGAGCGCCATGCACAGCCGGTCGACCCGGAATCCCTGCCGAAGGATTTTGCCTTCGGCGAGCTTGCGGGCCATGCCGAGACGCAGTTCCTGCCGGTGCTGGAAGCCACGATGCGGCGCCTGCCGGTGCTGGCCGAACTCGGCCTGCGCACCGTTTTCTGCGGCCCGGAAAGCTTTACCCCCGACGGTGCCCCGCAGATCGGCGCGGCCGATGGCATCCGCGGCTTCTTCTCCTGCTGCGGCTGCAATTCACAGGGCATCCAGGCGAGCGCCGGCTATGGCAGTGTCCTGGCCGATTGCATGCTCGACCGGCGCATGCCCTACGACCTCAGCGGCCTCGACCCGCGCCGCAACGAGCCGTTCGCCAACACCACCCGCCATGTCTGGGACCGCGCCCGGGAAACCCCCGGCCTGCTCTATGACCGCCACTATCCCTACCGGCAGTTTGCCACCTCCCGCGGAATCCGCCGCGGCCCCCTGCATGAACTGCTCAAGGCGCGAGGCGCCTGTTTCGGACAGGCGGCCGGCTGGGAGCGGGCGAACTGGTTCGCCCCTCCGGGCACCCCGGCAGAATATGAATACAGTTTCGGACACCAGAACTGGTTCGAGCATGCGGCCGCCGAGCACCGGGCCTTCCGCGAGACCGTCGGAATCATCGACCTCTCGAGTTTCGCCGTCTTCGAGGTGGCCGGAGCCGATGCCTGCGCCGCGCTGCAGCGGATCTGCTCCGCCAATATCGATGTCGAACCGGGAAGGCTGGTCTACACCCATTGGCTTGATGACCGCGCCGGGATTGAGGCCGATCTCACCGTCGCCCGGATCGAGGAGGACCGCTACCAGATCACGACGGGGGCCGGGGTGCGGCGGCGGGACTGGGACTGGCTCACCCGCCATCTGGATCCGGAGGCGCGGGTCCATGCCACCAATCTCGATTCCGGATCGGCCGTCCTCGGTGTCTTCGGCCCCCGCTCGCGCGACCTGCTCGAAGCCGCCAGCGGCACCGGTCTCCCGGATGCCGCCTGCCCGCCGGGATCGATCCGGGCCCTCGAGATCGGGGCCGCCCCGGTGCGGGCCATCCGGGTGGCGTTCACCGGCGGACCTGGCTGGGAACTGCATTGCGGCAGCGAATTCGCCGCCCATGTCTTCGAGATCCTCGAGACCGCCGGCCGCGACCAGGAGGCCCGGCTCTGCGGCATGCACGCCCTGGACTCCTGTCGCATCGAGCGGGGCTTCGTCCATTACGGGCATGAGGTCAGCCAGGAGGAGACCCCCTTCCATGTCGGACTGGGCTTCGTGTGCGATTTCAACAAGGGGTTTTTCACCGGCCGCGAGGCGGCCCTGGCCGTGAAGACGGCAGGCGTGAACACACTCGGCCGGCGCATGGTGAGCGTACGGCTCGAGGACCCCGCACCGCTGCTGTTCGGACATGAACCGCTTTTGCGCAACGGGGCGCCGGTCGGCTATGTGACCTCGGGGGCCTATGGCCACACTCTCGGTGCCTCCGTCGGACTTGCCTGGCTGCGCAACGAGGACGGCGTCGACCCGGACTGGATCCAGGACGGGCGCTATGAGGTGCTCGTGGAGAGCACCGCGGTGCCGGCACGGGTCTCGCTGCGTCCCTTCCCTCTCCCCCGCATGACGGCATGACCTGGTTGCCCTCCGGCCCCGCCTTCGCGCCGGAGAACGGCCGCCGGGTGATTCCGGTGATCGCGATCGACATCCGGGCGGAAAACCCGGTCGCGGAACTCGACCCGATGGATCTCAGCTACGCGAACCGCGCCTGCTGGGTTCCCAAGGCCGGCCGTCACCTGGCTCTGCGCGACAGCGACGGCACGCTCCGCAGCGTGCTCTATGCGATCGACGACCGGGACTGGCGGCGATCGGGCATCGCCTTTCCCTTCGGCGATCTTCCGACCATCCTGCCGGTGGCCGACCAGAGCGGTGACCGGCTGGCCTACTCCATCCATGCCGCCAGGACCGGCCTCAATGTCGAGATGGCGGCGCTGGGCTGGCTGCTGGGATCCTACCTCACCCGCGTCCAGGACGATGACGAGGTCGCGGCATTGATCGCACCGGCGGATCTTGACACCGCCCGCCTGGAGACGATCGCGACCGGAGTGTGGCTGGCGCGCCGCCTGATCAACGCCCCGGCCAACCAGCTCGGCGTCGAAGCCCTGGAAACCGCGGCTCGGGAAGTCGCCGAAGCGCATGCCGCGGAGATCACCAGCGTCATCGGTGACGAATTGCTGGCCGAGAACTGGCCCCTGATCCATGCGGTCGGCCGCGCAGGCCCCGAGCCGCCCCGGCTGGTCGATCTGAGATGGGGAGACAAGGCGGCGCCGCGCATCACGCTGGTCGGCAAGGGCGTCGTCTTCGACACCGGCGGACTCGATATCAAACCGGCACGCGCCATGCGCCTGATGAAAAAGGATATGGGCGGTGCCGCCGCCGCCCTCGCCCTCGCCCATATGATGATGGCACAGAAACTTCCGATCCGGCTCCGCGTGCTTCTGCCCATCGCCGAGAACTCCGTCGCCAGCAATGCCATCCGGCCGGGAGACGTGCTGCCGAGCCGCAAGGGCCTCACCGTTGAAATCGGCGACACCGATGCCGAGGGGCGGCTGCTCCTCGCCGATGCCCTCGCCGCGGCCAGTGAGGAATGCCCGGATCTGCTGGTCGATTTTGCCACCCTCACCGGCTCCGCGACCGCGGCACTCGGCATCGATCTGCCGGCGCTCTTCACCGCCGATGACCGGCTCGCGGCCGAAATCGCGACGGCCGGGCTGAAAGCCCGCGATCCGGTCTGGCCCCTTCCCCTCTGGTCTCCCTATGACAAGTCGCTCGCCACCCCCTTTGCCGACGTTTCCAGCACCGGCAGCAGCCGGTTCGGCGGGGCCATCACCGCGGCACTGTTCCTGCAGAGATTTGTCATCAACCCGGAGACCTGGGTGCATTTCGATATCCATGCCTGGCGTACGACGGCGAGTCCGGGCCGGCCCATCGGCGGCGAATGCCAGACTGCCCTCGCGATGTTCCATCTCCTCGAACAGCGCTACGGCGGCCGGTGATGGATCCCGCTTCCGGGGCGGCCGGGAAGGTGGCGGGCGGCACGGATTCCGTCCTCTACGAAGTTCGCCGGGCGGCCGCTCCACTCCGGACCCAGCCGGGCGCCGACGCCGCGCTGGACACCGAACTTCTCCGCGGCGAGCGGATCCGAATCCATGAATTCCACCAGGGCTGGGGCTGGGGGCAGGCGGAAACCGACGGCTATGAGGGCTACATCCCGAAGAACGCGCTGCAGAAGGCCGCCGCCCGCGCCACCTGTCGGGTCAAAACCCTGGCGACGCGCCTCTACCGCCGGCCCGAGGCGGTCGCCGGCTCGGAGACGGTCGCCTGGTTCGGGAGCCGGATCGCGCTCGGGGATGCCCGGGCGGAGGGATTCCTGGAAACCGCGGACGGCCTCTGGGTGCCGACCGATCATGTCGCTCCGCTTGAAACCCCCGAAGCCGACTACATCGCAGCCGCCCGGCACTTCGAGGGCGTGCCGTATCTCTTCGGCGGACGGACGCCCGCCGGACTGGACTGTTCGGCACTGGTGCAGCTCGTCCTGCAGGCGGCGGGCATGGCCTGTCCGCGCAACACGGGCCCGCAGCGCGAGACACTCGGTCGGCCGGTCGCCGGGAATGCCGCCCCCCGGCGGGGCGATCTCGCCTTCTGGAAGGGACATGTCGGCCTGTTCGTCGACCCTGCCACCCTGCTGCATGCCAACGCCCATCACATGGCGGTCGCGCTCGAACCCTTCGCGGAGGCCGTCCGCCGCATCGGCGCCGCGGGACTGCCACTCCTCGGCATCCACCGCCTGCCGGAGGACCTCCGCAGCTCCGTCCGGTGAAAACCCTTCCCTCCGGCGGGCATCCGGACCCTTCGGGATGCAACCGACAGGACCCCCGGGGGAAACAGTCCCCTGGCAGACCACCTCCCGGCCGCGAGAGAAGGTGCGGTGCGGGTCGCAGAAAAAGAAGCCGAATCTGCCCAACCCAATCCTGGGAATCCCCGGCGACCCCCACTCCAGGAGCCGGGAACACCGCTTTCTCCGCACCCTTTTATTTCTCCGTTCCGACCGGTAGAGTGCCCGGCATGGCAAGGCCCGTGACGATGCAGTACCGGCTCCACCGCACCCCTCCCGGCGCACACTCGAACCGATCCGGGCAATCCTCGGAGAAGCAGAACCGCAACCCCGACCGGGTGACGCATGCACCCGGAACACGGCCCGATCCCGATCGGAACCCGCTGCCGGAAATCCGGATTTCACACATGCATCGCCACCGCATGAAACAGACGATCCACCCAACGGGAATCACGATGGCAGGGTCTGTGATGCGCAATCTGCTGCGGAGGCATCTTCTTCCGGCCGCCCTCTTCCTGATGGCCTGCTCCGCCCATGCGGCCGAGGATTTTGATTCCTGGGTGGAGGATTTCCGCAGCCGGGCGGTCGCGAGGGGAGTCAGCCCGGAGATCTTCGATCGTGCCTTCGAGGGGGTCCGCTACAACCCGAAGGTGATCGAAGCCGACCTCTACCAACCGGAATTCACCCGCCCGATCTGGGAATATCTCGACCGGGCCGTCTCCAAGGAACGCATCAAGAACGGCCGTGCTGCCCTCGCCGCCCATCGCGGGAACCTGGCGCGCATTACCGAGATCTACGGCGTCCCTCCAGAAATCCTCATCGCCATCTGGGGGATCGAGAGTGCCTATGGAGCAAGTTTCGGCACCTTCAATGCGATCGAGGCCCTCAGCACGCTGGGCTACAACGGCCGGCGCCCGGAATTCGGCGAGCAGGAGCTGCTGGCGGCACTGACAATCCTCCGGCAGGAGGGTCTCGACCCCCGGACCATGATCAGCTCATGGGCCGGTGCCATGGGCCACACCCAATTCATCCCCACGAGCTATCTGTACTATGCGGTCGATTTCAACGGCGACCAGAAGCGAGATCTGTGGGCGGAAGATCCGTCCGACGCGCTGGCCTCGGCAGCCAACTACCTGGCCCGCAATGGCTGGCACCCGACCGACCCCTGGGGCATCGAGGTCCACCTCCCCGAGGGCTTCAACTACCGTCTTGCCGTCCCGGGCATCCGCCGGCCGCCCGCTACCTGGCGCGAGCAGGGGGTGACCCTCACCGATGGCAGCCCGCTCCCCGACTGGAGCGACCGTGCAAAAGGATCGATTCTCGCGCCGGCGGGCGAGGGCGGCCCGATCTTCCTGGTGCTGGGCAATTTCCGCGCCCTCCTCGCCTACAACAATGCCACCAGCTACGCGCTCGCTGTCAGCCACCTCGCCGACCGCATCCGCGACAAGGGAGAAATCCACAGCCCCTGGCCGCGCGGCGACCGCCCGCTGCGGGGGGAGGAGATCCGCGACCTGCAGCGCATGCTCTCCGAGATCGGTTTCGACAGCAACGGCGTCGACGGCATTCTCGGCCCGAACACCCGCGACGCGGTACGCGATTTCCAGGAATCCGAAGGCAGGATCCCGGACGGCTATGTTTCGGCGGAACTCATCGAATCGGTGCGGCGTGCGTTCCGGGCCCGCCAGTAATCGCGGAACCGGCCCGACTCCACCCACCAGGCAAGACAGAGCGCCAGCCCCACCGCCAGTAGCGCCAGCCAGGCCGGCAGCAGTCCCCGGATCCGCAACCCGCGCACCGCATACGCCTCGCGACGCGGAAACCCGATCCAGCGCGAACCCGAGGCCGCAGCTCCGGCACGAACCCGGCGCAATTCCGGAACTCCCCCCTCCAGCCGGCGGAGGGTCCCTCCGGTCGCCTCGGCCAGCGGTGCCAGAATCTCGGTGCTGGAAGTCGCGTCCCCGAATTCCTTCGAATCGGCGGCCCCCACGAGTGCCAGGGCCTCCAGACCGCCCACCGCCGCCCGGTAGTAACCCTCCTCCGCGCCTTCCACCACACCCCGCCAGACCCCCGGCTCTGTCTCGACCAGCTCGGGCCGCAGCGACCCGCCCGACGGGGTCTCCACCGTCACCGCTCCAGGGTCGGAAGCCAGGCTGCGGCGCGTCACCGCCAGAGCACCGTCTGCCACCTCCAGCCTCAGCGCCTCCTCCTCGAGGTCCGGCTCCTTCATCAACCAGTGGGCGACACGCCGAAACAGTTCGCCATGCGGCCCGCCCCCGCCATGGCCCCGGGACCAGAGCCAGGCATGCTCGGAGCCAAGCACGCCGACGCGGCCCTCGCCCACCCGGTTGACGGCAAGCAGCGGCCGCCCGCCAATGCCGGTCATCAGCGTCTGCCCGCCCTTCACCTCCATTTCCGCCTGCCGGTACCAGGAACCCGCATCGTCCAGCGACCCGGACAGGGCCGCCGTCAGAGGGTGCCGCTCGCCGTCGCGCGAAAGGGCCGGCACAAACGCCGACCGCAGGAGGCGGCCGGTCGGACGGGCCGGCAGAATCTCCGACATCGGACTGCGCGCGACACTGGTCGCACCGCTGAATTCAATGCTTCCCGCAAGCAGCAAGGCACCGCCCTCGCGGACATAGCGCGCGAAACCGGCGAGATAGGAATCGGGCAGGACACCCTGACGGCGGTACCGGTCAAAGATGATCAGATCAAAACCATCGATCTCGTCGACAAACAGCCGCTTCACCGGGAACACGATCAGCGAGAGTTCCTGGTCGGCCGCGACCCGCAGCTTGCTCGGCGGGCGGAGGGTGGTGAAATGGACCAGATCCACCGACGGGTCGGATTTGAGAAGATTGCGCCAGACCCGGTTCGCCGGATGCGGCGAGCCGGAAATCAGCAGCACCCGCAGCCGGTCGCGGATTCCCTTGACGGAAACCGCGGCGCGGTTGTTGCGGTCGGTCACCTCCCCCTCGGCCGCCGCCACCCGCAGCTCGACGACATTCGCCCCCGCATGGGGGAGCGGCACGCGCAGGGTTTCCTCCGCGCCGACCTCCGTACTGACCCGGGCGGCCGTCCGGCCATCGACCCGGATTTCGACCTCCACCGGCTCCGCCCCACCCGTCGGCGGTCGGCCCGTTCCCTCCACCACGAAGGCCAATTCGACGCCCTCGCGCAGGATGCCGAAATTCGGTGCCTGCCGGAGCACGAGATAGCGGTCATATTCACCGGCCCGGCCGGTGACCAGGGCATGCACCGGCCCCGGGAAACCCGCCAGCAACCCGGCGTCATGGACCCGTCCGTCCGTCACCAGAACCGCGCCGGCGGTCCGCCCGGGCACGACCTCACGGGCGGCCGCCTCCAGGGCAGTGAGGAGCCTTGTGCCGTCCTCGCCGGACGTGCGGGTCTCCGCCCGCACCACCCGATACTCGAAATCCCCCTGGAGACTGAAGGCCTCGAAGGCTTCCGTCAGAGCGCTTTCGGCCGCGGCGGTCTGCTGCGGCCGCTCGCCGATACCCTGGCTCGGACTGTCATCGATGATCACGAACACCACATCGGAGAGCGGTTCGCGCTCCTCGACCTGGAGCTGGGGATTCGCAAGTGCCGCCAGCAGGACCCCTGCCGCCACCGCCCGCATCGGCCAGCCCGACACCCGCCGCCAGGCCGCCCAGCCGAGCGCGCCCGTGACGGTGGCGACAAGAAACGCGATCCACAGCCAGTCCAGCCGGGGCGTGAAGGCAAGTTCGGCAACCGCAGTCTGCACGCTACTGCCCCAGACGCTCGAGGATCGCAGGCAGATGGACCTGATCCGATTTGTAGTCGCCGGTCAGCGCATACATCACCAGATTGACCCCGGCGCGGAGGGCCATCTCGCGACGCCCCCCACCCCCCTCGCCGAGAGCCGCGAGGGGCTGGCCGAGCTCGTCCTCGGCCCAGGCGGATGCCCAGTCGGAATTGCCCACCACCAGAGGCGAAATACCCCCGCCCTGCGCGACCCACAGCCGACCGCCGCTCCACCGCCCCGGAAATTCCTGCAGCAGGTAATAGGCCTGGGTCAGCACATGGCCGGAGCCGGCCAGAACCAGCGGCGGCAAGTCCATGCCGGCGAGCAAGCGCGGCAGATCACTGCGCCATTCGGTGCCCAGACCCTGATCGCGCGTGTCGATCACCAGCAGCCCGCCATTGACGAGAAACCGGTTGAGGGAATGGTAGGCGGCTTCCGAAGGCGCCGGCTGGTTGCGGCTCACCGGCCAGTACACAAACGGATAGAGCGTGAGATCGGCCGTATCGAGATCGATCGCCTCCGGCGGTGCCGGCTCGACATGGGTCCGGGCGTGCAGCACATTGCCGAGCCCCCGCAACCCGGCACGGCTGACATTGTCGATCGCGGTGTCGCCGGTGACCACATAGCCGAAGGTCGTCTCGAACGCCGCACCGGGCAGTTCCTGTGCCGCCACGGGCGGAGTCGGGTGCAGCAGGAACACGAGCAGCCCGACCGCCACCGCCCGCACCGGCGCCCCGCGCAATACAGCCGCCGCAATGGCATCCCCGGCGACCAGCAGCAGGGCGAGGGCGAGGAGCAGGGGGCCGAACTCGATTTCGTCCCGGGTGCCGACGATTGCGGTCTTCACGCCTCCCGGGAACGGTGCCAGCGGACGGGCAAAGGCCGGGGCCGCCTCGATCGCAAAGGCACGCCGGCGGGAGCCGGCGGCATAGAGTCCGGGCGGCGCATCGGCGCCGGGGATGCCGGCCTGGAGCCGTTCGCCCAGCACCGGTGCCCGGCCGGCGGGGGCCGGTGCAAGCGCACCGCTCCCGGTGACCGCAACCTCCAGCCCCCAAGGACCCTTCTCCCCGGAGCCGGCTCCGGCTCCCGTGCCTGCGCGCCGAACCACCCGCGCCAGCATTCCGGAGAATGTTCCGGTCAGCGGCAGCGTCGTCCAGTCCGGTGTCGCGGTGGTGTGGAACAGCACCACCTCTCCGCTGCCGCGTTTTGCGGCGGTGACGATCGGGGTGCCATCCTCGAGCCGCGCCCAGCTCCGTTCGTCGAGCGCGACATCCGGAGCCGCCAGCAGCTGACGCGCGACAATCGCTTCCGCCAGGGGCGGTGCCAACCCGTCAAAGGGACTTCCGGCCGGAAACGGGCGGATCCCCTGCGGCCGCTCCCACGAGAATGCCCCGCCAAGATCGCGGCCGCCCGGGCTGAGCCGGACGGGCAGGAGCGGATCCTGGACATCGCGGAATGCCGAAGCCGCGCGGTTGGCCATATGCGGTCCGGCAAACCGGATCAGGAGTCCGCCTGCCTCGAGCCAGGCAACGAGCTGCTCGCGCTCCCCGGCGGCGAGTTCGCCCCGATCCACCAGCACAATCCCGTCCACCCCCAGCGTGACCAGCTCCGCGACCTCCCCCACCACCGTCTCCGCGACCTCCTCGATCGCGGTCCGCACGTAATGTGTGCCCTGCAGAAGTGCCTGCCCCGGCCCCTCCTCCATGGCCGACGCGATGCCGATCCGCGGCCGCTGCCAGCTGTCGCCCACCAGCCGCACGGCGGCGGCACCCGGATGGCCGGAAATGTGGAACGAGGCGATGCGGTTGGTCACGATGCCCGGCACCGGAACGGTCGCCTCGACACTTCCCTCCCCCGCCGCCAGCACCGCCTCGGCAACGGTCAGGATCCGGCCCTCCCGGTCCCGTGCCTCGATGCGCAGGGTCTCCGCCACCGCCGTGTCCGGGCGCAGCAGCGGAATCCGCACACCCTCCGGAATCCGGACGGCCGCCCCGAGTGCCCGCGGCGGGCGGGCCGGCAGATAGACCTGCGCGCTGGCCCGCGCCAGGGCCGCCGCCGCACCCTCCTCCCCATGGTGGAGACCGTCGCTGAGCCAGTGGATTTCCGCCCCGGCCGCCACCGCCGCCTCCACCCAGCCCGACCAGGCATTCCGGTCCGGTGCCCAGGGCACCGGCACCAGCGCATCCAGCTCCTCGAGCAGATTCGAGGCCGACCGCGGCTCGAAATACCCGCCGACGGGTGCCGAAGCGGCCAGCACCGCCAGTGCCGCGGGGGCACCGGCCCGATCCGCGCGGGCCAGCAGATCCCGCGCCAGATCCTGGCGGAGATCCCAGTCGGCGGCACTGGCCCAGCCACCATCCAGGACCAGGACGGTCGGACGGTCCGGATCTGCCGCGGTCTGGGCGTCGAGCAGCGGCTCGGAGAAGCCAAGGATCGCGATCGCCACCGCCGCCAGGCGCAGAATGCGCAGCCAGAGCGGTGCGCTGTCCGGACGGCGCCCTGCGCTGGCCAGCCCCAGAAGCAGGCGCACCCCCGGGAACTGCACCCGACGGGGCTGGGGCGGCAGGGCCCGGATCAGCAGCCAGACCAGCGGCAGGAGCGCGAAAGCCGCCAGAATCCAGGGCTGGGCAAAAGAGGGCATCAGAACGTTCCGTCGATGGCACCGGCCAGCCAGAGCAGCGCGCTGGCGGGGGATTGGTCGGTGCGGTGGATCGAGAACCGGCCCTCGGTCCGGCGCATCAACGCGGCCAGCCCGGCGCGCAGCTGCGCGAGCCTGTCGGCATAGGTAGCGGCCAGCTCGTCGGCAGCCTCGGCCTGGAAGCGGATCCCTCCCCCCGGACTCTCGAACCGGATCCGTCCGGCATAGGGAAACGTCTCCTCGTCCGGATCCACCAGCTGCAGCAGGCGCAGGGGGAGACCGCGGCCGGCGGCCGCACGCAATCCAGCCTGGACCGGGACGGAATCCCCGAGGAAATCGCTCATCGCCACCACCGCGCCCCGGCAGTTCTCCGGCAGTTCCGGCAGGGCACCATAATCCCCCCCACCCCCGGCTCCCTCGACCAGGGCGGCGGCCAGGCGCTCCAGCTGCCGCTCGGAGGAAGCCGCCGGCAATCCGCCCTCGCCGAGCAGACCGACCCGTTCCCCCGCGCGGACCAGGAGGACACTCAGCGCCAGCACCAGCAAGGCACCCCGACGGCGCTTGGATTCGGCCGCCCGCCGTGAGCGGAACGACATCGCCAGCGAGCCATCGAGCCAGAACCAGATCGACTGCGCCGATTCCCACTCGGTCTCCCGCACCAGCGGCACGCGCTGGCGGGCCGAACGGCGCCAGTCAATGGCCGAAACCGGATCGCCGGAAACCGCCTGGCGAAACTGCCAGAACGTCTCGCCCGGGCCCGAGCGTCGGCGCCCATGCACGCCGGGAGAAACCGAAGCCGCCAGCCGCAGGGCACGGGCCAGCAGCGGTGGCAGTGTCGCGACCGCACCCTCGGCATCGCGCCGAAGCGTCGCCGCGGCAGAGATCACGGGCTCAGGGACAGGCGTGGGCGATCAGAAGATCAACGACATGCCCGGTCGTTTCCCCCTCGGACCGCGCCGCATAGGTGAGCGACATTCGATGCGCCAGCGCGGCCGGGGCCAGGGCGATGACATCCTCGACCGAAGGCACCAGCCGTCCGTCGATCAACGCCCGGGCGCGCGTGGCCAGTGCCAGTGCCTGCGAGGCGCGGGGACCGGGACCCCAGGCGACATGCCGGGTGACGGATTCAAGGGCTTCCGGTGCCCCCGGCCGTGCCGCCCGCACCAGACGGAGAATCGTCTCCAGAACCTCCTCCCCGACCGGCAAACTGCGCACCAGCCGCTGCATCCCGCGCAATGTCGGGCCGTCAATCGCGGCCTCGGTCTCCGGCTCCTCGGCACCCGTGGTCAGCAGCACCACCCCGCGCTCGGTGTCGATGTCGGGATAGGGAATATTGACCTGCAGCATGAAGCGGTCGAGCTGCGCCTCCGGGAGCGGATAGGTTCCATCCTGCTCGATCGGGTTTTCGGTCGCCAGCACATGGAACGGCGCCGGCAGGTCGCGACGCGTGCCGGCCACCGTGACGCAATGCTCCTGCATGGCCTGGAGCAGCGCCGACTGCGTGCGGGGGCTGGCGCGGTTGATTTCATCGGCCATCAGCAGCTGCGCAAACACCGGGCCCTCGATAAAACGGAACCCCTGCCGTCCGCCACCGGGGACCTCCTCGAGCACTTCCGCGCCCAGAATATCGGCCGGCATCAGATCCGGAGTGAACTGCACGCGCCGGGTCAGCAGACCCAGCGCCGCGCCGATGGTCTCGACCAGCCGCGTCTTGGCGACGCCCGGCGGCCCGACCAGCAACGCATGCCCGCCCGAAAGCAGCACGGCCAGTATCTGGTCGATCACCTGACGCTGGCCGATCACCCGATGCTCGATGGCTTCACGCACCGTAATCAGCGTCCTGCCGGCCGCGGCAATCTGATCTGCCGCCTGCCGTTCGTCGAGTTCAATCACCTCGCCCATCACACCTCCTAGAATTCGCCGAAACATAGCAAAGCGGCCACCTGCGGACTATCTGCCCGACGCACGGAAGCCAGGAATCCGGACAGGGGTCCGGGGCCCTCTGCCGACAAGGATACAGAAACCACATCCTTATTCCCGGCGACGGGGCGGAGCCACCTCCGGACGGCCTTTGCGCCATTCTTCTCCGTGCGCGCTATGGTGCAAAGCCACAGGGAGATCACAATGCCCGCCCTCCAGCCGCTGCGCGGCGTTCTTGCGCCGAACCTCACACCGTTCCGCGACACCGGCCCGATCGATACCGGCCTGTATGCGGCCCACGCCCTGCGCCTGCTCAACGAAGAGAACTGCGTCGGCCTGGTGCCGTTCGGCACGACGGGGGAAGCACTTTCCGTCGGGGTGGAAGAACGGGTCGCTGCCCTCGAATCGCTGGTGGCGGCCGGTGTCCCGCCCGGATGCCTGCTGCCCGGGACCGGCCTGTGCAATTTTGCGGAAACACTGCATCTCACCCGTAACGCGGCCGGACTCGGATGCCGCGGCGCACTCGTGCTGCCTCCCTTCTTCTACAAGAATGTGGCCGAAGAGGGGTTGTTCGCACATTACGCCCGGCTGGCGGAATCGATCGAAGAAACAGGCTTCGGGATCTACCTCTACCACATCCCGCAAGTCTCCGGCGTCGGCATCCCGGTATCCCTGGCAAGACGGCTGCATGAAGCCTATCCGGAGCGGATCATCGGCATCAAGGACAGTTCCGGCGACTGGGAGAACACGTCGGCCTTGCTGGAAATTCCGGGCTTCGCCGTCTATCCGGGACAGGAATCACGCCTCCTCGAAGCACTCGAGCGCGGGGCGCCCGGCACGATCTCCGCCACCGCCAATGTCTCCGCCCGCCCCATCGCCGAGCTCATCCGCCTGTATGACACCGGCGATATCGAAGCAGCCGGGCGGCAGATAGAAACCGTGCGAAGCCTGCGCAAGGCCATCGAGGAAAGCCCCCCGATCCCGACCATGAAACGCCTTCTGGCACTGGCAACCGGGGACGCAAACTGGGCCCAGGTGCGGCCGCCCTGGCTGCCCGTCAGCGAGGCGGCCGGACAGGCACTCGCAGCACGCCTCCAATGGCAGCTCTGAAGCGGGGCTACGGCAGCAGCCCGCGGGCGCGCTCCAGCACGGTGTCGATAAACGGAGCAAACTCCGGAAATTCCTCCACCAATGGCTGGCGGAAGACCAGGATGCCGATGGCCACCAGCATCAAGGCAGCGATGGCCCAGAAGAACCAGAACCAGATCTTGAATCCCGGCTCCCCCGGCTCGGCGACCGGCGGCGGGACAGCTACGGGGAAGGCCATGCCCGTCGGCGCGGAAAGATTGCTCGCAGACGGCGGCATCCCACCCGCCGGCACGAAATGCCAGACATGGCTGCATCGCGCACATTGCACCGACCGCCCGGTCTGCGGTATTCCCTCCACCGGCAGGAAGTAGCTCGTTCTGCACTGGGGGCATTCCGCCTGCAGGGTGTCGCCCGCGCCGTTGCTCACAACCCCGGCTCACAAATCTGGTGCATGGTCATGGTTCTGATCCGCTCATTGGTCTTCGACTCCCTCTTTTACATCACGATGGCTGTCATGGGCATCGCCCTCGCCCCGATCGCGATGACCTCACGACGGGCCACGACAGCCATCATCCGGTTCTATGTGCGGCTGATGCTCGCAACGCTCCGCGTCGTTTGCAACCTGCGGACGGAAACCCGCGGCCCGACTCCGGAAGGCGACGTGGTCATTGCCGCCAAGCACCAGTCCTTTCTTGACATCCTGATCATCGTCCGGGCCCTCGAATCCCCGCGTTTCGTGATGAAAACTGAGCTTCGCTCCGCGCCGATATTGGGCTGGTATGCCAAGTACCTCGGCTGCATCCCCATCGACCGCTCCGCCGGAGCGGCAGCCATGGAGGAACTGCTGGACCGGGTGCAGGCAGATCAGCACAGCCTCGGCCAGCTCGTCATCTATCCGCAAGGCACCCGCGTCGCGCCCGGCAGCCGGCGGCCCTACAAGAGCGGCGTCGCCGCGGTCTGCATGCAGACCGGACTTCCCTGCGTGCCGGCGGCCACCAACGCCGGAGTGTTCTGGGGGCGCAACAGCTGGCTGCGGCGGCCGGGCATCGCTGTGGTCGAGTTTCTGCCACCCATTCCGGACGGTCTTGCCCAGCCGGAAATTCTCGCCGAGATCGAGTCCAGAGTCGAGGCCGCATCGGGGCGACTGCTCGCCGAAACGCCGCGCTGACGATGACCCGTCAACCGATTGCTCCCCCGCTCCTGAATCCTAGAGGCTGACCGGTATAGAGACCTGATTCCCGAAAGGGCCCGGGAAGGACCCACAAGAGTGTCCACGGAAACCGCACGGCCGGGTCCAGCGGATGCGTCACGTTCTCAAGGAGGAGAGATGACGGCGCGGCCTTCAGCGTCAGCGTGGGATAGCCATAATCGGCACCGCTCGCTCCTTCGCAGGGAGGGTTTTGGGAGCACCGGAACGAATACGTGATTGCAGTTCAAAAGCGCATGGCTTGATACGAATCCAGACTTGCGCCTAGAAATTCTTGCGCATGTAGTCGAACCTTTCATTTCCTGACAATTCTTTAGATAAACTTCCCTTCCGTATATAGAATTTTTCTTGAAATTGTCCTTGCCTGTGCTTCAGAGAGATTATCACTGGATAGCGAGATTTTTGCACTTCTACTCGGCAAATTTCAACTCCTTCGAACTCCAAAAACCACACTCTAACATTTTTCGCAACAACGTCAGTGTCAAAATTGTTGCTCAAAATATCCTGGAGATAACGCTCGAATCTGTCTTTATCTTCGCCCTCAAAATTGCCTCTACCTGCGCTAGGAACGCGATAATTGTAACCCCTCTTCAAAACAGCGCCGCCGAAATCCATGCCAATCAGCAGTGTTCCCCCATTTGTATTTAAAAATGCAGCGACAGTTTTGAAAACCCCGTTCTCAAAATTCTTGTCGGCTGCACCTTTCCTGGAATTCCATCGCAAGAGCGGCTTGATTTCCAAATCCACACCTTCCCCCTGCGTAATTAACTTCACAATTAACTCCTCAAGTCGAGCCGGCCCCTCTTTGCTGCCCGCGCCAATCCAGGGCGGGCTTTGATCGGCACCCGAATTCTGTATTGCGTGGTACTTGGCGGTATACGCTTTCTCGAGTTCTTTAATCCGGTCGTATATCCCGGCGCCGAATTCCGTATGCAGGTCTGCAACGATTGCCTGGATGAAGGAATCAGAGTCCAGAGGTCCGGCAGGTCGACCGGGCGTGTGTTCCCGGCGGAGGGAATCGAGATAGGAAAGTTTGTCCTCGAGGCTCCAACCGTTCGGCCATTTGACGGAACCGTCGGCCCGCCATACTGCGGCGGGAAGCCCCGGGGTGTCGAAGCGCCTCGGATCTCGGTCGGGTTCGTTTGGCCGGGTATCGCGCATCATGTTTTAAGATACGGGTTTTCAGGGGCAGGAACAAGCCCCGACGCCCGCCATTCGGCCTTCGGTTTTATCGTTGCCTGGATTACTTTCTCGAGCCGGTGGGAAACCTGGCCCTGCTCCCAAACCGGAACATCGAAGTCGATCCGGTCGATTCGCTGTCTGTATCCATGGCGTATCAGAACCTCCATCTCGACCCGGTTGTGAACGATGATCGGCACCCCTTCGTGGATTGTGATTTTCATGAGTATTCGCTTGCTGGCAAAGCAGATGCCTATTGCCGGGTTGGTCGAGGTCGAGGTCGGGAGCCGCTCGTCGGTGACATCGCCTACCTCTGCGATCGAGATGGGCAATTCCGGATCGATCCTTTCCCATTTTCCGATTCCGCGCCAAACCGTCCACTTCTGAGTTGAGCCGCGGGCAGAAGCGTAGATATCGTCCATGGTCCGAACCACTCTTGGAGTCGGCCTGCCGACCAACATCAACTCTCGCACTACCCGATGAAAAGGAGTCACGAAATCGTTCACCCCCTCGGGCAAATCCCGCCAGTCCTGGTATTGCGGGTGTTGCCCATGCGCTTCCTGTAAACGTCTGTACGTATCCTTGGTGCGGTCGAGGTCAATTCTTGTGATCGCGGGCGGCATTGGTGCGGTCGAGGTCCATTCTTGTGATCGCCATTGGTGCCGGCTCGGGCCGGGCCGCCTGCAAAACACAGGAGATCATATACCTAACTCCTACCTGATTCTGCATAGCGGACGCTCGCAGTGGGAAATTGGTTTCATTGCTAAATAATGGCGCTACGCCCGTCAACCGACCCGGCCTGACCGAAAGCTACCCATGAGGCTGCATGGTTAGCCGACACGTCTCCCCAGCGTCAGAAATTTCTCCCGCCGACCGGCCTGGATCTCCTCGCGGGTCAGATTGACCAGCGGTTGAAGCTGGTTGGCCAGCGCATCCCCCGTCGCGCGCAACGCTTGGGCCGGGTCTCGATGGGCTCCACCTTCGGGTTCCGGAACAATCTCGTCGATCACACCGAACTCCAGCATGTCGGTAGCCGTGATGCGCAACGCGGCTGCCGCGGTCTCCGCCTTGTCGGCATCACGCCACAGAATTGACGCGCAGCCTTCCGGCGAAATCACCGAGTAGATCGCGTGTTCCAGCATGATGACCCGGTTGGTGCTGGCCAGCGCCACCGCCCCGCCCGAGCCTCCCTCGCCGAGAACCACCGCAACACTCGGCACGCCAAGAATCAGGCTGCGCTCGATGGTCCGCGCAATGGCCTCGGCCTGCCCCCGTTCCTCCGCGCCCCGTCCCGGATAGGCGCCCGGTGTGTCGATCAGGGTCACCACGGGCAGCCCGAAACGGTCCGCCAGGTCCATCAGCCGCACCGCCTTGCGGTAACCTTCCGGACGCGCCATGCCAAAATTCCGCTCCAGACGTGACTGGGTGTCGGAGCCTTTCTCCTGGCCGATGAACACGATCGGCCGGCCGCGCAGCCGCGCAAGCCCGCCAATGATGGCGCAATCCTCGGCATAGGTGCGGTCACCGGCCAGCGGCACGAAATCGGTCAGCTGGGAGGCGACAAAATCGACCGCATGCGGACGCATCGGATGCCGTGCGATCTGGCATCGTTGCCACGGCGTCAGGTGGTCGTAGATCTCGCGCAACCGCCCGGCGACGCGTTCCTCGATCCGGCGGATCTCATTCTCGACATCCAGTTCCGGGTTATCGCGGGCCTTGGCACGAAGGTCCACAATTTGTCCCTCGAGCTCGCCCACACTCCGCTCGAATGGCAGGTAGCTGGTCATGGCACGCGATCGCTATGTCTATGCGGCTGCCTGGATCGTCTTCACCTGCCGGACGATGACCTCAGCCTGGCGGCATGACGCGATATCGATCAACCGGCCATCCAGGACGGCCGCACCGGATCCCTGCTGCTCGGCCTCCTCCATCGCGGCAAGGATGCGACAGGCACGGTCGTAGGTTTCGTCCGAAGGCGTGAATATCTCATTGGCAAGCGCGATCTGGCCGGGATGGATCGCCCATTTCCCGGCACAGCCCAAGGTCAGCGAGCGGAGTGCCTGCGCACGATAGCCCTCCGGATCGGAGATATCCCCGAAGGGCCCGTCCACCGGCAGGATGCCATGCATCCGGCAGGCCGCCACCATGCGCATGATCGGGTAGTGCCAGGGGTCCGCCAGGGTCGACTCCCGCTCCCCTGCATCGGCATCACCGCCCAACATGCGGTAATCGGCCTGGGCGCCACCGATGCTGGTCACCTGCATGTTGAGGGAGGCCGCGTAGTCCGCCACCCCGAAACTCATGGATTGGGTGCGCGCACACGCCGCCGCGATCTCATTGACATTCTGGATGCCGGCGGCGGTTTCGATAATCAGCTCGAACCCGACCCTCTTCTTTCGCCGCCGGGCGGCTTCGACCGCCGCCACCAGGGCTTCCACCGCATACAGATCGGCGGCCCGGCCGACCTTGGGAATCATGATCAGGTCGAGCCGCTCGCCGCCGCGCTCCAGCAGATCGACGACATCGCGATACCAGAATTCGGTATCCAGGCCATTGATCCGCACCGACAACGTCTTGGAACCCCAATCCACATCGTTGACGGCAGCAATGGCGTGCTCGCGCGCCTCCACCTTCTTCGCCGGCGCGACGGAATCCTCAAGATCGAGATTGACCACATCGGCCGCACTCCCGGCCATCTTCTCGAACAGTTCCGGGCGGGAGGCTGGCCCGAACAGCTGGCACCGGTTGGGACGCGCCACCGGGGGCGGCTGAGGAATAAAGCTCATGGAGTTGCCTCGAAGAAATAAAGATCAGGGAGCGCCGCACAATACGGCAGCCCGAAGCCAAATCCAAATTGCCGTCTGGCCCCCCCGGATGGAAGGCGGAAGGGAAAACGGAACCGACGCGGGGGCATTCCCGCTGCCCGCCCTGTAATTCCCAAGGCTTTGGGGGACCAGAATTTTCGACAAGCCCCCGTAGATGCGGTTTCTGTTCAAAATTATAGTTCCATTTGATACAATTTGAATGCAAATGGGGTAGAAAAACCCCCCTTTCTTCTCCTGATTTCCAAAGCTGGCTTCCCTAATCTGTATGCAAGGGTGAGACATGTATGCTGTTCGCCAGCCAGGTTTCAAGGGTATCACGTCCAAGAACCGGAAGGCCAAGCGGCAGTGAGTCATGCCGTCATCCCCTGCACCGATAAGGAGTAAAAATCATGGCAGACAAAGAAAAATCCGAAGCCGAGGCCAAGCCGGAAGAGATCTCCGACAAGGATCTGACCGAGGTCGTCGGCGGCGTCCAGGGAGTGGCCAGTAGCAATAGCACTAGCATTACCTCCAGTGCGCCCGTGAAACCGGGCCACAGACCCTTCAGCAACAACGACCCGGTTGAGACCGACATAACGGAAATGTTCAAGCCGGACGGATAAGCCAGTTCGCCACGGGGTCCGCGCGCCCATCCATTCCTGACGGGAAGATGCGCGCGGGCCCGGTACTGCCGCTCCTCCGCTCCCGGGGCGGACACCCTGCCGCAAGGGGTGGAGCCGGAACACCGCCCTTTTGAAGCTTTCCCACTGATCCCATCCCCGGATTTTGGTACCGGCCACGGAGTGACCTCCGCCGCCCGGTGATGGGGACGCGAGCGGCATGGAAATTGCCGGATCCCGTCCGACACAGGTAGATTGACGGCCGCCCGGCACCCGGGCATGCAGCCGGATTCCCTGACCATGACTGTTCGGCCCATCCTCATCCATCCCGATGCCCGCCTCCGGCGCACCGTCCGGCCGGTCACCGAATTCGATGACCCGCTTCACGCCCTGCTCACCGATCTCGAAGACACGATGTACGGAGCCGACGGCATCGGTCTTGCCGCACCGCAGCTCGGCATCAACCGACGTATCGTGGTGATGGATTGCGATCGGGAAAGCAGCGAACGTCGGCGCTGCAGCTGATCAACCCGGAAATCGCCCCCGTAGCGACCAGACCGAGCTCCGGGCAGAAGGGAAAACGGAACCGACGCGGGGCATTCCCGCTCCCCGCCCCGCAATTCCCCGGGCTTTGAGGATCGGAATTTTCGACAAATTCCCCGTAGAGGCGACTTCTCTGCAAAATTATTGTTCCATTTGATACAATTTGAACACAAGTGGGGTAGAAAAACCCCCCTTTCTTCTCCTGATTTCCAAATCCGCCTTCCCTAATCTGTGTACTAAAGGGGAGGCATGTATGCTGTTCGCAAGCCAGGTTTCAAGGGTATCACGTCCAGGAACCGGAAGGCCAAGCGGCAGTGAGCCATGCCGTCATCCCCTGCATTGGAAGGAGTGAAAATCATGGCAGACAAAGAAAAATCCGAAGCCGAGGCCAAGCCGGAAGAGATCTCCGACAAGGATCTGACCGAGGTCGTCGGCGGCGTTCAGGGAGTGGCCAGTGGCAGCACCTCCCCTGGCACCACGGGGCCCGCTACCCCCAGTAGCGGCTCCGGCAGCATCAGCCAGAGAAACGACGCATACTGGGATTCCTATGAGAACGCCAAGCAGGGCGGCTTCGGCGAATAAGCCAATTCGTCACCGGGTCCGCGCGCCCATCATCCCTGGCAGGAAGATGCACGCGGACCCGGTACTGCCGCTCCTCCGCTCCCTGGGTGGACACCCTGCCGCAAGGGGTGGAGCTGGAACACCGCCCTTTTGAAGCTTTCCCGCTGATTCCATCCCCGGATTTTGGTACCGGCCACGGAGTGACCTCCGCGCCCGGTGATGGGGGCGCGAGCGGCATGGAAGTTGCCGGATCCCGTCCGACACAGGTAGATTGACGGTCGCCCGGCCCCGGGCATGCAGCCGGATTCCCTGACGATGACTGTTCGGCCCATCCTCATCCATCCCGATGCCCGCCTCCGGCGCACCGCCCGGCCGGTCGCGAAATTCGATGACCGGCTTCACGCCCTGCTCACCGATCTCGAAGACACGATGTACGGAGCCGACGGGATCGGTCTTGCCGCACCGCAGCTCGGCATCAACCGACGTATCGTGGTGATGGATTGCGATCGGGAAAACAACGAACGTCGGCCGCTACAGCTGGTCAACCCGGAAATCTGCCACCGCAGCGACCAGACCGAGCTCCGGGCAGAAGGCTGTCTGTCGATTCCCGAAGTCTACGAGGAAATCGAGCGGTCACTCGAGATCGAGGCCTGCTATCAGGACCGCAACGGAAAAAAGATCCGGACGGTCTTTGCGGGCATGGAGGCGCGCTGCATCGCCCATGAAATCGACCATCTCGACGGCCGACTGTTCATCGACTATCTCGGCCCGCTGAAACAGCAGATGATCACCAATCGCCTGCGCAAGATCAAACGCACCGGGAAGCTGCCCCGACCGGAATGACCCCACGGATTGCATTTCTGGGCACCGGGAATTTTGCCGTGCCTCCGCTCCGTGCCCTGGCCCAGCACTGCGATCTGGCCCTCGTGATCACTTCCCCGCCGCAGCCCGCCGGCCGCGGTCGAAGACTGTGCAAGACGCCGGTCGCCCTGGCGGCGGACGAATTGACGCTGCCGCTGGAGACCGCGGCCGCGGCCGGGCAGATCGTTCCCAGCCTCCAGAAGATCGCCCCGGATCTGGGCATCGTGGTGGATTTCGGCATGCGCCTGCCGACATCCCTCCTGGACACGCCCCGGCTTGGATTCCTCAACCTGCACCCCTCTCTGCTGCCGCGCTGGCGCGGCGCGGCACCGATCCCGCGGGCGATCCTGGCCGGCGATCCGGAGACCGGGGTCTCGGTGCTGCGGGTCACCGAAAAACTGGATGCCGGTCCGGTCGCGGCCATCCGGAGCATCCCTCTCGGCCCCCGCGACTCGGCCGGACAGATCACCGGCCGACTCGCCCGTCTCGGTGCGGAATTGCTGGTGGAAACAGTGCTCTCCCTGGCCGAAGGTCGGGCTGTATTCACCGAGCAGGACCCGACCGCCATCACCGCCGCCCCCAAAATCCCCCCCGGGGAGGAACGAATCGACTGGCGCCGGACGGCAGCGGAAATCCGCCGGCACATCCTGGCGCTGAGCCCCCATCCCGGAAGCTGGTGTCTGGCCCGCGACGAAAGGCTGCGGCTTCTGGACGCAGAAGAGGTCGAGGGAGAGGGTCCGCCCGGGACCGTTCTGGATGACCGGTTCACCGTCGCCTGCGGCGAAGGGGCCGTCCGTATCCTCTCCGCACAGCGGCCGGGGCGTCGGCCGATCCCGGCCGTCAGCCTGCTGCGGGGATTTGCGATCGCTCCCGGAGATCTGCTCGGCTGACTATCCCCGCCGGGCCTGCTGCACCCCCTGCCGGGCAAGCGCGTCGGCGCGCTCGTTCTCCGGATGTCCGGCATGACCCTGAATCCACCGCCAGTCCACCTCGTGCCGGGCCACGGCAGCATCAAGCCGGCACCACAGATCGCGGTTCTTGACCGGCTGGTGGCTGGCCGTACGCCAGCCATTGCGCTTCCAGGTCGTGATCCAGGACGTGATGCCATCACGCACATATTTGGAATCGGTCCACAGCGTGATCCGGCTCTCTTCGGAGATCTCTTCAAGGGCCATAATCGCGGCGGTGAGTTCCATCCGGTTGTTGGTCGTATCCGCTTCGCCGCCCACGAGTTCCCGCTCGCTCCCATCGGCAGCGCGGATCACCACACCCCAGCCTCCCGGGCCCGGATTGCTGGAGCAGGCACCGTCGGTGTAGACGCGATAGCCGTCGCTCATGCCGTCGTTCATGCCGCCGCACCCTCCTCGCGCACCGCCGCCGGCAGGCGGAACCGCAGATTCTCCACCGCCGTCCGCACTTCCTCGAGCCGCACCTCATAGCGGGCGCGGAACGCTTCGATCAGCTCGTCGATCAGGGATTCCGGCGCACTGGCACTGGCCGTCACCCCGACCGTCCGGCAGCCTTCGAGCACCGCCCAGTCAATATCGACGGCGCGCTCGATCAGGGTCGCGCGTCGGCAACCGGCCTTGCGGGCCGCCGATACCAGGCGCTGCGAGTTCGAGGAGTTGGGCGCGCCGATCACAAAAAACGCATCGACCCGGCCGGCGATTTCCTTCACCGCCACCTGCCGGTTGGTGCTCGCATAGCAGATATCTTCCCCATGCGGTCCGGCAACCTCCGGAAAACGCTCGCGCAGCGCGGAGACAATTCCGGCTGTGTCATCAACGGCCAGCGTGGTCTGGGTGGCAAAGGCCAGTTGCTCCGGGTCGCGCGGGCGCAGTTTCGCCACATCCTCGACCGTTTCGACCAGCATCGTCCCGTCTTCCGGAATCTGGCCGATGGTGCCGACCGTTTCCGGATGGCCGGCATGACCGATCAGCACCACCTCGCGGCCTTCCTTGTGATGGCGCCGGACCTCGAGATGGACCTTGGTCACCAGCGGACAGGTGGCGTCCACGAAGAACAGGTTGCGCGCCCTGGCCTCCTCGATCACCTGCGCCGGAACACCATGGGCGGAGAGCACCACCGGCCGGTCGTCGGGGCATTCGTCCAGCTCGTCCACGAACACCGCACCCCGCGCACGAAGCGAATCGACCACATGACGGTTGTGGACAATCTCATGGCGCACATAGACCGGAGCGCCATATTTCTCCAGCGCAAGTTCGACAATGCGGATCGCACGCTCGACCCCGGCACAGAAACTGCGCGGTGCCGCCAGAAGAACCTCCAGCCGCGGCCGTTCGGGAACCTCGATTTCGCGATCACGATCCATCACAGCCTCCTGCCAGCCCGGTGACCCGCTAGGTACCACAGCTTCCCGCCCTCGACCAATCCGGAGAGGCGGGATGTGCAAAATCCGTTGCCGCCCTCCCGCGCAACGAGTAAGGTGGACAGAAGCGACAGGCGGAGGGACGCTCCGGCGGCAGATCCGAAAGAAACCCGCCACCGCGGAATTCCATTCGAGTCGCCCGCCCGCCGACCCCCAGCCCAATGCGCCAGGTGCCCCTTCCGATGACCGAAGAAAGCGACCCCGGCCCCACCCCTGACAGCTCTCCGGAGGATTCCGGCTCCTACCGGGTGCTGGCCCGCCGACACCGGCCGCAGGATTTTGACACGCTGATCGGCCAGGCACCAATGGTGCGGACCCTGCGCAACGCCTTCGAGGCCAACCGTATCGCCCATGCCTTCATCCTCAACGGCATCCGCGGGGTCGGCAAGACCACCACGGCGCGCATCCTCGCCAAGGGCCTGAACTGCCTCGGTGCCGATGGTACCGGCGCACCGACCGTGGCTCCCTGCGGAGTCTGCGATTCCTGTACCGCCATCACTGAATCGCGGCATATCGATGTGATCGAGATCGACGCCGCATCCCATACCGGGGTCGACAACATCCGCGAGATTATCAACAACGTCCGGCACCGGCCGAATTGGGCCCGCTACAAGGTGTACATCATCGACGAGGTGCACATGCTCTCGACCTCGGCGTTCAATGCCCTGCTCAAGACCCTCGAAGAGCCGCCGCCGCATGTCAAATTCATCTTTGCCACCACCGAAATCCAGAAGGTGCCGCTCACCGTGCTCTCGCGCTGCCAGCGCTTCGATCTGAGCCGGGTGGATGCGGCAACGCTGGCCGCCCATCTCAGGAGCATCGCCGGTTCGGAGGGCGCGGAAATCGAGGACAGTGCGCTGGCGCTGATCACCCGCGCCGCCGAAGGCTCGGTACGCGATGGAGTCTCCCTGCTGGATCAGGCGATCGCGCATGGCGGGCAGCAGATCAGCGCCGACGGGATCCGCGAGATGCTCGCGCTGGCCGACCGCAGCCGCATCCTCGACCTGTTCGAGCAGATCTGCCGCGGCGATGCGCGCGAGGCACTCGGCGAGACCGGATCACAGATCGACAGCGGCGCGGACCCGGTCTCGGTCCTCGAGGGGCTGGCGGAAGTCTGCCACTGGATCTCGGTGCTGCGCGTCGCCCCCGATATCGCCTCCAACCCGGACATCCCCCCGGAGGAGGCAAAGCGCGGCGCGGATTTCGCCGAAAAGCTCGGGGCCGCAACGTTGATGCGTTTCTGGCAGATTCTGGAACGGTCGCTGGCCGAAGTGCGGCGTTCGGCCATGCCACGCCTGGCCACGGACATGACGATCATCCGCCTGACCCATGCCTCCACCCTGCCGAGTCCCGATGATCTGGTGGCCCGGCTGGAGGATGCCGACGGGACCCCGCCGCCGCCGCCTGGAGCCAGGACCGCCGCGCCGACCCGCGTCGAGAATGTCACCGCGCCGACCTGCATCGAGGATGTCGCCGCCCTCGCCCGAATGCATCGGGAGAGCCAGCTGACTTTTGATCTGGAAAACAACCTGCGGGTGGTCGAGTTCACACCCGGCTCGATCGTCTATGTGGCGGAAAAGCTCGCCAGCTCCACCCTCATGAGCGACCTCACGCGGGCGCTGCGCAAATGGACCGGCCAGACCTGGACGGTCCGGCAGGTGCCGGATGGCGGCGGGCGCACGATTGTCGAGCGGGCCCAGGAGAAGCGTGACATCGTCCAGAAGGAGCTCGCCGACCACCCGGAGATCCAGCAGGTGCTCAAGGCGTTCCCGGGTGCAAGAATCGAGTCGGTCTCGCCACTGACGAGCCGACGCCTGCACTGATTCGGTTTGTCGGGAGGGTTTGGATGTTTGGCGATATCGGCAAGATGCTTCAGCAGGCGCGCGAGGCCCAGGCCGAGATCGCCAAGCTGCAGGACCGCCTGAAGGAGATCGAGGTCAGCGGCACAGCGGGGGCCGGCATGGTCACCGCCACCGCCGACTGCTCCGGCCGGCTGCGGACTCTGGCGATCGACCCGGCACTTCGCTCCGAGAAACCGGAGGTCGCCGAGGACCTGATTGTCGCGGCGGTCAACGACGCTCTCGGCAAAGCCGCCGCCCGGGCCCAGGAAGAGATGGCAAGCATGACCGGCTCGCTGAAACTCCCCCCGATGCTGACCAACGCGCTCAAATGAAATCTGCCCCATCGCCCGGCGGCCGCGCGGAAGCCTCCGTCGAGCGCCTGGTCGAGCTGCTCGCCAAACTCCCCGGTCTGGGGCCCCGCTCGGCCCGACGGGCGGTGCTCGCCCTCCTCGACCGCAAGGAGACCCTGCTCGCCCCGCTGGCGGCGGAAATGACCCGCGCCGCCGAACATGTCTGCAGCTGCCAGATCTGCGCCAACCACGCGACCGGCGAGCTCTGCCGGATCTGCATGAATCCCGAGCGGAGCGACAGCATGATCTGCGTCGTGGAAAGCATCGCCGATCTGTGGGCGATGGAACGTTCGGGAGTGTTCCGGGGCCGCTACCATGTGCTCGGCGGAACGCTCACGGCGGTCGGCAACATCCGCCCGGAAGATCTCCGCATCCCCCAGCTGCTCGCCCGGGCAAGACAGGGCGGCGAGGTTGTTCTGGCCCTGAACGCCACCTTCGACGGCCAGATGACGGCGCATTACATTGCCGAACGTCTGGCCGGCCACAGCACGCGCGTCACCCGGATCGGATTCGGCATGCCGATCGGGGGCGAGCTCGACTACCTGGACGCCGATACCATCACCGCCGCCTATGACGGTCGGATGGAGGCCTGAGCCCCGGCGTTCAGTCCAATACCGGAATGCGGAAATCCGCCCCCGCGCGGATGCCGGTCGGCCAGCGCGAGGTCACCGTCTTGGTGCGCGTCCAGAAGCGGATCGAATCCGGGCCGTGCTGGTTGAGATCGCCGAACATCGACGCCTTCCAGCCACCGAAGGTGTAGTAGGCGAGCGGCACCGGAATCGGCACATTGATCCCCACCATCCCGATATTGATCCGGGAGGCGAAATCCCGCGCCACATCTCCGTCTCGGGTGTAGATGGCGACGCCGTTCCCGTATTCGTTCTCCATCGGCAGGGCAAGGGCCTCGTCATAGGTTTTGGCCCGGGCGATGCTCAGAACCGGCCCGAATATCTCGGTCTTGTAGATGTCCATGTCACGGGTCACATGGTCGAACAGGCAGCCGCCCATGAAAAAGCCGTCCTCATACCCCTGCATGCGAAACCCGCGCCCATCGACCACCAGCTTGGCACCTTCCTCGACCCCGCGATCCACGAGACCGCGCACCCGCGCCAGCGCCTCGCCCGTCACCAGCGGCCCGAAATCCACGTCGTCCCCCATCGTGTAGGGACCGATCTTGAGACTCTCGACCCGCGGCACCAGTTTCTCGACCAGCGCATCGGCGGTTTCCTCGCCGACCGGAACCGCCACCGAGACCGCCATGCAGCGCTCCCCGGCCGATCCGTAGCCGGCACCGATCAGGGCATCCGCAGCCTGGTCGAGATCCGCATCCGGCATCACCACCATGTGGTTCTTGGCACCGCCGAAACACTGTGCGCGCTTGCCCGTGCCGGTGGCCGTCGCGTAGACATAGCGGGCGATCGGCGTCGAGCCGACAAAGGCGATCGCCCCGACATCCGGGTCGGTGCACAGCGCATCGACCGCCACCTTGTCGCCCTGGACAACATTGAACACCCCGGCCGGAAGCCCGGCCTCGAGCAGCAGTTCGGCAAGGCGCATCGGCACCGACGGATCCCGCTCGGAGGGTTTGAGGATGAACGCGTTGCCGCAGGCAATGGCGGGAGCAAACATCCACATCGGGATCATGGCGGGAAAATTGAACGGCGTGATGCCGACGCCGATGCCGACGGGCTGGCGCATCGAATACATGTCGATCCCGCCGCCGGCATTTCCGGTGTATTCCCCCTTGCCCAGCTCGGGGGCACCGCAGACATATTCACAGACCTCGACCCCGCGCTGGATGTCTCCCTTGGCGTCGGGAATCGTCTTGCCGTGCTCCCGCGAGAGGGTCTCCGCGAGTTCTTCCTTGTGGCGCTCGACGAGATCGATGAACCGGACGAACACGCGTGCCCGCCGCTGGGGATTGACCGCCGCCCAGCCGGGCTGCGCCGCCCGCGCGCGCTCGACCGCGGTGCGCACCTCGCCCGGATCCGCCAGTGCCACCCGGCTCTGCACCTCGCCGATGGTCGGATTGTAGATCTCCCCGAACCGGCCGCTCGTGCCCGCGACATGCTTGCCATCAATGAAATGACCGATAGTTTCCACGATCTCATCCTCCCTGGTGTTGTTCCGTGCTGTGCCGGTGCCCCTGCCGGAGATGTCCGTCCATGCCCCCGGAGCACCGAGGGTCAACCAACGACCCCCGGCGGGATCCCGGGACGGTTCAGAAAGACGCGACAAGCAGATTTCCGGCCCGGCCACCTGCCCCCCGAACTGCCCGGGGAAGCGGATACCCTCTCCGGATCCGATCGATGCGACCCGCATGCAGATGATACCCGCAGATACAGAGGCTGCAATTTCCGGTTGACAATCGACTGCTGTCTGTCCACTTTCAGGACTTATGCAAGTGAAGATGTCGCACAAGACACATCCGTTGCAGGCATGGTGGGCAGTCTACCGTCGACATGCAACGGCTGGCATATGAGGGAATCGCATGAGCAGTACTCCTAGCGATCCGCAATTCGGCCCGATGGTGGACGATGTGGCAGCGCGCGTACGGCGCGCGGCAGCCATGCGGAAGATCGATACCGTAGGTGCCCCGGAGCCCCGGCCGCGGAGCGTAAAAACTTCCCGCACGGTCCCCCCACCGGCCGCAGCACTTTTCGTGCTCCTCGCGCTCGGCACGGCATGGACCGTTTCCGCCCTGCTCCCCGACGAGGAACCCGGCCCGGAGCCGGCCCCCTCCCTGCAGGAGGAAGGAACCGCTGCGGGGCTGGATCGGTTTGCAGAATTTGCCGCCCCCGGCCCACATATTCGGGAGGACATTCCGCCCGAGTTCGACCGGGCCGAAGATCCCCCGGTTTCCACCCAGGCCGCAATCACCGAATCCCTGCCTCCATCCAATGAACCGTTTTGCCGACCCGCGCATGCTTGTGCCCCGCAGCCCGCCGCCACATCCCTGCCAACAACCCAATCCCCGGCGCCGGTCGATGAACCGGCCGCTCCTCCGGTGGTCCGCCATATCATCACCATCGAACCCGGCGACTCACTTCTCGGGATCATCGGCAACCACGAGGTGCCGACCCCGGCAATCCTGGCTGCGGTGGCCGGCCTCGAACCCGATTTCGATCCCTCGGCACTGCATGTCGGGGACAAACTGGCCTTCGTTCTGGAATCTCCGATACACAGCGACGAAGAAGACGCACCCTCAACACTGCTCGAGCTTGCCATCCTGCCACGCAGCAAGTCGAAGGCGGGACATCACTGGCAGGGTGCCTCCTACGGCACCCGCAAGGTCATTGAAGTCATTGACGGTGTCTCCGAACTGAGGATTCCGCCAAATCCGGAAGACTCCATCCGCTATCTCACCGGATCGGTGCGCTCGAATTTCTACCAGGCCGCCATCAGCGCCGGGGCCTCTTCCGACGAGACCCTGGCCCTCATCTCGATCCTGGAAGGGTCGCTCGATTTCTCCCGGGATGTCCGTAAAAACGACCGCTTCGAGGCTCTGATCGAAGGAGATGAGGGCAAGCGGGCATCGGTGCGCTATGTCTCCTTCATCGGCCACCAGAACAACATCGTCTATTACCGCACCGATTTCGCGGACGGGAGTTCCGGGCATTATGATGCCCAGGGCAGATCCTACGACAATCTGCTCGATTTCATTCCGCTCAAAAATTCCCGGGTGACTTCCGGCTACGGGTTTCGCCTCCATCCCATCCGCAAGGCACCCCACCTTCACCGCGGCATCGACTTCCGCGCCCGGAACGGGACGCCGATCCCGGCGGCCGGCGCGGGCGTGGTGGTGGAGCGGGGCTGGCGCGGAGGCTACGGGCGCTATCTGCGGGTCCGGCACAATGGCCGCTATATGACGGCCTACGCCCATATGAAGGGATTCGCCAAGGGAACCAATATCGGCGCACGCATCAAGCGCGGACAGGTGATCGGCTATGTCGGATCCTCGGGGATGTCGACCGGGCCGCATCTGCATTTTGAGGTGCTCGTCGACGGACGCCATGCCGACCCGCGGAAAATCGGAAATGTCCGTGCCCCACACCTCAGCGAGAGCCGGTTGGCCGCCTTCCACGAACTCACCACAAAAACCGACACCCTGGTGGAGCGGATGCGGACCCTGAAAGTCGCGGAGGCGGCGAGCGAGCAACCGTAACCACGGCCCGCGCGGGGAGCCCCTGTCCGCGGGGCCCGCATTTGCAGAAAAAGCCGATCAGGCAGCGATTTGAGCCGGCCCTCCGAGCGGCCGGACATCGAAGACAAATGCGTCATCGCGGACCGTCACACTCACCACACTGTTGTCCTGCACCTTGCCGCCGAGCAACAGATCGGCGAGCGGATTCTCGATCTCGCTGCGGATCGCCCGCTGCAAGGGACGGGCACCGTAATTCGGGTCATAGCCCCGCTCGGCAAGCCGAACACGGGCTTCGGCATCCACCTCAAGCATGAGATTGCAGCCCTGGAGCCGCCGTGCGAGCTGCGCCAGCTGGATGTCGACGATGGCCTCCATATTCTCCCGGCCGAGGCGACGGAACAGCAGGGTCTCATCAAGACGGTTGAGGAATTCCGGACGGAACGTCGCCCGCACCTCCTCCATGATCCGGTCCCGGGCGATTTCGGTATCGACATCCTCCGACAGGTCCAGCAAATGCTCGGAGCCCAGATTGGAGGTCATCGCCACCAGGGTGTTGCGGAAGTCCACCGTCCGCCCGTGCCCGTCCGTCAGGCGGCCCTCGTCGAGCACCTGCAGAAGGATGTTGAACACATCCGGATGCGCCTTCTCGATTTCGTCCAGCAACAGGACCTGATAGGGCCGCCGGCGGACGGCCTCGGTGAGCGCCCCACCCTCCTCATAACCGACATAGCCGGGCGGCGCGCCGATCAGGCGGGCGACCGAGTGCTTCTCCATGAATTCGCTCATATCGACCCGCAGCAACGCGCGGTCGTCGTCAAACAGGAATTCCGCCAGCGCCTTGACCAGTTCGGTCTTGCCCACGCCGGTCGGGCCAAGAAACAGAAACGAGCCGAGCGGCCGGCGGGGATCGGAGAGTCCGGAACGTGCCCGACGCACGGCATTCGCCACCGCCCGCACCGCATCCGTCTGCCCGACCACCCGCTGGGCCAGCGTATCCTCCATATGCAGGAGCTTGGCGCGCTCGCCCTCGAGCATGCGCTCAGCCGGAATTCCGGTCCAGCGCGCAAGTACAGAGGCAATCTGGTCGGCGGTAACCGCTTCCTCGACCATCCAGGCAGCATCCCCCCCGGACCCTTCCTGCCCGGCCAGCTTCGCCTCAAGGGTAGGAATCTCCCCGTGCTGGATCTGACCGGCGCGGGCGAAATCGCCTTCGCGCACCGCATTCTCCACCTCGATGCGGGCACGGTCGAGACGCTCCTTGATGCCGCGGATCTCATCACGGCGCTCTTTCTCGGCCCGCCAGGCCGCCGTCATCTCGTTCGAGCGTTCCTGCAACTCTGCGAGTTCGGCTTCGATTCGTTTGAGCCGGTCGCGGGAGACGGGATCGTCCTCCTTGTTCAACGCCTCGGTCTCAATTTTTTTCTGCACCAACTCGCGATCGACCGCATCCAGTTCTGCCGGCTTCGAATCCACCTCCATGCGCAGCCCGGAAGCGGCCTCATCCATCAGATCAATGGCCTTGTCTGGCAGGAACCGGCCCGAGACATAGCGGTTGGACAGGGTGGTGGCCGCGACCAGTGCCGCATCGGAGATGCGGACACCGTGATGGACCTCGTATTTCTCCTTCAGGCCGCGCAAGATCGAGATGGTGTCCTCGACGCTCGGTTCATCGACGAACACGGGCTGGAACCGCCTCGCCAAGGCGGCATCCTTTTCGACATGCTCGCGGTATTCATCGAAGGTCGTGGCTCCCACGCAGCGCAGGCGACCGCGCGCAAGAGCCGGCTTGAGAAGATTCGACGCATCCATCGAACCCTCGGCCCGGCCGGCACCCACGAGGTTGTGGACCTCATCGACGAACAACACCACACCGGCGGCCTCGGCCTCAATCTCCGAGAGCAGCGCCTTCAGCCGCTCCTCGAATTCGCCGCGGTATTTCGCGCCGGCGACCAGCGCTCCCATATCCAGTGCCATCAGCCGCTTGTCGCGCAGACTCTCCGGCACATCGCCCTTGAGGATGCGCTGGGCCAGCCCCTCAATGATCGCCGTCTTTCCAACGCCCGGATCACCGATCAGAATCGGGTTGTTCTTGGTGCGCCGAGACAGCACCTGGACCACACGACGAATCTCCTCATCCCGCCCGACCACCGGATCCAGCTCACCCGCCTGTGCCGCCGCGGTCAGATCCTGGGCATAGCGCTTGAGCGCGTCGTAGCCGCTTTCACTGCTGGCCGAATCGGCGGTGCGGCCCTTGCGGAGCCGGTCGATGGCCGCGGCCAGCGCGGCCGGCGTCACCCCCGCATCCACGAGTGCCCGCGCGGCACCGGTATTCTCACTGTCGGCAAGACCCTGCAGCACCCGCTCCACAGACAGAAAACTGTCGCCTGCCGCCTGGGCCAGCTCCCCGGCACGACTCAATACCCTTGCCATCGTCGGGTGCAGGTTCACCGCATCGGCCCCCGGGCCGTCCACCTTCGGCAGACCGGCGAGTTCGGCGGCAAGAGTGCCCGATGCCCGGGCCGGATCGCCTCCCGCCCCCCGCACGAGATTGGCCGAGAGTCCTTCCGGGTCATCCAGCAGCACCTTGAGCAGATGCTCCGATGTCAGGCGCTGATGCGACTCACGTTGAGCGAGCCCATGGGCCGCCATGAGAAACCCGCGCAAACGTTCGGTATAACGTTCCTGGTCCATTTCGCCTCCATCGCACCGCATCAGTATGCGGGCTACCTGTCATATGTGGTGACCTGTCTCCGAACTTCAAGAAGAGCCCGCCTGCCATGCCCCCATCCGGTTTTCGCGATCGCCTGATCGTTGCCCTCGACACCGACAGTGCCAAATCCGCACACGCCTGTACGGTCCGACTCGGCGACACCGTCAGCTTCTACAAAATCGGCCTCGGTCTCCTTGCCGATAACGGCCTCACCCTTGCGGCCGATCTCAAGGCCGCGGGCAAGCGGGTCTTTCTCGATCTCAAATTGTTTGACATCGCCTCGACGGTGGAGCGTGCCGTCCGCGCCCTGGTCCGACATCCGGCCCCCGATTTCCTCACCGTGCATGGCGACCCGCAGGTGGTGGCCGCAGCGGTTCGGGCCCGGGGCGAAGCCGCCACACAAATTCTTGCCGTCACCATCCTCACCAATCTGGAACGGGAGGATCTCGACGGCATGCTGATCGCCGCGGGAGACATCGAAAGCATCGTCTGCCGCCGCGCCGAACGGGCACTCGCATCCGGTGCCAACGGGCTGATCGCCTCACCGTGCGAACTCACTGCCCTGCGCAGACTGCCAGCCTGCACGGGCCGACTCCTCGTGACCCCGGGCGTCCGCCCGACCGGAGCGAAACCGGATGACCAGAAGCGGTGGGCGACTCCGGCCGAGGCCATCCGATGGGGCGCCAACCACATCGTCGTCGGCCGACCGATTCTGGAAGCTCCCGATCCGGCCGCAGCTGCCGGGAAAATCCTCGACGAGATCCGGGATGCCCGCCCTCGCGGCTGACCCCCTGCCTGTGATTCCCCAGGCCACCGGCAGAATGCGCATGCAGCGACACGAAAGGGAAAACAGGGTCGATAGCGCAGCGCAACAAAATTCTGTTTCGTTGCAAAAAGGAGACAATTAACTTCCAGAACATCTCTGTATTGAATGGAAACCATTATTTTACAAGCGGTTAGACGCAAAATTGACTGTCGAACAAATGCAGCACATCTGTCGGACGGGTTTTGTGCCGGCCTTTCCCCTCTTGCCTTTTGTTGCAACGCACCATACATTCCGGTTGCTCGGCGCAGGGATGCCCGAGCATTTCCTCCCCTATCCACTTGGGCCGTGCGGGCAACCGCACGGCCCATTTATTTTTCTCCGGCAGGTTCATTCCGACCCGGCAGAAGGTGGCGGTTCGGGGCGCATCCCACTCTCTGTATCCGGGGAAGGACGGAGTTGCCGCGCCGAGGTCTCGATCGGCGGCACGCTGTCGATATCCTTGTTGCCGATTTCATAATCCCGCAGATTGCGCGCTGCAGGCAGCAAGCGTCCCTCATAACTTCCGACCAGCTCATTATGAGAAGCGACTGTGCGGTCGAGTGCTTTGGTGAGTTTTTTGAACAGTTCGCTGACCCTGGCAAACCGGGAATAGAGGTCTTCCCCGAGCCGGAGCACAGCGCGTGCGTTCTCCGATACCTTCTCCTGCCGCCAGCCATAGGCGATGGCCTTGGCCAGGGCGAGAAGCGTGGTGGGGGTCGCGATGATGACATTCCGCTGGTAGGCGTCGTCGAACAGCTCCGGTTTCGCCGACACGGCCGCAGCGTAGAAATTATCGCCCGGCACAAACATCACGACGAAGTCGGGCGTGTTTTCAAATTTCGACCAATAGGCTTTGCTGCCGAGTGTCTTTGCGTGGTTACCCATCTGCTTTGCATGATCCTTGAGAAGCTTCTCGCGTTCCTTGTCATCCTCCTGCTCGACCGCATCCAGATAGGCCGACATCGGCGCCTTTGCGTCAATCACCAGCAAGCGTCCGCCGGGCATGTGCAGGATCGCGTCCGGGCGCTGGGCATCCTCCGCATCCTGCACGTGCACCTGCAGGTCATAATCCACATGCTCCTGCATGCCGGCCATCTCCAGAATCCGGTTCAGCTGGTGCTCGCCCCAGCGGCCGCGCGTCGCTGGCTGGTGGCGCAGGGCCGTGACCAGCCCGCCGGTGGCATCGCGAAGCGCGCCGGTCTCCTCCACCATTTGCCGGATCTGCTGGTCCAGCCGTCCCTGCGCCTTGCTGCGGTCCTTCTCGACCTCGACCAGCTTGCTCTGATACTCCTTGAGCCGCTCGCCGATCGGCTTCACCAGCCCGTCAATGCTGTCCCGACTCTCCTTCTGCTGGCGCTCAAATATTTCCTGCGCCCGCTTGAGAAATGATTCCGACGTCCCCTCAAGCAGCTCCTTGGCCAGCAGCCGGAGTTCATCGTCGATCCGCCCCTGCAGGGTCTCGAGCACGGCCACCTTTTCAGCATGTGCCTCACGCTCCTTCGCCAGCAACATCTCGGCGTTCTGTCTGGCCAGGCGCTCCTCGCCGGTGCGCCCGGCCTCCTGCTGCAATCCATCCCGCTCGCCGATCAGTTCCCGAATCCGTGCCCGCTGCATCCAGTAGATCGCAACCGCACCGAGGACCGCGCCGACCAGCGCAAACACGGCATCCACGGCCGAGCTCATGGGCCGTCCCCGATCTGCGCCTGGACCCGTCCCCAGATCCGTTCCAGCCCCTCCTCGCGCACCCCCAGGGATTCGAGCTGGCGGAGGGTCTCCTCGAAATAGATGCGATTCGGACCCTTCGCGCCGTGGGCCCGCACGATCATCGCGGCACACTCCTCATCCGATATCTCTCCTGCGTATTGCGCGTGGTCACGGTCGAGCACATAGCAGACCGCCAGCACATCGGCGCATTCGGTCCCGTCCGCGCCCAGCAAACTGACCGGCAGCCGCACCTCCCGATAGGCGTAGGTGACCATCTCGCGCGCATGCAGATAGTCGAGAGTCCGGACGACATCGCCCGGTGCCACCCGATAGACGATGCCGACACAATGCCCCCCTTCGACATGATCGAGACCCAGCACCAGCCCCGGCCGCTCGACAGTGCCCCGATAGAGAACCGACAGGAGACGGAACCGCCGCGCATAGCCGTCGAGCCGGGCCCGGTGCTGTTCGGCAAACGGGAACCCCGGCTCCCACATCAGACTTCCATAGCCAAACACCCAGAGGGAGTCGCCGGCACTAGCCATCGCCGGTCTCTCCGTCCGGCAGGCGTCGGCGGCTCAGATACAGGGCGCTCCCCTCTGCATCCTGGCCGGATTCGACAATCCCGCGACGGATCTCCCGGCCGCGCCGGAATTTCTGCTCCAGCTCCTCGCCATCCCCCCAGCGAATCGCCCGCTGCAAGGCCAGCAGCTCCTCGGTGAAACGGCCGAGCCCCTCAAGAACCGCCTCGCGGTTGGCAAGAAAAATATCCCGCCACATGACCGGATCCGAAGCGGCGATCCGCGTGAAGTCGCGAAACCCGCTGGCCGAATACTGCACCACCTCCCTCTGGGTGACGGAGGCAAGATCGTCCGCGATGCCGACCATGGTGTAGGCGATCGCATGAGGCAGATGACTGGTGACGGCCAGCACCCGGTCATGATGCTCCGGGGTCATGAGCTCGACCCGCGAACCGACGCCCTCCCAGATCGAGGTGACCAGTGCCAGCGCTTCCTTCGGCGTGTCCGCCAGGGGCGTCAGCACGCACCAGCGGTCCTCGAAGAGTTCGACAAACCCGCTTTCCGGCCCCGACTGCTCGGTACCCGCGATCGGGTGCCCCGGCACCAGCACCCGGCCTTCGGGAATCAGCGGCAGCAGATCCCGCACGACCGCACCCTTGACGCCGGCGACATCTGTCACCACCGCGCCGGGCGCAAGATGCGGCGCGGCCCGGGTAAGAAGATCCACGAACGCCCCGACGGGCGTTGCCAGCACCACCAGACCAGCCCCCTCGACGGTCTCCTCCACCCCCGCATGCACCACGTCGCAGAACCCGCGCTGCAGGGCGATGGCCCGGGTGCTCTCGCTGCGCGCATGGCCGACGATCTCTCCCGCCAGATTCCGGGCGCGCAGGGCAAGGGCCAGCGAGGAGCCGATCAGCCCGAGGCCGAGGATGGCGATGCGGTCGATCCGGGGAGCGTTCACTTCGATGCCTTCCCGAAATGTTCGCCCAGTGTCTCCAGCAGGTCCTGCACCGCCGCATCGCTCCCGACCGTGATCCGGAGACATGCCGGCAGACCATACGCCTCCATGCGGCGGACATAGATTCCCCCTTCCCGCAGAGCGACATTCGCCGCCTCCATCGCCTCCTTGCTGGCGAATTCCGCCAGGACAAAATTCGTCACCGAGGGCCAGACCCGAATCCCCAACCCCGTCAGCCCGGCCGCCAGCTCCGCCCGCAGCCGGCGGTTCTCGCGGAGGCTCGCCTCCACATGCGCGCGATCGGCAACCGCCGCCGCCGCCGCTTCCTGCCCCGCCCGGTTGGCGTTGAACGGTCCGCGGATCCGGTTCAGCACATCCACGATTCCGGGCGGACAGTAGGCCCAGCCGATGCGCAATCCGGCAAGCCCGTGGATTTTGGAAAACGTCCGGGTCATGACCACATCCGGGCGGGCCTCGACCAGCGATGCACCGGCTTCGTAGGCGGGGTCGTCGACATATTCGGCATAGGCCGCGTCCAGGACCAGCAAGGCCCGCGCCGGCAGCCCGTCGGCGAGGCGCTCGACCTCGCCACGCTCCAGCCAGGAACCGGTGGGGTTGTTGGGGTTGGCCAGAAACACCAGGCGTGTGGCCGGAGATATGGCCCCGAGAATGGCGTCGATATCGGCGCGGCATCCGCGCTCGGCCGCCGCCACCGGCACCGCGCCCGCGGCCAGGGCCGCAAGCCGATACATCAGGAAACCGTGCTCGGTATGGAGCACCTCGTCGCCAACCCCCGCATAGGCATGACAGAGAAGCCCGATCAACTCGTCCGAGCCGTTGCCGCAGACGATCCGTGCCGGATCCAGGCCATGCGCCTGCGCGATCGCGGCGCGCAAGGCCTCCGCGCCCCCCTCCGGATAGAGATGCAGCCGCGCCGAGGCCGCCCGATAGGCCTCCCGGGCCGCACTCCCGGCCCCGTGAGGATTCTCGTTGGAAGCCAGGGCATGCCCGACCACCGTTCCCTCGCCGCCCCGATAGGGCGTGATCCCGAGAATGCCTGGCTGCGGCTCCGGACCGCTCACACCGAATCCTCCGGTTCCTCGCCCAGCGGGCGGGCATAGGCCCCGAGCAGACGCCACTGGCGGATGTGGGGCCGGAGAGCCTCCCCGATACGCGCCTCCACCTGCTCGCTGACATGAAACCCGTCCAGACAGAACACCGACTGGCCCCCCCGGCCTCCTTCATAGTGGGCACTGATCCCGATCTCGGCCAGTGCCTGGTTCACCCTGCGCAAACTCACATCCTGTCGGCGGCGCAGGGTCAGCAGCGTGACATCATCATCGGTGCCGGCCAGCTGCACATGCCCGAAAGCATAGGCGCGCGGCATCCCGGTCCCCCAGAACGGCAGGGCCGCGAAGATCATCGGTCCGTCCCGGCGGCCCACCGCCTCGATCGCAAACCGGGACAGCGAGGGCACCAGCCCGATCAGGGTCCGGTCGCGCCGCACCGCGCGGTACAGATCCTCCATCCGGGCACAGGCTGTGATCACGACTCCGCTCCCAAAATGCAGCCGGGCCAGGGCCCGGAGCTCCGCCCCGCGCACACCGGTCGCCCCCTGCACGCCGACGCTGACCGGCTCCTGCTGCAGCAATGCCGCCGACATGATCTCACGCCAGACCCGCGCGACCCCTTCAAAGGACAGCCCGGTCTTGCGCCGGTGGAGCCGGGCATGCAACCGACGGAGAATGGCCGCCTCCCGCTCGGGACGGAAGGAGGACCGGGTCTCCTCGCCGGCAGACCGCTTGGCCTGCGCGACCTCCTCGACGATCTCCGCCCGTTCCCCAAGCAGGTCGAGGATGCGGTCGTCGATCCGGTCGATGCGCGCCCGTGCCTCTTCCAGGCTGCCGGGGTCCGATGCTGCTGCCATGGCCAATGCCCGGCGCGAAACACGGCACCCGGCCTTTCCTGTCAAACGGCGGCCCCGTGCAGGAACCTCCCGACAAAACCTGCAAATTATAGCCCAAGCCGGGCGGGATGGGGCCGGGCACAACCCTCCCTGCCGGGAGGGCAGAGCGGCACCCGTGCGGAGCGGCCCGTCGCCGGCTCGGGATGGCTCCCCGCGATCCCCCCGAGTGCCTCGACAATATCGCGCATGGGGGCGGCGGTCGGTCGGGGCGGCACGTAGACGAGTTTGACCGCCTCGACCAGCAAGGCGCCGGCAAACCGCCGGGCCCCGAAGCGGTCCCCATAGCGCTCGAACAGGCGGGCACCCCGAAGCCAGAAGCGGCGCCGGGTCGGCGGCATGAACAAGGCGGCCGCTTCCGCGCAGGCCTCAAAGGCATGCTCCGCCAGCAGCCGGCGCAACTGCCCGGCGGTGAAGGGGTGGCCGACACCAAACGGAACACTGTCGGCCCGGGCCCAGAGACCGGTACGATTCGGAGCGATGAAAACCACCCGCCCGCCCGGGGCCAGAACCCGGTGGAACTCCCGCATCAATTCCCGCGGCCGCGGTGAGCTCGCATAGCCGTGCAGCACCACCAGCCGGTCGATGCCACCGGTTTCGATCGGAAGCCGGTCGCCATCGACCAGCACGGTGCTGTTGGGGCCGGTGCCGGGCCAGCGGCAGACCCCGATCTCGGCCGGCATCAGCGCCACGACACGCTTTGCCTCCTGGCGCAGCACGCCCAGCACCGGCAGCGGGTAGCCATAGCCGGCCACCACCTCGCCGCGCACCCCCGGCCAGAGTCCGCGCAGGGCCCGCCGCAGGGCATATCGCGCATAGGAACCCAGCGGCGAACGGTCGTAGAAATCCCGGAACTGGATGATGTCGCGATGCATCACGGCCGCAAGATGCTATATAGGGGCGAAGCCAAGCCTAGCCAGAAAGGGCAGAACCCGCCATGCTCCGCCCACCGCTTGCAATTCATGTCATCCCCTGTCTGGACAGCAACTACACCTTTCTGCTCCGCGACGAGGAAACCGGCACCACCGGAGTGGTCGATCCCGGGGAGGCCGCACCGGTCGCCGCCGAACTCGAACGCCAGGGCTGGAAACTCGACTGGATCCTCCTCACCCATCACCATGACGACCATATCGCCGGCGTGGCGGAACTGCGTGACAGCGGCGTGCAGGTGGCCGGCGGCGCCCCCGACCGTTCCCGCCTGCCGGCCCTCGATGTCGAACTGTCGCCGGGGGACCGCTGGAATTTCGGCTCCTGTCCGGTCCAGGTGCTGGATGTCTCCGGGCACACCGTCGGCCAGATCGCGCTGCATTTTCCTGAAGAGTCCGCAATCTTCGCCGGGGATGCGATTTTCGTGATGGGATGCGGCCGGGTCTTCGAGGGCACGGCCCTGCAGGCCTGGCAGGCGCTTTCCCAGATCGCCTCCCTGCCCCCGGAAACCCGGATCTATTGCGGCCATGAAATGGCGGCGGCAAACGCGGCGTTCTGCCTCTCGGTGGATGCCGGCCACGAACCGAGCATGGTCCGGGCCGAGCGGATCCAGGCCTTGCGCGAGGCCGGCCAGCCGATCATGCCGACCACGGTCGGCGAGGAGCTCGAGACCAATATCTTCCTGCGGGCAGGAGAGGCGCAGGTGGCGGCAGCGGTCGGCCTGGCCGGCGCGGATCCGGCGGCGGTGTTCGCCGAGATCCGGCGGCGCAAGGACGCCGCCTGAAGGCCCGGCACAGGGAATCCGAATATGCGAATCGCCGGCAATGAAATCCGGCCCGGCAATGTCATCGAGCACAAGGGACATCTCTGGGCCGCGGTACGGGTCCAGCATGTCAAGCCGGGCAAGGGCGGAGCCTATGCGCAGGTCGAGCTCCGCAATCTGCGCAACGGAACCAAACTCAACGAACGCTTCCGCTCGGCCGAGAATGTCGAGCGGGTACGGCTCGACCAGCGCCGCCAGCAATTCCTCTATCCCTCCGACGACCAGCTGGTCTTCATGGATCTCGAGACCTACGAGCAGACCGAACTCGCCGCCAGCGTCCTCGGTCCGCGCCAGCATTTCCTGCAGGATTCGATGGAGGTGACCATCGAGTTCTTCGAGGGCGAGGCGCTCTCGATCCAACTCCCCGAACAGGTCACATGCGCGATTGTCGAGACCGACCCCTCCCTGAAGGGCCAGACCGCTGCTGCCGCCTACAAGCCCGCGATTCTCGACAACGGCATCCGGGTGATGGTGCCCCCCTTCGTGGAATCCGGCGAGCGGATCGTGATCAACCCGGAGACCCTTGAATATGCCGGCCGCGCCTGACCCGGGCCAGGAAAGATGCTCGACGACATCTCGCTGAACCGGCTGCTGGCCGCCACCCGCCGCGCCGCCCGCGTGATTTCCCGCGATTTCGGCGAGCTGGAGCAGCTGCAGGCCGCGGCGCCGGAAAAGACCCGCGCCTTCGCCCGGGCGGGAAGGGAACGGGCCAGCGCCACCCTGCGCGAAGCCCTCTCCGAGGTCGGCCCCGCCTATGGCTGGATCGAGGACAACACGACCACCCCCGGCCGCGACCCCAATCGCTACTGGGCCGTCGACCCGCTCTGCGGCATGCATAATTTCGCGCATGCAACCCCCGGCTTTGCCCTGGCCGCGGCCCTTCTGCAGCACGGCGAGATCGAAGTCGCCGTGATCCTCGATCCCGCCGCCCAGGAAATCTACGCCGCCCGGCGCGGCGCCGGTGCCCGGCGCGACCGCTATCGCCTCCGGGTCGCTCCCCGCCCCCATATCCGCGGAGCCCTGGTCGCGATCGATTCCCTGGACCCCGAAGCCGAGACCATCGAGCGCACCCTCGGCGATGCCGGCCGGATTGCGGCCCTCGGGGCCGGCCTGCGCGCGACCGGCTCCCCCGCCCTTGATCTCGCCTGGGTGGCGGCCGGACGTCTGGACGCGGCATGGCTGCGCGGCGGCCGCACCGTGGCGGCTCTTGCCGGATCCCTGCTGGTGCGCGAATCTGGCGGCCGGGCGACGGTGCCGGATGCCGATGCACCGCCCTCCGCCACAACCCTCGCGGCAAGCCCCGCGATCCACACCATCCTGGCCGAAGCGCTGGCGGCCTGACCGGCAAGAAAAGGAGCCCTCCCCCGTGCAATCTTCGGTCCCTCCCGCCCCGCTCTACACCCGACCCCATCCGCAGATTTTCTGGATGTCGGCGGCGCTGGCCTCGGTCGTCGTCGTGGCCCTGTTCCTCGGCGCCCCGCTGGTCGAAATCTTCCGCGCCAATCGCTGGCTCAACGGCCTGATCCTGGCGGTGTTCTGTATCGGCGCGGCCGCATGCTTCTGGCAGGCCCTGCGTCTCGGTCCGGCGGTACGCTGGGCAGAGCGATTTGCCACCAGCCGCGAAGGCCTGACCAAGCCGCCGCGCCTTCTCGCTTCGATGTCGGCCCTGCTCGGCCCGGCCCGGCAGCACCGCACCCTCCTTTCCGAAGTCACCGCCCAGTCGGTGATCGACGCGGTCCATGGCCGGGTCTCGGAAAGCCGCGATCTCGCACGCTACATCGCCGGACTGCTGATCTTCCTCGGTCTGCTCGGCACGTTCTGGGGATTGTCGCTGACCATCCCGGCACTGATCGAGACCATCCGCAGCCTGGCGCCGGAGGAGGGCGAGGCCGGGCTGGGTGCCTTCGAGCGCCTGTCCGCAGGTTTCGAGAAACAGCTCAACGCCATGGGAACGGCCTTTTCCTCCTCGCTGCTCGGGCTGGCCGGATCCCTGGTCGTCGGGCTGCTCGATCTCCTCGCGGGTCATGCCCAGACCCGGTTCCTGCGTGAATTCGAGGAATGGGTCGGATCGGTGACCCAGGTGGATGCCCCGACCGGCTACGCGCAGCTCCGCGCCCAGGTCGATCGGCTGACCCTGCAGCTCAACTCCCTGGGAGGGGCCGGCCCCGGCAGCGCCGTCCGCCAGCCACTCCGCAATATCGAAATGCTGGCCGCGAGCATGGCCGCGGAAAACCGGGCCAGCCCCGAACTCATCGCCGAACTCCGCAAGCAGCTGGCCCTGATTCACGCCCAGCTGGGCGGTCCGGTTTCCTAGAGACCACCCGTGGCCGCCATCACCCGGCAACGCCGCCCCCGCTCGGCGATCCCGTCCGTCATCTGGCCGGGTTTCGTCGATGCGCTGGCCGGCGTGCTGCTGGTGCTGGTCTTCACCATCTCCACCTTCATCGTCGTGCAGTTCTTCCTTCGGGATGAACTGGCCGGCCAGAGCCGTACCATCTCCCTCCTGGAGTCCCAGATCAGCGAGCTGGCCTCCACACTGTCGCTGGAGCGCGGGCGGACGGCCGACCTCCAGTCCCAGCTCACCGATGCGATCACCGGATTCGAGGAATTGCGCAGCAAACTGCTCAGCGAACAGGAAGCGCGGGGCGCGGTGGCGGACCGTGCCCGCCGGCTGGCCAGCCAGCTGGCCCTCTCCGAGGAGGCGGCGATCGCCCTGACCCTGGAACTCGAAAAGGAGGAAGCGGAGGCGCGGCGGATCCTGAACCTTCTGGCCGCGGCCGACGCCGCCCGCAAGCAGCTGGGTGAGAAGGCGAGCGAGGCGAGCGCCTCACAGCTGGCGACCGAACAATTGCTCCGGGAAGCCGAGGAAGCGAGCGCTGCTGACCGCCGCCAGCTCGCACTCCTCAACCGCAACATCGCCGCCCTCCGGTCCCAGCTGCAGGTCCTGCAGGGACAGCTGGACGAGGCCGAGAGAAAGGATCTCGAGTCGGAAGCGGTGATCAAGAATCTCGGTTCCCAGCTCAATGCGGCACTGTCACAGAAGGTCAGCGAACTCGCCCGCTACCGTTCGGAATTTTTCGGGCGCATGCGCGAGGTGCTGGGCAACCGCGCGGATATCCGCATCGTCGGCGACCGCTTCGTGCTCGGCTCCGGGGTGCTCTTCGACAGTGCTTCAGCCGAGCTCGGGGACACGGGCCGGGCCAATCTCTCCCGCGTCGCCGATGCGCTGATCGAGATCACCGCCCGCATTCCAGAGGATATTGAATGGCTGGTACGGGTCGACGGACATAGCGATCGCCGCCCCCTCCGCGCCGGGGGTCTCTATCGGGACAATTGGGATCTCAGCCAGGCGCGCGCGCTCTCCGTGGTGCGCTATTTTGTCGAGGAACGCGGATTGCCGGCGGCGCGTTTTGCCGCCACCGGATTCGGCCCGCACCGGCCGATCGACCTCAATGACAGCGCCGTGGCGCATGCCCGCAACCGGCGGATCGAACTGACCCTGACCAGTCGCTGATCAGGAAGCCGGCAGCAGTGCCTTGTCGCGCGCCGGAGGCAACCGGCCCCGGGCCACCCTCTGGCAATCGATCTCGATATCGCCGTCCCGCAACACCACCCGGACCCGGCCGCCTTTGCGAAGGAGGCCGAACAGCAGCTCCTCCGAGAGCGGTCGCTTGACCTTCTGCATGATGACCCGTGCCAGCGGCCGGGCACCCATCCGCTCGTCATAGCCCAGCTCGGCGAGATGCGCGGCCGCCTCCGCCGTCACCTCGATCGTCACCGCCTGCTCCTGCAGCTGCGCCTCGAGTTCCATGATGAACTTCTCGACGACCTGGATCACGGTCTCGCGGCCCAGCGACCGGAAGCGGACAATGGTGTCAAGACGGTTACGGAATTCCGGCGAGAAATGCTTCTCGATCGCCGCTTCGACGGCCCCTGAATCGCGCTCATCGCCATAACCGATGGTTCGCCTGGCGAGATCGACGGCACCGATATTGGAGGTCATCACGAGAATGGCATTGCGGAAATCGGCGTCCCGACCGTTATGGTCGGCCAGGCGGCCATGATCCATCACCTGCAGAAGCAGGTTCAGCACATCGGGATGCGCTTTCTCGACCTCGTCGAGCAGCAGCACGCTGTAGGGATTCTTGTCGACCGCATCGGTCAGCAATCCGCCCTGGTCGAAACCTACATAGCCCGGCGGCGCGCCGATCAGGCGGGAGACGCTGTGCTTCTCCATGTATTCGGACATGTCGAATCGGACCAGCTCCACGCCCAGCACCTCGGCCAGGCACCGCGCCGTTTCGGTCTTGCCGACCCCGGTGGGACCGGTGAACAGATAGCAGCCGACCGGCCGCTCGACTTCGCGCAGCCCGGCACGCGAGAGTTTCACCGCCGTGACCAGCTCGCTGAGCGCTTCGTCCTGGCCGAACACCACTTTCCTGAGTTTTGCCTCAAGGTCGCCAAGGGCGGCCGCGTCCTCGCGGTTGACGGTCCGTGCCGGCACCCGCGCGATCCGCGAGACGATCTGCTCGATATCGCGCCTGGTGACCGTCTTGCGGCGGCGGGCAGCCGGAGTCAGCCGAAACGAGGCACCCGCCTCATCAATCACATCGATCGCCTTGTCCGGGAGTTGGCGGTCATGGATATACCGGTTCGCCAGATCGACCGCCGTGACCAGCGCATCGCGCGTGAAGCGGACGCCGTGATGCTCCTCGAAGCGGCCGCGCAACCCCTCGAGGATCCGCAAGGTGTCATCCCGGCTTGGTTCGTCGATATCGACTTTCTGGAAGCGGCGCAGCAAGGCCCGGTCCTTCTCGAAATAGCGGCGGTAGTCGGCATAGGTGGTCGAGCCGATGCAACGCAGATCGCCGGCCTGCAGTGCTGGCTTGAGGAGGTTCGACGCATCCATGCCACCCCCGGATGTCGCCCCGGCACCGATCGCCGTATGGATCTCGTCCACAAACAGAATCGCATCCTTATGCCCGGCCAGTTCGGTGGTCACGGCCTTCAGCCGCTCCTCGAAATCGCCGCGGTAGCGGGTACCGGCGAGCAGTGAACCCATATCCAGCGAGAATACCGTGGTCTTGGCGAGGGGCTCGGGTGCCTCCCCGCCGACAATCATGCCGGCGAGACCTTCCACGATGGCGGTCTTGCCGACGCCGGCATCGCCGACCAGCAACGGATTGTTCTTGCGGCGGCGGCAGAGGATCTGGGCGCAGCGCTCGATTTCCGCCGCCCGGCCGATGAGCGGATCGATCCGGCCGGCGCGGGCCAGATCGTTGAGATTGACGCAGAACTCCTCGAGCGCGCTCTTTTCTCCTCCTCGACGGCATTCTCCCGCTCCCTCTCAACCGCCCGCTCCGCCGCCCGTTCCCGGAATGCCCGTATGCCTTCGTTTGGGGCCCGACGCTGCCGACTGACACCGTGGGAAAGGTAATAGACCACATCCAGCCGGGTGACCCCGTTCTTGCTGAGGATATAGACGGCATGGCTGTCGCGCTCGGAGAAGATCGAGACCAGCACATTCTCGCCGGTGACCTTGGGCTTGCCGTTGCTGCGGTTGTGGATGGCCGCGCGCTGGACGACACGCTGGAAGCCAAGCGTCGGGCCGGTCTCCGAGTGCCCGTTGTCGGCGACCGGATCCCGTGGCTTCGGCATTG
>CBDCKB010000005.1:0-50229 GCA_965217995.1 Rhodobacterales bacterium
CAGCCTTCGTCTGTGGTTTTGTGCATTCAAAACGGCGACTTTAGCGTTAGAAATACTAGTCTCTATGGGTCCCAGCCCTCATTTATTGTTTTTGCATGCAAAACAATCACTTTAGGACCAGAATTACATGTCTCTAAGGGACCCAGACCTCACCTTTAGTTTTGTGCATGCAAAACAGCGTGTTTAGCATCAGAATTACATGTCTCCATGGGTCCCAGACCTCCCCTGTCGTTTTGTGCATGCAAAACAACGTGATTAGCATCAGAAATACTAGTCTCTATGGGTTCCAGCCCTCATTTGTGGTTTTTGCATGCAAAAAAGCGACTTTAGGACAAGAATTACAAGTCTCTATGGGACGCTGACCTCACCTACGGTTTTTTGCATTCAAAACAGCGACTTTAGCTTCAGAATTACTAGTCTCTATGGGCCCCAGCCCTCATTTGTGGTTTTTGCATGCAAAACTGCGACTTTAGGACCAGAATTACAAGTCTCTATGGGTCCCAGACCTCACCTCTGGTTTTGTGCATGCAAAACAGCGTGTTTAGCACCAGAATTACACATCTCCATGGGTCCCAGACCGCACCTGTCATTTTGTGCATGCAAAACAACGTGATTAGCATCAGAATTACAAGTCTCTATGGGTCCCAGACCTTACCTATGGTTTTTGCGTTCAAAACAGAGACTTTAGCTCCAGAATTGCAAGTCTCTATTTGTCCCAGCCCTTATCTGTTGTTTTTGCACGCAAAACAGCGGCTTTTGGATCAGAATTACTAGTTTCTATGGGTCCCAGACTTCCCATGTCGTTTTGTACATGCAAAACAATGTGATTAGCATCAGAATTAATAGTCTCTATGTTTTCCAGACCTCACCTGTCGTTTTGTGCATGCAAACCAGGGTGATTATCACCAGATTTTCTAGTCTCCATGTGTCCCAGACCTCACCTGTCGTTTTGTGCATGCAAAACAATGTGATTAGCATCAGAAATACCAGTATCTATGGGTCCCAGCCTTTATCAGTTGTTTTTGCACGCAAAACAGAGGCTTTTGGATCAGAACTACAAGTCTCTATGGGTCCCAGACTTCCCGTGTCGTTTTGTGCATGCAAAACAGTGCGATTAGCATCAGAATATCTAGTCTCCATGGGTCCCAGATCTCTTCTGTGGTTTTTGCATGCAAACCAGCGACTTTTAGATCAGAATTACAAATCTCTATGGGTCCCAGACTTCGTCTGTTGATTTGTGAGTGCAAAACAGCATGCTTAGATCCAGAATTACGCTTGTCTATTGGTCCCAGCCTTCGCCTGTGGTTTTGTGCATTCAAAACGGCGACTTTAGCGTCAGAATTACTAGTCTCTATGAGTCCCAGCCCTCATTTATTGTTTTTGCATGCAAAACAGCCACTTTAGGACCAGAATTACAAGTCTCTATGGGACCCAGACCTCACCTTTGGTTTTGTGCATGCAAAACAGCGTGTTTAGCACCAGAATTACATGTCTCCATGGGTCCCAGACCTCCCCTGTCGTTTTGTGCATGCAAAACAACGTGATTAGCATCAGAAATACTAGTCTCTATGGGTTCCAGCCCTCATTTGTGGTTTTTGCATGCAAAAAAGCGACTTTAGGACAAGAATTACAAGTCTCTATGGGTCCCTGACCTCACCTACGTTTTTTTGCATTCAAAACATCTACTTTAGCTTCAGAATTACTAGTCTCTATGGGCCCCAACCCTCATTTGTGGTTTTTGCATGCAAAACTGCGACTGTAGGACCAGAATTACAAGTCTCTATGGGTCCCAGACCTCACCTCTGGTTTTGTGCATGCAAAACAGCGTGTTTAGCACCAGAATTACACATCTCCATGGGTCCCAGACCGCACCTGTCGTTTTGTGCATGCAAAACAACGTGATTAGCATCAGAATTACAAGTCTCTATGGGTCCCAGACCTTACCTATGGTTTTTGCATTCAAAACAGAGACTTTAGCTCCAGAATTGCAAGTCTCTATTTGTCCCAGCCCTTATCTGTTGTTTTTGCACGCAAAACAGCGGCTTTTGGATCAGAATTACTAGTTTCTATGGGTCCCAGACTTCCCGTGTCGTTTTGTACATGCAAAACAATGTGATTAGCATCAGAATTAATAGTCTCTATGTTTCCCAGACCTCACCTGTCGTTTTGTGCATACAAACCAGGGTGATTATCACCAGATTTTCTAGTCTCCATGTGTCCCAGACCTCACCTGTCGTTTTGTGCATGCAAAACAATGTGATTAGCATCAGAAATACCAGTATCTATGGGTCCCAGCCTTTATCAGTTGTTTTTGCACGGAAAACTGCAACCTTAGGACCAGCATTACAAGTCTCTATGGGTCCCAGACCTCACCTGTGGTTTTTTGCGTTCAAAACAGCGCCTTTAGCACCAGAATTGCAAGTCTCTATTGTCCCAGCCATTATCTGTGTTTTTGTGCATTCACAACAGCGTCATTATGACCAGAATTAAGAGTCTCTATGGATACCAGACCTCACCAGTCGTTTTGTGCATGAAAAACAGCGTGATTAGCACCAGAATTACTAGTCTCCATGGATCCCAGACCTCACCTGTCGTTTTGTGCATGCAAAACAGTGCAATTAGCATCAGAATATCTAGTCTCCATTGGTCCCAGATCTCTTCTGTGGTTTTTGCATGCAAACCAGCGACTTTTGGATCAGAATTACAAGTCTCTATGGGTCCCAGACTTCGTCTGTTGATTTGTGAGTTCAAAACAGCATGCTTAGATCCAGAATGACACTTGTCTATTGGTCCCAGCCTTCGTCTTTGGTTTTGTGCATTCGAAACAGCGACTTTAGCATCAGAATTACTAGTCTCTATGGGTTCCAGCCCTCATTTGTGGTTTTTGCATGCAAAACATCGACTTTAGGACAAGAATTACAAGTCTCTATGGGTCCCTGACCTCACCTACGTTTTTTGCATTCAAAACAGGGACTTTAGCTTCAGAATTACTAGTCTCTATGGGCCCCAGCCCTCATTTGTGGTTTATGCATGCAAAACTGCAACTTTAGGACCAGCATTACAAGTCTCTATGGGTCCCAGACCTCACCTGTGGTTTTTTGCGTTCAAAACAGCGCCTTTAGCACCAGAATTGCAAGTCTCTATTGTCCCAGCCATTACCTGTGTTTTTGTGCATTCACAACAGCGTCATTATGACCAGAATTAAGAGTCTCTATGGATACCAGACCTCACCAGTCGTTTTGTGCATGAAAAACAGCGTGATTAGCACCAGAATTACTAGTCTCCATGGATCCCAGACCTCACCTGTCGTTTTGTGCATGCAAAACAGTGCAATTAGCATCAGAATATCTAGTCTCCATTGGTCCCAGATCTCTTCTGTGGTTTTTGCATGCAAACCAGCGACTTTTAGATCAGAATTACAAGTCTCTATGGGTCCCAGACTTCGTCTGTTGATTTGTGAGAGCAAAACAGCATGCTTAGATCCAGAATGACGCTTGTCTATTGGTCCCAGCCTTCGTCTGTGGTTTTGTGCATTCAAAACGGCGACTTTAGCGTCAGAATTACTAGTCTCTATGTGTCCCAGACTTCGCCTGTTGATTTGTGAATGGAAAAGAGCATGCTTAGATCCAAAATGACGTTTGTCTATTGGTCCCAGCCTTCATCTGTGGCTTTGTACATTCAAAACAGCGACTTTACTATCAGAATTACTAGTCTCTATTGGTCCCAGCCCTCATTTGTGGTTTTTGCATGCAATACAGCGACTTTAGGGCCAGAATTAACCCACTGTAACTACTCGGTAGGCTGCTGTAACCAACTGTAACCACCCGTAACCTGCTGTAACCAACTGTAACCCACTGTAACCACTCGGTGACCTGCAGTAACCTTCTGTAACCCACTGTAACCACTCGGCAACCTGCTGTAACCTGCTGTAACCCACTGTAACCACTCGGTAACTTTCTGTAACCTGCTGTAACCCACTGTAACCACTCGGTACCTTGCTTTAACCTGTTGTAACCCACTGTAATCACTCGGTAACTTGCTGTAACCTGGTGTAACCCACTGTAACCTCTCGGTAACTTGCTGTGACCTGCTGTAACCCACTGTAACCACTCGGTACCTTGCTTTAACCTGTTGTAACCCACTGTAACCACTCGGTAACTTGCTGTAACCTGCTGTAACCCACTGTAACCACTCAGTACTTTGCTGTAAACTGCTGTAACCAACTGTAACCACTCGGTAACTTGATGTAACCTGCTGTAACCCACTGTAACCACTCGGTAACTAGCTGTAACCTGGTGTAACCCACTGTAACCACTCGGTAACTTGTTGTAACCTGCTATAACCCACTGTAAACACTCGGTAACTTGCTGTAACCTGCTATAACCCACTGTAACCACTCGGTGACGTGCTGTAACCTGCTGTAACCCACTGAACCCACTCGGTGACGTGCTGTAACATGCTGTAACCCACTGTAACCACTCGGTGCCTTGCTGTAACCTGTTGTAACCCACTGTAACCACTCGGTAACTTGCTGTAACCTGGTGTAACCCACTGTAACCTCTCGGTAACTTGCTGTAACCAGCTGTAACCAACTGTAACAACTCGGTAACTTGCTGTAACCTGCTGTAACCCACTGTAACCACTCGGTAACTTGCTGTAACCTGCTATAACCCACTGTAACCACTCGGTGACGTGCTCTAACCTGCTGTAACCCACTGTACCCACTCGGTGACGTGCTGTAACCTGCTGTAACCCACTGTAACCACTCGGTAACTTGCTGTAACCTGCTGTAACCCACTGTAACCACTCGGTAACGTGCTGTACCCTGCTGTAACCCACTGTAACCACTCGGTAACGTGCTGTAACCTGCTGTAACCCACTGTAACCACTTGGTAACGTGCTGTAACCTCCTGTAACCTACTGTAACCACTCGGTAACGTTCTGTAACCTGCTGTAACCCACTGTAACCACTCGGTAACGTGCTGTAACCAGCTGTAACCCTCTGTAACCACTCGGTAACCTGACGTAACCCACTGTAACTACTCGGTATCCTGCTGTAACCGGCTGTAACCCACTGTAACCACTCGGTAGGCTGCTGTAACTTGCTGTAACCCACTGTAACCACTCCATAACCTGCTGTAACTCTCTGTAACCTCTCGGTAACGTGCTGTAACTTGCTGTAACCCACTGTAACCACTCGGTAACGTGCTGCAAACTACTGTAACCACTCGGTACCGTGCTGTAACCTGCTGTAACCCACAGTAACCACTCGGTAACGTGCTGTAACCTGCTGTAACCCACTGTAACCACTCGGTAACGTGCTGTAACCTGCCGTAACCCACTGTAACCACTCGGTAACTTGCTGTAACCTGCTCAAACGCACTGTAACCACTCGGTAACGTGCTGTAACCTGCTGTAACCCACTGTAACCACTCGGGAACCAGCTGTAACCTGCTGTAACCCACTGTAACCACTCGGTCACTTGCTGTAACCTGCTGTAACCCACTGTAACCACTCGGTAACCTGCTGTAACCTGCTGTAACCCACTGTAACCACTCGATAACCTGCTGTAACCTGCTGTAACCCACTGTAACCACTCGGGAACTAGCTGTAACCTGCTGTAACCCACTGTAACCACTCGGTGACTTGCTGTAACCTGCTGTAACCCACTGTAACCACTCGGTTACTTGCTGTAACCTGCTGTACCCACTGTAACCCCTCGGTAACTTGCTGTAATCTGCTGTAACCCACTGTAACCACTCGGTAACGTGCTGTAACTTGCTGTAACCCACTGTAACCACTCGGTAACGTGCTGCAACCTACTGTAACCCACTGTAACCACTCGGTAACGTGCTGAAACCTGCTGTAACCCACTGTAACCACACGGTAACGTTCTGTAACCTGCTGTAACCCACTGAAACTACTCGGTATCCTGCTGTAAGCTGCTGTAACCTGCTGTAACCAACTGTAACCACTCGGTCACCTGCTGTAACCTGCTCTAACCCACATTAACCAGTCGGTAACCTGCTGTAACTTGCTGTAATCCACTGTAACCACTCGGTAACCTGCTGTATCCCACTGTAACATCTCGGTAACCTGCTGTAACCTGCTGTAACCCACTGTAACCACTCGGTAGACTGCTGTAACCTGCTGTAACCCACTGTAACCACCCGTAACCTGCTGTAACCTGCTGTAACCCACTGTAACCACTCGGTAACCTGCTGTAACCTTCTGTAACCCACTGTAATCACTCGGCAACCTGCTGTAACCTGCTGTAACCCACTGTAACCACTCGGTAACTTGCTGTAACCTGCTGTAACCCACTGTAACCACTCGGTACCTTGCTTTAACCTGTTGTAACCCACTGTAACCACTCGGTAATTTGCTGTAACCTGGTGTAACCCACTGTAACCTCTCGGTAACTAACTGTAACCTGCTGTAACCCACTGTAACCACTCGGTACCTTGCTTTAACCTGTTGTAACCCACTGTAACCACTCGGTAATTTGCTGTAACCTGGTGTAACCCACTGTAACCTCTCGGTAACTAGCTGTAACCTGCTGTAACCAACTGTAACCACTCGGTAACTTGCTGTAACATGCTGTAACCCACTGTAACCACTCGGTACCTGGATGTAACCTGGTGTAACCCACTGTAACCACTCGGTGACTTGCTGTAACCTGCTCTAACCCACTGTAACCACTCGGTAACCTGCTGTATCCTACTGTAATCCTCTGTGACCACTCGGTAACCTGCTGTAACCCACTGTAACCGCACGGTAACGTGCTGTAACCTGCTGTAACCAACTGTAACCACTCGGTAACTTGCTGTAACCTGCTGTAACCCACTGTAACCACTCGGTAACTGGTTGTAACCTGGTGTAACCCACTGTAACCACTCGTTAACTTGCTGTAACCTGCTGTAACCCACTGTAACCACTCGGTAACTTGCTGTAACCTGCTATAACCCACTGTAACCACTCGGTGATGTGCTGTAACCTGCTGTAACCCACTGTACCCACTCGGTGACGTGCTGTATCCTGCTGTAACCCACTGTAACCACTCGGTACCTTGCTGTAACCTGTTGTAATCCGCTGTAACCACTCGGTAACTTGCTGTAATCTGCTGTAACCTACTGTAACCACTCGGTAACGTGCTGTAACCTGCTGTAACCCACTGTAATCACTCGGTTACGTGCTGCAACCTACTGTAACCTACTGTAACCACTCGGTAACGTGCTGTAACCTGCTGTAACCCACAGTAACCACTCGGTAACGTGCTGTAACCTGCTGTAACCCACTGTAACCACTCGGTAACGTGCTGTAACCTGCTGTAACCTGCTGTAACCCACTGTAACCACTCGGTACCTTGCTGTAACCTGCTGTAATGCACTGTAACCACTCGGAAACGTGCTGTAACCTGCTGTAACCCACTGTAACCACTCGGTAACGTGCTGTAACCTGCTGTAACCCACTGTAACCCCTCGGTAACGTGCTGTAACCTGCTGTAACCTACTGTAACCCTTCGGTAACGTGCTGTAACCTGCTGTAACCCGCTGTAATCTGCTGTAACCCACTGTAACCACTCGGTAACGTGCTGAAACCAGCTGTAACCCACTGAAACCACTCGGTATCCTTCTGTAACCTGCTGTAACCTGCTGTAACCGACTGAAACCACTCGGTAAATTGCTGTAACCTGCTGTAACCCACTGTAACCACTCAGTAACTTTCTGTAACCTGCTGTAACCCACTGTAACCACACCGTAACCTGCTGTAACCTGCTGTAACCCACTGTAACCACTCGGTAACCTGCTGTATCACACTGTAACATCTCGGTAACCTGCTGTAACCTGCTGTAACCCACTGTAAACACTTGGTAACCTGCTGTAACCTGCTGTAACCCACTGTAACCACTCGGTAACCTTCTGTAACCTTCTGTAACCAACTGTAACCACTCGGTAACCTGCTGTAACCTGCTGTAACCCACTGTAACCACTCGGTAACCTGCTGTAACCTGCTGTAACCCTCTGTAAACACTCGGTAACCTGCTGTAACCTGCTGTAACCCACTGTAACTACTCGGGAACCAGCTGTAACCTGCTGTAACCAACTGTAACCACTCGGTAACTTGCTGTAATCTTCTGTAACCCACTGTAACCACTCGGAAACTTGCTGTAACCTGCTGTAACCCACTGAAACCTCTCGGTAACTTGCTGTAACCTGCTGTAACCAACTGTAACTACTCGGTAACTTGCTGTAACCTGCTGTAACCCACTGTAACCACACGGTAACTGGCTGTAACCTGGTGTAACCCACTGTAACCACTCGGTAACTTGCTGTAACCTGCTGTAACCCACTGTAACCACTCGGTGACTTGCTGTAACATGTTATAACCCACTGTAACCACTCGGGGACGTCCTGTAACCTGCTGTAACCCACTGTACCCACTCGGTGACGTGCTGTATCCTACTGTAACCCACTGTAACCACTCGGTACCTTGCTGTAACCTGTTGTAATCCACTGTAACCACTCGGTAACTTGCTGTAATCGGCTGTAACCACTCGGTAACGTTCTGTAACCTGCTGTAACCCACTGTAATCACTCGGTAACGTGCTGCAACCTACTGTAACCTACTGTAACCACTCGGTAACGTGCTGTAACCTGCTGTAACCCACAGTAACCACTCGGTAAAATGCTGTAACCTGCTGTAACCCACTGTAACCACTCGGTAACGTGCTGTAACCTGCTGTAACCCACTGTAACCACTCGTCACCTTGCTGTAACCTGCTGTAACGCACTGTAACCACTCGGTAACGTGCTGTAACCTGCTGTAACCCACTGTAACCAATCGGTAACGTGCTGTAACCTGCTGTAACCCTCTGTAACCACTCGGTAATGTGCTGTAACCTGCTGTAACCTACTGTAACCACTCGGTAACGTGCTGTAACATGCTGTAACCCACAGTGGCCACTCGGTAACGTGCTGTAACCAGCTGTAACCCACTGTAACCACTCAGTAACGTGCTCTAACCTGCTGTAACCCACTGAAACTACTCAGTATCCTGCTGTAACCTGCTGTAACCTGCTGTAACCTGCTGTAACAAGCTGTAACCAACTGTAACCACTCGGTAAATTGCTGTAACCTGCTGTAACCCACTGTAATCACTCGGTGACCTGCTGTAACCTACTGTAACCCACTGTAACCACTCAGTAACTTTCTGTAATCTGCTGTAACCCACTGTAATCACTCGGTGACTTGCTGTAACCTGCTGTAACCCACTGTAACCACTCGGTAACTGGCTGTAACCTGGTGTAACCCACTGTAACCACTCGGTAACTTGCTGTAACCTGCTGTAACCCACTGTAACCACTCGGTGACTTGCTGTAACATGTTATAACCCACTGTAACCACTCGGTGACGTCCTGTAACCTACTGTAACCCACTGTACCCACTCGGTGACGTGCTGTATCCTACTGTAACCCACTGTAACCACTCGGTACCTTGCTGTAACCTGTTGTAATCCACTGTAACCACTCGGTAACTTGCTGTAATCGGCTGTAACCACTCGGTAACGTTCTGTAACCTGCTGTAACCCACTGTAATCACTCGGTAACGTGCTGCAACCTACTGTAACCTACTGTAACCACTCGGTAACGTGCTGTAACCTGCTGTAACCCACAGTAACCACTCGGTAAAATGCTGTAACCTGCTGTAACCCACTGTAACCACTCGGTAACGTGCTGTAACCTGCTGTAACCCACTGTAACCACTCGTCACCTTGCTGTAACCTGCTGTAACGCACTGTAACCACTCGGTAACGTGCTGTAACCTGCTGTAACCCACTGTAACCACTCGGTAACGTGCTGTAACCTGCTGTAACCCTCTGTAACCACTCGGTAATGTGCTGTAACCTGCTGTAACCTACTGTAACCACTCGGTAACGTGCTGTAACATGCTGTAACCCACAGTGGCCACTCGGTAACGTGCTGTAACCAGCTGTAACCCACTGTAACCACTCAGTAACGTGCTCTAACCTGCTGTAACCCACTGAAACTACTCAGTATCCTGCTGTAACCTGCTGTAACCTGCTGTAACCTGCTGTAACAAGCTGTAACCAACTGTAACCACTCGGTAAATTGCTGTAACCTGCTGTAACCCACTGTAACCACTCGGTAACCTGCTGTAACCTGCTGTAACCCACTGTAACCACTCAGTAACTTTCTGTAATCTGCTGTAACCCACTGTAACCGCACCGTAACCTGCTGTAACCTGCTGTAACCCACTGTAACCACTCGGTAACCTGCTGTAACCTGCTGTAACCCACTGTAACCACTCGGTAACCTGCTGTAACCTTCTGTAACCAACTGTAACCACTCGGTAACCTGCTGTAACCTGCTGTAACCCACTGTAACCACTCGGTAACCTGCTGTAACCTGCTGTAACCCTCTGTAAACACTCGGTAACCTGCTGTAACCTGCTGTAACCCACTGTAACTACTCGGGAACCAGCTGTAACCTGCTGTAACCCACTGTAACCACTCGGTAACTTGCTGTAATCTGCTGTAACCCACTGTAACCACTCGGAAACTTGCTGTAACCTGCTGTAACCCACTGAAACCTCTCGGTAACTTGCTGTAACCTGCTGTAACCAACTGTAACCACTCGGTACCTTGCTGTAACCTGCTGTAACCCACTGTAACCACTCGGTAACTGGCTGTAACCTGGTGTAACCCACTGTAACCACTCGGTAACTTGCTGTAACCTGCTGTAACCCACTGTAACCACTCGGTGACTTGCTGTAACATGTTATAAACCACTGTAACCACTCGGTGACGTCCTGTAACCTGCTGTAACCCACTGTACCCACTCGGTGACGTGCTGTATCCTACTGTAACCCACTGTAACCACTCGGTACCTTGCTGTAACCTGTTGTAATCCACTGTAACCACTCGGTAACTTGCTGTAATCGGCTGTAACCACTCGGTAACGTTCTGTAACCTGCTGTAACCCACTGTAATCACTCGGTAACGTGCTGCAACCTACTGTAACCTACTGTAACCACTCGGTAACGTGCTGTAACCTGCTGTAACCCACAGTAACCACTCGTCACCTTGCTGTAACCTGCTGTAACGCACTGTAACCACTCGGTAACGTGCTGTAACCTGCTGTAACCCACTGTAACCACTCGGTAACGTGCTGTAACCTGCTGTAACCCTCTGTAACCACTCGGTAACGTGCTGTAACCTGCTGTAACCTACTGTAACCACTCGGTAACGTGCTGTAACATGCTGTAACCCACAGTAGCCACTCGGTAACGTGCTGTAACCAGCTGTAACCCACTGTAACCACTCAGTAACGTGCTCTAACCTGCTGTAACCCACTGAAACTACTCAGTATCCTGCTGTAACCTGCTGTAACCTGCTGTAACAAGCTGTAACCAACTGTAACCACTCGGTAAATTGCTGTAACCTGCTGTAACCCACTGTAACCACTCGGTAACCTGCTGTAACCTGCTGTAACCCACTGTAACCACTCAGTAACTTTCTGTAATCTGCTATAACCCACTGTAACCGCACCGTAACCTGCTGTAACCTGCTGTAACCCACTGTAACCACTCGGTAACCTGCTGTAACCTGCTCTAACCCACTGTAACCAGTCGGTAACCTGCTGTAACTTGCTGTAATCCACTGTAACCACTCGGTAATCTGCTGTATCCCACTGTAACATCTCGGTAACCCGCTGTAACCTGTTGTAACCCACTGTACCCACTCGGTGACGTGCTGTAACCTGCTGTAACCCACTGTAACCACTCGGTAACGTGCTGTAACCTGCTGTAACCCACTGTAACCACTCGGTAACGTGCTGTATCCTGCTGTAACCCACTGTAACCACTCGGTAACGAGCTGTAACCTTCTGTAACCCACTGTAACCACTTGTTAACGTGCTGTAACCTGCTGTAACCTACTGTAACCACTCGGTAACGTTCTGTAAACTGTTGTAACCCACTGTAACCTCTCGGTAACATGCTGTAACCACCTGTATCCCACTGTAACCACTCGGTAACCTGCTGTAACCCACTGAAACTACTCGGTATCCTTCTCTAACCGGCTGTAACCTGTTGTAACCAACTGTAACCACTCGGTAACTTGCTATAACCTACTGTAACCCACTGTAACCACTCGGTAACCTGCTGTAACCTGCTGTAACCCACTGTAACCACTCAGTAACTTTCTGTAACTTGCTGTAACCCACTGTAACCACACCGTAACCTGCTGTAACCTGCTGTAACCCACTGTAACCACTCGGTAACCTACTGTAACCTGCTCTAACCCACTGTAACCAGTCGGTGACCTGCTGTAACTTGCTGTAATCCACTGTAACCACTCGGTAACCTGCTGTATCCCAATGTAACATCTCGGTATCCTGCTGTAACCTGCTGTAACCCACTGTAACCACTCGGTAGGCTGCTGTAACCTGCTGTAACCCACTGTAACCACTCCATAACCTGCTGTAACCTGCTGTAACCCTCTGTAACCACTCGGTAACGTGCTGTAACTTGCTGTAACCCACTGTAACCACTCGGTATTGTGCTGCAACCTACTGTAACCACTCGGTACCGTGCTGTAACCTGCTGTAACCCACAGTAACCACTCGGTAACGTGCTGTAACCTGCTGTAACCCCCTGTAACCACTCGGTAACGTGCTGTAACCTGCTGTAACCCACTGTAACCACTCGGTAACTTTCTGTAACCTGCTCAAACGCACTGTAACCACTCGGTAACGTGCTGTAACCTGCTGTAACCCACTGTAACCACTCGGGAACCAGCTGTAACCTGCTGTAACCCACTGTAACCACTCGGTCACTTGCTGTAACCTGCTGTAACCCACTGTAACCACTCGGTAACCTGTTGTAACCTGCTGTAACCCACTGTAACCACTCGGGAACTAGCTGTAACCTGCTGTAACCCACTGTAACCACTCGGTTACTTGCTGTAACCTGCTGTACCCACTGTAACCACTCGGTAACTTGCTGTAATCTGCTGTAACCCGCTGTAACCACTGGGTTACGTGCTCTAACTTGCTGTAACCCACTGTAACCACTCGGTAACGTGCTGCAACCTACTGTAACCACTTGGTAACGTGCTGTAACCTGCTGTAATCCACAGTGACCACTCGGTAACGTGCTGTAACCTGCTGTAACCCACTGTAACCACTCGGTAACGTGCTGTAACCTGCTGTAACCCACTGTAACCACTCGATAACTTGCTGTAACCTGCTCAAACGCACTGTAACCACTCGGTAACGTTCTGTAACCAGCTGTAACCCACTGTAAACACTCAGTAACGTGCTGTAACCTGCTGTAACCCACTGTAACCACTCGGTAACGTGCTGTAACCTGCTGTAACCTACTGTAACCACTCGGTAACGTGCTGTAACCTGCTGTAACCCACTATAACCACTCGGTAACGTGCTGTAACCTGCTGTAACCCACTATAACCACACGGTAACGTGCTGTAACCTGCTGTAACCCACTGAAACTACTCGGTATCCTGCTGTAACCTGCTGTAACCTGCTGTAACCAACTGTAACCACTCGGTCACCTGCTGTAACCTACTCTAACCCACATTAACCAGTCGGTAACCTGCTGTAACTTGCTGTAATCCACTGTAACCACTCGGTAACCTGCTGTATCCCACTGTAACATCTCGGTAACCTGCTGTAACCTGCTGTAACCCACTGTAACTACTCGGTAGGCTGCTGTAACCAACTGTAACCACCCGTAACCTGCTGTATCCCACTGTAACATCTCGGTAACCTGCTGTAACCTGCTGTAACCCACTGTAACCACTCGGTATACTGCTGTAACCTGCTGTAACCCACTGTAACCACCCGTAACCTGTTGTAACCTGCTGTAACCCACTGTAACCACTCGGTAACCTGTTGTAACCTGCTGTAACCCACTGTAACCACTCGGGAACTAGCTGTAACCTGCTGTAACCCACTGTAACCACTCGGTTACTTGCTGTAACCTGCTGTACCCACTGTAACCACTCGGTAACTTGCTGTAATCTGCTGTAACCCGCTGTAACCACTGGGTTACGTGCTCTAACTTGCTGTAACCCACTGTAACCACTCGGTAACGTGCTGCAACCTACTGTAACCACTTGGTAACGTGCTGTAACCTGCTGTAATCCACAGTGACCACTCGGTAACGTGCTGTAACCTGCTGTAACCCACTGTAACCACTCGGTAACGTGCTGTAACCTGCTGTAACCCACTGTAACCACTCGATAACTTGCTGTAACCTGCTCAAACGCACTGTAACCACTCGGTAACGTTCTGTAACCAGCTGTAACCCACTGTAAACACTCAGTAACGTGCTGTAACCTGCTGTAACCCACTGTAACCACTCGGTAACGTGCTGTAACCTGCTGTAACCTACTGTAACCACTCGGTAACGTGCTGTAACCTGCTGTAACCCACTATAACCACTCGGTAACGTGCTGTAACCTGCTGTAACCCACTATAACCACACGGTAACGTGCTGTAACCTGCTGTAACCCACTGAAACTACTCGGTATCCTGCTGTAACCTGCTGTAACCTGCTGTAACCAACTGTAACCACTCGGTCACCTGCTGTAACCTACTCTAACCCACATTAACCAGTCGGTAACCTGCTGTAACTTGCTGTAATCCACTGTAACCACTCGGTAACCTGCTGTATCCCACTGTAACATCTCGGTAACCTGCTGTAACCTGCTGTAACCCACTGTAACTACTCGGTAGGCTGCTGTAACCAACTGTAACCACCCGTAACCTGCTGTATCCCACTGTAACATCTCGGTAACCTGCTGTAACCTGCTGTAACCCACTGTAACCACTCGGTATACTGCTGTAACCTGCTGTAACCCACTGTAACCACCCGTAACCTGTTGTAACCTGCTGTAACCCACTGTAACCACTCGGTAACCTGTTGTAACCTGCTGTAACCCACTGTAACCACTCGGGAACTAGCTGTAACCTGCTGTAACCCACTGTAACCACTCGGTTACTTGCTGTAACCTGCTGTACCCACTGTAACCACTCGGTAACTTGCTGTAATCTGCTGTAACCCGCTGTAACCACTGGGTTACGTGCTCTAACTTGCTGTAACCCACTGTAACCACTCGGTAACGTGCTGCAACCTACTGTAACCACTTGGTAACGTGCTGTAACCTGCTGTAATCCACAGTGACCACTCGGTAACGTGCTGTAACCTGCTGTAACCCACTGTAACCACTCGGTAACGTGCTGTAACCTGCTGTAACCCACTGTAACCACTCGATAACTTGCTGTAACCTGCTCAAACGCACTGTAACCACTCGGTAACGTTCTGTAACCAGCTGTAACCCACTGTAAACACTCAGTAACGTGCTGTAACCTGCTGTAACCCACTGTAACCACTCGGTAACGTGCTGTAACCTGCTGTAACCTACTGTAACCACTCGGTAACGTGCTGTAACCTGCTGTAACCCACTATAACCACTCGGTAACGTGCTGTAACCTGCTGTAACCCACTATAACCACACGGTAACGTGCTGTAACCTGCTGTAACCCACTGAAACTACTCGGTATCCTGCTGTAACCTGCTGTAACCTGCTGTAACCAACTGTAACCACTCGGTCACCTGCTGTAACCTACTCTAACCCACATTAACCAGTCGGTAACCTGCTGTAACTTGCTGTAATCCACTGTAACCACTCGGTAACCTGCTGTATCCCACTGTAACATCTCGGTAACCTGCTGTAACCTGCTGTAACCCACTGTAACTACTCGGTAGGCTGCTGTAACCAACTGTAACCACCCGTAACCTGCTGTATCCCACTGTAACATCTCGGTAACCTGCTGTAACCTGCTGTAACCCACTGTAACCACTCGGTATACTGCTGTAACCTGCTGTAACCCACTGTAACCACCCGTAACCTGTTGTAACCTGCTGTAACCCACTGTAACCACTCGGTAACCTGCTGTAACCTTCTGTAACCCACTCTAACCACTCGGCAACCTGTTGTAACCTGCTGTAACCCACTGTAACCACTCGGTAACTTGCTGTAACCTGTTGTAGCCCTCTGTAACCACTCGGTACCTTGCTTTAACCTGTTGTAACCCACTGTAACCACTCGGTAACTTGCTGTAACCTGGTGTAACCAACTGTAACCTCTCGGTAACTAGCTGTAACCTGCTGTAACCAACTGTAACCACTCGGTAACTTGCTGTAACATGCTGTAACCCACTGTAACCACTCAGTACCTGGATGTAACCTGGTGTAACCCACTGTAACCACTCGGTGACTTGCTGTAACCTGATCTAACCCACTGTAACCACTCGGTAACCTGCTGTAACCTGCTGTAATCCTCTGTGACCACTCGGTAACCTGCTGTAACCCACTGTAACCACTTGGTAACCTGCTGTAACCTGCTGTAACCCGCTGTAATCACTCGGTAACATGCTGTAACCTGCTGTAACCCACTGTAACCTGCTGTAACCCACTGTAATCACTTGGTTACTTGCTTGGTAACCTGCTGTAACCTGCTGTAACCCACTGTAAGCACTCGGTAACCTGCTGTGACCTGCTGTAACCCACTGTAACCACATGGGTTACAGCAGGTTACAGCAGGTTACCGAGTAGTTAGAGTGGGTTACAGCAGGTTACCGAGTGTTGTCATTACCTGTCATTAGCTGTCATTACCTGTCATTGACCCTCATTTGCTGTCATTACCTTTCATTGGGTGTCATTCGCTGTAAATAGCTGTCACTCGGTAACATGCTGTAACCTCTGTAACCCACTGTAACCACTCGGTAACTTGCTGTAACCCACTGTACCCCACCGTAACCAGTCGGTAACTTTCTGTAACCCGCTGTAACCTCTCGGTAACTTGCTGTAACCCGCTGTAACCACTCGGTAACTTTCTGTAACCAACTATAACCACTCGGTGACTTGCTGTAACCTGCTGCAACCCACTGTAAACACTCGGTAACTTGCTGTAACCTGTTGTAACCCACTGTCACCACTCGGGAACCAGCTGTAACCTGCTGTAACCCACTGTAACCACTCGGTAACTTGCTGTAACCTGCTGTAACCCACTGTAACCACTCGGTTACTTGCTGTAACCTGCTGTACCCACTGTAAGCACTCGGTCACCTGCTGTAACCTGCTCTAACCCACATTAACCAGTCGGTAACCTGCTGTAACTTGCTGTAATCCACTGTAACCACTCGGTAACCTGCTGTATCCCACTGTAACATCTCGGTAACCTGCTGTAACCTGCTGTAACCCACTGTAACTACTCGGTAGGCTGCTGTAACCAACTGTAACCACCCGTAACCTGCTGTAACCAACTGTAACCCACTGTAACCACTCGGTGACCTGCAGTAACCTTCTGTAACCCACTGTAACCACTCGGCAACCTGCTGTAACCTGCTGTAACCCACTGTAACCACTCGGTAACTTGCTGTAACCTGCTGTAACCCACTGTAACCACTCGGTACCTTGCTTTAACCTGTTGTAACCCACTGTAATCACTCGGTAACTTGCTGTAACCTGGTGTAACCCACTGTAACCTCTCGGTAACTTGCTGTGACCTGCTGTAACCCACTGTAATCACTTGGTTATCTGCTCGGTAACCTGCTGTAACCTGCTGTAACCCACTGTAAGCACTCGTAACCTGCTGTAACCCACTGCACCCCACCGTAACCACTAGGTACCTTCCTGTAACCTCTCTGTAACTTGCTGTAACCCGCTGTAACCATTCGGTAACTTGCTGTAACCAACTATAACCACTCGGTAACTTGCTGTAACCTGCTGTAACCCACCGTAACCACTCGGTACCTTGCTGTAACCTGCTGTAACCAACTGTAACCACACGGTAACTTGCTGAAACCTGCTGTAACCCACTGTAACCACTCGGTAACTGGTTGTAACCTGTGTAACCCACTGTAACCACTCGGTAACTTGCTGTAACCTGCTGTAACCCACTGTAACCACTCGGTAACTTGCTGTAAACTGCTATAACCCACTGTAACCACTCGGTGACGTGCTGTAACCAGCTGTAACCCACTGAACCCACTCGGTGAGGTGCTGTAACCTGCTGTAACCCACTGTAACCACTCGGTACCTTGCTGTAACCTGTTGTAACCCACTGTAACCACTCGGTAACTTGCTGTAACCTGGTGTAACCCACTGTAAACTCTCGGTAACTTGCTGTAACCTGCTGTAACCCACTGTAACCACTCGGTAACCTGCTGTAACCTGCTGTAACCCACTGTAACCACTCGGGAACCAGCTGTAACCTGCTGTAACCTACTGTAACCACTCGGTAACTTGCTGTAACTTGCTGTAACCCACTGTAACCACTCGGTTACTTGCTGTAACCTGCTGTACCCACTGTAACCACTCGGTAACTTGCTGTTATCTGCTGTAACCCACTGTAAACACTCGGTAACGTGCTGTAACTTGCTGTAACCCACTGTAACCACTCGGTAACGTGCTGCAACCTACTGTAACCACTCGGTAACTTGCTGTAACCTGCTGTAACGCACTGTAACCACTCGGTAACGTGCTGTAACCTGCTGTAACCCACTGTAACCACTCAGTAACTTGCTGTAACCTGCTGTAACCCACTGTAACCACTCGGTGACGTGCCGTAACCTGCTGTAACCCACTGAAACTACTCGGTATCCTGCTGTAACTTGCTGTAACCTTCTGTAACCAACTGTAACCACTCGGTCACCTGCTGTAACCTGCTCTAACCCACATTAACCAATCGGTAACCTGCTGTAACTTTCTGTAATCCACTGTAACCACTCGGTAACCTGCTGTATCCCACTGTAACATCTCGGTAACCTGCTGTAACCTGCCGTAACCTGCTGTAACCCACTGTAACCACTCGGTAGGCTGCTGTAACCTGGTGTAACCCACTGTAACCACTCGGTGACTTGCTGTAACCTGCTGTAACCCAATGTAACAATTCGGTAACCTGCTGTAACCTTCTGTAACCCACTGTAACCACTCGGCAACCTGCTGTAACCTGCTGTAACCCACTGTAACCACTCGGTAACTTGCTGTAACCTGCTGTAACCCACTGTAACCACTTGATACCTTGCTTTAACCTGATGTAACCCACTGTAACCACTCAATAACTTGATGTAACCTGGTGTAACTCACTGTAACCTCTCGGTAAGTAGCTGTAACCTGCTGTAACCAACTGTAACCACTCGGTAACTTGCTGTAACATTCTGTAACATGCTGTAACCCGCTGTAACCACTCGGTACCTGGATGTAACCTGGTGTAACCCACTGTAACCACTCGGTGACTTCCTGTAACCTGCTCTAACCCACTGTAACCACTCGGTAACCTGCTGTAACCTGCTGTAATCCTCTGTGACCACTCGGTAACCTGCTGTAACCCAATGTAACCACTCGGTAACCTGCTGTAACCTGCTGTACCCCTGTGTAACCACTCGGTAACCTGCTCTAACCTGCTGTAACACGCTGTAACCACTCGGTAACCTCCTGTAACCTGCTGTAACCCACTGTAAGCACTCGGTAACCTGCTGTGACCTGCTGTAACCCACTGTAACCACATGGGTTACAGCAGGTTACAGCAGGTTACAGAGTAGTTACAGTGGGTTACAGCAAGTTACAGCAGGTTACCAAGTGTTGTCATTACCTGTCATTAGCTGTCAATACCTGTCATTGACCGTCATTTGCTGTCATTACCTTTCATTGGTTGTCATTCGCTGTAATTAGTTGTCACTCGGTAACATGCTGTAACCTCTGTAACCCACTGTAACCACTCGGTAACTTGCTGTAACCCACTGTACCCCACCGTAACCACTTGGTAACTTCCTGTAACCTCTCGGTAACTTGCTGTAACCCAGTGTAACCACTCGGTAACTTGCTGTAACCAACTATAACCACTCGGTAACTTGCTGTAACCTGCTGTAACCCACTGTAACCACTCGGTACCTTGCTGTAAACTGCTGTAACCAACTGTAACCACTCGGTAACTTGCTGTAACCTGCTGTAACCCACTGTAACCACTCGGTAACTGGCTGTAACCTGGTGTAACCCACTGTAACCACTCGGTAACTTGCTGTAACCTGCTGTAACCCACTGTAACCACTCGGTAACCTGCTGTAACCTGTTGTAACCCACTGTAACCACTCGGTATCCAACTGTAACCTGCTGTAACCCACTGTAATCACTTGGTTACCTGCTCGGTAACCTGCTGTAACCTGCTGTAACCCACTGTAAGCACTCGGTAACCTGATGTGACCTGCTGTAACCCATTGTAACCACATGGGTTACAGCAGGTTACAGCAGGTTACCGAGTAGTTACAGTGGGTTACAGCAAGTTACAGCAGGTTACCGAGTGTTGTCATAACCTGTCATTAGCTGTCAATACCTGTCATTGACCGTCATTTGCTGCCATTACCTTTCATTGGGTGTCATTCGCTGTAATTAGTCTTCACTCGGTAACATGCTGTAACCTCTGTAACCTACTGTAACCTCTCGGTAACTTGCTGTAACCCACTGTACCCCACCGTAACCACTTGGTAACTTCCTGTAACCTCTCTGTAACTTGCTGTAACCCACTGTACCCCACCGTAAACACTTGGTAACTTCCTGTAACCTCTCTGTAACTTGCTGTAACCCAGTGTAACCACTCGGTAACTTGCTGTAACCAACTATAACCACTCGGTAACTTGCTGTAACCCACTGTAACCACTCGGTACTTTGCTGTAAACTGCTGTAACCAACTGTAACCACTCGGTAACTTGATGTAACCTGCTGTAACCCACTGTAACCACTCGGTAACTAGCTGTAACCTGGTGTAACCCACTGTAACCACTCGGTAACTTTTTGTAACCTGCTGTAACCAACTTTAACCACTCGGTAACTTGCTGTAACCTGCTATAACCCACTGTAACCACTCGGTGACGTGCTGTAACCTGCTGTAACCCACTGAACCCACTCGGTGACGTGCTGTAACCTGCTGTAACCCACTGTAACCACTCGGTGCCTTGCTGTAACCTGTTGTAACCCACTGTAACCACTCGGTAACTTGCTGTAACCTGGTGTAACCCACTGTAACCTCTCGGTAACTTGCTGTAACCAGCTGTAACCAACTGTAACAACTCGGTAACTTGCTGTAACCTGCTGTAACCCACTGTAACCACTCGGTAACTTGCTGTAACCTGCTATAACCTACTGTAACCACTCGGTGACGTGCTCTAACCTGCTGTAACCCACTGTACCCACTCGGTGACGTGCTGTAACCTGCTGTAACCCACTGTAACCACTCGGTAACGTGCTGTAACCTGCTGTAACCCACTGTAACCACTCGGTAACTTGCTGTAACCTGCTGTAACCCACTGTAACCACTCGGTAACCTGCTGTAACCTGTTGTAACCCACTGTAACCACTCGGTATCCAACTGTAACCTGCTGTAACCCACTGTAATCACTTGGTTACCTGCTCGGTAACCTGCTGTAACCTGCTGTAACCCACTGTAAGCACTCGGTAACCTGATGTGACCTGCTGTAACCCATTGTAACCACATGGGTTACAGCAGGTTACAGCAGGTTACCGAGTAGTTACAGTGGGTTACAGCAAGTTACAGCAGGTTACCGAGTGTTGTCATAACCTGTCATTAGCTGTCAATACCTGTCATTGACCGTCATTTGCTGCCATTACCTTTCATTGGGTGTCATTCGCTGTAATTAGTCTTCACTCGGTAACATGCTGTAACCTCTGTAACCTACTGTAACCTCTCGGTAACTTGCTGTAACCCACTGTACCCCACCGTAACCACTTGGTAACTTCCTGTAACCTCTCTGTAACTTGCTGTAACCCACTGTACCCCACCGTAAACACTTGGTAACTTCCTGTAACCTCTCTGTAACTTGCTGTAACCCAGTGTAACCACTCGGTAACTTGCTGTAACCAACTATAACCACTCGGTAACTTGCTGTAACCCACTGTAACCACTCGGTACTTTGCTGTAAACTGCTGTAACCAACTGTAACCACTCGGTAACTTGATGTAACCTGCTGTAACCCACTGTAACCACTCGGTAACTAGCTGTAACCTGGTGTAACCCACTGTAACCACTCGGTAACTTGTTGTAACCTGCTGTAACCCACTTTAAACACTCGGTAACTTGCTGTAACCTGCTATAACCCACTGTAACCACTCGGTGACGTGCTGTAACCTGCTGTAACCCACTGAACCCACTCGGTGACGTGCTGTAACCTGCTGTAACCCACTGTAACCACTCGGTGCCTTGCTGTAACCTGTTGTAACCCACTGTAACCACTCGGTAACTTGCTGTAACCTGGTGTAACCCACTGTAACCTCTCGGTAACTTGCTGTAACCAGCTGTAACCAACTGTAACAACTCGGTAACTTGCTGTAACCTGCTGTAACCCACTGTAACCACTCGGTAACTTGCTGTAACCTGCTATAACCTACTGTAACCACTCGGTGACGTGCTCTAACCTGCTGTAACCCACTGTACCCACTCGTGACGTGCTGTAACCTGCTGTAACCCACTGTAACCACTCGGTAACGTGCTGTAACCTGCTGTAACCCACTGTAACCACTCGGTAACGTGCTGTAACCTGCTGTAACCCACTGTAACCACTCGGTAACGTGCTGTAACCTGCTGTAACCCACTGTAACCACTTGGTAACGTGCTGTAACCTCCTGTAACCTACTGTAACCACTCGGTAACGTTCTGTAACCTGCTGTAACCCACTGTAACCACTCGGTAACGTGCTGTAACCAGCTGTAACCCTCTGTAACCACTCGGTAACCTGACGTAACCCACTGTAACTACTCGGTATCCTGCTGTAACCGGCTGTAACCCACTGTAACCTCTCGGTAGGCTGCTGTAACTTGCTGTAACCCACTGTAACCACTCCATAACCTGCTGTAACTCTCTGTAACCTCTCGGTAACGTGCTGTAACTTGCTGTAACCCACTGTAACCACTCGGTAACGTGCTGCAAACTACTGTAACCACTCGGTACCGTGCTGTAACCTGCTGTAACCCACAGTAACCACTCGGTAACGTGCTGTAACCTGCTGTAACCCACTGTAACCCACTGTAACCACTCGGTAACGTGCTGTAACCTGCCGTAACCCACTGTAACCACTCGGTAACTTGCTGTAACCTGCTCAAACGCACTGTAACCACTCGGTAACGTGCTGTAACCTGCTGTAACCCTCTGTAACCACTCGGGAAACAGCTGTAACCTGCTGTAACCCACTGTAACCACTCGGTCACTTGCTGTAACCTGCTGTAACCCACTGTAACCACTCGGTAACCTGCTGTAACCTGCTGTAACCCACTGTAACCACTCGATAACCTGCTGTAACCTGCTGTAACCCACTGTAACCACTCCGGAACTAGCTGTAACCTGCTGTAACCCACTGTAACAACTCGGTAACTTGCTGTAACCTGCTGTAACCCACTGTAACCACTCGGTTACTTGCTGTAACCTGCTGTACCCACTGTAACCCCTCGGTAACTTGCTGTAATCTGCTGTAACCCACTGTAACCACTCGGTAACGTGCTGTAACTTGCTGTAACCCACTGTAACCACTCGGTAACGTGCTGCAACCTACTGTAACCCACTGTAACCACTCGGTAACGTGCTGAAACCTGCTGTAACCCACTGTAGCCACACGGTAACGTGCTGTAACCTGCTGTAACCCACTGAAACTACTCGGTATCCTGCTGTAAGCTGCTGTAACCTGCTGTAACCAACTGTAACCACTCGGTCACCTGCTGTAACCTGCTCTAACCCACATTAACCAGTCGGTAACCTGCTGTAACTTGCTGTAATCCACTGTAACCACTCGGTAACCTGCTGTATCCCACTGTAACATCTCGGTAACCTGCTGTAACCTGCTGTAACCCACTGTAACCACTCGGTAGACTGCTGTAACCTGCTGTAACCCACTGTAACCACCCGTAACCTGCTGTAACCTGCTGTAACCCACTGTAACCACTCGGTAACCTGCTGTAACCTTCTGTAACCCACTGTAATCACTCGGCAACCTGCTGTAACCTGCTGTAACCCACTGTAACCACTCGGTAACTTGCTGTAACATGCTGTAACCCACTGTAACCACTCGGTACCTGGATGTAACCTGGTGTAACCCACTGTAACCACTCGGTGACTTCCTGTAACCTGCTCTAACCCACTGTAACCACTCGGTAACCTGCTGTAACCTGCTGTAATCCTCTGTGACCACTCGGTAACCTGCTGTAACCCAATGTAACCACTCGGTAACCTGCTGTAACCTGCTGTAACCCTCTGTAACCACTCGGTAACCTGCTCTAACCTGCTGTAACACGCTGTAACCACTCGGTAACCTGCTGTAACCTGTTGTAACCCATTATAACCACTCGGTAACCAACTGTAACCTGCTGTAACCCACTGTAATCACTTGGTTACCTGCTCGGTAACCTCCTGTAACCTGCTGTAACCCACTGTAAGCACTCGGTAACCTGCTGTGACCTGCTGTAACCCACTGTAACCACATGGGTTACAGCAGGTTACAGCAGGTTACAGAGTAGTTACAGTGGGTTACAGCAAGTTACAGCAGGTTACCAAGTGTTGTCATTACCTGTCATTAGCTGTCAATACCTGTCATTGACCGTCATTTGCTGTCATTACCTTTCATTGGTTGTCATTCGCTGTAATTAGTTGTCACTCGGTAACATGCTGTAACCTCTGTAACCCACTGTAACCACTCGGTAACTTGCTGTAACCCACTGTACCCCACCGTAACCACTTGGTAACTTCCTGTAACCTCTCGGTAACTTGCTGTAACCCAGTGTAACCACTCGGTAACTTGCTGTAACCAACTATAACCACTCGGTAACTTGCTGTAACCTGCTGTAACCCACTGTAACCACTCGGTACCTTGCTGTAAACTGCTGTAACCAACTGTAACCACTCGGTAACTTGCTGTAACCTGCTGTAACCCACTGTAACCACTCGGTAACTGGCTGTAACCTGGTGTAACCCACTGTAACCACTCGGTAACTTGCTGTAACCTGCTGTAACCCACTGTAACCACTCGGTAACCTGCTGTAACCTGTTGTAACCCACTGTAACCACTCGGTAACCAACTGTAACCTGCTGTAACCCACTGTAATCACTTGGTTACCTGCTCGGTAACCTGCTGTAACCTGCTGTAACCCACTGTAAGCACTCGGTAACCTGCTGTGACCTGCTGTAACCCATTGTAACCACATGGGTTACAGCAGGTTACAGCAGGTTACCGAGTAGTTACAGTGGGTTACAGCAAGTTACAGCAGGTTACCGAGTGTTGTCATAACCTGTCATTAGCTGTCAATACCTGTCATTGACCGTCATTTGCTGCCATTACCTTTCATTGGGTGTCATTCGCTGTAATTAGTCTTCACTCGGTAACATGCTGTAACCTCTGTAACCTACTGTAACCTCTCGGTAACTTGCTGTAACCCACTGTACCCCACCGTAACCACTTGGTAACTTCCTGTAACCTCTCTGTAACTTGCTGTAACCCACTGTACCCCACCGTAAACACTTGGTAACTTCCTGTAACCTCTCTGTAACTTGCTGTAACCCAGTGTAACCACTCGGTAACTTGCTGTAACCAACTATAACCACTCGGTAACTTGCTGTAACCCACTGTAACCACTCGGTACTTTGCTGTAAACTGCTGTAACCAACTGTAACCACTCGGTAACTTGATGTAACCTGCTGTAACCCACTGTAACCACTCGGTAACTAGCTGTAACCTGGTGTAACCCACTGTAACCACTCGGTAACTTTTTGTAACCTGCTGTAACCAACTTTAACCACTCGGTAACTTGCTGTAACCTGCTATAACCCACTGTAACCACTCGGTGACGTGCTGTAACCTGCTGTAACCCACTGAACCCACTCGGTGACGTGCTGTAACCTGCTGTAACCCACTGTAACCACTCGGTGCCTTGCTGTAACCTGTTGTAACCCACTGTAACCACTCGGTAACTTGCTGTAACCTGGTGTAACCCACTGTAACCTCTCGGTAACTTGCTGTAACCTGCTATAACCTACTGTAACCACTCGGTGACGTGCTCTAACCTGCTGTAACCCACTGTACCCACTCGGTGACGTGCTGTAACCTGCTGTAACCCACTGTAACCACTCGGTAACGTGCTGTAACCTGCTGTAACCCACTGTAACCACTCGGTAACGTGCTGTAACCTGCTGTAACCCACTGTAACCACTCGGTAACGTGCTGTAACCTGCTGTAACCCACTGTAACCACTTGGTAACGTGCTGTAACCTCCTGTAACCTACTGTAACCACTCGGTAACGTTCTGTAACCTGCTGTAACCCACTGTAACCACTCGGTAACGTACTGTAACCAGCTGTAACCCTCTGTAACCACTCGGTAACCTGACGTAACCCACTGTAACTACTCGGTATCCTGCTGTAACCGGCTGTAACCCACTGTAACCTCTCGGTAGGCTGCTGTAACTTGCTGTAACCCACTGTAACCACTCCATAACCTGCTGTAACTCTCTGTAACCTCTCGGTAACGTGCTGTAACTTGCTGTAACCCACTGTAACCACTCGGTAACGTGCTGCAAACTACTGTAACCACTCGGTACCGTGCTGTAACCTGCTGTAACCCACAGTAACCACTCGGTAACGTGCTGTAACCTGCTGTAACCCACTGTAACCCACTGTAACCACTCGGTAACGTGCTGTAACCTGCCGTAACCCACTGTAACCACTCGGTAACTTGCTGTAACCTGCTCAAACGCACTGTAACCACTCGGTAACGTGCTGTAACCTGCTGTAACCCTCTGTAACCACTCGGGAACCAGCTGTAACCTGCTGTAACCCACTGTAACCACTCGGTCACTTGCTGTAACCTGCTGTAACCCACTGTAACCACTCGGTAACCTGCTGTAACCTGCTGTAACCCACTGTAACCACTCGATAACCTGCTGTAACCTGCTGTAACCCACTGTAACCACTCGGGAACTAGCTGTAACCTGCTGTAACCCACTGTAACCACTCGGTAACTTGCTGTAACCTGCTGTAACCCACTGTAACCACTCGGTTACTTGCTGTAACCTGCTGTACCCACTGTAACCCCTCGGTAACTTGCTGTAATCTGCTGTAACCCACTGTAACCACTCGGTAACGTGCTGTAACTTGCTGTAACCCACTGCAACCACTCGGTAACGTGCTGCAACCTACTGTAACCCACTGTAACCACTCGGTAACGTGCTGAAACCTGCTGTAACCCACTGTAGCCACACGGTAACGTGCTGTAACCTGCTGTAACCCACTGAAACTACTCGGTATCCTGCTGTAAGCTGCTGTAACCTGCTGTAACCAACTGTAACCACTCGGTCACCTGCTGTAACCTGCTCTAACCCACATTAACCAGTCGGTAACCTGCTGTAACTTGCTGTAATCCACTGTAACCACTCGGTAACCTGCTGTATCCCACTGTAACATCTCGGTAACCTGCTGTAACCTGCTGTAACCCACTGTAACCACTCGGTAGACTGCTGTAACCTGCTGTAACCCACTGTAACCACCCGTAACCTGCTGTAACCTGCTGTAACCCACTGTAACCACTCGGTAACCTGCTGTAACCTTCTGTAACCCACTGTAATCACTCGGCAACCTGCTGTAACCAGCTGTAACCCACTGTAACCACTCGGTAACTTGCTGTAACATGCTGTAACCCACTGTAACCACTCGGTACCTGGATGTAACCTGGTGTAACCCACTGTAACCACTCGGTGACTTGCTGTAACCTGCTCTAACCCACTGTAACCACTCGGTAACCTGCTGTATCCTACTGTAATCCTCTGTGACCACTCGGTAACCTGCTGTAACCCACTGTAACCGCACGGTAACGTGCTGTAACCTGCTGTAACCAACTGTAACCACTCGGTAACTTGCTGTAACCTGCTGTAACCCACTGTAACCACTCGATAACTGGTTGTAACCTGGTGTAACCCACTGTAACTACTCGGTAACTTGCTGTAACCTGCTGTAACCCACTGTAACCACTCGGTAACTTGCTGTAACTTGCTATAACCCACTGTAACCACTCGGTGATGTGCTGTAACCTGCTGTAACCCACTGTACCCACTCGGTGACGTGCTGTATCCTGCTGTAACCCACTGTAACCACTCGGTACCTGGATGTAACCTGGTGTAACCCACTGTAACCACTCGGTGACTTGCTGTAACCTGCTCTAACCCACTGTAACCACTCGGTAACCTGCTGTATCCTACTGTAATCCTCTGTGACCACTCGGTAACCTGCTGTAACCCACTGTAACCGCACGGTAACGTGCTGTAACCTGCTGTAACCAACTGTAACCACTCGGTAACTTGCTGTAACCTGCTGTAACCCACTGTAACCACTCGATAACTGGTTGTAACCTGGTGTAACCCACTGTAACTACTCGGTAACTTGCTGTAACCTGCTGTAACCCACTGTAACCACTCGGTAACTTGCTGTAACTTGCTATAACCCACTGTAACCACTCGGTGATGTGCTGTAACCTGCTGTAACCCACTGTACCCACTCGGTGACGTGCTGTATCCTGCTGTAACCCACTGTAACCACTCGGTACCTTGCTGTAACCTGTTGTAATCCGCTGTAACCACTCGGTAACTTGCTGTAATCTGCTGTAACCTACTGTAACCACTCGGTAACGTGCTGTAACCTGCTGTAACCCACTGTAATCACTCGGTAACGTGCTGCAACCTACTGTAACCTACTGTAACCACTCGGTAACGTGCTGTAACCTGCTGTAACCCACTGTAATCACTCGGTAACGTGCTGCAACCTACTGTAACCTACTGTAACCACTCGGTAACGTGCTGTAACCTGCTGTAACCTACAGTAACCACTCGGTAACGTGCTGTAACCTGCTGTATCCCACTGTAACCACTCGGTAACGTGCTGTAACCTGCTGTAACCCACTGTAACCACTCGGTACCTTGCTGTAACCTGCTGTAATGCACTGTAACCACTCGGAAACGTGCTGTAACCTGCTGTAACCCACTGTAACCACTCGGTAACGTGCTGTAACCTGCTGTAACCCACTGTAACCACTCGGTAACGTGCTGTAACCTGCTGTAACCTACTGTAACCCCTCGGTAACGTGCTGTAACCTGCTGTAACCCGCTGTAACCTGCTGTAACCCACTGTAACCACTCGGTAACGTGCTGAAACCAGCTGTAACCCACAGAAACCACTCGGTATCCTTCTGTAACCTGCTGTAACCTGCTGTAACCTGCTGTAACCCACTGTAACTACTCGGGAACCAGCTGTAACCTGCTGTAACCCACTGTAACCACTCGGTAACTTGCTGTAATCTTCTGTAACCCACTGTAACCACTCGGAAACTTGCTGTAACCTGCTGTAACCCACTGAAACCTCTCGGTAACTTGCTGTAACCTGCTGTAACCAACTGTAACCACTCGGTAACTTGCTGTAACCTGCTGTAACCCACTGTAACCACTCGGTAACTGGCTGTAACCTGGTGTAACCCACTGTAACCACTCGGTAACTTGCTGTAACCTGCTGTAACCCACTGTAACCACTCGGTGACTTGCTGTAACATGTTATAACCCACTGTAACCACTCGGTGACGTCCTGTAACCTACTGTAACCCACTGTACCCACTCGGTGACGTGCTGTATCCTACTGTAACCCACTGTAACCACTCGGTACCTTGCTGTAACCTGTTGTAATCCACTGTAACCACTCGGTAACTTGCTGTAATCGGCTGTAACCACTCGGTAACGTTCTGTAACCTGCTGTAACCCACTGTAATCACTCGGTAACGTGCTGCAACCTACTGTAACCTACTGTAACCACTCGGTAACGTGCTGTAACCTGCTGTAACCCACAGTAACCACTCGGTAAAATGCTGTAACCTGCTGTAACCCACTGTAACCACTCGGTAACGTGCTGTAACCTGCTGTAACCCACTGTAACCACTCGTCACCTTGCTGTAACCTGCTGTAACGCACTGTAACCACTCGGTAACGTGCTGTAACCTGCTGTAACCCACTGTAACCACTCGGTAACGTGCTGTAACCTGCTGTAACCCTCTGTAACCACTCGGTAATGTGCTGTAACCTGCTGTAACCTACTGTAACCACTCGGTAACGTGCTGTAACATGCTGTAACCCACAGTGGCCACTCGGTAACGTGCTGTAACCAGCTGTAACCCACTGTAACCACTCAGTAACGTGCTCTAACCTGCTGTAACCCACTGAAACTACTCAGTATCCTGCTGTAACCTGCTGTAACCTGCTGTAACCTGCTGTAACAAGCTGTAACCAACTGTAACCACTCGGTAAATTGCTGTAACCTGCTGTAACCCACTGTAATCACTCGGTGACCTGCTGTAACCTACTGTAACCCACTGTAACCACTCAGTAACTTTCTGTAATCTGCTGTAACCCACTGTAACCGCACCGTAACCTGCAGTAACCTGCTGTAACCCACTGTAACCACTCGGTAACCTGCTGTAACCTGCTGTAACCCACTGTAACCACTCGGTAACCTGCTGTAACCTTCTGTAACCAACTGTAACCACTCGGTAACCTGCTGTAACCTGCTGTAACCCACTGTAACCACTCGGTAACCTGCTGTAACCTGCTGTAACCCTCTGTAAACACTCGGTAACCTGCTGTAACCTGCTGTAACCCACTGTAACTACTCGGGAACCAGCTGTAATCTGCTGTAACCCTCTGTAACCACTCGGTAACTTGCTGTAATCTGCTGTAACCCACTGTAACCACTCGGAAACTTGCTGTAACCTGCTGTAACCCACTGAAACCTCTCGATAACTTGCTGTAACCTGCTGTAACCAACTGTAACCACTCGGTACCTTGCTGTAACCTGCTGTAACCCACTGTAACCACTCGGTAACTGGCTGTAACCTGGTGTAACCCACTGTAACCACTCGGTAACTTGCTGTAACCTGCTGTAACCCACTGTAACCACTCGGTGACTTGCTGTAACATGTTATAACCCACTGTAACCACTCGGTGACGTCCTGTAACCTGCTGTAACCCACTGTACCCACTCGGTGACGTGCTGTATCCTACTGTAACCCACTGTAACCACTCGGTACCTTGCTGTAACCTGTTGTAATCCACTGTAACCACTCGGTAACTTGCTGTAATCGGATGTAACCACTCGGTAACGTTCTGTAACCTGCTGTAACCCACTGTAATCACTCGGTAACGTGCTGCAACCTACTGTAACCTACTGTAACCACTCGGTAACGTGCTGTAACCTGCTGTAACCCACAGTAACCACTCGTCACCTTGCTGTAACCTGCTGTAACGCACTGTAACCACTCGGTAACTTGCTGTAACCTGCTGTAACCACTCGGTAACGTGCTGTAACATGCTGTAACCCTCTGTAACCACTCGGTAACGTGCTGTAAACTGCTGTAACCTACTGTAACCACTCGGTAACGTGCTGTAACATGCTGTAACCCACAGTAGCCACTCGGTAACGTGCTGTAACCAGCTGTAACCCACTGTAACCACTCAGTAACGTGCTCTAACCTGCTGTAACCCACTGAAACTACTCAGTATCCTGCTGTAACCTGCTGTAACCTGCTGTAACCTGCTGTAACCTGCTGTAACAAGCTGTAACCAACTGTAACCACTCGGTAAATTGCTGTAACCTGCTGTAACCCACTGTAACCACTCGGTAACTGGCTGTAACCTGGTGTAACCCACTGTAACCACTCGGTAACCTTCTGTAACCTTCTGTAACCAACTGTAACCACTCGGTAACCTGCTGTAACCTGCTGTAACCCACTGTAACCACTCGGTAACCTGCTGTAACCTGCTGTACCCTTCTGTAAACACTCGGTAACCTGCTGTAACCTGCTGTAACCCACTGTAACTACTCGGGAACCAGCTGTAACCTGCTGTAACCCACTGTAACCACTCGGTAACTTGCTGTAATCTTCTGTAACCCACTGTAACCACTCGGAAACTTGCTGTAACCTGCTGTAACCCACTGAAACCTCTCGGTAACTTGCTGTAACCTGCTGTAACCAACTGTAACCACTCGGTAACTTGCTGTAACCTGCTGTAACCCACTGTAACCACTCGGTAACTGGCTGTAACCTGGTGTAACCCACTGTAACCACTCGGTAACTTGCTGTAACCTTCTGTAACCCACTGTAACCACTCGGAGACTTGCTGTAACATGTTATAACCCACTTTAACCACTCGGTGACGTCCTGTAACCTACTGTAACCCACTGTACCCACTCGGTGACGTGCTGTATCCTACTGTAACCCACTGTAACCTCTCGGTACCTTGCTGTAACCTGTTGTAATCCACTGTAACCACTCGGTAACTTGCTGTAATCGGCTGTAACCACTCGGTAACGTTCTGTAACCTGCTGTAACCCACTGTAATCACTCGGTAACGTGCTGCAACCTACTGTAACCTACTGTAACCACTCGGTAACGTGCTGTAACCTGCTGTAACCCACAGTAACCACTCGGTAAAATGCTGTAACCTGCTGTAACCCACTGTAACCACTCGGTAACGTGCTGTAACCTGCTGTAACCCACTGTAACCACTCGTCACCTTGCTGTAACCTGCTGTAACGCACTGTAACCACTCGGTAACGTGCTGTAACCTGCTGTAACCCACTGTAACCACTCGGTAACGTGCTGTAACCTGCTGTAACCCTCTGTAACCACTCGGTAATGTGCTGTAACCTGCTGTAACCTACTGTAACCACTCGGTAACGTGCTGTAACATGCTGTAACCCACAGTGGCCACTCGGTAACGTGCTGTAACCAGCTGTAACCCACTGTAACCACTCAGTAACGTGCTCTAACCTGCTGTAACCCACTGAAACTACTCAGTATCCTGCTGTAACCTGCTGTAACCTGCTGTAACCTGCTGTAACAAGCTGTAACCAACTGTAACCACTCGGTAAATTGCTGTAACCTGCTGTAACCCACTGTAACCACTCGGTAACCTGCTGTAACCTGCTGTAACCCACTGTAACCACTCAGTAACTTTCTGTAATCTGCTGTAACCCACTGTAACCGCACCGTAACCTGCAGTAACCTGCTGTAACCCACTGTAACCACTCGGTAACCTGCTGTAACCTGCTGTAACCCACTGTAACCACTCGGTAACCTGCTGTAACCTTCTGTAACCAACTGTAACCACTCGGTAACCTGCTGTAACCTGCTGTAACCCACTGTAACCACTCGGTAACCTGCTGTAACCTGCTGTAACCCTCTGTAAACACTCGGTAACCTGCTGTAACCTGCTGTAACCCACTGTAACTACTCGGGAACCAGCTGTAACCTGCTGTAACCCACTGTAACCACTCGGAAACTTGCTGTAACCTGCTGTAACCTGCTGTAACCCACTGAAACCTTTCGGTAACTTGCTGTAACCTGCTGTAACCAACTGTAACCACTCGGTACCTTGCTGTAACCTGCTGTAACCCACTGTAACCACTCGGTAACTCGCTGTAACCTGGCGTAACCCACTGTAACCACTCGGTAACTTGCTGTAACCTGCTGTAACCCACTGTAACCACTCGGTGACTTGCTGTAACATGTTATAATCCACTGTAACCACTCGGTGACGTCCTGTAACCTGCTGTAACCCACTGTACCCACTCGGTGACGTGCTGTATCCTACTGTAACCCACTGTAACCACTCGGTACCTTGCTGTAACCTGTTGTAATCCACTATAACCACTCGGTAACTTGCTGTAATCGGCTGTAACCACTCGGTAACGTTCTGTAACCTGCTGTAACCCACTGTAATCACTCGGTAACGTGCTGCAACCTACTGTAACCTACTGTAACCACTCGGTAACGTGCTGTAACCTGCTGTAACCCACAGTAACCACTCGTCACCTTGCTGTAACCTGCTGTAACGCACTGTAACCACTCGGTAACGTGCTGTAACCTGCTGTAACCCACTGTAACCACTCGGTAACGTGCTGTAACCTGCTGTAACCCTCTGTAACCACTCGGTAACGTGCTGTAACCTGCTGTAACCTACTGTAACCACTCGGTAACGTGCTGTAACATGCTGTAACCCACAGTAGCCACTCGGTAACGTGCTGTAACCAGCTGTAACCCACTGTAACCACTCAGTAACGTGCTCTAACCTGCTGTAACCCACTGAAACTACTCAGTATCCTGCTGTAACCTGCTGTAACCTGCTGTAACCTGCTGTAACCTGCTGTAACAAGCTGTAACCAACTGTAACCACTCGGTAAATTGCTGTAACCTGCTGTAACCCACTGTAACCACTCGGTAACCCGCTGTAACCTGCTGTAACCCACTGTAACCACTCAGTAACTTTCTGTAATCTGCTGTAACCCACTGTAACCGCACCGTAACCTGCTGTAACCTGCTGTAACCCACTGTAACCACTCGGTAACCTGCTGTAACCTGCTCTAACCCACTGTAACCAGTCGGTAACCTGCTGTAACTTGCTGTAATCCACTGTAACCACTCGGTAATCTGCTGTATCCCACTGTAACATCTCGGTAACCCGCTGTAACCTGTTGTAACCCACTGTACCCACTCGGTGACGTGCTGTAACCTGCTGTAACCCACTGTAACCACTCGGTAACGTGCTGTAACCTGCTGTAACCCACTGTAACCACTCGGTAACGTGCTGTATCCTGCTGTAACCCACTGTAACCACTCGGTAACGAGCTGTAACCTGCTGTAACCCACTGTAACCACTTGTTAACGTGCTGTAACCTGCTGTAACCTACTGTAACCACTCGGTAACGTTCTGTAAACTGCTGTAACCCACTGTAACCTCTCGGTAACATGCTGTAACCAGCTGTATCCCACTGTAACCACTCGGTAACCTGCTGTAACCCACTGAAACTACTCGGTATCCTTCTCTAACCGGCTGTAACCTGTTGTAACCAACTGTAACCACTCGGTAACTTGCTGTAACCTACTGTAACCCACTGTAACCACTCGGTAACCTGCTGTAACCTGCTGTAACCCACTGTAACCACTCAGTAACTTTCTGTAACCTGCTGTAACCCACTGTAACCACACCGTAACCTGCTGTAACCTGCTGTAACCCACTGTAACCACTCGGTAACCTACTGTAACCTGCTCTAACCCACTGTAACCAGTCGGTGACCTGCTGTAACTTGCTGTAATCCACTGTAACCACTCGGTAACCTGCTGTATCCCACTGTAACATCTCGGTAACCTGCTGTAACCTGCTGTAACCCACTGAAACCACTCGGTAGGCTGCTGTAACCTGCTGTAACCCACTGTAACCACTCCATAACCTGCTGTAACCTGCTGTGACCCTCTGTAACCACTCGGTAACGTGCTGTAACTTGCTGTAACCCACTGTAACCACTCGGTAATGTGCTGCAACCTACTGTAACCACTCGGTACCGTGCTGTAACCTGCTGTAACCCACAGTAACCACTCGGTAACGTGCTGTAACCTGCTGTAACCCCCTGTAACCACTCGGTAACGTGCTGTAACCTGCTGTAACCCACTGTAACCACTCGGTAACTTTGTGTAACCTGCTCAAACGCACTGTAACCACTCGGTAACGTGCTGTAACCTGCTGTAACCCACTGTAACCACTCGGGAACCAGCTGTAACCTGCTGTAACCCACTGTAACCACTCGGTCACTTGCTGTAACCTGCTGTAACCCACTGTAACCACTCGGTAACCTGTTGTAACCTGCTGTAACCCACTGTAACCACTCGGGAACTAGCTGTAACCTGCTGTAACCCACTGTAACCACTCGGTTACTTGCTGTAACCTGCTGTACCCACTGTAACCACTCGGTAACTTGCTGTAATCTGCTGTAACCCGCTGTAACCACTGGGTTACGTGCTCTAACTTGCTGTAACCCACTGTAACCACTCGGTAACGTGCTGCAACCTACTGTAACCACTCGGTAACGTGCTGTAACCTGCTGTAATCCACAGTGACCACTCGGTAACGTGCTGTAACCTGCTGTAACCCACTGTAACCACTCGGTAACGTGCTGTAACCTGCTGTAACCCACTGTAACCTCTCGATAACTTGCTGTAACCTGCTCAAACGCACTGTAACCACTCGGTAACGTTCTGTAACCAGCTGTAACCCACTGTAAACACTCAGTAACGTGCTGTAACCTGCTGTAACCCACTGTAACCACTCGGTAACGTGCTGTAACCTGATGTAACCTACTGTAACCACTCGGTAACGTGCTGTAACCTGCTGTAACCCACTATAACCACTCGGTAACGTGCTGTAACCTGCTGTAACCCACTATAACCACACGGTAACGTGCTGTAACCTGCTGTAACCCACTGAAACTACTCGGTATCCTGCTGTAACCTGCTGTAACCTGCTGTAACCAACTGTAACCACTCGGTCACCTGCTGTAACCTACTCTAACCCACATTAACCAGTCGGTAACCTGCTGTAACTTGCTGTAATCCACTGTAACCACTCGGTAACCTGCTGTATCCCACTGTAACATCTCTGTAACCTGCTGTAACCTGCTGTAACCCTCTGTAACCACTCGGTACACTGCTGTAACCTGCTGTAACCCACTGTAACCACCCGTAACCTGTTGTAACCTGCTGTAACCCACTGTAACCACTCGGTAACCTGCTGTAACCTTCTGTAACCCACTCTAACCACTCGGCAACCTGTTGTAACCTGCTGTAACCCACTGTAACCACTCGGTAACTTGCTGTAACCTGTTGTAACCCTCTGTAACCACTCGGTACCTTGCTTTAACCTGTTGTAACCCACTGTAACCACTCGGTAACTTGCTGTAACCTGGTGTAACCAACTGTAACCTCTCGGTAACTAGCTGTAACCTGCTGTAACCAACTGTAACCACTCGGTAACTTGCTGTAACATGCTGTAACCCACTGTAACCACTCAGTACCTGGATGTAACCTGGTGTAACCCACTGTAACCACTCGGTGACTTGCTGTAACCTGATCTAACTCACTGTAACCACTCGGTAACCTGCTGTAACCTGCTGTAATCCTCTGTGACCACTCGGTAACCTGCTGTAACCCACTGTAACCACTTGGTAACCTGCTGTAACCTGCTGTAACCCGCTGTAATCACTCGGTAACCTGCTGTAACCTGCTGTAACCCACTGTAACCTGCTGTAACCCACTGTAATCACTTGGTTACTTGCTTGGTAACCTGCTGTAACCTGCTGTAACCCACTGTAAGCACTCGGTAACCTGCTGTGACCTGCTGTAACCCACTGTAACCACATGGGTTACAGCAGGTTACAGCAGGTTACCGAGTAGTTAGAGTGGGTTACAGCAGGTTACCGAGTGTTGTCATTACCTGTCATTAGCTGTCATTACCTGTCATTGACCCTCATTTGCTGTCATTACCTTTCATTGGGTGTCATTCGCTGTAAATAGCTGTCACTCGGTAACATGCTGTAACCTCTGTAACCCACTGTAACCACTCGGTAACTTGCTGTAACCCACTGTACCCCACCGTAACCAGTCGGTAACTTTCTGTAACCCGCTGTAACCTCTCGGTAACTTGCTGTAACCCGCTGTAACCACTCGGTAACTTGCTGTAACCAACTATAACCACTCGGTGACTTGCTGTAACCTGCTGTAACCCACTGTAAACACTCGGTAACTTGCTGTAACCTGTTGTAACCCACTGTCACCACTCGAGAACCAGCTGTAACCTGCTGTAACCCACTGTAACCACTCGGTAACTTGCAGTAACCTGCTGTAACCCACTGTAACCACTCGGTTACTTGCTGTAACCTGCTGTACCCACTGTAAGCACTCGGTCACCTGCTGTAACCTGCTCTAACCGACATTAACCAGTCGGTAACCTGCTGTAACTTGCTGTAATCCACTGTAACCACTCGGTAACCTGCTGTATCCCACTGTAACATCTCGGTAACCTGCTGTAACCTGCTGTAACCCACTGTAACTACTCGGTAGGCTGCTGTAACCAACTGTAACCACCCGTAACCTGCTGTAACCAACTGTAACCCACTGTAACCACTCGGTGACCTGCAGTAACCTTCTGTAACCCACTGTAACCACTCGGCAACCTGCTGTAACCTGCTGTAACCCACTGTAACCACTCGGTAACTTGCTGTAACCTGCTGTAACCCACTGTAACCACTCGGTACCTTGCTTTAACCTGTTGTAACCCACTGTAATCACTCGGTAACTTGCTGTAACCTGGTGTAACCCACTGTAACCTCTCGGTAACTTGCTGTGACCTGCTGTAACCCACTGTAATCACTTGGTTATCTGCTCGGTAACCTGCTGTAACCTGCTGTAACCCACTGTAAGCACTCGTAACCTGCTGTAACCCACTGTACCCCACCGTAACCACTAGGTACCTTCCTGTAACCTCTCTGTAACTTGCTGTAACCCGCTGTAACCATTCGGTAACTTGCTGTAACCAACTATAACCACTCGGTAACTTGCTGTAACCTGCTGTAACCCACTGTAACCACTCGGTACCTTGCTGTAACCTGCTGTAACCAACTGTAACCACACGGTAACTTGCTGTAACCTGCTGTAACCCACTGTAACCACTCGGTAACTGGTTGTAACCTTGTGTAACCCACTGTAACCACTCGGTAACTTGCTGTAACCTGCTGTAACCCACTGTAACCACTCGGTAACTTGCTGTAAACTGCTATAACCCACTGTAACCACTCGGTGACGTGCTGTAACCAGCTGTAACCCACTGAACCCACTCGGTGAGGTGCTGTAACCTGCTGTAACCCACTGTAACCACTCGGTACCTTGCTGTAACCTGTTGTAACCCACTGTAACCACTCGGTAACTTGCTGTAACCTGGTGTAACCCACTGTAAACTCTCGGTAACTTGCTGTAACCTGCTGTAACCCACTGTAACCACTCGGTAACCTGCTGTAACCTGCTGTAACCCACTGTAACCACTCGGTACCTTGCTGTAACCTGCTGTAATGCACTGTAACCACTCGGAAACGTGCTGTAACCTGCTGTAACCCACTGTAACCACTCGGTAACGTGCTGTAACCTGCTGTAACCCACTGTAACCACTCGGTAACGTGCTGTAACCTGCTGTAACCTACTGTAACCCCTCGGTAACGTGCTGTAACCTGCTGTAACCCGCTGTAACCTGCTGTAACCCACTGTAACCACTCGGTAACGTGCTGAAACCAGCTGTAACCCACAGAAACCACTCGGTATCCTTCTGTAACCTGCTGTAACCTGCTGTAACCTGCTGTAACCCACTGTAACTACTCGGGAACCAGCTGTAACCTGCTGTAACCCACTGTAACCACTCGGTAACTTGCTGTAATCTTCTGTAACCCACTGTAACCACTCGGAAACTTGCTGTAACCTGCTGTAACCCACTGAAACCTCTCGGTAACTTGCTGTAACCTGCTGTAACCAACTGTAACCACTCGGTAACTTGCTGTAACCTGCTGTAACCCACTGTAACCACTCGGTAACTGGCTGTAACCTGGTGTAACCCACTGTAACCACTCGGTAACTTGCTGTAACCTGCTGTAACCCACTGTAACCACTCGGTGACTTGCTGTAACATGTTATAACCCACTGTAACCACTCGGTGACGTCCTGTAACCTACTGTAACCCACTGTACCCACTCGGTGACGTGCTGTATCCTACTGTAACCCACTGTAACCACTCGGTACCTTGCTGTAACCTGTTGTAATCCACTGTAACCACTCGGTAACTTGCTGTAATCGGCTGTAACCACTCGGTAACGTTCTGTAACCTGCTGTAACCCACTGTAATCACTCGGTAACGTGCTGCAACCTACTGTAACCTACTGTAACCACTCGGTAACGTGCTGTAACCTGCTGTAACCCACAGTAACCACTCGGTAAAATGCTGTAACCTGCTGTAACCCACTGTAACCACTCGGTAACGTGCTGTAACCTGCTGTAACCCACTGTAACCACTCGTCACCTTGCTGTAACCTGCTGTAACGCACTGTAACCACTCGGTAACGTGCTGTAACCTGCTGTAACCCACTGTAACCACTCGGTAACGTGCTGTAACCTGCTGTAACCCTCTGTAACCACTCGGTAATGTGCTGTAACCTGCTGTAACCTACTGTAACCACTCGGTAACGTGCTGTAACATGCTGTAACCCACAGTGGCCACTCGGTAACGTGCTGTAACCAGCTGTAACCCACTGTAACCACTCAGTAACGTGCTCTAACCTGCTGTAACCCACTGAAACTACTCAGTATCCTGCTGTAACCTGCTGTAACCTGCTGTAACCTGCTGTAACCTGCTGTAACAAGCTGTAACCAACTGTAACCACTCGGTAAATTGCTGTAACCTGCTGTAACCCACTGTAATCACTCGGTGACCTGCTGTAACCTACTGTAACCCACTGTAACCACTCAGTAACTTTCTGTAATCTGCTGTAACCCACTGTAACCGCACCGTAACCTGCAGTAACCTGCTGTAACCCACTGTAACCACTCGGTAACTTGCTGTAACTTGCTATAACCCACTGTAACCACTCGGTGATGTGCTGTAACCTGCTGTAACCCACTGTACCCACTCGGTGACGTGCTGTATCCTGCTGTAACCCACTGTAACCACTCGGTACCTTGCTGTAACCTGTTGTAATCCGCTGTAACCACTCGGTAACTTGCTGTAATCTGCTGTAACCTACTGTAACCACTCGGTAACGTGCTGTAACCTGCTGTAACCCACTGTAATCACTCGGTAACGTGCTGCAACCTACTGTAACCTACTGTAACCACTCGGTAACGTGCTGTAACCTGCTGTAACCCACTGTAATCACTCGGTAACGTGCTGCAACCTACTGTAACCTACTGTAACCACTCGGTAACGTGCTGTAACCTGCTGTAACCCACAGTAACCACTCGGTAACGTGCTGTAACCTGCTGTATCCCACTGTAACCACTCGGTAACGTGCTGTAACCTGCTGTAACCCACTGTAACCACTCGGTACCTTGCTGTAACCTGCTGTAATGCACTGTAACCACTCGGAAACGTGCTGTAACCTGCTGTAACCCACTGTAACCACTCGGTAACGTGCTGTAACCTGCTGTAACCCACTGTAACCACTCGGTAACGTGCTGTAACCTGCTGTAACCTACTGTAACCCCTCGGTAACGTGCTGTAACCTGCTGTAACCCGCTGTAACCTGCTGTAACCCACTGTAACCACTCGGTAACGTGCTGAAACCAGCTGTAACCCACAGAAACCACTCGGTATCCTTCTGTAACCTGCTGTAACCTGCTGTAACCTGCTGTAACCCACTGTAACTACTCGGGAACCAGCTGTAACCTGCTGTAACCCACTGTAACCACTCGGTAACTTGCTGTAATCTTCTGTAACCCACTGTAACCACTCGGAAACTTGCTGTAACCTGCTGTAACCCACTGAAACCTCTCGGTAACTTGCTGTAACCTGCTGTAACCAACTGTAACCACTCGGTAACTTGCTGTAACCTGCTGTAACCCACTGTAACCACTCGGTAACTGGCTGTAACCTGGTGTAACCCACTGTAACCACTCGGTAACTTGCTGTAACCTGCTGTAACCCACTGTAACCACTCGGTGACTTGCTGTAACATGTTATAACCCACTGTAACCACTCGGTGACGTCCTGTAACCTACTGTAACCCACTGTACCCACTCGGTGACGTGCTGTATCCTACTGTAACCCACTGTAACCACTCGGTACCTTGCTGTAACCTGTTGTAATCCACTGTAACCACTCGGTAACTTGCTGTAATCGGCTGTAACCACTCGGTAACGTTCTGTAACCTGCTGTAACCCACTGTAATCACTCGGTAACGTGCTGCAACCTACTGTAACCTACTGTAACCACTCGGTAACGTGCTGTAACCTGCTGTAACCCACAGTAACCACTCGGTAAAATGCTGTAACCTGCTGTAACCCACTGTAACCACTCGGTAACGTGCTGTAACCTGCTGTAACCCACTGTAACCACTCGTCACCTTGCTGTAACCTGCTGTAACGCACTGTAACCACTCGGTAACGTGCTGTAACCTGCTGTAACCCACTGTAACCACTCGGTAACGTGCTGTAACCTGCTGTAACCCTCTGTAACCACTCGGTAATGTGCTGTAACCTGCTGTAACCTACTGTAACCACTCGGTAACGTGCTGTAACATGCTGTAACCCACAGTGGCCACTCGGTAACGTGCTGTAACCAGCTGTAACCCACTGTAACCACTCAGTAACGTGCTCTAACCTGCTGTAACCCACTGAAACTACTCAGTATCCTGCTGTAACCTGCTGTAACCTGCTGTAACCTGCTGTAACAAGCTGTAACCAACTGTAACCACTCGGTAAATTGCTGTAACCTGCTGTAACCCACTGTAATCACTCGGTGACCTGCTGTAACCTACTGTAACCCACTGTAACCACTCAGTAACTTTCTGTAATCTGCTGTAACCCACTGTAACCGCACCGTAACCTGCAGTAACCTGCTGTAACCCACTGTAACCACTCGGTAACCTGCTGTAACCTGCTGTAACCCACTGTAACCACTCGGTAACCTGCTGTAACCTTCTGTAACCAACTGTAACCACTCGGTAACCTGCTGTAACCTGCTGTAACCCACTGTAACCACTCGGTAACCTGCTGTAACCTGCTGTAACCCTCTGTAAACACTCGGTAACCTGCTGTAACCTGCTGTAACCCACTGTAACTACTCGGGAACCAGCTGTAATCTGCTGTAACCCTCTGTAACCACTCGGTAACTTGCTGTAATCTGCTGTAACCCACTGTAACCACTCGGAAACTTGCTGTAACCTGCTGTAACCCACTGAAACCTCTCGATAACTTGCTGTAACCTGCTGTAACCAACTGTAACCACTCGGTACCTTGCTGTAACCTGCTGTAACCCACTGTAACCACTCGGTAACTGGCTGTAACCTGGTGTAACCCACTGTAACCACTCGGTAACTTGCTGTAACCTGCTGTAACCCACTGTAACCACTCGGTGACTTGCTGTAACATGTTATAACCCACTGTAACCACTCGGTGACGTCCTGTAACCTGCTGTAACCCACTGTACCCACTCGGTGACGTGCTGTATCCTACTGTAACCCACTGTAACCACTCGGTACCTTGCTGTAACCTGTTGTAATCCACTGTAACCACTCGGTAACTTGCTGTAATCGGATGTAACCACTCGGTAACGTTCTGTAACCTGCTGTAACCCACTGTAATCACTCGGTAACGTGCTGCAACCTACTGTAACCTACTGTAACCACTCGGTAACGTGCTGTAACCTGCTGTAACCCACAGTAACCACTCGTCACCTTGCTGTAACCTGCTGTAACGCACTGTAACCACTCGGTAACTTGCTGTAACCTGCTGTAACCACTCGGTAACGTGCTGTAACATGCTGTAACCCTCTGTAACCACTCGGTAACGTGCTGTAAACTGCTGTAACCTACTGTAACCACTCGGTAACGTGCTGTAACATGCTGTAACCCACAGTAGCCACTCGGTAACGTGCTGTAACCAGCTGTAACCCACTGTAACCACTCAGTAACGTGCTCTAACCTGCTGTAACCCACTGAAACTACTCAGTATCCTGCTGTAACCTGCTGTAACCTGCTGTAACCTGCTGTAACCTGCTGTAACAAGCTGTAACCAACTGTAACCACTCGGTAAATTGCTGTAACCTGCTGTAACCCACTGTAACCACTCGGTAACTGGCTGTAACCTGGTGTAACCCACTGTAACCACTCGGTAACCTTCTGTAACCTTCTGTAACCAACTGTAACCACTCGGTAACCTGCTGTAACCTGCTGTAACCCACTGTAACCACTCGGTAACCTGCTGTAACCTGCTGTACCCTTCTGTAAACACTCGGTAACCTGCTGTAACCTGCTGTAACCCACTGTAACTACTCGGGAACCAGCTGTAACCTGCTGTAACCCACTGTAACCACTCGGTAACTTGCTGTAATCTTCTGTAACCCACTGTAACCACTCGGAAACTTGCTGTAACCTGCTGTAACCCACTGAAACCTCTCGGTAACTTGCTGTAACCTGCTGTAACCAACTGTAACCACTCGGTAACTTGCTGTAACCTGCTGTAACCCACTGTAACCACTCGGTAACTGGCTGTAACCTGGTGTAACCCACTGTAACCACTCGGTAACTTGCTGTAACCTTCTGTAACCCACTGTAACCACTCGGAGACTTGCTGTAACATGTTATAACCCACTGTAACCACTCGGTGACGTCCTGTAACCTACTGTAACCCACTGTACCCACTCGGTGACGTGCTGTATCCTACTGTAACCCACTGTAACCTCTCGGTACCTTGCTGTAACCTGTTGTAATCCACTGTAACCACTCGGTAACTTGCTGTAATCGGCTGTAACCACTCGGTAACGTTCTGTAACCTGCTGTAACCCACTGTAATCACTCGGTAACGTGCTGCAACCTACTGTAACCTACTGTAACCACTCGGTAACGTGCTGTAACCTGCTGTAACCCACAGTAACCACTCGGTAAAATGCTGTAACCTGCTGTAACCCACTGTAACCACTCGGTAACGTGCTGTAACCTGCTGTAACCCACTGTAACCACTCGTCACCTTGCTGTAACCTGCTGTAACGCACTGTAACCACTCGGTAACGTGCTGTAACCTGCTGTAACCCACTGTAACCACTCGGTAACGTGCTGTAACCTGCTGTAACCCTCTGTAACCACTCGGTAATGTGCTGTAACCTGCTGTAACCTACTGTAACCACTCGGTAACGTGCTGTAACATGCTGTAACCCACAGTGGCCACTCGGTAACGTGCTGTAACCAGCTGTAACCCACTGTAACCACTCAGTAACGTGCTCTAACCTGCTGTAACCCACTGAAACTACTCAGTATCCTGCTGTAACCTGCTGTAACCTGCTGTAACCTGCTGTAACAAGCTGTAACCAACTGTAACCACTCGGTAAATTGCTGTAACCTGCTGTAACCCACTGTAACCACTCGGTAACCTGCTGTAACCTGCTGTAACCCACTGTAACCACTCAGTAACTTTCTGTAATCTGCTGTAACCCACTGTAACCGCACCGTAACCTGCAGTAACCTGCTGTAACCCACTGTAACCACTCGGTAACCTGCTGTAACCTGCTGTAACCCACTGTAACCACTCGGTAACCTGCTGTAACCTTCTGTAACCAACTGTAACCACTCGGTAACCTGCTGTAACCTGCTGTAACCCACTGTAACCACTCGGTAACCTGCTGTAACCTGCTGTAACCCTCTGTAAACACTCGGTAACCTGCTGTAACCTGCTGTAACCCACTGTAACTACTCGGGAACCAGCTGTAACCTGCTGTAACCCACTGTAACCACTCGGTAACTTGCTGTAATCTGCTGTAACCCACTGTAACCACTCGGAAACTTGCTGTAACCTGCTGTAACCCACTGAAACCTTTCGGTAACTTGCTGTAACCTGCTGTAACCAACTGTAACCACTCGGTACCTTGCTGTAACCTGCTGTAACCCACTGTAACCACTCGGTAACTCGCTGTAACCTGGTGTAACCCACTGTAACCACTCGGTAACTTGCTGTAACCTGCTGTAACCCACTGTAACCACTCGGTGACTTGCTGTAACATGTTATAATCCACTGTAACCACTCGGTGACGTCCTGTAACCTGCTGTAACCCACTGTACCCACTCGGTGACGTGCTGTATCCTACTGTAACCCACTGTAACCACTCGGTACCTTGCTGTAACCTGTTGTAATCCACTATAACCACTCGGTAACTTGCTGTAATCGGCTGTAACCACTCGGTAACGTTCTGTAACCTGCTGTAACCCACTGTAATCACTCGGTAACGTGCTGCAACCTACTGTAACCTACTGTAACCACTCGGTAACGTGCTGTAACCTGCTGTAACCCACAGTAACCACTCGTCACCTTGCTGTAACCTGCTGTAACGCACTGTAACCACTCGGTAACGTGCTGTAACCTGCTGTAACCCACTGTAACCACTCGGTAACGTGCTGTAACCTGCTGTAACCCTCTGTAACCACTCGGTAACGTGCTGTAACCTGCTGTAACCTACTGTAACCACTCGGTAACGTGCTGTAACATGCTGTAACCCACAGTAGCCACTCGGTAACGTGCTGTAACCAGCTGTAACCCACTGTAACCACTCAGTAACGTGCTCTAACCTGCTGTAACCCACTGAAACTACTCAGTATCCTGCTGTAACCTGCTGTAACCTGCTGTAACCTGCTGTAACCTGCTGTAACAAGCTGTAACCAACTGTAACCACTCGGTAAATTGCTGTAACCTGCTGTAACCCACTGTAACCACTCGGTAACCCGCTGTAACCTGCTGTAACCCACTGTAACCACTCAGTAACTTTCTGTAATCTGCTGTAACCCACTGTAACCGCACCGTAACCTGCTGTAACCTGCTGTAACCCACTGTAACCACTCGGTAACCTGCTGTAACCTGCTCTAACCCACTGTAACCAGTCGGTAACCTGCTGTAACTTGCTGTAATCCACTGTAACCACTCGGTAATCTGCTGTATCCCACTGTAACATCTCGGTAACCCGCTGTAACCTGTTGTAACCCACTGTACCCACTCGGTGACGTGCTGTAACCTGCTGTAACCCACTGTAACCACTCGGTAACGTGCTGTAACCTGCTGTAACCCACTGTAACCACTCGGTAACGTGCTGTATCCTGCTGTAACCCACTGTAACCACTCGGTAACGAGCTGTAACCTGCTGTAACCCACTGTAACCACTTGTTAACGTGCTGTAACCTGCTGTAACCTACTGTAACCACTCGGTAACGTTCTGTAAACTGCTGTAACCCACTGTAACCTCTCGGTAACATGCTGTAACCAGCTGTATCCCACTGTAACCACTCGGTAACCTGCTGTAACCCACTGAAACTACTCGGTATCCTTCTCTAACCGGCTGTAACCTGTTGTAACCAACTGTAACCACTCGGTAACTTGCTGTAACCTACTGTAACCCACTGTAACCACTCGGTAACCTGCTGTAACCTGCTGTAACCCACTGTAACCACTCAGTAACTTTCTGTAACCTGCTGTAACCCACTGTAACCACACCGTAACCTGCTGTAACCTGCTGTAACCCACTGTAACCACTCGGTAACCTACTGTAACCTGCTCTAACCCACTGTAACCAGTCGGTGACCTGCTGTAACTTGCTGTAATCCACTGTAACCACTCGGTAACCTGCTGTATCCCACTGTAACATCTCGGTAACCTGCTGTAACCTGCTGTAACCCACTGAAACCACTCGGTAGGCTGCTGTAACCTGCTGTAACCCACTGTAACCACTCCATAACCTGCTGTAACCTGCTGTGACCCTCTGTAACCACTCGGTAACGTGCTGTAACTTGCTGTAACCCACTGTAACCACTCGGTAATGTGCTGCAACCTACTGTAACCACTCGGTACCGTGCTGTAACCTGCTGTAACCCACAGTAACCACTCGGTAACGTGCTGTAACCTGCTGTAACCCCCTGTAACCACTCGGTAACGTGCTGTAACCTGCTGTAACCCACTGTAACCACTCGGTAACTTTGTGTAACCTGCTCAAACGCACTGTAACCACTCGGTAACGTGCTGTAACCTGCTGTAACCCACTGTAACCACTCGGGAACCAGCTGTAACCTGCTGTAACCCACTGTAACCACTCGGTCACTTGCTGTAACCTGCTGTAACCCACTGTAACCACTCGGTAACCTGTTGTAACCTGCTGTAACCCACTGTAACCACTCGGGAACTAGCTGTAACCTGCTGTAACCCACTGTAACCACTCGGTTACTTGCTGTAACCTGCTGTACCCACTGTAACCACTCGGTAACTTGCTGTAATCTGCTGTAACCCGCTGTAACCACTGGGTTACGTGCTCTAACTTGCTGTAACCCACTGTAACCACTCGGTAACGTGCTGCAACCTACTGTAACCACTCGGTAACGTGCTGTAACCTGCTGTAATCCACAGTGACCACTCGGTAACGTGCTGTAACCTGCTGTAACCCACTGTAACCACTCGGTAACGTGCTGTAACCTGCTGTAACCCACTGTAACCTCTCGATAACTTGCTGTAACCTGCTCAAACGCACTGTAACCACTCGGTAACGTTCTGTAACCAGCTGTAACCCACTGTAAACACTCAGTAACGTGCTGTAACCTGCTGTAACCCACTGTAACCACTCGGTAACGTGCTGTAACCTGATGTAACCTACTGTAACCACTCGGTAACGTGCTGTAACCTGCTGTAACCCACTATAACCACTCGGTAACGTGCTGTAACCTGCTGTAACCCACTATAACCACACGGTAACGTGCTGTAACCTGCTGTAACCCACTGAAACTACTCGGTATCCTGCTGTAACCTGCTGTAACCTGCTGTAACCAACTGTAACCACTCGGTCACCTGCTGTAACCTACTCTAACCCACATTAACCAGTCGGTAACCTGCTGTAACTTGCTGTAATCCACTGTAACCACTCGGTAACCTGCTGTATCCCACTGTAACATCTCTGTAACCTGCTGTAACCTGCTGTAACCCTCTGTAACCACTCGGTACACTGCTGTAACCTGCTGTAACCCACTGTAACCACCCGTAACCTGTTGTAACCTGCTGTAACCCACTGTAACCACTCGGTAACCTGCTGTAACCTTCTGTAACCCACTCTAACCACTCGGCAACCTGTTGTAACCTGCTGTAACCCACTGTAACCACTCGGTAACTTGCTGTAACCTGTTGTAACCCTCTGTAACCACTCGGTACCTTGCTTTAACCTGTTGTAACCCACTGTAACCACTCGGTAACTTGCTGTAACCTGGTGTAACCAACTGTAACCTCTCGGTAACTAGCTGTAACCTGCTGTAACCAACTGTAACCACTCGGTAACTTGCTGTAACATGCTGTAACCCACTGTAACCACTCAGTACCTGGATGTAACCTGGTGTAACCCACTGTAACCACTCGGTGACTTGCTGTAACCTGATCTAACTCACTGTAACCACTCGGTAACCTGCTGTAACCTGCTGTAATCCTCTGTGACCACTCGGTAACCTGCTGTAACCCACTGTAACCACTTGGTAACCTGCTGTAACCTGCTGTAACCCGCTGTAATCACTCGGTAACCTGCTGTAACCTGCTGTAACCCACTGTAACCTGCTGTAACCCACTGTAATCACTTGGTTACTTGCTTGGTAACCTGCTGTAACCTGCTGTAACCCACTGTAAGCACTCGGTAACCTGCTGTGACCTGCTGTAACCCACTGTAACCACATGGGTTACAGCAGGTTACAGCAGGTTACCGAGTAGTTAGAGTGGGTTACAGCAGGTTACCGAGTGTTGTCATTACCTGTCATTAGCTGTCATTACCTGTCATTGACCCTCATTTGCTGTCATTACCTTTCATTGGGTGTCATTCGCTGTAAATAGCTGTCACTCGGTAACATGCTGTAACCTCTGTAACCCACTGTAACCACTCGGTAACTTGCTGTAACCCACTGTACCCCACCGTAACCAGTCGGTAACTTTCTGTAACCCGCTGTAACCTCTCGGTAACTTGCTGTAACCCGCTGTAACCACTCGGTAACTTGCTGTAACCAACTATAACCACTCGGTGACTTGCTGTAACCTGCTGTAACCCACTGTAAACACTCGGTAACTTGCTGTAACCTGTTGTAACCCACTGTCACCACTCGAGAACCAGCTGTAACCTGCTGTAACCCACTGTAACCACTCGGTAACTTGCAGTAACCTGCTGTAACCCACTGTAACCACTCGGTTACTTGCTGTAACCTGCTGTACCCACTGTAAGCACTCGGTCACCTGCTGTAACCTGCTCTAACCGACATTAACCAGTCGGTAACCTGCTGTAACTTGCTGTAATCCACTGTAACCACTCGGTAACCTGCTGTATCCCACTGTAACATCTCGGTAACCTGCTGTAACCTGCTGTAACCCACTGTAACTACTCGGTAGGCTGCTGTAACCAACTGTAACCACCCGTAACCTGCTGTAACCAACTGTAACCCACTGTAACCACTCGGTGACCTGCAGTA